>OZ243942.1:0-2322500 GCA_965214225.1 Polyangiales bacterium | reverse complement strand
GAGTTTGAGGTCAGGATTCGAACCAAGAGCATTGGGTGCTCCTAGTTGAAACCTGCCTATAAATATCTCAGCTTTTGAGATACGGCTTCCTGTTCAAAATTCAGTTTTCAATCGCCTCAAGATGATGCTTGCACCACCGAGAGGGTCTCAAGACGAAGGCGTTGCTTCGTCGAAAGGATCGTGAATCTAATGGCTCGCAGTCACCGTGTCAACAACAAATGAACAGCTTTTCGCAGACAGGCAAAATATGCTCTTTCTTCGGCAGAAACAGTGGGCAGGGGACTCCGAAAGGTGTCTTAGCGCCTTCTCGTCTACCTTCCAGCGTCTAGAACGCGAAGTATTGTAGAGCTGCTGTGCCTCGCGCCAAGGGGTTTCCATCATCGTCCGCGCCCGCGCCACCTCCAAGAGAGACTGCCAGCAGCGGAGTTAGCGCGATTCGAATGCCTGCCTCACCGAGATTGGTCGTCGCTTGCGCCGAAACAAATGGCTGGTCTCTCACGTAGTCCACCACACCAACGATTGTAGGCGTGATGCGAAAGTCATAGCCAGCAATCACAAGGTATCTTAGGTCGCGTTCGGTTGTGCTTCCGGCAACGTTGGCTTGCAGAAGACCGTTGAGGTGAAGGCGGTGCCAAAACGTCGTGCCGGGAAGCTGCTTGGAAATCAACAAGCGCGCGTATGGGTCGAAGCTTCCGCCGCTCATGGTATCCGGAAGTTCAACGCCCCCCGCAAGAGAAACTGCTGGCACAACCAGACTCTCCTGATTGAAGTTATACATGGCTTCAAGACCGGCACGTCCGAGCTCGAGTTGTCGGCTCTCTTCCGCTCGTTGTGAAACAAGCGGAAGCCGCAACGCAAGCTGCGCATTGTAGGCAAATCCGAACTCAAATCGCGGCTCTAGATAGATCTCATCGGCGCCCTGAGGCGTGTGGCGGTATTGCGTGCGCGCTTGTACCTCCCGACCGAGGTAACCGAGCGGATACGCATCGGTCACCTCAACAGGTAGCCCCTCCTCCAAGTTGGCGTGGTCTGCGCGGGCCGTCCCCACTACGTGCCCGCAAATGAACAAAATCAGCAGCAATGCGCAACGGAGTCGCGCGTGCGAGAAAAACCTCCAGTCGACTCTCACAGCGCAGCCTCCTTTACCGACGAAGGCGTCTGCTCACAACGCGCAACAAAGGGTTGTGGCGGTCGGGCCATCGGTAGCGGCTTCACCGGATCAAGCTTCCCGGTCTTCTGAAACCACCCGCGAAGCATCATCTCCGTCATCTGAGGGTTCGTGACGCCAGCCTTCATGGCGTCCTTGTTCATCTTGAGATTCGGAATCAAAGCCTTGAGTGCGTCATGCAAGGAACCTGGAAGTTCACCCGGCTGCAAGCCCGGCTGCATCTTGAGCTTTGCTTGTCTGAACACACGCTGGGGCGCGATGCGCTCGCCAGCAGGATCCATCATCGGCCACATCTCCTGCAGCATCTCGAGCATGATCCGCGTCATCTCACCATCCACTGAACGCATCCAAGGCTGGTAACACCGTGGGTCGACCTGAGGGTGGGGCAGCGGAAAGCGGCGCGCGAGCCCGCGATCTCCGGGATGCTCACTCATGGCTTCAATCACCCGGTAGAGCTCCGCACGCTTTTGCTCCGTCGACCACCCGGGGTAAGCCAAGATGTCGTAGGCAATGCCGTGCAGCATGTGCAAGTTGTCGAAGATGTTCGCCGATTCCGGCGACATGCGTGAGTAGCGCGGCATCAGCTCGCGCGAAAGCAGCATCCTCTGAGGCCGGTTCTTTAGCACGATGGCACTAAGTGCGTGCGCCTCGGCCACTGCGCGATCCTGCTCCGGACCATTGCCCGCGATCATCATGGCTTCATAAATCGCGGGATGCCACCAATGCGCAAAGAAGAAGAAGGTGGCTGACTGCGGATAGCGATTGCGAAAGTGCATCGCGTACGGCTTCATCATCACCGCCGCGCGACGCAGCGTGACATCCAGCGGGGCGGGACTACGCGCGGTGTCCTTGAGCTTCTCGAGGTACCACTGAACGGAATCACGGGTAAAATTTGCTTTCTTGTTCCAGGGAATGTCAGGATCTGAAAGAATGTCGTAGGTCTGGTCGTGATGCTCATGCGTCCAATCGATCGTTTGATATAGATGCCAAGCTGCTTGCCCCGTGTGCGGGCCGAACAACATCATCTTCGGGCCGATGCGCGGCGGCTTGCGAAAGTCAACCAGGTACTGCGCATTCGCACGCGCATCGACCATTCGGTGGTTCTCAGCGGGAGTAAGCAAAAGGAAATCGTGCTGGATTCCGTGCGCAATATGGATGGCAGCTTGCGCTTCGTACTCTCTCTTGTGCCGGGAAAAGAACGCCATGTTGTATGAGCGGCGCAAAATGGCCGGCATGTCGCGCTGCTCAACGTGCACCAGGCCGCAGCTCAGCAAGGCCGCTGCCAGCGGCGTCAGAATAAGGGACTTCACATTCACCTCCTGCTCACTTCCAAGCGCCCTCTGCTAACCCTCAGCCTCGAAGGGCAATTGCTCGTGTAGACAGAAGAGGGATGAAGTGTGACATCATTTTTATGTCACACTTCAAGCCCCTTCTGCCTATAGAGGGTAAAGGAGGCAGATATGAAGAATACTTGGAAGAAATGGTTTTTGGCGGCTGCGCTGGTGCTTCCGGTAGCGGGTGCCGGAGCCGTGTACGCAGCGTCCTGCCCGTGTGGGGACGCGTGTCCCTGCGCGCCGTGTGACTGCGGCCGTTAGGCAACGCTGAAGCAACAGGGGCCAGGGCTGAGAGCTGCCTAGTCTAAAACACACCCTTGCGCTGTCCTACGAGGAGAGCGGCATATGAACAATAGGCTGGTGCCCTGGAGGCCGCACTGCACCCTCAACATCTTACGCCTCAACGTCTTACGGACGCCGAACGGGATGAACTGTCAACGCTCTTCGCGCGTTTGGCAGAGGGGGAGCGTGCGGCCTTGGCTCCAGCGTATCAGCTGCTTTGGCCCGTTGTGGTTGGTTATTGTAAGCGCAGACTTAGCCATCTATCACCCGACTCCGAAGATGTCGCTCAGGAAGCCCTGATGAAACTCTTCTCACAAGCAACAGCATACGACAAGCGAAGTGATGTGCTGGCATGGTGCATGACCATCACGGCGTGGGAGTGCCGAACTGAGAGAACCAGGATCAATCGCGCGCGCTCAAGGAAGCAGCCTAAGTCCAAAGCGGTCGACAACGCGACTCTCGCAGCTCCTCAGCTGGAGATGGAACTCGAGGAAGACCGGAGGTTGCTGCGCCAGTGTCTTGAACATCTTGCGGAACCCGAACGGGAGGCGCTGATGCAGTCGGCTGCTGGAGTCTCGCTTGAGGCTGCAATGCGTAAACGCAAACAGCGAGGGCTCGCGAAGCTGCGGGATATCTGGAACAGGTTGCACGATGCCTGATCAACTCCCTCTGAAACTGCGCTGGGCGTATGAGAGAGGGCGCTTGCGCTACGCGGCGCTCGGTGTGGCAGTAATGATCGCCTGGACGGGACTTGCGATGTGGGTTGGCGGCACCCGCGCCACACCCATATGGGGTGGCGTGGCTACGGCACTCGTCACGCTAGCTTTGTGGCGAGGTCGAGACCTTGAGGTTGCGGCTTGGAGCGGCGCCGCTTTGGCGCTGATTCCCTTCACTTGCGCTCTACTCGCTCCGCACATGAGCCACGCGTGCAGCGTGGGGGGTTGCAGCACCTGGTGTGCACCCATGTGCGCTATTGGTGGAGCCATAGCCGGCGGTCTGCTTGGCTACGCCACGCGGAGGAAGAAGTTGGCATTTCCTTTTTGGCTGACCAGCGTCGGCTTGATCTTCTGCGTAGGCGCCATGGGATGCCGTTGCGCTGGGGTCGCAAGCTTAGTGGCATTGGGCCTCAGCGTGTGCGTCTCGGCTGGACTTCCCCGCCTTTGGCGTCCGGCTCCAAGAACGCTCGCTTAGACACAGGGCTCCGCCGCTTGGCGTGGCGCGCAGCCAACATCTATTGAAGTCATGCATGATGTTCCATAACGGCACCATAAGCATCCACTAGTTACCCGTTCGACTTGAGTCCAAGACCCCGAAACAGCTCGGCCACAGTGTTTGGCCACAGTGTTTGGCACTTCGAACTGGATGCCTAGGGTAGCAGTCGGCAATGAGCATGTATTGCGTCCGACGTCCTTCGCGATGGCGAGCGCCAACTCCTTACTCGTTCACTTCACCGAGGCGTGGATCATATCACCGCATCGGCCGTCTCACCGACGCGCGGGCGGATTGACCGCAATAGCCGATGCGGACGTGGGCACGGTTGCTGGGAAAAATCCACTGGCGCGCTGCCTCTACCACGCTACATCATAGCGTCAGTTCATGTACCCTGATTTCAGGTGTAGAGAATCATGAGGACATATTCACGCTTACCTAGTACGGCGCGGAGGGCGGTTAGCAGTGAGTTCGTATCGCGAATTCGTAGGAGAAATATCCGGTCGAGTTGCGGACAATGCTGAGGTAAGCGAGGTACGGATTTCAAACCTTCAGGATGCACTCACGGTGCTACGACCTGAAGTCGCTCTGGTACTTGATCATCCTCAAGGTCCAACCGCTATATTGCGAAGGCGAGGTCTGTGGCTTCTCGTTCAACGCATCGGCAAGAGGCGCCGCTGGACTTCGCAGGGGCGCCTCTTGCGGCGTCTCGGGCGTGCTCCGGTCACTTGCAGTTTCATCAGACCGCGGAACAAAACCACCGGGATGCGCACAGCGCCAGGCGAGCCCCCTCCAAGGCCCTTAGACAGAGCGATCCGGCTGTTGAAGATCGAGAGGGAAGACGTTGGGGTGGTGGCGATCTACGCTGCTGCCTTGGGGCTGCTCTCCATGGCCGTGCCCGTGACCGTTCAGGCATTGGTCAACACGGTAGCCTTCGGCACACTTTTGCAGCCACTTATCGTGCTGACTCTGCTGCTTGCACTCGCGCTCCTGGGCGCGCTCTACCTTAGAGCGCTCCAGTTTCGAATTGTGGAGATGCTTCAGCGGCGCGTATTCGTGCGCGTGGTTTCGGAGCTCTCGCACATCTTGCCTCGCGTGCGGGCAGACGTGTTTCGTAAAGCGAACGGCGGGGAACTGCTTAACCGCTTTTTCGACGTCTTCACCACACAAAAGGCCGTCTCCTCCCTTGTCTTGGGCGGCATCGATGCCCTCCTACTAACCTTGGTTGGCCTCACCTTGCTCGCCCTCTACCACCCCGCATTGCTGGCGTTTGACATTGCCATGATGCTCGGCGCGTTCGTGGTGTTTTTCCTCCTCGGAAAGGGAGGCACGCGCACGGCGCTACGCGAATCCAAGGCTAAGTACACCATCGCTGCTTGGCTTGAGGAGATGGCGCGGCACCAAGTTGAGGTTAAAACCGAGGGTGGTTCACACCTGGCGCGGCGTCACGCGGATGCACTCGCATTCAACTATCTACAGGAGCGCGCCGGACACTTCAGGATCGTGTACCGCCAGTACATCGGCACACTGGTGCTCCAAGTTGCAGCAAGTGTTGCCTTGCTCGCGCTTGGTGGCTACCTGGTCATTGAACGGAGCCTGTCGCTGGGTCAGCTCGTCGCTGCCGAAATCATCGTAACTGCCGTTGTTGCCGCGCTTGCCAAGCTCGGTGGCAAGATCGAGATATTCTTCGACCTCCTGGCGGCTCTAGACAAACTTGGCGTGGTGCTGGATCTGCCTGTTGAGCAAGAAGCTGTCGCGGTTCGATCCACGCGCGTCATCGGCAGGCAGCTTCAGGTGAAAGGCTGGAAGGCATGCGACGACCGTGAAAGCTTTTCGTTTGATGTCCATCCGGGCGACGTCGTGCTGCTTGCCGAATGGCCTGGGTCCGCGCGCGAAGCACTTGCTGATGCCTTGGCAGGCGTGATGCTAGCAAGCGGTACGACGGTGTCTCTTGACGGCGTGACGCAGTCTGAGCTGGGGTTGTCGATGTGGCGGTCTCACGTAGCTCTAGTGCGGGAGCCTGAACTGCTCGCAGACTCGGTGGCAGAACACCTATCCTCGGCGCATCCAACAGTGACCGAGGAAGCCATGTGGCAAGCGCTGGATGCGGTTGGGTTAGTACGTGAAGTAGAAGCTCTCACGCGAGGGCTCAACGCTCCCATCAGTGACCTACGCGGAACGTGGTCACGAGAGCAAAATGTGCGCCTCACACTCGCCCGCGCACTCCTCTCAAAGACTGATCATCTAGTAATCGATGGTGCCCTTGATGCTATCCGTGTTCAAGATCGGGAGCGCTTCCTGCATTCGGAAATGGCACATCGGGTAGGCCTGATTATCTTCAGTTACGGTGCAGGACTGCAGGGCTCTGCCAATCGGGTCGTAAACTTCTCGGATGACACTGCACCAGCTGCTACGGAACCAGCCGATGCCTGAACCTCAGCACACCCTAGATCTTCCTCCCGCTTTTCTCGTGCCAAGTCCACAGCGCGCACGGCGTGTAGCGCGGCGACTGAGCCTTATGCTCCTGCTCTTCATCCTCGCTGCCGCGTTTGCCCCCTGGCAGCAAACCGTCTCAGGGGCAGGCAGCGTGGTGGCTTTCTCCCCGAACCAAAGGCAGCAAGGCATTGAGGCGCCAGTGAGCGGCGTGGTGGCTAAGTGGCATGTGCGTGAGGGGAGTCAAGTCAAAGCAGGAGACCCTGTGGTCGAGTTGCGGGACAATGATCCGAGCTTGCTGTCGCGACTCGATGAGGAGCGCAGCGCGCTCAACCTACGGCTTGGAACGCAGCAGGCACGGGTAAGTGCGCTGCGCGATCGCGTCGAGTCTTTGCGAAGCCAGCAACGGGCCGAGGTATCTGCGGCGGAGTCGGAAGTTGAAATCGCACAGCAAGAACTAGCAGCGGCCCAGCAGAAGCTGCAGGGCGATCAAGCCGAATTGGAGGCCAACGAACTCAACCTAAAGCGCCAGCGGGACTTGCAAGGTGAGGGTCTCACGTCGCGCCGCGACTTCGAGCTGGCGGAGCTAGCGGTTCGCCGCAGCTCGGCACAGGTGACATCCTCGCAGGCGGCAGTCGAAGGAGCGCGTAGCCGGCTCGACTCCCGAAGAGCGGCTCTTGCGCGGGTGCGCGCAAGCAGTGAAGCTGATATTTCAAACGCCCAGGCTAGTCTTCAAGAAGCCGAGAGCGAAGTTGCATCGGGGAAAGCGACGATGGCACGCGTTGCTATCGGCATCTCCAGACAAGCTTCGCAGACGGTCACGGCACCCACAGATGGCACAATCTTGCGGGTTCTGGTGCGACAGGGTGCAGAGCAGGTGTCTCAAGGCGAGCCTCTTGCCATTTTGGTTCCTAACACTGAAGACCGTGCGGTGGAACTCTATGTCGATGGGAACAATGCGGCGCTGATCAAGTCTGGCGATAACGTTCGACTGCAGTTTGAAGGATGGCCGGCTGTGCAATTCTCTGGATGGCCTTCGGTAGCGGTCGGCACCTTCGGAGGCAGGGTTGCCTTTGTGGATTCAGCAGATGACGGACAAGGAAACTTTCGCGTGCTGGTCAAACCAAACCTACGAGACGATCCGTGGCCGTCGCCAGTATACCTGCGTCAGGGTGTGCGCACGAAGGGCTGGTTCTTACTCAAGCAGGTCAGTCTCGGATTTGAGCTGTGGCGTCGCTTCAACGGCTTTCCTCCCACAGCCACGCCAGCCAAGGAAAAGGCGATAGGCGGCGGGAAAACTAAGGCGGAGCGCCCATGATGAAGCAGACCGCCTTGTGGACATGCCTGGCGTTCACTGTTCTGCCGTCGCGGCACACACAGGCGCAAGAGCTCTCACCAGCAGCGCCCTCACCAGCAGCGCCCTCACCAGCAGCGCCCTCACCAGCGCGCGGCGCAGCCCCGCGACAGACGCCCCAACACCAGACGTCCCAACAACCGCCAACCCCTGATAGTAGCGCGTCAATTGCGGACACCACGCCAGAGACTCAGGCGCCGGCGTCGTTCCTCATGCAGGCGGAGGGGAAAGCCAGTCCGACCCGTGTGATCCGCTCGTCGGCGTCTGACAATCCGCTGCCTCTTGAGCACGTCATGGTATCCATCAGACACCATCAGCCGTTGATTACGCGCGTCGCAGCTGAACTCGCGCAGGCTGAAGGTTGGCGCCTTGAAGCCGCTGGGGGCTTCGACCCCACGATTCGAGGTCGGACCGCTGGGCTATCGGGTGGGTACTACGACCTGCTGCGAACCGACGTCGAGTTACGTCAGCCAACGCGGCTGTGGGGCACGCAGTGGTACGTCGGCCACCGGCTGGGCATCGGACTCGACCCTTCGCGTCGCTTTCCAACATACTACGAAGACCAAACACTCTCACAAGGTGAAGTGCGCGCCGGCGTCGTTGTGCCCATCTGGCGGAATGGACCTATTGATGGCCGTCGTGCCGCTGTGAGACAGGCAGAGGCACTGACGCGAGCAGCACGCGCCGGGATGCTCAATCAATCGCTTACCCTGCAGACAGATGGCGCATCCGCGTACTACCGCTGGGCTGCTGCCGGGCATCGTCTCCTCGTGGCTCAAGAGCAGCTCCGGCTCGCGCGCCGACGCGCTGAGCAGCTACAGAAAAGTTTCAGTGCGGGCGCGGTGGCCGAGTTTCAGGTGCTCGACAACGCTCAGATGGTTGCCTCGCGTAGGGATGCGTTGATCGAAGCGCGAAGGGCACTGGAAGCGGCAGCTATAGAGTTGAGCTTATACCTCCGCAACCGGAAAGGACGGCCCCTCCTCGCCAGCCTAAAGCGCCTACCCGCCTTACATCCCGTCACCGATGCCCAGGTTGAGCGTGACCGAACTTCCACCGGGAACCTGATGCAGTGCCACCCTCGTCTGCTCTCCTTACGTGCGGAAGTGCGCGCGCAGCAAGTGGCTGCCAACTTAGCTGACAACCAAGTCGCCCCAGATGCCGACCTGACGCTCCAGGTATCGCGCGATCTAGGCGAGGACCGCGATAATGTGGCGCTTCCCGGCACGGTGCTAAGCGCGCAGCTGACCATGGATTTTCCGCTTCTATTACGGGAAAGCCGGGGCCAACGTGCGGCCGAGGTGGCCAAGCTCCGCCAACGGAAGGCGGAGCTTGAGTGGGCCGAAGACCAGGTGCGCGCGCTCTTGCAGAACGCGCGCAGCCGCCTGCGGGCAGCCGTAGGGCGCGTAGCTGCCGCGGGTGCGCTAGTGGAAACATCGGAAGCACTTGCCGCTGCTGAGCGTCGGCGACTGGAGTGGGGAGCCGGTACTCTGCTTGCAGTCAATCTGCGCGAACAGTTCGCAGCCGACGGAGCGTACCGCTACATCGGTGCTTTGGCTGAGGCTCGTGATGCCCACTTCTTTTGGTCGCTGCTGCACACTATCTGTTAGTTCCGCACGGCCAAGACATACTAGCCATGATAAGGAACCACTGCGCGTCCTTAGACCGGACTGTTTAAAGGCTGAGCCAAACGCGAGTTAAAGGCTGAGTCAAGTGCGAGGCTATGCCCCAGCAGCGACGTGAGGAAATCTGTTCGCGCCGGTTGGCTTGGCTAACTGAGCTCTTGAGCTTATTCAGGACGGTGGTAAGCTGCGCGCATGAGAACATTTTCTGAGCACTTAGTCTCCACGTATTTTCAAAGGCGGAAAGCCACACTTCGCGCTGCGACGTGGAGCATTGGTTTCGTCCTTCTCATCGGATGCAGCGTTCAAGAAGCAGTCGAGAGCGAAGCCATCACACAAGAGTCCACGGCTGACATACCGGCGACTACCGCCGACTCATCGGATGACGCCGCTCCAGTAGCGGAAGATCCCACCGAGGCCACGTGCGGCAGCGACGAAGAGATTTGTCAAGAAGGCCACTTTTGCTTTCACGAGCCGGACGGGGCGTGTGGGGCCGTTCCAGAGCTTACCCGCTGCGAGGAGAAGCCCGAAGCGTGTTTGCAGGTTTACGACCCCGTATGCGGTTGCAACGGGAAGACCTATCCCAATGCCTGCACCGCCAAACAGTCGGAGGTTTCGGTCCGCGCTTCAGGCGCATGTGAAGCGGCCGGCGGTGAGGATCCGAGGCCGCCCACTCCACAGTGCAAAGTGAGGGGTTGTTCTCGCCAACTCTGTACCGGTGCAGATGGTGGTGACGTGGTCACCACATGTGAGTGGAAGCCCGAGTACGTCTGCTACAGAACTGCCACCTGCGAGAGGCAAGAAGACGGAGCCTGCGGCTGGACCCCAACTGCAGAACTTCAGGAATGCCTCACAGGACGCCGTTTATAGGTAGCCGTCTGTAAGGGCAACCTTCGCTAAGGGCAATACGCGGTTCCCGCCCCTGTTCTTCGCCCCTCGGGTAGCATCGCTAGGGGCGGAGCGCGTCGACTCCAACTTGCAAGCTCGCGCGGCAACCTTGTGCCGCGCGCCAGCCATGCCGCGCGCCAGCCATGCCGCGCGCCAGCCATGCTGCGCGCCAGCCATGCTGCGTTCCTTGCAACAGAGGGACTGAAGATCGCCGGCGAAACGCGCATCGGACGAGAGGCAGCTTCACTGCGCACATGGCCGCCTCCATTGCGGGCAAGTAAGGTGACCCGCGTGAGTAGCAGAGTGTGTGAGGAAGTAAGGCAGTAACATGCACAAATATCTGATACCCTTGAGCTAGTCGTGAGAGTCGATATAATGTATTGATGCTTCTACTGCGCTCAGGTTCCGAAATAAGTAGCAGACCGATCGGAACGAGCCATTGGATGCGAGGTCGGCCCAGCGGAATGGTTGCCATGCTCGTATGCAGCATCAGCTTTGGGTGCAGCATCGACCGCTCAGGAGAAGGCGACGCTATCACCAGTGAGGTGAGGACGGAGCCTTCCCGCGCGGAACGCGCTTCCGTGGAAGAAGTCGATGAAGTCGACGAAGTTGCGGCGCCGGAAGAGAACGACGACACAGAAGCGGAAGATGATCAAGCCATCTTCGCCGCAACTCAACGGGGGTGCAGCGCCGGTGGGTGTTCCGAGGATCAGTTCTGCCTCTACGACACGCGCAGCGAGTGTGGAGTCGCGCCTGGATTCTCCGTCTGCCTGCTCAGGCCGCTCTCTTGTCTCTCAGCGTACAACCCCGTGTGCGGGTGCGACGGCAAGACCTACGGCAACACGTGCTTGGCGCATTACGTTGGCATGTCCATCCGCTCTGAAGGTAAATGCGAAGACATGTTCATCGACAAGGAGTGGCCCGGAGATGCGACCTGTGGATCGGGCGGCTGCTCACACTCCACATGCGCCAAGAGGGGCAGCACAGAGCCGATAACTACGTGCGAGTGGAAGCCGGAATACAAGTGCTACTGGACCGCCACCTGCAAACTTCAGCCAGGTAGGACATGCGGCTGGTCGCCAACCGACGACCTGAAAGAGTGCCTCGCCAAGCATCGTGGAGTCACTCCTGACTAAGTGCGCCGGTGCGGACGCTTGGGAGCGCGAGCGTGACGCCACCAAAGGCTGTCTGAAGCTTCTGCATCCCCCCAAAATATACTGGTACAGTAAGGTAAGTACGCCTCCAAAGCGGATGGATCGAGGTGCTCTGCGTGCGGTCCCAAACACCGTGTCCGACCAGTCCCTGACAAGTCAATTGTAGACGAGGTCGTGCATGCGAGCGCCGGGATTGCAGGAGACCGGGATTGCAGGAGACATAGTCGACGCAAACTCCCCGCGCAGTTACAGCGAAGCGCACTGGCCCACCGGAGCGCGATTAGTCGTGCACCTAGATCTGCAAACGGGCAGCGGGAAGCAAGGCTTACGCTGGTCCAACACCTAGCGCCGCGCCGCCGGGCGCGCGGAGCCGACGGCCGCCGTGCGCGGTGGTTTCGCACGTTCCCACGTGCGCTTGGTGGAGGATGACGTACGCTGCAGATCTCGTGGGTAGTCTGGAAGAACGCCTTTCTCTGCGGTTTGGCTTGCCGGAGTTCCATCCTTGGCAGAAGGATGCGATCGAAGCGCTGCTGACGCACCGCAAACGCGTTTTGGTGGTGGCGCCGACCGGTGGAGGCAAATCGCTCTGCTATCAGTTCCCAGCCACGGAGCTTGAAGGAACTTGCCTGGTGATCTCGCCCCTGATCGCCTTGATGGAGGATCAGGTGCGTTCGCTACAGCAACGGGGCATTGCTGCGACGTGGCTCTCGTCAACGCTCAGCCCCGAGGAGGTCCGCCGACGGGAACGGGCACTGCTTGAGGGAGCGTACGAACTGGCTTACTTAGCGCCCGAGCGGCTCAACCACCCCCACACGCTGGCGCAGCTTCGGCGGCTTCAGCTAAGCATGGTCGCCATCGACGAAGCGCACTGTATCTCGCAGTGGGGACACGATTTTCGGCCCGACTACCTGAGGATGACTGAGGCGCTTGATGCCTTGCAAGCGCCGCGGATGCTGGCGTGCACGGCAACAGCCACTCCGCAGGTAAGGCAAGAGATTCAAGAGCGTCTAGGTATGGCAGGCGCAGGAGGCACAGTTGTCTTGCGTGGCTTTGCCAGGCCCAACTTGCACTTAGCAGCGCGCTTTGAAGATAGCTCCAAGCAGCGCAAGGCGGCTGCGCTCGAAGCCTTAGACACACAATTAGGACAACCATCTGCGCCACGAGGCGGTGCGATTCTCTATGCACAAACCCGCCGCACCGCGCAGCAGTGGGGGGATGAACTCGCGCGCAGCGGGTGGCGGGCGGGGGTGTATCACGGCGGCCTCGCGCCCGAAGAGAGAACGCGAGTCGCGGACGCCTTTGCTGCAGGCTTTCTGGATGTTGTGGTGGCAACCAACGCATTTGGCATGGGCATCGATCGCTCGGATATTCGCCTCGTCGTGCATGTCCAGGCGCCGGGTTCGATTGAAGCCTACTATCAAGAAGTTGGTCGCGCAGGTCGGGATGGGCAACCGGCGCATGGACTCTTGCTTACGTCAATGAGCGACTTTCCGTTGCGCAAGCTTCTACTTAGCGGGGGAGATGAAGAAGCCTCAGAGAGTGCCAATCAGCACAAATGGCAACTCTTCTTAGACCTCATCCGCTACGTTGAGGCGGGAAGCTGCCGGCATGACTTCATCTTACGCTACTTCGAGGATGAGCAAGAGCTCCTCGGCGGATGTGGCCATTGCGATGTGTGCGAGAACTTTGATGCACGCTCTGCCGAAGCGGAGCAAGCCTCTGAGGAGGAGATGCTCGTTGTGCGTCAGGCTTTAGCCGGCGTAGCCCGATGCAAGGGACGCGTGGGCTTACGAGCGATCGCCGACATGCTGCGCGGCGCAGAGGATAAGCGGATGACGCGCCTCAGCCTAGATCGACTGAGCACGCATGGACTCCTCAAGTCGCACGCCAAAACGTGGATCATGGCTCTGCTGCGCCGTCTGGTGACCGCAGACCTCGTCACGCTTAGTGATCCCACGTATCCTGTAGCGAAGCTGACTAAGAAGGGCTGGGACGTGATGCAGGGGAAGGCACCTGTGCGTGTGCTGTTGCCGGTCCACACTCCGACGCGTCCTGAACGACATGCGGCACCGCAGGAAGCTGCCCTCGACTATGACCACGTCCTCTACGATGCCTTGCGGCAGGCGCGCCTCGACCTGGCGCGTAAAGCAGGAGTGCCAGCTTACGTGATCTGCCATGACCGGACGCTCAAGGAGATCGCCGCCGCCAAGCCCGCAAGTCCGGAGGCCCTAGCCCACGTGCATGGCATGGGCCCGGCGCGGCTCAACTCCTACGGATCGTGCTTCCTCGAGGTAGTCCGTCAGGCTCCAGAGCAGAGGACGTAGCCACTGTTAGCTAGAGCGGTCGCTACGCCTTCGTCGAGGGCTTCAACCCATACTCGTACGCCAGCGGCGGTGGAGGGCCCGTTCGGTTTTCTGCAGGAACCGTTGAAACAGACGGATGAGAGCCGGATTCAAGCATCGGCATATCCGTTTGCGGACCGGTCCCCCGCATACTTCACCGGAAGGTGTCGGCCCGTGATGCCGCCCTTGTTCAGTGTGGCACGGATACAGAGCCCGCATCAGGTCGGTTCGGCGGCGCGTACTGGATAGTTGGAAGTATCACTCCGATGTTTTTGAGGTAGTGGAGCGACAGCTCGTCGTACAGCTGATAGCCTTCTTCGGTCATGTCGTCGATAAACGCGTTGGTCACGAAGTTTCTTGCAGTGATCGTGGAATATCCGAGCTCTGCAGCGCTCTGGAGCGACGCTCGGGCGCAGGCAAAATCATTCGCTCCCCCGAGCACGAGGGCATCGACGCCGAGCTCATCAAGAACCGTCTGTAGTTCTCCACTCGCGAAGGCATCAGCCGAAGTCTTCTCGACGTAGACATGCCGCGGATTACGTTCGACGAGGGTTCTTAGTGGCTCGATAGTCTGCTGCTCGGCAGGGTCACTGAATACGACCTCCGCAACGACAACCGGAATGCCAGAGAGATTTGCATACTCAATAACCCATGCCATGTGCTGTATGGCGCGCCCGACCCGACAGCCATCGCCCTGCATGAAACTGTCGTTATTGAGGTAGGGGAAATAACCAACCTGCATGTCTATCAACAGGATACCCCAGTTCCGCGATCGTATGGTGGCGACGTCTATTTCATTCGGGTCGTCTTCAAGCTGATTGGGAGAATACAAAAAGGGACATTTGGCTTCCTCTTGCAGTATCTGTCCGATCAGTTTCGCTTTCTGCGTCTCGGCAGAATCGGATGCGTCTACGCACAACGCTTCACAGTCGATAGGATGTTCGGGATTGAGTTCGGCATATGCGCGACAGTCCGGGACACAACGCTGATGCGATGAACTCGCGGTGACTGTACTCTCCGAGGGTGCGGACTGACAAGCAGCCAGACCAGATAGCGTCGTGATGAGACCGAGGGCGCAGTAAGTTCGCTGCATCCTCCAGTCTAGATGCACTATTCGTTCCACGTCAGACGGCCTCTGAACTTTTCGAGTTCCGAAGGGCGCAAGCTAGCCGCTTCTGTCGTACCTACTCCAGGCTCAACACCTGCTTCCACTGTTCCTCGCTCACCGGCATGACCGAGAGGCGATTGCCGCGGCGGGTAAGGGCGAAGTCGCCAAGACTTTGCTGCTTGAGCTCCGCAAGCCGGATCACGCGGCGTAGCTTGTGCTTGAGTTGGATGTCCACCCGATACCAGCGCGGCTTGTCACAAGTTGAACGCGCATCGAAGTAGCGACTTTTGGCATCCCAAGCGGTGTCGTCTGGGTACGCCTCCCGCACCACCCTCGTCACCCCCACCACGCCGGGCTCGGAGCAACTGGAGTGGTAAAAAAACACATGGTCGCCCCTTTTCATGGCCCGCATGAAGTTACGCGCCTGAAAGTTACGCACGCCCTCCCACGGCGTGGTCTGGTCCGGCTCGCGAGCCAAATCATCCACGCTGAAGGCGTTGGGTTCGGACTTCACGAGCCAGCGTTGCATCTCAGCGCACTTTCATCTCTATTAGAAGCTCCAGCTTATCCCAGCCGCTCCAGCTCTCCTCCGCGATGGATTGCGTGCCCTGGATGGTGCAGACACATACCCTGCCGCAACGCAAAACCCCGCGGGCTCCGCACGCGCCTGCTACTCCTACGAAAGCAGACCTCGGGCGGGAACCCGCGGGGGTCGAGCTACGCTGATGCGCTACAAGATGGTGAGGTTCTTTTCGTCCACCACCAGGAACGCGTCCTGACTCGCGATGATCTCGCGGGAATCCTTATCAAGATTACCGCTGACCGAATCGACCTGGTCCTTCATCATCAGCTTGGCTCCACTGATCGAGAGCATCTGATTCTCTTCAACATTGGGCTTGGACTCGGAGCCCGGAGGTCCGGCGGGATCAATGAGTACGAACAACTTTTTCCCCTCTTGCTCGATCCAGAAACCTCTGTCCGTCGGGTCCTGCAGTACCTTCGCCTTGCCCGAGATGTCCTTCGTGGTCCACTGCTGCGGGTCGCTTAGAATCGCAGCGATAGGGAGCATGCCCGCTGCTGCTCCAGCAGCGGCTGCAGGATCAACATCCTCCTCCACAATTTCTTCCTCTTCCAAGGGTTCCTCGGTTGGGTCAACCACCTCTGCTTCTTCAGCGACTTCTTCTCCTCCCCAGAGGAAAAACGCGAGAACACCCACAAGGAGAGCTGCAGCTAGCAGCCAGATCCAGGGAAACCCCTTTTTCTTTTCGAGATCAATTTCTGCCATGAGTTAGCTTCCTTTCTATTAGCGATTGCCCTATTTTTACCTAGCGATTGCCCTGTCGCGCTGCGCCCTCGCGCTCTACCTCAACGCGTTCCTTACGCACAGAATCCTGCACCTGCTCGTTACGCGTGCCTCGGTGACGCTTAACCACCAGCACTTCCTTGACCACCGGCTGCTTCATGACGACGGCCTCTTCCTTCACTACGGGAATGCGAATCTCGTCTTCGCCGATCGTCGCCTTCGTATCCGCCGACGTAGCCGCATGCCGCTCGACTTCGACCGAGTCATCACGGAGCTGTACACGCTCACTTACCTGCTCTTTATCCACGGTCTTTTTGACGTGCACCGCTCCCTCGAGCGCGCGCTTGCCTACCAACAGCTCTTCTTCAGCACGTTGCACTCGCAAGTCTTCCTCGTGCCGCGAAAGAGCATCGTCTGAGTAACGCGGCGAGCTATAGCGCTTCTCGCTCGAGCGGTTGCGAAGAGCAGCACGTGTATCCCCAACTAGGGAGCCACGCAGCTTATCCTCGCTGTAGACTGGGAGCGAAAGCAGCATCGCTTGGTCAATCCCGCGCATTACCACCGTCTGACGGCGACCCTCGAGGTCGGCGTAACCGACGGGGATCATCGTATACCGCTCATCTTTGGCCAGGCTTGAGTCAAGTTTGAGCACCAGGTGGGTCACCTTCATCGACTTGGTATCGCCCACAAGATGGTCAACCTTGCCTACTTCCTTCTGATTCTCGTCGATAACTCGCCAACCCCGTGGGTCTTGGCTGTGGTCAGCAACTTTATAGTCGTGAAGCTTTTCGACAAAGTCGACCTTTCGATCCTCGCCTGAACGCCAGCCCGTTCCACGGTATTCCGGACCCGAGTAGGTGGAGTCGCTATCGTCGTGACTGTCGTAGTAGCTGTGAAGCTTCTCCTCAACCTGTTCTAACTTGCTTCTCCCAGGTTCGTAGGCTGGTGCACCTTTGAGTTCCGCAGCGCCTATGCCTCGCGTCGTCAGCATGCCGGAGTTTGGTAGCGACCGCACGTAGCCCACTGGAACCAGCCGATGCCCGAAGGAGAACTTCGCATCAAGGTAACGCACACCGCCCCCTTCGTCGACGATGAGGTCCTCCACGCGTGCCTTCTCGTTTGAATCGCGAAGGTGCAAAGTGGAGCCTCGCAGATCGTGCGTATGTTCGTCGAACTTAGCTGATGAATAGTCAGAGATTGCTCGGAGTGTCATGTAGACCGCCTTTCTAAATCGGTAGCGCAGATTATCAGGTCGCCGAGGCAACACCTGCACCTGCGCATGAGTAACGGGGAGCCAGTGAGCAAGGTGCGTGCCAGTGGTAGCCTCGCGCACATCTGATTTTCTTTAGACCCTGCAGCGGGCATTAAAACGACTCATCTACGACTCCTGCTCCTCTCCACCCGAAGAAGGGAGCGGCGGTAAGCCGTACTAACTGCCTCGCCTGTGTCACAATGACACACTCGAAAGCGATGCCAATCCTTCTATGAGCGTGGTAGGTGGTTCTGCCTGGGCGAGGGGCGCCGCGGATGCAGAGAGATTGCAGAAAGCGTCGCGTCCTAATGCCTTGGGTTTGGCAAGAAGCCCACGCGGGGCACGAAGCTATCTGCAACTCGGCGAATCAGCTTATTCATCATTGAGCGGACTCAAGCGCTTTTTCAACAAGAACCTGTGCCTGCTGCGAGAGCGGAAGCTTGAGCGCCGCTTGATGCCCCTGCTCCGTCATCTTCCGCCAGGTCTTGCGCAAGATGTTAATCATCTTATCCTCCAGATGTTTGGCAGCAAAGTCATCGAGGTAGTGCTGCAGGAAGACGAGACAGATGACGTCCTCCAGCGTCTGCATCATCGGGTCGTGCCCCAGCCCCTTCTTCCGCAGCAGGCGCGCCACCTTCTCTTGTGTTCCGTCGTCGTAACCCGCTTCAGCTAAGCAGCTTATGGCGATTTCCGCGTGGAGCTGCCCCAAGCGGATGCGCCACCGGAGGTAACCCGAACGACCCTCAGGGTAGCTCTCCCGTGCGATCTGCCACCGTCCGATGTGTTGGGCGTAGGCGGCTAGGCGCAGCGCGATCGAGGCCTCCGGTTCGTGCCAGCCCAGTGTCTCCAACATGCGGCGGGCGTAAAGCAACGACTCCGTGGATGGGCTGTTTGCACCGGCAGCGGGGCGCGGATCTTGACGATGCACATCGTCCATTAGGAGTTTGGCGCGTGCGAACCTATCTTCTTGGGAGCGTACAACCATACAGTCGGTTTAGAACGCTCTGGCCCCGACGTCCACAAGCGCCTCCACGTCCACGAGTGCATCTCAATCCGTCGTGTTGTGCGCCCGAAGGCGGTTCTAGATGGAAACGCCAAGTCACCATTCAATATGCCGGCCGTCGTAGTCAAGGTACGCACCGGTGTCCTCCGCCCTAGCTTGCGCCACCACCTTGAGAAGACTGCCGACCGCCCTCTCCGTGGTGAAGAGCTTGTCACTCGGAACCCGTTGCTGAAAGGGCTTGGAGAGCGCGGTGTCGACCGTTCCGGGATGGAGTGCCAGCACGATGACGTTGGGATGCGTCCTCGCTAGCTCGATGGCCAAGTTTTTCGTGAACATGTTCTGCGCCGCTTTGGAAGCACGGTAGGCGTACCAGCCACCGAGACGGTTATCGCCGATACTTCCCACACGTGCCGAAAGGCTCGCCAGTACGCCACGGCCCGTTCGCGTAAGCAGCGGCGCGAAGTGTTTCGCCACCAGTAGCGGACCAAAGGCATTGACGGCAAAGACGTGATGCAAACTGGCGGAGGAAACGGAGGCTAGCTTCTTTTCCGGTTGAGCCACCTCGTCATGAAGCACGCCCGCCACGTTGAGAATGAGGCTGAGAATGAACTCAGCTTGTCTGAGTTGATCTGCCGCCGCCTCGATGGTGCTCTCGTCGGTTACGTCGAGACGCAACAGTGAGAGCGTGGATGGGTAGGACTGCTGGAGCTGCTGTAGCGTGCGTGCCTTGTCCAGATTGCGGCACGTCGCCACAACCGTCCGCTTCTGCAAAAGAAGTTGCCTAACGAACTCAAGACCAATTCCGCGGCTCGCACCCGACACCAGCGCCACATCGCGCCTGATCTCTTCGGATGCAACAACCGTCTCGCCTCCATTGCGCTGTTGCGTCGGCCTCTCATCCACCACGCAGCTCAATGTTGAGCTCGTGGAGCTTGTTGTAAAGCGTGCGCCTGCTGATTCCCAGCAAGCGAGCAGCGAGCGTCTTGTTTTGGTTGCTCTGCTCTAGCGCTCGCACAACCGCCTCCCGCTCGGCGTGCTCAACATGTTTGCTCATCGAGCTTGTAGCATCTTCTACGCGCCCTCCCGGTTGATGAGACGAGGGAAGATGCCTCCTTAGTTCATCGGCGTCCAGCACCTCGCTTTCGCACAGGACCACCACCCGCTCCATCACATGCTGCAGTTCCCGCACATTCCCAGGCCAGGTGTGTGTCAATAGCACCTCAGAGGCTGACTCTTCTAGCGCGAGGGCAGGACGCTGATAGCGCGCAGAAAGCGATGATAGGAAGTGCTGCGCTAGCGGAATGATGTCTTCGCTGCGCTCCCTGAGCGAAGGAACGCGCAAGGGCACCACGTTCAGCCGGAAGTAAAGGTCCTCCCGGAAGGAGCCTTCACGCACCATGGCTTCGAGATCACGATGGGTCGCAGAAACGAAACGAATGTCTGCGGTCTGCGGACGCGTCCCCCCAACCCGCGTAAACTCACGGCGCTGCAGTAGACGAAGCAACTTCGCTTGCACCGTTAATGCAAGCTCGCCCACCTCGTCAAGAAATAACGTGCTCTGATCAGCAAGTTCCGCGCGGCCAGGCTTGTCTGCGCTGGCTCCGGTAAACGCTCCCCGCTGGTGACCAAACAGCTCGCTCTCGATCAGATTCTCTGGCAGAGCGCCGCAGTCAACCACCACCAGCTCGCGCTCTCCGCGATCGCTCAGCTCGTGCACCTTCGCCGCCACCAGCTCCTTTCCGCTTCCACTCTCGCCGCGGATCATCACCGTTGCGCCGCTGCGTGCTGTGCGTGCCACCTTGGCAGCCAGCTCCCGCATCACCGGGGAGATACCGGGCCAAATGTCCCCTTGATGATGGCTTTGTTGCGGCGACTTTAGCAGCGCACTTTCGACAGCAACGAGCAGCACTTCTCGCTCACACGGCTTGAGCAAAAAATCCACGGCGCCTCGACGCATCGCCTCCACCGCAAGCGGCACGCTTCCGTGCGCAGTCAGCATGACAACCGGTATCTCCGGCCAGTTCTCACGTACCCGTGCAAGCAGCTGCATGCCACTGATGCCCGGCATTTTCACGTCGGTGATGATCAGGTCTGCGTCTCCACCCGCGCCCTGCAGCGCCCGCACAGCGCGTTCGCCTGACAAATAGGTCTCGCAGGCGAACCCTGCCTGCCTAAGCAAGTTGCCGAGCGCCTCACCAACGCTCGCGTCGTCGTCCACTAGGAAGATTCGTTTCATGGCGCCAAAGGTAGTGCCATTGTAGCGCGCGTGCCCTCGTTCTTGCGACTGCTGAGTGTGAGCTTGCCGCGATGCAAGACGGCGACTTGCTGCACGAAAGCAAGCCCCAAGCCAGTCCCGTCGCCCTCCGTCCGCACCCCTCGCCGTGCCACATCCAGCTCGCGCTGGCTCATCCCACGTCCTGAATCTGCCACCGTCAGCTCTAGCATCTTGTCTTCCTCAACGGCTTGCAGAACTAAGCAGCCTCCTTCGGGCATCGCATCAAGCGCGTTGCGCACGAGGTTCTCGAGAGCTGCTCGCACAAGGTCGACGTCTGCCGTGATAGCTAGCGAGGGGCTTGGCGGTTTCAGCTCCACATCCACATTCCCGGTGCGTCGCGAGAAATCAGCAAGCTGCTGGAAGAGTGGCTCTATGATAAGCGCGTCGTGGCGCAGCTGCATGCTCCCAAAGCGTCGGTAAGTTTCCACAGACCTCGAAAGTCGCTGGACCTCTCTTTGCAGTTGATCGAGCTTGTTTACTTGTGCTTCGAGGGGCCGGCCGCGGCGCCGCTCTTCCTGCAGGTAATCAAGTGTGGCGCTCATCGACATCAGAGGATTGTTTAGGTCATGCGCCATTTGAGCGGAGAGCCGCCCGAGCCATGCGAACCGCATCCTTGCGCGCAGCTCACGCAGCACGTGCGTCAGCATGCGAGTCCCCGCCACGCTGAGCAGCACAAGCGAGAGAAGCGCCATCAACACAACGGAAGGTTCGGTGTGACCGCGCGATGGGAGAAGCAGTGGAGCAACGAAGGCCGCACCTACCATTAGGGCGATCAGATTTGCAAGAGCAACAGCGCCTGCACCTGTGGATACCTTCCAACCGAGCAGCGGCGTCTCCAGCAAGCGGAGCCGAGCGACAGCTACCCAGAGAAGAAGAGCCGCGACCAAGCTGCCGACCGTGCCAAGGCGGAGGACCTCCACACCGAGCGCGCCGAAGAGTTCCGTTGCGTTGGTGGTGACTCCAATCCAAAGCGCAGCAAGCAGCACCACCGTGCGTACACGCTCCTCGTCACCTGCGGTACGCCTCAAATGGCGAACCAAAAGGCGGAGCGACACCACAAACACCACGGCCAGAAGCGACAGGAAGATCAGCGGCCACGCCATGCTGCGGTGCACGCGATCAAGGGCTGATCCGGGGAAGAGCCGTCCCACCGCGGAAAGGCTCAAGATCAAGCTGCCTGCCGCTATCACTCCAAAGAGCTTCATAAAAGCGGTGCTCCGGCCGACGAAGACGAGCACCAGGTCGAAGGCACCAACCAACGCTAACGGCGCCAGCGTCACATCCAACCAGTTCCAGAAGAGCACTGAGGTGCGGTTGAAAAGCCAATTGGCCGTGCTCCACCCTCCAAGCGTGAGGCACAAGATAGCCAAGCTCAGCGCCAAGCGGCTGCGTTTGGCCGCGAAGAACCCTAGCGCGGCTAAAGCAAACTGAGCGCCGCCCGTAGCCAAAGCGAGCCACTCCGCTGCGGTGGGAGAGGAGAACACAGAGAACAGCATACACCTAATCTTAGAAAGCAGCTCCAACGCCCAAGCCAGCAGTGGCCGAAAGATGGCCGGCGGTGCCGGCTTCCAGTCGCAAACGCAGGTCAAATGCGAGTATCGACGCGTGTAACAGCACGCCAAGGTCGCCGCCAACGAGAAACTCCACGCCCTGCTCTGAAGCCGAATCGTCGTCTCTACGGCACGGTTCGTACCAGCAGATGCCGTCTGAACCAGATTGGTACTCGTAGAACCCGAGACCTCCAGTTAGACGCGTACTGAGCAACCACCACTTCCCGCGGCCAAGGGCCCACGCCACTCCGGGCTGCAGCGACGTGGTGGTCAGATGATCGCTGAAAATGCCTACTCCTCCACGCCGCACAAGCAACGCCAAGCCGGGACTGCCTCGGCCCCACGTCGTCAGGTCAACGGAAGCCCCACCCGCGAAACGGCTCTCACCCATCAGCGTTCCCAAGCCTAAGTCGAGGCGGCCGATCAGCGACGTCGGCCGTTCCTTCGCTTCGGCACACGCTACGGAGGCGGGTCCTGCAAGCGCAGAAAGGATGGCGAGGCAAGCAGCCATGCCATAACGGGTGCTGAGCCTGTTACTCTGAGCGACACAACTAGCTGAGGTGGATCTGAAATGACGTCTGAACATGTGGAGCTCCTTCTGGTAGATCGTTTACTGGGCCGTCCGCGGCATCCGCAGCGGCGACAGAAGGTGCCAAGCGCAAGAGCCATACCGCCAAAATTTCAGGCAAAAAGAAGCAGATTGGCACCCCACCGGCACATGCCTGTGCACGACGCTGCGCAGGGCGTGTGCAACGTCCTGCACACATTGCGCGTGACCGGTCGGTGGCTTCGGACCAGGAAGACAGGCTTTCCGAGGAGGTGAACTGGATCCACTCCAGAGGTTGTGCATCGGCTAGACTCTTTCCTCACGCACCCAGGTGCCCCCTCAGTGGGTCAGTGCGACATGACCCCACGGCCTGCGGGAGGTACCAGAGCGCCGCGTGTTTGATGCATGGATAGGGCAACCGCATCAGGTCGATGCGGCACCTTAGCGGGATGGGCGATCGGCAGAGTTGTCTTAGAGGCGTTCTCGCCCCAAGAGCACGTTTGTAAAGGATGCTTTACAAACGTGCTCTTGCGGCGCAGTGCTCTTGCGGCGCAACAGCAGTGCCGCTGATGCCTCAGCCGCTCACCGAGGTGGTGTGGGGATCGTTCCCAACGCTAACGCTCGCTCGCCTCACGCTGCACGGTTGAGGGCGAAAAAGCGGGCAAGCAAATGGCAACATACTTCGCTGCACTGCTGGGCGTGCTGTAACGCACAAAGCTTCCCGCTTCCGCCACCACGGCTTGACCGGGCGCCACCTCGAAGGTGCCGTGCTCATGCTCCACCGTAAGGATGCCCTCAAGCACGAGCGTGTATTCTGTGAACTCTGGGCGCTGGCCTGGCTCTTTCCATCCTACGGGAGAGCTCATCACCGCCACGCTCACTCTCTCGTCCTGGGTGTTGACCCGTCCAATGTACTCTTCAATCATCTTAGGTGGCTCACCTGCCGCCGGAACTCGAGTTGCCATCGCTACTTTGGTGACTGACATGGGGATTCACTCTAGCCACATCGCCGCCGACCGACAAGATCTTCGAGAGCATGCCGTCCCGCTTCGCTCCTCGCAGCCATGGGGACTGAGAAAATCACCGCATGCGTTTGTCCCGATTGAGGCGCCCATCCCGACTTGGCTTGTCTCGCGACCATCAGAGGCGCTTCAGCCGTGATCTTGCACCGCCGCCGCCAAGGGCCCTTTCAAGCTCGGCTGAGCCACCGCTGTCAGCTTTAAACTTATCTTCTGGATGCACATCACCGCTCATCACGCTGCGCTCGTGTCAGTCACAAAATAGGGGATGACCTTTTGGTCACCTGAACCTCATCGCCATCGTACGCTAAAACACCTACTATGAATCTAAAGCCTCTCCTCGATGCCATTGTCTCGCAGACGACGGTGCTCATCGCTCAGATCGCAACCACCGGGGGCATCCGAGCGCCGCTCGGCGAGGTTTCAGACCAGGTATTCATAAGCCTTTCTAAGCAGCTCGAGGAGCTCGGGCTCGGAAGGAAGGTTGCAGCTGACATGTTCGGCATGGCGGTGCGTTCTTACCAGCGTAAGATGCAGCGCCTGACTTGTAGCCAATCTGAAGAGGGTGAATCGCTGTGGTCGGCGCTCTACGCCTACGCGCAACGGCAACAGAAGTTTCGCCTACAAGACGTGCTTGCTGCCTTTCCTCGCGACGATGAGTGCCTCGTGCGCGGCATTCTCAACGACCAGGTGGAAAGTCAACTACTGACGCGCTCTGGACGGAATCGAAGCGTCACCTACCGCATCACGCCCGACCGCGAGGAGGAGCGTGGAGAAGAAGCCAGTAAGGCGATGGCGTGGCAAGCCATCTATCGCCATGGCCCGACCAGCGATGAGAACCTACAGAAGATGTTGTCGATCCCCACCGATCAACTCGCCGAAGCAGTTGATGCCCTCGTGAAGGATGGCACGGTGCAGCGCGGCGAGCAGGGTTACGAGGCACGACACTGCGTCATCCCACTCGGGAGCGACGAAGGCTGGGAAGCATCAGTCATCGACCACTTTCAGGCGGTTGCCTGTACCATAGCAGCTAAACTTCGCACCCTCAGGAGCGATTCTCCCCCCGCGATAGGAGGCAGCACCTTCTCTTTCGACATTTACCCGGGCCACCCGTACGAGGCGCAGGTACAGGCACTGCTGACCGATGCGCGTGATCGCCTGCAGACGCTCTGGGAAGAAGTGCGCGCCCACAACGAAGCCACTCCACTTCCAGATCACCACCAAAAACACACCCACTACGTTGGACACTATTACGTCAGCTCGGAGAACACAGAATGAAAAGAATAATTAGAAAGTTTCCATACACCTACGGCATCGTTGCGTTCAGTTTGATTATCTGGTCGTGCGGTGAAACCACCACGGAAGACAGCCAGACGCACTTCATGTTGAAATGCGATTCGCCAACGGAATGCGGTGGATCCTACGATTGCATCTGCGGTCGCTGCACGCTCAGCTGCACGGTTACGGAAGAAGATACGTGCAATGGCACCCCGGAACGCAGCTCCTGCCTCAGCACTTCCAGCTCAGACCTTCAAGGCGCCTGTGAGAGTGACGCGGAGGCGGATTCCGACCTTGGCGTCTGCTTTAGTCAGAAAGAGCTCTCCGCGAATAGCGGCTCCATCTCAGGTAGCGGCACCGGCTCCATCTCAGGTAGCGGCACCGGCTCCATCTCAGGTAGCGGCTCAGGTGGCGGCACCGGCTCCATCTCAGGTAGCGGCTCAGGTGGCGGCACCGGCTCCATCTCAGGTAGCGGCTCAGGTGGCGGCACCGGCTCCATCTCAGGTAGCGGCTCAGGTGGCGGCACCGGCTCCATCTCAGGTAGCGGCTCAGGTGGCGGCACCGGCTCCATCTCAGGTAGCGGCTCAGGTGGCGGCACCGGCTCCATCTCAGGTAGCGGCAGCGGTTCATCCGCGTTTCTACGTTAGCAGGGCTGTCGCAGAACGCGGGGGGTCTACCGCCTGATCGGAGCAATGCCAGTGACTTAAACACCGATGTTGTTCAGTTGAGTCAGTGCTCGAGCGCCCCCGCCAGAGTTCTCGTCCTCCCTGCGGTCGTCCTGCGATTCTGGAAAAACCGGAGCGTAGCTCATCTACGTGAGGCCATCTTCTAAAGAACTAGGTTCACGAGGAAGAAAGCCGGAAAATGGCTTAAGTGAACGGCATTGGCCTGATCGGAGGACCGCGAGGTCGGCTGCACCGACTACCTTCAAACTTGAGGCCGCACGATGTTCCACGAAACGTGTTCCAATTACCGTGGAAGGATGTCGAGACCGGTCGCGCCGTAGAAGGTAGCCCTGCAAGCCGTTCTCAGCGCAGGGTCTCTCTTTCGTCGATTCCGCTGCGCACAGATGGGTCTAGCGCGCCTCTCCGCCAATGATGTGAGCTAATCTTGCTCAACTATTAACCTAGCTTAGCAACCGTCAGCAGGCTCACCACCAGGGCACCTGATCGTAAAGGTAGTTACTCGCGCGAAGGAAGTGGGAAACGACGTTGAGGCCAAGGCCGACTGCGCCGGCCACCACACCAGCTGTTGCAATCCCTCTTCCCGCGAGCCGCCGTGGCGCCTTGTCGATCCTCCTGATGGCAAGAATCCCCGCTACGATAGATGCGGTGGAGAGACCGGCGCCAAAAAGCCCACAGCAGCATCCTGTAGTCAGACTGAAGATGCCGAGAGCCAGCGAAAGCAGGGCGAGTGGCTCTGTTTTCGCTGGCGCGAGAGAGGCAGGAGGCTGAGCCGTCTCTACGGCGGATGGAGGCGTTTGCGGCGTTGACGGATGCGTCCGCTCACTACCCTCCTCAGCAGGAAGTGGGGGTGGTGGCCGCAGAGGCGGTTCTGCAGCAACGGGACCTCCCACCGCGTCGTGAGGTGGAGGCCCCAGAGGTGCGAGAACCTGGGGCTGATCCTCTCCGGAAGAAGTTGACTCATCCAAGGGTGGGCCAGGAGGCACAGAACCTGTCATCGCGCGTGGATCTACCACATCAAGCAGGGTATCGCTCGCGCGCGTAGCGCACCACCGTCCCGGTCCGCCAGCCCGACCCCTGCTCTGCACGGTGTTCCTGCGAGTCTGCACAGTGTTCCTGCGAGTCTGCACAGTGTTCCTGCGAGCTACGCAAGCTGTGCCGAACATACCGTTGTAAGACGGTGGCTTGGCCATTGTCAGAGGCGAAGCTACGAGCTCCAACAAAGGAACGCGCGAGCTTCTAGAGAGGCCGCTTCAGTCAGCAGCAGGCCGGCGGACCGGTGCAGCCCAAGCGGTACCGCGCAACTTCAAAGCTAGAACACCCCGATCACTTGCACGACCCCAGGCCAGCGCCCTCGAGCTTCATCCACAGAGGCATTCTGGGCGTGGCCCATCCCCACTCCGTGCGCTTGCCCGCGTCCACAGCGTTGCCGAACTGCACAGCATCACCACCTTGAGCGGGCAACGCAACACAGGCGATAAGGGTCGGTAGCAGGACCTGGTATCTCATCACCTAAACAGGCGGCACGGCTCGATCTGCAAGGGCACTGTTCGCGGCACCTGAGTCAAAGCTGTCCGGCGGATCTGCTTGTTGGAGCAACTGACCATGCGCGTTCAGAGTACTCCCGGAGTGGCGTGTGAATCAACCGGACTGCTCCAATCACGACGCCCACTCAATCTGGCGGCGCATCAGGACGGTTTGAGACCAAGCGCAATGACGGTGATGTCGTCTTTGCATGGGACGCCTTGGCGAAACGCATCCATAGCCTCGACAAGACCCTCGACGGCATCCGTAGCGTCTGGAGCAGCCGCAGAGCGTCCAAGTGCTTCGCTGAGCCGCCTTTGATCGAAGGACTCCTGATCACCGTCCGTCTGCTCCTCAATGCCGTCTGTAAAGCAAAAGAGACGTGATCCTCTTCGAAGGCTGCACGTGAGCGTGGGGAACTCTGTTGCAGGAAAAAGCCCAACGTACGACCCACGGCCAGCCAGCTCAGCAATCTCGCCCGCCCCGCTAACCTTCCACAGCGAATAGTCGCCGCTAGCAGCGTACCGCACCTCCGCCCCCACGTCGTTCATGTGCACGTCCAGGCAGATACCTGAAAAGGAAGCTTCCCGACCGTGTCCGCAGCGCAGTATCTCACTAAGCACGGTGAAGAGTTCGCCCGGAGAAGCGATGTCATGCTTAAGCTTTTCGTACTCCGACCGCACAACCGCCGTGCGCAAGGAGGCTCGCACGCCGTGCCCCACCATGTCAGCTAGCCACACGCGCAAAGAGCCATTCGAACGGGTGAAGATATCGTAGATGTCGCCGCCCACCGCATAAAGGGGACGGTAGACGGCATGTACGTCGAAGTGATCTGAGACAAGCGGTTGTGGAAGTAGCGCCTGCTGGAAAGCCTGCGCCTGCGCGAGATCCTTATCCATGACGCGTTGAGCGAGGTCGAGCTTCCGGTGCACGGCGAAGAGCGCTTTGTCTTTACGGCGCTCCCTCAGCAGGTTTCGCACGCGCAACTGTAACTCGATCGGATTGAACGGCTTGAACAGATAATCGTCGGCGCCTTGCTCTAGACCCACGAGTTTCGCCTTCTGCTCAGCGCGAGCTGTCATCAGCACGATCGGCGTTCGCGCAAGTTGCCCCGACTCCTGCTTGATTGTGCGGCAAAGCTCCTCGCCGTCCATCCTCGGCATCATCACGTCCGAGAGGATGAGGTCGGGCAACAGACGCCGCGCTTTCTCAAGTCCTTCGATGCCATCCCGGGCTGTCCACACGGCGTAGTCATTTTGCAGAAGGGTGCGAAGGTATATTCGCATGTCCGCTGTATCATCCACCACGAGCAGGCGTGGGTCTTCCGCAAGCTTCGCTTCGATCTCTCGAATTTGGTCCTTGGTAATGTCACGCAGGTCGCTCTCGGTGGGCCCGGCAGACGGCGCGAGCGAGGGCAGCGGCGGCTCCGACTCCATCTGTTCGTCTTCCGGCAGGAACTCGGAAACCCAAGATGCCTCCGATGCCTGCCCTGTGAGATCCTCATCGGTGTCAACGACAGCCACCGTGCTTCGATAATGTTCCCGCCCTCTCGGCAACCGCACCGTAAAGAGCGAACCGCTCCCCTCAACACTTTCCACCAGGACCGAGCCACCGTGGAGTTCAACGTACTCTTTCACCATGGCGAGCCCAATGCCTGTACCGGCGTACTTTCTCGTGCTGGAGGAATCGGCTTGAGCGAAGCGGTCAAAGATGGTGCCAAGCTTCTCTTGCGGGATCCCGATTCCTGTGTCTCTCACTGAAACTACAACGTCATGTTCAGACTGCTCAACAGTAGCTGTGATCGCTCCACCCTCGCGCGTGAACTTGTAGGCATTGGAGAGCAGATTGGTCAGCACCCGCTCAAGCTTCTCCCGGTCCGCCCAGACATCAACGGACGCCTCAGGCATGGAGGCGGTCACGCGTATCCCACGCGTGTTGGCGGCAACGGCAAGTGAACTGACCAGGTTGTTGACCAGCGTCTTCATTGGAACGTACTGGACACGCAACGTTTCCTTTCCCGCCTCAAGCTTGGCATAGTCCAGCAGATTGTTGATCAGTCCATGAAGGCGGCGAAGGTTGCGTCTAACCATGTCTAGCGTCGTTCGCTGCGAAGAGCCTAGATACTCCGACAGGAGAGATTCGATGGGTCCAAGGGAAAGAGTTAACGGAGTGCGAAGCTCATGAGAAACGTTTGCGAAGAAGTTGCTTTTGAGCTGGTCGAGTTCCTGCAGGCGGGCGAGCGCCCCCTCCAGCGTAGCCTTCGTCTGCTGAAGGTCTTGGTTGCTGTAAAACTCGCGGCTTTCGGCGGCGTAGCGGCGCCTATGCATCATCACCGTCTGAACCATGAGGCCGATTAGGAAGAGCTGGTACCCCACCGCCACCTCGAGATTGTCGATGGTGATCAGGCCCAGCATGAGCGGCGTAAGGTACGTGAGATACACAACCACGTTGAAGATCACGCACGTGAGCGGCCTCCAGCATACGGAAGTTGCCGTGCTGGTGAAGATGAACATCAAAGCAAGACAATATGGCGATTCGTACCCACGATGCGCCCAAGCACATGCATCGCAAAACCCGCTGATAAGCCACATGAGTGAGGCCCAGATGATGTCGGAGTGCTTGTTGGCCCACGCGCGGCGTCGTGCGATGACTCTTCGCACAACCACGACTGAAGCGATGCAAGTCACACGGAGAGACTGAATGACCCAGAAGAAGCGCTCCGGAATCAAAAACAAGTCCAGGAAGACGAAAGGCGGAATAAGGACGAGCGCTTGCAGCGAGCCTGCACGAATCCCGTCCACGTTCGTTACGCGTCGAAAGTTTTCGAAGCTCGCGCGCCGATCCTGCTCTCCCGCCACAATGGGAGGTTCCAGCGATCCTCCAACTTGAACAGGAGACGCACTTTCGCGCGGTGGAGATCCCTTCAATCCTAGTGCCATCCGCAGCGCATACCTCGCGCTAGTGTCGCATGATTGGCATCGGGTCGGAAAGCAAAACTCGGCGTGGATGCCTTACGCTGGTCCCACATCCGGGCATGAGGTCACTGCTCTACAGTGGTGAACTCTCTAGAGCGACGAGAGCGCGCGCCGCCGCTGTAGACCGGTTGGCCCTAGAAGGAGACCGCCTCTCGTTCAAGATGCGCATACTTCAGCAATCGTTCTCGCACTGCTTCGGGAAGAAAGCCTATGCGATAGTTCGTGACAGGACTCTCTGCGTGCGACACGGCATGCGGAAGTAAGCCTCGCCCGCTCAGAGGAGGGGATAGGGTGACCCACGCCGCTAGGTGCTTGGAGACAGCTAACTTCGTCAGTGAATCATCCTCCTCAACTCGGAGGTACTCAAAGTGGAGGACCACGCCCTTCTCATACACCTCCTCGATGTGCATGAAAGCGCGAATGGTATCGTAAGGCATGGCTTCCCGAAGATGCTGCGTCTCAAAGGAGAAGCACAGGAGCTCACCCAATGAAGGATCCTCTCGGTCAAGCTCAGGAGCAATTCGATGAAAGAACTGATCGCGCAGATGTCCTTGCCAACTGACGTAGTTGGCGAAGTAGAGATTACCCACCAAGTTTGAGTGTTGTCTGCCGGTGGAGAAAGTGGCTTGTGCAGCAAGCGGTCCCTGGCCCGGCCCCGAGTTGGCTGCGTAGAAACACGTTCCCAACTGCGGGAGCGTGTCGTGCTCGATGAGCGTCGAAGACCCTGATGACGATGTTCTTGAGGCTTGTGCCATGGAATCCAAGTAGCCACGTGCGAAGTCGGGCCAGGTTCCCACGCGAACCTCGCCATGATCAACAATGTCCACTACCACAACCTTCATCCGGCTCGTGGCCACCTGCACCAGCTGGTCCGGGTTCTGGTAAGGTGCGCGGTACCAATCCCAAACCAGTTCGCATCCGTGGTCGGACACATCGGCCACCCAGAGCCGACCTTCCATCACATCGTCCCAACCTGGAAAGCCGAAAATCTGTGTCTCGAACGTATGGGTCACACCGCTCAGTTCGTTGGAGCCAAGCATCGCGAAGAACCGAGAGTGAAACGATGGCGTGTTGATACCGGCAAGTTCCCGGATCTTGCCCGCCCATTTGGCGTAGTTGGCAAAGTAAACGCTCCGGCTTCGGTTCGCGGAATCTTGAGCTGTAAGCGGAAACCGGTGAACGAACCCGGTCTGGCCGGCTGGGCCGATATCAGGCTCATCCCGGTAGAAAGCGCCCCCATCCCACCCAGACTGCACCGCGTCTTGAGTGCCTTCTGTGGTTTTGCTAAGAACCTCACGCACGTGACTAAGCCGCGGCGTCGGGCGCTCCGATGCAGCTGCTTCGGCTGGGTGAGCCGGCTGGCCTTTTCGTTCCCGTCCAATCGCTCCTGTGACAACAGCTACGCCGTAGTCTACGCCCTCAAGGGAGGTGCTGAGGGCGTAGACACCAAACGCCTCTTGGTAAGTGGTCGCTTTAAAGTGGGCCGATCCGTCGCCTGCGCCTAACAACTCAAGCGTCGGCAGAGAGCCATCGCATGCCTTTGTTGAAGCTTCTGTGGCGCACCAAAGTAAGGTGCCTGCCGCGTCGACGCTCTGGAACCGCTCCGTGAGTGCTGACAGCATAGGCTGCAACTCGGGAGCGAACGAGCGCCTCCAGTCCTCCTCTTCACGCCCAACGATCGCCTGCAGGTCGCAGCCCTGACGCCCGGCTCCAGCCACACACAAGCACCACCCGTGAACGTGAGAAAGCGAGACGCCAAGGTTTGGAAAGCCTTCCACCACCGGCTTGCCACTGTCTTGCCAAAGCACCCGAATCCTTGACGGCGACGTGACCTCAGGTGCCTCATCGTAGAGAGCGAGGTGCACCGTCTGGATCAGGAACGGCAGCTCTTGGCGGTGCCGCTGCTCACGCTCCATGCTATCGAGGCCCGGGAATCGCCGAAGTCGCAAGGCGGGAAGTTTCACGCCCGCACGCGAAGCGTGGGATAGAACCGAATGCTCGAGACCGAAAGCACCTTCTTCTTGCAGTGAGGCCAGTTGCTCAGGAGTCGGAAGGTCCTCGCGCCTCTCCAAGACGCGAGCGCGGTATCCTCGAAGCACCTCAACAGGCGCGGACGCCTTCTCCGACGGCAGGCGGGGCGACGCCGCCACAAGCGCTTCATGTTCGCGGTCACCCGTGCGCCGAGTGCGTGTGTCAACTGACCAATCACCCCCTTCAACCACGTCTAGGATGTCCCAGCTCTGCACGCCGATAGGCAAACAGTAGTCAGGCGTCACACATAGCTGAAGGCTTTGCAGCAGCGCGTCACGTGCAAATGGATCCCCTAAGATGTAGTCTTGCGACCGCACCCTTGCTACGCGAAGCTGGCAGTGCTGTTGATCAAGCTGATTGACCTCGCGGATTCGCTGAAAGCGAGGACCTTGAAAAAGTATGCGTCCGTAAAGATGCTTGTGCGGCTCGAGCGGAAGGGACGAGGTGGCAGCAGAATCTGGAAGTCCTTCTACCAATTCGGTCGCTTTCAGGTCCAAGAGGAATGTTGCGGAGAAGTGCGCTTTCCGAAACCCAGTGGAAGCGGTGCGGATCTCAACGTGCACCGCCCGACCTTCCTCCTGCGCTTCTTCCGCATACGCCCGCACCTCAACTTCCAGTCCGCGCTCAGGGTCAACGACAATCGGTCGCTCGAGCCTAACATCTTCGAGGCGCAGAGGGTGCAACGATTTGCGCTCTGTCAAAGCGGCCACCACCTGCGCCATTGCTTCAACTCCGAAGACGGTTGGGAAGAGGTAGGATCCGTCAAAGCAGTGGTCGATCAGGTAGGGATCCTGCTCCAGCGTGAGATGCGTACGCACTGCAAGCTCAACGCCCGCGACATACCGCAGAGGCTCACCTAAGAAGCGGCTAGCACGGGGTCGGTATAGCGGTTGCGTGGGCCAGGTCGCGAGCCCTCCCATACGGGCGGTGATGATGACGGGCTGCGACTGTGGGTCGCCTAAGGTGGACGCCAAGAACTGCTCCACGCCATCGTCAGTAGGAATGGCTTCAATGCCCATCTTTCGCAGTGTCTGCACGCTGCCCATGCGTGCACCCATGCCGACCTCTTCCCAAATGCTGTAGGCTAGCGATTGGGTTTCGCAGTTGGGGTGGCGGGTGCCGTAGCTCTCCAGATGGCGGTCGAGAGTCTCATTGGCAAAGGCATACCACGCGTTGCCTGGCATACCGGCTATGCCAATAACCGAGGTAAGCGCAACGAAAAGTTTGGGCGGGTCATCCTCAAGCGCCTTCATGAGGCTTATGCCGCCGACAAGCTTAGCTGCTGTTTCTTCCCGTGCTGCCTGAGCCGAAACGTGCTCCACAGGTCTTGGTTTGTTCATGCCTGCCCCATGAATGACGCCGCGGATATCGCCATACTTTTGCTGGACGGACGCCACCAGAGCGTGGACCTGCTCCGGATCTGTGAGGTCACACCGCTCGTAAACCGCTCGGCATCCTGCGGCGGAGAAGCGGTCCAGTGCACCAGCGACGCTTTCAAGCTCCGAGGTGCCGACTAGAACAAGGTATGCACCTGTCGCACGTGCAAACGCCACGGCACACTCAGCCGTTATTCCTTTAGCTCCCCCTGTGACGACCACGACATCGTCCGAGTCCCAAGTGAGACCTCGGCTAGCGTAAGTCGACGGGACTCGCACTTTGGCAACAGGCACCAGAGCGTCCAGCTGCTCATCAAATCGCGTGCGTGAATAGGGGGTGTCTGTCACCACACGCTCAAGACATTCCACAATCTGATGACCAGTTGGAAGGCGATCAAACTCAAGAACGCGGAGCTTTAGCCGAGGCCGTTCAAGATGCACACTCGCCAGGAATGAAGCCACGCCCGTACCTTTTGCGCGGTCTACCAAGGCGTACAGCGTGCCTTCTGCCGGCAGTGCGCCCGCTTCACTGGCCAATGACTCGATTGCGAAACCTAACGCGTGATGTTCCTCAGTGAGGTTGACACTCCAGACGAACGCATCCGCGACGCTTCGATTCCCTGTGAGAGCGATGCCTCTGCTCCTCAGCGAGTCCGGCAAATCGGCGGGGCTCCTGCCAATCAGACACAGCGTCCCCTCAATGGACCCCTTGCTCTTCGATGCGCTTGGAGTCCATTCGAGCGCAAAGCTGCGGGTCCAGCTGCGATCGGATGCTTCTTTAGAAGTCGGCGGAGGCTGGTCTACCGCTCTCGACTCGGCGCCTGCCTGAGACGAGGCCTCTGAGGGTTGCAGCGCACGCAGTGACTGCGCCACCTCATGAAGCGTGGAGTTGGCAAAGCCCGCAGGATCTAAGTCGCCGGAAAGCCCTACCCGCCGCGCAGCCTCGGCGACAAACTCAGCCGCTTTAATAGAGTCCAAGTTGAGGTCGTCGAGCAAACGCAGCTCGGGGTGGAGTGTGTCCTTAGAAAAACCCGTCACCTCCACCACCAGGTTGACCAGCAAGCTTTCTAGACTCTCAGTTTGACGCCCTGCTTGCCCAGTTTGACGCCCTGCTTGCGAGGTTTGAGACTCTGTCAGCCCAGATAGAGACTCTGTCGGCCCAGATGGAGGGCGCGCGTCCTCATGTTCCGGGAGCTGCGAAGTCGTCAAGCGATGCGGCACCGACGGCTCAACCGACATTGCGTCTGCATCAAGTGCAGAGTGAGCAGAGTGAGGCGACTCAGCTCTGGTAGCCGCATGCGCGTCCAGCTCGATAAACCTGGTGAGGAACTCACCTCGGTCGGTGAGGTACGCACGCAACTTCTCTGGCGAGAGACCGGGAGCACGCGGAAGAGCTAAGTGCGTGCCGAGCGCTGCACTTGCAGGAGCCGAACCCGCCGCTGCAAGCGTAGCGTCACCCGCCTCGGAGAACGGCTTCTCACATGGATTCTCGATGAAGTTGCGTTGGCTAGCTGGAACAAACTGGCGGGTAAGGCGGCCCTCGTAAAGATGCTTCAAGTTGAGAGCGGCTCCCTGAACAAAAAGAGCTGCTAGAGCCAGATGAGCCGTGCGGGTGCTGCCTCCCTTAAGTTCGAGCGGAAAGCAGCCAAGGCTCTCCGGCCTTTTAATTTCAGCAAGATTCTTGCGCAACAAGCCGCTCAAGACCCTTCCAGGGCCAACCTCCAACGCAACGTCGCACTGCTCCGCAAAGACACGGCAGGCCTCAACAAAGCGGACGGGGGATACAACCTGCTCAGCCACGTACTCATTGAAAGCATTGGCAGTGAAAGGCGCCGCAGTCACACCCGAGATGACTGACGTATGGAGGTTGCCTAAGGCGGCCGGCACCGAGGCCGAGTCGCGCAGCGTCTGCGCCGAGGGGCGCATCAACGGCGAATGAAAAGCTCCGGACACTGGAAGATGCTTAGCGGTGACGCCACGCTCTGATAACGCAGCAACAAACGCTTCGACGTTGCGCGTGGGGCCCGAAACGACCGTCTGCCTGGGTTCGTTGCAGTTGGCGATTACCACCTCGCTCACCAGCGGCAGCAGCTCGCGCACCTGCTCCTCTGATGCTGCCACAGCAGCCATGGAACCGTCAGCTGCTCTCGACATCGCCTCCCCTCGTGCGCTCGCTAAGTCGATGACCGAAGCTGCGTCCATACCTCCTGCAACAGCCAACGCCGAAAGCTCGCCGAGGCTATGTCCAAGCGCGACACTTGGCGCTAGGCCGAGGTTAGAGAGAGTGCGGCTCCAGATTAGGCTGTGAATGACGATGGCTGGCTGAGCAACATCGGTGGCTGCAAGTTGCTTTTGCCAAAGCTTCAGTTGCTGCTCATTAGGAGCGCGATCGGCATCACGAAGTAGAAGGTCAGACAGCGCTTCCTTTCCGGACAACTGACGCGATGCATCGGCGTGTTCGAGCCACTGGCGAGCCCACGCGTGGCGTGCGAAAGCCCGACGGCCCATGCCGATGCATTGCGACCCCTGGCCAGGGAATAGATAACCGACCCGCGGCTCACGCGTCACCCGTCCAAAGCAGAGCGCTCCTCCATGACGCCGTTGCGGGACGTCACTTGCCGTTAACACCTGCTGAGCTGCCTCATCGAGGAGCTGCAGCATCCCCTCAGGCTCGCTAGCGAGCGAAGCAACACGGAACTCCTCGACAGGAGACATCGCTTCGCTGTGCTCGGCACAGAAGTCGGTCAGCTCCGCTACGCTACAACCACGCAGCTTCGTTATTGCGCTGCGAAGCTTCTGAGCAAGCGCTTCAGGCGTGGCTGCACTCGCCACGAAGAGCTCTGTCTCTTGCCATGAGGCGAGCAAAGCCTCCTGCGAGAGTGGGACGCGGATCTGCGGACGTGGAACATCACCCGACTTGAGGGTCACATGGGAGTTGATCCCGCCAAAACCCATGGCAGAGACTCCAGCAGCCAGCGTCTCTCCCTCGCTTCGGACGACTCCTTCCCTGACGGGATAGAGCCCATGCGCTACTGCCTCGAAAGCGGCGTGGGGCCGATGGCATCCAACGGTAGGCGGCACCACGCGCTGATTGACACCCAAGACGGCCTTGATGAAGCCACCCACACCCGCTGCAGCTTTGGTGTGTCCGACTAACGACTTGAACGATGTCATCCCAGTAGGCCGCATTTGCGCGCCATGGACGCCCTCTTTTCCGTCCGGACCTGCGATCTCTGCAGTGCCTGCAGTCTCACCAGCACCTGCAGTGCCTGCAGTACCGACACCTGCGAAATGCTGCATCGCTGCCGTCACTCCTCGGAGCTCGACATCGTCCCCCACCCGCGTGCCAGTTCCATGTCCCTCGACAAAGTCGAGCTGCTGCGGCGCGTAACCTGCCATCTCATAAGCTCGACGCAGGGCCAATGCCTGCCCATCCACGCTGGGTGCCGTAATTCCGCCCTTACCATCAGAGGAAACCCCCCACCCGCAGACGGTAGCGTAGACATAATCCCCATCTGCCTTCGCGTCGCTTAGCCGCTTGAGAACAACGAATCCGCTTCCTTCACCAGGCAAAAACCCCTTACCAGCACGGTCGTAGACCTGCATCTGGTCAGCGCTAAGCGCACCCGTTTTTGCAAACCCGATGAGCTCAAACGTGTCGAGACTGATGTCGACGCCGCCCGCCAGAGCGACATCGAGTTCGCCAGCCACGAGTGCGCGCGCAGCAGTGATGACAGAAAGCAGTGATGAGGCGCAAGCTCCGTCAACGACGTACCCGCCGCCGTGGACATCGAGGTAGTTGCAGATCCGGCCAGCAATGGTGTTTGAAAGGGAGCCGGCAAGGGTATCCTCGTCAATGTCGGGAAACACTGACTTGAAGGTATGCTCCGTCTCTCGCAGCATGCCCTCCAGATCCGCTTCCGCTAATCCCTTCTTCCGCCAGGCATGAGTAAGAGAGCGCGCGACGAAGGGCCAACGCAGCCGCATTGCGTTTGAGCGCCACTGTTCACCCGTAAGGCTGTTGCCGACGACGACCCCGGTGCGTCCCTTAGGGAGCCCCTCCTTCAACCCAGCGTCTTCTACAGCGCTCAGCGCGACCTCGAGCGCCAGCCAATGCACGATATCTGTCGTTTCGACGGTTGATTTCGGGATCCGATGCCTGCGCCAGTCAAAGGAGAAGTCTTCTAATACTGCGGCACGCCGGTGGTAGGTTTTGTCAGGCGCTTTGCGGTCGCTGCTGTGGTAGAGCGACAGTGGAAGACGCACGTCCGGCATCTCGCGGAACCCCTGACGTCGAGCCAGCACGTTCTCCCACAAGGTGTGTACATCTGGGGCCCCCGGATAACGGCAACCCAAGCCAACAACAGCTACGGCCTGATCCATCTTTCACCTCGGCGACTGTCACCCTACATCGAGCGTCATGCAGGATCGAGAAAAAACGGAAGTTCTCAATGACGCCCCGTCGCTGCTTACATCGATCCCATTAGTGGATTCAACATTTGTAGCATTCTGTCGTTGTTCATCAACGTGAGGGAGAAGAGCGCAAGCAGCGAGAGTGACTGAAGTGAAGGGTTTCGCAATAGGGGCATGTCTCGGGTTGGCACTTGGCGCTGCAGGCGGCTGGTACGGCTCGACCGAGCTTGCAAAGGGCCTACCGTGGATGGAGGGCGATATGGTCACAACGACCGTCGTTGCCAAAGTTCGGGAGAAGAAGCGTTTGCTTTTGACTTTGAGCACGAAGGGGAAAAAGTCGCGGGTGCTCGCTTCCTTTACCAAGAGCGCCGAAGAGGTTGACCGCCTGGTTGAAGAAGGTGACAAACTTGTACTCCGTCTTCCGCCCAAAGGCCCGATTGCTGAGAACCCGAGCTTGGTAAGTGTGTCTCCACCTGAAAGGCAGGATGACGATGAGCAGGTGGCTCTGCAAAACCTGCTTGCCGCCAATGATGTTAAGGCGCGCAAGGCGCGGGAGCTCACCGAGGCAGAGCCAGGCGGGGCAGAGCCAGGCGGGGCAGAGCCAGGCGGGGCAGAGCAAGACATACTTAAAGATAAACCCGAGGACAGAGGTGCGGACAAAGGCGCGGAGCCGAAGAAGGAGCATCCTGACCTAAGGAGCGCTATCGAAGCTTTCGAAAGCAAGCGTGCGACAGCAACCGCGAAAGAAGAGGGGCGCAAGCGTGCACCGCCAAGCAATCCAAAGTCCTGAACTGACTTATTCGCGCAAGCTTAAAAGATCATCTCCTTCTCCTGCCGCTGGATAGAAAAGCAGAAACACATCCTCCTCGAGCGTGGAACGAATCGCGTCGGGAAGCCTGAAGCTGCCCTCGACGGTGCCACTCACCACCACATCCCCTCGGGGTGACAAGCGCATGTCCTGGGAGTGGAAGGTGGAATGCTCATCCTCAACAGAACCCACACGGAGCAAGGCTATGGCCTCACCATCGAGGTTCAGCCAGAAAAGACGCAGCTCCCGCCCGTGACGAGACGAAGCCGGCCCTGAAGCGAGCGCAACGAGCTCGCCTTCAGGCGACATCGAGAGCGTGTGTGCGTCATCCCCTAGCTCGCTACCAAAGTCTCGCACCCAACGCACCTTCCCTTTCACGTCGAGCGAAAACGCAAACATGCGTCGCGTACCTCCACCCGTAAGCCTCTGATCCCTGAGATGAAAGTGGCGTAGATAACTGCCAAGCACATACAAGTTGAGCTCATCGTCAAAGACGAATCCAGCGACCTGAAGGTCTCCGCCGTCAAACGCAAGTGGGGCAGGAGGCTCTTGGTCCGCTACTTGAAGAATGACTGCAGTCGTGGACCCGACCGGCGGGCTCGGGATCTCTCGCCCGCTTGCCGATAGTGGCGGAATGAAAGCCTCTGTGCCGACTTCTGCCGGCCCCGTTAGCACAACCACGGTGTGCAAGCGCCGCAGCGAATCGTGCGTGATGAAACACATCCGGCGCATGTAGCCGCGCAGAAGAACCACAGGCATCGCGTCGCCGCTCAAGCCGCTCACTTGGAGACGGCTCCGAGCGGCTTTCCCGGTCTCCTTTACTTGCTCCTCCCGAACGGTGCAAATCGCTGCCTCGTCGCTCCACACATTGGACAGGCGACTGCTCCGTTCGACGCGCGCATGAACCTTCACATCCTTCTCCACTTCGTCGACTTCCAGCAGGAATCCTCCATCCAATAGTGGCGCCTGCACGCGCGCGTTGTGCCCCAGAAGCGGAAGCCGCACCGTCTGCAACTCGGAAGGATCCTCGACCCCTTGCGCCTGGCTAGCATCACACCACTCCTCTTGAGATAGAGGGTCCTGCACATAGGAATAAAGCGTCGCAGCATCATCGGACAATCGATCATCTGGCGGGCCATCTTGCGAGTGGGCTCCGCAAAAGCTCAGGCCCTGTTGCTGACCCGCCATGACGATCTTGCCGCTGGGAGAGAAGACAAGGTGAGACAGCTGTTGATGACCGCCAAGCCGCCAATGTGTTCTCCGCGCAGTCTCAAGATCAACGCGGCGGCTCGCCGCTTCTTCTAGATGTGCGGGATCTTCATTTGTGCCTAGGTCGGGCTCCTCTTGCATGCAGCTATTGAAGTAGAGCAGACACATGGTCGCGCAGCACCCGATGCCTGCTTGAAGCTCTCTAACAACAACTGACCTCCATCTGCCGTTCGTCATGTAGACACATCGCGCACTGGGGTTGATGGTTTCGCGTCGAGCGATCTTTCGCACTATTGAGTTTCTCAGCGGGTTCATATACCCTAATTGCGGAGGGTGGAAATCGGGGTAACCCGATTGTCATGTCTTTCGCTACATTCTGTTGCTGAAGCTAACCCTGTTGCTGAAGCTAGCCGCCCGCACTCGGTGAGCAGGAACAAGAGGAGTTTATGGGGGAGTCAGTCTTCCGGTCACGCACGATGATTATCCGTCACGAAAACCGTGAGGATGGCCAGGTGCACCTTGTGTGGGAGGGACTATTCGGTGGCGAGGATGTCCCTTATAGGTTGGAAGAGTTCATCAAGGGATGGACCACCAAGCCGCAAACAAGTGGTAAGCCGCAGACAAGCAGTAAGCCGCAAGTCGTGATTCATCTTCAGCAGTTCACCGAAGTTAATACCTTGATGCTCTTCACTTTCGCTCAGCTCATCTGGGACATGCGCACACGGGTCGAGAAGCTCACGATCGAGTACAACGAGGGCATTCGGTTCCACCGTAAATTGAAGCAGAATCTGGAGCATATCGCCGGATCGTTACGCGACGCTGGAATGACATTGGAGTTTGAGGCTTCGGGCGTAAGCCAAAACTGAGAGTTCGCATGACCTGGAACAGCATGTACGAGATACACATCCACCCCGACAACCGCGACTGGACGCGATCGGAAGAGATCCGGGATGTCGTACGAGGCCTTCTGCAGGAGCAGGAAGCAAGCGAGGCTTTTGTGCAGAATGCGGCGATGGTGACGAAGGAACTTGTTGAAAACATCATCAAGTACAGCGACTGGAGCCAGCGCAAGAACGCGTCGTTTTGGATGGAAATCGATGGCCAGGGAGATGCTGTTCGACTTCGAACAACCAATGCGGTCCGCAAGGAGGACTCGCATGTGCGCGCGCTGATGGGGATTATCAACCGGATGAGGGAGATCACACCATCTCGCGCGTTCGCAGAACGTCTTCAGGAGCTCTTGCGAGAGCGAGGCGGCCTTAAGCAGATCGCGAGCCGAACGGGCTCTAGGCTTGGGCTGCTACGCATGGCGGATGAAGGAGCCTGCGAGGTGGAAGCCAACGTGGACGAACTTTCGATACTGCATGTGCAGGCGACGCTTCATGCCAGCGAAATGAAGTCGCCAGCGAGATGAAGTTATAAGCGGCTGGTGTTCATCAGCGCGCGAACACACGTCCTGAACGGCCTACTCTTGGAAAGAGAGCCTTCGTAGTCAGTCCGGGAGGTAGTCACTCCGGAATGTAGTCACTCCGGAAGGCGCTCTCGCAACCCGGCCAAAGGCGCGAGACGCGGATCCAAGGCGGCCCCACCGTCATCGGACGAAGTCTCTTTACGCGGTTGGTGGCTCGTCACCCCATGAGACGCAAGTTTTGCCGCGCACGATGGATCGTCGCAGTGGGTCTGCATCGGCAGTTCCAAGAGCAAAAGCTCCCTCACGAGCCCATCAAGTTTGACCGTCTCCCCATCGAAGGTTTCCCGGTCAAAGTCGTCAGGTGTTAACTCCACTTCCTCGGGAAGATGTCTGGCAGACTCGGCCCGCGGGTGGAAAAGCTGCGTGAGGTCTGCCTTCAGGTCCACTGAAGTCTCGCTCAAGCAGCGGGCGCACTCCACAAGCGCCTTGGCAGATGCTTCACCCGTTACGAGGATGTCTTTGCCAGAGCGCGATAGGTTTGCGCGCACTACGCCATCTCCTGCCTCCGGATCAGGACGGATCCCACTGTGCCTGAAGGCTTCTTGCAACCACGGTAGTTGCAAAGGAAACACGTGCTCGCGCGGTGAAGAGGTGATGTCCCGCAAATTGATAATGAGCCGCGGCTTCATTCTCTTGATATGACCTGCACGTGCTAAAGCTGCAACATTGGTACTGTGACGATGACTTGCTCGAAACAACCAGAACGCGTGATCACAGTCCGAGGCGCTCGTGAGCACAACCTTCGCCACATCGACGTGGACCTTCCGCGCGAGCGCCTGGTGGTGGTGACGGGCGTGAGCGGCTCAGGAAAATCCTCGCTCGTGTTTGACACTATTTTCGCTGAGGGACAGCGCCGATACATCGAGTCGCTCTCGACCTACGCGCGGCAGTTCCTCGCACAGCTTAAGCGGCCGGATGTGGATCGCATTGATGGGCTACCTCCCACCATTGCTGTGTCTCAACAAGCCGCTTATCGAAGCTCGCGCTCCACCGTTGCCACTGTCACAGACCTCGCAGGCCATCTGCGCTTGCTATTTGCACGCGTGGGGCAAGCTCGTTGCTGGCACGTCACCCATAAGCGCAAGGATGGCACCATCGAACGGTGTGGTCTGCCGCTTCATGCCTCTTCTCCAGAAGCGATTGTCGCTCAACTCTGTTTACTCGAGGAAGGAACACGTCTGCGCATTTTCGCGCCGATATCGACCGCACCCGGAGAGACTGAAGGTGCGGCCGCCTCACGCCTTCTTGGGTGCGGCTACGTGCGCGCCCGCCTCAATGGCCGCGTGGCTGAACTCAGTGAGCTGCTCGAGGCGCAGCCGTCGCCTCCTTCGGCTGAGCAGCGCCTGCAGGTGGAGGTAGACCGGGTGAAGGTGCGGGAAGGCGTGCGCACGCGCTTGACAGAGTCGGTTGAAACAGCTCTTGCGACGGGTGAGGGCAATGTGCTCATCCTTCGCGAAGACGCCACCGGTCGGGAGATTGAACAGTACTTTTCGGAGAAACGCGCGTGTCCTGTTCATCCTGGATATGCGATCGATGTTCTTGAGCCCCAGTTCTTCAATCCCGCAGACGCTCGAGGCGCCTGCCAAGCCTGCCAAGGGCTTGGTCGCTCGCTCGAATTTGATGAAGAGCGCTTGCTTCCCGATCGAAGTCGTACGCTCGGCCAGGGAGCTGTAGCGCCGCTGTCCAAAGGTGGTCCCACAGCTGGGTTTGCTAACCAGACTCTCAAACGGTTCGTTAAACGGATGAGGGTCAAGCTTTCCACACGCCTCGAAACATTGTCTACGAGCCAGCGGAAGCAGTTGCTCCATGGTGAGCCGTCAAAAGATGAAGACAGATGGCCGGGTATCGTTCCTATCCTCAAGGATTGGCTCGCTAAGACCGAGTCGGATGGTGTCAGGGATTTCATCAGCTCGTTCATGGTGGACCGTGTCTGTCCTGAGTGTGCGGGCGAGCGGCTGAAGCCGGCCGCCTCGGCCGTGACCGTTTCGACGGGATTTGCGCTAGCTGGCGGGGATGAGAGGCTTTCGGCGCGGCAGGGTTTTACATCAGCGCACTCGCTCAACGTGGCAGACGTCTACCAAGCCACCGTGTCTGATGCTGAGCATCTTCTGGCATCGATTGACCTCAGCAGTGAGAAGCGCGTGGTGGTCAGCACCCTTCTGGAAGACATCACGCTAAAGCTTCAGTTGCTTTCGCAGCTTGGTCTTACCTATCTACGGCTTGACCGCTTGATGTCGACCTTGTCTGGTGGCGAGGCGCAACGGGTTCGGCTTGCGACCCAGGTCGGTTCAGGCTTAGTAGGGGCCGTTTTCGTCCTCGATGAGCCGACCGTGGGTCTGCACCCGCGTGATAACGACCGATTAATCGCCACACTGCGACGACTGGTATCCGTCGGTAACACGGTGATCGCAGTCGAGCACGACGAAGCCGTCATACGAGCTGCGGACCACGTCGTCGACATCGGCCCCGGGGCTGGTATCCACGGGGGACGTCTCATCGCCTCAGGCACCGTTGTGGACCTGCAAAACGCTGAAGGTTCTCTGACGGGCGACTACCTCAGCGGGAGACGCACCCTCACTGGCGCGGCAGAGACAGCTCGGCAGAGGCCCAAGACGCACCCAGCCATCAGGGTGAGGGGCGCGACGTGGCACAACCTGCGCGGCATCGACGTCTCATTCCCTCATGGACGGATGACGTGCGTGACCGGAGTTTCCGGGTCGGGAAAGTCTACACTCGTCAATGACATCCTTCTTCACGCAGCGCGTGAGGTCACGTCGGGTGGAAAACCTTCAAATCACGGTGTGCGGTCAATCACAGGTCTCAGTGCATTCAGCTCGCTGGTCGAAGTCGATCAAACACCCATAGGTCGTACGCCACGCTCAAATCCCGCCACCTATTCCGGAATATTCGACCTCATACGTGACGTATTCACGCATACGCCCGAAGCGCGAGCGAGAGGATACGCGAAAGCGCGGTTTTCGTTTAATGTCAAAGGCGGCCGATGCGAGGCGTGCGAAGGTCAGGGCGTCAAGCGGATCGGCATGCACTTCCTGCCCGACGTCTTTGTCGAGTGCGAAGTCTGCCGCGGGACCCGCTACGCGGCTCAGACTCTCGATGTGACCTACCGGGGGCACTCCATCGCCGATGTGTTGAACATGACGTTCGAGGATGCGAATCGCTTCTTTGAAGCCCACAAGAAGATACGTCTCATCACAGACTGCCTCATCCGCGTAGGTCTCGGCTATCTGACTCTCGGCCAAGCCTCAACAACTCTGTCGGGAGGCGAGGCTCAGCGAATGAAGCTTGCCGCTGAACTATGGAAGAGTCACCGCGGCGAGCATGCAAGTCTTGTTATCCTAGACGAGCCCACCTCCGGCCTGCATTTCGAAGATATCCGGTATCTGCTCAAGGTGCTCGATGAACTTGTAGACCGAGGCCACACCATCGTCGTTATTGAGCATCACCTCGATGTGATTCGTGCTGCCGACCACGTCATCGACCTTGGACCTGAAGGCGGAGAAGCGGGAGGTGAGGTGGTCGCCGACGGCACGCCAGCGCAGATAGCTGCATGCACCGGTAGCCACACTGGACATTACCTGGCACAGCATCACGAAGCATCTGCCCTTGCGTGAATGCCCAAGACACCTGCGCTACCCTGATTCGGGTGCAACGCAGCTGGTCGGCAGTGTACTTCGCTACTCCGCCTACTTCGCTACTCCGCCTACTTCGCTACTCCGCCTACTTCGCTACTCCGCCCTACTTCGCTACTCCGCCCTACTCCGACGTCACTTGCTCAAAGGAAGCTCTCCCACTCCTCACAGATGCAACTGCTGCATCAGCAGATTGACAGACTTCGCGCTTTGCATGACGTAGAAGTGCACAGACGGCGCACCTCGTTGCAAAAGCTCCGTCACTTGCTTTGTAGCCCAAGCCACACCGATCTCCATCACATGTTCATCCTTGGCAGCTTCCACTTCTCCGACTAGGTCGTGTGGCATCTCACAATAGAACGTTCTCGGAATCTTTTGCAGTTGCGCTTTTGAAGTGAGGATCTTTAAACCGGGAATGATCGGCACCTGGATTCCAGCCTCTCGGCATTCTTTTTCAAAGTCGAAGTAATGTCGATTTTCAAAGAACATCTGCGTTACTAAGTACTCAGCGCCAGCAGACACTTTCTCCTGCAGATTCTTCATGTCCGTTGCCGAGTCGGGAGCTGCAAAATGTTTCTCCGGATAGGCGGCCGCACCGATACAAAATGCCGTGGGTTCCGCGGGTTCGCTGAAGTCCAAGTACTCACCGCGGTTGAGACCCGCAATCTGCTGCACAAGATCCGCCGCCGTTGCATTGACGGATCTTCCAGCTTCGACTGGCTTGGTGTATTCACCCTCGTCACCACGCAGAGCTAGAACGTTATCGATGCCCAGGTAGCGCAGCTCGATCAGGAAGTCTTCTGATTCCTCGCGCGTAAAGCCTGAGCAGAGCACGTGAGGCACGGCATCCACCCCGTACTTGTTCTGAACTAGAGCGCATATGCCAAGCGTGCCTGGCCGCTTTCTCCGCACACGGCGCTCAAGCCCATCCGGTGTTTGGCGCAGGTCCAAAACTGCAGAGTGGCTGGTGATATCGATAAATGGAGGGCGATGAGCGACCAGCTCTTCCACTACCCGCATCAGCTTCGAGATATCTGAGCCTCGCAACGGTGGGATGATCTCGAAACTGATGAACGGCTCTGCACGACGCTCCAGATGCTCAGTAACCTTCATACTCCCTGGTATTACCACCACCTAGCGAGGGTGCAGAGGTAAATGTGCAAGAGCACGCGAAGCATTGAATGCCTCGCCACGCAGGTCCCTAGCGAAGGGACAGATGCTTTCACCCCGTCATGCATGGCCGCCTTCTATGGCCGATTCCCTGATCACACAGGCTCAGTGCGAGATGGATCCGGCAGGTTATCGTTGGGGGGACGGGGACTCGGCACGTTCAGCCATAAGCTAAGCTGAAATAACCAAAGCTAAGAGGCCGCTCAGGGTGGCTCCCACAAGGCTAAGTACACAGATTTTAAGCGGCAGTTCTTTCATCGTTATCTCCATAGCTCACACATCATGCAAAGGCGATGCCAGCTTCCAGCGGCTATTGCGGGGGTGGTTTCTCACGAAAGCTAACGACAAGGCTCATGTTGAGGAACAAGCAGCGTCCGCGATGCTCTGTGCTGCGCTTTGACTGTCCACTCACAGGAGGCAGTCACCACCGCGGACTTCCACAGCATTTACAGCATCAGGAAACGGCCGCTGCAGCATGTGCTTGAGGACGTGCAGTGGTGCTCGCTCACCCGTGCCGGGATAGGCGGCACGGCGTCTGACTAAGTTGAGCCTCCACACAGAACCCCACCGGAGTGCGCTTAGGTGCGGAGGATGGGGTTCAACGAAGGGCGCCGAGTGCGCCACCTCCTTGGGAATCGCGCCTGCTTGTCGGAAAGCCACTGACCGGTGACCCTTGCACCCATTCGTGTGCACCCACCCCTGGCCGTGCTAAGTCATCGAGGTGCTCGATCCGCGCTTTGTCACCGAAAACGTTGACACTGTCAGAGGTGCCTTAGAGGCGCGCGCTGACTTTGATCCTGCTGATCTACAAGCGATGCTTGAGCTCATGAAGAGCCGCAAACAATCCATAGGCGAGCTTGAGCGACTTCGGCAGAAGCTCAAAGAAGCCAACGGCAGCATGGCGTCTCTCGATAAAGCCAGTGAAGCGTTTCAAGAGGCGCGCCGCGAGTTGCGCAGCTTTAGCGAGGAGTCAAAACAGCTCGACACAACCCTCAAGGAGATTGAGTCGCAGCTTCGGGAGCACGCGTTAAAGCTGCCCAACCTGCCTGCAGACGGGGTGCCCGATGGCCGCTCCAGCGAAGACAATGCAGTCCTGCGTAGCTGGGGAAGCAAACCTCAACTCCCACCAAAGCCGAAGGACCATGTGGCGCTAGCGACGCAGCTGGGCATCTTGGATCTTGAGCGCGCTTCGAAGTTAAGCGGCGCCCGATTTAGCGTTTTGATTGGGTACGGCGCACGTCTTCAGCGCGCCCTCTCCGCCCTCATGTTGGACCTGCACACGCAGAACCATGGGTATACGGAGGTTGTTGCGCCGTCTATCGTGCGAGCTTCAGCCCTGCTCGGCACAGGACAGCTCCCCAAGTTTAAGGCGGACCTGTTCAAGCTTGAGCTGGGCGAAGCTGTCTCAGACAAGGAAACGCTCGACCGCTATCTCATTCCGACGGGCGAAGTGCCGCTCACCAATCTCCATGCCGGGGAGATCATCGGAGCCGACGCCCTCCCCACACGCTACGTAGCCTCAACGCCCTGCTATCGGAGTGAAGCCGGCAGTTACGGACGCGACACCAAAGGGCTCATCCGCCAGCACGAGTTCGAGAAAGTAGAGCTTGTCGCACTGGTCGCACCCGAAGACGGATTGCAGGCCCTTGAAGAACTGACAGGGCATGCTGAAGCTATTTTGCAGGCCCTCAACTTACATTACCGCGTCGTGGAGCTCTGCGTGGGTGACCTTGGTTTCTCCTCGAGGAAAACTATGGACATTGAGGTGTGGTGTCCAGGTCAGGGGGCCTACCGTGAGGTTTCTAGCTGCTCTTGGTTTGGAGACTTTCAGGCGCGACGCGCCAATATTCGCTATCGACCGAGCCAGCATGAGAAGCCGTTGTTTGTCCACACGCTCAACGGCTCGGGCCTGCCCATCGGAAGAACAATGGTCGCGTTGCTTGAACAGCATCAAGAGGAAGATGGCAGCGTACGACTTCCGGAGGCACTCTGGCCCTACATGGGTGGCGTGACCTCTCTTACGCCGTGAGTGTCACCTCTTCAGTCGAACACGGCGTCCTGCTCTCCTCCCTCACGACGCTGCAGCTTGGTGGTCCAGCTCATCAGCTGCTGCAAGTTGAAAGAAGTGAAGACATCGCTGACATCTGCAGTTCACGCGATGTTTGCAGGCTGAACGTACTTGGGGGTGGGTCCAATGTCGTAGCCAGCGACGCAGGTGTAGATGGTCTGATACTCCTCATGCGCAACAAGGGAATCCACTTGCAACGCGAGGGAGACGCTCTTCGGATCTCGGCAAAAGCAGGAGAGGTGTGGGATGGCCTGGTGAAGGCAAGCGTCGATGAGGGTTTCGCGGGGTTGGAGTGCCTTTCTGGCATTCCAGGCACGGTGGGTGCAGCGCCCATCCAGAACATTGGCGCATATGGACAAGAACTCAGTGATTGTGTGAGCAGCGTGGAGGTCTACGACCTCACCTCAAGCGCGTCTCAGACGTTTCCCGCTGAAGCTTGCGCATTTGGCTACCGCAACAGCCACTTCAAGCGCCACAGTGATCGCTACGTTGTTACTCGGGTGGAGTTTCTACTGACGAGGAAGACACCTACGGTGTCGTATCCTGAGCTTGTTACCCTGATGGACTCAAAGCATGCAGCACCTGGGGTGGAGGAAGTGCGAGCCGCCGTACTCGAACTTCGAGCAAGGAAGTCGATGTTACTTACATCCTCAAACCACGCCTGGCGTACCGCAGGCTCTTTCTTCCTAAACCCCGTTCTGGATCCGGCAGCGTTCCGGGCGCTGGTCAAGTGCCTTGGCGCTTTTCCCCCTCATTTTCGACTCGGCGATGCTTACAAAGTTTCAGCGGCCTGGCTTATCGAGCACGCGGGCTTTCGCAAGGGCATGCGTCAAGGATCAGTCGGGCTCTCACCTCACCACGCCTTGGCCCTGATCTGCTACGAGGGCGCTACGTCCAAGGCTCTGCTGAAGTTCGCCCAAGAGATTCAGGCTCAGGTGGAACGCGTCGGCGGGATCAAGTTAGTCATGGAGCCGGTGAAACTCGGCTTTTAGCTTCCTTTACATCGGCGAAAGTGTCCACCTAACACGGCCACCTAGGGAGCGGCTTCTTCCTCGTCATCAACGGTCCCGTACATGGATTCAGCCAGGGCGAACGCGCTGTTTTCTAACTTGAGAAGGGCATCTCGAATGCCTTCCGCATCTTGGCTTTGCTCAAGCAAAGCCTGAAGGCGCTGCCGATCTTGCTCGAGACCCTCGAGAGTAGCTGCTTCGACAAGGTCAGTGCACTCCTCAACGGCTCGCCCGCTTGTGTAAAGGAGGGCTTCGGCACCGTTTTTTAGCTCCGCGAGCTCTCGGCGAAGTAGATCGTCTGCGCGATGCGCATCTGATTCGTGAACCAGCTTGGCGACTTGTTCCTCTGTGAGGCCACTCGAGGCGACGATGCGCACGTTCTGATTACGACATGTGGCTAGATCTTTGGCTGTCACTTCAACGATTCCGTCCGTATCAATGTCGAAGGTCACCTCAATCTGTGGAACGCCCCGCGGAGCAGGAAGAATGGGCGCCAACTCAAACTTCGCGAGCGACTTATTGTCAAGCGCCATCTCACGCTCACCTTGCAGCACATGGATTGGGACGAAAGGCTGATTGTCGATGCTTGTGGTGAAACTCTCGGTCACACGCGTCGGAACCGTTGTGTTTCGAGGAATCAACCGGTGGAACACTCCGCCGCCAGTTTCCACGCCCAAGGAGAGCGGGGTCACATCCAGCAAAAGCACCTCGTCCACTTGCCCCGCTAGAGCAGCTGCTTGAAGCGCTGCTCCAACAGCTACCACCTCGTCAGGATTGACGTTGCGACTTGGTGCTCTTCCGAAGAAGTCGGCTACCCGCTTTTGAACGTAAGGCATCCGAGTCATGCCTCCCACTAGAATTACCTCATCCACTTGCGAAGGCTTTATCCTCGCATCCTCCAAAGCCTGCTTGCAGGGCACCAAGGTGCGCTCAACAATGTCCGCGACCATTCCCTCAAGTTCGCTGCGACGTAGAGGCATGATCAAGTGCTTCGGACCTGAAGCATTGGCCGCGATGAAGGGAAGATTGATCTCCGTCTCCAAGCTGCTAGAAAGCTCCTTTTTCGTCTTCTCCGCCTGATCCTTTAGTCTTTGTAGAGCGGCAGGGTCATCCTGCAACGTGATCTGCGTCTCACCTTCGAACTGCCTTGCCGCGTGTTCAACAATCAATTGATCAACATCTTCACCACCGAGATGCGTATCGCCTGAGGTGCTTAGGACCTTGAAGACGCCGTCGTCGATCCGCAGGAGTGAGATGTCAAACGTGCCGCCACCCAAGTCATACACCGCTACCGTTCGCCCTGATTTCTCCCTGAAGCCGAATGCGAGGGCAGCTGCAGTCGGCTCGTTGACGATCCGTTGAACGTCCAAACCCGCAACCTTGCCCGCGTCCCTTGTGGCTTGACGTTGTGCGTCATTGAAATACGCCGGCACCGTCACCACCGCCTGCGAGACCTCCTCTCCGAGGAAGCTTTCCGCAGCTTGCCGTAGGTCACGCAGGATCGCAGCGGACACCTCCGGTGGGGATAGGGTTCGCTGACCCACCCTGACCCAAGCATCTCCGTTCTCGGCGGCACACACTTCATAAGGCACCCGTCCCGCATGCTCTCTGGCAGCATCCGAATCGCGCTTTAGACCCATCAGGCGCTTTACCGCGTAGATAGTGCGCTCGGGTTTGGTCGCTGCTTGGCGTTTGGCGGGATTACCGACCTGCTGCTGACCATCCACACCGTAGGCCACAACGGATGGCGTGGTTCGACTTCCTTCCGAGTTGGGGACAACGACCGCCTCCCCGTTGCTGTCAATAAAGGCGACGCAGGAGTTGGTTGTTCCTAAATCGATACCAATCACTCTGCTCAAGACGCCACCTTCCAATAGAACAGGTCCTCTAATAGAACACGTTCATTTTGCGATAAGGAGCTCGTTCGATGCAACAAGCGTGAGATCAGGCGGTGATCAGGCGGAGCCCGGACGACGCATCACGGGCCTCGTGGGAGCTCGTCCATCCCAATCGCGCGGATACAACTTAAGGTGATGGTGCGTTGTGCGCAGCAGAGGCCTTGATGGAGATTTTAGTGCGCTGCCCGTCGGCCTGCCCTTCTTGAGGCGCTGCACCAATAGGCTTCTTTGCCACAACAACCATGGCCGCCCGCAGCAGTCGGTCACGAAGACGGTAGCCCGGAGCAAGCTCACGGACAACGGTCCCTGGTGCGTGCTCCTCGCTCTCTTCTTGCTGCAGCGCATCGTGCATGTTTGGGTCGAAGGGTCTGCCCACGCTCTCCACACGCTCGAGGCCAAGCTGATTCCCTGCCTCACGAAACATGCGGAGCACCATGCCCACACCCTCGGACACAGCTTTGGTGTCGGTGGCATCTCGTGCGGCGGCAGAAGCACGTTCAAGGTTATCGAAAACCGGCAGGAGCTCCAGCAACACCTGCTCTATGGCCTTCTTCACAGACTCATCGGTCTCACGCCTCGAGCGCTTCCGGAAGTTGTCGAAATCGGCAGCAGTTCGCGCAAGTTGATCTTTTAGTTGCGCGACTTGCTCCTGAAGGTCAGCCTGATCGGCCGACGGGTCGCCGTCGGCATGATCTGCACCTTCAGCAGCATGGCCTGCACCTTCAGCAGCATGGCCTGCACCTTCAGCAACATCGTGGCCGCGGCTTCCCGCATCGACGCCTCCAGCCATCGCATCCTGAAGCTGAGCCTCAGCATCTGTAACCGGCGCTACTTTCTCGTCTCGTCCAGCGCCCTCAGACGACTGATTGGAGGAAGCTGCCGAACGAACTTGCTCGGCATGGTCGACGTCGATATGAGATTGATCAAAAGAGGAGTTGTGTTTTGCAGTCATAACTGACCTCTAAGCTTAGTCACTCACTTTCCTTTTTCAAGGACGCCCCGAGTCTCTGCGCAGTGAACTCCACCAGAGGGACAATGCGGGCGTAATCCATGCGCGTGAGGCCTACCACGGCCAACGCACCGACAGCCTCGCCATCCGAGTCATAAGTTGCAGAGACTAGGCTGATATCCTCGATCTGCGCCAGTTTCGTCTCCGCCCCGATGAGCACCTGAACCCCCCCCGCAAGGAGCGTACGATCAAGCACATCAAGAAGCTGCTGCCTATCTTCGAAGGTCCGCAGAAACTGCTTGATTCTTTCGCCGTCGGAAAACTCTGGTCGGTCAAACAGCCTCGTTTGTCCCTCGATAACCAGCGACGCTGGGCCCTTATGACCTGCGAGCGCCGCGTCAAGCATGGCTAAGGAATAGTGGCGAAGCTGTTGGTAGTCCTCACGCTCTGCCTCCGCTTCACGAGCAAAATGGTCTCTCGCTTCCGGCAGCGTTCGGCCAGCCACGTTCGTTTCAAGGTAGTTGCTCATGCGCTCAAGCTCGCTTGCTGAAACCCGCTGCGCACGCTTGACCACGCGGTTCTGCACCTGACCGTTCTGTGTCACCAAAACAACCAAGATCTTATGCTCATCAATCGGCACCAGCCGGACATGCAAGAGCACCTCATCTTTGCTCTTAGGAAGCGAGACCACAGCGGCATGACCGGTGAGCGCTGAAAGTAGACGACCTGCCTCCCGAAGACTGCTCTCACCATCGGACAGGCTGTCGATCCGATCGGCTATCAGCTGCCGATCCTCCTCAGCTAGCTCGCGTAGCTGCATCAACGCGTCCACAAACACGCGAAAGCCCTGGTCGGTTGGCACGCGACCTGCGCTTGCGTGGGGCTGGCGCACCAATCCGGCTTGCTCAAGTGCAGCAAGCTCACTTCGAATCGTTGCTGGAGAAACGTCAATTCCGTAACGCGCGGCGAGGCGGCGCGAACCAACTGGTTCACCCGTTGCAATGTACTCGGAGATCAGCGCATAAAGAATGCGCCGAGCGCGAGCCTTGACCCCATTCGGTTCCCCAGCCACGAGCCGAGGACGCTACGGCCTGTTAGACACTGTGTCAACATCGCTCAGAAGTATAAGAGAAGCGCTGTGTCAACCTGGTGGGTGGTCAACCTGGTGGGTGGTCAACCTGGTGGGTGGTCAACCTGGTGCGCGCGCGTCGGAGCGCATTGCCGATGATCCCACCAGGGATGCACACAAAACCGACTGTTCGGTGCGGACGAGAGGACTCGAACCTCCACGGGGTCGCCCCCACCAGATCCTTAGTCTGGCGCGTCTGCCAGTTCCGCCACGTCCGCCCTGGCGCGGCTAGAGTGCGTGGCAGAAGGCGGTCTGTCAAGCCCTGATCTCACCTGACAAGCTCTTGATGCACGTCCGGGTGTTGCGCGACCTCGTCCCGGCTGCGTGCCTACGTGTTTCACCTTTGCCCGCTGCGTGTTTTACCTTGCCGCGACTGCACCTCCATTCGATCTGCGGCGGACTTGACGCACGGCACGCTTCGTGAGCAGATAACACTCCCGGAGGTTTCATGTTCAAAGAAGTCTTACGCACCGTTGTAGATCGCACTGAAGGAGGCACTGCTGCACTCCTGATGGGATTCGATGGAATTCCCGTTGAGCAATATATGCGGGAAGGTGGCAGCATCGATGTGGAAACGGTGGGCATGGAATACAGTGTGATTTTGGGGCAGATCCGAAAAGCTGCAGAGATGCTGGAAGCTGGTCCGGCCAAGGAAGTTTCGATACAAGCCGAGAACATGCTCACTGTCATCCGCTTGCTCAACGACGAATATTTTGTCGCCGTCACACTCAAACCTGGCGGCAATCTTGGGAAAGCTCGGTTTTTGCTGCGAACACAAGTGGACAAGTTGCTAAACAACCTGGTGTGAGGCTAGCGCCTACGGTGGCCGTCGCTTGCACGGCCCCCCCCTGCACAGGCCCCCTGCACGCCCGCTAAGCTGATCCTGCTCCTCGTATCAGCGCGCACCTCAGGAAGCTCTAGTTGCATTGCAACTAGAGACCTCGCCCGAGATCAGCCTACCTGGCTGTTGCTAGTCGAGCTGCTATACGGCGTGCGCGCGCATCAACTTCATATGGAGAGAGGCCCAAACACCAGCAACCTCGACCTTCGACCATGTGAGGGGACGAGCAGAGGCAAAGTCGAACTCGGCGGAGGAAGGCTTTAGCATCCCGGGGCTGACCCGTGACGGGTTGACTGCGAGCCCGTGACGGGTTGACTGCGAGGACGTCCCGGCGTAAGCGACTCCCCGGTAGTTCCAGGGCACAGATGATGGCGTGAGTTCTACTCGTACGCCACCGAGGTGAACGTGCCCCGTGCTCAAAGCTGGAACGGCAAGGCCGCACCAGCTTGCTGCGACGGAACCTCACGGCCTCAAAAGATGAGGCGACACAGGCATGACGCGCGCACGAAGAAGCACCCTCAATCCCTTATTCGCCCGCTCCAATCTTGGAGGCAGATCCGATGACGAAAGATAGTCCCACAGAGCGCTTCGGTCTTCTTGTAATACATGGTCCCAACCTAAACATGCTGGGACGTCGCGAGGTTGCGATCTACGGTTCTGTGACACTCGAACAAATTGAGGAGCAGCTTGGTCGTTTAGCTCAAGCGCTAAACTTCGACTTGGAGTGTCGCCAGAGCAACCACGAGGGAGAACTTATCGATTGGCTTCATGACGCTGATGAAGACTTTGATGGCGTGCTGATCAATCCAGGGGCTCTTTCACACACCTCATACGCGCTAGCCGATGCCATTCGTTCGATTAGTATTCCGTGCGTCGAGGCCCACCTCAGTAACATCCATTCTCGCGAGCCTTTCCGCAATACTTCTGTGACAGCGAGTGCCTGTCTGGGCGCCATTCTGGGCTTTGGCCCGTCAAGCTACCTTCTTGGCCTGCGAGCTCTTGCAGACTTCCTTCACGCGAATCAAGATGACCCTCTTCCCACACATTACGCCTAGCCGGCGTCCATCGATGCTTCGAGGACCTGGCTTACGAGTGACCGAGGAACGTGTGAAGGTATGCTTCGAACATTCTTGCTCTTACGGCACCTCCCCAAGAATATCAGGCACCTCCCCAAGAGCACTCAGAGTGCACGCAGCGTGGACAAGTAAGAGCGAGGCTGAGCTGCAGTTTGTTCAGCGATGTGCAAGCCTCTATGGCGGCTCCAGCTGGGGTGCCAGAGCGGTGGGGTGCCAGAGCGGCGGAAGCGGCAGGGGTCGTGCAGCGCGAGAACCAACGTGCAAGAACTGACCAAGGACACGAGGTGGTAGATGAACATTGATCTAAAGCAACTTCGCGAACTCATGCGCGCTGTTAAACAGCTAGGGATAAGCGAGCTCGAGGTGGAGTCTGAAGGGGAACGTGTGCGGATATGCCGTCACGATCAGGACCGATCAGGCGCGATCAACTCCATCATCCCGCACCTGGCTACGCCCATGCCAATGCACCCACACTCGATGATGCCGATGGCAGATTCTTCTGCGCCGAGGCAGAGCGAAGCTGAGGAACCCACCAAACAAGAAGATCCTAACCTCATCACTGTAACTTCTCCCTTCGTCGGAACATTCTATCGCTCCCCTTCCCCTGACGCTCAGGCCTTTGTCGACTTAGGTCAACACGTTCCTAAGGGGCAGGTGCTATGCATTGTCGAAGCCATGAAGCTGATGAACGAGATCGTTTCCGAGGTTAGTGGCAAAGTCGAGGAGGTTCTGATGGAAAACGGCACGGCAGTGGAGTACGGCGATGAGCTTATGCGCATCCGCAAAGGCTAACGCTGAACAACACCAGCGCTGAACAACACCAGCGCCGAAGCAAGTGCAAATCCGTTCGAACACGGCCTTCAGCCAACCGCAGTCTTCATTTACTTGAAGGCTTCATCCACTTGAAGAAAGGTAACAGCTCATGTTCCGCAAGGTTCTGATCGCCAATCGAGGGGAAATCGCCTTGCGCGTCATTCGCGCGTGTCGAGAGCTCGGCATCTCCACGGTGGCCGTTCACAGCGACGTCGACGCCATGGCGTTACACGTCCGTTTTGCCGACGAGGCCGTCTGCATTGGGCCGGCCGCTGCGCAACAGAGTTATCTTAATATCCCCTCCATTATTGCCGCTGCAGAGGTCACGGGCGCCGATGCACTGCACCCTGGCTATGGGTTCCTGTCAGAAAACGCGGAGTTTGCAGAAATTTGCACGCTTTGCGGCTTGACCTTCATTGGACCAACGGCTTCTGACATGAAGCGATGGGGCGACAAGATTCAAGCCCGCGAGATGGCCAAAAAGCTTGGTCTGCCTCTCAACCCCGGGACGGGTCTGCTGTCGAATGTGCACGAGGCGCAAAAGGAGGCGCGGGGGGTGGGCTACCCCGTGATGCTTAAAGCCGCAGGGGGCGGGGGCGGGCGGGGAATGAAGGTGATTCGCTCAGATGAGGACATGGCGCGCGCTTACCCTACGGCGCAAGCGGAAGCGGCCAAAGCCTTCAACAACCCCGACCTTTATTGCGAGAAGTTTGTCGAGGCGCCGAGGCACGTGGAGTTTCAGGTGCTGGCTGACGGCGACGGGTACTGCGCGGTGCTCGGAGAAAGGGAGTGTTCCATACAGCGACGCAACCAGAAGCTCGTTGAGGAAGCTCCCTGCACCGTGCTTACGCAAGAGCGCCGGGAAGAGATGTGCGGAATCCTCAAGAACGCCATGCGCGAAAGCGGTTACCGCTCCTTGGGCACCCTTGAGTTCCTTATGGATGAGGCGGGGAACTTGGCTTTCATGGAGATGAACACGCGGGTGCAAGTTGAGCATCCGGTAACAGAGATGGTAACGGGCGTGGACCTCATCACAGAGCAGATACGCTTAGCTGCTGGAGAGAAGGTCTCGCTTCAGGTTGACTCCTTCGTGCCACGCGGGCACGCAATTGAGTGCCGTATTAACGCAGAAGATGCGGTCACCTTCGCGCCTTCTCCAGGTCTGATTACCGAGTATCATCCGCCTGGTGGTGCAGGCGTACGCGTTGACAGCGGGATCTACGGCGGGTGGCGCGTACCAGGCAGCTACGACTCGCTGCTAGCAAAGGTCATCACCCACGGCCGCGACCGCGAGGAGGCACGCGCGCGTATGCGTCGCGCGTTAGGAGAAATGATCGTAACCGGGATCAGGACCAATGTGGCGCTCCACCTGCGGATCCTCAACCACCCTAAGTTTGCCTCCGCTGAAACGACAACGCGTTTTCTCGATAATATGCTGAGCGAGACGAAAACCGCTTGAGGCATGCAATATCTGCACTGCGCACACCGCGAGCGGGTTTAGTCCCTTACCCTCAACGCACCATCGCTTCATCAAAGGTAAGCGTTCAGGTATCCCCTCTGGGCAGTAGAAAGCCACCGGGATCGCAGGAATGAAATGACGAGAACTCCGTTTCGAGGCTCTCCCTGCTCCGGCTTTCGTCCTCAAGACCTGTCCTCACGTACCAGAGTGCGCTCCGGGAGGTCTTTGCGTGGAGTTCTCCTCGACTGCGTCTCCTGCGATCCCAGCGCTGGGATCAGAAAAAGCTTCGAAAACCGCATGCTCGGGTACCTGAACAGTTACCATTAAAGCTTGTGTTCGATCCCCGCGGTTCACTCCGCGGAGTCTCACACTTGACCAGGCTCTGACAAAGAGGATACCCTGTAGGTAGGGGTGTTCTACAAGCGGGCATCTTAGTAGGAGGAGCAGAGCACTCGCGCCTGATTTTGCTTAGGTCGGCAGAGCCTGCACCAAGCACATTGGATGCAGGTAGAGACGCCATGTCTAAATGGGACAAGGTGTCGGTCTAGAACAGGACAAGGTGTCGGGTCGCGCAATGGCGAAACCCGAAGCGCGCGAACGGTTTTTTGAATGGCTAGCTTAGACCGCACAAAGGCGAATCAACTAGCACAGCGGTACATGGCCAAGGGCCAGTATGACCGCGCTATCTCCGAGTTTAATAAAATCATTGAGCGCGATCCCTCCGACGTTCGCACGTTATTGCGCATCGGTGATATTTACGCTCGAGCAGGGCGCACCCGTGAAGCCATCCATGCATACGCAAAGGTTGCATCGCAGTACTCCCAGCAAGGCTTCTTTCGCAAAGCTGTTGCCGTCTACAAGCAGATTCTCAAGCTTAAACCCGACCAACCCAACGTGCATGTCCAACTCGCCGAGGTGTACCATCAGCTGGACCTGCCGGGGGATGCCTTGGCAAGCTTCGAACAGGCGGCTGAGCACTACAGACGTGTCGGCCAAGATGCGGCTATTCTTGACCTGTACCGACAAATGGTTGAGCTCGCCGGAGACCACGTGCCTTCGCGTGTGGCATACGCGGAAGCACTATCGGCTGCGGGGAATCGCTCCGATGCCGCCACGCAGCTGCAGGCTGCTGCAGATACGCTCAAGCGCAGTGGACGCGTCGAGGAGTACCTGCGTGTGGCAGAGCGGCTCTTTTACCACAGGCAAGATGCTCTGTTGGCCAAGGAGCTTGCCAAGATTTACCTCAAGCGCGAAGAGCCGGAACGCGCACTTGCCAAGCTGCAGGTTTGCTACAAAAATGATTCGAAAGATCTTGAAACCCTCGAGCTTCTCGCGGATGCGTTTGCTCTGATCGGCCAGAGCGCGAAGGCCGTCTCCGTCTACCGTGAAGTGGCGCGGCTCCACGGCGAACAAAACCTGCAGGACGGCCGTCAGCGTGTGTTGCGCAAGGTTCTTGAGCTTGATCCGGAAGACTCGGAGTCGAAGGAGTTGCTGCAAGCCTCAGATGCCGCTCAGCTCCCGGTGCCCGAGGATGCAGCGTCTCAAGCGCCGGCGGAAGATGGTCCCATTGAACTCAATGATGATGATCTGCAAGAGCTTGATGACGAGGTTCTTTTCCTTGAAGAGAGTATGCCTCCAGACGCTCTCACGCAAACACCAGAGCAGGATGGTTCAGCTCAAGACGCTTCAGAGCAAGAGGTTGCAACCTTCTTTAATGAAGCCGACGTTCTAGCACGCTACGGACTCTGGAGCCGCGCTGTGGAGCAGCTCAAGCAAGTGGTTGAGAAGCATCCCAACCGCCTTGAAGCGCGCATTCGTCTCAAGGATGCATTGGTCCAGCAAGGTGCACGCAGCGAGGCTGCAGCACAACTTTCAACGCTTGCTCAGTCATGCCAGGAAGACGAGCCGCGAAGGGCACTCGATTTCCTCGAAGAGGCGCTTGAGCTGAACGAGAACGACGAGGGCCTGCGTGATCAACGGGATGCGCTTCTCGTCGACCTAGCAGGTACGGCAGAAGAGGCTGCGATTGATGTTGAGGAAGGTCGAGTAGGCTCCCCTCGCCGCTCGTCCAATACCAGCATGGGCGACATCGAGGCCGCACTTGAACAAGCGGATAGCCTTGTCGGCCAGCAGCTCTACCAAGAAGCCATCGAAGTGCTTGAGCGGAAGTTGGGCCGCTACCCAAAGCATCCGCTGCTTCGCACACGAATACGTGAGATCCGTCGGTCCTTGGATCGGCCCACTCGTGCGCGCCGCCGCCGTCGCATCACCGACCGTCAAACAATGAACGAAGCGCTCGCGGTGGACCTTCAGAAGAGTGCCGGTCAGCACCACACGGGCGCTGCGGTTCTCGACGTCAAGCAGGTCTTTGCTGATCTTGATCAAGACCAGCTGACACCTCATCCGGTACAGGACCCGGATACCCACTTCGACCTCGGAATAGCCTACAAGGAAATGGGGCTTTTAGAGGAGGCGGTCCGCGAGTTTAGGCATGCCATGACCAGCAGTCAGCGTGAGTGCAGCGCCTGCACCATGGTGGGCGTTTGCCTACTGGAGAAAGGCAGTGTAGTCGAGGCGATCAAGCAGCTCGAACAGGGCTTGCGGATGAAGCGACGGACCGAGCGAGAAGAACTCGCGTTGCTCTACGAGCTCGGCCTGGCCCACGAACAGAACGGAAGTTCGAAGAAGGCGTTGATGTACTTTGCAAAGGTGAGCACGCGGGATGCCCACTACAGACACGTTCAGGAGAAGCTGATGGCCCTGAAAGGTTAGCACCCATCTGCATCTAATCTTGGGGGGCTGGGATGGGCTGTCTAAGCCATGTACCACACGCAACGTGGAAGGCCGTGCAGTTTGGGAGGCCGTGCAGTTTGGAAGGCCGTGCAGCGGTGCGGCCGGCCGGCTGGCAGACGCATCGCCGCTCACTCAGCGGGACCCACCACTGCGCAGCGTCATTCAAACCAGGGCGCAGTGGTCCCCCCAATACGTTCGCTCACGATGCATCTTCCCGCGGACCCGTCGTACATGCCGACATGCGGGGGGAGAGTGGCGTAGTCGACTTCGCCGTGAGGCTCAGGCTCATTTCCGCGTGAGCATTCCACCGATTTTGCACAATGTATGGATGCAATAACCTCGTCGTCCCTGCTACCCGAACACGTTCGTGATGGGCGGGGGAGTTTGGGTGAATGCGGCGGGATTGACTCCCGCGGTAGAGGGTTTGGGTGCCAAACCCTCGATAAAAGATCGCGTCGCGGCTCACTCAGCGGGACCCACCACTGCGCAGCGTCATTCAAACCAGGGCGCAGTGGTCCCCCCAATACGTTCGCTCACGATGCATCTGCCAGCCGACCTGTCGTACATGCCGACATGCGGGGGAAGAGTGGCGTAGGCGACTTCGCCAGGAGGCTCAGGCTGATTTCCGGAGCGAACCCACTGATTTGCAACAATGTCTGGATGCCATGACCGTGTCCTCCCTGCTACCCGAACACGTTCGTGATGGGCGGGGGAGTTTGGGTGAATGCCGCGGAATTTCCGCGGTAGAGGGTCTGGGTGCCAGACCCTCGGTAAAAGACGCATCGCCGCTCACTCAGCGGGACCCACCACTGCGCAGCGTCATTCAAACCAGGGCGCAGTGGTCCCCCCAATACGTTCGCTCACGATGCATCTGCCAGCCGACCTGTCGTACATGCCGACATGCGGGGGAGAGTAGCGTAGGCGACTTCGCCAAGGAGGCTCAGGCTCATTTTCAAGTGAGCATCCCACCGATTTACGACACTGTGTGGATGCAATGATCTTGTCGTTTCTGCTACGCGAACACGTTTGTGATGGGCGGGGGAGTTCGGGTGAATGCCGCGGGAAGATTGTAAAGCTATCTTTACATTGCCGACTACGGATACAACGCCGATTGCGAAGTTGCGACTGCTCCGAGTGCAGATGCATTTAGGGCGGCCCAGGGACCGATGCTCACCTCGAGGGTCACAAGCGATCGATGGAATGGCCCGCACGCCACAGGTGGCACCCATACATCCGCCTTCAGACTGGAGATTGCGACACGCGTGATGGATTCTGAACACCATTGACGGATCTCCATGGTAAAGCTAGGCTGCGCTCCTCTGCGGGCATAACTCAGTGGTAGAGTGGCAGCTTCCCAAGCTGCAGGTCGTCGGTTCGAATCCGATTGCCCGCTCCGAATCAACCGTTTATGGGCTAACCCCTACGTTTACACACGAGTTGAGCGCAAGCAGCCCAATGCCGGTGCCTCCCGCATCAATGCCTGTCAAATGATTCAGGTCGCGAGCGCCCCCGCAGGAAAAAACCGGAGAATACTTATCGTATTTGAGGATTCTCCCGAGGAGGTAAGCCGCGAGGTGGCTTACCTCCTCGGGCATTGACCCAAGCAGCCTCCGGAAACGGCCCACGGAGGCACGTCCCTCTTACACAGGATGCCTTACACAAACTCTCTCAAACTACGGCGCGCTATCATGCCTTCCCAAACCGAGGAGAGGGCACCCTCCTCCGAAGGCACTCTCCTTCCAAAGGCCCACTCGCGGACGCTAGAGCTAGTACCGATAGAACTCTGGCTTGAAAGGACCTTCTGCGGGTATGCCGAGGTACTCCGCTTGCTTGCCGGTTAGACGCGTCAGCTCCACGCCGAGCTTACCCAGGTGAAGCATGGCCACTTTCTCGTCCAGATGCTTGGGTAGTACGTAGACCTGGCCCACCTCGTACGACCCGCTCTCCGTCCATAACGCAAGTTGCGCCAAAACCTGATTCGTAAAGGAGTTGGACATAACAAAGCTTGGATGCCCGGTTGCGCAGCCAAGATTCATCAGGCGACCACGAGCCAGTACAGTGATTCTCTTGCCGTCAGGAAAGATGAAGTGGTCGACCTGAGGCTTGATGTTCTCTTCTTTGACTTCTGGGTGCTTCTCCAGCCAAGCCATGTCGACTTCCGAGTCAAAATGGCCGATATTGCAGACGATCGCCTCGTGCTTCATCTGCAGCATGTGCTCGCCCTTAATGACGTTGCAGCATCCCGTGGCTGTCACAAAGATATCGCCAATGGCAGCTGCAGCCTCCATCGTGACCACTTGGTACCCCTCCATCGCAGCCTGCAACGCGCAGATGGGGTCGATCTCGGTGATCATCACACGTGCGCCCTGGCCTCGCAGAGCCTGCGCACAACCCTTACCGACATCCCCGTAGCCGCAAACCACAGCCACCTTGCCAGCGACCATCACATCAGTTGCTCGCTTTAGTCCGTCCAGCAGAGACTCCCGACACCCGTAAAGGTTATCGAATTTGGACTTCGTGACGGAATCGTTGACGTTGATCGCCGGACACTTGAGTGTGCCCTTCTTGCTCATATCGTAAAGACGGTGAACGCCTGTGGTCGTCTCCTCAGACAAACCGCGTATGGCATCTGCTCCATCGAACAGGTTGGGTTGGCTCTGATGAACCACCGCCGTCAGATCGCCTCCATCGTCGAGGAGCAGGTTAGGTCCCTTTCCCCCCTCGAAGGCCGCTAGCTGCTGCTCGATACACCAGGAATATTCTTCCTCAGTCTCGCCCTTCCAGGCGAAAACAGGCACCCCGGCAGCGGCAATCGCTGCTGCTGCGTGGTCTTGGGTCGAGTAGATGTTGCAGCTCGTCCACGTGACCTCGGCCCCGAGCTCCCGCAGAGTCTCAATCAGCACCGCGGTCTGAATCGTCATGTGTAAGCATCCCGCTATACGTGCACCTTTGAGGGGCGTAAAGGCGCCAAACTCATTTCGGAGAGCCATGAGGCCGGGCATCTCTGTCTCGGCTATACGGATTTCCTTCCGTCCCCAATCTGCCAACCCGATGTCTGCAACTTTGTAGTTCAAGCTCACCAAATCCCCCAAAGCATGCTTCATTTGAAGCGGTAAAGTGTACGCATATCGCTGTAAAGCCCATGCTGCTCGCTGAGGGACTTATGCGGCAAAAGTTGACTTCCAGCAAGGTACGTTTATACTTCCACCCCGAAATCGCATGAATGCGATGTAACCAGGTGCGTCTAATGAAGGCATGGCTTTAGAGGCGAGGCTCAGGGTCGCTGAGTCGTTCAGGGTCGCTGAGTCGTTCAGGGTCGCTGAGTCGTTCAGGGTCGCTGAGTCGTTCAGGGTCGCTGAGTCGTTCAGGGTCGCTGAGTCGTTCAGGGTCGCTGAGTCGTTCAGGGTCGCTGAGTCGTTCAGGGTCGCTTGGCGGGAGGCGGAACAGCTACAGGCAAAAGAAGGATGATGGGCAGTTCGCGATCCAAGTTGCACCCACGTGGGGGTATGAGCTAAACTAACGCCTGGAGCGACCCGTACTCGTCAGAGTCTAGCGAGGAGCCAGTAACTTACATTACTTAGTACATTCACGCCCAGACGGTTATTCAGCATAGTCGTATATGGCGCGGTCGCTATTCGGATGGCCCACTCGCACAGGTTCGAGTTGAGGCGTGTAAAAGGGGTTGAGTTGCAGGAATTATTGCTTGCAACGGCAACAAAGCTCAATATAACAATGAGTTGAGGACGGCGTGGTGGAGACACCACTTTTTTTGGAGGCATGTGATGGTTAAGAAGCTTTTTGTAATGATGACATTTGTTTTGGGAGCCATGGCATTCGTGGCCTGTGGCGACGATGATGATGAGGGCAACAGCGGCGTTGGCATTGGCGGCGGCAACAGCGGCATGGGCAACAGCGGCTCAGGCGCAAGCGGCTCAGGCGACAGCGGCATGGGCGACAGCGGCATGGGCGACAGCGGCATGGACGAGGCAGGTGCAGGCTCCGGCTCAGGTGCAAGCGGCTCAGGCGCAAGCGGCTCAGGCGACAGCGGCACAGGAAACACAGGCGCGGCGCTCTAGAAGCTACCGTTAGTCACTGTTGGCTATAAGCCTTAAAAGATGCGCCTTTCCGGATGGAGAGGCGCATCTTTTACTTTAACGTGCGCTGGTTTCTGCAGGGTTAGGCTCAGCCGGTCTGGATAGCGCGATCGCGGGCGTCGGCCTGAGCCTTGAGCTCGGCCGTAGTCCGTACATGTCTTGTGCTAAAACCGGAGTGGTGGTCTAAACCCGTTGATCCGACAGAGTTGGGGCGACGTGCACTGGCCGCTCGCTATATTGCTCCGGTCAACTGCTTAAAGGCTTTACCTGCTACAATCCGATAAAAGAAGGGGCGTCAGGTGCATGACTCATAAAATTCCAGCATTTCGCCCGCGTCTGTACACGGCCCCATCTCCTGCCCAGCCCCCAGAGAACGTGAACCTGAGCTCTGCCATAGCACCTTTACGAGGCATCACTCTTGCTCATGCATCCGAGTTATTAGTGGGTCCGATGGCGGATCGCGAAAGACGAGATGAAGTTACAGAACTGGGTTGAGCAGCGGGCTGGCGCGGCGCTAGCGACGGTCTTCGGAGAGCCTGTTCCGGCTTTGGCGCGTCCCGCACAAGACCCTAAACTAGCCGACTATCAGCTAAATGGCGTACTCGGCGCGGCAAAGCGACTCGGGCGACGTCCACGCGAGACCGCTCTGGAAGTTGCAGCGCACCTACAAAAAGAGGCGGCCTTCGCTCAGGTTGAGGTGGGCGGGCCCGGCTTCGTCAATCTTCGCTTCCGACCGGAGTATCTGCTGGATCTGGTACGCGCAGAAGGCACCTTAATGGCGCCCGTAGATAAGCCTGAGCGCATCGTCGTCGACTTCTCCTCGCCCAACGTTGCCAAGCAAATGCACGTGGGCCACCTCCGCTCGACGATTATTGGCGACTCCTTGGTTCGCACCCTTCGTGCCGTGGGGCACCACGTGCATGCAGACAATCACCTCGGTGATTGGGGCACGCAGTTCGGGCTGCTCCTCGCGGGTCTTGAGCGCTCCTCAGGAACGGCGCCCCAGACGATACAGGAGTTGGAGCAACTTTACGCGCGTGCATCGAGGGAAGCCAAAACCGACCCCACCTTTCAATCCGTTGCCCGAGCCCGGCTCGCAGACCTCCAAAGAGGCGACTCGGCTACAGTTGCAACATGGCAGCGCTTCGTCGCCATGACCATGGAGGATGCCAATCGCCTGTATAGCTTGCTGAACACCTCCTTCGATTCGGTGCAAGGAGAAAGCTGGTATGCCGAAGCCTGCCCCAGCGTCGTGGAGAGGCTTCTGGCAGGGGGCATTGCAGTTGAAGATGATGGAGCTGTGTGCGTGTTCTTCGATGAGCAAACCCCCCTCGGTCAGGCGCCGTTTATTGTGCGTAAGAAGGACGGTGCCTACCTCTATGCCACCACAGATGTGGCGACGCTCGAATACCGTGCGAAGACGCTGCAGGCCAACCGGGCGCTTTACGTAGTCGACAAGCGCCAGTCGCTTCACTTTCAGCAGCTGGCAGCCACAGGAGAACGTCTCGGCGTTTCCACAGCCGTCGAGCACATCGCCTTCGGCTCCGTCAATGGCAAGGATGGAAAGCCCTTACGCACCCGCGACGGGGGCGTGATCAGCCTCGCGTCCCTACTTGAAGAGGCGCAAGTAAGGGCAAAGCAGCGCATTCAAGAGGAAGGCCTGAGCAGTTCGAAGCTCCCACTGGACGAGCTGGCGCGGGCTGTGGGCATTGGGGCAGTCAAGTACGCCGATCTCAAGCAAAACCGGATGAGCGACTACCGCTTCGACTGGGACAAGATGATCTCGTTTCGTGGAAACTCAGGCCCCTACCTGCAGTACGCTTACGCGCGCATTCAATCCATCTTCCGTAAAGGAAAACTTGATGCGCGCTCCCTTCACGTACCCTCTTCGCCAGAAACGCTCGACCCGCACGAGCGCGAGCTCGTTCTTCGATTGCTGCAATGGGACGATGCCGCACACGCCGCTGCGTCGACCTATCAACCCCATCTGGTCGCAGACCACATCTACCAACTCGCTCGCACATTCAGCACATTCTACGAAGCCTGCCCCGTTCTATCTGCAGAGGGAGCCCAGCGGCACCTTCGTCTGGCGCTCACGCGCCTCGTATCGGATCAGCTCGGAGCCGGGCTGAATCTGTTGGGCGTTGAAGTTGTTGACGCGATGTGAACGCGCAGCCGGCGTAGCCATCCAAAGGCAATCGGCTGAACCTCCATGTTCATTCAGCTTTGGATGAGCCTTGGCCCTTGGATGACGAGCCCTTGGATGACGAGCCCTCGGGTGGATTCGACTTTATCACGCCTTCTTTCGCTCCCTTTGATTCACCCTTTGCTACCTTGGAGTCCTCGGATGCGGTCTCGCTCTTGCCGCTCTCCTTCTTGGGCTGCGGGCTTGAGTAGAGGTCGGCGTACCACCCACTTCCTTTCAGAATGAAATTACCCTGGGAGATCAGGCGAATGACCTTGCGCTTTGTACACTTCGGACATGTTTTGACGGGAGCAGCAGACATGCTCTGCTCCCGTTCAAACTCATGACCACATCCGTTGCAGCGGTATTCGTAGGTTGGCATCGTGATCGTGAACTCCGCCGTGCGTGGCTCTACGCTGCTTGTCGGCTCAGGCCACTCTCTTGGCTCGGGTGGCGGAGTGGATGCTGTTCCAACAAACCTGCAGAGTCTTTCGTCTGAGGACTCTCTGCCCCGCTCTCGATCGTCTCCTCGTAGACGTCTTTCGCCGGCGTGCCAGACTTGACCTTGGCCTCAGCCTTCTCGAGTTCCTCATCAATGACAGCTACGAAGGCCGGCAGGGGCTGCGCGCCCCTTAGGCTTCGGCCGTTGATGAAGAAACTTGGTGTTCCACTGGCTCCAAGCTTCCGAGCAAGTGCCTGGTCCTGCTCAATCGAAGCCTTGTGCTCGTTCTCATCAAGAGCGGCCTTAAACTTGGTCATGTTGAGACCGATCTTTTGAGCGTAGCCCTCCAAATCGCTCCGCGTGAGTGCCTTCTGGTTCTCAAATAGGAGGTCGTGCATCTGCCAGAACTTCTTCGCACCGCCCTGCGCATGCGCCTCGAGAGCTGCCTGTGCGGCAGGCGTCGCATTCTGGTGGAATGGAAGCGGATTGTTTTTCCACACGATGCGCACCTTGTCGCCGTACTTCTCGATGATTTGCTCCATCGTCGGATTGACGCGGGAGCAAAACGGGCACTCGAAATCGCTGAACTCAATGATCGTGATCAGCGCGTCGTCCGGCCCCTTTTGCGGCGAGTCAGCCACAGGTACTTTGTAGACAGCCGCGGGATCGGGCTGCGGCGCCTGCGCCCTAGCCGGCTGCGCAGGCGGAGATGGCGCATCCTGCGCGTTCTTCATCACGGCGGTGTAGATATTCTTTCTACTCACGCCCTTCTTCATCAACTCTTCGGCGTAGGCGACTTCTTCATCGATCACCTCTTTGAACTTCTCGAAGGGCTGCGCTCCTTTAAGTTGCCGCCCGTTGATGAAGAAGCCCGGCGTACCCCGGGCCTGAAGCTTATTGGCCAGCGCTTGATCGGCATTGATCGATGCGTCGTAGCTGTTGTTATCGAGAGCAGCGACTACCTTCGAGGTGTCGAGGCCTATCTGCTTGGCGTACTTCAGCAGACTGTCGCGATCAAGCTGCCGCTGGTTGGCGAAAAGAAGGTCGTGCATCTGCCAGAACTTGTCGTCGCCGCCCTGCTTGTGAGCCTCCATGGCAACCGTGGCAGCCGGTCGCGCGTCACGGTGCATTGGGAGGGGGTTGTTACGCCAAACCACACGGACCTTGTCCCCGTACTCCTCATGCACCTGCTTAAGCGTCGGCAAGACACGGGCACAGAATGGGCACTCAAAGTCACTGATCTCCACAATCGTCACAAGAGCATCGTCTGGACCCTTTTGAGGCTGCTTGTCGGTCACTGGCACGCGAAGACGCTCGACCTCGTCCGCTTCGTCTTCTAGCTCAAGATCGGCGAGCTCGTCTTCACCTGAGCCTCTGCCGACCAGATGACCAACGGCAAAGCCTCCAATGAGGGCCAACAAGACGGTAAATACTATTGAACCTTTACTCATGAACCTTCACTCATTCTTTTCTCCAGGCGTTCTTCACCGCCATCAACGGTAGTCGACTCCACAAGAGAAGCAACTTCTCCACAGTTTTAAGCCGTGTAAGCGTTCCGCCTGAGGCACGGTCCCAACATTACGCAGACTCCTCAGCAAAGCAAGTCGGCCAGCACCGCGCAAATATCTGACGAAGGGCAGTAAGGTCTTCAATTTGTAAGAGACTGCGGCAGATGTAGCGAAGGGTCTGCGGGTAGTAGTCGATGAAGCTGGTCAGGCCACGCACCTGCGCCAGAAACACGAAGCGACCCGCATCCTTGAGCTTACGTTGAAGCGCCACCAACCAAAAGTCTGACGATGAGGTGACGGAAGTTCCTGCGATGTACGCCTGCAGCATCGACGCTTGCAACGCATGGGGCACGGGCAAATACGAGTCGCACAGCAGGGAAGCCAAGTCGTAGAAGATAGGCCCCGTAGTGGAATCTTGAAAATCGATAACGGCCAGACCACGAGAACTCAGTATCAGGTTTCGCGACTGGAAGTCGCGGTGAACGAACTGCTGGGGGAGCTCGGCCACTCGCGTGGCCAGCGCATCGAAGCCCGCTGACAACTGCTCCCTCTGGTGGGTGCTAACCAACACCTCGGCGTGGCGCGTGCCCCACTCCTCAAATTCCGCTAGTTCTTGGCGGAAGGCCTGACGGCGCAGGCGTGTGTCAGCCTTGGCTGCAAGCTCAGCGGACGTGGCTAAGCGGATCAGGAGCGCGACGGCCTCTTCGTACACCTTTGACCAATCTTTTTTCGAAAGCGCGTTTAGCTTCGCTTCAAGCGTCACATCGCCTAAGTCTTCGAGCAGAATGAGGCGGCGCGGCTTCTCGACGCGGTAGATTTTCGGCACGATGAGCCCAGCGTCCGCATAAGCGCGCGCCCACGCTAAAAAGGGGGCGGGGGCGAAGTCGACAGCTGTGCCCGTTCGCTCCGCCGGCCACTGCATGACCAACACGCGCTTTGGCAGAACCGTCGGGGCCAAGGAGAAGTTGACACGGGCATAAGTCCGTGCCGATGCGCCGCCTGGAAGCGACGTCACGTCGACTTCTTCCGCCGCTATGTCAAGCTCGGCAGCAAGCCAACTCTGCACGCTTTGATTATCTTGAAATGACATCAAGTCCGACCAGACGCCCGTCGCTCTACAAGCACCCGGATAACCAGGATGCGCTCATTCAACTCTGCGAGCTTATGAATATCGGCCTTGAAGGCAAGCAGGCCGAGCAGCTTTCACTCTACGTCTCCCTTGTCTCCTCGTGGAACGAGATTCATAACCTGACGGCCGCACGTACTACCCAGGACCTGCTGGAGATCTTGCTCGTTGACGGGATAGTCCTTGGCAAACTCAAGCGAAGGCTAGGAGTGAGTGTGGTCGACGTGGGTTCGGGAGCCGGCGCTCCCGCGATCCCTTGGCTTCTTACGCGCGAGAACCTGAACGTCACCCTGGTGGAGCGAACAGAGAAAAAGGTGTCGGTGCTGGAAGATGTGCTGGATGCGCTAAGCCTTGGCTCACGCTGCAGCGTGTTGTCTCACAACGCCACGAGCTCGTCACCTCTCGCCGCAGACGTCGCCTGTGCTCGCGCCACCCTTCCGCCCGAGGAGTGGGTTGAGCTTGGCTGCCATTTCGCGCCGTGCGTGCTGACCTTCACGGCAGAGGAGCCCGAGATAGATACCAGCGCACTTGAGGTGCATCGACTTTGGACCGAGCGGTATCAGCTCCCATGGTCAGAGAAGACACGGCAGATTTGCGCGTTCGGCCGCACACGCGCCTGGAAGCGCATGAACGAGCGTGGTGCCAGAGGCGCAAGGCGACCATCCCGGCCGAGGCGTATAAGCTAGTTATAGAGCAACCTGCGGCAGGAAGCGACTAAGTAATCACACCTCAAGCATCCTGAGGAACTGGACTGGACGTGCCCCGGATCACAAGGCCCCCCTCATGTGCTAATCGCGGGCTGCAGTTGGGCAGACGAAAACCCGTTGAATGGCGTCTAGCCTTCATCTTCCTGCGGTGCAGATGGCCGTCGACGTCGTGCCGGGATGATCTGAACACGCCGATCGAGACCTTGGCCATCGGAGCGTGTGGCAACGCCTGGAAACTTTGCCAGTGAAAGATGAATGACCCGCCGATCACGCGCCGACATCGGCTCGAGAGTAATGATCCTGCCATTCTGCACCGCTCGTTTAGCCTGCCGGCGCGCCATGGAAACAAGGCCATCGTCGTGCCTGTCGCGGTAGTCGCCTGAGTCAACGACCACGTGGCGCCTCCCATCAGGAAAGCGGTTGACGACCTTATTGACAAAGAATTGCAAGGCGTCCAGCGTCTGTCCCTTTTTCCCGATGACGCGTCCCGCGTCCTGTCCTTCCACGTCGAGAACGATGCGCTCCGCGTCTTCACGAATCTCCACATCAACGTCCATGGCCATGTAGTCGAGCAGCTCCATCAGCACATCAACCGCCTGCTCCGCCTTGCCATCCTCTGGGTGAACGAAAGGTTCATTGTTGTCTTCTTCTTCTCGAGGTTCCGGCTCAACAAAAAGGGCACCTTCAAGATCTTGACTGCTATTACGCTCTTCCACGACGCGTCCTCCGACGTACTGCAGCCCCCGATTTTCCGGGTGCTGGTTTTTCTTCTGCTTTCACCATATCGCCAGGCGGATCGGCTTGGTCAGCCTCCGCCTTTTTACCTTCCGTCACCTCGAGGCGGTGCTCGATGAATTTCTGCTGAGCGATTCCAAGTGCCGAGTTCGTTACCATGTACAAGCATAGCCCCGCCGGTAAGAAGTGCATGATGAAGGTGAGAAACGCGGGCATCACGTACATCATCACCTTGGCTTGAGCCGGATCCATCGACGTGGGCGTCAGCTTTTGCTGCACCACCATCAAGCCGCCAAGCATGATCGGCAGCACCAGAAATGGGTCAGGCGCTGATAGATCATTCCAAAACAGCACGAACGGCGCATTGTAGAGCTCGATGTTCGTGGATAGCGACGTGTAGAGCGCCCACCAAATCGGAAGCTGCAGCAGTTGCGGAAGACAGCCCCCCATCGGGTTGATCTTATGCCGCCGATAGAGCTCCATCATGGCAGCGCCCTTCTTCTCACGGCTGTCGGCGTACAGCTCGTTGATGCGGTCCATCTCCGGCTTGAGGCGGCGCATGCGCGCCATGGACTTGAAGCTTCGCTCCGTGAGAGGATAGAGCACCAACTTCACAAGCAGGGTGAGTAGGATGATCGCCAGACCCCAGTTTCCCACACCGCTGTAGATGAAGGCGAGGAGGTCAACCAAGGTTCCTGCGATAACGGCAAAGATACCTAGGTCAACAACTTCCTTGAGCTGATGACCTGCGCCTCGGAGAGCCGCAGGCTTCTTTGGACCAGCATAGTAGAGGGTGGACAACTTATTGCTGCTGTGGGCGGGCACTTCAAACGGTTCATGAACGAGTGACCCGATAAACAAGCTGCCGTGAGGCTCTTCAGCCGTTCCTCCGCGATGGCTAACCTCAAGCTTGCAGCGCGCTTTCCCTGCATCCGGCGTGATCAGAGCCATCACAAAATATGTGTTTTCAATCGCGGCGTACTTTGCATCCTTGGAGGCGTAAGGGCGCTCCAGGTCATCCCGATCGAGTCGCTCCATTTCATCAGCTTGCAGACACAGGCCGTGGCTTACAGCGGGCGAACGCGCAGCGAGAAAGCCGCCTTCCTCGTCTTCGCGCGCCACGTAGTGGTACGCATGCTGCACCAGATTGAGACGCTTGTTGGAACCGGAGGTGTTACTCACCGTGACCGAAGAGCGAAGCAAGTAGGGGGACGCTCCCCCGCGCACCGTGCGCTCCACTCGGATACCCTTGCCCTCCCAGGTGAGTTTGACAGCTTCGGGACTCAGTTGCTCAAGGCGCCACGTTGCATCGGCATCAAGTCCGGCGGCCTTCGAGGTAAGGCTAAGAGGTAAGTAGGCGGCCTTATCTGTGCTTGTCAGATCGACATTGGCTTCATCACGCTGGAACTGCTCCTTCATCAGGCGGATGTGGGATGCGCCGCCTCCATGGGCCGCAAACGTCACTTCAAGGTGAGGGGTGTGAAGCACCACTTCACGCGGGCCGGACGCAGATGGCGCGTCCTGGGCAAGGGCCCCCGACGTCAGTAACATCAGACCCAGCACGACCGCACCTAGCAGCCGACTTGTGGGCAGCTGACCCTGCGCCGTGCCGGCGCACTCTCGGCCTAAGTCAGGCAGAACAGCGCCTCGGGTGGTTCTGTGCCTCCCTCGCTTTTGTGGCGGAGGATCGAAGCCGCCCGCGCTGAAAGGATGGCACCGCAAGAGTCGGCCGATCATCAGCGCCGAACCTCGCCATGCACCGTGCTGCTCAATCGCCGCATACGCATAGTGTGAGCAACTGGGGTGGAAGCGGCATGAGCCTCGCAGCACCTTAGACAAGGTGGCTTGGTAGAGGCGGATCAGGACAAGGAGTATCTTCGCTACGCGCACGGGACTCCCGCAGCAGATCGTCTCGCACTGCCCGATAATCTACTTTCAGTTGACCTTCTCTCGGTTGACCTTCTCTGGGCCAGCACCTTAAGTTCAGCAAGAACGTCTAGCGTTTTTAGCTGAGCCAACCCTGCCTTGCCAACAACCACAACGTCTGATTGCGCAGGAAAAAGCTCGGGGTGCGTACGAAAGGCTTCTCTCATCATCCGTTTCGCCCTGTTGCGATTGACTGCGTTGCCAAGCCGCTTGGAGATGGCCAAGCCGAGCCGACGTTGGCTTCCCTGATTGAGCTTTGAAACAAGAAGAAAATGCTTTGCGTGCTCGCGGGTTCCACCTGAGAACGTGGCTTCAAACTGGGTGGTTTTCTTCAACTTCATCGCCCTCGGAAACTGCTGACTCAGAAGCTTCTCCGTCATGTCGTCGCGCATACACCATGGAAGGCAAAAGAGACAAATGAAGAAGCTCACATCGCGCGACATCACATGGTGAGCGTCTCGCCGCGACCATCTCCATGCCTAGACTTCAAGATACCTACGATGGAGCTACTTCTTGTACGTTGCCGGTGCGAGACGGTGCCGCCCCTTGCGCCTACGTGCTTTGAGAACTGCTCGACCGCCCACCGTCTTGTTGCGAGCGCGAAAGCCGTGCGTTCGGAGACGCCGGGTGCGATGAGGCTGGTAGGTGCGTTTCACAGTTGCTCTCCCTAAGTTCAGATCGCCCAGCTCTAAACGTGCCAGGCTTTCATGCGATGAGGCATGCGTATAACGATAAAATGCAGTGGTTTCAGCAAGTTGAGCTTCCCAGGTGAGGCTTGCCCAAGCTCAACTCGAGGAGAGGTTGTAGCTGGGGTTGGCTTGCGACGCAAATACTAAGATAAAGGTCGCTCTGCAACGTATGGCAAATCACGGCTACGGCATCGCATGCCTTGGCTGCGGCACCGAGCATTCATAGGGGAACGATTGGCATCGTGCATCCATCTCCAGATCTAAGGGCCGCGAGGGACCCTGGGAGAGTGAAGAAGCCAATACGCGTCACGCTCCGCAACCCTCAAGCTCATAGTATGCCTGCATCACGAAAGCTGAAATGCCCACTGCTACCGATGATGACATGATCGACAACTTCGATCCCCAGCAGACTTCCTGCTTTTCGTAGTTCTTCCGTGGTCCGCAGGTCGTCTGGACTTGGGGCGGGATCACCGCTGGGATGATTGTGGATGAAGATGGCCGCAGCAGCTCGCTCCCTGAGCAGCTCACGGAAGACGTCAGCCGGTGTAAATGCGCAGGAGAGTAAGCCGCCCGAGGCCAGTCTCAACTCACGCAAAGGGCGGAACTTGGCGTCGAGGGCGATGATCCAGAAGCTCTCGTTGGCGTTCGAGGCAAGCCTGGACTTGTACGCCTCTACGACATCTGCACTTGAGTGCAACGCCCGCTTCTGTTCAAGCGGAACACTCAGTGCCCGCCGCCCGAGTTCAAAAGCAGCAACGAGGCGACTTGCCTTCGCTGGACCCAGTCCGCTGGCCCCCTGCAGGTGTGTCATCTCGGCCAGGCTCATACGGCTCAGCGAACGCAGCCCGCCTGCGGTTTCGAGCACGCCGCGGGAGAGCTCGAAGACAGACAGCGTCTTGGTGCCCGTCGCGAGCACCAAACACACAAGCTCCTCATCGCTCAGCGCATCCACGCTGACTTGCTTGAGGCGCTCCCTGGGTCCGGATGGCTGACCGCTTATCCACTTGCCCCTTATCCACTTGCTCTGCGTCATGCTGGCCGTTGAGGAGCAACCTCAATGCCAACGCGGAGCGCGCTTTCGGAGGGCCATCGGAAGGCCCTAGTGGAGTCGTGCCATGGCGGAGGTTCTCCAGTCGCATGCCATGCAACTGGATGCAACTGTAGTCCCAACAGCCGGAGGCACCCCCGCCGTTGGACCCGCCCGTGGAGTGGGCAAATTCAGGTTCATGCAGATCCCTTTCGGCCTACCAGATAAACCGTAGGTGACGTACACAGTACGTCGGGTGACCTCTGTCGATTCCGCGAGCAGGAGCACTCTAACGACCGCTGGCACCAACGTGCGCACGGGTTGGAGGCATCCGCAACACCACCTGGCAACGCCCACAGAACTGGCGGCCGCCGCTCAGGCGTTGACGACCATCGCCTTTGGGAGCACCTATATCGGTGGCCCGGCATAGACCGCTCCATGCTCAGTCAATCGGTAGCGGCGCGACCTACCGCGCGGCGGCATCGTCAGAGATTCCACGCTGTAGATGCCATAGATGCAGTAGCAACCTGCTCTTGGTCAGGCCTGCGAGCTAGCCCGGCAAACGGTAAGTGTTCAGTCCCCCATCGAAGGCGTGAAAACCACTGGGATCGCAGGAGTGAAACGACGAGAACTCCATTCCGAGGATGTTCCAGAACCGGCTGACGTCCTCGGGCGTCGTCGTTACGCACAAAAGTGCGCGCCTCCTAGCCGTGCGGGCGCGCTCGATTCTGAAACATCCTCGAAAACCGTCTAGGCTTGGGAGGTGAACGTTTACGGCGAACGCGCGCTGCAGACTAGAGGTCAGCTGCAGGTTGACTGGAGCTGCTCTTGCTGGGGCTCGCATTCGTCTGATGATGGTGAGCCTTGGCTTTGACTTTCCCATGTTTGTCGATCCAAACCCAATCGTCTCCTTCTACCGCGACCTGCTGCCCATCCTTCCGCACGGTGCAGTCGCGGCACGCGCGTGCGCGCCCGCCGCAGAAAGGCTCGATCCAACCCCACTCAAACGGGATCACCACGTAGCCGAGCGCGTCAATTGCGCCCACTTTTACGCCCCCACCATCCTCGGCGGGCTTCTGCAAACGGATCAGGCCCTCATAGGAAGAAACCTTGCCGTTGAAGGCAATGGGAGTGGCTCCATGGGACTCTTTGAGACAGGCGCGGTATCCCGGTTCAACTGCGACATCACGGATGTCGGTGCAGCACGACGAGGGCAAGGCAATCCCTTCCACATAACTCAACGGCGAGACCACCGCGTCGCACGGCAAAGGCTGCTCCAGCAAAGCGCGGCAGCGACTCTCTGCCTCCACCACCGTCTCGGTCGATCGCGAGGGTCGTGTCCCTGCTCCCTCACCAGAAGAACAGCTTAGATAACAGCAGGCTAAAATGGCAAGCGTAAGGCGCATCCCAGAGGGTATCACGCGCACCCCCCTGGCTCAACCACGCCACATGCCTTGAAGGCGCCGACACGCCTCTCTACCATAAGCGTCCTGGGTCCTCCCCGCTGCGGCTTCTGGGGATGGGGTCTCATGATACCCACGTCGTGGCCAATCTCCGACATGTGGAGCGACGACTGCGCCGTGCGCGCCGCGCAAGCGAGAATGAAGCGCTCAAAAATCCCTAAGGCTGCCAACGTTCAAGAAATTTTGTACATCGCGCTCAAGTAGATGTCGACAGATCAGCAGGTCACGTGATCTTCAAGAAAGCCTCAACAAGCCCTTGTAAGGCAAAGGAAGCCGGTATGAGACACAAAGACCCCAGCGCCTACCGATTAAACCTGCCTTAAATTTAGCATCAAGTCAAAAATAAGGGACTAGGGAATCGGCATCCTGCTACTTCTTGAATAAGCGCTTGAAGAACGGCACCTGCGTGGGCTTGTCTCGGCGAGCTGGAGGCGCAGAGCCTCGCATGCGGGCCAGCCGCATTTCCCGCTGCGCTTCAACTGACTTCGGATCGCGCTTAAGTGCAGCTTGGAAATGCTTGAGCGCATCCTTCACCTCACCACGCTGTCGAAGCAGTTGTCCCTTCGCAACGTGTGCGCCGGCGTGCTCCGGGTCCAACTCCAGCGCCCGATCGCTCATGGCTTCGGCCTCGTCTATCCGCTCATGACGCAAAAGCAAGATGCGTCCATGCAACGCGACGTAATCGGCCTCCTCGTCATGAAGTGCGCGCGCCGCCTCAACATGACCCTCAGCGCCTCTTAGGTCGCCCCGACGAAGGAGCACTTCGGCTTTTTGATATTCAAACGCCGCGTTGACGATGCGTTTGAGCTGCCGGTCGCCTTCGGGTGTTCCCCCACCCTTTTTGAGTGCCTCTAGATAACGTTCCCGGTCCGCATCGTCGTTCAACGTGTGGTAGGCCTCGGTCAGCCGTTGAAAGATGAGCTCGACTTGGGGGTTTAGCGGTCGCAGATCGTGAGGAAGACGGTCCGGGTGCCAGCGCTTGACGAGACCGAAGTAGGCCTTCTGCGCCTCTTGCGCCTTCGCTTCTTGACTCAGCCCGAGCATCTCGAAGTAGTTCTGCCGGTCAATCGTGGCCATGGTGCGTCCAATCTCTTGCCAATGCGAAACCAGCGCGCTGGCAAGACCGGCAGGAGGCTCCGGCACCTGCCGCACCGTCTGCTCTTCCACAAGCACGCTTGTGGCGGGCGAGCTGCTGGCAGCAGCTCCAGCCGAAGCATCGCTCGGTGCATGCGCGCGCCGATCCTCTTCCACCGCGCCCAGCAGAACAAAGACATAAAAGAGGCGTCTCACGTAGTCAGGCCCCAGCTTGGACTGCGCATGCGCCAGGACATACCCCCCCTCCCGCATCTGCTCAGCTACTGCATGCTCTTCAGGTCGGAGATTAAAATGAGAAAAGTCCGAGAGCGTCACCCGGGCAGGACGCTTTTCCCAGGGGTCGACCGCCTTTGCGACCACGGCTGCAGGCAGAGCAAAGCGCGCTGCAGCCGCAAGAAGAGCAGCGGTTGGCAGGCCCACCGAAACTTCTTCTTCACCTAGCTGCGAGGTTGCCAAAGCGTAGAAACGGTAGGTCCCTTGCCCGCGGAAGAAGCGCTCAAGCTCTGAAGGAGAGGAAAGCGGCCTAAGCAACTTCGCCTGCGGACTAGCGGCAGCCTCAAGCAGCAGCCTATTTGGCGGCAGAGCTTCCTCGCGACGAAGCTCTAGCAGGCCCGTGAGACGGTGCTGGACGATGTAAACCAAAACGTGCGTCAATGGCGTTTGCTCAAACGCACCTTCGGCAACTAGCTTCATCACCGCGGCATTCATCCGGTTGCCTCTAACCAACCCTCACCTGCACCTTCTGCATGATGAGACGCCCGTATCTCCGCCTCGCTCAGCGAGACGAACTTCGGGGTGACCCAGCACGCACGCATACGCTGTCCTCCGGGCCAAGTCACTTAGCAGATGCGCCAGTCTGAGCTCCCACTTGCGCTGTCCATCACCTCCACCCCGTGCTTTGCTAGAATATCGCGGAGCTCATCGGAGCGGGAAAAGTTTTTTGTGCGACGTGCTTCCTCCCGCTCCTCAACCCACGCTCCGACTTGGGCTACGTTCAGGCCTCGGTTCTTGGCGATGAGCGTCCTTGACCTCTGAAGATAGCCATCGTGGTCATCACCAGCCAATCCGAGCTCGGCAGCCACCGCAGCAAATCCCGCCTGCCATGCAGCTACCAGTTCACCAGAGGGCTGATGCTTTTTCTTCTTGGACCGATCCATGCGCTCGTTGATGCCGCGGAGAAAGCCACTGAGCTCGGCAATTGAGCGCGGCGTGTCCAGGTCGTGGTCGAGCGCCTCGGTCACCTGATTGACGAAATCGCGCGCCTTAGCGGCGCGTGCATCATCGTCGGGAAGACCCGCAGCGTCGCCGGGGAGGTTCAGTACCCGCTGCTTGGTGCGGTAGAGGTACTCCACCCGCCGCGCTGCCTCTTCCAGCTGAGGAAACACCGTGCGTCCATCACGTTGCTGTTGCTCAAGGCAAAAGGGAGCGCGGTAGTGCACCGTCAGCATGGCATAGCGTAAGGTCTCCCCGGTGAAGAAGTCGAGAAGCTCCCGAAGCGCAAAAAAGTTCCCCAGGCTCTTGCTCATTTTTCCGCCGCGGTTTTCCACGAACCCGTTGTGCATCCAGCATGTGACGACCTCGCGTCCCGTGGCCGCATGGTTTTGCGCCCGCTCGTTTTCGTGATGCGGGAACACCAGGTCGAGCCCTCCGCCGTGAAGATCGAAGCTCTCGCCAAAGATGTTGAGGCTCATTGCGGAGCACTCGATGTGCCAGCCTGGCCTGCCATAGCCAAACGGGCTCTTCCACCCATAAGCAGCTTCATCGCAGGTCTTCCACAGCGCGAAGTCTCTTGGTGAGCGCTTGCGTTGGCCGTGCGCGTCGTCGAGGCGCCCTGATGCGCCATCCACACGCTGAGCATCGCCAACACGTGAGAGCGCGCCGTAGTCCGCATACGCGTCCACAGCGAAGTAGACGTCGCCCTGGCTCACATACGCTTTGCCCGAAGCAATAAGCTGCTCCACCAGCGCGATGATCTGCGGCATGTACTCCGTCACCCGCGGCTGCACGTCGGGATCCGCGAGTCCCAGGTTGCGCATGTCTTGGTTGAAGGCGTCGGCGTAGTAGGAGGCCAGCTCCGTTGGATCCTTTTCCTGCTCCTTGGCGCGCTTTAGAATCTTGTCGTCCACATCCGTAACATTGCGCACGTAAGTCACCTCCAGCCCCGTCGCACGCAGGTGTCGGACTAACACATCGTAGACCATGTAGCAGCGGGCATGACCCAGATGCGCATAGTCATAGACCGTCGGCCCGCAGACGTACATCTTGAGTTTGCCCTCCTCGCGAAGGCTTAGCGGTTCAACCTTCCCGCGTAGCGTGTTGTGAAGCGACGTGGTCATCCAGCAAAGTGTAGGCGGGTTCAGGGGCGCTTCAAGTCAAGCTCTCTCTGCAAGTCTCGCGACGCGACTCTGCCGCGACTCTGCCGCGACTCTGCCAGAGTGCTGCCAAAGTTCTGCCCGGGCTCTGCAGGCAGCAGCCGGATCAAGGCAGGTATGCTAGCCTCTGCCATGCTGCGCATCTTAGCTGCGAATGACAGCAAAGCTTCCCAAACGCTCCGCCAACTAAGCCAGCGCGGAGAGCACGATCTGGCCCGGGTTGAACCGCAGGTCAGGGCCATTCTGCAAGACGTGCAGGAGCGTGGCGACGCAGCCGTGCTCCAGTACATCCGTCAGTTTGAGCACCGTGAGTGCGAAAACCTGATCATGCGGGAAAGTCGCTGGCGGCAGAAAGCCGATCTGGTCTCCTCCGAAGTTCGCCAGCTGCTCGAGCAAGCGGCTAAACGCGTGGAGCGCTACCACCAGCACCAGCTCGATCCTGGCTTTAGCTTTAGCGAAGGCGGCATTGACCTTGGTATGCGCGTTCGCCCTGTGAAAGCTGCTGCTATCTACGCGCCCGGTGGCAAGGCAAGTTACCCCTCGTCGGTCATCATGTCGGCTGTTCCTGCGCGCGTGGCCGGCGTGCAGCGCATCGTGCTTGCCAGTCCCGACCCGTCAGCAGAGGTGTTGGCTGCGGCAGAAATCTCTGGTGTCACAGAGGTGCTCGATTGCGGAGGAGCACAAGCCGTCGCCGCGCTGAGCTTTGGCACCTCCTCGGTGCCGCGCGTTGACACCATTGTGGGACCGGGAAACCTCTACGTCACATGCGCCAAAAAGCTCGTCTATGGCCTTGTTCACATCAACAGCTTGGCTGGCCCAAGCGAGATCCTCGTCGTGATGGACAAAGCAGCCAATCCAGCCATCGCAGCCGCCGACCTGCTGTCGCAAGCGGAGCACGATGAAGATGCGTACCCTCTCCTGATTTGCACGCGTCGCGAGCAAGCTGAGGCGGTGTGTCGTGAGCTAGAGGCAAGGGTACAGTATGCCAAGACGCCCGACATCGCTCGGGCCTCGCTGACGCGCAACGGCATCGCTTTTGTGGTTTCGGACCTCGATGAAGCTGCACGGTTCGCTTCTGAGATTGCATCCGAGCACCTCGCCCTGAACGTGCGGGACCCAGAGTCCGTGGCGGACAAGGTGGAACACGCCGGCGCCATCTTCCTTGGTGAATACACACCCGAAGCAGCTGGCGACTACGCGGCAGGCCCAAGCCACGTGCTGCCCACGGGCGGTGCCGTGCGCCACAGCTCCCCGCTTGGCGTCTATGACTTCCTCGTACGCACCTCGATGATCAAATACAGCGCAGGCGCGCTCCAAGAGCAGCGCAGTCTACTCACAGGCCTTGCACGCCTCGAGGGCTTCGAAGCGCACGCCCGTGCGGTTGAAGCGCGTTTCCCGAAGGCCTCTCAAAGCACTTAGCGCAGGCAATATCGCAGCGAGATCTCGGTGCAGGTGCCTGCCGAAGGCTGGTTCTGCTCGCCAGCTGAGAGGAGCCACTGACCGGTTACGTAACGTGATCCGAGCTGGGGGTGGGTTGCGGCGTCCTGAGCGGCCGCAACCAAGTGCGGTCGTGACCTGTGGGCGGTTTGGTGAACCACGTTGCTTAGCGACGAGAACATTTTGGTGCGACTTGTGCATTGAACATGCCACTACCTTTGAGCAGCAGCACAAAAGGACTTAAAGATGAAAAACCTCACCCTTCAGATCTCTTTGCTTAGCCTACTTTTCGGGTGCGTCAGCCGTGAGGTTGACGACCTGGAGCAACGGCGGCGAGCTCCACATCTCACAGCGCCCTCTCCAGCTGCACCTAGCGGTGACGGCGCGTCAGATGCCACGGAGGACACAGACGTAGGCCTTGAACGCGACGAGCGGGAGGAGCCCTGCGTAATTGCTGAACGAAATACATGCGGAGGGTGCGAGCCACTTGAAGGCGCTGTTGGTGATCGTTGCGGGGCGTGCGGGCTGCTAAGATGCACAGACGAAGGGACGTTGGCGTGCAACGAGGTGCGGGAGGGGTGCGACCTCTGCGACGCACATCGGGCGGAGGTCGATCAGCCGTGCGGCACCTGCGGCAAAACCACCTGCACCGATTCCGGCGAGATCGTGTGTGAGGATCCCGGGCGAAATAGTTGTGGAGGCTGCGCTGAGCTGGCTGGAGAGCCTGCAAGTGCATGCGGCACGTGCGGGTCCTTCGTTTGCGACGGCACGGAACGCGTCAGCTGTCAAACGCCTGATACCAACGCATGCGGGGGGTGCAGCGCTCTTGCGCATCAACCCGATGATGCATGCGGAAGCTGCGGGCACTACGTCTGCGACCCATCTAAGGAGCGCACTGTGTGTGTCGAAGGGCTGACCAACGCGTGCGGGGGGTGTGACGCGCTAAGCGGCAAGCCAGGCGATACATGCGGCGCATGTGGCACGTACGTGTGCGACGGGAGCGGCGAGCTGGTTTGCGACGATCCCGGCGATAACGGCTGCGGAGGCTGTGAGCCGCTAGAGGCACCTGTTGGCCAGACCTGCGGCACATGCGGAGGAAAATGGCGGTGCTTGGGGCACGATCACGTGACTTGCTCAAAGCCTGAGAACGCGTGCGGTGGCTGCGGACCCGTGCCTGTTGAAGTGTATGACAATGAAACAGATGAAAACTGCGACGGCATCGCCGGCTTGAGCGTGTGTCCCGATACCTCGGTGTCACGAGCCGATGTAATGCTTGTGCTTGACGTCTCGGAACTGCAGAATGCCGACGGTTCCTACGACAAGCCTGCAGTGGCAGGCTACCACCCCACCGACTGGGCGATCGAGTTTGCCAAAAGCCTCGTTGTTGACCGATGGGGTGAGCGGCGGGTGGCCACCCGCAGCGCGAACACCTACGTTGGCCTCCGGGCGTATGGAACCCGCAGATACAACGACGAGGTCGAGTTGCATCTGGGCTTCTTCGATGATCTGAGTTTCTTTGAGCACTACCTCGATTCGAGAGCCAGCCGCTTCGAACTCGGTGGAGGTCCACAAGCCGATCTCGACCACGCGCTTGTGCGAGCTAACTATTTCCTCGACCCTCAGAATCGCTGGGTCAACTTTGATGACTACGCTGCACGCGTTGTTGTTGTGGTGAGCCATGACCTACCGACAACAAATCCCAGCTCTTACCAACTCGAGGGGCTTGCCCTTAACACCAACCGCGTCATCCATGTGAAGTTGCCGTCTCACGATGCGGATTACGTCACCGAGTTTCCTGAGCTTGTCCCTGACTCTCAAGTTACAATAGAGGTGGAAGACGACTCGCCTTCACGTGTTGCAGCCAGGGTGCATCAAGCGATTTGCGCGGCGCCCGTACCCTAGCCGCCCGGGACCTGGGTGCAGTTTTAACTGGGAGGTACGGCTCTTTCGGCAGGTAGTCAGCCTATCCACACGTGATGCGTCCGAGAGGTTCGTTCTAAGCAGTATATCGGTTCGCTAGAGCGGCCAGTTTCCGGTGCTTAGATGCATCAATCCTACGAAGAACAGCATCCAGACCGAAGCGCAACCTAAGGCCAGCGCGATGAGTGCGACAGTGGCGTGAGTGGTGTGAGTGGTGTGATGCGCAATGTGCGCTTGGAGGCTGAAGTGGAGCCTCCTATAGACCCAGAGCAGCACCACGGTCACGAACGCGAGGTAAGCGCAGGCTGTCCACCCGTACGGAAGGTGAGACCGCAGAAGATCGTAGCGCGTGGTGATCCACAGTTGGTTCTGCATGGCGACGTGCGCTAGGTGTGCAAAAGCACCTGCGGCCGCAACGCTTCCGAGCGCGCTCGGCCGACTGAATCTGTATCTGCGCCCTGGAGTGGGTTGAGTTGCTTCCTGTAACAGGCCCACAACCGTGCAGAGGACCCAACACGCCAAACCGAGCCACCACCCCCAATAGCCAAGCTCACGCAGCACGCGCGGTAAACCGGACGCGCTGGAAGCAAGGTAGTCTTTTCTTCCATGCCTAAACGCAGCCACGTCCCAAGCGTGCACCACCAGAGAAGCCAGCCAGAAGAGCACGCCAGTGCGCTCCCACGGAAACCTCTGCAAGCGCCGGATAATCGGATACTGGCGCTCAACCCACGCCACCGCCTTCGCGCCGCTCTCACTCGTTGAGTCACCCATTGCTGGCCACGACCATGCCCCAGTTGGACCCGCTCACGCAAGCCGATCCTCTTCGTTCTGCATGCTTGTTGGACTGCCGCTCCTCGTGCACCCGTCAGGGGAGCAAGCTCAGGCGTCTTTCAGCCTCGTCCGGCGCCCCAGCGGTAACCGAGGAGCCACATCGGTTCATCGGAGCGTGCCAAGCGGATGATGGAGCCGATTTCGGCCCGCTCCTTTTGACGCGGGCCGTCAATAAACAGGCGTGCGTTGCGGACCTTGCTAACGAGCTCGAGATACTCGCCGGCCTCCACGAAACCTTGGGTGAGCGAAAGATTACTGCCTCCCGGACGAACATACGGCTCGCGCACAACAAACTGCAGCCGTTTAGATCCTGCTGCCATCTTCTTTCCACCCGCAGAAGCCATCGCTGCGGTTGAACCAGACGCTGGACCTACCCACACGCCACTGGACTTGTGCTCTTCCTCTCGACCCGCTAAGCGCAGGAGGTAACGCGAGGTCGCAGCAGGTGACGCGTGACAAAAAAGCACATCGTTGAGCACGCGCGTCGAAATAGTTCGCCCGTCCAGCTCCACACGCATGCGCGTTAGGCGCGTTTCACGCAGACGACCTGCCAAAGCTGCACGCGCCAGCTGCTCAAGTTGAGCTACATCACCCGCGCAGAAGTGCCCTACGCTCTCACGAGGGACAGTGTTAATGGCCAGCACCGGCTTGTCGCTCCCAACCAAACGCGAGGCTCCGAGCAGTGTTCCATCACCCCCAAGCGTTACCACAAGGTCCGCATCGGCCGCATTGGCACTCTCGCTGCGGTAGCGAAACACGGCCTGCACCTGCATCTTCCGAAAGATAGCCTTGGCCTTTTCCAAGCTGTCCACGTGGCACTGATGTGCCTCGTACAGGCTTCGCACTAACGGATCCTGCTGCTCCACCAGGCGCGTCACCTGTGCGTTCCGACGCTCCTTGACGTAGATCTGGTAGGCCGACTTCTTGTAAATGACCAACAGCTTACGCTGGGATCCGGCGCTCCTGGTCTTCTCGCTTGGTGAGCGCACCGCAGTCATATGGTCGCACCGCAGTCATATGGTCGCACCGCAGCCATTTCGTCGCACCGTAGCTATGCCTGTGGTGTGGCTTTCGCATCCGCCATAAAACGCTCGAGCCCCGCGTCGGTCAAGGGATGCTTGAGCAGCTGCCGGATCACCTTGAGCGGCACTGTCGCAACGTGCGCACCCAACACAGCCGCCTGCGTCACGTGAAGGGGGTGACGGATGCTGGCAGCCAACACCTGGGTGTCGAGATCGTAGTTATGGTAGATGGTGAGGATCTCTTCAATCAGGCCCATTCCCTCGGCACTCAGATCGTCCAGACGCCCAACAAATGGGCTGATGTAAGTGGCACCGGCCTTAGCCGCCAAAAGCGCCTGCGATGCGCTAAAACAAAGAGTCACATTGGTGCGGATGCCATCTTGCGTGAGCCGCTTGACGGCCCGCAGTCCATCCCCAATCAAAGGGATCTTGACCACGACATTGGGATGCAACGAAGCCAATGCTCTGCCCTCTTCAACCATGGCGTCGACCTCAAGGGCCGTAACCTCTGCACTGATCGGTCCATCAAGAATCTTACAAATAGCTGTAATGACGTCTTTAAGGCTCTTGCCTGTTAGGGACACCAGCGTGGGGTTCGTCGTCACACCATCCACCACACCCATGGATGCGGCCTCAGCCACTTCGTCTATGTCCGCAGAGTCAATAAACAGCTTCATACCAGCACCTTCGTGTTGGTCAGCACCTTGGCATTGACCAACGCCTTTGTGTTGAGGGGTGGAGCCAAAAAATACGCGTTATCGTGCGAGCGTCAAGCAAAGTCTTCCGCTGCGAGGCGCCCATCACTAAGGCACCTGTCAATGAGGCGCCCATCATTGGGGCGCTCCTCGCTCTGCACGGAATATTCGCAGTACTCACACGGGCAAAGATCGATGCGCCCCTCGAAGACGACGAGAGCCACGCGTCCTACCTGGGCCGCGCCGTGGATCATCATTGGACTCTGCGCCACCAGCGCCACATCGGCAGCAGCACCCCCGTCGAGAGGCACCCGTGGGTCAACCACCTTCCGGAGCAACGACTCGCTCATCCGCTCTGCCCAAAAACCTAACTCACCCGCTGCCTACGCCAAGGTTGAGGTGGATCATCCGCAGGGCACGTCGCGGGCCAGCTTTCAGAGCCGCACGCCTTAGATCGCCTCGTTAATGGCACGCGCCTTGGGCGTTCGCCCGGCAGATGGCGTTAGCCCTCAGGAGCCGATGCCGCGCGCCATTAATGCCGCCGCCAGCGGGATGAGCAAAAACAACGTGAGTTCTGCGCGAAGTATCATTTGCAGCCGCTTGACTCGTGGAGGGGCGGTTGGCTCTGCACCTCGCTTATATGCGCGGGCCGTTTTGAAGAACACCACGCTGGGATACACCGATAAGATCGCGACGATGATGAACAACGTGAGCTTAAGGTGGAAGACCGGGTTCGTCAGGTAATAGGCCCATCCCTTGCCGTAGTAAAAAAAGCGCAGAAAGCCCGTCACCAAAATCGCAAGTGCTCCCACGCCGTAAACTGCGTCGAGCCGCGCTATCCTGATCCAGCTTGCGCCAGAAGTGTCGGGCTTGATCAGCAGGTGCTGCGCGACGATAGCAGCGAAGGTGATGAGGATGCTGAGGTAGTGGAGGTAGGCGACGATAGCTTGAGCGAGCATACTCGCAGTTACCACGCGACCTTGCTTTGCACCAGACAAAGTGCTTTTTGAAGCCTACGTAGTACATCGTTTTGTCTGGTAAAGTCACGATGCTGTGCCTTTTGATGCTGTGCCTTTTGATGCAGTGCCTTTGATGCAGTGCCGTTCTGCGGTCGGTTTGAAGGAGAAAAAGCCTGTGCGCACCACGCTAACTTGCAAAGTTACAATTATTGAGCATCACTAGGGCCGTGCCGAAGTCGCTTGTCATCGTTGAGTCACCCGCAAAAGCGAGAACCATTTCCCGCTATTTGGGCGATGGCTTCATAGTTGAGTCCTCGATCGGCCACATTCGCGACCTTCCGAAGCGTGCGGCTGACGTCCCTGAGCAGTTTAAAAAGTTGGCTTGGGCCAAGCTGGGCGTCAACGTCGACCAGGACTTTGAGCCGCTGTACGTCGTTGATCCCAATAAGAAGCAACAGATTGCCAAGCTTAAGCAGTTGCTCAAACAAACGGACCAGCTGCTGCTCGCTACCGATGAAGATCGCGAAGGGGAGTCCATCGCTTGGCATCTTCTGGAGGTTCTTCGGCCGAAAGTGCCTGTCAAGCGGATGGTGTTTCACGAGATCACGCCCTCTGCCATTGAGGCCGCCATCAAGAATCCGCGGGAGGTCGATCAGAAGCTTGTTGACGCGCAGGAAGCGCGTCGTGTCCTCGACCGGCTCTACGGCTACGAAGTGTCGCCCGTCCTCTGGAAGAAGGTGATGCCGAAGCTTTCCGCGGGTCGTGTGCAAAGCGTCGCAACGCGCCTCATCGTCGAGCGCGAACGTAGCCGGATCGCCTTCCGCTCAGGGAGCTACTGGGACGTCGACGGCACGTTTGAAACCGCAGACGATGCTTCTGAGTTTTCTGCTCGACTGCTCACCGTCGATAGCGAGCGCGTGGTGACCGGTAGAGACTTCGACGACCAGGGCAAGATCAAGGCGACCCAAGTTAAGCTGGTGGATGAAAAGCTTGCGCGGGCGCTCGCTGAAGCGCTTCCGAAGGCTCAGTTCAGCGTCAAGTCGGTCGAGACGAAGCCGTACAAACGCTCTCCTGCTGCACCCTTCATGACATCCACGCTTCAGCAAGAGGCCGGACGCAAACTTCGTTTTACATCAGCGCGAACCATGCGGGCGGCTCAAACGCTCTACGAGGCTGGCTTCATCACGTACATGAGGACCGACAGCACCACGCTTTCCACCGCGGCTGTTGGCGCAACACGCACACTCATCGAGCAGCACTACGGAGCGGATTACCTTCCGCAGAACCCGCGCGTCTACAGAAAGAAGGTCAAGAACGCACAGGAAGCACACGAAGCCATTCGACCAGCAGGCGACGCGTTTAAGACACCTCAAGCGGTGGCTCGGGAGGTGGGCGCAGATGAGGCAAAGGTTTATGAGCTGGTTTGGAAGCGCACGGTGTCCTCCCAGATGGCCGACGCGCGCGGAGAGCGGGTGCAGGTGCGGATTGGCGGACAAGCCGCAGGTCACGAGGTCGAGTTTTCAACAACTGGGTTGACTATTTCCTTCCCGGGGTTTTTACGGGCTTACGTGGAAGGAAGCGATCGGCCTTCGGATGAACTCCAAGACCGTGAAAAGCATCTTCCGAGTCTGCGCGAAGGCGATCAGCCAAAAGGCAAGGCATTCGTGCCAGAGCCCCACGAGACGCAGCCGCCGGCTCGATTTACCGAGGCGTCACTGGTGCAAAAGCTAGAGGAGATGGGCGTTGGCCGACCATCGACCTACGCGTCCATCATCAGCACGATTCAGGACCGAGGCTACACCTGGAAGAAGGGCAGTGCGCTGGTGCCATCCTTCAAAGCCTTCGCTGTGGTCACGCTATTAGAGAAGCACTTCGCCGATCTAGTGGATTATGCGTTCACCGCCCGGATGGAGGACGACCTCGACGCGATCGCGGGCGGCCAGAAAAAGACAGTACCGTGGCTGCGTCGGTTCTACTTCGGCACGGAGACCGACGCGGACGACAACGTCGGCAATCAGCAGGGACTTCAGGCTCTCATTGCCGAACAGATGGAGCAGATCGACGCGCGCGAAATCAACACGCTCCCGCTTGGCCCCGACAGCCAAGGCCGCGAGGTGGCCATCCGCGTAGGGCGCTTTGGCCCGTACCTGCAGCGGGGCGAAAACACCGCGCGCATTCCCGAAGATCTCGCGCCCGATGAGCTGACGGTTGCGCGAGCGGAAGAGCTCCTTTCCGCACCCAATGACGAGCGCGAGCTAGGCCTTCATCCGGAGAAGAACCAACCCATTCTGCTAAAGCAGGGCCGCTTTGGTGCCTACGTTCAGCTTGGCGAGGGCGGGGACGAGAAGCCTCAGACGTCGTCGCTGCTGCGCACCATGGACCCGCAGACGTTGACCCTGGCGGATGCTCTGCGGCTTCTCGCATTGCCTCGCGACGTGGGCCGCCATCCCGACACAGGGGAAACGATCACGGTCAGCAACGGACGATACGGCCCCTATCTAAGCGCCGGCAAAGAGCGGCGCAGCCTCGAGAGTGAGGAGCAGCTCTTTACTCTCACCACGGAACAAGCGCTCGAGTTACTCAAGCAGCCTAAGCGTCGCGGACGCGGCGCTGCAGCAGCCCCGCTATGCAACGTGGGTGTGGATCCCGACACGGAGCGGGAGATCGTGGTCAAGAAAGGCCGCTTTGGCCCCTACGTCACCGACGGCGAAACCAATGCCTCGCTACGCACCGGCGACGTAGCCGAAGACCTCCCACTCGAACGTGGGCTCGAGCTGCTCGCCATCCGCCGCCAGAAGCTTGCCGACACAGGTGGCAAGCCTAGCAAAAAGGCTCGTAAGGTGAAGAAGGCTCCTGGCAAGAAGAAAGCTCCTGGCAAGAAGAAAGCCGCAAAGTCACCCGCGCAAAAAGCTGCGAAAGCTAACACACCGAAGAAGGCGAAAGACAGCGCCTAGACCAGCAACGGGGTTCTAACACCAGCTGGTTCTAACAAAAGCCAGTCAGTCCCTACACTCCTGCTGATGAAGGGCGGCCACCGCATCCAGGTCGAAGCCAGCCTTAGGTGCTTCTTGCTCCGGTCGAGTCGCTAGGTCGCGTATGCGTAGCTGGTCGGCTTCTCTGACCCCAACTGCCTGCAGGTCGAAGGCGTCGCCGCCGAGTTCCTCGGGGAGAGGCTCGCTCTCCCCCTCCGCCCGCTGCACCGGGCGCCAGCCGGCGCAGCCTTGGTACGGAAACCCGCTTTCATCGCACGCGAAGGTGACCCATCCCCGCTCCAAGTCGCGTACGCTGACCTCCGCGAGTTCATGAAAGGGCGCATCCTCTTGCCCCCCAATCAGAAATGCGTTCTCGTAAACAATCAGGTCATCGCCGGGCCCGTCGGTGATCACGCCCGCGAAGGCGAGCGTGACGACGCCGCCCAGACCCAACGAGAGAACATCACTTCCGCCCTGATCAGGACCTGCTCCTTGCGGAGGTCCCAAAACAACATCGGGCAGATTCTCCGCACCGTACCCACCGTGTTGCCCCAGAAGAACGACGCCCTCTTCATCAACCATGCGCTGGGCGTAGGGGTCGGAGCAGACACCCGATTCCTGTGAGGTGCAACCCACTGCCCCAAGCGTGAGTGCGATGCACTGGAGGCCAGGCGACACGCTTCCACCCCGCTGGATGAACGCTCGCCACCTGAGTCCTCGCTGACTGGCCGCGCTAGCCGTCGCTGGCATCGAGAGCCACCACACCTGCAATCGGCTGATCCAGTTTCCAGGCGCCAGCAGCAGGCGTTGTCTCTTTGCATGTCGAATCAACAGCACAGCCTTCGAGCCTAAAGCGGCGCAGGCCTTCCTCACGTGACCAGGAAAAGAGCGCGTCCTGGCTGAGTGCCAATCCATCGGCTGACTGCGTGAAGGGCGCATCGGCTACGAGGGAACTGAAGGGACTCCAGGCGTAAGCACGGTTACCAGCCACAATGAACGCGTGCTTGCTATCGGCCCACGCCATTGCTTGCAGCTCGGCACCCAGATCCGCCTCTCGCAGCAAAACCTCCGTTTCGCCTGCCTCATCCACCGCCTCAACGAAGCCGTCAAGCTCCGAATAGAACCCAGGGGTGGGCACAATCAGTCGCCCCGCCTCATCTTGAGCAAGTCCAAGCCAGGGGTTATCTCCGATAAGAGCCAAGCCCTGCACACCTTCCGCGGTGGCATCTTGATCGACAAGTGTTCCCTGCGCCGGGTCGACCACGGCAAGCTGGCTAAGCGACGGTTGGTACGTGACTGCATCAAACACGGCAACTGGCACCACCACGCGTTCCCCAAAGGTCGCTACGCCAAGTACGGCAGGCACCGCATCGGCAGCCAAGGTGCCAAAGAGCGGCTGCAGGTCAACGCTGCGCGAGCTGACCGCTTCCTGCCCCTCGCCAGTGGGGTCGACGATAGGAAGCTGCTGAAAGTGGTAGGAAGCCACGTAGGCGTCAGCGCCTGCCAACGCAACGGCCTGAGGGTTTGCGCCCTCTCCATCAATCTGAATAGGCACGCGACGCGTCTCAAACGGGTCTAGGCGTTCGAGCCAAATAACCTCACTCTTGGTGCGCTCAAGCCAACCAGCGCGCCCGCTCGCCGCAAAAGGCACCGTGTCGTCGTCGTCGCTGCGCCCCAACACGACAAGCGCATCGCCACAAAGCGCAGCGAGCGTACTGCCCTCACCGTCGAACGCCGACGCTGCAACAAGAAGCGTCGCTTCGTGAAGCTCACGGCATGGCGCCGCCTTTTCTTCGCCCTCGCCTCCGCCGTTATCGGGAGAGTCTGGCCTCACCTGCTCTGGAACCTCAGGCACTTCCCGAAGTCCTTGCTCATCGTCTCCGCACGCGGAGGCGATGACGAACGCGCAGGCCGCTAGACAACGGACCGTCAACGCAGGAATCCACCGGGCTCCTAAGCTGGTCTGTCTTGAGCTGGGCGCTCCTAAGTTCGGAACCACAGCAGCGGCCCCTCCAATTCTATTAATTCGATAGCTCATACTTTCCTCCTGATGCACCCTCCGTGCATGGGTGTGCGTCTCGTTTGAGGCGCGGGTTGCGTGCAGTCGGTCTCCTGGCTTCCGGCTTGCGCTCTTGAACGCCTTCCCGAGGGAGTAGAGTTTCTACTCCACGTACTCAGTGGCATCCTGTTCAATCGCACCGGCTACAGTGGCGGGGGCCGCATCGGCATGGCAGGCGTTCCTACGCACCGATTTCCCTGAAGAGTGAGCACCATGTTGGCCCTTCACTGCACCCGGACCCTTTCCCACACGAGGACGGCATGTGCAACTTCATTCACCGGTTACACCATTCACCGGATACACTGTGGACGGCGGCGCGACTATCGGATAGGCTCGGGGTGCTATGGTCGCTTACGTTCTCATCGCCCTCAGCGTTCTGCTGCGCCTTGTTCCGCATCCTGCTAACTTTGCGCCGGCCGGTGCCATCGCTGTTTTTGCTGGCCGTCGGCTGTCACGCACCGCCGCTCTACTGGTCACAATCGGCTCGGCCGTGATGGTGGACGTTGCATTAGGCGCCATGCATGGGTACCCGATGCTGACTATGGCAACGCCGTTGGTCTACCTCGGCTTCGGCGCGCAGCTCGGCCTGGGGCGCTATTGGCGGCGCATGCGCTTCGGGGCCACTGCTGCTGCCGGGGTGGGCACGCTTGCATTCTTCGGACTCTCCAACTTGGGCGTCTGGCTCAGCGGATATTACGGCTTCGACGCGGGAAGCTTGCTGACGTGCTACGCTGCCGCCTTGCCCTTTCTGTGGCGGTCGCTGCTCGCTACGCTGCTGTGGGTTTGGGTGCTGGAACTTGCGCACGGCTGGTTAGCCGACGCGCAATCCAAGCGGTCAGGCCAACGCAATACGAAGGGCCCTTTGGCAACAAGCCGTCAGGAGACCGCCAACGCGCCTAGGCCGTGACGGCGCGTGACCGCACGCAGTGCATGCGGAGCCAGCTCCGCCGACTAAACCGGGCAGTCACCGACCGATCAGCAAGTCACCGACCGATGAGCGAGCTAAAACCGTGCGCGAACCAATCGCCAATCGGCGCTGTGGTAAGCTTAGCGAAAAGCAAAACTCCTAGCAGCGTTCCTGCCGCCAACGCCAAACATAGGCGAAATAAGAAGCGCTTGTCTCTCTTCTTGAGGCGCTTTTCCAACTCATCCACGCACAGAGCCTGCCGCTTTACGCGCAAAGAAGCAACTGGCTAACCTAAACTCTAAAATCAAGCTGAAAAACAGCATCCAAAGCTGTTGCCGTAATCAGCTTATGACTGTACATCTTGCCTGAGGAACAATTAAGGAGCTCCATGACAACGAACGTGACGATGCCACAGCTCGGAGAGAGCGTGGTGGAGGGAACTGTAGGCCGTTGGCTTGTCAAAGAAGGCCAGCAGGTCGAAAAGGATCAGCCGGTCGTGGAAATTCTCACAGACAAAGCAGACAGCGAGATCCCGGCCACCACCAATGGAGTGGTGACGAAGTTGCTTGTTGAAGAGGGAGCCACAGTCTCCGTGGGCGATGTGCTGCTGGAAATCGACTCCAATGCTCAGGCCTCTGGCGCAAGGGAGAGCGGCAGGAGCCGAGCCAAAACTTCATCGCCTGATGAAGGTAGCGGCAGAGATAAGGGCGGCAGAGATAAGGGCGGCAGAGACAAGGACGGCAGAGACAAGGACGCCTCACATTCCGGCCAGGTGACCAACAGCGGCGAGGCCAGTAGCGGTGAGGCCAGCTCTGAGAGGTCCGGAACGGAAGGCCCCGGTCGGTCGTCACGCACTCTAAATTCGGCCGAAACACCCGCCAACGTGGCTGCATCACCCGCGCTGCGTAAGATGGCGCGCGAGCAAGGCGTGGACTTGCGCTCGCTCAAAGCCAACATGGGCCGAGTGACAGCGACCGAGGTCCAGCAGGGCGCTTCGGCAGCGGGCATCAAAGACCAGAGGCAGTCATCCAGCGCTTCACCCGCTATTGCTTCGGCTCAGGCTGGACGCTCCTCCGCGTTCCGCATGCCGCCGTACGTGGAGCGCCCGGGAGACGAGGTTGTGCCATTTTCGCGCAGGCGACGCATCATCGCCGACCACATGGTGACCTCAAAGCTGACGGCACCCCACGTGATGACGGTGGCTGAGTGCGATCTTCACCGAACATCCAAGCTTCGGAACGAATTCAAGAAGGCGCTCAAGCAGGAAGGGATTAACCTGACTTTCCTAGCCTTCGTCGGCGCCGCAGTCACCAAAGCCCTGCGGAAGTACCGCGAGTTGAACGCCCGCGTGCTCGACGACGCTTACGTGCTGCTAAAAGACATCAACCTGGGCGTGGCCGTGGATACGGAAGAGGGCCTGGTGGTTCCCGTGATAAAGAACGCGGACCAGCTAACTGTGCGTGGCTTGGCACATGCCATCGACGAAATCGCCGGGAAAGCACGCGAGGGGCGGCTTACACCCGACGATCTTGCCGGGAAAACTTTCACCATTTCTAATCCAGGACGCAAGGGCAACCTGTTTGGTGCGGCGATTATCTCGCAGCCCAACGTGGGCATCCTCAGGATCGGTGAGATTCAAAAACGCGTGGTGGTGGTGGAAAAGGACGAGGAGGATGTGATGGCGATTCATCCCGTGATGTACACCTCCCTGTCCTACGACCACCGCATCGTCGATGGTGTGGCCGCCAATAGCTTCCTCTACTACATTGTGGAGCTGCTCGAAGCAGGTGAGTTCGAAGTTTAAGCTCGGCATTGGCGCTGGATCGTGCTCTTTCAGCTGGATCGGGGTCGCTGACCCGCGGGAAGATGCATCGCCGCTCTCTCAGCGGGACCCACCGCCCAGCGTCATTCAAACAAGGGGCGGTCCCCCCAAGACGTTCGCTCACGATGCATCTTCCCGCGGGCCCATCGTACATGCCGGCATGCGGGGGAGAGTGGCGTAGGCGACTTCGCCGAGGGGCTCAGGCTCATTGCCAAGTGAGCATCCCACTGCTTTACGACGACATATAGATGCATCACGCGGGTGACCCTGCTACCCGAACACGTTCGTGATGGGCGGGGGAGTTTGGGTGAATGCCGCGGGATTGACTCCCGCGGCAGAGGGTTTGGGTGCCAAACCCTCAGTAAAAGTCGCAGCGGTCCCCCCAATACGTTCGCTCACGATGCATCTTCCCGCGGGCCCATCGTGAATGCCGGCATGCGGGGGAGAGTGGCGTAGCAGCGTTTGCAAAAGCGATCAGCTCGGTAGCATCGATAGGCAGTGCTTGCTGCCGAAGGGTGGATGCTCGCAAAGCTGCGCTGAATGCGACGTGTGCCCCTCAATCAGGAGGGCATGCCGCATTGAGCGACTCAATCTGTGCGACGTTGAACGCGTAATCGGCGGGAGGCTCTTCGGCCGCGGACGCGGCCTCGGCTTGCGTTAGCAAGATGTAAATCGGGGCATCCGATGTGGCTTCAAAAGCGATCCCGTTGTTGCCGTTGATCGCGCACTGGGCGGTTGAAGCTTGCGGCCACGTCTCAGGGTCCGCGGATTGAGCCACGGAGTGCTTCGCGTCGAGCGTTCCGTATACGCAGACAAAGGCCTCTACGCGTTGTTCATCATCTTTAATGAGGTTGAGCTGATAAACAATATCCTTGCTCTTGTCATCGCGGTCGCAACGCGCGTAGTCGGCCTTGGTATAGGTAAAGGAGCCCTCGAGGGTCGTTCCTTGACGAGGCTCTACCTCCACCACGAGTGGACGCGTCACCAGGTCACCGATGCACCGCAAGCACGTGCTTCCGGAGCAACTCCGGTCGGTCTCGCCGTCGCAATCATTGTCGAGTCCATCGCACAACTCGGCCGCACCGGGATTGACTTGTGGGCCGTCGGGCTGCCCATCGCCGTTTTCATCCTCCATGGATTCGTTGCAGTCTGTTCCATTGCGACAGGCCACTGTTCCCACACTAGCTGCTGTGTAGTTGTCTTGGTCAGCGTCCAGCCCTCTGTAGACGCACATCTGCTCATCCCCGCAACTATCCACGGTGCATGGACTGCCATCGTCGCATGCTTCGTCGTCAGCGCAAACATCGCCCGACACCGTGCCGCCTGAGTCGCCAGAGCCGCCTGCACCTGCACCTGCCCCTGCGCCTGACGAAGGCTGACCATCCCCGCTGCCCGACGTGGCTTCAGCAAGCAGCGCTTGACGATCAGGATCGATCACCAGCGAGCATGCCAACACCGCCACTGGAAAAGCGACCAGGGATAGATACGGGAGCCTGCGCTGCCAAGCGTTCGTGAGCAGGGCGCGGCCCTTGCCGACGTGCGCCAAGCGGTTCTCTGTTTCTGCGGCCGATGCTTCTGCGGCATGTCGCTCCGGGTTTTGGCGGGTGGAATCCGGAGGCTCTACATCATGTGAAACTGAAGATGAATCGCGCATCTAGAACCGTGCCTGCAAAAGCAGACCGCCGCCCGACTGCGTGGCTGAGGGGGTTAGACGAAGGCTGGCTTGATCGCCTGATACATCATCATCGCCCGAGTCGGCTCCCGTGTTGCTAATCAGCAGAATGGCGGTTGCCGCAGCTCCCACGATGGCCCCGCCGATCAGTACGTCGGTGACGGTGGTGAGGGTTTCGGTGCGATCCGCGGCGTCCAAGCCGCGCTCGCGCGCCTCCGCACGTTCTTGCGCAGAGGCGTTGGGGGCCTGGGCATCATCAAGTGCCTCTTCGAAGTCAGAGTTCGAACTAACGGCCAAAAGACCCGTCACCAACGCTCCCACCGTGAGACCCGCCGTGACGCCTCCAGCAAGCAGCACAGGAGTGGTGAAACGACTTTTCTTCTCCTCCTCTTCGCGCTCATCATCTTGTGGCGCGGCCTCTCTGCTCGGCACCTGCCACAGCCCCGGCACCTGGGACGGGACCAGCTCAACCAGTAGCGCCAGCGACTCGCCAGCTGCCACGTTCACGATCCGCGTCTCCGGACCAAAGCCCTCGCGACTCACACGGAGGGTGTGACGCCCTGGCATCACCAGCAGTTCGCCCTGAGGGCTTCGCAAAGGGCGTTTACCGTCGACATCAACTTGAGCGTCTTCCGGATTGGGTTTTATGTCGATGCGCGAAACCTGCTGACTTAGCCGCCGAACTGCTTCTTCAACGTCATTCCGCTTCTTAGAGGGAACGGCGCCTTCTTCACTGCGCAGGTACGACTGGAACGCCACTAAGGCGTGCACCGGCTTATCCAGGCGTTCGTAGCAGTTGGCGATATTGACTTTAACCGCCGGATGCGGCTTGAGTGAGTAGGCCTTCTGAAAGGCGATGAGTGCCCGAGCGTACTCGCCGTCGGCGTAATATTTCACTCCCGCACCAAATGCTTCTCTGGCCTCTGGGTTCTGCGAACTTTGCGCGTCCGCCTGCGAATCACACGTGAAGCTTGCGGCCGCGACTGCTCCCACGATCAGCAGCGGGCGCAGAGTCAGCAGCAGACCCGGAAGCTGCAAACACGGAAGCCAGGCAAAAGTGCATTTTTGCGTCATGGAACAGTGCGCTAGCATGATGTTCTGCGTCCAACCTGTCAACTCTGTTGACTGGTTGGGGAGCGCACCGAGGCGCTCCTCGTGCCCCCCCGGGGGCGCGGGTCCCCTGCCGCGAAACACAGTCGCAGCTGAGAGCTGCCACGTGCACTAGGTCTCTCCCAACCAACCTCAGCGGCCTTGACAAAGGAAACCGAGCTGACAAAGCTGCTCTGCATAGGGCTGTATGGCGTAGGGCTGTATTGCACAGCTGTGTGCGACTGATGACAGCACCTAACGGTATGCGAGGGTGGCGGAACTGGCAGACGCGCCAGATTTAGGTTCTGGTGCCGCAAGGTGTGCGGGTTCGAGTCCCGCCCCTCGCACTTTTCTCGAGGCACATTCCCCGGGGCGTGGGCGGTGTGGATGGTCAACTGGGACAGGATTGTCGCGTGTAGGCACGCCGCTAGAACGCTCGACCCACGGCGTAGTCCATGGTGCGCCAGGCGTGGGGGTGCGGGAGGGTCGGATGTGAGAGACCAGGGTGCTCGCGCTAGGAGGCGCAGAAGGTGAGTCGTGATACCTTCGAAGAGCTCGCTCTGCGACTGGGGCATACGTTCTCTGATATTGGGTTGCTCAAGACGGCGCTCACCCATCGTTCGTTCGCCCACGAAGCGCGAGGAAACATCGAGAACAACGAGCGGATGGAATTTCTGGGCGATGCTATCTTGGCAGCGGCTTCATCCATCCACCTCTACCAAGTGCTCGATTCAGCGAGCGAAGGAGAACTGACGCGCCGGCGGTCGGATCTTGTACGCGAGCGGACACTCGCACAGATCGCGCGCCAGAAGGGTGTAGGGGAGGCTCTTCGCCTGGGAAGAGGGGAAAGCCGCTCGGGGGGCGCGGAAAAGCCGCGGCTTCTGGCCAGTGCTCTCGAGGCCTGCATCGCCGCAATCTTCCTAGATGCAGGCCTAGAAACCGCCCTTCGCCTTACGCAAGACCTCATCACCAGGTACGTCCGAGACGGCGGAGACGACGCATTTGATGCGAAGTCACGCCTTCAAGAGGTGACGCAAGCGCACTGGGGCATACCCCCAACCTACACACTCAATGAGGCTAACGGTCCAGACCATGACCGGTGGTTTGTGGTGCAAGTTGGGATATCTGACCGCCTTCTGGGGAACGGTGAAGGTCCTTCAAAAGTGGAAGCCGAACAACGCGCCGCTCAGGCTGCCATTGAGCATCTCAGCCAAGAAGAAGACTCCACAGCCATAGCGACCACACCTGAAGCGGAAGAGACGTAAGCGTTCAAGAGTCCTTAGCGGCGAAGAAACCATCAAGATCGCAGGAACGACGCTAGGGATGGTTGCAATCAGCGGATGCCCACCCCAGAAGATCGCCTGAGCCCCTAGGCGAAGTCGACACGTGATGCATCTATGAGTTGTCATCAATCAGGTGTATCCCCAAGCAGAAATGAGCCTGAGCCCTTTGGCGAAGTCCACTACAATTTTCTCCCCGCACCGCGTGACGGTATCCACGATAGGCCCGAGGGAAGATGCATCGCGTGCGAACGTATTGGGGGGACCGCTGCGCCCTGGTTTGAATGACGCTGCGCAGGGGTGGGTCCCGCTGAGTAAGCCGCGATGCATCTTCTCTCGGGCCGACCAACCCGACCGCACGGCCTCCCGGCCACCGTTCAGCAATATTGGCGTTCAGCGATGCTGGCGCTCGGACCAGGTGACGCCTCAAAGCCGCACGCTGAGGTACCTGAACGTGACGAGGAACGCGCCTAGGATGCTGCGTTAACTGACGACCGTCGAGCAAGCCAAAGCTCCATCACGCGGGCTTCCTCGTCCAGAAGTTTCACAGCTTCTGAGTGGATGACGCGTTCGCCGATGCCGGCTAGGGGCTTTAACAAAAATGGAAGCACCAGCCGAAGCTCGCCTGCAGTGACCCGCTCTGTGATTTTATCCCCACTCGATCGAAGCGTGACTTCACCTTCGTTAATAACCATCTTCTTGATGCGGTCGGATGTCGGAATATTCTGAAAACGCAGCGTATGCCCTGCGCGCACGTAGGTGGACTCCTCGATGAAGGCAAACCACTCCGCCGGCACCTTCTTGTTACCGATTTTCTCAATCACCGGCTTTGGTCGGTAGCGTACCGAGCGCATCAGACGCCCATCGTTCTCGTCCCACGAGCGTGTCTCAAGCTCCGCCAACACCTGATGATGCTCCAGCAAGAAGTCCTGATACGCTGGGTCGAGCATCGCTTCTTCCACCTGAAATAAGCTCGCCTCGAATGTATGACGGATATTAAATCGCATGCCGTTGCCAGGCTTATCACGCTACCCGTCAGGTGCAAACGCTACAGGACGACCCAGGGATTGCCGCGCTTAGCAACAGCACGCTCCATCGTCGTGAGATATCGCTCGTCGTGAAGGTTGGCTTCATCCTATATCTGAGGGCGAAGAGGCCATCGACCTAGAACTGCGGCATGCGCAAAGACGGAGCGTCACCACAGGAACCTTGAGCGTCCCTTGCTTGCGACGGTAAGATGCTGCGTGAGAATGACAAGTACTAAAGCATCTCCTCGCTCCTACTCAACGGCTTTTGCAGTTCAACTTTAAGTCCATGCGTACACTTAGCACTGCCGGCGGGCCAAGCCGCAACCGCTCCTGCTCACCGACCAGCTCTGCTCACCGACCAGCTCTGCTCATATTCTCTGCTCACACAGCCGCCGTGAGGCAGCTAAACCAAAGCAGCGTCAGGGGCGCAGGAGGGCTAGAGGCATGACCTGCATTCGCCGAGCGCTTCACATCAACCTGCATCTCCTCGCCCTGGCCGCTTTGGCTTACGTGCACTGCAAACCCAGCGAACAAGAGCAGGCGCGGCATCTTGTGCATGCAGTGGAGGGCATTGATGTGGAAGCCCAACTGCCAAAGCGGAAGTCGCAGCTGAAGCGTCTACAAGAGCTGGAGGTCACGGTGGGAGAACTCAGCCAGGCACAGCAACTCTGCGCCTCGGCCCACGCCACACTCATTCGAGCAGAAGCGACGCAAGCGGATGCCGAAATTAAAGTTGGCAAGCTTGAGGGCCGCGACGGTCTCTCCATCGAACGCATCGCGGTTGTTGCTAAAGCCCTGAAGAAGGCCGAGGCGCTCCTACAGCAAGCAAAGCAACAGATGCCCACGTGCGAGCATGCCGTGCGCTCGGTCAAGCTTCGCTACTCGGGCGTGCAGGATTAGGTCTGCCTCGCCCGCAGAACGTGGCCCAAGGTCGACGAAGGAAGAATCACTCATCCCGTATCCGGTCAGTCCCTGGAGCAGGTTGTGCACTCGAGCGCTGCGATCGCAGGAGACGCAGTCGACGAAATCCACGCACTGGCCCACTGGAGCGCTCTTAGGGGCGTAAGGATGGGGTTTGAGGACGTACGCAGGATGCACAACCTCCTCGGGAGGTGTGCCTTCCTGGTCGGCAAGCCACTGATCCGTTACCTCATCCCGCAAGTGGAAGGCGCACCTCAAACACAGCGCCGCCCGAAGAAGCGTTATGTGCGCTTATGCTTCCGCCAAGCGCATCGATGATGCCGTGGCAGATGGAGAGTCCGAGGCCTGTTCCGCGGTTGGAAGGTTTGGTGGTAGCAAATGGCTCAAACAGGGTATCGGCAATCGCGGGGTCGATGCCCGGACCTGAATCGATGATGCGAATCACGCCAGCATCAGATTCCTGCGTTAGCTCAATGAGAATCGAACCAACTCCGTCGATGGCGTCCACTGCATTGAGGAGCAAGTTGAGCAAAACCTGCGTGAGTGCATCTGGAGACCCCTTGACTAGCAATGAATCACAAAAAAACCTTCGTTCTAAGGTGACCTGGTCCAACTCCTTTTGAGGTCCGAGAAGCCGCAATGTATGCTCGATCAGGCGGCAGCAATCGGTGGCGCCTTTGCGAATGTCATCGTGCGCATCAGGCCGTGCGAAGTTGAGAAGGTCACGAATGATGCGACTCACCCGCTCAGTCTCGTGTGCGATTCTCTCGAGAAAGGCGGCCCGCTTCTCAGTTGGAAGCGTCGTTGTCCGGAGTAGCTCGACAAAACCTAAGATAGCAGCGACGGGGTTGCCTATTTCATGCGCCACGCCTGCCGCTAGCCTGCCAACCGATGCTAGCTTCTCACTCTGAACGAGTTGGTATTGCGCCGCTCGGAGCTGTTCTGTGGCGCGCTCAAGCTCGCTCAGACGCAGCTCCAGCGTCTGCTCATTACGCTGAATTTGTGAAGCCATGTCGTTGAATGTGCGGGCTAGAAGTGCGATTTCCATCGCGCCTTTTTCAGGAACAGTCACACCACGGCGGCCGCTGGCCAGTGCTTTTGAAGCGGCTGTGAGAGTGGCTGTTGGCCGCACGATCCAGAACGTAAGCGCGAGGTACGTGAGCACCAAGATCGCAGCGCCGGTGACCATCGTGTAGAGCGCCAATAGGCGTCGTAGCGGATTGTCGGCCTGGCCTTGCAGCAGCAGATTGAGGCGCAACGAGCCTCCATCTGGAAGTGAAGCCACCCCGGCGATTCCGCCTTTGACGTTGCCTATATCCTTTGTTCTTCCTTTGCGGGTGATAGAGGCGCCCGCCACTTGAGAATGCCCTAGCTTCCGCATTGCGGTGCGAAGCGCACGCACTTCGTCATCGGGATCTACATGGTGCTGCTCCAGCAGCGCTGAAAGCGACTGCGCGAGAGTATCAGCGGTTCGGTATAAGTCCTGCGCCCGGAGCCTTCTAGAGAGCTGCACCGATGCCACGCCTAGCAGCGTGAAGGATGCGGCAAACGCTACAAAGAGGCTTATCAGCAGCTGGGTGCGGAGGCCGAGAGACACAGCGGGAACTTCCTTCAATTTCGGTTCACGGCAAGAACGAAGAGCTCAACAGCCACACGAGAGGTTACTAGAGGCGTCAAATGATTCTTACCGTAAACTACACCTGCTCGCGTCGCGAGAGCGCGTGCAGGCTCTAGGTGATGGGTTGATTGGGCAAGGGGCAAGGGGCGACGCCGGAGGGTGCCCGTTTGAACGCCTCAACGTAGGGCGGCGCCGGAACGTGGGAGGTGGTAGGCTGAGCTCTCACCGAAGCGACGCGTATTCCACGGTGCTGAGTACATTTCGGCGCTGAGTACGTTTCCACGCTTGGCACGTTTCCACAATGCGGAGCAGGAGAGGACGAAGAGGCGGTACGCCACCAGCACAGAATAACTGCCACCGGCGCGGAACAGCCGTAGGGTTGGGGTGTGCGCCACGCATGAGCCCAGCCAGTTGCCACGTTAGCCCTGTCAGCCGGAAGGTGCCGCTCGCGGCAGACCCAAAGCTCTCGCCACGTGTCCACAGGCATCGCAGCGACTGGCCCCGTACAGTGCAGCGACTGACTAGTGCCGCCCGAGAGGAGCGTCAGAAGCCGATTCAAAAGCGGATGAGACCTTTGCACCTAGAGGCTTCTGCATCTGAAGGCTTCGGGTGGCTGGCCTCAGGGACGTGTCATCTGCCCATGTGCGCATGGACCTCGCGTAGTCTCGGCGCAGGGGTCGGGTAGGCACGGGTGGAGGCAACTGACTCAGACCAGCACGCAGCAGGGAGTATTCCGCAAGCTGGAGAGACGTGAAGGCGATGCCCGCGCAGAGCCCCCGATCAGGTCCGCGTCGTCCGTGCACCATGCGACGCACCTCCCCCTCCGTGTCAAGCCAGGCTGATCCTCCCAGAATCGGAAGGCTCACGTACACGTGGTCGCCGAGGCTAGTGTCACCGAGGCTAGCATCGCCGCTGCTGATATCACCGCTGCAACGAACGAGGATCCCCGTCAGCGAAAGGTCAAGCGCCACGTCACCTACCAGCCGAAATGCCTCTTGTGTGACAACCTGGCAGCGCAACCGAAGGTTCCGCCGCACCTCAAGTCGGTTGCTGGCGTAGATAAACTCGCTCGAAGTAGGTGCACCGTTCAGCGGAAGCTGTTCGACCTCGCTGAAGTTATCTTCGATGCGCCTTCCTCTCGTCCGCGAAATTAGACGATGGGAAAGCTGATAGGAAACGGGAAGTCGGCGCAGCCGGCTCCGTCGAACACCACGTCGGCGCTCTCCGCTCGCATCTTTGCTCTGCAGAGGCGCTAGCGCCGGGTGGTCCTCCACCTGCAGGTCACTTTGTAAAGCATAGTTCATCCCTTACCTCACTTCTCTCCACCCGGTTCCGCCGCGTAGGTGAGGTTATCCTACCTTCACCCACACAAGAACAGCAACTTCCGAGCAGAGGCGTCTAAGCCTCCTGCTGTGGCCACCTCCGCACCCGTCCGCACCAGGGGCCGCGGCCGCTCTATTCTGGGTCGATTTAGTCTAAGTCGATTTCAATCGTGCGCCGTGAGCTAGATAGCCCACTTAGCCAGGTAAGCCTCCAGCCGAGAGCCAGGGTACCCATCACGTCGGTGCGTGAATCGACTGGCCCGGAAAGCGCGGTCGAACTGCCGTGGATCGCGCGCATGCTGAGTCCAAGAAAGATTGGATCCGACGATGTGCTAGGGGCAAAGAGGGGGACTTCGAATCCCGCCCCATAGAGCCAATGCGTCCCTGGTTCATCTCCAAATACATCCCACGCTAGCCCTGCCTCCAGGAACATAGAGCCGAGAATCGCTGCCGACAGACCCCGCCCGCTGCTATTGGTGAAGAAGGCGGCAAGAAAGAACGGGCGCATGTCGACCCCAGCGCCCAAGAGGTCGTTGCGCGGTCCTCCAACACCCGTAGCAAACAGTCCGACGGTGTGGAGAAAGTGGCTCCGCACTGTCGCAGTTGGCAGCACACGCGCTTCTGAGGTCAACGAAGCGCCAGCTTCTAGCGAGAGCGACGCATCTCCTGCAAAAGGGTCGCTCTGCGCCCAGACCGACCCGGGGGTCACCAGCGCAGCTAGCATAAGGAAGATGTAGAGGAAGCCGACTTTCATGCCGCACCTTTCACGATACCCCTTGACGCATCTTGACAACCGTAGCGCAAAGTCTCTATTACTTATACTGTGCATGGGTTTGAATAAGGAGCGGACGGCGCACCATGGGGTCTACGACGATTGCGCACGGGAGCAAAGAGGAAGCGTATTCTACTGGAGAACTTGCGCGTGCTGCCGATACAACGCTCCGCACCGTGCGCTTCTACGAAGAGGCTGGGCTTCTTCAAGCGAGCCGCCGATGTGAAAGCAGCCAGAGAACCTTTGCAGTCGCCGAGCTTCGGAAGCTAAAGCTCATTGTCGATTTGCGTGCGACTGGCTTGTCGCTCGAGTCGATCAAGAGCCTGTTTGCTCTCAAGGATACAGCAGCGTGCGCAAAGTCCGGCAGCGCAGAGCTTCGAACTGCCTTGCAAACCACGCGTGAGGAGTTGAAGCAAAAGATCGCGCTACTAAACAAGATGCACGACGAGCTTGTGCAGACGGTTGACCTGTTGGAGGAGTGCGGCGCATGCGCAGAGCCGCAGTTCCCACCCCGCTGCGGAAATTGCGGCGTTTTTCAACGGCCTGAGGCAACGCGAGCTTTTAGGCTTCTGTGGGGTAAGAAGTAAAGAACGCCTAAGGCGTATGCCGGAGCATGGATGGCTGTGGCAAGATGCGAGGGCGTTTGTCGCTAGTGTGGGACTACAAATGAGCCAAGAGCAAGTAAAACAGGCAGTTGCGGCTCTGCTAGATGCACTTGAGCTTCCCGACAGAGCAGATCCTGAGCTTCGTCAGACGCCGGAGCGTGTGGCTGAGCTGCTTTGCGAGGATCTCCTGCGGGGCTACAACGTGGACCCTAAAACGATACTCGACGAGGGAACCATCGCGGGTACGTCGGGGCTCGTCGTGGTACGGCATATTGACACTGTCGGCATGTGCCCACACCATCTTCTGCCTGCTCTTGGACACGCCACCGTGGCTTTCTTACCGCGCACCCGCATCGTGGGATTCGGTTCTTTGGCCGAACTTGTGGGATGCTTCAGTCGACGTCTCTGTTTGCAAGAGAAAGTAGCGGCCAACGTTGCCGACGCACTGGTCGAGCATCTGGACGCTCATGCAGCCGCATGCATCCTGTCGCTTCAACCGAGCTGCATGACAGCGCGACATCCTCGTCACCCCTCGTTGAGTGCAACGACATCGGCTTACGCTGGCGCCTGGAAGCACGATAGGGAGGCTCGGCTAGAGCTTATGCAGGCCCTTGCACATCGCTCTACAACGAGGCGCTACAACGAGCGAGGCGAACTGTCGCTCTGAGCTGTCGCTCTAAACTAGCGTCAGATTAGGTTCAACCATGTCGCTTTACGCACTCGTTCGCCTTGGCATCTTCTTTTTCCAAAGGTTAATCGTCCGCATGCTCTCCGCAGCACGTGGTCGCAGTCACTTTGAGAAAAACTACGTGAGCGAAGGGCTGGTGCCGATGTCGCCTTCTTTACGCGAACGGCAACATCTCTACTCGCAATGTGTTAACTGCGGACTCTGCCGTGTGTTACCCATCGATAGAGACGCGCAATTGCGTCCCCACCTTCTACCCCTGTCATCGTCGCGGGTGCTTCATTCTCCCGCACAAAGACCGCATAGCAGCGTCACAATACGCTGTCCTCAGGGCGTGCCACTTTAGAAAACGTTTCTGCACATGGGTGCACGATCAGATTGAGAAGAGGGTACATCCGAGACGGTTTTTGAGGGGTCGTCATCCGCTGAGCGCCCCTGCAGTAGGGCCGAGGCACGTAGCTCATCTACGAAACGAGGTCCTGCGAAGCGGTAAGCCAGCGGATGGCGGGGCCTCAGAAATCGCGCAAGCAGGAATCCCAAAACGATTTTGCACCCCTCTGCACATGCTGATTCCGGTGGCTTCATGCGTGCGGAGAGGGCTGACCACGTACGCGGGACGAGCAACGCCTCGGTTAAAAATCCTTCCAATGGGAGCGCATGTTCTCCAAAAACTGCTTGGAGGGGATGGTTGACTTTGGTGTCGTCGCTCTTATATGAACCTATCGCTAACTATTCCGCGAACCCGCAAATCCTAAAGACAGGTCAGGCACGATCTGCACTCCGTCCAGGCGCCAAAGGCTGGGCGATGGGATGGGCTATGCCAGCGTCTCGAATCTAGCGCTATGAGTTCGGATTCACTGCCGCATGAAGCGTCCAAGGAAACGACCGCGACCTCTGCGGAGGAGATGTCGGAAGATTCCTTTTCGATTATGGGCATTGGAGCCTCCGCAGGAGGTCTATCCGCGCTGAAAAAGCTTTTTGCATGCGTTTCAGAGGACAGTGGGTTGGCATTTGTCGTCGTGGTGCACCTTTCCCCAGAACACGATAGCCACCTTGCCGAGCTACTTCAGCCACATGTACGGGTGCCGGTGCAGCAAGTCACTCAGACGGTACTGATAGAGCCAAATCACGTCTATGTGATTCCGCCCAACGCGAATCTTGACACGGTCGATACGCATCTGCGGCTGACGGACCTGGAGGAGCGTCGACAAGAGCGGGCTCCTATCGACCATTTCTTTCGCACATTGGCCGACAACCACGGAGACCACGCTATTGGTGTGATTCTCACGGGGACTGGCTCGGATGGCACGCTCGGGCTCAGACGTATCAAGGAACTCGGTGGTCTTACCGTGGTGCAAGATCCCGCCGAGGCGGAGTATGATGGCATGCCGCAAAGCGCAGTTGCAGCAGCGCCTGTCGACCTCGTCCTGCGGCTGCAAGATATTCCAGAAGCTGTTTTACGCTTTACAAGAACGAAGCCGCGCATTGATCCTGATGTCGACGAAACGAACGCGCCGCAAAGCTCGCAGAAACTACTGCTAAGCGTGTGCGCTCATATTAAAACTCGTACCGGGCGAGACTTCAGTCGGTACAAGGCTTCCACGCTCTTGCGTCGCATCGCGCGCAGGATGCAACTAAACCACCTTCAAGAGCTACCCGCCTATCTTGAACTCTTACGCGAAAGTACAGCAGAGGTATATGCGCTTGCCGACGACTTACTGATCAATGTGACAAGCTTCTTCCGTGATGCCGACGTCTTCGACGCGCTCGAGAAAATGGTGGTACCTCAGCTGTTTGAAGGGAAGGACGCCACATCCACCGTTCGCGTGTGGTCAGTAGGTTGCGCTACCGGCGAGGAGGCGTACTCGATCGCCATCTTACTCCTAGAGTATGCATCGCATCATGAAGCTCCAGCACACATACAAGTATTTGCCTCAGACCTCCACGCGGGCTCGCTCGCTAAAGCACGGGAGGGGATTTATCCGGGTGACATTGAGACGGACGTTCAGCCCGAAAGACTGAGACGCTTCTTCATCAAGGAAGACAATGGGTACCGTGTTCGAAAAGAGGTGCGTGACGCAGTCGTTTTTGCACCACACAGCGTCTTATCGGATCCGCCTTTTTCGCGCCTCGACCTCCTTTTGTGTCGAAATCTTCTGATCTACCTTCAACGCAGTCTCCAGCAGCAGGTAATTGAGATCTTTCATTACGCGCTGAACGCTGAAGGCTTCCTTCTTCTTGGAACGTCTGAGACGGCCGAGGCCGCTGAGCTTTTTGATGTCGAGGACAAGAAAAACTGCATCTATCGCAAGCGCGATGTTCCCGCGCCCGAGCCCAAGCTAGCGGTTTTTCCGCTAATGCACAACCTGGGCGGAAGGTCTGTAGTGCACCATCAGTCGGGGCGTGCCTACGGCACGTTTCATCAACGGTTGGTGGAACGGCACGCCCCGCCAAGCGTCTTACTCAACTCGGACAATCACGTGGTGCATCTTTCAGACAGCGTAAACCGCTACTTGCAATACCGAGCCGGTGCACCGACGACAGACATCTTCAAGCTAGTTGGGGACGAGCTGCGGGCTGAACTGTACTGCGGTTTACAAACAGCTCGTGAAAAGCTGCAAACTGTTAGGTCCCATCCAATTACGGTCAAGGTGCAGGATGCAAAGGTCGACCTCGTGCTGGACCTACGACCTGCCTCCGACGGCTTTATGCTACTGACATTCGACGATCGCGCAGCTTTAGAAGCACTGGCTCCGGAGGGACACGACACGTCGCTCACAGCCGGCGAAGGCGATGCAAGAGGGCGTGAAGTCAAGTCTGAGCGAGAAGTTACGGAGCAGCGGCTGCAAGCAGTCGTTGAAGAGTACAGGGCGACTCAGGAAGAGATAAGGGCCTCAAACGAGGAACTGCAATCAACAAACGAAGAGCTTCGCTCGACGCTTGAGGAGCTCGAGACAAGCAAAGAAGAGCTCCAAAGCATGAATGAGGAGCTGCAGTCGGTAAACCAGGAAAATCGGCACAAAGTTGAAGAGCTCGACCAACTTTCGACCGACCTGCAAAACCTCATGGCAGCGACCGACATTGCCACTCTGTTTCTAGATCGTGAACTAAGAATCCTACGCTTCACCCCCAAGATTTCAGAGCTCTTTAACGTGCGGATGACTGACCGCGGCAGAGCGCTAACAGACTTCACGCATCGGTTAGGTTACGATGAGCTTCAGAAAGACGCAAAAAACGTCTTGCAGCGGCTCATTCCTCTTGAAAGGGAGGTTCAAGACGAGGCAGGTCGGTGGTACTTGACCCGTGTACTTCCTTACCGTAGCAGCGAGGATCGCATTGCTGGCGTTGTTGTCACGTTCGTCGACATTACCCGTCGTCGCGAAGCAGAAGAAGAAGTCCTCCGCGCAAAGGACAACCTCGAGCGCATCATCGAAGCCTTGCCAGAGCCCTTGTTGGTTCTCGACGCAGACCTCAAGGTCAGCTACTTCAATGCCGCCTTTAAAGAACAGCTTACAGATAGGACCGATCAACTTCGCGGGCTGCCTATCTACAAGATTGACAACGGTGAGTGGAACATCCCTCAGCTTCACCACCTGCTTGAGACTCTGTTGCCAGAGAAGCGGGCGATAACAAACTTTCTCGTCGATCATGAGTTCAGCAGCGGCACGCGGCGCGTGTTGCTACTCAACGCGCGTCAACTCGAGCACATGAATGTCACATTGCTTGGTCTTCATGACATTACCGAACGCCATGCCGTGGAGCAGGCGCTCAGGGGCAGCGAAGCGAGATATCGGGCACTGGCTGAACTCAGTCCCGAAGCTATCTTTGTGTCGATAGATGGACGGTTCGTTTACACAAATCAAGCTGCGGCCGAACTTCTTGGCATTAGACAGGCCTCCAAGCTCCTAGGTCAGTCTCCCTTCGACTTTCTCAAGGAAGACAATGAGCGCGTCACGTCACAACTGACAGCCCTGCTCGACGAGCAGCAGCCTGTCGCGCGCATGACCTACCGATGGACGCGCTTTGACGGCGTGACCATCGACGTAGAGGTCGTATCTGGCCCGATAGAGTGGGAGAGTAGAGCAGCCGTTCAGGTTGTTGCCCGTGACATTACAGAGCGCAAGCGGACTGAAGATGAACTTCGTCAGACCAATCAAGATAAGGATCAGTACCTCGCCATGTTGGGGCATGAGTTGCGTAACCCACTCTCGGCGATACGAAACGCCTGTGAGGTGATGAAGCAGTCGATGCCCCTAGAGCCGCGTCTTGACGCGGCATGTGGAGTTCTCGACAGGCAGTCGACGCACATGACGCGGATCATCGATGGGCTGCTGGAGGTCTCTCGCATCACCATGGGCAAAGTGAGCCTGGAAGTGGCTGCGGTGGATCTGCGGGATGTGCTCCATCACGTGCTTGAGGATCGAGGGCCCGAGCTTGAGCAAGCTGGGCTCACGCTCATCCGGAACATCCCAACGCAGCCTCATTGGGTGCAGGGAGATGAAGTGCGGCTGGTGCAAATCTTCGACAACTTGCTCGGTAACGCGATCAAGTTTACAAAGTCGCCGGGTACTGTTGAGGTTGAGCTTGTGAAGGATGGAGCAAGCGCATTGGTCCGGGTGTCGGACACAGGCGTTGGCATACGTGCCGAGATGCTTGGGCGCATCTTTGAGTCTTTTCAACAGGAAACTCAGGACACCGCACGTTCCAGTGGAGGTCTTGGTCTTGGGCTTGCTCTTTGTAAGGGTTTGGTAGAGCTTCACCACGGCACCATCGAAGCTAGCAGTCGAGGCGCAAGTGAGGGCGCCGAGTTCCTCGTTCGCCTCCCGTTAGGCCACGCACCCAAGCAAACGCACAAGCCGCAAGCATTGAGCTCATTGCCTGCTAGACGAATATGTATCGTTGAGGACAACTTGGACACAGCTGAAATGCTCCGCGAGCTGCTCGAGCTTTCAAAGCACCGTGTCATTTTAACGCGCAGTGGGTCCGAGGCCCTGGAGGTCCTTCGGACTCAAGCGGTTGATGTGGTTCTATGCGACCTAGGACTTCCAGGAATGAACGGATTTACTTTTGCAAGAGAGGTTAGGAAAGATCCCTCAATTGCTGCGGTTAAGCTGATCGCTCTGACAGGGTACGGTCAGCCGGAGGACAGAAAGGATTCTGCGGCGGCTGGCTTTGACGAACATTTACTTAAGCCGATTGACCTAGAAGTACTAAGTTCAAGCCTCAGGCGCGCGTAGGCGATTGCCGAAGGCCACTGCTCTTTATCACACCTTGAGGAAGAGCAGCTTTTGCGTTTGAATCCCGCTAAGCAACAACGCCCTCTTCCTGAGCCAGTCGTTCTGCTTGCTCATGCGAATGCAAAGCAGAGATGAGCTCTTCAAGCTCACCTGCCATGATGAGGTCGAGCTTATGCAGGGTGAGGCCGATGCGGTGATCCGTTACTCTATTCTGAGGGTAGTTGTAAGTTCGAATCTTCTCAGCGCGGGCTCCGCTTCCTACCATGCCTCTACGTTCTGAAGCCACAGACGCATTGTGAGCGGCCTCTTCCCGCTCAAGAAGCCGTGAGCGGAGAACCTTCATCGCGCGCGCGCGATTTTTGATCTGCGACCGCTCATCCTGGCATTTGACGATGAGACCAGACGGCTTGTGTTGAATCTGGACCGCTGAGTTGGTGGTATTGACCCCCTGACCGCCGGGACCGCCCGATGCGGCGATGTTGATCTCGAGATCTTCCTCGCGAATCTCAATGTCCACTTCTTCAGCTTCGGGCAGTATGGCCACAGTGGCGGTTGAGGTGTGCACGCGCCCCTGAGTCTCAGTAGCTGGCACACGCTGAACCCGATGCACACCCCCTTCAAAGCGCATCCGGGAATAGACGCGCTCGCCCTTTACCAGGGCTACAACTTCCTTGTAGCCGCCGGAAGACGCTTCGCTCGTGCTCAGTATCTCGATCTTCCAGTGCTGCCCGTCGGCGTAGCGGGTGTACATTCTGAAGAGGTCGTTAGCGAATAGCGCAGCCTCATCGCCTCCCGTACCAGCGCGAATCTCCACGAGCGTGTTCTTTTTGTCATTGGGGTCGGTGGGCAGCAACAGCGTCGTTAGCTTCTCCTCGAGAGTGGCTAGATTTGCCTCGAGCTCAGGTATCTCTGCCGCAGCCAGGTCGTGCAAATCAGGATCATCCAGAGCTTCCTTATCGTCAATGAGCTGCCGCTCACACTCTAGATATGCATTGAAGGTCTCGACTATCGGCTGCAGCTCAGCTCGCTCACGTGTGAGGGCGGTGTAACGCTGTTGATCTGAAAAGAGCTCAGGCTGACACAACTCTTCCTCAAGCTCGCTGAAGCGTACTTTGACTGCTTCAAGTTTATCAACTGGGAGCATACGTTCACGCACCTGCCGGTCGAAGAGACCCGGGACGTGCATCTTGAAGCAGGTCCTCCACCTTGCCAAAGATGCGAACTTCGGCATCAGCTTCTTGTTTACTTTCGTCAAGAGCGAGCGCAGCGCGCATGGCAGCGACTGCCACCTCTAGCTGTTCGTCGTCCGGCTCGATGGTCGTAATCTTTTGCACAAGGTAGCCTGGCCAAAGCAGAAACTGAAGTGGACCACCGACACAGTACCTCGCAGACAGCCGTTGAAGCTCGTAAGCCGTTGCTGCGACCAAAGGGAGCAGAGCTAACCGCACAACGAGAGTACTCAGCTGCGCCGCAAAGCCAGTCGACAGCGGCACGATGAGAGGCGTTGCGACTGCTCCGAGGATGATGGAAAGGATGATGACCATCACAAGAAAGGTCGTGCCGCACCTGGGATGCAGAGTCGATTGCTCGCGCGCGTTCGGCACATTCAGCTCGAGTCCCTTCTCGTAAGCGTAGATCGTCTTATGTTCGGCGCCGTGATACTCGAATACACGGCGAACATCTTTGAACTGACGAATGACGAACAGATACGTTAGAAGCACCGCCAGCTTGAACAGCCCCGTGAAAGCATGGAAGGAGAAGCTACGCACGGAGAGATTGAGCTTGAAGACGTGGGACGCGCCTGCAGCCAGCACTTGCGGCAGGACGATGAACAGACCGACGGCGAAGAGAGTAGAGAGCGCCATGAGCAGACCGCCTTCGCGATCTACCCGTGCCTGCGTTCTTGGGGAGTCCAGTGCTCTCGCGTCCTCGAGTGCTTGTTGCTTCGGTTCCTGCTGCAGAGCCGAGAAGTGCAACGCGCGGTACCCCAAACTGAGGGACTCCACCAACATAGCCACGCCGCGAAAGCCGACCCACCGCCAGAAGGCCGCCTTCAGCCTTTGATTGAGCGGCCAGGCTTTAAGCGCCAAGGCTCCCTCTGGACGCCGCACAACCACGCATACGCCACCTGGCGACCGCATCATCACGCCTTCGATAACCGCCTGTCCCCCTACGTAGGGGCGGGAAGAGAATGTTTCAGGTTCTGACATGCTTACACCTTAGCCTGATGCGTTTGATCTAGAGTAGCGGCTCACCGGCTCAGAATCAACGGAAGCACATCCGGAACCGATTGCCGCGTTGAGCCGAGTAAACCGAGTGCCGAACCGAGTCAACCGCTACCGATTCCGCCGTCGCAGGGGCTATGGTCCGGCGTGAATGCGAGCGGTCTCGTCACAGGCAGGACCCCGCTCTATAGGCTCTGCCTCCTCCGCAGGTAGTCGGCTCGGAGACGCTAACAACACACCGCGACGCAGTACACCGTGATGTTGGGCCACCCAACGAGGTGGGAAAGCCGATGGCTGCCGCGGCGCAGCTACTGCTGAGCAGTCTTGGCGCCCTTGTTGTACTTGCGACGGAAGCGCTCTACCCGACCCGCTGTATCGATGATCTTCTGCTTGCCGGTGTAGAAAGGGTGACATTTGCCGCAGATGTCTACCGAGAACGAGCCTCGAGTCGAGAACGTGTCGTAGACGGCGCCACAAGCGCAGGTGACCTTGGCATCCGAATAGTTAGGGTGTATTTCTGCTTTCATAATGTCCTCGAGTCTGAGACCAATAAGTTGTGTCGGTAAAAGCTCTCCGTCAAGTGGCTCCTGCGGTCTTTCTCAGCATTTCCTCGGACGAAGGGTGAGGTCTCCTCGAGGGTTGCTGATTGCTTCACCTCGCACTCCCGACTAGAGTCGTGAACTATGAGCCAGAAGCGAGTTCAACTGATGATAAGCGGACGTGTTCAGGCGGTCTATTTCCGCGCCTCCGCCCAGAGGGAGGCGCGCCGCCTCGGCCTGACTGGCTGGGCCAAAAACCGCACCAACAGCACACTGGAGATCACGGTTGAGGGGGACGAGGAGCGCGTCAAGGAGTTCCTCGGCTGGGCTCAACACGGGCCATCTACGGCGCGCGTTGATCGTGTGGACACCAAATGGCGCGGTTACACAGGTGACTTCGACAGCTTCCGCATTCTCTGATAGCAGCCGATGCACTCGCGCCAGCGCATCCTCACGTAGGTGCACCAGCGCATCCCGCGTAGCTGCAGTGGTCACGAGGCGGGGTCTGAAGGGACCCGGTTGAGTGCGCCCTCGGCAACTGCTCAGCGGTCGCTGTTAAATGCCTGCCAAACCACCAGCAGACTAAAGTCGCAGCACGGATTATCTGACAAACTCAATCAATGACATGGGTGCATTGTCGCCTCGTCGGCGATGCATCTTCAGGATACGCGTATAGCCGCCGTGTTTGCCTTCTTCAGCACGCTTCACATACAGTGGAGCAATTTCGGCAAAGAGCCTGTGCACTAGATCGACTTCCTCGGCTTCCCCGTCCGAGGTGGTCCGGACGGCATGTACAGGAAGAAACTTCCTAACCAGCCGCTGCGCGTGCTGACGCCGTGACAGAATACTCGCCCTCTTTTCCTCGTCCAGCTTACCTACATCGACAGTCAGGTCGGCACCCAGTCGGACCGCCTTCGTAATCAGTCGTTCTGCAACCCTACGCAGCTCCTTCGCCTTAGCCTCGGTCGTCTCAATCCGCCCGTGCAAGACTAAATTGCCCACCAAGTTACGAAACATCGCCCGTCGATGACTGGTGTTTCGCCCGAACTTTCGACCTGCTTTTCGATGCCGCATAATCTATTCCGCCACGTTAGAGGCTTACGAGGGTGGCACGGATGGGTGTCCCTCGCAAGCCGCAGTTAACCACCGTTCCAAGCTTCAGATTGAGACTGCGTCTACCTATCCCTGAATATTCTGTTGGGCGCGCCAGCGCTCTTGCATTTGCGTCCAATTTTCTATTCGCATCCCCAGGGAGAGGCCCATCTCGGTGAGAATCTCTTTGATCTCTTTCAGCGACTTGCGACCGAAGTTCTTTGTCTTCAACATCTCGCCCTCAGTTCGCTGAACAAGCTCCCCGATGAGGGTGATATTCGCGTTTTGGAGGCAGTTTGCCGAGCGTACTGAAAGCTCAAGTTCCTCAACCGAGCGGAAGAGGTTTTCGTTCAGTGGCTCCTCATCAGATCCCAAGACTGCAGCAGGCTCGGGCTCCTCCTCAAAGTTGATGAAGATGGATAGCTGATCTTTGAGAATCTTGGCAGCAAAAGCGACTGCATCCGGAGGCTCCACCGACCCGTCGCACCAAACCTCGAGCATGAGCCGGTCGTAGTCCGTAATCTGACCTACACGTGCGTTAGTCACAGAGTAGTTCACTTTGCGAACCGGCGAAAACATGGCGTCAATCGCAACAGTTCCTAAGGGCATTCCTGGCGCCTTATTTCGCTCTGCAGGCACGTAGCCGCGCCCTACGTTGACGTAGAGCTCAGCTGAGAACCGCCCACCTTTGGTCACGGTGCAAATGACATGGTCTGGATTGAGCACCTCAACCTGGTCCGTTGTCTGGATGTCCCTTGCCGTAATGACAGCAGGGCCTTCCTTTTCCAGACGGAGCACGTGCGTCCGCGCCGAGTGCGCCTTGACTACCACCTCCTTAAGATTGAGCACGATGTCAGTGACATCCTCCACTACATCAGGCACCGCTGTGAACTCATGCTGTGCACCCTCCACCTTAATGGCAGTGATAGCTGCACCTTGAAGGGAAGAGAGAAGAACACGACGGAGCGCGTTACCAAGCGTGGTTCCAAAGCCACCCTCCAGAGGCTCACAGATGAACTTCCCGTACTTGTCGGACAAGCTCTCCTGCTCAACGGGAACTGAGGTGGGACGAATAAGGTCTCGCCAATTTCGCGATACTATAGAAGACATCTTCTCCTCCTGAGACGGTGAACTAGCACGGTTCTGCAGAACTTCCCAAAAATCTTATCGAACCCGGCAAACTTGGCGCGCCAGCAAGCGGGGAAGCACCCCCCACATCCGACGCCTCATGTTCTACGTGCGACCGCCCGCTCTGCTAAGCTGGCCCAAACTAGCGGGAATAAAACTCTACGATGAGCTGTTCCTGGATTGGCAGTACGATCTCTTCCCGATTTGGCAGGGTCTTGATCGTTCCGCTAAAGCTTTCTTTGTTGAGCTCCAACCAATCAGGCACCCCTCGGCGGTCGACACCCTCAAGAGCGTTAGCCACCTTCTGCTTCTGTCGGCTCTTCTCGCGCACCTCGATGGTGTCACCGGCCTTACACGAGTAGGAAGGGACGTTCACAATCTTCCCGTTGACCTGCACGTGCTTGTGACGAACGAGTTGACGCGCCTCAGCACGCGTGGAGGCGAATCCAAGTCGATAGCAAATGCTGTCGAGCCGCGACTCGAGGAGCTGCAGAAGCCGCTCGCCGGTCACGCCCTTCGAACGGTCTGCCTTCGCGAAGTACCGACGGAACTGCCGCTCAAGCACTCCATACATCCTGCGGACCTTCTGCTTCTCGCGAAGGCGCACCCCGTACTCGGTGAACTTCATGCGTCGTTGTCCATGCTGCCCGGGAGGGTAGGGACGACGATCAAATGCGCATTTATCGGTGTAACACCGATCAGCCTTGAGGAAGATCTTCAAGTTCTCCCGGCGACATAATCTACAAACTGGGCCTGTATAGCGTGCCATAAACTACCTCTTCAAACTCGACGGCGCTTGGGTGGTCGACAACCGTTGTGCGGGATTGGGGTCACGTCGCGAATCAAGGTCACCCTCAGACCAACCAGCTGGAATGCGCGGAGAGCCGACTCCCGACCAGCTCCTGGCCCTTTGACGAAAATGGCGACAGAGCGGAGCCCATGGTCCTGGGCCTTTCGAGCCGCGGTCTCTGCCGCAAGCTGAGCCGCAAAGGGCGTGCTCTTCTTAGAGCCCTTGAAGTTACGGCTTCCCGAGCTGCACCATGAGATCACGTTACCTGATACATCCGTGACAGTTACGATCGTGTTATTGAACGTCGACTGCACATGAGCAATGCCGTTGGCAACGTTCTTCCTTTGTTTTCGGCGAGCCTTTCCCGCTCCCTTTTTCGATGACTGCGTTGTAGCCATTGTCTTTCCTTAGCTGTAGCCGGTGCGTACGAGCCAAAGCTCGTTAGCGCCGCGCCATGACTCCTCGGCGAGGACCCTTGCGGGTTCTTGCATTGGTGTGGGTTCGCTGACCGCGTGCAGGCAAGCCCCGGCGATGTCTGAGACCCCGATAGGAGCCAAGGTCCATCAGTCTCTTAATGTTCATGTTGATCTCGCGCCTAAGATCACCCTCGACCTTGTAATCCGCCTCCAGTATGTCGCGGATCTTCTTGACCTCGCTGTCGTCAAGGTCATCGGCCTTCTTATTCTCGGGTACACTTGTGCGGGCACAGATCTCGTGCGCGCGCGCTGATCCGATCCCATAGATGTACTGCAACGCGATTACCACGTGCTTTCTGCCTGGCAAGTCAACGCCTGCTATACGAGCCATTCTGCTTCTCCTACCCTTGCTGCCGAACCAGTTGCCCTGCGCTCAGCCCTGACGCTGCTTGTGACGCGGATTCGTGCAAATCACGCGCACCACATTCTTCCGCCGAATGATTTTGCATTTCTCACAGATGCGTTTGACGCTGCTTTGAACTTTCATAGCTATTCCCAGTTGCTCATGCTTGTCGAAGTGTGTTGCCTAAGGAATGTCGCGGTTATGGGCTTGCAAATGCGATTGAGCCTATCAGAGCTGTCCTTCGGTATGCGTCTTTGGCAAAAACTCTACGATGCGGCCTCTCGAAGTATCATAAGAGTAAGGTTCAAGAACCACCGACCGTCCAGGAAGCAAAGACACGGCGAGCCGCCGTATCAGGCGATGAAGCGATGCAACCCTGACTCGACCGTCGTTGCACCTCACGCGATACAGATTCTTCGGCAATACCTCTTCAACAACACCAACCACTCAATGCCCCCAGTTTCCTTAGGGGGCGGTAAACTAGCACGACTTTCGGGAGAAGCGAGTCGGAAGCCTGAATTTCTTCAACTACCTGGCCTTCTGGCTTCCTCAGTTGCATCCATCAGGCGTTGGAAGACCTGGTCCATCGTCCCTGCTCCGTCCACCGTCCGCACGACCCCCTGCCGCTCGTAATACTCCCTCACCGGCCGCGTCTTGCTCTGGTACTCCTCGTACCGACGGCGCGCAACGCCCTCCTTATCATCCGACCTCTGCGCAATCGCTTCGGTGCCGCACGCGGTGCAGCAGCCGCTAGCGGGCGGCGGCTTATGCTCAAGATGATATACCTCGCCGCAGTTCTGGCAGACACGTCGGCCTGTGACGCGCTTGAGCACTTGCTCAAGTGTTACCTGGATGGCGAGCATCGCGTCAACTCGACGTCCTAGCTCACCCAACAACCTGTCAAGAGTTTCCGCCTGCCTCTCCGTACGGGGATAACCGTCAAAAATGGCACCTTGTTGTGCCTCTTTGCCGTGCAGATACTGAGAGATCATCTTCAATACCAGTTCATCGGGAACGAGCACACCGCGAGACATAAAGCTTTCAAAGGTAGCCCCTAGTTCCGTCTCGTTCTCCCGCTCCGCCCTCATCATCTCCCCGGTCGAAAGCTGAGGGATTCCCAGAACCTCGGTGAGTTTGGCCGCCTGAGTTCCCTTTCCAGCGCCAGGCGGGCCAAAGAGGATGATGTCCATCAGTGACTTGTTCTCCGCCTATGATGAGGTTGACAGTCTGTTGACAGAGATGCAGTCAACTCAGGCTCCCACCCGACGACCACGGATCCTTGGTCCACCGGGTCCTGTGAGTCCTTCGTAGTGATGCGTGATGAGGTGTGACTCAATCTGCTGAACCGTGTCCAGCGCCACGCCCACCACAATCATGATGGAGGTCCCCCCAAAGCTGAAAGGAACGCGAAACCATGACTGCATCAAGGTAGGCACCGTACAAACTGCCGCGACGTAGATCGCGCCACCAAACGTGATTCTCGACAAGACATAGTCGATGTACTCTGCAGTGGCCTTACCGGGCCGCACACCCGGAATGAAGGCGTTCTGCCGCTTAAGATTATCGGCCACTTCCATGGGTTGAAAGGTGACGGCCGTGTAGAAGTAGCAAAAGAAGATGACAAGGGTTGCAAAGACGACGTTGTACACCCAACTGCCATACACAAGATGATTCTGCACCCACTCCATTCCGGGCACATTGAGGTTCGCCAGCGTGTTAGGAAACAACATGAGCGACGACGCGAAGATAGGCGGAATGACGCCAGCAGAGTTGACGCGCAGCGGCAAGTGCGAGGTTTGTCCCCCGAAGACCTTCCGCCCTGACGTGCGCTTCGCGTAGTTGATCGGGATGCGCCGCTGCGCTCGCTCGAAGAAAACGATAACCGCTATGACGCCCAAACAAATAGCGGCCACTATCAGTAGAGCGATTGGCTGAATCTGCCCTAGGCCAATCTGCTGCTGCGTCTGAAAAAGGGCGGCAGGAAGACCGGCCACGATACCCGCAAAGATGATGAGTGAGATACCGTTTCCGATTCCGCGCTCGGTTATTTGTTCACCCAGCCACATGATAAACGCGGTACCGGTAGTCAACGAAATGACCGTGATGAAACGAAACGACAGACCGGGGTCCTGAACAACGTCGCCATAAGGAGTGCTGCCGTTATAGCTCTCCAGCAGCATTGCGATGCCGGTGCCCTGGAAGATGCTCAGTAAGATGGTCCCATAACGCGTATACTGGTTGATCTTGCGCTGACCCGCCTCACCTTCTTTACGCAGTTCCTCAAGGGGCTTAACAACCACGGTCATGAGCTGCAAGATGATGCTTGCCGAAACGTAAGGCATGATGCCGAGGGCGAATATCGATGCTTGCTCGAGCGCTCCACCCGAAAACAAGTTGAACATCGAAAGGAGGCCCTGGGATTGGCTGGCAAATGCCTGGCGAAGAACGTTACGGTTTACACCAGGAGTGGTGACAAAGATGCCAACTCGGTAGACGCCCAACAAGGCAATGGTGAAGAGCAGCCGCTTACGAAGCTCCGGGACCTGAAAGATTTTGCTGAACGCATTCATCGCAGCAGCGCCAGGTCCGTGGCTCTGCAGCTCTGCAGCACGGGCATGTCGAAGTTAATAGTCTGCTGACAGTCCATCATTCTGCCGACGATGCGGAGGTACGCTTGCGGGAAGATGGTTTCTCGCTGATCAGCTCTGCAGTTCCTCCCGCCGCTTCGATCTTGCTCTTGGCGCTCTTGCTAAGGGCGTGGACCTTTACATGCACAGCTTTTTCGAGCTTCCCCTCACCAAGAATCTTGATCAAACTTGCGCTCTTGCGGATCAGGCCTCGTTGACGAAGGAGGTCCGGTGTCACGGTGGCGCCTACGTCAAAGGTGGCGAGGGACCTGACGTTGATGCACTCCACCTGCTTTGCGAAGGGGTTCCAGAAGCCAACCTTTGGCAGGCGACGTTGAAGGGGCATTTGACCGCCTTCAAAGTGGAGCTTGCCAAATCGACCTGTGCTGCGCGCCTTCTGGCCCTTCTGACCGCGACCGCATGTTTTGCCAAGGCCTGAGCCAGGACCACGTCCGACCCGCTTCTTCCCACGAACTGCACCCTCCGCCGGCGCAAGCCTCGAGAGTATGGGAACCGTTGCCTCGTCTGGATTCGTCTGCGCGCTCATGCTCACTCCATAATACTAAAGCCAAAATACCAAAGTTAGTTCCCTGAGGTCGTCAGTCACCTCACACGACCCTCGTCTTAGGCCTCTTCAACCTCAACGAGGTGCAACACTTTCTTGACCATCCCTCGGATCGATGGCGTGTTCTCTCGAACGACGGTGTGACGAAGGCGACGCAGGCCAAGGCCCCGGATGACCGCCCGTTGATGCTGGTTCGTTCCTATAACACTCCGAACCTGCGTGATATTCAGTCTAGAACTCATGGCGTCTCCTAATCCTCGGTTCCTAGGCTCGACCCAACGATGCATACGCGCAAAATTAGGTGCGGTTGCTAAATAGCAACTCTGAAGCTTTGCGTCTAGCTGTCGTCTGCTCGCGCTTCCATGACCGGCGCTTGCGAGGCCACACCTTGATCAACGTAACCTATTGACTCGGCCGATTTACCTCGACGGCGAGCAACATCCTCCGGCGACTCCAGATCAGCCAGAGCCGCTAGTGTTGCATGAACGACATTGTGCGCATTGGTGGTGCCTAATATTTTCGATAGAACGTCTTTGATTCCTGCTGCCTCGACCACCGCTCGTACCGCTCCCCCCGCAATGACTCCGGTACCCGGACCAGCCGGCTTGAGCAGCACCTCACCTGCCCCGAAACGCCCGACGACGCGGTGCGGAATGGTGCCGTGCAGCAGCGGAATGCGAATCAGATTCTTACGCGCCCGCTCATTTCCCTTGCGAATGGCATCCGGAACCTCGTTTGCCTTTCCTAGCCCGACACCTACGTGACCGTGGCCGTCCCCGACCACAACTAGCGCGCTGAAGCTAAATCGACGTCCTCCCTTGACCACTTTGGCCACACGGTTGATGTGTACAACGCGCTCTGCAAGGTCATCCAGTGTGTTAGCGTCTATTATTTGTCTCATCTCAGTTCCTTACTTCTACCCGCATGCGCGCATGATATTACTAGTTGATCCACCTATCGCCATGCCTCCACTCACCTCGGAAGGATGGACAATATCAGCGAATGGCTCGAGGCCAGCTCAGAATTGAAGTCCACCTTTGCGCGCTCCCTCAGCGACCGCACGGATTCGCCCGTGGTACAGATAGCCGTTGCGGTCAAAGACTACGCGCTCGATGCCCTGCTTCGAGCACATCTCAGCGATGGCTTGGCCAACTGCATGGGCGGTGTGAATCTTAGAAGACGATGAATCCTCGCTATCCGAGGACGTTAGCGACTTGAGAGAAGAGGCTGATGCCAAAGTTCTACCTTCGTCGTCGTTGACCACTTGAGCGTAGATCTGCTTGAGGCTACGAAAAACTGTTAGACGCGGACGTGCCGCTGTGCCCGACACACGCTTTCGTATTCTTCTCTTTCGCTTGTTGCGATTATCTACATTCGTTCCCATTACACCCTCTGAAACCTACTTCTTACCCTTCGCGCCAGCCTTACCCGCCTTCTCCCGAATGCGCTCTCCGGTGAGCCGAACACCCTTGCCCTTGTAGGGCTCAGGGGGTCTGAAGGACTTTATTCGGGCGGTGACCTGCCCGAGCAACTCCTTATCAACCGAAGTGAGGTGAAGTCTTGGCCGCTTCTGGCCGCCCTCGTCTATCGTCTCCACACGCGCCTTGACCTCGTCGGGAAGCGTCGTGGTGACGACGTGAGAAAGACCCAGCGAGAGCTTGAGAGCCTGGCCGGAGATTTCCGCACGGTAGCCTACTCCGTGAAGATCAAGGGAGCTCGCGTACCCCTCCGAGACTCCCTGAAACATGTTACTGATCAGAGCCCGAACAAGGCCCTGATATTGCGTCCCTACCGCAGATTGTGCCTCAGGGTACACATGGACCTTGCCGTTTTCGCGTTCTACGCGCACGCCTTCTGGTATCTTACGCTCCAGGGTGCCCTTAGATCCTTTAGCTTTGGCCACGTCTCGGCTAATGGTGAAATCCACGCCCTCAGGAACCACGATCGGCTTCTTGCCGACCCGTGAGTTTTTGGTCGATTCCGTCGTTGATACTTGAGAACTCATTATAGATCGCCTTTAGCTATACCCATCCCGCCCTTTAGCTGACCATACTCAGCGAAGGACGTGACTACCAAATCTCGCACAAAACCTCACCGCCAACTCGCTGTCTACGGGCTTCGCGATCGGTCATTACTCCCTTTGAAGTCGACAGCACCGCTACGCCCAAACCGTTGTTGACCCTTGGAACGTCGCCGTGCCCGACATAAACCCGACGCCCCGGGCGGCTGGTTCGCTTCAAGCCGGCGATTGCACTCCGTCGATCGCCATCGTATTTCAGCCGCACAGTTATGCTTTCAGGGAAGTCTGATAGCAACTTGAAGCTGTCAATGTAACCTTCTTCTGAGAGTATGCGCGCTAGCTCTTTCTTAATACCTGATGCGGGTATTTTTGCCTCTGAGAGCTTCGCCAGTCCCGCATTTCTGATGCGCGTTAGCATGTCGGCAATGGGATCACTTACCATCTTGTCCTACCTGATCTTCTAGTTCGGTCTCCACTAACTCTATAGCGGCCGTGGTTCTAACTAATTCAAGCTCGTGTGCTTTAGTAATTAGGTGCACTACGCTTCCTCGACTGATTGCAAACATGGGCGGCTCCTACTTACAACTGCTCTCATATCACGTCACCGTTTCCGATCTACTTGCGGAACGGTAAGCCTAAGTATCTAAGAAGGTCACGGCCGAGGTCATCCGTCTGAGCCGAGGTCGCAAACGTTACGTTCATTCCCCTCGTGCTGTCGATCTTATCGTAGTCGATCTCAGGGAACACGATCTGCTCCTTAACACCCAGCGTATAGTTACCCCTGCCGTCAAAGGAGCGAGGGCTGATGCCTTTAAAATCTCGGACGCGAGGAAGGGCAAGATAAACAAGCCGCTCCAAGAACTCCCACATTCTCCGCTTGCGGAGCGTGACCATCGCTCCGATAGGCATGCCCTCGCGCAACTTAAATCCCGCTATCGACTTCCGTGCTCGCGTTACGACAGGCTTCTGCCCAGCTATCGCTGTGAGTTCGTCGACCGCGGCGCCAATTACCTTATTGTTCTGCACTGCAGCACCAAGGCCCATGTTGAGCACAATCTTCTCAAGGCGAGGAACCTGCATCGGATTCTCAAGGCCGTAGCTCTTAATGAGTGAAGGCACTACCTCTGTCCGATAAACACTTTGCATTGTAGGTATATATTGCTCCATTACCCTCTCCACCGCCTCGTCGTCCGGGGCGAACGCCCCCCCGACTGTCACAAGCTCTAGTTGGCCGCGCTCTCCTGCAGCTGTTTGTCGCTCCTTACCGCCACGCGACTTCTCACACCCTCGGATGACGCCCTCACACGTACGCGAGTGGGTTTCGAGCTGTCTGGGTCGACATGCATAACGTTCGAGGCGTGGATAAAGGCCTCTTTCACTTGGATGCCGCCAGTAGCTTGTGCCTGAGTTGGCTTTTGATGCCGCTTCACCCGACTGATGCCTTCCACGAGCACGCGATCACGGTCTCGGTCGACTCGCAATACCTCACCGACCGCACCTTTATCTCGACCCGCTATTACCACCACACGATCACCCTTCTTGAGCCGAGCAAGCATCTCAGATTACCTCCGGAGCCAAGGACACAATCTTCATAAACTTTCGGGCGCGCAGTTCTCGCGCTACTGGTCCGAAAATTCGGGTGCCGATGGGGTCCTGCTGCGGGTTGATTAAGACCGCGCTGTTGGTATCGAACTTAATATACGTTCCATCAGGCCGCTGATACTCCCTCGCAGTGCGCACGACGACCGCCTTAGCAACGTCACCCTTCTTCACGCGAGCGGTAGGCAAAGCCTCTTTAATAGACACCACAATGATGTCTCCCAGCCCGGCATAGCGGCGCCGCGAGCCTCCCAACACCTTGATGCAGGAAACCTTTTTTGCACCGCTGTTATCTGCGACATCGAGAACTGTCTCCGCTTGTATCATTATACTTCCTCAGGCCGCTCAATCAGACGCTTGGCGAGCCACCGCTTGGTGGCTGATATCGGACGGCTCTCTTGAATCTCAACCAGGTCACGCGTACGGAACTGCTCCTGCTCATCGTGTGCATGAAAACGTTTTCTCCGTTTGACGTACTTACCGTAGACGGGATCGCGGAATCGTCTCACCACTTCGATAACGATGGTTTTCTTGGCTCGTCCTTCGGACGCCGTGTCATTGACCACACGTCCAACTAAAAGGCGGCGGCGACCTCGTATGACCAAATTCTCGTCGCCCTCGGCTTTCGCATCATTAACTTGCATTATATATCTTTCTCCGTTAACTCCGCACCCGCAGCTCTACCGCTCTCTCCAGCTTCCGTCCGCTTCTCCTGAAGCACAGTCAGTGCACGAGCAATATCGCGACGGTGTCGCTTAATTTCAGCTGTGTTGTCGAGCTGCCCCGCATAGTTGCTAAAGCGAGACTTCCATTTCTGACGTCTCAGGTCAGCAATGGTACGTTGAAGCTCAGAAACCTCTTGCTCCCTGAATGAAGACGCCTTCATATCCTGTCCCCCCGCTTCCGAAACTGCGTGCCGAGCGGCAGCTTATGGCCGGCGAGTCTGAATGCCTCCCTTGCCAGGTCCTCGGGAACACCTTCGATCTCATAAAGCATCTTCCCCGGCTTGATGACGCATACCCAGTGATCGGGGGGGCCTTTTCCTTTCCCCATACGAGTCTCCAAGGGCTTCTTTGTGATGGGCTTGTCAGGGAACATCCGGATGTAAAGCTTGCCGCCGCGCCTCACGTGACGCTGGATCGCCATACGCGCTGATTCGATCTGGCGGGATGTGATCCGTCCGCATTCCGTCGCCTGAAGAGCGAAGTCGCCAAAGGAGATGTCGGAGCCCTGGGTCGCCTGACCCCGCATCCTCCCCTTCTGCTGCTTTCGATATTTAGTACGTTTTGGAAAAAGCATGGTCTATATCCCCGTCTTGGCCTTCGCAACGGTCACGCGTGCGTCTTTTGTGCTAAGCGCCTGCTCCTCTGGTTGCGTTCAACTGACGAGAAGCCGCGCCTCCGGCCATTCGCCTTCTTTGCGGGAGCACCTCGCCCTTAAACAGCCAGCACTTGACACCAATGGTGCCGTAGGTGGTGTGTGCGGTGGCCGTGCCAAACTCAATGTCAGCACGCAAGGTGTGCAGTGGAACACGCCCTTCGCGGTACCCCTCTCGCCGCGCTATCTCTGCACCGCCCAGACGTCCCGACGCAGCCACGCGAATACCTTTCACACCAAACTTCATTGCCGTGGAAACCGCCTTCTTCATGGCGCGACGAAACGCGACTCGTCGCTCCAACTGCGTGGCGATGTTCTCGGCTACAAGCTGAGCATTAGTCTCTGCACGTCGTACCTCTTGAATGTCCACGAACAGCTCATTATCCGTCAGCTTTTGCAACTCCGACTTGAGCTGTTCAACGCCTGCCCCTCGTTTGCCGATAATTATTCCGGGGCGCGATGTAGCGATAATCACCTTCGCCTTATTGGCGGCGCGCTCAATCTCGACGCTCGAGATGCCTGCATGGCTGAACTTGTTCTTGATATGATCGCGCAGTTTGAAGTCTTCATGCAGCCAACTCGCGTACTGCTTCTCCTCAAACCACTTCGAGCTCCAGCCTCTGATAACGCCTACGCGAAAGCCGTGCGGATGTGTCTTCTGTCCCACGCTATGCTCCTAGTCTTCCTATAGCCTCTTAGCGACGCCTTACTTTGACTCGTCGGTCTCAGAAGTGCGCGGTTGCTCTTGGCCTGCACTAACATCCTGCTTTGACTCGACATTCCTTCGGGGCGTTGCACTACCCTTTGTAGAAGCGGCCTGTCTTGAACTGCCCTTTTCGGGTGTTGCCGTCTTCATACCGCCCCGCTTTGAAGACACACCGCTAGATACGGCTTGTTTCGTCCGGCCAGCCGGCTGCTCCTTAGCGTCGTGTTGCCCTTGTTGGCTTCCGCTGGGGGTGGCGTCACCCGTCGACTGCTGCCTGCCCGCGCTCCTCCGATTACGAGGCAGCTTCTTACCTGCTGGCGCCTCTGAGCTCAGGACGAGGGTGATGTGGCTCACCCCCTTGGTGATACGCGTAGCGCGTCCCATGGCGCGGGGACGCCAGCGACGCATGAAGCGATTGGGCGCCTTGTCAACCCACGCTCGATGAACGTATAGGTTGTCTAGGTCGATCGAGCTGTCTTGATCCTTGGCATTAGCAATGGCGCTATCAAGAAGCTTCAGAACCAGCTCCGAGGAGCGCTTATCGGAAAAACGAAGAGCCGTTACAGCGTCGGCCACTGCCTGACCCGCAACTAACCTGGCTATAGAGCGCGCCTTCCGTGGTGACACGCGGGCATACTTTAAGGTTGCTTTACTTTCCATTGAATTCCCTGAAGCTTCGCTCGCTGGAACAGCGTGGGGTAGCACGCGCTCATTAACTGATCAAGGTTTAAAAGGGTCGCGAAAGAAGGTTCGCAGGTCGCACTGAGCGCGTATGCACACACGAGCCAGCGCCGGCATCCCATCCCCTCCTTCGACACTAAGGTTGAGACGAGCGGAGCCGGTCTCGCTGAACACATGCTCCAGCCTTTATCTACGACTGCAACCTGTTCAAGGGGTGACTAACCGCGCTTGGCCTTCTTGTCGCCTGGGTGACCATGGAAGGTTCGCGTGGGGGCGAACTCGCCGAGCTTGTGACCCACCATGTTCTCGGAGACGAAGACGCTCACAAACTTCTTGCCGTTATGAACGGCAAAGGTGAGTCCGACAAAGTCAGGGGTGATGGTTGAGCGCCGAGACCACGTGCGAATTATCTTGTGATCTTTGTTAGTAACGGCTTGGTCGACCTTCTTCTGCAAGTGAAGATCGAGAAAGGGACCCTTTTTTAGTGAACGCGGCATACCAACTTTATCCTCTTAGAAACTATTTTTTATTGCGGCGTCGCACGATGAAGCGCGAAGAGCTCTTATTGGTTCTTGTCTTGTAACCCTTCGATAGCTGACCCCACGGAGAGCAGGGATGACGTCCGCCTGAACTACGACCTTCACCGCCGCCCATCGGGTGGTCAACCGGGTTCATTGTCACGCCCCGGTTGTGCGGTCGCCTGCCAAGCCAGCGAGTTCTTCCTGCTTTACCCAGCGACACTCGAGCATGCTCGGCATTTGAAACCTGCCCGATGGTGGCTTTACAGTTTAGATGAACCATCCTTACTTCGCCGGACGGAAGTCTGACCTGTGCGTAGTCGCCGTCCTTTGCCATCAGCTGCGCTGAGTTGCCTGCTGACCGCACCATCTGAGCGCCCTTGCCGATGCGGAGTTCAATGGCATGGATGACCGTGCCGACCGGGATGTAGCGCAAGGGCATCGCATTCCCGGGCTTTACGTCCGCCTTCCGCGAGGAGAGCACCTCGTCGCCTACTGACAATCCATCGGGGGCGAGGATGTAGGCGCGCGAGCCGTCGGCGTACTGCAGGAGCGCGATGCGCGCCGTGCGGCAGGGGTCGTACTCCAGAGCCCGTACGACCGATGGTACGCCAACCTTGCTGCGCTTGAAGTCAATGACGCGGTAGCGGCGCTTATGCCCGCCTCCGCGAAATCTCGTCGTGATGCGGCCGTAGCTGTTACGGCCACCCTTTGACGAGAGGCTCTTCGTCATGCCTTTATGGGCTGTTTTCCGCTCCAGCTTGCTGAAGTCGGACGTCTCGAAAAAGCGTCGTGCCGGGGATGTTGGTTTACTCTTTCTTACCGCCATTCGTCACACCCAAACTATCTCGCCCGCAGCAGTTGCTTCCGAGCGTAAAACATCCAAAGCGTCAGCCCTTGCTAAACAGCGACAGGCATCCTTAGTCCTTGATCTAAAATCCCTCCAGGGGATCGCCTAAAATCCCTCCAGGGGATCAATAGTGTCACCATCTTGAAGTGCCACAATGGCTTTCTTCCAGTTTCGCCGCTTGGCCGCACCGCGACCCATCCGCTTCATCTTACCGCGGACGATCATGGTGTTTACGTCGGTCACCTTAACGTTGAAGAACATTTCAACCGCGCGTTTTACGTCCACCTTGGACGACTTGAGCGAAACCTCGAAGAGGTACTTGTTTTCCTCATCACGAAGGGTGGTGCCCTTCTCGGTGAAGATGATCGGTCGCCGAATTACCTGTTCAAGCTGCATTTGCCGACTCCGTGTCGCTACTATCGGATGACACACCCTTGCCTCGACGACCTGGCTTTGCGGTCAGACGGGCAGACAAGTCTTCGACAACTTGCTTAGTTAGAATCAGGTTTCGATGCCTCAGAATGTCGTATACGTTGATGCCTCGACTGAGTATGAGGTCATCGCCGGGGAGGTTCTTTATCGACTTAGCAAAGCCAGCGTCGCCAGCTCCGTCGACAAAGAGCGTTCCACCCACAGCCTTGAGTCGATTGAGAAGAGCAACGACTTCCCTAGTTTTCGGCTTCTCCAGCTCGAGCTTATCCACGACGGTAAGACAGCCCTCTTTCACCTTCAACGAGAGCGCGCTACGAAGCGCCGCCTCACGCATCTTTCGCGGCGGTCTAAAACTGTAATCCCGCGGGGTTGGCCCATGCGCCTTGCCGCCGCCCACGTATATCGGAGCACGAATGGAGCCGTGCCTCGCACGTCCCGTCCCCTTTTGCTTGTATACCTTGCGAGTTGAACCAGCTACCTCAGAACGGGTTTTCGTTTTCGCCGATCCAACGCGGCGCGACGCAAGCTGCGCTTTTACAATATCGTAAAGTAAAGCCTCATTTACCGGCCCGGCAAATATCTCATCCGGCAAGTCGACCTTGCCCACCTCTCTGCGAGATGCATCAAAAACTGGTGCTTCCGCCATCACTTCCTCCTACGACTTGATCTCTACGTCCACACCGGCAGACAAGTCGAGCTTCATGAGGGCATCAAGTGTTTGCTGCGTGGGTTCAAGAATATCAAGTAGCCTTTTATGCGTTCGAATCTCGAACTGCTCCCGCGCCTTTTTATCAACGTGGGGCCCTCGAAGCACCGTGTACTTGTTGATCCGTGTGGGTAGCGGAATGGGTCCGGCTACGTTTGCGCCCGTCCGACGGGCGGTGTCGACGATTTCTCCCGCTGACTGATCGAGCAGTCGGTGGTCGTACGCCTTAAGGCGAATCCTGATTTTAGTTGCAGTAGCCAATGTATCTACTCCATGATCTTGGTGATAACGCCGGCGCCTACGGTTCGTCCGCCTTCGCGGATGGCAAACCGCTGCTTCTCTTCCATCGCCACGGGCGTGATCAACTCCACCACCATCTTCACGTTGTCTCCAGGCATCACCATCTTCACGTCGTCAGGCAATGCGATCGTTCCCGTCACGTCCGTCGTGCGCATGTAGAACTGCGGCCGGTAGTTCGTGAAGAAGGGCTTGTGCCTTCCGCCCTCTTCCTTCTTTAGCACGTACACTTCCCCTTCAAACTTCGTGTGCGTGTTCACCGACCCAGGCGCCGCTAGCACCTGCCCTCGCTCCACATCGTCTTTTTCCACTCCGCGCAGCAGACACCCCACGTTGTCTCCAGCTTGCCCTTGGTCCAAGAGCTTCCGGAACATTTCCACACCTGTCACCACCGTCTTCTTCGGTGCCGCAAAGCCGAGTATCTCCACCTCATCGCTCGTCTTGATCACGCCACGCTCAATACGTCCCGTCACCACCGTCCCGCGGCCTTTGATGCTGAACACATCCTCAATCGCCATCAAGAACGGCTTGTCCACGTCCCGCGTCGGCTCCGGGATGTACTCATCCACTTTGCTCATCAGCTCGTCGATGCTCTTTTCGCCGCTCTCTTCCCCCTCAAGCGCCTTGAGCGCACTGCCGCGCACCACCGGAATGTTGTCTCCGTCAAACTGGTACTTGCTCAGGAGGTCCCGCACCTCCATCTCAACCAGCTCCAGCAGGTCTGCGTCATCCACCGCATCCACCTTGTTGAGAAACACCACAATCTGCGGTACCCCCACCTGCCGCGCCAACAACACGTGCTCCTTCGTCTGCGGCATCGGCCCGTCCAGCGCGCTCACCACAAGGATGGCTCCGTCCATCTGCGCCGCTCCCGTGATCATGTTCTTGATGTAATCGGCGTGCCCAGGGCAATCCACGTGCGCGTAGTGACGGTTTGGCGTCTCGTACTCCACGTGGCTGACCGCGATCGTCACGATCTTCGAGTCGTCTCGTACCGTCCCGCCCTTCGCGATGTCCGCGTACGATACCGCTCTCCCTCCACCGTTTTTGCTCATCACCTTCGTAATCGCAGCCGTCAACGTCGTCTTGCCATGGTCAATGTGACCAATCGTTCCTACGTTGATGTGCGGCTTACTCCTGACGAACTTCTCTTTGGCCATCCCTACAGCTCCTGGGTCTCTTCAAAACGGTCGTGCATATCACGTGATCACATGGTTGACTAGTGCACGACCCAAACTTTTAAAGCGAAAGCGCGATAATTACTGGGTTCGCTGAGTTGAACATGCGCACCTATAAGAACCTGCACCTACCTTACTGTTGATCGAGTTTGAGGCCAGCATTAGCTTCGAAAATGTCAGCACATTGCCAAGCAGCTTTGGCCTAATGAGGGCGCCCGGGTCAGTTTTTGGAGTGGCTTCGACCTCGGCTAATAGCCTTTTATTCGGGCCACAATGGCTTGGGCGATCGCGTTAGGAACCGGCTTGTAGTCGGAGAACTTCATGGTGTAGCTCGCGCGCCCCTGAGTCCGACTTCGCAGCTCTGTCGAGTACCCAAACATGGTCGATAGCGGCACAAGCGCGGTGATGACCTGCACGCTTCCGCGCTGTTCCATGCCGACAATGTCACCACGTCGTGAACTGAGGTCGCCCATCACCTCACCCATGTACTCTTCCGGAACAACCACCTCGACCCGCATGTAAGGCTCAAGCAGATGCGCGCCGGCCTCCTCAGCGGCTTCTTGGAATGCCAAAGATGCTGCTACCTCAAAGGCCGGACCAGACGAATCAACTTGATGGAACGAGCCATCAATCAGGCTTGCCTGCACATCCACTACCGGATAACCCGCCAACACTCCCCGATTTAGCGCCTCACTAACTCCTTTTTCAACCGACGGAATAAACTCCTTGGGGATCGTGCCGCCAACAATTGCGTTGTTGAAAGTAAAACCCGTGCCTTTCTCAGCCGGTCCGATGCGGAGCTTCACGTGCCCGTACATGCCATGGCCACCGGTTTGCTTGATGTATTTGTGCTCAGCAACCACGTGATTAGCGATAGCCTCTCGGTAGGCGACCTCCGGCTTGCCCACATTGCAGTCGACACCGAACTCGCGCTTGAGACGGTCGACAATGATTTCTAGGTGTAACTCGCCCATTCCGGAGATGATCGTCTGTCCCGTCTCCTCATCCGTGTGCGTCCGGAACGACGGGTCCTCAGTCGCTAGCTTTTGCAGCGCCTCTCCAAGCTTAGTTTGATCAACCTTTGTGCGTGGCTCTATCGCGATAGAAATGACTGGCTCAGGAAAGGTCATCCGCTCAAGAACGATGGGATTGGCCTGGTCGCAAAGCGTGTCTCCAGTCGTCGCAGTCTTAAGGCCAACAGCGGCACATATGCTGCCCGAGTAGGCTTCTTTAAGATCTTCCCGCTTGTTCGCGTGCATCAACAAGAGGCGACCGATCCGCTCGCGCTTGCCCTTGGTTGAGTTGAGAACCGTAGTTCCACTCTGAGCCACGCCGCTATAGATTCGTAAGAAGGTCAGCTGCCCAACGAAGGGGTCATTGATGATTTTGAATGCAAGCGCACTGAGGGGTTCTTGATCACGCGCCGGCCGCTGCTCTAGATCTTTCGTTGTCGGATGCTCGCCCGTCACTGGTGGAATATCGAGAGGCGACGGAAGAAAATCAACCACTGCATCAAGCAGGGGCTGGATCCCCTTATTCTTAAATGCCGAACCGCAACAAACCGGTACCAGTTTAAAGTCGAGCGTTCCCTTCCTAAGGGCGCGTCTGAGCTCGTCAGGGCTGAAGTCTGTCGCCCCTTCCAGATACTTCTCCATCAGAGCGTCATCAACTTCCGCAGTCGCCTCTACGAGCACCTCTCGAGCTGCTTGTGCCTCAGCAAGCTGCTCTTCGGGAATAGCCCCATAATCGATCTGCGTTCCACGCGTCGCTTCATCAAACCTGACAGCACGCATCTCAACCAGATCAATAATCCCCTCGTGTTCATCTTCCGAGCCGAGTGGCAACTGCACTGGGACAGGATTAGCGCCTAGCCGCTCCCGAAGAGACTCAACTGCAGGTCCAAACGACGCACCCGCTCGGTCCATCTTGTTGATGAAGCAAATCCGCGGGACCCTGTACTGGTCGGCCTGTCGCCACACAGTTTCCGACTGCGGCTCAACACCTGCCACGCCATCAAAAACAGCGATAGCCCCATCAAGCACCCTTAGCGACCGCTCAACTTCAATTGTGAAGTCGACATGGCCAGGGGTGTCGATAATGTTAACTCGATGCTCCTGGCCCTCGTAGGCGCCGTTGGTTGGCGTCCACCCGCACGTCGTGGCTGCTGAAGTGATGGTGATCCCGCGTTCCTGCTCCTGTTCCATGTAATCCATGGTCGCAGCACCGTCATGGACTTCGCCCATCTTATAGTTAACGCCGGTGTAGAAGAGGATGCGTTCGGTGGTCGTCGTTTTACCCGCATCTATGTGTGCCATGATGCCAATGTTGCGTATGCGCTCGAGCGGAAACTGCCTAGCCACGACTCCTCCAGAGAACCCAAACCTTAAGCCTGCCGACCCTACTGCAGGGTCTCGACAATGTAGGGTGTCGACCGACCGCTACCTAATAGCCGTATTCGCTGCGAACGCCAATGGCGGCGACCCGGAGAGTGTGACGCTGCACCCGGATTATGCTGCACCCGAACCGGGCGCCAGCTCGACCTTGGCGAAGATGACGAAGGCGACCCGTGGCTCATGCTCAAGCACGCCTAGGTGCACTACCGTGAAGGCCTCGTTGCGCACTTCATCAAGCACCGAGCCGTCCTTGAACGGCGAGCAGGCCCTACCCCCTAACGTGCCTACGCGGATGGGCGTGCCTACGCGGAGGTTACTGGGCGTGCCTACGCGGAAGTTACTGGTTCGAACGCATTACCAGCGGTAATGCGCAAAGGCCTTATTGGCTTCAGCCATCTTGTGCGTGTCTTCACGCTTCTTGACCGCATTCCCGCGCCCTTGAGATGCCTCGACGAGCTCTGCGGCTAGCCGCTCGACCATCGTTTTCTCTCCACGCTTGCGACTAAAGATCGTGAGCCAACGCATCGCAAGCGCCGTTCGCCGCTCCGGTCGAACCTCGACTGGCACCTGATAGGTGGCACCACCTACCCGGCGACTCTTCACTTCCACCTTGGGCCGCACCGAGTCTAGAGCACGGCGAAACACGTCGAGCGGGTCCTCTTTGTAACGCGCGCCGATCACATCAAAAGCACCGTAGATGGTGCGTTCAGCTAGCGACTTCTTGCCGTTTAGCATGATGATGTTGCAGAACTTAGCTACTAGTTTATCCCTATATTTGGGATCGGGCAGTATAGGACGCTTTGGGACTTCTCTACGACGGGGCATATCTTGTAAACCTCTTCAACCACTGCTTGTCTGCAGTGACTACTGCTTTGGTCGCTTCACACCGTACTTGGAACGGCCTTGGGTGCGATTGGCATCGTTTGTGTGGGAGGGGCCGATTGCACCCGCCGCATCGAGGGAGCCACGAACGACGTGATACCTAACTCCTGGGAGGTCTTTGACACGCCCACCACGGATGAGCACAACCGAGTGCTCCTGCAGGTTGTGGCGCTCGCCAGGTATGTACGTGGTGACCTCAATCCCATTGGAAAGACGCACCCTCGCCACTTTTCTCAACGCGGAGTTTGGCTTCTTCGGCTTCGTTGTGTACAAGCGCACGCAGACGCCGCGCTTTTGCGGGCAGTTCTGCAATGCCGGGGAAGCTGTTTTTACGCGAATCTGCTCGCGGCCTTTTCGAACGAGTTGATTGATGGTCGGCATAGCTAGTGTGCGCTCTCCAAGAGTGCGTCTGGCGCGGAGAAACCTCACCTGTGCCAGACAAAGGTCCGAGAGGATAACGTAAGCTTTAGAACTGTCAAGGATTGACGAGCCTATAAAAGGGATGCGCGCAGCCTACATCAAATCCATACTTCTGCACTGCCATGTTCGCTATCATCCCGGGACGTGAGGCTGAGTGAGCCCAGCCGACCTTGCACAGGCGCTGCTGGGAGGCGCTGGTCGGCCGGAGGAAACGGCCTTCTACCTGCGCCTGTTCCGGTCGCAGCCTGGCGGCCGATTTGCCGCCATTCATTTGAGTCCTGCCTCTTTCCAGATGGGGCGCGGCGCCGTGCTTACATCCCTGCGAGCCCTCAGCGCCCTGGAGCTCTACCCCGTCATTCTCGCTCAAGACGCCCACGCGGCACATGCCTCACCTCCGCATCGCCTCCTGGCGCAGGATCTTCAGAGGGAAGGGGTGGAAGTTCAGCTAGTCGACGACGTGCAAAAGCTCAGCCGTCTCTCGCTCCACCTCAACGTGCCGATCCTTGTGCGTCTCTCTGGAACTCCAAATGATGCTCCCAACTTCGAGGAAATTCGGCAGCTTCTCATGCTTTTGGACACGAAGCGGCTGGTTATCTGTCGGCCAGAGGGTGCTTTGGCGCCAGCCGGCCACCGCCTTGACGTCACCACGCCGTCGGACCTGCAACGCTACTCGAGCGCTTCGTCGCAGTCATCTGCCGACTACCAGCTACTTTGCCAGGTGGCTGAACTGCTTGGCGCGGTCCTGCCCTTGCAGGTCACCGTGTCAGTCACTTCACCTTTGGCCATTTTAAAGGAACTCTTCACAACCCGCGGCGCCGGCACGTTGGTACGCGCAGGAAGCGATATCTTACACTTTGCGAGCTGGGAACCTCTCGATCAGCAGAAGGTTGCCAAACTTCTCGAAGCAAGTTTTCAGAAACGCGTGAAGCCTCACTTCTTCCAGCAGCCCGTCCACCACATCTTCATCGAGGCCGGCTACCGAGGCGCAGCCGTAGTTCAGCAGGGTCCAAAGAAGATTGCATACCTTTCAAAATGGGCTGTCGAGCCAGAAGCAAAAGGAGAAGGCATCGGGCGCGACTTATGGAACTCGGTTACAGCTCTTTGCCCGCAGCTGCTGTGGAGAAGCCGCGCCTCAAACGCGACGAATGGGTGGTACGGACGCGTCAGCAGCGGCACCTACCGCAATGACCAATGGCATATATTCTGGAAAAACCTACCGCCCTCCGAACTCGAGGAAGCCGTCACTTTTGCACTCACCCGTGCCGAAGACTTTAGCTTACCGCACCCCTAATATACGCTAGCCACTCTCTTGTCCTTCTGATGCCATCGTCCACCTCGTCATGAAGCCAGTCAATCACTCAGAACGTCACCTCGGAATGCTCACGGCCATGCTCCTCGTCGTGGCGAGCATGATCGGCACCGGCGTTTTCACCACGACTGGCATCTTACTCAACGACATCACGTCGCCGTCTCTTCTTCTTCTAGTTTGGGCTGCAGGAGGCTTCATCGCGCTTTGCGGAGCCCTCTCCTACGGGGAGCTTGTTTCCATGTTCCCAGTCAACGGCGGTGAGTACTACCTTCTCTCACGAATCTTCCACCCAGCGGTGGGATTTGTCGCTGGGTGCGTCAGCTTCGTCGTCGGTTTCTCCGCTCCCATTGCGGCCGCTGCCTTGGCTTTCAGCTCCTACATGGTGGCGCTCGTGCCATGGCTGCCGCCACTCTCTGCGGCGTGGGCACTCGTCGTGATGCTGTCTCTCACGCACATCGCGAAGGTTTCCTTTGCAAGCCGAGCCCAAAACTTCTTCACTTTCGGCAAGTTGATGCTCATCGTCGTCTTCATCATCGGAGGGCTTATCTGGGGTGAGAGTGATCATCTGTACACGACGCCTGCGTGGCCTCCCAATCACCAGGAATTGGTTTCGCCTAAGTTTGCCGTAGGCCTGATCTTGGTCTCTTTTGCTTACAGCGGCTGGAATGCCGCTACCTACGTTGCCGGCGAACTACGCGACGTTGCCAATACGCTTCCCCTTGCGTTAATTATAGGTACCACCGCAGTCGTGCTGCTTTACATCGGACTCAACGTCGTCTTTCTCATGTCAGGTCCGATTGACCAACTCCGCAACGTGGTCGAAGTTGGACATGTCGCTGCAATCAATCTATTCGGGCCCAGCACCGGTAAGTTGCTTAGCGCGACGATCGCACTTGGTTTGGTGTCGACGGTGGGCGCGATGATTATGACCGGACCTCGCATCTACGAAGCGATGGGGCGCGACTTTCCCGCGCTAGGCGTTTTGGCTCTGCGGTTGGGTCGAGGAGGGCCTGCCGTGGCTATTGCACTGCAGGCCTCTGTCTCACTGCTCATGATCGTGACCGCGAGCTTCGATGTGCTCCTGACCTTCGTGGGCTTCATGCTCTCGGCTGTTGCCGGTCTCACGGTAGCGGGTGTGTTAGTGATGCGGATGCGAGAGCCCGAGCGGCACCGGCCTTACCGCACGTGGCTCTACCCAATCACACCCATCCTCTTCATCGCGATGATGATCTGGATGGTGGCCAACGCCATACTGGAGCGTCCGGTGGTTGCAGCGGCAGGCGTCATCACTGTCGCGCTCAGCCTAGGGGTCTATTTCCTCATGCGACCAAAGAACCGGAATGAGCCTCTGACAACGGAACCTATGCGGGACTCCATAAATCCTTTGCTGTAGGTAAATCCTTTGCTGCAGGCGCCTTTCAGGTAACCGGTCAGTCCCTGGTGAGTCGGCTCTCGAAAGGTTGTGCAGCGAGGAGGTAGCGCAGCGAGGAGGTAGCGCAGCGAGGAGGTAGCGCATTCGGGCGCCGGAACTGCAAAGGACGCAGTCGTCAAAAGTTCCACGCACTGGTCCACCGGAGCACACTGACCCACCGGAGCACACTGGCCCACCGGAGCACACTGGCCCACCGGAGCACACTGGCCCACCGGAGCACACTGGCCCACCGGAGCGCAGGTAGGTGCGTGAGGATGGGGTTTGAGGACGCTCTTAGGCCGCCTTTTTCTGGGCCGGTATCAGCAGCCGAAATACAATTCCGCCTTCCTGATCCTCCTGAGCCTCAAGCCTTCCGCCGAGCTCCTCAGCAATCCTGCGCGAGATGGCTAAACCTAACCCCGCGCCGCCGTCGTTCTTAGAAGAGTAGAGCGGGTCAAAGAGCCGATTCAGTATCTCGTGGTCGGCGCTCGCGCCACCGTCTAACACCTCAAGTACCACATTCTGATGGTGGGCGAAAAGACGCACCGTGATCAGCCGAGCCTTGCTCTTAGACGGAAATGCTTGCACCGCAGTGGTCAGCATGTTCAGCACGACCTGGCCCAACTTCGCACTTGCTCCTTCAACAGCTGGAACACTTCGCAGGTCGAGTCGCACCTGCCCTACCCTTTGTATCTCTCTGCGTAGAATCTTGAGCGCCAAACGCAACACCTCACCTAGGTCGCTGGTATCTTCATCAGCCGAGCGCGTAGGAAGCTCAACACCCCGCACCACATCCATGATTCGATTTAGACCAACGAGCGCATCTGCAATCTCCTCGTCAATGGCATGCAGGCTATCCTCGAGAGCACGGGATGCCAGCACCTTGTTGTGTGCGTGCTTTGCCAGAGACCGTACCGACCCCTGCGCCGAGTTGAGGTTGTCGGAGATCCAGCTCACCGGACTCCGAAGCTCCTGAGCGAGACTCGCCGCAACAACTCCCAATGCGTATAGCCTCTCTGTCTCGAGAAGCCTTTGCTCCATCACATGCATACGCTGGGTCATGGTGTAGATGCTCAAGCTCTCCGAGAGCACCGCTCGCAGCTCCTCCGGAACCCAAGGCTTTCGCAGATATCGCCTGACATGCCCTTGGTTAATAGCAGCCACTGCTGCACCCAGGTCGGTGTAGGCGGTGATTAGGATTCGGACGACATCGGGAAACCTCTCGTGAACCTGCTCAAGAAGCTCCACACCCGTGGTGTGCGGCATGCGCTGGTCCGTGATTAGGACGCCCACCTCATGCTGCTCCATCATCTCCAGCGCTTCGGCCGCACTCTTTGCGGTGAGGAGACGGAATGTCTCGTCGAAAGTGGCTTCGAATACTGTGAGGTTTGCTTCGTCGTCGTCGACGAAAAGCACGCAGGGTTCCAATGCAACTCTCCCAATCGCGGGCAAGGCGCTCATCCACCTCACGCCAAAACATCATGCACAACTTCGCTAGTGCCACCAACAAAAACTAGTGCCACCAAGAAAAACAACTCTCATCAATAGAAAGATGATGCGCCGGCACGTCCCCCTCAGGCACGGTGAAGTCGACTGCGGGGTTCTTCTGACGATTGATGCACGCAGCCATTGAAAAGAAAATCAAGCTTGATCTAAGATGATTCCACTCTCAGCAGAAAGGTACTACTTTTGACACTTGTTGCCGACCCTCAGTCTCCCGAGGCCACCCCGCAGCGTCGCGTGAGCCAGACGCGTCTCAAGCGCCCCGAAAACACCAAGCGACTGCGTAACCGTCGCCTCAGGGTTGCCGACCTTCAGCTCACTGAGCTGAAGGCTGAGGGCACATTCCGTGGGTATGGAGAGTTCCACGCTTCAGTCGAAGACCTTTCTCTGCACGGTCTGCGGCTTGCCATCGCCGACGAGCAGGCGCGCGCGGACCTCTTCCTACCCGGCGACCGAATCGCGGCGCTGAGTGTGTGGGGTGGAGGTGCACTGGTCTACCAGGGCGCCGCCATCATCCGCTATGTTTCAGACATTGAAAATGGACGCGTCATCCTCGGCGTAGAGCTTTCTGGGCAGGGAGTACGCATCGGCGAGCTCTACCGTCAGGGAACTCGGCACGGCTTCTTACAGCGGTGGGAAGCACGAGAGCGCACCTCCGATGCTGTGGCAATAGACTCGGAGTTTCGGAGCTACGTGGCAGACCTGACTGAAAGTCTGAGGGTATTGGAAACATTCCTAGATGAAGAGGAAGACGCCCTAGAGGGTCACGATAAGCTCACGCGCGATAAAACGGTTCAGGAGTATCTCGACATCATCAGCCCAAGGGTCCGAAGCCTGATGGAGGACGCGTCCCGCACATTGGGTGAGCGGCTCCAGTCCCAACCGGACGAGGAGAGCAGGGTTTACGAAAGCTTCCTTCGTAAGCACCTAGGACCGTACCTCTGGCAATCGGCTTTGCTTAAGCGTGCCTACGAAAAGCCGCTGGGTTACGCCGGGGATTACGAGATGATGAATATGATCTACCGTGATCCGGCAGAGGGAAATCGCCTTTTCGCGAAAACAATGAACCTCTACGCGGTGCATGAGGCTGCCGCCAAAGCCCTGAAGAATCGGGTTAGTCTCCTCAAAAGCGAGGTCATTCAAGCCGCGTCCGAGAAGCGCGATCGCCGCGTGTGCATCGCTAGCATCGGTTGCGGCCCCGCAACCGAGCTCAACCAACTGCTTAGGGAGCGCCCTGAGCTTGGCGAGCACCTTGAGGTCACCCTGATGGACCAAGAAGAGCAGTCCATTCAGTACTGCGAGCGTACACTGGGCGAACTGGCCATCGAGACAGGCGCTCGCGTGCATTTCGTGCGTGAGTCGGTAAGGCGTCTCATCACGCGAGGCCAGCTTTCGCACACGCTGAATCGACAAGACTTTATCTACAGCGCGGGCTTGTTTGACTACCTAAATGATCAGGGCTTTCGTAAGTTACTTTCCGTGTTGTATGAAACCGCGGCAGAAGGGGGCACGCTCTTCATCGGCAACTTCGCCCCAAGCAATCCTTCGAGATGGTTGATGGAATACTTGCTTGGATGGTTTCTAGTCCACCGCACTGAAAGCGAGCTCTACGAACTAGCATCGCATCTTGAGCCTAAACCGTCCTCAGTTCAGGTGGAGCGGGAACCGCTCAATGTGAATCTGTTCCTCAGAATCACACGATGAATGGATAATGTGTCCTGTGAGGTATCGCTGAAGCAATACCTCCGCACGTACAACGTCTCGGCCAGCCGCGTGGGGTATCTACTCGCGGCTGTGCTCATGCCGGCTTCCACGCTTCTCGATTGGGTGGTGCATCCAGAGCTGACTCAGCGATTCCTATTGATTCGAATCGGAGTTGCCGCTCTGTGCCTCCTGATGGCGCAAGGGGTAAAGCGGGCTGCGCCTAAGAGCGAGGTGGGCGCCTTCTTCGTGTCCGCTGGGCCTCCGCTTCTATGCGCTAGTGCCATCCAACTGATGATTGAAGAGCTGGAGGGCTACGCATCACCTTACTACGCGGGCCTCAACCTGTGCATTCTATCGGTGGGTGTCCTCTACACTTGGCGCTGGACCTATTCACTTACGCTCAGTCTGGGGGTGATTGCCATATGGCTTGCACCTACGATCCCCAAACTCTTCGAGGCAAACTTTGGCTATGCAGTCTTCTTTAACAACACATTCTTCCTGTGCCTGACTGCAGTGGTCACTGTAGCTTCAACCCAAACTCGCTATTCTCTTGCGAGACGGGAATATGCGGCCCGCCAAGGTCTAGCGGAAACATCGGAAGAACTTGAGGGCACGCTCTCCAAGCTCCAGCAGCTCGATCGTCTTAAAAACGAGTTCTTCGCCAATATTTCTCACGAGCTTCGCACGCCGCTTACCCTCATCTTGGCTCCCGTTGAAGACTTGCTGACCCGTCCCCAAGGCCAAGCTGTTCAGTCTGCGCTTGAAGTAGTGCGCAAGAACGCCGCGCGGCTTCTTCGGCTCATCGACGATTTGCTCGATCTCGCACGCGTCGATGCAGGAGGGCTGCGACTTCACGTCTCAGAGGTCGATGCCGTCGACCTTTGTGTGCGCCTCACGGAGAAGTTTCAGCCCACAGCGCGGGTGCGCGGCGTGGAACTGCGGCTTCTGACGCAAGGCCACATGCAGTCGCTGCACGCCGACCCGCACCGGCTAGAGATCGTCGTAACGAACTTACTGGCGAATGCGTTGAAGTTTACACCGCAAGGAGGTCATGTGGTGCTTGAACTTTCAACCAACCAAGAGGGCCTGTCGGTCGAAGTGCGCGATGATGGACCTGGTCTCACCGAAGAGGATAAGCACCGCATCTTTAGTCGTTTTTATCAGGTCGAGAGTTCGCAGACGCGCAAGCACGGAGGCGCTGGCATTGGACTTACGCTGGCCTCGGAGCTTGTGCGACTTCACGGCGGACAGCTGGATGTGGAGAGTGAGCTCGACAAAGGAAGTCGCTTCTTCTTTACGCTCCCGTGGGGCGACCGGCACTTCTCGGAAGAGACGCTTGAGCGACGCGTCGTGCATGTCGAAGGACACGCCAGCCGGCGAGCCGAAGATGCGGTCGGCGCTTCGGATGTGGTTGCCGAACAGGTCGCCGCTGCGGGACTACCCGCTCCAAAGGAGACCCCGATCTTCTTTGAGCGCGGCCGCCGCGCTCGCGTTCTGATTGCCGAAGACAATCCTGAGCTCCGCGACCTGATGATGCGCATTCTCAATGGGACCTTCGAAGTGGTCGCCGTGAGTAACGGAACGGAGGCCTGGAGCGTCATCGAAGAGCAGCGGCCGGACCTGGTGCTCTCTGACATTATGATGCCCGAAATGAGTGGCACCGAGTTGTGCCGAAAGATCAAGTCGCATCCCTCTCTTAGAACAACCCCAGTCATACTCATTACTGCAAGACAGGGCTCGGATGCTGCGATTGAGGGCTACGGCGCCGGGGCGGAGGATTTCGTGACGAAGCCCTTCCACCCGCGGCTGTTGCTCGCCCGGGTCAGTGCGCAGCTGAAACTCCGCGCCCTTAGTTTGCAGTTGGCTGCCCAGTCTCGGCTTTCAACAGCGGCCACGCTTGCTGCCGGTATAGCGCATGAAGTGAAAAATCCCCTCAACGCCATCCTCAATGCCATCGCGGTCATTCGCAAGGGAACCGCCAAGCCTGAGATGGAACGCAAACTTCAAAGTATTGTGCATGATGGCGCACACCGCATTCTCCACATCGTCTCTGCGCTCGACGAACAGGTTCGGCCCGCCGATGGGGATGAGATGTTGCTATGCAACGCCCGCGACGGACTCGACTCTGCACTCCGGCTCCTGGAGCATCGCGTGGGCAGAACGAAGATTCTGAAAGAATACAGGTCGCAAGAGCTCATCAATGCATCTCCACGTGCGCTCAACCAGGTGTTTCTAAATCTGCTCGATAACGCGCTGCGGGTTGAACCCAGCCACATCTGGGTCGAAGTACGGGCAGCAGACGAACCGGGCATGCTGCAGATAGCCATTGCAGACGACGGGCCGGGGGTTCCCCCAGCACTGAGGGAGCAAATTTTCGACCCCTTCTTTACTACGCGACGCGTGGGCGAAGGGACTGGACTTGGGTTGTACATGTCTCGTCGCATCGTGCGCGAGTTTGGGGGCGACATGTGGTTGCGCGCGCGGGAAGGAGGCGGGGCGGAGTTCTGCATACACCTTCCAGCAGCCGAGCCTTCTGCCTCCGTAGCCTGAGGTTGATCCCCTTGCTGATCCTTTGCAGGTGACCTGCACTCCCCTCACGGACTCCTCTTCCATTCGGGTCTTGTAAAGCAACCTTTACAATGCACGCAATCCAGCGGCGACAGATGCCCTGTGAGAAGCATCATGCCGAGGGTGTGGCTGAGCGCTAGACTCAATGCCAGCATCCATCGTAGAAGTTCCTCCGGGTGCACGATCAGATTGAGAAGAGGGTACATACGGGACGACTTTTGAGGGGTCGTCATCCGCTGAGCGCCCCTGCAGTAGGGCCGAAGCGCCGGAGTTCTCGTCGACTGCGTCTCCTGCGATCCGGCCCATCTACGCAACGAGGCCCGGCGTCGCGGTAAGCCAGCGGATGACGGGGCCTGAGAAATCGCGCTCGCATGAATCTCAAAATGATCTCGCACCCAGTTCCGCTCGAGGCTTAGGAAAGCCTTGACTGCAGCCCGAGAGCAGCGCAAAACCGCCACGTGATTTTATCCGACAGGGATCTTCGACAGCGAATCGCAGAGGGAAGCATCGTGGTCGACCCGCTGCTGGACGCGGAAGTGCAGATTCAGCCCGCGAGCATTGACCTGCGGCTTGCAGCAACCTTCATTGTGTACCGTCTTCCTGACCAAGCCTGCATCGACCCGCGGGACGACGAGTCGGTGAGCCGATATACTCAAGAAGTGCGCATCGCTGAGGGCTCTTCGTTTGTACTTCATCCTGGAGAGTTTGCATTGGGCTCAACGATTGAGCGCGTGGCTGTGCCGCCCGACCTAGTGGCTCGCGTGGATGGCAGGAGCAGCATTGGCCGCCTAGCGGTTGTCGTGCATGCCACCGCCGGTTTTATCGACCCGGGTTTCGACGGACGTATCACACTCGAACTGAGCAATCTGGGCCGTGTGGCCGTGAAGCTCTACCCCGGTATGCGCATCAGCCAGGTCATCTTTCACCAGCTCTCGAGTGAAGCAGAGCGACCTTACGGGCCAGCTCGAGGCAGCAAGTACGCAGGACAGACTGGCGCCGAGACCAGCCGCATCGGGCGCGACGCCTGGTAAACCCAGTACACGGTAAAGCCAGTAGGTCGAGGCTGTCGCTAACCTCTCACTTCACTCAAGTCACTCCACTCAAGCCGTTACCTCATCCTCGCCGATGTGCAGCGGAAGGTGCCGATCAGTTGGCGGGCTAGCTGCCCTGACTGACCTATGCCTTGCATCATCGGAAAAATCCTTCATCAACGGTAAGTGACCGCGCCTATCGCTAGCTTTCGCACCGTCCCACGCACGGGTGTCATTTATGTGATGGCGGAGGCTCAACGGGTAGGTTACGCGGCCGACGATGCGTCGTGGTGTAACCTTGGTCAGGGACAGCCGGAGACCGGCTGGCTCGAGGGGGCACCTCGCCGCATCGAACACGTGCACGTCCGTGCAGCGGATTTGGATTACGCGCCCGTGGCCGGTCTTTGGGAGCTTCGCGAGGCGGTTGCCTCCTTTTACAACACAACCTTTCGTCGGGGGATGCCTTCGCGGTACAGCGCGGAAAATGTCTCAATCAGTGGTGGCGGAAGGGTTGCGCTGATGCGAGCCTGCGCTGCGCTTAGTCAGGTCCATTTAGGCCACTTTCTGCCTGATTACACCGCCTACGAAGAGTTGTTGGACGTGTTTCGTCGCTTCACACCGATTCCGATCCTACTGGACCCGAAGCGTGGCTACGCATTTCCGCTCGATGAGCTTGAGCGCGAGATCACCGGCCGAGGCCTTGGTGCGCTACTTCTTTCCAACCCCTGTAACCCCACAGGCAAGGTCCTGCATGGCGACGAACTGGCCGAATGGGTTCGCCTGGCGCGCAACCTCAACTGCACAATGATGTTCGACGAGGCTTACTCCCACTACATTTGGAGTAAGAATGCGCGCGCGATGTCGAGCGCTGCTGAGTTCGTCGAGGACGTCGACCAAGATCCTGTGGTGATCATGGATGGCCTTACCAAGAACTGGCGTTATCCCGGCTGGCGTCTTTTCTGGACCGTCGGCCCAAAAAGATGCATCGAAGCGGTCGCCAGTGCGGGTTCATTCCTCGACGGAGGCGGATCGCGCCCCATCCAGCAAGCAGCCACTGAGCTGGTCAACTCGCAGCTCGCTGAGCAAGAGACGGAAGCCATACGCCGTACCTTCCTAAGAAAACGCGACCTGCTAGTTGATGCCTTGGAGGGATTGGGCTTTGGATTTGACTTGCGCCCAGAAGGCACTTTCTACGCTTGGGCCGACGTCTCGCAACTCCCACCAAGTCTGAACACCGGCGAGAAGTTTTTCCGCGCTGCCCTAGCTGATCGTATCATCTGTGTTCCAGGAGAGTTCTTCGATGTTGACCCGGGCAAGAGACGCTTCGGGCGCGAATCGCGCTTTACCAACCATGTACGTTTTTCCTACGGCCCAGAGGAGCACATCCTCAACCAAGCGATCGAGCGCCTTACGCGCCTAATTAATGGACACGCGAAGGCATGAGAGGGCTCAGCGTGATGAGCTGGGCGAGCGCACCTTGCGGCTTGTTTATCACTGCCTGCGGCTTGTTCATCACTGCCTGCGGCTGGGCCATCACTGCCTGCGGCTGGGCCATCACTGCCTGCGGCTGGGCCATCACTGCCTGCGGCCTGTTCATCACTGCCTGCGGCTCTGCGGCAGCGCCGGCGCCGGTTCATCCCAAGCCACCCGATGAAGTAACACTCACCCTGCTGGGCACCAACGATGTGCACGGACATGTTGAGAGCTTGCCCTGGCTAGGCGGCTACGCTGAGGTGCTCAGGAAGCAAGGCCGACCTCTGTTGCTGTTGGATGCCGGTGATATGTTTCAGGGGACGCTTGCCTCCAACATGAGCGAAGGAGCGTCTGTCGTTGCAGCCTACAACGCGCTGGGGTTTGCGGCGGCAGCGATTGGCAACCATGAGTTCGACTTCGGACCGGCTGGTCCAGAGCGTGTGGCCGAAGATGCTGGGGATGACCCCCGTGGCGCGCTCAAACAACGCGCCGCACAAGCGAAGTTCCCGTTTCTGGCAGCGAACCTTGTTGAGCAAAAAACTGGAAAGCCAGTTGCCTGGGAGAACGTGCAACCCACGGCTCTGATCAATGCAGCAGGCCTGAAACTGGGACTCATCGGGCTCATCACGCGCGATGCGCCCACGGCCACCATCCCCGCCAACTTCGCTGGGCTTCAGGTGCTTCCGCTAGCCGAAGTGACCAAGCGTGAAGCTGCAAAACTGCGGCGCGAAAGTCGAGTCGACCTTATCGTGGTTGTGGCTCACGCAGGCGGGGAATGCCGCAACTTCGGCTCGCCAAGCGACACGAGCAGTTGCGATTCAACTTCGGAAATAGTGGCCATGCTCAGCCAGCTTCCAGAGGGAACGGTGGACGCAGTGATTGCCGGCCATACCCATCATGCCATGGCCCATCGGATACGCGGCACGGCCGTCATTGAAACCCACTCCTACGGCCGAGGCTTTGGGCGGGTGGATATCACCTATGACCGTAGAGCAGGGCGCGTCGCACGCGTGAAGATCTACAAGCCTCGGTTTTATTGCCGGTCGCACGCGTCGCCCGATGCCACGTGTCTTCCACGCCCCTACGAGGGGCAACACGTCCAACCGGCTGCCAACGTGTCAAAGGCGCTAAGACCGTTTTTGCAGCAAGTGGAAAGGCTGGAAACAAAGCCGATTGGACTTCATCTGAGTCAAACTTTCCCTTTGGCAGCAGACAAAGAATCGGCGATCGGAAACTGGACGGTCGACACGCTCCACCAGGCGGCGCCCTCCGCTGACGCGGCACTCATCAACGGCGGCGGCTTGAGAGCTGCTTTGCCCAAAGGCGAAGCGACCTACGGCGACCTCTTTCGTTTCTTCCCCTTTGACGATCCAGCAGTCATCGCACACGTGACTGCCAAACAGTTGGCTCAAGCTATCGCGCACAGCCTGCAGAGCGAGCGAGGCATCGTATCTATCTCGGGTCTCCGCGCAGTTGCCTCCTGCCAAAATGGCACTCTGCACGTCAAACTGCGAAGCGCTTCGGGTAAACCACTAAAGCCCCAGACGCCACTGAAACTGCTTACATCGGATTTTGTGGCAACGGGCGGCGACGGGCTCTTCACTGCGGATGAAGTTGACGCACGAAGATTCGCTGGCTCACCTACGGTACGCGCGCTCCTCGTTAGCCAACTGAGGGCGCGCCCTCAGAAGCATGTCTCTGCAGCTCACCACGTTGATCCGCAAAAGCCACGCCTCATTTTTCCCTCATCGAAACCCGTCAGCTGCGCCAAGTGATTCTGGTCACTCGGCCACCCTGCTCGGTCACCTTCCTTGGCCACCTCACTGAGCCACCGATTACTTCAGCCACCCGATTACTTTCGCCGGCCGACTCACTTATGGCACTCTTCATCGCAATGGCAGAGGCGGTTCACCATTTCCCGCCCTTGATCAGCTCGGGCGCGATGCACTGCTGCCTCACATGGCGGAGGAGGATGAGCTAGATGACGTCAAAAGTGCGTATGGGTAGTATAAAATCGCAGAGAGGTGGCGTAAGATGCCGTAGAGTGAAACCGGTCCACCGGCATCTTCGAACCGCTATGCGCGCACGGAACCTTCTTCTGCTCTCAGCTTTGGCATTGACGGCTGCCCTTCCAGCAACGGCGAGTGCTCAGGGGGAAGCTAGCATTGGCAAGGCGCGCACCCTGTATGAGAATGCCAACTTCGAGGAAGCTCTGGACATGTTGGCCTCCGTTGCCGATGCGGACACTCTTTCCCGCTATGATCTCACCGAGCTGCTTTTCCTGCGCGCTACCGTGAATTTTGCGCTTGGGAGAAACGACGAGGTGGAACATGAACTGCATCGTCTTGTTGCTGTCGATCCATCCTACGTTCCCGATCAAGGGATACCACCACGTCTCCGTAGTCAGCTGGACAAGATTCGAAAGAAGCAGCGACAAGTCTCGATGGAGCTCTCTCTCAAGCAGAAGCCGGGGGCGGTGCGCATCGTGGCGCAGATGAAGGACAACCCCAAAGGCCTCGCCCAGCAGGTCGCGGTATTCGCGAGGGTAGGCAGCGGGCAGTGGCGGGCGTCAGAGGGTGGCTCCATTGAACTGCCTGCCTCCGAGGGTGCCACCGTGCAGTACTACGGCTACATCCGAGGCCCGGGGAACGCGACCATTGCGCGCGTGGGATCACGCCAGCACCCCAGGTCATCCGCTCTTACCGGCGCGGGTCCAGATCAGCAAAGGCTCGTTCAAGTAATGGAGCCGGTGGATGAAGGCCGAAGTGGAAAGAGCGCCAAGGTTTGGTGGCTTGTGGGCGCTGGCGTAGCTGCTGGTGTCGCAGCAATCGTTGTCGTGGCGCTCACCTCTCAAAGCACTAGCGAGCGGGTTGAAGTCTTGCCGCCGACGGTTCCAGCAGGGGCGCCTCGTCCCTAAGCGCTTAGGCTCTGACAAAGCATGGCGGAGAGGATGGCGAGCCTATTCGTCATAGCCCATGCCAATTTGGTACAGAATGCGCTACACTGGCAAGTGGTAGAGTAGGTTTTGCGAGCATCATCGTCCGCCGTAGACCTCAGGAATCCACAGAACGTATGAGTTCTTCATCCAACGCTTCAGAATACAGCGTCACCCAGTCTCTGCGGCCGTCAATAATGTCGCATCCGCCAGACGCCGGTGAGCGCATCGGCCGCTACCGGCTATGTGCGGAAATAGCATCGGGAGGCATGGCCACCGTGTATCTGGCGCGTGCGGAGGGACCCGCAGGGTTTGACAAGACGGTCGCGCTTAAGCGGATACATCCGCATATGGCCAAAGAAGAAGCCTTCGTTCAGATGTTTCTCGACGAGGCGCGGATTGCCTCCCGCATCAGTCATCCGAACGTATGCAATGTCTTCGACTTTGGTGAAGACAAAGGCAACTACTACATCGCGATGGAATACCTCAACGGAGAGCCGCTATCCAAGTTGCTCCGTGTGGTGTGGCTGCAGCCTTGGCAGAAGGAGTCGCCTCGCCTCGCACACTACGCTGCACGTGTCATTGCCGATGCCTGCGAGGGCCTGCATGCCGCTCACGAGTTACGTGACGACGAGAACGAGCTGTTGCACGTGGTGCACCGTGATGTCTCCCCTCACAACTTGTTTGTCACCTTCAACGGGAGCGTGCGGGTCGTCGATTTTGGCATCGCAAGCGCCCGGAATCGACTGCATCAAACGTCCACCGGCGAGGTGAAAGGCAAGTTCGCCTACATGGCGCCGGAGCAGCTTCGCGGCAAGCAGGTCGACCGGCGAGCCGACGTCTGGTCGCTGGGAGTCGTGCTGTGGGAGATGGTGACGATGCGCCGCCTCTTCCGGCGGGGCACAGAGATGGAAACCATCTTTGCGGTGGCAAGCGACTCCATTCCTCGTCCCTCGCAATATCGCTACGGCATCTCCCCAGAGCTTGAGGAGATCATCATGTGCGCCCTTGCACGGAACCCCGAGGAGCGCTTTGCGACATCGCGCGACCTGGGGCGCGAGCTGACTCGACACCTGGCAAGCGAAAGCGATTTGGTGGGTCCGGCTGACTTAGCGGATTGGATGAAGGAGCTCTTTCCTGAGGGCGCAACCGAGAAACGTGCTCTGTTAGATGGCGCTAAATCTGGCACCTCTCCGCCACCACCTCCACCAGCCGCCACGGAAGCGGCCCGCTCCTCGCTCCCGATGGAGCCGTCGTTGCCCAAGGGTGCGCACGCACTTACCCATGGCGACAGCGAAGCGGCATCAACATCTCAGGTGGTGCGGCATCTTCCTCTCGAGGATGACGAGCTCGGCAAGCCCAAGGGCCGCCGCTACGCCAGATGGGGGATAGCCGCTGCAGCAGTAGGCGTGACCCTGGGCCTGATCGCTGGCGCTTATCAGCCCCTACGAGACATGCTGAACAAGGAGGAGCGACTAAGAAGCACGGAGGAGCGGCCTAAAAGCACAGTTGCACGCAGCGAAGCAGAAACTGCGGCTCCTCCTCCTGCAACAGCTCCACTCGGGCCGGAGGCACAGGAGGCTGGCAACTCCCTTGCACAAGCTGCTGCGCCCGTCGCGATTCCTGCAACTGCTGCGCCCTCTCCCGCTGCGCCCTCTCTCCCAGATGTTACACGTCCTACCTCACCGGAGAAGGACGAACAATCCGCCTCCCCGAGGAAAAGACCTACCCGCGCCGCACCTCGGAGAGTGGTTGTTTCCAAGCCAGCGAAGCCCGAACCCTCTGCTGTGACCGGGGAAGGCGTGGTCAACGTCGTCACTCCGGGCGGATGGGCTTACGTGCTCGAGAATGGTCGCAGGCTTGGCCAGACCCCTGCTCGTCTCACGTTATCTGCTGGGAAGCATGTGCTGGAAATCCGGCCGTTTGGGGAGCCGCCGTCTAAGAGGGTAGCCGTCGAGATTGAGCCAGACCGCATAGAGCGAGTCAGCATTCGTATCGGCAACTAAATCCGCTGCCTCGCCATGGGTCGTGCAACCCTCGAAAACCAACTCACCAGGCATTGACCGGATACTCCGTTGCCAACCCCAACAACATGTCACACTGCTAAGACCGAAAGGTCGTGCGGCTCAGACCGCGCTCGGGCATGTTGACTTTACTCTACGATGTTTCAGGCTAAATCCACCGAAGGACTCTCCTGGGCTGAAATTGTTCTTTGAGTGCATGTCATTTTTGATTAGGTTGAGCCCTGTTTCTCCTCGCTGGAGCAGGCACAACAGCCCAACCCGTACCGCGCGTGACAACAATAGCCAACAACCTGACAGCCCTGCCGGCCCCGGTGTCATCGCTGGTGTTGGTTGGGACAGGAGAACCCAGGCTTGACGCACTTGTAAGCGCCTTATCCCGTAAGGGCGTGCTTGTGGAAAGATTGTCTTCGGCTGAGAGCGTCCCGGAGGCGGTCGCCGATCTACACCCAGAGCTCCTCGTTGCCGCCGGGGATGCCGTGGATGATGCTGGTGTGCAGGTTATACAATATGTTTCATCCGCCACAGATCCCAGCGTTCCCGTGGTGGTTATTTCTGAGGACGAGAGACTTGCGGGACGCATCGACGCCTTCCTTAACGGTGCCATAGCGGTGATCAACTGGAAAACGCAGGTAGAGGCCACTGCGGATGACGTGCTTTCAATTGCTTCATCTTTAAGCTCCTTGCCACGGGGAGGCACATCAGAGCTTGGATGGGTCAGACTAAGCGAGCTTCTAACCTTTGTCGCTCAGCAGGTTTCACGAAGCGCCAACGTGCCGGCACATCTGGCCCTCGACCGGTCACTGCAACTCGAGTTGGGCGACGGTCGAAGAATCGCCGAAAGCGTGGTGGGATTCACCGAGCAGCTTGCCTCTCTCATCATACAAACTGAGTTATCGCCCAATGAGCACATGAGCGACCTGAGCGACCTGAGCGCGGCCATGGCTGCGCCGAATGAGCAGGCCGAGCAGTTAAGAGGCACGCGTGTGCTGGTCGGCTTTAGCAGTCCGCACCAGGCCGACGAACTCGCTAGCGCATTACGTCGTCGAGGCGCCGTAGTGGCTGTGACCGGTGCGCAAGGAAATGAGTTGACGCAGGTTGGGCAGCTTGACCCAAACGTGGTGCTCGTCGATGTGACTGACTTCGAAACCGATAGCTTTCCACTGCTCTCGAAGCTTCGCACGCACCCCAGGCTGAAATGGACGCCCCTGCTGGTCATCGAGCGCGAGTTTTTCGGCGATAGAGGCCTTAACCTGGAGCCACTCATGGAGCAAATCTTAGCTCTCTGCGAGGATGACCGTTTTCTGTCCGAGCGCGCCGTGTCCACGAAGAACTTGCAGACCGCAATTGAAGCGACGGGACCTGCGCGCATGCTGCGCGCGCTAAGCTCCACCGGTCGGTCCTTTCACATCGAGGTCGAGAGCGATGAACTCATCGAGATCAGCCTATGCGGGGACCTTCTAGTAGGAGCTGATGTAGTTGGAGGCCCTGATGTAACTGACGAGGCGCCAGAAGCTCACCACTACTTGGCAGCTCACAATGACCCAGCAGCTCACGATGACCCAGCAATCCAGGCTCTAGCGGCTCTTCTCGCCCTCGAGAGCGGGCGGGTGCGTATTTTTCAAGTGGAGCAACCCGCTCACGTGAATATGCTTTGCGGTGTAGAAGAAGCCATGGCACGCGCAGACTCAACGTTAGCGGCGGCTCAGGATGATTTAGCGTTTGCTCACTTTGACAAATCCACGCCTGCCGCGGGGAAGCGCCGTCGTCCTCCGATTGTGTCGGGCATACGACCACGCGCTGACACCTCGCAACTCGCGGTTGACCAACCAGAAGTTGGTGATGATGAACAGGAGCTGGCCGATGGCGAGCAAGAGGCTACTAGCGCCCAACCTACCTATGAGACCCTTCCCCTCCCAGCTGTAGGCGGCGACTTCGATTGGGCATCCCAGGCAGTCGCGGCGCCGCCCTCACCCTCGGCATCCCACAGCCACTTCGGCCAGGTTGCTTCGGCGGGCGGTTTCCTAGCAGCCTCTGCCTATCTTGGTGAAGCATTGCCGCTAGGCCCGGATGGAACGGTGTCCCTGAAGCTTTCGACCCAGTCTGACGGGGTGGACCGACTGAGAAGAGCGGACCGGCCGAAAGGAGCGGAGTCCTCCCGGCTTGCCAGCGCGCGTGCAGGGGCAGCCGCGGTGCAGTCGCAGCCAGCCAACGTGGCTGCGTTCAACCGCGCCAGCACATCGTGGTCGATACAAGCTCTTGAAGGAGAAGATGTCTCGGGAGCGCTTGCTGTTGACAAAGGTCAGCCCGATGCGCCGGGCTCCCCACAAGGCTCCTCCCCACAGAGCTCCTCCGCACCCCCCTTGTTACCTAGCGCAGTGCGCGAGGTAGCAGTCCATCCCAACAATCACGAGCCCACGCATCGAACCCGACGACCGCCACTGCAGGAACACGAGGTCACCCACCAGCTCTCTTCGCTTGAAGAGACCGCTGCGCGGGCGGAGCGACCCAGTTCGAAGCATCTGGCATCCCAGCGCTCGGCATCCCAGCACTCGGCATCCCAGCGCTTAGAGTCGAAACCGATCGCTGGTGCCCCACTGTTTGACGAGGCCTCCTCACCCCTGCGCAGGCGAGACAACTGGCGCACCATGGGTAGCCTCATCTTCTTGATTGCGATTGTTCTAGGCGGATTAGTCTACACTCTGCTTACCTTCGAGACTCGCACCGTCCTCAACTGGTCCGAGCGCGCAGAGGGCGTGAACGTGCCATGAGTGGGCATAGCAAATGGTCAACTATAAAGCATAAAAAGGGCGCAGTTGACGCAAAGCGCGGCAAGCTCTTCACGAAGCTCATTAAAGAAGTCACCGTTGCAGCCCGGACCGGCGGGGGCGACATCAACGGTAATCCGCGACTTCGCCGCGCAGTTGATGCCGCCAAAGAGGCCAACATGCCGGCTGACAACGTCACGCGCGCCATCAAGAAGGGCACGGGTGAGCTGGAAGGCGCCATCTACGAAGAGCTTCGCTACGAGGGCGTGGGACCCGGGGCCACCCTACTGGTCGTTAATGTTGCCACGGATAATCGGAATCGGACCGCCGCGGACATTCGGAAGATATTTGATAAGCATGGTGGGCAGCTGGGCGCAAGTGGGTCTGCCGCATGGGCTTTCGATGAGCTCGGCTGCATCAGTCTTCCCAAGGACGCGTCAACCGAAGAGCAGTTGATTGAAATCGCGGGTGAAGCGGGCGCAGAAGATGTCGCGCTGGATGACGACTGTTGGCACGTCACGACACCATTCGAAGCGCTGGACCAGGTTCAGTCCGCGTTGAGTGCGCGTGACCTTCCCGTTGAAGAGGCATCGCACCGTATGATTCCAAAAAACCCAAAGTCTCTTCAAGAAGAAGACTCGGCTGTGCTCGAGCAGCTCATCGAGGTGCTCGACGATCATGATGATGTGCAGACGGTTTTCACCGACGCTGAGTAGTAGGCAATGCACCGCAACCAGCCCTCTTCCAGCGTAGCTCGGGTGCTGGGTATCGACCCGGGAACGAACAAGACTGGATGGGCCCTCATCGAACACCGAGGCTCAACAATCATGGGGTATGAGCTTGGAGTCATCGCTGCCGCAAAAAACACCTTAGAACACCGCCTTCTCCAGGTGCATGAAGAGCTCACCCGCCTAATTGCAACTTATCAGCCTCACTCCGTTGCTGTTGAGGACATCTTCTTCGCCAAGTATCCGAGCGCTGCTCTGAAGTTGGGCCATGTCCGCGGCGTGGCCCTACTAGCGGCCGCGCATGCCGACCTGCCAGTTGTCTCGTATCCTCCAGCATCGGTGAAGCGAGCCATCGCGGGAAAAGGACAAGCGGCTAAAGGACAGGTTGCGCAGCTCCTTTGCGCACTCCTTGGGATGACGGAGCTTCCACCTTTAGATGCAACCGATGCGCTCGCAGTTGCCATGACGCACTCAAGAGCACTTCCTCAACGTGCACTCTCATTGACCCCAAGCTATCGATGAGCCGAAGTTCTACTCGGTGAGTGAGCGCGTGGTGGGGCCGCTGAAGGAAGGAGACGAAAAGAGTCGCCCTAGCGTGGGCCCCCGAAGAATGCCGCTAGAATCGCGGCGATAGGGAGAACGGAATCTCTAGCAAAGCACATCTTCCAGTTGGCCGCGGAAGCGTCCACGTCTTTGCTGCACCCTGGATGCACGAGAGAAGTGGGCCGTCCTCAAGGGAACCGGAAGAGCGCACCTTTGACACTTGCCCTTTTGGGTCAACCCGAAGCGTCAGCGCAAGGGTGCCCTGTAAGGTGTTGTCCACGCGTAGGCGCCGCTCGTAGCACGTTCGGACTTGCTTTCGATACTTCTGCAGAGCGCGACGTGCTTTGGCTACATCAAGCGAGCCATCGCAGTCCCATAGATTCCGCCTCGGCTTTTTAGAGACCGAGGTCTTCTTTGGCGAAGGTGCTGGTTCTTCCTCGCCTTCTTCCAGCAGGTCCTCGGGAAGTTCCACCACCTCATCCCCCGAAAGTGCCGTTGAGCGAGCGGGTTTCTCCACGTTTGCAGCTGGCTCCTGAGGCGGCTTCTGCTCCTCCTTGCCGCAGCCAAGCTCGGCAAGGGCGAGCCCCGCGCAGGCGAGTCCAGCACATGCAACTGCGGAAACCCGCGGAGCCGCGGATTTTATCTGTACTCTCATATCTTCACCTATCGGTTCCCCACCTTTTCTTTGAAGCGCTGGGAAGCCCCGCATCGTGGTTCCGTCCGGTGCCGCCAATATACGCCATTGCGGTAGAACTACGCGATAAGTTGCTTACACACGCCCGGTTTCTCAAGTACGTGCAGTTCCTCACCTTTGCCTGACACCCCCTGCGCGTTGGGGGCAAACCCTCCTACGCTACCTGAGGAGATTGAATTCGACGCAGACGCTTTATCAGCTAGCATGGCGGGTCGTGGGCATTCTGGAAAGCTTCGGCAAACGTATCAAGGGCGTGGTTCTCGGCGCCATTGTCTTTCTCCTGTGCGCGGTGTTCGTGCTTGAGTTCGGTGGCCCGCAATCGGAAGGTTGTGCCGGCAGCTCCTCTCCCGCCTATGCCGCGAAAGTGCATAGCTCAACCATCACCCTCGGCGAGTTTCGCGCCGCATATAAGATGGCCGGCTTCGACCGCTACCCTGAGCAAGTTGCGCGCACCTCCAAGCTGCGCGAGATAACGCTCAATGCCCTAATCGAGCGTGAGTTGTTGGCGCATCAGGCGCGCGAGCTTGGTTTTCACGTTTCTGAAGACGACGTGATGCGTGAGTTCACGACCAAGGGAGCCGTCTGGCGAAGCACGTCTGTGGATGCACCTGCTCAGTATGGCCAAAGTGGCTCGGTTACACTAGGAGCCGTCCTCGATGAGGATAAGCTTCTGGACGAGAAGGCAGCCAGGCAGTTCATCCAGAACTACCTTCGCCGCAGCCTCAAGGAGTTTAGCGAAAGTCAGGTTCAGGAAGCTCTTGCTCAGAAGTTGCGAGAGCTCATCCTAGCCACCGCACTCATCGGACCCGTTGAACTTCAACAGACGCATGCCCTACAGCAAGAGAAGGTCGCCCTGGAGTATGTCAGATTCTCGCCGAACTTCGTTCAAGGCAGCGCTTCATCTTCAGCCGAGAAATTGAACGCTTGGATGAGAAAGAACGCGGACCTTCTTGAGAAGGAGTACGCCGCGCAGAAGGCGCGCTTTACCGATCGAGAGCCGGAAGTCCACGCGCGCCACATCTTGCTAAAGTTAGATAAGGGAGCCTCCGACGAAGACAAAGCGAACGTAAAAGCCCACGCCGAGCGGGTGCTAAAACTGGCTCGACAGGGACAGGACTTCGCCTCATTAGCTCAACAGCACAGCGAAGATACCGCAACCGCTCGTAAGGGTGGCGACCTTGGCTTCAACCCAAGAGGACGCATGGTAGAGGCGTTCGACGAAGCCCAGTTTAAGCTCAAGCCAGGGGAGATTTCGGATCTGGTGGAGAGCGAGTACGGCTACCATATTATCAAGGTGGAGGATAAACGCGAAGGCACCGTACCTGCAGAGCAAGCCAAGCGCGAGCTTGCCGAAGAAATGGTTCAGCAGGAACAAGCATCCGGCCGGGTGAAAGAGCTCTCCGAGAAGTTCCATCAGAAAGTGGAGCGAGGCGCCTCCTTTGAAGATGCATTGGCGCAAGTTACACCTACAGGAAGCAGCGCTAAGACAGCCGAGGAACCTGGGGAAGACCCTTTTACACCAAAGGTGAAGCAGACAGAACCCTTTGCTGCGACGGACACGCCGTTTTATGGGCCGTTTGACACCCGCGAGTTGGTAGCAGCAGCCTTCGCTCTTAGCGAAGAGAGTGCGCTAGCTAAGCCGCTCCAGCTGGGCGATGAATGGGTCGTCTTTCGGATGACAGAGAGGCAGCGAGCCTCCGATCGATCGCTTAGCGACGAGGAGAAGGAACAACTGCAACGTGAGCTTGAGGTGAAACGCGGTCAGGCTGACCTCCGCCGCTACGTCCACACCCTGCGCGACGAGGCCGAGCAAGATCGGGCCATCGAGATCGAGCCAAGTATCCTCGACTACGATCGCGAAGCTTCGTAGTGAGCGCACGCTCATCCTATGTACGAAGTTGAAGAGTACACACTGGACAACGGCTTGCGGTGCGCCCAGGTTGGCCTGCGGCATCTGCACTCGATCAGCATCACGATCGTCGTACGTGTCGGCTCCAGATACGAAACCACCCAAACCGCCGGGCTAAGTCACTTCCTGGAGCATATGCTCTTTCGAGGGACCCAGAAGCATCCCTCATCTTACGCCTTCAACTGCGCGATGGAAAAGCTCGGCGGCACGTTGTCGGCCGCGACTTATCCAGACTTTACGGAATATCAGGTTGCAGTTCCCCCGGAGAATGCCTCCCCTTGTCTCACCCTTTTAGGGGAGATGCTTACGCAGCCTGTGTTCGCGGGAATTGAAGCGGAAAAGAAAGTCATTTTCGAGGAGATACTCGAGGACCTGGATGAGGAGGGTCGCGACGTCGATGCAGATAACTTCACCCGGACGACCATGTTTGACGGCAATCCGCTAGGTCGCACGATTATAGGCACCAAGGAGGGCATCGCAGGCTTCGGCGAAGCCGATCTGCATCAACATCTTCAGACGTTCTATCAGGGCCGCAACATGACCATGGCCATAGCCGGCCCCTTAGCAGAGGGTCAGGTTCGGGACGACGTAGCAGCACACTTCGGCGCGCTAGTCGAGGGCTCAAGACGTACCCCACCGCCAGCTCTAGCTCCTGCGGGCCCGCTCTACGGGCACCTTCATCATGCAGCAAGCCAGACGGAAGTGCGGCTCGCCTTCAAGTGCGTGGGAGAGCGTGACGAGCGGCAGACGTCGGTTCAAATGCTAGCTCGCGTGCTCGACGACGGCTTCTGTAGCCGCCTGCAACAGCACGTGTGCGACCGCCTAGGGCTGGCCTACCACGTCTTTTCAGGAGTTGACGCCTACGAGGACATTGGCGTCTTTGATGTCGGCGCTTCGACCGAACATGCTAATGTTCCTGCACTGATTGAAGCCGTGTACACCGTGCTCAGGGAGCTCGCCGACGCTCCCGTGTCTGCCGAGGAGCTAGCGGTCGCGAAGAATCGATACGTCTGGGACCTCAACATGCTTGTGGATGATACCAGCGCCGTCGCTTCGCTTTGCGCAAGCCAGCTCGCGATGAACCTGCCAACTGACCTCTCCTTGCTTGAACAACGCGTGCGGAGGGTGGACTCTACCGAGCTGCAGCAGATCGCTCGTGAGACATTCACGGCTGCCGGCCGCACGTTGGCTACTGTCGGTAGCCTCTCAGGTCCGCTGGCTCATCGCACGGAAGAACTTGCATCCTTGACTTTCACCCGGCTTAATAAAGTATGAGCGGAAGAACACGCGCACTCTTGTCTGCTTTGGCTTTCGCTGCGCGTTACGTTGTCGCTGCGGTATTTCTTCTCGCGGCTTTGCCGAAAGTCGCCGACCCCCAAAGCTTCTTGGTCGCCATTGAAAACTACCATATGGTGCCCACGAGCTGGGCGCCCCTTATCGCGCTGGCTTTGCCCATAACTGAACTTCTCGTCGGTTTCTTGCTGATCGTCGGATGGATGACACGAGCAGCTTCCTTAGCTTGCTTTGCAATGCTCGCTGTTTTCATAGCGGCAATGAGCCAGGCACTGGTGCGTGGCATCGACCTTAGCTGCGGTTGTTTCGGCGCGGAGGCGAGCACTGTAGTCACTTGGGCAAGTGTTGCGCGCAACGCGGGCTTTGCAGTTCTTGCCCTGATAAGTGCGACATTTGGCCGGGTTGCGGCGGCGCCACCCATCAGCCTGCTCCTAACACCCCACGAGTCGAGGAGAGCGTGACGAAGTTTCAGTCTACCTATCCCTCCGTTGCGCTTGCGCTGTGCGCACTGGTTGCGACTGGGGGTCGTTCCGGAGCGGCTCGCGCTACGACCGTCTTAGCGATGACGCTCCAGGAAGTTGTAGATGCGGCCGATTTGGTTGTGTACGGCACCGTCGTCGACCACAAAACCTCCTGGCGACATGGAAAGGTCACCACCACCTGTGTGCTCGAGGTGGAGGAAGTGGTGCAAGGTAACAAAGAGGACAAGCGCGTCATGCTGGTCTTACAGGGCGGCGAATATGGTAACGTAGGGCTCAAAGTGATCGGCGAGCCGAGCTGCGGGCATCGAGGCGATAAGCTCATCGTCGCCGCAAAGAAACTTCACCTTCAGAAGGCATACCGCCCCATCGGCGTTGCGCAAGGTTGGTTTCCAGTTCGGGGACAGAAGGGGAGAGAGCGTTACGTGGTGCCCCCTGCAACGGACCTCAACATCGTGAGTCGCCCCAGCAGCACAGGAAAGCTGCTTCCAGCCAGTGGTCCGCTCATGACTAAACTGCCCTTAAGGTCTTTCCTCGACCAGCTCAAGCACATGGCCGAGGGGAGACGTTCTGGTGGTAGGGAGCGCCCGAGTCCGAGGAAGTCACATTCTCCGAAGAAGCAGGCCGAGTAGGATTCGACAAAGGATCGGAGCTCTTTGAAGGTGCCACCCAAAACCACGATGCGTCTGCCGATGCTGATGCGCAACCTCGCGTGCGCGGCTGCTCTTGTTGCTTCTTCGACGCACTCATCCGCTTCTGCGTTCTGTCAGCTGCGCGTCGGTGGGGGCGACCGGCAGGAATGCCAACTCACCGGCACCCCGCTTTCGTGGAAGCAGCCGTGCATCCGCTACGCAATCTATGCGGGAGGTTCTCAATATCTGAGCCAAACAGAGGTCGAAGAAGTTGCTGCCAAGTCTTTCGCCGCTTGGACCCATGTGTCCTGCGACGGTCAGCCACTTCCGCTCCAAGCGCGGCTGGAACCAGAGCCTGCCCTTTGCGCCGAACCCCAGTTCAACAGCGAGCAGGGGAACATCAACACGATTATCTTCGTCGATGAAGGCTGGGATGAGGAGACGGATCGCAACTATTCAGCCAAAGCACTTGCGGTTACTAAGGTGTGGCACGGCCGGGAGAGCGGCGAGATCTACGACGTTGACATCGAGATCAACGAAGACACGTCCGGCCCCATCGGGGTATGCGACGAGGCAGGCACGTGCGACGTGATCGACCTTCAAAATACTCTCACGCATGAAGTAGGGCACTTCTACGGACTCGGGCACCCTGAACCTTCGCAACCCGATGCGGCGTCGACAACCATGTTCCCCGGCTCAAAAGCCGACGAGGGCGAAGTAGAGAAGCGAACGCTTGAGGCTGATGATGAAGCCGGGATCTGCTTCATCTACGCCAATCTTCCGCAGTCGGCCCAGTGCAACGATGAACCCAGAAACGGCCTGCGCCTTGATTGCGGTACAGAAAGCTCTGGATGCTCAAGCTGGGGCGGGAAAACTTCGCCCACGCCCCAGATCTTCTGGATGCTCTGCGTGGCGCTCGCGTGTACGCGGCGAGCCGCGCAATGGCCTGCTGCAGCTCGCTCGTGACGGGTCCGATTATCCCTGAGCAAACGAAGGCTTCGAGACGAAGCTCCTAGGCGCAGGTGCCCTCGGGTGCCGTGCCACGTTCTGATGCCATGATTGGATGAGAGCGAAGGTGGAGCTGTATTCTCCCCGCGGTCCTGAAGGCTATGCACCATGTTGCTAAATCAGGAGCGGTTCGACTCTTCTAAAGCCGATGAGCCGCTCTCTCCACCAGCGGGACCTCCAGCGGCTGGCAACATCAGCGGCACCGTTAGCAGCGGCACCGTTAGCAGCGGCACCGATGAGTGAGATCGTAGTTCCTTTAGTACGCGTACTTCTCCTCCGACAGACCGTCAGCGTCTTCACTGACCTCGGAGTCGAATAACAGCTCTTCAGCATCTGAGTAGCCTTGCCCGTATCCGTCAGAAGCATCGGCGCCATCAACAACTTCGGCGTCACCGTGCATAGCGCCTGCTTCGCTCTCGGATGCAAAATCACCGTCACTAGGCCCGGAGACGGGCTGCTGTGCACGCGCCTTCGCCCCAGAAGCTTCTTCATAAAATTCAGGATAAGGAGGACCCGACGGCACAGGAAGCCCATCTCCCTTGTATAAGAATAGCGACGATGCGAGTGGCCGCTTAGCGGCCTGTTCCCAAGGGCGCACCCAGTTCGCGGAGAAAATCGGCCGTCTCAGCTGCCACCCGGCATGCAACAATCCGTTCGCGGAGACGTAATGGCTGGCCCCGTTCACTGCGGTAGCGGTAGCGTCAGCAGGCGCAAAAGCGTCTGCTAATCGACCGCCCTCAGGCGCATCCTCCTCAGAGGCACCCTCCTCAGGCGCTCCCGGCGCTGACACTTCTGCGTCAACTCCTTGTCCGGCGAAGCTGCCATCCGCGTCGCTCAGCTCACCTAAGGTTGCGCTCGGCGATGCATCGGCGAGGTCACCCATAGTCCCGCCACCTTCTGATTGAGTAAGCCACGCTTCATCCACTTCGGCTTCAACCGCATCCGGGGCCTCTGCGAAATCCGATATGCTCACGCCAAGACTCTCTGCGCCATCGCCAAAGATGCTCTGAGAACCTGAAGCATCGGCTTGTGGAGACCGCCGCGCAATAACCGTCTCCAGCACCTGCGCATGGGTGCCCTCAACGCGAAAATTGTCGAGCTCCAGTTCGTAAAACTCTTCTTCTTCGCTGCGCTCACACGTGCGGCAAAGACCTGAGCCTGCGAAGGCCGGAGTTCCGTCATCAAGATTGACAGCGAAGTTGACCCGAGTGCCGGGTTCAACCGCCTCGGCATGAGGTAAAATCACCACGTCGCCCTCGCCTCGATGCACCAACTCATCGACGAGTTCTTCCACTTCCGAAAACGAGGTATCAACGATTATGTAAGGTTCATTCGCCATCTTTGATCTTTCTGGGCGAGGCTTCGCCGTCGTCCCGTGAGAGGAGGTACTCAATCTTTTGTTCCGCCTCATTGAGCCTGATGTGGCCCTGCCGGGCGAGTTCAATACCCTCCTCAAACATCTGCACTGACTTGTCTAGCGGCAAGTCACCCGCTTCTAATTGCTCCACAAGAGTGTGGAGTCGGTCAAGTATATCTTCAAATGCGGGCTCTTTAGTTGCCGAGTTCTCCTGAGTCATGGGATCTCAATACCACGCTGCCCAGACCTGAACCACCTGCGCTGCGATCCCCGTTCCCGCGCAGCGCGCCGCGTAGGAGCGGTTGCTAGAACCGAGCGTTGACCGCGCCAAAGTCGCCGGAATCAACGTAGCCTGGCGCCTATGCACGTTCGCACTGCCGATGGCCTAACCTTCCGAGGTGCTGCTGTTGCGAGGTGCTGCCGTTGCGTGGTGCTGCCGTTGCGTGGTGCTGCCGCCTGATGTTCGGCAGGTGTGAGAGCTCCTCGCCCGGCGCTGACACCTTGCGAAGTGGCCGCAAGCGTGACCAGATAAGGCGACTCGAGCTACAGTGGCTGCCCAAATGATCGAAGTGCCAGAAAGGCGGCGACGCTTGCAACGTGCGGTTCCTCGCCCGGCGTCTCTGTTAAACATGTGTATGGTGTGCATCTAGATGCGTGAAAACCGAACAGCCGTGGTGCTCCCCGGAAACTACGATGGCGTTCACCTAGGGCATCAAAGTCTCATTTCCCGAGCACGCGCTTTGGCAGGTAAAGCGGGACATCAAACCTGCGTGCTCACGTTTTCCCCCCATCCTGCTGCACTTCTTTCACCCTCTCGTGCGCCCGTCGCTCTCACCGGTCTCGAAAGAAAAGTCGCTCTGTTAGAAGGAGCTGGCGTTGATCAGGTTCACGTCCAACCCTTCGATGAAGCCTTCGCTCAAATCGAAGCCAATGCCTTCGCCTCCGACTTCCTTGCTGAAAAGCTACAGGCAATGGCGGTCGTGGTAGGTCACGACTTCAGGTATGGCCGAGGAAGACGAGGGCATGTAGAAACGCTGCAAGCGGCAGGCTTGAAGTTTGGTTTTGTAGTGCACCAGGTCGAGCCTGTGCTTCAAAATGCTCTTCCGATCTCGTCGAGCCGCATCCGAGCAACTCTGACACGTGGTGACGTATCCTCTGCGTCTCGCATGCTCGGTCGCTACCACGAACTCTCCGGAACCGTAGCCGAGGGTGACCGGCGGGGTCGGCAACTAGGCTTTCCTACTGCCAATCTGCACGATGTGAGTGGGCTTATTCCCCAACGCGGAGTGTATGCTGTTTGGGCTAAGGTCATGGGTGCCGCTAGCGGCGCCGTCGCCGGCGTGATGAACGTTGGTGCACGGCCGACTTTCAATGCGGGCGAATCTACCGAAGTACACTTGCTCGATTTTGAGGGAGACCTCTACGGTAAGCAGCTCCGGGTCGCCATCCTCTTGCGACTGCGCGGAGAAGTCGCGTTCACTTCGGTTGACGCGCTCAAGGAGCAAATCAAAGCCGATATTTCAAAAGCCCGAAGCGCCCATGAAGCCGCATGCGCTGATTTTCTAAGGGTGAACTTCGGGGTCTAACAACTCCAACAGAAGTCTCTCGGTAAGCGTTCAGGCCAATGCCAATGCCTCCGGCACCCATTTTGTTCAGTTGAGTCAGTTTTTCGAGCGCCCCCGCCAGAGTTCTCGTCCTCCCTGCGGTTGTCCTGCGATCCTGGAAAAACCGGAGCGTAGCTCATCTACGTGAGGCCATCTTCCAAAGAACTAGTTTTCCAGAACTAGGTTCGCGAGGAGGAAAGCCGGAAAATGGCTTAAGTGAACCGCATTGACCTAAACGGTTACGTCTCTCGCGAGTTCTACGCAACTAAAAGGCGTCATGCACGATGTGATAGTGCCGCCCGTTCTGAGCTGTCCTTTGGTTGATTCTCCCGGTCGCCACCAAAGAACTCAGAGCGTGCGGCAACCTTAGTAGCCGCAGCACCAACTGTGCTCGCGACCAAGATGATGTCGTGTCCAGATTTTACCGATTCGTATGCCTGTGCGCAACCACGCCTGCGGGGTGCGCGACACCTGCCGCAACTGCACTTCCAGACGTGTCTGTTGAAGCGCACGCCTACCAAACCCTGCGAGAGCGCGCAGATGCAACGTCATTCTCATTGCAGGCTGTGGCTACTTGGGGTGCCGCTTTACCCAGTGCGCCTGCGGAGGATACGCTGTGATCGCTAAGTGCGCCTTCCTTGCTGCCACTCTTGCTGCCACTGTGGCGCTCACGGCCTACGCACCCACCGCGAAGGCCGAAGCGCCCACAGAGTTCAGCCGCCGAGCGGGGCTCGCCGACCTTCTGGATGCCGTAGGGGAAAAGTGGAAGAAGCGAAAGAAGGAAGTTCGCCGAGCGATGCAGCGCACCCGTAGGGCAGCTTGGCTCCCCACGCTACGGGTTGCCGCGTCGCGGTACCAGCGCGGAAGCCTGAACTACGCCGCCGACCTGGATCCACGATTTAACGCAGCAGAAACCTGGCGCGCCGGAGCCTCGGCCACCTTTCGATTGAGCCGCCTGGTTTCACCTCCGGGCGAGATAAGTTGGCGGCGCATGCTCTGGCAGCTTGAGCAGCAAGCCGAACGGGAGCGGGATACAGTGACACGTCTGTACTTTGAGCTCCAAAGGATACTGGCGGCTGCGCAACATCTCGGCGAGTATCCGCTCGAGGCGCGTTGGCGGCACCGTGAGATCGAAAGCAATCTACGCTCCCTGTCGGGACTTGCAGTCCCTCACGAGGAGCCCGTAAGCAGCTCCAGTCGCTATCAGCGGAGTCTAAGGAAAGCCACTGTTCGTCCTGCGATGCCAAAGCAGTCACGTAATGCAGAGCAGTCAGGTAATGCAGAGCAGCCAGACCGGCCAGGATCAACTCCGCCTTCGGAAGGCGGTTTCAAGTAGGACTGCCGTCAGAAAGCGAGCGTGCGGATTAAACAGTTGACTTCTTAGCGCTACCTCTCGCCAAGGGCGCATGCCGTCGCGTCCGCTCCACCAGGATTGACATTCTCGCAGGGCAATGTTAGCCAGGAGCAATGCGTAAGCCGGGGCTCCGCGACGCCATATGGCGTCGTCTATCAGCTGTGCGTGCCGTGGGTCGGCGGGCAGTGTCTGCAGTGGTCTCCACAAAGAAGCAGCAATCCTGGAGCGAATCGCTCCCAGAACGAGCTGAAGAACTCGTCAATCGGGTGCAACCCCTGCTGCCAACCATGTTTCAGTCGCCCCTCCGAAGGTTACTCGGCCTGAGCGGTGGCGAGCATGCGGAGGCGGGGACGCAGGTCGATTCGGTTGAGGCCCCAAGAGCCGAGTCAGTCAAAGCCCGGAGGGGTCAACCTTCCGAGCAACCACAAGTTCAGCCTCTAGAGGGCGATGCACGCGGGATAAGCGAAAGCTCACATGGAGCGCCGAAGAGCAACTTGAAATCGGGAGCGAAAGATACGACGCGGTTACCCCGCCGCAGGGCCGCAGCAAAGACAACAGGTGTGCAATCAAAGCAACAAGTACGCGCAACAAGCGCAACCAAGCCTCGAGCCCTGCGCACACGCAAGACTGCCAATCCAGCCAAGACCACGCATAGGTTGCCGACCAGCGACCTGCGGAGCACACAAGGTGAAGAAGCCCGTCTCAAAGAAAAGACTGCGACAGGCAGTAGGCAACGTGCAACCATTCCAGCACGGGCTTTACGAGACAGTTCCGCCACCTCGGCTCCAGCGCGTGAGGCACACATCAAAGAGCACACGTCTTCCGCACAAGCTGATAGCCGCACGCCAGTCAACCTTTCTGAGTGCGACGAAGCCCAGGTGAAGCCTACGGCAGCGCCCAGAAGCCGCGCGCAAAACTCCGGAAAGAATCCGCGTAGCCGCGCCTCAGCTCGCCGCTCACCCCAGACTCCCAAGGAGTGAGCAGACTCCCAAGAAATGAGCGGAGCCTGCTTCGCGCAGCACCCCGTGGTGACTCCTACCACTGAGCTCACCCCATGTGGTGAATCCTACCACTAAGCGTATGCAAACTGGCGAGCGTACCAGTCTTCGCCTTGGTTGATCTGAATCGTTGGTTGATGAGTCGTCAAGTGACACCGCCACGTTGCAACCTGCGGTTTTCGTTAGGCTGCAACGCTTCGGGAACTCGTCCCACAGGCTCTTCGACACACTACCGCGAGCAAGACGCGAATCATCGGAGCCATCTCAGCGCCCCTTGAACGTGTTCCCTTGCCCTCGCCGCTTGAGGCGCTAAAGTGGCTGCGTCAGAGGGGCCGTAGCTCAGCTGGGAGAGCGCATGACTGGCAGTCATGAGGTCAGGGGTTCGATCCCCCTCGGCTCCACTATTAATTGAGGGTTTGGCACCCAAACCCTCTCGTCCTTCGGCCGATTCACCCATCCTCCCTCTCCCAGCCTCTTTACCAAGCTTCGCTGCCTCCGTTTCGGCCCGCTGCCACTTCCCCAAAACGGCAACCAGGTTAGTTCGCACACCGCCGCGCGGACGTATGAATGGACCTTCTGCCATCGAAGTAGAGCAGCCCTGAGACGTTTGTTCTAAGGTACCGGCCGCAGTTTGCGACTCCTGCTTGAGGAGACTGAAGGCGACGCGACGGAGGGTGGCAGAGCTTTCTGGTGCATGAGCTTTACGGATGCGGCAACCATCTTCTCCAAACGCCGTCTCGAGACTGTAGTGCCCACTCCCATGGACATGACGATTCGAGATCAGATTGCTGCTGCGGCACAGGCTTGAGAAACCAGAGCAGGCTATGGCTCGTGCGCCATGCGGTGGCGGGCGCTTCGAAAGTGGTGGTTTGGTGAATAGAGAGATATGTTGGATGCGCGGTCGGTGTACAAACAGGCGTACTCCTCAACCTGATCACCAAAGCTCGAGACCTCACGCCCTACTTTGAAGATAGAGCCCCAGTAAGGATGAAAGGCTTTATCGATAGATTCCTCAAGCTCAAGCATCTCCGCATCCAAAGCCTTAATCCGCTTGCGCGTGTGGTCGATGGCACGACGGTGGATATAGCGCGCTTGCTTGAGGTCGACGACAACATGCTCGGCATCCGCAGCTTGAGTGTTTGGTCTACGCATCTCATCCAGCCGCCGACTCACTTCCCGGAGATGATTCTGTCGATAGCCGATTGCATCAACCAGTTGCTCCCTTTGCAAGGCCAAACCACCGAGCCGATCAAGCTCATCCCGGCAACCATCAATGACTGTGAGCTCAGCTTCCATCTCCTGAATGATCATCGCGGTACGCCAAGCTGTTGCCTTCTTCGCACGAAGAACATCTCCATAAATATGGTCGCCAACGTAGAGAATCCGGTCGCTTGGACATTTCATGCACTGCTCGAAATCGAGGATGTTGCCGCCCGTGTAGATGTGACCGCGCTCGAAGTGCTTGAAGTCAACCTCGCGGCCATCTGATGCGAGCTCCTTAAACTTTTGGTCCGTTATGAAGAAAAAGGGCTTCTTTGCCGATGCGATAATCACATCGAAGTAGTGTCTCCAGGAGGGGTAGCCGTTGTCGGCGCCTCCTAGAAGGTAGCTCATCATGTGCTCGGTGTAACCGGGGTTCGAGTTGGTTAGCAGAAAGATGCGCTTCCCTGAACTCCGCAAACGGTGAAAGGTTGAACCGAGTCGCGGGTCTCTCACCGTGTAGCGAGGAAGGTCGGCCGCTACGGCATCTAGAATACTTCCATCCTGATGCGCTTCGTCGATGCACGCACGAATGTTATTGAACAGCTCGAGGTAATCCACGCGCGCGCCACGCCCTTCAAGCTCTTGTATGACTGCGCAAAAGATCGACACCTCACTAAGCGCGTACAGCGTGTCGACCCAGTGGTAGCGCTCTGCAGTTAGGCGAAGGCGTTTAGATTGGTAAAGCTGCCGCGCTACCTCAAACGAAAGTTCCCGAAGTCCATGGTAAAGCTTCTTGACGTGCCGGTAGCGGTCGATCTTGAGCACATGACCATATTTCTTGTCGATAACCAGCCCACGAATGGGAAACTCAGCATCGAACTCCATCGTTAACAGCGACTCAGGATACCCTCGCTCGACAAGCTTTCTGGCGGTGACCTCAATACTTAGCCGATCCATCTCTTGTTGTTTGTAGATGGCCAGTGTGTAATCCATGTCGAATCCAACGACATCGATCTGGTCCATGCGTAAGCTGCGGTTGCAGTAAATCCGGCGGCTTCGAGGCACCACGGAAGCCGCGTGTCCATCGATCTCTGTATCGAGCCAAGGAAGGCCTAGCTGCATATTTAAGTCCGATGCGTAGGGTGAATGAAAGAGAGCTCTTGAGTATAAAATAGCAGGTTGTTTGATAGCAATTGTGAAACCGGTTGCGCCGAAATACTGGAGTATGGCCTCCTATCACGTGCAGCACCCAATCCACTCGCCACACGGACCAAAACTTCCGAAGCTAACGCTTGCCCTACGTGAGGTGCGTACGGAAGACCACTAAGCACCCTCACGTGATTGCCGGAGAAGGGCACCGCGCTCCGACCCGATGCGGCAGGTTGACTACGTGAAAGCACCGCGTAGTCAGAGGTCACGCAGACGCTAGATGCGAGGGCGCGCGTACTGAACTTCTGCTGGCACAACGGTCGCCGCTCGAAGTTCTAGTTGCTCGGCAGTCCAGTGGCTCGGCAGTCCAGTGGCTCAGCTCTAGGTATTCGTTCGATGCAGCCAGATCCGATAGCAAGGCGTGAAACCTGCCTCGCGCACAGAGCGGGTTACGGGTTATCCGGTTAGTCCTTGGTCTGGTCGAAAAACCATTGACCGGCTACGGCTCAAAGACTGCTCTGACTCACCGTGCTTCGCAGGTGTCTTGCCAATACAGGATGCGGTTCAACCTGCACGCGGCTTTAGCTACGCGCACGAACGAACTCTGCGCGAGGAGCATGCGCCATCCCTTATTGGGCTCTGGCGGTGGTCGAAGCAACTAAGCCACGTGCCGTGCAAGTTACGCGACGGCTTCAGGCTGAATGCTGATGCGTTTGCGGTTGCGACCTTGTCGCTCAAACGTGACACGACCGTCTACACGGGCCCACAGAGTGAAGTCTTTGCCCGTGCCCACATTTCTTCCTGCGTGGAAGCTAGAGCCGACCTGCCTTACAAGAATGCTGCCAGCCGGAACAACCTGACCGCCATAGCACTTCACGCCTCGGTACTGCGCGTTTGAGTCGCGTCCGTTGCGGCTTGACCCTTGACCTTTCTTATGTGCCACGTGCTTCTCCTATCCTTCTTGACCAACAAGTCCTTCTTGACCAACAAGCCTATCCTCTTTGACTAGCGAACCCGCACCGCCCAGCGAACCTGCACCAATCTGAGAGGTGTGCTCTTGCGCGACCTCTCACTTGGAGTGAATTTTCAGGACCTCGAGCTCCGTGTAAGGCTGGCGATGACCATTTTTGCGGCGGTAGCCCTTGCGTCGGCGGAATTTGAATACGATGATCTTTTTGTCTCTCTTCTGGCCGACCACCTTAGCCAAAACCTTCGCGCCCTCTACGAATGGCTTTCCGATGTGCACATTGCCGTCGTTGTTACTCACGCCGTCAGAAGATGGAGCGATCATCAGCACTTCGCCAAGCTCCACTTCATCACCCACGCCAGCAGTTAGCTTCTCAACACGAAGCCGATCGCCTGCGCTCACACGGTATTGTTTTCCACCAGTTCGAATAACGGCGTACACGGTACTCCCTCCGAGCCGGATGGGGTAGTCCATCCAACTAAGTTTGGCAAGCGAAAAGCGCCCTGCAGCGGAGAAGCTGACGCGCAGGCGTAGGCGCGCTACGCTTCTCACGTGACGGTGCAGGAAAGCCTTGGCGCGCAACTAAAGCAGCGCGTGCAACGCCCTCCGGAGGTCGCGCTGGTGTTGGGCTCTGGATTCTCGCGAGTGGCCGATAGTGTGGAGTGCTCCGAAAGGCTTCCATATGCTGAGCTTGAAAGGCTTCCAGCAGCCACCGTAGCAGGCCACCGCGGCCAGTTCGTCTTCGGTTCACTCGAGGGAGTCGATGTGGCGATCCTGGACGGCCGTCTACACTTATACGAAGGGCATCGCGCTTCTGATGTTGTCGCTCCACTACGCGCAGCCATCGACCTCGGCGCCCACACGGTCGTTCTCACCAACGCCGCAGGAAATCTCGTGCCTGAGTGGCAACCTGGAGAGCTCATGGTGATCTGCGACCACCTCAATCTAACTGGCCACTCGCCTTTAATAGCTCCCGGAGAGGTGGGTGGGCCTCGCTTCATTGACATGGCGAATGCCTACGACGCGGCATTCCGACAGGTGTTGCTCGACCACGCTGCCCGCGAAGGCCTGCGGCTGCGTGAGGGGACGTACGCCGGAGTTCTCGGTCCAAGCTACGAGACGCCTGCAGAAGTTACCATGCTGGCACGGCTCGGCGCGCACGCGGTGGGCATGAGCACGGTGCTGGAATGCATCGCTGCAAGACAGCTTGGAGCAAGGGTCGTCGGTGTCTCCTGCCTTACCAACTACGCTGCCGGTCTTTCGGAGGAGCCTCTAACACACGAGGACGTTCAGCAAGTGGGAAGGCACGCCTGCACCGCCTTTGAAAAGCTGCTTAGGTTGTTCCTCCGAGATTGGAAACAACGCTCCTGATACGTTGACTTTCACTCCCCGTTGGAACCAGCGTCAGGTAGCGCTGGTAATGCGTGAGGGCAGCCTTGCGCTGACCACTCTTCGCTAGCATGTCGCCCAGCGCGCGATGCGCATTGGCTGCCCAACTGCTGGTGCCTGCATCTTCAGTAAGCTCGGTGGCTCTTAAAAAAGCTCTTTTTGCTTCCTTCGCTTTGCCGAGGTCGAGCAGAAGCTGCCCCTGCTTATACCACCAGTCACCTCGCGATGAGTCGTAGGTCAACGCTCGCTTGTAGGCGGAGCTTGCCTCGTCGACCTTGCGAAGCTGGTCGTAAGCCGCTCCCAGGTCAGCGTAGATACCAAGCATTTCAGGCTTGAGTTTCAGCGCACGCTCAAAACTTGCCAATGCATCACGAGCAGCTCCGCTGCGCAGCTGAACTTTACCTTGCACCCAATGCGCAACCGGATCGTCGGCGCTCAGTGCAAGCGCCTTTCTGGCTTCGCTGAGGGCGCGCCCCAATGACCCCCGCTCCAGCAGTGCCATAGCGTGGTAAGCAAGAAACTCCGGACGCGTAGCATCCAAGGCTGCCGCGCGTCCGAGATGCTTTTCCGCCTCACCGGCATTCCCCCGTTCCAGAACGATTCGACCGCGGAAGTAGGAAGCTTCTGCCGATGAGGGCAGCGTTTTGGCAAGCTTGCCAAGTTCCACTTCAGCCTGATCATAGGCGCCCTTGGCAAACAGTGCAGATGCGTACCGCAGGCGTAGCTGCGCATCGTCTTGTCTTTCCTCGAGCGCTTCCTTAAATGCTTGCGCGGCACGGTCAGCCTGCCCCAGCGCCACGTACACAAGCCCGTGCTCCACCGCTAGCCGCGGGTAGTGCGGATCTAAAGCCTCAAGCTCCGTGAACGTTTCTTCCGCCTTCTGATAGTCGCCGCGACGACGCAACGCGTGCGCCAGGCCAAAAAGAGCACTGGTGTCCCGGGGAGACTCCTCAAGCGCTTTGCGGAAGTACGTGATTGCGGCGCTCTCTTCACCACGGGAGAGCTCAAACTGCGCGCGCTGCCGATAAGCATCGGAGCCAAACTCGACCCTCTTATGTGCCTCGCGAAAGAGGCCTGGAATCCGCCCCTTCTGCTCCGCTTGAAGGTAGAGTTCAGCAAGCGCTAAGTAGCCGGCAAACTCGCCGGGAGCGAGTTGGACCGCGCGTCGTAGATGCTGTTCTGCCACTTCTGAATTGCCGGTGGCAAGCATTGCGCGGCCAAGTTCGATCTGAATCTCCCAGTCGTCGGGCTCTTGCTTGGCAAGCTTTGCGAGAAGCTGAGCTGCCTGTTGCTTTTGCCCAAGCTCACTCATCGCTCGGGCCGCTCCAAGCTGCGCTGCAAACATGGGTCCCACAGACGCCTTGCCGGCTACAGCTTTCCGTTCTGTCACTGCGAAGAAGCGGGCAAGAGCCTCCTTGTAGCGATGCTCGCGAAGCAGCGAGCGACCCGCGCCAACCAAAGCCCAACCCCGATCAGGATCTGCAGCAAGTGCTTGTTCGTAGGATTTAGTGGCCTTGCCCCACGCCTTCGAAGACTCGTAGAGCTGCGCCAGCAAGGTCCATGCACTGGCGCGATCTTCGTTGGAGGCGCGAACGTAGTTTCCGGCCACAGACTCCTCGCCTGCAGCACGCCGCGCAACCTTTATGGCGCCAGCTGCATCTTGCTGCTGACGGAGGCTCTGCGCGTGCGCCACTAACGCAGCAGCATGTGTCGGAGAATGGTCGAGCACAGCTTCAACCGCCCTCCGAGAGTCTTCAACATGGGTTGCAGCTTGCGTTCGGGCGCGAGCTAATCCCCAAAGCGCCCTCGCACCTAACCTGCCGCTTTGCGTCGCTGCGGCAAAGAATCGAACCGCTCGCTCAGGCTGCTGCTCCTTAAGCGCCAGCTCTCCCGAAAGAAGGTCGAGGTAGCCTTGGTCGTCGTGAGCTGCCTGAGCTTGCACTAGAAGTTGTTTGGCCTCGCTTATGTTGTCTTGGCTCAGCGCAAAAGCAGCACGCCCTAGCGCCACCTGGGGAGCATCGTAGTGGCGCCTTTTCAGCCGCTCAAGGATGCCCGTTGCCCGCGCCTCACTACGAGGAGAAGTGCCGAAGCGCAGCTGAAACATCGCCTCCTGAAGGAGGCTATACGAGAGCAGCTTCCGATTGAGCCCGTTCCTTTCACGTTCTTTGGCGAGCAACTTGAGCGCTTGCCTCATGTCGCCAAACGTATCGCTCGATGCCAGTTGCTCCGTTTGTTGAAACAGCGCTGGCAAGCGGTCTGCGCCTCCCGCACTGGGGAGAAAACGTTCGACGTAGTAGATGCCGAAGAGGCCGTGCGCAGTCTGCGAAAGCAGCGCGCCGCCGCCAAGAACGAGGAACACCACGGCGGCAGTCAGGGATAAGGGGACAAGGTACTTCGGTTGTGCTTTTGTTGGGCCGGTCTGACTTGTTACGGCAGCGACGTCCACCGCCCTCGCTGCAGAAGCTTGCGCGGGAGCCGAGCTTACGTTCGATTGCTTTCCCGCCTCCGTCTCTAGCTCAAGCGATGAGCCGGTCGTAGGTGCAGAAGGCGCCGCAGACACAGAAGTGGCATCCGATGCGGAAGCTTGCTTGGCAGCGGCCGACGCCACCTGCGCGGCAGCTCTCGACGCAGGCGGCGAGAGCTCAGATGGCATGTCCAGTTGGAGCACACCAAAGCCCGGCGGAGCGCTCTCTAAACCTGGCAGATTTTCCGCTGAATGCGCCGCACTGTGCTGCTGAAGGTACACGTTGGGTACAACGGCAGCGGCCGTCACATCGTCGTCTCCCAACCCACCCCAAGCAGCCTCGGCACTGCTGCTCTCTGGTGGATTAGAGTCAATCGAGGGAAGTTCGAAGTTCGCTGCATCGTCTCCCAAGCTTGCTTCTGCGGGACTCGAGTCTGCTTCTGCGGGACTCGAGTCTGCTTCTGCGGGACTAGGGAACGGTAAGCCGTGGGCGTCCACGGTCATCTCATCGTCAAGTTGAAACTCGGAGGCATTCCGCGGTTGAAGTCGAAGCTTGGCTTTTCGCTTTACCACATTGGGCACTTCAGCAACCACCTCCACACGCCCGGGCAACCCTCCCTCGCCTCGCCACCTCCCCTGAGGCCTAGGCAAGTCGCCGCCTGTACGGCCAGGTAGGTCGCCGCCTGTGCGGCCAGGTAGGTCGCCGCCTGTGCGGCCAGGTAGGTCGCCGCCTGTGCGGCCAGGTAGGTCACCGCCATGCGGCAGCCCCGGAAGATCATCGGGTGGTGGAGCAGGGCGCGGGGCGGGGTGCGGGGCGGGGTGCAGGGCGGGACGCAGCGAAGGCCGGCCCGGCAAGGCGGCTTCTTTTACAGGGGCCGGCAGGTCAGGTGGACCACCTCCCGATGGCACCTTAGAGGGAGGGACGCTGCCGAGTTCCAGCTGAAAATCCTCATCCATCTCCTCCAGCTCGAGCTCCTCCACGTGTGCCGGAGGCAGAAGAGCCGCCGCAGACGCAGCCTCGTTGCGGCCGTGCTCGCTGGTGCGGCCGTCAGGCGAGATCTTGAAGGAGGCGCCGCAAGGGCAGCGAACCTTCAAGCCTTGCGGTGGAACACGGGACTCACGCATCGAGTGGGGCGCTCCGCATGAAAAACAGGCCGTCTCAATCACACTAACTCACTCCTGGAAGTTTCAGCATTGAGCCCAACCTCTTGCACGAAGCCGGTAGACCAGTCTCTTGCACGAAGTGGTAGAGAAGTGCCTGCACCTTCAATCACCTTGATTCATTCTGCGGGAACACTCCCCTTGGTCGATAACGGCGCGTGCACAAGATCTTTGATTCCCGGCAGAAGGCGCCATTGTGAGCCGAGCTTGACTTGGCGGCTCCAAGCGCATAAATCTTATCCCTTGCTTGAAAACCGTCCTATGGCCAACAGAGTGGACTTGAAGATTGACGGCGTGAACTTCCACGTCGTTACCGACACAGATGAAGGTCGGCTTCAGGAAGTGGCGCTCGCTGTAAGAGAGCGCGTTCAGGCTGTTCAAAAGCGGGCAAAGCGTCCCCTTTCGACGTCTCAGCTGCTCCTGGCGGCGGCTCTCGATTTGGCCGATGAGACGCTGCGGTTGCGTGAATCGCTGCATCGTCTGGAAGGCGACGCAAAGGAAACCGTGACGAAGGCGCTCGCTCTCATCGACAACTCTCTCGCCAAAACATCCTCTCGATGAATGGCAGCGACGAGCTGCGGATACGGCACGAAGCCAAGAAGCGGATACGGGCGCAACTGCGGGCCCTGCGTATGCAGATTCCAGCAAGCGCTCGTAGTCTCCGCTCATCCCAGATATGCGAGAAGTTGAGTCGTACCTTGTCGAATGACCGAGCCCTGAATGTAGCCACTTACCTTCCGATCCTTGGCGAGGTGGAACTAGACGCATTTCACAGCTGCGCATTTGAGTGCGGGGTGGAGCTGTGTGTGCCAAGCGAAGCCACTCGCCAACACATGGAGTTCAAGCAGCTCAAGCCGGATTCAGCGTTTAGACGAAACGCGCTCGGATTCCCGGAGCCGCTTGAGGATGTGTGGGTGTCCGCAGATAAGGTGAACCTAATCGTGCTGCCTTGCTTAGCCGTTGACGAGCGAGGATACCGTCTAGGATATGGAGGGGGCTTCTACGACCAGGTCCTGGTGCAGATGCCGAGCGCCTGTCGCGTCGCTGTGGCGTTCGACTTTCAGCTGGTGATGGAGCTGCCGCAAACGCCGAACGACGTTGCTGTGCATTCGGTGGTTACCGATCGCCGCGTACATCATGTGGCCTCGACGCAGGGCGGCGACTGCTGACGTTCGGTCTCTAAGCCCGGGTGCAGAGCGGCGCTAAGCCCGGGTGCAGAGCCGCGCCTGGGCTCGCATTCGGTTTTTCCGGCCGTTCGTTTTACTGGGGCAGACCGAGCTAACTTTGCCGGCTCATCACGCAAATGTAGGCGTACGGGGCGAATCCCGATATCATCATCAGGTGCCGGGTCGAGTCGCGATCATCGATGATGACGAGCGTTTTACGTTATCTCTAAAGCAGGAGCTCAGCCGCTCAGGATTAGAGGTTTGCGGCACCGCGAGCCTAGGCGATGCGCACGTGTTCTTAGCCGAACACTCACCTGAGTTGGTGATCGCGGACGTTCTTAATCACGATGGGCTCATGCTCATCGACGAAGTGCAGACTGCGCATCCAGGAGCATCGATCATCATCGCAACGGCCTGCGCCGATGTGGCCGTTGCAGTGGAGGCGATGAAGCGCGGAGCGACCGATTTCATCAGCAAAGGTCAGGGTGGCAACCAAGGGCTGGCCCCCCTCAAACGCCGAGTTGAACAACTGCTAGAAAGGCACCTAAGCGCTTTCCCTCCACCCCGCACGGCGCGAGCGGAACCCTTCGGCCTCATTGGGGAGAGCCCGGTGATGAAGGCACTCAAGTTGCGGTTGGAGGCGCTAACCAGCTCCGATGACACCATCGTGTTTGTCGCGGGGGAAACGGGCACAGGCAAGGGCGTCGTAGCGCGTTCCATTCATAAAAGTTCTGGACGCGCTTCCGCGCCATTTGTAGCTGTAGACTGCACCACTATCCCCAGCACATTGGTCGAGAGCGAGCTCTTCGGGCACGAGCGTGGTGCGTTTAGCGGCGCCGTTCAAGGCAAGATCGGACGTGTGGAGGCCGCAGGAAACGGCACGCTTTTTTTAGACGAAATTGGAGAGCTGGAGCTCCACGTTCAAGCGAAACTACTTCGTCTTCTTGAGGAGAAGGAGTTTACACGCGTTGGAAGTACGAAGACGCGGCACCTTCATGCCCGCATTGTAGCCGCAACCAATCGAAGATTGAGCCGTGCTGTCGACGAGGGCCGCTTCCGCGCCGACCTGCGCTATCGACTTGAGGTTTTCGTGGTGGAACTTCCACCTCTACGCAAACGCGGCGACGACCTGTTTCTCCTTGCAAGCCACTTCATCCGCGAGCGGTCCCGCACGCTGGGTAGAAGGGAACCTACATTGCATGCGGATGTCATTTCCGCACTCCTGCGCTACCCCTTCCCTGGCAATGTTCGCGAGCTGCGCAACATGATCGAGCAAGCGACGCTTCTGTCAACGGAGGGAGAGCTGACGCTCGAGGCGTTTCCCGTGCTCAAGCACTTCCTGGAGAGGCCAAAAAGAGTAGGACAGCCGTCGCTGACCCCACCCCCCGCGGACCGAAGGCGCGTAAGTGAGAGCCTGAACGCGGCTCCGCGGGAGTACCGTCTTCGCAATGGGCGCTTGAGCTCACTGCCGCCACCTCTGAATCAAGAGACACTTGCGGAGTCCTCGCTCAGCGACATCCGTGCCCAGTGGGCCAAAGAAGAACAGGAGCGGATCGTGCGTGCGCTTCAAAGCACAGGGGGAAACATCAGTGCAGCTGCGCGGAAGCTAGAGCTTTCGCGCTACCAGCTGCTGAGGCGACTCAAGAAGTACAAGCTTTAGCGTCTACTCAGTCAGCAGACACCTTTGCCATGGGCAGACCCGGAGAGCTAGCCACTGGAAACCCAGCAATCAAGGCAATAAAAGATCAGTGCCCAGGGACGGAATCGAACCGCCGACACGAGGATTTTCAGTCCTCTGCTCTACCGACTGAGCTACCTGGGCATGCACGCACGAAAGCCGACATCGTAGTAAGGAGGTCTCGCCTGTCAAGAGCCGACCAAGACACGCTTCCGCGTGAAGCTTTAGTCGCATTAGCTCGCCATTCAATGGTATTATCCGCCCACTTGATGACTCACACCTATGGCCAAAGCTAGCTCAAAGCGCAACGATCCGTCGCTTGAACCTCTCAGGCGCCTTCTAAGAGACGCTCCGCAGGGCGGTCAGGCTAAGGTGGATGCGCTCTTTGCCTTTCTACAGCGAAAGGCGCTGGTCCCCACCCTTAACGGAAACTCGCAGGCGCTCCGAACCCTGATCAACAGGCAGCGTGAGAGCGCTCTTGCGGTCTTCTCCGGAACAGACAGTTTGAACAGGGCAGCTATGCGCTACGGATGGATGGGCTCGGACGGCACTGTTTCACATGCTGAACACGAGGTGGCGCGTCTAATCCAGCTGGCGTCGGACCGCAACTACCCTTACCTGGTAGTAGACATCGGCAGTGAACATGCGCTCGAGATTGAGCGCGAAGAGTTTGGATCGTTGCTCGCTGCATCTAGAAGCAACCCACCGACGGGTCCCTACGCAGGTGCCGGACGCATCACAGCTCAGCTTCGAGAAGCTATCGCGTCATCTCGGCCGCCTTCCCCACGTTCGCACCGGCCGGCGGAATCAGCCTCGGGAGCAAGAGCCGTTCCCCCTCCCTCCGCCGATGGCGGTCCACGAACGCACGCAGTACCTCAAAGCACCAACACGCCCCGAAGCACTAAGACGCCCCGAAGCACCAACACGGCTCTGCCAGCCAGAACACCTCTCTCAGCCAAGACGCCTTCCGGCGTTTGGTCGTTCGCCCCGGTCGTCGCAGCTCCTCCATTGCAAGAGTCCGAGCGCAGCTGGTCCTTTTTCTCCCCCCGAACCCTTCCCTCCAAAGATGCTTTGCACCAAGCTTCAGCGGCGGTAAGTGCGTTTCCCGAGGTGGAGCTGGCGTATCTAGCCAACGTCATCACAGAGCAGAGCGCAAAAGCCGAACCATGTGTAGCGATATACATTGACGGGCGGCACCCACTCGACGCCAAAGAGCTTTCGCAAAGACTCGCCGTGGTGCTTCATGAGGCCTGGCCAGCATTTTCTCTGATCAACATCACCAATCCCACGATTCTAAGGAACATACGTGAGGTTGGCTTGCTGCTCTACCCTTGGCAGGCAGCGCCCTGACCACCAACCTCCGCCACAGCCGGCAAGTGAGCGTAAGTGTTCAGCCCCCCTTCGAAGGCATAAAAACCACTGGGATCGCAGGAGTGAAACGACGAGAACTCCATTCCGAGGATGTTCCAGCATCGGCTTCGTCCTCCGGCGTCGTCTTTACGCATAAAGTGCGCGCCTCCTAGCCGTGCGGGCGCGCTCGAGGCTGAAACACCCTCGAAAACCGCATAGGCTTGGGGGGTGAACGCTGACAGGTGAGCAGCCTCGGCTGGGCTAGGTTCCATCGAGGCTGGAAGGTAGCCGCTACGTCACCGCCACCCTCTGCGTCACCGCCACCCTCTGCGTCACTCGGCTCGAATGTGAGCCAAGGCTGGCACGGCTGCAAGACGTCAGTCAGTCTCCGAGCTGCGGATGGATGAGTCGGTAAACAAACGCGTCCCATCGAGCCACGGCGATGGAGGAGAAGCGGACCGTTCATGGGTCGACCGCCTCGCTGCGAGTGAATGCCCTTCGCTTACCCAGCGGCGAGCGCGTCGAGCAGAAACCGCTGGTGCGGCTTTCGACCCGATAATTTATAAGGCGGGTGCGGGTGACCACGTCACCGACGTGATGGGTCGAACCTACGTTGACCTCGTCGCAGGCTTTGGCGTAGCGGCGCTTGGGCACTGTCATCCGGAGGTCAATCGCGCTGTCGCACAGCAGCTGCAGATGCTACCCCACGCTCTCGGTGATGTGCATCCTTCAGTTGCAAAAGTCGAGCTACTTGAGGAGCTCGTCCGTCTATCGCCCTGGCGCGATGCCAGAGTAATTCTAGGGCTAAGTGGCTCAGACGCCGTTGAAGCCGCACTCAAAACGGCGGTGATGTACACGGGCCGGCCCGGGGTGATGGCTTTTTGCGGCAGCTACCATGGTCTCGCGTACGCACCACTGGCCGCGTGTGGATTCCGCGAGAGCTTTCGCTCGCCCTTCTCCGGTCAGCTCAACCCACATGTCTCTTTCGCTCCCTTTCCCCTCAAGGATACGCGCGACGAGGTGAACGATGCGCTTCGTGCTCTTGATAAACTCTGGGATGCGGCTGAGGCGCCGATAGGCGCAGTCTTAATCGAACCTGTGCTCGGCAGAGGAGGTGTCCATCCTGCGCCTGCTTCGTTCCTCGTTGAGTTGAAGCGTCGTGCGCAGGACCGCGGAGCTGCATTCATCGCAGATGAGATCTACACCGGGCTCTACCGGTGTGGCAGCCTCTGGCGGTCTGAAGCCGCAGGCGTATGCCCCGACATCATCTGCACAGGCAAGGCCCTCGGGGGGGGTCTTCCAGTCAGCGCTTGCATGGCCCCCTATGAGGTCATGCAAGCGTGGGGCCCTGCTAATCAAGAGGCTCTTCACACAAGCACCTTCGCCGGCAATCCACTCGGTTGCGCCGCAGCTCTCGCTGTGTTGCGCATCCTACGCGATCCAGAGTTTCAATCTGCTCTAGCGGGTCGGAGCGCGGCCTTTGCTGGAACTCTAAAAAGCCTTGAGCAGCTGCCGCACATCAAGGAGGTCCGCACGATCGGCATGCTCTTTGGTGTTGAATGCGTCGACGAGAAGGTTTGTCTTCAGGCGTGCCAACGGCTTCTAGAAGAGGGATTCATTACTCTCACAGGGGGCAGCCGAGGTCAGGTGCTGACACTCACGCCGGCTCTCACCATGAGCCACGCGGCCTTTAGCTCCTTTGTATCTATTTCGCTGCGGGTCTTCAAAGGTCTGGAGATCGATGCGCTATGAGAGACGCCTTACACCGCCGAGCAGCGCACCTGATTTACAAGCTTCGCCATGGCGATGAAGATTCAAGAACGCGGGATGCGCTTCTCTCGGACATGGCGGCATGGCAGATTTCCCAGATCCCAGAGCTCGCGCTGCTTCAATTGAAGCAGCCTCACGAGCAGCGTCACTTAGATGATTTCACGGCGACGCCGACGGACCTCTTCCGTCACAGGCGGATCGCCACCTTTGCCGCTTCCGAAGAGTGTTGCCATTTCATTAGTTCTGGAACGACCAGAGACGCTAAAGGCGTGCACCATTTCCAAAACCTGGAACTTTATGAAATGGCAGCACGGGCTTCTGCGCAGATGTCTCTCTTTCGCGGATTGAAATCTGCCGATCTGCTCATTTTGGCGCCGTCTGCTAGCGAGGCACCGCACTCCTCTCTAGCCTTCATGCTTGATCGATTCGTTAGCTGGTATGGAGAGCATGTTCAGTACGTCTACATCGATAACCACATCGACGATGCCGCGCTGCGTACCACTCTCAGACGCAGCCAACGTTTGGCTAAACCTCTGGTCCTGCTTGGTACCTCTTTCGCGTTCGCACATGCGCACGCGGCCATCGGCGAGGAGCGTTGGTCGTTGCCGCAAGGCAGCAGGCTGATGCACACCGGGGGCATGAAGGGCCGCGCGCGCGAAGTTCCGGTCGAGGAGCAAAGTCATCAGCTTGCCCACATGTTCAACTTGTCTCCCGATAGCATCTACACGGAGTACGGAATGACAGAGCTTTCTAGCCAGTTCTACGCACAAGGAGCACAGAATGCATCGCGCTATCGTATTCCGGGATGGGTTCGCGTCTCCACATTAGACCCCGCTACCGGACAGGCTCTTCCTGCGGGTCAGGTGGGTGTGCTGCGCATCGACGACGTGGCTAATATTGATTCCAGCTGCATGATCCAAACTGCCGACCTAGGCCAAGTTCAGAACAACGAGGTTCAGCTCTTAGGCCGCGATCCTGCCTCCGTAGAACGCGGATGCTCCCTCACAGCGTGGCAGGCGCTACGAGAAGACGGCACCCAGCCTTCGAGCTGAAGCACTCGAGCTGAAGCACTCGAGCTGAAGCACAGCCCCATGACATCATCAACCATAGCTGCTCAGCATGTTGCGACGGTCTTGCAGGACGCATGTCGCTCGCTTTCAGATGCCACCTCTGCCGAGGGAGAGGCGTTGTGCCAAGAGCTTAGCTCTTCTACAGGCCTTTCTGCCCCCATGGTTGCGTGGGCGCTAACAACGCAAGTGCAGCCGCTCAGCAGCTCCGGAGCATGGCGGGAGCTGCTGAGCAGTGTGCCGGAAGGCGATGACCTTCAGGCGCCAGATCAGGTCGCTCTCCTGCTTGCCGGAAATGTCTTCAGTGCGCTCGTGCACGCTGCGCCGCATCCCTTGCTTCTCGGAGCACGCCTGACCATTGCGTGTCCAGAAAAGGTGTGGCCCTTCGCATCCCGCTTCGTTGCTCACTGCAGGCATCTGAGTACGCGTGTGGGTTCCATGCTCAAGCTACACGTCTGCGACTGGCGTGAAGTGTCGAGCTTTCAGCAGGTGATGGGCGGCGCTCAAGTGGCTATCGCCTACGGCAGCGACATCCATATGCAGAGGGTTCGCGCGGAACTTCCGCCAGAGATCCCGCTGATTGAGCACGGGCATGGCATTGGTCTGATCTTTGTTCAAAGCAAAGGGCTGGATGTCGAAGCCACAGCGAGGGCGGCCGCAGTGGACATCTGCGCTTTCGATCAGCAAGGCTGCTTATCGCCTCAGGTTGTTGTGACCGATGGCAACCATTCCTCCGCGAAAACTCTCGCGCACGCTTTACACACCGCTCTAGAAGAGATGGAGCAGCAGATTCCACGTGGCCGCCTTTCGCCGTCTGCTGCCGCTCGTCAGCTGCAATGGCGTCAAACCGCGCGCGCCGTTGGCCAGGTGTTTCAAAGCGAGACCCATACCGTAAGTGTGGAAACGGGAGATTGGCGTCCGTCGCCTGGCTACCGGAACGTCGCGGTGCATTGCGACACTCCGATGCATGAGTTCGCCCAGCTCGCCTCGAGCCTCGGGCTTCATCTCAAGGCCATAGGCTTTGCCGGACCAATCCAAGATAGGCGACAACTGAGCAGCGCGCTGAGGTTTCCGGCAACACCGAAGGTTTCTCCCATCGGCTCGATGCAAGAGGTTACCCTCATCAGCCCATGGGACGGGCAGAGTCGCTGGACTGGGCTGGTTAGACAGACCTGCCTACGATGACGGTCCTACGGTAATCCCAAACCCAGAACCGCTCCCAACCTCAGAACCGCTCCCAACCCCTAGAGCACACCTAGACCCCTACAAACAGCCGATGACCGAAGTTTTGCTCTAGGTCTCGCTCAAAGATCTTACTGGCTGCACTCTCTATGTCGTACTCCACCCGCTTGAACTCGAACCTTCGCGCATCGGTGTCGAAGATCGTGTAGCAAGCGCGGTTGTCGTAGTCCCTGGGTTGGCCAACCGACCCCACGCTGACGATGTATTTGTAGCCCTCTTTAAGTTCAAAGCCCTGAGGTGGAAGCTCTTCCACATCATCCTTCTGCATCGCGAACACCTTGCAGAGGTGAGAGTGACCAATGAGAGTGAGGGCGCCAAGGTCGTCCCACATCTCTAGACACTCCCGCGCTTGTTCCGGAGCAAAGATATACTCAAAATCCTTCAGATGAGCGGGCGAGCCGTGGCACAACAACATCCGGTGCTCTGGCAAATCCAACTTGTAAGGCCGTGCCTTAAGCCATTCCAGGTTCTCCGGCGAGAGCCACGAGGCATGCTGGTCCAAGGCGTTCCTGGCCGCTTCGTAGTAATACGAGTAGTCCATCCTTCCAGCCACAGCCGCGTCGTGGTTGCCGAGTATCGTCTCCTCTGCAACCTTCCTGACGAGGTCGGCGCACTCATTGGGGCTGGCGCCATAGCCTACCACATCACCAAGACAGTAGAACACGTCGATGGACTCGCTCTTGTAAGCCTGTAACACAGCCAGAAGAGCCTCGTAGTTTGCATGAACGTCGCTGAAGATGCCGATTCGCATGGTGTAGGGGATGCGGCTTAGTCGCAGGTTGGTAGCAGGCCCTCATCCGACACAAAGGCCGTTGAGGCAAAACACAGGTCGTTTCGCCGTAACCCTTTCACACGACTCATGTCGTTCATTAGCATACATGGCCTCGCGGAACGGGTTCAACGTTGATGAGAAAAGAGCCTCTCGTCCAGTTAAAGCGGGTCTCACAGTACGCTGAGCTTCCCAACCCGTCAACACGCACCGTTGCGCGCTTCTTCGACATCAGAGATCGTGCTACCCTGCTGCCGTGACCAAGGACATTCAAGACGAGGTGACCGATCTGGCGGCTACCTGCGTCAGAATCGTCGATGATGCACTTCAACTTAAGTTGGATTACAACCAGGAGACCTTACCGATTCTCGATCACTACCTCTCGAGCGTCAGCGGTCGCAACTCGGAAGAAAGCCTAACCCTCTTGGCGAGCTGCGCAGGCGCGTATTTTGGCGAGACCATCCGTAAGTCGCACGATGTTCGATGGCATTTCCCAATACAGACACCGCAGGCGTGTCGCCTCGAGTTCGTGCGGTGCTTTCTCTTCTTTAATCCGGTCGGCGTGGCCATGGAAGCGTTGCTGGGAGACGATGCAGCCGGCTACGGGGCGCACTTCCAGATGTTGGATGACGATCGCAATGCAGCCGTCGCAGCGCTGGAAGTGTCTGGCGAGGTAGACGCCGACCGTTATTACCGGATGACCATGCGATGGGAAGCGCTTCAAGTTGTGTTGGAGGCGCTTCACTCACGTCAGTCAGAGCAGGAGTCCAGGCCTCTATACTTTGATCGCGAGGTATATCGCTCGTACGTTTCAGCTCAGGACGAACATACGCCTCAACATGATGCCGCTAAGGCAGACTGACTCTACGCAACCCGGTGTTAGCTCTTGTGGACTGAGTTTCAGCCTCTTAACCAGGTTCCAGCCCTCCCAACCAGGTTCCAGCCCTCCCAACCAGGTTCTACGTTCGCCGCTCCAGCTTGTGAAGATCCCGCATGATTGACTGCAGAAGAGGGTTGCTACCCATGGCATCAAGCAACTGTGCACGGAGGTAAGAGCGTTCGGCCTCAGGAAGCGATCCCGCGACGCGATCGACCGCCGAGTCCACAAGCTTCTGACCAGCCTGTTCAGCTGTGAGTTGACCCTCTCGCACACGCGCAGCGAGAGTCGCTAGACGCTCACGGTCGATTCGGAGCGAAGCACTTGCCGCACCTGCACCTTCAATCTGCCCGGGTGCGTCCGCTTTCGAGGCGCCTTCTGCGTGTGAGGCACCTTCCGGAGCCAAAGCATCTGTTTGCTCAACCTGAGGCCTATCCGCTCCGATGATGCCAGACTCTCCCGCGCCGTCGGGGGCAATGCCAGACTCTCCCGCGCCGTTAAGCGGCCCACCTGCCCTAACCTCAGAGGCGCTTCCGCCAATGCTTTCGGGCCAGTCCCGCGCAGGCTCCCCGAGATCAGCAGCGCCTTCTGCCTCTGAAAGCCCTTCCGACTGCAGAAACTGAGAAGTCGAATCCGCTGGTTTCACTATGTCTGACATGCACGTCTCCGGTAATATAACACGATCTAGTGACAGCGCCTGTCGGCATATGTGGTACACCTAAGCGCCTTCATAGGAACATCGTGCGTTGGCGCGAAACGTTGCGAGTAGAGCTTCTAGTAAAGAAGTTACAGCACCTCGGAAGTGAGGCTCATGCGTAGAACAAAGATAGTATGTACGCTCGGACCCGCGAGTGTGGATTCCGATATCATTGAAGCGCTTGTTGCCGCGGGTATGGACTGCGCCAGACTCAACTTCTCGCACGGGGAGCATGAAAATCATGCCTTAGCGGCAGAGAGGGTGCGTGCGGCGGCCGATAAAGCGGGGCGACCGCTCGCCATTCTGGCCGATCTGGGTGGCCCGAAGATGCGAATCGGCCGCTTCGTTGAAGGCGCAGTGCATCTTGACGTGAGGCAGAAGTTTACGCTCACTACGGAGGCGGTTTCTGGTGATAAAGAGCGGGTCTCTGTCACCTACCCGCACCTCCCAAAAGACGTAAAGCCGCACGACTGCATCCTCCTAGACGATGGCCTCCTTCGACTTCAAGTAGAGGAAGTAAACGGCAGCGACGTCGTGTGCCGTGTGATAGTGGGCGGCACCCTCTCCAACAACAAGGGGCTCAATCTGCCCGGCGTAACGATAAGCGCGCCCGCTCTCTCCGAGAAAGATAGGCGTGACCTGGCTTTTGCCGTAGACCACCTCCATGTGGATTACCTAGCGCTCTCATTCGTGCGTAGCGCGGCCGAAGTTGTCGAAGCTCAAAGTCTGGCCAAAGGTACGCCGGTCATCGCCAAGATTGAGAAGCCAGAGGCCCTGGAGCAGCTGTCCGCGATCCTTAACGCTGCAGACGGCGTGATGGTGGCTCGTGGCGACCTCGGCGTCGAACTTGGACCCGAGAAGGTGCCGCGGGTCCAAAAGCAAATCATCCGGGAAGTTAATGAACGCGGTAAGGTGGTCATTACAGCCACGCAGATGCTGGAATCGATGGCGCGTAACCCTCGGCCGACGCGCGCGGAAGCTGCTGACGTGGCGAACGCAGTCATCGACGGAAGCGATGCGGTCATGCTAAGCGGAGAAACGGCTTCGGGAAGCTACCCTGTCGAGACGGTGAAGATGATGGATGCCATTGTTCGGGATATCGAAGATGGCTGGCTCGCCGACGAAGGAAGTCGAATTAAGGAGCCGACAATGACTGGCGAATGGGGGTTTGCCAATGCGGCCGCTCGTGCTGCGGGCTTGATGTCTTTTGTATTGCCGCTCAAGGCTCTCCTGACCTACACGCGTGATGGAAGGACGGGAAAGCTCCTTTCTTCGTACCGACCCCGTGCCCCTATATTGGCCGTCACACCCAAAGAACGGGTAGCGCGGCGACTGGCTCTCGCTTGGGGTATATCTCCGCGCCTAGAGGAGGCTCCAAAAGATCTGGAGGAAGCCCTCAAGTTGGCCGCAGAGCGTGTCGAACGGGAGGGCTTCTGCAAGCGAGGCGACGCCTTCGCCTTGGTGGTCGGATGGCCGCCCTCGAGCGGGACGAACACCCTCAAACTTCATCGACTATGAGCCGCGGCGTGTGGATCCTCGAGTGGTATCGGTATGGCATCAGCCGCCTTGTACTGCGGCAACTTGCCTTCGGCGCCTGTCTGCTCTGCGCCGGCTGCTTCCTTAGTGGTGTCGGGGTTGTCTTGAGCTTTCGTGGCCCGGAGACCACGGGCGCAGTCCTCACGACCTTGGGCACCATGCTGACGCTGAGCGGCCCGCTCTACAGCGTGCTTGGCCTACGGGAGCTCATCCGGCAGGACCAGGTCATCGCGCTTAGAACGGACGGCCTTTGGGTTCAAGACCGAGCAAGCGAGTCGCTCACGCCGTGGGAAGACATTGCGCAGGCAAACTACGACCCGGTCGAGCGCACCGTCTCGGTCACGCTACGAAGCGGCCAGCGGCTCCTGTTAGCTGCACCAGCGGAACAGCATTTGGCTCAGCAGTTCGCTAACCGCATCTGGTTTATTCGCAACCGCGCCCTGTTTGGCCTTCTTTAGACGCACCCCCGGAGCTCCGAAGCTGTTGCGGGTCAGGCCGAGGGGTCAACTCCGTCTTGTCCGCGAGGGGCTAGCGGAGCTTCCTAAGGGGCCTAAGCTTCTCCCAGTTCGAATCGATCGCGGCCTGCTTCTTTCGCGCGATAGAGCGCGGAATCTGCTCGTCGCAGAAGTAAGTCTGGGGTGTCGTCGAGCTTCAGTGCTGCTGCCCCGACAGAACACGTCACGAGCAGCGGTTCTTCTACCTCCTCCACCTCCACTTTGCGAATAGCTTTAAGCATTCGTTGAGAGACGCTGGAAAGGTCACAAGCCTCGACGTCTAAGAGGATAATGGCGAACTCCTCACCACCGTACCGGGCAACGATATCGTGCTTTCTTGGAAAAGTCTTAACCATGGTGTCGGCGCACTTCGTGAGCACCTGATCGCCCACCACGTGGCCAAAGCTATCGTTGATGCTCTTGAAATGGTCAACGTCCACCATGAGGAGGGCAAGCGGCCGCGACATCATCTGGTGGAGCCGGACGTACTTTTCGAGCAGAGAGTCGAACGCGCCACGATTATACAGCTGCGTGAGCGAGTCCAGCTCCATCTGGCGGCGTGCGAAGCTCAAGTCTTCGTGCAGAACAGCCATACGAGCACCCATCCGCTGCAGCTCTTGCTCCGCAAGCTTCTGCTGCTCGGCGACCGTCTGCTTCACCGCGCCGACAACCTCAGCCACCGCGCGACGCAGCTCAGCCAGTGAGTCACCCGCCGCCGCATGCTGCAGGCGCTCCAAACATCCATCAACCGAGGCTTGAGCGGATGTTGCCGTCGAAGACATCTCCCTCAGACCTTCCACCACCTCCCAGACAAGCTCCCGCACGTTCCCTACCTGATCGGTCACGTACTTGTGTTCTCGTTCCCTGCGCTGGCGCACGAAGTGCCGCACGCCGCGCCAGTCTCTTTCGCTCCTGCGATGCCCCCGTGAGGCCCCTTCAGGAGGAGGAGAACCTGTGGCAAGATGGCGCGCCCAAAGCTCGTTCGATTCCTGAAAGTGCCGAATGCCTTTGGTATCAACATCAAATGCATGCGCGCCAAAGGTGCGAATGATGTTGATCAACGTATCCAGGGCCTCGTCTTCATGATGTAAGGCAGCAGCCGGCACCGTTTCAGCTCTTGGCTGTACAGACTCGCTGCCGGAATCCATATTCACTTTTCGAAAGAAACTCATAAGCCACTCACCTTCATGCCATTCATCATAAATCGATGAGCCTTCACATGGAACCCGGTGATTTAGCTATCGTCGGTTTTCCTCGCTCCCTGCGGAGGGCACGCGCCACCAAAACCCCCCGCCCTTCGGCCCGCCTCACCCGCGCCCTTCTCCCAAGGTAAATGTGTAAGCCACTGTGCACTCTTCCCTCCTGAGGGGTGAAAACCTCCAGCGCTTAACTTCACTTACAATGCATCTTTCAACCGGCGGGTTGTTGAGCGTTGACGCGTCTATCTGCACCGTCCGGGTGCCTCCTTCGGCGCCGATACGCCAGGTAACCTGCACCTTTCCTCGCAGCTTTGGCTCACGCTGAAGCCCCTGTTCAAAGCAGCCACGCACAGCCGCTGAATGCGACCGCACCTCCTCGGTGATCGCCTCGCCCGAGCACGAGCTGCGGCTCTCCTCGATGGTGAGGCTGACGGTTGCTGAGTCGCTCAGTGTCCCAGGGCCTCCGCTCGAATCTCCTCCACGTGACACTGTTGCTCCACGTGACACTGTTGCTCCACGTGACACTGTTGCTCCACGTGACACTGTTGCGGCCGGTGCCGCCCCACTTGCTAGCTCTTGCGGCTTGCGGAAGACAAGCGCAGGCGCTCCTAATGCGAGCGCGCGGAACCCGCTTCTCTCCGGCACTTGGTCCACGGCTTCTCCGGCTTCGGTGACGGCTTCTCCGGCTTCGGCCACGGCTTCTCTGGCTTCGCTTATAGCCTCTGCTCGCTCTCCACCGCCTACCTCGTCAGGATAAGCGGAGCTCGCCTCGGGCATTGGCTCCGCAGCCTTGCCCGCGGAGTACGCACCGGCTGAAGGTTCTTCTTGCAGCGGCACTTCTTCGAGAGAAGGCACGAGAAGAAAGCGTACAATGGCGGACCCTTCTGGCTCCAGGGGATCCCTTAGCTCGCTTGCAGCGGCGAACATCAAGAGCAGAAGGGCTGCGTGAAGCAAGACCGACAGGAGCAAAGCTGCGTGAAGAGCTTCTTGCCCATACATCAATCCACGTCTGGGCTTTGCCACCTGACCCGTGAACTGAAAGAAGAAGGAGACATCGCCGAAGGAGACGAGACCTCGATCGCTCGGAGAAAGAATCAGCGCGCTCCGTTCCTCACGAAGGCTTTCCAGCGCTACTTCTTGCCCGTTTCGAACCAGCTGGCCGCGCATGCCTTCGGTCAGCTTGATCCGATAGCCTTCGCCTGGCCGATGCTCAAAGAGCGTCACATGGCGCTTCGCAACCAAACCTTCCGGTAGTACAAACATCGCCCCGACCTCGGAGCCGATGACTACGCTCTTGGGCGAGGTCAAAGTGACCTCGGCAAGTATCACGTCCCCCCAAAGTTGCACCACGCGGAGGATGGACTCAGAAGCCACTGGTTCTTGCGCCGTCATCAGCTCCCCCTAGGCAACATGCCCCTGTTCGAGTAAGCGTTCACCCCCCCTCGAAGGCATAAAAATCACGGTTTCCGCATAGGCTTGGAGAGGTAAACGCCTACCTGTTCGACGCGTACTCCGCAAAAGCTGCCCACTTGCCGAGAAGGGTGAGACAGAAAGCCATACGGAGGGAAGGATGCACAGCGGACCTATGACGGTTCGTAGGCTTCGATTATTCGTTGCACCAGCGCGTGTCGCACCACATCGTCTCTCCCAAATCGTAGGATCCGTACGCCGTCGATTGGACTTAGCCTCTCCACTGCATCGATCAGCCCGCTTCGTTCACCTGCAGGCAAATCAACTTGGGTGGTGTCCCCTGTCACCACCGCCTTCGAATCAAAGCCGAGTCGCGTGAGGAACATTTTCATCTGGCTCTGTGTTGTATTCTGAGCTTCATCCAAAATAACGAATGCTCTATTAAGCGTTCTGCCTCGCATAAATGCCAAAGGCGCCACTTCGATTGCGCCCCGCTGGAGCAAGTTCTGCGCGCGTTCCGCATCGATCATGTCGTGCAGCGCGTCGTAGAGCGGACGCAAGTAGGGATTCACCTTCTCTGCCAGATCACCTGGCAAGAAACCGAGCTTCTCGCCGGCCTCCACGGCAGGTCGCGTCAAGATGATTCGCTTGACCTGCTTGTCGAGCAGTGCGCGCACAGCCATTGCCATAGCCAAGTAGGTCTTACCCGTGCCTGCAGGGCCGATGGAGAAAACCAAGTCGTTCGCCTCAATGGCCTCAACGTACAAACGCTGGTTGAGAGTTTTAGGGGTAAGTGGGCGCCGGCCGGTGGAAAGCACCGGCGTCTTGAGCGCGTCAAGCACGTCCACTTCAGGATGAGCACGGAGGGCTTTCGTGTAGCGACGTATCGCCGCTACTGGAAGTGAGGGCTGACCCGTCAGAAGTTTCACGAGCTGTTTGAGGACAGCTATGGCCTCCTTCACCTCGTGTTCCGAGCCCTGCACAAACACACTGTGCCCACGCACACCCAACGTCACGTCGAGGTCTGCGGCAAGCTGGCGCAGATAACTGCCGCCAGCTCCACTCAGCGCCCGGGTCACATCGCTGCTTCCCGTCTCGAGAGTCTCTGTTACGACCTGACCGGTCGCCGACTGCAGCATTCTTGCTATTCTCCTCTCCACGCTTGTTTGGTCATGCTCCTCCTTTTTGTCACCTAAGCGTCTGCCCTTACGGAGGCCCGTTGATCCACATCACACTCAAACCCACGGAGACACAGCTCTTCGCCCACGCAGGGGAACGGCTGCTGGACCGGCTTGATCAACAGCCCATCGCTGCCGTGCCCTTTGGCTGCCGGAACGCCAGTTGCGGCCGATGTCAGGTGCAGATACTGGGTGGACATGAGGCTGCAGCGCCAGCGCTTGAAGACGAGAAAGCGACGCTCAAGCACCTGAAAGCTGCCCCAGACGTGCGGCTTTGCTGTCAGCTGCGCCTTCAAAGGGGCTGTTCCTCAATGGTTTTTAGGGTGCTCAAACCAGAACTTTTGTAGCATGATGCGTTCGCAGACGGTGAGTTCGCAGACAAAGCCTTCTACTAAAAGATGCACCATACAAACCAGGCGTCCAGTGCCCTCCGCACAAAGTGAGGGAGCCTACTTACTTGGCGCCGGCGGTGCCTGGCTCATGCGGTCAGCCATGTGGATATACATCTGCGCAGAGCGGTTGGAGGGGTCAATCTCCAATGCGTGCGTCCAATGCCGCACCGCCTCGTCATGCCTTCCGGAAGCAATGAGCACCACGCCGAGCGAAAGATACGCCGCAACATAGTCGGGCTTGATCTCTATCGCCTTTTGCAGCTCTTTTCGTGCCCGTCCTAGATCGCCACTGTCACGGTAGAGGTTAGCCAGACGCAACCGCAAATCGGGAAACTCGGGGCAGAGCTTGGTTGCCTTGTGTAGCTCCTGAATGGATTCCAGATGCATGCCCACCTGCGTGTAAGCTTCCGCCAGCTTGGCGTGAAGATTCGCGATTTTGCCCCTGACATACGGGTCAAGCTTATCTTTGAAGTTCGCTCCTTGGTCAATAGCCTGCTGATAAGCTCCTTTAGCCTGCTCGTACTGACCCAGGTCGTTGTATGTGACTGCAAGGTTAAGGGACGCCTCTGTGTACTGCGGGTTGAGCGCCAGAGCGCACTCAAATGCCTCTCGCGCCTCCTCGAATCGACCGTTGTCATGGTGGATGATGCCCATCATGTTGTGCACATCGGCATATTCATCCGTAGCCTGCAAAACCTGCTCGAGGTAGTGCTCCGCCTTGGCAAAGTCTCTCTTTTCGTAATGCTCCCTACCTAGGGAAAGCTGCTGCTTCGTCTTTTCATCCATCGGGTTGCGTCGCTCAGTATACACGCTGGACTGCGTGTCTCCAACGAACGGCGTGTTGAGCATGCCGCTGAAGCCAAGGATGCTACTAAAGGTCCCAGGTCAGTGGCTTTCCTACCAGGAAGTGGCTTTCCAACGAGGATGGCACACTCCCCGAGAGGGTTGTGCATTCGGCTCGCTTCGTTGAACCTCGTCCTCTGGGCGCTCTGCTGGAACTGGGCAGATTGCTGCCATCAGGCGGATCAATCAAACCCGCCTGGATGCAAGCACCCCAGCCTCCGACCGACAGATTGACATCGTGGCCGCGGCATGGTTGAACCGTCGCATGCTAGTCATGTTACAGGCAGGTTCCCCACTCGGGAAGACCGGTGGATCGATGGGCGGGCAGCTCAGCACCTGGAAACTCATCGCCGAAGCGTCTCCCATGGTTCAGGCGGTTCTGGTCATCCTGATCGTGATGTCCATCGGTAGCTGGTTTGTCGTTGGTCTCAAATGGATGCAGTTCACGCGTGCCAGAAGTCAAAGCAAGCGCTTTCTCGATCTATTCTGGGGCGGAGACCGCCAAGTCGGCTGGAATCCACAACGGCTGGAGGCCGTGTATGGCCAGCTGATGGTCGCCAAACGCTCACCGCAGGCCCGCGTTTTCCATGCCGGGTATCTGGAGCTTGCGCGTGTGCTCGAAAGCACCGACCTTCGCGGAAACCGCATAGCCAACGTGGAGCGAGCGCTCCGCAAGGCTGGCACCTCCGAGCTCAACCGGCTGGAATCCTCCCTCTCTTTTCTGGCAACCACGGGATCAACTGCACCTTTCATCGGTCTCTTCGGCACCGTGTGGGGCATCATGTTCGCAATCACCGACCTGCATAAGCAAAGCCTACCAATGGTCAGCCAGCAAATCGCCGAAGCCCTCATTGCCACTGCGATTGGTCTTGCAGCCGCGATTCCTGCCGTCATGGCTTACAACTACTTCACGCGGAAGATCCAGGTCATTGAAGGTGAGATGGACGCCTTCTCGAACGAATACCTCAATATCATTCAGCGGCACGTGCTGAGCGCATAAGGACGTATGGCTTTTTCAACGAGGCAAGGACGCAGCCGACAGATTGCTGAGATCAACGTGACGCCGTTTGTGGATGTCATGCTCGTGCTGCTGGTGGTGTTTATGGTGGCCGCTCCCATGCTCAAGAGCCATCTTCCTATCGACCTTCCTGAAACCTACGCTCCGCAATCCACGGTGGAAGACACCAAGCTCCTGCTGACGGTGACGCGCGACGAGCGTGTCTACATCGGAGAAACTGAGGTGCCTAAAGAGCGAATGGTGGAAGCGCTAAGGACCAACGCTCGCATCCAATCTGAGCAAGAGGTCTACATTCAGGCCGACGCTGAACTCCCCTACGGCTACGTCACAAAAGTGATGGGTGCTGTTCAAGAGGCCGGAGTGAGCAAAGTCGGGTTGGTCACCAAGCCCCTTGGACAGACCGAGGAGAGTTCAGCAGACGTGGATGGTCAAGAGCCGTCGTCCAACTGACGCGTAGGCGATAAGAGAATCAGTTTCGGTGCCACTTTCAGCTCGTTCACGTCCCATCCTCCCAGAGGACCTTCCATCGCTCGACAAGACGAATGCGACGATGGGTGCCGCGGCCGCGTTGGGCGTGCACGTCGTGCTTCCATTGCTTATCTGGTTCTTGATCCCACTGCTTCGCGACATGGGGCTACTCTCGGCACCTCAACCATCGGGCGAGCCGCTTCAAGTCATCGAGGCTTACATTCCGCGCCTGGGTAAGGAACTTGAACCCAATCAGCTCCCCAACCGGGACGTTCCCCGCCTGACTACTGCGCCTCAAGGGGTGGCCGTTTCGGCCGAAGAGCCTCCGCCGGACCCTCCGGAGGAGAAGGAAGAGCCTCCGCCGGACGCGGTCGAGGACGTGATCCAACGGCTTGGCGATCGCGCACAAGCTTTTGCGGAAATCGCCGAAGAGCGCGAGCGCGAGGGACACCCGGAGGGTGATCCCGATGGCGTGGCCAGGAACGCACGCGAGGGCGACATCTACGCGGCCAAGCTGGGGGCCTTCATGCGCAACGGGTGGGCCGCGCCGACACTGATCCAGCAAGATGAGCTCAAGCAGCTCACGACTCAAGTGGACGTCGTGATTGAAGATGACGGGCGCGTGGGTGAACACCGACTGCGCCAATCGAGCGGCAACACCATGTTTGACCAAAGCGTCATCAATCAAGTGTCACGACTCGAAGGGGAGGATGTACCGGAGCCTCCAGAAGGCGTGCGCGATCAATATCTCGGCAGAACCGTCTCCTTCAACTTCCGCGGACGAGACGCTGACTGACCCGCAGCTGCTGCTGGCCGCAACAGCCGCAGACTTCGTCCAAACGCTCCACCCAACTGAGAGACACAAGCTTTTCTGGGGTAGCGCCCATGGCAGAACGCATCGATCAGGATATGTTCTGCGGGATGTGCTTCGCACCTAAACGCTTACGGCCACCCATAAGCTGCATTCAGCAACTTGCCGTAGGTACAGCAACCGGCACAACAAGTGGTCACTGCCACAGCGGAACGCGTGTCAGCCCAGCGGAACGCGTGTCAGCCCAGCGGAACGCGTGTCAGCCCAGCGGAACGCGTGTCAGCTCCACGCTCCGCTGGAGCCCGGATACCCCAAGGTTGGGGTCTCACGGGACTGAGCATTCCCCTAGATGATCCACTCGCGATTGCCAGGATTGCTGATGCGCAAGTTTATCAGCGTGAAGCTCTCCGGGAACGACTACCAGGTTGATACACCTGTGGTGTAGGGAGTTTCATTACAGACGTGCGGCTTTGATACAGCGCGGGGTGACCGGCCTCATTCTTCTAAAGCCTTGGCTTCGGCAGAACGGCATCATACTAGGCACAGGCCTTGCAACACCTCCAGGCATAGAGGTGCTTTATGTCTTATCTTCCTAGAATAGGTGGTGCAGCTGGAGTTGCGGCCGCACTCACCATCGGCTCGTTTGTTCATTGCTCAGCGGCGTCTGACCGCAGTACGTCCGGCGGCGCAGATGCGCAGCAGCAAGCGGCGTGTGAGCCGGAGCTGCTCACCGCTGGCAGCGTCGACTGCGGTGAGACGGTGCAGTACGAACTTGCGGTACCCACTGCAGCCTCCCACGTTCTCGTCAGAGTCACCTCAAAGGAAGACCTGCCGCATCCTCCGGTTCTCATGGCCGGGACAGGTGAGACGGAGTGTCGAATGGAAGGCACGTCAGCCATCTGGCCTCTCAGCTGCTTTTCAGAGGAGAATACACTTCAAATCACCACGACGGATGGTTGCCAGACGCCTCTCCACTGGAGCGAGATTGAGGTGCGCTACACGGGTGCAGAATGTATCGCGGTCGCTACAGAACCCAAGGAGGAGGCATTCGACCGGAATGTCATCGCTGATGTAAACACCCTCCCAGCTGCGCTGACACTAAGCTCGCCTTTTGATGAAGGCTTTCGAGTCACACAGGGATTCGGCGGCGCTACTTCGCATCAGAGACTGAATGAAGACGGACTCGATCTGCATTATGCCCTTGACCTTGTTCCTCTGAATCGACGGGGGCACATTCGTCCTGTGGCCGACGGACGCGTTGTCTGGACTGGGTGGCCCGAGGGCAGTTTCTGGCCCGCCGGCTACTCGGTGATCATACAGCACGACGTCACGGCATCCGTCGGCAACGATGGCATGGGCGGCACCTGCCACCGCTACTACAGTGTGTACTCCCACCTCTACCGCTGGTACTTCGATATAGGGGATGATGTCACGCCGAGTGACACCATCGGCGAGATGGGAAGCACAGGAAATGCGAAGGGCGCCCATCTCCATCTTGGCATTTACTGCGACCAGGAGGAAGAGAAGGAGCTCCGTGCGTATCGCGAGCTCCAGTTTATGCCGATTGTGAAGCCTGAGCCTCTTGCTGGGTGTAGTGGGATGAAGGCGGAATACCGATGCCTCCAGTCGTGAGTGGGCCAGCAACCTGATCGTCCGGTCTTGCTTCTCTGCATCCGCTCAGTCCCCTGTGAGTCGGATTCCAAAAGGTTGTGCAGCAAGGGAACCTACCAGAGCGCCCCTAAGTCGACGTTCAGGTCTCCTAGCATGCGAAAAGCGTGGCTTTCTACTGCCCAGAGGGTACCTGAAGGCTTGCACTCCTAAGGGTTCTGAGCGCTTGCCGCTGAGCGGCCTTGGACTGACTGCTTAGACGTGCGGCTGAGGGAGCTGACTTCGCGTGATAACCTGTTCACGCTTGGTCCTTTCGTAGCTGAAGGAAACCCAGAAAGTAGCACCCTGCCCTTGAATGGATTCAGCCCATGCTTTTCCCCCGTGGCTCTCGGCAATACGGGCCACGATGGATAAGCCAATGCCGGATCCACTTCCTCCAGTAGCGCCCTTCTGGAACACGCCAAATACGCGATGCAAATCCTCCGCGCTAAGGCCGGGCCCGTTGTCACGCACGTAAAGACGGTGCTCGCCGTCCGCTTCGACCAATCCGAAGATGATGCGGGTTTTGGCTGCGCTGCATGCATGTTTTAGCGCGTTGCTAAGTAGGTTGTGTACCACTTCCATAAACCGGACTGGGTCCGCGTAGATCTTTGGCACGGGCTCTTGAACGTGCACCTCCGCCACGCATCGCTCGACCATCTGCCGATGTGCTGCGATCGCGTCTCGAATCATCTTCTCCGCATCGAGCCACTCGGGCTCACTCGGAACGCTGCCGAGCCGACTGACCTGCATCAGGTCATCGATCAACTGCTTCATGTGCCCGTTGGCTTTGCTAATCCGCTGAAGGCAATCCCGCACGATTTCACTGCCGCTAAGCTTTAGCTCCTCCTCCAGGATGCTCAGAAAACCGTTGCTAGTCACCAGGGGCGACTTCAGGTCGTGAGACACCATGCGGACAAATTGCTCCATTTCTTCACTCTTTTGCTGAAGTGCGGCATTCGCCTTCTTCAGACGCTTGCGGCTATCCTTCAACTCCGTAGTTCGCTGCTGCACCTCTCGGCGCAACTCCTGCGGAGAGCTGAAGCGGACGGCCGCTTTGGAAATGGGAATAAGCGCGAAGACGGTGGCCCACGAAATGAGGGCGGTTAGCAACTTAAAGACGCCTGAGAGCCTGTAGAATGGGTGCCAGAAAAGAGCTGCGTCCAAGAGATGGGTCATGCCGCAAAAGAAGATGAAGCCCGCAAAGAGCAGCATCACCTTGCGGAATGGAATGTGCTGCCTTCGAACGAGTATGGCGGCGAGCGTGAGAGGAATCGCAAAGTATGCGCCCGCAATGGCCACGTCAGAGACCACATGCAGCCACCCGTGAAACGTCGTCCAGGTTCCACAGTGCCAGCGTGCAGGAAAGCCCTTCGTGCTGAAAATATTGCTTAGGAAGTCAGCTAGAGGTTTCAAGAGGTTCCCGCTCCTCAAAACGTTCTTGTTGCACAGTAGAAAAACTGATACTGCTAATAAAGGCGTTGTCTGCGCCGTATACTACGACACATGCCGCTGCCACACGATAAAAAGTTGGACATCTGCAGAGCGAAGACGCTGTCAGGGGTGCATCCGATCCCGGGGCATATACATGCTCCGCATGCGCTTTCCTGGAGTCAGGCCATACGTTCTGTCCTGCTAATTGAGGATAATGAAGACCATGCGCAGCTCACGAGTCGCCTCATACGGCAAGTTTTGCCCAAGGTTGAGCTGCGGCACGCGACAAGCTTGACCGCAGCCATTCAACATCTGCAAGCCGAAACCGAGTGGACGCCGCCAGATATTGTCATCTCGGACCTGACTCTTCCTGATGCACAAGCTAAGGAAACTATCCAGACGCTGTCCGGCTATGCGCGCACAGTCCCTGTGATCGTTCTGACCACGCTCTCGGACGACCGGACAGCAGTTAATGCGCTTCACGCAGGTGTTCAAGACTTCCTCGTCAAGGAGGATCTCAACGCGCGCATGCTCAATCGTTCCATCCGCTACGCGATGGAACGACAGCAAACGCGCGAAAATCTAACCTTCCTGGCCTACCACGACACCCTGACCAAGTTGGCCAATCGCGCGCTGTTCCGTGAGCACCTTGAGCGCAGCACCAAGCGTGCAGCGCGTCAGGAGGGGCTGCTGACGGTGATGATAATCGACCTCGACAACTTTAAGATGGTCAACGACAGCCTCGGTCACGATGCCGGCGACGAGCTGCTCACGGAAGTTGCCCAGCGATTGCAGGCCTCCGTGCGCGACGGCAACGTCGTTGCTCGGCTAGGAGGCGACGAGTTCGCCATACTTCTTGAAGACGTCGATGGACGCGATGCCGCAATCTCTATTGCCAAACGGGTACTTGAGACGTTGCGCGAGCCGCTTGTTGTCGAAGAAGAGATCCCGGTCAGCGCGAGTATCGGCATTGCGTTCTACGACATCCACCTCGACTCGACCCGCGACCTGCTCCGGCGAGCAGACTCTGCGATGTACCACGCCAAGCGGTCGGGCCGGAACCAAGTAGCTTTTTTTGACTACATGACCCACCAACACAGCGTCTCGCGCGATCAGCTGGTAGAGGACGTGGAGCAAGCGCTGGAGCAAGACCAACTGGATCTTCACTTTCAGCCACTTGCTTCGCTTCGCGAGGGCAACATACGCGGCATGGAGGCGCTTCTCCGCTGGAATCATCCGGTCAAGGGTCTCACGCTTCCCAACGACTTCTTAGGCATCTTGGAGAGGACTCCGGTGCTAAGCGACGTCAGTCACTGGATCTTTCAGCGCGCATGCCAGGCCCTGGTGCGACAAAATGAAGTGCATCCGATGCTGACCATGGCAATCAATGTCTCGCTCTTTCAACTGCGGACAGAAGGCTTTAGCAAGATGGTTGCCTCGGTGCTGCAGAAGGAGAATGTATCTCCGGTCCAGTTAGAGCTGGAGATCAGCGAACACGTGCTGATGGACACCAGCGACCGTGTGCGCAGTACACTAGATGAACTCGGAGAGATGGGCATCCGCGTGTCTGTGGATAATTTCGGATGCGGATGCATGCCGCTGGCACACCTAACACGCCCCTACATCACCTCGCTGAAGATTGACGGTCAGCTTGTGCGTCAGACGAACCGCCCTCCTCAGCGGGCTATCGTTCAGTCGCTGATTTCGCTTGCGCATCGCCTGGGTAGCACGGTGGTTGCTGAGGGGGTCGAGCAGGAAAGCGAGCGCAGCTCGCTACGGCGGATGAAGTGCGACAGTTATCAGGGCTATCTCTTGGCTCCGCCCATGCCCGAAGCACAGTGGAGTCGCTTCTACCGAGATTCACTTCACCCGAACGTTGCATATGACTCGGGTAGCGTGCCTCTCGACGTGCCGGCGGAGTAACCAAAACTGCGTCCGGAGAGCGGAGTCTTGATTCGTTCCGCACCACCTTCTGACCTGTCGCGAGGCTACCGTGGCGCCGAGGACCGTGCGCGAAGCGCTGAGGCGAGTCGCTCAGGAAGGCCGCCAAAGCTTCCGTTGGACATCAACACCACAACGCTATTTGCCCCAACTTTAGCCGCAAGAGTCGATTCAAGATCGTCAAGCGAGGCGAAGGCGGAGGCTTCGTTCCCGCGACCTTGGATGTCGGTGGCAAGACGTTCTACATCCAGGCGCTCGGTGTGGGGCACATTGGACTTGCCGATAGGCGCAATCAGTACTTCATCAGCGGCATCGAAAGCGGAGGCATACTGCTTCTGATGCACGCTGCGACTCGAGGTCGCGCTACGAGGCTCAAACGCTGCCACCAGCCGGGCCTCCTGGTGGCGCGCGCGAAAACCGCGCAATGTCTCTGCCACCGCGGTGGGGTGATGCGCAAAGTCGCGGTAGAGGTACGCCTGGCCAGCGTGCGCCAGAAGTTCTTGCCGCCTTGCGACGCCTCGAAAGCGGCCAAGCTGCTCCATGCTGTCTGAAACGCTCACAGCGCAAGCGTGTGCGGTAACGCTAAGCGCCCCGAGGGCGTTGCGGAGGTTGTGAGAGCCGCTCAGTTGAAGCGTCCCCCGACCGCCCAGAGTTCCCGCGAGGAACACCTCATAGGCGCGTTCACAGCCGCTGTGGGGCCCTTCAGTGGCAAGCCACTCCGCTTCTTGCTCACCGGTCGCATCATGCTGCAGGGCGTAGCCGTGCACTGCGCAGGAGGCCTTCCGCACGACGTCCCGCACAAGCGGATCACCCAGATAGGCTGCAAGATGTCCGCAGGCTGGAAGGGCTTCAATGAAGTGCTCGAAGACCTTTCGATACTTCTCCTGCGTGGGATAAATGTCGAGATGGTCATGCTCGATGGAAGTAAGCACAGCCGCCTCAGCTTGATACGACCAAAGCTTGGGGCGCTTCTCGAAGAAGGCGCTGTCGTATTCGTCCCCTTCGATAACGAACCACCCCTTCCGATTGCCGAGGGCGTAGCTTGCACTGGCACCCATCGGAAGCCCTCCAATAAGGTAGCCAGGCGCGAGGCCGGCCGCCTCGAGCAAATACGCAACCATGGCTGACGTGGTGGTCTTGCCGTGCGTTCCTGCCACCACGACGACGCGCCGATCGGCGATGATGAACTGCTGCAGAGCGCCCGGCATAGAGAGACATGCAACTCCTGGGGTTAATAAAGCAGCTTGGGCTTCAGGATTATCTGGGCGGCAGACGTTTCCCACCACAACGCAGTCTAGGTCATTCGAGATATGAGCCGCGTCGAAACCCTGCATCCGTTTGACACCAGCGCGCTCCAGCATATTGTCCATCGGGGGAAGGAACGATGTGTCGCTTCCCGAAACTTGGTGCCCAAGCTCCGTTAGGAGGCCTGCGAGCGGAGCCATTCCCGTTCCGCAGACGCCGACCAGGTGCACCCGGAGTGGCTTCGGCCTTGTGATGTTCTCCTGCATGAATCCTCTGAAGGGTTGACGAGAGCGCCTGACGACTTATAATGAAATAAGAGCAAATAATTATGTCGACACTAAAAAGTATACTTGATTCAGTAGCCGAGGTTGTTGCCCGCGCTTTTCTTCCCCAGCCGGCGTGGGTGCCAATCCGCAACCAGCGCGATCCACGTGGTCCAGCACGAAGGTAGAGTGGCTACTGCTGAGCTTGGGCTCGAGCTGCATCGTCCGCAACAGTTCACCTCCCGCAACCAGTTCACCTCCCGCGCGACCGTCAATTCTGGGCATCTAATACCAGGCATCTAACGTTGGAGAGCTGGTCACGAGACGTGAGCCGCACAATGTTAGCCACGCAGCAATGTTAGCCACGCAATGCGGCCAAGCGGGATGCGGCCAAGCGGGATGCCTCAACGAACCGTTGCTGCAGCTCGTCGACCGCATCGAGCAGGAGACGCTCCTCTCCGCCTGACAAGTTGCCGCGCGTCCGCTGCTCGAGCATCACCAGAATGTCCAGCGTGTGCTTGGCGAAGGAGAGCTGCTCCCGCGTTAGTACCCTGTGCGGATGTCCTGAGGAAGCCTCGTCTGCTGTGGCGCCACTGGCGCCACTAACGGCACCGCTAAGCGCGGCGCCCGTTGGGACTGCGCCCGTTGGGACTGCGCCCATCGGAACTGCGCCTGAGCCTTGCGACGGGTAGTCCAGGTGCACCAGGCAAGATGCCTTCATCGACAGGACGAAGGTAGAGAAGTCCAGCTCAGGATATCCCGCCTCCTCAATGCTTGCCGCCGCCTGTAGATAAGCGGCTCGAAGTGACGATTCGCCTGTGGACGTATGAGGCGAACTTTCCGCCTCATGGGCTAGATCCTGCCGCTCACTCGGGACCATAGGTCGACTCCTTCCAACTCAACGAGTTCCAACTCAACGAGACTGAATCGTGGCGATGACTCGCGCCGAACTAGGAGCCCTTCAAGGCGCTTGGACGGCTCGACGCAGTACCCGTCTCGCGCGCTTCAATGCCGCTTACCTCTTGTGTCTGTTGCGAGCCATCTTCAAGGCTTGTGCCGGCAGACCCGCTGCCATGCATGCTTTCACCCTCGGACGACGCGTCTTCGTCTTCATGCATCTTGATGTCGACCACCTCAGCCTGCGCTTCAAGGTCGGGAAGCTGGTCTAAAAACTTCTTGTAGGACGCTTTGTCGACGCGCCCCTCTTGAATGTGTCGACCGATGGTTCGCTTATCAAAGAGATCATTCTGACTGGCCATCGCCCGAAGTTAGAATCAGCGCCGCCCTTTGTCAATCCGTCGATAACCTGTCAATCCGTCGATAACCTGTCAAGCCATCAGTCATGGGGACAGCAATTGCATCCTCATGCGTCGGCTGGTACATCGCGCAGATGTTTCAACCATACTTGCGACACACCCTCTGGCTGATAGCCGCCATGTTTACGGCCTGTAAGTGCGGGGACCAAGCCGTGCCCTCTACAGAAGCGAAACGTGACCGTCAACACCAGCAGGAGAACGCACCCGCTGGTAACGACTCAGCTGACCATAAGCAGGCGGATTATTCGCAGGGTTTACTGATCTCGCTCTCGCAATACGAAGTGGACCAGGCTGGCAAAGCAACAGCCAATCCGAAGTCAGCGCGCGTCGACCTTACCTACTTCCGTGAGGGGCAGTGGCAGACAGTCACCTTCGAGGATGCCGATAGCAACGTGTTTCACAAAGCGCTGGCTTACCCAAACGCAGAACGTCCTGAAGGGATCATCACGCTGGGAGGTATGGAAGCCGCGGTAAAACTCTGGAGGCCAGAAGGTGCTCTCAGCAATTTGAAATGGGAGTCCAAGGTCTGGTGGAAGAAGGATTTCGGCGGCAAGTTTAATCGGATGCGCGACGCGGAGATTGGAAATCTATACACTGCGGACCGCCCTGCCCTCGCGGTGGCCACGCACGATCAAGGGGTGGTCGCTACCATTGAACCTGGAGCAGATGGCACCGCCAGCGTCAAAGAGTTCGAAGCCAGTAAAGACACCTTCGTACACGAGATTGAGCTCGGAGATCTTGATCAGGATGGCGCACTCGAAATCTACGCAACACCCAGCGAACCCAATCGTGTGGATGGAGCAGAACAGTCAGGCCAGGTCCTGCGGTACACGCCTGGGCAGAAGAAGGCGCATGTAGTTGCCGAGCTTGGCGATAGACACGCTAAAGAGATCTTGGTTGACGACGTGGACGGTGACGGCACAGACGAGCTTTACGTGTCGGTAGAAGGTGTTGCCGGAAAAGGAGGAGCAGACCTTGCCGAACCGGTAGAGATTCGGCGCTATGACGCAACCACTCCACCTGATAAAGGCGTGGTTGTTGCCACGCTTCCAGATCGGCAGTGCCGGTTTTTGACTGCAGGCGACCTGGATGGCGATGGGAAGAAGGAGATGGCTGCTGCAGCATTTCGAAGTGGGCTCTACCTGCTTCGCCCACCAGCCGATGGGAAGGGCGCGTGGAAGCGCGAACTTCTCGAGAAGGACTCCAGCGGCTTTGAGCATGCAGCTCTGTTTGCCGACCTCAACGGCGATAGGCGCGATGAGCTCTATGTAGCGAGCGACGACCAAGGCGAGCTCCGGCAGTTCCGGTGGGAGGGCAGGAGGGTTACGCGTGCCGTTATACTGCGACGGAAACCGGCTGGAGCCTTCATGACGTGGAACCTTAGCCCCATCTCGATGTCGCTCTTTGCCAGGAAAGCTTCTCCACAGGATGCTGACTGAGGCAGAACCTCAACTGCCTCGCCGCTTCTGCGCACACGTGCATCAGGTCTTCGCTGGGATGTAAACGTTCAGGTATCCTAGCATGCGGTTTTCGAGGCTTTTTCTGATCCGAGCGCCGGGATCGCAGAAGCGCAGCCAGGCTGTCTTGTGCCGAAGGCAACTAAGCTGCTGGCTCTCGGATGAAGCAGAGTATGCTGGTTTCATGCCGAGAGCGGCTGAGCGACCCGATGACTTCAGGAATCTTGAAGGCGAGTCGCTTAGCCTTACGCTCCATGGCATGCCGTCCCTAAATCAAAGAGTGTAAGAACGACAAACTCGATGAATCCACGTCAAGCCAAATGGGCAGCCTTGCTCGCTGCCTTCCTCGTTTTCAGCCCTATCGTCTGGTTTTTTATTGCCGCTGTGGCGGATGGGGAGGAGCGTCGGAGTACCTCTGCACTTCGCGCCTTCTTCCATCAGGGTGACCTTGCCGCAATAGGTGATGGCGGTACGGCCCAGCATTATCTCGGCAACAGCAAAATGGCGCCGACCTTCGAGCTTCAGGACCGCTTCGGCCGCAATTGGAGTCTAAAGGATCAGCGAGGAAAGGTAGTGGTGCTCAACTTTTGGAGCATCACGTGTAAGCCCTGCCTGCAAGAGATGCCCACCTTGGCCGAACTGGCGAGGATCGTAAGCGACCGCTCCGACATCGCTCTGATGACGGTGTCAATTGACGACGGATGGAAGGCTGTGGAAGGAGTTGTGCCTGAAGGCCTGGAGGACAAGGTGCTTTTCGATCCAGAGAAGAAGGTAGTACAAGGTGCTTTCGGCACCACGCTTTATCCAGAAACCTGGGTCGTCGACCCAGAGGGGGTGGTTCGCCTCCGCTTTGACGGCTCCAGAGACTGGTCGTCGGCTCTTAGCCTGCAGATCATCGAGTCCTTCCTCTAGGACCGGCGGCAGGTCCAGGTGGTTTTCGTGCGCGCCCGCAAGCCCATGTGAGGCGCGTATCCGCATACGCAACGAACTTGGGCACGGACGTAAGCCGAATCGCCGGGCCCGCCCTCTTCTGATACGGCGGCAGGTCCAGGTGGTTTTCGTGCGCGCCCGCAAGCCCACGTGAGGCGCGTATCCGCATACGCAACGAACTTGGGCACGGACGTAAGCCGAAAATCGCGCGGACCCATCCCTCCCTGATACGGCGGCAGGCCCAGGTGGTCTTCGTGCGCGCCCGCAAGCCCACGTGAGGCGCGTATTCTAATACGCAACGAACTTGGGCGCGGACGTAAGCCGAAAACCGCCGGGCCTGCCGCCGTATCAGTCTTTGAGCAAACGACCAAAAGTAGCCCCCCCAACCACCAGAAAGATCAGGTCAAAGGCAGACAAGATCCGAAGCCAGCCTGAGACCTCGAGCAACGAGGCACCCGCGAGAAGCTCCCGAGTTGCCACCACACCCCCCAGCAACGCCGGCATTATTAAAGGGAAAAGAACGATGCTTAGCATCAGCTCTCGCGAAGAGGTTCGTAAGCTCATCGCAGCAAAGAGCGTACCTGGGGCAGCCAGGCCGATGCTGCCCAACAGCAGCAACAGCAGCAACGGTAAGAGACGTGTGTTGAGCTCCAGATGAAAGAACAGAGCGACGAGCGGCAGCAGGAACGCAATGACTACAGCCATAAAGCAACACATGCTTATGACCTTGCCGACATAGATGGCCGAGGGCGGGGCGGGTGAAAGCCATAGGCTGTAAAAGGCGCTCCACTCGCGCTCGCGGGCCCACGACTTGTTAAGTGCCAAGACTCCGCAGAAGGTCAGAGCTGTCCAAATGACGCCGGCCGCCATGGGTAAAGCGAGCACGGGCGTGAGATAGAATGCTAGCGATGTGAGCACCACGGTTACAAAGCCAAAGAGTGCTGTGGTGCTGACGACTTCCCCAGTTCGTCGCTCAATCTGCAGGTCTTTGAGCGCAATCCACCAGACGTAGCGGCTCCACCTCACGACGCCGGCGCCACTTCTTGCACTCTCCCTCGATCAAGCACCACGTGGGTGCAATGGAAGCGCTCGCTAAGGGCCAAGTCGTGCGAAACAATGACCACAATGGCCGCTTGCTGGCTCTCACGTTCAAGGCACTGACACATCGACTCAAGCGATGCGGCATCGAGACCCGTCGAAGGCTCATCGAGCAGCAGCAGGTCAGGCGCTGCTAGAAGAGCTCGGGCTAAACTCAGCCTTTGACGCTGCCCTCGCGAATAGCTGCGTGCCGGTCGATCCAGCCACGGCCCTAGCCCCAGCCACTCGCGCAACTCGTCAACGCGTGCAGTCGCCTGTTTCACCTGATGTAAGCGCGAAGTAAGCTGCAGGTTTGCCGAGCCTGAAAGGTCAGGGTAAACCATGCAGTCGTGCGCGACGAGGCCGATACGGGGACGCAGACTGGCATCATCTTCACCGTCACGCAGGCCATCGAAGGATAGATGCCCTCGCGTCGGCCGCGTGAGCAGAGCCAGAAGATGGAGCAGCGTCGACTTGCCGGAACCGTTGGCGCCGCGAATCAACGTGATACCCGGCAGCAGCGTCAGGTTCACCCCGACGAGAGCGAACGTGCGACCATGCCGCTTGGTAAGTCCATGCGCCTGCACGCGCTGAAAGAACCGCTCCTTCACCGGGTGAGGATAAGAGAGCCTACTGCACACGTCCACATACATGAAGGCGCTGGGCGGGCTTTAGGCTCGACGCGTCTGCTAAAACACATCGGTTACGATGGCGTCAAGATGCAGCCACCGAGAGCGTGGCACCTGCAGAACGTCATGCTGTAGAATCAGATCTCCGCGCTCCTGACGACGCTCAAGCGCCGCCTCACGGCCGCGGGTTGGCTCCTGGCCAACCTCCCGATGAAGCCTGGCAAGATCGACTCCCGAAACTGTGCGCAATCCGAGCATGAGGCGTTCGCGTATGCGGTCCTCAGCGCTGAGGCTTTCTCTTTCACGCTCGACGGCGGTTCTGCTTGTCGCCGACATGTAGCGCGCTATTGAGCGCTGGTTAACGTATCGGCACAGAGTTGGCGTGTGATGGTCGGCAACTGCACCCACGGCTCCCACGCCCAAGCCGAGGTAGGCGCCGCCCTGCCATACATGCCCATTGTGTTGTGAGCCTCCGCCTGGTCTGGCATAGTTGCTCACCTCGTAGTGCTCAAATCCATGCTGCTCCAAGAAATCCTCCACCTGCAGGTAGGTGTCAGCCACGTGATCCTCAAGGGCAAGCGGTAGCTTCCCAGAGCGATGCCACGCACCAAACTGCGTATTGGGTTCAATGGTAAGGGCATATGCGGAGAGGTGTTCTACGCCAGTCTGAAGAACACGTTTGACTGTAGAGATGAAGTGCCCAGGGGTTTGGCGCGGGAGACCAAAGATAAGATCTGCGCTTACCCGCTTCACATGCCGCAAAGCACCCTCCAACGCGTTCAAAGCTGTGGCTCCGTCGTGCCAGCGCCCCAGGTGTTCTAGCAGGTCCTTCCGCAGCTCCTGCACGCCGACTGAGATCCGATTGATGCCAAGCTGGGCAAGGGCCGCAGCCCGTGCTTCAGTGAGCGAACTTGGATTGCATTCGGCGGTTACTTCCACGGATTCTGATCGAGGGAAAGCATCCAGGATGCCATTGAGGACGCGTGCGAGTGAACGCGGTTGCCAAAGCGACGGCGTTCCACCACCAAAGAAGACCGAAGACAACTGGACCTTACTAAGCGTCTGCAGACGCCAGTGCAGCTCCCGCAACACGGCGTCAGCATACTCTTCATGAGGAATCGGATCCTCGGACACTGCATAGGAAGTGAAGTCGCAATAAGGACACTTCCGCAGACACCAAGGAAAATGCACATACACTGCTAGGCTCACAGCATCACCGTGCACCCGACGCTCCTGTGCGAAGCCGTTTGACCACCTGGCGCTTTGAAGCTTCTGACGCTGTGCGGGGCTTGACCTTTGATATTGCCGCGTTATCTTGGCATCCATCACGACGCCCGTAGCGCTTAAGTTGCTGACGGCAAGTTGACGCTCCAGGACGCTTGAGCATCTTGCGGATTAACGGCAGCGTGGCTGCGGTCCCCGTAAGAAGAAAAGCTATGAGCAAGCGCGACTATTACGAAGTTCTGAGTGTTGCCAAAGATGTGGATGGTGAGGCGCTAAAGAAAGCTTACCGTACGCAGGCACTGAAGAATCACCCTGACCGCAATCCTGGAGACGCAGCAGCAGAAGACCGCTTTAAAGAAGCAGCTGAGGCATACGAGGTGCTCAGCAACGCTCAGAAGCGGGCCGTCTACGACCGCTATGGCCACGAAGGTCTGTCCGGCGGCGTGGGAATGGGCGGAGCACAAGACGTGTTCTCGCAGTTCCAAGATATCTTCGGCGACTTCTTTGGCTTTGGTGGCGGGCGAGGCGGCGGGCGACGTGCGCATGGTCCTCAGCCTGGTGCCGATTTGCGCACCACGATTTCACTGAGCCTTCAAGACGTGGTGCGGGGCGTAAAGCAAGAGATTGCGCTGGAGTATCCAGGCCCCTGCGGGGACTGCGACGGAAGCGGGTCCAAGAGCGGCAAGCGGGCACTTTGTTCCATGTGCCGCGGAAGCGGTCAGGTCTCTCAGGCACGAGGGTCCTTCTTGTTTGCAACCACGTGCCCTCAATGTCACGGCACAGGCAGCTCTGTTAGCGACCCCTGCTCGACCTGCCGCGGGGCAGGGGAGACAAAGCAGCAACGCACAGTCACGGTGACCATTCCTGCCGGTATTGACGATGGACAGAGCCTCAGACTCACTTCACAGGGACAACCCGGACGTCAAGGCGCCCCGCCCGGTCATCTTTACGTGACAGCACGCGTGCAACCCGATGAGGTCTACGAACGCGACGGCTACGACCTCATCTATCCACTTAGCTTGAGCTTTCCACAAGCAGCGCTCGGTGCAACTGTCGACGTGCCTACGCTGACGGAGGAGGAGTTTCTCTCACTCGACGTACCAGCCGGCGTGCAGCCAGGGCAGCCGCTGACTCTGCGCAAGAAGGGGATCCCGCACGTGGATGGGCGTCGAAGAGGCGACTTCATCGCGGTGGTTCAGGTGGAAGTGCCAAAGAAACTCTCTTCGAAGGCCAAAAAGCTTGTGAGAGAGCTAGAAAATGCGCTTTAGCACGAAGGGGCACGCAAAGACTAGCGCGCCGCTAGCTTTCGTTGCGCTGCGCGGGCCTGCGCGCTCCTTGGATGGCGCTGCACCAGTTCCCGCAAAACATTGCGTGCGCGCTTAGGTGCACCCGTGTCTGCATATAGTTCAGCTAAAAGCAGCAAGGCCTCCGGCTCGATAGTGGCTCCCTTATAGGATTCGCGCAGCGCCTCAAGTCGCAGGATGGCCGCAGTCGTGTGTCCGCGACTAAGGTAAAAGCGAGCCGCGTAGTGTTCGTGTTGCGCCAGAAGACTTACCGCCTCGCGCTCCATGCGACGCGCTAGAGGGACGCGGCCGTCCTTGGGGTGCTGCTTGATGAAGCCACGGATCGAGCCTAAGGCTCGGTGCGTGTTCGCTTGATCCTTTTCGTGTGCGGGCGGTGACAGAAGCCACGTGGCCGGCACCTGTTTAAAATACGCTTCCGCGATTTTGAAGCGTGCATACGGCACCTCTTTGTGGGTTGGCCTGCGTCGCAGAAACTCCTGGTATGCGGCAATGCCCTCGGCGTATTGCTCTTGCTGGAGCATGCAATCTGCCAGTCGGAGCTCCGCCAGAGCCGCGTAGCGGCTATAGGGGTATTTTCGGCTCACTTGCTCGAAGGCAGGTTCGGCCTCTACGCAGTCATCATCCTGGAACTCTTCGAGAGCCGCTTTATATGCCGCCTGCGCATTTTGCCCGTATGAAAGACGCGTGTTTGGCTTCTTTGAGCCGCAACCAAGCGAGCCAACGCTCGCCCACGCAACTAGAAACACAGCGGGGCATCCTGCCCTGATGAAGGTTGCAACGCGCATGCAACCGACTCTAGCGACCCGTCAGCAGCGCGACAAGCCGACGCCGCGCTTAGTGACGTGCAAAGCATCTAACACCCTCGTGGGTTCCGGCACCCCAGAATGCAGTCTCTGGGTATCTGGTCAGTTCCTGGTGAGTCGGTTTTCGAGGAGGCTGTGCACTTGAACGCTGTGCACATTCGAGCGCTGTGCGCATCTGGGCGCCGTGTACATCTGGGCGCTGTGTTGGGGTTTGAGGACGGGGTTTAACGAAGGGAGCCGAATGCACGACCTCCTCGGGAAGTGTACCTTCCTGGGCGGAGCATTTACACCCCTACCCGCCTCAAACGGAGCGAACTAAAAGGCGGCTCCTACGTCGCGCTTGGGCTGCCTCAAACCTATCTTTTTCTTCATTAGACTCCAGGCGCAACTGAGGGACTGCCGCTGGCTTGCCTGCGTCATCTAGGGCAACGAAGGTCATAAAAGCTTCGACGCAACGCCTTCGGTTGGTGGTTGGCATATCTTCCACTTCCACTGTCACTTCCACTTCCATCGAGCTGCCGAAGGCCGCGTTAATCCGGCCCACAAGACAAACTACATCACCCACATGGATCGGCGACAGGAAAACCAACCCATCGACTCCAGCGGTCACGGTCACCTTCCCAGCATGCCGTGACGCGACAATAGCACCGCAGATATCCATCCAGGCCATGACCGTTCCGCCAAACGCCGTGCCGTGCCTGTTCGCGTGTTGCGGGAGCAAAAGCTCCGTCATGGTGGTGAGAGACCGGGAGCTGGGCTTTTCAGGTAAAGACATGAAACGCAGCATAGCAGAGGCGCCGATGCGGCTCCCTTTTGCCGACATAGCTCCTCGCTCGTATGCTTAGAGGATGCACACCGAGATCTCTCGTACGTTCAGGTTCGAGGCGGCACACCGCCTCCCTCACGTTCCTGCCTCTCACAAGTGTGCGCGCCTCCATGGGCACAGTTACCGCGTAACTGTTGTGGTCACCGGACCTATCAACCCAAGACTCGGCTGGATCGTGGATTTCGAAGCACTTGATGAAGCTTGGAAGCCGTTGCACGCGCAACTCGATCACCACTTTCTAAACGAGGTCTCAGGGCTGGAGAATCCTACGAGCGAAAGATTGGCCGCCTGGATCGTGGAACGGTACACAGTCGACAGCGCGCGTGTGGTGTCTCTCACGGTGCACGAGACGCCCTACTCTTCCTGCACCATTTACCCGGATACTCTGTAAAGCCTATGGGTATCCGTTCAGTGCCTGGTGATGGCAACTATTGGGTTCTCCAGCGGGTTCTCCAGCGGAGGCGCTTAGGGTGACGGGCGCACGCGCCTTGACCAGGCCCCTGGCGATCTGCCGGGGTGTGTGTTCGCTCGCGTGGACGGCATCCATGGTGGCTGGAGCACGCGCAGAGGAAGTGTTGGGGCGTTCGCCTGAAGGCGTGGAGCGTTACAAGCGGCACTGGGCCCGCGGCCTGCTGAACATCGCGGGCATCCGTCTCGCAGTGGAAGGAGCCCAGCCCGATGTCGAACGTTACCTCCTCGTATCCAATCATCGTTCTCCTCTAGACATCGTGGTTCTTCAGCATCTTTGTGGAGGCATTTTCTTGAGCCGGCACGACGTGGAGAAATGGCCGGTGGTGGGCGCAGCCGCTAAGCGGGCAGGAACGCTCTTCGTGAACCGAGAAGATCCGATGAGTCGGATGGATGCGCTCAGCAAGCTTACGTCCCACTTACGTAAGGGCACTGGGCCGGTCACCGTTTTTCCTGAAGGCACCACAAGCCGCGCGGATAACCTCCTCCCCTTTCAAAGAGGCAGCTTTTCTGCAGCACTGCGTGCCGGTGCGCCCGTCTTGCCCGTCGGCCTGGCTTACCCCGAAGGGCTGGAGTTTGTTGATGAACCCTTTGCTACGCATGTTCTGCGTCTCGCCGAGCGCCCTAGGCTGACTATCGGCGTCTGCTTGGGTGGTCTCATGCCTGCTTCTGGGAACTCCAAGGCCGCCGCGGCGCAGGCACACGAGGCCGTGTTGCAGTTGATGAAGCGCGCTCGCGACGTCCTTCATCGGTAACCGGTCAGTGGCTTTCCGACCAGGAAGGCACGCTTTCCGAGGAGGTTGTGCGTTCGGCCTACGTTCTCAAACCCCATCCTCACGCACCTAGCTAACCTAAGTGCGCTCCGGAACCGACTCACCAGGGACTGACCGATACCCATGATAGGGCCTCGACGGGTGCGCGGCGCATGCGCCAGCGGTAGGACCCGGGTTGGGTAAAGCCTCAAAATAGCGCTGACCTTGCCTCCAGCCTGCTAAACGCCTAAGTTTGCCTTCGGAATGCACAACCACTTTCAACTGCTCTCGGGTGCACTGACTGTCATCATCGCAGTCAGCGCTAGCGGATGTTCCTGCCACTACAGCGGGCGCTGGGGAACCCGAAGTGACGCGCCACCCTTCATCGTTGCTCCAAGCGCTGCTCCTGCTGCCAAGCAGGAAGCGGTGACGCCGAAGCCTAGAGGCTCGCACACCTGGATTGCAGGTCACTGGATCATCATCAATGGAGAGTGGATTTGGCAGCCAGGCCGATGGGTCAAGAGTCGACCTGGTTACCAGTGGACAGCACCCGTGGTTGTGCGCGTCAACGGTGCGCACCGTTACTACCCCGGGTACTGGCGACGCAGTGAGCTGCAGAAACCGAGACCTTATCAGAAGGGGCCACGGGTTTCGCGAGCTCGATCAGCGTCGAAGATACAACCTCCGACAGGAACTTCGGAGCGGCAGCCGCCAGGCTCCAGTCAGTCACGCGTGCGCGCCAAAGTAGGCGGAACAACGGGAGGCACTGGACGCCCTAAGCCAGAGACCTCAAAGCCAGAGACCTCAGAGCCAGAGACTCTAAAGCCAGAGACCTCGAGTTCCAAATCAGCTTCTAGGCCACCGTCTCAAGCAAAGAAGGCGAGCAAAAAGGTCGCTTCGAGTAGCCAAACATCCACCGACAAGACATCGCCCGCCAAGACTGACGCGAGCTCCAAGCAAAAGAAGTCATCGGGCGAAAAAGACTCTGCCTCCGGAAACAGCAGCGCTCCTCCTACGTCCTCAGGCAGCAAATCCTCCGGCGGGCTTGTGCTAGCCAATCCGTCAAACAAGCGAGACATCGCCTGCAAACTGAACAAGAAGCAGACTAAACGGGGAGGTGTGCTGACCATTCGCGGAACAGGCTTTACTGGCAACGCGCGCATCGAAGTGGCGGGGTCAGAGCTGCGCCCAATCATGCAGGCCAAAGGTGTGGTGCAGGTCCGTCCCACGCGTTCGGGCAAGGTAACGTTAGAAGAACGCGGGATCACCAAAGTCTGCGGAACAATCGAGGTTGCGGATTAACTACAACGCCCAAGACCGGCGGTTGCGCCAGGTTGCTACTCTGCGTAAGGCACAGCTAAGCTTTCTAAAGCACAGCTAAGCTTTCTAAAGCACAGCTCCGCAATAGACTGACGCTAAACGTATTTTGCAGGCGCGACGCACGTGATCAGGAGTCCTAGGGGCGGTAGAAATCGGCGCTTTCCGCACGCTCTGATACCCGAACATTGGCGGCGCGACATCTTCACCCTTTTGGCAGCATCTGATGCTAAAGCAAAGCCCGGCTGACGCTTGGCCTGCGTCTGCTTCTCTCGGCTAAGGCGAACGCCGCTTTTTGGAGCAACACGGAATGGCAACACGGCACCTGATAGTAGGACTTGATGGAGCCGACCTAGGGCTCATTCAAGCCGCAGGTCCGCAACAGCTTCCACAACTTTTCAGGCTGATGGAGCGGGGGGCTTACGCCGCACTGAAGAGCTTTTTGCCGCCAGCCACCTTGCCCAACTGGCTCGGGTTCCTGACCGGGGTCGATCCCAGTCATCACGGCGTCTTCGACTTTACCTCCCGCAGAGGATATCGGGTTGCCTTTGACGGAGCCACAAGACGAGCGCGATCTACCTTTTTCACCTCAGCAGATCGCAAGGGCATGCGCTGCGCCTGCTTAGGATTTCCTGGAACCTGGCCGCCGGAGCGGCTTGATCATGGCGTGGTGATGAGCGGATGGGATTCCCCTGTTGCGTTCTCAGCAAACGCCTCGTTCGTGTGGCCTCAGAGAAAATACCAAGAGTGGACGCGACGATTCGGACCGCTTACCTTTGACGACGTTAACGAGTTCGTCTCCCACGACACGTCGTGGCTTCTCGAGCTTCCGCAAAAGCTTTCAGCCCGCGTTGAACGCAAGGCCGCATTCTATCTTGCTCTACTAGAAGAGGACCCCTGGGATGTCTTCGCCTGCTACTTCGGCGAGAGCGACACCGCTGCGCACCACCTTTTCAACCTGCACGACCCGAAGTCACCGCGCCGACCGACGGGTGCGGCGACATCGTCTGATGGGCTGCTGCGCGTCTACCGTCAGCTTGATGCAGCACTCGGCGATCTTGTATCCGCGGCGGGCGAAGAAGCCGAAATCACCGTCGTAAGTGACCACGGCTTCGGCGGGTCCTCCGACAAAGTGCTTTACCTGAACCAGGCTCTTGCTGAAGCCGGCCTGCTTGCCTTCAAGAAGTCGACTCACTCCGCATTGCCAAAGCACCTAAAGGATGCGGCCCTCTTCTTGCTCAAACCTCAGGTGCGCGAGATGCTGTTTCGCCTTGGTGGCACTTGGATGCCGAGCCGGTTGGAGTCGGCGCTGAGGTTTGGCTCGATTGACATGAGCCGCACGATTGCCTTTAGCGACGAACTCAACTACTTTCCTTCCGTCTCGCTCAACCTGCGTGGTCGTGAGCCCGAAGGCGTTGTTTCGCAGCTGCATCGCCACGAGTCCCTCACGAACGTACGACAGGCCTTGCTCGCTTTACGCGATCCCTGGAACAATCAACCCGTGGTCAAGGCTGTGCACCTTCGAGAAGAGCTCTATTTTGGACCTCTAGTTGAACGCGCTCCCGACTTGATTCTGGAGTTCAACCTAGACAGAGACTACTCTTATAATCTGCTGCCAAGTTCGTACGCCGCTCCCGGCGCAGGAGCTTGGCGCAAGCTCAGCGAAGAAGAGTATTGTGGTCGCAAGGGACGTAGCATGGCCGGAAGCCACCGCGAGCGCGGGCTATGGATTGCTGCAGGACCTCAGGTTCGAGCAAGGGGCGAAGTGCTGGCTAAGATGACCGATGCCACCGCAACCTGCTTGGCTAGGATGGACCTGCCCCTCCCCCACGGCTCGGCGGGAAGAGTACCTGACGGTGTGCTGGGTGCGGAGGGCGTGCGGACAACGGAGACCGCGGGCCCTGCGCCAACCGTACCGCCTCTATCGGAAGAAGACCGCAGCTTGCTTGAGAAGCGCCTGCGAGCCCTCGGCTACTTGGACTAGAAGCTTTTGTGAGCCTGCATCTCCATGTCGCCGCACTTCCTTATCCGACGGAGCAAGGCACGCAGGCGTCACTTTCAGCCATACTCGAGGCGCACCAGCACGGGTACGCCACAGCTCTAGCGACCTATGCGCATCAAACGAAGGTGTCCGAGCAGTCTCCCGTCTTCCGCACGGCGGGCTGGCCGCAACAAGCGCCAGCTGTTTCGGGACCTAGCACCAGAAAGCTGGTGATGGATCTGCGCCTTGTTCAGCTGGTCCGCCGTGTGCTGAAACAGAGCCCTGCTCACCTCGTTCTCGGTCACCACGTGGAGGGCTTCATTGCGGCTAACGCCGCGAAGGCTCGCCCGCTTATTTACGTGGCGCACACGGCATTGGAACGGGAGCTTGGCTGCTACCTCCCGCGTATTCTGGAGCGCATGGCGCAAAGCAGCGGCCAGCGCTTGGATCAGGTATGCGCCGCGCGAGCTGACGCAGTCGCTGCCATCAGTCCTGAGCTTGTATCACACCTGCAAACAACGACCGGCAGGAAGGCCCACTACCTTCCTGTACCATGGCGCCCATGCTCAACCAGCAGCACAGATGTTACCAGCAGCACAGATGTTACCAGCAGCACAGGCGTTCATTCTCCCGCCGCAAAGCTTCGCCAGACTCTCGCAATCTCACGGGCCGCACGGGTCATCACGTACATCGGGAACTTGGATGCGTACCAAGGCTGGCCTTCGCTGCTACGCGTGCTTTGGACCTTGAGGCAGCGTAAGATCCCCACGCTACTGCGCGTCGCCACTGCATCATCGAGCACGCACCTGCTTGGTGAGGCGCACCGATCAGGTTTAGCCGCGCACGTGCAAGTCGTTCCCCTGCTGGGGGAGAGCACCCGCAAACGGGAGTACGCTGTTTCGGACTTGGTTGTCATTCCTCGCGCTCGAGCCGGTGGCGTGGCGATCAAGCTTCTGGATGCTCTCGCACGCGGGATGCCGACGGTTGTGGATGCGAAGGCAGCAGGTGGACTGCCGCTTCCTCCCGATGCGGCCGTTATCACTAGCGACGATGCGCAGATGGCTGATTTGGCTGAAAAGATTCTTTGCAAACGACGGATGCTGGTGCCTCGCGCTGCGGTGGAATACATCCGCCACCACCATAGCACCCTCTCCTACCTATCCGCGATCGACCGCATCACGCACGATCTCAGCTCCTCGGTCTACGATGATACGGCGCATCGCCGAATAATCGGCCCAAACTCTCGCTCAGGACGCGAGATGAGCGGGTAAGTTCCGTCGATAATTTCTCTTCGGCTGCCCGAATCTCTACCATCAGGGGAGTCACAAACGCAAACATCCACGTGACCTTCCCGCTGCGCAACATGCCGCCGTTCAATGACATCTTCACCTGCGCAGCTACTCACCCTCTCTGTCGTATAGAGTTTGATCCGGTCTGTTTATCCACGCGCTCCAAGTCGACCCGCTCCGGGGCCTGCTACGGCCCCACCCGTTCAAGCCTATGATGAACACGCTAGAGCCATTGTTTCCCAACCTGAGAGAAGCTCTCGTCCCGGCGCCTGCCACCCCCTCCCCTGATGTTCAAGCGCTCTCAGATTTGATGCTTTCTGGTAGTTTAGTAGCGCTTACACTTCCTCCATTAGAAGAACTTGCATCAGCTGTAATAGCTTTGGCTGAAGGTCGCCGGATTCGTGAGACCGTTGCACTCGGTGACACTCCGTTAGAGTTCATCCTGAGTCGGGAGGGTGCCCTTCTCAGCGTTAGCTGCTTTGAAGCGGCCTTTGTTCCTGAGGTCTATCTGTGCAACCGCCAGGTCGAGCTGCATCGGGTGCTCACACATCTAAAGGGGGCGGCTTTTTCCATGCTTCGCAGCGCCACCACCGACTGGGCGCGGCAGACATACGAGCAGCTGTGCTCTCGTTTTGAGTCGCTGGTGGTGGCGCCAGCGCTTCCGCAGAGCGATCCGGTGGAGCGGCGTGGAGGAGCCTTTGAAGCACCCGCTACACACGTGCCTCTTGTTTTTGGCTTCGCGGTGAGCGTACGTCCGGACGATGAACGCATGTGGACCTTTGCTGAACGCGCCGATGTACACCCGCTTCTTTTCAATGGGCAGCTTTGGGCCTTCGTTCGTGGCAGGAAGATCGGCCTTACCAGCGGCCCAATTCTACTTGCAGCCATGCGCATGGTGCGCCTTGTACGAGAAGCGGTTGACGCGTGGGAAGAGGGACGTGCGGTCAACTTGCGGGCCCGTACGGGTCGATTCCTCTTCGGTATGCGGGTTGATGAGGGTGGTGAGACGTCAGTGACCCTTGGGACCGAGCACGGAGGCTCACTGACCGTTCCTGCGCTCGACTTGCCCACAGTTGCGCTTCCCGTGCTGCGTCTTGCCTCGGATCTTGTGCGTGCTCTACAAGCCGCTGATCGCACGCAGCTCCGAAATCTGCGGGTGGGACGCCTGCGCGATGAGGTGCGGGACCTGCGGCGTGTAGTGCAGGCTCAGGACCGCGTTGCCTGCATCATCAATCAGGACCCGGAACGCCTTCGGGCGGCCACATTCGCGCCGCTGCCCCTGCCTGATGGAGCGCCTGCATTTGAGCCCACACGCCTTCGCTATAGCGAAAAGTGGCGCATCGAGGTCGGCCCTCTCAACGCGCAAACAACGTTTCTCTGCGGCGACCGCCTGATCGTCGCTTCCGCCCATGGTGCGGCCGCCATCGATCGCGAAGGCGGAGAAGTGATTTGGAGTCGCCGCGATCCAAGTGTTTCTTGGCTGATGACTGGCAGAGCCTTACTTCGGTTGACGCCTGAAGGACAGGTTGAAATCTGCGATATCAACGACGGTCGAGGTGTCGCATACGCCCGCGCTGGCGTGCGAGGCAACTCCCCCATCACCAACCTAGTGGCGGGAGCCGGTCTGTCGCCACCGATCGCGATTGTCAGTGAGGGGTACGGCCATCTACTCGGCATCGACGTGCGCAATGGCGAGCCGCGGTGGCGCTTCACTGCAGAAGGCAGTGGGCACGTGCGCATCCGGCGCGCCGGCCGTATCGCCATCGTCGTGTGCGGCAGCAACTGTGTCAATGCGATAGACCTAACCACAGGCGATGTGGTGTGGCGGTTCTCCGACAGGACGCGGTTTCAGTTGCAGCCTGCCGTGTCACGCGAGACGGCCTTATTGCTCTCAGGCGAGGTAGGTCGTGGCTCAGCGGCCCTTTACGGGATCGAGCTCTACTCGGGTCGCCTGCGCTTTCGACGGGCGCTCGATGGCATCCCGCTCACGGCGCCGCAGCAGCTGGGGCAAGTAACCGCTGTGGCCGTCACTGCAGAAGCACAAACCGTGTTGGCTGCTTTTGAACCGCAAGAGGGTCTTCTTTCGTGGACAACCGCCGATCCTGGTCTAGCCCAAGGTGGCGCACCTATCAGCGTTGATAACGCCATGGTGATCAATGCGCCCTCGGGACGTGTGAGCTCGCTCGACCTTCGAACCGGCACACCTCATTGGACGCAGCATTTGACCCATCCAGTGGAAGACGAGCTTCCACCAAAGCTTGAGCCTATCCTCAGAGGTGGCGCCTTGTTTGTGCCAGGAGGTTCGGTGCACGTGCTGAGCCCCAACGACGGTCGTGTGCTTGGCGGCGCCCTGGATTGCGACTTAGTGCCCGATTTTCTTCGTGTAGACGAGCGCGGATGGGTGTATGTCGGCGAGGAAAGCGGCTTTCTCAGCGCGTTCGCCCCTGGGCCGCACCTCTCACTCGTGGGTAACCCTTAGCTGCCCCGACTCTTGAAAAGTCGCCACTTGCGCCTAATGTACAGCGATTAGGGACAGATGTAGAATCACTTCGAGCCACAGAAGCAGTTGCTGCATGCGGCTCATCACATCCGAGATACCCCGCCAAAGGAGGCGACTTATGTCTAAACGTAACCTATGCACATGTTTGACCCTGGCACTTTCAGCTTGTGGTGGAAGTCAGGCTGAAGAAATGCAAGAGGCGCAAATCGCGGGCGCAGAAGAATCTGCTGACGCACGTGCTGAAGCCATTGACGAGCGAGCGGACTCGCGTGAAGAGGCAATCGACAACCGTCGCGACTTACGCGAAGAGCGCGCAGAGCGTGCGCCTGCAGGTCAAGAAGAGCCGATGGAGGCGAAAGCTGCGATTACGCAAGACCGTCAGCAGTTCATCTCCGAGGCGCGCACCCGCTACGAGCTTCTCAAGTCGAACCTGAAGCTCGCTCAGGATAAAGCGAGGATCAAGAAGAATCAGACAACTCTGGCGACGCAGAAGAAGCTCAAGACCGCGGAGAAGCACGCGTCGCTGACCAGCGATGACATTGCGACGCTCGAGAAAGCTTCCATGGAAAACTGGGAGAAGCGAAGTGAAGAGGTGACCCATCGCCTTGACGAGCTTGAAAAGCTTGTCGAGGAAGCCAGCGAAGCCGTCGAGTAGAGCGAAGGCAACAGCTTCCAGGGGTTGGAAACGAAGTTGTGGAGGCACCTAGTCATTCATCTTCGTTTCCAGCCACACGACAGCACGTTGCAATGCTCACTACCCAACCTGCCGCGCAGCGAAGCCCTTACCAGGCAGCCAGGCATTCGCTTCACCCCACCCGTTCTTTGTAAAGTTCCCTTTACAAAGGTGGGGAAGGGGATGTTTGCCAATGTCTGATCAGACACAAATAGAGCTATTCAGCTGAGCCAGTTGTGGTGGAGTTCGCGTCGTGGGGCTGCTGAGATCCAGTGGCGCTGAATGGCCCCAGGACCTCTGAATGATCGCAGTGCCCAGCCGAGTTTTCGGCGTGCGCTCCTTCCATGAGAAGGCCTGTCAAGTCAGTGCATGGATTATGGCGGGCGTTGGCCACCAGCACCTGATGCCGCATCGCCTCAAGCTGGACGCTCACCCACCTCGCATGGCTTCCCACTTCCAGCACCACCCGGTAGGCTCAGGGCAATCGCATCTAACATTGAAGGATTTCAAGCAGATAGCGATCGCTGCACACGGCCTTCATTCGCTTCTGTGGTAGCGAAAGCCTGGGGTGATGATGCTTTCGAAGCATGTTCAGAGCGAGTGAGTTGACCATCGCCAAGTTTTCAGGCGCGTGGTCTTTTCGTAGGCGCGCACGGTCCTGGTCAAAGGTGACATCGAGCACCCAATGCAGTTGATTTTCGATCGACCAGTGAAAACGAATCGCCTGGGCGATGCGGATAACATGGTCGTAGGTCAGCGAAGACAGATAGTAGCGAAGCTCGGTGGTCGTTTTACCTTTGAGGGTGCGGGTGGATTCAACACGCACGACCGAGCAGACAACGCTTGCCCAAGCGCCATATGTCTTTTCTGTCAGCCAGTCTTGGACATCCATGGCCGTGACTTTTCTGTGTTCGATTCTGCCGTGCGCTTTGTCGTAGGCTTGGTGACAAGCGAACAAAGACGCTCTAGAAGGGGGTTTGAAACCTGTATTGAGGCGCTCAAACTGCTGGATGACCTTACGGTGAAGTCGCTTGTGGTTGGCCTTGAGAGCCAGCACAAAATCTCCGCCTTGTTTGAGTATAAGCTTGGCGATGCTCTTCTGACATCCCATCGCGTCGATGGTGACGATGCTGCCCTTGATATCGAGCAGGGGTAACAGCGCTTGGATGGCAGCCACTTCGTTCTTCTTCGCTAAGGTGCGAATCTGTCCCAACACCAGGTGCTCCGTGCTACAAAAAGCCGAAACCATGTGAATCGCGACGCGTTTGGCCGCTTCATCAAACGTTTTTCTCAGCGTTTTGCCATCGATGGCGATGACCCCATCAGAGGCGCTGGTTCGAAGCGCGTCACTCCAGCGAATCAAGCATTGTTTCAACTGCTCGGTGTCTAAGCGAGCGAGCAATCGACTCATCGTGTCGTGAGACGGGATACCGTGCGGTAATCGAAGAAATGTGCGTAGAAAATCCTCCTTTTCCTTGGCCCAGGTCTCGACCATCACCAAGCTGTTGGCAACGCAAATGAATCCGAGCACGATAATAACCAGTATGTCGTAGAGCAGATGCATCGTGCGGTGCTCGGCTCGAGGATCATCAATGCACCGCAGATGTTCGCTCAGAGAACACAAGGGTTGCTGGACCTCGCCTTGTGGGGTTTCGTTGGCAGCGTTTTTTGACATGAATGACCTCCTTAGCGGCGCTTGCCGCTGTTCGAGGTCTATGTGAGGATCACGTAACCCACTGATATGTCAACATTCTAGATGCGATTGCCCTGACCCCCGGCTTGCGGCGATGCGGCATGGCGCAGAGATTGCATTAGATGCGCAACTGCACGAGCCGTTGGTGCGCTCCCGAAAGTAGAATCGATAAAAGGAGAGTTATGATAAAGCTAGCAAACTGCTGGAAGCAGTCAGACAATACCATACCGTACGTACCGTACCGTACAGTACAGCATGGATAATCCTTAGTTGCTTAGTGAGCGCATGTACAGGTGCGCCTGATGCCGACGCCTCTGCAGAAGGTGGCGTGGCGGAGGCTCAGCGCGAGCCAGACACTCTTACGAATGTAGAAGACGAGCTGCCCTCACTCGACCTCGAACTTGCAGACGCCTCTTGCTACCAGGAAAACATATACCCCGTCTCGCAACTTACAAAGGCCCTAGGTCAGTCACCCTACCTAGTAGGGCCCAGCGTCTACGGACTTGCGCCGTACAGCTGGAGAAATGCCCAAGCAAATGGTTCTGTCGACACATACTGGGATGTCGAGAGTGTGCATGAGCTTGCTTTGGTAGGACCCGATGGAGCGCTCACGGACACGACAGAGTTGCAGTTCACCCATACCGAGGACTGGGAAGGTAGGATGATGCCTACCCGCGAAGTAGACGGAGCACTCGTACTAACGATGCACGACCCTAGCCATGAGAGCCAGTCGCTTCAGTTTAGGGCAAAACTCCCTGAGATGCTCGACGCCCAGCAGTTTACCACCACACGTGAAGGCGAAGAAACGGTTTTTCTACGCTGGGATGACTACGCGCCTTACATGGGGGCGAACGAACTACCTCATCAGATTGAGAGCGTATACGTCTTCGCGCAGCGCGAGACCCCACATACCTCGACATACGTCCATGATGACGTACGCGTGTCTCGCAAACCATCGCAGCTCGAGGACGGGAAATGGATCCTCGGCATCACATCCGACAAGGAGCCGCAAATTCCCGCCGGCTCGTTATTCATCTACGCTACCTATCCTACGGTCCGCATCCAGAGTGACGACGGCAGTCGAGAGCTAGCTGTACGGTGGACAGTGATAAACTGTCCACCAGCTGGCGTTGCACCATCCGTGGATTAGTCACCGGTCAGTGGCTTATCCAACCGGGAACTACTAGGCAGGCATTTGCTTCACCCTACCCAAGCCTTGTAAAGTTCCCTTTACAAAGCTTGGGAACGGGAACGATTGCCGCTGCTGATCAGACGCAGATAGGGCTATTCAGCTGAACCAGTTGCGGGGGATTTCGCGTCGCGGGGCTGCTGAGATTCCAGCACCGCCGAATGATCCCAGCACCACCGAATAGTCCCAGCACCGCTGAGTGACGTCAGTGCTCGCTCAAGTTTTCGGCGTGCGCTCCTGCGATCGAAAGCCACAGTGCTTCTACGATCTGGAAAGACCGCGTCGCTTCCGCGTACCTGAAAAGCCGTAGCGTGCTTGGGATGGAGGCGCGCAACCCTCGCCCTGAAAACATCATTGGGACCGAGTGCCTCTCGCGTCTTCGCCACGGTGCAGCTGTACTCTAAGCAGAGAACGGAAAGGGGTCTGGTCCGCACGGGGAGATTGGTAAGCGGCATCTGCATGGGTCATGATCTACGGGATGGAAGCTCGTCCAACCCTAGAAATGCAGCATGCTCACTGCAGATCACAAAGAGGCGCCACGCGGGGGTTCGTACGTCGCTCGGGCGCCCGCACTTCAAGCGTGCGGTGGTTAGCTATTACGGTGCTCTTCTCGGTGGCGTGCACCGCAGAGAACGGCGAAGCAGAGCCGGAGGTTAGATGCTCCGATCAAGCTTATCAAGTGTGCGAGGCTGGGGAAGTGGTCACTGAAACCTTTGAGTGCTGCGAAGCCGAGCAGGTTTACCCGAGGGAGGGGGGCACCTCCTGTCCGATGCCGGCAACGGAACGCTTTCAGCACTGCGGCGATGGGGACGTGCGTCTCCGAAGACGAGACATGCCCCTGAGATAAGAACATACAGTAACTGCTCAGTGGCTTTCCAATCACGAAGGCGCGCCTGCCGAGGGGACTTGCGCATCCCGCTTTCGTTCCTAACCTCGTCCTAAGTTCAACATCGACTTACAAACCTCGGTTGATTAAAAATTGAACTTTGAATTGACAACTTAGGCTCTCGGTCAGACACTTCGAAGTGTGTTTCAACGAAGAATCCAATCGAAGTTACAAAAATTCGCCGAAAAGTATCATGCGATTGCCCTTGTGGGGCCCAGGCAATCAGGTAAGACGACGCTCGCCAAGACGTGCTTCGCCGATTTCGCGTATTTCTCGCTGGAAAATCCCGATACGCTGCTGCGAGCACGAGAAGACCCTCGGGGCTTTCTCCGCGCAATCCAGGGCGACGCGGTCCTCGATGAGATTCAAAACACACCCGAGCTGGTCTCGTACCTGCAGGAAATCATTGACGACCGCAAAGATAATCGTCGATTTATTCTCACGGGTTCTAACAGCTTGCGCCTAAATGAACGCATCTCTCAGTCGCTTGCCGGGCGGATTCGCATCCTCAACATCCTGCCATTATGCCTTGGTGAACTGCCCACGAGCGGTGAACTTTCTCTTTTTGAGGTGGTTTGGTCCGGCCTCTACCCAGCGATCTATGACCAAAAGCTCAACCCGCGCGATTGGCTCGCTGACTACTACAACACGTACGTGCAAAAAGACGTGCGATCACTGCTGCAGGTACGCGACCTCCAACAGTTTGATCGCTTCTTGCGCGTCTGCGGCGGTCATTGCGGCCAGCTCGCCAACTACGCCAGCATCGCAGAAACGGTGGGCATCAGCCAGCCCACAGCCGTGCAGTGGTCAAGTGTACTCGAAGCGAGTTTTCTGACATTCCGCCTGCAGCCTCACTTTCGCAATTTCAACAAACGCGTCGTTAAATCCCCTAAGCTCTACTTCTACGACACAGGCTTGCTTTGTTTTCTCCTGCGGATACGTAGCCCCGAACAGCTGGGTACGCATCCGCTGTGGGGAAACATTTTCGAAAACTGGGTCGTCGCAGAGCTACAGAAAGCCTACGCCACCCATGCAGAAGAGCCGGCCCTCTATTTCTGGCGTGATCAACACGGTCATGAGATTGACATCGTGATCGACCAGGGCCTTGCGCTGCACCCGGTCGAGATCAAAGCGGGGCAGACCTTCCGCCCTGAGTGGCTCAAGACCCTCGCCTGGTTCAACCGCTTGCAGATGCAAAACACCGACGCGTCGGTTGTCTACGCCGGTCAAGACAGTTTCACGTTTCAAAACGCCGCCATAGCTTCCTGGCGCCGCCTCGACGACCTGGCACTATGACCTCCTAAGGCGTGTTACCTCCACCCTTCAAGTTGGGACGTTTGCCCAGAGCTTTCGGCCGCAGCGGATACAAGAACTCCACGAAAATTGACTCAACTGAACAGCATTGTTCTTAACTGATCAGCATTGCACCTAGCCCTCACTACGAATTGGGTAAGCCAAAGACGGCGTCAGCTGGAAACGCTCTGGACCCAGAGCGCACCTCTTAGCCCGGGTGGGGTATGTTGCGCGGAGGCCTATTGCGCCGTTCGCCGGAAGGTCAGGTTCGTCGTTTGGCAAGAGAAGGCAGGTCCCGTCGCACTGCCGCCACCCGCTCCGGGTCGACAGCCGCCACGGCCATGCCCTCGCCGTCTGGGCACTCTGCCACGACGCATCCCCATGGGTCGCAAATGAGCGCATGTCCGTAGGAGCGTCGATCCTCCGAGTGACGCCCATACTGCGCTGGCGCGAACACGTAGCTCTGGTTCTCTATAGCTCTTGCACGCAGCAACACATGCCAATGATCCTTACCCGTCGTTGTTGTAAAAGCCGACGGCACTGCCAGCATCGTAGCGCCCTTGTCGATGAGCTCTCGGTATAGCTCCGGGAAGCGCACGTCGTAACATGTGGAGAGGCCGAGGCATCCGAAACCCACGTCGGTCACAACAGTCTCCTTACCCGCGGTGACCCCATTCGACTCCCGCAGAGAAGTCCCGTCTTGAAGGTCCACATCGAAGAGGTGAATCTTGCGATATGCCGCTCGCAGCTCTCCCTCCGGGTCCAGGTGGATGCAGGTGTTGTACACCTGGCCTTCTTGACACGTCTCCCAGAACCCGCCGAACACAAGATGCAGTTGATGCTTTTTGGCCAGGTCTCGGCAGACCTGGAGGATCTCTCCACCCTCAGGCAGCACTTCCGCAATACCCGCTCGCCTCTCATCCGCACCAAGGAAAGCGAACGCCTCGGGGTAAAGCACCAGCTTGGCACGCTCACTGACCGCATCCTCTGTCAGTCGACGCACCTTCTCCAAGTTGGCAGACACATCATCGGTTGACGTCATCTGCACCACCGCCACCCGCGTCTTCATTTGCTCACCGCTCTCTCACCGTCAGCCGTTTCGTCGCCGACCGCCTCACAGGCGCCTCGGTTTCGCAGTCGGAGTAGCTACAGTCTAGAGCTTGAGAAGAAAAGCACAACATCCCTTCATGTCTTGCGGCTGCGAAGATGAGGCTGGGGCAAGGGTCTGGCCCCCCGACGCTCTGCCACCCAGAGTGCATGCCGCGGAAGTCAATCCCGCGGCATTCACCCGAGCTCCCCCGACCATCACGAACGTGTTTAGGTGACGTGTTCAGGTAGCAGGGACGACAAGGTTGTTGCATCCATACATCGTCGTAAATCAGTGGGATCCTTATCCAGAAATGAGCCTGAGCCTCCCCGGCGAAGTCGACTACGCCACTCTCCCCCGCATGTTGCCGGCATGTACGACGGGCCCACGGGAGGATGCATCGGTGAGCGAACGTATTGGGGGGACCGCTGCGCCCTGGTTTGAATAACGCTGCGCAGGGGTGGGTCCCGCTGAGTGAGCGGCGATGCGACTTCTATCAAGGGTCTGGCACCCGACCCTCTGCCGCGGAAGACAACTCCGCGGCATTCACCCAAGCTCCCCCGACCATCACGAACGTGTTTAGGTGACGTGCTCAGGTAGCAGGGACGACAAGGTTGTTGCATCCATACATCGTCGTAAATCAGTGGGATCCTTATCCAGAAATGAGCCTGAGCCTCCCCGGCGAAGTCGACTACGCCACTTTTTGCTGAGGGTCTGGCACCCGACCCTCTGCCGCGGAAGTCAATCCCGCGGCATTCACCCGAGCTCCCCCGACCATCACGAACGTGTTTAGGTGACGTGTTCAGGTAGCAGGGACGACAAGGTTGTTGCATCCATACATCGTCGTAAATCAGTGGGATCCTTATCCAGAAATGAGCCTGAGCCTCCCCGGCGAAGTCGACTACGCCACTCTCCCCCGCATGTTGCCGGCATGTACGACGGGCCCACGGGAGGATGCATCGGTGAGCGAACGTATTGGGGGGACCGCTGCGCCCTGGTTTGAATAACGCTGCGCAGGGGTGGGTCCCGCTGAGTGAGCGGCGATGCGACTTCTATCAAGGGTCTGGCACCCGACCCTCTGCCGCGGAAGACAACTCCGCGGCATTCACCCAAGCTCCCCCGACCATCACGAACGTGTTTAGGTGACGTGCTCAGGTAGCAGGGACGACAAGGTTGTTGCATCCATACATCGTCGTAAATCAGTGGGATCCTTATCCAGAAATGAGCCTGAGCCTCCCCGGCGAAGTCGACTACGCCACTCTCCCCCGCATGTTGCCGGCATCCACGACAGGCCCACGGGAGGATGCATCGGTGAGCGAACGTATTGGGGGGACCGCTGCGCCCTGGTTTGAATAACGCTGCGCAGGGGTGGGTCCCGCTGAGTGAGCGGCGATGCATCCTCCCGTGGGCCAGCTACGCAGCACATCGGCACTCGGGCCAGCCACGCAGCACATCGGCACTCAAGCAGGCCACTCCGACCAGCGGACTAGAAACTAAAGCGGCGCATGGAGACATTCATCAGAAGACCGATGCCGATCATAAACGTGACCACGCTGGAGCCACCGTAGGAAAACAGGGGTAACGTAACACCAACCACTGGAAGCAAACCCGACACCATGCCCATGTTGATCACTGTGTGCCAGAAGATCATCGATGAAACGCCGACTGCGATAACTGCCCCGAACCTGTCGCGGGACTGTGCGGCAATCTTGATTCCCCATAGCACCAGAAACAAGTAGAGTAGCAGCAGGAAAGTGACACCTACGAACCCCTGCTCCTCGGCCCAAACCGGAAACGGGAAATCAGTGTGCTGGTCCGGCAAGAAGCGATGTTGATTCTGGGTTCCCTTGAGGAAACCTTTGCCGAACCAACCTCCACTGCCGATCGACACAATGGATTGATGCGTATGCCATCCGCTATCAAGGAGATCCGTTTCTGGATCTAGGAACGCACGGATACGCTCCCGTTGATAATCCTGGAACAGGTAGTTCCAGGTCAGCGGCGCGCTCAGGGTGATGGTTGCCACCAGCACAACCACCGTACGGAGCTTCAACCGAGTCAGGAACATGATTGAAGAGAAAATGGCCAGGATGATCATGCTCGTGCCCAGGTCTGGCTGCTTGAGGATCAGCGCCAAAGGAGCTGCTACAATCGCGCCGGGCACGATCAGGTCGGTGAGCCGCCTCCCATCGGTCTTAGGGTCATTGTGAAGGTACTTCCCAAGCGCCAGGATGAGAAAGAGCTTCATGAACTCTGATGGCTGAAGCGAGAATAGACCGATGGGGATCCATCGTTGTGAGCCTCGGATGCTCCTCCCTAGAAGGAACACCAGTATCAGAGAGATGACGCCTATCACATAGAACGCCCACGCCTGCCGCTCGTAGCGTCGATAGTCAACTGCATTGGCCAACACAGCAAGGCCCCCACCAAGCGTCAACCAGTAGATTTGCTGGATGTAGAGCTCACCGCGACCCCCTGCCGAAGAGCTCGTTGAACTGTAAAGATTGGCGACTCCAATGATCGAGATAAGCGCTGTGACCAAGAACAGCGGCCAATCGAAGGTTTCTCTGGTGTTGCGGCTCAGCATGCTAGTGCGCGTAATACGCTTGAAGGACCTCAACAGCGATGGGCGCCGCGTATTTGCCGCCTCCACCCCCATGCTCCACAAGCGCCACCACAGCAAGTTCAGGATCCGAAGCGGGAGCAAAGCCCACGAACCACGCGTGATCTCGATTTAGATACTGGATAAACTCAGGATCATCTCCCGGGCGCGCCTTACGATTAGCCACTTGCGCAGTGCCCGTCTTTCCCGCCACTTGCACTCCTTCTGATGGTCTCACTTGGTAGGCCGTACCCTCCTCGCTGTTGACCGCGTCAAAGAGCCCCGTGCGAATCAGATCAAGATGCTTCGAGCTGAAGTCGAGGCGCCGCTTGAGCTTTGGACCGAATGCACGAACCGTGGTCCCGTCAGGCTCGAGGATCTTCTCCACAAGCTGGGGCCGATAGAGCCGTCCTCCGTTGACCAATGCTGCGTACGCCGCTGCAAGCTGTATCAACGTGACACGCGTATCACCTTGACCTATCACTGCATTAAGAGCGTGACCCAGCCGGAATCGGTGATCGCGCCGCGTGTAGAACTGCTTGGTAGGAATGAAACCCGAGCTTTCGGTATTGATGCCGATGCCGGTGGGCTTGCCGAAGCCGAGTCGTTGGGAGAAATGGCTTAGACGATCAAGGTCGAGTTGCTCAGCTATCTTGTAGAAGTAGATGTTGCACGAGCTGGCCAACGCCGACCGTAAGTTGACCTCGCCGTGCACATGGGTGCAGCGAAAGTAGCGGTTGCCAAGGGTGTAGCGACCCGTGCATTCGTAACGCGTGGAGCCATTCACGATGGACTCCTCAAGCGCTGCCACTGCGCTAAAGGGCTTGAACGTGGAGCCGGGGTAGTAGGTCGCATACAGCGTCTTATCGATCATCGGTCGGAAGTGATTCTGCTCGAGCTCACGCATTTGCTCCACAGTGAGGCGCCCCGACATGATGTTCAGGTCGTAGGATGGCTTTGAAAACAGGGCTCGAATCCATCCCGTCTTGACGTCAATGGCCACCAACGCGCCAGAGGCATGCTGTCGAAAGGCGCGAGCAATCTCCCGCATCAGCTTCATGTCGAGGCTGAGCTTCAGGTCGTTTCCTGGCACGGGTGGCACTTCTTTCGTAACGCGCTCGCGGGATCGTCCGCCGAGTCCACCTGAAAGGTCAACGATGATCTGCCGCTGCCCCTTTCTGCCGTGCAAGGCGCGCTCGTACGCGCGCTCGATGCCGCCGCGTCCCACCCGGTCGCCTGCCCCGTAGCCTCGTTTGCGCAGCTCCTCTAGGTCTTCCGCGTTAACCTCATTAAGGTACCCGATGGCATGCGCGCCCAGGGGTCCCCCAGGATACCTGCGCATCGGACGCGCGATGACGTCAACGCCGCGGAGCTCACCGGAATGTGTTTCAAGGGAAGCTAGCTGCTCGCGCGAGATGTTACGAAACATCTCAATGCGGTGATTCCGCCGGGACGGAGACACGGCATGGAGTCGCATCTCCAAGTCCGCTCGGGCTTGATCGCTCAGTTCGAGCAGGTCCGAAAGGCGTGAGATACCGTCCACCGTGTCGATCAGGTGCGGGGTCAGAAACACATCGAAGGAGGGAACGTTGGTGGCTACCACTTCACCATTTGCGTCTCGTATAACGCCACGGGAGGCTGGCAGCACCAGGGTGCGCGTAATGTTGTCTTGCGCGATGGCGTGGTACTTGCCGTGCTCAAGAATCTGAAGCTGGAAAGCGCGCAGCCAAATAAGAGTGAACGAGAGAAAGACGCAGAGCACCATCCACTTGTAGCTTTTGCGGAACTCCCCGACTTCGCGTCGCGCTGGTACAATACTCACCATTACGTCGTCTTATGCTGCTACGCCGTGCGCATCGCCAGGGCGCGTTGCAGTTTCCACCCGTCCCGCAAAGTAGAAGACAAAGGGTGAGAGTGCCGCCGAGGTAAATGAAGACTGAAGGAGAAACCCCAACAAGCCTAGGCTTCCCTCAAGTGGAAAAGGGGCGCGCTTCTCAAAGATCGACCGCAGCGAGAGCGCAGCGGTGGCCGAGAGTATCCCCGCCAAAAAAGTGAGCAGGACCTGAAACAAAGGCCGGCGCAGGAACAAACGCAATCCCGCACCTCGCGTTACCATGTAAGTGGCCGTGAGAATAAAGGTCTGCAATCCCATCGGGCTTCCGCAAAAGGAGTCGGTAAGGTAACCAAGCAGGAAGGTAATGGCCGCACCTCGCACAAGCTCAAAGTGCGTTGAAACGCCGAGGTAGATCGCCAGGGGTAGCAAGAGATTGGGTGCGTAGGGGTGCGGAATGAAACGCACGGAAAAGACGCTTTGCACAACCAGAAGCAAAAACCCAAAGAGGATGAAAGCGATGTTGGTCATTGCGCCTGCTCGCTTTCCGGCTCCACAACCTGCGCGCGGGAGCCTTCGGTCAAAATCAGCACCTCTTCCAACTTAGAGAAGTCGACTGCAGGAGTCACTTCCACTTCTTGGAAGAGTCCAAATGATCGCTTCTTTACGTACGTGACGGTACCCACAAAGATTCCTAGGGGAAACTTCTGCCCGAGACCGGAGGTATGTATCAGGTCTCCCTTCTTTACTTCATCCGTCCTAAGAAGGTACTGCACGTGACACAGGTACCGATCGCCTCTTCCCGTGCCTCGGAGCACGCCTCGCGCTCCAGTGCGGTCAACCACCACATCAATGGCGCTAGAGCGATCGACCGTCAATAACACATCGCTGTACCGCCCATCCACCTGGCGTCGAATCTGCCCTACTAGGCCTTCAGGTGAGAGGACCGGCATGCCAGGCCGCACCCCATCGGTGCGGCCCCGATCCAGCCGAACCCGGACCACGCGGAAGAAGGAGGATACTTCCTTGCCTACGACGAGAGCACTGACCGTTTCGCCAAGCGTCTGCTTGCGCAGGTCCAGCAAAGCGCGAAGCCGCTGGTTCTCCTGCATCGCCACCCACAGCTGCGCGTTCTCGTACCTCAGCTCTCCCACCTCTTGGCGGAGCTGGTCGTTGTCTCGCTTGACTTCCACCAGGTAGAAGTAGTCCTCCCACACGTGCGAAAAGGCCCGAGCTGCTTGCGTGGCCGCATACTGGATCGGCGCTGCTACACGGAGGATGGCCCTATCGAAGGAGTTGGTTTGCGCCGGATCTTTCAAGTTGGCGTTGAGGAAGAAGAAGGGAATGGCCAACAAGGCTACACAGGCAAGAGCGTCTCTGAAGACTCGAAAAAGCGGTGAGTTCATGATGCGGTACGACGGGTCACATGAGGCCTCTGCATCTCCCCAAGTGCATCGCCTGCTTCTGCCGGACGACGGGCATCAGAGAAGATACTGGAAGGCGAATCCTATGTCAGCAATGTCTTGATTCGAGCGCTCCGGCAAACGAGTACAGCTGGCGGACAGAAGATGCGACGATCCATCTGTGCGCGAGTTAGCACAGCACCCGCGGCTTTATCGGAGACGCGTGCACTACTAGAGAATGGTCACCTCACGAAGGAGCTCCATATGGTCCAATGTCTTACCGGAGCCTAGAACAACTGCGGCAACAGGGTCATCTGCCACCATGACCGGTAGCCCGGTTTCTTCACGCAAGAGAACATCAAGATTCCTTAGCAACGCACCGCCGCCCGTAAGGACAATGCCTTTATCCACGATATCGGCAGATAACTCTGGTGGCGTCCGCTCAAGCGCCAACATGACCGCCTCGGTGATGGCGTTGATCGGTTCGCCCAGCGCATCGCGAATTTCATCGCCTGAGACAGCCACTGTCTTAGGCACGCCGGCCACCAGGTCCCGCCCCTTCACTTCCATGGTTTGGTTCTCCTCCCCTGGGTGGGCGTTCCCGATCACGCACTTCACTCGCTCTGCCGACTGCTCACCGATGAGGAGGTTATACTTGCGCTTCATGTAAGCAATGATGGCTTCGTCCATCTTATCGCCTCCCACCCGGACTGATTGGGAGTAGACGATGCCGGCCAGCGAGATAACAGCGACTTCGGTGGTGCCTCCGCCGATATCGACCACCATGTTTCCGCTTGGTTCAGTGATGGGCAGCCCTGCACCTATCGCAGCTGCCATGGGCTCTTCGATTAGGAAAACCTCCCGTGCGCCTGCGCTCTCAGCGCTCTCCTTCACCGCCCTCTTTTCCACTTCAGTGATGCCAAAGGGAACGCAAATAATAATGCGTGGCTTGACGATCGTTCGGCGCTCATGTGCTCGGGTGATGAAGTAGCGAAGCATCGCCTCGGTGATCTCAAAATCCGCGATGACTCCGTCTCGCAGGGGTCGAACTGCCTGGATTGAACCTGGCGTGCGGCCCAGCATCTCCTTGGCCTCCTTGCCCACCGCCAGCACCTTCTTAGCTGAGCGTCCCTCGCGCTGCACGGCCACCACAGAAGGCTCGCACGATACTATGCCCCGCCCTTTCACGTAGATGAGGGTGGTGGCTGTACCAAGGTCGATAGCCAAATCGTTGGAAAATAGTGCTTGAAATCGGTCAAACATATCAATGACTTAGACTGCAGGGGATCATGCAGGTCGCTCTTCGCCTACTGCACATGGTCCGTTTCTGGACTTGCCCGCACTCTAGCACGGCCTGGCTTCTTCCTTTGCCGGATCCTTGCCGGATGCGAAGAAGTTCCGCTCCTCTAGAGCTCCAGTACGCGCGCCGGCTCAGCGAGACAGTCGTAGCGGCACGAGGGCGTAGCATCTACCAGACGGCGACCGCCGCGGCAAGTCGCGCAGGTGCACGCCGCGAGCTAGGCATCGCCGCTGCGCCCTCTGCTGTTCCACCGCCTTTGCGAGCCGGAGCAGCAAGACCCTGATTGGCCTTCAGGCGACGGGCGCAAGTAAGCTATACCCTCCCCTCTCGCGCCTGGGTGCCGCGCTTCCAAAAGGTGCACGATGGGATCAGCTGGTTCCGGCGGGTTAGCGGTGGCTCTGGTGGCAGCGACCGTCCAGCCTGAAGGTGCTACTAGACCCGCTCATTGAGCGGAACAGTGCTGCTAGACCCGCTCATTGAGCGGAACAAAAGCGCGCTCCTCGCTCCCACGGTAGACTTGGCGCGGACGGGCGATCTTCTGCTCCTTATCGAGCAGCATCTCCTCCCACTGCGCCAACCATCCTGCTGTGCGGCCGATAGCGAACAGCACAGGGAACATATCGAGCGGAAAGCCCATGGCTTGGTAGATAATGCCGGAGTAGAAGTCGACGTTCGGATAGAGCCGCCTTTTGACGAAGTAGTCGTCTTCAAGCGCGATCCTCTCCAACTCGAGCGCAATGTCGATGAGCTTGTTCCGCCCCACCGTGTCGAACACCTCGTAAGCAAGCGTCTTGATGACCTTCGCACGCGGGTCGTAGTTTTTATAGACACGATGCCCGAATCCCATCAAGCGGACTTCGCCGGCCTTTACTTTTCGGAGGTGCTCAGGGATGGCGTCCACACTCCCGATGCGCTCGAGCATCCGCACCACGGCCTCGTTGGCACCGCCGTGGCGCGGCCCGTAAAGTGCGGCACAGGCAGCTGCCGTAGCGCAGTAGGGATCTGCCAAAGAAGACCCTACGCTGCGCATGACGCTGGTGGAGCAGTTTTGCTCATGATCTGCGTGAAGAATAAAGAGGGTGTCCAATGCACGCTCGATCGATGCATTCACGTTGTAGCGGCGCTCCGTCATCCGAAACATCATGCTCAAAAGATTCCCGGCATAGCTCAGCTCGTTGTCGGGGTAGATGCACGGCAACCCTCGACGGTGACGGTATGCGTAAGCTGCCAATGTTGGCATCTTGGCGATGAGACGCAGCATCTGCAGGCGCCGCTGATCAGCATCGTTGACGTCTTTCGCTTCGGGGTAGAACGTGGAGAGCGCTGCCACGGTGCTTACCAGCATGCCCATCGGATGGGCGTCGTAACGAAAGCCGTCCAAAAACTCGCGGATATTCTCATGCACCAGCGTGTGGTGTTTCACATCATCAACATACTGAGCCAACTGCGGCTGTGTGGGAAGCTCGCCATTGATCAGAAGATACGCCGTATCAAGATAGGTGGTGTTCTCCGCAAGCTGCTCAATCGGATAGCCGCGGTACCGCAGTATGCCGTTATCGCCGTCGATGTACGTGATGCGGCTAACGCAGGAAGCGGTGTTGGTGTAGGCCGGGTCGTAGACCATTAAGCCGAAGTCGTCTTCTTTGGCTTTGATCTGCCGGAAAGCCATCGCCGGCACCGTGCCCCGTGAGATCGGGAACTCAAAGCTTTGGTCGGTCCTGCTGTCGTGAGCTCGTAGGGTGCCTTCAGTTGAATCAGCGTCTGTCGAAGTCATGGGTGAAGCCTATCGTGAAAGATGTTTTTCGCACAAGCGGTAATGGTAATAAGGTGCAGCGTCTGAAGTGCCACTTCCCGTGGGGGTAAACCCACCAGAGCATCCGGCAAGCCGTCCCGGGGAGTAAGATCCATGGAAAGAGCCATCCTTTGCCCTGCAATGTCTCCTTGCCCTGCAGTGTTTCCTCTGCAGAGCGGGTCGACGAGTGCCTCCATGAGGTGGACGTGGATCGCCCCCGGTCGCCTCGAACTGGTAGCGATAGGAGGCTCGCTCGTAGCGATAGGAGGCTCGCTTGTAGGGATAGGAGCTGAATGAAGCGGCGGGCCACCTCTAGCGCGTCTGATAGATGCTGAGACTTCCCACGTAGAGGAAGCCAAAGAGGAAAAGCACGAGGAACGGAATGCTGGTCCAACAACCCGTTGCAATGGCAAGCGCGATAGTGAGCGCGAAATATAGACTGAAAGCTAGTTCGAGCACCGTCGCCACGTTGAACTGCGCGCGGTAACGCTTCTTGGCCCAACGTTCCAGTTTGGAAGTCACGCCGTGTTTGGGCGTGCGCACAAACTCGACGTCATTGCCAAACAACCCTTCTAACACAGCGCGTGCATTGTTGATCGACAGCCCGATGCCAAGCGCCATCATCAGCGGTAGCCGACGAACGGCCTCTCCGAGGTTTCGGTAAAGGACGCGATGGGTAGTTAGGTAAAAGAAAATGATGGAGCCACTCGTTGCTGCAAACAGCGGCAGGTCCAGCAACAACAGCTGCGGATTGTTGTACTCCTTGCGCAGCAGCATGTTAGGCAGCTGAAGGCACGCCAAGATGACCAGAAAGAAGTAGGCAAAATTGTTCGTCAGGTGGAAAACAGCCTCGAGCTTTACCCGCCACGGGATGTTTGCCTTCAGGACGACCGGTAGAAGCTTCTTGGCTGTTTGAGCTGACCCCTTGGCCCATCGATACTGCTGGCTCTTGAAGCTGTTCATCTCGCAAGGGATCTCGGCGGGAGCAAGCGCTTCAGGTACATAAATGAAGCGCCAGCCGCGGAGCTGAGCACGAAAGCTGAGGTCCATATCTTCTGTCAGCGTGTCATGCTGCCAGCCGCCAGCGTCAATGATGGCCTGGCGTCGCCACATACCTGCTGTGCCATTGAAGTTGAAGAAGCGCCCTGACCGATTGCGCGCGATGTGCTCAATGATGAAGTGCCCGTCCAGCATCATTGATTGGACCCGGGTTAGCATCGAGTAGTCGCGGTTGAGATGGCCCCAGCGCCCCTGAACCATACCCACGCCTGGGTCGGCGAAATAGGGGATCAGCTTCTTAATGATGTCGGCCTTCGGGAGAAAGTCTGCATCAAACACGATCAGAAACTCACCCTTGGCTATCTGTAAGCCACTCTCGAGAGCGCCCGCTTTGTATCCGGTGCGGTCGGTACGGTGGACGTAGGTCGCATCAAAGCCTTCAGCTTGAAGTCGCTCCACTTCCGCGCGCGCGATCTGCTGCGTCTCATCAACTGAATCGTCCAGCACCTGAATCTCGAGTTTATCTTTGGGATAGTCGATCTGTTGGATGCTGCGCAGCAAGCGCTCTGCAACGTACAACTCGTTGAACATGGGAAGCTGAACCGTGACGCGCGGCAGTTCGGCAAAAGCGCCAGATGGCGTAGGTGCTTCGCGGCGATGCTTCCAGAAGAGATAGAGGAGCTGCGCGCGGTGAAATCCGTAAAGAGCCAAGATGAATAAAACGGCAAGATATAGGGACATTATCAGAACTTGCATACTCGCTCCGTCACGCGCGATGACACGGCACGCCTGAATGTCATCAACTTGTAATCGAACGTACTCAAATGTACGTAAGTGGTTGTTATCACTGTTCTTTTAACTCGAATGATGCATTTGCGCAAGTCTTTGTCATCAGCGGCTTCAGCAGCTGTTGGAGGAGGCAGTCGGCGGTGCACCAGCAGCACCAGCATCGCTGACGGAGATACAGCCACCGGCACGTGTTCAATGAAGGAGACCTAGAGCTGAGGAAACCATCGCCGCGGAAGCTCCGCCTTCTGCAGAATGGCAGCTACGTCCATACTGAACGCGACCGAGACGTGAAGTAGGAAGCCGCCCCAGATGGAGCGGGTCCCCATGGCAAGCGTGCCTAGAACAGTTCCCGCGACAATAGCCCCGAGCGTCTCAAGCCAGGGCTTGCCGAAGTGAATCATGCAATAGGGAACAATGGCCGCGAAAATAGCGTGGGGTCCCAGTGTGCTGCGTGCAGATTGCAGTAAGAAGCCTCGAAAGAAGAATTCTAGGGCGAGAAATTGCGAGGCGTACAATGCTTCCCAAACGATAAGGTCAAACCAGCTTCGAGTGGCCAGCTCATAGAACGGATAGTAGGCGCTAAACTCCCCAAGGTAGCTGACTGCGATGACCGCCAAGAGCACAGCTGCGTAAAGGGCCGCGTAAAGCGTGTACGAACCTTTGCTAAATCGGCCTAGCCCGTAGGAGGCCACAGCTTCGCCAAAGCCCCATTTGATTACGGCAGCGGGTATGAGGAAATAACCCAAGAACCTCCAACCGGCCCACCACGCGAGCCCGCATAGCTCGTAAAAGGATAGAAAGAGCTTGTATGCGACCGCGCGCGCTGACTGCGTGTGCAGGTCGAGCGTTGGCAAGTTTTCGCTCAGAGCCAGTGCTTCAGCTGCGGTTCCCGGGAAGCCGAAATGCATCAGCCCATTACGGTAGACGTAGGAGTGGCCAAGGTATTCCAGAGCCGTTAGAACCAGCGCCCCAACGACAAAAGCAACCGCAGGCCGCGCATCAAAGACTGAGGTTGATCTGCTCGCCTGCGTCTCACGGGCGATGGACCGCCAGGTTTCCAGGAACAGTTGCCGCGGGTGAATCTCCCTAAGCCTCACGTGCCAACTCAAGCCCCGTTTGCAGGCGCTGCAACGTTTGCTCTTTGCCGAGCACGTCCATCATTTCAAAAAGGCCGGGACTCTGCGTGCGGCCCGTCAATGCGACGCGTGCCGGCTGGGCGACATGCTTGAGGCTCCAATCTCTCTCTTCCAGCCCCTTCTTTACTTCGCCCTCAAGTGAGACAGCATCAAACGCTTCAGCGTGTGCCAACATGTCACATAAGCCTGACAGGAAGGGCACCGTCTTAGGGTTGAGGAACTTCGCCTTGGCCTTCTCGTCGAAGATGGGCGGCCGAAAGTAGAAATCGCTCGCGGCCGGCAGGTCGCAGAGGGTGGTAGCCCGCACGCGCACGGTTTCAATGGCTCGTTCGGCTGCGGGTGTGGGAGTGATGTCCGCTGCGGCGAAGAAAGGCTTGGCGCGCTCGAGGAGTTCGCCGCTGCCGAGCGAACGCAGATGCTCAGCCTGAACGTGTGCAAACTTCTTCGCGTCATACCGTGCTCCGGTTTGCCCCACGTGCATCCAATCAAAGGCCGCAATGAGTTCGTCAAGAGTGAAGATCTCCTGGTCGCCATGCGACCAGCCAAGGCGAGCCAGGTAGTTCAGGACCGCTTCCGGCAAATAGCCTTGATCGCGGTAGTCGAGCACGCTAACCGAGGCGTGCCGCTTAGAGAGCTTCTCGCCATTGGGCGCCAGAATCATTGGGAGATGCGCGAAATCGGGAGTGGGACGCTCAAGTGCGCGGTAGATCAGGATCTGAAGCGGCGTGTTAATGACATGGTCATCTCCTCGTGCCACTAAAGTGATGTCCATCAGCGCGTCATCAACCGCGGCGCCGAAGTTGTAAATAGGAATACCATCTTGACGCAACAGCACCACGTCCTGCAACGTTGCATTGGGCACAGATAGCGGTCCCTTGACCCGATCAACCCACCGCGTCTCCCCTTCTTGTGGCGCGCGCAGTCGAACGACGTATGGTTTGCCCTCGGGCCAATCGGTGCGGTCACGCCAGATACCAGGATAGCGCCAGGCGTCTTTGCTTCCGGTCTGCGCATGGGCCTCCCGCAACTCGCTCAGCTCTTCGCGCGTGCAGTAACATCGGTATGCCGCCCCGCGTTCCACCATTTCCTCGGCTAGCTCGCGGTAAAGCGACGTGCGCTGCGTCTGGAAGTAAGGACCGCGGCTTCCTCCCACCTCGGGGCCCTCTTGCCAGTGCAAACCAAGCCACTGCATCGACTCCGTGATCGCGGCAATGCTCTCCTCGGTACTGCGGGCGCGGTCTGTGTCCTCGACCCGAAGGATGAACACGCCCTTGTGCTTCCGCGCCCAAAGCCAGTTAAATAGCGCCGTTCGCGCTCCCCCGATATGTAAGTACCCGGTAGGCGAAGGTGCAAAGCGCACGCGGACCTGCTCCATGCGGCGGGAGTAGCAAAGCGAGCGGCCGCGTCAACCATACGCTCCCCACAAGAGCTCAGCATAGACGCTCCGCACAAGAGCTCAGCACAGACGCTCAGGCGCCAACCACTTCACAGGCGCCTCCAGCGAGTAAGGAGCACTTTGCACGATGTGCAGTCCTTGATAGAGTCGGGAGGGATCACGCCGACCCCCCTCAGGAAGGCTCTACTATGACAAAAACGGTCCGGGTGACTACGATGCGCACATCCAACCAACTTGCAGTAAGTATCTAGCTTTGGCCAAACATATCGACAGCATCCCCTTCGGGACCCAGCTCACCCTCCACCGCTACCAGATGATCAACGGCTTACGGGTGGTGCTTTTACCTGATAAGGCCACACCCATCCTAAGTTACCATACCTGGTTTGGAGTTGGATCGCGTCATGAGAGGCCGGGAAAGACCGGCCTAGCGCATCTTCTTGAGCACCTGATGTTTAGCGCTACACATCAGCATCCGGTGGGCGACTTCGATCGCCTCATCGAGGCCGCTGGCGGTTCCAACAATGCAGCCACCTGGGTGGACTGGACCTTCTACTACGAGAATATGCCGGCCGACGCTCTCGAGCTTTGTGTCGAGCTGGAAGCCGATAGGATGTCCAATCTTGTGTTGCATGATGCAGAGGTTTCGTCTGAGATCGATGTGGTAGCCAATGAACGTAAGTACCGTGTTGAGGACGACATCGAAGGCAAAGCCAACGAGGTGCTTTATGCTCTAGCCTATCCCAACCAAGGATATGGCTGGCCGACGATCGGGTGGATGGATGACATCCGCTCGTTCACCAAAGAGGATTGTCTCAACTTTTACCGGACCTACTACGCCCCCAATAATGCAGTTGTCGTTGTGGTGGGTGATGTGGAGCAGGAACGCGCGCTTGACCTTATCGAGGCGCACTACGCAGAGAAGAGGCCGCTCGAGCTCCCCCAGGAGAACCTCTGGGAAGCGAGCGCACAGGACAAAGAGCAGGTCGCTAACCTCCAGCTTCCTACGCAATCGCACAAGCTTCTTTTAGGCTATCAGGCCCCTGCCTTCGGCGACCCAGACCACGCCGCGCTCACGGTCGTGGCAGACATTTTGTTCGGCGGCAGAAGCTCCCGTGCCGTCCAGCGCCTGGTATATCAAGAAGAACAGTGCACGTCCGCACGCGCGTCGGTGATGGCATTCTCAAAGCCGAGTCTGTTTGATATCTGGATCTCCATGCGACCAGGCACAGCGACGGGCACGGCGCTGGACATCGTTGATGAGGAGATCGACCGTTTGGCGCAAGAGCCGCCTGGGACGAAGGAGCTGGCGAAGGTTCGCAACCAGCTCGAACTCTCTTTCCTGCACGACATGGAGACGTGCGCGGGCAAGGCCGAGCAGATCGGCTTTTACGAGACTGTGTGGGGCCATTCCAAAGGCATCTCCGAGCGATTGGAAGCGCTCCGTGACGTGACGGCAGAAGACGTCACCCGCACCACCGCCCAGTACCTCAAGCGCGACAGGCGTTCACGCATTGTTGTGGAGCCGGAGCCATGAGCAACGTACCGTCCAAGGCCCGTGCGCCACATGACGACGAAGTAGCGGCACAGGCCGTTGTCCCGTTGCTGCTTGAGCCGAGCAGTTCGCTCCCTCTTGTCGACATCCAGATCACCGTGCGAACGGGCACTGTGCAGGACCCAAGCGGCCTTGAGGGCCTTAGTTGGGCATTCTTGCGGATGCTCCGCATGGGGACCTCCAAGTTGCAACAGGCGGAGGTTGAAGAGAAGGTAGCCGGGTTCGGCGCTCAGTTGGCCATGGAAGTAAGTACCAGCTACCTGCGCCTCTCGGCTAGCGTCCTGCGACGAAACCTGGATGAGGTCTTTGAGCTTCTGGTGCATCTACTTCTTGAACCAGCCTTTCGGGAAGCGGACCTGGCCCAGACCAAACGCGAAGGATTGGCCTCTCTTAAGAGCCGACGCGACAACGATCGCATGCTTGCTGCACTGCACTTTCGCAGCATTCTCTTCGGTGACCATCCCTACGGCCGTACCCTGACCAGCGACAGCATCGCACGCATCACGGTTGACGACCTGCGGCGATATCACCAGTCGTACATCACCCGTGACAATCTAATTGTCGGATTCGCAGGAGACATTGACCGCAAATCAGCTGAGAAGCTGGTCAATAAGCATCTGCAGCATGCAGCCGTATCGCGTGAGAAGGTGCGCGATGTGCCCCCAGTAACGGAACCTTCGAAGCGCCACCTGAGGCTGGTCGACAAACCTCAACGTACCCAGGTCCAGATCATGGTGGGGTGCGTCGGCGTGCGTTACGCCGATTCGGATTACCTGCCCCTGCTGGTCGGCAATACCGTTTTCGGTGGAACCTTCACGGGTCGCGTGATGCAGGAGGTGCGCGCCAACCGCGGGTGGAGCTACGGAGCGGCAAGTCAGCTAAGTGCTGACCGCGAGCGGGACGCATGGTGGCTCAGCACCTTCCCAGGCAGCGAGAACGCAGCTGCATGTGTCGAGCTGGTTTTGCAGCTCTTTCACCAGTGGGCTGACCACGGAGTGACCGAAGACGAGTTCGATTTCGCCAAGCGTTACCTCGTCCGCAGCCACCCCTTTAGCCGTGACACTGCTGTCAAAAGACTGGGACAGCAAACAGAGGAGCTCCTTTACGCGCTACCTCGGGGATTTTACAGAATCTTCTCGATGCGCTTACAAAGAGTGGGCTTTGACGATGTCAATCAAGCGCTTTGCGCACGATTTTCCGCCGCCGTTCCCGTGGCTGCTGTAGTCGCAACTGCGAAAGACATCGAGAAGGCGTTACGGTCGCTGCAAAGCTTCGAGTGCTTCAGCGTTGCTGCATTTGATAGCCTCTAAAGCGCTCTGCGGAAACCCTACCGATGTCGGTCAACAACTCGCTGACTTCTTCCCTGAGCGGCAAGGCGGCTTGCCCAACAAAATGAAGCTGGTAACGTCACGGCCTATCGACAGCTGGCTTGAGGATTCTCGGGTGCTGGGTTGGTCGGTGCTGTGATTGGCCGGTGCTGGGGTTGGCCGGTGAAGGTCGCGCATTGATCAGACGATCGCAGTGTATCATCTGGACCGGGTCGCACGACGGGCGTCCGCAGCTCGTCGATAAAAGCTAGAAGTGTGAGAACGTCCGCAGTAGACTGACCGCTCTAAGGATGTCGCGGGAGTGGGTGGAACGACGACCAGGATGTCAATCGGCCTGTCGCTGAACTCGAGTATGCGAGTCTGGTCGGGCAGGAAAAAAGACCTAGATCTGCCGCAAAGGTTGTAGTCGAAACGACACCACCCGAGACGAACGAAGAAGACACTATACTAGGAGGGACGCCGTGGAGGCGAAGCTGGACTCCGACCGCGCAAAATCGCTTTACCGACAAATGCTACTCATCCGCCGCTTCGAAGAAGAAGCCGCGCGAGCTTACTCCCAGGGTAAAATCGGTGGCTTTTTACACCTTTATATAGGTCAAGAAGCTGTTGCAGTGGGCACTATGGCGGTCGCCGAGAAAGACGACTATGCGCTCACATCCTACCGCGACCATGGCCTCGCCCTTGCGTGCGGCACACCGGCACGTGCTTGCATGGCAGAGCTGTACGGCAAGGACACAGGCTGTTCGCGCGGCCTAGGCGGCTCCATGCACATGTTCGACGTGAGCAACAACTTCCTTGGCGGGCATGCCATTGTCGGTGGCCACGTGGCTCTGGGGGCGGGCGTTGGCTTTAAATGCCGGTACCTAAAGGAGAAGAGAGTCTCCATCAGCTTCTTTGGTGAGGGCGCCACAAACATTGGCGGCTTTCACGAAGCTCTGTCGCTTGCGTCGCTATGGAAGCTGCCCTGCGTATTCATCTGCGAAAACAATGAATATGCGATGGGTACTCCGTCACATCGCTCCTCTGCCGTCACAGACATGTCGCAAAAGGCGGTTGCCTACGGAATGGCCAGCGAACGAGTAGAGGATGGCCACGAGTTGACCAAGGTGATGGAGGCCATTGAGCGGGCCATGAAGCGGGCGCGCGCTGGCGAGGGGCCGACCTTCGTTGAAGTCCTGACCTACAGATTCCGTGGTCACTCGATGTCCGATCCCGGCAAGTACAGAACCCCCGAGGAGGTTTCAGATCGCAAAAAGACCAAAGATCCTGTGCTTCGAGGCCAGGAGCTTCTGCAGGACGAGTTTGACGTGAAGGACGAGGAGATTGAAAGCATCTCGGATTCGGTTGAAGAAGAGGTAAAAGATGCCGTGGAATTCGCCGAGACGAGTGAGCCTGCCAAGTCTGAACTGATTGACCGCTTCATCTATGCCCAGAAGGAGACGGGGAGCGACGAGGAGAGCGCATGAGGACCCTAAGGTATCGAGAAGCCTTACGTGAAGCGATGGCCGAGGAGATGGAACGCGATGAAAGCGTGTGTCTGCTCGGTGAAGAAGTGGGCCACTACCAAGGCGCCTACAAGGTGACCGAAGGCCTGCTGGAGAAGTTTGGCGAAGAGCGTGTAGTCGACACTCCAATTGCGGAGGCAGGTTTTGCTGGGGTCGGCGTGGGCGCCGCCATGGTCGGCCTGCGACCGATCATTGAGTTTATGACGTGGAACTTCTCGCTCGTGGCCTTTGATCAGATAGTTAACAATGCTGCTAAAATGCATCAGATGAGCGCCGGACAGATGCGTGTGCCGATTGTCTTTAGAGGGCCAAACGGCTCGGCTAGGCAAGTGGCAGCGCAACACAGCCACTCGGTTGAACCCTTTTATGCCAATGTGCCTGGTCTCTACGTGGCCTGTCCGGCCACGCCGCGCGATGCGAAGGGGTTGCTCAAAGCGAGCATTCGGGACGACAACCCGGTGGTGTTTCTTGAGGGCGAGACCCTCTACGGTGTCAAGGGGGCAGTTCCCGACGCTCAAGAAGATGAGGTTATTCCGCTTGGCAAGGCACGGGTGGCCAAAGAAGGAACCGACGTTACTTTAGTGGTATGGGGGCGCCCGTATTACCCCGCATTGGAAGCAGCAGAGACACTAGCCGAGAGAGACGTCAGCGTTGAGGTGATTGACATGCGCTGCGTTCGACCTCTCGACCACGGCACGGTGGTCAAGAGCGTGAAAAAGACGAACCGTTGCGTGGTAGTGCACGAACACTGGCCGCTGGGTGGTCCCGGGGCGGAAGTAGTCGATAGGGTTCAGCGCGAAGCCTTCGACTACTTGGATGCTCCCATCGCTCGTGTCACCAATCGCGACGTATCGATGCCCTACGCGCTGAACCTGGAGAACGAGGTTCTGGTTTCGACTGATGACATAGTCGCAGCCCTCAAGGGCGTGCTTTACTTGGAAGACGCGTAAGGAGCGTCGGCATCACTGGATCGTGCTAGCTGCTACCACTGGATCGCTGCTATCACTGGCCCGCTGCTACTCGCACCAGACCGAAGGAACATAAATGGCGAAGATTTTAGGACTCCCCAAGCTCTCTCCTACCATGGAAGAAGGCACGCTTGTCCAATGGTCAAAGAAGGAGGGCGACTCCGTTGATGTGGACGACCTCCTCGCTGAGGTGGAAACCGACAAGGCCACGATGGAGTTTCGTTCCTTCGACAAAGGGACTTTGTTAAAGCTGCTCGTTGATGAAGGCACAACGCTTGCCCCCGATCAGCCTGTTGCAATCCTGGGTCAGGAGGGGGAAGACATTCAAGAGCTTCTCGACCAGGTAAAAGGCTCCTCATCCAAGTCAGAGAGCTCAGCTGGCGAACAGAAGGAGTCAGACCCCCGCGAAGAGCAGGAGTCGGCAAAGACTCCAGACAGCGGCTCGCAGCGCGTGGGCGGCGAGAACCTACCCGAAGGCGCCGAGCAAGCGGAGCATGAGGGTGCTGCAGAAAGTCCCTCGGACCGCGTGCTTGCCTCGCCCCTCGTGCGTAAACTAGCGCGCGAGCAAGGAATTGACCTCGGCAGCTTGGCAGGATCAGGACCTAAGGGTCGGATCATCAAGCGTGACCTAGACGGCGCCGAGTCATCCTCCACCCGCGCCCAACAAAGCCAGCAGGTTCCGCGGCAAACGCAAGAGGACCGGGACGAGCCTCTGTCGTCGATGCGTAGAACGATCGCGCGTAGGCTTACCGAATCAAAGCAGCAAGTACCCCACTTCTACCTCTCCGCCAAGCTCGATGCGGGGCTTTTGTGGAAAGCGCGGCAAGAGATCAATGCGAAGCTGAAAGAAAGTGGCGAGAAGATCTCACTCAATGATTTCGTGGTGAAAGCGTGCGCGATCGCTCTGCGGCGTGTCCCACAGGCAAACGCAAGCTTTCTGGGTAAGGTCATCCGCTACTACGGACGCATTGATATCTCGGTTGCCGTTGCCATACCAGACGGCCTTGTTACACCTGTCGTGCGTCACGCAGATCAGAAAGGCGTGCTGGAGATCTCGCGGGAAATAAAGGACCTGGCGCAACGCGCCAAGAACAAGAAGCTCAAGCCTGAAGAGATGCAGGATGGAACCTTCTCCGTCTCCAACCTTGGGATGTATGGCATTGATAACTTTTCGGCGGTGATCAATCCCCCTGAAGGCGCGATTCTTGCCGTAGGTGCTGTCACAGAGGAAGCCGTGATGTTGCCTTCAGGTGAGGTCGGGAAAGGCCGACGGATGCAGGTCACCCTCTCATGCGACCACCGCGTCGTGGATGGCGCGGTCGGCGCAGCGTGGCTTAGAGAATTTCGCACCCTCATCGAGCAGCCGCTCTCCATGCTGCTCTAGCTGAGCTGCTCTAGCTGCCGAGCACGTCTTACGCCATCGGCGCAGCACATCACCAACAGTTGGCAAGGCACATCACCAACAGTTGGCTAAACTCTTAGGTTGCTGCTCGTGATCAACTTGTCACAGCGCGGGATCTCTTGCACGCCATGTTGCCAGCTGGTGGCACTAAACTATGTCTCGGCGCGGGACTGTGACTCGGCGCGGGACTGTGACTCGGCGCGGGACTGTGACTCGGCGCGGGACTGTGACTCGACGCGGGACTGTGACTCGGCGCGCTTGAGCATGAACGTCTCTAAAGTGGTCGTGCCTCGCATGAAGGCGCTGCTTTCAAACCGAATCAGGTCTTCCTCCATGGCGCCGCACATCTCCTGAAAGAGTTCAGCGACGTTGCGGGAGACACCGGACTGCTGAAGTACTGAGACGATGTTATCAGCCGGCATGGCGGCAGTCCGTATTGTACGGTGAAGACGTTCTCCAAAATTCGAGGCTGCATCTTCAAAAGTATAGCGCGCTGGTCCAGCTAGCTCGACGACTTCCCGCCTCGCCTCCTCCTGTTGCAGGCAATCTGCAGCCAAAGCTGCAATGTCTGCGACGGCTACCATCTCCATCGGCTTGTTAACCGAGGTGAAGGAAGGAAGCACGCCTTGCATGATCACTGCATCAAGAAATCCGAGAAGGTTCTCCATGAAGTACGCAGGACGCAGGAATGTCATGGGTGTAGATACCTCCCTCAGTTTACGCTCGGCCCGGTAGTGGGCAACGATGGGTCCCGTCTTGGAAGGCCGGTGAGCCCCTACGGAGGATAGGTAGACAGCGGAGCGCAGCGGATGTCTCGTCAAAGCATGGGCGATGGAGTTGATGATCTCCTTGGAAGCACCTAAGAAGTCGGGACTGAGAAGGTTCGGCGGCAAAAGGAAGTATGCGGCATCAGCGCCTTGCAGAGCCTGCTCAACCTGAGATGGATTTTCCAGTGAGCCGACTTTGACCTCTGCACCTCTTGATGCCCAAAAGTTCTTCTTCTCCTGACGCCGTATCATCACCCGCACCGCCAGCTTCTGCTGGAGCAAGCGACGTGCAACAGCTCCGCCAGTCTGACCAGTGGCTCCGAAAACTACAATCATCCCTCTAAAGCCTTCGTCGACTCGTAGGACTGCTTAGACATTCCGCTTGTCGTCATAACGCACTCACCATGGCACCATTCACCATGAAACCGTCTGACCGCGCCAGTCGATGAACTGCCCATGTTGATCTTCCGTCGTGTGATCAATCACCTTGAGTATTCCCTCAGCCGACTGTTCGACCGATATGGATGCCTCCTCGCCGCCCATATCCGTACGCACCCATCCTGGATCAAGAGCTAGGGCTAGCACCGACTTCTGTTTCTCATCATGCGCATAACTGCGCAGGTACATGTTGAGCGCTGCCTTGCTTGCAGCGTAGGAGTAAGGAAAGCCGTTGTTGTTGCTGACGGACCCATATCCTGACGAGACGCATGCAAATACCGGGCGCTCGGCCTTCTTCAACAGAGAATCGAACGCCTGCGCCAGCATGAGAGGCGCGACTGAGTTAACAGTGAAGGTGTCAATGGCTGTGCCGAAGCTCAAATGCCCGAAAGATTCCGCATCCGCATCCGCGCCCTTTTTTCCGGGGAAGATGCCGGCGCAGCAAAAGAGAAGATCAAGCTTGTCGCACGATGCATAAAGAAGCGCCCTGCATCGCTCAATGGATTCAACGTCCGCCACGTCGAGCTCCAGCACGTGTAGCGATGCGGTCTCTTGCGAAAGCTGCTGAAGCTTTGCCGCGTCACGGGGCCTACGGCAGGTTGCCCACACCTCCTCCCCGCGCGCAGATAACTGCTTCGTCATCTCCAGGCCTATCCCACGGTTGGCACCGGTCACGATTGCATTCACTTTAGAGTTCTCCTCCACATAGCGCGGAGTTTGGTATAACATCAAATGCAAGGTCCGTGAAAGCCGTCGAGATGCTTTCGTCACAGAACTATCCGAGCGGGAGTGCGGACTATCCCGAGCGAAGGTGCGGGGCGGCTTCCCTGAAAAGCGAACTAGAGGAGTGTAGAACCAAAGGCACCCGGGTCTCCCAACCGAGCCATTGTTTGGTCGCCGTTTGGTTGCACAAGCCTGCGTCCTCATCACCTCGGTCTTGCACAGGTTGATCTCAAAAGGCAGCCAGCCGGCACGGCAGAAGGAGCTTTCCGCCGTCGAGTACCGGTAGAACCGTATCGCGGGAGCAGATCTCACGTGGAGAAAGTCGGGCGGCAGCTCAGCCTAACAGCAGGCGAAGCTTAATCAGATGGTCACGGCTTAACCAGATGGTCACGGCTTAACCAGATGGTCACGAGTGCCGCGAATGAACTAGGCCTTTTGTTCGAGCCTGATAATGCGATGCTCGTGACTCTCAACTTGCTCGCGCAAATCAAAGCCCGCCCTTAGAACGTCCCTCACTTCGTTGACCGCCCGTACGACGGCGACGATTTCCGTGGCTAATCGTATTTCCGAATCGGCTTGTCGTCGTTCAAGACGACCTAGCCGCTCGTTCGTTTGGTCTAGCCGCTCGTTTGTTTGGTCTAGCCGCTCGTTGGTCTTACCTACCTCGGTGCGTATTTCCCTAAGTATCACTACAGTGGCGTCCGGCGGCTCCATATTTCCTCCTTGAGCTTAGCACGCATCAACGTCTACTAAAGCATCGCGCTTTCCCGCCTCATGTTGCGGATCTTTTTTCTCGCTGTGGAGAGACGGTGCCGTAAAGCCCTCGCAGACCAAGAAGCGCGTCGGGATGTACCTCCGCACTAACCTCCGCACTAAGCGCGAGTGCATCATACGCTTCACGAGCAACGCTACGCACAACGCTACCTACGTTCAACGCTACTTACGCACAGTGCGCCAAAGCCTCACATTATCGATAAGACCACCGCGAAACACGTCGCCATCAGGGTTGTTGCTGCCAAGCGTCACACCGTTCGTCCCCTGAGTGGGCACCTCTCCGCTTTGAGGAATCGCCTCCGCCTTCGACGATGCGCTCTCCACACGTAAAAACAGCTCTTCCCCGTCGTAGCTGCAGAGGATGTGGTACCAGGTGTCCGGGTGGACGGCGTCATCAATGGACACCCGTTGCCCCAACCCAACTCCGCACACGACCTCGCCTCCCGGCTGCAAGAAGATGCCGTACTGACCGTTGTTGTCGAGCAGCCCGTACCGACCTACATCGGGAAGACTCGCAGCCATCATATGCAGCTCCAAAGTGAGACTGCTAGTGAAGTCAAGTGCGTGCTCACCATCGGGCTCAGGTATGCGAATCTCAGACTGGTCCGACAAGCGCACGGCTCGCCCTTCCACACCCTCCTCATACGTCACGTTCTTGAGCGTGCCGTTGTACCCGTAGCGCGACTCGTCGATGAGCACGGTCCCGCTGCCCTCCTCGAAGCGGTAGCAAGCCACCAGGTTCGCATCACCGCTATCGCAAAACTTCACCTCTGGCTCATCATCGGGCTCATCAGGTTCCTCTTCGGGAGAAGTCGGCGTAACTTCTTCGTCGGGTGAAGGTTGCTCTTCGTCCAGCACCTCGGGTAACGGAGCCCCCCTGTCGACTTCACCAGCCCGGTCGAGCGAGCATGCCACGCCAAGCGCAACAGTCACCATGATCAGGAATCGCCACTGCCATCGGCAAGAGGAGGGCGGCGTAAGGTACCAGCTGCTAGACAAATATCCTCGTTCGAACTCCGTGACTGGTAGAATAGCACGAAGGCTCTTTGACCGATAGCTACTCAACTGCGCTAGTGCAGTAGGCTAGGTGCAGTGGGACTGCCTTTTCAGGTAAACGTTCAGGTATGTTAGCATGCGGTTTTCGAGGCTTTTTCTGATCCGAGCGCGCCCGTAAAGACCTCCCCGGAGTTCTCGTCGACTGTGTCTCCTGCGATCCCGGCGACTTCAGGGTGCGTGAGGACAGGTCTTGAGGACGAAAGCCGGAGCAGGGAGAGCTTTGAGACGGAGTTCTCGTCATTTCATTCCTGCGATCCCGGTGGTTTTCTACTGCCCAGAAAGTATCTGAACGTTTGCCTTTTCAGCGCACTGCTTCGCCCCCTCGTTCCAATAGACATCGACGCAGCTCGGCCGTCTGCGTCCAGCCGCACTGACCATTGGATTGGCGCTTACATGCTGCGGTCTTGTAGCAGGCGTATTCGGGCCGCCACTCGCAGGTGGTCACCAAGTCGCCTCCGCTCTCCGTGCAGACTGTACCCGAGCAGCCTGTTGCTCGGCAAGCACCCTTGCCTGCTCTGGGCCGGCTTTTCGGCAGCGCCAGTCGATCAGAACACGCTTTTGCACTTCGAACAGAGATGCCGGCGGCGTGAGCCAAACAGGCGTTCGAGTAGGTTTTGCCATTGCAGCCGCAAACGGGTCGATGCTCTTTGGTGCATGCCTTCGGCTTTGGCTTACATGTCGAGTGCTCCGGGAACAGCCCGCACTTACTTGCCGCCGTGTGCTCGCAGTAAGTTCCCGCCGCACACTGCTTTCGCTCCTTGCCGCACAGGTTAGGACGCTTCCGCGCAGGTTCGGGCTGCGGCTGCGGCACACGAATGGGTCCGCTGGGCACCTTGCCGCTGACTCCCTTCCGAGAGTCTGGCGCCGCTTTGGCTTTCGTCTCAATACGTCGGGAGGGAGCGCCCGGTGCACCTGCTGCTGGTTTCCGCTGCTCAGGCGCCACAGTTGAGGGAGGCCCGTCACCGACTGCCGTCGACTCTGACCCACTGACTGCCGTCCGCTCTGACGATGTCGATGCGGCACTTCCCGAGTCCTCTGTTTCGCCAGTGTGCGCAACTGCTTCGGTCGACGTAGGCGCAACATCCCGATGCGACCTTGAGCCGCAGCCAGAAGCAGCACACATAAGCAGCAACCCAGCTAGACGCTCCGTGCGCATGTGAGTATGGACGGCGTTGCTAAACCCCATTTGTAAAAGCTTCATTCCCGAGGTGTACCTCGATCTCACTCAAAGGCCAAATGGCAGAGCCGCTACCGCCGTTTCACAACAAATCAAACAGCAACCAGCCGATGGCTTTCCAACCAGGAAGGAAGGCTTTCCAAGGAGGTTGCGTATTTGGCTCCCTGCGTTGAACCCCATCCTCACGCCTAAGTACGCTCCGATGGTCCAGTGCGCTCCGGTGGTCCAGTGGAGGTGTGCGTAAAGTTCGCGTCGACTACGTCTCCTGCGAAGTCTCCTGCCAACCCGACGCTTCAGATGCATGACCTCCTCGATAACCGACTCGCCAGGGGCTGACCGATGACAGCATATGCCGTCGCGCATCTGGCGCATCTTAGGCTCCCGTGGCGCTCCGCATGTTCCAATATTCTTCAGAGACTCCGCGAACGCAGGCTTTTCCAAGGTGAAAGCGCGGCGTGGTTATTGCAAATTGAGCAGGTGTGACCGCATCCAATGTTCCAAACAAGCCGCTCTCACTGATCGCATTACCGGTGGTCTGGATGCTCGCTCTGTCGGCCTGCGGGGGCGTCATTAGCTCCCACTCCGACGATACTCCCGCCGCCGTGGATCCCGAGCTTTCGGCATCAGAGCTTTTGCCGCAGCGCATCTGGCGTCTTACCGAGGAGGAGTACCGCGCTTCGATCTATGCGCTGCTCGGCGACGAGGCGCCACCGGCTCTTGGATTTGCGCATGCGGCAACGGGCGATGGCTTTTCCAATGCAGCGGACGCTTTGGCCGTCGACCCGCTGCTTGCGGAGCAGCTTGTGCGTGCCGCAGAGCCTTACGCCTCGCACGCGAGCGAGCGAGCTGGAGCAAATTACCCCTGCGTACCTCCCGCGTGCGAATCGGAGGCATGCGCACACGCTTTCGTCGAGCGGTGCGCAGAGGCTGCTTTTCGCCGCATGCCCGCGGAGGATGAAGTCGACCGGCTGATGGGCGTTTATCAAGCTGGAGCGACTGAGGGTGTAGCATCGGGTCTCGAACTTGCCCTGACAGGTATCTTAATTGCCCCTCAGTTCATCTATCGAAGTGAACTAGGCGACGCGACTACGGAGAGCGAGGGGCGGATCCTGCTCACCCATGAGGAGGTAGCAACGGCCCTAGCCTTCACCGTCACGGGCGCCCCTCCCGATGAGGAGTTGAGGCAAAGCGCTAGCGCCAAGGAGCTGCGCGATCCCGACATCATCGAGGGGCACGTGCGCCGGTTGTATAACGACAGCCGACCGCGCATGCGCCAGATGTTTGCTGAATGGTTCGAACTTGAGGAGCTAGGCAGCATCTACAAAGACCCAGCCGTCTACAGCGAGTTCAGTCCCGAGTTGCTGACGTCAATGCAGGGCAGCTTTGAGCGCTTCATCGACTACGCACTGTACGAAGCAGATGGACGCCTGGACACCCTGTTTGTTGACCGCCACGCCTACGTCGACAGGAAGCTCAGCGGCATCTATGGCGTCGAGCCACCGTCCGATGACGATTTCCACCTGGTGGAGCTCGATCCGTCAGAACGCGCGGGCCTGCTGACGCGCGCGGAGTTTCAAACCTTCTTTTCTCACCCCAATAAGACCTCTCCCGTCCGTCGCGGCACCTTCGTCTGGCGCAAGGTGTTGTGTCAAACCATCGGTGATCCTCCGCCCTCTGCTCAAGTGGCTATTCCCGAGCCCAACCCGGAGCAGACGACGCTTGAAGCCATCAACGAACTCACCATGCAGGATGGCTGCGCCAGCTGCCATACCTTCATCAACTCAGCCGGAACGCCGTTCGAGCGCTACGATGCGCTTGGTCGGTGGCGTGAGCTTGACAACAACAACCAAGTGCAGGCCAGCGCCGAGCTCGTGGGCTCCTTCGATATGGCGGGCGATGTGACCGGGCCGATCGAGATGAGCCAGAAGCTCGCGGCGAGCGCCGCCGTACATGACTGCTTCTTGCAACATTACCTTTCGTTCATGATGGGAACAACGGCGGCGGGCAATGAAGAAGGTGCCCTGCGTGCAGCAGCCCATGCGGCCTTTGCTGAACGCGACCGCAACGTTCTTGAGACGCTCGTTGGCATGGCGCGCTCGTCAGCCTTCATCACCCGCGCCACCGAAGGTGGTCTCTTCACACTCTCCACCGATCAAAAGGGGCTATGAGCTTTCTTTCACGACGCGCATTTCTCTCAACTTTAGGCGCTGCCGGAGCGAGTCTCCCACTCGCGCAGTTCATGCGCCGCACGGAGGTCAGGGCAGCCGACGGCTATCCAATGCGGTTTATCGTCATGTTCAGCCCGCACGGCACGTGGCGTGACACCTGGTTACCTCGGCTCGCACCAGATGGCGCCAACATCACCACCGACTTCACGCTCAACTTCGAGAACTCCATCCTTTCGCCTCTCGAGCGTCATAAAGACAAGTTGGTCATCTTTGATAAGGCGACCTACCGTGCGGTGACCGATGGCGGGGAGCAGGGGCACAAAGCAGGGCCAGCTACTTTCCTGACCGGGTCGCAACTCATCGACGGAGCCTATCCAGCGGATGAGGCGAGTTCGCTCGACCAGTATCTAAAGGACCGGCTTGCGGCGAAGTGGCTGGGCATGTCGGTTTACAACAAAGGTGGAGAGAGCGTCTACGATTCGATCAGCTTTCGCTCAAAGGCGAACTTCGCAACACGGCGCGTCGCCGATTTTCAAAACAACCCGCTCCAGATCTACGGCAAAGTCTTCGCCGAGCGGATAGCCGGCAGCGAAAAGGCTGATGAGGCAATGGTGCGGTTGGCTTCGAGGCGAGAGACCGTGCTCAACTACGCCAGGGATGAGATCAAGCGGATGGAGTCCAACCTAACCGGCCAAGAGCGACAGAAGTTTCAACGCCACCTCAACGCGCTTGAGACGGTTGAGAGCACCCTGACCCGCACCCAGGTGTGTCAAGACCCGGGCCGCCCGGGCGACACGCTCGACCCGACAAACATCAACCACGTGCCTGACATATCCAGCGCACACATCAAAATGCTTGCCGAAGCGATCGCTTGCAACCTGACCCAGGTGGCCGTCTTGCAATACTTCCAGGCCAATGGAAGACAACCCATGCCGTGGATCAACATCAACGTCAATCCACACGAGGGCATCGGCCACCAAATCACCGACACGCGAGGTGGCTTGATTGAGCAGTTATCCAGGATCAACCGCTGGTTTGCTGAGCAACTCGCAATGCTAATCGACGCCCTGGATGCCATTCCTGAGGGCGGCGGCACCGCGCTCGACCACACCGTGATCCTCTGGGGCAACGAGATGGGCAATCCCAATGCGCACGCAAGTCACAACGTGCCGCTGGTGATGGCTGGTGGCACCCAGGGACCGCTGCAAACGGGTCGCTTTCACACGCTGCAGAACTTTTCACACCTTTGCGAGTACGGGAGTGATGCGGGTTCGCTGCATAACAAGCCCCGCAGCTACACCAACCAGCCTTACTGTCAGGGCGAGCACGAACCCATCTTCCCCCACAACAAGATCCTAACCAGCATCTGCCAGGCGATGGGGCTATCCGACGTCGACTACTTCGGCTCGGATCGCTACAAAGACAACCCCGACTACCGCGGAACCGTTCCCGGTCTACTCAAAGGTTAGCTGGTAACCTCAAGAAACCCTCTATCGGTGCTGGAGAGGCGTCGGCAAGAGGGGCGTCGGCAAGAGGGACTTGTCGCTGGGACAAGCCTAGCTGGATCGGACTCCATGCGTCAGCGACTGTGATTCAAGATGGTCGACTACTGTGGTTCAAGATGGTCGACTACCGTGGTTCAAGATGGTCGACCCACAGAAGGATCGCCTGACGAATCCACGTTATGACATATGTCATAACTCATGTCACTGTGACATAAGCGTTGTTGCTGCACGTCAGCAGGGGCCGTGTGGACGGTCGGTGCTGAAGATCTTGCCAGGGTTGAGGATGCCCAACGGGTCGAAGGTTTTCTTGATGCGGCGCTGCAAGGCGATCACCTCCGGTGATTGCTCCATCGCAAGATAGGGCAGCTTCGTCGTTCCCACGCCGTGCTCGCCGGTCAACGTGCCCCCGAACGCGATCACCTTTTGAAACAAGCGCTCTACCGTTTGCCCCACAAGCGGAACCTGCGCATCGTCATCCCACAGGAGGTTGACGTGGATGTTTCCGTCCCCCACGTGCCCGTAAGCCGCCGCACGGAGCGAGGGATCTACGGGAAGCTCCGGAAGCCAACGCAGAAGGTCAGCGATGCGCGTGCGAGGCACCACGATGTCTTCGGCCAGCTTGTACTTGGCCTGGCGCCGCATTGCGTAGGAAAGAGAGCGCCGCGCTTCCCAAAGCTTCTCACGATCGACAGGGTCATCGGCCACGAGCACTTCCATGGCGCCCGCGCCATCTAACGCCTCGCCCATCCGCTCGAGTTGCGCCATGACCTCGTGCTCAGCTCCATCCAACTCAAAGAGGATCATGGCGCGCGCGTCGGGGGAGAGAGTGGTGGCCACCGTCTTTCGCACCACCGCGAGCGTCTCAGCATCGAGCAGCTCGGCGCAGCGCGGCACAATGCCACGCTGTGTTGTCGCTTTGAGCGCGCCGCGCACACACTCTTCGTCCCGAAAGAGCGCCATGACCGTGACCACCGTCTGCGGCAACGGGATCACCTGCAGCGTCGCTTCCGTTACAAGCGCCAGCGTGCCTTCGCTCCCAACAATGAGGGAGGTGAGGTCGTATCCAGTCACGCCCTTGAGCGTTCTGCGACCCAGTTGCAAGATGGTGCCATCGGCCATGACAGCCTGCACGCCGAGGACGTACTCTCGGGTCACGCCGTACTTAAAAGCGCGCGGACCTCCAGCGTTTTCAGCGATGTTCCCGCCGATCGTGCACATCGTCCATGAGTTGGGGTCAGGCGGGTAAAACAGCGTCTCGGCTTCTGCCGCCCGATGGATGTCACCGAGAATCGCGCCCGGCTCAGCGACGGCGATGAGGTCTTCGCTCTCGACCCCCTTTATCGTATTCATCTGGTCGAACGCAAGCACCAACCCGCCCTCGACCGGAATGGCGCCCCCGGAGCGTCCGGTGCCGGCGGCGCGGGGAGTGACCGGAATGCGGTGCGCGTGGGCCACCTTCATCACCCGCGAAACCTGCTCGGTCGACTGCACGCGGATGACTGCGTCGGGAAGGACGCCAGGCGTCTCACTTTCGTCTCTTGAGCACGTCTCAAGCAGTTCGCGGTCACGCAGGAGAGCCCCACTTGGCACAGCCCGATCAAGCTCTAGCAGGGCGCGGTCGCTTATCGCGGTCACAACAAAGGCTATAGGGCGGTCACGCAGTTCGGTCAATTCACCCAAACGTGGCGCCGCGAGGGGAAGGTTGGCCAAAGAATCGTGCTTGGAAAGGTGGCTCCAAGCCATGTTCGCCTGCAACTAGTTGACGTACGTCGCCCACAACACACGCGGCGTGCCACTTTGCGGTGGGCGACTGGACCGTCTACTCGATGGTCAGCGCAATCACGGAATAGCGCCTGCTGCGCTTCAATAACTACAAAAGACGCCGTTCTGGGTCAGCGTATGCGCACCCCTCCGAGCCTGTTACACGCTGATGCCTGCGTTTCCTCCTCGGCCCGACTTCCGGCGCTAGCTCTTTCTGCGCTGGCGATGGCGATGCTCGTCGCCCCGGCATGCGGCGGCGACGACGACGGGCGATCCTCCCGCAATAACGCATCCGGCTCTGCCAGGAGCGGGAGCCCTTCGGGGAGCGGGAGCGGGGATGCTGCTGCTGGAGGCGGGGCAGGTTCAATCACGCCGCTCATCAACAACGCCGGATGGAGCGCGGGGGATCCTGTGCTGTGCGAAAGCAACCTAGCACCCAAAAGCTGCGAACGTGATGAAGACTGTGCCAACCCACTGATGACCTGCATCCCCGGAGGATGTGGAGGAAGCGACTACTGCGCCCTTGCGGGTCCCCTCTGCCGCGAAGCGGGAACCTGCTACGGTCCGCCGACGCTGCCGCAAGGCTTGTCGTGCAGCGAGCAAATCGACTCCAAGCAGATCTGCCAGTACGACTGCGACGACGACGCTGGATGCGATGGCTCTACCACCTACCACACCTGCGATCAGTTAGGCCTGAGCTGCCCTGAGGGCCACACATGCGAGGCACGTCCCGCATCGCGCACATGCATCGACCGGCGTCTGCCGTGCGACGTGCGAGCCAGCGAAAAGTCCGATGGCAACTGCGCGCCGGGCTACGTCTGCGCGATGGGTCATGCCGCCTCGCCATTCTGCCAACCCGCCACGGTGCCTTGCACCTACAGCTCCTCCTCCGCTAACGGAGAGTTCAGTGCCTGCCAAAACGCGTACTTCACCGCATGCGTGGATCTCTTTTCTGCAGGAAATGGTCAGCCTGGACGGTGCTATCCTCCACGGGCGAAGACCGATGGTTGCAGCACCCACGCCGAGTGTGCCGGCAAGGGCAGCGTGTGCGGCTTTGTGCTCGAAGACGGGCAGTGGCGCGCTGGATGCACTGGCAATGGAGGCTGTCGCACGGATGCTGATTGCCGTGGCGAGCGGGTCTGCCGCGACTTGGATAACCGAGGCGTCAAGCACTGCGCGCCCGTATATCTCACCACCGAACCCCTCTCAGAGAAGAACTGCCGGAGCGACATTTCCTGCGATGCGGGTAGCCGCTGCATGGAGCTTGGCAGCGACGCAACTCGCACGCAGTGTGCATGCTACAGCGTGAAGCAGGGTGGGCCCACCGTCTGCGACTAGCGGACCCGCACCTAAACTCAGTCCTGAACTCAGTCCTGAACTCAGTCCTGAACTCAGTCGCTCAAGATCAACTCCCCGATCCGCAGGCTCCTCAAAGCCAGAGCGCCGGCCCCCCCCCCGCGCGCCGTTCAGCACGGGAAGCGTGCCTTCCTGGTCGGAAAGCCACTGACCGGTTACGGTCGTGGTTATGTGGGCGCGCCTGCAGGGTGGACGCTAAACGTCGCGAGGTAGTCGCGACACGCTCGAGCTCGGACGGGACCCTTTGGGTCAACAGAGAATGTGCCGACCGAGAGGATGACCACATCGTTACCGATCTGACGTGACCAAACCGCAACGTTGAAGGTGCCCTGGTCTACGCCCACTGCCGTGTAAGCTTTGCCTACTGGAACCCGCAGTTGCCAACCTGCGAAAGTTCCTGCTGCATGTTGCCAAGTGATCCTGGTGCGCGTTGCCGCAGCTGGAAGGTCGCGTAGCCGTTCCGCAAGAGCGGCCGAGGCGTTGCTCCGCGCATCAGGAAGAACTTCGACATCGCATAACACCGGATGCTTACGGCCTGGAGGGTGAGAAAGGTGAAGCTTTCTTTCCTTTTGCCAGAAGCGGAAGGTGAGGCCGCCGGGGTTGTGCTTTCGGCTGTGCGGATTGGCGATGGCGTGGGTGCCGATGGGTATCTGCGCTGCAGGCTCCCCAAAGCAATCGCAACCGCTCCAAAGCAGCAGGAGCCCAAGGCCAAGCGGCATACCTGTTATTGCCAATCTTGACGCAACAGCCAGCCGCAAAGCTGCAGCTCGGCTCTGTTGTTGGACACGCACGAAATGTTGTTGGACACGCACGAAAAGCTGTTGGACACGCACGAAAAGCTGTTGGACACGCACGAAAAGCTGTTGGACACGCACGAAAAGCTGTTGGACACGCACGAAAAGCTGTTGGACACGCACGAAAAGTGTTGGGTTCTCTTTGAGGTTCATGGCAGCTGCGCGGCAGGGACAGTGGCGTAGGCGGCGTGTTTGGTCAACATGCACGCGGCGCGGGCCTGAGGCAGGGCCTCCTCGGGATGGACGCGAGCTTGGTACCTGGCTCTCACCCCACTGCCACCCCACTGACTTCGACTTGCCTAGAGACGGAAAGACAGGTACGCATCTCGGCCGCGGGTGTCGTGCTGTAGACACAGTAAGCCATGGCATCTGGAAACAAACCATGCCGATTGACCTGCCGCTCAGCAGATCCTAGGCGTGTCAGCAGGCAGGATGCAGATACAACGCTGTAAGGCGCTTTAGCAAAAACAGGCAAGCGCTAGAAGCGCCAACCTTTGAGGAGTACCGTAGATCATGATCCGAAAAGAAGATGCTCTTGCTTACCACCGTGAGGGGCGCCCTGGTAAGGTAGCGGTTGTTTCTACCAAGCCGGTGGCTTCTCAGCGCGACCTGTCACTCGCCTATACGCCCGGCGTAGCGGAGCCTTGTCGGGAAATAGCCGACGACCCCAGCCGAGCAAACCTCTACACGGCGCGACGAAATCTGGTCGCTGTTGTCACCAATGGCACCGCAGTTCTCGGCCTGGGCAACATCGGTCCGCTAGCTGCAAAGCCTGTGATGGAGGGCAAGGGCGTCCTCTTCAAGCGCTTCGCGGACATTGATGTCTTCGATCTTGAACTTGACGCCTCTGATCCAGAGCGTTTCATCGACGTCGTGACCGCCTTGGAACCTACCTTTGGCGGAATCAACTTGGAAGACGTCAAAGCGCCTGACTGTTTCCTAATTGAGCGGGAGCTGCGGGAGCGACTTGAGATCCCCGTGTTCCACGACGATCAGCATGGGACCGCCATCATATCCGCAGCCGCTTTGCGCAATGCCACCCATCTGCAGGGCAAGACAATGGAGAGCCTCAAGGTCGTCTGCGTGGGTGCGGGGGCCGCTGCAATTGCATGCATGGAGCTGTGGGTGCGGATGGGCGTCAAGCGCGAAAATGTGGTGCTCATCGACCGCAAAGGCGTTGTTCGCAGCGACCGGGAGGAACCTCTTGATGAGTTCAAGTCGCTCTTCGCCCAGCCCGGCTCTGACAGCCGAAAAACCATGGAAGATGCATTCCGAGGCGCCGATGTCATGGTGGGGCTGTCTGCTGGTGGTTTAGTTTCTAAGGAAATGGTTCGCCTGATGGCGGATAAGCCCATCATCTTCGCCATGGCAAACCCGGACCCGGAGATACCGTATGAGGATGCGCTAGAAGCGCGGCCAGACGCCATCGTGGCAACAGGCCGCAGCGACTACCCCAACCAGGTGAACAACCTGTTGGGCTTCCCCTATGTCTTTCGAGGCGCGCTGGATGTTGCGGCGACGCGCATCAATCAGGAGATGATTCTTGCTGCTGCGCTAGCCCTTGCTGATCTTGCCCGTGAGGATGTCACCGACGATGTGCGGCAGGCGTACGGCGGCGAAGAGCTCCGTTTCGGTTCCAAGTATATCATCCCCAAGCCGTTTGACTCGCGCGTGCTTTACTGGGTCGCACCCGCGGTGGCCCGTGCTGCCATTGAGACAGGGGTGGCTCGAGAGCGTATCGATATTAAGGCTTACCGTGAGCGCCTAAGTCAGCTTCTTTCCCCAACCCGTCGCGTTATGTGGCGGATTCACGGGTTGGCAAAGAGCCAGCCGAAACGCATCGTGTTCCCGGAGGGTGAGTCCGAAAAGATTCTCCGGGCAGCCCAGATCATCACTGACGAGGGCATAGCTCAGCCAATACTGGTCGGTAATCACGAGATTATCGTTGGACGAGCAAGAGCAGTTGGCCTCTCGCTTGACCAGGTCACGATTGTTGACCCGCCGCGCTCTTCCAAACTCGACCTGTACAAGAACGCGTTCTGGAAACTCCGTGAGCGCAAGGGGATCACGGAAGTGGATGCGATGCGCGTTCTTTCTCGCAATAGCACCTACTTCGGCATGATGATGGTCGCTGCAGGTGACGCAGACGGGCTTGTATCAGGCCTCACCTCCAACTATCCGGACACCATCCGACCGGCTTTGCAGACAGTGGGCGTGCGCGAGGGCATCAGGCGCGCGTCGGGCATGTACATGATTGTGACGCCGACGGAGGCTAAGTTCTTGGCCGACACCACGATCAATATCGATCCCGATGCAGAAACGTTAGCGGAGACGGCCATTCTCGCTGCGGACACGGTGCGGGACCTCGGTATTGTGCCGCGTGTCGCTATGCTCTCGTTCTCCAACTTTGGAGATGCACCGCACCCGTCTTCCAGCAAAGTAGCCCAGGCCACGGCACTGGTGAAAAAGCAACGTCCGGACATTATGGTGGATGGAGAGATGCAAGCTGACGTGGCCTTAGACGAGCATTCCCGTCGACCCTACCCGATGACAATGCTCAAGGGCCCTGCCAACGTGCTCATCTTTCCTAATCTTGATGCAGGTAACATCGCCTACAAGTTGCTTGCGACCACCGGAGAAGGAGACGTGATCGGTCCGATGGTGCTCGGCATGCGGCGGCCAGTCAATGTGTTGCAGCGAGGAGCATCCGTGGATGCTGTTGTTCACATGGCAGCCATCACGGTTACGCAGGCGCTACGGATGCAGGCTGGGCGGGCACCGCAGATCGCTCAAGATGGCGCCCTGCGCATGTAGTCTTCCTCCTGATCGAAGCCGAGGGATTGCAGTAGCTGCTGAATAGCCCACACATCTACGGCCCGGAGACTACGAAACCGCAGGCCCACCCCTTCTGCTGTCTGCCATCGAACTTCAGCGGGTGCTTCAAGCTGTTCGTCAATGGCAGGCAGCCACAGTTTCACCGTAACCTCCTCCAGATCAGGAAGGGGCACGGAGACGCGGGCAAAGAGCCCGCCCACGCTGATATTCTCGGTGATGGTGGTGATCTCCTTCCCTTGATGGAGAAGCTTGACTGTGACCTCGCGTGGGTGACGGCCGTAGATTCGCCGGGTGGATGGGGGAGATGTCATTGTTGGAGCCTACATAAGCTAAGGTTGAAGCACATCGAGAACCCCTCGAACAGGTCGGCTCCCTAGTGATACATGCTCCTGCACGTGGCGTGCCAGCTCAACGCCCTTCAGCACACGCGCATGTGACCTTGGAAGCCGTGCATCGTGTGGCAGGCCGGAGCGCAGATCAATGGAGTGGCCGGCCCGCTGGCAGTGGCCGGCCCGCTGGCAGCGAATCAATGGCGTGGCGTGGCTGGCCCACGGGCAGATGCATCGCCGCTCACTCAGCGGGACCCACCGCTCTGCGTCATTCAAACCAGGGCTGGGCGGTCCCCCCAATACGTTCGCTCACGATGCATCTGCCAGCGGGCCCGTCGTACATGCCGGCAACAAGCGGGGGGAGGGTAGCGTAGTCGACTTCGCCCAGGAGGCTCAGGCTCATTGCCAAGTGAACATCCCACTGCTTTGCAACGACGTATAGATGCAACCAGTTCGTCATTCCTGCTACCTAAACATGTTCGTGATGGACGGGGGAGTTTGGGTGAATGCTGCGGGATTGACTCCCGCAGCAGAGGGTCTGGGTGCCAGACCCTTGGTAAAAGACGCATCGCCGCTCACTCAGCGGGACCCACCGCTCTGCGTCATTCAAACCAGGGCTGGGCGGTCCCCCCAATACGTTTGCTCACGATGCATCTGCCAGCGGGCCCGTCGTACATGCCGGCAACAAGCGGGGGGAGGGTAGCGTAGTCGACTTCGCCCAGGAGGCTCAGGCTCATTGCCAAGTGAACATCCCACTGCTTTGCAACGACGTATAGATGCAGCCACGTTGTCGCCCCTGCTACCTGAACACGTTCGTGATGGGCGGGGGAGTTTGGGTGAATGCGCGGGATTCACTCCCGCAGCAGAGGGTCTGGGTGCCAGACCCTCCGGGTGACACAGCGTCTGGGTGCCAGACCCTCTGGGTGACACAGCGTCTGGGTGCCAGACCCTCGATAAAGCTCGCAGGTGAGCGCAGAGCATGACGCGATCGTGGTTTGGTGCCCGCGGAACCGGTCTCTGATGCATTTGTAAAGCAGCCTTTACAAACCGGCGCGCGGAGGGAGGCTTTACGCGAGCTCATGGGCACCTCGACCTGACTGGCGAGCAGCTAGTGCGCAGAGCTCTTCGCATGCGGATTAGCCTTTCGGTAAACGTTCTGCGGGTTAGACTGGAGAAGCTCCTAAGCAAACTGCATTGGGTTGCACGATAACTATGCCTAAACGCTACAGACTTCCCTTGGACCTCTTTGCTGCTGGAGCGGCTTGGCTGGTGGGGAGCTTGACGTTGCTCGCACCGCGCGCTGTCACACCTTCAGAGGCACCGGCACTTTATGTTTCCCGAACCTCAGCCTCTGCTTGCTCCGTCGGTAAAGCAACACTTAGAGAAACCGACCGCTCCGCCCTTGCGATGTTGCGGAAACTGTACGCAGCACAAAGCGCGGCCGAAAATAAGTCACACCCTGAGCGGCGGGGCAGCGGAGATGTGCGACGAAATCAGCGCTTGAATGCAATCAAGCAGTGGGGCGCGGATGGTGGGAGACTTCTCCAGCTAGCACGTCAGGCAGCGGTGGAAGACTTCACGGAGCTGCTGAAAATCTGGGAGGGGCGGGCCCAACATCCAGAGCTGCTGGGGGGGTTCGAGGACATCCTTCGGCGCTACGATGTTGTGCACGAGGGGCAGCTAGTGGCGCCGCATGCCGTCGCCCGCACTCTTTTTCTCGCCCGCTGGAACGGTATCTTTGAGCGCCCTCTGCAGGAGGGTATGTGTGAAGCCGAACAGCGGATTTACTGGGCGTGGTTCGTGCTCCATGGTGGAGGACTCCCTGTAGCAAAGCGCTTGAGCACCTTGGAGAGCCGCAAATGGCAGGTGTTCGACGCCCGCGAAGCTGAACTGGTGCTTCTGGAGAGGCTTATACCTGTGGCGCCACGAAGGCTTGCGAAGCTCCAACAACCTGGCAACCTACGGCTTCGTAACTACTGGCTAAGCCTAACAGTTCAAGAAGCTGAAAATGAAGGTCCGCCTTAAAAACTCACTTTTTATTCTCCCCAACGCCTTCACGCTTAGCAGCGTGTTCTGCGGCTTCTATGCGGTTGTGCTTCTCTCACAGCCGGAGGGCACCGACCGGTTCTATCGGGCCGCCATGCTTGTCGTGCTGGCGATGTTCTTAGATACCATCGATGGTCGAGTTGCTCGGCTCACTAGAACGCAGAGTGCTATTGGAGTGCAGCTGGATTCACTAGCTGACGTCATCTCATTCGGAGTGGCGCCAAGCCTCCTGGTGTACCGATGGTCTCTCGACGAACTCGGATTGCCCGGCTTAGTAGGAGCCTTCAGCTTCACCGCGGCAGGTGTGGTCCGCCTTGCTCGATTTAACGTTATTTCGACTGGGACGGGTGGCGTACCGAAAAAGCCCTCCAAGTACATTCAAGGCCTTCCGATTCCAGGAGCGGCAGGTGTGTTGGTCTCGCTCGCTGTGGCTCAACATCTTGCTTCCTTTGAAGTAGACCATCTCCGCGTGTGGGTGCTGCTACTTGTGCTGGGCCTTGCCTTCCTGATGGTCAGTACCATCCGCTTCCGCTCCTTCAAGGAAGTGCGTCTTTCGCCGCTAACCGTCTCCTCAATAGTCGTCGTGTTGGCCGCTACCCTCTACATTGCCCTGCGCTTCCATCTGTCGCTCGCCCTTGCCTGGCTGCTACTTGGCTACGTCTTGCTCGGCATTGTCGAGTCGCTCATCCGGATCACAAGACGAACCGCTAAGAAACCTCAGGTTTAGCGTCCTGACGCTTTGATGCGGGTCCGCTCTGGGCGCGGTCGACTATCCTCAGTGTTTCAGGAGCGAGATCATGCGCGCGTTGCTTGCATGACTAAGCTTGCTAAGAGCTCGCTCGTGAATGAGCGGCTTCCAATGGGTGGACTTGGTGTCTTACAATGCCGACAAAGCCATGCCTCTACAAGGAGGTGAATGCCGTGACGGATGCTAGGAGCAGCGCTGACACCCGCGGAGCAGCCATCACAGGCGATGAGCGCGACCTCAACCGGAATGCGCTCTTCAACATTCTCGCGTTCGTTTTAAAGCTGGGCAATCCCGCTCTCTTTGTCGTCGTGATCAACAGCTACGGCGCAGAGCGATTCGGCCACTTCATTGCTTTTCAGTCCATCGTTCAGCTCGCATCTCGTCTGTGCCTGCTCGGGTACGATAAGGCGCTTCTTTGGTGGCTTCCGCGCATTCGCTCAGATGAGCGCTTCCCGGTCATCCTCGCCATCGCCACACGCATCGCCCTTAGCGGCGGCCTTGTAACCCTCTGCCTTTTCGCCTTACTCCCATTTCTCTTGGAGAGGTGGCTAGGAGCAGGAACAGGATCTGCTGCAGCCGCGTGGATGTTTATGTCCATCCTGCCGGTGGCAGGCGTTGAAGTGACGGCACATGTTGCACTGGCCAATCGACGCGCTGGAGTGAAGGTTGCCACGAAGGATGTTTTAGTACCCACGGCGCAAATAGGAGGCGCCTTCGCCTGTAGTTTTTTTCCAATCAAATACGTAGGTCTTGAGCTCGCCCTCTTCATTGCGAACTGCCTTGCCCTTGCTCTAGCCATCACGCTACTTCGCCCCGAACTACGTTCGCCGAACGCAGTGACGGGTATCCGCCTTGGCAAAAGCATTCCTGGCAACTTATGGCCTTATGCACGTAATCAATGGTTCGCTGAGATGGGTGCTGTTCTCTTCACGCGGATGGATGTCTACGTACTGTCATGGTTCACTTCGCCTGCCACGGTGGGAGTATATGGCGCTGCTTTGCAGTTCGCCGCTACCATTCGTTCGGTTCGTCAGGCATTGGACCCCATGGTGCTTGCGGTGCTCTCTTCAGCTCATGAAAAGCGCGACGAGAACAGACTGAGAGCCGCCTTCTCGCATGCAACAGCGCAGATCATGTGGATCCAGGCACCCATGGTGGCGGGCATCAGCGTGTTTAGTGAAGAACTGATGCAACTGCTGGGTAAGGATTTCAGCGGAGGGTCGGTCCTTGTAACCATTTTGGCGGGTGGCTGGCTTCTGAATGGACTTTTCGGCTTCAACCTCTATATCGCCCTCGCCGCAGGGTATAGCTACGTCCACCTAATGGCGATGGGTGCGAGTATCGTGTTTCTCTTCGGCGTACTCTGTCTGCTAACGCCCACGTGGGGCGTGGTCGGTGCCGCAGTTAGTGTGGCAGCGGCTTACCTATTTCAAAACGCAATCCACTTCAGCGCGCGGCAGAGAGTGATGCGCGGGCTCAGCTGGGATAGGCGGGTTGGATATGTTCTGGCCGTCGGACTACTGGCGAGCCTTGCTCTTTCGGCTTTGCAACTTGCCTTACCGCTCAAACCCACTTACCTGAAAGACGGGATTTCTTTTGCCGCCTTCTCCGTGGTCTTCGGAGTTGGATGGCTCCTGCGTCGGAGGTGGACCGTTCAACGGGCAAGCCCACCGGAGCGTACTTAGTTCTCCTCGAACTCGGCATCAATCACACTCTCGTCCTCAGCTGGCTTCTGCCCCGCATCCGATGCCGGTGGCTCTTGACCCGTCGGCCCGGCTTGTGCCTGCTGCGCCGCCGCCGCCGCCAGCTCCTGCATCGCGCTTTCTAGTGCAGACGTGTGCGTGGCGATAGCTGCGTCATCTTGACTGCCGAGGGCCTCACGCAGGCTTTTCACCTTACCCTCGATATCGGTTACCTTATCCGCGGGCAGTTTATCTCTGACCTCAGCAAGTGACTTCTCGACGGAATAGGCAAGCTGGTCGGCCTTATTGCGGCTTTCCACCTGCTCTCTTCGTTTCTTATCTTCTTCCTCGTGTGACTTTGCTTCCTCAACCATTTTGTCTATCTCATGTTCAGAGAGACCGCTATTTGCTGTGATGGTAATCTTCTGATCCTTACCCGTGGCCTCATCTTTAGCCGTGACTGACAAGATGCCGTTGGCGTCAATGTCGAAGGTCACCTTGATCTTTGGAACGCCGCGTGGGGCTGGTTGAATGCCTGTCAACTCAAACCGACCCAGTGTTCGGTTACTTCTTGCCTCAGCACGCTCCCCCTGCAGCACGTGAATGTCCACCTTGGGCTGGCTATCCTCGGCCGTAGAAAAAACCTCCTCGCGTCGCGTCGGAATGGTGGTGTTACGCGATATGAGTACGGTCATGACACTTCCCTGCGTCTCGACACCCAACGAGAGCGGCGTGACATCAAGCAGCACCATGTCCTTGACCTCGCCAGAAAGAACCCCAGCTTGAACAGCGGCACCAATGGCCACTACTTCGTCAGGATTGACGCCACGGTGAGGCTCCTTACCGAAAAAGTTCTTTACCTTCTCCTGCACCAACGGGATACGCGTCGATCCACCTACAAGCACAACCTCATCAATTTCGCTGGGTTGCTTTCCTGCATCGGCCATGGCCTTGCGGCATGGGTCGAGAGACCGCTCGACCAGGTCTTCAATCATGGATTCAAGCTTGGCGCGCGTAAGAGAAATATTAAGATGCTTGGGACCCGATGCGTCGGCTGTTAAAAACGGCAAGTTCACCGTCGTCTCAAGGCGCGACGAAAGCTCAATCTTCGCCTTCTCGGCCGCGTCTTTCAGACGCTGCAGCACCATCTTATCGCCTGAGACATCAATTCCTTGATCCTTCTTGAACTCGGCGACCAAGTACTCCATCAGGTGATGATCTACGTCATCGCCACCGAGATGCGTGTCGCCGTTGGTGCTGATCACCTGCACCACGTTGTCGCCAACCTCCAAAATTGAGATGTCGAAGGTTCCACCGCCAAAGTCGTAGACTGCGATGACTTCCTCCTTCTTTTTATCTAGACCATAGGCCAGTGCTGCAGCGGTCGGCTCGTTGACAATCCGCTTTACCTCCAGCCCGGCGATTTTGCCCGCGTCCTTGGTGGCCTGACGCTGAGAATCGTTAAAGTAGGCCGGTACCGTGATGACAGCCTCCGTCACAGCTTCACCCAGATAGTTCTCCGCTGCCTTCTTAAGCTTCCTCAGCACGTGCGCCGACACTTCCGGCGGAGCGAGGGTGTTGTCTCCGACCTTGATCGCCGCGTCGCCGTTGTCGCGACGAACCACGTGGTAAGGCACCCTCTTGGCTTCAGTTTCCACCTCCTCGAAACGTCGACCGACAAAGCGCTTGGAAGAATAGACGGTTCCCTCAGGGTTGGTTATCGCCTGCCGCTTGGCGATCTGACCAACAAGCACTTCACCGCGGTCGTCCCACGCGACGATGGAGGGGGTCACTCGGTCTCCCTCCTCGTTGACTATCACCTTCGGCTCTTTGCCTTCCATGATGGCCACAACGGAGTTGGTTGTTCCCAAGTCAATGCCAATAATCTTGCCCATAGTCTCTTTCCTCCACTAACCCGGCTTCTTACCGCTACATGCTAACGTTTCGTGTGCAAAGGCGAACTGCAGACCCAGCTGAGGTGCGTTTCCCCAAAACCGTCCGCCCGGACCTGTCTGGCTCGGATCTGTCTGGCTCGGATCTACGTAGCCCGAACCTACTTAGCCCGAACCTATTCTGTCGAGCCGCTCAGACGGTTGAGCGAACCTGGTGTGAACATAACCATCCATCCAAGCCCGTCAAGAAGCGCTGGGCCTAACGGGAACGAACTCCTCCGCGAAACACTTCGACGATTTGTGCTCTGCACGGAGGGTCTCGCTTCCGGCGGTCATCGCAAACGTCAATCGGCTGGTTTGGCTGAGCGCCTGAAACTAGCTCTCACCAGATAGCTGACTCTGCAGGCGCTGCATCTCAGAGGTCTGCGTCAAGACGATGAGTGTCATATTCGCTGAAAGAGCAAAGTCCGGGCCTGGGTTGTAGGTGTAGACGCCCTGCTCACTTCGCGCCGCTACGATCAGGATATCGGCGTAGCTGCGCAGATCCGCCTCTTTGAGTTGCTTGCCTACCAGGGGGGAGAGCTCCCCCACTACCAGCTCTTCGATGCGCAAGTTACCCTCGCGCCGTCTAAGCATAACATCGAGGAAGCGCACGACCGACGGCCGAATCATTTCACTCGCTAGTCGTTGACCGCCGATCAAGCTGGGCGACACGACTGCATTTGCTCCCGCCCGCTTAAGTTTGGCGACGGCGCTTGGTTCGACGCCCTTGGCAACGATGCGCAACCGGGAGTTAAGAGCTCGCGCAGTAACAGCCACATACAGATTGTCCTTATCGGAGGACAACGCAGCCACTACACCTCGCGCGCGTGCGATACCCGCCTGCTGCATGGCCTGATCGTCTGTGGCGTCCCCTTCGATGTAGAGCAGCTCCGTTTCTAGCTCCTCGGCCACACGCGCGATGCGCGTAAGATCGTGGTCGACGATCAAGAAGGGAGTGGCTGCTGCCACAAGTTCCCGAATAACATGCACGCCCGTCGCGCCGGCACCGCAGACGATGATATGATCCGCAAGACTGTCGATGTTCTTCTGCATACGCTTTCTCCGTAGTACGCCGGCGAGGTCACTTTCGACAATCCAGGCGGTAAGAGTGGAGACGAAGTAAATGACTGTGCCGCTGCCGAGCACGATCAGCCCCATCGTCCAAATACGGCCGAGCGGCGTCTCCTTGAGCCCGGGCAACGTCTCTTCGAAGCCTACCGTCGAAAGCGTCACCACCGTCATGTACAGACATTCGGCAAGGCTCCATCGCGCTCCACCAATGACGTAGTACCCGCCAACGCTGACCACGACGACGACTAACAGGCCGATAGCGGCTGTGGCAAGTCGAGAGAACAGAGCTTGGCGGTACTCAGCCATGGCTGGCTAATGTACTACGCCTCATAACGTCGACCCCAACAAACGTATGCTTTGCCTGCTGATAGCGGGTCTCTCGCGTTCTCTTGCAAGCGATACGGCTTTCTTGTCAGCCTCGCACGGTCAACTAAGCTACGGGATGGCTGCTCACCCTAAAGACCCCAAAGCCGAAGGTGTCTTCCTGATTGGTGTAGCCAAGATCTTCTTCATCCTCACGAGCTACGGAACCTACTTCATCTTGCCTCGCATTCTGGGCTCCACGTCCGAGTTTGGTCGCTTTGCCAGTGTGATCAACATCTCTGTGGTGGTCAATAGCGTGCTCATCGTCACATGCGTGCAGAGCGTAAGTCGCTTCACAGCAGCTGGCATACCTGGAGTTCGTCGGCAGGTTCTCCTCGGCGCTGGATTGCTCGCAACGCTCCTCACCTTAGCAGGAGTGCTGGCGTCGCCATGGGTGGCACGTGACCTTCTACTTGACAAAGAACTGACGTCCGCCCTCCGGGTGGTGAGCCTGCTGCCGGTCGTGTACGTCGTGTACGGCGTCCACATTGGCGCGCTAAATGGAGAGCAGCTTTTTCGTAAGCAAGCCCTGTTCGACATCTCCTCCTCCGTGCTGCGCACCCTTGGGACGCTTGTGCCAGCAGCCATTGGGTATGGTTACTTTGGCAGTGTGTGTGGTTTGGCAGCAGGAGCTCTGGCTCTGGCACTCTTTAGCGTCTTTCCGCATCGCCGCCGGGAGGGTTCCCGGGTTGCCGTGGGCAAGCTTTGGCTTTTCGCCCTCCCTTTGGCGTCCTACCATCTCTTCGCCAATGGAGTGCTTCAAGTCGACCTGGTCGTGCTGAAGAGCGCTCTTGCTAAACAGCTAGTTGAGCACGCACATACGCTCACTCAAGCTTCAGAGAAAGCATCCTCTGCGGCGGGGCTGTACCGAGCGGCGCAGGCGGTCGCATCAGCGCCGTACCACGCCCTGCTTTCGACTGCGTTTGTCCTCTTCCCGTTGTTGTCTCAGCTCAAAGCACGAGGTGACGAGGCACAGGCGCAGCAGGCTCTGCAGAAAGCACTTCGCTTCGCCCTCCTTCTGACGCTTGGCCTGGCGGCCGTTATCAGCGGAAATGCTAAAGGGATCTTCCGCCTCTCGTTTCCTAGTGATTATCTAGTAGCCGCGCCGGCGCTCAGCGTTCTCGTCTTCGCGCACGCTATTTTCGCCCTCGTAGTTTTGCAGTCCACAGCTCTCAACAGCGACGGTAGGCCCGTCCTCTCCACACTGTGTAGCGCTTCAGCTCTTTTACTGATTGTGCTGCTCATCCCGCAGATGATGAGTCGAACGGATGCCCTCTTACGCACAGCGTATGGAACGCTAGCAGCCGCTTGTCTGGGATTAGCGACATCCACAGCTTTGGTCCGTGCGCGTTTCGGTGTTACTCCACCCGTTGCCGTCGCGCTTCGCGCAAGCGCAGCCGCGTGCGCAAGCTGGTTTGCCGCCAAAGCAATTCCTCAAACATCACCGCTTGAAAGCGTCGGTGCGCTGGCTGTAGGCGCCGTGGTTTACTTCGGATCGCTCGTGGCTCTACGGGAAGTTCGGCTTGGAGAAGTCGTGCTTCTTTGGCATCAACTGGTGCCAAAGAAGCAGTGATAGAACGAAGAAGTTCTATCACCAGTCCGCCGTGTTTAGCGAAGTGGCCGACAACAACTAACCCGCATTGCCGGTAACATCTCGCGCGACGCTTCGATCGGGCTCAACGTTCGCTATACTGTGCTTCGCCATGTACATCATACCGTACGCGGCCATGCGGCAGCCAGCCCGTTCAGCACCAGAAATATTGCGACTCACATCCCGATCCACGGTAAGATTAACCTATGTACGACATCATCATTATCGGGTCCGGACCAGCTGGTCTGACGGCTGCGATCTATGCGGCGCGCGCGAACTTAAAACTGCTTTGCATTGAGGGACAGGTGATCGGCGGCATTCCGGGCGGTCAGCTGATGATCACGACGGATGTGGAAAACTACCCGGGTTTTCCCGAAGGCGTCCGGGGACCGGACATGATGGGGCTTTTCCGTAAGCAAGCTGAACGCTTCGGAACTGAAATTGTCACAGCAGACGCCGACGCCGTCGATCTCTCTCGTCGACCCTTCAGTGTGAAAGCCGCTGGACAAAGCTACACGGGAAAGTCGGTGATCATCGCCACTGGGGCACAAGCGAGGTGGCTTGGGCTGCAAAGCGAGCATGAACTGAAAAACCGCGGCGTGAGTGCCTGCGCGACGTGCGACGGTTTCTTCTTCCGCGATCAGGACGTCTGCGTAGTCGGGGGCGGCGACACAGCAATGGAAGAGGCCCATTATCTCGCGGGGATCTGCAAATCCGTCACCGTCATCCACCGACGCGAAACCCTGCGCGCCTCCAAAATCATGCAGGAACGTGCCCAGAAACATCCCAAGATTCATTTTGCGTGGAACTCTGCTGTCGAAGAAGTTCTCGACCCGTCCAAGGGCACCGTGACGGGGCTGAAATTGCGAGACACGCAAACAGGTGAGATCCGCATGCACGAAACTCAAGGTCTGTTTATCGCCATTGGTCATGTACCCAACACCTTCCTCTTCAAAGACCTCCTCAAGCTCGACGCCAATGGATATATTGTGACGCGCCCTGGAACGACCGAGACGAGCGTCGAGGGCGTCTTTGCAGCAGGCGATGTCCAAGATCATGAATGGCGGCAAGCAGTCACCGCCGCTGGAACAGGCTGTATGGCAGCGCTCCAAGCCGAGCGATGGCTTGCCGCGCAAGCCTTGGACGATTGAGCGCCACTGTATTGTGCGCCACTGTATCGTGCGCCACTGTATTGTGCGCCACTGTATTGTGCGCCACTGTATCGTGCGCCACTGTATTGTGCGCCACTGTATTGTGCGGCACTGCGCAGGATTAACGCACGGAGCTAATACGCAGAGCTAATGCCGCTTTTGAAGTTCATACTCTGGTGTTCTTTCAGCATGGTTTCAGAGCAAGCATGCTGACAGTGTGAGACGGATGCCTTTTCTTTCACTTGATGCCGATGGGGTGCAAAAGAACTTCCTGCTTGCTCACCTCACGTCCATCGGCCGAAGAGTCAGCAGCGACATCGCTCTGGATGACGCATCCGTCGCAAGCGATCATGCTCAGGTGGTCCTTGCTGGCAACGGGTTTGACGTTATGGCGGTGACCAGTGGAGCTGCATTGCGACTCAACGGCCAAGACGTCAGGCGAAGTCACTTGGCACATGGTGACGTTCTGCAAGTGGGGTGCTTCACCCTGCGCTTCTCGCTGCTCGGAGCGGCAGAAGCGCCTACGTGTCGCCAGCAAACCTACGAGCTGCTGAAAGAAACCCTCCGAGCCACCAAGGCTTTGGGCGGGACTCAGGCTTCCAGAGCGACGCTGAACCTGCTTGCAGACCTGAACTCGGAGGTCATGCGTATTCTCGATGGCGAGCGAAGCACGTGCTCAACCGAAGCCTCGGCGGCATTCGCTCAAGATAGCCTTCTTGCGCTTCCATCGCTTTCGGAGATCATGGACGTGGTGCGTCATGTAGGCCCCACCGATGTCACCGTTTTACTCACCGGTGAGACGGGCACCGGCAAAGAGGTTATAGCCAGCGCGCTACACACGCACAGCGCGCGTTCTCAAGGACCTTTTGTGGTGGTCAACTGCGGCGCAATCCCGGAGAACCTGATTGAGTCGGAACTCTTCGGACACGTCAAGGGTGCATTTACAGGAGCTGTGCAAACTCAGGTGGGTAAGTTTCAGGCTGCGCATCAAGGGACGCTCTTTCTGGATGAGCTCGGTGAGCTGCCGCTTCCTCTTCAGGTGCGCTTGCTGCGTGTGCTTCAGGACCAGATCGTGACGAAAGTCGGAAGCACCAAGAGAGAGCCCATCGACATTCGCGTCTTGGCAGCAACGAACCGCAACCTCAGGGAAGAAGTCGAACAGGGGCGCTTCCGCGAAGACCTCTACTACCGGCTCAACGTGGTTCACCTGCAGCTACCACCTCTTCGGGAGCGAGGCGACGATGTGATCGTGCTAGCGCAGCATTTTCTGCAGAGGCATGCTGCGAAGTTACGCTCGCAGGCAGTAGGTCTGACCCCTGGCGCACGCACGGCGCTTCTACGGCACGAGTTTCCCGGCAACGTAAGAGAGCTGGAAAACCGCGTCAAGCGGGCCCTCATCGCATGCCGCGGCCGACTCATCACCGCACAGCACCTTGAACTGGAGCAACCCACTGATCAGGTGTTGCCCTTAGCAGAGGCGCGTGAAGCCTTTCAACGCGCCTATATCATCCGTGCGGTCCAACGAAACGGAGGAAACCGATCGAGGGCCGCTAGGGAGCTTGGCATCGACCCGCGTACCGTCTTCCGTTACCTCCAAACGGTGGACATGGACGCCTCCGGGAACGTGCTCTGAAGGTGCATAGACCGGCTCGTTCCGCTCGTGGCTGAGTCAGAGCGCCACGGGTCCTACGGCTTCGACGCGCCTCGACGCTCGCTAAAGTAGCGACTGGCAAGAAACCAAGCCAAGACGACGAGCGCGAGGTAAGCGGGCCAGTCACCAAGGTAGCTGTAGAGAGTGCGTCCGCTCATCATCGCGACGGGAGCGCTGAGGGTGGCACGCTCGAAGACGCCACTGCGGGTCACCGTGCGACCCAGCGGATCGACGAAAGCGCTGACTCCGCTATTGGTGGCGCGCACGAGAAATCGGTGGTGCTCAACAGCTCGAAGCTTCGCTAGCGCCAGGTGCGTCCATGGCTCGGTGCTATCCCCAAACCAAGCATCATTGGTCATGTTGACCAGTAGATGCGGCCTCGCCTCCCGCACCGCGCGCCGAACAAATCCGGGCAAGATATCTTCGTAGCAGACCAACGCACTGATTCGCCATGGTCCGAGCGGAAGCGGCGGCGTCGTGGTGCCTTTAGTGAAGTGACCGCTATGCGGTGAGAGGTCATAGAGCTGGGGAAACAGTTCACCAAAGGGCAGGTATTCTCCAAAGGCAAGCAGGTATGTCTTATGGTAGTGGCCCATAATGCTGCCATCTTTGTCAGTGATGAAGGCCGTATTGTAGTGAAGCTCCTGGTCGCCCACCTGGTCGCGGTAGAGCCCGCCGAATAGGATGGGCGTGGAGAGTTTCTCCATCAGTGTCTTCTTCAAGCTTTTGATCTGGGGCGTCAGGTACCAGCTCACCGCCGACTCTGGCCATACAATGAGGTCGGGCTGGTCACTCCGCTCAAGCTCCTGTGATTGCTCGATGTGCCTACGCAATCCCTCGACCGGGTCGAGCCGCTTGGCGTAGATGCCCATGTTGGCTTGCACCACGCCCACTCGGAGCGTCGGCGCCGCCTCCACCCGCGCCTCTACCTCGTGCATCCGCCACACGCCATAGCCGAGTGTGGCTACCAGTCCTGCGATCACCGCCGCACTCGTGAGGTTTGGCCGTAGGGTCTTCCGTGTCCGCCAGACGAAGAGTTCAGCAAGTAGGCCGTTGACGCCAAGCAAAAGAGCCGTGGCAAGGAGCGGCCCACCCAGGTCAACGATTTGCAGAAGCACTGGCAGCGTATGGAGAGTCGCGGCGAAGTAGTTCTGAAAGAGGACCGGAAAGTAGGCTTCGCAAAGAACCCAGGCGATGACGGTCACGGCCACCATCTTGCAGCCGCGACGGCGCAGGTAGAGCCAGAGAGCTGAGAAGCAGCCGGCGAGAAGTCCTTGCCAAGCTGTAATTCCCGCGGCAAAAAAGATGCAAAGCGGTGTGGGAAAGCCGGAAAACTTCTGCAGCATCTCAACCAGCCAGTAGTGGCCGATGAAATTCGCGACGAATCCGCAAAGCCAGCCGCAGAGAAAGCCTCTTCGGGTCGGCAGTGCACCCACTTCCAAAGCGATAAGTAACGGCACGAAGGCAACCCAAGCGAGTGGCCACACGTCAAAGCCAGGGTAGCTCATGGCCCACAGTGCACCCGAGGCCACGGCGGCGAGGTAGTACATGATCGGGGCGCCGCTTGCGCCCGATTGCTTTCTGGGGAGCGACTCTTTAGAAAGCGGCGCCTGCAGTTCCATCCAAATACCCTCGCTCCAACTGCCTAGCCTACGTCTCTTGTGCAGCAGCAGCAGCTGCGTATACCACGTCAACCAGCAGAGCAAGTTCGTGCTCGGAAATCACCAAGGGCGGCGCCACGTAGAGCGTGTCGCCAAGCGGCCGGAGATAGACGCCTCGTCGCCGCGCTTCCTCGAACGCTAGCCACCCCCGCTTTCCTGCGTATCCCCCGTCTCCTAAATCTGCAGCAGCAACCATGCCCAAGCAACGAATGTTGCTTACGCCCGGCAGCGCTTTTAGGCGCTCGAAACCCTCGTGAAGCGTTTTTGCCTTCGGCGGGACACGCTTCACGATCTCCTCATCGCGGTAGATCGCGAGCACCTCACGCGCGATGCTCGCTCCCAGCGGATTGCCGCAGAAGCTGTGGCCATGCATCAGCGCGCGGGTTTTGCCGCCTCGAAAGCCATCGAAGATCCGCCCGGTGGCGAGCGTGGCCGCCATGGGCAACACGCCACCAGAAAAACCCTTCGCCAAGCACAGGAGGTCGGGCGTGACATCGGCAAGGTCGCAAGCCCACATCGAACCAAGGCGGCCATAGCCAACGAACACCTCATCGGCGATGAGAAAGGTGTCGGCCTGCCGCGTGAGCTGCCGTATCTGCGAAAGACATTCAGCCGGCCACATCTGCATGCCCGAAGCGCCTTGCACAAGAGGTTCCACAATCACACCCGCAATGCTGTCACCCTCGCTTTGCAAGACAGCTGCGACATGCTCAACCACCTGTTGCCAGTCCTCCCTAAAGGAAGGTGAAGGTGCGCGTACAGTATCGAAAAGCAGGGGACCAAATGTGCTGCGAAAAGCCGCCACGCCGCTTACGCTCATCGCGCCCACTGTGTCTCCGTGGAAGGCACCACTCAGCGTGATGAAACGCTTGCGGTCAGGGCAACTATTTTGCTGCCAATATTGGAAGGCCATCTTGCAAGCGACTTCCACAGCGGTTGAGCCGTCGTCGCTAAAGAACACACGCTCTAGGCCTTCTGGAGCCTGAGCAACCAGCTCAGCAGCAAGACGCACCGCAGGTTCGTGTGTGGTGGATGCAAGCGAGCAGTGAAGCAGGCTCTCGGTCTGCTCACGGAGCACCCTTCGAAGCCGCGGGTGCCCATGCCCGAGCAGATTGACCCACCATGACCCGTTCGCGTCGAGGTAGCGCCTACCATCGACATCATGCAGCCAACATCCTTCGGCTGACGCGATGACGAACGGGTCGAGCGACTCATGATCCTCGCTCGAGGTGTAAGGACGCCACACATGCCGGCGATCAAGGGCCACCAACTCCGCGCGCAGCCTCTCACGCTGCTGCATCGCCTCCTCATGGTGCCCGTGCAAGGCTTCTAGGGGTCGTTCCATCAAACTCGCTTAGGTATACGGTCAGTGCCTGGTGAGCCGGTTTTCGAGGAGGTTGTGCTTTCGAGCGCCCAAAGCCTAAAAGGATTGGACGAGCACCTCACGCCTACCACCGGCTTTAGAGGCGGGAGGGCCAACAACGCCTTCGCGCTCCATCTGCTCGACCAACTTGGCTGCTTTGTTGTAGCCGACACTGAGTTGGCGCTGCAGGTGGCTGATGGAGCAGTATCCTGCGTCGGCGACAACGCGCACCGCCTTGTCGTACAGCGGATCATCGGACAGTTCGCTGCTTGTCTCCCCTTCATCCTCCTCACGCGGCTTGAGGATTTCGGTGTCGTACACAGGCGCGCCTTGCTCGCGAAGGTAGTCGCACACCGCGCGCACCTCATCCTCGCTGATGAACGCGCAGTGTACCCGCTGCGGCTCACCTGAACCTGGTGGGATGAAGAGCATATCGCCCGCGCCAAGCAGCTGCTCGGCGCCTGAACGGCCAAGAATGGTCTTTGAGTCCTCGCGCTGCGAAACCTTAAAGCTCATCCGAGCTGGAAAGTTGGCTTTGATCATGCCGGTGATGACGTCCACACTCGGGCGCTGCGTTGCAAGGATGACGTGGATTCCCGCCGCGCGGGCCTTCTGCGCCAGGCGCGCAATGGCTGACTCCACTTCCTTTGCGGCAACCATCATCAGGTCGGCGAACTCGTCGACCACGACGACAATGTGCGGAAGCTTCTGCGGGGCTGTCTCGACAGCGTCGGGCTTTTCCCCCTCGTCGGGGTCTAGCAGCACTTCCTCACCTTCAGCGCCTCTTGCAACCACCTTATTGGCTCGGCCTGGAGCGAGTTGCTCGGGCGAGAGTGCGCCGCTGAGCACCTTGACCACCTTCTCGTTGTAGGTGGTGATGCTGCGCACACCAGCCTCGGCAAACGTTTGGTAACGACGCTCCATTTCGTCCACTGCCCAGCGAAGAGCCAACGCTGCCTTTTTCATGTCGGTGACTACGGGCAGCAGCATGTGTGGAATGCCATCAAAAACTGCCAGCTCCACGACCTTGGGGTCGATCATCAGCAGGCGCACCTCTTCGGGCGTCTTCTGCATCAAGAGCGAGATCAACATCACGTTGAGTCCAACGCTCTTGCCTGCGCCGGTAGCACCTGCAACGAGCAGGTGCGGCATCTTAGAGAGGTCCCCGTATACCGGTTGCCCGCCGATGTCATGGCCAAATGCCATCGGGAGCGGACCTCGAGCCTCGAGCCACCCGCGTGACTCAATCACCTCCCGTAGATACACCGTCTTACGTTGATCGTTGGGTAACTCAAAGCCGACTCGAGCTTTGCCCGGAATGGGCGCAACGATTCTCACCTTCTGCGCCGCCAACGCCATCGCTAAGTCGTCCGACAATCCAGCGATCTTGGAAATCTTGGTTCCACTGGCCGGTTCAAACTCGTACATGGTGACGACCGGCCCCGGCCGAATCTCATCCACCCTGCCTTTCACCCCATACGCGGTCAGCTTCTCCACCAGACGTACTGCATTCGCTTGAAGGGCGGCATCATCAATGGCCAACGTGCAATCGGGCGCTTCCGTAAGTAGCGTTGGCGGTGGCAACGCGGACGGTTGAATTAGCGCATCTGTTGCGAGGTCAAGCTGTGCGGGCGCCGGAGCAACCACCCGCGAGCTACTTCCACGCGGCTTTTTCAGCAGGGTTGGCCCTTGATCTAGATGACCGGCACCTGACTCGCTGGTCTTGCTAGACCGTATAGCCATGCCCTCTTCTGCAGCCATGCCCTTTTCTGCAAGAGCTGGAACAACACTGGGCGGAGCAGCAGCAGTCGCAGCAGGATTGGACGCGTCAACCGCCAACGCGTCGGGGCTTAGCAGCTCTCCTCGCTCAAGCGCCTTCGCTTGTTTCCATGCGCGATCGAGGTTTATTATTCCCTGACGCGCGATGCGCGATATAAACCGCCAGCCATCACGCACCCGCCATGCCATCTGCCTCACGGTCAGGGAGCTCCGCAGCAACAGCACAGTGAGGGCGCAGGAGAAACAAATCAGCAACGCTCCGATGTAACCCAGTAACGAGCGAAGCACCTCGCCTAAAATCTCACCTAAAATACCACCCGCAGGATGGCCGCCGTAGACCAGCCTCTTGCCGAACACAAGGTGCAGAAGCACACAAGCGATGATCAGCAACACCACGCTGGAGAGGAGTCTCGTTACACCTAAGGCCACGCCGCGGCCCGTCAGCAGCTTCTGCGCGACCTGGAATAGCTCGATTGGCAGCACCCACGCAGAGAGGCCGAAAGCTCCCACAGTGATGGCCGCCAGGGACTCACCCACTGGACCAATCCAGTTCGCACCGCCGTGGTAGTTGTACGTCAGGAGCGCCAGCGAGCTCAGCGTCGCCAGGCACATGAGCGTGACGCCGAGCACCTCGTGTCGCGGTTGATGCACGGACACCGATGATGATCTAGAGTTTGTAGCCGACACGATACAAGTCCAGCCCTACGGTAGTCTGAAGAGGTCCGGCGGGTCAAAATGATCGCAGAGACGATCGGTGGCCTTTGCGTGAGGCGGCTTCGGCCTCTTGTCCTCCTGCGGCTCAAGCCTAGCATGCCGCGCGCCTCGAAGACCGGTGTCAGTTGGCTGTCTTTGGGTTAGGAGGCCTTCCGCAGCATAGACCGACTTCCTTGGCACCGGGCGCAGGCGGACGAGCAAACCGAAACGGGGCTGCTCGCCAAGGAAGCTGATGCTTTCCTTGGCGAGCAGCCAGATGACCGCTACTATCGGAGAGGGCGGAGAGCCGAGTGCAGGAGAGCCGAGTGCAGGAGGGCAGCGGAGTGCAGGAGGGCAGCGGAGTGCAGGAGGGCAGCGGAGTGCAGGAGGGCAGCGGAGTGCAGGAGGGCAGCGGAGTGCAGGAGGGCTGCTCTTCAGACACGTGACGCCAAAAGCACTCCGGTCAGAACGCGCGGCAGCTGGACCTCCCGCAGGGTCTGCTGGAACGTCTTCTGGAACAGAGTCGAACGAGGTTTCGCAGTGACGTAGAGAACACCGTTGCTAAGTGACATAGAGAACACCGTTGCTAAGTGTGCATCATCGCTTACGAGGAACATCGTGTAGGATTTATCAGTCGGATGCCAGCGACGAAGAGATGAATGCCAGCGAGATGAGTTAAAGCCGGAACGCATTTATAAGGAGATGCTGCAATATATTGCCAATGTTTGAGGCTTCTTTCGCCGAGGGGGCCTAGGGCATTGCACTGACTAAGTACGCATGAGGAAGACAATGACGCGCGGGTCGATTCTGAGAAATTTGTTAGCAACGCTGCAGCCAGCCTGGTTGGTTATTGGCTGTTTGATACTCGTCGGTTGCGCGGTGAAGTCCCAGGATATCCAGAAGTGGAAAACAACAGTCAAAGGTCCAGGAAAGCTGGCGGCTGTAGTAGGCGCCGACAAGTACTCAACCGAGCTGCGCGCTGAAGCCGCGCTGGCCCTTGTGGAGCTCAACCGCGCAGATGTTGATGGCGTTGCCGAACTTCTGCGTGCCTTCCGGCGCATCGAGCCCGAGGACAAAAGGGCCATCATCGCCAGGATGGTGCCCGATCTGGAGGAGCGTCTTACGCAGGGCGAGGTCAAGCTTGGGGAAGAGCCCGACGTGGATGAAGTGCGCGCGAAAGATGCAGCGTTCATCTTGCTTCCGCACACGGATGAGGAAACCCGCAAGACTCTCAGCCAAGCACTCATCACGTGGTACGCCAAGGACATCAACGGAAGAAGCCTCTCAGGGAGCGCTTCATCGGATCAAGTCATTCGAGCGATCGGACCACCAGCTGCCCCTGTACTTCTGGAGGCGATGAACCAGGAGATGCCACCTGAGGTGCTAGTTAAGGTTGCCGAAGCTATCGCGGCCGTGGGATCGGGCGAACAAAAGCAGCAAGCGGCGAAACATCTTCTAGAAATCGAGAAGTCTGTGCGGGAGCCCGCTTACGTGAGCTGGTTGGAGCAGGAAATCGTAAAGCAACTGAGTGAGGATCAAAAGCAGCAGAAACTAGATGAATCCAGGCTCAGGAGGGCGGCAATCTACAACCAACAAATTCGCATCGTCAACGGTGTGCTGGTGGCGATGAAGCACCTGGGAAGTGAGCCTGCAGTTGCGGAGCGACTCGTCACCATAGCCTCCACCACTGATAAAGCCTATTCTACCGAGGAAAAGGCGGCGGCTCTGCAGGCTCTTGAAGGCCACGTGGAGCGCAAACATCAAGATGCGATGCTGTCGCTGGCTCTTGATGAGTCGAAACCTGCTCAGCTCCGGGACCTGGCGTTTGATAGGCTCGGCGAGGTCGCCACCGAAGGTGTGCTTCCGCGCATGTGGCCGCTGTTTGCTAGCAGCGCCGACGAGAAGCTGCGGTGGCACGTCGGTGAGCTCATCCTCTCGGTAGGCGGACCGGAGTCCTTGACTCGCTTCTTTAGGACACTCTCCCCGGCGAGCTCGTACTCGCCCGAGGAGCTCGACGGGTACGCGGCTCGGATCAGTCAGATGAAACCGCTTCCGGTAGCCACCATGCAGCAACACCTAAGCGACGCCTCCTGGCCGGCGCAAATTGTGAGCCTGAGGTTCTTTGAGCGACACGGGCCTAAAGCCGACTTGGCTGCCATTGCAGCCCTCACAGGAGTGACGACCCCAGTGCGCGGCCAGGGTTGGGAGGAGGGCGCTACAGTGGGCAGTGAGGCCTCTCAGGCGAAAGCGGTGTTGGAGGCAAATGCCAAACAGTAGAGCTCCCCGGGTGCGTCCTAAGGGGCTTGTGTATCGAAGGGCAGTGGGAACATGAGCTACGATGCTAACAAGAAGACACTGCGCTACTTCCAGTGCCGCGATTACCTATGGGATGCTTTTGAGCGCATGAGTGCTGACCTCGCATGCTCAACCGACTATTTGATCAACGAGGCGATGCGTCAGTTCTGGCAAGACCACCAACAGGGAGGGCGGTCGTCTGCACCTCCGCAGGATGGCCCGCAGCAAGGGGCCTCTCCTGCTATTCCGTCTCTTGGTGGTCCGACGCAGTCGGTTGCTCCATCGCACGGCAACGCGAACTACGCGGCAAGCAACTCTGCTCAACCTACCGCGGGCCACAACGTGAGCGGCGGGCATCACGGGCCAAGCTTTCCGCCACCACTACCCCACCCTGGAGGCTCGCCATCTCCAGCTGTGCCATCCCAAGCTGTGCCATCCCAAGTTGGACCGCCTCGGGCTGCGCCTCCGCCAGCGGGTCACAGTGCGCCAAGCGAGGGCGGACGGAGCTACGGGGCGGGAAGGCATCAGCCGCATGCATCCACTTCGCAGCAGGGCCACCTCTGCATCCTCTTTAACGGTCAGCGCATACCTGTCACTAAGGATGAGTTCATCATCGGTCGAAGTGCCAAAACAGCAGACTTGGCGATCAAAGACAGCAATATTTCGCGTCGCCATGCCGCCATTGTTCGCAATAACAATGGATTTATCATCCGGGACCTTGGAAGCACCAACGGAATTGAGTTCCGTGGCCAACGGATCGACAGCAAGCCCATTGATGAAGGCGATGTGGTGCAGCTGTGCGATTTCGAGCTCACCTTCACCTACCGCTGACCTCTTCAACAGATCGCAAGAATGTGCTGCCCGACACTGCGTTTCCCTACACTGCTGCCCTACACTGCGACTCAAACTAACACTGCGACTCAAACTAACACTGTGACTTAAACTAACACTGTGACTTAAACTAACACTGTGACTTAAACTAACACTGTGACTCAAACTAACACTGTGACTCAAGGCTCAGATTACTCCGCCCGTAGGGGTGCTCACCCGTCCGCGTCAGCGGTGGATCAAGCTGGCGCGCGCGCTAAAGGTGACAGGGCAACATCCACAACGAGCAGCATGCTGCCTGCAGCTTTCCGCGCCCTTCGGCCTCATCAATGGGTGAAAAATGCATTTGTCGGTGTACCGTTTGTGTTCGGCGATCGCCTGCATAGTTTGCGCGACCTGCGCTCCCTCGTCCTGAGCGTCTGCTCATTTTGCGCCGTCGCGAGCTGCATCTACTTGATCAACGATATACGCGATCGCGATGCCGATAGAATACACCCACACAAGCGACATCGCCCCATTGCCAGCGGAGCGCTGTCGGTGGCATCAGCAAAGCGCCTGATTCTCCTGTTGGCGTGTGTCGGCTTGACCCTCGCATACTTTTTACCGAAACTTTTTGTGGCCGCACTCGCCTGTTACTTCATCCTCAACTTGGCATACACGCTGAAACTGAAACAGCTAGCTTACGTTGATGTTCTCTGCATTGCGCTAGGCTTTGAGATACGCGTCCTTGCTGGAGCCGCGGCGGCTGTTGTGATGCCATCGCTTTACCTGCTTGGTGTGACATTCTCGCTCGCGAGCTTCTTGGGCTTTGGCAAGCGTTACCACGAGCTGAGTAAAGGAGTGCATGCACCACGCGCTCGGTCTGCGCTCCGCACGTACAGCATATCCAACCTGGTAGGTTTGCTCTACCTGTCCGCGGTGGTGACTCTCGCCCTCTATCTTCTTTACACCCTTGACCCCGAAACTCGGCAGCACTTTGGCACCCGGCGCCTCTATCTTACATTTCCCTTCGCTGCATACGGCATGTACCGCTTCGTACGTCTTGCCACGGCGGATAACATCGCCAGCCCGACCGACAGCATGCTTCGTGACAAGATGTTCATGCTCAACCTTGCAGCTTGGCTTCTATGTTGCGGCTATCTGCTGTTGCCGGCGTTCGCCTGAAACTGCATGCTAAGCTGGTGCTACGAGCGATGTTTTGGCCATCGTGAGACCATTGTGTATGCGCTGTATCTCCTGGCGTTTGGGAGGCGCAAAGCACCGGCGCCTTCTTACTCCTGGCGTTGGCTGCGGGACTGCGGAGATCCTCCGTAGGCGAGGAACGACACGGTCGTGGTCACGCCGGCGCCAACGACCGGCTGAAGGCGCGACGGATCGTCCAGCTGCGACTGCAGAGTGCGAAACGCGGGTCCGCCACGCCTCATCTCTGTTACACGAACGAGACCGCGCGGATACGCGTTGGCCAACGCCGCAACCTCCTTCAGCTGAGTCTGCACCTGCTGAGGTGGCTTGTGGTCCTGCGGAAGCCGTAACGTAACGTGGACGCCCTCACGCGTAACAGAAGTTGGCAGTTTCAGAGCTTGAGCATGCGCCTGTAGATCACGGCTCGCCTGCGTGAACGGTTTGAGCGACTGCAGTTGAGCCTGGTGGAACAGGTTTTCAGCAAGAAGCAATGCCTTGCGCACGTCGCCCGGGTCACCCGTTTTGCCAGCAACTTGGATCGCATTTTCCGCAGCCTGTAGCGGAGCGTATGCCTTGGGTTGAGCTTCGGAGTCAACGGAGCGCGCAGTCGCTAGAAGGAGCCTTGCTCGCCGGAGTAAGACCCGCCGAACTTTGGATGTCATCGGGGGCGAGAGCGTTCCCTCGTTGAGGCGCGCCAACTCGCGTTGCACCAACGCCTTGACCGATTGGCGCTGCTTGTTCTGCTCAGCACTCCGCTCGAGCGCCGCATCGTGGGCCAACCGCACTTGAAGACGTGTCAGGTGCTGCGCAAGCTTTTGATTGCGGGCAGCAAGTCGAACGCGCTTTGCCTCAACGTAAGCGGACTTGAGCATAAGCCGCCCGTACGTCACGTGCTCGCTTGCCGCATCGTACGCTTCCTGCTGCTCCGCCTTTCTAGCACGTCGCAACGCATCCGTTGCAGCGACTAGCAGGTGGGGCGTTGTGCGATGGATCCCCTTTCGCCGCGCTTGTTCCACACTGGCATCAAGGGTGCGGCTTGCATATCTTGAGCCATGGCTACAGCCAATACCTGCTGATGCAACGAGCACCATCCAACCGAGGTTGCGTCGCGCTCGCACTCCAGGACACTTTAACGGTCGCCCACTTTTTGAGCAACGCGAAGGAGCGAGACGCATCATGGCTCATGCCGCAGCGTTTGTTGAAGGCGGCGCCGCTGCCGTCTGACCCGCCGACGCTCCTCGACGAGTTGGCGTCGAAGCTGACGGTGACGCTCCTCCTGTGCAAACAAGCGGGATCGGCGGAGCGCAAGCTCGGTTGCAGCAAACGCTACTTGCATCGAGCGATATCCGGCAGCACACAAGTCGTTGGAGAGGCGGGCTCTTCCCTGGTCTCGCCTGCGCAGCGCGTGTTCAACAGCGGTACGCACCTCAAGAGAAAGGCGAGACTGCCGCAGCCAGCGCAAGCGCTGCGTCACCGCATCATCCAGCATGGCAGCTTCCGTGCACACGGCATTGGGGACGCGGGCTTCCGCCGAAGCAGCAAAGATACGTGACGTAGACAACGCCACCGTTACTAACAGGAAGGCTTGTAGTCTGAACAAGGCCCACGCAGTCTACCTCGTCGCAGGCCCGCGATCAATCCGACAGTTCCAAGCCTCCGACAGTTCCAGGCAGAGCGCCATCTTGACCGGGCCTCAGAGCCGGAAAGCCACTACCATTGACGAACGTATGGGGGGACCACTGCCCCAATGCTGATCAGTTAAGGACAATGCTGTTCAATTGAGTCATTTTTCGTGGAGTTCTCCAGGATCGCAGGAGTGAAACGACGAGAACTCTGGCATTGCTCCTGCGATCCCAGCGCCCACAGGGAAAAACCGCAGTGTGGATTATCTACATGAGCATGTTTTTCGCGGACGTAAGCCGGAAAATGGCTTAAGTGAACAGCATTGGGACCACTGCCCTGGTTTGAATGACGCTGCGCAGTGGTAGGTTCCGCTTAGAGAGCCGCGATGCATCTGCCCGCGGGCCAGCCACCCCACCACGGTGCATCTGCACTCGGGCTGGCACAAGCTCAGGAAACTGTGCCGTCCGACTCGGGATGCCGCTTTGAAGGCCTGCGGGCGAGCAGCGCCAACAAAGAAAGCAACACTGGAAGAGCAGGAAGTGGTGAGTGCGCGGCGTCGCTCACACTGCACAAGCTGACCGCGTCTTCGATTCTACCGCGGTGCACGTAGCAGTCACCGAGATTCGGGCGGTCGGTTGGATATACGTCGCACAGTCCCTGAATCTCCCCTGATTGAAGCTTCGTCTCGTTTCGATTGTTCGCGTGATACATCACCGATCGGCCACTCTCCACATGATTGAAACCAAGCACGTGGCCAAGCTCGTGCAACAGCACCGGTTGTATCTGCGAGACCTTGCCGCCGGTTGGAATGCTGTCATCGGTAGTCCACTGGAAGTCTTCGCCGTTAAAAGTGATATCCGCATCGTAGATCTCGCCGCAACTGACCTCGTAGCGAAGGTTGGTCACCGCCAGCAGATTGCGCTGCGTGCTCTCGGAAAACTTGCCGCCTTGGTCCCCGCCGATGACCCAGTTATTGCGCCGCCACACAATGACGTTCTTGCCGTCGTATCCACCCGCGCCCCAGGCGGGATCCGGGTAACGGTTTGTGTAGGTGATGGTGGGCTGCTCATCGCTGATCTGAAACTCAATGTCAGAGCAGAACTCATCGCCAGCGGTGTTCCACTCGTTCATCGCACGCTGGAGCGCTTCGGTCATGGTGGCAGAGTTGGTCTTGCCGACACATGCGTCTTGGCAGGTGCTAAACACCGGCGTTATCTGAATCTTCCGCCGGTTGTAAGGCCAAAAGACGCCCCGGTTAGCCTGCGGACTTCCGTTGATGTCTTGACCTAAGCCCACCTTTGTGCGGCAGTACGGAAGGTCTTCCTCAACCTCCAACGCCGAAGGCGGGTTGGTGTCAAGGTTGTTTTCGTTAGGCTCCGGATAGCAAGAGCCTTGCGCCGTCACCGCGTTCGGCCACAGGGTCAGTGTTAGCAGGAGTAGTGTGCCAAACTTCCACACCCAGATAGTATAACACGCTGCAGAACGGCTGACACGCCAGGCCCTGCTGCCCGGTCCTGTCGCCCGGTGGGAGCTGTGCTAGCGTGCAAACGTGATTGGTCGCATCACCGGCACGCTGCTTGAGGTTGAGGATGACCACCAATGCATCGTGGACGTGCAGGGCGTGGGCTATGAACTTCGAGTCTCCACGCGTACCGCAGCCCGCCTCCAAGCGCGCCTCGCCCCCCACGAGCTGCTGCCGCCCGACGAAAGCGGAAGTCCGCAACAAGCAGGCGGCAGGCGGGTTAGCCTCACCGTTCATACCCACGTCCGGGAAGATGCGATTACCCTCTTCGGATTCGAAGATGCCCAAGAGCGCGCTGTTTTCCGTCTGCTTCTCAGTGTTTCTGGCGTAGGACCCCGCATGGCGCTCGCAGTGCTTGGCGCGGTCGAGCTGGCTGACCTTCAAAAAGCAGTCGCCGCAGGCGACGGCAGAAGTCTGCGCGGCATTTCTGGGGTTGGAAAGAAGACGATCGAGCGCATCCTGCTCGAGCTCAAAGATAAGCTCCTGCCTCTCGGCATCTCAACAGCCGCGCCCACCGAACCTTCACCGCGATCTGCAGATCCTGCGAGGCAAAGCGTCTTCGGCGCGCTGGTGCAGCTGGGTTACCGACCCGCCGAAGCAGAGCGTGCTGTGGATAAGCTGCCTCACGACGAGCATCGGGTGGAACATCTTCTGCGCGCGGCGCTAGCCTCTCTCGCGTAGAGCACCAGGTCTGGATCCGACCCTACGTAGGCGACAGTCGTGCTGGAACCTTGTGACGACGCCGTTGTGGAGGTCGTGCAGCCGAGTGGCTGGCCCGAGCGTAGTGGCTGGCCCGAAGGAAGATGCATCGCCGCTCACTCAGCGGGACCCACCCCTTTCCTTTGGAAAGCGGTCCCCCCAATACGTTCGCTCACGATGCATCTTCCCTCGGGCCTGTCAGTGTTGCGGCAACATGCGGGGGGAGAGTGGCGTAGGCGACTTCGCCGGGAGGCTCAGACTCATTTCCGAACGGAGATCTCACTGCTTTACGACGACGTATAGATGCATCACGCGGTTGACCCTGCTACCCGAACACGTTCGTGATGGGCGGGGGAGTTTGGGTGAATGCCGCGGGATTGACTTCCGCGGCAGAGGGTTTGGGTGCCAAACCCTCTTGGTAGCACAGCGTTTGGGTAGCACAGCGTCTGAGTGCCAGACCCTCTGTAACACGCGCCAGGTCATGCCTCAGCATGTTGTAAAGAATCCTTTACAAGGGCAGCGCCTTGAAGCGCAGATGCGCAGGACGCCGTCGCTACACATAAGGATCAGTTTGTAAAGATCCCTTTACACAACTTCTGCACAACTTTGCACCGTGCAAGGCGTCCCTAGCGGGAAATCTTGAGCATCCGGGGAGCAGCGATAGAATCTGCGCACTACTGGCAGTTTTTTAGCAACGGTGGCATAACGGAAGAAGCGAATGCGTAGACGACCCACACCTTCGACCTATGACCGCTGAGCTCAAAGCCGTGCGTCCGATTGAGGCTTCCTCAACCGGAGATGATTCGCACTACGACCTGACTCTGCGCCCGCGCCGCTTCTGCGATTTCGTTGGTCAGCGTAAGGTGACGGACAATCTAAAGGTCTTTGTTCAGGCGGCCGTCACACGAGGCGAACCGTTGGACCATGTGCTCTTCTGCGGCCCGCCTGGACTCGGTAAAACTACCATGGCTTCCATTCTGGCTCAGGAGCTCGGGGTGCAGCTTGTGTGCACCTCCGGTCCTGCGGTGGAACATAAAGGGCAGCTGGCTGCGATGCTGACTAAGCTTGAGCCCCGCGATGTGTTATTCATCGACGAGATTCACCGGCTCAATCCCGCGGTTGAGGAAAACCTGTACACCGCCCTTGAGGATTTCGTTGTCGATGTGGTTCATGGTGATGGACCCTACGCAAGCTCCATTCGGCTGCCGCTGAGTCCGTTTACCCTGGTAGCGGCCACCACGCGCACGGGTCTGCTGACCAGTCCACTTCTCTCGCGCTTTGGCTACGTCGCTCGCCTTGATCATTACCCACCCGAAGAGCTTAGCGAAATAGTCATACGCAGCGCATCCCTGCTGCATCAACCGATTGGCAAACATGCCGCTCTGGAGGTGGCGCGCAGGTCCAGAGGCACGCCACGCATCAGTAACCGGCTGCTTCGGCGTGTGCGCGATTTCGCCTTGGTGCTGGGTGATGGGGACCTAACCCTTGAGCTTGTCTCCGATGCACTTGATCGGCTCGACGTCGATGCCTGCGGTCTCGATGAGATGGATCGCCGGCTGTTGCTTGTGATCATGGAGCATTACAACGGCGGACCTGTCGGCTTAGAGACACTTGCGGCTGCTCTGAGCGAGGCACGAGACACGTTGCAAGATGTTTATGAACCCTTCCTAATCCAGCGGGGGTACTTGGCGCGGACTGCGCGGGGACGTGTGGCAACCGAGCGGGCCTACAAGCATTTGAACATGCCGCTTCCGACGCGCTCTCAAACGGAGCTCTTCGGCAGCGCCTCCTGAGCGCCACGTTTGCGTCGATGCCACGCGCCCCGAACCTCTTGTTCTGCTATGGCCCTGGGATGAACCATGCTTCCTCCTCCAGACGCACCCAAGTAGCCACTGCACTTGCCACTTTGTATGCCATGGTCGCACCGGTCCTGACGCAGGCGGATTCCATCTCTACCGATCGTCCCGGCAACGGCAACGCAGCATCCGCCGTGAAGCCAAATGTTTTTCAGTTGGAGACCAGCGGCAATCTGGCATCGGATGCAGCGCTTGACGGCGAGCAGCTCACGTTCCCGACCGGGCTTCGGCTCGGGCTTATTGAAGGTCTTGAAGCAAGGCTCAACAGCGATGTGGCCTCGATCGGAGATGCCTTCGGCACTGGGTCGGCAAACGCCTCTGACGTGGCAATCGGGCTGAAGATCGATGCGTTGAAGCAAGTGCGTTGGGTGCCCGAACTCGCCGTGATGGCGCAGTGGAGCGTACCTACGGGTGCCCGCGATGTATCCTCTGAATCGTTGGACTACCTCGCTTTGCTGTTAGCGTCATGGACCCTTCCGGCAGGGTTTAGTATATTGAGCAACGTGGGGGTTGATACACGTGCATCCGCATCCAGCGACCCATCCGGCGACCCATCCGGCGACGCAGTGGCGCGGCTGAACTACTTGCTCCTCGCTGGCTACAGCTTCTCGCTCGGAGCGCAGAAGCTCACGATATTCGCTGAAGGCTTCGGAAGGGTCTCCAGGCGTGACGACGTCCCTACCGTGCATCAGGTCGATTTCGGTGTTGCATGGCTTGTCACAGAGGACCTGCAACTCGACATATTTTCACAGCACGGCCTAGTGGACGACGCGCTCGATTTTCAACTTGCGACTGGCTTCAGCTACCGTTGGTTCGTCGAGCAACCCAGCCAGTCTTCTTCAGCGGCAATATCGGCAGCGCCGGTTTCTACCATTAGACTCTGATTGTCTGGATCTGAGACTGATTCAGCACGGGTGGCTGGCCCGCTGGCAGATGCATCGCGTAGCCGGCCGGTTTGGCTGGCCCGCGGGAAGACGCATCGCCGCTCTCTCAGCGGGACCCACCGCCCTTTGGACGGTCCCCCCAATACGTTCGCTCACGATGCATCGGCCCGCGGGCCCTCGTGGAAGCCGACGTGCGGAGAGAGAATGGCGTAGTCGACTTCGCCGGAAGGCTCAGACTCATTTCCGGAGCGAACCCGCTGATTTACACCGATGTATGGATGCATCACGCAGTTGACCCTGCTACCCGAACACGTTCGTGATGGTCGGGGGAGTTTAGGTGAATGCCGCGGGATTGACTTCCGCGGCAGAGGGTTTGGGTGCCAAACCCTCGATAAAAGTCGCATCGCCGCTCTCTCAGCGGGACCCACCGTCCTTTGGACGGTCCCCCCAATACGTTCGCTCACGATGCATCTTCCCGCGGGCCTGTCGTGGAAGCCGGTAACAAGCGGGGGGAGAGTGGCGTAGGCGACTTCGCCAGCCAGGCTCAGGCTCATTTCCAAACAGAGATCCCACTGACTTACAACAACGTTTGGATGCCATGACCGTGTCCCCCTGCTACCCGAACACGTTCGTGATGGTCGGGGGAGCTTGGGTGAATGCCGCGGGATTGACTTCCGCGGCAGAGGGTTTGGGTGCCAAACCCTCGATAGAAATCGCATCGCCGCTCACTCAGCGGGACCCACCGTCCTTTGGACGGTCCCCCCAATACGTTCGCTCACGATGCATCTTCCCGCGGGCCTGTCGTGGAAGCCGGTAACAAGCGGGGGGAGAGTGGCGTAGGCGACTTCGCCAGCCAGGCTCAGGCTCATTTCCAAACAGAGATCCCACTGACTTACAACAACGTTTGGATGCCATGACCGTGTCCCCCTGCTACCCGAACACGTTCGTGATGGTCGGGGGAGTTTAGGTGAATGCCGCGGGATTGACTTCCGCGGTAGAGGGTCTGGGTGCCAGACCCTCGGTAAAAGAGTGGCGTAGGCGACTTCACCGGGGAGGCTCAGGCTCATTCCTCGGGTTGGACGTCCGCTGACTTCAACTACCTTTAGATGCGCTCGCCCTGCTTCAGCACTGGCATCATTCAGCGGGCGAGGTTCAACTGATTGTTCCAGAGCGGATGTACGAGACACTAACTAGGCGCAGCGCCTCGGAAGGGCCCGCGGATGGCCACAGTCGCGCCAAGGCCCTGAAGGTTTGCAAACAGCACGTCTCCTTTGGGTGAGAAACACAATCCTGCTATCTCACTTCCTCGGCACTCAAGGATGGTGCGCGTGCTTCCGCTGGCGGACACCACACGTATACAATCGACGCGCTCCATCAATCCATACCCATCTTCTGCAACATAGAGGTCGCCCCACGGAGCGATGGTGATGTTGTCGGGCATGTCGAGCTTTGCGCGATCAGTCGATTCGGCAAAGAGCTCTACCCGAGGCGTCTCCCGATCCAGCGACACGCGAAAGATTTGCCCGCCACCATTATTGCCTCCTGCAGTGGCACTAAAGAAGGCGCTCTGCTGACCCAGCCATAGCCCTTCGCCTCGGCAGATCTTCGCCGCACCAGCCTCCAGCGCCCGGTGACGAAGCTTCCCGTCCTCTTGGGCCGCCGCGGGCACATCCACCCAGCGCCCCTTCCATGTGTGGTGTGCCTGGAAACCCTTCTGCGTATCCACACTCCTGGGCCCAAGAGCAAGCGCCTGAAGGCGGCCTTGGAACGGCCGAGCGGGGTCATCAGGAAGGAAGCGGTAAAAACACCCATCGCCCTGATCTTCAGTGAGGTAGGCTACCTGCGTTGTAGGGTCGACAGTCGCCGCTTCATGCCGAAACCGGCCGTAGCTTCGAATGCGGAAAGGCTGCGATGCACGTGGATCGGGGGCGCGGCGCTGCGCCCTTCGGGCGTGGCTGACGCCGCCGATGGGGCACGCGTAAACAAACCCGTGCCCATGCGCTTCGCTTTCTTCGCAGGTAAGCCAGCCCCATGGTGAGAGACCACCTGCGCAGTTCAGGTCGGTGCCCTCAAGAGCCCATTGGCTGTGCTTGACCGTGAGTGTTGCTCCGTCGAGCCGAAGCTGGGTCACCCCCCCATTACCATCGGGATTTTCATGGTTACGCATCAGAACCAGTTCGCCCCGCGCCCCCTCAAAACATGCCATTCCGTCGGGCCTTGGGGGAACAGGCCGGCGGTCGCTCATCTCCTGGCCCGCGACCTGGAGCACCTGGTACTGGAAACCCGCAGCCAACTTCACAGGCAGCGGGGGCATGCTGTTGCCTGCATCTTCGATGGCGCTCGCGTAGTCGTCGCGGCAGCCAACTTTGCGAAAGGCGAACGGCGCAGCGCAGGCTGCGGCGCCTAAGCCCAGCGCCGCGTGCCGTCTAGTGAGCTTCACAGCCATACGTCTAGAGCATAGCGCGATGCCCAGCCTTGGCCATACAGGTCTTGCCCTTTAGTCAGCCATAAGGGCGGAGCGCTTGCAGCTCTCAAGCCATGTGAGAGAGGGCAGATCCGCCAAGAAACTGCCCTCTCTATTTGGTCCTCTTCAGCTAGCGCTGTGGCTTGGCTTTCTTCTGCTTCTTTGAGCCTTTTGCAGTTGCTTGTTCGTTGTTGCTCGATTGACCTTTATTCTTATCCATACTCACCTCTACCTCACTTGGTTGGTGGTTTGGTCTTGAGCATCAACTGTGCCAAATCCTCCTATCATCCAGCGGGCGAAAAAGGCCTCTCTGCAAACGCCAGTGAGCAGATTCTGCGCATCTCGACAGCGCAGATTTTGCGCTGCCCCCGCAGTCGGGGTAACCGCTTAGCTGAAGATACACCAGATACACCTTTGACTGAATCGTCACGCGACGGACGTGCCCGGTCAGTCGCGCCGAACCAGTGAGCGCCACCTCGCAGCGCTTTAGACAGATTCTAGAAGAGTCGCATCAACAGGACGGCGCATAGAGGAGACACTGCTGAACACCCACCGAGCGGAACTTGTTATGCCGATGAGACTGCCTGGCGGCGCGCCACGCGGTGATCCCTCCAATGCCGTTCACTTAAGCCATTTTCCGGCTTTCCTCCTCGCGAACCTAGTTTTTAGAAAATCAGTTCTTTAGAAGATGGCCTCACATAGATGAGCTACGCTCCGGTTTTTCCAGGATCGCAGGACGACCGCAGGGAGGACGAGAACTCTGGCGGGGGCGCTCGAAAACTGACTCAACTGAACAACATGGTGCCGGAGGCACTGGCATTGCGGTGATCCCTCAATGCTTGATTCCCCATTCGCGCAACTTGTAGTGAATGGTGCGCCGACTCACGTCAAGTATGGCTGCAGCTTTGCTGACGCATCCGTTCACGGAATCGAGCGTTTTGAGTACTGCGTAACGCTCAAGCTCGGCCAGCGTCACCCCGGGCACCATGAGGTCAACCGGATTAATGCGTTGATGAGTGGCACCCATGGGCAAGTCGCCTTTTTCCACACAGGAGGTTCGGCAGAAAACCACAGCCTGTTCAACTGCATGCTGGAGCTCTCTCACGTTTCCCGGCCACGGGTAGCGCAGCATCGCTTCGTATGCTCCTGAACTGTAGCCGTCGATGTTCCGCTCGTTCTCGCGCTTATAGCGCTCGAGGAAATGATCTGCGAGCTGGGGTATGTCGCTCGGACGCATGCGGAGCGCGGGTACAGCAAGTGTGACTACATTGAGCCGATAGAACAGGTCCTCACGAAAATAACCTTCGTCGACGAGTGCACGCAGAGGCTTATTTGTCGCCGCAACCACCCGGACATCGACCGTCAACGTGTCGTCGCCACCCACACGCTCAAACTTGCGCTCCTGCAAAAAGCGCAGAAGCTTCACTTGAAGCTGCAGTGGCACCTCGCTTACCTCGTCAAGAAACAGGGTGCCTTGATGGGCTCGCTCAAACCGACCTACCCGTCGCGCAAGTGCGCCAGTGAAGGCCCCCTTCTCGTGACCGAAGAGCTCTGACTCTAGAACACTTTCTGAAAGCGCGGCGCAGTTGAGGTAGATATAAGGGCTCGCGCATCGGATGGATTGGTCGTGGAGGGCACGTGCCACGAGCTCCTTTCCCGTCCCACTCTCTCCTTCGATCAGCACAGTCGCTTTGCTCGCAGCGGCTTGCTCAACCCGCTGATACAAGCGAAGCATAAGCGGATGGGACCCGATGATGCGTCCCTCAGCAGCTTCCACATCTACCAAAGCAGCGGGAGGAGCCGGCGTTAGGCTGCGCATGTACCGTCACCCGAAGTAAACGACTCTGCCGCCTGGGAAAGCAGCTTCCACACCTCCACCATCTCGGTCAAGCCTCTAAGCCTAGCTGCGTCCCTTGCAAGCCTCTGCCCGGGTGTCGCAAAAATGACTTTCAGACGCCGCCATAGTAGTTTTAGTCGTTCGATGGGTGATTTGCTAAAAAGCCGTCCTCTTCAGCTGGGACGCAGGCTGCTCCCACCGATGACGTTTGGTAAGAAGTCGTCGGCCAATGCCGTGGGTGCAGCTCCGGGCACGCTCGCACCAGCACCCGATGCGCCGCGTCCCAAGCTTCACGTCATGTCGTACTCGGCGGGTTCACTCGAGGAGCGAGAAGTCATCAATCTGGATGAACTTCTACTGGGCGATGATGAGAAACTGCATTGGATCAATGTAGAGGGAACGGGGGATGCCTCGCTTTTCCAAAAGCTCGGAGACATGTTCCGGCTTCACCCATTGGCACTTGAGGACGCCGTCAATCTCGAGCAACGCACCAAGGCAGAAGGCTACGATGATCACATGTACGTGGTGATGCACATGCCTCGGGGGCGCGAACGCCTGGAGCTAGAGCAGGTAAGTATCTTCATTGGAGAGCGCTTTGTCATTACCGTGCAGGAGCGCCAAGGCGACTGCTTTGAGCCGGTGCGAAAGCGCGTTCGGATTCCCGAGAGCCGGTTGCGCAAAAGCGGCTCTGACTACCTCGCCTATGCGCTGATCGACGCCATCATTGATAGCTTCTTTCCGATCGTGGAGGGGCTCGACGATCAGCTTGAACACCACGAATCGCTGGTGCTCACGTCTCCCGATGAGTCCATCATCGGCAACCTCCACGCCATTCGCAGCGAGCTGCACATGCTCCGCCGTGAGTTCTCGGCTTCAAGGGAAGCGGTTGGTCTGCTAACCCGAGGCCGCTTGGGAAACATTGCAGAATCCACCATGTTCTTTATCCGCGACTGCTACGACCACCTGCAGCGCCTATTGGATATGACGGACTCATGCCGCGAACTAAGCGCATCGTTGATGGACTTGTACCTCTCTTCCGCCAGCCATCGAACCAACGAGGTCATGATGTTCCTCACTCTCATAGCGACCATCTTCATACCACTAAGCTTCATCACTGGTCTCTACGGCATGAACTTCGATACGGAACGCTCCCCGTGGAATCTCCCAGAGCTGAACTGGTATCTCGGATACCCGTTTGCTCTTGCTCTGATGGCTATTACGAGCCTCGCCTTCCTGGTGTACTTCAAGCGGCGCGGCTGGATTGGCACGCGCCGAAGATATATCCCCGAAAGGCCAACTCAATCTGGTTGAGTCGCGCGTGATTATGTAGATGAAACGCCGCTTCAAGTATACAATCCTGAAGGAGTGTGCGGCGGCTGCGTTTGAACATCGTGTCCAGTTCTGCACCGATGCTTTCCACCGATGCTTACCACCCATGCTCCGAACTCCTCATGCTCCAGATTCTGCGCGCGCCCGCGACCGTCCTTCTGCCAGAGGATGGAGTCTACATGCCGCCGCGCTGCTTGCGGTTCATGGACTCACCGCTACCTACTGCCAAGGTGCATTGGCGGAGCCTGCACCGCAGCAGGAGGAGAGCCCTGCACCGCAGGCTTCTAAGCTATACGCACAGCGGGCTGCTCGCATCGAAGCATTCCTCGACGAGCGTCTGACAGCCGAAGTGGATGCACGCCAACTGCTTACTCTGCAAATCGGCAGTCCGGTAACCGTTGCACTTCAAAAGCGGCTTAGAAGCAACGGCGCTGCTACATCGCGTACCCCGCGGCCGCCGGCAGAGGCATTCGACCGATTGGTAATCGCTCTTGAGCGCTACGTCCAGCTGCCCCAAAAAGCGCAGAGCCGCCTGCTAAGGGCGCACGAGAAGAAAAGAGCAGAGCGCAAAGCTGCCAGAGAGCGAAAGCAGCTACTGCGCCTCGAGGCTCAGAAACTTGAGGAGAAGGCGGCGCGACTTCAGAAGCTTATTGAGGGGAAGCCGGTGGAGGGAGAGCTCGACGAGCTGCTTTCCCTCGACCTGACCGATCCCTCCGAAGTGGAGCGCCTCAACGCAGCCAAGGGAAAGGGCGAGCGCACGCAGGAGCGTGCTGCAACAAGTGAAGCTCAAGAGCAGCTGCGAAGGGTCCAAGCACGTATTCGCACGCAACGCGCAGAGCTCGATGCTCTTGAACCCGAGATGCTCCAGTCACTCCTCCGACGCCAGCGCCAGCAGGCTCCTCTCAGCGACGGGCCTCCTGAGGTAGCCGAGGGTGCTGAGGCAGCGGAGGGTGCTGAGGCAGATCGCGTGCAAAGCTCAGTGCGTCGTGCCTCCGAGGAGAAGAAAGCAGCTCTGCAAGAGGCGCGGCGCGCGCAAACCGAGTCGCTCAGGCTATTGGCAGAAGAACGCGTCCGCCTGCTGGAGCTCAAAGAGCAACAGCTCCGACTGGCAAGCGTATTAGGTGCCGCAAGGGAGCAGGCGCGCAACTCAGTCGAACAAGCGCTCGGATGGAAGCGAAAGGTGGACAAGCTGGCTACCCGATCGCTTCTTGATAGCCGCCGCGCTAGCGACGCCGACGCATTGTACACCCAGCTTGTTGCTGCTCTCTCACACGAGCGAAAGGAGATGAGGCGAACTCTAGACCACGTCCAGGCCAATGATGAAGATGTTCCTGGCGTCAACTTGGAACGCAAAGAGTTCCCAACGCACGCCGATACGCGACAAGTCGAACAGCTCTACGTGAAGCTGGAAAAGCGTGGCGAGCAGCTTCTGCAAGAGAAGCGGGCGCTCGAGTGGCAGCAGACGCTCGCTCGACGCGACGCCATTGTCACGATGAACGAGGCGCGTCTAAACCTACTCGCGTATCTAACCGCAGAACGTCGCGAGGCTCTCAAAAGCTTGGCCACAGAAGGGCTGGCTCAAGCGCAGCGCGAACTGGAGCAGATAGTTCTTGAGCTGAGACTTCACCTACTCTCCCTATCTCGAACGGGACGGGCCACGCTGGTGAGTTTGACGCGTCTCTCTATTCCGATAGTGATCGCGCTGTTCGAGCTGATCATCGCTGTGATGGCTTTCAGGTGGTGGCGAAGGCAGGCAGACGTGTTGTTGGCTAAGTCGCGTAAAAGCCTGTTACGGAGGCGACCATCCTCGCCCTTCATCCGATTCGTTGCCGCGCTTCTGTGGTATCTCCGCCGCCTCCGCCAGCCGCTTGAGTGGCTATTCATGTTGTTCGCGGTCACGAGTATCGCGGAATCAGTCACGTATGTGCCCGAAGTTCGCTTCATTTGGATCGTTGGCTGGTGGGTCCTTATCGGAAGCTTGGTCATTCGCGCCTTCGATGCGGTAGCAGCGAGGAACGCGACACGGGACGTAACAGCCGAGCTTCGGTTTCGCTCGCTGCGACTGGCTGGGGTGAGCGTTATCGCTGTGGGTCTCATCTTGAGCCTCACGCGGATGAGCGTAGGGCGTGGAACCATATACAGCTGGGTGGCACGCACGTGCTGGCTACTGGCTGTGCCGATCATCCTTGTGCTGATCAAGTGGTGGGGGCCCGTCATCCGCCGGAGGATTGAAGCACAACATCAACGCGCCCCCGTACTGAATTGGGTGCTGAGCGTGGAGCAGAAGCCGCTGACTTATTTAGCTGACGCGGTGGGCGGTGGTTTCCTGTTGGTTCAGGGTATTCGGCGCTACATGCTTCAACAGGCAGCACAGTTCACTGCCACGCAGCACTTGCTGGCCTACCTGTTCCGGCGGCAGGTGGAAAAGCATGTGCGTGATGACAAAGCCGTGCAGGCTCTTGAGCCGTTGTCTGTGGAACATGCTGAGAAGCTTCTTCCCGGTGCGAGGCCGCAAGCATGGGTCGAACAAGTCGCAGCACCTGCTCTCGATTCCCTTCAGGCGATGATCCAGCGAGGCGGCGGGGTCGTAGCCGTGGTGGGCGAACGCGGCCTTGGAAAAACAACGTTCCTTCGGCGCACCGAGCGTCGCTCAGGTCAACGCTGTATCTCCCTTCAATGCGGAGGCGGGAGCTTTGAAGACTTCGCTTTGCAGCTTCGCGGGAGCTTGAGCCTCGATGAGAACCTCTCTTTGCGGGAGGTAGCTGAGATCCTGCAGCACGCGGAGCCCACAACCTTCCTCGTCGATGACTGCCACCTGCTCATCCGACCGATGATCGGAGGCCTCACAGAGACCGACAAGCTTGCAGAGCTCATGCAAGCAGTTGGACATCGACATGTGTGGGTGTTCACCCTAACTGAACAGTGCTGGCTGTACCTCACGCGCGCGCGGGGCGAAAAAGCGTTTTTTGATGAAGCGGTGCAGCTGCGACGTTGGACAGAGGCTGAGATCCTCCTGCTTGTTCGCGACCGGCTCCGCGCTATGGATCTGGCGCCGCGCTACGACCACCTCCAGGTGCCTCGTCAGCTGGAGAGCTATGGCGATACGTTGCGTGGTGAAGACGTTGAGCGCAACTTCACCCGCGTCCTCTGGGACTACGCGAATGGAAACCCATCTGTGGCTCTCCACTTCCTAAGTCAGTCCCTTGGCATCCACGACGGGCATTGCTACGTCCGCCTAGTCACTCCGCCCGCGGCAAGCGAACTAGAAGCCCTGCCCCTTAGCGCGTTCTTTGTTCTGCGCTCCATTGTGCAACTCGACTTTGCGCACGAGCAGGACATCCTGGACTGCACGCAACTGTCCGCTGCCGATGTGGGGCGGGCGCTGCGCTTAGCCCGCGCCCGCCGCTACGTGGAGGAGACGCCTGGCCCCACGCCTCTCGCTCCACCACGTGTTCGCCTCTCGCTCCACTGGTACCGCACCGTCATACAGGCGCTCCTACGCCAGCACCTTCTCGCAAAATGAACGGCAATATAAAATCTTTGGGATGTGTTCGTTGGGGGGCGCCTGTACCCGCTGCGGTAGCTTCGCTGGCCGTTGCCGCTTCGGCTAAAGCTGAGGAGTCGCCCCCTGAAACCATTATCCAGGTCACCCAGCTCATCCGCTGGGGAGGGGTTGCCACCTCGCTGTTGGTTGTGGCCGCGGCATGGTTTCTCCTGCGCGTCTGCAAGGACTTTTTCGGCAAGCTCGGGCACCGCTTCACCGCCCGCCGTCTTCTGTTTCAGAAGATCGCGGCGATCATCCAGTTCGCCACGTACATTGTCACGTGCACGCTCATTCTGGTACTGAGCCTGCGCATCGATCAGACGGTGCTGGCGCTGATTGGCGGCACGCTCGCAGTGTCAGTAGGGTTTGCAATCCGGGATGTCGTGGCCTCTTTCATTGCAGGCATCATGATCTTGCTCGACCGCCCCTTTCAAGTTGGCGACCGCGTTTCCTTCGCGGGGGAGTATGGCGATATCACGGCTATTGGACTTAGGTCCGTGCGACTTCAGACCCTCGATGACAACACCGTAACGATCCCTAACAACAAGTTCATCACGGATGTCACTTCGTGCAGCAACTACGGCGCCTTGAACATGCAGGTAGTGATGGATTTCTATATCGGGCTTGATCAGAATGTTGAACACGCCCGGGACATCGTCACCGAAGCTGCTCTCTCAAGCCGCTACGTCCACCTACCCAAACCGGTTGTGACCTTGGTGACTCAGGTGATGCAAGAGAACTACCTTGCCGTGCGTCTTCGGCTCAAGGCGTACGTTCTAGATACAGTCTACGAAAAAGCCTTTGAGACGGATGTGAACCTGCGTGTTATGCAGGCCTTTCGCCAGCACCAAATCGGCCCTCCCGCGGTCTTGCACCGTACCGTCACGGGAGACAGCATTTCCCAAGCTAGCGTACAAGCACGCAACATAGCGAACGGCTCTGAAAGCAGGTAACGATGGAGAAGATTGGACCAGGTTTTATTGTACCAAGCGCTTGCTACACCGTCCCAAAGCGGCTGATCAGGCATTTCAGTAACTTGAAGAAGGCCCCAGAAATTGGCGACTTGGTGTACGGGCGGGTGCGCTACGTGGGGCATACCTCCTCTCTTGAGAACAAACAGGGCCGCATCCACACCGCAAGTTATGGCACGCGTGCCGTATTCGTCTTCGGCAACCGGTACGCTCCCGATGCGTTCGAAGGCGTAGTGCCCGAAGCCTTCACGCAACAGGCGGACTTGCTCGCCCGGTCGGGTATCGTAGGGGAGCTAAAATCAAAGAATGATGGGATTAAAGATCCGACCAAGGTCGAGTTGCTCGGATACGTGGTCAACGAGAATGGCGAATCGATCAACTCCCGTCAGTTTTCCATCGTTGAGCCCAAGCGTGTAAAAGAGACTCAGAAGAAACGCTCTAAACTCATCCTCGTTGTGGGCACCGCGATGAACTCCGGCAAGAGCGCGGCGGCTGCTGCCTGCTGCTGGGGCTTAACCAACGCCGGCCACGGCGTTCGTGCTGCTAAAGTCACGGGAACGGCGAGCCTAAAGGACATCCTGCACATGCAGGATGCAGGGGCAGAGCACGTCGCAGATTTCTCATTCCTGGGGTATCCGTCGACCTATTTGCTAGAAAAAAGTGACCTCTTGGACATCTTCGACAAGATCGACCGTAAGTTTGCCAACAACCCCAGCAACTACTGGGTTGTGGAGCTCGCCGACGGCATTCTTCAGCGGGAAACTGCCTTGTTGCTCGAAAGCGACCTGGTTCAGAAGCGCATCCACCGGCTCGTCTTCGCGGCATCGGATGCCCTGGGCGCTATCGGCGGTAGCCGGGTTTTGAAAGAACGCTTCGGGCTCACCCCTCATGCATTATCGGGACGATGCACCGCATCTCCCTTGGCCATCAAGGAACTTCAAGACGTGGTGTCACTGCCTGTCTTCAACAACCTTAATTGGGACCTTCGACAACTTTGTGAGCTCCTGATCTAATGCCTACACGTCATCATAAGAAGCTTGTGGAGCCAGTTATCGCTGTCCACGGAGGCGCGGGTCGCATCAGCCCCGACGTGTTGCAGGAGCGGCGCAATGAATATGAAACCGGCCTAAAGCGCGCTATTGCTGCAGGGCAGCGCGTGCTAACCCGGGGCGGAAGCGCGTGCGACGCCGTTGTCCAGTCCGTGATGTCGCTGGAGGATAACCCGCTTTTCAATGCAGGAAAGGGGTCTGTCATGTGCGCCGACGGCTCGATCAAGCTGAGCGCAAGCATGATGGATGGAGCCACAGAGCGTTGCGGCGCAATCGCTGGAGTAGAGCGGATCCGCAACCCAATCCAGGGGGCATACACCATGCTGGATCACCAACACGTTCTGCTGATTGGTGAGGATGCAGAGCACTGGATTGCGGAGAACAACCTAAAAAGAGAAGCGCCTAGCTACTACGCCACCGAGCGGCGACGGAAGCAATGGTTGCGGCTCCGAACTGCCCGCTCCCGCTCAACAACATCGAGCAACGATGGGAACACGGTGGGCGCAGTTGCTCGCGATCAAGACGGCCACCTTGCCGCCGCCACCTCGACTGGCGGCGTGGTGTATCAACATCCGGGCCGTGTCGGCGACAGCCCGGTCATCGGCGCTGGAACTTGGGCAGATGACCGCACATGTGCAGTCAGCGCGACTGGAGAGGGCGACTTCTTCTTTCGCAATGCCTTTGCTCGTCGCGTAGCCGATTTGATCGAGCTTGCAGGGTATCCACTCGAGCGGGCCTGCATTGTTGGCCTTCAGGAGGTTCGCAAGCTAGGCGGCAAGGGTGGGTGCATTGCCGTGGATGCGGCCGGTAACCTGAGCATGCCGTCGAACACGCGCACGATGTCCCGTGGATTTGCCCGGGGCGGCGGCAAGGCTCAACTAGCCATTGAGTCATCTAAGAGCGGAGAAGTATCTCGAAAGATAGACTCTGGAGACTTGTTCGCCGTAAAATCTAAAGCATGATAGGCGTCCCAGCGCGCGACACGTACGCCAACCTACTTAAGTATTCGCGAGGGCTCGAGCAAGCGCAGTCTTTAGCGCGTGAGAACTGGTTCACCTCGCTGCGTTGGCAGCGAAAAGAGCAGACGCTCTTTTCGCTTGAGATGTCTTTAAAGGGAATTGTCTGCCTTGGAAATGCCCACAACCTCACCGGCCCACCCAAGGAAAGCAGTCACATCGCACGCAACTTCCGCCATGAGGTGCACATCGTGCGGGACACGCTGGAGCATTGCGTCAATTTCATCCGGCACCTACTTGGTTCACGCGACCGAACCTATACCTTTAGTCGGTATTTACATGGTGTGCTCCCCGACGACAGCCTAAGACATCGGCTAGTCAAGGAGCAGCTCACACAGGCCACGCCCGTTGAGTCGCTCATGCTCTTGCGCAACACGTTCGGCGCCTACGGCGAGCTTGCTGAGGGCCTCCTTCGCTTGGACCACGTAGGAAGCCGCCAGTACTTCGCCCTGCACAGCAGCATCACGCGCGAAGTTGAGCGCAATGTGTATTTCAACCCGCTCATCGAGCTAGAGTTCCGAACGGAGTACGACCGGATACAGGTTCCAGAGGTGCTCGAAGCGCTACGCAGCGTCGCTTCTAACGCCGCACATCGCGCCGTTGCCCTCACTTTTCTCGTGCTCTTTCGCTGCCTACGCTACCTGGACCTCATGGAGTCTTACCTGCAAGACCAGGCGCTAACACGTTTGACGTTCACCTTACTGGCTGTCGCTCGAAGCGATCTGCGGGCGCTAACACACTACCTGAGTGAAAATGTGCATGATGTATTGGCAGACGGCGTTGAGGAGGAGTTGCTGTCAATCAAAGCCCATCAGCTGCGGACTAGTTCAGCACAGATCCTTCGTGACCTTCAGTCGGTCGTGCCACTGCGGCGTACCCTGGTGGCGTTGAGTCGCACGCTTGAGCTAGAGAGTCGCAGGATCTTCGAAGAGCAGTGTCCTTCCCCGAGTGGTAAGCTCGAGATAGAGAACCTTGTTCAGCAACTGGGCGGAGCTGCCTCTGATCTGCGTGCGGCACTTCACGAAACCGTGCGAACCCTCTGCACCGAAATCAGGCCCGATCGCGCGCCTCCCTCCCTTGCAAGCGACATGAGCACCCGCATCGCTCAAAGTGAGCGCCTAAGGCGTGAAGCGTGGACCTTCGCGCAGGTACTTCGCGCGTTCCTAGCTAAGGCAGAAGCGACGCGCGACTATCAGGACCTCTGGGTTGGCCACGCAAACTTCAGCTATGTTAAAGACTTCCTCAACCATTTTACGACGCTCGGCTATCAACTACTGCGGCTTAGTGACTACGACCGTATCACCTCTCTCGTGCGGGCGCTGTCTGCGTTGGAAGACACAGACTTACTTAGTGCGGAGCTCATGAGCCGTTCCTTAGATGAGTGCCGCCGACTACTCAAGTTCCTTGAGCAGCTCTTCGCCGATGTCTCGGCGCGCAGCGAACTTCAGCACGTCCCCTTCAAGCGTGGCGCAGCGGCCGAGTTCCTAAAGAACTACCTGGCCGGAAACGAAGAAGGGTATTCTACATAATTGGTCTCTTGACCAGTGTCACGTTCAGTGACCGAGATACGTCGCTTTCAGAGACCGCTAGATATGCGGTCTGATGCCACGTCACGCGCGTCAATGGGACTGCACCCGCTCTTAGGGCGTTGCAGCCGCTCCCCTTAGCGATGCGGGACGCGCTAACCGGCCACGTGTTCGGCGCAGTCAACTTCTCCGAGGGCCGCGGAGACTTCGCGATGCAGCTCATCAAGCGCGAAAGGTTTATTGATCACACGGAATGCCCCCAAGCTGCGAGCCCGCTGATGCGTGCGCCGGTCGCCAAATGCAGTGATAAGAATCACGGGCACCTTCGGTAATGCCTCCTTCAGCCGATGCGCCACATCCAAACCACTCACACCAGGCATGTGCACATCGCTAACCACCAGAAGCGGTGGATTATCCTGACTGTCTTCGAGTAGCAGACGATCGAGGAGTTCCACACCGTTCGCGCATTCCAGCACGGTAAAGCCCCTTGACCGCAGCGAGGAGGCCAGCATGTGCCGCATGGCAGCATCGTCGTCTGCCACGAAGACCCGCCGCTGTTCGCTCCTAAACTTTTCGAGAGTCTGCATCAAGTTTGGACTGATAAGCAGATGACGTGCCAGCACGCTGAGCAATGGTTTCGGCAAGTACCATGTCGCGCCACCTCGATCTCAGTTCATGGTGTTGTGGCAAGAGGTCCGAAGGGTGAGGTTGTGGCGATGAGCAGCCGCAAATGGGCCGGAGCGCCCAATCAAGAGCCTGTCGAGACAAGCGCAAAGTCCCGCAGAAGGACCTCGAGGGTGGGAACGAAGAGCCCTGATTGAGTCTGAAGCTCCCGTCACTGAGGCGGCCATTACGAACCCGCACGGCGCGTGTCGTGAGCGCACAACGTGGCGTATCGCCCCGCCCCATTTTCGCAGCTTTGTTGAGGTGTCAATTGCTTCAGCTCCGACCCTAGCACCTTCAGATACGCCTACGTCCTTCTCGGGGTTCGCAGCACCAAAAGAGCGCACCCCTTCGTCGCGTCCTCCCTCTTGTAGGCTCCAATGCAGAGCAGATAGGCGTCATGCTGCTCACGTGAGCCAGCTTGATGGAACTCTCACTCAGTGCGGGAGTGTCACCGAGGGTCTCGGCACCCATAAGCTGTGCCACCTAGACTCGCCGCGGGAGTCAATCCCGTGCATTCACCCAAACTCCCCCGCCCATCACGAACGTGTTCATGTAACAGGCACGACAAGGGTGTTGCATCCATACATTGTGCAAAATTGGTGGGATGCTCACGCGGAAATGAGCCTGAGCCTCTTGGCGAAGTCGACTACGCCACTCTCCCCCCCCCGCTTGTTGCCGGCAACCACGACAGGCCCTCTGGCAGAAGCGTCGTGAGCGAACGTATTCGGGGGACCGCCCAAAGGGTGGTGGGTCCCGCTGAGTGAGCGACGATACGTCTTTTACAGAGGGTCTGGCACCCAGACGCTGTGCCACCCAAACCCTCTGCCACCCAAACCCTCTGCCGCGGAAGTCAATCCCGCGGCATTCACCCAAACTCCCCCGCCCATCACGAACGTGTTCGGGTAGCAGGATCAACCGCGTGATGCATCCATACATCGGTTTAAATCAGTGGGTTCGCTCCGGAAATGAGCCTGAGCCTCTTGGCGAAGTCGACTACGCCACTCTCCCCCCCCCGCTTGTTGCCGGCAACCACGACAGGCCCTCTGGCAGAAGCATCGTGAGCGAACGTATTGGGGGGACCGCCCAAAGGGTGGTGGGTCCCGCTGAGTGAGCGACGATGCTTCTGCCAGAGGGCCAGCCACGCGACGTATCTTCCGCGGGCCGGCAACGCGATGCATCTGCGCTCAAGCAGACCACGCGGGCCGGCCACCACGCTGCACTACCACAGAGCCGCATTGCAAAGGATTAGGATGATTCGTGCCTGCGCCCAAGTCAGATGCGATTGCCCTTGGCCTAAACAGCTCAGGTTGATGCGCTGTCGTAGCGCTCAATCTTGCGGTAAAGCGTCCTTCGATCCAAGCCTAGAAGCTTTGCTGCTTGCGTCTTATTGCCACCCGCGGCCCTGAGCACCCGTTCGATGTATCGCCGCTCAAGCTCGTCCAGTGTCAGCACGTGCTCTGCATCGACATCGACCAGATTCACGTGGATACCCTCGTAGGCGCGTATCTTATCGGGCAAATCATCGACTGTGATTTTATCAAAACGGGTTAATGTGACCGCACGTTCCATGCAGTTCTCCAATTGACGCACGTTCCCCGGCCAATCGTATTCCAGGAGCTTCTTTGCGGCGTCACTTGATATGCCCGCCACACCCTTACGCATGCGATGAGCAAACTTCTCGACAAAGTGCTGTGCTAGCAACAAAACATCGTTGCCCCTCGCACGAAGCGGCGGCATGTGGATTTGAACGACGTTGAGACGGTAGTACAGATCTTCTCTGAAACGGCCCTCCTCCACTTCCGTCTCCAGGTCCCGATTAGTGGCAGCTACAACCCGTACGTTCACGTCGATTTCCGAGTTGCCGCCGACTGGTCGCACCTTCCGCTCCTGCAAGACGCGCAGCAACTTCGGCTGCATCTCCATCGGCATTTCACCGATCTCGTCGAGCAGGACCGTCCCGCCGCTCGCTTCATCAAAAAGGCCTCGTCGCGTCAGCTTCGCGTCAGTAAAAGCACCTTTTGTGTGTCCAAAGAGCTCGCTCTCGAGGAGATTGGCCGGCACTGCTGCGCAGTTGAGCGCCGTGAATGGGTGCGACCCACGACGACTCTGCTGATGCAGAGCGCGGGCTACCAACTCCTTGCCGGTTCCGCTCTCACCTGTGAGCAGTATGGATGCTTCAGTATCTGCTACGCGCTGAATGAGATCATATACCTTCTTCATCGCCGTGCTCTTGCCGACGAGATCGCCAGAGCTGCTACTTCGCTCTACCGCGTCGGTGAGGCGTTTCACCTCTTCTCGGAGATGATTGTGCGCAACCGCTCGGTTAATCGCGTGCGCTAAGGCTTCGATTTCGACCGGTTTGTTGATGAAGTCATACGCACCGGCGCGTATCGCCGCGATCGCGGAGTTCATATCGCCAAAAGCAGTGACCACGATCACCGGCACATCAGGACGCGCTTCACCCATCCGTCGACAGATGTCGAGCCCACTCATGCGCTGGAGATTCAGGTCGGTGATGATCGCGGCAAAATCATGGGTTTGAGCAAGCTCCAGCGCCTCGGCGCCCCGCGTCCGCCACTCGACCTTGTAGCCATGTTTGCTCAGGCCGACCTCCATGAGCTCACACATGGCCTGGTCATCGTCAATGACCAGCAACGTAGATGTCATAGCAGCTCCTCACCGGGCAGATGCACGGAGAAGCGCGTAACCCCGGCGGACTCACTTGTCACGTCAATCCAGCCCCCGTGATTGCGGACGGCGGCATGGCAGATACTGAGCGACAGATTACCAGCATGGGGTATGCGCTTCATGGAATAGAACGGCTTGAAGAGATTATCTCGAGTCTCCGGCGACAGGTTCTCTCCCTCATAGCGCACTGTGATCTCGACAAAAAGCCCCTGCTCCACATGCCGGTCTTGTGGGTCACGGACGTGATTTGGGCCTGCCGCTATGTCAATGGTTCCGCCGGCGGGCATAGACGCCATGGCGTTGGTGAGTAGGTTGGTCAAAATTTGCAGCAGCTTAACTTCTGAGGTCAAAGCTGCAACTCGACTGGTCACCTCGCACCGAAACTGCACATTTTTGCGGGCGGCCAGCGGCGCGAGGAGCGCGCAGGCTTTGTCTACCGCGCGCCTTACCTCAACCTTCTGCGAGTCCGCCTCGGGAGCCCGGGAAAACTCCACTACCTTTCGTATGATGGAGGTCATGCGGTGAGCCTGCTCTGCAATGATCTGCGCGTTGTCCTTTGCGTCGACCGTGGAGTCGTTGTCCATCGAGATCATCATCGCCCTTCCAGAAACGACGTTGAGAGGAGTACCGAGCTCGTGGGCTATCGTGGAAACGGTTCTTCCCACCACGCTTATGCGATCTTCCTGGCGCAACCGCTCCAGCAGCTCCACCCGCTCCGAGGCATCTCCTCCGCCTCCAGGAGCGGCCGAGCTAAGGGTCCTTGCCAGGTCCCGTAGTGCCATCTCGTGGCGGCCCAGCGCGCCTCCACCTCCCGGGGGGCCTGGTGGGATATCCTCGCCCCGCGTAAGACGCTGGACGATCCCTGTGAGACGCTGCAAGGGTCGATCAATGAAGAGGAAGCCGCAGAGGAGGCAAAAGGCCGCTGTAAAACTTAGAAGAGCGAGCTGTGCTGCTAGAGACCACATAAAAGAGGGCGGTGATGGCTCAACAGCCTTCCATGTGACCAGCAACGTGCCGGCCTTTCGTCCATCAACGTTCACTGTGCGAGCGCGACCTTTCGCAGTTGCATTCGCCGGGAGCTGCCCTTCCGCCTGCGCGTGAAACGTCATCTTGAAGCGCGGAGGGTCGGAAGCGTCCTTGGCCCACGCCTTGGCCGCATCCGCCCCCCCCGCTCGATAAATGCCGACAACAGCCTCTGCCGCTACTTCACTGAGACGGGCAAGGAGGGCGCTCTGATGCTCTTGCATGCGCTCCTGCCTCTCAAGCGCGGATGCATGACGTTTTGCTTCCACGATGAAGGCGCTCACCATCAGGATGATGAGAAGCGGGAAAGCAATCTTCAACGCAAACATACCTCTCCAACCACATCCGCGCACACGCCGCCACACTGCTGGGTGTTCCGGCCCCTGCTGAGCGTCCCGGCCCCTGCTGAGCGTCCAGCTAAACTTCCCAGCTGCACGCTCGGCAGCAAACGACTCATGGGCCCGTTGATAGAGGCGCCCACTGATATGGGCTGCGGCTGGCTTTATCATGAACGCTGGGCGTTGCACGCGCATATAGCACCCTTAGCGTCTAACACGCGATGAGATTTGCGATATACTGACGGGATGCTTAGAGGAGCTGCACCCGAACATGGAAGGGCACACAATGGTGGGTGATGCATACGATGACCGCGCCGATAACCTGGAAGCGGCTGTGGCTAAATTGATAGAGCACTTTCACGGCTTCGTGCCGCAGGGCTACTTGCGTGGGAAGACGGAGTTCCGCGACGCGCTGGTCTTACTGCTGCAGCTCTCCCTTGAGCAAGCGGAAACAATGGTTGAGGAGCTTGAAGCGCGAGGCTTTATCCGCTACCGAGGTGCGCCTGCCAAAATCGAAGCAACAGAGCACAACTGGAGCATCGCTCGCAACCCCGCTTCAGTGAGTAGCTAGGCTTCAGTGAGTAGCTAGCCGCATCTGAGGGCAGTTCAGCCTCGGCTGGAATGGTCCGCCTCAAACCGGTGGTAGGGCCTGCCGGAGCGGCACGTAAGCGTTCAGGTACCTTATCGGCAGTAGAAAACCGCTGGGATCGCAGGAGTGAGACGACGAGAACTCCATCTCAAGGCTCTCCCTGCTCCGGCTTTTCGTCCTCAAGACCTGTCCTCACGCACCCTGAAGTCGCCGGGATCGCAGGAGACGCATTTGACGAGAACTCCGGGGAGGTCTTTGTGGGCGCGCTCGGATCAGAAAAAGCCTCGAAAACCGCATGCTAGGATACCTGAACGTTTACAGCAGGGCCTGCCGGAGCAGAGCCTACTGTGGGAGGGCCGCACAAGACGGCTTGCCTTAGCGATCACGGTGGTCACCCTCGAGCCAAACAGACTTTACGTTCATAAACTCACGGATCCCGAACGAACTCAACTCACGCCCATAACCCGACTGCTTGATGCCTCCGAAGGGGAGACGCGGGTCTGATTTGACCAGCGCGTTGACGGAGCAACACCCGGCCTCCAGCCGCTCGCTAGCGAGCCGCCAGCCGCGCTCCAGATCCCGAGTGAATACGGCACCGCCTAATCCGAAGGCAGATGCGTTGGCAAGTTCGAATGCCTCATCTTCAGTTTCCGCGCGCACCACGGCAGCCACCGGCCCGAAGGTCTCCTCATCAAAAACCTTCATCCCAGCAGAAACGTTGGTCAACAGCGTGGCGGGGTACCACGCACCCTTCCTTGCGGGCACTTCTGCACCGAGCCTGGCCTTCGCCCCGGCGTGAAGACTCTCTTGAACTTGGTCGTGCAGCTCATCCCGTAGCTCTTCCTGCGCCATAGGACCGAGCCGACATTCTTCGTCGGTTGGATCACCCGGTGCGTACGCAGCCAGAGTCTCCCGGAGATGCTTTACGAATTCATCGTGCACAGAATCCTGCACGATGAACCGTTTGGCCGCGATGCAGCTCTGACCGTTGTTAATCATCCGGCTTTCGGCACAAACAGAAGCGGCTTGAGCCACATCGGCATCGGCCAAAATCACATAGGCGTCAGATCCTCCTAGCTCGAGGACCGAAGGCTTGAGAGCTTCGCCGGCTGCCGCACCCACGGCACGTCCGGCGGACGTTGACCCGGTGAGGGTAACTGCCGCAATGCGTTCATCGCTCATGAGCTTGGGAGCCTCCCTGCCCTTGATTTTCAGCACGCGCAGAAGTCCTTTAGGACCCTTTGCATCTGTGAGAGCCTCCTCAATGGCCAATGCAGTCCCGGTAACGCTCGAGGCATGTTTTAAAGCGCAGGCATTCCCTGCCATGATGGCCGGAGCAAGGAAGCGGAACACCTGCCAAAATGGAAAGTTCCAGGGCATGACTGCCAAGATGAGGCCCAGCGGTTGGTAGCTGATGCCACTCTTGGCAGCTTCCGTTGCAATCAGCTGGTCACGAATGAAGTCTGGACCGCATTCGGCATAATAGCGACAAACCCATGCGCATTTCTCAACTTCAGCTTTAGCTTGAGAGATGGGCTTGCCCATCTCTTGCGTCATTAGTTGTGCAAAGCGTTCCTTCTTCTGCTCCAACACGTCTACTAGGCGCTCGAGCAGCTGACAGCGCTCTTGGATGTCGCTTTGCTTCCAGGCTCGCTGCGCCTCAACACCCTCGGTAAGGAGCCGGTCGATTTCCTCTTCGCTATGAGCTGCATACTCAGCAACCAACGATCCATCGGCAGGATTGACGCTACGGAAAGTCATAAGGAAGTTGAAAGCACGGAAGCGGCAACTTCAAGCGGGACCGGAGGGGCCATTGCACTGCATCATGCTTTGCCTGCGCAACGTCCCGGTCTTGCTATCGCAAGGCAATACTAGACCTTCGGCGCATTCAGAGCGAAGATGCACCTCTAAGGTAAGCGTTCAGGTACCCTCTGGGCAGTAGAAAACCACGCTTTTCGAAGCTTTTTCTGATCCGAGCGCTCGGATCAGAAAAAGCCTCGAAAACCGCATGCTAGGATACCTGAACGTTTACCCTCTAAGGCAGGAGAGTATCGGGAATGGGCGGAGCACTCTATAACGGGCTTTGGAAGAGCAAAGACGAGTGGGAGCAAAACGAAAAGGGGGAATTCGAGCGGCAGCAGAGCCAGTTCCGCGACCGCATATCGGCTTGCCCTGATGCCCTCTATCCCGCCGAGAAGGGCCGATACCACCTCTATGTGTCCTACGCCTGCCCTTGGGCGCATCGGACGCTCCTCGTGCGTGCTCTCAAGGGATTAGAAGATGTCATATCAGTCTCTGTGGTCCATCCCCTAATGAGGGATAACGGCTGGGAGCTGCGCAGAGATTACCCTGGCTCCACGGGCGACCTGCTCCACCAAAAGAGGTACCTCTGGGAGATTTACGTTAAAGCGGATTCTGACTTCTCTGGCAGAGTGACGGTGCCCGTGCTCTGGGACACAGGTACCAACAAAATCGTGTGCAACGAATCCCTAGACATCATCAAGATGCTGGCACACGCGTTCGACGGGGTGGCAACGCAAACGAAAGATTTGTATCCGTCAAGTCAACGCGCCCACATCGACGAAGTCATCGACGCCATCTACCAGCCGATCAATAACGGAGTGTACCGCTGCGGCTTCGCCGGGACGCAAGGGGCCTACGAGGAGGCTTTTGAAGCACTCTTTGCCGCGCTCGACCGGTGGGACCACCAGCTAGAAAAGCAGCGGTTTCTCTGCGGCGACACCCTCACCCTTGCAGACATCTGCATGTTCACCACGCTTCTGCGCTTCGACCCTGTGTACTACGTGCACTTCAAGTGCAACCGCAGATTGATCCGAGACTACAAACACCTTTCTGGGTACTTGCGGGACGTTTATCAGCATCCGCATGTCAGCTCAACATGCCACATGAACCATATAAAGACGCACTACTACGCCAGCCACCGGCACCTCAATCCGACGGGCATTGTTCCCGTCGGCCCTGAGCTCGAGCTCGATGGGCCGGCCGAGCGGATGGGCCAAGCATGAGAGCAGACGCCCTCTGGACGCGGACCCCATGAAGGACGAAATTAAAGCGGAAACGGTTCACTGGCGTAAGCTCTCTGTACGCGCGTTCGAACGCTACGCTGAGAGCGGTGGCCCATTGGTCAGTGCAGCCACTGCTTTCTTCGCCATTCTTTCAGCTGCGCCGCTGATTATATTTGCAGTGGTTATCTCAGGCGTTGTCTTCGATGAGGGTGCAGCTCGGCGGCTGCTGGAGCGACGCCTTCGCAGTGTGTTAAGTGGACCTAAGAGTCGGCGACTCATCTCCGATTGGCTCGAGAGCTTAAGCCTTGACCGAGAGGGCCTGTGGACCACGTTAGCGGGATTAGCCGTTACCTTGTTTGCGGCTAGCAAGCTGTTCGCCTCGATCCAACAGGGGCTCAACCAAGTTTGGGGAGTGAAGCCCCGCATGGACAAGAAGGTTGCCAAAGCAATTGTGCGCAAGAGGATGCTCTCTTTTCTCATGGTGTTCGGCTGCGGCGTGCTCCTTCTGGCTGTCTTAGGGGCGCAGGCAGCGCTCAGTGCGGCGCGATCGTGGCTTCAAGTTCTTCCAGATTCGGGATGGCTGGTGGATGCCGGCGAGACCCTGGGTACCGTGGTGGTCATGGTCCTCATCTTTGCCACACTTTTTAAAGTGCTACCCGATGCTGAGGTTGCGTGGCCGGAGGCGGGCTTCGGAGCCCTTGTGACCTCCATCCTGGTGGCTGCTGGTGCCTTCGTCGCGGGCCTCTACTTGCAACACATTGCCAGCAACTCGGTGCAAGGAGCGGCTGGTACTCTTGCGGTGATTTTCCTGTGGATTTACTACTGCAGCCAAGTCTTCTTTTTAGGCGCGACCCTTACACGCGTTTGGATTGAGGAGCGAGGGTTCAAGCGCAGGCCTGAGGGGCACGCCCGCGTGCGTTAGATGTACCCAAGTAGGTGCGTGAAGATGGGGTTTATATCCCGCTCCAGCCATGGACCTTGTTGCTGTTGAGGCGGTGCTTAGCAATCGCTGCAGGGGGCGCTATGACGAATTCGCAGAATCATTCCAAACAAGCATTCATGGGGAGAGCCGCAATCACGGGAAGAGCGGCACTCGGAGCGGCCACGTGCCTTGCGGCCGTATGTCTTTCCGGAGCATGCGGCGGATCCAGCGCAAACCGTAAGTCTGCGCGAGCGTCGGATCCCCAGGCGAGCGGGACGACCGCCGCGGCACCCGCGCGCCCTTACACGCCCGTTGGCTCACGGGTGCGAAATAATCCCTATGTAGCTCCCGGCCAGACGGCCGCACCCGTTCAACCCGGCGCGGAAACATCGACGGAGATGGACGCGAACCGCGTACGATCTCCCGGGACGGATGTCGACTTGGTGGAGGATCTGAGGGAGCCGCCATCCACGGTCCGAGATCGGCAAAGCCCGGACCAGCCCTTGCCGAATACCCGGGATGCTAACCAAGCGATGCCGGACCATGGGCGTGAGCCTGGCCAATCTCCCTCCAACCCAGTACGCTCAGGCATTCTCGCCAAGTAGGCGTGGGCACTGAGCCTACATATGGGCGCTGAGCCGACGCATGGGCATCATCATCGAGCAACTGGGCAGACTGCTCATATGGATCAATCTGCGCGGCGTCACGTGCACATGGATGGCTCGAGCTGCCGTTACTCGGGCACATCAACATCGGCTAGGTGGAGGTGGTGGTACGTGATGCTTCGATGGCTAACGCAGCAGAGCGCTTCGGCACAACTTTACGCGTACAGCAGGACTTACGCGTACAGCAAGATTTACGCTGCGGCGGGTGCAGGCGGGGCTGTTGCACCCGCGCAGGGCATGGTACCCACCTCTCCGGCACGACGTCGGAAGGGACATCGCATCCCACGCGCCTCGCAGCAACGTGACGCCAAAGCGGCATCACTTCCCGAGGCTTTGGTGGTAGGTGTGAGCAAGACAAGCCACGAGGTCACGAAGTTAGTTAGAGAGCTTCAGATTTCTGCAGCTCACGTTCATTCGCCGCACGATGCCGCCACTTTTCTCAACGGTCAGATCGAGGCAGTCGTGGTCGTGCCACCTTTCGCCGACCACTCCGTGGTTGATTTCTCACGGAAGTTGTGCGCGGTGTCGGGTTCGCCGAGTGTGTTCATTGTTTCGCAGGGCAGCATTCAGCACGAAGACGCGGAGAGGCTGTATGACAGCGGCGTCAATGCTGTGTTTGAGTGGCCTCTTGATCGGCAGGCGTTGAAGCGAACCCTCTACCGCGCCCTCAGCCCTAGGTGGAATGGCGATAGACGCGGGCGGGTGCGAGATGCGGCACTTGAGGAGCTTGTTAGGGAACATCTTAAGGTTGACCCGACCTCATTTGGCGACCGCCTCCACTTCCGAGTCCAAGGGCGCTTCATCTGCTTTGAAGGCGAGGTCGACGCGCTATGGAAGCTGCACGTCGCCGAGCAGATAGCCCAGCATGTCGCAGGAGTGGAAGACGTCTTCACCGACGAGGTGCGGGTGCGTCCGTCAGGCGCAGACGATGACGCAGTGAGGCAAGCAGTCCAGCACATCCTCCACTATGCCATGGGGGTGGACGAAGAAGCCCTCACAATAAGTATCCACAATGGGCACGTCACATTATCGGGCACCATATCGGATCGCCACGAGCTGGCACGGGCGCTGGCGATCATCCGTCACGTTCGCGGCGTCACGGGCATCACCAGCCGTGTTACGGCATCGTGCGCAGAGAAGGTGCGCGACCATGAACTGGCTTCGCGCCTGAAGGTTAGCATCGCCACCCACTATCCCGACCTACGTATGCGTCTAGCGGTGTATGGAGGTGTGGTCGTCCTTCAAGGGGATGTGCCCGACGGTCGCACACGCAAGGTTCTCGAACACTGGCTCAGAAACAACCTGGGGTGGTCCGAGTGGTCGACAAGATCCGCGTGGTCCACGACAAGCAGTAGGCTGGACGGGAGCGCTGAGACAGGGGCGCTTCAAATCTAAAGGCGAGGCGCCACTCAGCTAAGACAGAGCCGCGCTCGAACATCCTGCTTCTGTTCCGTACGGCCTTATCGTTCTGAAGCTGCGATCCAATTGCACCCTGCACGCGGTACGACCTCCGCGTCCATTCAAGGGCCGAATCCTAAGGGCAGTCCTCATCGCCCACGCCCTCACCACAGGCTCCGCGGGTGGTTATTGATTCGTCACTCGGATGCACCTCGTTGGGATGCACCTCGTTGGGATGTACTGAGTCGAAATGCTCCTCGCGTTCCACCTCGGGGCTTTCAGCAGGGCCGTCCATCTGCCGGTCCGAGCAGCTACATAGACCTAGCGCGAGGCAAACTGATAAGCTGACAACTGGAGTCGGTAGCCGCAGGCGGGCTAAACGTACGGGTCCCAGGATGAAGAGGTCTCGAAACACTAGGGCCTATCTTTCCGGTTTTGATTCCGCTCGGCGCGCGCGGCAGGCGAAGCCACGTGGTGTACTTCGCGTTGATGTAGGCCGACATCTCGGCGGGCCCGGTTGGCACTCCCTCGGGTTGACTTGCGTGAAGGCCGCTCCTGCTCTGAGTCCTCAAGAGCAGCCACAAGACCCGCCTCGTTCTCCTTCAGGTTCCGGTTCATCGTATGGGAGTCATCCGCGCTCACCTCATCAAAGTCGCCCTCCCGGGCCATACTCGTATGGTCAGTCGCGTGCGCGCCCTCGTGGGCGGGTTCTGCATTGGCAGACGCTGGGTCGTCTCGGTGGAGCAAGTTGCGCGGTGTCCGCACGTCAGCTCTTTCTAGGTGGCGCCTGACCGCCCGCTTCACCACGCCGGCAGCGATATCAAATGCCTCGCGGGGCGCCTTAGCTTTCTCTTCAACAACCACGGGTTCGAGACCGCTCAGTCTGACCATGATGAGGCAGGCGCAGTCGACACCTCCCTTAGGGCCATTGAGGTCACGGAAGCGCACTTCCACTTCCTCGATGTGAAGAGCGAACTTGCCGAGCTGACGACCCAGCCTCTCGTGCACCCAGTGCCGCGTCGCCTCGTCCACAGTGACGCCGTGTGTGCGCAGGTGCAGCGGCGTGTGCGCGGCATCAGTGCGCCCTCGAGCCTTCTTCTCCGGCTTCTCAGGGTCCGTGGGGAATAGTTCGCTGGTGGATGCAGTCGGTTCCATCTAACCTCCGTGGAGAGTGTACGTGCCAAGAAGACGTCTGCTGGGCTGAACGCGGTAGTTTGACGCCACGAGGCACTTCCAGACTAATCACTTCCAAACTAAGCAAGAATGTCGCCAGCCAAATGCTTCTGCTCATACCGACGTCGCTGGCGATGTTTACTGTACACGCCGCGGACCAACCGGGGCAAAGCGCGCCAGACGAGGCATTCTGCCTCGTCTGCGCGTGCGTCATTGCAGAATGCTGGGGCGCTCGAAGACGACTTTCTGGTAACCCAGCGCCTTAACCAGTTGGCGAACCACCCGCTCCCCACCTATGTCCGCCTTGGCGATGATGCCAGCCTTCCGCGCTGCGTCAAGGATGGACTCACGCGCTTTGCTCCTCGCCCTTGACTCGAGCGTAGCATCACGACGCGCAAGCAAGTCGGTGCTTCGCTCAAACACATAGGTTCGCTCTGCATCCAGAGTCGCTGACAGCACTTCTGCGGGAGGCAGCCGAATGAAAACCGTCTGCGTGGACTGCTCTATCCGCACATCCTCCAGTGAAAGCGTTGCGAGATTAATACCTGCCGTCACCCTTCCAGATGCCACGAGCAGGATCGCATCTTCAGCCTCAATCGTGTTCCAGAGGCGCTTCTGTGTTGAGCGAAGGTCGACGACCTTCTCGAGGTTCATCTCGATCGTCTCGAGCCGTGCCAGATGCCGAACAGCGGAAATGACCGCTGGAGAGCGGAGTTTCTTGGCGTCGCTCTCCCGTTGCCATGCAAAAATGACGGCAGACGTGGCAAGAACGGCTAGGGCGGCAACCGCCGCCATGCGCAAGAGTCCAGAAGATGAGTTGGGTCGCATATAGCTTCAGCTTTAGCAGCACTAGGGGCGGAGCTCATCCGCAAGTCGTGGCTGCTGCAATGTGTTTGGCTGCTGCAACGACGGAAGACTGTATAGGCAGACATGTCTTCGCTCAGGCCTTGCGTTCAGGGGCTCTGGTGCCACAACCTAGCCTCGCTATGTCCAAAGAGGCCCGAATCAGGAGGCGCTTAGCGCGGCGTGCCGGTTTGCGGTACTCCCACACCGAAGCTCCTGGTTATGTGCGCAAACGCAAAGGGGAAGGCTTCGTCTATCTCTCAACGCGCGGCAAACAGCTTTCAGGCAAGCGCATCCTAAAGCGGATAAACGGCCTTGTGATTCCACCTGCGTGGAACGACGTCTGGATCTGCCGCCACGCCAACGGCCACATCCAAGCGACGGGTCGAGATGCCCGCGGTCGCCTCCAATACCGATACCATGACAACTGGCCCGCCATTCGTGATGTGCTCAAGTTTCATCAGCTGCTTGTTTTCGCTCAGGTGCTCCCGCAGATTAGACGGGCCGTCGCCAAGGACATGGCGCATGCAGACCTGTCCAAACACACCGTACTCGCTACGTCTGTACGCATACTGGACATGACGGCTGCGCGCGTAGGCAACGCCCGCTACACCGAAGCCAATCAGTCCTTCGGCCTTACCACATGGCGCAGCGAGCACGTGGAAGTGCATGGAAAGCATGTTGACATCCACTACATCGGCAAGGGTGGAAAGACCCGCGAGTTATCAGTGGATGATCCAAGTCTGGCCAAGGCGCTGCGCAAGCTGCTCGATCTTCCGGGGCAGTCGGTCTTTTCGTATCGGGACAAGACAAGCGGCGAGTTGCACACGCTGATGTCAGACGATGTTAATCACTACCTTCAGGAGATAAGTGGCGAGCATGTCACTGCTAAGACGTTCCGTACATGGCGAGCGTCTGTGGCTGTGTATGACCAGCTGCTGCAGGCCCCTAAGCTGGAGACAAAGAGGGAACGGACGCGCGTGCTGAATCAATCCATCGCCGATGCAGCGGCTCTGCTCGGCCACACGAAGGCAGTTTGCCGCTCATCGTACGTCCACCCCACTTTGGTGATGTCCTTCATGGACGACAAACTTCCTGCGCCGACAAAAACCTTCCGGTCAAGCACCTGGTTCTCTGCTGCCGAGCGTCAGTTTGAGTGGTGGCTCAAGCAGCTTCCCTGAGGTCACTTGATGAGGGTTGCTCCCGACGAGGCAAGAGAACTGACGGGCACATCTGACACGCGGGGGAGGATAGTCCGCATCCGCTCTCATGCCCACTCCTAGGCCTTGTGGAGTAGGCCACGGAGGCGGTCCCTGAGCTCCGCTCCCTTACGGTGAGCATCTTCATTAGCCTTCTGAGCGGCCTGCTGCGCCTTGCCCACGTACTCAAGAACCTGCGGTTCCAGGTGCGACCACGTATCGCGCACATCCTTACTGGCCAAGTTAACCTTCACGCGAAGCTCATCGGCAAGCTGCTGCACTTCATTCTTCACCTGAGTGAGCTTACTCTTCACTGTTTCAGTTTCTGCATTCATGGCGCCTCCAATACCCTCGATGTTGTTCACCAGCAGACGCTGCCAATGAGCTGCAGCGTCTGACCGGTAAGCGTAGCTGCGGTATAGGCCCAGGCGCAACATCGGCTAGGCCAAAAAGTGACGTGCGTGCACCTACCGGGTTTGCGCCTACGTCACTTTTTGCTGGTCAGAGGATGCCTTCGTCGCATCCTTCCCGCCTGCCTTCCCTATAGGATGGCAGGCGCGCCACAACGGGCGCGCAACGCGCGTTCACACCCAGTTATAAGCGTGTGCAACCAACCCATGCGGATAGCACTCCCACCCATGGCTTAGAGCAGACGCAGGGCGATCGCATCTAAAAGTAGTTGCAATCAGCGGGTGCCCAACTCGAGGAGAGGAAATGAGCCTGAGCCTCCCGGCGAAGTCGACTACGCCACTCTCCCCCCGCTTGTTGCCGGCATGTACGACAGGCTCCATGCAGATACACGGAGCCGATGCATCGTGAGCGAACGTATTGGGGGGACCGCCCAAAGGACGGTGGGTCCCGCTGAGTGAGCGGCGATGCGATTTCTATCGAGGGTTTGGCACCCAAACCCTCTGCCGCGGAAGTCAATCCCGCGGCATTCACCCAAGCTCCCCCGACCATCACGAACGTGTTCAGGTAGCAGGGTCAACCGCGTGATGCATCCATACATCGGTGTAAATCAGCGGGGTCGCTCCGGAAATGAGCCTGAGCCTGCCTGGCGAAGTCGACTACGCCACTCTCCCCCCGCTTGTTGCCGGCATGTACGACGGGCCCCATGCAGATACACGGAGCCGATGCATCGTGAGCGAACGTATTGGGGGGACCGCCCAAAGGACGGTGGGTCCCGCTGAGTGAGCGGCGATGCATCTGCGCCGTGTATCTGCATGGGGCCAGCCACGTATCTGCATGGGCCAACCCACGCTGCACGCCTCCCATACCAGCGTACACAGCCGGAGCTGCGAGGCTCGACAAAGTGACTTTGACACCTTGAAAGCAGTCTCAGAGCCGCTATGTCTGCAAGGTAAGCGTTCAGAAACCGCATGCTAAGGTACCTGCACGTCTGCTCTGCAAGAGGAATCTATGGACGTTCAGCAACACGCCTCGACTGAAGAAGAAAAGCAGATCCTCGAGTCCGCCAAGGAACCTGACCGGATCGTGCTTGGCGAGCGGCCCTCAGAGGCTCTTCATCAACCTGCACCGGCACTCCGCTCTATTGAGCCTAAGCAGCGGATGGGCCTGCTGGGTGTGGCTCTCTTTCCGAACGCGCTCGTGTTGGCGGCCATGATCTTCGAGTCTTTTGTCGCCGGATTCGCGGCCGTCTTCGCCATCTTTCTCGCGCTGGCTCTGTACGGTTCGCTTGCATTGCGCAATGAGCAGCTCAACCCAAAGAGCCGCGCTATGTGGGTGGCCAGCTTGTTCTTGGTCGGCCCCATCGCCGCTCCTTTGTACTGGTACAACTACGTCCGCAAGGAGGCGGTGGAAAAACAGGGGCCCGCGCACGGCAGTACGCCGCGAGGCGACGGCTAGCTTCCACTAGGCCACGAACCCTCACCGGCGGATAGGTGACGCCTGAACCATGGAAGGCATCTCGCAGATCGCACTCCAGCCGAAGCGATGGTGCGCCACCCATCAGAACCTACGGTGCCTCATTCGCCACAATCGAGACTTTCTGCCTCACGAAGCGCAGGAGGTGATGTGTGTGTTCGCTACTTCTCGGGACAAAACCCGGTAGCTCGAGCTGGCATGACACGTGCTTCGGCAAGTGCGCACACCCGCCACGGCGCCGGAGAGCTCCGGCTCGCACGCCCGGCGGGAAGATTTTAGAGAGAGAACCCAGGAGGCACACATGGCCGAACAAGACACAGATGCAGTCGAGCAACTCAACTCGTTTCTTCGAGGGGAGCTGTCCGCAGTTGAAACCTTTCGACAGGCCCTAGAGAAGGTCGAATCCCCTCAGCTCAGACAGCAGCTTCAGCTTTGCCGTGATTCGCACTCCCGCCGAGCTCAGATCCTTCAGGACGAGGTCTCACGGCTGGGAGGGCAGCCGGCCGCAGCTTCTGGCATGTGGGGTGCGTTCGCACGGCTCGTCGAGGGTGGAGCAAAGCTCTTCGGCGAAAAGGCTGCGATAAGCGCTCTTGAAGAAGGTGAGGACCATGGCATGAAGGACTACGAGCGCGACAAGGATAGCTTGCCCGCTGGAGCTCGTTTCATCGTCGAATCACAACTTCTTCCCGAGCAGCGACGCACGCATGAGATCATGCGCTCGCTTCAGGGGCAGGCGTAGATAGAGAGCGACTGTCGCTCTATAGATACCGACAGAACACTGGTTAGGAGGCATTATGCTATATTGGGCTGCTATTTTCTTCGTTATCGCACTGGTCGCGGCAATCTTCGGCTTCGGAGGGATCGCTGCAGGTGCTGCAGGAATCGCTAAGATTCTATTCTTCGTGTTCCTGGTGTTAGCTGCTATTTCCATCATCATGAACATCGTGAGGAAGGGACGGCCGGTCTAACGCCTCCGCTCACGGCTGTCTGGAGCAGCACACGTCTGCAAAAAGGCGGATAGCGACGCAAAAAGGCGGACATCGCTGTCCGCCTTTTTGCATTAACTAACTAAGTCAGTTTGAAGCGCCCACAGCTCAAGAAGGCTCGACGGCGCGAGAGCTGGCATACACGCTGAGGCGCTGATGAGCAGCAAGCCTTCAGATACCCTCTGGGCAGTAGAAAACCACCGGGATCACAGGAGTGAATCGACGAGAACTCTAACTGCGCTTCTGCGACCCCAGCGCTCGGATCAGAAAAAGCCTCGAATACCGCATGCTAGGACACCTGAACGTTTACGATGAACACCTCGCTAATAGCGGTAGCGCCAGATTAGGTCGAAAAGGGATGTTCCCTGGTCACCGAACGTCGTCTCCAACACCCAACGCTTTGCAAAATACCAATCTAGCGTAAGCAGCGTGCGGTCTGGATTCTGTCCGGGTGCCGGCAGCGACGTATTGTAGGCGAGCTCAGCTGAGACATCGTCGGTGACTTGCACAGCAAGTTCCGGCCGCGGCTGGTTGTTGTCGGAAGTTCCGACGCGCGCGCTCACGTCCAGATTCGTCACGTCGCTTAGCACTGCATTGAAGCCTTCGGTGATTACTCCACCTCCAACGCTCGCGGCCGTCTGACTCGCTCCGCCGCCACCTTCCCCCGGGTCGACGCTCCCGGTAGCTAAGAGCGACAAGATCTGAGTTTCCGAATAAGAAGGCTCCGATGAAAGATTAAGCTCTCCCTCCTGCACCGTACCGACGTATTGCACCCTAACCAGCGTCCCGTCCGGCGCCTTCCAGATGGCAGTAGCTACCACTGATGGGTTGCCCACCTCACGTTCCGGCTCGAAGGTCACCACAGCTTCTTCCACCTCAAACTTCTTTCCGAGGAACATGACCCATCCTCGAGGCACACGTATCTGCCCTTCAGCTTGCGCCTCCTCACCCGACAGAAGATGAAGACTGCCTGCCACAGCCAAGCGAAGTTGTGCAGAGCGTTGGACCCTCACGTCGTCACTCAGACGCAGTCGAAGCTCAAGAGGGAGACCGGCCGACTGCTCCGCTTGCTCTTCAGGCTTGGAGAGCGGCAGTTCGCGAAAGCCCTGGGGCCCACGTACGCCCACAAGGACGTGGGGATCGGATTCAACGCTGTGGAGTGATTGCGGGTTCTGCTCCGAGAGAGTCTGGTCCCACCTCCTCACGTAGATGTTAATGCTCGGTCCCTTCTTTTTCGAGTCCAGATTAAGGCGGGCCGCTACTTCAACTTCTCCGGAAGCGCGTCCATAGTTCTGGCCAGCAGCTCGAATAGCGAGCTCCTCATCGTCCGGAATGGTCAGAGTGATCGACACTTTCTGCGGAATCATGTGTTTGAACGTGCCTCGCGCTTTACCTAGCACGCGACCCGACTCTCCTCTGGCCTGAAGGTTAGCGATTCGAAAGTCACCATTCGACCTAAGCGTTGCGTCAAACTGCGCGTCATGAAACCTCTGACCCAAGGCAGGCACCAGGAAGATGCCCCTACGCAGCGATGCTTTCGCCTGCAATCGAGCATCCCTGGGCTCACTTAGATTCGTCGCATGTGCTTCAGCAGAGAGCAGCCCGTGAAGCTCCGAAAGGTTGTCACCGAGCAGCGGTTGAAACAACGCGAGGTTGAGCTTACGGACCTTGGCATCGGCACGAGCCACCTTGACACTCGGGACCGGTCGGTCGCCCCAGGCCGAGCTTCCTTTCACCTGAACCATCGCGTACCCGCCTCGAGGTTTTGCTTTCAGCAGAAAGTAGAGCTTGCCCTGCTTCAGGTATCCGCGAATGCGCGCTTCCTTCATCGAGACACCGCCAAGCTTTGCGTTTCGTAGCGCAGCCTTAATGTCCAACGAGGCGTTCTTTCTGTAGTTCTCTAAACGAACGTCCGCATCGACCCAGCCGCGCTGCACTTCGCTAGATGCGGGTACCACACCGTGGACAGGGAAGTGTCGAAGCCGCAGATGGGCGTCTGCGACTGCTTTGGGTAAGGCTTCATCTAAGCTGCCTCCCTGAGGCAGCTTAGTCTGCACTGAAGCGAACAGCCGCTCCTTGCCCTGGTGTATGGCTTGGGCGCGCAGACTCAGCTGCCTCTCTGCGAAGCTAGCCTTGGCTCTCACGTCGAAGTGAGGTGCGTACGGCACCAAATTGGCATGTAGGCCATCACCCTGAACGCGGAGCTTGCCCTTGAGGTCTGCCAGGGGGCCTTGGACGGAAAGCTTGGCCCCCAGCGTTCCGCGTACCCGGAGTGGACGGACATCATCAGGCCAGGTAGCCAAATCGCGAGCCGGAAGCCTTACGTTGACGTTGAAGGGAGAAGACCTCCATGCATCGGCCCGTTGCCAGCTAGCTGGTGATGGGAGCACCGTGCGCGCATCTGCCTGCGCGAGCACACCGTTCTTATCAATAAGCTTTGAACGCACCCTAAGGTTCCGCGACTTTCCCTCGAGCCGGCCGGCTACCGAAACATCCAGGCCGGCTGTCTGCAGGATCGGGTCAGAAGACGCCTCACTTTCTTTGACCGCGCGCACCTGCAACTTGGTTGATCGGACACGAAACTGAAGGTCCGGAATCTCCTCCGCAGCGCTTCGCTCCACGTGAGCTTCGAGGTCAAGCCTCCCTCCGAGGCTGTAGGATGTGGAGGGTTGCTCCGCAGCAGGCGTCAGAAGATGCTGAACCCGCGTGAGCTCAGTGAGCAGCAGCCTTGCACGAATGCGCCCGTCTCCATGAGCTTGTTTCCACCCCTCCCCATTGAGAAGGCCCCTCGGCACTCGCACATCACTCAGCCTGAGACTGATGGCGCTCCGACCCCATGTTGAACGCGCCCGCGTGTTGACTTGCCCATCTTGCACGCGAGCGCGGAGCTGCAGAGAGGCCTTGTCACCTAGCAGCCGAAGGTCGTGCGATTGCATCTCCACCTCTCCTTCAGCCTTGGCGCCTCGCACCCGGAGGTCGGTGATTAAACCAAAAGCACCACCCAAGCGAACAGCCCGTAACGTCTTCCGCGCCGACTCCGTACCCGCAATGGGTTGCGTCCCTTTGCCTTTGGCCCCAACGAACCTCAAGATCGGGTCGAACTCAATTCGTGGAGCTTTTAGCTTGAGATCTAGACGGCCTCTCCGCTGACGAACAGAGGCTTCAACTGGCTTTCCAAGCCCTGCGATGCGCAGATCGTCGACGCGCTTGTCTTGCGTCTCAAGCACCGCTTTATCGGCAGAAACTGCTATTTCGACTTCGTTGTGCTTGAGCCGAATCAGGGTATCACTGAGCGTGAGCGGGCTCTGCGAAGCGTGTGTTGTAAGCTGAACCCTGGGAAGGGCTTCGCCATCGAGTTCTGCATCGATCTGCACGTTCTTCAGCCGTCCAGCAGCTTTTGCACGGATGTAGGTCAGCTTATATGGCGGAAGCTGCACGCGATCGAGCTCGACCCGCGTCTGGAAGGTAGGATTGACCCAGGGGCCTTCTGCCTTTGCACGTAACGCCAGTGTTCCAACCTGGTACTCTTGCCACCCAAGCGCTGAGCCTTTCGCTGATGCCGAAAGTTCAGCAGAACGTGATGCGACATTGAACGTGCCATCGGCACGAAGCACCAGAGAGCCGATGGTCAGCTGGGCCTCCTTAAGTCGAAGAGCCCTTCTTGTTTCACCCCCACGAGCTGAAAAGCTGACATGATACACGTCAGGGTTTTGCTCCTTCACCGAAGTCCGGAACTTGAGAGCGGTGGATTGATCCTGAAGCTGTCCCTCCACATCAAGTTCCCCATCAACAAAGCTGCCCGTCGCAGACAAGTTAGGCAACGGACGCTTTTGCAGCGCTCCTCCTGCTTTCGCAGAGAAGTCCAGATTCATCTTCTTTCCGGTTTCATGTAAGTCGACACTGACATCTGCATTGAGCCGCGAAGGCGGTGCCCCCTTGGAAAGCGCACGCAAATTGATGGAGCGGGCTGCTGCGGTAGCCTTTGCCGCGTACGGCTCTTCAGCATCGAGCGTGGCATCCACGGCAAGCGTGCCCGCTCCTAGCTTAGCGTGAAGCTTTGTCTGCAGCTCACTAAGAGGCCCATTTGCCTTTACGCGGGCGTGAAGTGTCTGAGTCAGAGGGAATTGTGGCCACAGAGCTCGAACGACGCTTGGCTCAAGGTCGTCGACCCTACCCTCAAGATGCACATACCCCCGCTCTAACTTCCCCGCGAGTCGCGCTTGCGCCCCTTGTGCGTTGGCCTCTAGTTCTAACTTGGCAACGAGCTGCTTCAGGGGGTCGTCTGCTTCACGAGGCGCATCCACTTCGGCCGCAAGCCCAAACTCGATGGGGGTGCTCGCTGCGTCCACACTGAACGTAGTTTCTTGAAGCTGCGCCCTTAGCCTCTGCGGCGACATCTTCATCGAAGCCTCCAGCTCAGTGGCGGACACTTTTACGGGGCCCACAGCTGTCTCGGCGCGAACCTGAAGCTTCTTCAGTTCGACGTTGGTCACCGTGAGCGAAAGGGTGCTAGGTTTCTCATCCTTGGGTGGATTGACGGATTCAAAAGCTTGCGCAATCGTGTAGGTGCCATCTTTGCCGTACAGCAAGTTGGCGCGGAGCGACTCGACCGTGACGCGCGGTATGACAACGGAGAGGCCGTCCCCCTGAATCAGAGATTGGAGGATGGTGAGCACGGCGAACCGCACGTTCGCATCGCGAACAGCCAAAACGGGTTGTTCGTCACCGTCGAGCACTTTGAATGAGACTCCTGAGATGCCCCACGGCCACACTCCGCCTAGCTGCTCAACCTTCACCTTTCCCACAAGCTCCGTGCTAGCCAAGTCGCTTGCAGTTGCAGCAATCTTGTGACGCACTGGCGGCGCGTTGATCGCAAGAAAGCCAACCACCAGAACTCCCACAACGATGTGGACCACCCGCGCAATGGCATTGGCTACAAGCAGGAACGAAAGCGCGGTGGCTGATTTCTGATGCTTCAAAACGCCTCACCAATTCCAAGCGCGATGGCTATCGGAAGTCCGAAGATCTCGCCCGCATCACCTTCTTGCCGCGCAGGAACATCCACAAGGGTTTGCAGACCCGGGACGCGGTAGCCGATGTCCGCTCGAATGGGTCCAACGGGCGTTGCGTAACGGATTCCACTGCCGCACGAGAGATGCGGCCGATTCAGACGAACATTGACGGCTTCAGTCGAAACATCGCTGCTGTCGCAGAAGGCAACGCCGCTTAGCGGGCCGCCGATTGGGAAGCGGTATTCCACCGACGCCTCCCACAAAGAGAAACCTCCAATGGGCAGTGCGCATTCAGCCTCGGTACTGTCCGCTGTGCATCCTGCCGCGTTCTCCAAGGCAGGCGAAAGCAAGAACGGAATCGATCCATGCGGGCCCACAGCCCGAAAAGGGTAGCCGCGATTACTTGTGGGTCCGCCAGAGAAAAAGCCACGAAGGAAAATGAGCTGAGTGTCACGGCTAACCGCTTGAGTCGGCGCATTGATGTCGCCGTTCTCATCGTAAAACTTCCTCGTCTCGCCATAGTTTGAGGGGAAGAGGAAGCCCACTGCCCCACGGAAGGCGATGGCGCTTTTCGAACGAATCGGAATATAGAACCGTGCCTCCGGTTGCGTCCTAATATCGGTGGCATCGCCGCGAAGGACGCTGCCTGCCAGCTGCAGCTCATGGCCAATATAGAGGCCGGAGCGTGGGCTGATGGACGAATCCCGAAGGTCGAGGAAGGTCAGGAGCGACAGGTACGATACGAGCACCTTTGGCACATCATGCTCGCCGATGTAGGAGAAGGGAAAGTTTGCCTGCAGATTATAAGTCGGCGAAATGTAGAAGTGTTTCCAGTTGCGCTCAATGCCGAATGCGCCTCTCGCCTCGTGGTAGCCGAGCACGTTCTCCCGATCGACGTCCTGCCGTGAAAGCAACACCGGATAGGTCTCGAGCCTTGCGCGTGCGATGCCGTTCGTCCTGGCCTCAAAGAAGCCAGGCTGCCGCAGACGCACGCTCAGCTTCTGCTCTGGCAAAAGATTGGTGGGTGCTCGTAAAGAAGGAATACGCGTGGGATAGAAAACAACGCCCGGCCGAAACTCGATGTCAAACTCACGCAAGCCGCCCATGAAGTTGCGGTCTTGCCAACCAGCAAGCGCATGAACGTCGGTGCGGATGACGTCGACTTCTGTGCCCCCACCAAGGCGAAGCGTCCGCATCGTAGTCGGCTGCACATCAACGATGAGTGGGACGCGATGCGGAGGCTTCCCATCCTGCGGAGCATCCAGGTCAGGCTCCACCGAAACAGAGGTGAACACGCCAAGGTTGAACAGCGCCTGCTCTGCATCTTGCAGATCTTGGCGTGAGTACGGATTATCCAAAGAGAAGGCTAGAGCGCGGCGGACAGGCCCCTCGGGGATCTCGCCCAACCCCTTGATGCGCACCTCTCCATATTTCGCTACAGGGCCAGGTTTAACCGAGTAGCGCAGCAAGGCGCGATCCGCTGGAAGGTTGACGAAGGCCTTGCGTTCAACTTCAACCCAGGCGTAGCCCCTGTTCTCAAGCGCCATCGTTAGCACCTTCTCCGCCTCTTCGAAGCGCTGCTCGTCGAAGGTGCTTCCAACCTTGAGCGTCTTACGCACCCGGTTTTCAGCAAGCGCCTGATACTCTGGAGGGAGGTCCTCTAGCCCTTCAACTTCGATGCGACCTACCCGGACCGGTGCGTTCTCTTCTACCGAAATCGTCACATGAACGTGCTGTGGCTCTTTCTCATCAACCCGCGATGCACGGACCTGCGCCCGATAGTATCCTCGAGAGCGGTAATAATGCTGCACACGCTCCAGATCCTGAGCCAACGTGAGTTCATCGTAGAGGGAATAGTCGTAGACTACACCATCGAAGATGCCGAGAAATCGCGGGCTTGCGCGAGTGGCAAGTCCTTCCTTCACATCAGACTCAGGGACGTGGTCACTGCCCTGGATCTTGACAGCATCCACAGCCGTTCGACCCTTCGGGATTGACGAGCAAGCAGTGGCCGTAGCGATTAACGCGCATAGCGCGTGCACTTTATGTGATTTGGTAGCAGGCAAGCGACGGCAACATAGCGCACATGTTCAATGGAGGTTAGCGCTTGTGCGACACGAATACCGGCACGCTGACGCTGATGCTGCCGCGGCCGGTGTATGCTAGCCACCGAGAGTCCATGTATGCTCCATCGTTTGTGTGGCAACCTGCTGGTCATCTACGCGTCGGGAGCTTAAGTTAAAAGCGACCTTACGCTTGAAGGTTCATCGGAGTTAGCAGAAGCTGTGCACATTTACTTAAGATTCGTCATCTTTGGTCTTTGCTGCCTTGGCAACGCCTGCAGCCACCTTCCAACAGCAAAGAAAGATGCATTCCCTGACAGGGAATGGTTGGAAGTGCCTTATCCACCTCCAGTAGCCAAAGTTGAGCGTATTCCACCTCGGCCGGACCGTGTGGCCCGATGGGCGGATGGGCAGTGGGCTTGGCGAGGCCGCTACGTCTGGCTGAGCGGCGGATGGTTCCACCCGGCACGAAAGGTTCGCCTTGTACCATGGGCGCTCAGGCGCGAGTCGAGCGGCCGCCTCATGTTTTCACCCGCGTACTGGCGCAACGGCGCCCATGCGTGGGCTTACCAGCCCAAACTACCTGAACATGCATCGCCTGGGCCTGCCGACCGTACGCCGAAGACCCACGAGGCGCCTGCAGACGCCCGAGGTCATCTGAGCGATACTGGGAAAGAACCCGACATTGATAAAACGCTCTGAGGCAGCTTGCCTCGAGTGTGACAACCTAGTAGGGTCTCGCACCCAAGGGTACATAGGAATCATCCCTTTCCTGGGGATAATGCATAGGGCACAGAAGTTGCTATGGACCCGAGGTGGCTGCTCCTGCAGCGATTACAGAATCAAGGGGGAATAGTGAGATACATTACATCTACGACTCTACTGGTCATGCTGCTCTCAGTTACGACTGTAGCTGACGCGCAAGGTAGCTTTTCCGTTGGGGGAGGCGCAGAAGGCGATGTGGAGGCTGGCAGCGAGGTCGGCGGAGACGCCAACGCAGATGCCTCTGCTGACATGGAAGAGCCTGCTTACGACGACGACATGGGCCCGGGCTCGACTCCTGATCCCATTCCTGAAGTTCCTGGTACGGAGCCCAAAGCAAACGAGGCCGAGATCAAGAAGCAGGCCGGCGTGGGCGGCGACATCGCTTTCGCTGAAAAGGGCGTGCTCGAGCTCGGTGGTGCAGGTTACGTCAACTTCAATGACGGAGGCACCTCTGTCTCACTGCGACCCTCTGTAGGTTGGTTCGTCGTCAACAACGTCGAGCTTTCTGCCATCATCGACTTCGCTTATGCCAATCCCGACGGCGGAGATAGCTTCACGACTCTTGGCGCCCTGGTTGAGCCAAGCTTGCACCTTCCCTTCAACGACCGCCTTCTTTGGTTCGTGGGTCTCGGCGCAGGCCTCGCCTACAACGATGAGGACGTGGGCTTTGCCATTCGACCTCGCGTGGGTCTTGATGTGCTGGTCGGTCGATCGGGCATCTTCAGGCCTTCGCTTGAAGCCACGTTCTCGACCGCTGCAATCCAGACGCAAAATGACCGAGCGCTTATCGGCGTGAAGTCATCGTACGGCGCGTCTTTTGGCTACCACGTGATGTTCTAAGCAAGCCTGTTGTGCGGAAGCTTGAGCCAGGCTTAGTGCTGGCTCCGGCTGATCGTTTGTGGCCATCACCCCTCGTTCGGAGCATCCGACGAGGGGTGATGGCGTTTAAGCGCATCTGTTGACTCACCGCGGCAGACCGATACGCACCCATCAACGAGCACGAAAGCAACTACGTCGACGCCTATTCCTGCGGTACCTCTTCCCTGTCCTCGTCCGCCGCCACGCTTGACACACCCCCGCCGGGGTCTATGGCTTTGCCTTGGTACGTGGGCCTGTGGCGCGCGCACAAATAGTCGAGCCAGACAGATAAGCCACAAAGATAACGGAGCAGAGCCATGTCATCTCAGACGAGCCCGGAGGAACAGCGCCAGCACTTTCAGTCGCTGTTGGAAGACCTCGACACGATCATGCTGATCACCCATTCCAAGGACGGGCAGATTCGAGCAAGACCCGTAGCGATCGCCGATCACGATGCTTCGGGCCGGCTGACCTTTGTCACATCGTACACATCAGGTAAGGTCGACGAGCTCCTTAGCGACGATCGCGCTTGCGTAGTCTCGAGCAAGGGGCGCACGTGGCTTTCTCTATCAGGCTCGGCTCATGTGGCCACAGATGCAAAAGACATTGACCGCATCTGGAAGTCCGCCTGGAGCGCGTGGTTCAAACACGGTAAAGAAGACCCGGATGTTGCGCTGATCTACTTCGTGCCGAACGTTGGCGAGTATTGGGACCAGAGTGGCTTGTCCGCGGTCGCTGTAGCGTGGGAGCAGCTGCGTGCTCGACGCGATGGAGAAGTGGCGCATCCTGAGAAGCACACCGACGACACCCACGCCAAGGTGAAGCTTTAGACTCAACGCCCGATGGGTCGCGCAAGCAGACTTGCGCGCAGCCCTGGCTGGCTTCTAGCATCGAGGAGTTTCTTGAAGTCCGTCAAGCTGCTTAGCCGAACACTGTGGGGCTTGCGGCGGAGATGGGCGCCGCTTCTGGCTGCCCTTGCGTTTTTGTGGTTTCAGTTTCTGCTCATCACGCACATCGTGCTCTGGACACACCTGGACACGCGGCTGCTCAATAAGATTGACTACATCTCCATGAGTCACGGGTTTGCCGTCTCGCCGTGGCCTGGCTGCTTCTTCGTCAAAGATTTACGGATCGCGCTGCACGGCAGGAGCATTCAAGCTGAGATCTCTCACGACTACGTTCAGGGTTGCATGGATATCCTGCCTCTTCTCTCCCGCACCGTCTCGCTTGACACATTGCAGGGACGCGGGATGGCCATCAAGTTTCGCCTCGTACGACCGCCGAACGCGCTGTCCGACAGAGAGCTCCAGCAGCTCCCTGACATCCTCGGCGTCGAGACGCCGTACGAAAAGCATGGACCTGCCAATCAAGATGTAACTCAACTATGGTCGCTGACCATCGAGGACGTCTCGACCGACTTTGACCTCTTTTGGATTGAAGGCTTCAGGGTGACCGGAAAGGGTGGTGTTAAAGTCGGCCTGACCTACAAGCCAAGGCAAGGCTTGGAGGTCGATCACCTCCAGATGCGTCTAGCGAAGGGGCAGGTACACGTCGGAGCAGAGAAGACCATCAGCAAGGTGCACATGAAGCTTCGTGCGCAGAGCGAGGAGTTGCCCTTAGATGGTTCTTTCTCTCTGGATGCCGTAGAGCAAATCTCGATCAAGGTCCGAGGTGAGGCATCTACAACCTCAGCCGTCTTAAAACCGCATTTTGTTGATCTTCCGGTTCGTCCAAGAAGCGGCGAAGGCAAGGCGACCTTTGACCTCGACATGCGCAAAGGCGTTCTAACGCCGGCGAGTTCTCTTCGGTATCGAGCCTCAAAAGCAGGGGCTTCTACAAAGGAGCTCACTGCCACTGGCGACCTGACCTTCTCGCTCGACGGAAAGCAGAAGCAAATCGTCTTGCGTAGCGATTTTCGCGACGTGTCCGTTCAACACGCGGAGGCGAAACCCGCGCAGGCGTCTCCTAAGGTGGGGCTCGTGTCTCTTAAAGTGACAACTGCAAATGCGCCTCCTCAATGGCTGAGCGGCTTGCGTGCAGAGGCTCGCACGAGGAAGGCTACCATCCCTGATCTCGCGTGGCTCAACACGGTGGTGAAGAGCAAGTCGTTCCGCTTCCAACAAGGACGAGCGAGCAGCAACAGCACCGTGAACTACCTAGGAGGAGGACGGGTGTCCGGCGGAGCCACCACGCGCCTCCGTGAGGCCTGGATCGACAGCTCGATGGGGGGAGCCAAGTTCAACTCGGAGACTACCGTGCGATGGCATTATAGTGCCATCGCCAAGCGCGGCGCCATCGATCAGCTGGAGATGCGAGCAGAGCCTCTGCATCTACAGTGGAGGGACGCGCCTTTTGTACCGTGGCCCATGCGCATCTCAGCGCGTGACGTCGTACTCCAGGGATTTCCTCCCGATCGCGCAGACGGAAATGTATCGTTAAGGGCAGCGTCGATTAAATCTCTACTTCCGTGGTTTATCGGGCCACAGCCTCTCCGCGGGATCACGTCCGCCGCACTGAACCTAGAAGGTGTCACAGCGGGCAGCTTCCGAGTCTTCGGCGCCGTGACGAGGCCGAAAGTGGTGGTCAAGCAGCTCACCGACGGAGGCTTTAGCCTCAAGGGGACGATGGATTGGACCGGAGGCGAGCTAGCGGGGCAGCTCCATGCAGAAGCAGGCCCTTTTTCGAAGACGATACAGCTTGGCGACACGAAGGCGGAGACTGACTGACCTACAACTCCAAAGACGCAGGACCAAGCCTTTCGCCAACGTGCGCACACTCCTTTCCCAACGTGCGCACACTTAGGATGTTGGGGAGGGACATTCGCAGCCTTTGAACATGCCGAGTCGGTCGTGCACGTCACAAGAACCTAGCGCAGGCGTGTGGCAAAGTGACTCACCGTGTCGAAATGCCACCCTGAGAACGCGCTTTAAGCAGCTTTTCGCCCATATGTCGGTGGCATGCAAAATGCTCCATCGCGCCTGCTATAACGACGGGTTCGCACGACACCTGGGCAGTGTGCCCTACCGTCGCATACGAGCCCGTCAAGAGGAGCTGCTTTACCCGGAGTCTCATGTCGACGTCACAGTCAGTCAAGGCGGTACCCACTCAACGTAGCCTCAGGGCTATGCTCACATCGATGCCGAGCGCATAAGAGGCTAGACAAATGAGCATAAGGGAAGTAAACGCAAGCAGTCATTGGAGGAAACCATGAGAAATTGGACGAAAAACATGAGGACTACGTCGACCTCAACGCGCACAGCCCTGATGGTGAGCGCGGTCATATCAAGCGCGATGAGCGTGACCGGCTGCGGCGGAGCATCTGCTGCAAAGCCGATGCGTGAGCTCGCTGATGCCAAAGCGGCACAACGCGCGGCCGAAGAGTACAACGCAAACGAAGATCCACAGGCAGCCTACTACCTGAAGCTCTCGCGTGAGCAGCTGGATGAAGGCGCAAAACTGATGGACGACGGCGAGAACGAGAAGGCGCTTCGCCTGCTCGAGCGCGCCCACATCGACGCAGAGTTGGCCTTGGCCATGGCACAGCGCGACCGCGTTAAGGGCCAGGCTCAGGATAACCTACGTAAGACGGAAGAACTACGTGAGGAAATTAATCGGTCGAGCGAGACTGATTCCATGGGGACAGAATAGCCGCTCGCGGTTGTAAGGAGGAAACGATGTTTTCAAAGAAAAATACCTGCACCGCTCTAGGTGCTGCACTGATCATGGCCGGCTGCGGAGCTAGCGGTCCATCATCTGAACTCGTGAGCGCGCGTCAGGCCATCGCCGACGCGAAAGATAAGGGTGCCCCTAAGTATGCACCTTCGACGCTGTACGACGCGCAACAAGCGCTTAATAAGGCGGAAAAGGCGCATGAGGATGAGCCTCAGTCAACAGAGGAAAAGCACTTTGCGTACCTCGCCCAGCGGCGTGCGCAAATCAGCGTCGCTCAGGCTGAGCTGAAGCGAAGCGCCGCTCAAGCCAATCAAGCCGAGGAGAAATACCTCGACCTGAATGAGGATGCACGGCAGGAGAGTCAGGCTCAGCTGCAGAAGAGCAAGGCGCAACTACAGCAAGAGCGGGAGCTCCGAATGAAAGCGGAGCGTGAAGCCGCGGCCGCATTGATGAAGCTCGACTCCATCGCGAACGTCAAAAAGGAGTCGAAACAGACGGTGATCACGCTTCCTGGCGAGGTCCTTTTTAAGACGGGGAAGAGCGACCTTCGTGAGAACGCACAGGCAAAGCTTGGACAGGTTGCCGAAGCGCTTAGTCAGCAGGCTGAAAATGCGACGATGATCATTGTCGGGCACACTGACTCGCGCGGTAGTGAGACGTACAACCTAGACCTCTCCAAGGCCCGGGCCGAGTCGGTACGAAGCTACATGGTCACGAGGGGCGTCGATGCTTCCAAGATCGAAGCAATCGGCAAGGGTGAAACTGACCCAGTAGCGAGCAACGATACTCCAGAGGGTCGAGCCAACAATCGGCGTGTCGAGATCATTGTGCAGGCAAACCCTAAGGTTTCTAGCGCAAATGGATCGTCAGGCACGAACGCGAGTGCTATGAGTGAAGACGACTAGATCGTCGTGTGCAGGATGAGGAAGGTTCTACTCGCCTCATCCTGCACCTTTTATTCTTATCTCGTGCTCTTAGCTTTAGAATACACGAAGTGGGTGGTGTATGTCTCAAGGCGAAATGACAAACTCTTCTAAAGTGCCTACTCCACCCGATGAATTTTTTGCTGAAGCGGTGCGCGAAGCCGTAGGCAAGCCCGGTTGGCGCCCAGGCGATTGGCTGGCGCTCCTAGTAGCAACCGAATCTGCGTGGCCGACTGTTCGCGGGCTCGTGGCCAACCGCGTATCGTGGAAGCAGATTGCTGGAATGGGATCCCGCGGGGCATTTCTTAGTCGCCCGCTTCGCGCCCTGGCACGCCGCTCCCTGGTTAGGTGGCTAGGCATGGCGCTGGCTGTACCAGCTGCCGTGCTTGGGGTGCGGGAAATGTTTCGCTTCCGCAGGCGTTTGCCCGAGATGAAGCAACGGGTTGAGGAGACGCGCACGGAGCTTCAGCGCCTCAATCAGGTTCTAAGTGAAGGCCATCTCGAGGCGAAGGCCTACGCCGAACGGCTGGCAGGTTTGCGGGCATCGCTCCTCCGCGTTGACGAGGCGTAGTATAAGTGAGAGCCTCGAACGCAGTCCGTAGCGCGAGCGCATAAGCCAGTGTTTCGCAGCGGCTCTTCGTGCCGCTCCAGCAAGTAGTTCTGTGCGGCAGCTCATACAAACTGAGCTCGCCCTCATGAAACGTAGGAGGAATAGATGTTTAAGCGATTGATAACACCTGGACTCGTAGCAGCGCTGGCGCTCGCCGGCTGCAAAAAGTCGAATGATGAAGATGCTACTGACCTGGGAATGGAGAGCTCTAGCGGCGACGAAAATGTAGGCGCGGAGCCGATTGAGGCTGAGGCACCACCCGAAAATCCTGACAAGGATGGCGATGGCTTTGCTAACGATGTCGACAAGTGCCCCGATGAGGCGGAGACGTGGAACTCCTACAACGACCACGATGGCTGCCCCGACTCTGTCACCTTGGTATGGGTTGATGACCGCATCGTTGTGGACGAGAAGGTCTTCTTCGAGACCGACAGCTCCAAGATTTCGAAGTCCGGCATCGAGAAGCTCAAGGAGATGGCGCAGCTCTATAAGACAGAAAAAGACTGGGCTACGCTGCACATCGAAGGCCACGCCGATAAGCGCGGCACGGAACCGTACAACGAAGAGCTGAGCAAGAAGCGCGCGGAAGCCGTCAAGAGGAAGCTTGTCAATCTTGGCGTACCCAAGAAGGTTATCGACACGAACGCGTATGGTGAGAACAAGCCCCTCGTGCAGAATGCCAACACGCCGAGGAGTACGCGCTCAACCGACGGGTTGCGTTTCGTCTTGAGCGCGAGGGCGCCGACGACGAGAGCAGCCTAGAGTAGGTCGTAGCGACGTCCGGCGGGAGGGGTGCTGCATTATGACTCCCCTCCCGCATTTCTAGCGCACACGCATGTGAGAGCCTCATGCTCGCCCCATCGTGCTGATCGTGTTGGCCCGGCTGTGCTGACCCCGGCTGTGCTGACCCGGCTGTGCTGGCGACAGTTCTTTCTGCGTTCTTCTTAGGGCCACGCGGGAGTAGCTGCGTCAGGTCGTAAGGCAGATGCGGCTCCTGTTGCAGCCTCTCATCCTGCTGCCATGGCCCTTGACCTGGACTTACCACGACGTGCAGTGGTTTAGCTGAGCTTAGGCGACGAAACTGCAGAGGCAGCTTTCCCAGAAGTGGACGATCCTTTGAGGGTCAGCGGCGTCGAATCAAGAACATCGGCAAGTCTCTCCCCGCCGACGATGCCAAAGTCGAGTGTGCGGATAGGGAATGGAATCGTGATGCCGTTCCGGTCGAAGGCCTCTTTAAGGCTGACGACCGCCTCACTTCTTGCACTCAGAAAGTCTGACTGCTTTGTGTATCTTATCCAGAAGCGCGTCACGAAATCGATTGAGCTATCTCCGAAACCCTCGTAGAAAAACTGCACCTCCCGCTCCTGAAGTCGTGCCGGTAGGCTCTCGATAACCTTTCGTGAGATGTCGCGTACCTTACGCAGGTCATCACCGTACGAGATGCCGCAACTCAACTCCACGCGCATCGTCCCCTTTGCGGAGTGGTTGGTGAGGACATCCTGATAGATCTGCTTATTGGGGATCACCACCGTCTTTCCGTCGAGGGTCTCGATCGTCGAGGTACGTAGGTGGATGTTGCGCACGACGCCAAAGACCTCATTCGTCTCGACCGTATCTCCGATCTGGAAGGGAAGCTCGGTGTTCAACGCCAATCCCACGCCGGAAATGATATTCGCGGCAAGATCTTGAAACGCGAAGCCCAACGCCAAGCCGACGATGCCGGCACCCGCAAGTACAGAGGCAAGTGCCTTGTCGAGATTAAGGACGCCCAAGGCGATCACGGCGCCGGTCAGTATCACCGCCACTTGAATGAAGGTCGTGATCAAGCTTCGCGCCGCTTTGTTCACACTTCGGAGTGCACGCTCGCTGATCTTGAACGCCAGCTTCGAGAGCATCCAGAAGGCCACAATAACGAGAGCCGCAACCACAGCGTTGGGCAACATCTTTACGGTAGTGTGAACCCAGCCCAACAGCTTGTTGAGAAGTGAGCGGGAGAGATCTTGGACTTGCATATCGCACTCACCTTCTGCCGGGGCATGTAGGGTCGAAAAACCGGAGTAGCGCAGACTCGAGCATCACCCTTCCACATTCGCACATCCCTCCACTCTCAGCCCAAGTGACGGGCAGCGCACGTGAAGGGGCATTTAGAGGTAGGATGCGTTGCGTCCGTGACTTCACCGGCTGAACGGGTCTAGCGCGAGCGTCTACCGGTCGCAAACGTAGGGGACTTGCCACGATCAGCCTCACGCGCAGCTGCGTGCTGCGCAAGTGTGTCATAGGGAGCCGGGTGAGGCGAAATGACGCACCTGATTGTGCACGCGCCCTCGACGTCGCTGCGTAAAGCGCGCACTTCGCAGTGGCACATCGCTTGCGATGGTTGGGGGCAGGAGGAATACATGATGACACGGTTGATAACCTCAGGTGCCCTCGCACTCGCAGTGATGCTCAGCAATGGCTGTAGCAAGAAAACCGAGCAGAACGCGGAGGAGACGATGGACTACGCGGGTGACACCGCTGAATCAGCGGCTCAGGACGTGGAGCGCGGCGCTGAGGAAGTGGGCGAAGAGACCGCCGAAGGTGCACGTGCTGCCGGCGAGGCCGTCGAAGGAGCGGCTAACGAGATAGAGGCAGAGGCAGCAGGAGCCGCTGCCGAGGTGGAGAAGGAAGGTTCTGTGTACTCCAGGAAAATGAACGAGGCGAGCAGGGAAGCAGCCCAAGCCGGTGAACAAGCCGAGGCGGCAGCGGAAGCTCGCGTTAGGCGTGAAGAAGCGGCCGAGTAAGCGCTTTGCTTTGAGGTCAGCCGACGGCGCATAAGGTATGAGAGGAAGGTATAGATGGACACCAACACATTGTCCGGTCAGTGGAAGCAACTTCGAGGTAAGGTGCAGGAAAAGTGGGGCAAGCTCACGAATGACGACCTCGATCAGATAGATGGTCAGCGCGACCAGCTCATCGGCAAACTGCAAGAGCGCTACGGGCGCGAGCGCGATGAGCTAAGTAAAGAGGTTGACACCTTCTACAGCGGCAACTCGCAAAGGTAAGCTACTTACCTACCTGACGCTGCGGGGGGCTCCTCCTCCGCGGCCCTAGTAGCCTCGGCGTCCGTGCGGTGCCGGGGCTTTCGAGTGTCGTGTCCATTCAGCGCTGTACCACTCGGGACTGCACTGTCCCCCCTATGCCACGCTCGCCTACGGGGCATCCCTTAGCGCGGCGTCGGGCTCGCGTATGGTAAATGAGAATGTGCTGCCTCCCCCTGGAGTCATGGAAAGCCACAACCGACCTCCAAGTTTAGCCACCGCCTCCCGAGCGAGAGTGAGTCCCAGTCCCTCGCCATCATCCTCGAGAGCCGTACCTTCCTCTCCGTGAAGGCGCACGTTTCGGATGAATACTTCATCACGATGTCGCTCCGGAATGCCTCTGCCATTATCAACCACATCGACCCGCCACGACCCGTCGTCCCACGTCTTATGCGCGGATAGCCTTACGTACTTCCGCTCCTTGCGCGAGTCGGCATACTTAATCGCATTGTTCATCAGGTTGACCAACACCAGTTGCACCCGAGCTGCGTCCACTTGAAAATCCGGCAACACACCCGCGGTTTCCAGCGCCACCTCTTGCTGGTCGGCGAATATCTGAAGATCCGCCACTAGCGCTTCCACAAGCACACTGAAGGCTTCCCTCCTGCCCGGCACGTGGTCACGCCGATTCTCCGTGACTATGGCGGCAAACACGTCGGCGGCAACACCCTCGGCTTTCTTTAGACTGCGTTCGATTTGCGCTACGAGTGGTGTCGCCGCTGCGTCAAACTTCGACTGCTGCTGCAGGATGTCCAACGCCAACAATGCGGTGTGCAGACGGTTGCGAAGTTCATGGGTGACGGCGCGTCCGAAAGAGGAGAGCAGCTCCGCCCTCTCATGGTGGTCCCGAGATGCCTCGACGGAATATGACCGCATCACCTCACGCACAACTTCATTAAATGCGCTCGCCACCTTGCGCGTAACCTCCACAGCCTGCTTCGCTAAGGGCGGTTCATCAAAGGCATCGAGCTCCTCTTCAACAGCCTCTAAAGTGACGCTGCGGAGCAGTTCAAACTCCTCTACAACCTCGATCTGCCCATAACCCTGCGCTCGACGTAAGCGCGTTAGCTCGTGCAACTTAGACTTCACCTTTGCGTCCTCTGTGCATGACGTCGTCTCGGGTTGGCCGAGGTTGCTCAGGAGCCGCCGCAGAAGTTGCGGCACGTGGTCCAGTAAGGTGGCATCGGGGAAGATCCGATGCGGGTGCACCGGCAACCGCTTCCGCAACTCCGACAGCCACCGCTCCGCAAGCTCCGTTGAACGGCCACTCAACCTTTCGGCGATAGCCTCGGTACAATGCTGCGTAGGGTGAAACATATATCTCAGTCACGCCCTCGGAAAGGGAGCCAGTCATAGCTGAGACTCAATGCATGTGCCATTGTTTCGCTTTTCTACAGAACGGCACTTGCGTTGGGGTTGCTCGAAATTGCACCCACTTTGGCTGTTCGCATGCTAAGGAGGATGCGCAGGAGACGGTTCAACCCGAGATGATTACACGTCGACGAATCCCTTGGTCATGGACGCTCTACTACACCTGGCCAAGCCTACTCTACTTCACCGCCGTTGCGACGCTGGTGTACCTGCTTCACGACGTTTACAACTTTCGCTGGGTGGATGTTCCGTTCGCACCCGTCGGCGTCCTGGGCACGGCGTTGGCCATCTTCCTCGCGTTCAAGAACAAACAGGCTTACGACCGATGGTGGGAGGCCCGTATCATCTGGGGGCTGTTGGTCAACTTCAGCCGCGCCTGGTCGCGCAAAGTTCATTCGTCCATTGATTCACCCGATCACGAACATCCTCAGATTCTGCATGGCTTTCGCCGGCAGCTGATCTTCCGCCACCTGGCTTTCATCAATGCCCTGCGCGTTCAGCTTCGTCGACGGGAAAGCTTTGCGCATGAGTCGCGGGAAGAGCTGGTTCGCACGCGAAACGAGTTTTCCGAGCTTCGCCCACTGCTCGATGAGGCCGAGTTTGATCAGGCGTGCCAGGCGGACAATGCAGCCGACATCATCCTGCACATCCAGGGGCGGGCGCTTCGGCACGCCCGACGTGAGGGTTGGCTAAGTGAATTTCGTTACATAGATATGGAGCAAATTCTTGTCGAGATGAACCACATCCAAGGGCGGTCGGAACGTATCAAGAACACGCCCTTCCCCCGCCCCTACAGCTACTATCAGCGTGTGTTTGTCTATGTTCATGCCACGATCCTCCCGTTCTCCTTCGTTGGCGAACTTGGCCCGTCACTCATTCCGTTCTCCGTTGTGATTAGCTTCGTGTTCCTGGTACTAGACCTCATCGGAGCGCGTACCGAAGATCCTTTCGAAAATAGGATGGATGACACGCCGCTCTCGAGCTTGTGTCGCACCATCGAGCGAAACCTCCGCGACGCGCTGGGCGACGAACATCTCCCGCCCAAGGTGCTTCCGCGCAAGGGGGTGGTACTATGACGCGCAAAATCTGCACGATGGGAGCTGCCTTGGTGTAATGTAGCGCGAGAAGGAACCGGAATTCGGGACCAGGGATGATGATGAGCCTGCTCCATGCGCGCTCGGCATCGCATCAACTGGCCTTGACGACTCCGATGTCTAGGTTCCTCGACTTGGCATCCGATGAGTTCAGCCCATTTAGGAGGAGTGACATATGACGCATGACCTATTGAGCGAGGTCAATCGCTCCTTCAATGCGGCAGGCGCCCATACCCAACATAGTGGGGACCTGCTCAAGCAGATTCGCGAATGCAACTCGGTTCTCCGAGTGAGCTTTCCCATACGCCGTGACAACGGGTCCATCGCAGTCGTTCACGGCTACCGTGCCGAACATAGTCACCATCGTGAACCGACAAAGGGAGGCATCCGCTACAGCGAAGCGGTGACCGAGCATGAGGTCATGGGGCTAGCCGCACTCATGACACTCAAATGCGCCCTGACGGAGGTGCCATTCGGGGGCGCAAAAGGTGGCCTGTGCATCAACCCGCTGAACTACTCGGAGGGTGAGCTTGAGCGCATCACCCGCAGGTTTACCTTCGAGCTTGCTAAGAAAAACTTTATCGGACCAGGTTCAAGCGTTCCGGCGCCCGACATGGGTTCGGGTCCGCGCGAGATGGCATGGATTGCAGACACCTACGCTTCCATTGCGGGAGGAAGTCTGCACGCCCCAGCGTGTGTAACTGGCAAGCCCGTTTCCCAAGGTGGGATTCGAGGGCGGGTCGCTGCGACAGGGCGAGGCGTCTACTTCGGCATTCGTGAGGCATGCAATCATAAAGCGGACATGAGCAAGCTTGGACTTGCACTCGGCGTGAAGGGCAAGAGGTTCATCGTTCAAGGCTTTGGCAACGTCGGCTATCACGCGGCTCAGTTCCTTGTTGAAGGTGGGGCTACTTTGGTAGCCGTAGCGGAACGTGATGGGGCAGTGGCCTCGCAGGATGGGCTCGATATTCATGCTCTAAAAGAGCACATCGACGAACATAATGGCGTTCGTGGTTTTGCGGGAGGCACCTTCTTGCAAGAGAGCATCGAAGCGCTGGAGCTTCCATGTGACATTCTTATTCCGGCCGCGCTCGAAAATCAGATAACCAGCGCGAACGCGGGGAAGATCCAGGCGAAAATAATCGCTGAAGCGGCCAACGGGCCTACAACGGCAGAGGCCAGCTCGATGCTGAACGAGGCAGGGAAGCTTGTGATTCCCGATCTCTATCTCAATGCCGGAGGTGTCATCGTCTCATATTTTGAGTGGGTTAAGAATCTCTCGCACGTCCGCTTCGGTCGGATGGAGCGCCGCTTCGATGAGGCCGCCTTCAGTCGCATAATCGGAGCAGTAGAGAATCTCACGGACAAAGCTTTGCCCACTGACACACGTGCTCTCGCAACGCAGGGAGCCGGCGAGGCAGATCTGGTGGATTCCGGACTCGAAGAGACCATGGTTGAAACGTACCAGCGCATTCGCGAGATGCGCGAGCGGATGCATGATGGCGTTGACCTTCGAACAGCGGCACTTGTGGATGCCATTGATAAAATAGCCGTAACGTACAAAGAGCGCGGCATTTTCCCGTAGAAGGTCGCGATATGGCGATGCAGCAAGACCTGTTGCATTCACTTCCGTGGGAAGTAAGTTCGAAGCTTGAACATCAAACTTCTGCTTATCTTCTGCATGATCTGTACGTTGTGGGGCTGTGGACGGTCAAGACCGCGCCCGCTCCCGGCCTCACGCTGCGTAGCAACCGCACGCCGGGGCATTCACTACGCTCCATACAGCCCACACCAAACCCTGGATATCTACGAACCTAACATTCAGCGTGCGGGGCCGTTCCCTACCCTCGTATGGCTCCACGGCGGCGCGTGGGCCACTGCTGCCAAGCGCTCCGTTCGCAAATGGGCTCTCCGCAAAACCTGCGACGGCTTCGTGGTCATCAGCGTAGGCTACCGGCTCAGCTGGGAAGCGCCGTTTCGCGCCCAGCTTGTCGATGTGAAGAATGCGGTTCGCTTCATCCGCATGCGTGCATCAATCTACCGCGTCGATCCCCATCGGATCTATGTTTGGGGAGCCTCTGCTGGCGCACACCTAGCCTCCCTCACTGGACTAACAGGTCATTTTCGCGATGCGAATCGAACCCGCCTCGACTCGTTCTCCTCAACCGTAGCCGGCGTCATTCATTGGTGGGGGCCGACTGATTTTCTTCGGATGAATATGCAATGGCCCGACACATGCGAAAAGCATCGAGACGCGGAGGCCGCAGACTCACCCGAGTCTATCCTCATCGGATGTCCCGCTAGAGAATGTCCCGATGCCGCACAGGCAGCTAGTCCACTGACCTACGTCAGCTCGGATGCACCTCCCTTCCTCATCATGGCGGGTGAGAAGGATTGCACGGTGCCACCACGTCAGTCCAAGCTCCTGCACGAGCAACTTCTGCTAAAGGGCGTTGACACCACATTCCACTTAGTGAAAGGCGCGGGCCACGGCGACGACCGCTGGGCTGACGGCGATGTGAGGCTCGCTGTGGATGCATTTCTAGACCGTCTGACCACCGACTCCGCGGTCAAAACTACAGAGGCACAGCGCATCGACGGCAAGCGAGTTCCCGACTAGCAGACCCGGCGTATCCGGTCACTCCCTAGCGAGTCGGTTCTTCGAAGTGGTATTCACCGTCAAAAACTCTTCTTGCCGGTCCTTCCATGAGCACGCCGTGCTTTTCCACGGTGACGGCGAGTGTGCCCCCTGGTAAATGAATCGCGGCTCGCTCCCCAAGTCTGAGCCGCCCCGTCCGAACGGCTGCCGCGGCTGCGGCGCAGGCTCCGCTGCCGCATGCTTGCGTCAGCCCAGCGCCTCGCTCCCATACCGTCAGGTCGATGGCATCGGCGGATGGTCGCGTCCTGGCAAAGGAAACGTTAGCACCCTTGGGGAACATAGGGTGCGACGCGAGCTTCGGTCCGTGTACCTCGAAGTCTAAACCTTCCAGCTCGAAAAGGACGGCGTGGGGATTGCCGAAACTCAAAAAGCTCACAAGCAGTTCTCGGTCTTCAAAGGGTATCCGTTGATCAACCCATGCCTCACCTCCATCTGGAGACTTCCAGCTCGGCGAAGGCATGGTAACAGCCACCATGTGTCCACCGTCCCGCCCTGCCTTGACACTGCAGGTGTGCTGACCGACATCGCTGTAGAGCGCCAGGGTTCCCTCAGCGTCCCCTAAAAGGTGAAGCGCCACGCAGCGCAGGCCGTTACCGCACATCTCCGAGCGGCTTGCATCGGAGTTGATCACGTGCATTCTCGCCCGATCTTTGCTTCCGTTGATGAGGAGAATACCGTCTGCCCCTACTCCCACGTGTCGGTCACACATCTGCCGAACAAGTGCGGGTTCAAGCTCACATCTGAGTGACTGCTGATTGAAGACGATGAAGTCGTTGCCGAGGGCTTCGTACTTGAAAAAGCGCATTGGGTCTTTCTACTTCACGTCGCGTCGAAGAGCGGCGATGGCCTCTCCGCGGTCAGCAGCTCCGAAGATGGCGCTACCGGCTACCAGCACATCGGCCCCAGCCTGAACGACTTGTCGTGCCGTTCCCGTTTTGATTCCGCCGTCGACCTGCAGTCGCGTAGGCAGCCCTCGTTTCTCGATCATCTGCCGAAGCTGAGCAATCTTATCAAGCGAGCTATGAATGAATGTTTGCCCCCCATAGCCGGGATTGACACTCATCACCAGCACGAGATCAAGTTCATCAAGCACGTGCTCTACAATCTGAGCTGGCGTGTGGGGGTTAAGAGCGACGCCTGCTTTCTTCCCAAACGACTTGATCAACTGCACGGTTCGATGCAGGTGCGGGCTTACCTCCGCATGCACGCATATTTGGTCGGCGCCTGCTTCCGCAAAGCCCGCTACTCGGTCCTCCGGACGCATCGTCATGAGGTGCACGTCAAGCAGCTTATCGGTGTGCTGGCGAAGGGATGCGACCAGCTGCGCTCCAAAGGTGATCTCAGGTACGAAGTTGCCATCCATGACGTCCAGGTGGACCCAATCGGCGCCTTTACTCGTGATTTCCTGCAGATCGCGTTGGAAATTGGCGAAATCCGCGGAAAGAAGAGACGGAGCTATGAGAACATCAGACATGACACTGCTCATTAGGAAACCTCACCATCTTTGGTCACGGCTTCGCACTTGGCCATTCGAGTAGGAGAGGCACCAGCCGACCTGAGCCTAGCGTGGTCCCGAAGATGAGCAATCTGCAGGACCGCCTTAGACCGCAACCCGCTCCAGAAGTTCCTTTCGTGCTCGCCCGGCGGCTGGTGATGTGGTTTGGTGCTTCCTCGCCCTAGACGCATTAGGTCGCCTTTTAGCATTTGATTTTGCTACGATATGTCTGTGGTTGTAAGAACGACCTATCTCTTAAGTAGGAACTAGTGGAGCAACGTTATCGAGTCATAGAGCGTCTCGAGGCCGGCGGCATGGCCGAGGTCTTCCGCGGTGAGGCGACAAGCATGAAGGGCTTTCGCAAGAAAGTCGCTATCAAACGCGTGCTCCCCCACTTAGCACAGAACGAGAAGTTCATGGCGATGTTTCTTGATGAAGCTCGCCTCGGAGCCCGTCTCAATCACGCCAACATCGTCAGCGTATTTGATATCGGCGTGGCCAATGACACCTACTTCATCGTGTTGGAGTATGTCGACGGGCCAAACCTCAAAAGACTGGGAGAAGCCCTACGCAAGCAGGGACAGCGTATAGGACTTGCCGAAGCCATCTACATCTGCATGGAAGCATGCCGTGGCCTCAACTATGCACACGAGCTTTTGGATGAAGAGGGACAGCCTCTAAGCATTGTGCATCGCGATATTTCTCCACCTAACATCATGCTCTCACGCAGGGGAGAGACCAAACTCACCGACTTCGGTTTGGCAAAAGCAGCTACCCAGCTCGAACGAACGGATCCGGGCGTCGTCAAGGGCAAGTTTAGCTATCTATCTCCTGAAGCGGCCTCAGGCGAGGAGGTGGATGCGCGTGCAGACATCTTTGGCCTGGGCATCGTTTTATGGGAACTGTTGGCAGGTCGCCGGCTGTTCTTGGGGAGTTCCGACTACCAGACGGTGCGGCTTGTTCAGCAGGCAGCGGTACCGGACCTGATGCCACTACACCCCGAAGTTGACGGCGACTTTCAAACGATTCTCCTACAAGCGTTGACGCGCGACCGCAACGAACGCTACGCGACGGCGCGTGAGTTTGGCGATGCATTGGCCGGATATCTCTTCAGCCATCAACTAAAGGTCACGTCGTACGACATTGCCAATTTGATCAAAACCTACGTCCTCAACGACCGGCCGAGCACCGCTCCCCACAGATCCCCAATCAACCGCCTGATCCAAGAAGAGCTGGAGAGGTTTACCTCCATTGAAGACGAAAGCATCGAAAGTGGAGCCGAGCCTCTCTCTCCCCGCGAGCTCGTCCTTTCATCTGCAATGCGCGGAAGTGGATTCGAGCACCCTGGGACGTGGTTCGAGGACGACTTTGAAGTGGCCTCCGCCCTGGACACCTACATCCGCCATAATGCAGATAAGCGAGAGCCGGACTCCGAGAGGAAGAGCCAGGTGAGTTGGGTGGAGTCCGGTCAGGGGGATTTGGCATCGGTGCTGGAGCACGAGAGCCGTGACTCGCATACGCAAGCGCGATCCTCGCTGCTCAGCCCCGTGCCGCAGGGCGAGAGCAACAGGAAGCTTTGGCTTTGGACCGTTGCCCTCGCTGTGTTGGCATCGGGCCTCGCCTTCGTTGCCGTCTGGTTACTCTCGAACGGAACGTAACGCTACTGCTTGCAACGCCTGACGATCTGTGTGGCACGCGTTGCGTCGTAACCTTGCGGCGCTCGCTCAAGGTAGAGCGAAGCGAAGTGACACGACTCCTTTGACTTCTTGAGCTCGAACGCCAATCTCGCCACAGCTTCCGGAGGCGCATATATCCCTTTGACCGCTTTCCGGAGCTCAGCAGCGGCGTTTTGCGATCGCTCCCCCTTCACCAGCGCAACCAGAAGATGCGCCTCACCGAGTTGTTCGTCCAGCGCGAGCGCCTCCTGGGCAAGGGTGGAAGCTCTCTTTAGCTCCCCAAGCTCAAACGCTGCGTTGCCTCGCACCACCTTAACGCGTGCACGAAACCGATCCGGCGACACTTGGGCATCTTCTGCCATGGCTTCGGCACGTTCGATCAACGCGTTGGCTTCTTGTGTGCGACCCTGATGAACCTGTACTACGGCAGAGCCAAGCAGGGCTTCCGGCGTCTTTGGCTCCTTCTTCAAAGCAGAACGAAACGCGCGCTCAGCAGCCTCGTCCTGCTCGGCTTGAAGCTCTAGCCACCCCAGGGAGGTCAGAAGCAAGGCTGTATCATGCTGTTTTGCCAGCTGCTCAACCTGCGCCCGCCCTGCCGCTCCCACGCCGCCAGCAACTTCAACAGCTGCCGCCAGCTCGGCCCTCCGTACAGCTTTGTCCCCTTCCAGCTTCATCTCGGCGAGCACCTCGCGCGCAGCGTCTAGATCCCCCTCTCGCATGGCGAGACCAGCGAGACCCAAGTGCGCAGACGGATCAGCCGGCTCGGCTTTAAGCGCCGCCTGATACGCCTGCCGAGCTGCATCCACATGACCGGCTTGTTCGGCCGCATTAGCTAATCGCAGTTGAGTCGAGGCATCGCGAGGTCGCTTTTCGGCGACGGTACCAAGTGCGATGAATGCCGCCTCGTAGTCTTGCAGCCTCTCGCTCACCTCCGCTTTCATCATCACCAAATCCAGTTCATCAGGGTGACGACGTAAGGACGCTTCAAGCCGTTCGTCTGCTTCTCGCAGTTTATCCAGCCCAAGTAGACGCGCCACCGCTAACTTGTCCACTCTAGGATCTTCAGGTGCTTGGTTCTGTGCCTTCTGTATAAGATCGAAAGCATCATCGTGTGCCTTCTCCTTAATCAGCAGACCAGCGATGCTCAGCGTCGCTTCAAAGCGATATTTCGGTGCCTTCGCAGCTCGCTCAAAGAAGTCTTTCGCCGCGTGGTAGCTGCCTGCCGCCTCTTCCACCTCTCCTTGAACCATGTAAGCATCCGGCCCAGGCCGGGCTTCTTTGAGCACCCTTCGTGCAGCCGCGTAATCGCCTTCTGCCATTTCCACTTGTGCCACGACTAGAGCGCGTCGATGCCCGTCTGCGTATGCTTCTGGGAGCTTACCAACATGCGCCCTTGCGTTGCCAGGACTGTCGGCTCGAAGGTAGAGCTCGCCCATCGCCAAGTGGAACTCTTCGGTTCCGTACCAAGTAGCGTCACTGGCTTGGTAAGCATGCTTGAGCGCACTCGGCACAGCCCCTTGCATCAGTAGTTGCCTTGCCAAAACAAGATGAGCCCACGCTCTTTGTGCTTCGGTAATTCGCTCGCTTGAGAGACGAAGCAGCTGAGTCGCTTGCTGCATTGCTTCCACCGGGTCGCTCCCACTTTCCTGCAGGATGCGCGCACGAGCGAGCCGCAAACTTGGCGCAGACTGCTTCTTCTCAGCTTTTTCGATGCGCGCTAGGGCGGACGCCGTACGTCCGAGCTTCGCTTCGGTCAGCGCTAAGAGAGCGACGTAGCGCGGCGCAGCTTCTCCAACTTGAGCTGCTCGTTTTGCCGCTGCAAAACCTTCTGCGTCCTTGTTAAGGCTGCTGTTGATTAGGGCGTTCAGGTAGAAATACTCGGGATTGGCTTCACCGGCAAAGCGCGCGAGTTGCGCTTGAGCTTCGCGAACTTTGCCGAGCATAAGCAGCACGTACCCTTGCGCCATCCGTTGCTGGAGAGCTGAGTGCTCACCTCCTCCGCCCAGCGCATCCACTGCCGCCCTTGCCTCCTGAAACTGCTTGTTGCCTTGCTCGTATGCAGAAGCGGCCAATAGGTGGGCCCAGAGCGCCTGCCGAAAATGATTGCCTGACTTACGCCGCTCCACTTCGCGCGCAGCCTTTCTCATCGCTTTCGGGGTGCCCGTGCCAAGTGCTTTGCCTGCGACGCGCTCAAGCCGCGTGTCGATTCGCCTCTCGAAATAGCCTCGAACGACGAAGAATGTCGCCGCGGCCACTGAAAGCGGAAGCAAAGAAAGCAAAAGCCAGGTGGCCACGCGTCGCTGACGTCGTTTCCGTCGCGGCCTCCGCCGACCTGGCGCAACATGTTCCATAGCGGGCAACTTCCGCGTATTGCTTGCGACAGCCGTGCGCGGACTTTGTTCCCCTTTCAGATTCGTCTTAGGACCTCCTGCGCCGCTTGCTAATCCGGAGGGAGCTTCGCGCACGACGGTTGGTTCAAGCTCAAGATCAAAACTCCCGTGATGAGTTGAAGCAGGACGCATGTTCTGCTTTGAATGCTGTGTCTCTGAAACCTCTTCAAGTTCAGAAGCGTCGACGATAACCGTGCTCTCCTGCATCATCATGTTGCTCGGATCGGTGAAACTGACTGCGGTTTTATCGCGGAAGGGATCTCCCTCGTGCCTTTGGCGAAGAGGCGACGCAGTTGAAAAGTTGAAGATCTCTGTCTGAACCGCTTCGAGCTCTTCCTCGTCACATCCCTGCTTGAGTAAGGCGTCCGCGTTATCGGGACGGGAGCGCAGAGTGGTTACACGAGCCTGTAGACCTTCATCGGCCGCATCTAACTCGACGGCTCGCCCCAGAGACTCCAGCGCCCGAGCTCTGCGGCCTTGCCGAGCATACGACTCCCCGATCAACCAGTGGACCACCCACCGGCGTGGTTGCCGATGCGCGACAATATCCATCTCTGTCCTCACCTCGTCGAAACGCTTTAGCGCCAGAAGCGACATAGCCAGAAGCACCCGCACATCATCGAACTCGGGGCGTGCTGCAAGGATCTGCCGGCACAAGTTTTCTGCGGCCGCATGCTGACGGCGCACCACGTGCCCCTTGGCCTGATTGAGGGCGCTCTCTAGATCTGCGTCTTGGGTCGACAAGGTGGTAGGTCCTGCTGCATTGCGGCGCAATACACCTCTTAGTGTACCCGGAACCACCTCCACAATTAACAGAAACGTGCAGTCGCTATCCTCGAGCCGGGTTCTAATCTATATTCACGGGAGGTCGTTGAAGAAAGTAAGAAGCTCTTCTTCCTTTTGAGCAGCATCTTGATAGCCAAGGCGCATCAGTTCGCTCGCAAAGCCGCCATCGAACAGCAGATAGCTAGCGAGGTCGGCTTCGTATAGGTCGTCGAGATCAAACAGCGCTCGCACCATCGGGTTGCTCCAGGTGCGCCTCAGAGCAGGTCGCTGTTCCCTCAGGTAGTCCGCGGTGAGTTTGCCAATATTGATGCTCGGTTCGATGGACACCACACTGACCGCCCGGCGAGGCGATTCATTTCGCGCCTCCGCCGCTTGCGCCAATCGGGCCGAAAACTCAGGACCAAACGCCGCATGCCCATCAATCATCATGCTGTTGATCAGCTGAAGTTCATCCAGATCCGAAACAAAGGGATCAATCAAGAAGGCGTTGAAGATTTTTCCAAGCACGGATGCGATGGTAGGGACGCGCTCGGTCGTGTGCGGTGGAAGCTCGCTCGGGACCCGTTTCGAGACACTGACAACGAGAAGCTGCGTTGCGCCAAGGTGCAACGCTGGCGCAAGAGGTGTGTGGAAGCGCAAGGCGCCGTCACAGTAGTACCTGCGTTGCACTTGCACTGGCGGAAAAATTAAGGGGATCGACGCAGACGCCAAGACGTGATGCGGCGTAATGACGTGCGATTGCATGTTGATGTGTCGGCCAAGCCTCGCCACATCCTCGTACGGAAGCGCCGACTGTAAGAAGACTGTAGGTGTGCCAGTCGCCACGTGAGTTGCCGTCACCGTCAGGGCATGCAGCTCGCCGCTGCGTATATTTGCGCGCAGTTTTCTCCAACTGATCTCGCCGGCTATCAGCGCCGCAAGGGGTTGCGCATCGACGAGCCCGAGAGCCGGTCGCTCCCCTAACAACATGCGGGGTAGCCGAGCCAGCTGGGGCATACCAAAGCGAAGAACACGTGAAAAGGTCAGGTCGCGCCAGAGTCGCGTGAGCCGATGGATTCCTGCGCATGGATCATCGGCCACGGATGCTAAAAACGCACCATTGACCGCGCCCACACTGGCACCGGAAACGATCGGAAGATGAGGCGTCCTGCCTAGGCGCAACGAGAAATCGCCGTAGAGATAGCTCAGCACGCCCGCGTTATACGCGCCTCGTGCGCCGCCTCCGGATAGCACTAACCCTCGCATCGTCTAGGTCTCTCTCGCTCGCACCACGCGGCCTTCTGACCTGGCCACACATACTGATCATCACGTACTGGATTCCGCCATGAGCTTTTCACCAGCCGACGCCTCTCGGCAACTTATACCAGCCGGCGGTCATCCATGCTCTGTTGCTCGCCCGACTACACCACACGGCCACAGCGCCCGACTACACCGCCCGACTACACCGCCCGACTACACCGCCCGACTACGCCGCCCGACCACACCACACGGCCACAGCAAACGCGCCGCCTACTGCAGACTCGAGACGGCGGTGTTGATGTCCGGTAGACTGGAGCTAAGAAAGCGCGTACGGACGGAGGCGGTTTGGATCCTCGAGGACTTTAGTTCTAACATCGACTGGGCGCGATGTAGCATCTTTTCTGCATCGGCAGGCTGCTGAAGCCGACGGTACACTTGCCCGGCCACCCAAAACAACTTCTCTGAACGGGGTGACCGGTTTCCGGCCTCGATGCGCCTTCGCAGCCGTGTTAGATTTGCCACAGCGAGCTCCGAGAATCCCAGCTCCGCCTGTGCAGCCGATTGAAGGGCAACCGCCATCATCTCCACTTCATCAAGCTTTGCATTGGCCGCATGCTCAATGGCCTCTCGTGCGCTAGCATCAGCTTCCTTGTAACGCCGAAGTGTCATCTCTAGTTGCGCTCTAACAAGCCGTTCTCGAGCAAGATCGTAGCAGTCGTTGTTCCAAAGAGCGATTCTTCGGGCTTCGTCCAGGTAGGTCGTGGCTCGCTCAGGATCGTGGCGACTCTCAAGCTGAAACTCTGCCATTGAGGAGAGAGCTCGGCATCGGCCAGTATACTCGTTGCAAGCAGCGAAAACATCGAGCGCCCGTTGCAAGTACTGCAGTGCGTTCGTGCTATCTCTAAGCTCAAAGTAAAGCTGCCCAACCGTCGAGAGCTTCACACCAAGGTTGAGCAAGTCGCCTACATCGCAGTCAAGAGCGATGCTGCTCCGTAGCACCGTGATCGCGTCTTCGTAAGAGCCACTCGCCGCAAGCACCTTCCCAAGCTGATGGAGAGCTTGAGCAGCAAAGCCTTTGTAAGGAGTGTCTGCAAACAGAACCGCAGCGCGCGCGCTGGAGCTGAGCGCTTGCTCCCGCATTCCCGCATGTCGAAGCAACACGCTCTGTTGGGTGAGCACCTGACCTTTGAGGTCAAACAAACAGTCGTCCTTCTTGAGACGCTTGAGTGCAGAAGCACAAGCTTGCAAACCATCGCGTGATCTGCCCTGCGCGTGGCACAGATTGGCCCTCATCAGCAACGCCTCCACTTGTAGACGAGCCTCGCCTCCCTCACGCGCAAGACGCAATGCTCGGTCGACCAGCGACTCAACTCCGGCCGGTCTGCGCGTGTCAAGGAGGTAACGCGCCAGGCGAAGGCACGCTGTGGCTCTCCAAGCCGCGTTCTCACTTCGCTCAGCGCAACGCTCCAAGGCTTCCAACTCGCGCCGGCGCTCAAGACGCCTCCCCGTGAGCCGATAAACATTCTCGCACATCTTGTGCGCCTCAAAGTTTAGCGTGGTGTCGGACGGACTTAGCGACAGAGCACGCTGGTAGAGCTGCAACGCATCCTCATAGGAGTAAACCGTGCGCGCTGCATGCCCGGCATCGAGGTAACATTGTGCAGCTAAGTGCTTCTTGCCTGCGCAGTCGAAGTGGTACGCGATGCGGGCCGCGCGCGATGGCATGCCGCTCTCTCGCAAAAGAGCACCCACCTGCAGGTGCATCTTCTCCCGCTCATCTTTGTCGATGACCAGGTAGGCCTCTTGTCTTACTGTGGCGTTGACGAAGACATACCCATCGCTGTTTCGTCGTCGCACGATCTGGCGAGCGAGAAGTGCATCGAACGCGGGCCCCAGCTTTACCTGAGCCAGTGCATCCATTTCGTACAGCTTGAGCCCTACGCCCGCAACGGCTAGCCACTGCAGCGCCCGAAGCTCGAGAGCAGGCAGCTCTCGGAGCCGCGCCCGTACGGCATCTTCCAGGGTGCTCGGTAGGACGAGCGGCGCTTCGATCCGAGCCCGATGCTCATCAACAACCACAGCCTGACAATCTAAGGAGGCGTCAACTAGCTCGTTGAGAAAGAAGGGGTTCCCTCCGCCGCGCTCGGCAATCGCTGAAAAAAGCTCGTCAGGAACCTTTCGTTCGTTAAACCTGTGCTGAATGAGCTGGCGGCTCGCATGCTCATCCAGCTCCTTGAGCGAAATGGTGGCGGCACTTGGCACAAAGGAGAGCGCGTGCGCCTGCACCCGTCCGCTAAAGATCCAAATGATGGGAAGCCGGCACGTCCTCCGAGCACATAGCAAAAACGTGGAGAGGCTGGCCCCGTCGATCCACTGCACGCTATCAAGCCAGATCGCCGTTGGCCTCTTCTGCGCCAGTTTCTCTATGACCAGTTGCACCGACCGCGCCACCATCTGCGTTCCACCGAAAGGGCGGTCGTCGGCATGCGTTGTATTAGTTGGAAACATGAGGCGGCTAAACCACAGGAGCACAAACGCCCGCTCCTCCTCATCTTCAAAAAGCTTTGAAGCGCACCGCTTGAGTGCTTGACGCGACACCTCGTCTGTCGCGTCGCGTTCCGCGCCACAGACCTGCCTAACCAGCTCGGTCACCACGCCTAGAGGTGTGCCGGCATTGACGAATCCAGGCTCCACATTCAGCACGTGAAGCGAGGGCCGAAATGTCCGAAGAGCGGCGGCCACCACCGAAGTCTTTCCGACACCAAGATCACCGATGACGGACACCTGTCGGCTTTGTCGCAACGCACATGCTTCCTTCAGAGCGTTTCTGACGACCTCGACTTCCGCCTCACGGCCAAACAGGGTCGGCATGTGCGCAGCAGGTGCGGTCAGCTCTTGACCCGGTGGCCGCACCCCGAAGAGCTTGTAGGCTCGAACCTCAGGCTGCTCCATCCCCGGCAGCGCCGCTTTGAGACGAATGGTGCGATGGCCTCGCTCGTCAAAGAGATACTCCCTCCGCGCCCATCGATAGACCTCTCCAGTAGCCAGCACCTGGTTTACTTTTGCAGCTTTGGCAAGCTGCTCCGCTAGTTCGACAACCCCATCATCCGCCCGATGATGCAGCAAGCGCCCTTGTTCGTCCCGCCGCGTCAGAACGACGCCTCGTGCGACGCCGAGCGACACCGTATGTGGCAACGACGCGTCGGGTTGAAGCCCAGCCACGGCATCGATGATGTCAAGCGCAAGCTGAGAAGCCTTGAGGGAGTCGTTGATCGAACTTTTCCCCAATCCGAGAAGGATCGAGAACCTGCCGTCTTTGCCGAGGTCGAGTCCGCTTTCTTTGCCGGGCCAGGTCAGGACGGCATCAGCCTTGTAGGCAATGGATTCAACAACACGCGTGGTGCGGCTAAGGACCCGCGTCCTGCTTTCACGCACTTCGTGCTGCTCAGCCGCCCTCCTGAACCGAAAGCGCCCGGCAACAACCACGGCCTCCCGCCGCTCTCTTACTTCACCGGATCTTGGTAGAATGCGACCAACGCTCGTGGCCGGGGCCGCTGTGGGTTCCTCCGATGCAGCTGGCGCAACAGCATCTACGTCATGCGTGCGCGAGGGCATGAGCGATTGAAGGAAGTGCTCCAGACTTGTCGCGTCATACACCTCCGGTTGCGCGTGCAAAAACCTCCGAAGCCGCGTCACCAGCGTACGCGCATCGGCTGTCCGCTCTTGGGGGTCAAGTGCCGTAGCTTGACGCACAATCTCATTGACCTCGAAAGGCACCTGCGGTTCAGACTGGCGTGGCAAACGCACCCGCCCCTCACGCACATGCTCAAGCAACTGAAGCCGTCCGGTAGCTTGATAGACTGAGCACCCTGTAAGCAGCTCAGCTAACAGGACCCCCAGCGCATAGACGTCGCTTCTTCGAGTGAGCGAGAGGCCCCTCGCCTGCTCAGGCGACATGTACGCGCACTTGCCCTTGATGACACCCGGCTCATCCGAAACAAGCTTGGCACGGGATACACCGAAGTCCGCCAGCTTCACATTGCCTTCAAAGCTGATCAGCACGTTCTGCGGGCTAACATCGCTATGCACAATCTCAAGAGGCTCCCCGTGCTCATCTTTTCGGTTGTGCGTGTAGTCCAGACCTTTGGCGACTTCCATCACGCAATAAGCCGCAAGCCCAACTGGCATGGCGCGCTGCTTCTTCTTGAGGGACTGCATCACCATGTGGAGGTCGAATCCATCGACAAACTCCATGGCGAGCAAGAACCCCTCTTGCGCCTGCTCGAACGCGTAAACCTGAACCAGGTTGGGGTGGTTTAGGCGCATCGCCACCTTGGCCTCGTTGACGAACATCGAGACAAACTTAGGGCTTTGCGAGTGCTTTGGAAGCACGCGCTTGAGCACAAGAAGTTTCTCAATGCCTTCAGCACCTGCTGATCGGCAAAGAAACACCTCGGCCATGCCTCCACGACCCAGTCGTCGGACAACGCTATAGCGACCTAGCCGCTTTGGTATGTCGGTCGCATTTGCTTCCACACAGGCCTCTTGGCGCGCGACATTATAGCCTTACCGCCCTCATTGCACAGCGTTTGATCTTCTAAACTAGTATCCGGTCAGTCCCTGGTAAGTCGGTTTCCGAGGAGGTTGTGCACTCGAGCGCGCCCGCAGAACCCCACCGGAGCGCACTTAGGTGCGCGAGGATGGGGTTTGAGAACGTAAGCCGAGTGCGCAACCTCCTCGGGAAGCGTGCATCCCTGGTCGGAGAACCACTGATCGGTTACCTAAACATTCTTCTGTTCTTGCGCCAATACAACTAATATACGTAAAAGAGTAGGAAGATGGGTTCAACGCACGTACTCGAAGTCGAAGGACTACGTAAAACCTACCGGATTGGCTTTTGGCGAAAGCCCATCCCCGCAGCACAAGGTATCAGCTTCAGCGTGCGAGAGGGCGAAATCTTCGGACTTCTCGGCTCCAATGGGGTGGGCAAGACGACGACGCTAAAAGCTATTCTCTCACTCATACGACCCGACGCAGGTGCAATCCGCATCTTCGGTCAGTCGCACCAGAAACGTAGTGTGCTCCGGCAGGTGGGTTACCTGCCGGAAAATCCCTACGTCTACCAATACCTTCGCGCCGATGAGTTTTTGGAGCTGAGCGCCCGCCTCACCAAGGTCCCCGGAGATGAGCGCAAGCCTCGCATCGACGAGATGCTCAGGATGGTCGGCCTCTCGCACGCCAGCGACCGGCCCATCGGGAAGTTCTCAAAAGGGATGATGCAGCGCGTCGGCCTGGCCCAAGCATTGCTGCACAAGCCTAAGCTGCTGATCTTGGATGAACCCATGAGCGGATTGGACCCCGCCGGGCGTCGTGAAGTGCGCGAGCTCATTGAAGCGCAGCGGGCCGCCGGAAACACTGTTCTTTTCACAAGCCACATTTTGCACGATGTCGAACAGCTGTGCGATCGCGTCGCCGTCCTCCGCAAGGGCGTGGTTGCTGCACATGGCACAATCGCAGAACTGCAGCAGACGAAAACGCGGAAGTTCGAAATCGTCTTGCAGGCGGCGGACGAGGAGACTTGGGAGAACCTTTCGTCCTTCGGGTCCCTTTCAAAGGGACACGGACTGCTTCGATTGGAGGTAGACGGGCAGGATGCGCTTCAAGCGGCAACCGCCACAGCTCTGACAAATAAGGCGCAACTGATCTCTGTCGGTCCCATTAAAGAGAGCCTCGAGCATCTCTTTGTTGAGGGCGGCGCAAAGGAGTAACTGGTCAGTGGCTTTCCGACCAGGAAGGCACGCTTTCCACCAAGGACCGACCGGATACGCCTATGGACAGGGACAAACACCTGCTCCGCTTCCGCGAACACCTTAACGGCCGCTTCTAACTGACGGGCCGCCCGCTTAGCTGGAACATGCTTAGCCGGAAAATACGAGCCCGCGCTTACCCGCCAGACTACTTGGACGAGGCGCCTACACGAAAGTGCACCACATCGCCGTCCTGCATCTCGTAGTCTTTGCCCTGCACCATCATCTTACCCGCATTCTTACATGCCACTTCACCGCCCAAGTTGAGATAGTCGTCCATCGCTATCACCTCGGCGCGGATAAAGGTCTTCTCGAAGTCGGTGTGTATCTTGCCGGCAGCTCCCGGCGCACGCGTGCCGCGGGTCACGGTCCACGCGCGAACCTCCTTGGGGCCCGCCGTAAAAAACGTAATGAGTCCCAGCAGAGTGTATCCGGTGCGGATGACTTGATCGAGGCCGGGCTCAGTAAGCCCCAACGAATCCAGGTAGTCCGCTCGCTCTTCCTCGTCCAGCTGCATGATTTCCGCCTCAATGGCTGCCGAGATAGCAACTAGCGGCGCATCACGCTCCGCCGCGCGCTTGCGCAGCGCAGACACCCGTGGGTTGTCCTCTACATCGGTGAGTTCGCCTTCGGCAACATTGGCCACATAAAACATCGGCTTCCGCGTGAGCAATCCAAACTCATCCACCAGCGCCTGGTCGGCCTCATCCACCTCGACCTTGGCGGCCAGCGACCCCTGATCGAGGGCAGCCGTTAGCCGCTCGATCAGCGCGGACGCACGCTTTGCGTTGGCGTCGCCTCCCTTGGCAAGCTTTTGCACCTTGAACGACCGCTTCTCTAGGCTCTCCATGTCGCGGAGAATGAGCTCGGTCTCAATAGTCTCTGCATCTGCCACGGGATCGACCTTGCCTTCGACGTGAACGATATCGGCATCTTCGAAGCAGCGGACCACATGCACAATGGCGTCGCAGTCACGAATGTGACTAAGAAACGCATTGCCACGCCCTTCACCGCGTGAAGCTCCTTTGACAAGGCCCGCAATGTCGGTGAACGTGACATGGGCTGCCTGCGCCTTGGCTGGCTGAACAAGCTTTCGCAACGCATCAAAGCGGGGATCGGGGACAGGAACCACCCCCACGTTCGGCTCAATCGTGCAAAACGCGTAGTTTGCTGCCTCAGCCTGCTTGGACGAAAGAGCATTAAACAACGTGGATTTTCCAACATTGGGAAGTCCTACGATTCCAACGGAAAGGCTCACAGCTATATCCTCCAGTCACTGCATCTATTGCACATGCCTCCATATATCGTGTAGCTGCCTTTGCTGCACGCGAACGCGCCATCTAGACCGGCCTTCTGCGACCCCTGATGGTAACCGGTCAATCGCTTGCCGACCAGGAAGAGGAAGGTACGCTTCCCGAGGAGGCTGTGCGTTCGGCTCTCTTCGTTGAACCCCATCCTTACGCGCCGAAGTGTGCTCCGATGGGTTAGTGTGCTCCGGTGGGCCAGTCCCAGCGCCTGAGCGCACAATCTCCTCGAAACCGACTCACCAGTGACTAGTCGGATACGCCCAGCCTGTTGACACAGGGCCGTCACATGCGCCTGATCACTTCATGCTAAAAGTCTAAACTGGACTTCCTAAACTTCTGGCTCCCTAAACTATAAGCTCCTTGAGCGGCTACGATGAAAACGCGCATCCTGATAGTCGAAGACGAAGACGACCTCCGCGAGCTGATGAGCTACAACCTCAGACAAGGGGGGTTCGAGGTAGTAGCTGTGGCCAACGGCAGAGCCGCTCTGGCTGAGCTAGAGAGCAGCCCGCCTAGCGCCGTCTTACTCGATCTCATGCTCCCCGACATCTCGGGAAGCGACATCTGCAGGCAGATTCGCCAGACGCCAAGCCTCAAGACGCTCCCCGTGATCATGGTCAGCGCGCGCAACGACGAGATCGACCGCGTGGTCGGCTTCGAATTAGGCGCAGACGACTACGTCACCAAGCCTTTTAGCCCGCGTGAGCTTGTGTTGCGCGTAGGCGCAGTCTTGCGTCGGGCACAAGCACCTGTGGCCGCGCAAAAGCCCCATCAGTTTGACTTTGGGCCGATGCAGATCGACGTGGAACGGCATGAGGTCCGCGTTGAAAACGAGCTCATAGGCCTCACCGCGCTCGAGTTCAAACTGCTTCTCGATCTGGTCGAGCGGCACGGTAGGGTACAAAGCCGCGATGCGCTTCTTGAACGGGTTTGGGACTACGCGAGCGGCGTTGAAACGCGCACTGTGGACACGCACGTGAAGCGTCTGCGCGAGAAACTGGGCCAGGCCCGCGACTGCATTGAAACCATTCGAGGGGTGGGCTACCGAGCCCGAGAAGACGGCGCGTCAGGAGGATAAAACGCGCTCGCTCGGACCCAACCTCTGGCTCAAGGTGTTGCTGCCAGCTCTTCTATGCGCGAGCTTGCTGCTTGCTTGGACTCGTTCGAGACTGCGGGCCCTTCCAATCAGCAGCGAAGAGTTGTGGCAGCTGCAATGCGCCATTTTTCTGCCAGCCGCGCTCGTCCTGGCTTTGTTTTTAGGCTGGCTCACTCTGTGGGTTAGGCGTCACATCGATGCACCGATTCAAGCTGCCCGGCGCGTGGCCGATGCGTGGCATCAAGGTGATCTACAGGCCCGCATCCGACTGGGTTCGAAGGGAGCCGTGAGCCGTCTAGGCCTCGTGCTGGACGACGTCGTCGAAAATTGGGAGCGGGTGTTCGTTGACCTCCGGTCAAAGGAGCGACGCTTGCACGCCGTTCTTGAAGCCATGGCTGAGGGCGTGTTCGTCACCGACGCACATGGCCGCATCGAGTTTAGCAACAGGGCCCTCAACCGGCTCCTAGGCGGTCAACCCAAAGGCCGCACCATCGCCGAAGCTACGCGGAGCGCAAGACTACAAACCATCGTGTCGCAGGCGCTCGCCGGAGAGCATTTGAGTGAGGAGGTAAGGTTGTTCCGACCCGACTCCGCACCATGGCTCATGGTGTACGTCGCTCCCCTTGCCGAAGGGCAAGGCGTGGTCGGCATCTTTCACGAAGTAACTCGCCTCAAAGAGGCGGAAAAGATCCGGCGGGACTTCGTGGCCAATGCCAGCCATGAGCTTCGCACCCCCCTGACTGCCATTCGTGGATTCGCAGAAACTCTCCGCGACGGCGCGGTTGAAGAACCTGCACTGGCCAAGCGGTTTCTCGGGACGCTGCTGGACAACGCGCAGCGCCTCGAAAATTTGGTCAACGACCTCTTCATGCTTTCCAAGCTCGAAGCCCCCGAAACCCGGCTCGAGTTGGAGTACGTCGACTGCGCGTCCATCGCCGAAAGCGTCATCCGAAGCCTAGAGGCGCAAGCTGCCGCCAAACAGGTCAAGCTCGTCTTAGATGGCGACGCTCACATGGACTTCACAGCATTCGCTAGCTCCCGCGCGCTCGACCAGGTGCTGATGAACCTCGTGAGCAATGGCATTAAATACACCGCCGAGGGGACCGCGGTAAAGGTCGCGCTCCGGCGACTGGCCCAAGGGGTGCAAATCGAAGTCAGCGACCAGGGCCCTGGCATCCCGCTGAACAAGGCCAAGCGGATCTTTGAACGCTTCTACCGCATCGACCGCGGCCGTTCCCGCGACGCAGGGGGCACCGGGCTTGGACTCTCCATCGTCAAGCAGCTCATGGAGCTGATGAACGGTAAAATCGACGTCATCACTGACGAGCCGGTTGGAGCGATCTTCCGCCTAACACTCCCGGTCGCCGGCAGCGACACGTTGCCGCGCTCGAGCGTGATTCTACGCGGAGACAGTCAAGACATCCCAAGGCCCACCTAAATGTGTGACATCTCTCCTTCGATCGCGAAGTGGGTGCTCCTGCGCTCGGAATCACGAGCATGACAAGGAGTGACCGGCTAATTCTTGGGGCGATCCTGGAGAACTCCATCGCAGCGCTCATCGTGCGTGAGGATGGGGTGAGGACGGAAGACGGATGCAAAGCCTCCTTGGGAAGCGTGCTTTCCCGGTTAGGAGGCCACTGACCAGCTACAACAAAGAAGCTTGCAGCAGCTCCGCTTTCTGATAGCATCCGCCCAAATGGCGCGTTTTGAAGAAGATGTCGATAGAGACGATGCGGGTTCAGATGGCTTTGGGCGCAAGCGCGGCGGACGCAAGCGCGCTTCCTTTGTCAGCGACGACCCGAACTTTAAGTTCAACTACAAAGAAGCTCAGAAGCTAAAGTACTTCCTGACCGACCGCGGAAAGATAGTGCCTCGCCGGATTAGCGGCCTGACGGCAAAGAAGCAGCGTGAGCTGACCCGCGAAATCAGGCGGGCTAGGAACATCGGACTCCTGCCATACACCACGATCGAGTAGTGACCAGCGTTCCGTAGGCTGCATTCCTGCGAAGCGTGTCGAGACGCTTGTTAAGTGCACGTCGTTTCCGCCGCGAGCCTGCAGGTTTCGAGGCTAGCTGTGCTCTAAATGAACAACATCGGTTAGTTGCCCTCGAGCGGGGACGACATCGCCTTGCCGGGTGCACCCATCCAATGAAAGGTAAGCGTTCACCCCCCAAACCTAGTCGGTTTTCGAGGGTATTTCAGAATCGAGCGCGCCCGCACGGCTAGGAGGCGCGCACTTTGGTGCGTAACGACGACGCCGGAGGACGAAAGCCAATTCTGGAACATCCTCGGGAAGCGTGGTTTTATGCCTTCGAGGGGGGCTGAACACTTACAATGAAAGCACCTCAGACAGAAGATGAATTGATGCGGCGGGCGCGCGCTCTGCGCGGGCAATCGCTCAACGAGCTTGCCCAGCACCTCGCGCGCCCGCTTCCCGCTGATCCAATGCGCAGCAAAGGCTGGACTGGCGCACTGCTGGAGGAAGCGCTTGGAGCGGAAAGTGCTTCTTTACCTGTACCAGATTTCGCGCAGATTCACGTTGAGCTAAAGACCGTGCCGGTGACGGTGCAAGGCGCGCCAGTTGAATCCACCTTCGTAACCTCCGCATCCCCTCAGGCGCTTGCTGAGGAAAGCTGGGAAGGCTCTCGAGTCTGGTCGAAGCTGCAAAGAGTGCTGTGGTTCCCCATCGCAACTCATGCCTCTCTTCCCTTTGCAGACCGCCGCCTGGGCGTGCCCCTGCTTTGGACGCCCTCATCGGATGAAGCCCACGTGCTGCAAGAAGACTGGGAACTTCTTGCCGGGCGCGTGGGTGCCGGACTCGGTCAAATCACCACCGCCAAAGACGGCGCGGCCCTGCAACTGCGGCCTAAGGCCGCCTCCTCCAGGTCTCGGCGCTGGGCAGTCGATAGCGATGGAGCTCTCTCTAGACATCTTCCGCTCGGATTCTACTTACGAGCAACGTTTGTGGGCGCCATTCTGCAGCGCTGCCTGGAGCGCTCTGTAGGCTAACCGGTTGGGGCTGGAAGATGACTAGATATGTGACTAGTCTCTTGCTACTCTAATGGGGTACTGAGAAATCGCCGAAGTGTCCGGCGGCGGCTGACCCGCGACGCCTCAGTCTGCTAGAGCGCGTTGGAGGGATCTTCACACCGTCTTGTGCCATTGATGCGCCAGCCCAGGAAAGAAAGCCAGCAGTTGAAGCTCGCTAAACGACGCAATGCGCTAGTGTGCGTCCACGTCGACCTGGTGCGAAATCTTCAGGAACTGCGCTTTGCTCCTCCCGTCGCTCTGACCTACCAGCCACTGGAGTATGCCTGGGACTGCTACGCCGAATACATCCAGCGCTTCGCGCTTCGTGGAGCTCGGGTTCTTCTCCTGGGGATGAATCCCGGCCCTTTTGGCATGGCGCAGACTGGGATCCCTTTTGGCGAAATCGAGTCCGTGCGCGACTGGCTCAAGCTCCGCGGCCGCATTGCACCCCCGACCACGCAACATCCCAAGCGCCCCATCCTCGGCTTCGACTGCCCGCGCCGGGAAGTGAGCGGAAAGCGACTCTGGGGCTGGGCAGCTGATGACTATGGCTCAGCCGACGCTTTCTTCTCGCACTTTTGGGTTTACAACTACTGCCCGCTAGCCTTCTTGGAAGAGACCGGCCGAAACCGTACGCCCGACAAGCTCCCTCGCCACGAGCGCGACCCGCTGTTTTCGGCGTGCGACCAAGCGCTCTCGGCCATCGTCCGCTTGTTGGGGGTCGACTGGGTCTTGGGGATCGGCAAGTTCGCCGAGCAGCGGGCGCAGACAGCTTTAGCCGATGAGGATATCCGAATCGAATGCTTGCCTCATCCAAGTCCGGCCAATCCCGCCGCCAACGCAGGATGGGATAACTTGGTACGCGCCAAGCTCAATCGCCTCATGACCGAGTATCCGCAGCTCACCGCACTTCTCCGATCGTAACGCATGCAGTTCTCGAGGTTCTCTTCTGCCCAGAGGGTACCTGAACACTTCAATGCCGGTGACTTAAGCATCAATGCCTGTCAAATGAGTCAGGTCGTGAGCGCCCCCGCAGGAAAAAACTGGAGAATACCTACCGTATTTGAGGATTCTTTCCGAGGAGGTAAGCCGCGAGGTGGCTTATTTCACAGGCATCGACCTGAACACTTCCTCCAATCCAGGCCTCCCAGCAGAGGCGAGCCGCGTTAGGACTCGAGCTGTAGCTTTTCCACACGGCGCCACTCTGCCGGCTCAGCGAAAGAGGTAAGCCAGCCGGCTCAGCGAAAGAGGTAAGCCAGCCGCATGGCCGGCGTGGCCAGCACAGGATCGTTCTGACCAACGAAGGACATCACCACATCCCACGAGCCACCGACGGCTAGCGGAACATCAAACGGGGCGTACCAAAAGGCCACGCCGGCGGCGAGAATATTAATGTCAAAGGCATCTCCCGGGGTGACTTGCGTAGTCCAGGTAAGCTCGGGGCCGACGGCGACGCCGCTGTGGTTGATCGGGAGATATTCGCCATGGAGGCTAAAGCCGAACACGGTGTGATTTTCTTGACGGTGAGGGGCCAGTCCGTTTAGTTGAGCCAGCTTTCGGCTCACGTCCCTGGAGGAATTCTCACGTACCCCAATGGATGCTGCGGTTTTTCCCTGAGGGCGGGCGCGATAACAGGCTCAGATGAACAGCCTTGTCCTTAGTTGATCAGCATCGCGGTGGAGCCGGTTTACGCACAAAGACGCGCGCACCAACAGGGAAAGTGACCGGTGTGTTCCGAAAAGACGAGCCGGCGTCTGAAATGCTGGCACCGGAAGAATAACTACCGTGTACCGGGACTGTTCAACGCTCAGCGGCGGGATAAAGCGCTCGACAACCCGGAGGTGATACGCCACGCTCGCCGCATCGCGATCGCGTCGCCGTATGCAGTGACGGACGAACCCTTCTGCCAACGGGCGCACCGTCGACTCAGGAGAAAGACAGCAATGAACATTGAGCAATCTGTTGATGAGTTCATGGAGAAAGTTGTCGATCGGAGCCCCGGCCAACCCCTGTTCCATCAGGCAGTTCACGAAGTCGCAGGTTCGCTCATGCCCTTCTTGCATGAGAACAGGAAGTATCTAGAAGCCAAGATCCTTGAGCGGATGACCGAGCCTGACCGTATCGTCATCTTTCGCGTGACCTGGGAAGACGACCAAGGTCGCCCGCAGGTCAACCGAGCCTACCGCGTGCAGTTCAACAACTCCATCGGGCCGTACAAGGGTGGGCTCCGATTCCACCCGTCAGTCAACCTCGGCATTCTCAAGTTTTTAGGATACGAGCAGGTCTTCAAAAACAGCCTCACCGGGTTACCGATGGGCGGCGCTAAGGGTGGGTCGGACTTCGACCCGAAGGGTAAGAGCGACAACGAGGTGATGCGCTTTTGCCACGCTCTGATGACGGGCCTGGTACGCTACATCGGACCCTCCACCGACGTACCTGCCGGTGATATTGGCGTGGGCTCGCGCGAAATCGGCTTCATGTTCGGTCAATACAAGCGCTTGGCCAATCAGTTTGAAGGAAGCGTCACCGGCAAAGGCTTGTCCTACGGCGGAAGCCTGATTCGCACCGAGGCAACCGGGTACGGTTCCGTGTATTTCGCCGAGAATATGCTCTCCACCCGCGGCGATTCTCTCAGGGGGAAGACCGCTCTTGTTTCTGGGTCGGGAAACGTGGCGCTCTACTGCATGGAGAAGCTCATCGCTTTGGGCGCCAAGCCCCTCACTGCCTCAGATTCTGACGGCTTCGTGCACGACCCGGACGGCATCGATCAGGAAAAGCTGGCATGGCTGATTGATCTTAAGGAGAAGCGCCGCGGACGCATTCATGCTTATGCCGACCACTTCTCCTCGGCAACATTCCATAAGAACAAAAAACCTTGGTCGGTTGATGCCGACCTCGCCTTTCCTTGCGCCACTCAAAACGAGATCGAGGAAGAAGACGCCAAGCAGCTGCTCTCAAGCGGAGTCAAGCTTATCTCCGAGGGCGCCAACATGCCAAGTAGCGCCGCTGCCGTCAGGCACTTCAAGGAGGCGAAGATTCTTTACGGACCAGGCAAAGCCGCCAATGCTGGTGGCGTTGCCGTCTCTGGACTTGAGCAAAGTCAAAATGCGCTGCGCATCTCATGGTCACGAGAAGAAGTAGACACGCAACTTCGCTCGATCATGCAACGCATTCATGAGCAATGCGTCAAGCATGGGAAGGAATCCGACGCCTTCATTGACTACGTCAAGGGCGCTAACGTCGCCGGGTTCATCAAGGTCGCAGATGCTATGCTGGCTTACGGCATCATGTAGCGTGGTGGTCGCCAGGGCGGTCGCAGCTAACTTGGGGGGAGGAATGAACCGTCCTTGTGGTGACGCAGTTTCATGGCTGGCCCGCTAGCAGAAACAGCGTGGTGGCTGGCCCGCTGGCAGAAGCAGCGTGGTGGCTGACCCGCTGGCAGACGCATCGCCGCTCTCTCAGCGGGACCCACCGCGCCCTGCGTCATTCAAACCAGGGCTGGGCGGTCCCCCCAATACGTTCGCTCACGATGCTTCTGCCAGCGGGCCTGTCGTACATGCCGGCATGCGGCACCGGGGGGTGTGGCGTAGGCGACTTCGCCAAGGGGCTCAGGCTCATTTCCAAGTGAGCATCCCACCGCTTTACGACGACGTATAGATGCATCACGCGGTTGACCCTGCTACCTGAACACGTTCGTGATGGGCGGGGGAGTTTGGGTGAATGCCGCGGGATTGACTTCCGCGGCGAGTTTGGCTGGCACAGCGTTTGGCTGGCCCTCGGTGAAAACGGCGTACGGGCTCATATCCTCGGGTTGGACATCTGCTGACTGCTACTACGTTGAGATGCGAGTGCCCTGATGATGGTCGTCGTTAGCATGGGGCGTGCTGCACCTAGCGAGCCGGAATCCTGTCAGTTAGGCCTTGGGCTGAAGGCCGGCCTACGCGTTTGACGAAGGCGTCAATGATCTTGAAGTAGCGTGGGCCCATGACACCTTGCGCCTTGGTGTGTAAGCCCTGAAGTGAGATGAAGCGCTTGGGCGCGCTCGCTCGGCGGAAAAGCGCGAGCCCGTGGGCATAGGGGATGACCTCATCGGTCTGGCTGTGCATGATCCAGATCGGCATCTTGAGACTGCCGATCCGCTCAAATGAGGGGAAGCGATGCCGAGTGATCCAGTTGGCCGGCAGCCACGGATGCAGGTCAACCGCAAGCGCAGGAACTGAGGTGAAGGTTCCTTCCACAAGCAACCCTGCCGCCTCCACACTTGTCGCAAGGTCAATAGCCACTGCGCCACCAAGGGACTGACCCAAGAGGAGGATCTGCTGGGGGTTTAGTTTGCGTTCGTTCGTCAGGTAACGCCAGCCCGCGCATGCATCGCGGTACAATCCTGCCTCGGAGGGCGCGCCCTCACTGAGGCCGAAGCCGCGGTAGTCGATCGCGAACACGTCGACGCCCATTCGAGCCAAGTTTGCGATGAAGTCCGCGTGGTAGCTGAGATTTCCTCCATTTCCGTGCAGGAAGTAGAGCGTTATTTGTGCTGCTGAGTCCGCTTTGACGTGCCATGCCGCGATAGCTACGCCGTCGGACGCGGTGAGTCTCAGCGTCCGATGCTGCAGACCACGCAGCGCAGCAGTCTGAACCGGGACGCGCTTTGGATGGTAGATCATGCTCTCCTGCCTCACGAAGAAGTAGGCGACTGCAGCGCACCAGGTCATCAGAAGCAGTGCGGCAAGCGCGAGACCGAGGCGGACGACCTGCCTAAGCCAAGTCCGGCGAGACGGTTTGGAGGGCCTCTGATGCCTTTGGCGTTGCTTCATCGCGCAATGTCTACATCCCATGGCTGAACGCTACCACTGTCTTACCAGTTGGCTTGGCCTTGCCACTGTGTCTTACCCTGTGCAGAACCGTGTCTTACCCTGTGCAGATCGGACGAGCGGGAACACAGGTGAATCAAGTTGGCTTCTGAGGCCGATGCCGTAACCTCCAGCATGTTTTCAGTGCGCCTCCAAAAGCTGCGAACGAGGAGATGGAGATGGAGATGGAGATGGAGATGGAGATGGAGATGGAGCGAAGCTACTCAAGTCGGGGGAACCCGATGCCCCTCAGGTTCGAGAGGATTGACTCCAACGATGGAAGCCGGACCAGGGAGAGTACCGATGTGCGCGTTTTCCGCCCGGCAGGCGAAGCCTTGCGTGCTCAACATACCATAAGTGTGCATCCGCGTGAGACACCGTATAAGTTGATTGAGTGCTGCTCGAGTCTCGAATCCCGTTCCGCTACGTCACGAGCAAAGCGGCGCAAGATGTGTTGGCTGTGTTGGTCTTCAGCACCGTGCTCGTGACCGTGCGTGAAACCTGGTACGAACACCTCCCTCCGATCCCGCTCCTGGTGCCGACCGTACTGGGTACCGCGATCTCGCTTCTTCTCTCATTCAAGCTCAACCAAAGCTACGACCGGTGGTGGGAAGCTCGGAAAATTTGGGGGGCGATCGTCAACGACTCGCGCTCGCTTGTGCGGAAGATGCTCACCTTTCCAAAGCAGAGTCATCCCCTCGCGCTGCAGATCGCACGGAGGCAAATAGCCTGGTGCTACTGCCTCGGCCAGACGCTGCGCTCCAGCGAGTGGACGGAGGGCCAGCAGGCGGTGCCTCCCGACGAGGTGCGCGCAGCGAAACTGCAGGCCAACCCGCCGCTTTATCTTCTGCAGCGCTCGGCTGCGGATCTGCGGGAACTTCATGATGCCCGGCAACTCGACGTGTTTGAGCGCATCTCGGTGGATGACACGCTGACCCGTTTATGCGACTCGATGGGCATGGCCGAGCGAATTAAGCACACCGTCTTCCCGGTCACCTACCGCTTGTTCCTGCACTTCTCGATCTACCTCTTTCTGATGGTGCTGGTGGTGGCGCTTGATAGCGACATCCATCTCTGGGCCATCGTTCTAGCGCCACTGGTTGCGATTCCGTTCTTCCTGCTGGAAGAGACGGCCAGCCACCTGCAGGACCCTTTCGACAACCTACCAACAGACACCCCGGTGACGGCCATTGCGCGCACCATCGAGATCAACATCCTGCAGCTGCTAGGCGAAGAGGCGCCACCGCCGCGCAAGAGCCAAACCTTTTACCTGATGTAGATCAGCCCGATGAGGCGCGAGTCCGATGCCGCGGCAGTTCGAGACACTCACCAGCTCAGAGCGCATCGCTGAACCAGAGAATAGCCGCCGCGCATCCACCAGATGAACACTATCAACCGGTCGCCTGATAAAGCTGGCTACTCAGCGGGAAGCCCAGTTACTCAGCAGGAAGCCCAGTTACTCAGCAGGAAGCCCAGTTACTCAGCAGGAAGCCCAGTTACTCAGCAGGAAGCCCAGTTACTCAGCAGGAAGCAAGGGAGCGGGAAATGGGATTCGAACCCACGACTTCAACCTTGGCAAGGTTGCACTCTACCACTGAGTTATTCCCGCAGTGTGCTGATCGATAATCTGCACCTTCGCCGCTGTCAAGCAGCGACCCCGACGCTCGAGTGCGTGCCGCTACGGGTGGGGCGGCTCCAAAGCGCTGCTAAGCGACCTGCATCATGATGTGCATAAAGCGCGGAAGCCATTTTGCGTTCGCTCCATTCCCTAAAGCTCCACGCGGCGCGGTGACAGTTTCGGTGCGGTGACAGTTTCGGTGGGTGACAGTTGCGCCGTATCGCAGCGGAGTGTCGATGAGCGGCGGGAAACGCAAGCTAGGCAGGTGCAGAACTGCGTCCGAGCTTGGCTTGTAGACGACTAGCCACCCCTGGTGGGACAAGCTGCGAGACGTCGCCTCCTAAGGTTGCGGCTTCTTTGACGAGAGCGGAGCTCACATAGAAATACGCGTCGTCTGCCATGATGAATACTGTGGCAACCGCATCGCTCAGGTGGCGGTTCATATTGGCCATTTGCAACTCGTACTCAAAGTCAGCCACGGCGCGAAGGCCACGCAAGATGACTGACACCTTAAGCCTCTGGGCGTAATCAACCAAAAGCCCATCGAACGTGTCGACGCGGACGCGTTCTTCGCCGCCACACGCCTCATTGATCATGTCGAGCCGCTCCTCAATGGAAAAAAGAGGCTCCTTCTTTGGGTTCTGCAGGACCGCCACGGTGAGCCGATCAAAGGCGATAAGACCGCGCTCAATGATGCTGAGATGGCCGCGCGTGATCGGATCAAACGAACCGGGATAAATGGCTTCACTCATCTCTGACCACCTGTGCGCTGGTAATAGCGGTGTCACCGTACTTGAAAGTCTTTTGCAGAACAAGGTCAGCCGGCAACTCAAATGAAAAGCGGCTCGAGTGCTCGATGACACATCGCGCACCGTGGTTGAGAAGTTCACCGTCAATGAGAGGCCGAAGAAGGGCGAGCGCTGCGGCTGTTTGGATGTAAGGGGGATCCATCACCAACAGAGTGAAAGGGCCTGCAACCACCTCTTTGAGCCGGTCCGCCACGCGCGGGGCGGGTAATCGCAGAAGATCCAGCCGAACCACGGGACAGCTCACGTCGAGTTCTCGAACGGTTTTGCGCATCGACTGCAAAGCACGTGGGTTCGTCTCAACAAGCGTCACGTTTCGAGCTCCCCGGGACAACAGCTCAAAGCCGTAGCTTCCGCAGCCAGCGAATAGATCGAGAACCGACGCATCAAAAATCGCGTCTAACGTCGCCAGGTGCGAAGCGACACCCTCACGCACACGCGCCGCCGCAGGACGCGTCGTGGAAGAGGGGCGACCCAGCGCACGCCCCTTAAACTTGCCAGCTAGAATCCGCACGTCAAACCATGTTAGAAGGTGTGTAGAGAGAGCTCATGAGTCCGCTGACCAATGGCGGCTGGAAGCTGCCGGAGAGGACGCTGGGCAAAGCAGCATGTGCCAACGTGGGTGTCTCTTTAGGTCCGCTGGCGCATCAAGGATGCCGTGTAAGGTGATCCAAAGATGCCGGCGCAGTCTAACGCTTGATTCTGCGTCCCCTCTAGAACGACATGCGTGCATCTAGGCTGACCGCTTGAGGCGAGAGCTTAGGTGTAAAACGAATGGCGCGACGTTCTGCCGGAACGGCTTGGTCATTCTCTGAGCGCAAGAGAAAGTAGGCTCCAACTCCGCCAGCCGCCAATGCGCCCCCGATGAAGACGTACTGAAGCACCTCAAGCAGATTAGCCTGCGAGCATGCCGACTGCACCTCGTCAAGCCGCAGCTGGGCATCGTCTCCGCTGCCAAACAGCTGACCTTCATTGGCAGCCTCACACACGTCGGCCACTTCAGGACCTGCCGCGTTGCGGTAGCTAACGTAGTCCGCGTCGTCCGCAATGCCGGCAATCGTTATCCAGCTGTAGGCGGTCAGCCCCGCGAAGGCCGCGCTGGCGCCCAAGGCAGTCCACCCAATCCACCGCTTGCTACTGGGCGCATCTTGCGGCAGCTCTGAGCTGAACGGGTCAGCCGAAGCGCCGCCTTGACCCACTTCGCGCAGGTTCACGCGGACCTCCTGCTGACCACGACCTGTGATACGGACCTCACCGGTGGCCTGTTGATAGCCGTCGGCCTCCACCGAGATATGATGCGTACCAGAGCGCAGACCCGACACACGAAATTCTCCCGACTCGCCTGTCCGCCCAACCGTTTCGCCATTAATTGAGACAGCGGCGCCAGCCAAGTTGGTAATCACCCGCAATCCACCCAGTGCGCGCTTTCCCGCCAGATGTTCCACAAACCCCTCTGCCTGCTGACGCAACTGCGGCTCTCGGGACGTGAAGCGAAACTTGGATGTGAGTGAGGAACTCATCCTGCCAAAGTCTGCGTTGAAGAGAAACAGCTTGACGTTGAAGTTATCTGCTGAGTCTGGCTGCTCCCGCGAAAGCGTGCCGAATATCAGCAGTTTCGTCTTCAGCGCATAAGCAATGGCCGAGAGACACTGACCGTCCGGTTCGTCGCACCCATGCGCCAAGCTCATTTGCGCAATGGTCACTTTCCGCGGAAGGACGCTCCACCCTTTCACGTCTTCAGCTTCGGCCCGCAGGGCATCGGTGAGTGCACGGGCCTGGGCATCGTCGCCCTCAAGGGAGCGCAGACCCAACACCACAAGGGACGACGTTTCATCCGCTTTGGCCAGGCCTACACCCACAAACTCCGCCCCTACACACTCCATCACGACGCTAACGGCGGCACAAGCGAGCGCCAAGCAAGACATCATCTTGAGTTTTCTCATCTTGCTCGTCCTGACATCTCCATAGGTGACCCTAGCCGATCTCGGAAGATCAGTCATCATCTACAGTAGCAGTTAAGCCGCCGCTGTGGCAATCGGCTCTCACTCGATGCGGGGTGGAGGTCAACGGAGGGGCACGGCTGTGATGCATCCCCGGGAGGCACAGCTATAATGCGCCTCTCTATTTCACAGCGCGGGGCAGCGCGACTAACAGCTAGCACAAAATCTGAAACATTGTCTGTCGCTCAAAGCGCGTGTTCTACGGCATAGGTAGCCCTCAGCGTCACCCTCCTGATATGAACATCATTCCCATCGCAATGGCGAAGGACAACTACGGGTACCTCCTGGTCGAGGAGGGGCGCGCAGTCGTTGTTGATCCCACCGAGGTCGAACCTGTCGAGGCTAAACTTCGCGCGCTCGGCGCTAAGCCCGAGGCCATCTGGATCACACACCACCATCACGATCATATTGGTGGCATTGACGCGCTTTATCTGCACCACGCCGTTCCCGTAGTCGCCGGGATTTACGACCTCGAGCGCGGGCGTATTCCTCGTCAGTCGATCGGACTTGCCGATGGACAAAGCGTCTCCTTTGCGGGACACGCCTTTAAAGTCTTCCACACGCCCGGACACACACAGGGCGCGGTGTGCTTCGCGTGCGACCACGCCATCTTGACCGGAGATACGCTCTTTCTCGCAGGCTGCGGTCGCCTGCTGGAAGGTTCAGCAGCAGAGCTTCATCAATCTCTTCAGCGCCTAGCCTCACTCGACCCGCATCTCCAAGTATATTGCGGGCACGAATACACCCTGACGAACCTGCGCTTTGCCAAGCAGGTGGAACCGGGGAATGCGGCGGTGAGGGCGGCACTTGAGCGCATGGAAGAATCGGGCGCTCAGCTAAAGTCAGGAAACCAGCCCCACCCAAGCACATTGGCCGACCAACTTGAGACGAATCCTTTCTTGCGCACGTATGAGCCAACGGTAGTCGCCTACGCAAGGCGGTGTGCAAAGCAGCACGTGGAGCCAGGGGAAGCCACCTTCGCTGCCTTACGCAAAGCGCGCGACCACTTCAACTGAACGCAGCCCAGAACAACCCGCGCCTCGCCCGCTCCAAACAAGCGAAGGTTGCCCATCCTCAGAGACGATCGCAGCAAAAAGTTCGCCATCAGCGGATGCCCAACCCGAAGAAATGAGCCTAAGCCCCTAGACGAAGTCATCACCCTTAGTAATGGATACCTCAAACTTCTCGACCTCGAACTCGGCTTTAGACTCGTTTCAGGGGAACGTTGCAATCTATCTTGAGCCGGAACGTGTCACCCGGAGCCGCCGGCTTCGCGGCTGCGACAACTACAGCGCCGACATCACGTCATTTGAGGCTAGCCGCTCGAGCCTAGGAACTTCAACACATGCAACGGTTTCATAGTAGGCCACAGTTCGCGCGGAATATGTGGCATTGGTTTCTCTCTGATCCCCGATCAAGTAGTCTGCGCTGATCTGGAACCATTGTGGATCTTCATCCACCTGATTGAACTCCGCCCGCAGTCTTTCGCCGGCAACTTCCAGTTCGTCCAGGCTGAGGCTGATCCGATGGCTTGGCGATTCCATACGCAAACTGCTCAGATCATCGGTCGACTGCATCCAGTTCATCCCCCGGAGAGGATGTTGATCGGCAGAACTCAAGTCTTCAAATCGAACATCGGCAGGCGTCCGTTCGAGAGTCAGTGTCTTTAGGGCGTCGCTACTCCAGTTGAGGGCCGCGTTGCGAACGGAGAGCGAGACATGGGTAAAACGCTCGGGCATCCTCAACCAGCCTTCCGTCCCTCCCCACTCGTCAAGCCTCGGCAATCTAAAGGAGCTCGGTAGACGGTCCTCGTGATGAAAGACGACTTCCACCTCTGCCGAGTCTTCAACGTCCTGCAGAAGATCCCGCTCCTCATCTTCTGCACCGAGGAACACGACCACCTTGATATCTCCTTCGGATACACGTCGTGCATTCTCTGTGTATCCCGGACATGGTTTCAAGTAATGAAAAAGGTCTAAGCGGGCGCCTACCGTCGGTCTATCCTCTTCCGGAAGTGACGCCGCTTCCGCATTAGCGACATGCGTATTTGACGCACATCCCATAGCACCCATTAGCAACGATAGCCCTGCCCATCCTAGTTGTTGTCTGTTCATCGACCCTCCTCGGTAAGCTTGAGTGCCCTCTTTGACGCAAGGGCTGTGCCTGGCAAGGTTTCTTGCATTAGCAGGGATTAGCAGGGCCAGGGCTATCGCACACTATGTTGAAGGATATCGATAAGATAGCGGTCGTAACACATCAATTTGAGTAGCTTCTGACGCAGGCTTGCTTCGGGCCTCGGGGGCTTTGCGCCTCGTAACGGCTTCCTTTGTCCCTACAAGAGCTTTGTATGAGGCTTTCTTGAAGTCAACAGAGCAAATGCCTCGATCAATGGTAGTTAATCAGTGGGATCCTCTTTGGAAATGAGCCTGAGCCCCTAGGCGAAGTCGCTTACGCCACTCCCCCCGGTGCCGCATGCCGGCATGTACGACAGGCCCGCTGGCAGATGCATCGTGAGCGAACGTATTGGGGGGACCGCCCAAAGGGTGGTGGGTCCCGCTGAGTGAGCGGCGATGCATCTGCCAGCGGGCCAGCCACCACGCTGCACGCCACCACGCTGCACGCCACCAAACTGCGTCACCACCAAACTGCGTCACCACCAAGGGTTCATCCACGCCCCCAAACTAGATGCGCTCGACCTGAACTAGTTTTTGCGCCACAGCAGACGGTCAGCTTCCTGCCTGGAAGCGTAGTTGCCTTGCAGACGAATCAGCTCGCCATATGTTCGCGGAAGCTGCTCAGCCAGCGCAAGCAAAACGTGGCCGGTCGTTTCAGCATCGTCCGCAGCGCGATGCGCTTGTCCCAACTGCACACCAAGCGCCTCAGCCACATCGACAAGTTTTCGGCTTTTCTGTTCGCGAAAAAGTTCCCGCGTCCACACCAACGGGTCGACCCATGCCACCTGCGCGTCCAAAGCAGGTGGCAGCTCTGAAAGGTGTTTAATCAAGGGAGCGGCTTCGCGATGAAGAAACCGTCGGTCAAAGTCCGCGTTGTAAGCGACAGGCAGATGCCCCGCCAAAGCCTCAAGCACTTTGGGGAAAACTGAGGCCAACGGGGGCGCCGCAGCCAGCTCTTCTTCCGAAATCTGATGCACTGCACGCGATTCCTCAGGCACACGAATCCCGGGATTGACCAACCAGTTGAGCTTTTGCCGAAGAGCGCCGTCGGCAAAGCAGACGATACCCACTTCGATGATCCGATCGGTTTCGGGGTTGAGCCCGGTGGTCTCGAAGTCAACTACGGCTAGCGGGGCTTCCGACCAGATCGTCTGCGCGTCGAAGCCTTCGGCAAGCCCAGCGACCACCGTTTTGAGTTCGGCCAGCTTGTCCGCGATGCCGGGGTAGTGCCGACCAGTGGGGAAGCACCCGCAGATCGATTCCGTGTTCAAACGCATCTCACGTTCGTAGGTCAACCAGCCGCATGGCGCAAGCTCACGCTGACCTCGGTGCGGTTTCCGGGGGTGACGCAGCGAGCTGCGGTGGTTTGTAAAGTAACCTTTACACAGTGGCCATAGTGACAGTGGCCATAGTGACAGTGGCCATAGTGACAGTGGCCATAGTGACAGTGGCCATAGTGACAGTGGCCATAGTGACAGTGGCCATAGTGACAGTGGCCATAGTGACAGTGGCCATAGTGACAGTGGCCATAGTGACAGTGGCCATAGTGACAGTGGCCGTGGTGACAGTGGCCATAGTGACAGTGGCCATAGTGACAGTGGCCGTGGTGACAACGGAAGGCTGAGCGAGCATCCTGTTCGACTAGTGTCCTGTTCGACTAGCGTCCCGTTCGACTAGCGAAGCTCACGGATAGCTTGTTCAATCACCGGGTAGACGGACTCTGCCATGAAGTCATGCCCTGCTGCTGACGGATGGATGCCGTCTTGGCTGTAATGCTCCGGCTTGAAGATTGCGGTAGCGAACACGTCGACGTAGCGAACCTCAACGTGGTCAGGCGCTGCGCGATTGAGCTCGTTGGCCAGCGATCGTAAACCCTCATTGACGTAACCGCCGAGCGCGGCAAGGCCGGCCTGAAACGGCTCGGCAACACTGGGGAAATCCTTCATCGTTGCGTACTGGTACCAATCGTACTGCTCCGGGTCGAGCTGTCTGGCCGTCTGGTGAAACTGCGCCCTGGCTTCGAAGTAGGAGCTGAAGTTGACCAGCCCGGTGATAAGCAGCACCGTTTTACCTTCTTGCTGACCGGCTCGCTCGATCAGCGGCATGAGAGCCTGGCGCTTGGCCTCCACCAGTTGTTCGGCGAAGGCTCGGTTGAACGCCGGGTAATGAGGCGCACTCTTTAAAACCCCTTCCCTGTCAGCGATCTTCTGCAAATAAACCACGTCGAGATTGTTATGCCCGATGAAGTCGACAATGATGTTGGGGAAGGGCGTGAGGTGACGCAGCCGCTGCAACTGCACCCCGTAGTTTTCCGTCCGGGCGAGCGAGCCTGCGAGATACCGCTCATCTTGCCGATAAAACCCTGGCCAGAGGGCATCGAGAACAAACGCCCCCGGCCGGGCCAGGTTGGTGACCTTTGCTGCCACACGATCAGACTCCAGCCTCTCGACCAAACTGAAGGGCTCGGCCTGGTCTACATCAACCGGCCAACCGCCGTAACGCGCCACAGCGGCCTTCTGGGCAAATCCCAGCGTGTCGGTGAGTCCGATGTCACGGAAGAAGGGCGTCGAGAGACTACCACCGACCACTGCAATCACAGCCCGACCTTCCCGCCGCGCGGGGTCGGCATCCTCGGCATCGAAGTTTGATGTTGCTACCGAGTCGCACCTCGGGTCGCTTCGGGTGTAGCCGGGCAGGTGGCCCATGGGCTGGAGGTCAAGCGGGTAGTGGCACCTGAGCACCTCGTTCACGGCGCCCTTGCGGTTGCACCGCGCCTCGCCCATCGGGTACAGCCGTCCCCGGTCGCCTTGGTCAAGAGCGCAGCGGGGCGTGAGCGGCGTGACCTCGGCAAACGAACCCAGCTCACACTGCATCTGGCAATCAAGCTTTCGCCGATAGAAAGCCCCATGGGGCTTGAGGTCCTCAGCGACCTGAGCCGCGTCAGATGCCGCGCTAGGCTCTCCCTCTGACGCACACCCTACAAGTGCAGCTGCCAATGCAGCCGTCGCAAGGCAATCGAAGGCTCTCGGATAATGCACATCACCTAACATGGTGGTCCTCCCTCTCGACTCCTGCCTTTCCAGCCCAAGTGATGGGGGAATAGCCAGTAGATCATGGGCAGATTCCGGATGCATTTTCTGCGCCATTCCGCGCGCGGGGGTTTGGTACGGGCGCACGATCAGTTTGAGAAGAGGGTACCTTTAGGGCGGTTTCTGAGGAGTCGTCATCCGCTGAGCGCCCCTGCAGTCGGGCCGAGGCACGTAGATAGGCAAGATGGCGGGCCCTCCCAAGCCGTCGTCGCATAAGTCTCAGACTAGTCATGCTCCCTTTCCCTAGGCAGGGCTTAAAGCGCGCCGTGAAGTGTACAGAGCAACGCGTTAACCTGAAGGCGTTTACTCATAACATGAGTATGCTACACTCATGTTATGAGTAAACGCCTTCAGGTGCTAGTGGATGAGCAAGAGTTCGAAGAGCTGCAAGCGTATGCTGAGGCAAGGGGCATGACGCTATCGGACTGGGTGCGCCAACAGTTGCGTCGCGCCAAGCAACTCGGTCCGAAGATGGAGCGTGATCGCAAGCTTGCCGCGATTCGATCGGTGGTCACGAAGTCGCAACGGGTTCATCCTCCTTGTCAGTCTCCGGACATCGATCGCATGCTGCACGAGGTTTCTTTAGGATACTCGCTGGACTTGCCGGAATGACCCTCGTTGACTCAAACATCCCTATGTATTTGGTTGGAGCGGATCACCCCAACAAACAACGAGCTCAACATCTGCTCGAGCGCAGCATCGTCGACGGAATTCCTATGGTCACCGACGCCGAAGTATACCAAGAGATTCTTCACCGCTACGTGGGCATCAAACGCAAGGATATGATCCCACTTGCCTACGAAGCGCTCGACGCCGTGGTCGACCAAGTTCTACCCGTCGATAGCGAGACAATGCGCAAAGCCAAGGAGCTTGTTGTCCAAAGCACGTGGCATTGGTCAGCCCGCGATGCGCTTCACCTCGCCGTCATGCAACAGCACAATATTCAGAGTATTCTTTCCTTTGACAGCGACTTTGACCACTTTCCGAGCGTGGTCCGCGTGAGCGAGTGACCCTTACCTAGCGCGTTCGGATCGTCGTCCACGGTGCTGCACGGCATGAGGCTTGCTTGAGCTAGAGCACGGGCTCACCTAGTGAAGCCAGGAGCAGAATGATCTGCCAACGCTGCCTAGCCCGCATGGGCTCAACGTGAAGAAGAAAAACATACAACCGACACCGCAGGAGCAGGGAAAGCCTTGGATATGAGCGACCGCCAAACTTCAAGCAAATGCAGCTACTTGGTCAGTGGCTTTCCGACCAGGACGGCACGCCTATCCATACCCAGTGCAGTGGTGTGCTCCGGCCCCAGGATGAGACGGCGCGGCTTCACCGTCTGCGCTTGGATGTTTCTTCTCGCTCTTCCCCTGATGCTCAGTTTCTGCGAGGTAGCCGCGGTGCATGAAGCGGACGAGGCCGCGCTGGGTGGCTGCGACATGCCTGTCGTACCTCCGCAGATAAAGAAATGCATTCGAGGGCTCAAGAGCAGCTCCTACATCCATGGGTATGAGTGTTTTGATGATGAGCGCGCAACGGAGCTTCGAAAGGCGCTGCGCGTGGGAGAGAAGTACGGCCCTTTCATCTTCGCCGGCATAGGATACGAGTCAACGTGGCATGACAGAGCCCTGCCCAAAGCCTACTTCCGCTTCACTGGTGATGAAGCTGAAGAGGCGCAGTGGCTGTGGCCGGAGAACTCTATTCTTCGCATATTCGACCTTCGTGAGCGTGAAGAGCCCACCGAGGAAATGAGGTATGTTCGTTACTTCTACAACGTCGAGTCCAATATGCCACTCTCGGGCGAGCGCGCGCTTGAAGTGGCAAGGCGGACGCAGGACTACGCAGTACAGGCTCTGCCGTTACTGCAAAAGGGACAAGATCCAGTGGACATCGGCGTAGGTCGGGTGTGGTTATACGCCAAGCGGGTTTCGCCTGACGCAACAGGTCCTCATTACGAGCTTTATGTGAACTACCCCGAACCCGTCGGCCTTCGAGAACAGTACGAAGCGCGCACCAGACCCTATTATTGGGTGAAGCTCGGGCTAAAAGCAAAGCCTGTCCTACTTGGAGGCAATGAACTCGTAGAGATCCCGAAAGGTGCTGCTTGGAGAGAGCACGGGGAGCCTGAGGTTCGCCACATTATCACCGACACCAACCTTTGGGCGCCAAAGGAGAGCGCGCGGTAACTGGTTATTGGCGTTCCTCCTCAAAGACCGACTACCGGCATTGACCTGAACGTTTCTGATTCAACTGACTCCTGATGCACTCCAGTTCGCAAACCACGTACCGAGGGCGCTTCGCGCCCTCGCCGACGGGAGACATGCACCTGGGCACTGCTCGAACGGCGCTGATCGCTTGGCTCCGGGCGCGGTCGCAGAGAGGGCGCTTAATTGTGCGGGTGGAGGATATCGACGGTCCGCGCGTCGTGCCGGGCTCGGCCGAAGGCATTCTCTTGGACCTAAAGTGGTTGGGCCTTGATTGGGATGAGGGGCCCGACGTGGGCGGCCCGTTCGCTCCGTACATCCAATCAGAGCGAACACCGCTTTACGAGCAAGCTTTCGCAGAGCTGCACAAGAGCGCCTACGTCTACCCATGCAGCTGCACACGTAAGGACCTGCGGGAGCTGGCGAGTGCGCCTCATACCGGGGCGGCGGGCGGGTGGTATCCTGGCACGTGCCGTGACGGCCCTCAGCATCCAGATCGGCCGCTCTCTTACCGCTTCGCCATGCCAGCGCCGGCCGGCTTGCAGGTGGAGGGTGCCAGCGGCGGGGCCTTGGACGGCGGGGCCTTAAACGGCAGGGCCCGTGACCGATCTGCTGAAACCGTCAGCGACTTCGTCGTGCGACGCGCAGATGGCGTGTGGTCCTACCATTTCGCCACCGCCTTTGACGACGCGGCGATGGGCATCACGGAAGTGGTGCGTGCAGACGACTTGGTTGATGCCGCCCACCCTCAGGCTGCCGTTGCTTTCGCTCTCGGGATGAAGCCGCCAAGTTATTTACACATACCGCTGCTTCACGGTGCATCTGGCGTGCGACTCTCCAAGCGCACGGGCTCAACCTCAATCGCGCAGTTGCGCGCGCAAGGCGTGGCGGCCGAGCGTGTGGTTGGATTGCTGGCGAGCACATTCCACTTGGCCAAAGCAGGGCAAGCGTGTCACGTGAATGCTTTGGTTGAACGTTTTGAGGTCGAGTGCGCCATGCATGCCGACACCGCAGTTGATCCCGATGCCATCCTCTAAACCATCTTTTGGCGATGCAGCCGAATCGCCCAAGGTGGACGTGGTCGTGATCGGCGGCGGAATAAACGGCGTGGGGGTGGCGCGCGATTGCGCTTTGCGGGGCATGAGCGTCGCTCTGTTCGAGAAGAATGACTTCGGCTTCGGAGCCTCGGGCAACAACTCCGGGATGCTTCACGGCGGACCCCGCTACCTGCTCAAGCATCCCCACGTAACGCGATCGTCCTGCGTGGACAGCGGTTACATCCAGCAAGCCGCTTCGCACCTCATCTTTCGGATCCCATTCCTATTCCCTGTGGAAGGCAGGGGGTGGCGCGCGCGAACAAAGCTCGCCGCACTCGATGCCTTCTTCGCCTTCTACGACAAGTACCAGCCGCTTAAGGGCGGTAAGAAGCACGCGCTGCTTTCGCCCCGCGACCTGCACGAACTGGAGTCTGGGCTGGTCGGAGATTTTGCTGGTGCGGTCAGCTTTGATGAGTGGGGTGTGGATGCGCCGCGCCTCTGCGCGCTCACAGCTGTGGACGCCGCAGCTCACGGCGCGCTGGTGCACACCCACTGCTCGGTCAAAAAGCTTCTACGCAATGCAAGCGGCGCAGTGGGTGGCGTGGTGGCAGCCGATGCATTGACCGATGCTTCCGTCGTTCAACCCGCACGGTATGTCGTCAACGCGACCGGGGCCTGGTGCAACCACCTACTAAGCGACCTTTGCGGTGAAGAAGAGCCTCTCATCCGTCCAGGCAAGGGCATACACGTTGTGTACGACAGGCGCCTGAGTCACTACGGCATCATCGTCGAAGCGATTGATGGCCGAGACATCTTCCTCATGCCGTGGATGGATATCTCCTGGATTGCCACCACAGACGACGACTTCTTTGGAAATCCTGATCGCATCCGCGGAACGGACGACGAGGTAGGCTACCTTGTCGACGGCATCAGCCGGGTCTTCCCTCAAGCCAGGTCGGCGCGCGTGATCGATGTGACCGCAGCGGCCAGGCCCACGCTCTACGCGCGCGGCGTACCGGAAAGCTTCCTCTCACGCGAGCACGAGATCATTGACCATGGCAACAATCTCTTCTCGATGATCGGAGGCAAGCTTGCCAGCTACCGCTTGTTCGCGCAGGAGATGACGGACCGCCTGGCCGTTCATCTGGGCAGTCAAGCCTCCTGCACCACCCACTTAGCGCCGCTCCCAGGCGGCGGAGAGACGCTAGACTATCAGGCGTTTGCGCAGGACTTTGCTCTGGAGCCTGCTGTAGCCGAGCGGGTGCTTCATCGTCATGGGGGCCAAAGCCGGCGGCTCCTGAAGATGCATCCCGATGCATCCGATCGCGCAGTTGCCTGCGCGTGCGAGTCCGTGCTTACCTGCGAAGTAAAGCATGCTTGCCGTCAAGAGTTCGCGCGCACGCTGGAGGACGTCTCACGACGTACCCGCCTTGGTCTTGGACCGTGCCAAGGCTTGCAGTGTGCTTTGCCAGCAGCACAAACTGTGGCCAGGGAACTTGGCTACGGCGCCCATGCAGCAGGCCTGATGGCGCAGCGCTGGTTTGAGGAGCAAAGGCAGCGGCGTGCTGCCGCCATGCCGCTGACGCTTCGCGCTCAGGACGAGCTCATTGAGGAATCAATGGGCTACCGAGGGCTCGGTTTGGATGGAAGAGGCGGACGATTATGAGTGCAGCGGATGTACTCGTTATTGGCTCAGGCATCGCCGGCTACGGCGCTGCCCTAGGCGCGCAAAGCGCCGGCGCCCGCGTGGAAGTCGTGTCATCGCACTGGGGGAGCACCGCCCTGGTGGGAGGAACCTGGTCCTGCGCCTCGCCGCAGTTCATCGCCCGGTTGGCGCATGCACCTTTGCCCCCAGAAAGGGTACATGAAGAACTTGTCGATCAGTTGAAACTGTATCGCCATGGCTCAGACGTGAGCGTTGCAGCAACGGATGCTGGCACGCTGGTGGACGCCTGGGCACTGCAACGGCCGGTGCTGGACATTGGCGCCTGCCGCAAAATGCAGCTGGCGGTTTGCGGAATACCAGAGCTGCCAGCCTTCGACTCCAAGATGCTTGCCGATGCCTTCTCCCAGGCAAGCACGCTGCGCTTCGGCAGCGAGTCGCCCGAGTTTGTTCCTGTGATGCTCGAGCCCGTGCCGGGAGCGGTGCCGCGCACTGGCAGTTCGCTTGAGGTGGCCGAGCAGTATGAGCAACCTCACCAAAAGCACGTGCTGCTAACGCAGCTTGAGCATCTTGCGCGTGATGGATTTGGAGCCGCTCTGCTTCCGCCGATTCTGGGCATGCTGCCCGCGGACGTGGCCGACATGCAAGCCGCCACACGCCTGCTGATAGGGGAGTTGTCAGTGCCCCTGTCGGGCCCCCAGGGGCTGCGGCTCATCCACGCCATCAAAGGCGCGCTTTCTCAAGCAAGCTGTCCCACTGTCAATGCACAGGTGGACTCCCTTTCGCACAGCCAAGCCGGTTTCGTGCTCGAGCACGGGCAAGGCTGCACAACGGCTCGAAGCGTAGTCCTGGCGAGTGGACGATTCTTCGGGAACGGACTGACTCAGCACCATGGCAGCGTGGTCGAGCCTCTGTCGGGCAAGCAGGTGGATCGATTGGACGTGGCTAACACCCTGCGCGGTACCTTCCCTGGTGTGCACACCGGACGCATTTCGATGGCTGGAGGGTCGTTCTTTGCCGCGGGCGCTCTGCTTGCGTTGTGCGCTCGTGAAGGTCTTGGCGCCTGTTTGTTGTCAGGGTACTACGCAGGGTTAGCAGCTGCCGAAGAGGCCCGCGGCCCACACGATGCGGCGCCTAATCAACGCCCTGCACCCATGGCATGAACGGTCAAGGTATGCTGCAGTTGTCACGAAGCTCCTTCGGCCCCGCACCCCGAACTTTGGGCTCCTCGGACCCTCGGCCCCAGCGGGGGTTAGGCCTGGCGCTTCGCTCAGCCAACAGATACGGCGCCCCTTGATTGACCGGGCGATTTCCTCCTTCTATATTCGCCGCTCGTTGAGGTGGTCGACGGGGCGTAGGATGCGCCGCTGGCTACCGCAGTGCCGTGGGCTACCGCTGCGGCACTGCAAAACGAAGGCGATGTAGCTCAGGTGGTTAGAGCGGGCGTTTCATACGCGCTAGGTCCGGGGTTCGAGTCCCTGCATCGCCACTCTTTCGTAGTTGCCCCGATTCGCTGCTGCTCGAGGGAACAGACCTGTTACTCAGCAACCTACACGGGTTGGGCGCAAGGCCGTGCACCAACTGCGAGCAGCCACATGCACAACCTCCTCGACAAGCGTGCCTTCCGAGTCGGAAAGCCACTGACACGATACGCTGGAGGTCCTCTCCACTTGCGCCTCCGCCGGATCCGCCTACACCATCTTGGACGATGGTGCGCGCCAGTCACATCCTCATCACCACGGATTTTTCTACGAGTTCGGTGCCTGCATTTGCAGCTGCCAAAGAGCTTGCAAGCCGGTTTGGAGCGCGGCTAAGCCTGGTGCATGTGCACGATCCGAAGATGCTCGTTCAGCCTCCGAGGTACGGGCATCCTGTGGCGGCTGATGAACTTGAGGAGAAAGTGGAGCACCTTCTCGAGCGGGAGCGCACCCGCCATTTCCACGGACTCACAGCGTTGACTACTGCTCTCGTTGAGGCCAGCAAACCTGCAGATGCCATCTGCGAGTACGCAGCTGTCCATCAGGTTAATCTGATTGTGATGGCCACGCACGGCCGCACTGGACTTGCGCGGATGTTGATCGGGAGCGTTGCCGAAGCTGTCGTTCAGCACGCTCCCTGTTCCGTGCTTACTGTTAGAGCAGCCCCGAGGGAAGACGTTTAGGCCCAGGCTAGTTAGACCAGTCGCTAGTTAGACCAGTCAAGAGTCTCCCCACCTCCAGCAACGATACGCTGCTGGTTCAGGCCGTCGGGATTCGAGATGAAGATCCCGCCGCGCGAAGAGGCAAAAGCGACCATACGGCAGTCTGGCGAAAAGGCGGGATCCTTATTTTCTCCCTGACCTTGCGTGAGACGCTTATATTCCCCGGTCTTCAAGTTCACGGTGAAGATATCGGTGCCTCGGTCACGCCCTGTGAACGCAATGAGGGGTGTGTCCGGATTCATGCACCACGCCGGCGTTTGGTTGTACTTGCCGCGGTATGTCACGCGGCGCACGCCGCTTCCGTCGTGGCTCATGACGAAGATCTGCGGGTTTCCGTGTCGGCTGGAGACGAACGCGATCTGGTTGCCAGGCCCGCACGCGGGGCTCACATCGATAGCCGAGTTTCGTGTAAGCCGCTTTAGACCCGATCCGCTCGGGCTGATGCTGTAGATCTCGGCGTTGCCGCTGCGTGTCGAGGAGAAGAAGATCTTCCCTCCGCAATAGGCGACGCCCATGTTGAGCCCTGACCCACCAAACGCAGGCTTTCCACTCATCCCGGAGTGCGTGACGAACATTCCGCTTTTCGTCAGCACCGAATACCAAACCCCCTGGGGCCCGAAGGTCGGGAGCATGGAGACACCCTGACCGCGAGAGACACGCGAGACACCGTAACCGTCGTAGTCAGCGGTGTAGACATCCTTACGACCAGGTCCTCGACGCCTAGCAAAGGTGAGACGTGTATCAAAGTGTCCCTCCTGACCAGTGAGGGTTTTGAGGATCTCATTGGCGAAGCGGTGCACCGACTGTCGCAGTTGCTTGGCTGAACCACTGTAGGTTCGGCTCAGACTGGGTGAGCCGGATTTGCCGAGCTCGTAAAGCCGCAACTCCATTTGGTAACCTTTTCCGCCTCGTGTTACCTTCCCTTTGACAACCGCTTGCGCACCTACGTTCTGCCAGGGCTTCGGGTCGACGCTGAGCCCCTCCTTGGCAGGATCGGCAAGGAAGGATCTCGGATCCAGCACCTCGAACAGCGAGGAGAGCATCAAGTCATTTCGAAGAACGCCGGCAGCGTAGCGCCCCGTGGCGCGTTGCCCGAGAAGGTCCGGAATAGCGATCTTGTAAAGTGAGCGCCCAGGAGCGTGCACATCAATTACCACCGACCGCGCAGGAAGCGGGCCTTCACGCTTAGCCTGGCCTCGTGCGGTCGCGCTGCAGGCAGCAAAGAGTGCTATGTAGCTTAGTAGGAAGGTGGCCTGAAACGTTCTCATGAAATACTCCTTAACAGCGCTCTTGGGGATGATAGGTCAACCACATCCGTCCAGACATCATCGCCCAAACACCGTGGTCTAGTCACTTACTGGTCTAGTCATCTATTGGCCTAGTCACTCATTGGCCTAGCAACTTAGAGACTGAGCTCCTACACCGACCCCGGCGGCGAGTCTACTCGGTTCCCGCTAGGCCTGGCAAGTCAGCAGCTCCTCGCCTTGCACGGGTGATCTTGATCTGGCCTGTGCGTAGTTCCCCGGGCGCACTTGGTACTTAGGTCCACTTAGGTGCGTGAGGATGGGGTTCAACGAAGGGCGCCGAATGCGCAACCTTCTCGGGAGGTGTGCCTCCCGGTCGGAAAGCTACTGATTAGTGATGGTTGTGGCAGCGTCGGCGGCGTCTACCGAGCGCCCCGATGATCAACAACCAGACCATCAACAGCCAGACCATCAACGGAGCTGCGCCGCTTGATCCCACAGAACATCCCCCTCTCTGGCTGATGGCATCTGGCGTGCGCCCGTCCACATAATCTGGCGCTTCGTCCTGGTTGTTATCCGCGCGCCCTTCAACTGCATCAGGCACCCCGTCAGCATCGGAGTCGGTATCTAGGTAGTTCGGTGTTCCGTCCTCATCGGTGTCGTGGCCGTAGACTTGACCATCAATGACTTCGTCGAGCGTGGCGATGCCATCGCCATCATCGTCCACGTCCGCTCTGTCTTCTGTGCCGTCCTCATCCGAATCCGGACACTGCTCGATGTCGGGGCACTCCACGTAGTCTGGAACGCCATCGCCGTCACTATCCTCCTCGCCACTTAGGTCATCAAAAGCAGACAAGAGACCCTCAGAAGCTTCGTCGGGTCCTTCGGCGTCAGGCTCACCTGAGCGTTCAAGATAGTCAGGAAACCCACTGCGATCGAAGTCGGGGCAGGGATAGCCAAAAGGGCACTCGTCGCTATCTGAGAGCCCGTCGCCGTCGCTATCGCCTGCCGTGGGTCCATTATCTTCAGCGTCCAGATGCTTTGGAATGCCGTCGCCGTCGGCATCGGCGCAGAAGATTCTTCCCTGGCACTCCTCACGCGTAGATACGCCGTCGTTGTCGTCGTCCTCATCGCTTTCATCCACGTCGCCGTCGCCGTCGCTGTCGTACGTTCGGGGCTCCGCCACGTCAGGCAGTCCGTCACCATCGCGGTCCTCACACGGCGACTGGGTACACTCATCCCAATCGTACATGTTATCGGAATCCGAGTTCAGGTCAGTGTAGTTCGGGATGCGGTCTTGATCCGAGTCCGGACACGGCGCAAAGGGAGGGCACTCAACCGCATCCGGAATGTCGTCGAAGTCACTGTCGCCTGAGTCCTTCCTGTACGCGTCGCGGTCCAAATTGTCCGGAATCCCGTCGCCGTCGTAGTCACGGCAGTTTCGCGCTGCAAAGCATTCGTAGAACGTTGGAAGACCATCGCCGTCGTCGTCGCTATCGTACTCATCCGGCCGCCGGTCGCCGTCTGTGTCCAGCTTGGCAGACTCCAACACATCCGGGATACCATCGCCATCAATGTCTGGGCACGAAGCGGGCTCGAGGCACTCTTGATGGTCTGTCTGCCCGTCGTTGTCGCTATCCTTGTCAGCGTAGTCGGGCACTTGATCGCGATCGGCGTCTGGGCAAGGCGTACCGAAAGCGCATTCCAAGCTGTCCGGCAACCCATCGCCGTCGCTATCGCCGTCACCTGCTTGTCCGCTTGAAGCATCAAGATGATCGGCGATGCCGTCGCCATCGCCATCTGTGCAAGGACTCACTTTGCACTCGTCTACGGTCAGGAGGCCGTCGCCATCGTCGTCGGCATCGAGCTGATCAGCGTCGCCATCGCCATCGGAATCCGTGTACTTGGATTCCAGCCAGTTGCCCATGCCGTCGGCATCATCGTCCTGGAGCTCATCAGCGGTTGCAACGGCATCGGCGTCATCGTCGAGGTCGAGATAGTTTGGGTACCCATCGCGGTCACTGTCGTCGTCTGTCGGATCGCCATTGTGGTTGAGATCTTCGTTTGCATTGGTTATCCCATCGCCGTCGGCATCGGTGTTGATGACCCACCGATAAACCTGGGGCGTTGCATCAACGTTGCCGGCAAGGTCCACGGCTCGAACAGCCAGCTCATGCTCTCCTGCCTTAAGCTCCGCCAGGCTGTGGCTGGCGCCGCACGAGGTAAAAGGCGATCCGTCAAGGCTGCACTCGAAGCTTGCATCCTCACTTGCTTCTAAGCTGAAGGTGACCTCGCTGAAAAGCTGAGGATAAGGGGACACTACGCCGACCGCAGTTTCTGGGGCCGTGCGGTCCAAGGCGAAGCGTAGCTCCTGAACGCTCTGCTGCCCCACGTCGTCCATCGCGCTCACGCGGAGCGTGTGTTGAGCCTCGGCAAGAGCGAAGGGTCCCAGATCAAAACGGAAGTTACCTTCCGCGTCAGCCGCGGTCTTTGCGGTATGCTCGCCTACTGAAACTGTGACGTTTTTGCCGGCCAAGGTGCTTCCACGAAGCACTGGAGCCGCGCTGACCCTTGCGCTCGGTGCCGGGGCAGTCAGCTCGATTTCAAGCAGCGTCACACGCACGGTGGCTGGAGCAGCACATGCGGGGAAGGTGAAGGTGTCGCAAATCGTGTACTGGAAGATATCGCTGGATCCGCCCGTTGCGTAGGCCACAGTGCCTTTGCGACTATCGTGAGAGACCGATCCTACTGATGACGTGCCATCAACGTTCGTGATGGTGATGGCGTCTCCATCGGGATCATCATCGCCCGCCAGGAGCAACGCCGTCAGGTCGACGGGGACGGACGAAGCGGCAAGTGTGATGGCGTCATCGTCAGCGACGGGTGCGCCATTGACGCCTTCGGTAACCGTGACCCGGGTGGCGTCGCCTAGCGCTGCTTCTCTGCCATCTGAGCGAATGGTTGGGCCACCCCAAAGCAGGGGGACACCGTCAAGCTCCGCCGATAGCGTAACCTCTCCCGGAGCGTGCTCACGAAGAAGCCTTGCCTGCACCTCCACCCGCGTGACTGCATCAGCTGGAAGCATGAGACCCGTCAGCTCCAGATGCGTGCTGCCTGTCGCAGCTACACCTGTTGCGTCTCCCGATACGATGTTGATTTCCTCAATGGTCCACCCTTGCGGAAGCTCGTCGCTCAGGTCGATTGTCAGGTCTTCCGAGCGCGCGTTAGCGAAGACGTAGGCCACGGTGGTGGTTGTTCCTGCCTGCACAATCGACGAAGCCTCCAAGCGGAAGCCCAGGCGGTATGCGCAGCTTGCCGCATCCCCATCAGCAACTCTGCGGGCCTCGCTCACGTAGGTCGCTTGGAGCGTGTCGGGATCAATTGCATAGATCGCGCCCTGTCCTACGTGCGCCGCCTGGTACGCGTACAGCCTGCCGAATGCGTCACTCCACATGCCCACGGCCGCGTCCAACTGGTCGCCCGAGAGGGAAAGCTCCTTCGTTGTTCCTTCTTCTGGGTCAATCCATCCGAGAGCGCCTCCTTCGACGTAGTAGAGTCGCCCGTCCTTGGGTCGATAGACCACGTCTCTCACCGTCCGCGGCGCATCGAGCAGCACAGCCTCAGCCGCTAGGTCTACCGCAGACATGTCGATGCGGTAGAGCGTGTCAGTGAATCCGCGTGGCACGAGGTAATAGGTGCCCGCACCGTCAAGATCACCAGCTCCATACTCCACACGGGGTAGATTGGCTGGCAGGCCCAACGAAATGGGGATCCCCTCGCGGTCAACTTGCACGACTTCCTCAGCCGTGTTGTCCCACCCCACCAGCACGGCTTGATCAGCATGAAAACCCAGCGCGTCGATATCAGCAAGCGCCGTGGGTCCAAAAGTGGTCATTGCGTAGGGAGTCGTTGAGCGTTCGAGCTCGCCAAATTTGACCAAATCCACATCAAAGAACGCGTCGAGCATCGCCACCTTGGCCGACGCGTCGCAAGCAAAGGCGGCCGCTGACACCTCCAGCTCCATGTGTAGGGCATCCGCCTCCATCGAGGACGACTCCGATGAGCACGCGGAGAAGGGTAGCGTGGCGAGCACCCACACAAGAGCGCACGTACACGCTTGCGTAAGACATCGAATGCGACGTGTGCGCCATTTGAAGAGCGAACTTGGATGATCCAGGGGCGCCTGCATCCTCTGCTGCACTGGCGGTCTCACGCCTCCATCCGCAAGCGGAAACAGCTCCGCAGCGCCTGCAGTCGCTTACCCCCGGGGTCGACCGCTCCGAAAACGCGTCCCATCGTGTGACGAATACGGATGAAAGTGCTGCCTTTGTAGGTTCCTCGACCCAAAGGCTTGCTTGTATCTGTGGATCAGCTAAAAGGCCGCAAGATTCACAGAGCCGTCGCTTTCCGGCGAACCTCCCCGCGCAAGCGCGACAGGAGCCGCCCGAGAGCCTTGATCGGCGACACGCAGAGGGGTTGGGGGTTCGGGCATGCCGGAAAATCTTGTTTTAGCAGCACCTATTGCTGGAGTTATCGCTTTGGTCTTTGCATGGACGAAGGCCAGTTGGGTGAAGCGTCAAGATGCTGGTGACGAGAGGATGCGCGAGATTGCCTCACTCATCCAAGAAGGTGCCATGGCATTCCTGGTGCGCGAGTACAAGGTGCTCACCTGGTTTGTGGTTATCGTCGCAGGTCTCCTTGTTGTAGCCAATCTCGACGGGGCCGCCCGCAGTCCTCTCATTGCGGCGTCGTTCATCGCAGGCGCCCTGTGTTCAGCTCTCGCTGGATACTTTGGCATGCGCGTGGCCACCAACGCCAACGTGCGCACCACCACAGCTGCTCGCCTCGGTTTGCCTCAGGCATTGAACGTTGCCTTCTCCGGCGGCGCAGTGATGGGTATGTCAGTCGTCGGTCTAGCGCTGCTTGGACTCGGACTCCTGTTTTACCTCTACACCGAGCAAGTTTTCGCAGGACAGATCGCGCTGGCGCTCAACGTGCTCACCGGCTTTTCCATGGGCGCATCTTCAATCGCACTCTTCGCGCGCGTCGGCGGCGGCATCTACACCAAAGCGGCTGACGTAGGGGCTGACCTCGTCGGTAAAGTGGAGAGCGGACTACCTGAAGATGACCCGCGTAATCCAGCAGTCATCGCTGACAACGTCGGCGACAACGTGGGTGACGTAGCTGGTATGGGCGCCGACCTTTTCGAGTCCTTCGTGGGCGCGATTGTCGGCACCATGGTGCTCGGTCTCAGTTTTGACGTCGTCGTAGACGGCGACCTCAGCCCGATCGTGATCCCGTTGGTGCTTGCTGGAGCCGGAACCATGTGTTCTCTGGTTGGCACCTTCTTTGTACGAACAAAGGAGGGCGGCAATCCGCAGCTTGCGCTCGACATCGGCGCGTTCGGCGCATCGGGGGTGATGGCCGCGGCCACTTTCGCTATCGCCTACCTAATGTGGCCCGCTGAGGGTGCAAATGTGATGGGAACCGAAGTGGTGGTAACGTGGATTGACGTCGGCCTAGCCACGGTCATCGGCCTGGTGACCGGTGTGGCCGTCGGGCTCATCACTTCCTACTACTGCTCCATGGGTAAGGGGCCGGTTAACAGCATTGCGGCACAAAGCCGCACCGGCACCGCGACGAACATCATCGCCGGACTGGGCATTGGTATGCAGTCCACCGCGCTGCCCATTCTTGTCATTGCCGCAGGTGTGGTGGGTTCAGCAAGTGTGGCAGGGCTCTACGGCGTGGCCATTGCCGCACTTGGGATGCTCTCGACCACTGGTATCCAACTGGCTGTCGACGCGTATGGACCCATCGCCGACAACGCTGGCGGAATCGCGGAAATGTCCGCTCAGGACCCGATCGTTCGTGAGCGTACCGATACCCTGGATGCAGTTGGCAATACCACCGCCGCCATCGGCAAGGGGTTTGCAATCGGCTCAGCTGCCATGACAGCGCTTGCTCTTTTCGCCGCCTTTGCTCAGCAAGCTAACATCACCGGCATCGACATCTCTAATCCCACCGTGATGGCGGGGCTCTTCATTGGCGGCATGCTGCCCTTCCTGTTCTCTTCTATGGCGATGAAGGCTGTGGGCGAGGCTGCGATGGAGATGATTGAAGAAGTCCGCAGACAGTTCCGCGAGATTAAGGGACTGCTTGAAGGCACGGCCCGACCCGACACGGCTCGCTGCGTGGATATATCCACGCGAGCAGCCATCAAGCGCATGGTCATGCCGGGGGCGCTTGCCGTGCTCACGCCGGTGGTCGTCGGCTTCACCATGGGACCTGAGCCGTTGGGTGGCCTGTTGGCAGGTGTGACCGTGACCGGAGTGCTGATGGCTATCTTCATGTCTAACGCCGGCGGTGCATGGGACAATGCGAAGAAGTCCTTTGAAGGTGGCGGCTTCAAGATGCCAGATGGCCAAACGCATCCCAAGGGATCGGAAGCGCACAATGCGGCCGTTGTGGGCGACACCGTGGGCGACCCTTTCAAGGACACCGCTGGGCCCTCGCTCAACATTCTAGTCAAGCTGATGAGCGTCGTCGCATTGGTGATCGCGCCTCTTCTCGCTCTTTAGTACACAGCTTCTCATCTAGAAAGGTGAACAACCATGAACAAACGTATCTCCCTCATCTCCGTTTCCCTCGGGCTAATCATCAGCGCGTGTGCACCAAGCATCAACCCCGCGCTGAAGTCGAGCGTCGACAAACAGGTTGCATCGTTTCGCCAACAGTCCGCTGAATACCCGGCCGCTCAACACCCCGCCACTCAAGACCCGGCCACTAGCGATGCGCCGAGCATGCGGGCTGGGCAGTGGGCCATCTATATCTCACGCGACAAGGAAGGTCGTCCGACGGTGTTTCAGCAGAAGCTGCTGAAAGCTGAAGGGGATGTGTACACCGTGGAGACGCTGGTCACGAACTACTACGAGCGGGACCTCATTCAGATGCAAATGCGCATTACCAACATCCACGACTTAGACGGGATCGAGATCATCGCAATGAAGGACAAGAACGCCGACGGCAAGGTTCATGTCTACGACGAGACTGAACTGAGATTGGCCAACGATTTGATGGACAAAGACACCGGTTTTATCTTCTTCAAGATGGGCAAGGTGGTTGGCACCGAGGATGTGTCAACACCAGCAGGCACCTTTAAAGGTGCCGAAAAACGCGTAGCAACTGTCAAGGTATTTGCGATTCCAATGAAGGTTGAGCAATGGCATCATGACGCAGCGCCCTTTGCAGGTGTGGTCAAGAGCGGCCGGCCCGGCAAAGATTCTGGAACGATGGAACTTGTGCGCTTCGGAATGCAAGGAGCTAAGAGCGCGTTCTAGCTCAGCTGGTTATTCCTCGAGTGACTCTGGTCATTCCTCGAGTGACTCTGGTCATTCCTCGAGAGACTCTGTCACCCCTCGAGAGACTCTGTCACCCACCCGCGGCGTGTAAAAACTCCGCCAGGTCGAATTGTCTTCCGAAAGCCATTCGAGGGCGCCATGGAGGTTCCAGGCTCGTCGCCGAAGGGCGGCTGATGAACGACAGTGCACCCACACGGCTGCGCTGAAACGCACAATCTTGCAGGCGGCGCCGCCGCTTGAGGTTTTGGTTGAATGCGGCGACGTGTGAGCGTTGCTATGCAAGCGGAGCTGGTAATGTCCACCTTGTCGATGCCAGTCATGCGTGTCACGATTCGAGCATGAAAGCAGCCTTCAGCACATGCCTCTCTCTTGTTCTTTCCGCTCTAGCCGCAGGGTGCGGAGGCGACTCTAACGGCTCGAGCAGCAACGGCGGGTCTGGTAGCGGCAACGTTGGAGGCAGCGGCAACGTTGGAGGCGGTGGCAGTGGCGGCTCTGGTGATGGGGTCCGTTTGTTCGACCGCGTCTTTCCGGGCCATGAGGACCTTGCGGCCGCTTCTGAATCACTGGCAGACCCTGGATTTGAAGCAGCAGCTGGCAGCGAGGCAGCGAGCACGTGGGGAACCCATACGCTCATCGCGCGTCAGCCTGATCAGGCATCTCCCGAGGGGTTCAGCGCGGAGGTCGTCAACGACGAGACGCTGGCAAACTCTGGGAACGGCGTTTTAGTGCTTAAAGGGAACAACTGCGCCGTCGACGGGATTGCACGCGCCTATGCGTCGCTGAAGGTCAAGCCGAGCAGCGAAGCGCAGACCCCGCGTATCAGCTACAGTTACCGCTTCTCCTCAGATGCAAACACACCCTACATGTTTGTGGCTCTCTACTACCGAGGCTCCGCACTTCCTGACAACGACCTCTACTTCGACTCGTCCGAACTAGGCAGTGTCGATCAAAACAGTGTCGATCAAAGCAGTGTCGATCAAAGCGCCGTCAACGTGTGGCACGAGGCATCTAACTGCTTTACTGCCCTCACCACGGATAACTTTTTTGTTCCAGCGGACGATGGTTTGATCGATATGGTGCTTGTGTTTGAGCTCGAGGAGTCAGGCGGACCGGACTGCAACGGATCCGCCGACGGTCAAGAAGTGCACATTGACGATGTGTCTTTTGATTACGTGCCTGCCAGCGCGTGCTTCTAAACCGCTCGTAACCGGTCAGTGCCTTTCCGACCATGAAGGCACCCTTCTCGAGGAGGTCGGGCACTGGAGCAGAGTGAAGGGACGCTGCCTGCCTGAAGGACGCGCTGGGAGCCATAGTGGCAGCTCTGCCCCAGCTAACTGCGCCAAGTCTCGATTGGCCAGCCTCTAACTTTGGCGTAAAGGTAGAGGCGCGGGTCGGGGTTGATGACGTGGGGCCGGTCGACGCGCTCAAGCATTGGCAGATCACTGATGCTATCGCTGTAAAAGGCGCTGCCCGCTAGCGCCTGTTGGGTCCGCTCGGCCCACTGCTCTGCCATGATAACCTTGCCTTTGCCGTAGCAGAGGTCCCGCACGGTTCCGGTGAAGCGATCCCCCTCAACCTCCAGCGTGCTGCAAATGATATCGGTTATGCCAAGCGCGTCGGCAAGTGGCTCACACACGTACCGTGTTGCCGCGCTAAGCAAGACCACGCGCACGCCCTGCAGCTGATATGCTTTCACCCTACTTCGAGCTTCTGAGCTTATCTCGCGGCTTAGTTCCTCCGCGAACCAACCGCGGCAATCAGCAGCAAACTGCCGTTCGCTTTCTCCGCAGAATAGACTCAGCACGCGGGTGGAAACTTGCGGAGCATCAAGTACGCCCAGGTAGCTTTGCAGAAGCCAGCCCTGCAACCGCACGGCATCTAAGCGGCTCAGCGCACCAATCCGGCGCCTCCATCGAATAAACAACGACCCGCTGTGAACGCGCAAAAGCGTGCGGTCCACGTCGAAGAACGCAGGAGCACGGTCGATGGTCTTACAGGAAGTTGCTTCGCGCATGAAACGTCAGACTCTCGCTAACTGCATACGGTGCCGTTGACTGCATACGGTGCGTGCTAAGGCAACGTATCGCCATCTGTCACTCAAACGTCACCTGAGGTACAGGATCCTACGCAGGTTTGGCGCCACCCTGTCAAGCATGGGCAAGGAGGAGAGCATCGTCGTGCAGCCCTCTGCTCCAGGCGGCTGCCCCGGACGTCGCATGTTGGCTCGTGCAGCAGTTTGCGTGGTGGCTCTACTGCTTACTGAATGCAGCGGCCGTTACAGCTCCTCAAGCGAAGGGCGCCTAGCTGCCGCATCGCAGGTTCTAAGCATTAAGGGGTCCGACACCATGGTCATCCTGATGCAGAGGTTCGCTGAGGCCTACATGAAAAAGTTCCCCGGCACTGTCGTGCAGGTGTCGGGAGGGGGTTCCGGAACAGGCATTGCAGCATTGGTCAATGGCACCACCGACATCGCAGCGGCTAGTCGGAAGATTAAGGCTCGCGAGGAAGCTCGCTTGACGGAAGGCGAGTCTGGATCCCAGGGAGCGCACGCGCTTCAGGAAACACGCGTCGCAGTCGACGCCATCGGCGTGTACGTCCACGCTAGGAATCCAGTCACATCGCTCACGCTTGATGAAGTGAAGAGGATCTTTCGCGGGCACTACCACTCGTGGCAGGAGGTGGGCGGCACATCAACGCCGTTCGTGCTCTACAGCCGCGAGAACAACTCCGGCACCTACGAGTTTTTCAAAGCCCATGCCCTCAGTGACGAAGACTTTGCGCCAGAGGCGCAAACCCTCCCCGGCACGGCAGCGGTGATTCATGCCGTAAGCCGCGACCCCCGTGGCATCGGGTACGGCGGCATCGCCTACAGCAGTGGAACCAAGGCCGTATCTATTGAAGCCGATGGTAGGTTGTCGCGTCCAAGTTGCGCAGACGCGCTAGAAGGGCGTTACCCGCTAGCCCGCATTCTGCATCTCTACAGCATTGCCAAAGCAGACACCCTCGCTGGAAAGTTCATGCGTTGGACGCAATCAGAAGAAGCGCAGAAACTTGTTGAACGCGTTGGTTTTTTTCCAATTCCAGCTGCCGGCCAAGAGGTTTCGGCGTTTGAAGGCTGAGGCGTCATGTCGCTGTCGAGCGCTCATGCTACAGAGATCAACCTGCGTCGGTGGGCAACCGCAGGAACTTTCCGCAGAATGCCGCCAAGCTTCGAGGAGCCGTCATTCCAGCGACGGTAGTCGCAGAGTGGCTCGCGTATGCAGCATGCGGGTTGAGAAGCGCAGCGTATGAGACATGCTCTGGCCCAGAGACTGAAATGAGCGCTCAAGCCGACGACAGAACACGTAACGAAAGACGGTCTCGACCACTTGCCCGCTCCAGTTACCGCACGCCGCTTTGGCACCGGCTGGCCGAAAGTCTGATCAAGATCATCGCACTCTCAGCGATTGCTGCTGTGGTTTTGATCTTTGCCTTCATTGCGCAAGAAGCAATGCCACTGATCCTAGATCCAGGCGGAAACGAAGGTCTCAATCTCGCAGACCTCATCATCCCTCGCAAGTGGCCGGGCTACAGTGAAGCTGTATACGTATGGCAACCGGTCGGGATGATTCCGAAGTTCAACCTTGCGCCTCTCTTCGTAGGTACACTGAAGGTGACGTTGCTCACCATGGGATTAAGCATTCCCGTGGCAATCGGCGCCGCGGTGTATGTCTCGCAATACGCCTCTCGTAGAACCCGGGAGATCCTCAAGCCTGCTATCGAGTTTTTGGCCGGGGTACCGAGTGTGGTGCTTGGATTTTTCGCTCTGATGCTTTTGGCCAGCTGGATGCAGAATACTTTTGGGTTTCTCTATCGGCTCAACGGAATGGTTGCGTCTGTAGGTTTGAGCTTGGCAGTTATTCCGCTCATTTTCACCGTGTCGGAAGACGCCCTTCAAGCGGTTCCAAAATCGTACTCCGACGCCTCATCGGCTTTAGGCGCACGCCGCTGGCAGACTACGATCTATGTCGTATTGCCTGCCGCACTCCCCGGAATCGCCGCTGCTGTTATCTTAGGATTTGGTCGGGCGATCGGTGAGACGATGATCGTGTTGATGGCCTCAGGCAACGCTGCCGTGATGGACCTGCTGGACGCGGGCGCAAGTGTTCGCACACTAACCGCCACCATTGCAGCCGAGCTAGGGGAGGTGGCACGTGGAGGTCTGCATTGGCGGATCCTCTTCTTCCTTGGCACGCTCTTGTTTATAACCACTTTCTTGCTCAACTGGCTGGGCACGCTTGCCGTTGGCAGGCTGTACCGAAAGCTCACCGCAGCAGGACGCGGATGAAGCGCACGCTGCAAGATTGGCTGCTTCTTGGCACGTGCTTTCTGTGTATCGTCTTCATACTCGTGCTGCTCATCGCTGTACTATTACCTGTTGTAATCTCAGGAGCCCCTCTTCTAGACGCAGAGTTTCTCTTCTCCAAGCCTGCAAGTGAAATGACCGGCGGGGGGATTGGTCCTGCTATCTATGGAACGGTTGTGATGACCTTCATCATGACGCTTGCCGGAGTTCCCGTAGGGGTAGCTACTGCGATCTACCTCTCCGAGTACGCGCCGCGGTCGTCCCGCCTGGCCAAGTGGATCCGCGTTGCGGTAAATAATCTTGCCGGGGTTCCCTCGATCGTCTTCGGCCTCTTCGGCCTCGGTTTCTTCGTGCTCTTCATCGGACGCCACGCCGACTCGCTCCTTTATGGGGGCGACGTGCCCGTCTGGGGCAAGCCATCCATTCTTTGGGCGTCTCTGACTCTCGCTGTGCTCACCCTCCCCGTAGTCATTGTCACCACCGAGGAGGCCCTGCGCTCGGTGCCCAAAGAGCTGCGGGAGGCATCGCTCGGCTTGGGAGCAACGAACTTTCAAACCATCTTCCGCGTGGTGGTCCCAAACGCGAAGAACGGCATCCTGACCGGCATCATCCTCGCCGTGAGCCGAGGCGCTGGCGAGGTAGCACCCATCATCTTCACGGGCGCCGCAAACTACTTGCCGCAGCTTCCGACCGATGCGCGCGACATGTTCATGCACTTGGGCTACCACGTCTACGCTCTTGCTACGCAATCGCCGGACGTTGATGCAACGCTTCCAATGCTCTACGGCACGGTGCTTGTACTGGTGCTATTGACCTCTATGCTGAATCTGAGCGCCATCATCATTCGGAGCCGCGCCCGCAACACGGTACACCGCTAATCCTCGTGGTCCATCACTCCCAAAGCCCACCGCCGAACATCCCGGCCCCAAAGATCCAAACTTCGGACGTCTGCGTCAGTTACGGCTCGACCCAAGCGATTCGTGACGTCACCCTCAACATCGCAGAGTGCAGCGTCACTGCCCTGATCGGCCCTTCCGGCTGCGGCAAAAGCACCTACCTCCGCACGCTCAACCGGATGAATGACAACATCGATAATGTTGTCATTTCCGGACAAGTGCGGCTGGACGGGCACAACATCTATGGGCGCGGCGTCGACTCAGTGACCGTGCGCAGGCGCGTCGGCATGGTGTTTCAAAAGTCAAATCCCTTCCCCAAATCGATTTTCGATAACGTGGCTTTTGGCCTGCGCCTTGGCGGCATGAAAGATAAAGATGCGCTCGCCGCTCGCGTAGAAGCCTCACTGCGCGCAGCAGCGCTCTGGGATGAGGTGCGCGATCGCCTTGACGCTACGGCGTTAGGTCTCTCCGGAGGACAACAGCAGCGTCTCTGCATCGCACGTGCGCTTGCCGTAAAGCCTGAGGTGCTCCTGATGGACGAACCCGCCTCAGCTCTGGACCCTATCGCCACCGCCAAGATTGAGGAACTCATCCGCGAACTGCGGAAGGACTACACCATTGCCATTGTCACCCATTCGATGCAGCAGGCTGCCCGAGTAAGCGATTTCACTGCCTTTTTTTATATGGGAGAGCTTGTTGAGTATGGTCCTACGGACCAGATCTTCACCAGTCCGACGAACTCGAGAACAGAGGACTACATCACGGGGCGCTTCGGATGAGCGAACGGCAACACACAAGTCAGCAATACGAAGCTGAACTGCAGGCGTTAAAGGACCGGCTACTCACCATGGGCGGGCGGTGTGAGACGTTGATTAGGCAGGCCATGCGTGCACTTGCCAAGCAGAATGCCTCACTTGCGCAGCAGGTTGAAGACACGGACCGCGAGATCAATCGGGATGAAGTCGACATTGATGAGCTCGCCATCCGCATCCTTGCACTGCGCCAACCCGTAGGTCGCGACCTTCGCTTTCTGCTAACTGCCCTCAAGGCTGTCGTCGACCTGGAGCGAATCGGTGATGAGGCGGTCAACGTGGCTGAACGCGCCGGTGAGCTAGCGCGGGACATGGGCTCGCCGCAACCAGATACAAAGCAGCTTGAAGTTATGGCACAGATTACCGTGGACATGCTTCATGAGGCACTGGAAGCGTATGTTGAAGGGGATGCTGAGAGGGCGCGATGCGTGCTTTTGCAAGATGATCAGGTGGACGACCTCTACGGTCATAGTCTTCGCGCGAGCATGGCCTTCATGACGGCGCATCCATCAAGGGTAGCATCGGGCATGGCTGTGGCTTCATGCGCCAAGTATCTCGAACGTATCGCAGACCACGCCACGAACGTCGCTGAGATGGTGGTGTACATGGTGCGCGGCATCGACGTGCGGCATCGCGGGAATAAGTGAGGAGAAGCCGACTCCCGAACTACCAACGCCTTTCTAAAGGAAAGACACTTCGCTAGCTGGTCTTCGGCGCTCCCAATCTCTCATCGACCTTGCCTCAAAAATCGTGCACGCATGAATCTCCAATTGATTTTGCACCTTGGAGCCGACGCGCAACAGAAGACTGTGCTGCGTTCACAAGAAGAGGCTGCGCGCCCTCATCATGGATCGTCCCACCGTTGGTATTGACTTTCGTGCTATAGCTGGCGAAGCAAAGATGATCGAGCGCATCGGCAACTGTCGGATAGTGGACGAAATTGGTAGCGGTGGAATGGCCACAGTCTACAAGGCCGTCCAAGAACCCCTTGACCGCACGGTCGCCGTCAAGATGTTGAAGATGAACATCGCGCAGGATGTGCAGTTTGCGCAAAGATTCGAGCGTGAAGCGCTGTTCATGGCCTCTCTGCAGCACGAGAACATCCTGCACGTCATCGATTTTGTCAAAGACCACAAGACCTTGTCGATCGTCATGGAGTACATCGACGGCATCGACCTTTATGACCTGCTTGAGCGTGCGCCGCGTCTTCCGGTCGAAGTGGCCGCCATTATCGCCTTACAAGTCGCGCGGGCGCTGGACTACGCGCACTTCCGCGGCATTGTTCACAGGGACATCAAGCCCGCCAATATCATCCTCTCGTTTCACGGCGAGGTGAAGTTGATGGACTTCGGCATCGCTCGCGATGAGACACTCACCGACTTAACCGAGGCAGGAACCGGTTTAGGTACACCGAGCTACATGAGCCCGGAGCAAATCCTGGGAGACAAACTCGACTTCCGCAGTGACCTCTTCTCTCTCGGTATCGTGCTTTATCAGATGATCACCGGTCGCAAACCCTTCGTGGAAGATGACGCCCACACGGTGATGCAGAAGATTCGCCTCGATAAGTTCACAAGTGCGAGGCGGATCAATGCGGCTGTGCCGCGCAGCTTAGAGCGCATTCTTTCCCGTTGCATGGAGAAGATGCCCGCTAACCGATACCTCACGACGCAGGGCTTGATCGACGACCTGATGGAGTTTCTCGCTTCCCGGATCTCGATGAACTATAACGCGCGTATAGTTCTTTATTTGCGGGATACTGGCGTTCTTGATGACGAGGCAGCCGATAAGATCCTCGCTGCCGGGGCGCCCCGAAGCTTGCGGCGCGGCTCACTCGATCGGCGCACGGTAAGGCAAGTATCGTTGGTTCAAGGCGCCCTCTTGCTGGCAGGCATTGCCGGAGCCACGGCGATTCAACTCAGCGATGCGACAGTACAAGATCCGTTCACCAAGACCTCTCCTGGAGTCGCCGTCGATTACAAGGCGCTTGGTTTTGTTCGGGTGGCGGCGCAACCATGGGCCCACGTCTTTGTAGATGGCATGAGAGCGGCTACAACACCTTTCGCACGTCCGCTGCCGCTAAGCCCCGGAACGCATTACGTTCGTCTGGAAAATCCCTACAGTGAGCCGGTGACTCAGGAAGTGCATGTTCGGCCGGGTCATACATCACATATCGCCGTTACGTTGAAGCCGAAAGGTGCATCCTCACGTGCAAAACAGCGTGAAAAGAGAACAGGCTCCCCGTAAGCTAGGCGGATGTTCCTCATTTGCAGAGCTTGGTTCGATACGTTGGCAGGTCAACTGCGCACGCGCTCTCTAACGGCGCACCTTTCGGCCGCGACCATCTGTGCTTTGTCTTTCGTTGCGAAGTCTCAAGCGCAAGCGCCCCCATTGGTGCACATGGTTCGACGCCACGAAACCCTCGCCTCGATCGCGAAGACCTACTATGGGAATGCGCAGCTCGAGAAAGCACTCGTCGCCGAGAACAGCTTGGAAGCTAAAGGCGGAACGCAGATCGCTACCGGCACCCATTTGATTGTGCCGGCTGTGCGCTTTCATCGAGTCAAAGCAGGAGAGTCATGGCGTTCTCTTGCCGTCCGCTTCTATGGACAGTCCCGTCGAACGTTCGTGCTTGTCGAAGCAAATGGTGGAAGTAAAGCGCAGCCAGATGTAGGTGCTGAAATCGTCGTTCCTTATCCGCTCAGGCATGTCTCCGATGCCGGAGAGACTTACACGCATATCGCAAAGGAATATCTGGGCGACGAGGCGCTTGCCTCAGCCATCAAAAGGTTCAACGGCATCACACGAAACCGCACGCGCCGAGGGCAACTCGTCCTGGTGCCCCACGCCGCCTTGACCCTCTCGGAGGAAGGACGCTCCATCTACGAGAAGGCGCACACAACGACCTACAGCGGCGGGGCCGTGCAGAAGTTTCAGAGCCACGCCCAGAATCAAATCAAACGGATCAAAGGCTGGTTAGCACGAGGCGAGTATGTTCGCAGTCTTGCTCTTGCTAGCGAGCTAGCCGCAAACGACGGACTGACTCTAAAGCAACGGACAACGACTCTACATCAGCGCGCCACTTGTTACGTCGCTCTGGGCGAGGTGGAGTCAGCGGAGCGGGACCTGCGCCAGTTGCTCAAGCTTCAACCCAAGCGCGACTTTAGTCCGCGAGCCTCCTCACCCAAGCTGCTCAAGGTTTGGAGGCGGGTGAAAGCCACAAGGTAGCGCCAACCGCAACGCCGCAGGGCACGCGACAGGGGCACGCGACAAGGCACGGCCTGCCCACCGGTTGACAACAGCTGAGGTACAAATGGCGGCTCCTTGACACTCAACGCTCTGCCAACGCTTCATAGCTTCATCAATGTGACGTACTCCTCCTTATGGCACAGAGGGAACGGGCGGATTACGGAAAGGGAGTGCTTCATCTTGAGGCGGATGAAGCAACAAGCGTATCTCCCAAGTTGCTGGCCGATAAGTTATTAAAGCTTTTCCTCGATCCTTCTTACGAGCCGCCCCTCTTGCCGAAAGCGGCGCTTGAGCTGCTTCAGATGACGCGCAGATCCAACGTCAACATGGCCGAGGTGGTGCAGCTGCTGAGTCAGGATGCCATGCTCGCCGGACGTGTTCTGCGCGTAGCGCAGTCGCCAGTCTACTCCGGCGGCTCGGCTGTGACGACGCTGGACCAGGCAGTTTTTAGGCTTGGGCTGCAACATGTAACCGACATCTTTTTTCAAGTAAGCGTGAACAGTCGGATGTTTCGCGTGAAGCAGTACGAGGGGATTGCAACGCAGCTCCGCCGCCACTGCACCGCCACAGCCCATCTTGCCCGGGTTCTCTGCAAGCACACCGCCCTTCACGACGACTACGCCTTCCTCTGCGGTTTGCTTCACGACGTTGGGGCTGCTGCATGCCTCATGGCAGCGCCGGAGGGCGAAGCGCAGGAGAATGCAGTTCCGCTGGAGATCCTGTGGCCCGCCGTGGTGGAGGCGCACGAGAGAACGACGGAGCTGCTTGGGCGGCTCTGGTCGCTGCCAAACGATATGCAGCTCGCCACAGGGCACCACCATCACTACCGCATCAGCGGCTACCCTCATCCCGTAGCCGCCGCCGTTTGCGTGGCCGACTTTCTCGCGACGCGGATTGGATATGGAGTTCCCGATGACACGGACACGCGCCTAGCTGAAGAGGCGATCGTGGAGCTCGGCCTCAACACGGCCACCTTGGATCAGGTGGCAGAGGAAGCCGAAAAGATTATCGTCTCGATCGGCATCGATTAGCACTTTTTTGGTCTAACCACTTGCTAGACTCTCCAAAAACGTCCGCGCGGGTGCACTCAACGGCGGGTCCACACCTGCACGAAGGCAGGCCTCGGCGAGCGCAGCGCAGCGCAAATCACCCTCGTGCCATCGATGCAGCGCGGCTAGCAGCTGTTGCGATCCCTGCCAAGAAGCAAACAAGATAGGCCACCGATTCGGCCACGCCTGCTGTTGCACGAGCGCGTACACCGCAAAGGGCAAGCTCGCCCCGAGCACCGGCCCGTCTTCGCTTCGCTCCATGACCACCACACAGGCGTCTTCGATCATGCCGCTCGACTCCTGTTGCTCTGGGTCGTGCTGCTGTCGCAAGTATACCATTAGCAGGTACACCTCCCAGCCCATACCGTAGGCTTCATCCAGTTCGATGTGTTCATGCACGCGATCTAAATCGATAGCCAGCGCCATCAGATTCACGTAGGGCACGCCATGATGCGCTGCGACCTCCCGCGACATGGCGGTTGGCTGACCGATCCCACTCGGTCCGGCCATCGGCAGCTTAGTACGCGAAGTCATGTGCTTAAGACGCGGCACGATGTGCTTCCGCGGCCTCGCGCATCGCCTTTACGGGAGCAGTTCGTCCCGTCCAAAGCTCAAAAGCCAATGCACCTTGGTGGATCAGCATACCGAGGCCTCCTAAAACTGCGTGGCCCCGTAGCCGCGCCTTTTCGAGCACAGCGGTGTGCTCTGGTGTGTACACCACATCCACAACCTTGCAGCTCGTTGGTAGAGCTTGCCAGTCGATCCGCTGAGCGAGCTGCTCCCCCGCTTCGGGATCCATCGTGGCATCCGTCGCCTGCACCAACACCCCAGCTCCCTGCATGTGAGCGCTCAGCGACTCCAGGGTGCATGCCTGCAGACGGACTGACGCAAACGCGTGGAAGTCTTGTTGCAGCCGGAGCGCCTGCTCAGGCCGACGAGCGCCCACGATGACGCGCTCCGCTCCACCTTCGAGCATTCCGTACACTGCAGCACGTGCTGCTCCCCCTGCCCCGATAATCAGCACCTTCGCACCGTCTACCTTCCAGCCGGCTTCACAGACGCTGCGCAACAAGCCAAGGGCGTCGGTGTTGTATCCTGTCACGCCTTCGGATCGGTCGAAAGCAAGCGTGTTGGCAGCCCCCACCAGCCTTGCCGATGCGTCCAAGTGGTCCACTGCCTTCAGCACTTCGCACTTGTGCGGCAGAGTCACGTTCGCTCCGCGTACGCCGAGCGCCAGAAGCCCCCGCACAGCCTCCGCGAGCTGCGACGGCGGCACGTCAAAGGCGAGGTACTGCGCACGCATCTTCAGCGCGGCATACGCCGCCTGATGCATGAACGGCGATAGTGTATGGCCCACCGGGTGTCCCAAGATGCCGTAGAGCTCACTCTTCATGGCTCACCACTTGGGTGTGAAGACTCCCCTGATGTAATCTCACGTTGACCTGACTGCCTGGCAAGGCGCGCGCGGCCTCCAGCAGGGGCTCACCCGTCGCCGCATCAAATGCTATCGCGTAACCGCGCTCTAAGACTGCAAGGGGAGAAAGCGACCTAAGCCGCCCTTCTAAAGCCTCTAACGCGTTGTGTTGGCGCTTAACGCTCTCGTTGGCAGCGCGTACCAAACCTGTGGTATGCGCATGCACCTGCTGCGCTTGGCCGCGGGTGAAATGCTTGGACCAATGCTGAAGCCGCTGCTCGATGGATGCCATGGAAGTCCGCTGCCGCGCTAGCGCATGCCGCGGGTCCTGGCGCCGAATCCGGTCTTCGAGGTGCTGCAGACGACGCTGCTCTCTGCGCTGGCGCACCAGAAAAGCCTCCTGCAGCCTTCTTCCCGAGGACCGCAGTTGCTCACCTGCCAGGCGCCAGCGGCGGTCGGGCTGAAGACGCCTCCTGAGCCGGTCAAGTTGCAGTTGCTTTCGACCTACCACCAGTTCAAGCGCCCGTTCAAAACTTCGCTGTTGATTAAATAGGTCGAGGCGCATCTGGCTCATCTCAGGGATCACCAGTTCCGCTGCATTGGAGGGTGTGGCCGCACGCACATCCGCCACAAGATCTGCCAACGTGATATCCACCTCATGCCCGACGGCACTCACCGTGGGCACCGGGAAGGTTGCTATGGCTCGAACCACACGCTCGTCGTTGTATGCCACCAGGTCTTCGGCCGAGCCGCCGCCCCTCGTCACGATGACGGCCTCCACGTCGCGGCGTTGCTCAAGCCGTGCGAGTGCCGCTGCAATTGAAGCCGGGGCATCACGCCCCTGAACCTGGCAGCCGGAAACTACCAAGTGCGTTGGACAACGCCCTTCCGTCACCTTGATCACATCGGTGAGCGCAGCGGCCGCATGACTCGTCACCACACCCACCACTCGCGGGTAGCGAGGGAGGGGCCGCTTACGCGACGCTTCGAACAGCCCCTCTTGACGCAACTTCGCCCGCAGCTTCTCAAACTGCGCGCGCAGGGTTCCGAGGCCTCCTGCAGACAGCTCTCGCACGATGAGCTGAAACGAGCCGCGCGGTTGGTAGAGCGAGAGAGTTCCTCGGGCGATCGCCTCGGACCCGTTGACGAAGGAGTCGCGCGTCCTGCGCCAATCGTTGCGGAACATCACCGCTCGAAGCTGCGCTGGTTCCTGCGAGTCGTTGAGACAAAAGTACACGTGCCCTGAGGGTGCAACACTTAGGTCGCCGATCTCTCCGCTGACTACCACGTCCGCAAAAGAGCGCTCAAGATGGCCTCTCACCGCGCGGTTCAGCTCCCCGACGCGAAGAGGCGCCGCTGAGACATCAGAAGACTCACGTGGTGAGTTTCTCGCTTGCCTTGCAGTACGCAGCCCGGAAACTACTCTACCCATTGGGAAATGAGACTAGCACACACCTATGTCGTCGGCCTCGGTTCAAACCTCGGACCCCGGAAGCTGACGCTGCGCCGGGCCATCGCGCAAATGAGAAAGCAAGGGCTCGCAATCGAGAGGGTTTCGTCGCTCTATGAATCGCGCGCTATCGGACCAGCCCAGCCCGACTATCTAAACGCGGCCGCGCGCATCCGCTCAGAGCTTCTTCCGCACCAGCTGCTGGAGGTCCTGCAAGAAATTGAACAGGCTCATGGTCGACGACGGGCCGTGCGTTGGGGTCCGCGTACACTCGACCTGGATATCCTCTGGTACGATGGACCCGACGTCTCAACAAAGAATCTCGTTATCCCCCACCCAGAACTACGGGCGCGCGCGTTTGCCGCCATACCTCTCGCAGATGTCGCCCCGGAAGCGACTATTCGGCCCACTGAGGATACGCAGCAGCAGAAGCTGCTCATGGTCGCAGGTCCTTTTTGGTCCGATGCTCCTGCCACGGCGGCTTAGCCTGCGCGCTAGCCGGTCAGTGTTCGTCGTTCGGGTGCTTACTGGAGAACCTCATGGCACGCTCCCCACACAATTGTTTTCCACGACAGAAGCAAAAGTTGTACTTGTGCGACGAACCCTTTAGGATCTCAGGTGGTCAATCGCTATGGCAGACACTCGTAGAGACAAGCGGGCTCCCGTCTCGCTTAAAGTGCGCTTTAAGAGCGCAAGCATCGATGAGTTCATAGAGCAGTATAGCTTTGACATGTCGAGCGGTGGACTCTTTATCAAGTCCAAGTCGCCTCTGGAAGTGGGCACGCTGCTCAAGTTCGAACTTCAGCTCAAGGACGAATCGCAGTTCGTGCAAGGCGTAGGAAGGGTAGTCTGGACGCGCGAAGCCGTGGACGCAGACGACGACCGTCCTCCAGGCATGGGCATCAAGTTCATCAAGATGTCAGAAGGTAGTCAACAGACGGTGCAGCGCATCGTAGGCGCTCGCCAAGAAGGCCCCTCCTCCTTTGAGCAAGGGACAGAGGGGCACGCACCATCCACGCGGGTAAGCCAATCTCCTGCTCCATCGCGCGACCGGCCCGACGAGTTCGATGAGCCAACGCATGTGCGACATGCCAGTGAGTTTCTTGCTCTGGCGTTGGCCAAAGCAGGCGCCAGTCCGCACACCTCTGAAGAAGCGCGCCGAGGTGCCGAAGAAGCGCGGCGCCGGATCGCCCGCTCGTCGGAAGTGCCTGACTTCTCTGGGCGGCAATACCAGTCTGAGTCCGAGCTTTCGGATGAAGAGCCGACACGCGCCATGGGCACCGATTTTGTCAGCAAGCGCCCGTCGGGTCAGGGGGCCACTTCGGAAGCACCGGCCGCGCGCGACCCGTCGATTCAACCTTCTGGTTTTCAGGAACCTGGTTTTCAGGAACCTGGTTTTCAGGAATCTGGTTTTCAGGAATCTGGCGCAGAAGCGTCGGGAGCGGATACCGAACAGGCTGCAGACGCACCTGCCGCAATTGAAAGTGCGCCTCCTGCTCCCTCGCAAAGGCCTCCTGCTCCCTCGCAGGGAGCTCCCGCACACGCGGTCGTGAAACCCGGATCGCAGGCGCCGCGCTTCATCCTCTGGTTGGGTCTTGGCCTACTGATGGGCATCATCGTCTTCTTCATTCTGGGTGGTCCCTCGCTGCTGCGAAAGTCGGAGGCGGAAACGAAAGAGATTCAGTCAACGCCGGTCGCTGCGGCGGCTGTTTCCGCTCCCCAACCACCCACGCAGGTTGAGCTAACCGTTAAATCCAACCCCCAAGGAGCGACCATCGCATTGGATGGAAAAGAGGTTGGCGTGACCCCCGCTACGTTATCTATTGCGGAAGGCACTGATCAGGCTCTGACTCTTAGTCTTGAAGGGTACGCCACACGTCTGGAGCAGGTGCCCGAGGAGCAAACGACGATTGAAGTCGACCTAGAGCGGCTCAACTACGAACTTTCCGTTGATTCTGCGCCCAGCGGCGCGGTTGCCAAGCTTGGGTCGCAGTCGGTCCGCACGCCTGGAGTGCTCACTCTGGAGGACGTGGAGCCGGGTGCGGTGCTGCGCGTCACCAAGCGTGGCTACTCCACATTTACGCGCCGCGTTCATCCCGACGAGTTTGAAGCCTCGGCCACCGCTCGAAAGCTCAAGGTGCTGGCGCAGCTTAAGAGGCACGCTAAAGCGCGCCGCCCGCAACCGAAATCAGCCTCGCCCCCCGCCTCTCTAGCTCCTGCTTCTTCAACCCCAACCTCCTCACCACCAACCTCCTCACCACCAACCTCAGCGGCCGGTGAGGGCGCTGCCCCTGAACGCGTTGCCGGTGAAGGCACACCCGTCGCCGTGGAGAAGGCTCCTGTAGAGAGCTCCGACCGTTAGCTGCGGCACCGAAACTGAGTGACCTGTCGGTGCAACGTCCCTAACCGTCTTCTTTGCCTGATAGTCCTCTTCACCGGACAGGCCTCTTCATCGGACAGTCCTCTTCACCGGACAGTGCTCTATATTTTCGAGACCGGGGCCGCGTCGGGCATGGAAGCTCCCTCCTCTTCGAGGTACACAAGAAGCCTCTCAAAGGAGAGAGGTTTCGAAAACAGGTAGCCTTGTCCATATTGGCAGCCCAGCTTCCGCAACTCTTCGAGCTGCTCTGAGGTCTCAATGCCTTCGGCCACCACATCCATGTCCAGGCTTTGTCCCACGCTGACCACGGCTGAGATGAGAGTTTCAGCTGTGCTGGAGGTAAACAAGTCGCTGACGAATGACCGGTCGATCTTCAACGTCTTTGCGGGAGCTCTAAGCAGCAACGCCAGGGAGGAGTAGCCGGTTCCAAAGTCATCGATGCAAAGCGAGACTCCTAGATCCCGGAGCGTCTCCAGGCGACTGACGAGGCTGGTCATCGTCTCCATCATAGCGGTCTCTGTCAGCTCCAGCTTTATCAGCTTCGGATCCACGCGCGAATCTTCAATAGCGGCGGCCATGCTGCGCACGAACTCTGGCTTGGCAAGTTGGTGGGCAGAAACATTGATCGACATGAACCGCGGCACGTCGGGGTACGTTCGATTGATGACGGCAAGCTGGCGGCACGCCTCAACCAAGACAAGTCCTCCAAGCGGCACAATATGCCGCGTCTCTTCGGCTACCTCGATAAACTCGACAGGCGGCAAAAGACCTCGCTCAGGGTGTTGCCAACGCACCAAGGCCTCGAAGCCAGCAGTTTCGCCAGTCGTCAAATCCCGAATCGGCTGATAGTGCAACACGAACTCTTCCCGCTTCACGGCGACGCCAAGCTCCCGTTCAATGCGCAACCTGCGAACCGCAGCCATGCGGTCGAGGTTGTGCAAAACCTCTGTGCGGCCCTTTCCTTGCTCGTTGGCTCGCTTCATCGCGATATTGGCGTCGCGAAGAACCTGCTCAGATGTCCCGATCCCCTGATTGCCTAGGGTGATGCCGATAACAAAGTCGATATAGATCTCATGACCTTCGATGTAATAGGCTTGCTCCGACAGCTGATGCAGTCGGTCAGCGAGCGCATGAATGTCGGTGGTGCTTTCCACCTGCTCGAGGAGAATGAGGAACTCGTCGAGCCCCACACGACCCAGAACGTCGAACTGCCGCAGCTCACTCTGGATCCGAAGGCATGTCTCGATGAGCGCCGCATCGCCAACTTCCGGCCCATAAAGATCGACTACCTGCTTAAATCGGTACAGGTCGATGAGTATCGCCACCCAATACGAGGAGTGGGAACGGTGGTTATCGATGGCAAGTTGAATGCGGCCAAGCATGACGCTGCGGTTAGGAAGGCCTGTGAGCGCATCGTGTGTGCAGAGGTGGTGTAGACGCTGCTCCTGCTCAATCACCTCTTCACTGAGGCGCGTGACCCGCGCAAGCGTCTCGGAAAGCTTTTGCGCACGCAGCTCCGCAAGCTTCTCAAACTCATCAAGCTGCAAGCTCAGCGTGCGCGTGGAAAGCCATTTTCGGACAAGCGTGAAGGTCAACTGGCGGGCTTCAAGAGGCGCGAACGGCTTCTTCAGCAACAAGATGCGGTCGGTGTCACCAAAAGCTTCGACCAAACCCGGATGCACATTGCCGCTAGCATGACTACAAACCACGACCTGCAAATCGGGGTCCGCCTGAAGGAGACCCTTGGCTGCTTCCAACTCCGAGGAACTCGTCGCGCCGATGACGTCGACGAATGCCACAGCAAAGGGAGACCCCTGGGAGATGCTCTGCTCAACCAGCGCAAGACCGCCGGCGCTGTCGGCTGCCACGATCTCGCACGACAGAGGAGGCGGCAACACCCCTGAGGCCGCGTCAGCCTTTGCGCGGCGTACGCCGAAGGGCGGAAGAAGCAGCCGCCGCAACGCTTCCCGCGTTCCAGGATCGTCGTCTACGATGAGAAGCCGCGGTCTCCCGGCCGCGCTCGCGGAAACTAACGCCGGCGATGAAATTTTGCGCGGAATGGCTCTCTCCGGTCAGCTCGACGCCTGCGCGAGATCGGCAGGCACTCTCTTCTTAGGTACAACTAGTTCCTAAGTACAACTAGTTCCTAAGTACGACTAAAAGAAGAACGTCTTGAGTGAGATCGACCAGCAACAGTGGCAACGATGAGGAGTCCTGCAATGAAGCCGCCGATATGCGCGAAGAACGCCACGCCGCCCTCCATTTGGAGGCCGAGCGTTGAAAGCCCCATGAGAAGCTGATAGCCGAACCAGATGAAGATAAAGAAGAAAGCAGGAATCTCCGCAAAATGCAGAAAGATGAAAATTGGGATCAGGGTCAGGATACGGGCCCGTGGGTTGAGCGCGACAAAGGCCGCGAGCACCCCGGCTATCGCGCCTGAAGCCCCTACCATCGGCGTGTGGCTCGTCGGATCGATGAAAACTTGCGCCACCACGGCTGCGCACCCGCACAGGATGTAAAAGAGGAAGAAACGCGCGTGACCCAGACGGTGCTCCACGGTGCGTGCGAAGATGATAAGGAACCACATGTTGCCCGCTAGATGTGCGAGGCTTCCGTGGATAAACATGCTGGTTATCGGGGTAAACCACACCTCGGCGGTGGTGCTGCCGAGCAGCTCTGAAGGCACCACACCCCAGCGCATGATAAAACCGCGTTCGTCGGCAACGCTCATGCCAAACTGCCGAAGGAAAATCCAGCAGTTCATCATGACCAACCCATAGGCCGTCCAAGGGCGCGTTGGGACGTAAACGAGACTGCGTATCGGGAACATTGGCAGAAACGGCCGGTGTTGCACATCCGCGCTTCCTGTGCCACGTTGGCTCCTCCTAGAAAGTGCCCTTTTTCTGGTTGGCACTGACAAGCTCAGTCTGTGCATCCTCAGGGTTCGACTTCATCAGGTAGGATGCCCTTAAGAGCCGGTGTTTGAGGAGCCAATCTTTCGAGGAACTGGTAGTCTTCAGGTCTATGATCTGCTAGAGTATGTCGCTCCGCGCGTGTAGGTTTGTGATAAAGCCCCGTAGTAAGTTAAAGAACCCGATGTTATTAAACGCCGATAGTAGGTGAAGTTCATGATAGGTGAAACCCACGAGTGCCGACCCGTTGAAGTGACGGTTGGAGAACGAGGCGTCGAACGAGCGATCAAGCACTTGAAGCGTAAGATGGCTGCTGAAGGCATTCTTCGAGAGCTTAAGCGTCGGCGACACTACATGAAGCCTTCCATAAAGAAGCGAAAGAAGTCTTCTGAAGCCGCGCGCCGGCGTCGCAAGCGTCTCAAGCAGCAAGAGACACGCTACTAAGCTTTGAAGGCCGTGCCTTTGACCGAAGAGCCGGTGTTGCTCACAAGAGGACCGGTAGTCTCACCACTGGGTTGGCTTATGAGCAAACCGCCAGCGCGCCGTTTGGATCCTACGGTTCAAAGAGTATGCAAGGTGCTTGCGGGTGCCCTGTTGAAGTTCCTCGTTAGAGCGACTCGTTCCCATGCCCCTTGATGAGACTCAGGTCGGATCGACATCAGCATGTCTTAGCCATGCCTACGACTGGAAGGATGTCGTGCTCTACGCGCTCAGCGTAGGCGCTCAACCGAGTGAACTGGACTTTCTCTTCGAAGAGCGTGGCCCACGCGTGTTGCCGACCTATGGCGTTATTCCGGCCATGACCACCTGCGAGCACTTGCTCAACCACCTCGGCGGCGATCTCAGCGGTCTGGTGCATGCGGGGCAGCGTATGACCCTGCATCGGCCGCTCAGTAGCACTGGCACGTTGTCGACCACCGGTAAAGTCAATGCGATTTACGACCTCAAGCGGCTCGCGCAGGTGACGTTGGAGACCAGCTCAAAAGACGCTGAGGGGCACACCGTGTGCGAGACGGAGATGGAACTTCTGTTCAGATTTGATGGCGGATTCGGTGGGAAGCCTCCTCCACGCCGACCACCGATTCGGACGCCTGACGCGCCTCCCGAGTGGGAGTTTCAACAGAAGATCCCCGATACGCAGGCCTACCTCTACCGGCTCAATGGTGACCTGAACCCACTACATGCCGACCCCGCCGTGGCGCAAAAGGTGGGTTTCGACCGCCCGATCCTCCACGGGCTGTGCACCTTTGGCTATCTGGGTCGAGCCGTGCTTGAGCATGCATGCGCTTTCGATCCCGCCCGCTTGAAAACGTTGGGGGCGCAGTTTCGCAAGCCCGTCTTTCCAGGAGATACGCTCCTGGTCCAAGGCTGGAAGTTACACGACGACGACCGAGGATCGCACGTCATGCGCGTCGTAGTTGCAGATCGTCCTGATCAACCGGTTCTCACGCATGCTTTAGCAGGCGTGCTGGACCCTGGTGAAGCAGCATGAGGCCGGTGCTCAAGGTATTGCTGAACGTGCGAGTGTGCATCGCTGTGACTGTGCATCACTGTGACTATGCATCACTGTGATTTGAGTCCGCGGTGACGGTGCACCGTCGGGTGTTCAACAGAACCACATACCGACCGTTGGTGAAGCATATGAAGAACGATTCGCAGCAGGCACTCCCACAAACTGTGGTGGTTGCGGCGAAACGCACGGCCTTTGGCGCGTTGAGCGGTGTCTTCGCCCGTCGCTCCGCAACCGATCTTGCTGTTGATGCGTCCAAAGCGGCCATTGCCTCAGCCAAGGTGGACCCCAAAGACATCGACCAATCCATCGTTGGCAACGTGCAGCAAACCAGTCCGGATGCGCCATACATCGCGCGTCACGTGGGATTGCGCTGCGGGATGCACGAGGCATCGTCTGCACTCACGCTCAACCGCTTGTGCGGGTCGGGCTTTGAAGCAGTTGTGCATGCCAGCGAGCAAATCGCTCTGGGGAAAGCCAAGTGCGTGCTCGCAGTAGGTGCGGAGAACATGACTCAAGCTCCGCATGTGTTGCGCGGGCTTCGAGGCGGTCTGCGTTTCCCCCACGCACCACCCTTGGAAGACAGCTTGTGGAGCGCGTTGACCGACAGCTACGTCGATCTTGCCATGGGCGCAACCGCGGAGAATGTGGCCAAGCGATTTCACGTGACGCGCGGCAGCTCGGATGCGTATGCCGTCTTGTCTCAGGGGCGATGGCAAAACGCCCATGCGAATCAAGTCTTCGCTGAGGAGCTCGTCGAAGTTGAAGGACACGATGCACGAGGCCGCTCGCTGAGCGTCGTAGAAGACGAGTGTCCCCGACCTGATACGTCCATTGAGAAGGTTGAGAAGCTTCGGCCTGTGTTTGCCAAAGATGGTGTTGTCACCGCAGCTAACGCATCCGCTATCTCGGATGGGGCGGCAAGTCTCATACTTGCCGAGCGCTCATGGGCAGAAAGCAGGGGCCTCGCCCCCTTGGCAGTTATCACCCATGGCGTGACCCGCGGGGTGGATCCTGCGTACATGGGTCTGGGACCTGTGCCGGCCATTCGAGCGCTCCTTGATGAAACGAAGCTCACAATCGAAGACATCGATCTTTTCGAGGTTAATGAAGCCTTTGCTCCGCAGTTTCTAGCTGTGCAACAAGAGCTCGGGCTCCCCACTGACAAAACCAATGCCTGCGGCGGAGCCATAGCCCTTGGTCACCCGCTTGGCGCAACGGGTGCGCGGATCGTGGCACATCTGGTTCACCAGCTGCAGAGGCACAAGCTAAAGCGAGCAGTCGGTTCCGCTTGTATTGGCGGCGGACAGGGTATCGCTATCCTGATCGAACAGCCGACCTGACTTATCTCGTGGACGCCATCAGCGGATGGTAAACTGCGGAACAGCATGACTTCCGTGTTGACTCAGTGCTAGGTGCTCAACCGTCGCCTGGTGGACCGATCGCTCACTGTACGCATCGCTCACTGTACGCATCGCTCACTGTACGAAGTACTGCAGCGAGCCCATCACCAGTGTTTGACTGCCGCCGGAGACCTGTTGCCTCATCGACACGTTGAGGCCGAACTGCTCCTCGATGAAACCCAAGCCACCTGAGATATCGTGCCGCCCTGAGCCGTCGTGGTATTCGTAGCCAAAGCGCAGAGGTACTTTTGCTGAAGTCATAAACTCCAGGCCACCACCAACGATCGGCTTAGCTCTTTCGAACGTGCTCAGGTCAAACAAAAGATCCACTCCCAAGCCCAGCGCACCGAGCTGCGCGCCAGCACCTGCACCTACCAGCTGAGGCGCGTAAGGCGTATCCATGTCGATGAGATTCTGACCAAGAGCAGCCAACTGAAACTGTTCCGTGAGAGAAACATTGATCGATGCATCCAGCGTGAAGCCACGCGCGATGCGTTCACTGCCAAGCTCGTTTCCGTCAGCGGATGGCACCTCGCGATTGAGATTCAGGTACCGACCCGCCAACCCGAAACCTACGGCCGGCGAGAACGGGACCGCCAGACCCAGACGCCCGTCCAAGCCGGAACGTGCCCCGTCTTCTCCACTGGTAATCCCTCGCAAGCCAAGTCCTGCAGCAAGCACGTTGGTGACCGAATCGACGACGGATGCGCCGAAGCTGTACTGGTCAGGCGAGGACTCGTACGCGCCAAACCCTTCAAGATGGTAAACCTTAGCTCGGGCCATTGCGGCTGGGTTGTACATGAGCGCCGACGTGGAGGTCGACGTAGCCCTAGCTCCAGTTCCCAAAGCCACGCCTCGAGGCGTCTCCATATCATCTGCAAGAGGCGCCTCAGCGGCGGCCTCTTGTGCCGTGGCGCGTCCGCCTCCAGGGATGCGTAGGGGCGATGGTAAGGCGCCTGAGACACCCGAAGCGAACAGGAGCAGCACCAGCAACAAATCACGGCGACCAGATGATGCCCACGTTCGATTCACAGGCCGTCATGTACGCTAGAAAGCAGCCGTGTGCAATCTTGGTCGCGTGCACATAACGGATGTCAAGAAAAGGACCAACTGCTTTCACCCGTGATTTCAGGTACTTCTAATGCGGGTTCTGAGCTGGACATCGTCGTTGTCTACGTGGGTGCGCACTTTTAAATTTTATTTCTCCGTGATCCTATGACCTTACTCGCTCACCTCCAGATCATGTGTAGACGACGTTCAGAACCTCTGCTAGCGTCGCCTCTTCCGTTGGGCGGGGGCTTGCACAAGCGACGCAGCGTAAGCTGTGGACAGGTTGTGGATAAGTGGCTTTTACGCCTTTTCTGAGGGGGTTTTATTAATGGATCCACTGTGGACACATGTTTCTTCCCATCTCCGAAAACGCCTCTCAACAGACAACTTCAATACCTGGATCGAGCCTATCGTATGTTCGGTTGACGGCCACATCTGGCTTCTACGCGTACCCAACCGTTTCTACATCGACTGGATATCGGCACATTACCTGGACCTCATTGCAGATGCCGCTGCATCCGCAGGTGCAACTTGCCCTGACGAGCCTGCCAATCCATCCACTAAGCCAGAGTTTCGTTGGGAGGTCGACGAAACTCTGGGTCAGCGCACCACGCAAGAGGCGACGAAGAAATGCACCCCTCTGTCGGAACCGGCTCCTCAATCTGTACAACTCCAGGCGGCACAACTTCCGGACGGGCGCCACACGGCTTCTTCAAGCGGCCCGCGGAGTCGGGGCTTGCTGCATAACTCAAGGCACGGCGACACAACATTGGGCGTTGCCCTGTCCGCCACACTCAATCCCAAGTACGACTTCGACCAGTTTATCGTCGGCCCTTCCAATGAGCTTGCACACGCCGCCTGTCTTGCTGCAGCATCATCCCCAGGATACCGTTACAACCCTCTGTTTATCTACGGCGGCGTAGGGCTAGGCAAGACGCATTTAGTCAACGCCGTTGGTCATCGGATTCTCACCGACAACCCCAAAGCAAGGATTCACTACCTTTCTGCGGAACAGTTCACAAACGAGTTCATCTCAGCACTGCAGAACCACAAGATACACGAGTTCAGAAAGCGCTATCGGCAAAGCTGCGATGTGTTGCTGATGGATGATATCCAGTTTCTTGCAGGTCGCGTGCAAACGCAGGAAGAGTTCTTCCACACTTTCAATGCGCTTTACCATGAAGATTGCCAAATCGTTGTGACTAGCGATGCCTTTCCTCAGCAGATTGAAGAGATGCAGGAGAGACTCGTCAGCCGGTTTCAGTGTGGGTTGGTAGCTGACATACAAGCTCCTGAGCTAGACACCCGCGTAGCGATACTTCGGAAGAAGGCGGAGCAAGAGAGCATTGAACTCAACGATGAAGTCGTTTCCTTCATCGCACAACATATCTCCAGCAATGTGCGTGAACTGGAAGGGTCTCTGCTTAGGCTCGCCGTGAAGGCGGAGCTTAGCCATGAGCCAATCACGATTGACTTGGCTAAGGAGACACTCCGCGCCGTTCTCCCATCGGTGGAACAGGCCGCTACTGTTGAAGATATTCAGCAACGCGTATGTGAGCACTTCCGCGTGCGTCTATCTGACCTGAAGTCTCACCGACGTCATCGCGCCATCAGTGTCCCCCGCATGATTGCGATGTACCTTTGCCGTCAACATCTCAATACGAGCTATCCAGAACTTGGCGAGCGTTTCGGCGGCAAAGACCATACGACAGTCATTAACGCGGTGCGACGCATCACAGACCTCCTTTCCCGCGACGATCAAATTCAGTCTGCTGTTGGGTCGCTCGAGAAGAAGATATCGCGTTAGTGCGCGTTCTTTGTGAAGCAGGATATGCCACAGGTTTCCTGTGGGTAAGTATGTGTGTTCGATGTGCGAAAGCCTGTGGATTTGTGGGTGGATAACGTTATCTCCAGCTTCTACACACGTTGACTCACAGGTCAGCATTCCGACTTGTTCTGTATCTTTCAGGTGTTACGTATACCCATACACAATCCACACCCCCTACGATAGAAGACGTTAAATTATTAAATTAAAGATCTTTAACTAAGGCATTCCATTCAGCACATGTTCAAACCCCACTGTCCGATCTTCAGCCGTCGTCATGTCATCTAGAGTTGCTATGGAACTAAAGATATCAAGAAAAGAGCTTCTTCGAGGTGTTGCGCAAACGCATGCCGTGGCTGATCGGAAGGGCACCATGCCTATCCTCTCTCACATCCTCATGCGCGCGAACACCTCTGGACATGTGGAGCTATCGGCGACGGACCTATACCTGGGCGTAACGGCCAATCTCGAGGCAGAGGTGGCAAAAGAAGGAACAGTGGCTCTGGCAGCAAAGTTGCTGTTCAGTATCGTGAGAAGTCTGCCAGAGGAGAAGGTCTCGCTTCGTCTGCTCGACCATGACGCCGTTGAACTTGCTTGCGGACGCACGAAGTACAAGCTCTCCGCAAGCTCGGGAGCCGACTTTCCACCTCTTCCATCACTTGGAGATGCCAAGGTGGTCGACGTTGCAGTACCGGTTCTGGCGGACCTGCTCAGCAAAACTTACTTCGCGATGTCGCGTGACGAGACACGTCCTCATCTCTCGTCCGCCCTGTTTGAAATGGAGTCCGGCACCGTGAGGGTTGTCAGCACAGACGGTCACCGCCTTTGCCGTGCGGAAGCGCCGATGCAGACGCCCGATGATGCGACCAGTATCTTGATACCGGCCAAAGGTGTGATTGAACTGCGTCGGTTGATTGATGAAGTGCGCCAGGATACCAAGCGTGGCGACGAAGGCGCTGAGGGAGACAAGCCCGAGACCATTGGACTTGCCACATCTGGCGGTAACGCGTTCTTTATCAGCAGCGGTATCCGCTTGAACGTCAAACTGACAGATGAACAGTTTCTTCCTTACACCAAGGTTATTCCGCAGTCGCACTCGCGGCGAGCCCTTGTGCCACGCACGGCTTGGCTTGACGCTCTTCGCCGCATCGCATTGCTTGCAGGTAATCGAGGGGGCGGTATTCGGCTGGAGCTTCAGCCATCGGTGCTTCTCGTTTCAAGTGAAAGCCCTAACGTGGGTGAGGGAACTGAGCAGGTGGACGTCGAGTTTGATGGAGAGCCGTTAACGATTGGCTTCAACGCCCAGTATCTTACCGATGTTCTGACTGCGCTCGATGTAGACGAAGTGGCGCTGGAACTTAGCGGTGAGTTCGATCCAGGAGTTGTGCGGCCTACAGAGGATGAAGGCTTCATCGCGGTGGTTATGCCGATGCGAATCTAGGCAGCTTGTGGGCCAGGGTGGCCGCGAGACGAGTTTGAAGATGAGCCCAAAACCCTATCCCCCGCTTCATTTGGAGAGTTGTCGGATACGGGACTTCCGCAATCTACAGGTCGTTCAGTTTGAGCCTGGCGAAGGCGTGAACGTCCTTTATGGCGCAAATGGTCAGGGTAAGACCAACATTCTTGAAGCATGTTACTGCGCGACGTCGCTTCGAAGTTTTCGTGGCGCAAAAGCTGACGAGATGGTGTCTGCTGGAAAGCAGCGCGCCCGTATTGAACTAAGCTTTAGGGATGGTGCTTTGCATCGTTCGCTCTCGGTTGCGCTGCAGGTAGGTGTAGCAAAGCAGGCGCGTCTTGACGGTAAGCGAGCGCCAAATGCCTTTGCACACTACTCAGCACTTCCCATGGTGATATTTGATGTGGGCGACATCGGATTGGTTAACGGAGAGCCTGAGCAAAGGCGGTACTTTCTCGACCGCCTGCTTGAGCAGACCGATGCTGTTTATGTTGAAGCGCAGCGGACGTATCTCCGCGCGCTTCGCAATCGCAATCGCATGCTTAAGTCGGAGACATTCGACCCTAGGATGCTTCGCTCGTTTGACCAGATTCTTGCCGATGCCGGAGAAGTCATCGTCTCCGCGCGAAGACGCGCTATCTCAGATGTTAGCGCTGCATTTACGGCGATAGCATCTTCTGCGAACCTGACTCCACTTGAAGTGCACTTCGAGTACGTAGAAAAGCGCGTCGCGGGCCAGAGCCTGCTTGAGGTGTTGCAACGCAACGTGGAGCGTGACCGAGCACGTGGTTTCACAGGAGCCGGCCCCCACGCAGACGATCTAGTGATCGTGACCCAAGGTCGGAGGGCCAAGCGCTTCGTCTCGCAAGGCCAAAGCCGCCTCATCGCCCTTTGTCTTAAACTCGCCGAAGCGTACACATTAGCTGACTACGTCAAACGCATGCCGTTGTTTCTTGTCGACGACTTTAGCAGTGAGTTGGACGCGGAACGTCGGGAAGCTTTTCTTGGGGCGCTCACGAAACTTCAAGGGCAAACGTTTGTTACCACAACAGATCCCGATCTTGGCGGTCTCATCGGAAGGCCAGCATGTTTGTTTGAGCTGAACAACGGGAGCATCAAGACGCCTTGATGCACAACCTCCTCGCTGCACAACCTTTCGAGAGCCGACTCACTAGGGACTGACCGGATATCCACCTCGTGCTTTAGGTGCGCAACCTCGTGCTTTGGGTGTGTCGCTCGGGCTTAGCCCCTGACTGAAAGCTCTTCTGCAGTTTCTTTAGCAGTGACTCCTGTTCTCTAGAGATATCCTGCGGTATTTCGAGAGACAGTGTGACGATCTGGTCGCCCTTGCCGAAACCTCCCATTGCCTTGAACCCGCGGCCCTTCAAGCGCAGCGCCTGCCCTGGCTGCGTACGAGCGGGAATCTTGAGCCTAACAGGACCTTCGAGAGTCGGCACGCTTACGCTATCGCCCAGGATCAACTGAGGATAGGTCACGTTGAGCGCGTAGTGCACATCTGCGCCTTCCCGCCGAAAAAGTGCATGCGGGCGAACGTCCAGATGAACGTGCAGGTCGCCAAACCCTCCCAAGCCATGATGTCCTTGACTCCGCAACGTTTGCACGGAACCAGGTTGGGCGCCTTGCGGAATCTGTACACCGACCGAATGTGGGCGCAGCACGCGACCGGTGGAGCCGCATTCACCACAGAGAATGTCGGAGCGCAGTCCGGTGCCTCGGCAGGCAGCACAGGCTGTCTTTTGCTTGAAAAAACCACGCTTGGAATCCGTGTAGCCTTTGCCGCCGCAGGCAGCGCACGCCTCAGCTTTGGATGTGTCGTCATCCTGGCGCGAACCACCGTCACATGCCTCACAAGGCACGTAGCGGTTGTAGGTCAGGTCCTTTTCGCAGCCTTGGGATATCTCCTCCAGCGATACGTCGACGCGCTGGGTGACGTGTTCACCTCGCTTTCGCAACGGTGTGGCCTTTGGGTTGATAACACCTCCGAAAAACTCTTCCACGATTTCAGCAAACTCGGCAAAGCTGAACTCCTGGTTTACTGCGCGTCCGTCCACTTCGCGTGTGCCGAAGCGGTCGTATTTGCGCCTACGGTCAGGTTCACGCAGCACGGCAAACGCTTCTGCGGCTTCTTTGAAAAGCTCTTCAGCATGCTTGTCTCCTGGGTTGCGGTCAGGATGGTGCTTTATCGCGATGGCGCGGTAGGCGCGCTTGATTTCATCGGTCGATGACTCGCGGGTCACACCAAGGATTTCGTAGTAGTCGCGCTGGCCAGTCATGGAAGTAAAAGAGGCAAAACCTGTGGTAGCGTTCGAGCATAGCAACGCCTCCTCCTTGAATCGAGGCCTTTCGAGCTAAGTCATGAGCCAGCCGCAAGATCAGCAACACGAGATTGAAGCAAGGGAGAGCGCTCAAGGGGTGCGTCTCGAAGTGTTCCTCTGCCATGCCATTGAAGGTATGAGTCGAAGAGCGGCAAAGCGGCTTGTGCACGAAGGAAACGTATACTCTGCAGGTGCACGTCTGCGAGCGGGTTATCGTATACGAGGCCATGAACGCATCGTGGTGAAAATGCCTCGGGGGGAGGGTGAGCTCTGCGTATCGGGGCCCCTGTTGGCCAGGCCGCTGTTGGTCTTCGAGGACGAGCACCTTGTGGTGATCTACAAGCCAGCCGGGGTGGACAGCCACGGCCAGGCGAGTGGCAGAGGTTCGACGGCTGCAGATGACCTCCTGAAGCGTTACCCAGCAATGGCGGACTGGGCGGAAGAGTGTGGTTTCGGAAGGATGCAAGCAGGTCTGGTGCATCGCCTGGACTTTGGCACATCGGGGGTTCTTCTCGCCGCCCGCACATCAACCGCCTTCACCAGTTTGAGAGCGGCGATGGCGCAGGAACGGATCAAGAAGCACTATCTCGCGCTATGTCAGGGGCATGTGCCCCACCATCAGCGCTACACCTGGCCGATTGGCGTGCGGAAGGGACGCGCGAAAAAGGTGGCGGTGGAGTCTGACGGGCACGCTGCGAGGAGCCTCCGCTCCGCGGAGAGTTGTGTTCGCTTTGTGCAGCTTTCGCGCTCCACCTCCCTATGTGTACTCGAAGCACATCGGGCTCGTCGTCATCAGCTGCGCGCACACCTTGCACATGCAGGCTATCCTATCGTAGGAGACGCACTTTACGGCGGTCCTCCGCACGACCACCTAGTGCACCATTTTCTTCACGCGCATGGCCTGCGCTTTGAGCATCCGATCTCCAAAGCGTGTATCTCCATCATCGCGGGGTTGCCGCCTTCACTGCAGGAGGTTCTCAGGATGGAAGGGCATCCTGAGCCCGACCTGCGCGTTCTTGGCGCTAAGCTCGGTGTGAAAGATGGCGATCACCAGGTTGCTTTTGTGCATCCAGAATCCCGTCTGCGCGCGTCAGCACACCTGGAGCAATAGAGTAAGCTTGAACGTTTCTCTCTCAGTTTTTTCGACCAATAAATGAGAAGCTCCGCGTATGGACATCCTCTGAAGTTGAGATGTAAAGCGACGTATGATCGATTTGTAAAGGTTCCTTTACAAGTCGCGTTGCTTCAGACGAGCGATGGCAAAGCTTCCGTAAGCTCTTCGCCGATCACGATGCGAGCTGTCCCTGGTCCGAGGGTATGGCGACAAGGAAGCTTTCAGGTACCATCCGTGCATGAGAAAACCACGCTTTTCGAAGCCAGCGCTCGGATTATAATGAGCCTCGAAAACCGCGTACTAAGATACCTGAACGTTTACGCGACAAGAGCGCAGGACTAGCGGGATGCCGCGCGCTTTGGCGGTTTCTGCTTGCCTGCCCTGGAGCTCTTGCTTGCCCTGGAGCTCTTGCCTACACCGGGCCGCTTCGAGGGTTTGAGAGACTTGAAGTGCTCCTCGGCTGAGGTCAGCGCGTTAAGACGATCACGAAGGCGCGCAGCACGTTCAAAGTCGAGCTCTTCGGCTGCCTGCAACATGTGAGCACGCAGGGCTTCAGCATCCATGTCCTCCTGGCCGGCTTGCGAAGCGAGTTCAACAAAATCACCGCCACCATCTGCAGCCGTAAGAGGGACGATAGCCTTGTGCACGGTCATCGGTGTGATGTTGTGCTGCTTGTTGTACTCTTCCTGTGTGATTCGGCGTCGCCGGGTCTCGTCAATGGCTTTATCCATCGACGCGGTGATGGTATCGGCATACATGATCACGCGCCCTTCACTGTTGCGCGCGGCGCGACCAATGGTTTGGATGAGCGAACGTGTTGAGCGGAGAAAGCCCTCTTTGTCGGCATCAAGAATCGCAACCAGCGACACTTCCGGAAGATCAAGTCCCTCGCGAAGAAGGTTGATGCCGACGAGCACGTCAAACTCCCCACGACGCAGCTGCTGTAGGATCTCAACGCGTTCGAGCGTGTCGATGTCGCTGTGAAGGTACTTCACGCGAACGCCAACGTCGCGGTAGTAGTCGCTCAAATCTTCGGCCATTCGCTTGGTAAGCGTGGTGACCAGCACACGTTCGTTTTTCTCGGCGCGGATGCGAATCTCCGCAAGCAAGTCGTCAACCTGTTCGCGAACAGGACGCACATCGATCACAGGATCTAAAAGGCCGGTAGGTCGAATGAGCTGTTCGACCACGACTCCCTGGACCTTGTTGAGCTCGTAGTCGCCCGGGGTGGCGCTCACGTAGACCACTTGTCCCACACGTTCTTCGAACTCTTCAAACTTGAGAGGCCGATTATCTAGAGCGCTCGGAAGGCGAAAGCCGTGTTCAACGAGCGTTGTCTTTCGTGCGCGATCCCCGCGGAACATCGCGCCGATTTGCGGCACTGTCTGATGCGATTCGTCGATGACGGTCAGGAAGTTTTTCGGGAAATAATCGAGCAGAGTCGGAGGAGGGTCGCCGGGGTCTCTTCCGGAGAAATGACGGGAATAGTTTTCCACCCCGTAGCAGAAGCCAGCCTGCTCGAGCATTTCAAGGTCGAAGCTTGTGCGCTGCTCGAGGCGCTGTCGCTCGACGAGCTGATGGTGATCCGTCAGATGCTCGAGGCGTTGTTGCAGTTCTTCGCGAATGGCGCGGATGGCCCGTGCGCGTTCTTCTTCGGGCGTGACGAAGTGCGAGCTCGGGTGGATCCCGTATCCATCAAGCTCCCGCAGCACCGTTCCGCGAATCGGGTCGATTTCGCAGATGCGTTCGATGTCATCACCCCAATACTCGATGCGGATGCCGAGGTTCTCTTCGTACGCCGGAAACACATCCACCACGTCGCCGCGCACACGGAAGGTGCTGCGGTGAAAGTCGTTGTCTTTGCGGTCGTACTGAAGCTCAACCAGACGGCGAAGCAACTTGTCGCGCTCAATCGGGTCCTGCTTGCTGACCCGAATCAGCATGCCGTCGTACCACTCGCGCGAACCAATGCCGTAGATGCAGGAGACACTTGCGACAATGATGACATCGCGTCGTGAAAGGAGCGCGCGCGTGGTGCTGTGGCGCATGCGCTCAATCTGATCATTGATCAGCGCATCTTTCTCAATGAAGGTATCCGTGGTGGGAATATACGCTTCGGGTTGATAGTAGTCGTAGTAGCTGACGAAGTACTCGACGGCGTTGTTGGGGAAGAGCTGCTTCATCTCGCTGTAGAGCTGAGCCGCGAGCGTCTTGTTGGGCGCTATGATCAAAGCCGGACGGTTGGTCTGCTGGATCACGTTGGCCATGGTGAAGGTCTTGCCGCTTCCGGTGATTCCAAGCAGCACCTGAGAGGCGTCGCCGCGGTCCAGACCTTCGGTGAGGGCCCGGATAGCCGTTGGCTGATCACCCTTTGGCGTGCAGTCGGAGTTGATTGCAAAGCTGGAATTCATCGCTAGACCTAGCCGGTGTTCTCTCGCATATACATCGTTCGGTGGCTGCTGCTCATCGCCACCGCTTTTGTGGCCTCAAAACTTCTGCAGAAACGCAATCTAGCATGGATCGTCGTGCCGCTTGCCGCCTTGTGGGTCTTGGTACGACTGGCACTTGGGGTGCGTCGGCGTCGCCAACACCGCGCTAAGTTATTGGAGCGCATGCAGGGAGGTGGTGGCCGGCCACAGTTGGGTGGGAAAGAAGGCGCGAGCTAGCCAGCCCTACGCCAGTCTGCCGCTGCCTAAGATGCTCATGCAGCTCAACGGGGCGCTCATGCAGCTCAATGAGGCTCAGCAAGAAAGGCCAGCTCATTCATTGAGTGCGACATCGGCGATGGCTGAAACACTCCTGGTGCAAATCATTTTGAGATTACTGTGCACCCCACACGCGGTACCTCTTTAACGCCTTGCTTTATTCGGACCGGCGGAGCGGCTACCACAGTCCCGCGCGCACAGTCCCGCGCGCACAGTCCCGCGCGCTCATGAACACCGAAGAGCACAGCGAAGCTCGCCTGCAGGAGCGCGGCGCCATTGCTCATCGGCGCTAGCTCATCCTCACGCGTTACCACGTTGAGGATGCTCAGCTGAGGCAGCACACGGCTGGTGGCGTTCATGGGGAGCACGAGACCGGAGGTCACGCCCAGTGCTGCGAACCTCTCTTAGATTTGTAAAGCAACCTTTACAAATGAGGAGTTGCCCAACCCTGCTTAGACATGTGCAGTCGAACCGAGGGGGAGAAATCAATTGGTGGAATGAGACATGCGACACTAGCTCGGTGCGTGGTGGGGTGAAGTTGACCATACTAAACCATCTAGTTACACTAGCGGTGCGAGCTCAACATCCAGAATGAAAAAGATTACTGTCAATCTGCCGGTGGATGTGCTTGAGGAAGCGACGCGCCTGACAGGTAAGAACATGACGATGACGCTGATCGAGGAGCTTGAGGAAATTCAGAGCAGAGCCAAGCGATCAGCGCTGCGAGACCTTTGTGGAAACTTCAAACTCGACATCGACCTCGAGTCCTCTCGCCAATGAACCTAATCCTCTCGCCCAGATAGAAAGCTGTGAAGCTGGTAGATACGTAGGCGTGGATCGCGTTCTTCGCGGGACGAGAGCCGATGGCGAAGGCTGTTGACGAGCTTTTAGGGGACAATGCGGTTGCGCTTTGCGGTCCCATCGTGACTGAACTTCTGAGGGGGGTTCGAAATGAGAGAAAAGGCCACCAGCTGCTCTCGCTGCTGTATGGATGCACAATTCTCGACCCGCCCGACGAGCTTTGGGTTGAGGCAGGTCACCTTGGAGCCTTCCTTGGTCGCAAGGGAATGACCGCGAAGACACTCGACCTACTGATCGCAGCTCATGCGCTCAGTTTCGACATCGCGCTGCTAACGTGCGATGGAGACTTTTCTCGCTTTGCTAAGGCGGGCCTCCCACTTCGGCTGATGTAGTTAGTCGCATTTAATTCTCTGAGCTGCGCTCCTAAACAGCCCTCGCATTGCGATCGCAAACCGCGATGCGAGGGCGTTCTCCATCAGACGTAAGCGGCGCCCTAAAGCATTGAGGATTGAGAAGACCGCTGTGCCCTCACCGCTATTTGTAGTTTTTAGCGTGTGGTTGAAGGTCCCCTCGAGGCTATGACCCAGCCTCGCCAGGTGTTGCCCCGGACGACCTACTTTCTTTCCCGCCGCTGCTCAGAGCGCCGCTTGTTCTTGCTTCCTAGCTCAAGAGTCAATCGGGTCTTTGGCTTTTGCTTAGCTCAGTCGGCCAAGCTTCATTCGGTCAAGCGTCACGCCTTCTGCGTCTTGTCCAACCACTGGCGTGCTGTGGTCACCGACCCTGAAGGTCGGCTGCCTGAGTTCATGGCCTGGGTCCACAAGTACGTCGCCAAGTGTCTCAAGCAACCTTCTTCACTTCAGCTGTCGTGCGTTGCAGTTCCGGACATCGAAGACGGCTTTCTGCAGGGGCCTCTCTTGGAAAATAGGAGGATCAAACACGGCTGACATCTTCCTTGCCGCCTACACATCCGATTCCAATGTGTAGGAACGGGTGCAGGACGGTCGCCTCCACTTCTCTGCCTTGCTCACCAGACCACACGCACAATGTCGGACTCAGCGATGCGTTTGTCTTTGCTGACCAAGATTGCACGCTTCGATAAAGCCGTGGCAACGATGAGTCGGTCGTTCGGATCATGATGCTCCCATGTTAAACCCGCTGCGCTAAAGGCCACCTCGGGCGTGAGAGGTGCAAGTCCAACCTTGGGAAGAGCGAGCGCTTGAACCATCCAGACATCCGCCGGACGGTCGAGCTCGAGGCGACCCGCGGCCTCCAACCAGGCAACTTCGACGCAACTTGCTGCACTGACGAAGATGTGGTCTGACGCCGAGACAGCGCGTTGCGCTCGCCGCGAGAGCCGGGGTATGGACGCCCCACCTACCCACCAGATCCACGCATGGGTGTCTAACACGACGTCCGTCACCGCTCGCTCAACATCTCCCAGTCGGCCACAGCCACAGCGGGATCTACATCGGCATCGAAACGGAGCACGCTGCCAGTCACAGGAGGTGGCTCACTGACCGGAACCAGCTTCGCAACCGGTCTACCGCGCTTCGTGATGATCAAGTTGACGCCGGTCTCGGCCACCTCATCCAACAGAGCCAAGCACTCATTCTTGAATTTACCCGCTCCCATCCTCCATGTATCCATAGCTATGATACTATAGCCATGAGGGGGTTCCGTCAATGGCTGTGACCTTCTCACATCGCTCCCCGCAATGCGCACGTCGTTGAATGCAGGCGTCATCGATGCACGCCATCAACTCCATTTTGGCTTGCTTCCCACAAGACTGTTGCGTCAACGATCCCCCCGGTGTTGCCTCCGCTTGCAATGTCTCAGTATCTTTGCAGGTGAAGATCGAATCGAGTCCCTCCGCATTGAGATAGAACGCGTGCACTGGGTCATAGAGCTGGTGAGAGTACTGACAATGGCTACATTGGCAGTGCTCAATGAAGGGTTAGGCTACACCACGCGCTTCCCGAGTATCGTCGCGTGGCAGAGGATTCAACTTCTGGCTACCAAGTCATGTCAGGCGTGTCGCTGCTACTCGATTAGCTTCTAACTGCGTCGGCTAAGCAAGGAAATCCCAGACAGTATCAAGGTCTGCCTGCCTCGCGAAGTGCGCTATACTACGGGTGTGGTTTCATCCAGATCGAGTCTACCTGCCGAGCGAAGAGCAAGCTACCGGGATGTGCTCGCAGCACCCGAGCATCTTGTGGCTGAGGTGATTGATGGCGCGCTCTACACGCAACCGCGGCCGGCGTTGCGTCACGCTTACGCGGCTTCAACTTTGGGTGAGGAGCTGGGCCCGCCTTTCAAGCGCGGGCGAGGGGGGCCCGGCGGTTGGATTATTCTTGATGAACCGGAGCTTCATCTCAACGGGGATATCATCGTGCCTGACCTCGCCGGCTGGCGGCGCGAGCGGATGCCTGCGTTGCCTGATCAAGCGTTCGCGACGCTTGCACCCGACTGGGCGTGCGAGGTGTTGTCGCCGTCCACGCACATCAAAGATCGTGCGCGTAAGGCACCGATTTACTTGCGAGAAGGCGTGCAGCATTTTTGGCTGCTCGACCCCAGCCAACGGCTCTTAGAGATCTTGCGGCTGGACGGTGACAGCTATCGGCTGGTCGGTGTCCACGCCGAGGATGCCGTTGTTCGAGCTGAGCCGTTCGACGCGATAGAGCTTCATCTGGCAATGCTTTGGGAACTTTAGGCGCTTGATCCTCAAGCTGATGCGCGAGCCGCAGCTCCAGTTCACGTCGCAAATCACCTATGAGCAGCAAGACTCCGATACCGAGCCCTTTGTCTTTCAGCACCGTCTGTCATGGCGTGCAGAGTTCTCCAGCGGAACCGGGGCTGACGGATTGACGGGCCTGGAGGAAAAGCTGGTGGCGTCGGCTGAGATTGGATTGGAAGTTGTCCACGACTAACCGAAGCGTTGATAAATGCGCGCTCCTGAGTGGCTCCTTAGTAGGCACCATCTTTAGGTGTTGTTCGCTCCTGCATCACGAAGTGACGGAAGAGGAGTAGGTGGGACAGCCGTTCTGCGCCACATCACGCGCCGCCCGACGGCCCTCTGAAGAAGGAATCTTACGTCAGTTGTGGAATGTCGCCCGGTCCGATTTCGCTAATGCTTCTTAAGACCTGCGCGCCTGATGCAGAAAGTCGACGAGTTCACCTTGAGCTTTACCCCAAGAGGCGGACCGGATTGTTATGCCACTTTTCGCTTATTCGCACACTCTTGCTGAAGACAACTGTCTTCAGAAGCTGAACTGTCGGGCTTGTAAACAGTTGGTGCGTACTGCAGAATTAAGATCTGTTTTTTTCTTTCCACAACCATTTGTGAAACGGAGTCGCTATGTCGCCTTACCTTAGAATCGCCCTTTGCGCAGCAGCAACAATCGTTGCCGTCAGTGGGTGCTCTTCTTCCGATGCGACGTCGGAGAAGAAGAATGATGCACCCATCAACATGGACGGGTCGGAAGACCCGCCCAACACCAAAGATGGGCCTGATGGCAGCCCTTCACCCACTGAAATCGGCGAACGCCTGCTGCTGCATGGCGCCGAGGAAGGGTATGAGTACGCTGCCGTTTGGGACCCGTCTAACATGGAAGCGCCCGCGCGCCGGTTGTTCGAAGACGAGCTCTTCCCGCTACATTCCTGGGGCAGCTACAATGGGAAATGGCTTCTTATTCAGCACGATCCCGGCGAGGTTGACGGATCATCTGTAACAGAGAAGGTCGTCACCGTCTGGAACATCAAGGAGGGCCGCAAGCACATCATCAAATATACGTCGAACCACGCAGCCCCGTTCCGGTTTGGCCCGTGGTCTCAATCTGGCGATAAAGTTGTGGTGCAGGTGGACAGACCTTTCGTACTCGACCTGTCGCAAGACTCTCCAGTCCTGGTTCAAGTATTGGACGATGTGCGGGGTTCCAAGGATGGCGGGCCGTTGCGACTTGCTAGTGATGCTCGATGGTCACCAGGTGATGCTCAATGGTCACACGATGACAGCTTGATAGCTGCAGTGGCGCAGGAGTGCATGGCTGGCGCTGACTGTTTACAGACGCGAAATCTCTACGTCATAGATCCCACAGGTGAAAAGCCTTCTCAACTCGTCGATAGAATCGAGATCCCCGGCATTAGTCGCCCCGGCGAGCTGATTTGGCATCCGGCAAAGAATACACTTCTCCACTTCGGACCCCGGTACTCGCAGCTGAGGGAAACAGATGCAACTCAGTTTCCGACGGTGGCGACAAGAGAAGTCTTTCCCGAGGACGAGAGGTGCTCATACTGCTTGGCTGGGCAAAATAGGTTCTACCCATCGCCCGATAGATCTTCCTCTGTCTACGCCGGTGGTGCTGGAAGATTGGCGTACGCGTACTTCGACGATGCGGGAAAAGGACACGCTCTGCGGTTCCCGCAACTCCCATTGGGGTCGGACTACACCCCCTACGTATTCTGGGCTCCTGACGGAGAATCTGTCGTGGTTGCGCAACTGGACAATAATATTCCTGACGGACCACGATACTATGGGGAGACAAAAGCCTATGGGTACCACGTGAGGCTAGACTCGAGCCCACTTGTCTATCGCAGGTTACCGGACATCTACTTCGATCGGACTGATATGGGCGTGTCGAGTGATCGGTACAGAGATTTCTTGAGTAAGCAGCTTGTGTGGACCGAGGACTCCGCCTCAGTGATCTACCGGGGAAGCGTTGAAGAGGGCGAGATAGGTGCCCGCACGCTCCTTCGCGTGAACCTTGATGGAACCGACATGGAGGCATCTGTGGTAGGGGAGGTCGACATGAACCACAAGGTATCGCACTTTTGGCTCCATCCTGATCAGGAGCACGTGCTTTTCCTGCAGACGCCGCGCTACCCAAAACCAGGAGACGCCCCGAAGGAGCTCGAAGCTCCCTTGACCTTCGCTTCGCTTTTTGGCCGGGGGAATGCTGAAACCGTTCTCATCGAGCGTGAGGAGGACCTATACGGCAGTTACGAAAAACCGCCGGAGCTGCATTGGTCGGCATCCGGCAAGCACGCCGCGCTTTTTAGCAGAACGCGCCAGAGTGCACGCAAGCTCTATATCCTCCAAGAAGAGGGCACCGAGGCATGGCTGCATCCTGACTCCAAGTTCATCGAAGCGACACGCTGGATCTCGTGGCCTGTCGATAACGAGTTCGCGGAATAGGATCTGGTTGAGCTTCACTCTCCTGGTGGGTAGCTTCCATTGACATATGGCATTTGCCATTTCATAATGGCATCATGCGAGAGAAGGACGCTGTGGAGGTCAGCATTGACCGCTTCGGCCGCGTGGTGATCCCGAAACCCATACGGGATGATCTCGGGCTTCGTGGGGGAGACTTACTTAGGTGCAGAAGACATGAGGGCGGGCTCATGATCTCTGTGGTCGAGGCGTCCTTACCGCTAGTGGAAGACGGCAAACTGCTTGTGTACCGAGGGGAAGCGCTGGATGATCTCAGTTCGGAGGTAGAACGCTTGCGAGAGGAACGGTCCCGTCATCTGAGCGAAGGCTAACGCGAGTGCGCGCTTGCTTTGACACCTCGGTACTAGTCGCGGCTCTGGTGGGACCTCATCCGATGCACAACCGAGCCTTACCGTGGTTAAAGAAGGCGGTAAGAGACGAAGTCGTAATGGTTGTGGCAGCACACACCCTTGCAGAAACGTACGCCGTGTTGACGCGTCTTCCCGTCTCGCCACGTATCTCAGCAACTCAAGCCTTTCAACTGATTGAACATAACACCGCGCGAGCTGAAATAGAGCATCTCACGGGCCGCGAGTACCGGAGCGTCTTGCGGTCTATGCAAGAACTCTCTCTCAAGGGAGGCTCAATCTATGACGCTCTCATTGCTAAAACAGCAGAGAAAGCTCAGGCGGACCGGCTCCTAACGTTCAACGCGCGACACTTTAATCAGGTCTGGCCGTCAGGGAAAGATAAAGTCTATATACCCTGACCTCGTTCCCTTCAACAAAGCCGATATCCTCGGGTTGCTTCGCTTATCGGTCGCTGTGAGCGGAAGGAGAGACCCGCCCTTTTACGCCGTGGTAGCTGGACGGAAGATTAGGCGGAGCGTTTACAGAGGGGCACCGAATATGCCTTCAAGTAAGAAGCCGAGCTATGGGTTGCGGAATCCCAACAACAAGACAACGGGGGTCGCTTCCGCTAGCCGGCGGGAAGTGCAGGGTCGAAAAAGTGGAGTGTGGATGCGCGTTGGACGTGGTCGCACCATTTGATGCTGTGGGCTCAGTGTGCGTTCTAAACCTCGCGTGAGGAGTCGATGCCGTTGAGCCGGCCGTAACAACCACGCGAGCTTCATGTAGTGATCAGCGGTCTGGGTGCGCCAGGTTTGTCCGCGGCTCGTGCTTCGCGATGACGTACACCGCGTGAATGATGCCCGGGATGTAGCCAAGGAGAGTGAGCAGAACGTTTAGCCAAAACCTCTTACCTAACTTCTCCTGCAAGAACACGCCAGCTGGGGGCAGAAGGATGGCGATTACGATTTTCAGGAGATCCACGGGGAACCTTTCGGGTCGATCAGGGTGTGTCGTGTCGAAATAACTTTATGCACTTCAAAGTGACATTATGCACCGATAAGCGGAAGTAAAGCCTGACGCCGGTGACGACGCGCTTTGCCGTGCGGCTCCACCGAGCATCGGCCTGGTGTTGAAGGGTTGGTAAGAATGTACGTCGCTACCCCTGGCCAGCGGCTTTCACGCAGTAAGCTCTGCCTCGATCGTCAGCGAGGCCGTTCTTCCTCCGAGAGGGGAGCAAGCCATCGTCGCGATCGCCGATAGACTCGGCGCCAACTAATCCATCGAAGTGGATGGTTTACTTCCCCGCTTAATCGCCCCCGTTGAACATAGCTTCTACAACAATGTCTTGATAAGAAGCTTCGGATTGGGATGCAGGGTCGAGTTGGAGACTCGGCAACTTTGCTGTGGCTTCAGCCCGTACGTTGGGCAACCCTCACGTGCAGTTGCTGAGGCGCATCCTGGTCCGACGCCCGCATCGCACGAACGAGGTACGAGAGGTCTGCTTCTGGACGAAAGCTGGACCATGTACGCCCCGGAACGGAGGTCGCATCATTTCTTTGCTGCGGTCCCTGTCGTTTCGCACCGCCCGTACGGGCTCTGGAGCGCTTACATGTCCGTTAGCCTTCGCGGCGGGCGAAAGCGTTCATGAAGTCGACGAGGGTCTGTACACCCGTTTCGGACATGGCGTTGTAGATGGAGGCTCGGATGCCGCCCACTGAGCGGTGTCCCTTGAGGCCAAACATGCCGCTTTCCTGAGCCTCTTTAAGAAACTGCGCCTCGAGCTCTTCGGTCTTGAGGCGGAAGACGATGTTCATCAGAGAGCGGCTGCTTTTGTCGACGGGCGTGCTGTAGAACTCTTGGTAGCTGTCGATGGTCTCATACACCAGCTTCGCTTTGCGCTGATTGCGTTCAGCGATGGCGTCGAGTCCGCCCTCGGCTTTGACCCAACGCATCACATTGCGCAGCATGTAGATGGGGAAGGTGGGCGCCGTGTTCAGCAGAGAGTTGGCCTTGGCGTGCGCCGAGTAGGTGAAGATGTTGGGAATGTCGGTGCGGCCCGACTCCATCAGGGATTTCTTGATGATGACCACGGTCACGCCAGATGGGCCGAGGTTCTTTTGCGCTCCAGCGTAGATCAAGCCGAAACGGCTGACCTCGAGACGGCGGCTAAGGATGTCGCTGGACATGTCCGCCACAAGGGGTGACTTCGTCTCTGGAAACGTGTGGAACTGCGTACCAGCGATGGTATTGTTGCTGGTGATGTGCACGTATGCCGAGTTATCGGCAAGTTTAACCTCAGAGGGATCAGGTATCCGAGTAAACTTACTCTCCTTAGTGGAGGCAGCGACGCGCGCGTCGCCCAATATGCTCGCCTCCTTGAGCGCCTTTTCTGACCATGATCCGGTGATGATGTAGTCGGCACAGAGGTCCGGCTTGAGGAAGTTGAGTGGCACCCACGCGAACTGGGAGGTCGCGCCGCCCTGCAAGAAGAGCACGTGGTAGTCTTCGGGAATCGAGAGCAGAGAGCGCAAAAGCTCGATGGCCTCGTTGTGCACGGCTTCGTAAGCCTTGCCGCGGTGGCTGTGCTCCATAATTGACATGCCCGTGCCTTGGTAATCGAGAAGCTCCTTTTGAGCTTCTTCGAGCGCGGCAAGAGGCAATGTTGCGGGACCGGGATTGAAGTTCAACACGCGATTCATGGGCCCCATCCTAATCCCAACTCGGTGCATCGCCAAGGTGATGCGCTGTTTTCCTTCAGAAGGTTGGAACCCATTTGTGCGGCTCAAGGGTTGCCGAGGTTGCGGTTGTCATCAGCCGACGGAACGTGTGCCGTGGGTGGGTGCCGATTGGGAAAGGCACGATCCCAAGGGGGGTTGCGTATGCCGCTCCCCTCGGCCGACCCCGCTATCGACCCCATCCTCACGCACCTGACAGCGCTCCCGTCAGGTAATGCGTGGAGGGTGCACCTCATTTGCGTAGGTTACGGTCCCGGCACACGCATGCACGACCTTCTCGCGTCCGACGCACCAAGGATCAACGGATGCGGCGGATGGGGCTATTGGCGGGTGTTTTCAACCGTGCTTTGACATTATGTCATAGTTGCCCGTAGAGAATGACACTATGTCACGTCACCTTTGGGAGGGTGCATGTTGCTGGGGCCGTACGTGGTTCAGCCTAGATTTAGCACGGTGCTCAGCTCCGCGGCAGCGTCACAATGGTCATGAGGCCATGGGATGATCTCCGCGGGGAGGTCCATGGCGCGGAGGGAGCGCAAGTTGCCCTTGACACGCTGTTCCGGACTGGCATCAGATAGCACGATGCTGGCAATGCGTAGCCCCACAGAGCGCGCGGCGAGGCAGCACGCAGCAGTCTGGGATAGGGTTCCTAAGCGGTTCGGGGCGATTAGGACCAGCTCGAGCGCCAGCTCAGCCGCCAGTGTGCTGAAGTCTATCCCTCTCGCTATCGGGGTGAAGAGCCCGCCCGCTCCCTCTATCAGGGTGAGCGGATGCTGCGCCACGACTCTGCGGAGGGTTTCGCGAATTCGTTGGAGATCAGGAGCTGGTCCACCGAGAAGAGCGGAGGTCATTGGAGCCACGGGCTCCGAGCAGCGGTAAAAGCCTGCGTTGGGTGCTTTGAAACCGGAGGCTTTCTCGAGCGCACGTTCGTCTTCAGCGTCGGGCTGGCACCCCGTCTCGAAGGGCTTGACTAAGGCAGCCTGTTGGCCGCGGGAGCGGAGGTGCCTCGCTAGTGCGCAGGTGATGTGGGTCTTCCCGACACCGGTGTCGGTGCCTGTGATGAGGATCGCGCGGCAGTTGTCGGACATGGGTTGCATGGTAGCGCAAGATCGGTCGGTGGAGGGACGTCTCCCTGGGACGGGTGACGAAGTCCGGCGTTCCACGTGAAACGGGGAGCCGCGGGTGTGGCACACACGGCGCCCCAAGTCGTGCCTCCTGAGCGAGCGACGAGCTAAGGCAAATTGCATCTAGCGTAGGAGCAGAGACCAATCGACGAGGACTTTGGGGGCGACACAGTGCATGGGGCCGCGCACCGGCGTGGCGGGACCGATTCGATGCCGCGTGACTGGCCCGAGGGCAGGCGCATCGCCACTCTCAGCGGGACCCACTACTGCCCCACAAGGCAGCAGTTCCCCCACCACGTGCTCTCACGACCTGCACAACATACCTGCACAGCGTATCCGTATCGAGCCGATCATGGACGGCGACGAGCTGCAGGGGGGAGAGAGTCGCGTAGTCGACATCACCTAGCGGCTCTGGCTTACCCGTCTCCTCGGGATAAGCGGCCGATGGATTCGCGACCCAAAAGACGCGCCTCACGAGGAGGTTCCGGCTTCGGCTGCCATCCTAAGGCCTCATCCTTGGGCGCTATACTCGCACCTCAGTTCGCTACTCCGGTGGATTGGCGCGCTCCGGTGGTTTAGTGCGCTCTTGAGGGGTGTTGCGCTTCAGTGGGTCAGTGTGTGGAGGTGCCGCCAACTGCGTCTTCCACGGTCCCAGCACGCGAGCGCACCGTGCGATCAGGTGCGCAACCTCCTCAAGAGCCGATTCACCATAGACTGCCTTAAGAACTCCGCCGGCTAAGGCTCCCGCTGACTGTCATGCGTTCTGCCTCCGCTTACAGCCGACTATCGGCGCACGTAGCGATAACGTGGAACAGGATAAGCCAGCATAAAGCTATGCGAATGCCAAAGATGGAGAGAGCGAGCGGCGCGTCGTTGCGCGAGCACGCAGAGCCCGCCATGTTGCCCATCTTGCAATGCGACGAGCGGCGGCAGGCACAGTGACGGAGGCGGCCGGACACAGCGACGGAGGCGGCCGGACACAGCGACGGAGGCGGCCGGACACAGCGACGGAGGCGGCAGGGCCCAGTGACGGAGGCGGCCGGACACAGCGACGGAGGCGGCAGGGCCCAGTGACGGAGGCGGCAGACATAGCGGGTCCTGAAAGATGGATGGTTCCCGCCACCATTGACGATGGCTGCGTCTTCGGAGCGTCGCTCACCACGTGCCCGCGGGTTGCTCGGTTCAGCGCCCCACTGAACGGACCCTGTCATAGACACACGCCCCCCACATCAGACACACGATGATCCATTGTCCCTGTCCCTGTCCCCACACGGTAGAGCGGGTAGGAGGTGCTGTCACGAGGGAGGAGGTGCGTACGGCGTACCTCCCGTTTCACGTGAAACCCTGACCTAGGGGGTGAAGACGTAGATCGACATTCCCGCAACCTTCCCATCTTCATGCTCCTCATCGTATTGCCATTGTCTTGACTGCGGGCTCATCCGGCTGATGCCGGTCAGAAGTCACGCAAGCACGATTTACAACACGATTTCCAACACGATTTCGCACTCCTCCGCAGCCCCGTCAGGAGAGCGAACCATAAGAGCATCTGCATACCTCTCCACAAGGCTTAGCCTCGCTCCCGCCAGTGAGCGGCTCGCTGCTCTCACTCGCACTCCCAGACCAACTCCCGACGCCATGGCCACGCTCAAGCCGCATTGTACTTCGTCGCAGCGCCCATACTGTCCAGGGCCATGTGCGAGCGAAACCTTCGGCATCGCTGGTGAGGCTGCGCGGGATGGCCGAGCCAGCGCTGTAAGATGCAACCTAGGACGTGCCGCCAGTGATTGGGTCTATGCTAGCAACGGGCGACCCAGAGGGCGAGCCGCAGGGTAAGTCCGGCTCCGAGCGCGGCACCTGCGCCGATGGCCACTGTAGGCCGCTCCTGGTGTGCCCACGCCTCTTCTATAAGCCTCGCAAGCGGTCCCCAGCTTCGCGCTGGGAGGGAGACGGCTGCACCGCCCATGCAACCCATTGGTACGTCGTTGACGCCTCGGTCACAATGGATCAGGATGCCGCTCACAACTTCTGCCAAGTCGCACGGGGCGGTAGCTGTACTGCCTCAGGCCTCGGCAGACTGCCGAACCTTATCGGTGCCCTCAGTACCATGCTGTGGAGTGACCTTTCCACCGGGACGCGTGACACATGCGCACTCACTCAGGGCAGTAGCGCATGCAGCGGCGCTGCGCGCCTGTCTCGAGCTCGGCATGCCCCACCAGGGACTAACCTCCCGCTGCATTACCTATTAAGTACCTGTGTCTTGCAGGAGCCACTGTAATATGACATCTTTTTAAAAGTATGTCATATTCACCAACCGGGTATAGGAGCACTGATGGCGGCTCATAATGTCCACGCGCTTTCGGACAGACAACGGGGAATCTGGCGACGTGGAACACCGCTTCAACGAGGCCTGCGCTGTAGAAGTATCACCGCCGGGATCGAGAGCGCGGCCGCTCCCAGGCAGGTGATCTCGCTAATCGTCATCGCAGCGCCGAAGGAGTTAAGCGCCTGGTTGGCGCTCGTGTAGAGGGAGATGTACCCGATGATGGTCGTGATAGAGCAAAGCGCTACCGCCCCACCCGATTGTTGAATCGCAACTTTCATGGAGTCATAGACAGAACCTTGTTGCTCCCGCTCACTAACGAAGCGTCGCAAAACATTGATGGAATAGTCTACCCCGTTGCCAAACGTTATCGGGTAAGCAAGAAAGTTGAGGAAGTTGAGACGCATGCGAAACAACGTCATCGTACCTCCCATCCACGCGATCCCCAGAAGGAGTGCAGCGGCTGCCAGTAGGGCCTCTCTGCGTTGACGAAAGGTCAGAAGGAGCAGCAAGAGAGTAGCGGCAAAGGAGGCCGCAATCACCTTCAAACCGTCATCGCGGATGCTCTGGATCATGTCTGCGAAAACAGAGGCACGTCCGACAAGGGGAGGTCGGCTACCGTCGGACAGCCGGATGTGGCGCAGCTGACTAGCCCACTTGATCAGGTAGCGTCCATCGTATTGGGTGGCGCCTGGTGCCTCTTCGATGAAGAGCATGCGTCCCATAACGCCGTTCGCCTCGGTGAAGGGCCGCGTGACCTGACTGGGCAGCTGATCAACCGTCAGCGGGGTCGCGTCGGGGGGTGGAAGCCATGCCTCCATCTGCTCAACCTCATCGTCGCTGAGATGTGCACGTACATCTCGTAGCATCTGGCGCAGCTCACGCCAAATCTTGAGCTTTTGAGCTTGCATGTTTGGCAGAAGGTCCGACACGGTGCGGACGGTGCCCCAGGGTCTCTCTTTCTCGCTCTTCTTCTCTAGTAGCTGCTCTAGCTTGCTCGCCTGCGCACGTGACGGAGTTAACATGACGAGCGATAGTCCCGAAGCGGTCTTCCCAACCGTCTTTCGTACAAGCCGGTTGAGCACGCGGTGCCGTCCGGCATCGTCTCGTTCGGATTTGAGGTTGTCGAAGTTGTACTCCAAAGGATCCTGAACTAGCGCCACGCCGATCAGGATCACAGAGATAACGGCAGCCGTTGCCGAAACAAGCCAGATCGGCTTGGCGAAACGCGAGAGGAACTGCCAGAGTGCTCGTCCGTAAACATTGGTTTTTCGTGGCGCTGATGATTCAGTAGGCCGAACACGGTCAAAAAATGCGGCTAGGCAAGGCAAAAGCAGCATGGCGGAGGCCCAACAGAAAATCATCCCGATACCTCCGATAACGCCGAAGTCTCGGAAGCCACGGAAATCCGTCAACGTGAGCGAGGCGTAGGCAAGACTCGCAGCTGCCGATGCGGTGAGGGTCGCTCTCCACGTTTCCTGATGGGTACGGCTGACTGCCTCGGCGAGAGGCAGCCGCTTTCGCTCCTCGAAGAAGCGCGCTAGCCAGATGATTAGCGGGTTGACGCCGTTGCCGATGACAATGCTACCCAGAAAGGCGGTGGCCGTATTGAGCTCACCTATCAGAGGACGGGTGATGCCAAACGTGAGAGCTACCGGAGCGAGTAGGGAGAGACCCAGAAGAGGAATGGAGCGAAGGCGTCTAAAGAAGATCAGAATAGTGAGAAGCACGAAGAAGAGCGTCAGAGAGGTGGCAATGACAAGCTCGCTCGCGATGGCATCGTGCTCTTCGCGTGCTCCGATGATGTCTCCTGTAAACTCAACGCGAAGGTCGGCGGCGTAATTCGAAGGGCGCAGCTCCGAAATCGCGCTGTTGACGGTTTGCAGTAAAAGGTCGCTACGCCCCTTGTTGCTGCCCGAGACATGGCTGCGTATGAAGAGGAACGTGTGGTGCCTCCCAGGATGCGTGTAGTAGCCGCCTGGAAACTTAGGAAGTTGTGAGGCCGAGTCCTTTTTCAGGTTGACAATCAGCTCCTTGGGAGAAGGAGGCGGATCATCTAGCGCAACGAATAGAGGGTTCGCCTCGAGCTTCTTGCGGTTGGTGTACGCCTTCAGGCCTTCCTGTAGTGATTCTAGTTTGTCGAGCGGGATGTAGAAGTGCCGATGGCGCTTGAGAAAGGCAAGGTAGGCGCTCACGTTCCAGTCGATGCGACTGATGAGCGGAGAGTTTCGCTCTCTAAGCTTTTCGGCTAACGCCTCGGTGAAGCGGTGGGCTGCCTTTAGGTCGCGCGTCTCAACAACGACGGTCAGCGTTGAGAGGGAACCGATGCGATCTTTGGCAGCCTTCAGATCGACGACACTCGGCGTGGACCGCGGAAGTAGGGCCGTGAAGCTACTGTTGATCGTATAGCCGGCGGCGGAATAGATGCCGAGTGCGGTCAGTACAGTCGCTGCGGCGAGAATTAGCGCAGGTCGTCGGACCTGCCATGCGCCGAGCGCCCCCCAACCCTTTCTACCTTCGGTTATCATTTCCACAGTTCAGTGGCACCAAAGATAGGCGGCTCAGTGTCCGAACCCATCCGACATGCCGGCTAAGAGTGGTGCCGTCCGAGCGACGGCTTCTAACTGAATGACGTGGTCGAGCGCTCACCGCAGCGAGTTGTGACACAACGGGTGATTTACGCCATATGAGAGTGTGTGGGTGCAGAGCCCCAGAGCTCCATATTGCCGGGAGCGGCGTTCCTACGCTCAGCTGCGAGTGCATTGATGACTAGCAGCGGCAGCAGTACCTTTGCGCCGGTACTCCAACTGTTGGTCACCTGCGCGTCTCCGACGTGCTAGAGTGCCCGCGTCGATGCATCAGGAAAAGAAACCTTCACTTGACCGCCTGAGGCGACGACCCCGTCGGGGGTTGCGCAGGAGCCTCCGAGAGATTGGCAAGATTGTCAGGACGGCGCCTTTTGAAGGTCGGCCCCTGTTGGTTCACATCGTCCCGATGAGGCGATGCAACCTGGCATGCACCTACTGCAACGAGTACGACAAAGATTCGCAGCCAGTGCCGCTCGAAGAGATGACGCAGCGCATTGACAAACTCGGCGAGCTAGGGACTGCGGTCATCACCATTAGCGGCGGCGAGCCGATGTTGCATCCAGACCTGGATGGAATCATTAGCCATATCACCGCGCAGGGCATGATCTGCACGCTGATCACCAACGGCTATTTTCTAGTGCCTGAGCGCATCCAAAGACTCAATGACGCGAAGTTGGATCGACTGCAGATCAGCATCGACAACGTGAATCCAGACGACGTGTCTAAAAAAAGCCTCAAGGTCTTGGACCGGAAGCTTCGCTACCTCGCCGAGTTCGCCAAGTTCGAGATCAACATCAACTCGGTGGTAGGCTCAGGCGTTCCACATCCCGAAGATGCACTAACCATCGTCAACCGGGCGCACGAGCTTAGCTTCACTGGCACCATGGGGGTGATCCACGATAGCGATGGCCACCTCCAGCCGCTCGGGCATGCGGAGCGTCAGGTTTTTGATAGCTTTCAACAAAAGAGCCGTAAGAGCATCGCAAGGTTCAATGCGACCTTCCAAACCAATCTCGCGAACGGTAAGCCGAATGACTGGCGTTGTCGCGCGGGCTCCCGCTACCTCTACGTATGCGAGAACGGGTTGGTGCACTACTGTTCGCAGCAGCGGGGCTATCCCGGTGTACCTTTGGCGACGTATTCCCGAGCTGACATGGACCGTGAACACCACACTGAGAAAGCGTGTGCTCCGTACTGCACCATCGCGTGTGTCCATCAAGCGTCTGCCTTTGATCGCTTTCGCTCGCCGCAAAAGCTGCCGCCACCGAGCACGGGCAAGCTAACACAGATCCGTTTGGGATAGACTTGCTGGTACCTTTCTATGTTGCTTTGAAGAACAATTTCGCTGGGGAAACAATGCCGCTTGAGGAGAACCTTCGGTCAACGTGAGAGCGGAGCGCTAGATGTGCTCTTCGATGACCTGCACTAAACGTTTAGCAACCTGAGCCCACGTGGCCTCCTTTGAAGCATAGCGTTGGCCCTCACGGCCCAATCGACGCGCCAGCCCCGGCTCAGAAAGAAGCTGAATGGCAGCTTGTGCTAACGCATCTGCGTCACCCGGTGGCACCAGCTTACCTGTGCGATCTTCGAGAATGGCGTCTGGAATGCCTCCAGCAGTTGAACCGATGACAGGCTTACCGCAAGCACCAGCCTCTAGAAAAACGAGCCCGAAACCCTCAACATCCGGAGGTTCGCTGCGGGCTGGCATCACAAAGGCGTCGCAGGCGCTGTAAAAGGCGGGTAGTTCATCATCGGATGCTTCTCCCCAAAAGCGGACCCGGTCCTTCAAGCGTGCTTCTGAGACGAGTCTTTCCAGACGCTGACGATCGGGTCCCTCTCCCACGACCACGTAATTTGTAGGGCCAGCCTCTTCATTCACCCGAGCTAGGGACGCAATGACCGTGTCGATGCCCTTGCGGCGAACGAGGCGGCTGACGGTCAGCAGAAGTCGCTGCCCATCGGGGCAGAGCTTCTCACGAAGAGGTTGGCCATCGACCGGCTGGTAATGTGAGGCATCGACCCCATTAGGAATGACTGCGTGAGGCTTCTCGTCAAACCCGGAGCGAGCAAGCAACTCGGCAGTGAAGTGGCTGACCGGCAAGAGGAGATCGGCGTTGTGATAAACGTAGCGCCTGATCCTGTCGTACACGGCTTGAGCTGGACCGCACTTTTCCAGAGGCTTGAGCAAGACCTCCTTTCCATGTGCTGTGACAAAGATCGGCAACTGTGCCGAGAGCAAGCGCTTAGCTTGCAAAGCGGAAAAACCGGCTGACCAGTGCGTCGCCAAAATTGCGTGTGTCGTTCCACGACGCAGATGCTTAATCAGCGCTGGCAAGGCACTTACAGCTAAGTTATCACGGAAGTTGAAGGTGTACATGATGTCTACCAGACCTTCACGGGGCTCGGGAGGCGTGTGTGGTCTCGGTGTGACGACTGTCACATCATGCGAGAGCTTTGCGAGCTCACTAGCGACGTGGAAAGAGTACGTCTGCACGCCGCCGCGGGCCGGGGGAAAGTTTGGCGTGACCACTGCTAGACGCACGACGCTTACTCCACGTCGAAGGTGCGACTTGCTTTTCCGCGATTCAGACGCGAACACAGGTCCGCAGCGTGCAGTGCGGCGTACCCAAGCCAACCACGCGCGACGCTACCTACGTGCACACCGGCTTCGGCCGCGTCCTCTGACTGATGGTCGGTGTCAAGCACTTGCTTACGGAACTCGGAGATCAACTCCGGGTCCTCAACCGCCACAGCTATCTCCTCTTGGCAGCGGTAACTGACAAAATCGAAGTTTGTGGAACCGAAGATGAGGCAGCGGTCGTCTACTAACATGGCCTTGAGGTGCGACATGGTTGAGCGCAGTTTGATAGCGAGGTGATGGCGATGGGCGTGCCAAACCAGGTAATCTCGCACGAGACGTCGGTTGTTGCTCAGCGGGGTGTGAATCGTAACCGCCACACCGCGCTGAGCAGCTGCGCCCAGAGCTTGCACAAAAGGAAACGTAAGATAGGGGCTCACAACCTCAATCGATCTTTTCGCCGCAGCGACACGCTGGAGGATGCCTCGAAAGACCTGCTCGTTGTCTACGCCGTTGAACAGGTAGATGTCTGCGTCAGAGACTCGGGTTAGGCCTGAGGTGGTTTCAGACCTCCAGTTGGCCTCGAAAGCTTCGGCTAGGTGACGTGAGATGGCGTCGTCTTCAATCCTTATCATCATGTCATGCCAGGCGAAGTTGTGGTCGCTAAAGTTGATGCCACCTACGTAACTCACCCTGCGATCCAGCACGATGAGCTTCCTGTGGTTGCGGGCGGGGAAGTTGACGAACAGAGGGCCTACAGGATTGGTGTATTTGACTCCAACCCCCTCCTGAACAAGCTTTCCAAACATTGCTGAGGTGGCTCTTACCTCGTGTCTGAAGTCTTTGTCGAACCAGCTTCGCGGACCTAATGTAAAGCTGTCACTAACGAAGTATCTGGTGTAGCTGTCGACTAAGATGCGCTTATCAATCGCCCCGCTGCTGTGTAGAGCGTCAGCAATTCTGCGCCCGGAGGCATCTCCCTCGAAGGTCATAGCCTGAGCAAATACTGAGCTCTTCGCCTCCTGCGTATCCTGCAGAAAGGATGTAAGAAACGTTTCTGCGCCGACCAGAAGGGAATATCGTGCCATGGCTTCTTTCGCGTAACTCCTACTTGCGTCAGCGGTGTTACGAGGTGCTAACAAGCAAAAGCTCTGTCACGCATCAAGAAGCGATGCAACGCATCAGGGGATCAGGCGATGCAACGCATCAGGAGATCAGGAGTTGCGCACGGTCGAATGTTCAAACAAGGGCGGCTGAGTCTGGGCGATAGGGCCCGTGCTGCAAGAGAGAGTGGCTCCTCGGCGCTCTTCAGACACCGCCTTGGGTGAAAGGAGTTGCCTGCGGTGTCATCAGATCGCTTCCGCGTTTACGACCGTCCCACGCTGCGACGTTTGGTCGACGTCACCCGTCACTTCGTTTGCGGCTTCTCCGAACTGGAGAATCTGAGTCTGGAAACGCAAGTGAAACGACCGAGAATGGACAAGTTGCAAGCCTGCGACGCTTCGCTTCCCGGCGTTGAAGCATCCGCCTTCACGAGAGTCGGACTGGACCACATACTAACAGCTGCTAGATTCTCCCGCTCGTAGCCCGTCAGTCTCTGGTGAGTCGGTTCTCGAGGTCAGAAAGCCACCGACCAGTTACCTCCCGCTCGGAATTGCGTGTCTGCACATCCCATACGAGTCATGCTGCTTTTGCCCTCGCTGCACGGGGGAGGTGCCGAGCGGATGGCGGTTCACCTTTACAACCACTGCGATCCGCGTGAGTTCGATGTGCGCCTAGGCCTCCTCCGCGCCACGGGTCCGTATCTGGACCAGATAGATCGTGCTCGCGTCGAGGAGAGCCCACTGAGACACTTCCGAGCTGGACAGGTCGATGGCCCTAACCAAGCGCAGCTCAGTCGCAGAAACGTGATGGCTCTCAGCGCTCTTGTTCCTTTTGCTGTACATGCGTTGCTAAGACGGGTGCGACCTGATGTGGTGATAACGTTCTTGAAGGGGATGAGTGTGTGCATGATGTTTGTCGCGCCGCTCTACGGTCGAAGGCGATTCCACTGGATTGCCCGTGAAGGAAACAACACCCAGCGCGTCCTCGACTTTGAAACACGCAACGCTGCCTTCCATGGCGTGCTAAAGCGCCTCACGCACCGGGCTTTTGCGTCTGCCGACCGACTTGTCGCCATCTCTGAAGACTTAGGGAGTAGCTTGGCCCGCCTGGAACAGGTTTCACCAAGTAAGCTGCGAACTATTCACAACGCGGTGGACGTCGGTGAGGTGCGCCGGCAGGCGGAGCAGGGCGCGTCACCCTTTCCCAAGGGGGAGCGCTTCATCGCTGCAGTGGGTAGACTGGAGTACCAGAAGGGCATGGACATCTTGCTCGAAGCTTATGCGCGCTCTGGGACGCGTCGAACGCATCGGCTGCTTATCCTCGGCCAAGGAAGCGAGCGAGACAATCTCGAGCAGCAAGCCAGGCGTCTCGGGATCGCCTCCCGACTCACCCTCCATCCTTTTTCAAAAGAGCCGTGGTCGGTCTGTTCCACAGCCGACCTCTTCGTGCTGCCTTCGCGTTGGGAGGGCTTCGGAAACGTGGTTGTTGAAGCCATGGCTGCTGGTATTCCCCCGGTGGTCACAAGCTGCGACTTCGGACCTCGTGAGATCGTGACAGACGGAAAAAACGGTTTGATCGTGCCCGTCGAAGATAAAGCTGCGCTTGGTCAAGCCTTAGACCGACTAGCAAATGATGCATCAACAAGGGCGCGTTTTGCTGCAGCGGCCCGCGAACGTGCTGAAGACTTTGATGTGCCGCTAGTCGTCGAGCGATACTGTGCTCTCTTTCGTGAGCTGGTAGACTAGCTGTAGCGTAGACTTCAAGCTCGTTACTACAACTCCCGTTACTCGTACGACTACGGGTTAGTAGAGGTGTTCACGCGATGAAGATGATTGCGGTAAAGATCCTCGAAAGCTCGAGCCGTTGACCTCCAGGAAAACGTTTCTTCCACATGCTTCTTCGCGCGCTGTCCGAGCGCGTGGGCAAGACGCGGAGCGCGTAAGAGCTTCTCCATCGCATCGGTGAGCTCAGACACACTCGAGGGCGGTACTAGCAGCCCAGTTTCCCCATGAGCGACGACTTCAGGGATGGAGCCGGCGGTGGTGGAGATAAGAGGCGTACTGGTTGCCATCGCTTCAACCATCGCGTTTCCAAAGCTCTCTTCTCGAGAAGGCAGGACGGCGACGCGCGTCTCGGCAAGCAGCGTGCAGAGCGCGTCAGTTGGAAGCCACCCATGAAAGCGTACCTGATTGCTCAAGCCTTGCCGTTCCGTCCAAGCGCGTAGATTGTTTTCTGCTCTGCCTCGCCCCACAATCCAAAGAGGTGGTTTGTCTCCCTTAATTTGTGCGTATGACTTCAGTAGAACGTCAACACCTTTTGCAGTTTCTAGACGGCCAAAGAAAAGTAACGGACCTCGGCAAGCAGTGGGTTTGCGTTCCACGCTTAAGAAGCTTTCGGAAACGCCATTAGGCACTATCGCCATCTCTCGTGGTGTTCCGAAGGCGCTGACTATCTTTGCCGCGCTTGAGGCACTTGTTGGGCAGCAGACGTCGGCGTGTCTAATGAGGTGTCCGAGCGCGTGGAACTTCACTGGTACTGTCCAGCGGGCAAGGCGGTGCGACAGGTGTGTCGGGTTTGACCGAAGACGTTCAGGATAAGCGGGGTACCGAGGCGTCACCACGACAAGCGGCCGCGAGATCCCATGGCTCAGACCCGTACATAGAGCGCCCTCCTCTCCCTGACTATGAATGACATCAACATGTCGTTGTTCAGCGAGCGCTGTAAGCCGTCTACGGACTGCGTATGCACTTAGAATCCGGAGGGTCGCTCGAGAGGCGCTCCTTATTGCCGGAAAGCTTGCCCATTGGACTTCGTATGGAAGCCTCCCTGGAGGCAGAACCCGCTCCGCTAGGGCCTTTGTGTAAACCACTGAGACGTCATGCCCAAGTTCTGAGAGAGCGCCGGCGAGTTGATGAGCGGAGCGCTGGCCGCCGCCTGAGTAGCGGGACCAAGGGGAGAAATTGACGGTGAGGGCAACGTGCATATGGCGATCAGGTGCTGAACACTGCCTTGCAATCATCGGCTCGTCGAGGCGAGTGCAGTTTAAGATGCGTTCATCGCGAAGTCCGGATGGAGCCGACCCCGAGCTTTCTAACTCCTGACCGATAGGTGCTACGGCCGACGCACACGGCGGTGGAGGACTCTTCGCCAAGAGGAATCTTTGCCGATAGAACGCTGCGCCGATAGAACGCTGCGCCGAAAAGAATCTGCAGAGGATCTACACGTAATCAGAGCACAAGCGGCCAAAGAGTGAGTCTGAGGCGCGTTGGATGCCTTCATTGTCGAACATGCGCAGTGCAGTTACCGATGCATACCAATGCAACACGTATGTCGTCGGTAAGATGACCTCCTTCTGAACCTTCTGTATATCCGTATAGGAACGAAAGTAGTGTCGCGAGATTTTGGGGCCGAGAGGGTAGAAACATGCGGGAGGTAGTAGCGTGAGGTCGGACGCCCCCCCACCTTTCCGATAACCGGCAACTGCACTTTGAAGGATATGCGTACCAAGTCGATGTTCCGTCCCCCACTCTGAATGAGGCACCAGGGCCGTACAACGTAGAACTTCATGCACACACGGATGAGCCGCCTCTGCACCCCACACGGCACCATTCACCTCACGGTTGTACCACCCGCTTACCCGTTTGAAGAGGCGATATCCGTGCGGGTATAGGGTGAGACACGACCGAATGGCGCTGAGGAATCTCCCACCAACGCAACGGTACCAGGAGAGGCGTTCCGTCTCGACGCCGGGCCATACGATGTCCTCAGTGCCTAGAAAGGCGGAGTGCTTCCGAAGCGGGACAAGCGACTGAATCACCAGCGTGTCTGCATCGAGGTAAATGCCGCCGAAGCGGTACAGAACTGCGGCTCTTGCGATGTTAGAGCGCGTCGTGAAGTTACCGGCGCTTCTTACCATCCTGGCGAGTGTGTTCACATCGAGTCCACTCTTCCGCCAAAGGTCCCCTTCAAAGAGGGCGCCATCGCTCAGTGATTTGGCTATGGCGCCCTCGCAACTGAGGATGTACTTAAAGTTTGCATTGTCTGGAAGAGGATGGCTGTGCCAGAAGAAGATCTCGGCTTCGGGATTGTGTCGCCGCGCCGACGAAATGGCGATTCGCACGAACACGGGAATGTCTTCGCCGAACCAGATAAAGTGGAGCCGGTTGGGGATCAACGCTTCGCACATTCGACGCAACGTACCTGCACGCTCAGGCGTGGTCAAGATGCGCTTCGGACGACTATCGGTCTTGACGCTGGATTTCCAGAGTCATATGTTTCCTCGCAGATGTATACAGCGCCTAAGGAATCTAAAGTTGCAGCGAGTCGTCAGTGACGTTCAACAAGTACGTCCGGATGGGCGCATACCATTGGCGCCAGATGGATCCACGATGGCGCAACTCGCGCTTTAATCCGCCCCTGGTAGCACGCTACAAGGCACTTGTTGACCGGATACCGAAGGACGCGCGGCGGATACTCGAGGTGGGGAGCGGGGATGGGGCCCTCATCTATGCGAGCTGGGTCGCTCATCCACAAGCTACATACGTGGGGGTTGACACGGATGAGGTCGGCATCACTCTGGCCGAGCGTGAGCTGGAAGTGGCAGGTGTGCCCGCAAAGGTGATCGACGGGTCGGCCTACGACCTGCCCTTCGAAGACGCCTCTTTTGACGCCGTTCTATTCGCTGATGTGGTGGAGCATCTAGATCAACCGGAGCTGGCTATCAGGGAGATTTGTCGCGTGCTTCGATCCGGAGGCACGCTGCTGCTCAGCACACCACACGCGCAGCCTGATATTATTTGGGATGCGGAACACCACGTGAAGGAATACGTACGCGAGGATCTCGACGCGTTGCTCTCTTCGCACTTCACCTCATGTAGCCTCCGCGGCGTGTACCCAATGAAATGGATGCGGACTTGGCGACGTAACTGGGTGCTGCGCTCTTGGATCCGGAGCCTAGCCCGCGTGGGACGCAATCCGCTGACACAGGAGGGCGAGGCCACCGCTGATTACGGTCAGCTCATCGCCACCTGCCGCAAATAGGAAGAGTTGATGCCTGCTGGGGCCTGAACTCACGTGCGGTACGTATTTTCTCGCGCGAATCTACCTGTAGTTCACAAATGAAGATTCGCTCGCAGCGTACTACCGTCGCTTTCTGGAAGCTGCTCTAGAGCGGCGGCTAGCTCGGTATTCTCCTGCGTGCTTGCGAACTGCAGCAGAAGCCGGCATACCAGGTCGCCGTTTCCTCCCTCCTTTTTCGGAGCGCCTTTTCCGCGCAGACGCAGCCGGGCTCCTCCCTGGGTGCGTGGCGGAATGCGTAGCGTCACGTCCCCGCTTAGCGTCGGAACCTGCACTCTGGCCCCAAGCCAGGCTTCCCGAACACTCACCGGCAACTCCGCGTGCAGGTCGTCGCCCTGCAGGGTCAACCACGGGTGGTCAGAGACCTTCACCCGAAGCAGCAGGTCGCCGGCTTTACCTCCCATGCGGCCCGGGGCACCCTGACCTCGCAGACGCATGGTCGAGCCGTCACGAACACCTGGCGGAATCTTTACCGTGAGGCGCTTTGCTGGGGCCGAAGAACCCACTTGGTAAGATATTTCTCGCTCAGTCCCTTGGAGCGCCTCAGGTAGTGTCACGGCAATCTCAGATGACACGTCTTGCCCCGTGCCTCGTGCGGAGCCTCTGCCGCCCCCGCGCGGTTGCGGACCGCCTCGCCCATTCGAGAAGATATCGGCGAAACCCCTCCCGCCAAAGATGTCCTCCACATTGAACTTGAAGCCACCCTCGCCGAAAATGTCTTCCACGGTGCGGCCGCCCCCGGTGCCAGACGGCCCTCGTCCCCATGCTGCGTTGGGATCAAAACCTTCCTTGAGGCCCACTTCGCCGAACTGATCGTACAGCTTCCGCTTCTTTTCGTCGGTGAGTACGGAATGCGCGTAGGAGACACGTTTAAACCGCTCTTCAGCCGAAGGGTTATCAGGGTTGCGGTCGGGATGAAGCTTTCGAGCTAGATTCCGATACGCACGTTTGATCTCGTCTTTAGATGCGCCACGGGAAACCCCGAGCGCCTCGTATAAATCTTCTTGAGCCATCTTGTTTTACTTCCACTAGTTAAGTCCGCGACCGACTGGTTTCAACCGCCACCAGCGGAAGTCGTGCAGAAACAGGGACCCGCTCTCTTCGAAAGCTGCCCTGAGCCGGTGCGAGGGTGCCCGACTGAATCCGGTTCCGCACAGTCTCGCACGCTGGAAATCCCGCTCCTCCGCTTGATGATGCTGAGCTCACATGGTACTCGCCTAGATGTGGCACCGGTAAGCCTAAACTCTCTGCCATCGCACGTTGCAGTGATCATGGATGGCAATGGCCGCTGGGCGCAGCGGAATAGGCTTCCGCGCACACAGGGTCATCGGGAAGGGACCGTGGCGGTTCGGTCGACGGTTCAGGCCTGCCGTCGTCTTGGAATTGATTCCCTTACGCTCTACGCCTTCAGCGCTCAGAACTGGCGGCGACCATCTACGGAGATTCGCTTGCTGATGGCGTTGCTGCACCAATTTCTGGAGAAGGAGCGGGAAGAGCTGATGCGGCGCGACATCCGCTTGCGTGTGATTGGCAGGTCGCATCTCCTGCCAGCGCCTGTACGCCAGCTGATCCAGGATGTGAGCGAACAGACGGCATCGTGCTCAGGCATGACCCTCACCTTGGCGCTGTCGTATGGTGGACGCGAGGAAATTGCAGACGCGGTGCGAGACCTTGCCAGTGAAGTGGCAGCGGGGACGCGCAGCGCAGAGGACATCGACGAAAAATGCATCGAGACCAAACTTCCCTCGGCGGAAGTGGGTCCCGTCGATTTATTGATACGCACGGGTGGAGAGCAGCGTCTCAGCAACTTTGTGCTTTGGGCATCAGCCTATGCGGAGCTTTACTTCACTGACAAACTCTGGCCCGATTTTCACGACGAGGACTTGCTAGCTGCCATTCAGGAGTATCAGCGCCGAGAGCGGCGCTTTGGAGGCGTAGGCAGCGACGAGGGTTCCGTTGGCAGCGCCCAGGCCGAGGCAAACGCCGACCAAGCTGTGAACTACCGGGCCAGTGGTCACCAGGCCAGTGGTCACCAAGCTCGCGGGCAACAGGTCAAACATGCTCCCAGCGCGCAAGAGGCAGAAGCGCAACGCGTCCTGGAGTCTGAAAATTACGACCCTCTGCTGGCCTGTTCGCGGTCGACGGGCTCCTCGCAATCTGTGGATACGCAGGAGGCGGCGGATCCTGAGCTTGCTAACTCTGAGCTTGCTAACCCTGGGCTTGCTAACTCTGAGTTTGCTAATCCTGGGCTTGCTAAAGAGTCGCCGGCGTCGCAGAAGTCTCCTGACTCACAGCTTCCTGACTCACAAGGCTCGGCACGAAAGCAACTTAAGGCAGGTCGAGAGGTGGGTGGTGATCAGGAACTTGTACTCTGTGAAGGCAACGCCAGCAAAACTGTGCGCGAAGGCAGCACCATGCGCGAGGGTCGGGCTGTGCATTCACCTGCGAGGGAAGTATCAGAGCACGTACTCAGGTGCGCGCAGGGAAGCCATCGAGCCACCTAATGACCATTGGGCGCGATAGCTTCTCCTCCATTCAAGGCGTCCAACCACAAGCTATTCCATGACCTCCACAAACAAGAGCCCGGCGGCCGCAAACCTCACTTGGCGACTGCTCACAGCGGCCGTTGCGCTGCCAGTGCTCTGGTGGCTGATCTGGTTCGCGCCGCGGTACGCACTGAGCGCGACACTGGCGGTTCTCGGGATTCTGACCGCTCTAGAGTTGTCTGCGATGACGGTAGCTACATCGCTACTTATGCGAGGTTGGTTTGTCGGTGCAGTTGCCCTGGGGCTACTTCTGGAGCTGCTCATTCGTCCGGGGTTGCAGACCTTCTTTCCACTATCTGCAACCATTGTCGTCGTGAGTCTGCTGTTGGCCCTGCTAACGCCCAAGACGATTATCGCAAAGCCGCAGTTGCTTGCGTGGTCCATCGCCGGACCTTTCTACATCCTGGTCACGTTCATCGTGATGGTGGAACTGCACTATAAAGGGCCGGCTTGGTTTCTCTTTGCGCTCACCGTTGCATGGTTTGGTGATACAGCTGCTTACTTTGTTGGACGCAGCATCGGCAAGCGATCGCTTTACCCCGCTGTTTCTCCCTCGAAGACGCTCGAGGGGTCGATCGGGGGTTTGGTGGGGAGCTTACTCGCAGGATGTGTGGCCCACTTCTTCTACCTCCAGCTGCCGTTGCACCACGTGCTTATGATGGCGGTGTTGGGGGGACTGTTCGGACAGCTCGGCGACCTTGCCGAGTCCTTGCTAAAGCGGTCGGTGGGCGCAAAGGATAGCGGTCGACTTGTTCCAGGTCATGGGGGAGTGCTAGACCGCGTAGATGCCCTGATGCTCACTTCGATAGTGATTTGGTGCTACCAAGCCGCATTGGGTCTAGAGGTATAAAACGATGAACTTAGAAGCAACACCGTCAGAAGGTGAAGAGCAGGACACGCCCGGAAGTTATAGCTTCCTGCATTCGGTTCAGAACTACCTGAACATTGCTGGCGAAATCATCAACCTGCCGCAGCACATCTCTCAGATTCTCGCTCATCCAAAGAACGAGATCATGGTGCATTTTCCGGTGCGGATGGATAATGGGACCACCAAGGTCTACAAGGGCTACCGGGTGCAACACTCCAACTTGTTGGGCCCCTACAAGGGCGGGCTGCGCTTCCATGAGACGGTCAGTCTCGACGACCTCAAGGCGCTCGCATCCATGATGACCTGGAAGTGCGCCCTCATGGATGTGCCGTTCGGCGGAGCCAAGGGCGGGATCAAAGTCAATCCTCGGGAGCTTTCCACGCGCGAGCTGATGCGCGTCACCCGTCGCTTCACCCATGCTTTGGGATCCAATATCGGGCCGGACTACGACATACCTGCTCCCGACGTGGGAACCAATGCGCAAGTCATGGTTTGGATCATGGATACCTACATGAACACCGTGGGTCATGTGGTGAAACAAGCGCAACGACGCGTTGTGACGGGCAAGACGATGACCTCGGGCGGCTCGCATGGTCGCGACAAAGCCACAGCTCAGGGCTTGATATATTGCGTGCTTGTTTGGGCGCGTGAGCAGCGCTTCGACCTTGAAGGGAAGACAGCCATCATTCAAGGCTTCGGTAACGTGGGTTCGCATGCAGCTCTGCTACTCAATAGGCTTGGCGTTTCCATCGTCGGCGTCGGTGACCATTCCGGCTACCTGCTGAGTGCGGAGGGCTTCAACCCACACAAGCTGTCGGAGTATGTTCGCAGCCAAGGTTCTATCTCTGGTTACCCGGTAGGCGAATCCTGTTCGAGGTCCGACTTTTTCTCAGCGAAGGCCGACATACTGATTCCTGCGGCACTGGAGAATCAGATAGGGCTGGAGGAAGCACAGCAGCTGCAGGTGAAGCTGATTGCCGAAGGTGCCAACGGCCCGATCAACCCGCGGGGGGAGCAAGAGCTGGCGCGGCGGGGGATTGAAGTGATCCCCGATATCATCGCCAACTCAGGCGGCGTGACAGTGAGCTACTACGAGTGGGTGCAGAACAAACGCAGCGAGACCTGGCACGCGGAAGAAGTGGATCAGCGGCTTGAGGCAAGCATGACCAACACCTACCAGCGTGTGCTCGACTTCTCTCGGCAACAGGAGTGTTCCCCGCGGGTTGCGGCCTACGCCCTTGCTCTGCAAAAAATCTCTGACGTTTATAAGGAGCGCGGCATCTTCCCATAGGGTGTCACCACGGACGCCGGCGATGTGGTATCTGCCGTTGCCCGTCCTGTGCAGCGCGAAGGCCGTCTTCACTACGCAAACGTGCCCGGCAGACGCCTAGTATAACTGGCGGTGATGCAGTATAGCTGGCGGTGATACAAGCGCTCGTAGCGAATGCATCACACGTAAATGTGATGTCCAAAAGGCGGTAGTTATTGACATTTTACGAGGGCATGACTACCGTACGCCTCGTGCGCTGGAGTGGGCTCTGTGCCTTCGCCACGCTTACGTGACCTCACCTGAGGCGCTCCTGCTAAAACTATTTCTCTTTATCTTGGTGTAAGGGTGTCACATCTAGGCGTAACCGACGAGAGAGTAAGACGTTTGCAGGAGCTTATGTCTCGCGCGGACAATGCGGACCTCGATGAGTATTACGACAGGCTGCGCATGTCGTGGATTTACCATGATGCCGCCCTAGAAGGCGTCATTTACACCCCGACCGAGCTCCAGCATGCGCTGTTGGGCGACCGCGCAGAAGATGCCGCGCTCGCGCCCGTTTTTGACGAAATTCAACAGTATAAGAGTGCGATTAACTTGATTCGCGAGCTAAATGACAAGCGAAAGGCGACAATCGACCTGGAGCTTATCAAGCGGATCTACACCACTCTTGCACCTGATGAGGCTGAAGGGAAAGCGGCTATTAAGTACCGGAAGGACATGCCCCTTCATCGGCTCTACTTTCATGACATCGCCGCTCCCGACAAGATTGGATACCGAATGCGTCTCCTTGTGCAGTGGATCAACGCGCCTGAGACCAAGCGATCGGTCCACCCCGTGCGATTGGCCTCACGTGCTCATGCAGAGCTGTTGCACATCTACCCCTTCCCCAAGTACAGCGGGAAGGTTGCGCGTCTCGTTATGAACTTGATACTGCTTCGCAACGGCTACCCACCCGTGGTGATCCATGCGACGGAACGTCAGCGCTACTACGAGGCGCTCAAGCAGTCTCAGAATGCCGTGGCCGCCCTGGTTCACGAATCCATCTTGAGCTCCGTGGAATCAGGGGTGCGTTTCTTCGAAGAACGGACTGCCACAGCATCTTAGCAGCGGATGCATTTCGGGTGTGGTGGCATGGCTCGGGACGAAGCGGCTGATACAGCATGGCTGATACAGCATGGCTGATACAGCGATACCGAGATGGCGGTGGCGTGGGAACTGGTCCGCCACTTACGGCCTGACTTTCCACTTGCCGTAGCGAGGTGTGGGTCAAAGCCTGCGCATCACCGCTCTAACAATCCGGGGCTTCATCCGGTGCTGGATCAGTCGTAGTAGACGGAAAGGCCTCTCTTGAAGGGGAACCCGGGAGCTGAGTTGTGGCAAGAGGTCTTTGCTGCACCAAGGAGCGTATGTGACTGCACTTGTTGTAGGCGATTTCGCGAGTGAGAGGCATGCCTTGTTGGAGGTGATGCTTCGGAATGCCAACCTCCCTGGCAACTTCTACCCATTCTCCGATGATCTGCAGAGCCTTTTGACAGGCCCGCGTGAGCCGCAGATGCTGCTAGTTGATGCAAGCTTTAGCGGCCTACGCGGATTTATCTCGCGCGTGCGATCACATGCGGTTGGTTTCTCTCTTCCGCTAATCGGCTTACTTCCGAGCGTCGAGGAAGACCAGGTGATCAGGGCCTACATGGCAGGAGCGGACGATGTGCTCGGCTGGTCAGATTATGAGGGCCTCGTGCAACGCGTGGATTTGCTTCGCGACTTCTCTCCCAAAGTGCGGCCGCCTTGCACCCGCGGAAGTGCGCTCGTCGTGCACCACGTCGACCAAAGAAGGGTCATTCTCGGACGCACGCTGCGTCTGGCAGGCTTTAGCGTCGACTTCGCATCGTTTCCCGACGAGGTGGCAAAGCGGGACTACGATCTAGTCGTTGTTGAGCTGGACCATCGTGAGGCGCCCGTCGCCTTCTACAAAGCCCTCCATCATGCGTTGGGTCACTCGACAGCCTGCGTACTCACTGCGCGGACACGAACGCAGAGGGAGCTCCACGACCTTCGGGTGAGCGCGCAAGTGATTCCTTCACTCACCGTCATAGACGAGACCGACGCAGCCGACCGATTATTGTTTATGAGTAACGAGCTGTTTGCTGGAGACGCCATCAATCTCCGTGAATCGCAGCGTCTGGCGTACGAGTCCATCTGCATGTTTCGGTTAGCTGGAGCACAACACGCTTGCGTTGGCTCAACTTACAACATCAGCCGCGAAGGACTTTATGTGCGAACTATGGTTCCCCCACCGCCGGACCAGGAAGTCTGGATTGAGATTCGCCCTTATAAAAATAGCTGTCTCGTTCACCTGAGGGCGCGCACTGTGTGGTGTCCAACCTTGGAAGCGGGCAAGCCGCGCTCCGCTCCAAGTGGTTTTGGCGTGCGTCTCATCGAAGACGCATCACCCACACGCGACCTCGAGGTATTTCGCAGCGCCTACGATGCCCTCTGCTTTGATATCTCCTGAGCGAGTGCGGCATCGATAAGTAAGGCTGCCGAGAGTGCTGATCCGGCTGGCGGCTAACTTGATGAGCGGCTGAACCTTTCGCTTGAAAGCTGCCGCGCCTTTCGCTGGAAAGAGGCTGGGCCTTTCGCTTGAAAGCTGCCGCGCCACCGACCATGAACGGGATTGTGCAACACGAGAGATCCCGCGTGCAATCGCCAACTGTGTTGGCGTGGATGCTCGCCACTGTCGCCTCCGCAGTCTGGCTTCATCAGGCCCTTGCCCGGTACCGGACCGTTCATAACGAGACCTTTGACCTCGCGTTCTACGCTCGAATGGCCTGGGGGATGGTGCACGGACAGCCATGGATCTCAATCCTGGATGCACATATATGGGGCCTGCATATCAGCCCTGTCCTCTTCCCGTTAGGCGCTGTTGGCTTGATCGCCGGAACAGTGCCGTCGCTTCTCGTCGCACAGGCCTTGTTTGCTCTTGGTGCCTTTTGGCCGCTCTCGAGGTTTGCCGCCCGCAGGGTGGGTCGGCTCGGCGCCCCTCTGGCCGCCGCAATCTGGTTTCTTTACCCGAACCTTAGCCACTCACTCACGCAGGAGTTCCACCCCGGCACCTTAGCGGTGCTGCCTTTGTGCATGTGTCTAGACAGCTTGGATGAAGGACGAGCCAAGTACTTTCTCTGGTCTTGCCTCGGGGTGCTTGCCTGCCGCGAGGACTTCGCCTTGCTAACCGCACTTCTCGGATTTCAAGCTGCTCGGCAACCGAACGATCAGCTCAGCCGAATCGGCAAACGTGTGCTCGTAGGCTCGCTTCTGTACCTCGCCTTTTTTCTGTTTGTGCTGCATCCGATTTTTTCGCCGCAGTCGGGCTCGATGCATCTGCACTTCGGTCGGTGGGGAGGTGGGCCGACGGGCTTTCTCCAGATGCTGCTAACTCAACCCCGCATCATCCTGGCTCACCTTGGCGCGACTGAACGTGTATTGTATCCCGTCACCTTGTTGTGGCCGCTTGTGGGTCTGCCCCTTCTGGGCTGGAGATGGCTCGTGCACGCTCTGCCGTTGTTTTGCATCAACGTGATCTCTCACTTCCCGGGCACACTTCAGCTGGACTCCCACTACCTTACCGCGATGATGCCGGGACTGTGCTTCGCGGCGGTCGAGGGGTGTCAGCGAGTAAATCAGCGAATAAACGTGCCTTTGCTTTCAGCCACTGCGCTTGTCGCTGCGGGGCTCATCGCACATGCGCAACTAGCAGCAACTGTCGGAGCAGGCGGATATGAGAGAGCTGCATTCGCATGGGACGAGTGCACGCGTGCACGAACGCGATTGCTTAGCATCGTGCCGCCCAGGGTCTCGGTGCAGGCCCCTGACCCGGCTTTGGCGCACCTGGCCGAGCGCAAAGAAGTTTTCCGCGCGCCACCTCCCGACCGCGGCACCGAGTATGTCATCCTTAATGCGCGTCATCGCCAACGCTATGCGCGACGTGAGACACTCCTGCGCACAGAAGAGGAGCCTGACGTCCGAGGTTGGCTTGCGCGGGACGATTACGGAGCACCCACACAGGAAGGAACTTGGATCCTCCTGCAGAAAGGAGCATCACCCCGGGCTGGCGATGCGAGGCGCTACTTCCTACCGCGAGGTGTGTACAGACCAGCGGTCCCAATGACCCGATGCTTGAGCATTGAGCGTGCGCACCTTCATCGCCGCTCGCTTCAGCTGGTCCTTGCGGCGAGCGGTCGTTGTCCGGCCGATCTTGCGGTTCGGATTGGAAGCTTGCGGCGTGCTAAGCGCGTTGACCTTCTGTTTGACGGACTTCTCTCGCCGGCTCACCTCCGTAAAGGAGATCGACTGCGCTCGAGACACGTGCTGAGCGAGCAAGAGCGTGCGCTGATATTGGAGAAGGGCCTAAGGGTTGGCCTCCTCCGGAGCAGTGGCGCCAAGACGATGCATGGTGATCCTGTGAGTGTGCTCGTGCCGCTGACGCTGAGCGATTAGCCAGGCCGACTCACCAGGGACTGACTGGCTACGGTGGCTCAGCCAACCGGGTATAGAGTTCGGGACGCCGGTCACGGAAGAAGCCGAACGCGGCGCGATAACGCTGAAGCTCAGAGCGGTCGAAACGCGCTACACCCACGCCCTCCTCGCCTTCGCCAAGTTCGCACACCATGTCGCCGCGGGGGTTGCAGACGAAGGAGCGGCCGTAGAAGCGCTGGTCTTGCTCCTGCCCAATCCGATTCGCCGCGGCCACGGGAATAGCGTTGCATACCGCGTGACCCACCATTGCTCGCTGCCACGGCTCGGCAGTCTGGAGCTCGGGGTCGTGCGGCTCGCTCCCTATTGCCGTTGGGTAAAGCAAAACCTCGGCGCCCATCAGCGTCATCGCCCGCGCACACTCGGGAAACCACTGATCCCAGCAGATGCCTACGCCCACGGTGCCAAACTTGGTCTTCCAAACCCGAAAGCCTGTGTTGCCTGGCCGGAAGTAAAATTTCTCTTGATAGCCCGGTCCGTCCGGAATGTGGCTTTTGCGGTACGTTCCTAACACGGCCCCATCTGCATCAACCATCGTGATGCTGTTGTAGTAGTGCGGCCCGTCTTGCTCGAAGTAAGAAACGGGAAGCACGACGCGGTAAATTTTGGCAAGCTCCGTGCACTGCTTAATCAGCGGATTATCTGAAGCCGTGAATGCGAGAGCAAAATGCCGCTCGTCTTGACGATTGCAGAAATAAGGGCCACCAAAGAGCTCCGGGAGGACCACGACGTCGGCGCCTTTGGACGCCGCCTCTTTGACATGAACGCTGAGCGTGGCGAGATTATGTTCGATAGAGCCGGCAAGAGCGCACTGAACGACGGAAACGGTAAAGCTGTCGACGGAAGATTTCATAAAGAGACGGACCACTTGAACCTTACACTGCGATCGTGCGGGCGGCCAACTACCCCTTCGGTTGATCCCGCGAAATACAATGCAGCGTTCCGCCACCAGTAAGCAAGCAGCGGCTGGACACGCCTTGAATCGGCTTGCCGGTGTAGTCAGCTAACAATGCGAGCGCCTTATCGTCTGCTGCTACGTCGAAGGTAGGCATCACAAGGGTCGAGTTGCCGTGGTAGAAGTTGAGGTAGCTTGCAGGCATGACCTTCCCTTCACCATCCAGGACGGGACCTGGCGCAGGGAGCAAGAGCACCTCCAGCTTAGGTTGAAGCAAGCGAAGTTCCTGGATGATCTTTTCCAACACCTCGCGGTTCGGATCGCCTGAGGCCTCCGGCTCCATGCAGACAACCACGCCAGGAGCAAGGAAACGCGCCAGGTTATCGATGTGTCCGTCGGTGTGGTCGTTGGCCAGGCCTTCACTGAGCCAATGCACACGCGTCAGCCCGAGCGTGCGCTCCAAAACCTCCTCAACATCCCTCTCACTGAGGGTTGGATTGCGGTTAGGGTTGAGTAAACAGGAGCGGGTGGTCATGCATGTGCCTGCCCCGTCCACCTCGACGGCGCCGCCTTCGAGTACCATCTCGTGCAAGTGAAGCGGCATGTCGGCGAGAGCGGCAACGGTCTTGCCTACCTCGTTGTCGCCTTCCAGCAGATACTTCTCGCCCCAGCCGTTGAAGCGAAACCGGTGTGCCAACAGCGGGCCTGGTGAGGCGTCCGCCGTGGTGAAGATAGGCGCTGTGTCGCGGAGCCAGATGTCGCCGTATGGCGCGCGATGCACGTGAGCCCCCAACTCTTCTGCAAGGACGGTCGCCCGCTCAGCCCCAGAAGCATGAGGATGAACGAGTAGTTCAATGGTGAAGCTGGATCGTGACCCACCTTCGCCATTTCTTCCTGCAGCCTCACCTTCGACCAGAGCCCTCGCCAGGCTGCTCACCGCTTCCTGCGCCAAACGCAGATCCTCTTGCCAGAGGCGCTCATCTGCAGGCCAGGCGAGCCAGCATGCTTTCTGCGGCTCCCATTCGGCCGGAACACGACGCGGGCCTCTACCAAGCATAAATGGCTTCTCCAAAAGCTTTTTCCATTGCGGCCACGTGCTCGAGCACGTGGCTCTGCCGCTCGGCGATGTTTTGAAACCCTTCCTCAGGCAGAATCGGCGCCAGAGAGTCTTGTCCCATGCGTCGCTCCAGTGACGCCATGTTCAGTTTCCGAATGGCTTGAATGGTTGAGCGCCGGAACTTTTGCACCGCGCGCAGCCGCGAGCGCATCATCCCGTTTGAGACGGAGCCGAGGGAAAACCCGGCGCCATTATCCAGAAAGATCAGTGGTCCACCTTTGCCTCGCGTTCTAACGTTGGTGTTGTTGCCTCCCCACCGGTCGAGGTTGAGGGTGAGGTAGTCGAATAGAATCATGTCTGAAAGCTCGGCCGGCCGCTCTGGCGTATCCGGAGCTTTGCGTTGAGCCAGAGGTTTGGGCGCAGCAGGAATGCCGGCGTCGGGTGGAGCGCCATACCACCGGGGGCTGTCGATACGTCCTCCGCGCCGAGCCGCCAAGGCATCCATGTAGACCTTCGGGCGCTGAAATGGGCTGATGGCCTTGGTGGGCCATGGTTCCACCCGAACCCATCGTTCCCACCGGCTGCCTAATCTGGCCGGGATCAGAGGCTCCTTGATCCACCAGATAAACGCTCCCTTAACCGTGCCGTCGGAGTTCACCACAACTTCCTCGCGGCGCTCGTCGGAGCCAGCCGATCCCTGAAGTCGCTGCCAGCGCATGCGCCTGCCAACGGCGGGCGGAACCCGACCTAAGCCTAACTCGCGGTCTAGATGGAAGGCGGCGAGCTCCGCGTACCAGTGCGCTCCGGAGAACACCTGCTCAGGTTTGTAGTAGCCTTTGGTGCCGTCTTCGAGTGTGACGCGAAAGCCCACACTGCGGCCGCCAAGGCCGTGTTGCACGCGCGCGATGCCGGGACCCTGAAGCGCCTGCACCCGCGCTCCGTCAGGTTCTCCGAGGAAAGCGCCTTCCGCAATGGTTGGCGGCTCTTCCTTGGGGTCGGGTCGTTCGGCTCGAATCTCCAAAGGGGTGGGTGGTTTAGGTTCATTGTCGCAGCGAGTGCAAGCATTCGAAGCCACACTGGCTGCACCCAGCGTCCAGATGAGGAAACAGAAGCCCGGAGGTCCAACCGTATCAGAGAGAGCGTCCACCATCCACATGCCCTTGGTGCCTCGCTGTGGAGTGACGCCGCATGACTCCGGGCACCGCAGAAGCAAGGCACGTCCATCCTTTCTCGAAGCACCTTTTGTATGGTGGTTGCGTTTGGACCCCATCCTCGAGCCTTCTACGTGTAGAGGAAGACACCCTCGGCGGACGCGCACGCACCGCCCGGACGCGACCTCTATGTAAAGAGACCTCTATCACGAGCCACCTCTTAATATAGCGGCCTTGCGAGGATGAATGCGTAGCGTGCGGCTATTGCTCCGTAAAGGGCTATGTCTAGGTTAGCAAGTCCTACCTTGGATGCCTCAGAATTTGCGCGACATCAGAAGATAGGCGCGCGCTTCACCCGTTGCTCCGGTTGACCTCGCCGCACAGGCCCGCGATCAACTGGGCCTCGGGTCGCGAGGCTGCGGATTTTGAGGGACGTCATCCACTGAGCGTCCCCAGCAAGGTGGTGGGGCGAGGTGGTGGACCGGGGTGGGTGGTACGCGGAATGGTGCGGGTACAAACCGTGAAATGGTGGTACGCCGACGCCTTCACGCTTTGTTACGCGCGCTATCCTGGTATAACCATGGAAGCGCACTTTGTCTCGCGGGGTCCTTTGGTTCTCGGTTTCAACACTCCGCTTTGCACATAGTGGCCGGACTTGGGTTGCAGCTCGCTCAACTTCCGTTCGTCGCCCCCCACCGCAGCCAGATGAGCGATATCCATACACAGCTCCGGACGTCCAACCGCTGGTCAAGATGGCTTATAGCTCTTGGTCGTAGTGCCCTTTGGTGTTGCGCGTGTCTTTGGACCGCGAGCAGGGCCCAGGCGCAGTCAGCGGAGCCGCAGTTAGCGGAGGCGGTCGAGCCTGCCACCAAGCATGCTCCCAGCAAAGAGGGTCAAGCAGCTTCTCGCGATCGCTGGACCGATCCCTTTTTCGGTGTTCGTTACCTGGTCCGGCAAATGAAGGGTCCTTCGCGTGTGGTGCACGCGGTGGTTGCCAATCTCGAGGCACCAGGGGTGCGGTTAAGGGCAACTCCCTATGAGAACCGGTGGCAAACGGTGAGCGAGTATGCTGAGGAATCGGGCGCGGCTGTCGCTATCAACGGCGGCTTTTGGGGGTTCGGTCAGCGTGCAAAGGGCATCGCCGCTGGAGGAGGCGTGCGCTGGCCTGACGGTGAAGACGACGATGAAGCCGGCTTTTTTGCAATCGGCCGCGGTGGTCAGGCGTGGATCAGCCCTCCGGAGCGGGTGGTTAACCGCATTCCGAGTTCGCGACTGAGCGATGCTGTCTCGGGCCTTCCGATGCTCGTCCGCAATGGAAACGTGGATCAAGCGGCGCTCGCTGCTTTTCCCGGCAGCCGCCTTCGTCATCCACGCACAGCCGTTGGTGTGGGCAAGAGCGGCGCTCAGGCCATCTTTGTCGTAGTGGATGGCCGGCAAGGACACAGCCGCGGCCTGACGCTCTATGAACTGGCTGAGTTCTTTGTTGAGCTCGGCGCAGAGTCAGCGCTCAACCTCGACGGTGGTGGTTCGAGTGCAATGTACGTGGAGGGTCGGATCGTCAACTCGCCGAGCGGAGGGCGGTTCTCCGGCAAGCTGGGTCTCCTCCCAAAGGGCGCACGTGTTCAGGAGACGCGGATCACTGACGCTGGGGTGCAAGAAACCATCGTCCGCGGTGTCGAGCGCGAGGTGATGAACCACCTTGGCATCTTTGCTTCAAAAACAGCTCCAGCCGTGGTTGATGCCGGACTTCCGCCTGCTCCGCCAACGGTGCGCGCTAAACCACCCAAGCCACCACTCTTGCGCATTGGTCGGCTTCGCGAATGGCTATGTCCGGTCGCAGGTCTCCTTGTCGGTCTCTTCGGAGTGACCGTTTGGTTTCTCATCAGGCGAAGAAGAGCACGTAAGAGAAGAACGCCGGCGCCCTAGCGGACGAGGTGATCACGCAGCCAATCCCCTGTTAGGTTAAATCCCAACACAACGGATGCGATGGCCCACCCAGAGACGAGCGCAACGTGAGGAAAGCGCAGGAGGACGGATGTCCCCTGATCAAGCAGCGCGCCCCACGAGATAGATTTTCCGGGACCCAAGCCGAGGAATGAGAGAGTCGACTCAGCTAAGATGGCGCCTCCCAATCCTGCTGTCGCCTGAACCACGAGAGCGGACGAGATGTTGGGTAACATATGTTTGATCATGATGCGCCTAGGTGAAGCGCCAACGGAGCGGGCTGCCTCGATGAAGGCGTGGTTGCGAAGGCCGAGCGCTTGGGCCCGCGCAATGCGCGCGTAGATAACCCAGCCGTTTAAGCTTAGAGCGAGCACGACATGCATCACGCCAGGCTCGGCCACCAACGCTAGGATAGCGATATTCAAAACGAGCGACGGGAACGCCTGGACCCAATCAACGAGACCCATACATAGGTTGTCCACACGCCCGCCGTACGCTCCGGAAATCACACCGACTGCGGTTCCAAAAACCAGTGATAATCCAACCACAGTCACCGCGACCACACCTGCGAGGCGCGCCCCGTGCAGCAATACGCTGAGAAGGTCGACGCCGTTATCTCCGGTGCCGAGAGGGTGACGCAGCGAGGGCGAAGCGAAGGTGTTTTGCAAATCAAGAGCTAGGGGATCGAACGGCGCAAGCCAAGGGCCCACAAGCGCTGCGAGCAGGAATACACAGACGACGCCGAGAGCGACGAGACGAAGGGTTCTCACGAAAGTCTCGCCCGTGGATCAATCACGCCATAGAGGAGGTCAATGACTAAATTCACCGCAACATACATGAAGGCCATCACCAGGACGCAGCCTTGAATGAGCGGCATGTCCCTCATGAGAAAGGCCTCGATGAAAAGGGTCCCGAGACCCTCCCGTTCAAAGATCTTTTCGGTGACAATGGTTCCGGAAAGCAACACCGCGAGTTGTGCACCGGCCACGGTCACCACGGGTAGCAGCGCGTTACGCAGAGCATGCACAAAGACCTCACGTGCTCTGGAAGCGCCCCGCGCCTTTGCCGCAAGCACGAAGGGTTCGCGCATCACCCGAATGACCTCGCTTCGCGTTTGCCGCATGATCACGGCTGCTAGTGCACTTCCGAGGGTCAGGGCGGGAAGAATGAGACCCAGGACCGTGGCCTCGCGGTCCCCGGGCATGGGAAGCCATCGCAACTTGACAGAGAAGACAAGGATCAGGAGGGGGCCCATCCAGATGGTGGGAATGGCTAAGCCAATCAGCGCCATCAACCGAGCACTGCCGTCCACCGCTGTTCCGGCCTGCGATCCCGCCACAGCGCCCAGAGCGATGCCGAGTGCCCACCCGACAGCCAGTGCTGCCAAGGTAAGCTGCAGCGTCGGCGTAAGAACCTCTTCGATTAGGCTAGCCACGGTGCGATCCGGAAGCCGAAACGATCGGCCGAAAGTGCCTTCAAGCACCGAACGCGAGAAGGCTCCGTATTGCGTCAGCAGGGACTGATCAAGCTTGAGTGTTCGCCGCAAGCTCTGACGTTCTTCCTGGGTGGCATGTTCCCCCAGCAGCGTATCGACTGGGTCGCCAGGAACGGCTCGTACGATGAGGAACACCACGGTCACAATTCCCCACAGTGTGATCAACGCTCGGAGAAGGCGAACCATCAGGTAGCCGGTCATGCCATCATCCTCTCGTTGTTAGCACAACGTCATCAACGAAGGCTCTGGCCGTGGTAAATCTGGCGGTTGTAAAGAGGCGCCGTGCACCCACCTTTATTCTTCCAGCGGCACACCCGCGCAAAACCGACCCTCGGTGTTGTCGAGTGCTTCGGCAATGCCGCTACCGAGCTCGGCTGCAAGAACACAGTCGTAGCCCTGCCCGCCGCTCCTGTCGTCGCGGCAGTCGCTCTGCGTGCTGCACTTGGCCATGCACCACGTGCTGCTAAGGCGGAGATTTTCAGGACGGAACTGGACACACATACCTTCCTTTGGGCAACTGTCGGGCTCGCAATCGCGTATCGTGCAGTAGCCGTCGGGAAGGGAACGGTCGCACAAGCGGTCGCCATTGGTGGAGCAATCCACCGAGTTAGAACATGAATCGCCGATCGCGCTTGAGCATCCTTGTGCACCAAGGGCGAGCATAGCAACAGTTAGCAGCGGCGCCTTTGTCATGAGCCGAGGTATAGGCAATCTACATCAACTTCGCATGCTCTTTTCGCGCACACTCGAGCGGGTCTGGAAACTGCAGCCTTCATGGCTCAGATGCAAAGCGTAGGCTTTCCTGCGTAGCAAAGCGTTTACGCATTACGTCGTAAGCCTGCGGACTGCTGTCAGCCAGAAGAAACGTTCGGCCGAGCTCGTTCGCAGCGGCTCCGGTGGTTCCACTCCCGGCGAAGCAGTCAAGAACGCGCCCACCTTCGGGGCAAGAGGCAGCTACGATGCGTCTCAAGATGCCCAGAGGCTTCTGGGTGGGATACGCGCACTTCTCCTTACCGGTAGGGCTGACGATGGTATGCCACCATGTATCCGTAGGAAGTTTGCCTCGCTGCGCCTTCTCAGGGCCGGCAAGGCCAGGAGCCATGTAAGGTATTCGCTCCACTTCCTCTGTGTTGAAGTAGTAGTTCGTCGGATCCTTTGTGTACACCAAGATGGTGTCGTGCTTGGATGGCCATTTTCGTTTAGGTCGTGCTCCGTAGTCGTAAGCCCAGATGATCTCATTGAGAAAACTTGATCTACCAAACAGCTGATCGAGATAGACTTTGCAGTAGTGAACCTCGCGATAGTCCAAGTGGAGATAGAGCGTGCCGGAAGCCTTGAGGATGCGGTGAATTTCCAGCAGTCGAGGCTCGAGGAACTCGAGGTAGTCCGGAAATGTGTCCAAGTAGCTCCCTTTGGAGACTAGCTTAGAGGCGTAGCGGTGCCCGCCAAAACCTGTGCGCGCGCCCTGGTCGGACCTGCTAGTCTGCGTGAACCGCCGCGTTTGCGCTTTTCCGGTGTTGAACGGAGGGTCAATGTAGACAAGGTCAACGGATGCCTCCGAAAGAGCACGAAGCATGACCATGTTATCGCACAGGATAACGCCACTCACGTCGTCTCTCAGGACACTGTCGATGAAGTCCGGTAGTCCGGCTTTTGGCGTCGGCTCATCGGGCACTTCCGCATTTCTAACTATTTTTCTGGCCATCTCTTGCACCTTCAAGCGGCATGGGTGTTAGTATGCCCATCACGCACGTATGACCGGAACTTTCACTGCGGCAACTGTTCAGTTCGACACCCCCACTAGGAGGCGCATGGACAACTCCGTCTGCCGACCTGCCAGAAGTTTTCCAGTTTGCGCTATCGGTAGAATGGTGTCGGGATCAGGCCCTGTCTCGGAGGGGTGCTCAGGATGAAGCTTACGGGTGTAGGTGCCACCGATGTCGGTCGTCAGCGTGACCACAACGAGGATAGCTTTGCAGTCAGCGACGTGCACGCGCTGTACGTCGTTGCCGATGGAATGGGCGGTCATAAGGCGGGGGATGTCGCCAGTCGCATGGCAGTTGAAGAGCTGATGATGTTCTTTGACAAAACGCAACGGGAAGATATTACCTGGCCCTTTCACTACGACCCGACGCTTTCCCTGGAGGAGAACCGGCTCATCTCCGGCATTAAAGTCGCCAATAAGAAGATCTACGAATCCTCGTGCCAGAACCGCGAGGTCTACGGGATGGGCACCACGATTGTCGGACTGGTGTACGCCGCAGAACGCTCAATGATGCATATTGCGCATGTTGGCGACAGCCGAGCGTACCTCTGGCGGGGAAGCAAGTTGAGCCCCCTCACGCGCGACCACTCCCTGATCAATGATTACTTGCTGTTCATGCCGGACATGACGCCGGAACAGCGCGAGGAGCTGCCGCGCAACGTCATCACCCGTGCATTGGGTATGCAGGATGCCGTGGCCGTCGATGTGTTGTCCGAGCAGGTCGAGGAGGGAGATGTCTTTCTCCTCTGCTCCGATGGGCTGAGCGGAATGATGGAGGACGAGGAGATTGAGCAGATTATCGGCGAAGCCGAGGGTGATCTTCAGTTTGCTGCTGATCAGCTGATCGCGCGCGCCAACAGCCACGGCGGCGAAGACAATGTCACCGTCATTTTAGTTGGCGCTGGAGCGGCTGGGAGTTCTGCAGCGGCTGGGAGTTCTGCAGCGAGCTCTGAAGCGACTGCTGAAGGCGAAGATTGCGACGCGGAACAAGACGACAAGGGTTAGCAGCAGGACCTGCGTCTGAAGGGACCTCGAAAGAAGCCGCTCCTGGCTGGGTTATCGACGCCGACTGTGGCGTCTGTCATAGGCTGCCTGTCCTCGGCGAGGCGGGATGAGGTGCAGATGGATTTTGAAATCAGACACAAGCATCAGCTTGATGCGCAAGCCTTCTGGAACGACGTGTTCTTCAGCGAGGAATACAACCGACGGCTCTACAAGGAGTACCTCGGCTTCCCTACATTTGAAGTCCTAAGTCACCAGACACTTCCCGATGGAAAAGTGGAGCGCAAGACGTTGCTTGAGCCGCGAGCAGATGCTCCAGCGGTGGTTCGCAAGCTAGTCGGCAATCGTGTCCAGTACCGTGAGGAAGGTGTTTTTAATCCCACCTCGGGACGGTGGAAGTACACGGTCACACCCAACGTTCTCGCCGATAAGGTCAACATCTATGGGGAAATCTGGGTTGAGCCAGCCGCGCATGGATCCGTGGAGCGGGTGTGTCGAGGCACAGTGGACGTCAAGGTGTTCGGCGTCGGACGCACTGTCGAAAAGTTTATCGTAGACACAACGAAAAGAGACTACGACCGCGCAGCCCAGTTCACCAACACATACATCAGCGCGCTGCCGGAGTCCTAGCACTGGCGGAGAAGGCAGACTAACGTGGAGGTGATGTTGGTACGCAGCTTGGACAGAGGTTTTATCCCTGAGGCGCCTGCTTCTGAAGCTTGTCTGCGGCAGCTCGCTTCGAGAGCTCCATCTCCAACTGCTTGACACTTTGGTTCACGTTGGCGTGCAGCGGGAGGACGACAGCACCAGGAAGCTTTTCCTTCAAGCCGTTGGCCTCTGCTGGATCGGCAAGAACCACCACGCGGTCGTCGTTTTTCAGACGTTCGACCTTTTGCGTCACCACAACCTTATGCCCTGCACGCTTGAGTGCTTGACTCACCATCTTAGTTTTTTCTGAACCTACCACGTGGACGGTGGTAGGATAACTCGACCGCTGAGCCACCTTAGGCCCCTTCACGAGTAACTTCACTCCGCATGCATGAGCCTCGGGAACCACGCCCAATGCAGCCATGGCTAATGCAGCTATTCCTAAAGCGACTGTTTTCATCTTCACCTCCTGTCTCTACTCAGTATAACCGTAGATACATTTTACTAGCAATATAAAACTAGAAGAGTAGTGAGCCATGGCCAGCGCTGCCAGAGAGCGGTATCTCCTGACTGAGTCAGCCTGTCGCTAGTACTGCCTGTGCAGCTACATGAGGTGAATATTATTTAGCAGGAGCAACAGGAGTTAGCAGGAGCAACCAGAACTCGGAGAACGTGTTTTAGGATGGATGATTACACAACAGGTGAACCCGCGGAAGCGCCCTCATCACTTCGATACGACCAATCGGGGAGCTACGAGGGGAGCCGCCTAGACCGGTTTCTGTCTCCTTACTGGCTAACGGAGTTTAAAAAGGAGACGCCACGATTAAACAGCGTGGCGATCGAGGGAAAGAAGATTTCTGCGCGATGCTCTGTGGCCGCTGCCTACCGCTCTCCCTACTACAACACCGAACGTTTTAGTGCAGCCAATGCGATGGCGCTTGTGGCGCAAGTAGCTATCGTTCACGCCCACGTTCTTTCCGGGAAAGAAGAGAAAACGGGCGAGAGTCTCCTCACTGACTACGGCATCACCCTGACGCGCATCATCAAGCAGGTTGAAGACGTGAGCATCCAGATGCAACTCTATGCGCATTCGGTTGTAGAGGCGACTGGGAGGCGCAAAGTGCCAAGGTCATTCTTCTCGTGGCGCTTTAGTATCTGCGACGATGCGTGGTGGGGCCGGGTGCAGGCAAGTTTCCCCTTCTAAAGCGCCTCCCCACTATCTCGCAAGTGGCAGTTGGAGGCGCGCATTGCGTGTGCCACTATACGCACAGCCAAAGCAAGGCACCACAAAGCACCGCATTAAGCTGCAGCGCAGCTGATGCGTTGCGGAGTCAGCCGGACGCGCAGTCCGACAAGGAGGAATCATGGCTGGGTCATCCAGGTGAGTCCCACCCCTGCCATGCGTGACTCGCGGGTGTTGTTGCCCGCTATAAAGACCAGGATCAGTGCGTCGAGGGTGAGGGAATCGGTTAAGTTGTAAGAGGTGCCGGGTCCTACCAGCAGCGCTTGTTCCATGAGCAGGGGGTCGTGGTAGTCGCGAACAACTTGGGGATAGCTATCCCACTTGGCAACCTCAACGCCGTCGTGCTGGAGGTTGAGACTGGCCGATAGGTTGAACTGCCAGTCGTAGGTAAAGAAGTAGCCGAGCTGCATGCTAGCTGAGGAGCGGTTTTGCGAGAAACGAGCTGTTTCGGGTGTCTGATCAAAACTCTCCGACAGGGTGAACTGGTAGCGCGCGTGCACGTACATCTTGGGCAGGAAAGGCTCGAGCGTTCGGCCAAGATTGAGACCCAGGTGAGCTTGTTTGAGTCCTCGTCCCGCGGCGGCGTAGCCCTGCACTTCGTAGTCGGACATCGGCGCAGACACACCGACAAAGGGTGTTAGGGCAAGGGGCGCTTCCAAAGCCTGGTAGCGTGCTTCGACAAGAGCGTCCTGCGGCACGAAGTGGAAGTTGCCATCGTCGTAGTCGCCGTGCGGCGGAAAGCGGCTTGAGTCTCCGCTAAAGCGCAGCAGCATGAGAGGTACCACAGCACGCACGGCGAACCTGTCGACCGGCACGTAGTCCACATCGATGAAGAAGGCCTGACTGGTCATGGCCCCAGACGTCGCGCTGATGGCGCCCTCAGCAAAGGTGTTGGAGAAGTCGAAACGGTAGTTCCCCCCTAGTGAAAGCGTCCCTTCAGGCTGCACCCAGGCCTGCGCGAACGCGCCATGTGGCACGGCACACCACGCAGCAGCAAAGCCTAAGAGTGCTTTAAACGAGCGCATGCCGTTGATGCAACGGTTCCTCACCCCTCTTTTTGATGCGTGCATCGTGCTGATGCATCTATGTTATGCAAGCGATGCACGGATGAATACTTCCCGACCGTTGGGAATTTGCGCACGCCGGAAACCGAAATGCATGCAGAGGTGTCCCGGCTCTGCTCCAATCGTCACCGGATCGAGCCGTCACAGACCTCGTGCAACGCGATGTTTACGGTCTCCGGTCAGTTCCTGATGAGTCGGTTATTAAGGAGGTTGTCCACTCAGCGCCGGGATTGCAGGAGACGCAGTCGACGAGAGCTTCACGCACAGCTCCACCGAAGAGCGCGGTTCCACTGAAGAGCGCGGTTCCACTGAAGAGCGCGGTTCCACTGAAGAGCGCGGTTCCACTGAAGAGCGCGGTTCCACTGAAGAGCACAGAGGTGCGTGAGGATAGGGTTCGAGGAGGGAAGCCGAGTGTGCAACCTTCTTGGGAAGCGTGCCTTTCTGGTCAGAAAGCCACTGACACATGACATGCTACCGTCCCGCGGCGTATGCTCCCTTACCCACATCGCTGGCAGCCTGGAGCGATCGTCGCTTTCCATAGCGGATGCGGATTGCGTTGACCTTGGAAGCAAAGGTTGCCGTCTCCACGCGATGCCCCAGTTTGCGAAGCCTGGCTGCCACTTCTCGAGGGAAGCTCTCCGGCACGCTTAGCTCCGTAGGCACGCCTTGATGATGAATCCGAGGTCGCGCTATCGCCTCTAGGGCGTTGTCGTTGTACTTGAGGGTGTTGAGTATCACCTGTTCTACCCCAGTGATGATCCGGCTCCCGCCGCTTCCCCCGACGCAGAGCACGGGTCGACCATCTTCAAAGACGATGGTGGGTGTCATCGAAGAGATTGGCCGCTGCTTTCCCTGAGGCAAGTTGCGCGCCCCGCCGGTAAGCCCGAAGAGGTTGCCTTTGTCGTCCTGTCTGCCGAAATCATCCATGGTGTTGTTCATCACCATGCCGCTTGCGAGAAACTGCGCTCCGAAGAAGTAGTTCACGCTGGTAGTGACCGCAGCCACATTGCCCTCTGCGTCCACCACGCAGATGTGGGAAGTGCCACCATCTTCGCTGCGCGTTCCTTGAGCGGGAATGCTAGCGAGAGGGAGCGCATACGCCTCCGATGGTTGAGCTTCCCTGCGTGAGAACACAGCGGCCCTTTTCGCAAGACGAGGCGCGGCAAGCAGCTTTGAAAGGTAGCTCTCGTTGTAGTCTGGGTCAGCGAAGTACTGCGCGCGGTCCCAGTACGGGCCCTTCCACGACTCCGCGAGGGCGTGGAAATACAACGCGTTGCGCTGCTTTGGCAGCTTCCATTGCTCAAGAAGTGCTAGACTGGCAAGCAAGGTGTAGCCGCCGGCACTGGGAGGCGGCGCAGTGACAAAGGTGTAACCTAAGCGCTTGCTGCGAAGGGGCTTCCGACGAACCACCTTGTACGTTTGCAGGTCTTTGGCTGTCATCACCCCGCCGCGCGCCCTGACCTCATGCACGACCTGCTTTGCTATGGCTCCTTGGTAGAAGGGTTGCGCGCCTTGCTTGGCGAAGGTTTGCAGTGTTTCGGCCAACGCGGCGTTCCGCAGCATCGCGCCGGCCTTGGGTGGAGGGCTGCCGAGCCAGCGCTTCATCGAACGATCTTTTAGAACATCGCTCTTGTACTCCTCAAGTGCACGCGCAACGTAGGGCGTGACGAAGAAGCCATTGCTCGCCAGACGAATGGCGGGCGAGGTAACACATGTGCGAGGAAGGCGTCCATGCCTCTTCAGCAGCAACGCAATGCCTGCCGGCTCGCCAGGCACGGCCACGGCGCTGCCCCCTCTGCGCGAAGCGCTAACTGGCCGCTTTGCGTAAAACGAGGGCGTCACAGCAGCGGGTGCACGCTCGCGAAAATCGAGAAACTCTGTCGTCTTCTTCTTCGCGTCGTAGTAGAGCGCAAAACCACCCCCCCCTAGACCACTTGAGGTTGCGCTGGTGACCCCCAAGGTGAGCATCACAGCTGCGGCCGCATCGGCCGCATTGCCGCCCATCTCCAGAACTTGAACCCCTGCTTGATTGGCTTGCGTCTCACCGGCAGCCACGGCGTAGTGTTGAAAATCCTGTCTAGGCTTTCCTGCTTGAGCAGGTCCTGACCAAATAAGGTTCAGCGCAACCTGCAGCGAGATAGTAAAAAGGAATCGTCGGGGCATCTTCTCCTCCTTGCGGGCGCCGCTCAACCGGTGCTAAGCGCTCCTCCATGCGATTACTCTTTATCATGGATCCGCCCTCAACCGTCATCTTGAACGAGGACACAACCTTTGCCCTGATGTGGGAGGCAGCTGAGCAGGGCGATGAGATCCATGTTTGCGGCATCGCCGACGTGGGCCTGAATCAGGGCTCCGCCACAGCGACGGTCTCAAAAGCGCGCGTTCAACAAGATGCACTAAACCCCGTCGTGCTGCTTGATCAAGAGCAGGTGGAGCTGCGGGATTTCGACGCCGTGTGGCTTCGAAAAGATCCCCCTTTCGATGAAACCTACCTCTGGGCAACGCAGATGCTAGAGCGCGCAAGTGCAGAGACACTCGTCGTCAACTCACCACGCGGGTTGCGTGAGGCAAATGAGAAGCTCTACGCCTGTTCGTTCACCGAACTGATGCCCCGCACGCGCGTCTCGGCCAACCGGCAACAGATCCGAGAGTTCGTTGAGGCTTTAGGAGGCGAAGCCATCATCAAGCCCCTTGGCGGTGCAGGTGGTCAGGGTGTGGTTGTGCTGGAGCTTGACCGAAACTTCAACTCCATCGTGGACCTGCTCACGCAGAACGGAACCTGTGTGGCGATGGTGCAGCAGTTTGTTCCGGAAGTTACCAAGGGCGACAAACGCATCATCCTGCTGGATGGCGAGCCGCTCGGCGCCATTGTGCGCGTTCCTCAAAAGGGCGATGTGCGTAGCAACATCCACGTGGGGGGGCGCGTCGAGCGCGGAGAGCTCACCGCCCGCGACATCGAGATTTGTTATGTTATTGCTCCAGCGCTCCGCAGGGACGGTCTCTGGTTTGTCGGCATTGATGTGATTGGAGGCTACCTTACCGAGATCAATGTAACCAGCCCCACCGGGATCCAGCAGATGATGCGGCTTGACCAGCGCAACTACTGCGCGGAGGTGCTGGATGCGCTTAAACAAAAAGTGGCGACGCGATAACGCGCCGCCACACCACGGCCTCCAGACGGAGGAAGAAACCGGTTTCTAAAAGAGATCCCCAGAGACCCATCCGCGAGGATGCAGCCTCTAAGACGCAAATTCCTGATGGAGACGCGACCGCAAAGGATCACGACACCAGGAGGGAAGCGTCAAGGACTCTTGACCCCCGGTCTAGAGGCTATGTGTGCATGTCCGACTGGTGGCATACACGTCGCTCCTCGAGGAGCAAGCCTCGGCAAGCGTGGCCTCACGCGTTGAAGCCGCCCAATCAGACACGCGTTTACAGCTATCGTTCATGTGCATCCCTCCCCCGGCAATGCCGGCGCCCACAATCAAAAACTTGAGGGCGTTCGTTGGTGGGGAGTGGTAGAGACACTCCACGTCGCACTTGTCCGGACTGCCGTAGCGTGGCGCATCCACGGGCTCTACTCCCAACCCGGTCAAGTTACCTCTTCAACATATAATGCTTTGAAGACCTCCGTCACCCCCTCTTTAACCTTTTACGCTCTATGGGGTTGGCGCTTCAAGAAAGAACAAGAAGTCTTTGAGTCGCTCAAGTCTCGGGATGAGCCACCCAGTCCCACTGCGGCGTACGATACCGAGCCCAGAAAGCCGAAGGAGGATCGGGTGCAGCTTGGCCGGCTCCACTCCTGATTGCGCGCTGAGGTGCTCCTCCGTCCATTCAACGAGAAGAGAGCCATCCTCCTGAGGGGTGCCGTGGGTCTCTGCTTCACGGCACAGGCTCAGGATCACTTTGGCACGAGGGTCCTCATGCATCAGCATCGTAATAAGCGCGTCGGCTGCATCAAGCCGCTGGGCCAACTTGCGGATGAGTCGCAGGCCGATCTCCGTGTTTTTTAGGACCATTGTTTCGAACAAATCGGCGTTGATCTTTAGCAAATCACAATCCTCAACTGCGACCGCAGTTGCGGTTCGCGGCTTCCGATTGAGGATGGAGAGCTCGCCGAAGAAGTCTCCGGAGAGCACGTTGGTTAGTGTGCGCTCGGCTCCAGCGACCTGCTTGAAAAGCCGCACACGCCCCTGTTGAAGGATATACATGTGCGCTCCCGCATCGCCCTCGCGAAAAAGAACCTCGCCCGCTGAGCACTTTACGCCGTATTGAGCCGCAAGTCCGGCATAGGCGTCGCTAGACATCCCGTACGGCTCCTGATGGCGCGCTCAAGCTGAGCAAGAAGAGATGCCTTGAGGCCGGCATACGACAGGTCCCCCCGTTTCGCGGTGGGTCAGCGGCGGGAGCCGCATGCTTCACCGCTGAAACAAGGTTCCAGGAGCTCTGGCAATGGTTTCTTTTGCGTAGGTGCGCCGAAAGGTGGGTGGAAGAAGTTGCACGGGTTCTTTTGACCTGCTTTGCTCGCTGGTTGTTAGGATGTAGCTCAACTGTTCTGCCAAGCCAGGGCAAGCCACGCCAAGGCCAGGCGTCGGCTTGGTTGCTCGGCACGTTCAACATACACCCCACCCGGGGATTTATCGACGTTGCCGCCAAAGATTTGAACCGCTTGGGCAAACTTCGCTTGGGCAAACCTCGCAGGCCTCGCTTGACCATCCATTTGTCCCCACCCATCCTTTGCAGGCATGGATTCCCCTGCATCAAGAACCATTCATTTCGTTTCACTCGGCTGTCCCAAGAATCGCGTGGATACTGAGCTCATGGTGGGAGCCGCAGGGTCGCGGAATTTTCGGACGGTTGAGGACCCAGGGGAGGCTGAGGTCATCGTCGTCAACACGTGCGGCTTCATCCAAGCAGCCAAAGAAGAATCGATTCAGACTGTGCTCGAGCTTGCTGAGCAAAAGAAACACGGCGCGTGCCGAAAGCTGGTGATGGCAGGTTGCCTCTCTCAACGCTACGGGGCGGACTTGGAGCAGGCGATGCCCGAGGTGGACCATTTTCTCGGTTCCAGTGACATGCTCGTACTTGCCTCACTCCTTTCTGATGGGAACGCGCGACCCCGCCTCCAAGTAGGAGACCCTGCCAGCTACCTGCAGCGCGCTGATGATGATCGTGTTCTCTCCGAGGCGCCTCACCGCGCGTATCTAAAGATCGCCGAGGGTTGCTCCCGCAAATGCTCTTTTTGCGCCATTCCCTCTTTCCGAGGCACGCAGCGCTCGCGCGCACCGGAGGATGTGCTCGCTGAGGCGGCCTCTCTCGTTGCACAAGGGGTCGTCGAGCTCAACGTGATTAGTCAAGATACGGTCTCCTACGGTCACGATTTGTCGCCGCGCGTCTCGCTAACGGCGCTGGTGGAGCGATTGGCTCAGCTTGACCGGCTCGGCTGGCTGCGCCTGTTCTACCTTTACCCCTCTCGCCTAGACGCAGAGCTCGCTCGACTCATGAAGGAGGAGCCCCGGGTGGTCCCATATGTCGACATGCCTCTTCAGCACGCAAGCGATTCCATGCTGATGCGCATGCGGCGCGGACACGGCGGGGAGCGACTGCGGCGGCTGGTGGACCGGATGCGGACGGAAGTGCCGGGGCTCACGTTCCGCACCGCGTTCATCGTCGGGCATCCTGGGGAGACCGATCGCGACTTCGAAGAGCTCTACGCGTTCATCGAGTGGGCGCAGTTCGATCATGTAGGCATCTTTCTCTACTCGCAGGAGGAGGGTACGGCGAGCGCTGCAGAACTGAACGCAGTGTCTGAGGGCCTGGCTCTCGAGCGGCGCGATGCGCTGCTCACGCTGCAGCAAGGCATCAGCAAAAGGAAGCTTCGCGGCCGGGTGGGCGAGGTGCTTGAGGTTCTCGTTGAGGGGGAAAGCGACGAGAGTGCGCTTCTGCTTGAGGGGCGTCATCCGGGTCAGGCTCCCGATGTGGACGGAAAAGTCATTCTCACCGACGCCCTGCATGTTCAGCCGGGCACCTTTATCAAAGCGAGAGTGACCCACGCCAGCGACTACGACCTCGTAGCGGAAGCGCAAACAGCGCACCCCAGCCCTCGACAGCTTCCTGTTGCGCAAGCTTAGGCGTAAGAAACGGTGCGATAGAAGTGCGTCGGCAATCCGGGACGTTGACGCTCAGCGCCTGGCGCACTATTAAAAGCCCTGGAAGGTAAACCATGGCGACTTACATCACCAGCGAATGCATCAACTGCGGCGCTTGCGAGCCTGAATGTCCAAATCAGGCCATCAGCGAGGGCGAAGAGATCTATGTCATCGACCCCAACTTATGCACGGAGTGCGTAGGGTTTCACGACCATGAGGCCTGCCAAGCAGTCTGTCCGGTTGAATGCTGCCTACCCGATCCAGAACACGTCGAGAGCGAAGACTCCTTGCTCAAACGTGCAATCAAGCTGCATCCCGAGGACGACGAACTCCAGCAACGCGCCTCCGCCAACGACTTCCCCTCCCGCTTCCGCACATAGCTACTCCTTCAGATAGCTATTCCTGCTTCCGCGGGCAGACAGCGGAGTGCGGATCTTCACTCCAAGATGTCGGTGTGAGAGTTATCAAGCTTAAGGCCACGCTCTCTGGGAGAGCCGTGGGGAGTTGCTGCGACTACAGGGGAGGCTTTGGCGCTCCGGGTCAGCGGCACATTCTTGGCTCAGCGATGGAGTTGCGACGTCGCAGTTATCCTTCGCTACGCATACCGAAGGAATCCGCTGAGGACACCAACAAGTTCTTCATGAAACGCGGGATGCATTGCATGCCCAAACCCTTGAAACCTATGAATCGAAGCGTGAGGTATCGCCTCCAGGAATTCGGTTTCTGCTGTCTCTGAAGTCATGCAGTCTTCTTCACCTAGAACCACCAAGAAGGGGTTGTGCACCCTCTTTAGCCCATCGCAGTCGCTGCTTCTGTTGACCGCTGTCAGCAACTGCCGCGCTCTTCCTAATGCATCGTCACTTCGGTCAAATGCACGAGCCTCACGTTCGTAGTGGTAGACTTCCGGAAAAGGGTACGTTGTCCCCGCCATCAGCCTAAGAATCTTGAGCCTGAATTTCAAAAATTCCTGCTTCCGACGCGGAACAGGAGCTAGAACCATCCTCACAAGTTCTTCTGGAAGAGCCGGCGTCTTAACTCCCGGATCGCTCAATATGGTAGTGCAGGACTTGACGCAAGTTGGAAAGAGGCAGTTGAAGCGTTGAGCTATTGACCCGCCGGAGGAAATCCCGACTAGATGAGCACTCGGTATTTCTAGAGTGTCAAGGAGTAGTTTCACATCAGCTGCCATGTCCGAAAATGTATATACTGGAGCAGGGCGGACTTCCGGAAGGCGAGCAACTAGTGCTTCAGGATCGGGGCACACTGCATCAAACTTTGGCGAAAGACCCACATCACGATTATCGGGCATGATGACGCGATAGCCTGCCCGTGCCAGGGCTTCGACCACTTCCCCATCCCAGGCAATGGATTGGTCCCCAAGTCCAGCAAGAAGTACCACTGGTGGACCCAAGGGGTCTCCTTGTTGGTTATACCAAAGGGGAACACCAGAAATATCGCTCATAGGCACTCCTCCAGTCTTTAAAACTACTTAACGTACCAAACTCGCAGTGTTTTAGCGGACGTGTGCGCGAGAGCTCCTGCATTCATTATGTCCCTAACCTGACGTTCTGCATAGCGAACGCCGGAGCCTCGCGACGCTCTAGAGTTAGGCACTTGTTAATGAAGGAGTGTGATGAGGATCCTATTCGCTACGCTACCCTCCACGGTCTCACATATTAACAGCATCAGTGGGTTTGCGCGCGCATTGGGCGCGGAAGGTCACACGGTGGCTTGGCTTGCAATGACGAACGGTCAGAAGGAGCTTCTTTCGGCCCGCGGCATCGTTGCTGTGCGCACCGATGAAACATCGCCAGATCTAGATACTGAAGTTGCAGCTAAGGGAAAGGATGCCTACGAGAGGAGGCATGCGCCCGAGCCTTCTAAGGAGGAAAGGGATATATTTAGAGGGATCTACATCACACCCATCTACACGATGGTTGACTCAATCCGCAGGGCGATACGCGAGTTTGCACCTGATGTGATGGTGATCAATTTACACACGTACGCTGCGCAAGTAGCGGCGCATGTCGAGGAGGTGCCCTATCTAGGGGTGAGTCCGCAACTCCTTCTGTGCGCTCCGCCCACTCTCAAGCTACGGATGCTGGAAGTCTTCGCTGTCTTGGCGGACGAACGAGAGGAAGCCTATAGGCGATATGGGGTCGAGCTCACGTTCCGAGGAATTGAAGCATTGTCTCCCTACCACAATATCTGCATGGGAAGTCGATCGTTTGTTGGTCAAGACCATTCCCCTCCCAGAAGCGTGAGTGTAGTGCCACCTTTCTTACAACATGCGCCTCCGGAAGGTGAGGCTAACGGCTTCCCGTGGAAGAAGCTGAAGCAGGATAAGCCTCTAGTCCTGGCTAGCCTAGGAAGCACTTGGTGGGCGCTTCGTCCGGATCTGTTTCCTTTAATTGGAGAAGCTTTGAGATCATTGGATGTGTGCACCGTGATCTGCGCAGGAGGGTTTGCTGAAACTGCGGAGGCGCGGCAATTGCCCGAAAATGTCATTACGGTATCTTTCGGGCCTCAACGCGCCCTTCTTGAAAAGGCAACAGCATTTATCTCTCACTGTGGTGCGGCTTCAGTTAATGAGGCAATGTTCAATGGCGTACCCGTCCTAGGACTTCCTATTGAACTCGATCAGCCTGTGCAGGCGCACTTCATCGAAAAGGCCGGTGTGGGATTCTTTCTTAATCCCGACGCGCTCGATGTAACTACCCTCCGCAGGGGAGTGATCAAGCTTCTTGCGAGTGATACGTGTCGTTCACGCGCAGCGGAAGTAATGGCGGAATGCCGCGACCCGGCAGGGCTACAGCAAGCCGTTGGGTTGTTAACTCGACTCGCAGGAACCTAGCGGATCCTATGTTCGTCTTCCGGGATCGATCGTTCCCCCCGTACCCGGCAGCTAGAACTGCCAATAGGCAAGCGGAGTGAACTTGCGACGAATGGGGGCTGCGGGCTCCGTAAGCAAAAGGCCCTCCCTCAGGCTAGAATCATTTTGTCTTCCACTTGCGCTACAGACAATGTTGTGTGCGATTCCGTCACTTGTAGACGGCGTGATGGTCGGCCCTTTGGGGAAGGCCGCCCTTGCTTCGGTTGGCATTGCTGGTCAAGTTCAGCTTGTAGTGTGGATGTGCCTTAACGGCATCAGCGGCTCCACGTCCATGTTCGTATCGCAGCTACGCGGCCTTGGAAATCGGCGGACGATTGAACAGGCAGCTCACACGAGCATGGTACTAAGTCTAGCTCTGTCAGGGGTATTTAGCCTCGCTTGCATCACGTTCTCAACGCCCATAATGGACCTCTTCTCGTCTGATGCGGGTGTCATTCGTTTGGGCGGGGCGTACCTGCAGTTTGCAGCACCTAGCTATGTGCTGATGGCCTTCTCTATGTGCTGTAGTACGTTAGTCCGGTCAATGGGAGTGGTGCGATTACCGTTGCTCGCGACCCAAGTAGGTCTGGCGGTCAACGTGTGTTCCAACTACATCCTGGTCTACGGGGCGTGGGGAGCTCCGAAGATGGGAGTTCAGGGCGCAGCTTTAGGGACTCTGCTAAGTCGTTGCATAGAAGCAGCATGTTTCCTCCCTCCAATCTTCACTACGAAGAGCGGTCTTCCCAGGTTGCCTAGCCTGACCCTCTTCAGCAGCGCTCTATACACGCCGCTTGTGAGACACGCTACCGTGCTCATCGTGAAGGACGGAGGCTGGGCCCTTGCAACCGCGATGTATATGATGATTTACGCCAGGATGGGCACGGCTGTCGCCGCTGCCGCAAATATACAATATGCGGTGCAAGCGTTGACCGTGAGCATACTTGTGGGCATCGCATTCGGCGCGCAAGTACTCATAGGAGTTGAGCTGGGAGCAGCTCGAGTCACGTGTGCGTTCGCGCTCGCACGTAAGTTTCTACTTGTCTTCGTCGTCATGACCTTGGTCATGTCTCTGTGCATCCTTGCTGGGGGCGGAAGAATCATATCTCTCTATGATGCAGAACAGAGTGTGGGAGATTTAGCGCATATTTTCCTAAGTTACGGCGCATTGCTGCTGCCTGTTACCGGACTCGCTCCGTTCTTCACGCTCGGTGTGCTTAGAGCTGGAGGTGACAACGCGTATGTCACGAAAGTCGATCTTCTTAGCATGTATGCGTTTGGTCTTCCGTTGACTGCTTTACTCGGACTCGTGCTAGAGCTTCCACTCTATATCGTCCTACTTGGCTTCGTCGGACAGGAGCTCCTCAAGCTCGTTCTCTTTTGTATTCGTTATAGGTCGGGCGTGTGGGCTCGAAATATCGTCGGCTAGGTCCGGCGAGCAGATTTGACGAGCCGCTTGATGTGCTTCTCTCCGCGGACGCACCACTCAAAAATATGCTAGAGGACGCGTCTAGAGCCGTTGTCGGATCAGGGAAGTCTCTTCACTCGTTATAACTGCGTCGGAGCGCTGGGAGCCTGCGAAGCTTGCGGCCGAGGCGTTCGACGCGTGAGCGTCCCAACGCAATAGACCGCGAGACCAGCTAAGGCGCCAGGCAGAGTCTCATTGAACCCGGGCCAGAGGTCAGTTAGGAAACGCCACACCAGAGTTCCGCTGATGCCTACAAGTATCGTCGCTATCGCAAGACCTTGCGAGGGCGACGGGGCGCCCAGAGTTCGGAGAAGTACAAGAGGCCCTAATCCCGCGCCAAGTGCGGACCACGACACCACGACGAGTGAGAAGACACTGGATACCCCTGCCCAGTCTGCCACACAGGCAACTAGCCAGGCTCCCGCGGTGAGCGCCAATGTCACGCGTCGCGGGGAGTACGACCGCTCCTGCTGGCCGTTTGTCAGATCTTCGGTCAATGACGCTGAGCTACATAGAATCTGTGAGTCGGCGGTCGACATTGTGGCGGAGAAGAGCGCGGCAAGCATGATGCCAACAGCGGTCGGTGAAAGTAGAGCGCTAGCAAGTAGTGGAAAGGCCAGTTCAGCTTCCGTTGGCTGTAGCTCCGGCAATAGTAGCCGACTACTGAGACCAATGCAGATCGCTAGAATCGAGAAGGTAAAAAGCCACGCATGATGTATCCATCCAGCTTGAGCAGCTTTGTCGGGATTTTCCATGCTCATTGCTCGAATCATGATGTGTGGCTGCCCGACGAAGCCTACGCCGCCGGCGATCCATCCCAAGATAAATGCTGGAACTCCAAGAGAACTCGCGCTTGTGAAATCGGTAAGAGTCGGATCAAGGCTCTCTAGCCTCGCGAATATATCCGCGACGCCGCCCAGACGGTGCAGTGACACGAAGGCCAGAACAGTCACTGCACACAGCATCACGATGGCCTGTGCTGCGTCAGTCCAGATCGATGCCCTGAGACCGCCTGAGGAGCAGTAGAGACCAACCAGCAGAGCGCCAAAGGTGGTTCCGACAAACGGAGGCCATCCGAAAACCGCGTGAAGAGCTTTTCCTCCGGCTATGAACTGCGATGCAGCATAGGTGCTGAGCAGCACGATCGTGACCAAGCCCACGCACGCGCGCACACGCCTCGTGTCGGAGGCATCGCCTCCTGCGATGTACTCAGACAGAGTCTGCCGGTTCTCTTGCGCACTCGCCCTCGCCACCTTTCCGAAGGCGAGTGACCAGCCTACTACGACGCCAGCGAGATACCCCAGCATGGCAACCGCGAGACTGGTGCCGTAGGCGTAAGTTGCTCCAATGAGTCCAACGAACATGAAGCCGCTGCTATGAGTAGCGGCTGCAGAGAGACCTGCCAGCCAGGGCCCGACACTACGATTAGCTACGAGGTAGTCGGCTTTTGACCTATCGGCTTTGCGCACCGCCGCAAGACCGATCGCCAGAAATAGTGCCAGGATCAGTACAAAAGACGTGAGAGCCATTTTTTCTACACTAGAAACGTAAACTCACGACTCCAGCCAACATCTTCAGATGCCGTGGGATGTGTCTGACGCAGGATCTTTTTGATGTGGGGTCCCATCACGTCAAGTTCTGTCGAGACGTGGGACGTTTCATCGAACTGCTCCAGGGAAACCGTCTGTGCCTTGAGGATCTCAGCGTCCTGAACAAATACGCGCGTTGCCAGCCATCGAAGTATAGGCTTGGAAACGGCAACAGGACGAGGGAACCGGAACACCAGGATCGTGAACGCTCGCGTCAAGTGCTCCGCTACGGGAGACAGATACTCGATTACGATCATATGCCCGCGATCAGCTAATGCGTACTCTGTATACGTTATCGCCGGAAACACGAAGCGGTCCACATGATGGAACACGTCGCCATTGGCAGGCCTGAAAAGCCAACCCATTATACTTTTGGGTGGAGCTTCACCCACATACTCCGCCTCTACATATTCGGAGGTCCGTGCAAGCTTTACCTTGAGTTCGTGAGCTCTTCTCTTGGCGGGCTTACGAAAAATACCGCCGTGCAGGTATGCGGTGTGAATCGTATCCAGCGAGTTCTCAGCTACCGCGAGGAGCGCAGCTTCTTTGTCGATTGTAATTCGAACGCTGCTGTAGGCGGGATCTTCCAAATGGGGCACGCGGAAGGGCTCAACTTCAGGCTCAGCATTTGCTCGTCCGAAGACCCAGATGTAGCCATCGAGTTCACGCGTCGCGTACTTTGACACGTTTCTGTTGCTCTTGCTTACGTTAGAGGCAAGCGCAGGAACATGTTTACACGTGCCGTCACCGGCAAACACCCACCCATGGTACCCGCACTGCAGTCCGGAGTCGATAACTCGCCCCATCGAGAGAGGTGTGTTCCGGTGCGGGCAACGGTCGAGCAGTGCGTTGACGCTGCCGGATTGAGGGTCACGAAATAGTACAACTGGAATTCCGCCGAGCGTCACCTGCTTAGGTTTGGACGTGAGTTGATGACTTTCTGCAACAACGTACCAAGCCGGTTTCACATAGTCTGGCGTTTCTGCTTCGTAGACTCTGAGTGCAGACCGTAACTTGCTCATGTTAGCGTTCCTCCTTCCTCTAGGTGAACGGAATCTAGGTGAATGGGAATACCGCGTCTAAGGTGCCAAACCAGGCGCCCTCCTGAAGGTCGTAGGTCCAACTGATGTAGGTGCGCGGGTGACGCCTCCTACCTCGGGGGGGCTCTACCTTTATAGCGAAGACCTCCATCTTCAGAAGGATGTCTTCGCTGTTCCTAATCATTCGCTTTCCCTCGAAGGTGAGCCGCGAGATAATCGCTTCACCAGCTTTCTCACGTCTGCCGTGGAGTAGATGTGCATGAGCAATACCCACTTGCTGAACGAAGACGAATCCGTTTACAGCGCTTAGGTGAAACTGCTGGTCGTAAGGTGAGATAATCGCCTCGCTCACCCTACAGCGAGCCGAGGCTTTTTCTCCTTGAACCTCAAGCTGTTCAACTACGGCTGCCTCAGATCGATATCCCTCATAGAGGTAATGAGAAAGAAGACAGCTGAGTTGCGTCGAATCCAGACGGTCTGTGCAGTCGCCTAACTTCTCTTCGTTGAACGAATCTTTTGTCTCTTTCAAGGAAGCTCCTCTAGTGGCCGCAAAAACAGGAAATATGAACGACAAGTGGGTCCCTTTCTTGAAGCGCAGTGTCATCAGGCGAAGCTACTTTACCTGGATGCGAGGCATGTTTAGACGCTGGCATCAAAGCAGATTCCTGCGCCTTCATCTTGGGACGCAGTCGCCGTTTGAGATCCGAGCGAACCGAAAGGATACTTCTATGACGTTCTCCGCACGCTACAGTCTTCCTGTCGAAGAGACAGCTTGGACCCTCGATGGTCAAGGCGACATTCACATGACCTGGGAGTACCCTACCAGCGACGAGCGCTTGCTGCGCCTTTACGACAAGTCGAAGCGTATGCAGTGGGACGCGTCCGATCGCATCGACTGGTCGCTCGAGCTCTCCGATGAGAACCCGATGGGGTTGGATCCGGCGATGTTACCTCTGCACAACACGCGATTCTGGAAAAGTCTTTCAAAGGAACGGCAGTCAGAGGTTGCACTTCATGTGCAAGCGCACAACGTCTCGCAGTTCCTCCACGGCGAACAGGCTGCGATGATTGCTTGTGGCAGGCTTGTTCAGATGGTCCCAGGTATTGACGCAAAGTTCTGCGCTGCAACGCAGGCTATGGATGAAGCCAGGCATGTGGAAGTTTTCAGGCGATTGCTTCACGAGAAGTTTGAGGTCACTTACCCAATCGCTCCAAGCCTGCGAGAACTTCTTACGCAAACACTCAGCGATAGCCGGTGGGATATAGTCTACCTTTCAATGCAAGTTCTTGTTGAAGGTCTGGCGCTTACTGCTTTTCAGCGTTACCGAGACTTCGCAAGTAATGAGTTGGTAAAGATGGTAATGACCTATGTGATGCAGGATGAGGCAAGACACGTCGGATTTGGACGTTTAGCGCTCAAAGATGTCTATCCTCAGCTGTCGCAGCGTGAGCGTGATGAACGTGAGGAGTTTGTAGTCGAAGCTTGCTACATGCTGCGTGACCGATTTGAGCAACGCGATGTTTGGAGGCAACTTGATCTGCCGGAGCAAGAATGTCAGCAGGCGCTGCATGAGTCGGGATATATGACGCATTATCGCAAACGCCTATTTACAAGGATAGCGCCGGTCATTCGTGACATTGGTCTACTTGGGAAACGGGTGGAGAAGGCTTTTGCAGACATGGGGGTTCTAGAGTACTTGCAGGTCGACACGGATGAGGTTCTGGCAAACGACGCAGCTGTGGCAGTAGAGTATGATGCACTGCGCGCGCGGATTAGAGCTGAGACGGAAGCCTAACGACTGGCGGCTAGGCGCCCCAGTTATGCGGCTAAAGCGTCTGATGAGAGGGCGACTTAGAAGAAATTTCTACGTGCGCTCATCGATCTGGAGCTGCCGCAGACCTTTAGGATGTGCTGACTTTGGTGCATTCAGTGATGTCACCATCGTGCCGTTCCTCCTAATGATTGCCGAATAGCGGCGTAAGGTCTGTCACCACATCTCGCACAGTCGCTCGTCTCTCCGAGACGACAACACCATATCTGTTTGAAGAGGCTAAGATGGTCCACCACCGCACCTATGAGAGGGCGTGCCAGGAGCTCAATGCTCAAGAGCCCAGTCTTGATGAGTTTGCACAGACAGCCTACAAGCTTCAAATCTTGTACGACGCGTACTCTCAAACGAGAAGCCGGATCAACGCCGATTCGATGCGCGTACCTTCTGTGCGGGCAGCCTTACAGAAGCATTTGGAGTCGCATGCCGGTAGCCTGCCCCACGCTCAGGTACATCAGCTGCCCTCCTTCACTCAAGATGAGCTTTCTGCAGACACGGTAGTGAGACTGAAAAGAAACCTTGTGCCGGTAGTTATTCGCGCGGCTGCCGTGAAGACCCACGCCTATGACGAATGGAATCCTTCTCACTTCGGGGAACGTTTTGGTGACTATGGATGTGTTGTCACTGACGAAGGAAAGCAGCGTCGAGGAACGCTGGGTGAGGTAGTTGAAGACATAGAGACTAACTCAGTCGGCGGACTTTACGCGGGAAATATCAGCAACTTCTTTAATGATTATCCATACATGCTTGAAGATCTGGAAAGCATGGCCTTGGCCAATCGGCTTGGGATCAGTTCCATTGGAAGGTATGTCGGGAGCGACCTGTTCTTTGGGGGACAACGGACTGGAACCGGCTGGCATGCCGCTAACGGAGTAAACCTGTTTATCAACATATATGGCAAGAAGCGGTGGCGCTTCATTAGTCCCGCCTACTCGATGTTCATTGGAGGCGCATTGTCTGCTAAAGGGATGTTCATCTATTCGCCGATGGACCCCAATCAGCTGCCAGCTGAAACTAACTCGCTTGTTGCGTGTGTACCTGTTTACGAAACCGTTCTCGAGCCGGGGGATGCCTTGATCAACCCTCCATGGTGGTGGCATACCATCACCAACCTCACATCGGGCACAATCGCTGTAGCAAACAGATTTCATCCCGATTTTGACCCAGATAACGGGGGTGGGTTTTCGTTTCTTCAGGCTTGTTTGCCGTACTGGCAGAAGCTAGAAGGCGAGATGAAGTCTGCCGAGTATCGGAAGACAGACGAAGCCTGGCTCACGCAGTACGACGTCTGACATGCAACCGGTACGAGCCAGTAGACCGCTTGGAGGGCTGGAGAAGACCGTAGCGTGCGCCCAACTCATCAATAGCAGCACTACCTGCTTTATCGATGTCGAGATTGAGGGGAACCTTCGGAAGCGCGAGTCGATTGAAGCGTTGCGCTACGCGACATGCTGGCAACCGCTGCTTAGAGCCAATCTTCGTTTAGGGGAAAGCCTCATGTTTGATGTGGACGCTAAGCCGCTAGTTCCAGTGACCTTCATTGCACAAGAAGACTCAGACGGACTGCTTGAGTTCGTGACGAACAAATCCTTTGGGTACGGCCTGCAGTGGCACGCTTGGATCACCACCCACAATGACCGAATCCTGAGAATAACCTTGGGTATGTCTCATGTCATCTCCGATGGGATCGCGATGCTTCGCTTGGTCCGCTCAGTTCTCTTCTTTGCATCATCACCTGTCCCTGTCCCTGTCTCTGCCCTTGATCTTGAGCAGCCTATCGAACAGCTGATCGATATAGAAGATGAGGAGAAGAGAAAGGTAGAAACTCAAACTCAGGCGGAACCGAACTATTTGTACAGGCGCTGGAAAGCCGCTCGCGGACTTCAATATACCCATATTTACACCCACATCTTTCGCCGAGATCTTGTGGAAAGGCTGCTCAGCTTCTGCAAAGCAAGAAGAGTGGCTTTTAGCACCATGTTCGGAGGGTGCGCACTGCGAGCTATGGAGCTTCAAGGCTCGGCGACGGTAAACATCCCCATTCATCTAGGTCATCTCGCGACGTCTTTGTCCCCTTCCTACTTCTGCTGCGCCATAGCTCTTCCGACGTTCGCAGTTCAGCTTGAGTCAGAGCGTTCCCCCGAGGCTCAGCTTACAGAGCAGCTTCGTTCTATTCAGTCTTACCCTCACCACCTCATCCGCGAGATGAGGAGAACCGCGGAAGTTCCATTTCCGCAGTTGCTGTTGGACAAAGCACGAAGACACGTGTGTCCCACCGACGAGGTTCCATGGAGCGCGATAGTCTCGAGTAAAGGACAATTCGATTTTGGAACCTTCTCAGATTTTCGAGTCAGGGCTTCATTCTGCGGTCACGCAGTGCACGGGTCTGGCACACCTGTTCACCTTTCATTTCATACGCACGAGGGAAGACTCTTCTTTACGAGCTCGTGGGCTTCATTCGTTGATGACACCAAGAGCAGGCACAGAGCACTCATCAAAAGCCTAGAACTGATTGCTAGGTGATGCTGGCTATGAAGACAGCGGCTCCAACATCGAAACACCATACTCTCACCAATAGAGATCTGCCCGAGTGTGGAGAGAGCGATAAGTGCCAACCGCGGTGACTGCAGACAACAACCTGATCCATTACAAGCTCTTGGGCCATGGTCCGGACCTAGTCATGTGCCACGGCTTTATGTTGTCCCTGGAAGCTTGGGCAGCGTACGTACCGTCGTTGTCTAAGCGGTTTCGGGTAATCCTAATCGATGCGCGTGGACACGGTGAAAGCAGTAAACCAATCGACCCAGAGTTTTACAAGGGCACCCGTCGTGTACTTGATGTGCGTTGCGTGCTCGACGCTGTAAACTCTTCCCGCGCGACTTTCTGGGGCTACTCAATGGGAGCTCGAGTGGGGATGGAATGCATGTGCTGCATTCCCGAGAGGTTTGACCGGTACGTCTTAGGTGGAATGCATTGCTTCGCGTCGCTCGACGGCGAATATGAGGAGCGAATAGCCTTGCTCGACAGGGGTATGAAAGCGTACACGTCGACTCGTAGCATTCCATTGGTGTGCGAACCTTTCTTGAATCAGCTGTCCGCCTCTGCGCTCGCGGCATATTGCCGGGCTGCGGCCGAGCAGGAGGACTTATCCACTGCTCTAAGAGAATGTCAGAAGGAGACTCTGTTCTACACTGGTGACAATGACCCGTGGCGATCAAAAATCGAAGCAACAGCAGAGCTAGTTCGTGGATCGGAGCTTGAAGTCGTATCAGCGGCCGGACATGTCGATGCCTTCTTCTCGAATGGTAAAGTGCTCGCTGCAGTGATGCCTTTCCTGCAAAAGGAGCTTATCTAAAAGTTACATGTACCGGAGCTGTCTCTATGCGGGTTTCACGGAGCTGGCTCGAAAAGTTGGACATGCCGATGGTCCTGAAAAGATTGCAAGGTTACCAGGGACACGCGGACGTAACAGAAGAGCGGCTTAGCATTTTTCATCATTCAGAAGAACAACACCATATGGAGATAAGAACCTCTGCGCCTAAAGCCTCTGCACCTAAAGCCTGGTGCCATCATGAATCCTCCTGCGACCTGATGCGGCTTTCAAGTAGTCCAATCCTATTGGGATGCTTGGTCGTCATACTCTTTACGGTGCAGCAAGCGTCTGCTGAAGAGAGCAGCTATTTCTCGCCCGGCCAGTACACGTTCCACCGGATAGGCCACGGAGAGGGAATTCCGTCGCACAACGTCTCATCAGTCGTGCAAGACACACTAGGGTTCATCTGGATTGGGACCTACGCAGGTCTTGCACGCTACGATGGACGTACCTCCGAAGTTTTTCAGCTCGATGACATGCTCCGTCCCGAGGAGAGCCAACGTGGTGCAGCTACTACCATTACCACGTTGGCGTCAGATGCAGAGGGGAGAGTTTGGATTGGTACGGAGAAGCATGGAGTCATCGCATACAGCGTTCGGAATGATCGATTTGAAGCTGTAGACGACCTTAACCGAAACCTAAGCTCCAAACTCATAACGGACCTATATGTCGACTCGCGCGGTGCTCTGTGGGTAACCACAGAGGATGGGCACCTCGTTCGGTACTTCAAGGGTCGCGCGGAGCCGAGCCAAATATCCTGGGAAACAACCCACTCCGTGCTGACCGTCGAAGAAGGTGAGCCGGGCCAACTTCTAGTCGGAACGGTTGAGGGCGATCTGGTTGTCTTTAACATTGCAAGGGGGAAGTTCAATGAGATTCGCCTCCACGACGCCATTACGACTATTGAATATGAGGGGCGAGACGTCGCGTGGGTAGGTACCTACTCAAGTGGGCTCACGCGGATAAATATCGCGTCGGGTGAGCGAAGTCATTTTATGCACGATGAGAACGACGTTCACTCCCTCATGTCGAACGAAGTGGCTGCCATCCTTATGACGAAAGATCGGGAGCTTTGGGTCGCTACTCGAACCGGGGTGAGCAGGTTAGAGAACCGGTCGAAGGGTAGTTTCGACCGGTATGAGACTGACCCGAATGTGGACTTCTCGTTGCCGGCCTACCTTTCCACCGACCTGCTTGAGGACCGCGAAGGTTACGTGTGGATCACGATGGCAGGAGGGCTTGCCAGGCATGATGACGTCCGCGCGCAGTTCCACTGGCAGCCTACTCGCGCTGCGAGCTTCTGCGAGGAATCCGAAGGCGTTTGGTGGGTCGGTAGCTGGAGTGGCATGATGCGATACGACCTCCGTAATCGCACGGCAGATCTTCTGCCGGTCGAGAATGTCGCGAAGGGCCTGCGGCATAATGCGCAGATCACAACGTGTCTTTATCAATCGGGCGTTCTTTGGGCGAGCATCTGGTCAGTTGGCCTTGTCAGATATGATATGCGGACCAACGAAGCCGAACTACTACGAAGCTACGAAGATGGCTCGCCTGGTCCGCTAGAACAAGCCTACACTATTTTCCCCTCCGAAGGCGATCAGCTCATGCTCGCCACCTTAGGCTCCGGCGTTGTACTCTTCGATCCCACTCGCCACGCGATCCGCGAGCTTCCAGTTAGTAAAGGTCCCTTGTTGTCCGACAATATAATCGCCCTACTTCAGAGCCCGTTTGATGAGAATGTACTTTGGCTGGGGTCATTCGACAGCGGAATTTATAAGTATAACCTCTCGACCCGTGAGACGAGGCAGTACAAGCACCTAGACGCCGACGGAACCACGATAAGCCACAATTATGTGACGGCTATTCAACAGACTCAACCGGATGAGCTCTGGGTCACGACCGACGGTGGAGGACTCAACCGGATGGTCATCTCCAGTGGAACTTTTGAAAGGGTTGCGCCTGCAGCAGGTACTATCCTGAACGGTCTGCTCGCCGGCAGTGATGGCGCGCTGTGGTTCTGCTCAACGGGTAGGGGAGTTGTGAGGTACGACCCCGCCACTGAACGGATTACTTCCTTCAGTCTACGAGATGGTGCTTTAGACGAATGTGTTGATTCTGGCCTTCTCTCTACGAAAGCAGGGTACTTGCACTACGCTGGCGTAAATGGGTTTATTCGTTTCGATCCGCGAAAGGTTGAAGCCGATGTGAACGCTCCTCGCACGCTCATCAAAAACCTAATGGTCCAGAACCGGCCACTCGAACTTCAGCAGCCTCCGTGGCGAACCCCCGCCGTCAACTTGACGTACCGAGACGCATTCTTTGAGGTGCAGGCGGCGTCCCTGAGCTTCGGTGATCCCCAACAAAACATCCTCGAGTATCGTCTGCTAGGGCTCTCATCCTCGTGGAAGAAGACGAAGTCGGGAGAAGTATCGTTCTCTCAGTTGCCCAGCGGCGACTACACCTTAGAGGTACGGTCGATCAACCGGCACGGGGTGCGAGACGAATCCCCCGCATCCTTACGAGTGTACGTAAGCCCTCCACCTTGGCTCTCGTGGTGGGCATACACGGCTTACGCGTTCCTCTTCTTAGGTTGTCTTCTTCTATTCGTGAGGCGGCAAAATCAGAAGGTGAAGGCAGTACATAAAGACGCGCGCCTCGCTGCAGCGGAGAAGGAACTTGCCCTCACCGCCGCCGTCCAGCAGGGGTTCCTGCCGGATCAAGCCTTCTATGATGATGGCGACTATCGCTTAGCCGGCTTTTACAAATCAGCTGAGGTGTGCAGTGGTGACTGGTGGCTTTACGACCTGCAGGATGATGCGCTGCGTGCCGTTGTAGTAGGCGACGTGACAGGTCACGGTGCAGGTCCAGCCATGGTAACTGCAGCAGCAGCAACGTCGTTCCGGTTGTCTCAGGGCCAGGAAATGAAGGAGCGCTTCCGTGATCTGCACACAGCTGTATCCAAGATCGGAAGCCAAGGCTATGCCATGGTGGCTTCCGCACTAGAAATCCAGAGGGGCGGCGAGGTGCACATCTGGAGCGCGGGCGGCGTTCCCGCTTTAGTTTGGGAAGAGGGGCCACGCGCTAAAGCGGTCGTTGCAACGAGTGGTGCCGTGGGATCCACCGAATTTGCGTCGGTGCGTAAGATTACGAATCTTCGCCCGGGTGGCAGAGCCATGCTGCTGACGGATGGCATCATTGAAGTTTCAAACGCTGCAGGGCGTCCCTTAGGATTGAGGCGGATCGCAAAGATGATGGGAGAAACGGCTACGCTACCGCTGGAGGAAGCCGTAAGTGCCTTGGCAGATGTCGTCGCACAACATAGTGGTCAAGCAGATCAGGACGACGATTGGACGTTTGTGCTGCTGGAGCGAGTCGCGCAACAAGATGTAGGCACCAGCCAGGACCGCCAGCGCGCTTAACTTCTCGTGAATGGCCAGCGGCCCCTCGGGTCACCAGCTCAGGGGTCCAGCAGCGGCTCAGCTTCTAAGGCACGAGTGCACTCACTGCATAATGACGCGCGAAGTCGTGCCCCCGTTAATGAAGGAGGGAGCCGGTAGTGCGTCGTCGCTTGACACACAGGTGAGTGGGTCTTCAGCGGTTTCCGCGCATTGAATGAAGGCGAGGTAGCGGTGCATATAGCCCTGCTCATCCTCCATGAAGCTTATGTGAGATGTTCTAGGAAAATACTGATGTGCTGCCCAGCGTGAGTAGGCGGCGAACTTCTCGCACAAATCCGGTGGTAGAAAGTCCTGCTCTCCGCAGACGACCCACGTGGGGCGTTCGATCTCCTCTATGAGATGAGCATCTTGCAGGGTAGCGAGATCACCTCCCACATTGGTCAGCCCCTCCCCTGGTTGGTCGCCAAGAAAAAACTTGTGCGGCTCGTCTCTAGTTTGACCAAGCTGCAGCGCCTCTTGAAAACATGGGTACATCTCGCCGCCTAGACCGAATAGAAGGTGTCTCGCAAAGAGCAGGTTGTACTCATCCTGTCCTAAGGCCTCGTCCAGGTTTCCTGTTGTCTCTCGTATAGCCGCTATCAAGTTGCCCGTGTGCTCGTTCCACATTGGCACATCGAGCATCGGACCGTTAAGTGAGGTGGACATAAGCATCTCAGGCTTTTGCGCCGCATGGCGAAGCGCGAATAGGCCGCCGAGCGAAAACCCCCATAGATGGTAGCGAGGTAACTCCAGCTCATTGATGATAGTCGAGATCTCTGCCACGCGTTGCTCAACTGAGAACTTCTCGCCCGCCGGCAAGGGGTCGGAGAAACCAACTCCGATTGAGTCAAAGATGACGACGCGTCGCTCTCCTTGAGCGGCCAGATTTCTTGCAAAAACGATCAGGGCGTGGTGAGAGATTCCCGTGCCGTTGACCAACAGCACGGGTGGGTTAACTCCTTCGCCGAAAACGCCGTACCAGAGTTTTCCAAGGTCGGTCTCGATGTAGCCCTCGTCGGTGTAGTCTGATTCATCGCAACCGCCGCAGCCTGGTTCCGCCGCCTGCCCCATCGCTTCGCGACCACCAGACGGCTCAGAATCGGCAAGCATGCAGCTGGAGAGGGCGAAGGGTATGAGAAAGGCGACTTTGCTTCGTAGTTGGGTGTGTTTCATAAAGCTCCGTGAGCCGTGGTTGTCTTCGGCTGGAACATCGTCACGCCGATGTCCGTTCGACCGACAATCAATGCGAGAAACATGCCGGCACTAGGAGCGCCCGTCGGCAGTAGAGCCGACACTCTTCCTGAACAGGATCAGGTGAGATGTCGGGGGCAGAAGCAGACTACTTATTTATGCTTGTGAGGTCTGTAGAAACAGAAGCCAGGTTCCTTGCGGCTAACGGAGCAAGTTGACCCCACCATGAGGGTACTTGTCGCCAGCGCACCGCCGCACCCCAAGCAGCGGCCCGGCCAGTGTCTCTTTTCCTCATCGATTGAAGCCGCCTGCACCTGCCGGTGATGGCCCTTATGGCCCACCTGGCCACCCGCCTTGTTCCCGGTCGGCTTTTTCTTTCGCTTTTTCCAGCTTGCATCGCTCGACGGTGGCCTATGCGAGTTGCGGCTGCTTTGGGAAAGCGCCGCTTTCAGCTGCGCGTTTTCATTGCGAAGCTGCCGATTGTCGTGCTCGAGTTCAACCACACGCGCTCGCAGAGCGTCCCGCTCGGCCTCAAGTTCTTTGACGCGAGTCTCAAGCGCCTCTAGGCGCTGTAGCAATCCAACCAGGTCCACCTCACCCTTGGATCACAACTTGGCCCCCGTGTCGACCTTTATGTAACTTTCCGGTCAAACAGCGACTGACCAGGTACGTCGCCAGCAGCGCAAGTTGAAGAATAGAGCCGCTGACCCAAAGCGTGAGAGTTGGTCTACGCAACGCCGCTAAACGTGAAGCGAGCCTCGGCTCGTGCAGTTTCGGCTACTCTATGGAATAGCTTGAAGTGCCGCAATTCATCCCAAGGAAATCGACATGCCGACCGTTCATATTGATTTGGTCATGTGTAATCGTACCTTGAACGAACACGCCTTGTTCAGGCATGTCAGCTAAGAATGCAGCTGGCACAACCATTGTGCCGCTTTCGTAATCCGTCTGCGTACAGATCCCCTGGACACCTTCCGCATTTGCTATGGCGAGGAAGCCAAATAGTTCTTCGTCTTCCGATTGTGGCACCATCTCATACTTCAACTCAAAGTCTTCCGCCGCCGGAATCGTAAGGGCGCCTGGGGTGGGTGGAGTGGTGGTGTATGTGGCGGGAATGAAAATCTCGCGTTCTCCTGCCTCGAGATTATCTGAACCAGGCCACTTCACAGTGAACATTGTGTCAGCCGGCACGAGCGCGGCGTCTTCCGGCGCTGACGACAGCATCTGGTACACGATGTCATGTTCTCTTCCGAGGAAGTCTGGGGTATCCCGTAGCCGCTCAAGCGGGAGGACACCGGCATCCGAGTTCACGGTGATCGCGTTGCCCATGTCGAAGTACGTTCGACCATCGGCAATGTGCTGAGGCCACAAACCATCCCTCTTGGCGTACACACATCCATCCGGTGTAGGTCGAGGTGTACGCGGTCCTGTGTGTTGCTCAATGAGATAGGACGTGAGCCGCACGACGGTGGATCCGTCTGCCTGTCTGAGGAGCTCCAACCTGATCTCTCCACCAGCCGGGAGGTTTGTGAGGTCGCTCCCGTGAGAGCTGCCATCGTCGCTGCTGCCGCACGCGGCTAGTATAATCAGTGAAAGCCACCGATAGTTGTGAGATCGCATCTCTCCTCCGAGCTTGTTTTAGATGATGTAGACCCAATCAGAAACGACCGAGAGTCTTGATTCTTTACAACGAAGTTGGTGGACGAGGCGCGAGGAGCTTCAGGGCACCATCAATGATGGCGGCGCTGATCCGCTTCCCCAAACGTGGATGCAGAGAAACGATCAAAGGAGTCACCTACCACGGGGTCGAGTTGGTCTGGGGTGGTGTTGGGGGCGAAGCGGTGGGTGACGGTGCCGGTGCGGTTTACTAGGAACTTGGTGAAGTTCCATTTGATGGCTTTGCTGCCCATGAGGCCTGGTTGCTGCTCTTTTAGATGCGCGAAGAGCGGATGCGCATCCTTCCCATTGACGTTTACTTTCGCGAACAGGGGGAAGGTGACGCCGTAGTTCTGCTTGCAGAAAGCCGCGATGTCATCGGAGGAGCCGGGTTCCTGTTTGCCAAACTGATTGCACGGAAAACCAAGGACGTAGAAGCCGCGAGAGCTGTACTTTTGGTAGAGTTCCTCGAGTGCAGAGAGTTGCGGGGTGAAACCGCATTGGCTTGCGGTGTTGACAATCAACAGCACCTTGTCGCGGTACTGCGCCAGTGACTCGACCGAACCGTCAAGCCGGGTTGCGGAGATGCCGTAGAGTGTGTCGTTGGGATCTTTCGAAGAGCTCACACACAAGGTCTCGCACGTATGGGTGGACTGCTCAACTGAAACTGCAGTCCTGTGCCGCGGAGCTGCGCGGCACGCGCCAGGCGCTCCAGTAGGCCGGGCGCTCCAGTAGGCGCTCCAGTAGGCCAAGCGCTCTAGAGTAGGCGCTCCAGTAGATGGTGTAGCGCGCCCTGCGCTTCCAGTAAAAGATCCAGCGGCTACTCGCGACACGCAGAGCTGGCTTGTGTCGCCCGAGGGTTAAACTGTTTCTGCAGTTGATCGAGTCCGCGCACAACGGCTGGCACCACCAGCCCAAGGAGTATGAAAGGGTCTCCGGACCCGTCGGCAGCAGGCAATGAGCTCCAAGTTCCTGCTCACGAGGTGCGTGATTGTGCGCGTGTGGCGGGTGCTGTGTAGGCTCAAAGCATCCGAATGGTGGGTGCCTCGGTCAGCCACCCAGGCTAGAGTAGCCTGCAATGGGGGCGCGTGGAAAATGTACGGGCGCGATGGGCGCTCTGGCGCTTGCATGCACGACGTGCATGGGATGCGCAGCCAATGCACCTCTTCTTTACGGAGGAAGGACCGCTCCAGCAAAGAGGGCGGAGCTAACGGCCGGCGCGGGCACCCGGCACCAAGTCAGCGGTTACGATGCAGGTGCAGAGGTTATTTCAGGCATCGATGCGGCATCAGTCGCGGGCTCGGCGCCAGTTGCTGCTCTTCGCTATGGCCTGAGCGACACGATGGATGCCGGCGTGATGATGACGCCTTGGTCAATCCGCTTGGATGGGCGGCTGTCTTACGTCATACGCCGCAGTCGCATAGCGCAGGTCGCACTCATGACGGGAATCTCCCCCTCGTACAGCAGCCTCTCTGCGATCGAGTTTTCTAGCGTCTCGCTCGGCGGCAGCCGGTACGGCCTCGATGTGCCTCTCCTGCTTGGCATCGATGTCGATGGGCTCATCGAGGCTTGGGCGGGCGCGCGCGTGGGGGCTGAACGCTTGGATGGTCACATACGTGCATCGGAAGAGGCTGATGCGGACATAGCGGCCTGGGGCTTGCGCGCGGGCCCGGTCGTGGGGCTAGGCGCGGGATTCCGGCGCCTTCATTGTCTTGTGGAAGCGAGCCTGCTGTATGAGCGGTGGGATGGGCGGCAGGGAGCAGAAGAGGCTGTTTTGTCGGGGGTGGCCGTGCAGACAGCATTCGCCATCCGCTACCGGTACTAGGTGTCGTATGCCAAATGTCATAAGGTATGGCATCATGACATACGTGCATGGGGTGAGCGCGGCGCGGTCACTGCCAACTTGCATCACGTGCGGTCAGCCTTACCGGCGAGGCTGGCTCACCGCGGCCTAGCTTTCGCTCACCGGCCTAGGTGCGCCCACTTTAATACGTTCTCCCAGTAGCGCGCCAAACATCGACGACACGATGCCCATCACGCCACTCACTGCGTATGCAGTTGTGGTGGGTTCAAAACCTTTGGGCGTGATGAGGGCGATATAGGCGATAGTTGGCACAGCTATCAGACAAGAGGCGGCCACCGGCTCGAGAAAGTGACGTGGCGGCGAGATGAAGCCCATCACGATGCCGCCCACAAACCAAATCGCTACAGCCACCATCATGGCGGGGAGACCTTGCGGATCGTAGGTTGGCATGACGAACGGGAGCACCCCAAGCAGAACCACCTCCAACGCGAAGAAGACCCCAAGAGCGATCATCGTCCACCGCCAGCTGAAGCCCTCAAGTATGGCAGGCGTGACTGGTTCGTCGTTGAAAGGGACCTCGAGCTTTGCGCCACACGAGCGGCAGCGCGAGGCCGTGGTGGGATTGCGAAAGCCGCACACGGCGCAGTGTATGTGCTCTATATCCATCGTGCCCCAGTGGTCATCTTTCCTGTCTCCTCGGTTCTCTCACCATTCCGCCCTGGTCTCTGTAGGGCAGGATCCACCTGTGCTGCTGCATCAGAACACGCTTGAAGCAACGCCATCTCTAGGTCTTGAAGGGTCAAGCGAAGATCAGGCCGCTCATGGGTTGGTTCGTCTGCAAGTGTGGCGTGGCAGATAGCAGCTAGTCTTCCACCAGGTGAGGGGCAATTGCAAGTTCAGCATCCTTGAGTAAGTTCGACCTCCGCGTAGCTCAGGTTCTAGTCCGTTGGAAAGGCACGGACTGCGAGAAGAGCGGCAACCACTTCAAGTGTGTCCGAAAGGTGTAACGGAGGAAAGATTGGAGCAGTTCATCGACCAGCTCAAGCGAACGCACTCGTGCGGCGCCTTGCGTGAAGACCATACCGACCAAGAAGTGGTGTTGTTCGGATGGGTCGAGACACGTCGTGACCATGGCGGGTGCATCTTCATTGACTTGAGAGATCGCGAAGGTGTCACTCAAGTCGTTTTCGACGTATCAGCCGATGAAGAAGCCTACCGTGTGGCCGACAGTGCGCGAAGTGAGTGGGTGCTTGGGGTGCGGGGCACCGTTCGTGACCGCGGCCAGATGCGCAACGCGAAAATCCCCACTGGCGACATTGAAGTGGTGGCTCTTCAGACGACCATCTTTAATCAAAGCGAAACACCCCCTTTTCTCATTCAAGATGACATCGAAACGCATGAGGAAAAGCGGCTGGAATACCGTTACCTTGATCTACGAAGGCCGGCGATGCGTGCGAAGCTGCATCTGCGGCACCGCCTTTTGCAAGCCACCCGAGCGGCACTGGTAGAGCAAGGATTCTGGGAAGTCGAGACCCCCCTACTCGTCAAGTACACGCCTGGTGGAGCGCGTAACTTCCTGGTCCCTGCGCGCCTACAGCCTGCGCACTTTTACGCCTTGGCTGAGAGCCCTCAGCTCTACAAGCAGCTGCTTATGGTGGGCGGGTACGAGCGCTACTTTCAAATCGTGAGGTGCTTCCGCGATGAGGATTTGCGCATCGATCGGCAGCCCGAGTTCACGCAGATTGATATCGAAGCGAGCTTTATCAACGAGAATGACTTGTTCACAATGATTGAGCACCTGATTCGCACCTTGTTCTCTTGCGCATTGGGTGCCACGGGCCAGGAGGCGTGTCCCGAAGGGGCCTTCCTGAGGCTCACCTACGCAGAGTCCATGCGTCGGTTCGGCAACGATAAGCCTGACATGCGCTTCGGGCTTGAACATACGGACCTGACCGAGCTCACCGTGCAGCATCAGGGAGGGGGCATCCCCATGCTGGAAGGCATCGCTCAAGCCTTCAGCCAGGGCAAGGATCGACTCGACCTACCTTCGCATACCGTCAAGGCGCTGGTCGTTCCCGAGGAAGCTAACTTTTCGCGCGGCGACCTCGACAAGCTAGAGCAATACGTCAAGTCGATGGGGGCTAAGGGTCTTGCGCGCGCGAAGGTCGGCCCCCAGGGGTCATGGCAGCAGAGCCCTCTTAGCAAGTTTGTCACGGACAACTTCCGTCAAGCCGTCAATGCAGCGACCGGCGCTAAAGAGGGAGAGCTCATTCTCTTCCAGTTTGGTAAAACAGCCGTCGTGCACACTGTCATGGCCAATCTCCGCACGCACCTGGCCAAGCAGCTGAGTCTGATTCCGGCATCGGGCAGCGGCGACCAATGGAAACTGCTGTGGGTGGTGGACCCCCCGCTCTTCGAGTACGACGTCGACGCGAAGACTTGGGTAGCTGCGCACCATCCTTTTACCAAGCCCCATCAAGCATCACTGGAGCTTATCGAGAAGGACCCAGGGAAGGTGCTGTGCCACCGCTACGACCTTGTGCTCAACGGTTTCGAGCTCGGCGGAGGTTCTATTCGCTTGCATGATGCCAAGATCCAGGCGCGCGTGCTCGAGGTGCTGGGCATCTCGGCAGAGGAGGCGGAGGACAAGTTCGGCTTCCTCTTGCGCGCCTTGCGCTATGGAGCGCCGCCGCACGGCGGTATCGCGCTGGGATTTGACAGGTTGTCCATGTTGCTTGGTGAGGCTGAATCCATTCGTGACGTGATCGCGTTTCCCAAGACTCAACGCGGAGGTGAGCCCATGTCTGGAGCTCCGACACCGGTTGATCCAACGCAGCTCCTAGAGGTACATTTACGAACCATCACGACCTAAGGTTCATCACCGAGCTCGGCATTTGGCATTGTACTGGGCATTTGGCATTGTACTGGGCATTTGGCATTGTACTGCGCGTTTGCGATGGATTGGGCATTTGCATTGGATTGGCCATCTGCGATGGATGGTGCAGAGGCGGTGGATGGTGCACGACGAAGATGCCACAGGTAAGGGGGAAACTACCGGATTTGGCCGAACGCAGCGCCTCACGGCCGTAGCAACGACCGGTCTTTGCATTTTCGGCACCTTTTTTGTTCTTCATGCGGCAAAAAGCTTCCTGGTTCCGATCATCTTCGCCGTTTTCTTGAAGTTCACCTTTCAACCCTTCGTGGATCTTTTGGGCCGCGTGGGCATCCCACGGGCTATCGGAGCGGTCTTGGTGGTGCTGGGTGCCGTCGCCGTGCTGGTATTTAGCGTCGATAAGCTCTCGGGACCCGCTTCCGAATGGTTCTCGCGCCTGCCTCGTGCCGTCCGAGAGGCCGAACGAAAACTGGTGCCGATTAAGCGGCAGATTCGCAAGCTGGGTCGGGCGACCGGAAAGGTGGAGCGACTGATGACTTCCACTCCAACAGGCCGCGTAGTGAAGCTGCAAGATGAGCGCCTACGGTCCAGAGTCGTCGACGGCATGTGGAGCTTTCTCACCGGCGCATCAGTGGTGTTGGTTTTACTCTACTTCCTGCTTGTTTCTGGTGATCACTTTACAAGGCGCCTTGAGAGTTGGCTAAAGACTCCCGCAACGCGTGCGGGAGCTCGGCAGATGCTCAAGGAGCTTCAGCGAAGTCTCTCAGTCTACCTGATCACGATCACGCTGATTAATCTGACGCTGGGAGCCGCCGTGGCGGGAGCCATGATGCTGCTTGAAGTTCCGAATCCGCTGCTCTGGGGCGTCATGGCTGCCGTGCTCAACTACATTCCCTACCTTGGTGCCCTCTTTGGTGCGGCGACCCTTGGTCTGGTCTCACTTACCACGTTTAACAGCACGCAGGGCGCGCTGCTACCGCCACTCGCGTACCTCGGGTTGACGGCCTTTGAAGGCTCAATCATTACGCCCCGCGTGCTGGGGCGTCGCTTTCGCATGAGCGCCGTGGCCGTTTTCATTTCGCTGCTTCTTTGGGGCTGGCTTTGGGGCATGGCTGGCATGCTGCTGGCAGTTCCGCTGCTAACGATGGTGAAGATCGTGAGCGAACGCATTCCTGCTCTACGGGTTGTAAGCCACTTCTTAAGCGAAGAGTAAGGCTAAGCCAAGAGTAACTGAACGCGCTCGCCGCTCCTCTGGGTGGAGCCGCCGCAGCTCTGGTTCCGCTATGACGGCCGATGTTGCCAGAAGTACGCGCCAATAGGAGCAACTCGTGCGCCACCTTGGAGCGTTACGTGCTCTTTGTGACACGTTTTGCTAAAATCCCCAGAAAAACAACCGTTGTGGCTGGCAACTCACTTGCAGAAAAGGCTAGCATGACACCAACTCCATCCTCACTGAAGCGAACCCTCGCGGTCGGGTCGTGGCTCTTAGCAGTCGCGCTCATCGGTGGATACGGTTGTTCAGGTCTCATCAGTTCCGACGACGAGGGCGCTGGCGGCACGACCGCCTGCCTGACCAACGACGACTACTTCGCACGCGAAGTCTGGGTTCCCGTTGTCTCTAAAGAGTGTCTCAGCTGCCATATGGAGGGCGCCGTGGCTGGATCCAGCGGCCTTGCTTTGCAGGGCGATGGAATGCCTGGCTTTCTCGCGCACAATCAGCAGCAGGTGACGAAATATTTTGAGCAAACGCCTGAGCGAAACAACATCTTGATTGAGAAGGCGCTAGGGCGAGCAGAACACGGTGGCGGAGCCATTATCGGAGGCGATTCGCCTGAGCTGCAAGTGCTTCTCAATTTCGCCGAGCGACTCAAAGAACCGGTCACGTGTAAGAATGCGTACGGCGTCGACCCGAGTCACCTGCTGCTGCAGAGTCCCGGCGAGACGCTCTATCGCGCGTCGCTTCAACTCACCGGCGATCTTCCTCCAACTGCCGAGCTCAAATCTCTTTCCAACGAGGAGGACCTTGTAGCGCAGCTTGATGAACTGTTGAGCTCCGATCAGTTCTTGGAGACGGTGAAGCTCTGGTTCAACGACCTCTTGCTGACCGACAAATACCGCTCCGAAGCTCTTGGCAATAGGATCGGTTACTCGTTCGGGATCGAGTTCAACGATGACTTTCCTAGCGATCAGCGAAATAGAATCAACGGTGCCATTGCACGCGAACCCCTCGACATCATCGCGCACACCGTCGCGAATGACCTTCCACTTACTTCGATTTTGACGGCTGACTACACCGTGCTGACTCCCGACTCCGCCGAGTTTTTCAAGCCAGAGCTGAACTTTGACGGCGGAGCGACCATGGCGACAACGACGCTCACGCAAAGCTTTGGTGAGGAAGCTCCGCAGGTGCCTCACGCCGGCATTCTGTCGACTCCGCCGTTTCTTCACCGCTATCCAACCACCCCTTCGAACCGGAACAGGCACCGCTCGCGGATGGTCTACCAAATGTTTTTGGCCACCGACATCTTTGAGATAGCCGATCGACCTGCTGATCCCTCGTCGTCAGACGAGTTCGAAACTCCAACCATGGAAGACCCACAGTGCAGCATTTGCCACGACATCGTCGACGGTCCGGCCGGGGCTTTCCAGAGCTTTGACCGCAATAACCAGGAGCGGGTGACCAGGCGAGATTGGCACGACGACATGGTCGCACCGGGCTTCGAGGAAGAGTCCGTGCCGGGGGCGCGTGAAGGCTCTGAGCTTCGTTGGTTGGGCCAGCAGATTGTGCAAGATCCGCGGTTCGCCTACGCGATGACACGGCTCGCGGTAGAGGTGCTGCTAGGACGGGATCCACTTCCACCTGTGACAGACACCAATGATCCCGACTTCACAGCCAAATCAGCTGCTTGGCAGCACCAGAGTATGTGGTTAGGGGAGTTGTCTGAGAAGTTCATTGCATCCAACTACAACTTCAAGGGTCTCGTCAAAGAGATCATCCTTTCGCCTTACTACCGAGCCACCGGCATCGCTGACGATGTCACGGACCCAGCTCCGTACTTGGCCTTCAGTACGCTGCCAACGGGAAGGCCAGAGTATCTTGAAGAGAAGACTTTCGCGACGACTGGCGTCAGGTGGAGAAAAGGGAACGCATTTTCCGGTGACTACGCCATCTTGCTTGGCGGGATTGATTCTGATGACGTGACGCGAAGGGTGCGCGATGCGAGCACGCTGCAAGCCGCTGCCATTGAACGGATGAGCTACGAGCTCTCGTGCGACGCGGTACCCTTCGATTTCACCTTGGCTCGCGACGCACGAAAGATGTTTCCTTCCATCGACGCAACGAGCACCGATCAAGCCGCCGTTCAAGCCACTGCAAGCCATCTGATCACGCGGCTCCTTGGTGTGATGAATCCGGACCCGGTTGAGGTCGACGAGCTGGTCACTCTTTTCATGGAGGTCCAGAAAGAGGGTGCCCAAGCTGTGTCCGACGGTGACGAGTCTGCCGGTCTTGGCAACTGCGCTGCGCGCCGGGACCCGACCACGGGAGACGACCTCCCTGAAGAACGTCGGCTTCAAGACGACGACAACTATACCGTGCGGGCTTGGATCTCCGTGATGAGCTACCTGCTCACCGACCCGCGCTTTTACACTGAATAACGAATGCACCTCACGTAGAGCAAGGAAGCCGAAAAGAATGAAAAACACACGACGCGAGTTCATCGCCCTTGGAAGCATGGCAGGCCTTACCCTCGCAGCCCCCACGGGTTGGGCAAAGCGCGCCCTTGCACAGGAGATGCCCAAGCACGCGGGGCCGTTTTGGCTCATCGTTCAGGCGGAGGGGGCATGGGACCCGGCATTCATTTGCGACCCGTCGACTCTTGCTCAGAACAACAGGCTCACTCAAGAGATTGGCGAAGTGTCTGGAAGCCCCATCCGGTTTAGCCCTGTCGACCTCGCCGACAGCCGGGTTGATATATCCGACGAAGAACTGCCGACGGTGGTAAGCAACGAGGCCTTCTTCACGAAGTACCACCAGCGCCTCACCGTCATCAATGGCCTAGACATGCGGACTCAGAACCACGGCAGCGGGCAGCAGGAGGCTAGCAGCGGAAAGATAGGCTCTTCGTATCCCTGCCTTGCGGCTCTGATTGCGCGGGGCATGAGCCCTGACGTTCCATTGGCCTTCATGACAGGCGGAGGTTACAGCAACACCCAAGATCTTGTGCCGCTCACGCGTTCGTCGGGGCGGGGAGCCCGGGTGCTTCGAGACCTGCGTCGTCCAAGCTTTCGCAACGACGACGAGACGTTTTTGCTCAGTTCGGTCCAGCAGCGTATCGACCGCATGCGTAAGGCGCGGCTCGAACGCCTTGGTCAGTCTGAAAAGCTTCCCGGGCGGAAACTCTCCTTAGAGCGGCATGACGCTGCGCAGCGGAGCGTTGTCGGTCTATCAGATGTCAACTTTAGCGAGTTGGAGATGCCAGCGGGGATCTCCTACCGTCAAATGGATTTGCGACGTCAAATCGCGCTCAGCCTAGACGGCTTTGCTTCTGGTGTCACCGTTGCAGCCAACGTGCGGATGTCGGCTTTCGATACGCATTCCAATCACGATGACCAGGCTCCGGCGCAAAATGCGCGGCTTCTGGGCGGCGTTGACTTCGCCATGACACGGGCAGCTGAGCTAGGTATCGCCGATAAGTTGTTCGTCGCTGTGGTGTCGGATTTCGGACGCAGCCCTGACTACCGTGACAACAATGGATCCGGCAAGAGCCATTATCAATACGGCGCGGCTTTGTTGATGGGTCCAGGAGTTGAAGGCGACCGCGTTATCGGCGAGACGCAGAAAGAAGAGAAGAAGCGAACTCCGCTGGCGATCAATCTGCAGACACACGCGACCGACGCGAGCGGCGAAGTGGTCACCGGTGGATCCTTTCACCAAGGGCTTCGCAGACTTGCTGGCTTGCGAGAGACGGCCCTCGATCAGCGCTACCCACTAATGGCGCCGGAGCTTCGACTTTAGCGTGAAGCTGCCCACCAAGCGTGTTTGACCAAGGGAAAGCTGGCTGCTGACGGTGCCCCCAAGTACTATGACGTGCGATGGATCCAGGGAACCAACGGCTGGCTTTTTGCGCAGGTCTGATCCCATTCGGCGTTTACCTGCTCCGCTGCTCGTCGCACAGCTATTGGTTTGATGCGGGTGAGTTCGTCGCTGCCGCGATCGAGCTCGGCATTTCTCATCCACCAGGTCATCCGCTCTACGCTCTCGTCACGCACGCTGCGGTTTTGCTTCCGCTCGGCAGTTTGGAGTGGCGCGTCGCTCTGGTGAGCGCGTTGCTTGGAGCTTTTGCGGCATCGGCAACCTATTTAGCGTTTAAGCGCACATGGTGCCTCGCGGTCGGCCCTTTCTCCAGATTACCATCGGCGCTGTGCCTCCTTGCAACGTGGGCGACGTTCGTGTCACCCGCCGTCGTATGGCAGGCCATACGCCCCGAGGTGTATTCTCTGCAGATTCTGCTCATCGCGTTCATCGTTGAGCGAAGCCTCAAGCAACTAGAGCTGTACGCACAGGGCTCAACAGACCGGCGCCCGTCACTCCACGCTCTGTTCTTTTTCGGGCTTTCGCTCACCAATCATCATTTTCTCGGTTTGGTTGCGATCTGCAGCGTCATGCCGTGGCTCGTTGTCGCACGCACTCCGCGCCGGAGGCGCGCGTTCTTCGCAATCGCGATGGCAACAGCTCTGCCCCTTTGCCTCTACATCGTTCTTCCGCTGCGATCCCTTGCAGGTACCACCTCGCTGAAGCTCGGTCACCCCAGTTCCTGGGGGCGGTTCCTGTGGGTTGTGTCGGCGCAAGCATTTCAAAAGAATGCCGGAGGGAGCGTTCCCGAACCAGCTCTGCATCGGGTGCTGGACGTGCTAGGCGTTCTTTTAGAGCAAGGCGTTCTTCTAGAGCAAGGCGGGGCATTTGCTGGTGGTTTGGCTGTATTCGGTCTTTACCTCGGCCTTCGGCAGCGTCGGGCACGCGGGGTGACGTCAGTGTGGGGATTGACGTTCTTGCTCTTTGCGGCAGCGCGCGCACTTCTCGGATTCACGAAGAGCAACCCGGACGCTCTGGGCTACCTTGTTCCATGTGTCGTGGCGGGTGCCGCGCTGTGTCTGATTGCCATTGGCAGCCTGAGTCGGGCGCTCCACCATCCGCGCTTGCTAGCCGGAGTGGCATGCGTAGGCGCAGCCCTTATGCTGCTACAATCGCTTCGCACAGCTCCCACGCTTGCACGTTTCCAGGACACAGATGTTCTGGATGATGCACGGCGTCGCAACGTGAAGCCTCGTGCCGTGCTTCTCGCCTACTTTCCCGACACGGTTTTCCGCCACTGGGGAGCCGAAGCCGTTGAGCGGCTGCGCCCTGACCTCACGCTCGTTCCCGCGCCTTTGCTTCACTACCCTTTGCTCACGCACGACCTTGCACCCGCTGATGTTCCCCTAAGGGTTTTTGTCGAGAGCCTGAAGCACGCGGGCTACCCCCAACCTTCTAACCTTCAGCGCCCCGTGCTCATCGAACTTGACCTACACGTTCCGGTCGCGCTCTTTCCGCAGCTGCGCCCGCATGGAGCTTTCTACCTCTGGGACGCATCTGCGCCTGCGCCGCGAGAGGCTGGCATGCAAGAAGATTCTCCGCGTCGTCTAGGCATGAGGAACGTTCCCTCTGACCCTAGGACGCGTGCGCTCCTGCTTTGGCATTTGTACCAGGACGCGCTCTACTTTACCGAGCAGCAAGACTTCGCGAAGGCGCGACAGGCGGTCGTCGCGGGGCTTGCTCTCCAGCCCAAGTCACGCGAACTGCTTCAGCTCCAACAGGCTTTGCATCGGCCTAACCAACAACTTCATGCGCAGGACTTTTGGCCTAAATAGTTGGTAGGGAGAGGCATCCCGTTGAAAGACCAAACAGCATGGTTATCTTGGAAAACAGTAGCACGTTTTGCAAAACGCAGCTTCAACACGTGTCCAGCTTCAACACGTGTCCAGCTTCAACACGTGTCCCGGCAGAGGAGAGAGAACATGCGTCTTGACAGACTGACAACGAAGACAAGGGAGGCGCTTGCCACCGCTCAGCACGAGGCCGCAGTGGCCGGTAACCCGGAACTTACGGCCGAGCACGTGCTGCACGCGCTCCTAGAGCAGTCCGAAGGCATCACCAAGCCAATCTTGCAGAAGGCGGGTGTTGAGGCTTCGCATCTGCAGGCCGAGATAGCCAACCGTCTGCGTGCACTACCCAGGGTGCAAGGCGGCGCCGAACCGGGACTCTCGCGCGCAGCGCGCGCCTGGCTGGATGAAAGTTGGAAAGAGACCGAAGAGCTAAAGGACGAATATACCTCAGCCGAACACTTGCTGCTCGCTGCGTGCCGTCAGCCTGGCGAGCTTGCGCGGCTGCTGCAACAACACGCGCTTACGCGGGAGGTTATTCTCAACGCTCTTGAAGAAATACGAGGAAGCCAGCGTGTGACCGATCCAGAGCCTGAAGGGCGGTATCAGGCCCTCGAGAAGTACACGCGGGACCTCACAAAGATGGCGCAGCTTGGAAAGACCGACCCAGTCATCGGGCGCGATGAGGAGATTCGGCGCGTGATGCAGGTGCTAGCGCGTCGCACGAAGAACAACCCCGTGCTGATTGGCGAGCCTGGCGTTGGAAAAACGGCAATCGTTGAAGGTATCGCCCGTCGTATCGTGCAAGGTGATGTTCCAGAGGGTTTGAAGGGAAAGCGGCTTTTAGCGCTCGACCTTGGAGCGTTGGTAGCGGGAGCGAAATATCGAGGTGAGTTCGAGGATAGGCTCAAGGCACTTCTAAACGAAGTTGAGCGTGCCGAGGGGCAGCTTGTGCTCTTCATTGATGAGCTGCACACACTGGTCGGAGCCGGTGCCGCCGAGGGAGCGATGGATGCCAGCAACATGCTCAAGCCGGCTTTAGCGCGCGGCGAGCTCCGGTGCATAGGTGCAACGACACTCGAGGAGTACCGCAAGTACATTGAGAAAGATGCGGCGCTAGCGCGCCGCTTCCAGCCCGTGTTTGCCGGAGAGCCCTCTGTTCAGGACACCATTGCCATTTTGCGTGGCCTCAAGGAGCGCTACGAAGTGCATCACGGTATCCACATTCAGGATGCAGCCATTGTCGCTGCAGCCACACTCTCCAACCGCTACATCACCAATCGGTTTCTGCCAGACAAAGCCATCGACCTGGTCGACGAGGCAGCGAGTAAACTCAAGATGGAGATCGACTCGATGCCTCATGAGATCGAAGTTCAGGAACGGAAGGCCATGCAGCTCGAGATCGAGCGGCAAGCGCTCAAGAAGGAGCGTGACGAAGCGAGCCAGACGCGCCTCGAAGAGCTAGAACGCGAACTAGCTGAAGTAGAGGAGCGCAAGAAGGCCATGAAGGCGCAATGGCTGCAGGAGAAAGATGCCATTACAAACCTGCGCGGGCGGAAGGAGAAAGCCGAACAGCTGCGGATTGATCTGGATCGCGCGCAGCGTACAGGTGACTTGGAAGGCGCAGCACGTATCCGGTATGGCGAACTGCCAGAAGCCGAGAAGCAAGTGCTTGCGGCGCAGGAAGGCCTGCAGAGGATGCAAGGTGAGGGAAGCTTCCTGAAAGAGGAGGTCACCGATGAAGACATCGCAACGGTGGTGGCTAACTGGACCGGCATTCCCGTACGTAAGATGCTCGAGAGCGAGAAGGTGAAGTTGCTGAAGATGGAGGAGCGCTTAAGTGAGCGCGTGATCGGGCAGCAGGCAGCCATTGCGGCGGTATCCAATGCCGTGCGGCGTTCTCGAGCCGGGCTCAGTGACGAGAGCCGACCAGTAGGCTCCTTCCTTTTTCTCGGGCCGACGGGTGTGGGTAAGACTGAACTGGCGCGGGCTCTAGCGGAGTTTCTGTTCGACGATGAACGGGCTATGGTGCGGCTCGACATGAGTGAGTACATGGAAAAGCACGCAGTGGCGCGACTGATTGGCGCGCCACCAGGATATGTGGGCTACGACCAGGGGGGGCAGCTCACCGAGCCTGTGCGTCGCCGTCCATACAGCGTGTTGCTCTTTGATGAGGTCGAGAAGGCGCATCCAGACATTTGGAACACGTTGCTTCAGGTGCTCGACGATGGACGACTAACCGACGGTCAGGGTAGGACGGTGGACTTTCGCAACACGCTGATCATTTTGACTTCCAACATCGGATCGCAACACATCATGAGCCTCAGCAACGAAGAAGAAGCGCGAGCGGCTGTCATGGAGGATTTGCGACAGGCGTTTCGGCCAGAGTTTCTCAATCGGATTGATGAGACCGTGATGTTCCATCGGCTAAGCCAAGCGGAACTGCGGCGCATCGTTGACGTACAGCTCAAGCACCTTGAGCAGCGTCTCGCAGAGCGCGGTCTAACCTTGGAAGTGAGAGCCGCTGCCAAAGACTGGCTGGGCAAAGTCGGCTATGACCCAACTTACGGCGCCAGGCCGCTCAAGCGCGCCATTCAGCAACATGTTGAAAACCCTCTTGCGCAGGAACTGCTTGCCGGCAACTACACGCCCGGACTGACGGTGGTGGTCGACGAAGAAGGAGGTAAGCTCGACTTCTCAAACGAGGATCGGGCACCATCGGATACGCCTCAAGTTGCCATGCTGAACTAGCAGTCAGCTCTACGCGTTGCTCCGCCGCGCAGAGGGGGTCGAGCGTGGCTGGCGCACATCGCGATGGGGTACGCAGCCGACTGCACCTCTTGTCATTGCCTCTTGTCATTGCGTCTTGCCATCGAGCGCGTGTCACACCCTCACCGGTAAAGCCCGATAAGCAGGCGCTCTACCTGCTCTCACTCGGGTCTTCGACCTCGAGCCATGAGCGAAGATTGGGACCAAGCACCCGCGGGGCTTCTTGCATCTGCTTTGCGTTCTGCACGCCGCACAGAAGCATCACAACGCGCAGTTCATGTAGAACAGCATCAATGAAACGCGCGGCCCCCTCGGCTCCTTCATTCTGTAACGCTTGCAGAATGGGACGCGCTATACCTGCGGCACGCGCACCTAAAGCAAGTGCACGTGCAACGTCGAGTCCTGTTCGAATGCCGCCGGTGGCAATGGAGCACAGTCCCGCGCGGCTACAGTAGGCCACCGAGGCTGCGGTGGGTACGCCCCAGTCCCAAAGGTGTTCGCCGAGCTGCCGTTCAGCATCCTGCGCGCGAAGTGCTTCCACTCCGACCCACGAGGTGCCGCCAGCGCCGGAGACGTCCACGTAGCGCACCCCGGCATCGCGAAGTTTAGCCGCGGTGCTCAAACTGATGCCGCAACCTGTCTCCTTGCCGATGATGGGGACGGGTAGGGCATTGGCTAGGCGCTTGAATGTCGCAGCGCCACCAGAAAAGTCGCGATCACCTTCGGCTTGAACTAGCTCCATCGCTGGATTCATGTGCACGCAGAGTGCATCGATGCCGACTTGTTCAACCAGCCCAACCAAATCGCTATCAGAGCTTTCCCGGGCCTGTACGACCCCAACATTGCCTAAGACAAGGGTGTGCGGCGCCCATTCCCGGACGTTGTAGGTCCAGGCGCTTTCGGGATGCTTTTGCATCGTCCGCTGACTTCCTAGACCGAATCCAAGGCCTTTGTCTTCAGCAATCTTGGCCAACGCGTGGTTGATCTTTGCAGCCTGCGCCGTTCCGCCGGTCATTGCGGCGATGATGAGCGGCGCTTGTAGACGTTTTCCGCAAAGCTCCACCCCAAGGTCAACCTCGTCGAGACTTCGATCTGGTAGAGCCTCGTGAATCAACCGGACTTCATCAAGCAGCGTTCCCTGCGCGCGAAACGCCACATCCTGATTGGTGCAGATCGCGATGTGGTCGGACTTCCGCTGACGAATGTCAGGCGACTTGGGCTTTTGCATGCAGGCAAGGGTGACGTTTCTCTGCGGAACCTGCAACCACCGCTCGCAACTGCACCACCGCTGGCAACTGCACCACCGCTGGCAACTGGACCACCGCTTCCAACTGGACCATCACTTCCAACTGGACCATCGCTTCCAACTGGACCATCGCTTCTCAAACCCCGACTCACCGTGGACTAACCGGGCACGCATCGCTCCCACCCTTGACGGGACAACCCTTAGCTCTCAAGGTGGCTCCCGTCTATGGCTCCCGCCTTTCTGCCGGCTCGGCGAGGGATTGGTGGAGCCGTCCTTAGGATGGGGAAGTGACCTACGGCCACGCGACACACATGAGCTGGTTGCAATCGGTGAGGGACACCGTCAATGCGCGGCTTGAGAACTTCTTTGCAAAGAAGCGCCAGGAGGTGCGGACGACTTCTCCGGCGGCTAAGCATCTCGTCGAACCTCTGGCTGAACTGACCGAACGGGGAGGAAAGCGGGTGAGACCTGCTGTGCTCGCCTCCGGCTACTTCGCCGTGCAACATCAAACTCCCCTTGAGTGGCTGTGGGACGCTGCAGCAGCGCAGGAGTTGCTTCAGTCGTATCTGCTGATCCACGACGATTGGATGGACCAGGATGACCTTCGGCGCGGAGGGCTCTCGCTGCACGCCCACATGCAGCAACAGCATGCCGACGCCCACCTTGGTGCGTCGCTGGCTGTGTTGACCGGCGACCTAGCATGCACCTACGCCTGGGAGCTGATGCTCGGCGCTGTCTCCGAGCGTCCGGAGCGAATCCGCGCTTTGGATGTGTTCCATAAGATGCAGGAGGACGTGGTTTTTGGGCAGCAACTCGACCTCTTGGGACATGCCGATGTCGAGAAGATGCAGTCACTAAAGACCGGCAGTTACACCGTCGTTGGCCCCCTCCGGATTGGCGCCATATTAGGAGGCGCAAGCGAAGCGCAGACTCAGGCGCTTAGCCGTTTTGCAGCCCCTCTTGGCGTGGCTTTTCAGTTACGAGACGATTTGCTTGACACCTTCGGTCAAAGTGAACGGACGGGCAAACCGGTTGGCAGCGACCTTCGGCGCGGCAAGCGCACGATCGTCAACCAGGTGGCGCGTGAGCGGCTGACGCCGCAGCAGGCTCAGCAGCTTGACAGCGTTTTCGGCCATCCAGAAGTCTCTGACGAACGCATCGCCGAGCTCGTTGCAGTTATGCGGCAAGCTGAAGTGCCTCAGGCCATCGAAGAGCGGCTGGACGCATTGGTGGAGCAGGCCCTTTCCGCCCTGCAGGAGGCGAGCTTTGGGGATGTTGGACTGAAGCGACTAAAGGAAGTCGCGGCGTACCTAACTGCTCGAGAGGTTTAGTGGATCCTGCGGTGTTGATGGAGCATGTTCGCCAGCGCTAAAGCCATACTTCTAGGAGAGCATGCGGTGGTATATGGTGCTTCGGCCATTGCTGTCGCACTTCCTCGCGGAGTTCGCGTGACGCTTCGTCCTTCAGCAGCGCTTTCGGTCAGTCTCTCTTCGGACGTGCAGGGAGAGCTGCTGCGTCAGCCGAGTGACGAACAACATCAGGCTCTTCTGCAGGCTTTCGTTGACCTCATCGCCACCTACGAGCGCAGTGAGACTTTCGAAGTGCACGCGAAGTTCGAAGTGCCAGCAGGCGCTGGTCTGGGTGCATCAGCGGCTCTGGGTGTCGCTCTGGTGCGGGCTCTCAATGGGCATTGGCAAATTGAGGAAGCAGTTGAGGACGTGATGGAGCGTGCCCTCGTTTGGGAGCGGGTGTTTCACGAGACGCCGTCTGGCGTCGACAGCGCAGTGGCTGCGCTTGGGCGACCCATCTTGTACCGTAGGCAGACGTCTGGAAGTTGCTGGGAGCCGCTCGATGTCGGCGCTCCACTGACGCTCGTCATCGGTCATACCGGCAAGTTTTCGAGCACAGCCAAGATGGTGCGGAAGGTGCAGGAGCAGCAGACTGGTGGCCAAATCGCAGCACATCGTGCACTTCGAGAGCTGCAAGAGCTTGCCACTCAAGGAGCGACGGCGCTCAGTCATGGCGACCTTGCTCAACTTGGTACGTGTATGCTTGAAGCGCAGCAGCATCTTAGCGCGCTGGGCGTCAGCTCTCCTGAGCTCGGTAGACTATGCAAGGCCGCTGTGGATGCCGGTGCATTGGGTGCAAAGCTCACCGGAGGGGGCGGTGGAGGCTGCATGGTGGCAGTCACTCGCGATGAAGCGGCAGGTATGGCCGTGGAAGCAGCGCTGAAGCAAGCAGGAGCAACATGGATCGCGCGATGCCCTCTTTAGATCGTGAGCAGGGCGAGCAAAGGCTCATGGGAACAGCAACTGCCCGAGCCAATATTGCGCTGACAAAGTACTGGGGCAAGGCGGATCTAAATGCCAACTCGCCCGCCGTTCCGAGCATTTCGGTGACGCTTGACCCGTTGGTGACGCACACGCGGGTTGAGTTTGATGAGGCATTGGCTTCCGATGAGGTATACATCAACGGGCAGCGAGCCACGCCCGAGGCCGCCGGCCGTGTGCAAGAGGCGCTCACGCGTATCCGTGTCCGCTCGAGGCTCACATTGCCAGCTCGCGTGGAGTCGACCAACAACTTCGAGACTGCGGCGGGTCTCGCTTCCAGCGCGTCTGGCTTTGCCGCATTGGTCACTGCAGCATCACGGGCGGCGAAGCTGCAACTCGATCGGGCAGAGCTAAGCCGACTTGCCCGTCAAAGCAGCGCTTCGGCTGCACGCTCGATCTTCGGGGGCTTTGTCGAACTCCCAGCCGCTGATCCTGCATCGGGTCATGTTGATGTTGCCGCACAACCTCTCTACGCTGAAGACTACTGGAACATTTGCATCATCGTGGTGGTCTGCGCCCGCGGGCCTAAACACCTTGGCTCAACAGCCGCGATGCTCCACACGGAGAAGACCTCCCCCTTTTATCAAGCGTTCGTGCGCGACGCCCCGGAGCTTTGTGCGAGGCTTCGGGAGGCTCTGGCACATCGTTCGCTGGCGGCCGTCGGCCGTGTGGCCGAGCTGAGTGCACTGCGCATGCACGCGTCTGCCATGGCCGCCGATCCAGCCATTCTTTACTGGACGCCCACCACCCTCCGTGTGATGGAGGCCGCGCGTAGGTTAAGAGAGTCCGAGGGTGTGCTCGCGTTCTTTACCGCCGATGCCGGTCCACACGTCAAGGTGCTGTGCCAAGAGCAGGACGCGGTGCATGTGCAAAAGACGCTCGGCGAAGTGGAAGGCGTACAAGAGACCATTTGCACCCGCCCAGGGCCCGGCGTTGAGCCGTGACCGCTCCAACAGCGGTTTCTGCGCCCGGTAAGCTGCTGCTTATTGGCGAGTATGCCGTTCTAGACGGCGGCCTAGCTTTAGTGGCAGCGACTCGGCAGCGGGTCTATGTGCGTCTGGCCCTCCAACAAGGCGCCGCGCCTTCGCCTGACGCGCTCTCTGCCGAAATGCGTGCGTCTAAGCGCATCGCGCAAGAACGGCTTGGCCTGGAGGTTCCCCCGCTGCATGTTGATGTTGGGGAGCTCTGGCGCGGCAAGAGAAAGCTCGGCCTAGGCTCATCTGCTGCCGCTTCAGTTGCAGTGGCTGGCTTCGTTTACGCCTGCGCGGGCCGTCTGTTGACCGACCATGAGACTAGAAAACAAATTTTCGAAGATGCGCTTGCCGGTCATGCGTCGGTCGCGCCGCTCGGCAGTGGAGCAGATATTGCTGCCAGCACATGGGGCCAGCTCCTGCAGTACCGCAGATGCGCGCTGACCCCGGCGCGCCCGGAGGTAGCCCGCATGCTGTGGCCGGACGACTGGCATGTTGCGGTTGTTTGGAGCGGCTCCTCCGCCCGCACCAGTGGGTATCTCCATCGACTGGCCCAGTTGCCGCCCCATGAGCGCACAGGCCTGATGAAACCTCTGTCTGCGGCAAGCGCGGCCTTCATTCAAGCTGTCCAGGACACAAACTTCGCCGGGTTGTGTGAGGCAACTTCAGCCTTCGTGCATGCGGAGCTTCGGCTGGAACAAAAACTTCAAGCGGCGATTGTCACCGCGCAACTTCGCCGCATAGCCAGCTTGGCCGGCGAGCACGGAGGTGTGGGAAAGCCTTCAGGGGCGGGGGGCGGTGACTCCGCAGTGGTTTTCTTTGCCGGCGAAGAGGAAGCCAAGCTGTTTTCGTCGGCGTGTACGAAGGCTGGGTTTGTGGTATGGCCCTTAAGCTTTGGTGCGGAGGGCATCTCCGCTTCGGAAGGGTCCACTAGGGTATCGACCCAGGGTGAGGCAACCCAGGGTGAGACAACGTAGGGTGAGGCAACCCAGGGTGAGGCAACCCAGGGTGAGACAACCCAGGGTGAGACAACGTAGGGTGAGGCATAACAGGTGAGCAGGCGCACGTCACGCATACCCGGGTTTTATAAGATGAGCGTTGCCGAACGGCGACGTTTGGCAGCGGAGCTTCTTGATGTGGATAGCGCAGAGCTCACTCGCGCCCTAAGCCAAGGTGGCCTCGATCAAGAAACCGCGGATAAGACCGTGGAGAATGTGATCGGCACCTACGCGCTGCCTTTCGCGCTCACGCTCAACGTGAGGATGAATGGGCGCGACTATCTGGCGCCGATGGTGGTCGAGGAGCCATCGGTGGTGGCGGCAGCTTCCGGTGCGGCAAAGCTCATCCGCCAAGGCGGCGGATTTGCAGCCGAGGCCGACCCGCCCATCATGATTTCGCAAGTGCAGCTCGAGGGCGTCGTTGATGCCGCAAGAGCTGCAGAAGCCGTCAAGCAGCACGAGGAAGAGATTTGGCAGCTTGCTGACCGTGCCGTCCCGGGTCTGGTTACCCGAGGAGGCGGAGTACGCGGAATCGAAGTGAGGGAACTGCCAGAAGATGTGCTGGTCATTCATCTTCTTGTGGACTGCCGTGATGCGATGGGTGCAAACCTGGTTAATACCGTGGCCGAGGCAACAGCGCCGCGGCTGGCAGCTATTACCGGCGGCCGCATCGGGCTGCGGATTTTATCCAATCTGGCTGATAGACGCTGCGTCCGTGTCAGCTGCACAGTGCCCGAAGCCGAACTTGCTCTGGCCAACTTTTCGGGCGCAGACGTGTGTGAGGGCATCGTGCGAGCCTCACGGTTTGCCGATCTCGACCCTTACCGCGCAGCAACGCACAACAAGGGCGTGATGAATGGCATCGACGCCGTGGCGATGGCCACCGGGAACGACTGGCGCGCGGTGGAAGCGGGCGCGCACGCCTACGCTGCTCGCGACGGACAATACAAGCCCATCTGTCGGTGGAAGAAAAATGGACGGGGGGATCTGCAAGGTCAGATCGAGCTGCCGCTTGCCCTCGGCACCGTCGGCGGTCCTTCACGCGTGCACCCTGGCGCACGCTTTGGCATCCATGCTGCGGGCGTGGCGTCGGCTCAGGAGCTTGGCATGCTGGCCGCCTGTGTGGGCATGGCATCCAACCTAGCGGCTCTACGCGCTCTTTCTTCGGTGGGCATTCAGCAGGGACACATGGCGCTTCACGCGCGGAGCGTAGCCATCGCAGCGGGTGCTAAAGGGAGTCAGGTTGAACTGATTGCAGCAAGAATCCATGGCCTTGGCGACATCACCCTGGACACCGCCAAGCGCGAGCTGCTTCGCCTGGTAGGGCGGGCCGCTGCGGCGTGTGCCACCTGAGCAAGCCGCGGCTCTGTTCCAGCGTTGGCGCCTAGTAAGGCATCTCAAGCCGTATCTCAGCGATGGGCAGTCCCCATCTCGCAGTTGCTGCGGGGCGAGGACTCAAGCTCGGGTTTGTTGGTTGAAGTGGCTGAACTGAAAATGGTAAGATCGTTAACTTGAGACATCTGTGTCGTTCGCATCAGCTGGAGAAGTTGCCTAGATGATTTTAATCCCTCAGACCCTGAAGTTTCCCACACTCCTGGCCAGCCTACTCCTTTCCGCCCTGTACGCTGGCGGATGCAGTTGCGGTGACGACAAGAAAGGCGCCGGTAGCGGCGGTGGCGACAGCGGAAACGCCAACCAGGAGTGCGACGATGGCACGCCGATCTGCGGATGCGACCAGAGCTGCATCTCCGATGCGGCTGGAGCCGGCACCCCAGCGGGCTTTGATTTGACGGACGGTTCCAGTGATGCGAACTCGGGCGTGGAGCTGGACAACAACGGTTGGCTCAAGCTCTCTTCGGAAGATCAGCCCAGCGAGCCTTATATCTGGATCCCGAGCTCTCATGCTGGCGAGGTGTCTAAGTTCAGCACACGGGAAACCATCGCCGAAGGCGTCAATAAAGGGCGCTACAAGGAGCTCGCGCGCTACGTCACCGGCCCCCACGGAAATAGTAATGATCCTTCCCGAACCTCAGTTAACACAGCAGGTGCTGTATACGTAGGAAATCGGGGCGGCGGTAACGCTGGCGGCGGAGGCCGCTCAGGCACCCCCAACGGCGACGTGCAGTCAGTGACGAAGTTCGCCACGGACGAGCGGCGCTGCAAAGACAAGAACGGGAACGGCACGATAGAGACCTCGCGCGACAGCAATGGCGACGGCGCGATTTCCGACGGTGAAATGTTGTCATGGGGTGCCGATGAGTGCATGTTGTGGAACACGCCACTTTACGGGAACGGCGTGATTCGGGCTGTGGCGGCACAGGACGAGCCCCAGGTTGATGGCGGCTTTACCGAGTACGTTTGGGTTGGGCTCTACGGCAATGGAGCCGACGAACCTGTTCAGATCGTAAAGCTGGATGGGGAGTCGGGCGAGGTGGTTCTTCGCTTCAAGCCGCCGGTTAACCCCTACGGCTTCGCCATGGATGGCCGTGCGCAGTTGTGGGTTGTGGGTCGTCCGCAGAAAAAACTGCTTCGGGTAGACACCACCCAGTGCCGAGACAACGACAGCTGCAGCGTGGCAGCGTGCGATGGTGTGGGGCCTGAGCAAGATCGGTGCACGCTGCAGACGATCCTTTCCGAACCCGCCGGGGGCCTCTATGGCATCACAGTGGACCGCCAGCAACATGTTTGGCTAGGCTCCACGGGTCCGAGAGGCGTCTACCGCTACGATCATTCAGCCGATGCTGGAAGTCGCTGGACTTTTAAAAGCACTCCGATTCGCACTCGGGGCATCGCGGCAGACGGTCTCGGCTACGTATACGCAGGTGGTGACGCCAAGGGTGTTTTCATCTTCGCGACGAAAGATTTCTCGTCAGAGTCTCCCCTCGTCAACATCGCACCTGATACCTCAAGCGATGCGTATGCTGTCGGAATGGCAGTTGATTCAGACGGAAAAGTGTGGGCGATTAACGATCAGCAACCAGGTTTTGCAACCGTGGTGGAGCCCAACCCTAAGAAGCCGAATCCCACTACTCTTGACGACACCGATTTTGAGATTCACCCGATTGAGGGCGCGAACAATACGCAGCTCTTTAAATCAGCTGTAGGCCTTGACGGACCGTACTGTTACTCCGACATGACAGGGGTGCAGCTGGCGTTGGCCACGGGTCGCGGATATTACCAGCGGGTGCTGCGTGCATGCGAAGGCATCGGCGGGCAACCGGTTTGGGACAAGCTGCACTGGGAAGCCACCACACCGGAGGGAACAAGCATCGCGTGGTATATTCGCACAGCCAGCAGCGCGGCCGGGCTGGATGCGGAACCCTTCACGCTGCTGGCCGAAGTGCCTGATGCGCAGTCGCCGGTTGAAATCGGCGAGCTTGGCGAAGGCAAGGCCTTCCTCGAGGTGCGTGTCGAGCTGCTCACCGCGCAGCCTGGTGAAACCAACAAGTCGCCCCTGGTAAGGTTTTTCGAAGCGACCTACGAATGCCAGACAGAAGCGCAATAGAAGGCGTCGACCCTCGCCGTGAGACCAGCCGCTGCCTTGTGAAGGAGGCCTTGTGAAGGAGGCCTTGTAAAGGTTGCTTTACAAAGGTTGCTTTACAAAGGTTGCTTTACAGAGCCTCTGAGAAGGAGCCTCCTTCATGAAGCAGCAGTGGGTATCCCGCCGCGACACGAATACCTCAGGTGCCTCGTGCTGCTTGCCTTTGTCGGGCCAAGACACCATCATTCTTCATGAAGGCGATACGGCGGCCTGGCCGAGGTTGCTGCCCCGCGTGTGGGTTCCTGCTACCGATGGTGTGCTGTGGCCACTAGCTTTGACATGCTGACGGATGAAACTCAAACTAAGTTGGTGCCGCACGCTCACGAGATGCGATGGGCCGGCAGGGATCGGAATTCATGGCGCACGTAGCCCGAAAACCTGATTGGCTCAGAGCCCGTCTTCCTGGAGGCGAATCGTACCTCCGCATTAAGCAGAGCTTTCATGACTTGAAGCTCCACACGGTGTGTGAAGAGGCCCGCTGCCCCAACATCGGTGAATGCTGGGGCGAGGGAACGGCGACGCTGATGGTGCTTGGCGACGTATGCACGCGCGGCTGCCGATTCTGCTCGGTTACCTCGGGACATCCCGGCGGGGTGGTCGATTATGAGGAGCCGCTTCGGGTCGCCCAGGCGCTAGCGCAAATGGATCTGGCGTATGTGGTGCTGACCATGGTGGATCGCGACGACATTCCTGATGGCGGCGCCGACCACGTGGCGCGGGTTGTGACCGAGATCAAGCAGCGGAGTCCGAAGCTTTTGGTGGAGACCTTGGTTGGCGACTTTGCAGGGTCGTCGGCTCATGTAGCCCATCTGGTGGCGCAGGGGCAGCCCGATGTGTTTGCGCACAATGTGGAGGTGGTTCCGCGGCTGCAACGGAGCATGCGCGATGCCCGCTGCAGTTGGGACCGCTCGGTCCAGACACTCAACGATGCGCAAGAGGCGGGAGCTGCGGTGACCAAATCGTCGCTGATGGTCGGCTGCGGAGAAACGACGGTTGAAGTTTATCAGGCCATGGAGGCGCTCCGCGACGCGCAGGTCGACGTTGTCACGATTGGCCAATACTTGCGACCCACGCCAAAGCACGCGCCCGTCGCACGCTACGTTGAGCCAGCAGAGTTTGACGGCTACCGCGCGCATGGACAAAAGATTGGGCTCAAGTATGTTGCCTCGGGCCCTTTGGTGCGCTCGAGCTACCGTGCCGCTGAGGCATTCCTTCAGGGGATTTTGCAGGGGCGGGGCGAGCAGCCGTATGAAAATAGGTACGGGCGCAAACCGCATCACCTAAGAGTTATCAACTGAGAGGCTGCCGTGACGGCCACAACCCAGTCACCCTTAGATAAAAGAGGATCCCCATCCCAGAAATCGGTGGGCCGCTCTACCAGAGCAGACTCCTCGCTGATTGAATTCCTCTCCCTTGAGGGCGAGTTGCTGCGCTCCGACTACGATGCGGAGCTTACAGAGCCGCAGCTTATCGCGATTTACAAGGCGATGGTGCGTGCGCGGGTCATCGATCAAAAGCTCACCGCCCTTCAAAGGCAGGGACGGATTGGTTTCCATGTTGGAGCTGTGGGCGAAGAGGCGGCCATCGTGGCGTCGGCTGCGGCTCTTCGCTCCGGCGATTGGATCTTCCCTTGCTACCGGGAGGTCGGCGCGCTGCTCTGGCGTGGGTTTCCACTCCAGACCTACATCAACAACATGTTTGGCAACGCGGGTGACGTGGCTTTGGGGCGGCAGATGCCCGACCATTACACATCCAGGGAGCTACGTTATGTTTCGGTGAGCTCGTGCATTGGGACCCAAATTCCGCAGGCTGTGGGGGTCGCGTGGGCGGCCAAGATACGTGGTGACGACGCGGCAAGTGCGGTTTTCTTCGGCGAAGGCGCCACGAGTTCCAACGACTTTCACGCCGGCATGAATCTGGCCGGTGTACGCAAAGCGCCGGTCATCTTTCTCTGCCGCAATAATCAATACGCGATTAGCGTATCGGCGTCCCAGCAAACGGCAGCCGAACACTTCGCTGATAAAGGCGCCGCATACGGCATGCGCAGCGCGCGATGCGATGGCAACGACGTCTTCGCCGTTTTCGCCGTGGTGAAAGAAGCGCTCCGCCAATGCGCGTCTGGACAGGGGCCCACGCTGATTGAACTTGTAACCTATCGACTCGAGGGGCATTCCACCTCCGACGACCCCCGGGTGTATCGCCAGGAAGACGAGTTAGCGAAGCATCGGGCGCATGATCCGATCACGCGCCTTGGGAAGTACTTGTCGGTTCGCAAACTCTGGACAGATGAACACGATGTGGAATGGCGAGATCATGTGGAGCGCGAGTTCAAAGAGTGCGTCAAGGAGGCAGAGGCGTTGCCTAAACCGGCGCTCTCCACGCTCTTTGACGATGTGTACGCCGCGCAGCCAATGCACCTTCAGCGCCAGAAGCATGAGTTGGAACAAGGGCCCAGGCCGCGGCCCGCGCAGCACTGATGCAGCAACATGGACGTGAACTGCCCAGTCAATGTGAAACCGCACCCCGCGCCGCTCGCTAGAGCACTAGGGTGAACCGCAGGCTCACTCAAGGGATGACGATCCTGCAAAGACTGCCTATGATGCACCCTCCGTTCGGGATGATCGTGCATCCGATTGAGCGACATGTGGCGTTTTGATGGTTGAAGATGTGCAACACAAACCGAAAAGGCAGCAAGGGGATGGCGCCGTGAAGGAGCTGACGCTGGTTGGGGCAATCAATCAGGCACTTATCCACGAAATGGAGCAAGACGAGCGGGTGGTTGTTTTGGGCGAGGACGTCGGCTCTCTGGGCGGCGTGTTTCGCGTGACACAGGGGCTGGCGGAGCGTTTCGGGATAGAACGTGTCGTCGACACGCCCCTTTCGGAGCTTGGAATCGTCGGCGCATCCATCGGCATGGCGCTCTACGGTCTGCGCCCAGTCGCGGAGGTGCAGTTTGCGGACTACATCTATCCTGCGTTTGACCAGATCGTGAACGAAGCAGCCAAGTTTCGCTACCGCTCGGGAGGCGAATTTACTTGTCCGCTGGTCATCCGGGCACCTTCTGGTGGTGGCATTCGCGGTGGGCACTACCATTCGCAATCGCCGGAAGCGCTCTTTGCGCACGTCCCTGGACTCACGGTGGTGATGCCGGCCACGCCGCACGATGCCAAAGGGCTCTTGTTGAGTGCCATTCGGTCAGAGGACCCGGTGCTCTTCTTCGAGCCCAAGCGGATCTACCGCGCCGTGCGGGGGGAAGTTCCGCAAGAGGAGTATCTGGTACCACTCGGCAAGGCTCACGTGGTGCGAGAGGGCGACGACGTCACGTTGGTTACGTGGGGAGCCATGCTCTACGAGAGTTTGGCTGCAGCGCATGATGCAGAGCAGCAAGGGGTCCATGCAGAAGTCATCGACCTGCGCACCATTTGGCCGATGGATGTGGACACGGTCATCTCCAGCGTCAAGAAAACCGGACGCATGGTGGTGGTGCACGAAGCGCCGCGGACATGCGGCTTTGGCGCCGAGGTGGTTAGCACCGCCATTGACCACGCCTTCGTCCACCTGGAGGCGCCGCCTCTGAGAATAACAGGTTGGGACACACCCTTCCCCTACTCGCTCGAGAGCGAGTACCTGCCGTTGCAGCATCGCATTCTTCCGGCGTTGCTACAGACGGCGCGGTATGCATAAAGAGGTTTCCGCATGTCAGACGCAGAGAAAGAATACAAATTTCGCTTACCCGATATAGGTGAGGGTGTCAGTGAAGGCGAGGTTGTAACCTGGCACGTTCGCGAGGGGCAATCGGTCTCAGAGGACCAGCCCATGGTGGATGTGATGACCGACAAGGCGACGGTGACCATCGAAGTGCCTCAAGCTGGAGTGGTCAAAGAGCTTTGCGCGACGGTTGGTGAGGTAATTCGGGTGGGGTCGTTGATGGTTGTGATAGATGCCGAGGGCACAGTTCATAAAGGCGCAGTGCATGGGGAAGCAGTGCATAAGGGCACAGTGCATGGGGAAGCAGTGCATAGGGAAGCAGTGCGTGAGCAACCATCGAATGCTGGACAAGACACCCCGCAACCTCCGGACGGGAGCGGTGCCCGTGCTGTAGGCGACATTGCGGAGGAGCTGCCGGGTACACGCCTCGGCGCGCGCGCAATTCCTGAGGCAGGGGCAGGAGTGGAGGCGGGAGCGAAGACGGCTGAGTCAGAGGCCGAGTTAGGTGCTGAGTCAGGTACTGAGTCAGGTGCTGAGTCAGAGGCCGAGTCAGGTGCTGAGGCCGACGCATCGAGGCAGGCCCTCGCCACGCCTGCTGTGCGCCGGTTGGCGCGCGATTTGGAGGTCAACTTGCGCATGGTACGCGGGTCTGGACCTGACGGCAGAGTGACCCGTGAGGATGTGGTGGCGCATCATAAGGAGCGTCTTGAATCCCCGTCAGAGAGGCCCCGCCGTGCGTCTGCTGTCGTAGCAAAGCCTCATCAGGTCCGCGTTTCTTCTCGAGCTGATGAGCGGAGGCCTCTCACCGGCCTGCGGCGCAAGATCGCGGAGAAGATGAGCACCGCCAAGGAGCGTGCAGCGCACGTGACGTTCGTTGAAGAATGCGAGGTGGACCGACTGCGGGAGTTCCGCAGCAGGCTCGCTCCAGTAGCCGCGAAATCGCAGATCAAGCTGACGTTCATGCCATTCATCACCAAAGCTGTGGCGCTGGCGTTAGGCAAGCATCCTGAACTCAACAGCCACATGGACGACGAGGCTCATGAGTGGATTCTTGATGGGCAGTGCAATCTGGGCATTGCGGTGTCCACCGAGCAAGGTCTCTTGGTTCCCGTTGTAACCGACGCCGACTGCCGTTCCATTCAAGACATTGCCGTCCAGATCACGGAGCTCTCAGAAGGGGCTCGCGCGGGAAGTCTTGGATCCAAGGAACTGCGAGGCTCAACCTTCACGATCACGTCGTTGGGAACAAAGGGCGGGCTCCTGGCTACCCCCATCATCAACTATCCCGAAGTCGCCATTTTGGGTGTGCATCGGATACGCGAACGGGCCCTGGTGCGCGACGGGGTGGTCGTTCCGGGACACACCATGATGCTGTCGCTCTCGTTCGACCATCGCGTGGTTGATGGTCACACCGCAGCATCCTTTGTCTACGATGTGATCGCCTACCTTGAGGATCCCTCGCTTATGCTCCTCGAGATGACGTGAACCAGACTGAAGGCACAGCAGAAGCGGAACCGACGGTGGTTCCTTGGGAGCTCCCGAGGCATGCCTTAGGCGTTCGATTCATTCGCACGCTCAGCGATGCCTTCCGACCTGTCCAATCAGCGCCGAGCTTTTTGAACGCGCACGCGCGGCGTCCGGCGTGGACCTTCTTCCTGCTGACGTGGATCCCGCTTGCTCTGATCGAGGGCGTGATCCCCTTCACACGGACCCTCGCGTTCGAGCGCGGTTGGGTGATTCAGCCTCTCGACCACACGAGCCTTCAGGTGCACCTGGCTGATATCGCGGCATCGATGGGTCTGTCGCTTCTTGTCGCTGGAGTGAGTCTGATGGCCCTCGCTGTTCCGTACATTCAGCTAGTGCAGGGTTATGGAGAAGAGCAAGCGCGACGCACAGCGCTTGTCTTTCTCAGTTACCGTTGCTGGTTGCTGCCGGCGCACGGGCTGTTGCTCTATCTTGCAGCTTGGAGCGTTCCCAACACGTGGGGCGTGCAGTTCCAGCTGGCAGCAGAACTCTTCGCCCTCATCCCGCTTCTTTTGCTCTTTGCCGCGATGCAGGCGGTGACGCGGGTGGCCGGAGGCCGTTCGATCGTTGCTTCGCTGGCGACGGTCCTCGTGCCCTTCACCCTGGTGCTGATCGTGCGGCGTCTGCTCCTTCCGCTGCTCCCGTTTCTTCCTCAAGAGTAACCGGTCAGTGGCTCTCCGACCAGGAAAGGACGCTTCCCAAGGAGGTTGTGCATTCGGCCTACGTCCTCAGACCCAAGTGCGCTCCGGTGGGGTTCTGCGTGGAGTTCTCGTCGACTGCGTCTCCTGCGATCCCAGCACTCGAAGGCACAACCTCCTCGAAAACCGACTCACCAGGGACTGACCGGATACCCTTAAAATGTCCATGTCCCTTAGTCAGGAGAGCGCCGCGAGGCTGCGGAAGAGCTTGCTTAGCTGGTTTGACGAGAAACGTCGCGACCTACCTTGGCGAACAACGCGGGACCCGTACGCCGTATGGGTGAGTGAGGTGATGCTGCAGCAAACGCAGGTCAATGCGGTGCGGCCCTACTACTCTCGGTTCCTGACACGGTTTCCTACTCTTGAACGCCTGGCGGATGCGCCTCTTGACGAGGTACTATCGTGTTGGTCGGGCCTTGGTTACTACCGGCGAGCGAGGCTTTTGCACCGGGGTGTGCAGGAGGTGCGCGCCCGCTATGGAGGTCGTGTCCCAAGCGATGCTGAGGAGCTCCTGTCGTTGCCCGGTGTTGGCGATTACACAGCCGCGGCGATTAGCAGCATTGCCTACAACGCGCCTCGTGCCGCCGTGGACGGAAACGTTTCACGCGTCTACTCGCGCCTTGCGGCCATTCGCGCGCCGCTCGGTACTGCAGGTAACCGCTCTGCGGTGCGTGACGTGGCGGAGGGCGCGCTTGATCAGCAGCGTCCTGGTGACTTCAACCAGGCGCTGATGGATCTGGGCGCTACCGTATGTACGAAGGCACATCCGCGGTGCAGCTCCTGTCCGCTTGAGCCGTTCTGCCAGGCTCGTGCAAAAGGACTGACCGAGCAGCTGCCGGTAGCTAAGCGGCGGACACCTACGAAGGCAGTGGCTTGGACGGCGGTTGTCGCGCTTCAGGCTTCCAATACAAAGGTTCTCCTGGTTCGTCAGCAGGCGGAGCTCTTCGGCGGCACCTGGACTCCGCCTCTTGCCGAAGGCGAGGGTGAAGCAGCAGCACGCGCAGCTGTTGCCGCAGCGGGTCTGTCCCCGCTGCGCTTAGAAAACCTCAAGGCGAACGTGACCCACGTGTTGAGCCACCGAAAGCTGCACGTGGCGCTTTGGCGCGCAGAGGTTCAGGCAACTCAGGCAACTCTGCCCTCCCATGTCCGCTTCATCGCGCTCGACAAGCTACACACAGTGGGCGTGTCGGCCCTCACGCGTAAGATCCTAAAGCAAGCCAACTTCAGCTAGGCTAGATGTTCAGGATTGTCGCATCTCAAAGAAGTTCCAGTCAAGCGGACGCATACTCCGAGGAGAGGAAATGAGTCTGAGCCTCCTTGGCGAAGTCGACTACGCCACTCTCAACCCGCTTGTTGCCGGCATTCACGGCAGGCCTGAGGGCGGATGCATCGTGAGCGAACGTATTGGGGGGACCGCCCATAGGGCGGTGGGTCCCGCTGAGTGAGCGGCGATACGTCTTTTACAGAGGGTTTGGCACCCAAACCCTCTACCGCGGAAGCCAATCCCGCGGCATTCACCCAAACTCCCCCGCCCATCACTAACGTGTTCGCGTAGCAGGGAGGAAACGGTCATGGCATCCAAACATTGTTGTAGATCAGTGGGTTCGCTCCGGAAATGAGTCTGAGCCCTTCGGCGAAGTCGCCTACGCCCCACTCTCCTCCCGCATGTCGGCATGTAGGACAGGCCCGAGGGCGGATGCATCGTGAGCGAACGTATTGGGGGGACCGCCCGCAGGGCGGTGGGTCCCGCTGAGTGAGCGGCGACGCATCGGCCCTCGGGCCACCGCGATGCTCCTGCGCGGACCTGTTTCTACTTTGCTCGTGCGGTGCCAGCGCTCGGATCGGAAGGAGCCTCAAGACCTGCACCCGGCGACGCCTGAACGTTTAGAAGCTCAGGGCTGCCTGCGACAACGGTCTCATCCTCCAACAGAAAGCCGGACTCGTGCTTGCGCCACCGCTGCTGCAACACGGTTTGGAAGAGGGTCATCTCACTCGTGCGATACCAACTTAGTGCGACGCTTGCATGCGCGACCTGTCCGCTTTCTTCGATGTGCATCGCTGTGATGTCTGAGTCGGCGAGTTGAACGTCACGTGACCAGGTGGCGTGACGCTGTCCGAAGTCTTGCCGGTAGTTGGGAGCCACATTGAGGAGCGCGAGGTCGAGTCGGCCCCACCTCGCCGCATCGTTATGCGCCGACACGGACTCCTGAAGCTTCGATAGCGTGCTGGCATTTTGCATCATGCAGGAGCAAAGAAACATCCAGCACAAACTACTCCTGCGCAGCACATTTCGCTCATTGTTCGTGTGCGACATAGGGATTCACCATAGCGGCTACGTCCAACCTACTAGAGGCCCGCAGTTTGGCCAAGAAAGAGACCTTCGCGTAGCACGTAGTGGCATCGAGAGTGAGGCGTTGTCGAAGTTGGATCGCATTGGGGCAGGAAACTACGCATGCTGCGGCTAAAGGAGTAGCCATGACCATGGGAGACTCTGCAGGTGCGGTCCGGCGGGGAGCGGACGTTGCCATTCGCATGCGGGCGCTGCGGCGCGCCGACCTACGTGAGAGCCTGCCGGCGTGCTTAATCACGGCGCTCAATGCGCATGATGGGGAGTGCGCGCTCAAGCGGCGGCACACACGCGGTTTCGGCCGCTGCGCTTTGCGTTGTAGAGCGCACGGTCGGCCACCTCGAAGAGATCCTTGGCGCTGCTGGCATCCTCAGGAAAAGTGGCCACACCGGCGGAGCAAGTCACCTGCAGCGCCCCACCCTCGCTTTGAAAGGTGGCGCTACCTAGTTCCTGCCGAATACGTTCCGCTAATAAAGCAGCGCCCGCTCCGTCTGTTTCTTCACATAGAACGCAGAACTCCTCACCCCCAAAGCGTGCGACAGTGTCGGTCTCACGCTTTACATGTCTCAGAATGCCTCCTAAGCCCCGCAGCACGATGTCACCTGCTGCGTGTCCGTAGGTATCGTTGACTGACTTGAAGTGGTCAATGTCGGTGACGACCAGGGAGAGGTGGCGACCAAACCGCGCCGCGGATTTGAGTTTTTGCTCAAGCTCCTCGAGGAAGGTGCGCTTGTTGAGGCAGCCGGTGAGGCCGTCTGTGGTAGCCAGTTCTTCCAGGCGCCTGACAAAAGCAGCGTTGGCGAGCGAAACTGCGACCTGCTGAGTCAGCACTTGAAGAGCCGTGCGTGCGGACCTGCTGAAAGCGTGCTCTCGCTGCGCACCAACCACAAGCGTGCCAATAGTCTGCTCTCGAACGTTGAGTGGAAGCACCAGCAGCGAACGCAGTGAATTAGGATTTGCGCGCTTGGTGAAGAGCACATGCCGTTCCACTTCGAAGTCGCCACGAAAGGGGAGGTAGTGGCGGTTCTTGACCACCATCGCGGTAAGAGAGGCATTCCCTTTGAAGCTCAGCCCCTGGTAACGCTCTGCATCCAGCCCGGTGGCTCGGACCACCACATGCCGCCCCTTGTCATGGCGAGTCACGGCCGCAAAATCAAAGGTGGCAATAGCACCTGTCGTCTCAAGCGCCGCATCCACAACGGCCTCCTCATTCATCGCCGCGCCCAAGCTCTGGGAAGCCCGATATAAGATGGCCTGTTCGTGCTTGGAGCGCTCAAGCTGCGTAAATACACGCTCGTTTTCAAGAGCGCGAACAAGATGACGTGCCGCTTCAGTTAGCACCTCCTCTTCTTCAGGGGTGAACGGCTCGTCAACGATCCTGTCTGCGCAAAGTGCACCGCAGGTGATGCTCTGCTCTTTCACTGGTACGCCAAGAAAGTGGCGTATGCCAGGGTTTTCGCTGTAGTAGGGTAACCCTGCATAGTTCGGCTTTAGCCCCTCGAGCATCGCGGCGATCCCACGCTGCACAATCACCCCAAACACTCCGGCACGGCGGTCAAACGGCCCCGCCTGCGTCGCATCGCTCTCGGTGACTAGTTCGCCCACCTCGACGCGACTCTCGTCATCGCTGAGCAGAAAGAGGGCACAGGTGTTGAGCTTCAGCGTCCGCTTGAGCAAAAGAAGCGTGAAGTAGAGCGTACGCTTCACTTCCAATGCAGACGAGTGCAGCAGCCGGTCTTCATCCCATCCCGCCCCGTCAGTAGGTGCCGTGACCAATCTAAACAGTCTCGCATCCCGCTCAACGCGTCGACGTTCCGCATTGCGCTCTCTCCGAGCCCGTTGCCTCACGCGAACCACTTCAATGCGTGCTGACAATGCGGATATCGACGCTGCAGCTACGGCAAAGAAGAAGTGGAACGCGCGCGTTCGAGCTTCGAGTGGCACAGGAGCAAAGGCTTCCATGAGCGAGGTGCCAACGACGGCGCATGCTGTGATCTGCGGTCGCGCAAAGGCGCCGATGAGGGCGACCGTGAGGAGGACGAGAGGGTAAGCCTCGCGTTCACTTTCCGCTAATGCCTGTGTCAGGCTGTGGGCCGAGACCACCCCAAGAGCCGCGAGAGCGGCATGCCGACGAACTCGAGGTTCACCGATGCGCGGCGCACGCCAAAGCCACCACACACAAGCTGCTGCCAGCGTGGCAAAAACCACCAAGGGCCACGCGGCGTAGGGCGGTCGGAACCGCCCCCAGTGCCAGGTGACGAGTGCCAGTACCAGCGCTCCCAAGGTCCAGCCGACGCGGGTAAACCACCGCACACCTCGTAGCAGCTGCACAAGCACGATCATCCACCCCTGCCATGAAAGGAGGCCTCGTGTCAAATATACTGCACGTCGCAGCCGCGCGTGTGCTCTACGGGTGCAGGTTCAACTTGTGGACGAATCTAATCGCCGCCCCGAGTCGGTGCAGCAAGGCGAGAGAGTTTAGCCATAGCAGCGCTACGGCTAAATTATTTCAACGCAGCTGCAGCGTACTCGCGGCAAGGGTAGAACTTTCACAAGTTGAACCTGCACCCGTGCTCTACAGCAGCGTCATGACGAGGTTGAGAGTCGTCAGCGTATCGAGCTCCTCTCGACCTTCGACGGGTACATTGTCGAAGCGTGCGGCGAAGGTGAGGTTGAGCTGGAAGTTGTCGTCGATTTTGGAGACCACTTCGCTGACCCACTGCACGCGAACGTTTTCAGCGTCTTGGACGTCGTAGAGCCCTTCTAGGCCAGTGATCAATGCCAGAATCGGGTTGATCTGATTCTCGTAGCCAAAGAAACCTCGAACGGAGTGGACGTAGTCATCGCCACCGTCCGGAAATAAGTCGTCGTAGGTCAGGTCGTAGCCCACCTCACCCCAGATCCGGTAGTTCTCCTGTCGCACGAAGCTTCTTACGTAGCCCGTTTGCCCCTGGAGCCTAAGTTCCAGACCGGCGAAGCGGTCGTGCCTGAGGCGTGAGCCGACGAAGAGACCGTCTCGAAGGGTGAGGAAGCGGTCATAGCGTGCTTGCGCGTTGAGGTTATTGGTGTTGGTCGTCCAGGGACTGAATGTGCCTGGATTGTCTTCCTCTTGCACGGAGGCGCGGCCATAGGCGAACTGCACATCCCCCGAAAATTGATTTTGTCCGCGAGAGACGAGTGCGCGGGTGCCAGCATTGAGTGCGAGCGAGCGGGTGTTGCCCGTGTTGAGCACGCCGCCAGCATTGGCTGTCCAAGAGGCTTGGTTTTGGTCAGGCCTCCCGTCGGGACCTTCAGCCACGGAGATATCCGCATCGATGGCACCCTCGAAGTCTCTACCAAGAGGCTCATCCTGGGCAGATGCAGGCATAGGCGTCAGAAGGAACAGCCCTGCTGCGTAGAGGCCGTAGGCAAAGGCAGCGCGTCGATGCTTGGGCGCGAAGGGCAGTTGGCTCATCGTCTATCTCCTACTTAGGCGGTTCCGGTACGAGGACTAAAGCCGCGGCCTCGTGTCTTATCCATTGCAACAGCGCGGATGAAGCGGTCGTCTAGATGCACGTCCATCTGTGGGAAGGGGATGCCAACGCCAGCTTCATCAAGCGCGCCTTTGACGGCTTCGGTCAATGCTTGATGCACAGTGCCAAAGTCGCTGGTCTTAGCCCATGCGCGTACTTTCCAATCCACAGACGACGCGCCAAGCTCAGCGAGCCACACCTGGGGTGCGGGATCTGCTAAAGCTTCAGGAACACGCTCAATCGCCTGCTCAAGGATCTTGCGTGTTGCGTCAACTTTCGCTGAGTAGTCAACGCCCACTGATACCTCGACACGCCGCGTTTCGTGATGGGTGATGTTCTCGATGGTGTCGCCAAAGATTTTGCTGTTGGGAACCACAACGCGCCGGTTGTCGGGCGTTGCTAACTCGGTGAAGAAAATCGCCACTTCCTTCACCGTGCCCATCACACCGGCAACGGAAACGAAATCTCCAACCTTGAACGGGCGAAACAAAAGCAGCATAACGCCGGCGGCAAAGTTGCTCAGCGTGCCCTGAAACGCCAGGCCGATCGCCAGACCGGCGGCTGCGATGACAGCAGCAAAGCTCGCTGTCTCGATGCCGAAAACACCAAGGCACATGATCACGGCGAGGATGAGGACGACATACCGCACAGCTTTGGTGAAGAAGCGTCTGAGCGTCTCATCAAGCTTTGTGCCCTCGAGTCCACGTCCCACGGCTTTGCCTGCCCACTTAGCAAAGAGCCAGGCTGCAACGAGTGTGGCGACGACGCCGATGAGCCTGAGGCCCCAGGTGACCGCGAAGGCGCGGACCATGGTTCCCCATTCGGCTATGTTGATATTCATCTATGCGTCTCCCGTCACAATGGCGGCGCTTGTCTGCATCTGTCCGCCCGCGTCTGCATCTGTCCGCCCGCGTCTGCATCTGTCCGCCCGCGTCTGTCCGCCTTGCCTCGGCGGATCTATCACACGGTCGATTACGGGCAAGATCTTGCTTCGGCGCCCACTGCCCCTTAGGAGAGGTCAAGCCCTCCCAGCCTAGAAAGACCTGCTCGCTCCGCCTTCGGCGACTTCGCTACCCTAGTTGACAATGCGATGGTTGAGGATGCGACCAGCCGGCTCGAGTTGCTGCGGCTCGGCCGATGGTTCTTCATTCACGTAGAACATCTGGCAAAGGCTGTGGAACGCCCGCTTCTTCAGCAGCACTCTGTAGTAGGAGGCGGGCACAGGCGTTTGGCACTAGTGTCGGCGTTTGGGACTGGTGTCGGCGTTGGAGGTCAGCGCGGCGATGCAGATCCGTGCAGGTTGCGTGCGGCTAGTGAGTAGGCCACTACAGGAAGGCGGTGTGTAGTCTTCGACGCTCCTGGACCCTCTTCATTGGCAACAGCTACACCCACTACCACGCGATGCCGCGCATTCTTTCGGCGATGATTCGGGCGTCAGATTTCCAGCCGAAGACTTCCACGCGCATGCAAGCGCCAGGCGGGGCCACCCTAAAGCAGCACTGGGATCAGGGACAAGCTGCTCGGTATCTTCGAGAGCGGACGTGGGGTTGGGTTATTCTTCAAGAGTTGAGCTCGGGTCCGCTGCACAACTTGGAGAACTTCTACACCTACGGCGCGCGCTTTGCTGAGCTGGCTAAGGCAGAGGGCGCTCCGGTGGTGCTTTACCAAACCTGGGCAAGAAAACCCGGGCACGCAGCTTACGGGGAGCCGTGGTCAGGCGGCTCGCCTGAGGGTATGGACTGCAAGCTCACGTCCGCGTACAACGAACTTGCAGTTCGAGTGGGCGCAGAGATAGCACCCGTCGGAAAAGCGTTCGCTCTTGTTCGGGAACAGAGCGATCTGGAGTTATACGATGAGGATGGACATCACCCCAGCCGGCTTGGCAGTTGGCTCGCCGCCGAAGTGTTCTTCCGAACACTGACTCGACACGATCGGCATCTCCACAGGGCCCCCTTTGAAGCCAGGGTGCTGGAGCGGCTACAAGTTGCGGCTGACGAGGCGACCTATATGTCCAGCCTTCCAGTGAAGGAGTGATCCTCAGTGAAGGAGCAATCTTGTGAAGAGGTAGTGAGTGAAGAGGTAATGAAGGCGCAGGCCCTGTGCTATGACCTTACAAACCACATGCAACAGGGGGCAAGATGGATCAAGTAGTCAAACTCGTTAGTGAGCGCGTAGGCATCTCGGAAGAGCAAGCGCGAACAGCAGTGGACACTGTAGTGGGCTTTATTAAACAGCGTGCACCTGCGCCATTGGCGCAGCAGATCGATGGGTGGTTGAGCGGGAGTGGTGGTGCCTCAGCCGCGTCCTCGGCTATCGACGCTGTCGGCGGGCTTTTCGGCAAGAAGTAGGCAAAACATTAAGGAGTTCGCCCACTGAGGAAGACAGCGCTCCTCGGGCATGATTTGCAAGTCCACCTGTTTCGCATGACCATTGCACTCGATCGACCTACTTGTCCTCAAACTGGAAGACGATTTCGTCTTCTCGCACCAAGCCAAGGTCCTCGCGAGCAACGTGTTCGATAGCCCGCGGATCGCTGCGTAGAGCTTCTATCTGATGCTTAAGTACCCGCACCTCTTCTTCGAGATCCGCGGTTTCATCCTTTGCCTCATCCAGCTTGTCTCGAAGTGTGTGGTAGCGTGGTAACCCCTGCTCATCCAGGATGCGCAGCGGAACGATCACCAAAGTGGCTAGCATCACGCTGAAGGGAAGCAGCCAGCGTGCGAGGAAGCGAAGTCGCATCGCTGGTGATCCTTGTATACTTACGCGGCTTCGTCAACTTCCTCTATGGCGTTCAGGTTGTTCGAGCTTTGGCTTACGTCCGCGCAGCGGCGCGTTACGTAGAAAGGCTACGCGCCTTGCCGGAGCTTACGGGCGCGCACAAATCTCGAACAACCTGAACGCCATAGCGAGGTGAGCCGCGGAGGTATGGCTGCCGCCCGGAGGAGCGGCGCGTTACGTAGAAAGGCTACGCGCCTTGCCGGAGCTTACGGGCGCGCACAAATCTCGAACAACCTGAACGCCATAGCGAGGTGAGCCGCGGAGGTATGGCTGCCGCCCGGAGGAGCGGCGCGTTACGTAGAAAGGCTACGCGCCTTGCCGGAGCTTACGGGCGCGCACAAATCTCGAACAACCTGAACGCCATAGCGAGGTGAGCCGCGGAGGTATGGCTGTCGCCCGGAGGAGCGGCGCGATAGGTAGGGCGGCTACGCGCCTTGCCGCAGCTTACGGGCCTGGCTGTTCTCTCAAGCGCTTCGGCCTACCATAGCGTTGGCTTAGCAGAGCTTCTGCACGAGATGCTCGACGAAATCGGCGACTTGTTGAGGGCCGTCGAGTGTGCCTGTGCACTGATCAGGCTGCTCTAGCGTACGCTCCGGCGACTTCACAAATAAACCGATGCCTCGCGCGGCGGCATACTGGATGGCGCGGAAATCTGTGAAGTCGTCGCCGATAAAGAACACGCTCTTGGCGCCAGAGGCCTCCACAGCGCGCTGGAGAACCTCAACTTTGTCGTGCCGCTCCAGTTCAGCTTCAATGAGCTTCCTTCCATCGCGAGCAAAGAGGCCCATCGCTTCAGCCTTGGTCCGTACACGCTCCAAGATGGCTGCTGCGGCCGCCTCGTCCTGCTCTGCAAGAGCTCGCACGTGCACTCCAGTGGCCGCCGGCTTTTTCTCGACCAAGGCTCCTTCTGGCAGCTCCTCCGCTAGCCATGCTTCCAGATCCAAAAGCTTCGGCGAACGCTTTTCGTCGGGCGGTTGAAGTCGCATAGGACCAGGTCCAACTAGCACGCGCCCATGTTCAGCACCAAGCCACGTTCGCTCAAGCGGAACGATGGTGTTGGCGCTCTTGGCGTCGCGTCCCGTGATGAAGGCTAGCATGACCTGAGGTGCCTCTTGCAACAGCCGAAGATGTTCGAGTGCTTGTTCCGGGACGCGCGCATCAGCGGGATTTCGCACAACGGGCGCAAGCGTGCCGTCGATGTCGAACGCGATGAGCCGTGGTCCGGGCAAGTTCACCACACGCTCGGCCATTTCTTCCAATCTGGAGATCGTCATTTCAGTTCCTGCACCACACCTTCAACTTTGTTGATGCTTCTGTGGCCCACGCGTGGGGCGACGCGAGGTGCCCCTGCAAAGGTCGGAGGTGGGCTTACCCGCGGATCGACACGGGTGTTCGCCCCAATGCCATCTAATCATGGGATGCGTTGAGCTTTTTGAGAAACTTGTCAGCCCACTCGTGTACGTCGAGCCGTCGCACAGAGTTTCGCATCCGCACCATGCGGCGGCGGGTTTCGTCTGCTGGCATTGTCAGTGCGGTTGAAAGCGCATCGGCAATGCTATTTACGTCGTAAGGATTAATCTGCAACGCCGCCTTGAGGTAAGTCGCCGCTCCCGCAAACTCACTTAGCACCAGCGCTCCCTTATGGTCGGCACGCGCTGCCACATACTCCTGAGCCACGAGATTCATCCCATCGCGGAGCGGAGTCACCAGGGCGACGTCTGCCGCGAGGTAGTGCGCATACAGCGACTTCAGGTCGAGACTCTGGTAGAGGTAGTGCACCGCTACCCGACCGGTGCGGCCAAATCGCCCGTTGATGTCGCCCACCAGCCGGTCGACCTCACTCTTGAGGCGCGCGTAGGCTTCGACGTCTGTTCGGCTAGGGACCATCACCTGAACGAGGACGGCGTCTTCCCGGATGGATGGCCGGGTTTCGAGCAAACGGCGAAAGCCGAGCATGCGCTCAGGGATCCCCTTGGTGTAGTCGAGCCGGTCGACGCCCAGAATCATGCGACGATGACCGATGACGCTCTTGAGTTGAGCTGCGTCGCTCATCAGATCGCCCTCGCGCACCAGGGTATCGATCTCCCGGTAGGGAACCCCGATTGGAAGACACGCTACCTGCACAATGCGGCCGTTGTGTTTCACGGTGCACTTCTTCAGGTTGACCTCCGCGTCGGTCAGCGCCTGAGCGCAATACAGGAAGTTACGGACGTAGGCTTCCGTGTGAAAGCCAAGCAGGTCGGAGTTAAGCAAGCCTTCAAGCACCTCGCGACGCCAAGGCAGGATCGCGAACAAGTCAGGGCTTGGCCACGGGATGTGACAGAACCAGCCAATCTTCGCGTGCGGCCGCTTTGAGCGGATTAGTTGCGGCACAAGCATCAGGTGATAGTCCTGAATCCAAATGGCTACCGAATCATCGGACTTCTCGATGATGGTATCAGCAAACTTCTGGTTCGCTGTCTGGTAGGCATCCCAAGGCGCTTCAGAAAAACGCACTGTTGGCGGAAAGCTGTGCAGAAGCGGCCACAACACCCCATTTGACACGTCGGAATAGAAAGCGTGCTGCAGGTTACGCTTCAGGCTGACCAGCGCGAGATCGTATGCACCATCCAGGTCGGCGACATCGGTCAGCCGCGGCTCGTCACTTGCCTGCGCGCTCACCCAAACGCCGCCTCGTTTACGGAGCACAGGATCGAGCGCGGTGACAAGACCGCCCGCGGCTCTGACCGTCTTGCGGCGCCCTCCAGCCTGCACCACGCGGTAGGGTCCGCGATTCGACGCCACGACGACTTTAGGTGTTCTGGATTCTGGGCTCACGATGGTGCGTTTGATGAACGCACGCCGCAAGCCCCACGTGAGTTAGCTAAACGAGCGTTCCCGATGCCCATAGAACGCGCGCCTTCGATATGCAAGTCGTGACGTGTTCCGGTCGGCTGTCGCCGGACCAGGAACCATCAGTATTGCAGTAGCGCAGCCCACGGTGATCTTGGTGCACTCCCGCGATGCTTGCGCATGCCGTTGCTGCTGCGCAGCCTTAGTGTGCGCGCAAAAGCTGTGGATCCGTTAGAAGCTGTCGCCTGACGTGGGCGCAAGCATCATGCTCAATGTGGTCGCGCAGTTGATGATCCCGACGTGGGTGTAAGCTTGCGGAAAGTTACCAAGCAGTTCCTTGGTGGTCGGTTCAACATCCTCGCTGAAGAGGCCGAGCGGATTGGCGTGTGAGATGAGGTGCTCGTACTCGCGCATGGCACGCTCGATGTGACCGGCTTTGGCTAAGGCCTCAACCCGCCAAAAGGAGCAGATGAGGAAAGCACTGGTGGTCTTCCCAAAGTCATCGGGATTGGTGTAACGAAGAACGAGTCCGTCCCGCACCAGAAGCCGATCAAACGCCTCTAAGGTGCTCAGGAACTTGGGATGCGTGGCTTCGATGAAGCCGACCGAGGGCATAAGCAGGTTAGCAGCGTCTGCATGCTCGCTGCCGTAGGACTGCGCAAACATCTGCTCCTTTTCATTCCACGACTCACGAAGGATTTCGTCCTTCAGCTCACGGGCAGATTTGCGCCAGGCTTTGGCCTTGCCAACGAAACCAAGCTCGGTAGCTACGGTGGCGCCGCGCTCGGCTGCCACCCAGCACATCACCTTAGAAAATGTGTTGTGCTTGAGCTCGCTTCGGAACTCCCAGATCCCGCTGTCGACCTTTTTTGCATCCTCGAGCGCCTGTTCCGCAAGGAGACTGATGTAGGAAAAGAGGCGTTCGCACTCGGTCGAAGGCCGGGTGAGACGCGGATCGCGCAGGAGGCGTGAAAGTATCATCACTGTCTCGCCGTAGACGTCGGTCTGCATGTGTGTGTAGGCATCATTCCCCACCCGCACAGGACCGTTCCCTTCCCACCCTTCCAGGTGATCTAGGATCCGCTCTGTAAGTTGGGTCTCTCCGCCGATGCCGTACAGCGGTTGGAGCCGCCTGCCAGGCACGAAAACCAGGTCGGTGAGGAAGCGAAGGAAGCGCTCGCTTTCCTCCAGCTGCCCGAGCCGGTCAAGCGCCCTCAAGACGAATGCCGTGTCACGAAGCCAGCAGAAGCGATAGTCCCAGGTGCGTTGGGTGCCTCGCGCCTCAGGAATGGATGTCGTGGCAGCAGCAATGATCGCCCCGGTGTCGTCGTACACGTGCAGCCGAAGTGCCAGGGCACTACGAATCACTTCGCGCGGTGTGACGGATGGAATCGCGCAGTGCATCACCCACCTGCGCCACGCACGTACCGTCTCAGCCAACGTGCGACTGGCGTAGGATTCAGACCAGTCAAAGACGGGCACCCCAAAAGTCAGCACGAGGGAAACTTCCCGGTCTAGGACGAAGGACCGTCCCTCAGCGAGCGATGGCGTGGAGATGTTGGCATGCAGGTAGAGTGGCTGTTCTCCACCCACAGCGATGATGCCGCGCTGAGCCGGAAGAATCTGAGGTGTAATCCGACCATATTCAGGTCGCGGCTCGAAATGTATGCGCACGCGGGGTGCGCCCCGCAGCGGGCGGAGCAATCGCACAAGTTGTGCGGGCGGCCGCTGGAACGTTCCGCCGATCTGCACGGCCGGGGCGAAGTCAATGACCTCGAAGGCGTCATCCTTCGACTCGAACGTCGTGGCGATCACGTTGGTGTTGTTGATGTACCGCATGCTGCAGCGGTAACGCTCGTCGCCGCTTGGCTTGATCGAGAAAACGCCGCCCTTCTCTCGATCGAGCAGTCCGCAAAAGATGGAGGGAGAGTCGAACCGCGGGAGGCAAAGCCAATCCACATTACAGTCGTCTGAGATAAGCGCGAGGATGCGACCGTTGCCGACAGCACCATGGTTGAGCGCCGAGCCTACTTTTTCCATGCCGGTAGTGTAGAGCCCTTTGCCCCCAATAAGCCACTATCTCGCCCCCTCGGGCATCTGCTAATCCCAGACGGTGCATCGGCACGTAAACTTCAGCCCCCCCACCGGGTCAGGCCACTTCAAAGGTGGCTGCGTGGAAACTCAGAGCGTGGCCCAGTAGACGTTTCCCCGGCTCCTTATGTAGCCGCTCGTCTACGGCGAAGCGTCGGTGCGTTCACGGGTGGAGTGCCAACCCCGATGCGATCGTCTTCCAAGGCCCGCAGTTTCCCAAGCCAGCAGCAGTTAGAAGGACGTCCACGACCTTAACCCAATCATTAGGTTTGTGCTCCGGTCTTATTTGGGAACAAGTGCGTGAACCGTTTGTCTACGGCGGTGACAAATCCTGGAGTGTCTGCAGGGGCGGGGGTCCGCGCTGCCAACTAGCCGTGCGAACCGTCGCCCCTGCAGAGCCACCCTATGCGCTGACGATGTTGCTACAGACAGTACAGTTGTTCTACGGACTCGAATGAGTCGCAGACAGCGCCGAGGCCTGCGCAATCGGCGGGCTCACCACACGGACGCAGGCAAAGCGGTTCAACCGAGCCGTTGTCGTAGTGCGGAGCGTCCCGCACGCACTCCGTGCCTGCGGGACAGGTTCCACCTTGGCTGCACGATTGGGTACAAACGCGTCGCTCACCCGCGAGCTCGCTAAAGCACGTGAGACCTTCGGCGCAGTCACCATCCGTGGAGCAACGGGTCCCCACAGCACCACGCGCGCCGACAAAAGCCTCTCCCAACTGCACAAGCGTCGTGGTCACGCGTTTGCCTTCCTGAGAGCTCTCTAAGGTCTGTACCTCTTGTCGCTAGCAGGACGGTAGAATACTTCTGCGTTTTCGGGGATGTTATCAACCTCAAACACCAATAAGGCAGGTTTCGCCAGTCGAAGGACGAAAGGATAGAAGCGGTAAGTCCTCGTGTAGGCGACGAACTCCGAATCGGGTGAGAATGAAAGCTGCTCGGCAGTCACTTCGACCGGGTCCTCTACGGCTCCCTCTGGTATCGTGAGCGTGGCGCCCTCGATGCGAAGCTCGGTGGCCGTTTCATTGCGGATTTCCTGGGTGACCTTGAGTGGCGGATTGCCCGTCTCAACGCCCTCGCAGGCACCCGACGTGAGAGACGCTCCGACCATTAAGAGCGTACTAAAGAATAGGTTTAGTTGTTTTATTCTCATTGCTGTCCTCCTTAGACATAGGAAACATTTGAATGTTGACTTGCACGACCTGCCGTGGGTTCTCTTGCTTGCTGGCCCAGGCAAGCATGTCTTGACGGAAGCGACTGATGCGCCGCTTAAGTTCGCTTAGTTCGTTGGCATCAAGACACAGCGTGACGGATGAAATGTCGCGGTCAGAGGCCGGGAAGAGGTCGATGGAGCAGGCGGCACGTTCGAGCATTGCGCGGTGGTAGCTTGCGACATGCACGCCCTTAGCCTCTGCTCCCGTGCTAACTGCCGGATGGGGTCGACGTGTCACGCCTCCATCTTCAACTTGAAAAAGTCCTAGCGAGAAGAGGACCTTCAGAGCGCGTTCCGCTTCGCGCTTGCTGATCGTCGGAACGAGCTGCTTCCGCGTCCATTCTCCCGTTGCCTGAAAGTCGCCGCGAAGCGCTAGTTCATGAATGGCAGGAACATACCAGTGTCGGAAGTAGGCTGCGTGTTGTTCGTCCACGCGATGCACCGCTTGGTAGCCGCGAAAGCTGCGCAACACATCGTATTGTGCTTCTCGTTCGGTTGACGATGGGGCATCGGTGAAGCGCACTAGCGCAGCGAAATACTCCGCTGAGTCCTTGTCGAGGTGGCAAGCGCGGGTTACGCGAGGAGTGGCCGATGGCGTAAGGCGGCGAGCGCCTGCAATGATGAGCTTCACATAGTTCGGCGCACGAAAGCCGGCGCGACGCGCAAAGAAGCGGTAGGAGAAACCCCGCTCTCTTGCTTTCTGTGCATCGTAGTAGTCCTGTAGAAAGCGGCGATAATCGAAGTATTCAAAGACATTAGGAGAAAGGCTCACACCACAGAGTGTGACAGCATGCCGCGCTCGGTTCCACTCAGCAGGTCGAGAAACCGTATTCGACGTGAATACGGTTTAGATAAGTAATCCCTAACTTAGGGAAAAGAACAGGAGCAAGGAAACGTCTGTGCGAATACATGCCGCTCACCCGCCGGCAGGCCTCACCTCCCGGCAATCGCATCTAAAATAATCGCATCTAAAATAAGTGACAAATCAAAGGGATGGGCGATCTGAAGACGGTTTCGTCTCCTGAAGCCATCTTGTAAAGTTACCTTTACAAAGACGGCGACTCCGTTGTGACAGAGGACGCATGATGCCTCAGGTGTTCGCAGAGGTTCTGCATAAACTAAACTGGGAACATGAGCGTGAGTGCGTAAACTGACCTGGGAACGGGAGAGCCTACCTCGAAATGAGCCCGAGCTTCTCAGCGAGGTCGACTACTTTCCCCCCTCCCTGTCCAGCATCCCACACAGGCCCGAGGGCAGACGCTATGCGAGCGAACGTTTCGGGGGGACCGCTCAAAGAGCGGTGGGACCCGCTAAGAGAGCCGCAAAGCGTCTGCCCTCGGGCCTGCCACGAAGCCGCTTGACCACAGGTGTAGGACAACGTTACTTGCCGAAGCCAAACCGGTCGGCAGCGGTTCGGACGACAGGAATCACTTCGTTGAAGGCAGCTTCATTGCACGCAGCAATGCCTTTAAGATTGAGCGTTTGTTTAGGGTAATAACGGTACGCGTCGCCAAACGCATCGGAGAACCGACCTCCGGCTGCGCGAAGCACGGCCTCCGGTCCGCACGTATCCCATACCGAAGAGCGGTTCGAGATGTGCACGTACACATCGGCCGCCTGTTCAGCGATGGCTCCCACCTTGAGCCCGACCGAGCCACTTCGCACCTGCTGCGTTATCCCCAGCTGCTCTTTGACCCAGGTGGTCGACTCGGCGTAATGCGACCTGGAACTAATCATGCGCAGTTCGCTGGGCTCTGAAACGCGGCTTACCGACAGCTCCTTGGTGCCGTTGTCGCTGATCAGCTCCGCGCCTTCGTCAACGGCCCCACGAAAGAGCTTGTCTTTGAGCGGCTGGAACACCACGCCCATGCGGGCCTCGCCTTCGATGGCCAAGCCGATCATCACGGCAAAGTCCGCCCGTCGCGCGACGAACTCCCGCGTGCCATCGAGCGGGTCAACATACCAATAGCGGTTGCTCTCTGCGGACACGGCCTCTTTGCTTTCCTCCGCCACCACGCCATCACGCGGATACGCCTTGCGGATGGCGCCTACGATCAAGGCGTTCGCTCTTCGATCGGCTTCCGTGACCGGGTCGTCGCCCTTTTTGAAGTCCACAGAAAACTCCGTCTTCTGCACGTCCAAAAGCACGTCTCCTGCCCGCCGGGCCAACGTCGAGGCAAACTCCATTTCGGTGAGTAGACTCTTTTTCACTTAGTCTTTCCTGTCTGAGGTGCGGAGGCGAGGTGCGGAGGCGAGCCGCAGTAGCATCGCGCCCGTTCCGCCGAACTTCGCCGGCGCTGTCTTGAATGCGACGACCGCTTCTTGAAGCGGCCCATTGACGATGGCGTCAGTAATAACCTTTTTCAGGACGCCGTAGCCGCGCTCGGAATGGCGACCTTTTCCATGAACGACGCACACAATGCGAGCCCCGTGGCGGAAGTGAGCCTGGACGAAACGTGTGAGATGCGCAAGTGCCTCCTTCTGACGCATACCGTGCAGATCAAGCGTGGGTGGAACAGATGGAAGACCTCTCAGACTGCGCAGAAACTGACCGCCGCTTCCGCCGCGCTCTCCCTGTACCCACTCCTCTTCACAGGTGACCTCAAACGCATGAGGTTGCCTGCGGACGTGTTTCGGTCGTAGGGGCGCAGGGCTGCTCACCCGGTCTAAACGCCCCGGGAGGGGTGCAACGCCTGCGCGCAGTTGTTCCCAGCTCTCTCGACCGCGCCCAGGGTTGGCGCTCTCCGGCGGCCTCGGCGGCTTCTTTGACCCCTTTTCCACAGTCCTGCGATGCCCCTTCGTGTTAGAAGTTACAGAAACACGCGCTCGATGTGGATAATCTAGCGTGAAGCCAGGGCTGTGGCCCGCGGAAGTCACGATGTGAAAGCTGCAAACCGGCTGCTCCCCGTCGGGTGAACCTGCACCACCCCTTTCGTTTTTCTTTCGTCGCGCTACACCTGAGTTGCCACACAAACTCAGCATTGGCACGCACTCCTCTCCACATCACCGAAGCGTATCATCAATGAATGTATTTGCTCGTTTGCGGCGCCAACTCAAGCATCTGATAACCGACCTGGACGCGGTTCTTTCGCATGATCCCGCTGCCCGCGGCCGTCTTGAAGCAGCACTCATTTATCCTGGCGTTCACGCCCTTTGGAGTCATCGGCTAGCGCACGGGCTCTGGAGGCGCGAGTACCGGTCGGCAGCTCGGCTTGTCGCTCACACGGCACGGTTTATCACGGGGGTTGAGATTCATCCGGGCGCAAAGATCGGACGAGGCGTCTTTATTGACCACGGCATGGGTGTTGTCATCGGTGAGACGGCACATGTCGGTGAGGGGTGTGTGCTCTTCCAAGGGGCGGTGCTCGGCGGGACCAGTATGCTACGCGGCATCCGCCACCCTCAGCTTGAGTCCCATGTCGTGGTGGGAGCGCATGCGTGCATTCTCGGAGGAATCACTGTGGGGGAAGGCGCGCGGATCGGGTCTGGCTCGGTGGTGATCCGCGAGGTGCCGAAGAGTGCCACCGTCGTCGGCGTTCCGGGACGGGTCGTACCAGTCCGCGGTTCGCGCCAGGAGCGTTTCGATGCAACGCTGGATCACGCCTCCCTACCAGACCCTGTCGCCGAGATGCTGCGTACCCTGCGGCAGGAAAATGATCGCCTGCGTGAGCGGCTCGAACGCGTCGAGCGCCAGCTCGACGTAAAGCCCGACGAAGCGACCGACGATGAGCATCTAATCGATGGGCATATAGCAACCCCTGATCTGCCGCAGCAGCACGGTGGTTGAGATCAGGTCAATGCCTGTGAAATAAGCCACCTCGCGGCTTACCTCCTCGCCAAAAATCCTCAAATACCCTAAGTATTCTGCGGTTTTTCCTGCGGGGGCGCTCGCGACGTGACTCATTTGACAGGCATTGGTGCCGGAGTCATCGGTAAGCACACTACCCAAAACGGCTCGGGCATGCTAAGGGCTCGCCGCAGGTACAGGTGCGTCATACATCTGCGCGACCTTGTGCTGAGGGAGGCGAGGGGTAGCGATGGGAGAAGAAAGGCCAGCATGGGATGAGCTGGCGGAGCTTTGCCGGCGTCTTCGGCAGGACGTAGTGAAGATGATATCCGAGGCGGGAAGTGGTCACCCAGGAGGTTCGCTCAGTGCCGTCGAGGTCGTGGCCACCCTTTACCAGGCGGTGTTGCGCCACCGGCCGCAGGAGCCCGAGTGGCCCGACCGTGATCGCTTCATTCTCTCTAAGGGGCACGGAGTTCCTGCACAATATGCCGCGTTGGCGGCGTGTGGCTACTTTCCCAAGGAGCAGTTGATGACTCTCCGCAAGCTCGGCTCGCAACTTCAGGGGCATCCCGTCCGGGGTACGGTTCCCGGGGTTGAGGCGTGCACAGGTTCGCTAGGCCAGGGCCTCTCTATCGCGGTGGGCGTGGCTTTAGCGCTTCAACTCGATCAACGGGACGCTCGCGTGTTCTGTATGATGGGCGATGGAGAGCTGCAAGAAGGTCAGGTCTGGGAGGCGGCCATGAGCGCTTCCAAGTTCAAGCTGACCCACCTCACCGCTATTGTTGATCACAACAAAGGCCAGATTGATGGGCCGGTGCAAGAAGTCATGCCAATTGAGCCGCTTGAGGATAAGTTTCGCGCGTTCGGCTGGCAAACGCAGCGCATCAATGGGCATAACCTACCTGCCGTTCATGATGCGCTGACGGTGTCGCACCCCGAGAAACCTACGCTTATCGTAGCCGATACAGTGAAGGGCAAAGGCATCAGCTTCATGGAACAAGAGCTTATGCAATGGCACGGCGTGGCGCCCTCTGCTGAGCAGCTAAAACAGGCGATGCTCGAGCTAGAAGCTCGTACTGCAAGGAGTGCGTAAGATGGCCGACAAGGCAACACGGCAGGCGTTCGGAGAAGCGCTTGTTGCAGCCGGAGAGAGCCACCCGGATGTGGTGGTTTTGGAAGCAGACTTGGGTAAGTCGACCAAGAGCGAACTCTTCGGCAAGCGCTATCCTTATAGATACTTCGAGATGGGGATTGCTGAGCAGAACATGATAGGCGCTGCGGCTGGCATGGCTACGTGCGGCAAGACCGCCTTCTGTTGCTCATTTGCCTGCTTTGTGGTTGGCAGGTTTGAGACAATAAAAATTTCTGTGGCTTACAATCAGGCTAACGTGAAGATAGTCGGCACCCACGCCGGCATCGGAATCGGCGAGGACGGCTACTCTCAAATGGGTTTGGAGGATGTCGGTCTGCTTCGTACGCTGCCAGGGATGGAGATCTTTCAGCCCGCTGACGATTTAGAAACAGCTCAAGTGGTGGAGCATCTTTGTCGAAGCAAGAAGCCGAGTTACCTTCGTCTGACGCGCCAGGCACTGCGACGGGTGCATCAGAAAGAATACATATTTCGCCCCGGAGAGCTTGATCCACTGCGCGAAGAGGGGGAGGTTGTTGTTTTCGCGACAGGAGGTGTGGTCATGCACGCCCTGGATGCCGCGCAAGCACTGGCTGACTCGCACCGCGTCCAGGTTGTCAACGTGCCGACGCTCAAGCCGTTGACGGCCGACAAGTTCACTCCTTACATGAATGCGTCGCTCTGGATGACGGTGGAGGATCACACTGTGATTGGTGGACTTGGGAGCGCCGTCTCTGAAGTGAGTGCGGAGGCGCGGGGGCCGCGCGTCGTGCGGCACGGTGTGCACGATGTGTTTGGCGAGAGTGGTTCACCGGAAGGCCTCTACGAAAAGTATCGCCTCGACGGCAAGGGTATTGCAGCCGTGCTGCGGGGCGCTCTATCGGGAGCGCTCCCTGAGTGAGTCACCCATGGCACAGTCACTCTTCTTGAGGTGACTGTGCCGGCTCAGAGTAACTGTGTCGGCTCAGAGTAACTGTGTCGGCTCAGAGTAACTGTGCAGAATAACTGATGGCAGAGTCCATGTGCGCTGAGTAAGTGCTGCCGCAGCGACAGCGTCCGACCCCGGCCCCTCGGCTCGTGTGTGGGTATGCGACGCGTCTGCCAGCACTTCATCGGAGAGCTAGAGGTGATGATCTCCAGCTCCCGCACAGATTGGGCGTATTGCAGGGTTTTGGCGCATCGCAGGGTGTGGCACATCGCAGGCGCTCTTGGCCCCTGTCCGCTCACGTCGGCCACAGAGCACATGGACCCGCTCGCAAGATCCCGCCGAGGGCGCAACTCAGCTCCAGATAGGCAAAGGTGTTTGTGCGATGAGTTCTGGCTTTGCGAAGACAATCCGGGTTAGGCTTAATGCCAAGCCAGTGGCGGGAGAGTACGCATGTCAACGGGCTATAGCTTGAGGATGCCATGTTTGCAGTTGTCATAAGTGAAAAGAACGGCGGTGAGCGCCGCGTCGAGTTCGACAAAGAAGAGATCACCGTAGGGCGCATTCAAAGCAACGACGTCGTCTTGCCGAAGGGGAATGTGTCAAAGCGACACGCCCGCTTTGTAGTCAAAGATGGCCGCTATGTAATTGTGGATCTAAAGAGCACCAACGGAACCTTCGTCAATGGTCGGCGTGTGACCTCACCGATTGTGGTCAAGCCCGCCGACAAGGTGACCATGGGCGACTTTACCCTCGAACTTGAAGAGGGGTTGCCGCGGGAGTCTCGCACCTCTCTTCCTGGCGCGCCTCCTAGCATCCCCAGCCCACCCAGTAACTCCAGCCCACCCAATAACTCCAGCCCACCGAACGATCACAGTCAGCCCGACGATTTCAGCTCACCCAGTGACGCCGGGCTCTCGGGCAACGCAGCTCCGTCCAACGGCGTAGCTCCTGTGAGCCAAGATTTTGGTCGGTCAGAGGGGTCCGCCACGGGTAGTTTTACCAGTCCCCCGCATGTTGCGCAGAGCCCTCACCCCACCTCATCCACAGCGCCATCATCAGCATCCACAGCGCCATCATCAGCGTCCGGTCGGCCATCGCCGATGGGTTCATCCTCGGCTGCAGGCTCTCTTCGCCATGCAGAGCCCGCCTCGCTGGGTCCACTGGAAGCGTTGCTGCAGCGTGATGACGTGCAAGAGATCGTCGTTGATGGGGCGGAGATCAGGCTCGGCCAGGGAGAGGGGTTGCAGGCGCATGATGAGGCGTTCGATTCCACTGCTGACGCTCAGGCCGCAGCACAAGCGCTTCTCATGCGCGCCGGCCAACCGCTTGATAACCGTCTCGTGGTGCACCTTTCCTTGGAGGAAGGTGGCCGTGCAACCGTCTTGCGCGGTGCTTTGGCACCCAATGGCGTGTTGATTCTAATTCAGCGTCGGTTGAGAGAGGCGGCTGACCTCGAGCAGCTGATGGCCAACGGCGTCATTGCGCAGGAGGGTATAGGTGTTCTTGAAGCGGCGCTCGAAGGCGGCAAGAATTTGTTTATCTCAGGCCTTGAGTGCCAGAGCATTGCGGACCTGCTGTCAGCGCTGCTAGCAACTGAGTTTCTTAGGGAGCGCCGCGTCGCGTGTCTCGACAGCTCGTGCAGCGTGCGTCTTTCAAGTCCCTCGCACACACGTCTAGGCTTCGACGGGGAGGCAAGCTCACTGCGTCTAGCGGCTGAGCAAGCTGCTCTGCACAACTTCGAAAGATTGGTTATCGGTCCCTCCACACTGGTCAATGTGCATGATCTGCTGCAATCAGTTTCAGCACGGCGCGGGAGAAGCATCGTAGGGTTTGCTGCGCTCTCTCCTCAGGACCTCTTGCGCATCCTGGGTGTGCAGGCGGTGTGTACGGGTGTAGCACCCGACGCGGTGCCGACGCTGCTTGGTGAAGCTGTGCATCTCATCATCCACTTGGATCAGACCCCAGATGGTCCTAGCTTTGTCAGCATGACTGAGGTTCGGTGCGCCGATAAGGGTCTACAGACCCGTGAAGTCTATAGCCGCGATTCGGAGTAAGTTCGGACCGTAACCACAAGAAGCTGCCCGATGCGCTGCCAAATGCATTAGGCGCTTAGCGACGGTGACGAGCACGGATCGGTCCGGGACGACCTGATCAGGGTGCGGCTTCATCTCAGCCAGTCGCCGAAGAATCGTCTTGCGCAGCACAGCCGATGGCAGCAAGCTTCGGCCGCAATGCGCGATGCTCAAGATGCTTCCAAGCGATCAAGTGGACAGCATGGTTGGTCCTTAGATAGGCATGTGCTTGAGCGACAGCGGGAAATCCCGGGCGCTACGGGTGATTTCACGCTGATGTTTCAGCAAGTCGCACTGGCGGGCAAGATCATCGCGAGCCGAGTCAATCAGGCTGGCCTTGCCGGGATGATGGGGCTGACGGGCGCGGTCAATGTCCAGGGTGAGCAGGTGCAGAAGCTGGACGCTTTTGCCAACCGCACGATTATCCGTAGTGTCGAAGCAGGAGGCTACGTCTGCGTGATGGCGAGTGAGGAAGAGGACGAACCGATTCCTGTGCCATCGGAGTTTCCCGCTGGGCGCTACGTCTTGCTGTTTGACCCAGTGGACGGGTCAAGCAACATCGACGTCAACGTCTCGATTGGCACCGTCTTTTCAATCTATAAGCGCGTGACCAAAAGCGGTCCCGGCACGCTCGAAGACTGTCTGCAGGTCGGCCGACGCCAAGTGGCCGCGGGCTACATCCTCTATGGCTCCTCAACCGTGTTGGTTTACACAGCGGGCGATGGGGTCTACGGCTTCACTCTGGATCCGCTGGTGGGCGAGTTCTTTCTATCGCACGAGAGCATTCAGATGCCTCGTCGCGGATCAAGCTACTCTATCAACGAAGGCAACCGCAGCAAGTGGGACACGTCGGTTCGGGAGTGGATCGAGTGGCTCAAGACAGACGACCGAGAGCAAGGCCGTCCATATTCCTCAAGGTACATTGGCACCTTGGTCGCCGACTTTCATCGCGTGCTCATGCGCGGCGGCATTTTTGCCTATCCGGCGGACGCCACACATCCAACCGGAAAGCTGCGTCTGATGTACGAAGCCTCGCCGCTCGCATTCATTGCCGAGGTAGCTGGAGGTGCGGCATCCACGGGCAGGCAGGCGGTGCTTGACGTCGTCCCGAAAGAGCTGCACCAGCGCGTGCCACTCTACATCGGAAGCTCCGACGATGTCGCCGACGCCGTACGTTTCATCAACCCATAGCACCGGGGCGCGTGCTGCCGCAGGAAGCGCAGGCACGCGGGACTTGCTCTGTGGTTCGTTCACGTCACCTGCTTCCCAAGGCCGCGGCAAGACAGCGCATTTCAGCAGGCTGTAGAAAAAGCTTCCGCAGGGGCTATTCCGACTCCGTCCATGTTCCTTCGTCTATTTCACAACTTGCTTGTAGCTCATCGAGGCGCTGTCGGTCGTCGGTGTAGTAATGAAAGAGAGACTGCACCAACGGATGCAGATGCTGGATCGTATCGCAGACCTGGCGTTGCGCGACCTGGTTACATTCCGCGAAGATAACTAGTTCGGAAGTGATTGAGTGGCGTCGAGTTGAGCGGACCCGATGGGTCGGGCACCTCGGAAGGCGCGTGAGAGGCGCCAAGTTGAGGAGCATGGAGCGTTCGGTGCTCCCGCACCTTCCTCTCAACTATCCACTTTTGCTGTCGTTCTTCAGCCATCGTCTCGGAATGTTTCATGCAGTATTAGCGGGAGTGAACATGCGAAACACGAATGAACTTTGGTGCGTGGCTATGATCCTCAGCCTTTGTGCGTGCAAGGGGGGGGTCATCAACAACACCGCAGACCAGTCGCCAAGCGACATCCCGCAGGACGCCCCGCCTGCCGGTGAGCTAGCTCCGTCCACCGGTATCATGCGGTTGACGCACGCCCAGTGGGAGAACACGGTTCAGGACCTGTTTCTGCTCGACGCGCAACTCGGTCTCTCAAGTGAATTGCGCGCTGACACCAAGAATGGCCACTTCCTCTTTGATAGCTACGGGGGGCTTTTAGACGTCGATGGTGTCTTGTGGAGCGGCTACCGCAGAGCGGCTGCTGCTGCTGCTGAGACGCTCGCGGCGGATGCTTCTCTTCCGGAGCGACTCGGCCTCACGTCCAACGAGCCCAGTGCAGTCAGCGCGTGGTTAGTGAGTTTCGGGATGCGTGCCTGCCGTCGGCCTATCGACGAGGACACTGAGCTGCCTCAGCTGCGGGCGATCTTTGAGAATGGAGAGAACTATTACCCTGACCTCACTCCCACGCTTGCTGGTGTGCGGTCCACTGTGGAAGCGGTCCTGCAGCTTCCTTGCTTTGTCTACCGCACCGAGGGCTTCGAGTTTGCGGAGCAAGAGGAAGCCGTCGTAGCGCTCGGACCTTTCGAGCTCGCTTCCCGGCTGTCGTACGCTCTGTGGAACTCGATGCCTGACGACCAGCTCTTACAAAGAGCGCAGGCGGGAGAACTCAGCACCGAGGAGGCGGTGGTTGAGGAAGCGCATCGAATGCTCGAAGATCCGCGAGCCAACGCCGTCATGGAGCGATTTCATGCTCAACTATTCGATTCACAGAGCTTCAGTAACCCACTGGTCATCGACAGCATCAGTGGAACGACCGCTGAAGCCCTCGGGCGATCTGCCGAGGCAGAGTTTGATGCTTTCATCAACCACGTTGCGAGCGATCCTACTGGCAATCTCATGATGATTCTTATGTCGAAGACAACCTTCGTGGATAAGAACCTGGCCCCACTGTATGGGCTTTCCGGATCCTTTGGCGACGAGCTCACGCAAGTTGAACTTGACGAGAACCGCGCAGGTGTGCTTACCCAGATTGGTTTTTTGGCCTCACGCGGAACGCGGGTGCAGTCGGATCCGATCCACCGCGGGGTGTACATCGGCGAGCGGATCGCTTGCGCGACCATCCCCGCACCACCGGACGACATACCACCCTTTCCCGAAGCTGAGGGTCAGACCAATCGGGAGCTTGTTGAGTCTCTTACGGAGTCTGATCCGGCGAGTGGTGAACCCATTATGCCCTGTGCCAGCTGTCATGCCTCCGTGATCAACCCCTTCGGCTATCCGTTGGAGTACTTTGGAGCCGCAGGTCAGTTCAGGGCAGAAGATAACGGGTTTCCGATCAACGGCGCAAGCGAGCCCTTAGTCAATCCTGAACCAGTTCCGGTAGACAGCCCTGCTGCCTATGCCTCCGCGCTCAGTGAGAGTCAGCACATCCATGACTGCTACGCCAAGCACTGGCTCGAGTACCTGCTTGGGCGAACCGCTGCGGAGGAAGATAAAGCATACACCGCGCCCATTGCGCAGAAGTCGTTGGATGGAGGTGCCATCAAATCAATCCTGGTTGAGCTTGTTTCGAGTCAACCGTTTCGCTTTCGTCGGGTGGAGGAATAATGAAAGTCTCAAGAAGAATTGTTTTGCGAGGGCTTGGAGGTGCCGCACTATCTCTGCCCTTTCTTGAAGGGCAGCTTTGGCGGCTGGCCAAAGCGCAAGACCGACCCGCCGAGTTTGCGATTTTCTTCAGGCAAGCCAACGGCGTGAACGGCGAGTCAGGAGCAGACCGCTTCTGGCCCAAAAGCACAGGAGCGCTTACTGAGAGTTCCCTTTCTGGGCAAGCCCTCGACGTGCTAATGGATGTTCGCTCAAAGTTGCTTGTTGTGGGCGACGTGAACATGCTTAAGCACAACTACGGTGACGGGCACGCCAGAGGCATCCTTCAGGCGCTTACGGCAGCAGGGCCCGTGGTTAAAGGAGCAGGAGGTAATGCTCAAGCCAATGGCGAGTCACTCGATCATCGCATCGGTCAAGACCTCAACCCGGAAGGTCGGGAGTCGCTCTATCTGTATGCGGGTTTGAATGATGGCTGGCTAGGAGGTGCTTGCATGTCCTACCGCGAAGCCGGTCGAAGGCGCAGTCCGATTAACAACCCATGGCAGGCTTACCAAACGGTGGTCGGCGAAGGTCAGCAGCTGTCTGCTGAAGCACGCGATCAGCTAGTCAACAAGCAACGAAGCATCAACGACTTGGTGCAGGACCAGATGTCTGGACTCTTGCGTAGCCCGAAGCTAAGCAAAAACGATCGCAGCCGATTAGAGCTTCACTCGGCGAGCGTGCGTGACATCGAGCTTCGACTCGGCTGTGCGATGAATGAGGATAAGGCGCGTCAACTTGAGAACCAGAGTCCGGGGTTTGATAGCACCAACGGCGATGACGTCATCCGCACTGCTAAACTGCACATGGACGTGGCAGCGCTGGCCGTCGCGTGCGGGTACACGCGCTCAGTAGCCATTCAGGTTGGGTCAGGCAACGATGGGAAAACGCAGTACCGGGATCCGAGAAGCAACCGGTTGATGGAAAACTTCCACTACATCTCGCACCGCAGAGCATCTCACGGCAGCGATGGGGACCCTATTCCAAACTCCGATCTCTTGCACCACTACGTGGACCGTCATTTCGCCGGGATGTTCAAGCATCTGGTGGATCAACTCTCCGCGCAGGAAGGAGCGAGCGGTTCCGGCTCGTTGCTCGATCAGGGCGTCGCAGTTTGGTTTAATGACCAGGGCCTTGGTCCTGGTCACACGTGGACCAACGTGCCCCAGATCGTCGCGGGAAGCGCCCGCGGCAAGCTCAAGCAGGGCCAGTACATCAAGCTCGGCACGAATCAGCATAATCACAATCAGTTCCTCAACACCATCGGTGGCGTGATGGGGTTGAAGGGTAAGGATGGCGCACCGCTCAATGATTTTGGCGATGCTGACAATCCTAAAGGGCGAATCGATCAATTGCTTGCCTAGCGTGAGGATGCGTGTGTCGAACCGGCGAAGTGCCTATGGAAAGCGTCCTGCAATAGGCAGGAACAGGGGCGTGCATGACTAAGACGATCCATGTAAGGCTTCGGTGCGGGCGACATAAGTGCCTGCGGTGGTTTGGCAACGCGGCAATCCTCAGCGCGATGCTGCTCACGTCGCCGGCGTTAGCCGAGCAGTTCACCCCCGTGGATGCGGACTACGTGCACCGTGATGAGTCCCATGCGCGCTTTGAAGCTCTGCCTGAATGGCCCGCTGACTGGACTTCGCCGGTAAACTATGCCGAGGGTACGGCGCACATCTGGGTTGATGTGAAGAGCCGTCCGCAAACCACACGCCCGGTGAGACTCACCACATGCCTGACTCAGAAGGGCGCCTACTGTTGTGCTGGAAATGTTGAAGTGAGGGAGCCGGGAGAATACACCCTGGTAAAACCTATTCCAGATTTTTGGTGTCACAACACCGTCGACTGGTCCATTGGTCTTCGGCGGATCGCTCTCATCGCTAAAGATGTTGCGTTTACCAACATCGATGCTGGCAATGATTTTGAAGGCTCTCTGTCGGATTACTATCCAATGGAGATCGATTTTCGGGTGACCATCGTTTCCAAAGGAGGAACTTACACGGCTCCCGAAGATGAAGCGCCAGCAGAACCAGGCGATGGCTCTGAAGACGATGAAGACACGCCCCCTACCATTCCCGAAGAGGCCACAGAGGAACTCTCTGGTTCGGAGGATGGTGCTCCATCAGATCCCGCCTCCGCTGCTCCGGATGCTTCAGAGTCAGTGGAAGGAGATGGCGACGCAACCGGTGGATGCCGCGTCTCCTCTGCTGAGCAACCGCGTGCTTCCACCTGGTACTTTATGATAAGCGGATGCGTGTTCATCCTCCTCAGCTCAGGCCACAGACGCTCGCGTCACCTTCCCTAACGCACGTAGCTCTAGCAGCGGGCCCTCAAGAGCAGAGTCTTCGAGAGTAGGGTCTTCAAGAGTAGAGTCTCGGCCGCGTGGCCTTGTGGTGATCCTCTAGAGCAGATAGAGTGGGCGCCGATGCCGCTGATAAAATTAGATGCTGTATCCTTAGCTTTTGGCCACCGAAAGCTTCTAGACGGAGCCAGCCTGGCGATCGACACCCACGAGAAGGTGGCGATTATTGGCCGCAACGGGGAGGGTAAGTCTTCGTTGCTTAAGCTCATCTCCGGGGAGCTGGTCGCCGACCAGGGCGAAGTGTGGCGTAAGCCTAAGCTACGGATTGGGAGCTTGAGTCAGGAGGTGCCTGCGGAGAGTGAGGCGACGGTGTATGAGGTGGTGGCGCGTGGTCTGGCTGAGCACGGGCAGCTTCTTGCTGCCTATGCCCAAACGGCGGCAAGCCTAGCCAAGCACAATACAGCCGCCTTCTCGGCGCAACTCTCGCAACTTTCGGCAGAACTGGATGCGTGTCAGGGGTGGCAGCTTGAGCAACGGGTGTCTCTGGCGGTCAAGCGACTGGGTCTGGAACCCGAAGCGTCGATGAACGCGCTATCGGGCGGCTGGCGTCGACGCGCGATGCTGGCGCGAGCCTTAGTCAGCCAGCCCGATGTCTTGCTTCTCGACGAACCAACCAACCATCTCGATATTGAAGCAATTCAGTGGCTCGAGCAGATGATGAAGGGCTTCGGCGGCACCCTTCTTTTCATCAGCCACGACCGCATGCTCGTTCGGAACCTGGCCAAGCGAATCGTCGAACTCGACCGAGGACAACTCACCAGCACCGAAGCCGACTATGAGACCTACTTGATTCGCAAAGCGGAGCACGAGGAAGTTGAGCGCCGTCACCATGCCCAGTTCGATAAGAAACTCGCCCAAGAAGAAGCGTGGGTGCGGCAAGGCATCAAGGCGCGGCGCACGCGCAACGAGGGACGCGTGCGCGCGCTCGTCGCGCTTCGCAAACAGCGTAGCCAACGCCGTGAGAGCGACGGCCCGGCGCGCCTTCAACTTGAGGCTGCCGAACAATCGGCCAAACTCGTTTTTGAGACCGAGCGGATGTCTTTCCGCTACGGGGAGACGCCGATTGTAGAAGACCTTTCCTTGCGGGTGATGCGCGGAGACAAGATCGGCCTGATGGGACCCAATGGCAGCGGCAAGTCGACGCTCATCAAGCTGCTTTTGGGCGAGCTCGAACCTATACAAGGTCGCGTCAGACGCGGCATGCGAATCGAGCCCGCCTATTTTGATCAGCAACGCGACCAGCTCGACCTGGAGGCCTCCGTCATGGCCAATGTGGCAGATGGCGCCGAACGCATTCGTGTGGGCGGGCGCGACCAACATGTCGCCGGTTATCTGCAGAACTTTCTCTTCCCTGCTGAGCGACTGCACTCGCCGGCCAAAACGCTCTCTGGAGGAGAGCGCAACCGCCTGCTTTTAGCGAGGCTCTTTACGAAGCCTGCCAATCTGCTCATTCTGGATGAGCCTACCAATGATCTCGACGTGGAAACGCTTGAGTTACTAGAAGAACTCGTCACCCAGTTTGAAGGGACCCTGCTTCTTGTGAGTCACGATCGCGCCTTTCTGGACAACGTCGTGACGAGCACGTTGGTCTTCGAAGGCGAGGGTCGCGTTCAGGAGTATGTCGGGGGCTACAGTGATTGGCTTCAAATGCTTCCAAGTGCCGAACCAGTTAAGGCGCCCGACGCATTGAGGGCAGCGCAAGCAAAAGCAGAAAGCTCAGCGGATAGGTCCGCTGGCAGACCGACGGGAAAGCTGTCCTACAAGTATCAACGGGAACTAAAGGCGCTCCCCAAGGAGCTTGAGACGCTTGAAGCTGAACACGCAGAACTAGAAAAGGCACTCAGTCGCCCCCTTACTTACCAGAACCAGGCCGCTGAGGTCTCGCAGAAGGTAGAGCGACACCAGGAACTGACGCAGGCCATTGAGAAGCTGTATGCGCGGTGGCAAGAGCTAGAGACCGCACAAGCGTCCCAGGTTGATGCGAAGGCGTAGTAGCGGCGGAGCAATCTGCATGCATGCCGCTGACTTGACCCCTCGGGAGGGAGTCGGGGTCATCGCATCTGATATAGGAGCAGGCTTGGACCGTCTGACTTTTGTGATGCCGGCCGGTAGAGGTGCATCCATCAGGGCGCTTCAGATACCATCGCCCATCTTGATGATGCTAAGCGCGAAGTCTTCGACTACTTCTGCTTTCACCATCGGGAGCGAAGACATGCTTCGCTGGGCGAGGGCCCTTACAATCAATCTGGGACTGAATCGCTCAGGTTACTTCCTCAAGCTGCCGGCGCTCCTCGTCGTTTAGATCGTTGAGCAACTCCGCATCCTGTTCCCCCAGTGCAACCGCATCGGAAAGGTCCTGCAGACGTTTTGACCGCCGGCGCGCTGGGTCTCGTGCAGCCCGCAGCTTTGCATGAAGCAGCGCCCGGGCCGAGATGACACGCATCGCAAAGCCTCCGCAGTCCACCGCAGTCGCTAGGGGAATTTGTAGCGCCAGCTCCATGTCGGACGTGAACTGAATCGGCGTCCCATAGGGACCCCTCCAGTTATAGCTGTGTGCGTGTTGATCGAGTTTCGTAAAACCCTCTCGTTTGAGGCTCGCCTTCGGTAACGCCCCGTAGTCGTCAACCACCAAGTTGATGTCCAATGTGGTCCGCGGCTCTGCTTGCCGCACTTGCAACGCCACGTCCCCTATCACTGCGTATGCTATGCCTTCTGTCTCCAGCACCTCAATCAACTTGGTCAAGTCGGGCTCTTTGCTTTGCTCCACGTCGCCTCGGAGCCAGTGCCAGCGTCGGTCGAGAGCAAAACCCACTGAAAACGCTGCATCCATTCTCAATTTATAACACACCTGGTGAAGCTGCATTTCAGCTCGGAGGCAGTGAGAATCCACTCACTGAATACCGTTACCCCACCCATCAATCCACCCAGGTTGATGGGCATACGAGACGCGGGGAGGCAGGCAGAAATCGCTCTGGCAGGTTCGAGATGGCCGTGAAGCAGCCCGATGCAAGAGCACCTGCTGGAAAGGATCGGACGAGATGGCGTGTGCAGTCGGGCATCCGCCACCGCGCAGTCGGCGTAAGGCGTAAGCTGTCTCTGATGGGCCTTGTAAAGTATCCTTTACAGACCAAGCCGCGGTGGGGCCGCCGTGCACGTGATTATACGCCGAGGGACGCGCATCAATTTCGTCAAGCGTAAGCGTACACCCCCCAAGCCTAGACGGTTTCGAGGATGTTTCAGAATCGAGCGCGCCCGCACGGCTTGGAGGCGCGCACTTTTGTGCGTAACGACGACGCCGGAGGACGAAGCCGATTCTGACACATCCTCGGAAAGCGTGGTTTTTACACCTTCGAGGGGGGCTGAACACCTCAATGCCAGTGCCTCCGGCACCCATGTTGTTCAGTTGAGTCAGTTTTCGAGCGCCCCCGCCAGAGTTCTCGTCCTCCCTGCGGTCGTCCTGCGATCCTGGAAAAACCGGAGCGTAGCTCATCTACGTGATGCCATCTTCTAAAGAACTGATTCTCCAAAAACTAGGTTCGCGAGGAGGAAAGCCGGAAAATGGCTTAAGTGAACGGCATTGGGCTGAACACTTACCGTCAAGCTAATGCGTGGTGGTACCGAAGGCGGGCTTGTCCGCTCAGTGGAGCCCGGAGCTGTTAGTTGGCGCAGCTTGGCAGAGGTCACGCGCGTCCCTTCCCTGGCACCGGAGGGAGACCTGTCGGTTCAGTCGAGTCAGCACAGTGCAACGACCTAGCCTGCAAGGTTGACGCACGCCTCCCACCCTACGTGACTCGCACCCGGCCCTTCCCCCTGGATGTTTTGCTCTAGGCGCCTTATCGGTACACACCCTGAAGGTTTAGAAGCGCTTGAGATGCAGTGACTCGCAAAAGGTCAATAGGATGGATAAGACGTACGCTTGTATGCGGAAATATCGATGGGTCGCTCTTTCGTTGCTGATTCAGGTGTCAACTGGGAAAGCTGCTCGCGCACAAGACGGTTCAGACGATTCTGACCTTCTCAACATGGAGGTTAGAACGCCGCGGGGACCTGCGGAGGAAAATCTCACGTCGTGGAACATTAGCGCTGGGGGTGTACTCAACACGGGAAACACCCGCTCGTTGTCCACCAATGCAGGAAGCCGTTTCATGTTCACGCGCGCCATGAATCAACTGTCGGGCGACGTGCAGTTTGCGTATGGACGAGCATCTGTGCAAGACGAGGAGACACCAAATGATTTTGAAGGGTGGGTCACCAACACCGAAAACCTCAACGCACAGTTGCGCTACGATCGATTTTTCACCATTCATGACGCAATATTCTTAGGATCGCGGCTACGACTCGATCGTTTTGCTGGGCTGTCGCTGCGTCTTCAAGGTCAAACGGGCTACCTGCGCAATCTGGTTCGGCAAGAGGCACTTCGCGTGTGGGTCGAGACGGGCTACGATCTCAGCTACGACAACGTTCACAGAGACAGCAACGATGCCTATATCCACTCAGCTCGCGGCTTTTTTGGCTACGACCATCAGCTCAACGAGCATGTCGGCATGGTGGTCGGGTTAGAAGGCCTTTATGACGTGCAGAACCATCAGAACGTGCGTGCGCAGATGATTGTTGAAATCGCCTCAAAAGTCAGCGACACGTTCAGCCTCAACCTCACGTTCACGGGACGGTTTGATAATGTGCCAGTTCCAGACAGACAGAAGCGTGATACGCTGACCACGCTGAACCTGGTGATGACGATTCTGTAGAATCGTAAGCGAGCTTACCGCCTGGGGTTAGTGGGCGCGTTGGCGGCCCGCTCGCTGCGGCGGACGTTGTACAGATGTGATGTTATACACAGATGACGTTGTACAAATATTGTGCCGCGGATGTCGAGCTTCATGGCACCGCTTCACGTCGTTTGATCTCTCTGTCTGACCTTTCTAACCCCGGCTGACCCCCCTTTACCCCCGATGGTTTAGTGATCCCAGGGGCTTGACTTAGTCCACTACCTAGTCTAGTCTGGGAGGTGTGATGGTGAATACACACGAGGCGAAAACGCAGCTGTCGAGTTTGCTCAATCGCGTTCAGGCGGGTGAGGAGATTGTCATCGCGCGCGCGGGTCGTCCTGTCGCCGTCTTGGTGCCTTACCGGGGCGGCGAGGACCAGCGCGTGGCGGGTCGGTATGCCGGTGAGGGCTTCATTGCCGAAGACTTTGATGCGCCGCTGCGCGACGTTGAGGAGGACTTCTACCGGGGATGAAGCTGCTCCTCGACACACACATCTGGCTTTGGTGGCAGATGCGCCCGGAGCGCCTCTCCAAAAGCGTGATGGTTGCACTTCTTTCCGCAGAACACGACATTTATGTATCGACCGTCAGCAGCTGGGAGATGGCGGTCAAGATTTCTATTGCAAAGCTGCAACTACCGAAAGCTCTTGATGAGATGGTGCCAGAGTCGCTCTCCATCGACCGCTTTCACAATCTGGCGCTACACCATCACCACGCTTTTGAACTCGCGCGCTTACCCATGCATCATCGTGATCCGTTTGACCGCATGCTGATCGCACAGGCGCGTCAAGAATCAATGACCCTGGTCACCGCGGATAAGCAGTTTCAGCGTTACGACGTGCAGCTCTTGTTCAGCCACACCTAGACCGGCGCATTAGGGTTGGCTGATGTGCGGCCGACCGTCGCGCTTCCGACAGCACGGCGGCCACCTTCCTGCGCCGCGATGCCGAGAAAGTCTGCCCTCCCGAACGCCCCGCCGCTATTCGACAATGGACACTTCCAGCTGAGGGTTGAGGTTGAACTCAGGATGGTCGCCGGCTGAGCGTCGGCATGGCGTGTACCTGCAGGATGGGCTATGTGCCACGCAGCTTTGCACGCCCTCGCAGCTAAAGATCCTTGGGAACCACCGCTCGCCGTAGAGGTGCTCGCTCTCGCGCCAGTCAAGGCGCAGCACGCCGTCTGCTGGTTCGACCTCAGGCACACGAAACATCAACGTGTCTTCTTCAACGACAGCGGTTGCCTCAAAATCCGCAGAGGGCGTTGCGGAGGAGGTAAAGGCGAGGGTGTGGGTGCTCTTGCCGCCAAGCGCCAGCGGTGATGGCGTGACGCCCAAAATGGCGGGCTCTCCGGCACGCAGCCCCTCGGGTGGGTCGAGCAGTTTCAGCGTTGGTTTTGCCGCAGGGTGCTGAACGACAACGGCCACATCGTGGCTGTCGTCAAAAACGCGAAAAGTGACCTGGGCGTCCTCGAGCACGGCGAAGTGCTCGCGCTGGAGCTCAAAAACATGGCGCGTGACGCATCGCCCGCAGGAGCCTGAGATCAAGCTGCAATCGCTGGAAGGCGCGATCCAGCCTCCGTCACCGGTGAGCACCAACGGCACGCTTGCATGCGTTGCAGAGTAGACCTCGCCCTGTGCATCGATGACCGGGCAATGCTCATACGCGTAGGCTGCGCTTCCATGCCATTGCTCAAGCGCAAAGGTGACCCGCTCGTCGTCCACCGTGATGACCGCGCGCACATCAAGCGCAATGTCGCGAAGCGACGCGTCGTACGTGGTGTCGTCGGCGCAGCCCACGAAAAGAGAGACCCCGAGCGTGAGAAGATAAGGTAAAGCTAGATGTTTCATGATCGTTCCTTAGGTAAAGCATGTCGTGATGTTGACCGCGAGCATCCCACGAGCGGCGTGGCTTTTGGTGCGTGGGTAACCCGGCAGTTACGGAAGTCCCCGATACCTCTTTGAAGCGTACTCTGCAGAGAAGGCGTAGGCCGTGGCGCTTCCTTTGAGCGTGAGGAAGATGCCGCGCGGTGCCGCGTTAATTTCTGCGCAGCGTTCCTCGGGTAGCGTGAGCAGAGCAAAGGCATCGCCGTGGCGCTCGTAGAGGAGCTCAGCACCGTCGCGGTTGGTGAAGTGCGGAACAACACCGGCTCCTTCGGTGTCAAGATGAACCACCAGAAGCCTGTGGTCGCACTCGAGGAACTGCTTTGAGGTGACCGTTTCGGCCATCAGAAAATGGGTGTCGACGTCCTCTGCGTTCGTGAGCGTGCCGCACACGGGTTGCCATGCACCTATGAGGTATTCGCTGGAACGCCATTGTTCAAGCGGGAATCGCGCGTCACCGGCGGCGGCGCGCGTGGTGTTAGGCTCGCTCTCCCAAACAGCCTCCTCCCCGCATGCATCGAGCGTTGCCGGGTCCTGCTCCATCCACGTCTCGTCCAAGCAGGTGATGGAAAGTTCCGCCCCGCGCTCGGCATCCGAAGCAATCCAGACCGGCACCGACTCTCCCGCCTCCACGAAAAGCAGCATTGAGTTCTGCTGCTGCTCAACAAGCTCGCCTGTGGCCGCGTCGTAGCGCGCGACCACCTCATCGCTGCCCATCCAGGCATCAAGCTCACGACCCGGTGTTGCCACAAGGGCGACCTTCATAAAGCGAGAGCGTTCGGTGGAAAGCGTGAGGAACCGCCCGGCGCGTGTATTGCCGTCAAAGCGTCCCTGATGACCACAGACCACCGAATCAACACGGTTCAGCTCGGCGTGCGTGGGAGGTGTGGGGTCGCTCGTCATGCATCCGGCAAGGCACAGGAACCAAAAGGCGGCAAGAGATATCGTGAAGGGCATGATCTTCCTTTGTTCAGACGGGACGGATGAGATGGTAAAGACAGTGTTCATTCTACCTGCAGCTCACCTTGGCTCACTACGGTGCCGGAGTAGCCATTCTCGCGAATCTCTCTTACGTGTGTAATCGACACATTCGCTGTGAGTGGGGGCGCGTCGCTATGTTCGGCGCTCCAGAACTGGTCGTCGATGGCACCTTCTGCAAGCGTCACCGACTCGTCGATGTCCCATAAGCCATTGGCATTGGTATCAGCGAGCGTTGCGATCAACGGCTCATCGTCCTCTTCCAGCACCCTCGAGCGAAAGAACCGGTTCTCGGCCCGATCAAGCTCGAACATAAGGTTCTCAAACTGGGGAGGGCCTCCGGGGTTGTACACTTCCTCGAGGGTGACCACTACGAGCTGGTCGAGCTGGTCTATCTCCAGGGTATCCGGGTGGTCGACAGCGCGAATCCCAAGGTCACCCGTCTGCCAGGCGGTGTCCTCCTCACACCGCTCATGACGCTTGAAAGCTCGGTCACCTTCCTCTGAGCCTAAGTCTACAAAGGTCACGCGCGATGCTTCTGCTTTGTCGGGCGTCAGAAGCTCCATCTTGGGTTGCTCAAAGTCACCGCACCTCCAGCGGGAGAACACCATGCGAGATTCGTCTTGCTCCGCGGGAAATGTATTCTCGGGAGAGTTGAAGACTCTCGCGCGGTCGAGGTTGTTTTTGAGAAGCTCGACGCCCTTCGCGTTGAGGCCGGTGAAATAGTGAAGGCGATGACTTGAGGAGAGGAGGAAGGGTTCTTGCGTTGCAACATCCTCAGCATCGGGTTCCACGAGACTGGCGCATAGCCCGGCTTCGGTGGGTTCGGTGCACCCGATGATCCACGCGTGTCCGAACATGCCTTCCGCTTCGCTGTACTCTTGCAGGAACTCCTCGCCCGTATCGTACTCGGACAGTCGACTAAGATCGGCGAGGGCCTCAATGGGTGGCGGCTCAAAGTCATCGGTCGTGAACGAGCCTGTTCCTTCTGCTCCAAGGGTGACCTCATCGAGGTTCACCAGCACAGCATTTAAAAGGGTGATTTCTCCTTCCCACTCACTGTAGTTCTGCCAAGCGACGTTGAGGGTGACCTCTTTGCCGGCAAACTCTGGGCCGAGGTCGATCTCGCCCTGGACTTCGAGGTGCAGGAAGTTGGTTTCGTCGTCGCCCGTGCAGCCCGAGAGGGCAAGCACGATGCACACGATGTTAAGAAGGTTCCGTATCATCTGATTCTCCATGCGGTGGTTTGAGTGGGTGGGGTACATTGATTGGATTGGACACATCGGGCGCGTGGGATGAGCCGGCTCGCTCTTCTGCATGAGGCTCCTCCGCATCGGATGCGCCAGCATCGGTGGACGCGCTGTCGCTGAGGATGGTTTGGCCAAGGTAGAAGGTGACGCGCTCAGGGTCTTGTTGCGGTCGCGTTGCGTTGACGGCCGAGACGCGCTCGCGGAGCGAGGCGCTGATGGCGCGCAGGTTACGGAAGTGCTCCAGCACTTCCTCTCGCAGCGGGTGGGTGGCATCCACTTCCAAGGCGTAGGTGCTGCCCCCGCAGTAGGCGTCGAGAGGGGACGGTTGGGTCTTGCGCTCCAAGCGGCGACAGAGGCTGTTGACGACGGCCAGGTGATGGTCGATGAGGGCAGCCGGCACGCCGCTCTCGTCGCCAGCAGCGATAAAGATGGAGTCGCTGGTGAACAGCTCTTGGCCATCGCGTAGCGTGCGGGCGACCTTCTGCTCTTCTTCGAGTTGCAGGAGGGCGCTATTGATAGAGGTCTGCTCGAGGGCCGGCATTTTTGCAGCAAGTGCTTCTCTGGTCAGAGGTCCAAAGCGGCGCACGGCGACCCACACCAGGGCAGCGCTGGCCTCAACGCCTCCAGAAGCAGCGCCTCCAGAAGCAGCGCCTCCAGTAGCACGCAGGTCGTCTTCGGTGGCGATGCGGTAGACGGCGCGGCGACCTTGGCCTGCGCGAAAGACCCAACCGCTGGATACCAGGTCGCCAAGGATACCGACCACTTGGTCGCTGTCTTCGAAGCGAAAGCGACGCAACAGCTCGGCGCGGCTGACCCGCTCTTCGGCTTCAAGAAAACGCACGACCTCTTGCCACAGCGTGCGCTGGCGAACCTCGCTTTCGTCCTGCAGCCGGCGTGACTTGGCGTGGTAGGCGCGAAGGCTCAGGCCGAACATGTCGGCGATAACCTTGTGGGGGACGCCTTGGGAGCGCAGCTCGCGCGTGGCGTCAACAAACACCTGCTGCGCCAGATGCGCGAGGGGAGCGCGGATACCGCCGGCGGTGGCAAGCCGGGCGACCATTACCATGCTTTGTTGTAGAAGGGCGTCAATGAGTGCGTGCGGTGTCATAGTTCAAGCTCCAGACTGCGGCATCGGCGGCTGCGGCTCGAGTGTTTCTTTTGGCATGCCAAAACTCCCTGTAGTTTCGGAAGCTTAGCGAGATTTAGCCCGGCAGGATTGAAGACAAGTACGATGTTCTTGCGTCATACGCCGCGCCAGGCGCCACCTCACGCGCCATTCCGCAGGCGATGTCATTCTGTAAAGTAACCTTTACAAACAACATATCGTGAAGGTGCGCCACGGTCCTCGCCCCACAGTCGGATGGTCCCCCATTGGCTTGGAGCAAAGGGGCTGCACGCCGGGAGCTCCGGGCGCTGCACGCGAAGAAGGAGAGTTAGCGCGGTATCCGGCCAGTCCCCTAGTGAGCCGGTTTTCGCGGAGGTTGTGCATTCGAGCACCCCGTAAAACCCCACCGAAGCGCTCTTAGGTAAACTTAGGTGTGTGAGGATGGGGTTTAGTGAAGGGAGCCGAGTGCGCAACCTCCTCGGGAAGCGTGCATTCCTGTTCGGAAAGCCACTGACCAGTTACGTTAGAGCGCATGCCGCAAACTTGACCCCTCAGGAGGGAGCTCCTAAAACCCAGCATGGGCGCAGAACCCGCTGCGCAGCACGTAAAATCACAGGATTTCAGCAGCTTGTCATGAAACGCCGCCGCATCAATTTTTTCAGCAAACTCGTTATTTCTTCGGCACTGCTCTTTTGGCTGGGCGCGAAGGTTTGGAACCGGCAAGAGCAGGGGGAGCTGCTTGAGCGACTGAGTACGATCGCCTGGCCGTGGTTGCTTCTTGCCGGTGCGATGCAGCTTCTTGCCGTTGCTTGCAGCGTCGTGCGGTGGGACCGGCTGCTCGCCGGGCAGGGGATCCATGCTCCGTGGCGACACCTCGGCGGCTCGTTCATGATCGGACGCTTCTTTGGAGCGTTTACGCCTGGAGGGTGGACCGGTCTGAATGGCTACCGCATCTACGACATCTCGCGGCACACCAAGAAGACCGCGCGAGCGGTGACTTCGATTGGGGTGGAGATGGTTCTGGGTCAGCTGGCGTTCGGTGCGGTGGTGATTTTGGGCTCGATCTACGGCGTCAAATACATCGGGTTGCAAGGCGTGCTGCTAGTCGATGGCTTCTTTCTTTTTTTGATCGCGCTGGCCATTGTTCTGCTCTCGAAACCTCTCTGGTTCCGCACCATCGCCAACCGTCTGCCCGGACCCATTCGCCGGAAGACGCACGCGCTGGTGGAAGCTGTGTGCGCGTACAACGGCAAATCCAAGCTGCTGATCCAGGCTGCTCTTCTCGGGGTGGGTACGCACTTTTTCAACGCCCTGATCTATGTGTCTTCGGCGCGCGCCCTGGGTCTTGAGCTAGGCATGGGCGATGTGTTCTTTGTGTCGGCGATGCAGATCTTTGCCACCCTGGTGCCGGCCTCGATCAACGGCATCGGATTGCGCGAGGCCACTGCAGTGGCGCTCTATGGCCGTGTGGGCATCTCCGTAGGTGAGGCGGCCCTGATTCCAATCGTTGGCTTCACGGTTGAAATGGTGGTGTCTGCCATCGGTGGCATCATCCTCCTGCTGCGTCCTGCAGACTACGCCCCTCGCATCCGTGTCGAGGATGCCGATCGTGAAGAGGCACTCCTACAAACGGAAGCACCGAAACAAATGGACGCTTCGGCGACCTTCGCGAACCAGCCACGCCCGTTCGCAGCACTTTGCATGGGTGCATCGGCAGGTCTGTTAGCCGGTATCCTTGTCGGCGTGGCTGAAGCTTTGGTCGTCAACCTGAGCTCGCACGGCGCCATCGACTATTCCACCTTTGCGTACGGTTCTGTCAGCTACGGGCTGCTTTGCGCCTTGCTCGGAGCAGGTGCGGCGTTCACCGTGGCGTTGCTTGGTCGCGTCTGGCCCCGCGAAGCGGTGCGCCCGTCGCTCGCGTTCGCGCACCTCACGGCGCTGATCGTGGCCGCGTTTGCCTTTGCACTTGGTGCGTTTCGCATGCGGAGAGACGTCTTCCACGAGCTCTTCGCATGGAAGTCGGGTCAGGGACTGCTGCTGCTTGTTGGCTGCCTCCTGGTGGCGGCGTTGCTTTATGCGGCTCTGGCTTACGGCCTGACTCGGGCGCTTGGCAAAAGAGCCGATCCATGGCTTATCCAGCCGAGGGGCCTGTTGCTTCCTTTAGCCGTGGTTGCGCTCATCGCGATGGTGAGCTTCGGCTTAGCACGGGGCGGTCCAAGCGATGCAGACTTTGCAGCGCAGCTGCGTAGTGCGCCGTCCAACAAGCTCGAGCAGGCTGCCTCTGGCGCAGCGACAATACCTTCAACGAGACCTCCAACGGTGCCTCGTCCAAAGCACGTCCTGCTGCTGGTGGTCGACACGTTGCGCGCCGACCACTTGCCGATGTACGGGTACGAAAACACGCGCACGCCCAACCTTGAGAAGTTGGCTGGCGATGGCATTGTGTTCGAGCGGGCGTACGCCAACGCGTCCTGGACCCGGCCAAGCTATGCCAGCATCCTCACTGGCCGCTTTGCCTCAAGCCACCGCACGATGAGCAAGGCCGATGCACTCCCGGGTGAGGTGGTCACCCTAGGCGAGGCTTTCTCCGAGGCAGGTTATAAGACAGCGGCAGTGGTCACCAACTACAACATCGCGTCTTTCTTCAACTTTGCGCAGGGCTTTGATGTCTACAACTATCTCGAGCCTGAGTTTGTGCTTGGGGCCGGCGACATGGCTGCCAAGCTTCTGCTCGTGCAGTCGCTGCGTCGCGGTGTGGAAACCTGGCGAGCAAAGCGCGGGGTGGTCACCCGAGGCTCGGCTTACCGCGATGCCGAAGAGGTCAACGCCACGGTCACCAAGCGACTCGAGGCCATGGGACAAAAACCTTGGTTCGCCATGGTGGGTTATATGGATCCCCACGACCCATACTACGCACATCCCTACAGCGGACAGGGCTACGCCCGGGCAGCACATCAGCATCCCGCCCCTGAAGAAGCCGACGCCTTGCGCGCGCTCTACGACGGAGAGATAAACTACTGGGACCGCGAGCTTGGCACGCTGATCCGCTTCCTGAAGGAGCGTCAGCTTTACGACGACACATTGATTGTAGTCACATCCGATCACGGCGAAGAGTTTGCCGACCACGGCGGTTTCTGGCACGGAACCACGCTCTACGAAGAGCAGATCCACGTGCCGCTGATCGTCAAACTTCCCGGCAATCAGCAGGCAGAGTCACGGGTTGCGCACTGGGTGCAACACGTTGACCTAATGCCAAGCATGCTGCGGCTGGCAGGGGTGGCGGTGCCACAAGGAACGCAGGGTGGCGATCTCTTTCACGGCAGTCAGAAAGTGTTCGCTGAAGAGTCCCACGAGGGCAACGTGCTTCGTTCGGTGCACACACAGCATGAAGGGGGAGGAAGCGTGAAACTCATCGTTGCCAATCCCAACAATCCGCGTGGCCTTGAGCCCGTGGAGCTTTACCGGCTCGAAAGCGACCCGCAAGAGCAGGATAATCTCCACGGCCAAACCCCCGCCCTCGCCTCCGCGCAAGATGCCCTCAAAGATGCAGCGCGTCGCGCTGCCCACGGCGCAGCAGAAGCACGTCAAGTCGACCTCGCCGACGATCCAGCCACCATCGAGCGCCTGCGCAAGCTAGGCTATGTGGAGTAACCAGTCGCCCTGCCTGTGCCCAAGCCTGCACCTGCCCAAGTTGGTGCGCTAATCTAGGCTGGCGCGTCATTAAATCTAGCGGCTAAGCTTGGATAGCCAGTCCACGTAGGACGCGCCGTGACGACGCGCGGCTTTCGACGGGACTGCATGTATTCTGTGTGTCTTCTGGAGCGTGCATTCGTGGAAAAAAGGCTTGGTCTCTCCAGAAGCCACCCAAGTGTAACGTGCTAGAGGCATAACGGAATGCCGAGGAGCTTCACGTTCTCCCGAACGCGATCGTCAAGACTTAATACGCATAGTTCCGGAAGCGCACGTTGCAACTGCAGTACGCTTGCCAGGTGTATGGCATCGAGGCTGCGCACCGGCTCTTTAGGAAAGGCTCGAGCAGCGCGTTCAAGGACCTCGTCCGTCATCTGCAGAATGCTCCAGTGCTTCTCAGCTCGCGCTAATGCGGCGTAGGCTTCACCGGCGTCACGCGCGGTTATCCGCCGTATGTGCTCGGCAACAACGAGTGACCTACGGCACTCGAGCAGCGTGAGCACGGAAGATAGCACGCGTTCTGCTCTCCTTAGGCGTTCGAGAACAGGCGCGGATGAAGGCTCGCCGAGCAGCCATGCCAGGGCAGCACTGCTCTCAAGATAAAGGTCCGCCGTCGACGCCCGGCCACCCACTACGTTACTGCCGAAGCTGCTCGATAAGCGTGGCGGCAGTTCCCTCAGGAGCACGTGCTCTCACCGCAGAGTATACGGAAGAGTCGCGGGCGAGTCCCGGCCGGAGTGCACCAACCTCAGTCAATCGGTCAAGAGCTCCTGGTCGCTCGGGAGGAACTAGCTTCACGGTAGGGCGACGAAGCTCGGCCACGACGTGACCCCTATCGGTCACAAGCACCACCTCACCTGCCTTCACCAACTGAAGGCAGGCACTTAGCTTCGCTTTGAGTTCACGAATACCAATGGCATGCACCCCAATGATAGTAACTACATGTAGTCTCAGGGTCAATATCTATGGTTGTCTTCATCTGGGAGAACCACATCACCATTTATCGATAGAATCACGAGTCGCACAACGCCGCCCCATCCCGTGCGGCTCGAGATCGAACACCCGGAGACTTTCATTCCTGCGCTCGCGGGGGTTCCCTACCGCCCCTAAGACTCCTGAACGCGTCTCATCAACTACTTGAGGTCTCACCACCAACCCGCCGTATTCTTGTGAATCTCTCGAACGCATGAATATGCATCCAAGATCGAGGAATATGAATGACGGTGTATTCTATTGAATACACAAATCCCGGAAAGGATGTTGAACGGGAGAGGCCGCATGGCACACTCATAGACGTGGCAGCTCATCTTCCGAACCTCTACCGTTACCGCGACTACAGACGCTACCTGGCTGACTACTACGCTGCGCAAAAAGCCCGTCGTCCAGGCTTTTCGTATCGCTACTTTTCGCGCTTATCGGGCGCCAAAGCTCCGAACTACCTACAACTGGTGGTGCAGGGGAAGCGCAATCTGTCAGAAGCGATGGCGGTCGGGTTCGCAAAGGCCTGTAAACTCACGGACCGCGACACACAGTTCTTCCTCGCTCTGGTGGAATACGGTCAGGCGACCGAGCATGAGGCGCGAAAGCGCGCCATCGGCAAACTCGCGAGATTTCGCAAACGCGGAAACATCTTCCGTCTGGACGATTCCAAGTCGCAGTACTTCGCACACTGGTACATCGCCGCGGTTCGCGAGCTGGCTGCCTGCGACGATTTTCAAGAAGATCCGGATTGGATTGCTCAGACTCTCCGTCCGACCATCACGCGAGGTGAAGCGATAAAAGCGATCGAGGTGCTGCTCGACCTTAGTTTACTGCGGCGAGCAGCCAACCGAAAGCTCCGGCAAACGAATACGTGCATCACGACCGGTGCGGAGACGGAAGCTTTCGACGTTGCAGAATACCACCGTCAGTCCTTGCATCTTGCTGAGCAGGCGATGGACGTCTTTGCGCCGCAACACCGCGACCTTTCCTGCATTGTGCTCGGCCTCCAGTCGGAGGATATGCCGAAGCTCAAGCAACGCGTTAGTGAGTTTCGCGCTGCACTAATCGACGAGTTTGGGAACGCAAAACGTGTTAGCCGCGTGGTTCAGGTAAGTCTTCAGACTTTCCCCTTATCGCATGAGAAGCAGAGGAGCGCAGATGAATAGGTTTGGAATAGTATACGGATTGCTTTGCCTTTTGAGTGCATGCAGCGGTGGCAGCGAGGTCGGTAACCCCCCCATCGATGTGACGCTTACATTGGGGCTGACCGGTGTTGACGACCTAGGCTTCACCTTGGAAGAGTTCGATGTGCCAGTAGAAGGGGTCCGCCTGAACGGTTGTGGTCCAGCGCCATCTTTCGGAGTGCCTGTATCCGGACACGTGGCGCTCGACCAGGCACCCTTGCGTCGAGAGCTGTCGCTGCCTCAGGGCACGCCGCTTTGCCGGGCCTCGGTCGAGCAAGATGGGGAGAACACGTCACCCACTCGGATTGCCGGAAGACTCGCGTCAGGAGAAGCTTTTGCGCTTGAGCTAGATCACCCGATGTCTGCGTCCGCTTACGCTTTCAAAACGATTGATGATCGACCTATTGCGTCACGTGTGCCGCTAAACTTCGACGCGTCACGCTGGGTTACATCAGCAGAGCTTGAGCAACTAACAGAGCAGGTTCGCCTCGATGCGTCGGAGCAGCAACGGGTGCTTACACGTAACGACGCTCCGGAGCTTATCGAAGCCCTTGAGCACAACATGGCAATGTCTCTGCTCGGTACGTATCCCGGACCATGCAAACAGCAGACGACACGGTACCTGGAAGACATCGCGGAGGAAGTTAGTTACACGTACTCCGAAGATGGTCTTCCGCTCGTTGTTACACAGCGGCAGTTTTTGGTCACTCATTCGTACGTCGACGGGCAGACGGAAGCGTTCTTTGAGCAGTTTACGGGCGAGCCCTCATCCGTGACGCATACGCGGTACGTGTACGACAGCGAACGGCGTGTTCTTGAAGAGTACTTCACCCAGGGCGCAGGCGCGGAGGCGGGTGCAGAGGCGGGTGCAGAGGCGGGTACAGAGGCGGAGCCAACGACGCGTTATCAGTACGACACGAACGGATTGCTCACCCTAAAAGTGCAAACACAGCCGAGCGCTTTTACTGAGACATACGCGTATGATGAAACAGGGCGACTGATTCGTCTTGTGCGTGACGGCGATGACGCATTCACGAAGGAATACCAGTACGACAAACGAGGGCGTCTTTCCCGCGAAGATAGACTTGGTGAAGAAGTGCGGTACGTGGAGTACGTCTACGACGATCTAAATCAACTGGTCGAGGAGGTACAGATCGGCACGTTGGGCCGGTCCATCACCTATGAATACGATGCCGTCGGCCGACTGATCGGCGAGCGCAGCATCGGTTACCCTACCTACGATCGAACGTATGCCTACGACGCGAGCGACAACCGCCTTCGCTCGAACATCGCACCTTCTGACGAGGCCGCGCCCGATCAAGTAGTCGCGGATTCAAACACCGTGGGAACCGTCGTGGAGCTAAGCCGCGAAATCTATTCGAGGTCATGCTTCCAGGCGGACGAGTAGCTTGGCAGAACACGCGCTCCACGACCCCATCGATGGAGGTCTACTGGGGACATATCAACCCTTCCCATGCGGCGGCGCAACCCGCTCAAACCCCAGCCATTGAGGCTCTCCACACTCATAGATTTCGACCAAGGGTTGTGCTGAGACTAAACCTGCGCCTTTCGTATTCCTGTATTCACAACGTTAGGCACGCGTGTTGCACGTAGAGGTACGCATGAAACTACACAAATAAATAGGAATCGTACTCCGGTTGGGATCGTGGCTGTGTCTTGCCTGCGGTTGCAGCGAGGAGAGAGGTTTAGAGTCTGCCGAGTCTGCGACCTTCGAGGGAGAGCCGCCATCTCTTGGGCATGAGGTGGTGATGCTGAACGGCGCGCCTGAACCCAGCAGTGCGGCCAGCCCGTACTCGCTTGAACATATTGATAGCTACGTAGATAACGCAGCTGAGCTTCCCACGTGCGTCCAGCGAATCTACGTGATGCGCTATCTCGTTGAGTTAGAGGAGTTTTACGGCAAGCGGAAGGCAGTTGACTATCCCAAACTTCTCGTCTGCACAGAAGATGCGGGGATATACACGATGGGCAACCTCGTGCATAGGTTTGAACCGGAGCTAACTCCGCAGGGGGCCGGTAAAATAGCATCCCATCTCCAGGTTATGGACCACGTGAAAGATTTTGAGATCGATGAGTGGATCGATGAACTGCGTTCCGAGATTCAAAGGCAAGCTGACTGGCGAACACCTACTTTGGAGGCGCTGCGGCAGTGGGCGAGCGACAGCCCTGGAACGCCGAAGCGCATGACGGCATTCCGTACGCATCCAGATTTGCCGATTGGCCTGGTGGGGGAGCAACCGCTCTACATTTCAGCGGCTTACACTGTCGAAGATTCGAACGTAGATTCACTTGTTTTCGTGGACCATTACGACCTGGTGAGAGATGTCATTGAGCTCGACCCATACCACGATCCGTTGACGTCGGCGCTCAAGCTGCGGCGCTTTCTCTTCAACAACGTCTATCCCGAAGGCCCGCCCGAAGACATTCCGGGGTATCCGGATCCTAACGTACCTATGCCAACGCTCGATTGGCAAGGGTGGGACGATGCCACTTCGTTCGCCTTTGAGAACTCTTCCGTGCCTTACCGGAAACACACACCGTTCTATCTCAGCCCAGTTGCCGTTCAGTCAAACGTGCACGATGTGGACAAGCCAATCTTTGTCGGGATCGGGGCGTCGCGCGAACAGGCAGCAAGTCATGCCGGCCTCGGTCTCTCTTTCGAGTGGGCTAAACGGAGTGACTATCGCTATCTCTTCCCCCGAGAAGGCTTCCCCCGAGGAGGGTGGGATTGCTCGAGACGCCCGAATCGCCCGAGGTGAAGCTAGAAGCTGCGGTCGACGATGAAGGGCCGAGAATGCCTGCACCGAGTCTGCGGCGAGCTAGAGTGCGTCTGCGGCGAGCTAGAGTGCGTCTGCGGCGAAGTAGTTGAACACGATATGAATATGGCGTACATATCAGCATTATGTTCAACAGGCTCGTCAACCCACTGAAAAGCAATAGCTTTTTCCTTTTCGGAGCGCGCGGCACCGGCAAAACTACACTTGTGAAAGCGCTCTTCCAGGGCCAAGGGGCCACTTTCATCGACCTCCTGTCCCAGGATGTGCTTGGCAGTCTTCAGGCCTACCCCGAGCGGCTACGTGGCATGGCCATGCCGGCCATTGAACAAGGTCGATGGGTGCTCATTGACGAAGTGCAGAAGGTCCCCGCTCTGCTGGATGTTGTGCATGCACTGATCGAAGAACATCGGGCGAAGTTCGTGCTGACGGGCTCCAGCGCAAGAAAGCTCAGACGAGGTGCGGCCAACCTGCTGGCAGGGCGCGCCTTCACCTACAGGTTGTTTCCGCTGGTGCCGGCGGAGTTGGAAGATGCCTTTGATTTGGATGCTGCGCTTCGGTGGGGCACGTTACCTAAACTATTTGAGCTGACGAGCGACCAAGCGCGCTACCGCTACTTGCAGACCTATGTTGAAACGTACTTGCAGGAGGAAATCATCGCGGAGCAAGTTGTTCGTAAGTTGCCGCCTTTTCGAAGGTTTCTCGAAGTGGCCGCGCAGTCTAACAGCGCAGTCATCAACTACTCAGCGATCGCCTCCGATATTGACGCCGACGCCGTGAGCGTGAAGAACTATTTTCAGATTCTCGAGGACACGCTGATCGGCTTCTTTCTTGAACCCTTCGCCTACTCAGCGCGCAAGCGTCAACGAAAAAGCCCGAAGTTCTATCTCTTTGATACGGGGGTGATTCGCGCCCAGAGTCTTCAGCTCGATGTACCGGTCAAGGCGGGCAACTGGCACTATGGTCAGATGTTTGAGACGTTCGTGATCAACACGGTTCGCGCATCACTTGAGTACGCCGGCAAGCAATACCGAATGTCTTATCTGTTGACCAAGGACCACGCAGAAATCGATCTGATCGTGGAACGGGGGGCCGAAAAGACGCTGCTAATCGAAATCAAGAGCGGGGCGTCGGTGCGAAGTGAGTCGTTCAACAACTTACGACGCCTAGCCGCCGACATCCCCAATGCCCATCCGCTCTGCATCTACGCTGGAAAAAGCCCGCTGGTCCTCGGCGGAATCAACGTTCTTCCCTGGCAACAAGCACTTGACGATCACTTTGCCGTGGAACCTGACAAGCCGTGACGTCCAGCGGGCTTCCTGCGCTCACTGCATGCACCAGCAAAAGGACGTGACCTATCTAGCGCACGCGGAGTTTCTTCAAGTACCGTGGCTGACCGCCGATCGCCGCGTTCTGCGTCATTTTCCTGACAATCCCCGGCTGCAGGCGTTGTAGATCGGCGCAATAATCAAGAAGTGTCACTCGATGAACGTGGTCTTAGTCCCCAGATCAAGCTCCGATGCTTTCCCTATCTCCCAAACGCTGGAGCCCCGTATGAATCAGCATGTGTCATCTCGTGCGTAGAGGAATGCCTTGCTCAGGCGGACGTCGCAGGTGACCAGCTCGGCGCGATGGTCCAGCGCAAGTGTGCAGAAGAGAGCGTCGTACACCGTAAGTCGGTACTGTCGGGCGAAACGCACGCTTGCTTCCAATAGAGCGCGATGAGCGGCCAACTCCAAGGGTAGACGCAAGATGGCCTCGAGGATGTCGTCGGATTCCGCTTGGCTGATGATTTGGGCCGACGTTTTTCTATGAAGAACCTGCGCGACCTCCGCCAGCAGCAGGTCGGGCGACATCAGCAAGACATTACCCAATGAAGCGGCTTCGACGTGTGACTCCAAGCCGAGAGGAACAGGGCCATCAGGAATATAGAGTCGAATCAACGCGGACGTGTCTAAGACGACTACGCTCATCGCTGTCTATCTTCTTGAATGTCCTGGGTCAGGTTGCCCAAATCACGACCTGCTAAACGGCGTCGAATCGCAGCGGCGCGCTCCAGTGGCCGTGATGGCTCCAGGGTTCGCACACGCTCCAGCAGCGTCAGCGCTTGCTGTTGAAGGCTACGCCGGTTGCGCTCGGCCAACCGTGTGAGCGCCTCATATACATCATCGGGTACATGACGCACCGTAATAACCTTCATGACTACATATTGCAGCGACATCATAATGAAGTCAACTTCTCACAACCCGCGGCTCCAGTTTTGGGGCGTGTGGACGAAGGGGGATCGGCCGGTGCAGGGGTTAGACTATCGGTGCCTGCTGGCTGAATACGCCAATCCAGACCGAGCTATCCACGAGGACCATCACGGTATGTTTTGTCCCTCTGGCCCGCGGATGTCGTCACGCATTTCGGACTATCTCCACGCCACCCTCCAGTCCCAGCAAGTTCAAGTATTTTGCGCGCTTTGGCGCGCCTCACGAAATCTTGTAAGGCACGCTGAACAGCTTTGGAGTACGTGTTTTCGCCGCTTAGGCGCGTCGCTTCCTCAAGAAGAGACACGTTCAACACAAGATTTGTGCGTTTCATGTGTTTATTATCTAAGGTTGCCGCCTAACGGTCGAACAGCTTATCAATGAACATTTTGACGTGACAGAATAATCACTGGATGCGGATGTGCGCCTCGTTCAGATGAGAGCATCAAGTTATCACACCGCACGCATTGATAGACGGAGGGCTTCCTCTGATCCCATAAAAGGTTATACCCAGGTATACCTGCCGAACCTGGCCTCCGTTCTACCCAGTTGCCTTGGGCTGGCGACCCCAACCCCGGCAACTGGCTCGCATCGGATTGGAGAGCGCTCATTTCATCCCGTAAAGGGCAGCGGCGGGCACGCAGCGGACTCCATCAATCTCTTTGTACTCTTGTCCCGCATACACCAAGTAGAGTTTGGTCTTCTTTTCGGGGTGCTGCTCGCTAAAGCGACGCAAGGTGCGCACGTCGTGTGGGTTGACTGACGGACTGCACTTAATCTCCAGTGCATGAAGAACTTCCTCCTCTTCCCACAGTAGGTCGATCTCCAATCCCCCTGCGCTCTTGTAGTAGTAGAGTGCGTCCGACTGCAGAAAACCCAACTTGCGTCGCTTTTCAACTTCCGAGATGACAAAGTTTTCAAACCGAGGCCCGGGCGAGAGAGACTGACCTAAGGCTGTGAGGATGCCGTTGTCAGCGAAGTAGAGTTTGGAGGCTTTAAGATAGCGCTTGGCGGGACCGTGCTGATAGCCGTACAACTTGAACGCCAGGTCCGACTGAGTCAGCACGTTGATGTACTTCTTTGCGGTCGGATAGCTAAGGCCTGATTCTCGTGCAAAGCTGGATACCTCCAGTTGCGAGCCAATCGAGCGGCCAACGTGCATCAAGATTGCCAGCAAACCCTCGATGTTTTCAATGTTCGACAGCTGGGCAAGATCGCGCGTGAAGTAGGTATCGCGGTAGCGTTTCAGGATGCGCCGCTTCTCCTCGCTGCTGGCGCAGCTGACCACTTCGGGGAAGCCGCCGTAACGCAACGCATCCTCCAGCGCCCGTTGAGCCTGCATCAGCCGCAAAGGCGGAAGCTTTGTTCCAAGGAAGGAGGCTTGGGCAGGGTAGTTCTCCTCCCCAAAGCAAGCCGCTGGCAGATGGTGTATGTCAACGCGACCAGCCAGGCTATCAGCAGAGCTGTCTAAAAGCCCCATGGAGCTCGAACCGGTCATCCAGATGTGAGCTCCCCCGCGGTCCAGCACGTGTTTGACCGCCACCGTCAGCTGGGGCACCCGTTGGACCTCGTCGATGATGCAAGTAGGCCCCAGCTCGATCATCAACCCTTTGGGATCCCGCTGGGCGTAAGTCAGGAAGTCAAAGTCATCGAGCGTGACGTACCGGTAGTTCGGGAAGCGCCGCCTTAACAGGGTGGTCTTACCTGCCCTCCGCGGACCCAATAACAGACCACTCTGCTTTGGGAAGGTCAGCCAGCGATCGAACATGGCTTACGATATAACATGGATATTTAGAAACTCAACTTTAGCCGTTACGTCTATGTTGAGGCGTAGCGTCACGCGATAGCGTTCCCGGTGCTGTCACTGCGCGAGGCCATCTTGTAAAGATTGCTTTACAAATGCGGATGCGAGCAACTAGGGGCTCGGTCAGACAATCCACCTGATCAAGAACAGGCCCGAGGACCGAGGCATCGTGAGCGAACGTACTGGGGGGACCGCCCCTTGTTTGAATGACACTGGGCGGTGGGTCCCGCTGAGTGAGCGGCGATGCCTCGGCCCTCGGGCCCGCCAAACCGGCCCGCCACTACTCTGCCCGCCCTTCCATACGGCGTTTCCACGGGAGGTGGAGGCGAGGCTGCGGTGCATCTGCGAGCGGTTAGCAGAGGCAGATCAGCAAAGCCATGCAGGACCTACCTCAGTGAACCGAGATGATCGCGCGGGAGATCGAGAAATACGCGAGCAGGCCCAGCACGTCGACGAGAGAGGCGACAAATGGCGTCGACGATACGGCCGGGTCCAGCTTAAGCTTTTTCATTAGCAGAGGAAGCAGCGAGCCGACCAGCGTTCCCAGTGTGACCACGGCTAAGATGCTCACACCGACGGCGGCAGGAACCCGCCAGAAAGACGCCATGTCTCCGGCGCCAAGCAGCACGCGAACAAAGCCCATCAGGCCGAGTACGCCTCCCAAAGCGAGGCCTATGCTAAGCTCCCGCGTCACTACGCGGTTCCAATCGCGCGGACGCATCTGGCCGATGGCAAGCGCACGAATCACGAGCGACGAAGACTGCGAGCCGGAGTTTCCTCCAGAGGAAATGATTAGTGGAATAAACACGATGAGCTCCACCATGGCGGCGAGGTCCGCCTCGTATGCTTGCATCACGTTGGCCGTCAGCAACTCGCCTACGAACAAAAGGATGAGCCACACAACCCGCTTTTGAAAGAAGCGGAAGAAGCCGATCTCGAAATAGGGCAGCATTGTGGGTTCGACTGCGCCTACACGCTGCGCATCCTCCGTGGCCTCCTCGATGACCACATCGACCACGTCGTCAACGGTGACCACGCCCAGCAACACGCCGTCTTCGTTGATCACGGGAAGGGCCGAAAGGTCGTACTTGGCGATGGTCTGCGCCACCTCTTCCTGATCTGCTTCGACCGGAACCTTCACCACCTGATCGGTCATCACCTCCTCGATGGTCTGCGACGGAGAGGCTAAGATGAGATCGCGTAGCGAAAACACCCCCTGTAGGCGGCTTTTGGCATCTACGACGAAGATTACGTACACGGTCTCGGCTGTTCCACGATAGCCTTGCTCGCGCACCTGCTCGATAGCCTGCGACGCGCTCATGTGAGGTTCCACTGCAACGAACTCGGTGGTCATGAGTCCGCCCGCTGTATCTTCGGCGTACTTGAGCAGCGTCTTGATGCGAGCGGCTATTGCCGGCTTTTGCCGTTGCAGACGCCCTAGAATGCGCTCCGCAGCAAGTGGAGGAAGGTGTTGTACGGCGTCGGTTTGCTCGTCGGCAGACATCAGCGAAAGGAGGTCCGACGCACGCGATACCTCCAAGCGGCAGATGAGCCGCGACTGGAGCTCTTGGTTGATGGCGCTTAGGATGCTTGCCGCTTGTTCCCGCTCAAGAGAGCTTAGCGCCTCAAGCGCCTGCTCCTCCTCCACGTTTTCCAGCGCCTCGGCCGCATCGCTGGGATGTACATCGGCTAGTATTTCAGCGATGCCTCCGTCCGCACGCTGCAGCGTCAGGACCAGCGAGTTTTCCTCCTCATCAATCAAGCGGACGCGCCCTTCTTACCTGACGTCTTACCTGACGCTGGCCCTTCAAGCTGACTGAGAAGCTGGCGTGTCATTTCGGCCAGATCGTCGGATTCCATCGGGCTGTTTCTCACCGGCTCAACGCGCGTGACGCACTCCTCTGAGATGCCTTCAAAGAAGCGCGAGGGGGCGAGCGGAAAAGTGCGACCTCGTGCGGTGGCCGTTTTAGGATACACGAGGTAGAGCCGGCGGCGCGCACGGGTCACACCCACGTAGCAAAGCCGACGTTCTTCCTCGAGGCCGGCACTTTCCACGGCAGACACCTTGGGGTCGATCACCTGATTGTGAGGCAACATGCCGTCGGCACAGCCCACGAGGAAGACGCAGTCGTACTCCAAGCCCTTGGCCGCGTGGAGGGTGGAGAGGGTGATGCCGTGCACCTCATCAGCCTCTTCTTCACCGCGCCGCAAAGCCATGCGATTGAGAAACTGGTGAAGCGTTTGAGCGTTGCCGCTCTGGCTTTCGTAGCGCTCCAACGAACGCAGGAGAAACGCAAGGTTCTCGCGTTTACGTGCAGCCATTTTGCCGTTGGCCGCCCTGGCATCAATGTCTGAATCCAGCTGCAGGTCTACGAACAGCCTTTTGGCAATGACGTGGAGCTTTTGGCCCTCGTGCAGCGCTGCTTCGGCAGCCTCAATGGCTTGCCGAAACTGCCGCAGGCCGCCCTGCGCATGTCGGGTGAGATCGTCGCTCGCGTGCGGTGACCACAGGTGCTTGCTGAAGGAGACGCGGCGACGCATGGCGCCACGCTCAAGGCTTTGTAAGCTGGCCCCACCAAGGCCGCGCGGCGGGACGTTGATGACTCTGCGAAGCGCAAGCTCATCGTGAGGGCTGACCAGAAGTCGAAGAAAAGCAATGGCATCTTTTACTTCTTTCCGCTCGTAGTACTGCGTTCCGCCTTGGAGCTGGTAACTGATGCTTTCCAGCCGCAGCTGCTCTTCCAATAGCCGAGCTTGCCCATTGGAGCGGTAGAGCGCAGCCATGGAGCTCAGCGCGATGCCTTCTTCGGCAAGCCGCTTGATCGTCTGCGCAACGAACATGGCTTGATGTTCGTTGTCCTCAGTGGCCACCAACTGCACTTTCTCTTCATCCGGACGGTTGCTGTAGAGCTTCTTTGCGTGGCGCCGCTTCGCTCCGCCCATCACGGCGTTTGCTGTGGCAATGATTTGCGGCGTTGAGCGGTAGTTCTGCTCAAGCTTGACGACAGCTGCGCCGGGAAAATGCTGCTCAAAGTCGAGAATGTTGGTTACGTCGGCTCCGCGCCAACTGTAGATACTCTGGTCGTCGTCACCGACAACGCACACGTTACGCATGGAGTTGGCAAGCAGCCGCACGAGCTCAAGCTGCGAGACGCTGGTGTCTTGAAACTCGTCGACCAGGATGTGACGCAGCCGCCCCTGCCACTTCTCTCGCACGGCTGGGTCACGCTGAAGGATCTCCACTGGCTTGCCTACCAAATCGTCGAAATCAACGGCACGCATGTCGGCCAGCGCAGCTTGGTACTTTGGGTAGAGTTCAAGAGCGAGCTCGTCGTAATCGGAACCGTCGGAGCGCGCCTTGGAGGGACCATGACAGCGGCTTTTCCACAGCGAGATCCGTGCGGCGATAGCGCCCACGTCGACCCGATTTTCCTGACCCTTAGGCAGCTGCCGGACGAGGTCCCGAAGGAGTGAGAGCGTGTCACCTTGGTCGAAGATGACAAAGCGAGACCCTAGTCCAAGTCGGGTGAAGTCCTCACCAAGAAAGCGCACTCCGAAACTGTGGAAGGTAGACAGCAGGATGCGTTGAGCTTGGGCGGCGCCGAGCTCGCGCGCCACGCGTCGCCGCATCTCGTCGGCGCTCTTGTTGGTGAAGGTGACAGCGAGAATCGACTCGGGCCGCTCACCCTCGCGGATGAGGCGGACGATCCGCTGGGTGATAACGCGGGTCTTCCCGCTGCCTGCGCCGGCTAGCACAAGCAGGGGCCCCGTGGCGTGTGCCACCGCGTGGGTCTGTTGCGGATTCAAAGAACTCACGCTCACAGCCCTAGCTGTGGGCGACACGACTTTCAAGGACGCTGCCTCTCTTTTCATGAAGCTGGGCTTTTCATAAGGCGGGCTTCTCGCAGGTGCTGCTGGCAAGAGCCCGAGGTCGAGACTAAAGCAGACGCATGAAAAAGTTTGAGACGCTCGCGATCCATGCAGGGCAAGGTCCTGACGCTGGAACAGGTGCGGTGATGCCGCCCATCCACCTCTCCACCACGTTTGCGGAAGTGGAGGTGGAGGTGGAGAAGCCAGCAGAAACAGACAAGGGCGGCACATCCTACGACTACTCAAGGACCAACAACCCCACCCGTCAGGCGTTAGAAGAATGCCTTGCCGCATTGGAGGGAGCGCAGCACGCGGCGGCATACGCCTCCGGATGTGCGGCGATGGCCGCGGCCATGATGACGCTGCGCTCGGGGGACCATGTGGTCGCAGGCAACGACCTATACGGCGGCAGCCTGCGCCTGCTCCAGCGTGTTATGCAGCCGCTGGGGATTGGCAGCACCTTGGTTGACCTTCGCGATGAGCGGGCGCTGCTGGACGCCTTTCGGCCTGAGACGAAGATCGTCTGGATGGAGACGCCGACCAACCCGCTTCTTCGCGTGGTGGATATCCGCGCCATCGCCCGCGTATGCCGTGGTAAGGGTGTGACTTTGATTGTTGATAACACGTTCGCCACTCCATGGAATCAGCGGCCACTCCACCTTGGTGCAGATGTGGTTATGCACTCGACCACCAAGTACCTCAATGGCCATAGCGATGTGGTTGGAGGTGCGCTTATCACCTCCTCAGACAGCTTCATGAAGAAAGTCCGCTTCATCCAGAACTCAGTGGGCGCGGTGCCTTCCCCGTTCGACTGCTTTCTCGTGCTTCGGGGCCTCAAGACGCTGCCGGTCCGTATGCGTCAGCATGCCGAGAATGCGAGCGGGATCGCTCAGTTTCTCGAGCAGCAACCTGAAGTTGAGCGGGTGTTATATCCTGGTCTCCCGTCGCATTCGGAGTGCGAACTGGCATCCGAACAAATGAAGACGCCAGGAGGCATGGTGTCGTTTGAGCTGAAACGGCCAAGCCTGGCGATGCGCTTTGTCAAAAGCCTGCGTATCTTCACCTGCGCCGAGAGTCTCGGAGGGGTGGAGTCGCTTGCCGAGGTGCCTGCCGTCATGACCCATGCAAGTCTATCGGCGGAGGCAAGGCAGGAAGCCGGGGTTTCAGCGGGCTTGGTGCGGATTTCCGTCGGGTTAGAGGCGCTGGACGACCTGTGTGAGGACCTGCGGCAGGCCTTTGACCGCATAAGCACGTAGGCTGCTGGTTGCTCCGGAACTCAACGTCGAAGGAGGGATTCACTGCCGCTCCCTCGGCCTAAGGTCCAGTGCCCTCTCTCCGTCCCTTTGCGCCTCTACTTGCCGCAAAGGGTGACGTCGCGCTAAGCTTATAGCTAGCATGTCCTCAATGAATCTTGTTCGCCGCGTGATGCGACCCTCTGCCGCAGCCATCCTCAGCTTTTTCGCCGTAAGCCTCACCGCCTGCAGCGATGATGCGCAGGAAGGGCAAGCGGAGTGGCGCTTGAGCTGCTCGGAGGGCAATGAGGTTGGGCCCTGCAACTACACCACCCGCCAGGTCTCGCAGATTGGTGAAGATTCCGCCGACACAACGGAGTGTCGGATCGAAAAGCGCGGAGAAATGAGCGCTTTGTATCTTTCGGCGTTCGGCGGAAGCGAATACGGCATCGAGGTGCGCAATCTGGAGGTCGCCCAGGGTGGCGGGCCGGTGCTCAACAACGGATGTCAGGTTCTGATTCAGGCTGAGGTGCAGTACAGCGGCCGCTGTGGATCAGCACCGGCTTCGTTTGATCAACCCTGCAGCTTCTCCTCCATCCTAGTTGACGATCGCACGGTCGAAGGCACCTTCACCTGCACGCAACTCCCCTCACCCACCGATGCGTTAGCTCTACGCGATGTGACGGGGTCCTCACGCGGTGAGCCAGCTTCATTTCGCTTCGAAAACTGCGGCACTTTCTAGCACCCCGAGGTGCTTCGTTCGGCACGGCGCCGTCGTTTCATCGTAAGCGTTCACCCCCCAAGCCTAGACGGTTCTCGAGGATGTTTCAGAATCGAGCGCGCCCGCACGGCTAGGAGGCCCGCACTTTTGTGCGTAACGACGAGGCCGGAGGACGAAAGCGGATGCTGAAACATCCTCGGAATGGAGTTCTCGTCGTTTCACTCCTGCGATCCCAGTGGTTTTTGGGCCTTCGAGGGGGGCTAAACACTTAAGTTGTATGACGTTGCCTGCTGCGGCGAGGGACCGACTGGGCATCAGGCTCCGTTCCACCGAGTAACGCGAGACGTTTGGCTGCTTCTTTGGCGATTAGCGCTCGCAAAGCCTCGTGAATAAGCCGAGTCTTCTCCGAGTGCCCTGAGAGTTCCATGGCTTCTTCAAGAAGTTCAGCGTTGAGATTTAGGGTGGTACGCATGCATATGATCCATATGTATCGTCAAGACGATGTCAGGCGGGTCGTCGTTCAACCCGGATGCAACAGGGCTACGAGTCGTGCTTGGTCTGTGCACCGAGGCGATGAGCTCGCGCGGCAGTTGGACGGCATGCACGATTAGCTTGAGCTGCTTGCCGACGCCATTGTCGGCAAGCTCTTGGCGCACAACCAGGCGGCGGGCACGGCCACGCTCACGCATCGCGTCGCCCAGGGGCAGATATCCTTCCAGATTGCGCTCGAGCGTGGGCCGTGGTCCGTCGCTGTGCGCCCACCATCTGACGAAAGTGTTATATGTGTCGTAAGACGTGTAGTACGCGTGGGTAGCATAGGCACTTGCTAGTGGATCGATCGCCGACCTACCTCGCGCGTCGATATAAAATGACGCAAGGGGTGCCCAGTCTTCGAAGGCGTGCGCCGATATCCGAAGGGCGGGTGCTGCGACTTGTCCAGTAGCCAGCACCTCACGAAGAATGTGCCACGATGGCGGAACAGAGTTCGCGGCGATCATCAGCTCCAGGTGAAGCGAGCGTAGCGGGAAGCTCCCGCTCTGATGCGCATTTAGCACATGGTTGACCAGCGCCCCGATGGTGAAAGCTTGCAAGATTGGCCGGACGATCACGAGATGAAGCATCTGTCCAGACCAATCTGGGGGCAGCAGGAGAGAGTTGATTTCTTGGAACCTGGGATTGCGGTTGAAGGCAGAAATGGCTGGGCCCAAGTTGGTCCATGGAAACTCATGCATGTACCGCGACTCGGAGGCATGGTCGGGGCGTAGCCCATGAGCTCGAAGCAACTCCCGGTATCCGGCTGCCACCGGGACGGCACCTAGGCCTACAAACAGAATGCGCGTGTCGGACTGATGATGGTAGTTCGTGTATAGCTGCTGCGCCATGTGGAAGGCGAGGTCGAGTTCTTCATCGGAAAAGAAGGGTGCTTCACTGGAAGAGATCTCACTGGCGCATGCACCCTGCGCCGCCGAAGCGGGAACTACGTCGTCACTGACACATCTGCTCTGAACCAGGCAAAGTGAAAGGTGACACAGCGTAAAGAGAATCGCTTGCACAGCTTGGACCGGCTTCCTGCGTCTCCTGGGCTTAAGGCCCGACGCCCGGTGCCGATGGGTCGCCCAGGCTGAGACGCATCCTGACATATCAATGTCACGGTGTTCATCCTTGGCGCTATCCACAGCATCGGAGCTGATAGAGGCGTCTAGCGTGGCCTGGTGACGATATCGCCGCTCTCCTGACGGACGATTAGATTCATGTGATGTTTTCGCTGCGAGGCGCTCCAAGTAGCCTGGACGTTCTAGTGGATCGAATGTTCTCACGGCCTGAGCTCTGCGGGAAGCGGACACCCGCCGTGGCCGACATGGAGACGTTCGTGCACATCAAGGCACGAGCTCCCGACTTTATCATTAACACCCTCGGCGAAAGCACCGCACGAAAAAGCACCGCTTTCTGATGTCCAGAGCGGCTGCGTGGGCTGAAGGCTGCCATTGACTGTGCGATGGGTGATCTGCGCGCCAACATCCATGGTGGCGGCAGCTGATCCGAGCGGACGGTACACCAGGCACGAATCGAGTTCGGGATCTACCTGACTCGAGTTGTCAACTTCACCGGTCAAAGGCAGATAGTTCGTGGCATGACCATAGCTGTTGGCTTCTATGATCGCCCACGACCAAGCATCGCTCGGACTGATGCGGAACCCCACTGAGGCACTCGCCGACATCAAATCCCGCTCGGATGTGAATGTGGCCGCTAAACCCTGATTCGCGCTTGATAGGCTCGCGTTGAACCCAACGCCATGGTGATCAAGCGACGAATTGTGAGTGAAGAGCGTCTCTAAGCCTCCAGTGTGTAAGATTCCGTCCGCTGCGCTTGCGATGATGACGTTGTTATCCACGACGCTTCGCTCAAGGGTCAAGTCAGGTTCAACGCACGGATCATCCCCTCCACACGAACTGGAGAGAAGGATGCCGCGGCGCAGGGGCTTGAACGCGATGTTGGAAAGCAGCTGATTGTCGTCGCCTGCCTCACCTTCGCGCGGCTGTCCCACTGTTAGCACGATGCTCTCGCACGCATCCTCCACGACGTTGTTCTCAACGACCGCTTTGGAGGTGCCGTTGAGGTAGATCCCAGCCACCGCAGCGTCGCCGCAACTTGTGGGAAACTCAGCAGTGCTGGCGAAGTTCCGACCATTGACATAGTTTCGACGCAGGACGACCCGGTCGGAATGATAGACATGGAGGCCAATCTCGTGAAAATCGTACGCTTCCGAATCTTCAAGAAGCACGTCGCGCGAGTGCTCAACCGAGATAGCGCGCGATCTGGCGAAAGGGTTGGGTTTGAGGGCGATCAAACGACGCAGGGTGATAAAGTCATCGTCGATGAGCATCACTGGTGCGGCCACACGGTTATCCGAAGGCGTTCTCTGCTCACCACCGAGGGTTGTGAATCCCTCAATAGTCCAGTGTCTGCAGTGTCGGATGTCGATGGAGGCTCTTTTCGACTCCGGTGTCCACTCCAGGCGCGCTCGCCGCTCAACATTCGCCTTTACCGTAATAGGGGCATCGGCGGTACCATGCTCGCAAGGAGCGCCGTGGCAGGTCCTTGCACCTTCAGAGCAATCCAGCTCTAGGTTTCCAGTGCCTGAGGAGCCGCCGTAGTTCCCATCAAGTGCCACGAGCGTCATCCCCGGCCGTTGTTGAGACAGAGCGTATCCCCATGTTTTCCACGGATAGCCTTCGGTCCCCGGAGCACCATTCGTTCCGCTGGGGCTGATGAAGCGAAAGTTGCAGGCGTTGCAACTTCCCCCGCAGTCAACTTCTTCTTCGTCGCCGTCAACCTCCAAGTTGTTACAGTGCGGTGGAGCAAGCGCGCCTGAACCCACAGGGGGAGGTGGCGCACCCTCACCACTCCTACGGGAGCCAAGCGCGGAGTCGTACCCGATGCGACCGCACGCCGCATGGGCGACCACGACTGCCAGCGCGACGCGCTCTATCTTCAAAGCGAGTATGATTTCTTCCTCAAGTCCAAGTCACCAATGATGTAATGTCACCAATGATGTAATAATATAATACCCTTTAAGAGGGTGATGTCAGCCCTGCTTCCGATCGTCAATCGCCAGGGAGTGGAGACGCAGTTGCGTGAGACAGGGTGTCAAGGAGGCGCTTGGTCGGACACGCTTAGCTCCGCCGGTGCGCGATGAACTGAGGGCGAAGGTCAGCCCTCTAAGGTCATGGTCATGGCGGAAGCCCTCACTCTACGGTGAGAGGGTCTCGTGGTCGCTGCCGTCGTAGCGCAGCGCTGAAGCCTTGCCCTCGATGACAGTAGCCAGCTGGACGGGGCGCTTCCAGATCCTGTAGAGACTCGCGAGCACCTCTTTCGTGTAATCAAGCCGCAGGTCGACGCCGTAATGCGCATGCCGCAAGAGCAGCTCGGAGCGGTTGGAGACGTTGGCGTCTTCTACAGTGACGACAGGTTGGCCAGAGTTGGTGAGCTGGTCCAGGAGCTTGTTCTTCACCTCCCTGAATGTTCGCGACTCAATCTCCCACCGTTCGCTACGCTCGTTGTAGCCAAAGGCGTAAAGCTTTTGGTCTGCGACGAAGTCCGGCGTCAGAAAGTCGTCGATGAAGGTCACATCGTTGTAGATCTTGCGCACTTGAAAGATCTTACTTCGTCCCTTGCCTGTACGCTGATCCCAAGACCGACGCGTTGCCAAGTCTTCGCAGCGTTCCCACTCCTGTCCAAACTGGCCGCGGTCCCATCGCTCCTCGATGTGACGGTAAAGCTCCACTCCAAGCTTGTAAGGGTTCAGCTGACCCGGCGCTGTTTGCAATACGCCGGCGCACCGGTCGGCGTAGTCGACGATTTCTGTATCGTCGGCAGCCTTTTCGGTCATGATCTTGGAGTGCCAGTAGGTGGCCCAGCCTTCGTTCATGATCTTGGTTTGGCCCTGCGGAGCAAAGTAGTAGGCTTCCCGCCGCAGCACAACCAGGATGTCGCGCTCCCAACGCTCAAGCGGCGCGTGCTCGATCAGAAACCGCAATACGTCGCGGCGCGGACTCGCCGGAAAGCCTTTGCTTTGCGCGCGCTCTTCGTCCCGCAGGCGCTGCTGCTCGTCCATGAATGCATCGGTGTTGATGAAGGAGTCCATGTACTCCCGGTCGACACGGAGCCGTGGCAATTCCTGCTCATCCTCAAGCTCCAGTGCTTCTTCTGGTTCAACCGGACTTGTGGGGTAGACTGATTGCTGAGGGTCAATCAGGTTCTCCAACGTCAGGCACACATCAACGAAGCGTTCGACTTCTTCTTTGCCGATGCGGTTGGCCCACCGCCGAACCACCGCTCCATGGTTGGCGAGCGTGTCGACCCACTTGCGAATCGGTGCACCCGTTTGCCGATGATGTCCCTGATCGGTTTTCTGAAAGGCGAAATTGTTTTTGAAAAAGTCCACGTGGGCATACACGTGCGACATAACCAGCTTCTGATCGACGAGGCTGTTTCCCTCAAGGAGGTAGGCGACCGCCGGATTGTTGTTGATGACCATCTCGTAGATCTTTGAGAGACCATACTCGTAGCTCTTGCTTAGCTGCTCGTACTCCATACCGAACCGCCAGTGAGGGTAGCGCGTGGGAAAGCCGCCATAAGCCGCGATCTCGTTCATCTGGTCGTAAGAGAGGATCTCAAACACGGTGGGGAAAAAGTCGAGACCGTAGTCGCGTGCGTGCTGCTCAATCTTGATCTGCTCTTCTCGCAGGTAGGAAGGGAGCGCACGTGCGAGTTCGTAGTTCGCCACTATTTGCCCTTGCCTAGGAAGAGCTTGATTGAGTCAGCAACAGCATCGCGATTCGGGATGTCGGACGTGATCAGCCGCTCATCCGCGCCGAGGTGCTCGCGCAGATCTTTGATGAACTGACCGGACCCATATGGACTCTCCACTTGCCCATAACAGAAAACATTTGAGGATGGAAGAAGCTGATCTTGCAGTACCTTAATGCAGAGACGAGTGTCCTCTGCGCTCCAGTTATCACCATCGGAGAAGTGAAAAGGGTAGATGTTCCATTCCTGCGCCGGGTACGAGTGCGCCACCATCTGCGCTGCCAACTTGTAGGCCGAGGAGATCATGGTGCCACCGGATTCGCGCGTTCGAAAGAATGTATCCCGGTCGACCTCTCGAGCGGTGGCGTCGTGTATGATGAAGCGCGTTTCCACACCCTTGTATTGCCGGCGAAGCCACGTGTCGATCCAAAAGGACTCGATGCGGACAGTTTCCTTTTGCTCATCACCCATTGAGCCTGACACGTCCATCATGTAAATGATGGCTGCGTTCGTCGCCGTGGTTTCATCTGTTTTCCAGGACTTGAAGCGGAGGTCTTCCCGCACAGGGATGATGACCGGTCGCGTCGGATCGTAGCTTCCCATCGCGATCTGACGGCGCAGCGCCTGCCGGTACGAACGCTTGAAGTGCATGAGCGCGTTTGGACCCACCCGCCGAATGCCGCGGTAGCGGTCCTTACGCTGGACGATCTCGTTTCTCCCTTTGGGCTCGATGTTGGGAAGTTCAAGTTCCTCCCCGAGAATATCAGCAAGCTCGCTCATGGAGATCTCGGCCTCCATGATGTGCTCGCCCGCCTGCTCGCCCGCCTTTCCCGAGCCAGGTTTGGACTTGCCTTTGCCAAGGCTATCGCCTGCTTTGCCATCTCCTTGGGCGACACCTCCCTGCTGCTGATCGGTGAAGCGGAGGCGCGGGATATCCACCCGCGGCACGGGTATCGATACGACCTCTTTGCCGTGCTTGCCGATGAGCTCGCCCTTCGAGATGTACTTCCTCAAGTTATCCCGCACCTGCCCGCGCACAATCTTCTTGAAGCGTGCGTGATCTTGACCAATGCGGAGGGACATCCTCTTCAGTGTAGCTTGATGTGGACCCATAGATCCAGCGCGCTCAGCGCTCCCGCCCGACAGCCTGGTTGGAGCGCCCGACAGCCTGGTTGGGGCGCCCGGCGTGCTGGTTCAGATAGATGACCGCTGCGTCACGCGGCGCAGCTCTGATCCATTGAAGGTGCCGCGTGCACGTTCCTCAGGCGAACCACGTCATCCGTTGAATCAGCGGTAAAGACTGCTCCCCGGAACGGGACCAGGCACCCATGGGTAGCTTCCTATGATCGTGGGGTAGCCTGCTACGAGCGTACGTCGCCGCGGGCAAAAATGCTGGCTACATAGGACAGCACATCACTTGCCGAGGCTTCGTTGTATCCGTAGTACTTGATGAGTCGGCTCTTGATGATGTCGATCTTGTCTTGCGTCTCTTTGTCGATCACGTTGGACACCAAGCTGCTCAGCTTGATCGAATCCTTCTGATCCTCGAACAGCTTCATCTCCAAAGCACGTCGAAGCCGTTCGTTTGTGTCGTAACTGAACTTTTTTCCTTCGATGGCGAGAGCGCCGATGTAGTTCATGATCTCACGCCGAAAGTCTTCCTTTCGACTGTCAGGGATGTCGATCTTCTCCTCGATGGAGCGCATCAAACGCTCATCGGGTGCTTCATCACGGCCGGTGTAGCGGTTCTTCACCTTTTCCTTGAGCGTGTATGCGCGAACGTTGTCGATGTAGTTAGCGCACAGGCGCCCGATAGCATCTTCATCGGCGCTGATAGCGCGCTGGACCTCGTTCTTCACAATCTCCTCGTACTCACTTTTGACGACTCCGATGAGGTCAAGGTAGGAGGCACGCTGATCCTCGTTGGCAATCAGCGAGTGATGCACGATGCCCTTTTCAAGCTCATTGAGTACCATGAACGGGTTGATGTAGTTCTCCGTTCCGTCTCTCACCAAGGCGTTCGAGATTTTGTCTTGTACGTAGCGTGGTGAGATGCCGTCGAGGCCTTCTCTGTGGGATTCCTTACGAAGCTCCTTGACGGTGTCTTGTGTGAATCCTGGAAGCGTCTTTCCATTGTAAAGCTTCAGTTTCTGCAAGAGGGAGATGTCATGCTTCTTTGGCGCGTCGAGGCGTGTCAGGACGGCCCACATCGCCGCCACTGAAACCGTGTGCGGCGCCACGTGCTTTCCGCGAAGACGCGCAGAGGAGAACTCCTTTTCGTAGATGCGCTTCTCCTCTTTAAGCTTCGTGATGTAAGGGATGTCGATCTTGATGGTGCGGTCACGGAGCGCTTCCATGAACTCGTTTTCCAGAAGCTTACGGTACTCGGCTTCGTTGGTGTGACCGATAATGACTTCGTCAATGTCCGTTTGTGCGAACTTCTTCGGCTTGATTTTATGCTCTTGAGTGGCACCGAGGAGGTCGTAAAGGAAAGCCACGTCTAGCTTGAGCACTTCGACAAACTCCACGATGCCGCGATTAGCAACGTTGAACTCACCATCGAAGTTAAACGCACGGGGATCCGAGTCCGAGCCGTACTCTGCTATTTTCCGGTAGTTGATGTCGCCGGTGAGTTCGGTCGAATCCTGATTCTTCTCGTCTTTCGGCTGAAACGTGCCGATTCCGACGCGATCCTTTTCGCTCAGAACCAACCTGCTGACGCGCACGTGGTTGGACACGACCTTCGACCAGTCGCCACCGTAGCGCTCCATCAGCGAGTTGAAGATGAAGCGGCAGGCGGGGTTGACGTCGCCCTTAATACGAATCGGCAAGCTGTCGCTACCAAGGTGAAGCTTGTCGATGACTTTCTGTCGCCACTCCGATGGAACGAGGCGCAACGGGTCCTCATGCATTGGGCAAGGAAACTCATCCTCATCGCCAAACGTCAAACCGGTGTTCGCAAGATTGACCCAGCGGTAGGTATAGAGCGCGCCTTCTGGCGTCCGGGAGTACGCCTCGGCCCCCTTTTTGAGAAGCCGCGCAATCGTGCTTTTGGAGGAGCCTACTGGCCCGTGGAGGAGAATCACGCGGCGCTCAGGACCGTACCCCGCGGCTGCCGCCTGAAGCACGTGCACAAGGCGCATGAGTGGGATGTCGAGCCCAAAGATGGCGTCGCGTCCCGCTCCCATGGGGTCATCAAAGAAGGGATAACGCGTGAGCCTTTTCTTGTTGTCGATGTACTCCTGCTCACCGTAGCTGATGACCATGTCGTAGAGCCGCTGGAACGCGTTGCGGGTGACCTGCGGCGTCTCCCGAACGATGTTGAGGTAGTCCTCGTAGGAACCTTCCCAGTGGAGATCACGATATTGGTCGTAGTCTTGAAGCGCAGCAATCTGCGCAACCATCGACGACTGCTCTGATGGCATACCAGCTCCTCTCGAGTCTATCGTAACATCCACGAGGCGAAAGACGCTAGCGCAGAACGCGGGCCTTGGAGTCTTTGGTAGAAGCAACTATGGGTTTCGCTGCTGCAAAGTGATAAGCTTCACTACGTGAAGTAGCTGCTTGATGGCCTAGGCAGGAGCTGTTCTTCGTATGTCTGTCGCACGCATCTCAGCAAATGTCTCAGCGCAAGTGTCTGAGTCCGCAAATGTCTGAGTCCGCAAGTGTCTGAGTCAGGTGAAGCGGCCGAAAACGAATGAATTGCGCCAAGGAGTAACAGGTTGAGAAAGAACTACGTCCTCGACACGAACGTCCTGCTACACGACCCGCAGGCCATCTTTAAGTTTGAGGAGCACGTGGTTGTCATTCCGATCCACGTCATCGAGGAGATCGACCACTTCAAAAAAGAGATGAGCGAACGGGGGCGTAACGCGCGCACCCTCGCACGGTATCTGGACGACCTCCGTCATCGATCGGGAGGGTCGCTGCAGAAGGGGGTGAAGCTGGAGAAGAGCGAAGGGGAGCTTCTCGTTGCGGTTCCGGCAGATGGTTTCGGTTCGCCTCGCTCGAACGATCCTTCGTACATGGACAATGCGATTGTACGGACTGCTCTCGAGATTCGTGACCGCGCAGCTGGCGTGCCAACCGTCTTCGTCACGATGGACAGCAATCTTCGGATCCGTGCCGATGCACTCGGACTACAAGCTGAAAACTACGAAGGTGCCCGGATACGCATCGATGAGGCCTTTCAAGGACTTGAAGACATCACGGTGGGTGAGGAGTTGGTCAACCAGCTCGGTCAACGCAGTTCCGTCGCCCTCGAAGCGCTTGAACTAGACGAGGCTCCGCCAGCCAACTCAGGGTTGATATTGCGCAGCAGCGTTTCAAGCTCCCACACCGCGGTTGGCAGGTACGACGCTAGGGAAAAGAGTGTCGTGCCGCTCGAGCCCATGAAAGAAGGTGTTTGGGGAGTAAAGCCGCGGAACTTAGAGCAGCGGTTCGCACTGGCGCAGCTCCTTGATGACCGCATCAACCTCGTCACGCTGCTTGGAAAAGCGGGAACTGGCAAGACCTTGCTGGCCGTGGCTGCGGGTCTCAAGAAGGTGCTCGACAGTGGGACCTACGCGCGGCTTGTGGTTTCACGTCCTATCTTCCCGCTGGGCCGCGACATCGGGTATCTCCCCGGCAGCATGGAGGAGAAGCTCAACCCTTGGATGAAGCCAATCTTCGACAACCTCGAGTTTATTTTCGCCACTGGGCGAGGGCGCATGCTTGAGGGGCGTAACTACGAGGAGCTGGTGGCGTCTGGAACCATCGAGATCGAGCCTCTGACATACATTCGAGGTCGCTCGTTGCCAAACCAGTATCTGATCGTCGACGAAGCCCAGAACCTGACTCCCCACGAGGTTAAAACCGTCATCACCCGTTGTGGATCGAACACAAAAATCGTGCTGACGGGCGACCCAAACCAGATCGATAACCCGTATGTTGATGCGGCCAGCAATGGGTTGTCGGTTGTCGCTGAGCGCTTTAAGGGTGAGGCTATCGCCGCCCATGTGTTAATGAAGCGGGGTGAACGCAGTGAGCTTGCTGAACGCGCAACCCAGCTTCTTTAGCGCTGGGGACTTCTTTAGCGCCGGAGAGGCGGCTTCCGCAGAGCAGAGGCAGCTCGACCAGGTTCTTCGCTTCGTCAGCAGCCGCACTCAGGTGTTGCGTGCGGTGCATCCCTTAAACTCTGACGTGGAACGGCTACGGATGCTCAAGCGTCTGCAGCAGGGGTTATCGGTGCAACCTCAATGGACATACCGTGAGCCTGTTGAGTGGAAGCCGCTCATCCGTCTCATCAAGCTCGGGCGCAGACGGGCGAGCTACCACAAGCTCAAGTCGGTTTACCTGCGTAAGCTGGAGGTGCTTGAGCGCGAGATAGAGGTTTGCGCGTGTGTAGGCCGAAGGAGACAGCTGCTACCGGCCTCTTTATCGCTATACAATGCCTTTCCTGAGCCAGAGTTGCGGCGTCTGGCGCTGCGCATTCTGGCTGTCACCACCAGTCCACCTGCCGGTCAGTCACGGTCACGAGGCGCAAAGCTTACAGTAACGATGCGACACGTGGGACGTGCAGTTGGCATTCCAGTGGCTTGCAAGACCACATCTGCGCTGATGTCATCGGCGGCGATTAGCGGCCGCATGATCCTTGTTTCGGAGGCCATTCTCCCGCGGGAAGAGGCCTATCGGGTAGCGGTGCATGAAGTAGCCGGTCATCTGGTGTGCAACACCAACGGGCTGCGCCAACCAACTGCGCTTTGGAGTCTTGAATCGGCGGATTCGTTTGAGCTGCAAGAGGGCACAGCTCTTATGTGGGAGGAGCATGCAGCGCTTCTTAGTCAGCGTCGGTTGCGGACAATTGCCGGTCGCGTCGTTGCGGTGTGTTGCCTGCTTGATGGCGCGAGCTTCTCTGAGACGGTGCGGAGCCTTACGCGAGACTTCGCCTTTCCACTCGAAGGAGCGTACAACATAGCGGCTCGTGCGCATCGCGGTGGAGGATTCCCGCGTGACGTGTGCTATCTGCGTGGATGGCTCAAGGTGCGCGCACTCCTGAAGGGCGGTCGAGCAACTCTGGCGGATCTCGCCGTCGGCAGACTCACGATGGAGGACATTCCGCGGGTGCGCTCGCTAGTTCAAGAGGGGGATATGAGGACGGCACTCTACCTCGCACCAACACGCCTACGAGAGCATCTGGATGTGCAAGCCACAGCTCTGCCTGACGGGCTTAGCGAATGCCTGTCTACCTACGGCCTCGGCTCCAAATGACCTCCTTGTCTCTAAAGATGATCTGCCTGCTACGGCTGAACGCTTCCGTCAGATGCGCCAGCTCATTGAGGGCGAAGGCCTTCGGCAGGAAGCGTGCGGGCGGCCCAGTAACTCGGAATGAGGGTTGCTGCCATGGAGATGGTCAGGGCGATGGCAGCTGTCGCAACAAACTCAACAGCGGTGATCTTCAAGGGCAAATGGTCGATCAGGTAAACCTTCGGGTCGAGCGGAAGCTGCACCGAGACCAAGTAGGCGCAGACCAAGCCGCCCAGAACGAGCCCGGCCAGTGTACCTGCCACGCCGACCACGGTACCTTGCAGAAAGAAAATGCTCAGTACGGTGGAGTCTTTGGCGCCCATCGCTTTGAGGATAGCGACCTCCTTACGTTTCTCGAGGACCAGCATGATCAGGGTCGCCACGACGTTGAACGCGGCCACCAGTATAATGGTGGCGATGACGAGTGTGAGGATCACGCGCTGTATCTCAAGGGCGGTGAATAGATTTCGATTCAGTTCACGCCAGTCGAGCGTGTGGTATGGCCCCTCGCGCAGTTGGCGCTCTAGCGAGCGCGAAACGTGCCTCGCTTGGTTAAGGTCACGCAGTCGAAGCTCCACTCCAGTCACCGTATCGCCGTATTCGAAGAACTCCTGCACTTCGTAGAGGTCAGCGTAGACTAGTCGCGAATCGTACTCCTGGAATCCCGCCTCAAAGACCGCGGCGACCTCAAACTCACGCGATGCCGGACGCACCCCATTCGGATCCCAGAGGGCAGGGTCCAAGCCGGCCAGAGGCGAGATGACACTTACACGATCACCGACCTCCGCTTGCAGCGTCTCGGCAAGTGTCACGCCGATGACGACCTTCGGGAGGGTCGCATTGGACGTGGGCAGGGCGGCTGTGTCAGGCAGGGCGGCTGTGTCAGCCAGCCCAGATGTGTCAGCCAGCCCAGATGTGTCAGCCAGCCCAGATGTGTCAGCCAACACAGCTGTTTCGGCGTCTCCGTCGGGCAGCGCGACATGCAGGCCTTCCAGGCTCGCTTCAGCCTCGGCGAGACTGGGAATGGCCAGCCTGTCTGAGGCGTCGTCTTCTGACGCCTCGTCTTCTGACGCCTCGCCCAGTTGACTTAGGGCGCGGGTTGGCGACAGAGCGTCGCCTGCTTCCTCAAGTTCAGGAAGGGAAGGCTTGGCCGGCTTGGCGTTGGGAAGACGCAGGCCGCCAAACTTCCCGGACACCACTTGGTTGGGTAGATCAAGCACACGCTCCGCACGCTTGGGATCGATGCCCTTTACAAGCACACCTGCAAGTTGATCATCCTTAGCGATCATCATCTCTTGAATCAGAAAGGGAGCAGCTCCCTCCACCCCGTCAATGCGCTCGGCCTTCTTCATCACATCTCGGTACTCGGTGAAGTCGAGGCCGTACTTGAGCACAAGCACATGCGCGTTCACTCCAAGCACCTTAGCGCGAAACGCCTCCTGAAAACCCGAGGTCACAGCCAAGACGCATAAGAGAGAAGCGACTCCGAGAGCCACACCGGAAATAGCAACAAGCGTGATGACGGACACTGTTGAGCGTTTTTTCGAGCGCAGGTAACGCATGCCGATGTGCCAGGCGTAACTCATCGGCAGACGCTATCACGCCCCAGCCAACCCGGCCATCTGCGGCAACGGAGGGCACCACGGGGCCGCTGTGGTGGAGGGCCGCCGCCGTTGGGGGGGGCCGCTGTGCTGAGCCATCATCCACTTTCAGGTGCTCTAGCGTGCGGTTTCTTCCCCCCTCATAGTCTTGCATGCTCGCGGGTCTTCCGCTTTCCTGCCCGGTATGGCTTTAGAGGCTGCATCTGACTCGACAACACGCCTGCTCGTGCCTGACGACCCACGAGGTTCATGGTAGGCTTACCAGCGCAGAAACGTTCAAGCGGAGAGCATGTCGACTCAACCCGCACCTGATAGATTTCGCAACGCCCATGGAACCGTCCGCTTCTAGCTTTTCTGCTCGGGTAGCTCTTCTTGCTCTTTGCTTGTTATTTCTGACGTGCCCCGGCCGTTCTGCCACGCGGGCCTCGCAGTTTCGGCGAAAGCTTCCACCCAACGCCAAGGTGCTTCAAGTCAGCCGGACTCTTTTAGAGCAGCAGAAGGCAGACGAGGCGCTCAAGAAGATGGAGACGCCGCTCTCAAAGCTTGAAGACCCGCGTCTCTTGTGGCTTCAAGCGCGCGCGCTCACGCAGAAGAAGGACTTGAGAGGTGCGCGAAAGCTCTTCTTGCGGATTGCCAAACTTCAAGCGCCTCTTTCCTCCTGGGCTCGCCTCCGTGCTGGAGAGCTCGCAGTTGAGGACGGTGACAGCCGCGCCCTCGAGATCGTGGAGCCGCTCAGCTCAAAGAAGTGGGCAGCAGCTGATAGCGTGGATGTCGTCTACGCCCAAGCGCTTGCACTATCTGGCAAATCCGACGAGGCCGTTGCTGCACTTCGCCAACTCGCGTCGGCCGGGCCCAAAGCGACCAAGCTGAGTGTCATTGAGGCGCTAGCGCAAGCGTTGGCTGAGAGAACCGAGAGCGAGCAACGCGAGGCCATTGAGTTGTGCCAGTGGATTGAGGCGCGGTCTCCTTTTTCTCGCGCTTCGCGTCAGGCGGAGTCGCTTCGGATCAAGTTGCTCAAGACGCTATCGCCTGAACAAGCGTCAACCCTCTACGGCCTCACCGACGAGCAAGCGCGTGTGCGGGCCGACGCACTCCTACGTGCGCACCGCTACCATGAGGCTGAACAGGCCTATGCGGGATTGGCAGACCGCGCCAAGGAGGAGCAAGCGCGATGCGAGCTTCAGCTCGAGCAAGGGCGCGCGATACTCCGTCAGCGCAAGCGCCCCGAGGGTGCGCAGCACATGATCGAGGTGGCCAAGCAGTGTAAGGACAAGGACGTGCAAGCGTGGGCGCATTTTCATGCGGGACGGGCTTTGGGCGCCATCGGAAAAAACAAGGAGGCGTTGGCACAATACGCCCAGATCGTCAAAGTCGATCGCAACCATCGGTTGGCCGACGATGCCGTATACCGGTCGGCTTTGCTTTACGGGGATCTTAATGAACCTCAAAAGAAGAGACAGTTCCTCGATCGGGTCATCCGCGAGTTTCCGCAGGGGGACATGGTGCCCGAAGCGCGCTTTGTGCATGCTTGGGAGGCGCGCCAGGCAGGGCGGCTTACCAAAGCGCTGTCGCTTTGGAGCGCCGCTGATGGTGGAGGGGATGGTGACGAAGCCCGCGTTTCTCAGTCCACCTATTGGGCTGCGCGTACGGCCGAAGACCTTGGACGCACGCAACAGGCAAGCGCTCTCTACTCGGAAGCAGCGCAAGCTTGGCCTCTTAGCTTCTACGCGCAGCTGGCTTTGGCCAGACTCGCCAAGATAGATCAAAAGCAAGCGGATGCTCTGCGCTCGGGATGGAGGTCGGCGGGATCGGCGCGTCTTCCAGAAGAGTGGCTGCAGCTTTGGGAGAGCGAACCTTATCAGGCAGCTGACGACTTACTTCAGGTAGGAGAGAAGAGTTATGCGCTCAAGGAGTTGGCGTTTCACGGCTTATTATCCGAGGACCCTTGGCCGACGGTGGCCTTGCTTGCACATCGCGATTACTCCGCTGTGGCGTGTCAGCAGACACGCCGTCGCTGGCTGGAATTTCGTGCGCAACCGCCCCGGAAGGCGATGAGGTTGCGTTGGAGCCTGGCCTATCCCGAGGCGTACAAGCCTCTTATTGAACAAACCGCCGCAAAGGAAGACGTTCCTGCTGCGTTTGTGCGTGCTGTTGCGCGCGAAGAGAGTTCGTTTGACCCGCACGCCGTATCGCCTGCTTTGGCCTACGGCCTGATACAGCTAATTCAACCCACAGCGAAGCGGTACGGATCTGAACTGGGCTTGCCCTATGACCGAGCAGCTTTGCACACGCCCCGCATCAACTTGCGGATTGGGTCACACTTCATCCGCGCGCTGATGCGCGAGTACGACGGACGGGTGGCTCTTGTGCCGGCCGCCTACAACGCAGGTCCAAATGCGGTCAATCGGTGGCTACAAGAGCGGGGCGACAAACCTCTGGACGAGTGGATTGAAACCATCCCGTACAAGGAGACGCGCCGTTACACGCGTCGCGTGCTGCAAACCTACGGCATCTACAGCTGGATGACCCAGGGCAAGCTTCCCGCACTTCATCCAGAGCTAGCTGCTTCGGCGTCACCCTCAGACGAGAAGGGAGCGGTTCCCGACAAGGAGTAGGAACCGTCTCGTCGTGCCACTGCTTCTGGCGGAGCCTCAACAGTGACGTTTCCCTGGAGCAAAGGCAGCGCCACGTCGCGTTCAGGGACCGAAGAAGAGCCTCAGCCACAACACAACGATGCCCGTGCAGATCACGTTGAGCGGCAGCCCCGAAAGCAGCATGCTCCGAATCGGCGCTCTCCCGGTGGCGTAGACGATGGCGTTGGGTGCTGTGGATATGGGCATCATAAATGCGCAGCTCGCTGCAAAGCCTACTGCTAGCGCAGGCGGAATGGGCGAAACGCCCAGAGTCTGCGCTGTGCCGATTACGAGGGGCACCAACATGCTGGAGGCCGCGACGTTGGAACACAGCTCGGTTATGACAGTAGTGAAAGCTGCTGCCAAAAGGGTCAGTGACCAAAGATCATCCACCCCAGTGGCCTGCAGAATATGCTGGCTGAGCCATTCCACCAACCCGTGCTTGAACGCGTGAAGCCCCAGCGTGATGCCCCCACCGAAGAGCAGGATGGTGCCCCAGTCGATGCGTGTCGCCTCGGACCAAGGAAGTACCGGCTGCCGGTCCTCGGTCCGAAAGAATGCCAATAACGATGCGGCTGCAATCGCCACCGCACCCGGATGAAGCAGCGTCGCTTGCGCCGGATAACCAGCTGCGCGGAGAACCGCAGGTGCGATCCAACCCAAGATGGCGGATGCAAACGCGAAGAGGATGTATTTCTCTGCGCGCGAAAGAGGCTTAGTTCGCTCCTTCCCCTGCACGGCTTGCGTAGGCTTTGGTGGAGGTGCGCGCCAGTGGAAGAATAGAACGAGCACTGCGATCAGACTGAGCGCGATGGGAAGCCCCACACTCAACCACTGCACAAAGCCAAAGCGGATCCCGGCGCTGTTCAAGAATCGCACGGTAATCACATTGGGCGGAGTACCTACCAAGGTCGCCATGCCACCGACCGAGCATGCATAAGCCATCAGCAAGAGCGTTCCTGTGTCGCCGCGCTGAGATGATGTTCCCTGATGATCAATTGCGCTGATGACGATGGGGGTAAGTACAGCAGCTGACGCTGTGTTTGAGATCCACATCGAGAGCGCCATGGCAGTCAGGGCGACGGCCGCTCGCATCAGGAGCGGTGAACGGGCTAGGTAAGGAGAGCGCAGCAGCCATCCGGCTGCACGCCGGTCGAGACCGTGCAGCGTCATGGATTGAGCGAGAAGAAATCCCCCAATGAAAATGAAGAGCACCGGGTCGGCATAAGGGCTGAAAGCCTCTGCCGGTGAGGCTAAGCCCGTGAAGACGAGTAGGGGCCCGACAAGCAGCGCTGTAACCGGAACTGGAAGGGCCTCAGTAATCCACGCGGTGACCACCGCCAAGAACACCGCAGCCATCTTGCGGGTATTGTCCGCCTCGAAGGGAAGCTGCCACGCGCCTAGAAAAACAAGAAGCACCAAGGGGAGGCGCGTGAGGCTCAGCAGGCGATGCATCAAAGGGCCATCAAGCCACGGGTGACGGATTCTAAGGTCATGGTTCTGCCCTTCCGAAGGATGTGTAGTGTGCGGGGTGCATCCTCGCCTCGTTCTCACACATTGACCTTAAACATCGTCGACCGGTCCGAGCAGCTTTAGTCATCGTGCTTCGGCAACCTCGGCGCCCTCCACACGCTCACGAGATGTCTCAATCGCCGCTCGCGAGACATCTCAGTCGTTTAGCTAATCGCCCTCGCTCCGCAACGCGAAAATTCATTGAGAGCATAGCTCACCACCGCACAGGTCACCACTGCATAGCCTATCAGTGGGCATAGCTCATCAGTGGGCATAGCTCATCAGTTAACGCTGTCGAATCCGTAAAACCAGAGTAGCGGGTGGGCAAGCAAGCAGCGCCGCGTCTGCCACTGCGTGTCTTGCCCTACCAATGTTGCATGTGTTAACCCGCTCAGTCCTCCTCGTGTTATTCTGCCTTCTAATGAGCACGGACGACTTCAAAGAAGACCTCCTCGGCGTCATGGAGCGCAAACAACATTGGGCGTGGACGGCCTTCGGCTCTGGTCTGGTTCCGCGCGACTTGCTCCATATCCATTTCGAGCAGGAGTACGCAACGTATGTGCGTGACTTTCCCGTCCTTGTGGCGCGTGCATATGTGCAGTGTCCCATCGCGGTCGTTCGGCAAGAGCTGGCGGAAAACATCTACGAAGAGGAAACGGGCGGGCTTGTGGCTGGAAAGCCGCACCCGGAACTTTTCCTTCGCTACCCTGCGGGCCTCGGTCACGACCTATCTCGGTTTGACGACGTGGCACTCTTACCTGGCGCGGCGCAGTATCGCAGCACACTTGATGAGCTGACGACGCAGCGCGGCTGGGCAGTGGCCGCCGCCGTGACGACGGTGTTTATCGAGGGCACTGCCCACGAGCGAGGTGAGATTGAGGAGGGCGCTGCTAAGCGCCCGGCGCCACCTTTGGAGCAACACCCTCTGGTGGTGCACTACGGACTACCCTTAGAAGCGCTCGCCCTGACCAAGGCGCATCGTCAGGTGGAGGGAAGTCACCGTCAGGCAGCCTGGCGTGTGCTTTTAGAGCACGTGCCAGAGGATTCCCGGGGAGCTGTGGTTGTAGGTATGACTGAAGCACTCAAGGGGTGGCTTACCTACCGCGACGGGGTAGCTGAAGCATGCGGACTCGTGCAAGATGAGGGTGGTAACTCGGCCCTTAGTACGGAGACGGCAGACGACCGTGCGACGGCAGACGACGGTGCTACTACAAAGCACGGCGGAGCTGCGGAGTAAATTAGGAACTGCGGAGTAAATCAGGAATGCGGAGTCATACCGCCTTAATAAGGACCTTCGCGCAACTGGGCGAGTGACAGCGAGCAAGGCAGGTCAATCCCACTTTGCCGCATCAGCAGTTGAGACTGAAACTTATGTTTGGCATCGGAATCGGAGAGTTTGTCGTCATTGCGGTTCTGCTTTTGGTTGTGGTTGGACCGCAGCGCCTCCCCACGCTGATGAAGGCTGTGGGAAGAGCGACGCGCGAGTTTCGTCGAGCTACCTTTGATTTGAAGCGCTCGGTGGGCTGGGACGAGCTGATGGAGGATGATTGGCGCAAGCCTCTTGCCAAAGATCCCGACACGGAGTCACGGCCCAAGCCTGGAAGTGAAGCGATTGACCACGATCTGCCTGATGGCGCAGAAGACAGTCAGCGCCCGGTTGTGCACCTCAATCCAATAAAGAACCTGACTGCCGTAGATGCACCTGCTGCTGCAGATACAGCCGCCGACGAGAACGATGGAGCCTCGCGCGATGCCTGAAGAGGAACGGCCGGCATTTCGTGTTCGTGCAGCAGCCGTGGACCCCTCGGGCGAGGGTGCCTACGTTCCCGAAGACGACAAGGAAATGAGTTTCATCGAGCACCTTGAGGAGCTGCGCAAGCGCTTGATCTACGCGTTCTTTGGCTTGATTCCTGGCATTGCCGTCGCTTGGTTTTTCAAAGAGCGCTTGTTAGCGCTCTTGGTGCGGCCGCTTGAGCAGGCGTGGAAGCAGCTCGGCCTCACCACGCCCTCCCTGCATTTCGCCAATCCTGTTCACCCCCTGGTTGCCTACCTGAAGATGTCGCTCATCGGAGGTGCGCTACTCGCAAGCCCCTGGATGTTTTACCAACTCTGGGCGTTCATTGCACCGGGACTCTACCGCCACGAGAAACGCATGGCCATTCCCTTCGTGCTCGCCTCGACGCTCTTTTTCGTGGGCGGATCCTTCTTTGGCTACTTGGTGGTGTTCCCGCTTGGCTTTGAAACGTTTCTCAGCTTCTCAGGCAAGCTTCCCGGGGCGAACCTGACCCTGCAGCCTACCCTTATGGTGGACGAATACCTTTCATTTGCCACCCGTCTGCTACTTGCCTTTGGCGTGGTCTTCGAGGTTCCCGTCATCGTCACCTTTCTCGCCGTTGCTGGCATGGTTGATTGGCGGCAACTTCTGCGTTTCTCCCGCTGGTGGGTGGTGCTAGCTGCCGTTATTTCAGCGCTGCTCACTCCGCCTGACGTGGCTTCGATGAGTTTGATGCTAGTTCCTCTGATTGTGCTTTATTTTGTCTCCATCATTCTCGCCTACTTCTTTGGGAAGAAGAGGCCTGTCGACGAAGTCACGCTTTTGTGAAGGCTGCGCCTGCTTGTGCCACTACCGCTCGTGACGTACAGCTAGCCCGCTATGCATCATTCATCTGCGCTAACTAGGTTGAAGATCGCCGCGACTCTTCTCATGTCTCTGGCAGCACCCGGCTGCGGCGGTAAGGCTCCTGACGTGGAAGCGCCCCGCACCGTCGCTACCAACCGTGCAGCCAACCTGTTCCCTCTCGAGAAAGGCAATGCCTGGGCCTACGACGTTGACCTAGGGGAGAAGCAGAGCACGTTGGCGGTCACCCGCGTGGTCAAGGTGGAGCGAGGCCTCGCTGAAGTTGAAGTGGGGCAAAAGCTAACGCGCTACGAGGTGCGTCACGAGGGGATTTGGCGTCCTCAGTATGGCGTATGGCTGCTGCGCAACCCCGTCAAGGACGGGCAGCAATGGGAGACGGTGGCAGGCGGCAAGGCGCGCGTTCACGCACTTGCTGCGCCCACGCAAACGCCTGCAGGTACATTCGCGGACTGCGTGCGAATCGACGAGGAGTTGAAAGAGGCACATGTCCAAACAACGTACTGCGCCAATGTGGGGCCGGTGCGCCTCGACACGCAGCTGCAGTCTGCAGATGCACCCACAAAAGTGCACGCCGAGCTTCGAGGGTTCTCCAATCCGAAAAAGTGATCCCACAGATCAAAAAGGCAGGTAAACTCAACGTGATGAAATGGGAGTGGCACGCCTTGCATCGGCCGTTTAGCAACGCTATGGTGCCCCGTCTGAAGTGCTAACTGAAGAGAGGGTGCGACAGTTTGAGTTTGTCGCCGCGCTCGAGCAGCAGCTGCCGTCGGTCCTGCCGATGAGAGCGGGCTGGTACTAGAGACCCTCATGCTATTGTCATTGTGAAAGGCGTGCTTTCTTGAGATTGAGTTTTCCAGTCCGATGCCGAGCTGCAAAACCGGGAGCTTCCTTTGGGTCTCCTTCTCGTGGACCACGTGAGCTATGACGGAGCCGACGACACCCGAGTCAGCTACATCAGAGCAATCGTCGGTCCCTGACGCTCCTGCCGCCGCGACTCCTGACGCTGGTGGCCCTGACGCTGGCAGTCCTGATACAAATGCAGTGAATGCAGAGTACGGCTCTGGTTCGATTCAAGTGCTCGAAGGCCTGGAGGCTGTGCGCAAGCGACCCGGCATGTACTTGGGCGACGTGCATGACGGCACGGGGCTCCATCATCTGGTGTGGGAGGTGGTGGACAACGGCGTGGATGAGCATCTCGCCGGTCACTGCTCCAAACTGCGAGTGATGATTCACGCGGACGACTCCGTCACGGTGGAGGACAACGGCCGCGGCATTCCGGTGGGCATGCATACTCAAGGCGTCAGCGCGGCCGAAGTGGTCATGACTGTGCTTCACGCGGGCGGGAAGTTCGACAACGGCAGCTACAAAGTCTCTGCCGGACTGCACGGCGTAGGTGTGAGCGCGGTCAACGCAGTGAGTGAATGGCTCAAAATGCGGATTGACCGTGAAGGCCAACGTTGGACGCAGGACTACCGTCAGGGGGTTCCCCAGGCGCCACTCGAGGCGGAGGGAGCGAGCGACCGCACGGGCACGACCATTTCATTCAAGCCCGACGGCACCATCTTCACCGCCACCTCGTTCTCCTTCGACATTCTCAACAACCGTCTGCGTGAGCTTTCGTTCCTTAACGCCGGCTTGGAGATTGAGTTGGTCGATGAGCGCGCTGACCGCGTCCAAAATTACCACTTTGAAGGTGGCATCAGCGAGTTCGTCGGCGTGCTCAACAAGACCAAAAGCACGCTTCACCAGGACGTCATTTTCGTAAAAGATAAGTACGAGGGCGTGGAAGTTGAAGTGGCACTTCAGTGGAGCAGTGCGTTCAATGAAAGCATCTACTGCTACACCAACAATGTGCACAACAGAGACGGCGGCACCCACCTAACCGGTCTGCGCGCCGCTTTGACCAAAACCCTCAACTCCTATGGCCAGTCGCACAATCTGCTCAAGGAGGTTAAGGGTAGTCTGAGTGGCGAGGACGTACGTGAAGGGCTCACGGCCGTCTTATCGATCAAGCACCCTGACCCCAGCTTCGATTCGCAAACCAAGTCCAAGCTGGTTTCAAGCGAAGTTAAAGGCTACGTCGAACATATCGTCGGTGATCGCCTGGGTCAGTTTTTGGAAGAGAATCCGCAAACGGCCAAAATAATTGTTGAGAAAACGGTGATCGCAGCGCGTGCGCGCGAAGCTGCACGTAAAGCGCGGGAGATCATCCAGCGCAAGGGGGTGCTTGATGCAAGCACCTTGCCCGGCAAGTTGGCCGATTGTCAGGAAAAGGACCCGGCCGAGAGCGAGCTGTTCATCGTCGAGGGCGACAGCGCAGGGGGAAGCGCCAAGCAGGGACGTGACCGGCGCTTTCAGGCCATCTTGCCGTTGAGGGGCAAGATCCTTAACGTTGAGCGGGCTCGGTTTGAGAAGATCCTCTCCAGCGGCGAAATAGGCACACTGATCACTGCACTGGGGTGCGGTGTGGAAGGCGGAGGCAACTTCGACATCGAGAAGCTGCGTTACCACCGGATCGTCATCATGACCGACGCGGATGTGGACGGTTCGCACATCCGCACGCTGCTGCTCACGTTCTTCTATCGGCAGATGCACGAGGTGGTCAAACGCGGCCACCTCTACATCGCTCAGCCCCCGCTCTATAAAGTGAAGCGGGGCAAAAAAGAGCGCTTCGTGCAGGATGATGAGTCATTAGCGCGTTACCTGATGGAGCTGGGCCTCGATGGTATTGCGGTAAGCAGTGCAGCTTCCAAGGCGCCGCTCGCGGGTGATGCACTGCTGCGCGCCATGCCACAGGTAAGGCAAGCAGAGCGACTTATGACCTCGCTTGATAACGCTTCCGATGGACGTGTTGCTGCGATGCTTGCCGAGCTAGGTGTAGACGAATCGGCGCTGGCCAGCTTAGACGCTACCGAGGAGCTTCGAAAGAAGCTCACCTCGCGCTTACAGAAACGCTACGCCGACTTGGAAGTCAGTGTTGAAGTAAGGCAGAGGTCGGTTGGAGCTTCCGCTGGTTCTTCGACCGGTGCTTCAGCCGAGGCTTCTGCTGGTTCCGCCACCGGAGCAGCTGGCGGGTCAGCAGAGACAAATGGGCTGAGCTCGTTTGCACTGGAGGTTGTGATCCAGGGGCTAATAAGCTCCCGCACGTCGCGCATCAATGCGCTGTTTTTGCAGAACCAAGACTATCGACGCCTGCGCACTTTGATCACATCCCACGAGTGGTTGAGGGAGGCGCCTTACAGTGTTGCGAAAACGGCCAATGTTGCGAGAACGGCCAATGTGGCGAAGGCGGCGCAGGAAGGCGCTGAGTCAGCGGAGTTGCAAGACCTTCAAGAGCTTTGGCGGCACATCGAGCAACGCGGCCGCAAGGGTATGCACCTTCAGCGCTACAAGGGTTTAGGTGAAATGAATCCCAATGAGCTCTGGGAGACCACGATGAACCCGGAGAGCCGCGTGATGCTGCAGGTGCGGATTGACGACGCAGTTGAGGCAGAGCAGCTCTTTAGCATCTTGATGGGCGATTCAGTGGAGCCTCGTCGAGACTTTATTGAGAGTCATGCTCTCCAGGTCCGCAACCTCGACATCTAATACACCGTCTAGATCGCGTGTGGTTCGGCTTACGTCCGCGCTCCGACTCGTTACGTACCTGAATGTACGGGCCTCGCCGTCGCTTACGGGCGCGCTCGAACCCCACGCGATCTAGACGGCGTATTCTAGACGGCGTATTGCATCACTAGGCTAGGTCCCTGGACCGACTCGTTACGTACCTGAATGTACGGGCCTCGCCGTCGCTTACGGGCGCGCTCGAACCCCACGCGATCTAGACGGCGTATTCTAGACGGCGTATTGCATCACTAGGCTAGGTCCCTGGACCGACTCGTTACGTACCTGAATGTACGGGCCTCGCCGTCGCTTACGGGCGCGCTCGAACCCCACGCGATCTAGACGGCGTATTCTAGACGGCGTATTGCATCACTGGGCTAGGTCCCTGGTGATCTGACCGAGGATGACATCCTCAAAAAGGATAGCGGTCGAGCAGTATGGGCGGCAAAAAGAGGGCTGGCTCAAAGGCTTGCTTGCGCTTGAGGGCGGTATTGCGTCACATGACACGATAGGTCGGGTGTTTTCTGTTATCAATCCCGAGCAGCTCTCAATCCCGGGCAGCTTAGCCGCGTCCTCTACGCATTTGTTGGGGCTGGACGTGTGCGGTGATGCGCACCACGCTTTGCGCGCTGCTCCATTTCTTTCGGTGCGGGTCAAACCATGCGCCCTCGGTGCTAAGCACTTCAATGCGTCTTTGTTCAATGCGCCCGTGGCCCTTTTCTATTTGCTGCTCGCCGGTGTGAGCTAACGGTTTGCCCGTGCGTGTGGCTTGGTACCCACACCGCTCAGCAAAGGCAAAACGCTGCGCTGCATCGGTATGTAAGCGCTTCTGATTGCCCTTGAGCGTGAGCACATAGTCGCCCCCACCCGTCGCTATCTCAGAGGCAACGCTGCTTTGGCAGCCCGCCGCATCAATGGTCACCGTCCTGCCCTGCAGGTCAAGCTCCCCGAGCAGCACCTTGAGCGTCTGCAGTTCACTCTTTTTGCCTGCACTCTTGCGCGAGGCAAGCACCGTCTGGCTCTCTGTGGCAAAGACGCAAAGCACATGCAGCGCTGTCTGACCGGCGGCCACGTCAAAGCTGCGCCGTAGCGTCTTGCTATCCAGTGAAAGCATCTGCTGCGTAGCGTCGCCGGGTGGACAAAGGAGAGTACTCGGCAAGAGAAACGATGGATACTCGATGAGATGAGCGCGACGCTAGGCTGTCACCGAAAGTCGGTGATACGGATGCTCAGCCGACCCGGAAAGATCAGACGAGAGACGGGGTGGCTTCAAGCGGCTAGCGCAACACGGTCTCGAAAATACTGTGCAGGTGTGGACCAGTCGAGGGTTTTTCTGGGCCGTGTGTTGAGTTCACGCGCAATGCGGCTCAGGTCGCGTTGGCTGAATACGGACAGGTCGGTTCCTTTAGGCATGTATTGCCTGAGTAAGCCATTTGTGTTCTCGCTCGTGCCGCGTTGCCAAGGGCTGTGGGGGTCACAGAAATAAATCTGCAGACCCGTGGTCCTCGCCAACCACGGATGTAAAGCCATCTCACGGCCTTGGTCCCAGGTGAGGGTGCGCCTAAGCTGTTGAGGTAAGAAGGCCATGCGTCTTCGGATAGCCGAGGCCACCGTGTGCGCTTGTCGGTCATGGGGCAGATGCACGAGTATCAGGTAGCGGCTACGGCGTTCGACCAAGGTGGCCACCTGTGATTTTTGGCCTTTGCCGATGATAAGGTCACCTTCCCAGTGGCCGGGCACGGCCCGGTCTTCGGCCTGCGCTGGGCGTTCGGAAATCATCACCATGTGACGTAGTTTTGAGGGTTTTGTCGCGCACTGCGCTCGTCGTTTGGCCCGACCTCGACGCAGCGCTGTGTGTAGCTCCTTACGAAACACGCCTCGCCCTTGCACATACAGGCTCTGATAGATGGTTTCGGCCGACACGTTGCGTTCGGGGGCCTGGCTCATCTGTTTGAGGCTGGCAGAGATTTGCGCTGGCGACCATCGCTTTTGTAGCCGTGTGCGCACCATCGCGCATAGCTGAGCATGCCTGTCAAGCTTACGCATCTTGGGCCGCTTAGACTGTTTGATGCTTCGCCGCTGCGCCCATAGCGCTCGATAGCCATACGCCGCATGCGTATGACGGCTAAGCTCCCGACTGACCGTACTTCGAGCTCGGCCAAGGCGCTGGGCGATGTGACCGGCTCGCTCACCGGCTGCCCTCCCCAACGCGATTTGTTCACGCTCCTCAAAACTTAGGCGTTGATAACCCATCCATGACTCCTTCTAAACAGATGCATTCATATACTATTTCCTACCCTGTTGCACTGACCCCTTGAAGCCACCCGGGCATACGGCTCAAGCTGGTGAAGCTGCAATCTAAAGTGTGGGTTGGCGCCAAAATCGTCAAACGTTACGGGGAGCCCAAAACACCGTTTGAACGTCTACTCAAATGCGAGGGTTTCGAAGACGACAAGCGCCGGTACGCCGAACTCTTAGCCACCTTTAACCCATCGACTTGCGGCGCACCCTTCGTGCTAAGATCCGCGATATGATGACCCGGGCTTCGGTAGTAAGCGTTCACCCCCCAAGCCTATGCGGTTTTCGAGGGTGTTTCAGAATCGAGCGCGCCCACACGACTGGGAGGCGCGCACTTGGGTGCGTAACGACGACGCCGGAGGACGAAGCCGATTCTGGAGCATCCTCGGAAACCGTGGTTTTTCTGCCTTCGAGGGGGGCTGAACACTTACCTTCGGTAACCCAGTTATGAGGCAACATATCTAGCCTTCGGTAACCTCTACTTATGAGCAACGGGGCACGGACAGTATCGTAGCCACGGTTCGCGTAGCAGAAGCAGGCCTGGTCACTCGATTCAGGATTATCGACGCGGCTGGTAGAAGCGATGATCTAATCGCCGCTGTCCAAGAACCGGTGCTGTCGCAGGGGTGCGGGGTTGCCTGGTAATACCTGGCGGGAAATACCACGCGATGCGCGAGCATGCGCTCGCTGCCATCGCTTTCAAAGTACGTGCGACCCACCTCAACGAAACCTACACGCACGGCCGACTGAACAGCGAATGGGTTGAGATAAAACGGAGCGTGTTCCCCGTAAGGTTATCTCCGATCTCGATCTTTGCACGGTATTTACTAGTCTTTCTGGCAAAGCTTCAGCGCTCGCCGGATGTTCTTCTCGTCCACCAAGTCCTGATCTCTGCCGACAGCCCGCTTGTTACGCATCAGGTCTTTCGCGCCGATCACGGGTATGCGCTCGTGCCCGGATCGCACGTAGATCGCGCGTTTGATAGCCTGCTCAAACTCCACACCTGGTAGGTGAAGGAGAAGGTCCACCCTATTGGGAGGGCGACCAAACCAGACGATTTCGTCGTCCTTTGCCTTCCTGAGGCTCTCTGCAACCGTGTTGGGTGCGCCAAAAGCCGCTAGAGCTTGAGCAACGCGCTCTCGGTTCTCGGCACTGCTTTCCAGCCACAGATCAAGGTCCTTCGTTGCGCGTGGCCTCGCGTGGATGCCTACGGCGTATCCGCCAACGACAAGATAGCTAACGCGGTGCTGAGAAAAGGCGCGCACTAAATCAGCGAGATCCGTCACCTCGGCGAGAAAGTCGTTACTCTTCAAAAGAACGGACTCCAAACGGAGCTCGCGAGGCGGCCTGTGGGTTACGAGCATCCGAAGGCCACTCTGCTTGTCGACTTAGCTCGAAACAGGTGGCAAGCCGCACCTCAAGGCTTTGAGCTTGCCAAAAAAGAAAGTCCTGCTCCTCAAGCTCCTGGTGTGATGACGTGCCCACTGTCCAGTCACTCGCACGGCGCCGAGCTCTCGCTCGCGCTTCAAAATCATCGGACATGCTGCGACGGTAGCACAAAGCCCCAGCCCGGGCCCAGCGTCGGTCCGTCCCCGGTGAGTCGGTTCTCGAGGAGGTTTTGCATCCGACCCCAACATGTGCCCCGAGTGGACGAAACTTTCGAGCGTCTGTACAGCCGTCACGGCAGTCAAGGGCTCGCCCGTCTATCGTGCCACGAAGAGCCGCCGATAGTCGTTTCGGTTCGCCCACTCGAACGAGAGCCTCACACCTTGCCGATTTGCTGTCTCCTCGTGCGATGCCCGACATTGATAAACCGCACGAAATCGCACCCAACCAGGGGCATCCGGTCCTGTCTAAAGGTTGGAAGCGAAGTTGAACCGCGGGGATGAGGTTTAGACGAGCTCGTTGCCCTTAGCCACGCTGGCGTCCTTTGAAGAAGGCGGTATCGACGTCCACGCGTTGGGGGACGCGTGCGCGATGCTGCTGGACGGCGTGGCGTGAGTTTGAGTAGCGTAGCTTTGAGTCCTTGGGAACGGCGAGGTTGTTTGGCAGCTGGAGGGTTGCGCACGCGGGGCCTCCACCCGCTTTGCCAAATAACTCTTCCAGTTTCACCGGAAGCACCTCGAGGTCCAGGGTGCTGATTTGCTGACGAAACGAGGAGCTAACCTGTTCCGGTACGAGCAGTCCGTTCTGGACCTGGCGTGAGTTAGCCGCGTAAGCATCCACCGCATCGTCTGGGCCGATGGGATGGAAGGTGATACGTCCCTGGAGGGCCCGGCGCAGCTGCTCAAGTTCGGCCTGATCGAAGGCTCCAGGGTACTGGAAGAGATGCGTGGCCACCTCGCCACCGGCTACTCTCACGGCAAAATGGGCTGTGTCTCCGTGAAAGTGGGGGTACTTGAGCGCCAGACATGGGGCATCACGGACTTCACCAAATCGCGCGGCGGCATTTGTTCCCTCGCGCGACGAGCGTAACGTCTTGCCGGGAGACGCCGAGTCGTAGTGTCCTTTGCGGGTGTAGGTCATGCAGGCTGTACCCTCCACCACCGCCACATCAGCCAAGCCTTCCCATCGGTGAGGATTTTGCTCTACTCGGAGCGCAAGCCGTGTCTCGTCTGCCAATAACCGAAGCATCTCGTGGTAATAAGGAAGTTCATCGACACGGTGAGGCAGCATCTGCGGGAGCAGCGCCTGTAACTTGCCATCGACTACGCGCACCCATGGCCCGTTGGCTGTGAAGACGCGCCCCGTCAGCACCTGATCCACGTGGCCGAGAGCCTGACCACCGTGCGGCAGGGCGACCTGCCCTTCGGGATCGATCTGCAGCACTTCATGGTCTAAGAAGAGAGCGTCTTCTTCCTCAAACATAAAGAGCGCATCGCCGCCAAGCGCGCAGATCCCTTCGCAGATCTGGATCCACTCATCCAGAGCCTCTCGGGGTGAGTAAGCTAGATGGGTCACCTCACTCTTATAGTTTGCGCCGGCCTTGTTGTGCGTCACAGGTGTTGGCATGCGCATCAGCAAGAGCGGCCCGTAAAAATCGTCTAGCAACGCGCCTCCTGGTTCCTTTGATGTGCCTTCACATGAAGTTGCATCGCTTATTTATTTCAGATGAAACGCGTCGCTCTCTAGGCTGCTCCGAGTGACTCGGCGAGGTTTTCGGTTATTTCGCGTCCTCGCGTCATCACAATCTTTCCGGAGCGCACCATTTCCAGAATCTCGTACTGACTGAGCAGGTCGACCATGTGGTCAAGCTTTTCGCTCGAGCCGGCTACGCGGAGGATCAGCGACTGGCGTTGGTAGTCCACCACTTTCGCGTGGTAGTGCTCTGCGATCTGCAGGATTTGCGTGCGCTGATCCAGCGGCGCTCCGACCTTGACGAGTGCAATCTCCATCTGAATGGCTGATGTGCCTGTGTAGTCGTCGGAGGAGACCACATCAACGAGTTTGTTGAGTTGCTTGATGATTTGCCCGAGGGTTGCAGGATCACCGGAAGAGGTGATTGTCATCCGCGAAAACCCTTCTTTCACACCTGGACTGACCACCAAGCTCTCGATGTTGTAGCCGCGACGTGCAAACACCAAGGCCACCCGCACCAACACGCCGGGCTTGTCCCGTACGATGAGTCCGATGGTGTGAATGCCTTCGCGTTCGAGAGGTGACTCAACGTTCATCCTGCGCAGAGTAGCATGGTGCCTCTGTCTGAGCAGCCGGTTCGTTCGAAGATTAGGACCTACGTGAACAGCACTAAGTTTGTAAGCCTAGGCGAACTTCTTCGACGAAGGATGGGAAGCCAAGTATCTCAATCCCATCTTTCGTCCTGCGGTTTTCTGTGCCTGGATAGACGAGAATTCTTCTACGTAGATGTTTAAGCTCCGCGATCGCCCGGAGTCCCCTAAGGTGTTTGGACTGAGGCTCACGCACATGCTTGACCTCGATCGCAATACGCTCGCGTGTACGCTCAAGGATGAAGTCAACTTCCAACATCCCACCGGCCAGCGACCAGAACGCCAAGGACTGGTAGTCGAGGATCTTGTAGTCCTTAGCGGCACGTAACAGCATGGCGACGTATCCTTCAAATAGCGTTCCGCATTCCTCTTGTAACGGCCGGCCCCAAGCGTTCTTGGCAGCGCGAGCCACTCCAGCGTCCAGCCAGTACCATCTGGGATTGACCCGCTCTTTGACTCGCAACTTGGCCGTAAACCCTGGCAGGCGGAACCCAAGCAAGGTATCCTCCAGGATCTTGAGGTATCCCTCCGCCGTCGTGCTCGCGATGCCTGCGTCACGGGCGATGCTGGAAAGGTTTATCGTTTGAGCATGACGGTTTATCGTTTGAGCATGACAGAGTGCGGCAATCGGAAGGAAGCGAGCAAATCCCGGAAGATTTCGCACCAAAGCTTCTGCCTGGATTTCCTCCTTTAGGTAAAGTTGCACGTATGCTTCCAGTTGGTCTTTCGGAGAAGGACTGGAGGCGACCAAAGGAAGGGTTCCGAGCTCCAGGGCGGTATCGAGTGAAAACTCTTCCTCCATCCATCGGCAAGAATGGATACATGGTTCGAAGAAGGGCGCGTCCGCCGAGCAGATTGACTCCTGCCCGCCTTAGCTTACGGGCGCTTGATCCCAGAAGTGCGAAATGAAGCGGATAGGTCTCGAGCGCTCGGTGCACCTCGTTGAGGAGTTGAGGCAGTCGCTGAATCTCGTCCACCACCACCCACCGCGGAGTCCGTGAATCGCTGTTCTGGGTCGCGATGCTCCTAAGTCTTTCTGCAAACCGATTGGGTTCCGCGAGGTAGCGCTGGTATTGCCCCTCGTCGAGTAGGTCAATGCGCTCTGCATCAGCGTACGTATGTGACACCCACAGTGACTTGCCGGTCCCGCGCATTCCCATAAGAAGAAGCTGTTCTTGGGAGGCTGAAGAAGTCTTGTGTAGAGCGTCGTCATATTTCCTGGAAATATGACGATAAGGTGTACAGATCTCGAGGTCAACCTCATGCTGCTGCAGCCGTCTCGGAGCATCGGGCATCCGCGCATCGCGGTCCACGTCTCAATGTTCACTTACGCCATTTTCCGGCTTTCCTCCTCGCGAAAAATCCTCACGTAGATGGGCTACGCTCCGGTTTTTCGCTGCGGGGGCGCTCGAAAACTGACTCAAGTGAACAGCATTGTCCTTAACTGAACAGCATTGGGTCCACGTCTTGTGAACTTAGGCCGTGGATGGTGAGTGGCCTGAAAGAGCCTCTCGTCGAATAACCGCAGTGAGCGACGCTCTGCTCCGGGCTATTTGCAGAAAACTACGACGGGTGTCGTGCCACGGTCTTGCGTGCACGGGAATCCGTGTGCGCGCCAAACGCCCCGATTTTGGTACCGTATTCGCCAGGGCGATCGCATCTAACTTGGGGGCAGGTCTGAACTATCCTACCTCTGAGGCCTACCCCTCTGGCGATGCGGCTCGTGGCAGATGCGGCTTCGTGGCAGGCCCGAGGGCAGACGCTTTGCGGCTCTCTTAGCGGGTCCCACCGCTCTTTGAGCGGTCCCCCCGAAACGTTCGCTCGCAAAGCGTCTGCCCTCGGGCCTGTGTGGGATGCTGGAAGGCGCTCAGGAAAGGGGGAGCGTAGTCGACTTCGCCAAGAGGCTCAGGCTCATTTTAAGGTGGGCTCTCTCTCGCTCCCAGGTTAGTTTATGAAGAACCTCTTGCTCGACCAATGCCTTGATGAGCGGCTCCAGTACTTTGACTTGCCCCTACTCGATGGCTACACCCCATCGGAGACCACCGTTCGAACCGAACAATGAACAATGTGGAGGAATGATGTCCTCATACTATGCCTATTTTGTCAGGACACAACCAGAAGCTTTACTTGAGAGCGGACTCCTTTCGGCGGATGAGCAACTGGAAGACACCTGCTCAGGGTTTTGCACCGTAAGCAGGAAAGCTGGTGACTTCGATCTGAGCTTTTCTCGGCTGCAACTCCTTTCGCAGCAGCTGGGCGTAGAGGTGATCGCGCTCGTCTACCAGAGTGCCGCGGGCAGCTTCGCTTTCGGCCATTGGCTCGCCGGTGAACTGCAGCGCGAGCTGGCCTACGGATAGACAGAAGAAGTATGGGAACGCGTGCAGGGGAGTGCCGAAACTTGGGAATCTCAGGCTTTCTTTTCGCAAGAAGAGCTACAACTAACCCTTCAAAGCGCGGCACCGCTCACTGAAAGCGAGCGAGCCGAAATCGAACAAATTTGGTTAGATCGCGAGCTCCGAATAGGTCATGATCTACCACGCGTAGATGTAGATCACGTCGCGCAGCTTTTAGCGGATCATTACGGACTCTCTCTTTGAGCTGCCGGAGATCTCTCCCCGCCTCTAGCGCATTTAAGACCGTATGAACAATGTTCGGGGTGAGTCGCGAGTCGTGAGTCGCGAGTCGTGAGTCCTAAGGCCCGACGGCGGAGCAGCCGGGGAGACTCGAATCGAGGATACAAGCGCCGGGGCCACCATACGCGCCGATGTCGGAGCGGCTTGCGTCTGGATCCTGGATGCTTGGCTCGCCCGCGTCACGAGCGTAAGAGCCATCGGACAAGTGGAAGTCGGCGCTCTCGTAGTTTACGTACTTAGGGTCGCCGAAGCCCACGTACGGCTCGCAGAGCTCATAGCCGTTGCAGTCTGAACGTTCCCTTGCATTTCCATAGGCGAGATTGTGATGGATCTCGTCATTGTCGAGATGATTGTCGCGGCATGACATGACAATTCCGTAAGCCCCAATTCCTCCTACCTCGCGCGCAAAGGTAACGAGGTTGTTGACGACTGTGACAGACGGATTTCCGCGGCAGCTATAGACCCACACGTTGGTCCTGCCATTCCAATGGACGGTGTTGTTGCGTATCAGCGCCCTTACATCGTAATCCACGTAGATGCCAGGGCCTCCTCCGTTTTTCGTTACTATCGAGTTTCTCACAGAGAGTTGAGCGTTGTGCCACGCGGCGATCCCGTGCCGTGCGTTTCTCGAGATGCGTCCGCCGTAGACCACTGCCACACCACTTGGAGTGCTAACGAGACCGTCGCCCCGTGAACAGGTCCGCCCGGACTCGAAGCAATCGTTTGAGTCTGCCTTGAAGCCTTCTATCCTGATTCGCTCGAGCCACCAGGATCCTGATCTCACCGCAATCCCACTCATGTTCGCACTCGCGCCCCCATCGAGAACAGCATCGGCTTCTGCTTTCAGATGGATATACTTGTTCTCCGAAAAGAGCATGGCTTTTGCCTTTCGACCCGCCGACGTCAGATGCTCCGAAGCAGTTTGGCGACTGTAGCGGCCGCTCTTGAGCTCGACTCGAACTAGCTCGTCTGGGCCAGCGTCGTTCACGGCTTGCTGTAGCCCATCGCCGCCGATGTAATGGCAACCGTTCTGCCCTGCCGTTCCGGTGGCGCAGGCAGTCACGATGCGCGGCCGAATCTGCTCGACAATCACTTTGTCAAGCTTACCCGAAGCTCTTCATTGATGGTCTCGAGCTTCTCGTTGCTACCGCAGCTCTTCCTGGGTCGTCTCGAGCTCTTGCTTTGAGCGCTCCAGCTGCTCATGCATGGGCCTAGCGCACGTCACATCCGTGAACGAAATAAGGACACCCATTAACAGTCGGCGCTGAGAGTTGAGCGGCGTCAAGAGCACATCGAAAAAACGTGGCTCCCCCGCCCCAAGTGGCCAAGAAACGTTCTTCACCACGATCGGGCGCCGCTCTTGTAAGGTAGGCTCTCTCACGTTCCCAGGCTCTCTCACGTTCCCAGGTTAGTTTATGACGAACCTCTGCGAACGGCTGAGGCATCATCCGTTCTCTGCCACAACGGAGTCGCTATCTTTGTAAAGGTTACTTTACAAAGATAGCATCTGGAGACGAGACCGTCTCCAGATCGCACATCCCTCTGATCTGTCACCTATTTTAGATGCGATCGCCATGCCTCAGTCCGGATTGCCTCAAAAGAAAGTGTTGCCGAAAGAGAGCTAGACTTTAGAAGCGATGGAGGCGGCGGTGGCTCGTATCATGATGTCCTTGATCTTGGCTTCGATGGTGTCTTTGAGGGTGAAGGGGTTGAGCGTTTGTTGCAAGCGTTGGTAGTGCTCGAGCATCTTGGGGTCAGCGTAGCCTGAATCGATGAGACGCTGCAAAGGCGTTTGGGCGTGGTCGTATTTGCGTCGTATCTTGGAGCCGACCCGCTCTTTGCTCACCAGCTTCATATGGACGTTCAAGGGGTTGTTGTACCAACTGACTTCGTTGCGATAGAGGTCGTTGATGTCATCGAGGATAGCCTTGTTGTCTATGCGCGCATAGCCGAGCAGCTTTCGAACGTGGGTCCAGTTCTTTTGCTCGACGTGACAGCCGTCATTTTTCTTGTACGGCCTGCCTCGTGTGAAGATAGGTTTATTAGGGTGGTCTTACGAGCGCTGGTAGCGGGGCCTGACCGCATCGATGTACGCACGTTTTTCGGTTCGGCTCATAGGTCTCCTTTCGGAGCCACCTGAGCCTCACTCACTTCTGAGGCAATGATTTCCTTCCGACCTCACTCTTTTTGAGGCAATTCGCGCACCTGGAGAACGCTGTTCATCACACGACAGGCGGCGAGTTTGTCTCCACTTTCTCAGTCGTTGAGGAGACTTATCAAGAGCTTACCAGTTCGGCGACGTTCCATTGGCGGGGAGAAACCAAAAATGTATCTTTTCGAACGGGAGAGATGCTGCGCCTGATGTTGCTGAACTTTGTCCCGATGCTTGAGAGGCACATGTGGAAGATCCCTCGCGTGACTCCTCCTCAGGTTGACTCCGGTCACCGCATGGAGCTTGATGATCTGACCCAAGGTGGAAGGGTCGCCCGATGACGTGATGGTCATGCGGGAAAACCCCTCCTTCACCCCCGGGCTCACCACCAGACTCTCGATGTTGTAGCCACGACGCGCGAAGACCAGCGCCACGCGAACCAACACGCCGGGCTTATCCCGCACAATGAGACCCGATGGTATACCCACGCCTTTACGTTCGAGGGGTGATTCAAGCTTCAGTGAGCGATTGGTAGCATGCGCTGAGGGAGCCGGTAGCCGCAACTTACACTGCGGCAGGCTGCCTGTAGCCGCCTTTCCGGTGCTGAGTGCTTGAGTGCTGAACACTAAGCTGCCCCGAACCCTAAGGATCGGAAACTGGTATCGAGAGGGCTTTGGCCGCCAGTAGCATCTTCTCGTCGTAGCTCACTAGGGTGACATGTTGGTGCTGGTCAATCGGTCCTCCGTGAGCTCCCGCAAGATACTTTCGAGTGATGAGCGTAGGGCCAATGGTGCCCGAGGGGGTTCCGAAGGGGTTCGTTCTACAGGGCGGCTCAACCAACCCTCCCTAAGCCCTTGTCTTAGGAAGACGTCGCTCACGTCGGAAGGATCAGGCCCTTCAGGCGCGACCAGTCGAGCCACGACACGGTCCCGATCGGTAACCAGCACCGTCTCACCGCTGGCCGCCCTGCGAACGTACTCGCTCAGGTGGTTTTTGAGCTTCTTGAGGCCAACTGCTCGCATTAACCCAGTGTAGCCTCGAGAGGATACTTCGGCAACGGAGCGACCGAGGCGGAGTTCCCCCAGATTATTAGGGACAAGTGCACGGGCATCGAAGGTGTTTGGTACGTTAGTGAAGTCATAACCGGGGACTGACAACGCGCAGGGCCTTCGTCGAACGTTGGGGCGAAGGCCCGCTCATCTCGACCGCCAGCCATTTCGAGGTCGGCCTCTAGAGCTCACATGGGCCTTACGATCAGTCGCTTATCGCGCGCTCTATGGTAGACTTCAGCCATGTGTGCTGAGCAGTGCGACCTTTGGCAAGAGCGCGATCAACTGCGGGAACAAGCTGTGGTTCGGCGTCTGCGGCAGTTTAAGGATCGGCTCCCCAACGTGCGGCAAATGCTTGACGACTATGGGGTGTTGGAGGCCATCTTGTTTGGCTCATTTGCCACGCAACGTGTGCGACCTGACTCGGATGTTGATCTGGCAGTTCGTGGAGCGGATCCGCGCTCGTTCTACCGCCTGGCTGCGGATTTGGAAAGGGAGCTGCAGCTGCCTCTCGACCTCATTGATTTGGAGCAAGCTCCTGACGATGTGTGCGCCCACCTCCGCAAATCGGGTATCCTGTTGCTTGGCGACTCCGTGCGGGTGAGGTCCGAATGACTCGCCAGGAGTTGCCAGCGCTAAGGGCACAACTCACGATTGAATTCAGGCGTCTGACTCAGGTGTCTGAGGAAATAACAGGTCTGATCAGGTCGGTTTCTGAGCGTGAGCCAAGTCGCATTGAAGTCGTCGCAGCGGCAGCTTTTCTGCATAACCTTTACAATGCGATCGAGAACTGCTTGCTTCGCATAGCCCACGCCGTGGACGAGTCAGTGCCTACTGGCCCGGAGACACATCGCCTGCTGGTGGACCAGCTCACGGCACCCATTCCGACTCTTCGAGAGGCTTTGCTTGATGAGGAGCTTGCTCGGCGGATCGATGAGTATCGTCGCTTCCGTCACGCCTTCCGTCACATGTACTTCTTTGACCTCGATTGGCCAAGAATGACAGGTCTCCTGCAAAATGCCGAAGCGATAACAGCGAAGTTTACGACCGCGGTCATAACGTTGCTTGAGCAGCTCATCCCACCCAACGAGTAGCTGGCGGTAGCAGGAGGAAGAGGACGCGCATCGCCCTCTCAACTTCTCGGGCAGCATGACGGCGCAGTCATCGATGGAGTTGAACCTTTTCCGTCACGCGGGCTCAGAGGCAAGCGTGTCTACTCGCGCGCGGATTGCCTTCGGCTAGGCCGAAAGCGCGTCATACAGCCATGTAGGATCGCCACGATGCTGCCAGACAACCCTCCATAGGTATAGGCGTATACGCCAATAAACATGATCGTGATGCCATCCTGAGGGTCCGAAGGCGTGTGCCTGAAGTTGTACGTCAGCACAGCAATGACCAGGAGTGCGATCCCCACTCCTGCAACACAGCCGACGCGAGGTGAGTGCTTCGAAACCGCGTAGACCACCAACACAGGCCACGTCGGCAGAGCCAGCATCGTAAGCGGACAAATCAGGTCACCGTTGAAGATCCACATCGAGCCCTGAGAATACCTGATCCCGTCTCTATTCGACAAACACTGGCCAGCCGCGTGATGCATCGCCTAGTCCTTGTCAATCAGCTGGGTCCTCATCCGAAAATGAGCCTGAGCCCCCTCGGCGAAGTCGACTACGCCACACTCTCCCCGTGCCGCATGTCTGCATCCACGACAGGCCCGAGGGCCGATGCATCGTGAGCGAACGTATTGGGGGGACCACTGCCTGCAAGGCAGTGGTGGGTCCCGCTGAGTGAGCGGCGATGCGATCTTTATCGAAGGGTCTGGCACCCAGACCCTCTCCGCGGAAGTCAATTCCGCGCATTCACCCAAACTCCCCCGTCCATCACGAACCTGTTCAGGTAGTACGGTCCTCATCCAGAAATGAGTCTGAGCCCCTCGGCGAAGTCGTATACGCCCGACTCTTCCCGCACCGCGTGTCGGCATCCACGACAGGCCCGAGGGCCGATGCATCGTGAGCGAACGTATTGGGGGGACCACTGCCTGCAAGGCAGTGGTGGGTCCCGCTGAGTGAGCGGCGATGCATCGGCCCTCGGGCCAGCCACCAGCACGGGCAGCTACCAAGCGTCGCCACATGGCCCAAACTGCCCGCCCTGCTAGATGCAACAGCCGCGGTCATCACCCACTCCAAGCGTGAGACGCTGCGGGCCGATTACGTGCTGCCGGTAGGTTTCTCAAGCTGCGTCGTGGGTGGATCGATGATCATCTCGTGCACCGCGGATCCTGCGGGAATCATCGGGAAGACATTTTCCTGCTTAATGACGGCAGCTTCAACCACGCACGGGCCCTCGTTATAATCGAGCGCCGCCTGCAGCGTTGCGTCGAGCTCCTCGATGCTGTCCACGCGAAAGCCCTTTACGCCGAAGGACTCGGCCAACATGACAAAGTCAGGGTTGCCTTCCATGTCCACGCCGGAGAGGCGGTTATCATAGAAGAGCTCCTGCCACTGCCGCACCATGCCGAGGTAGTTGTTGTTGATGATGACGCACTTGAGCGGCAACTTATGTATGGCAGCTGTGGCAAGCTCCATCATCGTCATCTGGAAGCCGCCGTCGCCCACAATGGCGATGACGCGGCTATCGGGTTTGCCAAACTGCGCGCCGATAGCGGCGGGGAAACCAAAGCCCATGGTGCCAGCGCCACCTGAGCTGAGCCAATGGCGGTTGCTGAGTGTCGGGAAGAACTGCGCCGCCCACATCTGATGCTGGCCAACGTCAGTCGTTACAATGGCGTTCCCCTCTGTGAGCTGGTAGAGGCGGTCCACCACGTGCTGGGCTTTGAGACCTCCCTCAGGGTCGTATTTGAGAGGATGATCTTTGCGCCAGCTCGTGCATTGCTTGAGCCAGGGCTCGGTGTTGCCGCGCCTCACCAGGGGCAAAAGGTTCTCGATCACTTTCTTGGCGTCACCGGCGATGGATACGTCGGGCATGATCACCTTGCCAAACTCTGCGACGTCGATGTCGACGTGAATCTTCTTTGCGGTGGGGCAAAACTCGGCAAGCTTACCGGTGACCCGATCATCCCAACGCGCGCCAACCGCCATGATCAGGTCGCAACCGCAGACGGCTTTGTTGGCATAAGCGGTGCCGTGCATGCCCATCATGCCCAGGTGGAGCGGGTGCGTTTCATTCACAGCGCCCTTGCCGAGTAAGGTGGTCACCGTGGGCGCTTGTAGTCGCTCAATGAACTTGGTGAGCGCCTCGCCGGCGTTGGAAATCACGGCCCCATGGCCGACGTAAAGCAAGGGCTTTTCCGACGCATTAAGCAGCTCTGCTGCACGTTGCAGGTCGGCCGGAGCTCCGCCGCCGGGCACCTTGTAGCCGGGCAAGTCCACTTCCGTCACGATGGGTGCGGGGCAGGGCGCCGAGGTCACGTCTTTGGGTAGGTCAATCAGCACAGGGCCTGGGCGCCCGGTCGTTGCGATGTGAAACGCCTCGCGCATCACCTTTGGAATCTCCAGCGGGTCCTTGACCAGGTAGCTGTGCTTGACCACGGGATAGGTGATGCCCGTCACGTCGGCTTCCTGGAAAGCGTCTTTGCCGAGCATAGGCGTGATGGTCTGGCCGGTCAGCACGATCAGCGGAACCGAGTCCATCTGCGCGGTAAACAGGCCGGTCACGGTGTTGGTGGCTCCCGGCCCTGAGGTCACCAAAACCACGCCGGGCTTGCCGGTCGCACGTGCGTAGCCGTCGGCCATGTGCGTGGCGCCTTGCTCGTGTCGAACGAGAACAAGCTTGATCGACGAGTCGACTAGCGCATCAAACAGGGGAATTGCGGCTCCACCTGGATACCCGAAGATCAGCTCGACTCCTTCGCGCTCCAGGCAAGCGATGACCTTTTCCGCGCCGGTTGGTGTGTGTCCGTTCTCCAAGATGCCTCCAACGGGAGTGTACCGCGAAACCCCGGTTACTCCAGCGTCATTTGCAGAAACTCACGCGCAGCAGAGCGATGGGAGCGTGGACGTGCAGGACTTCAGGAGGCAGGGCGCTTCCAATGATGCTACACCCCCGCTCTTTGCAGCACCGCAACACCTTGGAGAAGAATGACGGACCTCAAGTTACGCAACATTGCCATCATCGCCCACGTCGATCATGGAAAGACGACGTTGGTGGACGCGATGCTCAAGCAGACGGGCATCTTTCGCGAGAACGAGGCAGCGCCCGACCGCGCGATGGATTCCAATGATCTTGAGCGCGAGCGCGGCATCACAATCTTTGCCAAGCAGGCCTCGGTCACCTACAAAGATGTGCGCATCAACATCATCGACACGCCTGGCCACGCAGACTTCGGCGGAGAGGTGGAGCGCACGCTGATGATGGCCGACGGCGCTCTTTTGCTGGTGGATGCGGCGGAGGGACCGCTGCCCCAGACGCGTTTTGTCCTTGGTAAGGCGATCAACCGCAAGATGCCGGTGCTTGTGGTGATCAACAAGGTTGACCGACAAGACGCGCGGCCTGAAGAGGTGCTCAACGAGGCCTTCGATCTCTTTTGTGACCTCGGCGCATCGGACGATCAAGCCGATTTTCGCACCCTATACGCCATCGGGAAGAACGGCGTGTGCGGAGACACTCCGGATGCGCTGGCCGATGACCTCACGCCACTGTTTAAGGCCATCCTTGAACTGGTTCCTGCGCCTGACGTTGACGTGGAAGCGCCTTTCCAGTTGCTGGTCAACAACACAGAGCACGACGACTACGTGGGTCGCCTCGGCATTGGTCGGGTGCTTCGCGGCAAGCTTTCGGTGGGGCAAACGGTAACGAGGTTGCACCAATCAGGGGAGAAGGCTGCCCGCTGCAGTGCGCTTTACGGCTTCCGGGGTATGGCACGCACGCCTGTTGAGGAGGTCACCGCGGGCGACATCGTCGCTATTGCGGGCATTGAGGAGCTGCAGATTGGCGATACGCTTGCAGACCCAGAGCACCCCGAAGCGCTTCCCCGCATCGAGGTGGAGAAGCCGACGATCAAGGTCACCTTCAGCGTCAACACCTCGCCTCTCGCGGGCAAAGAGGGCAAGTGGGTGACTTCGCGTCATCTGCGTGACCGGCTTGAGCGTGAGGCGCGCCGCAATCTCGCAATGAAGTTTGAAGACAGCGACAGCGCTGACACCTTCATTGTTTACGGGCGCGGCGAGTTGATGCTTGCCGTGCTGGTGGAAACGATGCGCCGCGAGGGCTACGAGTTGGCGGTCGGTATGCCGGAGGTGGTGACGCAAGAGGTTGACGGTGTGCTGAGTGAACCGGTTGAGCGCGTAGTGGTCGACGTGCCCGATGAGTACGTCGGCGCGATTACAAGCAGCCTTGGGGAACGCAAAGCGCAAATGCTCAAGATGGGGCCGCTCGGCGCGGGTCGGAGTCGCTTGGAATATCGCATTCCGTCGCGAGGCCTGGTCGGTTTCCGTTCCTTGTTTTTAACGATGACCCGCGGCTCGGGGCTACTCAACACCATCTTTGATGGCTACGAACCTTTTGAAGGCGCGATGTTGCGACGCAAGAACGGAGCGTTGGTGGCCGACCGCAACGGAGTGACGACGCCTTACGCGCTGTTCAACCTGCAGTCGCGCGGCGAGCTTTTCGTGGGCCCTGGAGCGGATGTCTACGAAGGCATGATCGTGGGCGAACACAACCGACCCAACGACCTGGATGTCAACGTCTGCCGAGAAAAGAAGCTGACTAACATTCGCGCAGCAGGCCGCGACGAGAATGTGGTTCTCACTCCACCCAAAGAGGTCGCCATCGAGACAGGCATGGAGTGGATCGACGGTGACGAACTTTTGGAAGCAACCCCCGGATCGCTTCGCGTGCGCAAAAAAATCCTCGCGCAAAACCGGCGCCCGAAGCGCCGCGAAACGTAGTTGCATGCCCGCTGGTGAGTCTGTCCTGTAAAGGAAGCTTTACAAAGCGTAGCGTTGCTCGATGTAGACGTCGATATAGAGCTACCCAGCCATGGTGACACCTTGCGTTTTCCTTCATCAGATGGAGGCGCACCACCCGTTGACCCTTAGTAGTGGTCGGTTCATACGGAGCTTCTGGCTGTTACCCTTGTAAAGACTCCTTTACAAATCCGCATGACATGGGTGTCACCCGGCGCTGCGGATGGCCTCCCTCCACACGCGTAGATCAAGCTTTGCAAAGTGGCGGGAGAACGGCTTGCAGCCCGCAGCCTCGTCTCGGTCTATGAAGTTAGGCCACGCGAAGTCAGTTGTCGCAGAGCTCTGTGAGGTCGGCAACCAGCTCGCCTTCGTTCTCACACGTGTATTCGGTAGGAAGTTCCCAAACCTGCGTGTTGCCGCTGATGTCGAATCGGGTGCGTTGCGCCCGCAGACTCAGCGCGTTCTGGATGGCCTGGACGGGCAAAGCGTCTTCACCGGCCGCCGCGCCGGTGACTCGTCGCGTGAGAACGTAGCGGCCGCCCGTGCAGTGGATTGCAAGCGATTGAACCTGTGGGTGCGGAACTTCCTCGAAGCCCCAAACCTCCACCACTGTCACGATGGAGCCGTGTCGCACCTGCGCTGCTCGCAGGCTTGATTGATGCAGGCGCACACCTCGCGTGCATTCGTGCAGTCGGTGTGTTCGCGGCATTCTGCGCCGCTGCCACCCGGGCCAACATGTGAGGCTAGGTTGAAGCTCAGCACCGACCCGTGGTCGAGCAAGGCAAGGGAGGAGCGCGCCTGTGCATGCTGCTTTGCGATGTACTCCGACCCAGGTGCGAGAATGCGACCGTTGAGGTAGCCCGCTGCGATGGCCATGCTGTGAGGTTTTGTCGGCGACGAGATGCCGCCTGGTGGGAGCTTGTAGACGTAGCGCGTCAGCCGGTGCTGCGCGCCGTAGTGCGCGCGCATGGCCGGTGCCCAGCGCTCGCAGGTATTCCCAACCGCGAGCCAGTGAGCCCGCACGTAGCCGAGCTGTCCATCGGCCAGCTGCACGTGGTGCCATTCGGTGTCTTGGGCCACATCGCCGATCAGCGCGACACGCGAGCCAGTTCGGAGTGCCTCTCGGGACGGGCTAAGGCAAACTCCAATCCGGGTCCGACGCGCTGCGTAAGCCCGTCGGAGGATGTCACGGTTCCCTGCCAGAGCTGGTCAACTTCCACGCAGTCGGACGCTCCTTCGCCCGCTCCCCCTCGTAGTACAAGAGGCAGATAAACGGACGGTTCCTGCTGCCGACCCTGAGTAAGGAAGTGGCGCTGGAAGTCCAACGGCGAGCAGGTCTGAGCAACGGCGCCCTCCGCTTGTGGGGCGACCGCAGTATCGGAACTACACCCTGCACAGACCGCTGCTGCGAAAAGCAACCCGCGCGACAGATGAAGAGACCCGCATCTGACATGCCATTTCGCGCTACGATTGCGCGAGCTCCCATGATCGGTGGACGCATGCGAGATTGCAGCGCTCAAAGTGGGCGCGTCATGCAGGTGCGTCCACGTGTTGCCCAGGCACTTCGCTATGAGGTTGAGACGGGAGGGTGCACTCACCGCTCAGGCATACCACGCCCGCGCGTTGCAAAGAAACGCTTTCGGACGGAGTCTCAACTTCTCCCCGGCTCAATTTCTACCCAGCGCTAGTCGCAGCCGGTGCGCTGCACGGCAGCAATGGAGAAGCAATGGAGCCGCTAGCTCTGCCATGGCACGTAATGTGCATCCTAACGAGCTGCGAGTAAGGTGGAAGGCTGAGTCTATGAAACGTGTACGTGTTGCGTGTGTAGCGGGTATGTTCGCCGCGCACGCTCTTACCGCCTGCGTAGCGGACGATTCTGCCGGGGTCGCGACAGACAATCCTCTGGAGACAAATGTCTCCTATGACGCTTCACCTAACACGGTATTCATCCTCCAATGGTGCGGGGCCGAGCCGTGCGGCGGTGCCAGCGGCTTTATCGTGGATCCAGAGCTTCCAGTGCTCGTCACTTCAACCGGACTGGAACTTGCCAAGCGGCACCTTCAGCGTGAGGCGGGACTACGCGTGACGCACTACGTAATCTATTTTCCAAGTTGGGGAAAGCGGGAGTTTTCAGTGAGCGCAAACGACGCTCCACTCGTCGTGCACCCAAGCGCGTTGGAGAACATCGATCAGCTGGCAACAAGTGACCCGATGATGTTTGGTGGAAACCACGACTTCTTCAACCTCGCGCTTCTGCGATTGCCAGATTCGCCTATGGGTATGGGTTACCAGCGCGCGGTGTCTCTTCGCTTCGCTGACGCTCCCCTTGATTCCGAAGATGGCCAGCTCGATCGCGTTCTTATGCTGGACGGTGCCGCACCGACTCAAGATGCGATGCGTGCCGAGTCCCGCGCGGGCCATCTTCGCCTGGCGCTACGCCACCACACCCGCTACGAGGCGTTCGACACGGCTCCGGTGCATTTACGTGCCGTCGAAGAGGGTACGTTGGCGCAGGTCACCCCTGGCGACTACGGGGGTCTGGTCTACTACTCAAGTTCGCATCAGAGCGACGCATCCGGCTGCGGTGGGGGTGACTCGGTCTATGGTGTCCTTAGCGGGCTCAGGGGCACCTGGCTGGCCGTGCTGGAGCTTGGGTACATGCTCAACGTGTCCGATGATGTGCTTGGCAACCCCTCAGGCGCAATTGAGACAGATGACCTGAGGCGCGATGCCCGCGCGCTTTACAATACGCTCGAACGTACCGCACCGCATTTCATGGAATATGCCACCACGCGTCTGATGCAGGAGAGGGTGCAGCGACCTCCACCCCATCCCCTTCCTGAGGGAGCCGCAGCTTTAGCCTATCAAGTTACCCGACTCGATCACCTCGCTCAGTACGAGGGCGACTCAATCGTGGATTGGATCTCTCGAGGTGGAAAATGATGGGGAAGTCGTAAGGCGCTGTTGTGAGAGCCACTCTACGTTAGATACCTCAGCCTTCGACTCGCCCGTAGAACTCCTCAAGCTTTAGCCTTTCGACCCACGCAGAAAGGTATTCATGATCAACATCTGTTGTTGCTAGTATGCCGCGAATGTCCGTAAGGTGCTTCTCTGAGCGCCCCTCCCGGTAGTACTCAAGCTTCTTGATGATGATATCCTCGGCGGACGCAACATAGGCTTCATAGTCTTCCCAGAACTCAATCTTTTGCCGACGTCGAAACTCTTCAACGGCATGCGGAGAGTTGCCTCGGATGATCACATCGATCTTGAGCCCCGATGCGTGGTGAATAAGGTTGAACTGGCCACGTTGGATAACTTCTTCCCGCACGACTTCGAGCGGAGGACAGTAGAAGTCTTCAAAAGGGAACATCACTTCGAAACTAGCGGCCTGCTCTGGCTTGACAGAGACCACGAGATCCATGTCTTTGGTAAGCCGAGGCTCACCGTAGATAATCGACCCGACCGAACCGACCACCATGTAAGGTACGCCTCCACCCTCGAACCGACGAAGAACGTCGACAAAAACGGCAAGTACGTCCATCCCCGTCATGGTTTACCACCCTTCAAATGATTGCAAGGTCCGCTCCCGAAGCTCGCTTGCGCCTAGTGTGGGGTATTTCCTCTTGAGTTGATGGCGCTTGATTTTGAACGCCATCGCAAAGAGACCGAACGACAGGTTCAGCTTGCGTTGGATGACGCTCACCTTTCGCCCGGCTCGGGTTTGCTCTTCACCGGTTTGCTCTTCACCGGCTTGCTCTTCACGGTTTTGCTCCTCCGACATACCGGAAGCCTAGCACGCGAGACTCTGAGCCAACCACCCTCACAGCGAAGCTGCTCCTTGTCGCGCAGCGAATGCGATCCCATCCCACGTACGCTGTGATTTTTCCCTGCGGGGGCGCTCGCGACGTAACTCATTTGACTGGCATTGGTGCCGGAGGCACTGGCATTGACCTGTTCCGCTCTGTCTGCCGGCTCCCGCAAAACGCAGTCATCTTGCTTGTCAGTCATGAGGCGGTCCCCTCCAAAACTCGCTTTGCATCCACGCTGGTCGTCGCTTCACCATGGCGCTTCATCGAATCCTGTGGGTGCCGCTTTTCCGGATCCAGATCTCATCATTCTGTACGAAATAAGATGCATCGGTGTGAAATTACAGGATGTTTTGGCATGACAAAAGAATCACTCGAGGCCGAGCGCTCGTTACGTCAGGATGGAAAGCATAAGCTTATGACACCGCACGCACTGATAGACGCTCTTTTGCAGCAAAGCATGGTGATGGTCGCTCGCTTAATCTACCGCCGATGAACCCACCGAACATAAGGAAACTCATGATACGCCAACTGCTTAACATCCTCTGCCTTTCATCGCTCGCCCTCTGGGGATGCACGGGTGACGACGAAACCAACTTCCTGCATCTCGAAGTGCAAGGGGAAATCGACCTCGGCCCCGAAGCCGCCGGCCAGGAAGTGACGCTGAACGTCGCTTGGTGGCGCTCAAAGCCCGAGGTGGATGAGTCCCACCCGGGCAACTCGATTCCCGTCGCCCTCGAGACACTGAAGCTACAGTCGGATGGGCGGGCAGCGTTCTCTGCTGCCGATATTGGTCCGCCACCCGATGATGCCCGTTTCGAACTAAGCGAGTTCGGAGCGGATGTATCCAAAGCGACAGAAGAACCCTCGCCCAATCCGTACGAGGGGGCAGAAGGTGAAGTCGCCTTCGGTTGGATCATCGGCTGTACCGTTCCCAATGAGGCGGGGTTGTGCGTCTGGCCCGTGGGCAGTTTACCGCTCGGAGACGAGCCGGATGATGCACTCGAGGGCACGTATCTGCTGTCACTCAGCCATCAGATCGCCTACTTCGGAGGACTTAACCAAACCGCCGTCGAAGCCCTTGCGCAAGTGCTTGGTGATAGGTTTCCCGCACCGGATGCTCCTTTTCCTGCGGAGATAGACAAGGAGCGCGTCTTTTTGGCCAGCTGGAAATGTGGTTACACGGAGCGTCCGATACTGAAGCCTCTTTCTCGCGAGGAAGAGGAAGTTGCTGAAGTCACCTTCTTCAATGCCACCGCTGACAATGCTGCTCTTGAGTTCTTGCGCCACAAACGTTGCGATGACGATATGGAGTGGCAGCGTGAAGACTTACAGGTGAGCGTCCGCGACGAGCCGCAAGTGCTTCGCACCGACGCCCTTGATCCGCTGATCGCGATCACCCTGGAAGAGATCTTGGTGCCGCAATCCGCTCCGCGGTGGGATGATCTTTCGTTCCGGCTCGACCGCGAAGGGCTCCGGTCGTTGGACACGCAGTTCAACGAGACGACCTCACGAGACGCCAACATGGAGGCGGAGTTAGCCGATAGCAACCGCGATGGATACTGGAACGTGGGTGAAATTGTCATGTTGCGCGAGCGGCTGCTTGAACGTCAGTTCTGGAACGCCGATGATGAACAGAATCCGCCCTTTCCAGCCAAGGTCTACATCTTCGTAACCGAGATAGGAAGCGTGGGAGAACTTGACGGCTTTGTTGTGGAGTGAAATTTAGGGGGCCGCGTAGGCGTGATCGAGCGACAAAGCCACCAATGCTGCTGCAGGTTCACTGTCATCCGGCTCGACGCTCAGCGACTTGTCGCAGTGGCTGCAGACCTGTTGCCAATCACGTTGAAGTTCAGCGATGAGCCGAAGTCGCCGCGCGTCGACTGGGCTCAAAGCTCCAGACCCTCCGCAAGAACGCGTTCCCGCAAAGACAAGGCAGCCTGCGAGAAGGAAAGCGCATGAACCGGAACGGCGAGCTGTGCACTTACCTCCGCTGCTACGATCTCTTTATCCTCAGCATGTTCCACCGGGCGACCGAACCTCCTCCCGGTGCGTCTAGTCTATGACGATGCGGTCGGTGCTCGAGCGGCCGAAGGTTTCCGGGTGGTACATCTCCTCGGCTTTGGTGGAAGGTACGACGAACGTTCCAGGGGTGGAGGCACGCACATAGTATTCGTAACGGTGCACCCCTTCCCAAAGCAGCGATGTGAAGGCCTCGGCTCGCTCGTCGCGTAGATTCTGATGCTCGTACCACGTGCGGCGCCACCACGTGTGCGGCTTGGGGTCGGCATCCGACGTCGGCAGGGGGCCGGTGACAGACAGCGCCGCGTTCATCGGTTCAAGGCCTGCCGCCATCGGATCTACAAGGGCCACGTGGTATCGACGGCTGGTGGCCACCATCACAAGCTCAACCCGGACGCGCGCACCGGATTTGATATGCCAGGTGCCGCTGTCGTCGCGCCGCACATCGCTCGGCTCATCCACGGCGTGGTAACGCCGGGACACGGCAAACCCATGGTCGGCGGACTCGAGGCGCAGGCTCTTGGGCGCGTATGTCATCCCCACGCGATAATACAAGCGACCCGTCCCCTGCTTCTGCAGCGTCAGAGCAGCCTTCGGTTGATGCTCCGCGAGGTAGCTCAGCGGGATAGTGAGCTGCTCGCTTGCAACGTTGCGTCCGCGGAAAGGGTGACTGCCCGCATGCTGCTCCCCTAGCCACACCCGCGCGACGAAGTTGGGTGCTGACTTCTCATATGTCTGAAAGTACGTGTCGAGCGCGAGTAAGGCGAACACGTTGTCTTGTGTGTTGCTCCACCGCCCTCGCTGCTTGTGTGCCAATAGGCCGCGGACGAGCTTCACGATCAAGTCGCTCTCGGGGCGGTTTGCAATCAGCGCTTCGAGCACCACGCCGTCGACGCGTCTGTCGGAATGAAGCATCAGATGCTCCCCATCGCCATACGAGGTGACAAAGTGCGCTCCAGCGGCCGTTTCGCTGACCTTGTTCTCTAGATGCCGATGAATCGCCGTTCGCTGCGCCGCTGATGCGCCGTCTCCTTCAAGCGCGCTAAGCAGCCAGCCGGCCGCCTCGAGGGGGAGCTTGCCGGGCTGGGCTTCCGCGACGAGCGCGCGCCCATCTTTCGCAACATCCTCTCCGAGTCGTCTCCGCACGGCCAATGCGTACGCACGCAGCGCCCACTGCGCCTCCCGCGGATAGCTCGCAGGAATGTGCGTGCGGATCGTACGCAGATACGCGAGGCTTCGTGAAACTGCTTCGTCAGGCACCTGAAATTCTTTTTCCCTCGCCCGCGCAAAGGCGTGAGCCACGTGGATGCTAACGAAAGGCCATGAGGGATCGCCGCGGCGCCAGAAGGCAAAGCCGCCATCGGGGTTTTGCAGCGCCGAGAGCTGCTTGAGGTCTTTTGCAACAACTTGCTCAAGCTCCCTTGGTGAAGGCAGATCTTCCACCGAGAAGGCCTGCAGCACGTCCCGCAGCGCAGCCACCGCTAAGACGCGGGAGGCCATCTGCTCGCTGCTGGCGAAGGGATACTCCATCAGGTACAGAAAGGCGTCGGTTAGCGACTGCAGTTGTGTCGAGGACGTGGTGATGGAGAGATCGCCGTAGCGAGGCTCGGCCTCTGGCGGCACCGCCACCGGCTGCCGCATCACCCCATCCTCAACTACGCCGTAGGTCGCGAAGGCCTCGGTCGTTGCCGGGGTCCACACGGGCCAAGAAGCCGTTGCCGCGTCAGCAAAGCGCGCCGCGCTTGTCGCTACTTGAAGCCGTGCCGTGCCGGGAAGGCGCGCCGCCGCAGCAAAGCGCACCTCCACGCGGTCGTGTGCAGGAATCTGTAAGCGCTTCCCTGAGGACTTCAGCTCAAGGTTTCGGCCCCGCACCGCCACGTCAACCTGCATCGCATCACCCGTTTGGTTTTGCAGCACGACCGGTAGCTCAAAGCGGTCGCCGATGTTGAGGAAGCGCGGCGGCGATGGACGCACCATCAGCGGCAGACGCGCCGTAAGCGACGACTCTCCCTTACCAAAAGCGCGTGCTCCGTCTGTGGCGACCACCATGATGCGGTAGCGCGTCAGGTTATCGGGAACCTTTACATTGAGAGTGGCATGTCCGGCGGCATTGGTCACCACCGACGGCGCAAAGAGCGCCAGCGCGTCAAAGTTCTTTCGCACCACGATGGGCCCCGGAACATGGTCCGCGGCAGAGCCTCCAAAGGCGCGTGAGGCTCGAGGCGCAGCTTCTTGGGAAATGAGCTCCCTCCGGCTGAACTGCGCCGTTGATTGATCCTCCTCCGTGGCGTCACCTGCCTCTGGTCTTGCCAGCGTGATCCAGCTGCGCAGGTGGTGTTCGCGCACGCCGCCGGGTCGATCCGAGTAGAAGCTTTCAACCGGATCAGGTAGTGCGTACTGGCTGAGCGACAGGACGGCCTCATCCACCACCACCGCGGCGACCTCGGCGCCGCCTAAAGGCTCCCCAGCTGCGTTGGATAGGGCAACAGCAACCTTTGTTTCGGAGCCAGGCTCAACCGCGCGTTGTGCCGGTTTGACCTCGACCTGGATCACACGGCGCTGTGGTGGAATCTTCAGCATCACGTTGCCTTGAGCAAAGGCAGGACGCGCCGGAAGTTTGGGGTCGGGCATGCCGTCGTCACGACGGCGTGTTGCGGTCCCGTTGAGGTTCACCTGAATCTGGAGATTGGGCGTATGCCGGTCCGAGAGAGGAACCTCCAGTGTGTGCGTGGGCCCCTTCATCCGGAAGCGTGCAATGTGTTCGATGCCCGAGCGCTGCCACGTCACCACGCCTTCCGCCGGATAGAATGGGGCCTGTACCAGCACCCTGGCCTTCTCCCCCGGCCGATACGTTTCCTTATCCGGAATCAGCACCACGTCTTCCAGCTCGACCCCCCGTTGTGCAGGAAGTTTGCCGCCGGCCACCCAACGCTGAATCACCGTCTCATTGGCTCGCCCTTGCGCATCGCGGACGCGGGCCGTGATGCGGTAGGTCCCGCCAACTTCTGTGCGGAATGTGCATGTCGCGGCGTCGGGTGTGGAGGTGGAGCTTGTCGTTCGGCAGAGCTGCGGGTTCTTTTCAACCTCTGTCAACTCGCCGCGGCGGAAGGTCCAGTCAAGCCGCACGGCGCGCATGGCGATTGAGCGCTGTGAAAGAAGCTTGCCGTCATGATCGACAACAACTGCGCTAACGCGCATCGGCGCCTTTCGGTCAAAGAACATTTTCTCGGTTTTGAGACCCACGTAATGTGCCGACGGGTGCACGAGCAGAGTCTCGCTGCTTGACCAGGCTTGGCGGTTCACGTCGGTCACCGTGCCGTGCACTGTCACACGCGTCGCGCGCGGCGGATTCACTGAGGCAAAATCTAGAGCGAGGGTGTGGCGACCCCTCGCATCGGTAAGACCCTCGAGCTGCTGCACGTGACCCTCATCCATGTTGGGTCGACTGACCCTGCCCGAACGCCCAACAACACCCAACCCACCAGCCATGCCCGATGCAGCCATGCCCGATGCAGCCATACCGGAAGCGGCCCCCGCGTAGTCCCACCAAGGGCGCCACTCGCCAAAGGCGTAGTCGTCGTGTCCAGGCGGATCGAAGCTACCCCGCAAGCTTACAACCTCCCACCGCGTTTTGGCTTGGGGCAAAGGTCCCCCAGCGAAATACGATGCGTGCAGCGTCACCGCGGCTGGTCGGCCTACCATGTGCGGGCCCTGGGAGGCGGACGTTGACACCTCGAACTCGGGCCGACGAAACTCCTGCACCTGGAACGCGTGGTGCATGCTCCGATGCGCCATGTCGCCAGATGCCGTCAGCTCGACCGAGGTGTGACCCAGGCTGAGGTCTTTGGGCAGGGCAACGGTAAGGTCAAAGCCGCCGAATCGGTTGACTCGCGTACTGCCCTCAGCAAAGAGGTTGCCACGCGAATCGCGCACCCGATAGGTCAACGAGGAAACTTGGCCGTCAAGCGGCATCACGTCACCATGCAAACCAGGATCAAGACGTCGCAACCAACCCTTTAGGCGAACCTGTTCGCCGGGGCGGTACATCTGTCGGTCGTCGAAGATGTACCAGCGCAGCTCCTCCCTGACCGGGTGCCTGGTCCAGTTGCTTTCGCGCGACCACCACGCGTCGTGCTCGGGAAGGAAAGCTCGGTCCTTGCCTTTCGAGACCAGCAGAAAGGCGCTGCCCTTCCGCGGACCGGTGGGAAGCGCGAAGGTCGCGATTCCGCTGCCAGCCGTCCTGGTCGGTTGCAGTGATAAACCCGCAGAGACCAGTTTCAGATCAAGGTCCGCAGTGGACCGAAGAGCCTTCCCAGATCGCAGCTGCGTGCTCCAAGCGTAAAGCTGGTTATTGTCTACGAACGCGTCCAATCCAACGCGGGTAGACTGAACCCATGCTTGCACCCGAGGCGTAGCGCGCGAGACGGCCACGTCTTCAGGCTCGTCCGCTGGTTTGATCACGAGATACAGGTGTCCCAGTTTGCCGCCCAGCGCCCGCGTAAGATCGAGCGTGGTTTCCACCAGCTGCTGAGGATCGCCCGCCACCTTCACCACGTGGTGCATCACCCGAGGAAAGGGCGGCTTGAGGAAGGTGCGCTGACGCGCTGCACGCTCCTGATAACCGCGGAAGGCGCTCCAGTCGGTGGGAGTCACGCGGAAGGCTTGCACGTCCAGCGCCCGGTAGCGTGTGCTGTAGACGCCAAAGACTGGCTTAGCAGCCGTAGGATCAAGCACCACAAGGCCTGTTGGTCCGCTCAGCGTGGGCCTGGCAGGGCCAACCTTGAACGTGAGCGTCTTGTCCTTTCCGAGTCGCTGACCAAACGTGTCCTGCAGCGCCCCTGGCACGCGGATCTGGTACGTTGTTTCGCCCTTGGCTTGCCCGCGCACGAGCATGTGGTTGCCAACAATCTCGATGCTTCGTGCAGGCAACGCGGGACGGATGGCGATCCTGGAGGTGTCCAGCCCGGTGTCGTCGAGCGGGTTGTTGAAGCGCACTTCCCAGGGCATTCCAGGTCGGCATGTGGACCGCCATCCACACCGGCTCTTGACCACGTGCAACGGTGCATAGGTGCGGAAGCTAAAGCGTTGCTCCTTTTGCGTTCGCCGTGGTCCCTCGGCTGAAGGGGCGCCCTTGCGCACAACCACAGTCACAGCCGCGTCAGCTGGAAGCTGCGTCACCGGCTGCACGACCATGTAGCGGCCCTCGCGCTGCGCTCGAGCATGCTCCACCAGACGCGAAACCTCCTCGTTTGCCGCAATCTCCTTGGCGGTGGCGAGCCGCACCTTCCACGCCTTGCCGTTTGCACGAAGAAAAATCGACTTGGCCATCTCCCTTGCATCGATCCTCTGGTCAAACTGCAAGAAGATGGGCGTTAGTCGACGCGCTGGCTGTGCCGCGGGCCACTGCGCCTGAAGCGTTGGCGCAGGCGTCTGAAAGAACCATCGCTTGGCCGCGCGCAGCGTATGCCCCGAGGCGGAGCGCGTGCCTTCGGGAACCTGCACCTCGTAACGCGTCGCCATCGGCATGCGCACCTTCGGATCGAAGAGCAACGTGCGCGTGCCAATCCACCGAAACTGACCCGCAGGTTGCGGAGACAAACGCACCGGCACGTGCGACTGCGCCTGCTTCTGGGACGAGACAGCAACCATCGGCTCAGAAAAAGTCACGCTTAGCTGCGGCGCCACGGGCACCGCTCCCTCAGGAGCGAACCGCAGCACTCGCAGCGCACCTCCAGTAGCGGAAGGTGGCCTTGCCCCGTGTGTGGTGGGTGGCCTTGCCTCGTGTTTGGTGGGTGGAAAGGTGTCCCGGACGGTGTGCCCTGTTTTAGGAGCTGGTTTCGATCCACCGCGAAGGGCAAAAGGCTTCTCGTCTTCGTCCTCACCCTCGAGCGGCGGAAGACGTGCAAGCAGCGCACGCGTGCGATCAGCCGGTAGCGGCTTGCTTGCGACCAGCTGTGCCGTCGCTGTCTTGTGCTGCGGGGGAGTCCCCTCGCTGAGCACAATGGTCAGCCCTTCGGAGTGCGGTCGACTGGTGCTCTCCTTCGCCGCCAATATGTCGGGTGCTGAATCCTGCGGGCTGTTTCGTCCGCCGTGACCGCAACTCACGCAGATCGACGCCAAGAGCACTTTCATCGATTGCTTCATCTATCTCCCAAAAGATTGGAATTGCGCCACAGTCTCCCTCATCTTCCGCCCAAGAGACAACCGCTTTCGACAGGAACGTCGCCTCTCGATGCGCATGCCGCGTGAAGATCCGACCTGATGCGGAGCTTGTGCCTGCAACGGGAGCTTGTGCCTACAACGGGAGCTTGTGCCCGAGAGCGACACGCGCGCAACTTTGTCAAACCTACCTGCAGACGATGAAGTGTGGAGTGAGTCGAACCCGGAGGCGTATCGCGGGCTAGGGCCTAGAGATCGATCTGCTCCTGGCCGGGTCCATCGTTGCGGCCGGATAGGTTGCTGTGGGGAGGTAGTGTGAAGGAGCCGATATGCGTCTCCTGCGGAGTGTACACATCCAGGTCGCCTGAGGTCGATGTGTTATTTTCCGACCGCTTGGCCCAGGTGAGCATGCCGTAGGCGCCACGCGATGCCTGACCAAATATGGATATCGATAGGTGATGCGTCTCTTGCGCCTCCTCATCCACCTGACCCGTAAGGCGCTCGGCAAGACGACCCTGCACCTGAGCTGCGGGCACATCAACGGAGTTTGAAAGCTCGCCCTCGACCGTTATGTATGCATCTGCAGCAACGGCCGCGTCTAACAACATGACATCATCCTTTCGGAGCGTATAGCGGGCATCCAGTGGAAGGTAGTAGGCCGGGTCGCAGTCGCTTCCGTCTAGACGTGATGCCTGCTCGCGCTCCACATGCGCGGTGCGATCCTCGGCGCGTAGATTGGATTGAATAATAATGGTTCCAACCGACTCCCCATCGTTATCGCGCACGTGCGCTGAGCCATTGAGTGCGGCCGCGGCTTGCGAGGGTGTAAAGGCGAAACCGGCTGACCTGTCCTCCGCAGATACTTCCCGTCGAGCGGTTTCCTCACATCCATCGAACACTTCGCTGCCGGATTGTCCCCCGGCGCAGCCGCCGAGATGCAGGCCAAGAAGCAGCAGGAGCGGTATCTTCATGTATATCAGTTTCCCACCTTCTGGTATTCATGCACGGGGATTCATCCCGTAAGTGCACAACTCGTACGCACAAACGCTCATCGGTGTGCATAAGCGGGATCGCAGTGCATAATCGGGAGATGCAAGAGGTCGCGCAGGAGCTTCTTCGAGCTATCCGAGGAACACGCTCTCAAGTGGCATTCTCACGCCGCCTCGGCTACCGCAGCAACGTGGCAGCCGACTGGGAGGCGGGAAGACGCTTTCCGAAGGGCGCCGAGATGCTTCGCGCCTGCGCACGCACGGGTGTGGATGTCCTCGAGGCGATGCGTCGGTTTGCACCTGCCGCAGATCACACGCTGTGCGGTTGTGGTTCAGCCAAGGCACCTTCGCCTCAGGTGCTAGCCAACTGGCTCGATGCGTTGCGTGGGCAGGAAACAATCACGGCGTTGGCCGAGCGCACGGCCATCTCGCGCTACTCCGTTTCACGCTGGCTAGGCGGGCAGACCGAGCCGCGTCTGCCGGACTTTCTGCTGATTCTTGAAGCGCTCACGGCTCGCTTGGTTGATTTCTTGAGTCGCTTGGTTCCGATCGGCCAGATGCCTTCTATACGCCGCGAGCAGAATGCTCTAGCCGCACTCAAGGAGCTCGCCTTTCGCGAGCCTTGGACGGAGGCGATCCTTCGGATCCTGGAGACGAAGTCCTACCAGCTAGCGCTCCACGAAGACGCGTGGATTGCCCAGGTGCTAGGCATTGCCGCTGACCAGGTAGAGCGCTGCATCCATCTGCTCGAAGCCGCGCGCGTTATTGAGTTTCGCACGCACCGCTTCTATTTGCGAGACGTCGTCACTTTGGACACCACGGCCGACCGCAAGCAGATGATCGCGCACCACACCCACTGGAACGAGGTTGCGCGCGAGCGAGCGCTTGACTTCAAGGCGGATGGACTGCTGGGTTACAACGTGTTTGTCTGCTCATCGGAAGACTTTCAGCGCATCAAGGCGCTCCAGCGTGCGTTCTTCCACTCCGTGCGCCAAGTGGTGGCTTCATCAGGCGCAAACGAACGCGTGGGTCTGATTCATCTCTGTTTGCGCGAGTGGTCACTCGACGAGCAGTAGAGGCAAAGTTCGTGCAGCTGATTGGCTGGCTCGAGTGGAGATACACGGCGCAGAAGCAGCGCGATGGCTGGCCCGCGGGTAGACGCATCGCCGCTCACTCAGCGGGACCCACCGCCCAGCGTCATTCAACCAGGGCTGGGCGGTCCCCCAATACGTTCGCTCACGATGCGTCTACCCGCGGGCCTGTCGTGGAAGCCGGCAGCAAGCGGGGGGAGAGTGGCGTAGTCGACTTCGCCGGAAGGCTCAGGCTCATTTCCTAGCGGAGATCGCACTGATTTACAACGGTGTAGGGATGCAACCACTTCGTCATTCCTGCTACCTGGACACGTTCGTGATGGTCGGGGGAGTTTGGGTGAATACCGCGGGATTGACTTCCGCGGTAGAGGGTCTGGGTGCCAGACCCTCTGCAAAGATCGAATCGCCGCTCACTCAGCGGGACCCACCGCCCTGTGGGCGGCCCCCTAGTACGTTCGCTTACGATGCATCTGAGCCGTGTATCTGCACAGGGCCTATCGTGGATGCCGATAAGACCCTCTGCACGCGGAGAAGAGGGCTTATTCGACTTCGCCAGGAAGGCTCAGGATCCTCTTCTCCGGTTGGGCATTCGCTGATTGCAACTCCCTTAGATGCGTTTGGCCGTAGGCAACCTACGGCTGGACAGGCATGGGTAGTGGCGGCACATCGCAGCAATCGCCGATCTCTTCGCCCTCGCCGCACACTCCGGGGATAATGAGGTCAGGCGCGTTGCACGGGTCGGGAGACTGAGACGGAAACGCGCAACCTTGGGCGTCGCCGCACCCGCTTTCCTCACCTCCTGGAGTGGCGTTTTCAGGTGGGCAAACTGGAACGGAGTCCAGTGGATCACCTTCCGTTCCGCTTGCTTCGACCACAACCGTTGGGTCCTCGCAATCGGGCACCACATGCTCCTCGCATACCTCCATGCAGGGCTCGGCGTCTTCTCCGCATGCAATCAGTAGGGTGCGGCAAGACTCGGATGCACGCCCGCAGACAAAACCCCGGTGTTCTTCATCCTCGGTGTAGAGGATTTCCTCGCAATCCTCCTGAAGCTCCGCTACCTCGTTCGGGGCATACAGCCGAAGTCCCGCCGAACTCTCCTCAGCTTTTTCTGTCTCCATCGCTTCGGAGCAGCCGGCAGATGCCACAGCTCCAAGTGCCATAACCAGGTACATTCCTATTCTCATTTCTTACCTCCAAGGTGTTTGTAGACCTCCTTCAAGGTAGCGGCTGCGGGCCGCATCCGCGACGACAAAGCGTACCGCAAACGCACGTTCTATGCGCACATTGCTCCTTGGATGTGCAGAAGTGAGAGCATTATGAGAGAGTCGGCGCGACGACGGCGAGTCACTTCGCTACCTTGAGAGTTTGCGGTGAGCGGGATGCGTGGCCCTGAGCCGTTGAATACGTACGCATTCCCGCGGACGCTTTACTACGTGCGACGGGGCTATGGGACCCGGGGGACGGCACGCCTCAAATGCTATTGTGGTGCTGAATGAGGTGTACGTTCCTTCGGTGTGGCTGGGCGACGTGGTGTGGGTTGATCGCGGTCATTTGCGTGGGGTGTCTTGCTGATCCCTGCGAGTGACTAAGCGTAGGGTTTTAGTTCGCGAGGTGGCGCCGCGACCGGCGAGCGATCAGCAAGACCCTTCAGACCAGCGTGGCGGCTGCAGTACATGGTGCAGGCGAAGGGCCTTGGCACAAGCCCTGGCGGATTGATGACGTAGGGCGAAGGGCTTGAGGCATAAACCGCTAGCTAGGAGCCGTTGAGCCAGTCGAGGTAGGCCAGCAGGGTGAGCGTGACGCGGTTGGCGTAGCGTCGCGCGCGTTGGTCCATCCGAGGCGCAGTTTGGAAGAAGTTGTGGAGAGCTGCGTCGGGAGCGTCTGCCTGCTTGAGAAACTCTGCGAAGAGAACCTCCAGATCGCTTGCTTGCACGCGGACCGCTCGGCTCGTGCGTTGATAGAGCTTGCGAACCCCTCGCGTGGCGTAGGCCTCATCGGAGGGCAGAAGTCCCCAGGTATCGAGGTGCGGGATGCGGAGGTTCTGCGTGAGCGCCGCTGACTGCAAGCCCGTGTGCACGAAGGGAAGATCAGCGCGCCGCACAACGTGTTCGAAGACAGGTTTCGGAGCGTCGTGAGCCAGCAAAACCCGACATGCTGGGTCGGCAGCACCAGGAGATAGCAGGTCTGCGAAGTGGATCACTTCGCACTCAAGCGGCTTGAGCTCCCGTTCAAGATTCTCGATGTCCGGCGACGTGAGGGGCTTGTAAACATAGGCTTTCGGCAACTCATCAAGGACGCGGTTGAAGACCACCATCAGCTTCGGTCGGTCGTCGACGCTCGGGAGTCGCGCGAAAGCCTTGGCCATGGCAGCAAGTGTGGTTCCGCTGATGTGAGCGCCGTAGACGGGCAGCAACTGGGCTGGTGTCTGTAAGATCGCTCTCCACTTCTCGTGTGCCTCAGGCTCAAGAAGTTCCTGCTCCAGCATGCTCCGCAGAGAATCTGGTTCATACACTTCCCCGTATGCGCATGGGCCCTCTTCTGCGCAGAGCTTCACGCGCGAGAGCCCCGGAAACCAGAATGGGATGTCCGTGACGCGCTGCTGCGGCAGCGCCTTGTCGGCAGCCTGCATCTGCGCGATGCGGCCTGTGAGCAGCACAGGTCGCTGATCGCTGACCTTGACCGACGGCGGCTCCTCCCAGCCCATCAGATGGAATATAAGAAGGTGCTCCACCTGGAGCGCGTGGGAGATGGTAGTGGCTTCTGCATCTGTTCCACCGGCGATGCCAAACGCAGCAGGTGGTGCTTGATCTTTGTCTGAATGAAACACAACCGGTGCCAAGGTGGAGGGGCTGACCGCCGCTACGCGATCAGCGGCGACGTACACGTGGAACGTGCCGGCAAAGCCGAGCTCGCGAAGATTCTCCATCGCCGTTGCGGTCGCAGCCTGATGCCCGTGACCCGGGCTGAGGCCACCGTACACGTGAATCCGCTGATGTCCGCTCAAGAAGCTCCTGATGCGGGCGAACGCTTCGGCTCGAGAGGCCGAAAGCTCGCATGGCGCTTCGTCTGCTGAGGCAGACTCTAGGGTTCCTGCTTGGCCGCATGCAGCAAGCGCTAGAGCAAAAGCCATGTCGAACAGCAGGCGCACAGCGGAGGTCCTTGCGCTTTGCGGGTGTGTTTCGCTGGAGATTGAGCGGGGCATTCCTTCAGCTCGATTCCGGGATGGCTACTGTCCTATGCAAGACGGTGGTAGGTTGACCTTCTTGCGCTGCGGAAGGTTGCACATGAAGCAATTCCGAGAAACTCACGGGCGACAGCCCAGGCCGGAAAGCCTGGCAAGAGGAAGCTAAGCGGGGTCTTTCGTGATGTAGGAGGCCACAGTCCGTAGAGCCCTCTGGTAGGTCGCCGTTGCGTGGTCTCCCTCCGCTTCCGTGCGCAGCGTGCGAATGAGTTCATCCCGCGTTGGAAGCCGATCGGGATACAGGGTCCAGAGCAGGCCGAGTACGTGGCTGACAGAGGTGTCACTCCAAGCTGCGCCGTTCGCCGTTTGGGCATTCTCCTCGCTCGTAAGGAGACTCACCAGATCGACCTGCTCATCGCGGGTAAGACCACCCGCGATACCTAGCACATCGAAGCCCCGCAACGAAGCCTCTTTGGCAGTGACGGCCATCGGAGAGGCAGCGAGCACGTCGAGAGTTCGCTTGGAAGCGAATCTCTCGACCAACTCTTGCACCCGTTGCCTTGAGCACCAGCCGAGCCCGCTTGCGGACCGCTCGCCCACGACAGGAGTCAGCACAGAGCGCACGTCGTTCCGTTGCCTGCGTATCTCCTCCTCCGCCATCCTTGTAAAGTCGACGAACTGCGAAAACAGCAGAACGGCAGAGGCAGGCCACGCGATGACTTCAAGGGGAACGCTCACAAAGAACAATCCGGCCTGTCGGAGGAGCGTAAGAAGCGAAACATAGACTCCGAGGGTGTTGATCCCGCCTCGAGCGTCCTGAGTCCCCAGCTTGAATGTGGTGTAGCCCTTCCATAGGTGAAGCAAGAGCGTGAGCGGCGCAAAACTTTGCGCAGCCCAAGACCCCACCCGCAGCGCCCGCGGATCGTGCGAGATCAAGGATATCCCGGTGAGTCCGAAAGTGACGAGGCTGACAGAGAAAAGGCCGACAGTAGCCCCTTCGCCTGCGCGCCTGAGCATCTCTTCGCGTGCATCATCAAGCGTGGCACGCGCCAAGAAGGTCTGCCGTGCGCCCAGAGTTAGCGCCTCCCGCATGTCAGCGCGTGCATCTTTGGAGAGGCCTTCGACCGTGAGACGTGCATCGAGGGTGTCGGTAAACTGCTGCAGTTGGGTGAGATCATTGGGGGCCAATCTGCCGATGTCTTGCAGCGCCTCGCCAACCACCTGACCCAGCAGCGAAAGCTGCTGCAGAACCTCGTAGGCTGTGAGCATGGGTGCTAGCGCAGCAGATAGACGTGCGTGCGCAGCTGCATCATCGGTGCCTTCGTAGGTAAGTTGAACTTGATGAAGGTAAGGCAGGGCAGGAGCCACCAGGTGGGAAGCCACCTCTGAGAGCAGTTTGCTTCTACGTTCGCTCGGCTCGGCCGGCAACGCGTTGACCATGTTCAGCAAGGGTTCGGCCAGAGCGACAAGCTTTGGGCTGTGTTCGGTGGGCGCTAGACGCTTTGCTGCTGCAAAGAGATCAGAAGCGGACGCGCGAAAACCGGTCCACGAAAGGGGCCCTGACTTCCGATCAACAAAGACGCGTTGTAGCATCTTGGCATCGGCATCGGCCGCTTCTTCGAGTTGCTGCGCTAGGGCTGCCTGTGCGTTCATTACCGCCTCGCGTGCAAGCGTCACCCGGGGAAGTTCCTCAAACCCCGTTGCGTAAGCGGCCAACAGGCTGGTGCCGCCGGATTCGTCCAACTCAGCTTGCACAAGTGGACCTATCTTGTGCAGCTCAGCCGCAAGGTCTTGATTGACTGTCCTCTCTTGCTCTTCAGCTGCGTCGTAGCTGTTGAGTGCTCGCCGCAGGTCTCGCACAGCAGATTCAGACGTAGCGCCATGATTGCTGTCGGTAGTACATGAGCCGAGAATCACGCAGGTGAAGAGGGTCCAACGAGCCGTGGAATGAGGTGCTGCCATAGCCAGGGCGAGATGCACATCACGTGCCACCTACGAGCGAGGGACGAAGAAACTTGACCAAAGCATCGCACTGGAGGGTGCAGAAGCATGTGAGAAGGGCGCACGTGGCACGCAGTTTCTCAGCGGACGGCACCCACACGCGACGTTTCCAAAAGCGCCTGTACTCCGCCTTCGTGGTGGAGCATGTTTTTGCTGCACCGGAACTGGCCGTCGCTCATGCCCAGGTCAACACACTGAGGCCCTCACGCTCTGCAGCATCGGCCAACTTGCGATCCAGACATACGAAAGTGAGTGCGCCCGGCTCGGTATCTGCAACCAAACTTGCTGCCGCTAGCTGTAATGCATCAGCCGCTCGCAAACTATGACGTGCCAGTAGTGAGCAGCTCCGGCTGCGCACCGGCATCAAGTCGCTTACTTCATCCCAAAGTTCGCAAAGCTCACCCACAACCGACAGAGCACCTCTACGTTGCTGCGGTGTCAGCGCTTGCTCACGTGCCCGGCGTTCAACTGCACCTGCAGGACAGCACTGGTCACAATCAGGCGCTGAGAAGATGGTCCGCTTGCGCGCCGCTTCTCGCACTCACGGCCCTGAAAACATCTTCGAAGCCATCCATCAGCGCGCCGCTTAGCCCTTTCTCAAATTGATCGTGCACCCGATGATCACGTTTAGGTCGGGCTGCTGTGAAAACGCTCAGAGCAGGACTCAAGTGCGCCGCTTTGGTTTCGACTAACCTGCAAGGGGCGCGTGCTGGAAGTCACCTGGCGCTGTGAGCAAAGGCGTGCGTTTGGGTCATCTTGAGGTAAAAGCTTCGTATGACGTTATCGGAGCATTATCCTCACCGACTGCCCCAGGAAGATGCGCGCTCACGGATTGAGCAAGCCTTTGCTGAATATAGGACGCGCTACGCGGCGTATCAGCCTGAGCTGACCTGGTCTGATGCCGAACGGGCCCGCTTTGCCTTCATGGCCAAGGGCGTTCGCGTAGACGGATCCCTTCGGGTGACGCATGAGGGACTGGATGTTGAAGCCAAGCTTCCCTTCGTCTTTCGCCCGTTCAAGAAGCTCGCGCTCGAGACCGTGGGCAGGGAGGTCGACGTCTGGCTTAGGCCTTAGCGCTGTCAGGTGCCGAACGCTCTGGTCATTCGAGGGTATGGGGTCAGGAGGTCGGTCACGGGATGAGAAGCGAGGACCCTACGGTCTCACGTGCGTGAAGCGAGCGATGTGCCTTGGCGGCTTCAGCAAGTGGCCACTTTTGATGGATCTCTGGGTGGACGACGCCGCGCTGAACCCGATGAAAGACCTGCCCTGCGCTTTCCAGCAGTTCTTCGCGCGTGGCAGTGTAATCTACCAAGGATGGGCGGGTGAGAAATAGCGATCCGCGACGGGTTAGCTCAAGCACCGAGAAGGGTTCGGGAGGTCCCGAAGCGTTACCGAAAGCGACCATCATGCCGCGTCGCCTTAGGCACGCGAGTGACTGCTTGAATGTGTCCTTACCGACCGAGTCGAAGACCACATGCACGCCGTCTCCCGCTAAATCGCATACACGTTGCTCGATGTCTTCCTCGGTGTAGACGAGAGCGTAGGAGCAACCGGCGCGTTTAGCTAAATCGGCCTTAGCCGACGTGCCTGCCGTGCCGATGACGGTTGCGCCTAGATCGCGCAACCACTGGCAGGCGATGAGACCCACGCCGCCCGCGGCGGCGTGCCAAAGAACAGTGTCTCCCTTGGTCACCTTGGCAACTCGGCGAACAAGATACTCTACGGTCATCCCCTTGAGCAGCACCGCCGCGGCTTCTTCCTCGCTGACGCCTTTGGGTATCGGCACAACCCGCTCGGCTGGAACGCACCGAGCAGACGCATAAGCACCCGGCGATCCCCCTGCATACGCCACGCGGTCGCCCTCGCGGAAGTCTCTCACTTCAGCGCCCACGGCTTCAACCACACCGGCGGCTTCCAGCCCCAAACCTGAAGGCAGCGCCACCTCGTAGAGGCCACTGCGGTGGTAGGTGTCGATGAAGTTGAGCCCGACGGCACGTTGCACCACGCGCACTTCGACGGGATTTGGCGGTGGCACTTCCTCCTCCACCAGTTCAAGCACGTCGGGGCTACCTGCTTTCTTGAAGACGACCCGGGTTGCTCTCATTGAGGCCAGCGTAAACCGAAGCGGAGCGAGATCAAGCGTGAACCAGCGGATCTGCTGATGTCGGCCTCAAGCTTGCTGCCATCTGTGTGTGCAGGCGTGGTGGCTGGCCCCGTGCAGATACACGGCGCCGATGCATCGCCGCTCACTCAGCGGGACCCACCACTGCCTTGCAGGCAGTGGTCCCCCCAGTACGTTCGCTCACGATGCATCTACGCCGTGTATCTGCATGGGGCCCGTCATGGATGCCGGCAACAAGCGGCGGGAGAGTGGCGTAGTTGACTTCGCCGAGAGGCTCAGGCTCATTTCCAAACGGACTACAACGATGTTTGGATGCCATGACCGTGTCCTCCCTGCTACCTGGCAATGTTCGTCCTGGCGGAGGGAGCTTAGGTGAATGCCGCGGGATTGACTTCCGCAGCAGAGGGTCTGGGTGCCAAACCCCCGATAGAAATCGCATCGCCGCTCACTCAGCGGGACCCACCGCCCCATCGATAGGCCTCCCCCTTTTGAGCAGGCTACAGGCGCAGTCCCATGCCCACATTGATGCTGTGAGCGCCTTCTTCGTCGTTGCCCGTCGCGATCCAGTCGAGTCGGCCTTCAACCAGACTGACGAAAAGACCGTGCGTGAATACGAGCGCAAGGGCGGAGGACAAGTAGACGTCACCTTCGAGGTCAACATCCTCATCCAACGTACTTGAGGTGTACTTGGGCAGGTCGAGGTAATCACCTCGTAGAGCTAAGCCTGCTCCCAGACTGGGACGCAGAGCAATTCCTCCGCCGACCCGGGCATCAAAGCCCAGCCGAGGGCCGATCAGCAGGGCTGAGGCGCGCCGCAAGCCCACCTCCTGGCGGTCAGTCAGGTTATCCGAGAAAGCGAACTTCTCCGCTTCACCCCGAAAGCCCCATGCTTCTGCGCTAATGCAGTTCACTTAGGCCAGTTTTCGGCTTTCGTCCGCGGCAAAAAATCCTCACTGGAGTTCTCGTCGCTTCGCTCCTGCGATCCCATCCAACGTACGCTGCGGTTTTTTCCTGTGGGCGCGCTCGAAAACTGGCCTAAGTGAACTGCATTACCCCTTGTTTATCGCTCACCGCAGTCCGAGAGTGCGCTTGTCCAGCGCCGCGCCCTCTTGATCGGCGAGCTCGCCGCCATATCCCAGGTGGAGGGTCAGCGCCTGGGGCCGATGCCGCCGCGGAGCAGGCCAAGGTGCGTGCGCTAAAGTCGGAAGCGGGATTGCCAAGAGCACCAGAAGGGTGAGCCATGAGCTTTTCATGCAGGAACAGTAGCAGCAGCCACTCCGGCCGACAACGCGTCAGGAAATCGGAACGAGGGTGCGTGAGTTGGCGGGATCGGCGAGCGGAAGAGGCCCATTGAGAGCGGTTTCCTCTCCTGTCGAAGCTTTGTAAAGTAACCTTTACAAGATGGAAGCTTGCAGATCCGGCGTCGTGGTGCGGGTGCCTCAGCAGGTGCAGGCACGTGTGGAAGGTGCCGCAGACTCTGCAGTGGCTTTGGGCAGCAGTGGCTATGAGCAGCGCGTGCGTATACTACGTTGAGGCAGAGTGGATTGAAGCAGCAGAGTCGATTGAAGTGGCAGAGTGGATTGAAGCAGCAGAGTGGATTGAAGTGGCAGAGTGGATTGAAGTGGCAGAGTGGATTGAAGCAGCAGAGTGACTGAAGCAGCAGGGTTGATTGAAGTGGCAGAGTTGCCGAACGATTTGGAGACGCTCGCCTCCAGGTGGGCCTCAGAACCAGGGTTTGTTTGGCTTGATGGAGCGCCAGGATCGTGGTCGTACCTTGCGCTCGATCCAGTCGAGGAGGTGTCTGCCACAGCAAACGGATCCGGACTTCGCGATGCACTCGCGCGCTTATCGGCAGAGGAAGGCGTGCACTGCGAGGCGCCGCTGAGAGTGCCGCGATGGTTGGGCTACGTGAGCTACGATGCGCTCTGGAAGCTGATGCCTGCCGTGCATGAAGGCCGCACACGCGCCCCGGAAGAGCGCGTGCTTTGGTTTGGTCGCTACGATGCCGTTCTTGCCGTTGATCATGCGAGCGGTCGGGCGTGGTTTTGCGGAGAGAGCAAGGCTGCAGTCAGGCGCCTGGCCGCGCGGGTGCGAGAAGCTGTGACATCGTCGGTCAAGGAGTCGGGCGTTACAGCAGAAGTAGCAGCAAGAGTTGGAGATGCCGTTGGCGCAGCGGCTGAGCAGCACCAGCAGGCCATCACACGCGCTCAAGAGGAGATAGCAGCGGGAACGTTCTACTTGATCAACCTAGCCCGCAAGTGGCGTGCGCCACTTATGGGCTCACCTTGGCTGTTGTGGAAGGCGATGCGGGCTGAGAGCCCGGTGCCGTTTGGTGCCTATATCTTTGACGGGGTGCGCTATGTCCTCTCTCGCTCGATGGAGCAGTTCGTTGATTGGAATGCTCACCATTCCTCTATCACAACGCGACCCATCAAGGGCACCGTCACTCGCAGCCAGAGCATGGACGATGACGCGCGGAGTCTAGCGCGCGATGCAAAGGAACAGGCGGAGCACACCATGGTGATCGACCTGCTTCGCAATGATCTATGTCGCGTAGCCAAGTCGGGAACCGTGCGCGTGATAGACGACAGTGTGATTGAACACTATGCCGGCTTGTCGCACATGGTTTCCACCATCCGCTGCATGGCCAAAGAGGGCCTCACCTTTTCTGATCTGCTGAAGGCTGCGTTCCCGCCGGGCAGCGTCACCGGGATGCCCAAGCGGGAGGTGGTGCATTGGATCGAGGCCTTAGAGGCTAGCCCGCGAGGTGTCTACACCGGAGCAATTGGTTTCGTCGATTCACGTGGAGGATGCCTTCTCTCCGTCGCAATTCGCACCGCTGTGGTTGCAGGGGGCCAGGTCACGTACTTTGCAGGCGGAGGCATCACTGCGCGCAGCCGGGCAGAAAAGGAGCTCGCGGAAACGGAGTTGAAAGCCGCTGTTTTTCTCAAGGCTCTGGAACGGGTGCCGTGCGGGTGACGAAAGGATTTGGGATCGGAGCGCCTTTGCTGTGGCTGGTGTTGTTCAACACCGCTGGCGTCTTCACCTGGGGTTATGGCCCACTCACATTTTGCATGTTCCTTGGTGCCGCCACGCTGATGGTAGTTGTTGGTCTCGGCCGCCAAGCTGAGGTTACCCGTGCTGGGGTTACCCGTGCTGGGGTTACCCGTGCTGGGGTGCTACCCCTGATTCTGGGCATGCTTGCGCTGGGGCTGCTCGCTTTTCATGCGGTGGTGCTGGTGCGGGAGCTTCGGGCGCCACACGGCAGCCACGCCGTTGATATCGGGATCAACACGTTTGCTGCAGGCGAGCTGCTGTTGCAGGGAGATAATCCGTACGCCGGGAACGCGCAGCGTTGGCACCGGGTGATGCCTGCGGCGCACGTGTCCGTGCAGGATGGGCGCGTTCGCATGTTTGGCTGGGAGTAGGCTGGAGTATAGCTACGGCTACTTATCTGGTGTTTGACCTTCTCTTTTGCGTCATTCGTTACCTTCATCGCGTTCAGCAAAACGTCGCACCTGAACTACCTTTGGTCTGTTTACCCCATCGGCTGTCTTGCTCTTTCAGCCCACCTTGTGCGTGATAAAAAGCACTGCGCTCCGCCCACCTCTGTGCTACCCAATAGCCGATATTCCGGAGTCGTCTAAGGGCAGGACATCGGTCTTTGGAACCGAGAATGATGGTTCGAATCCATCCTCCGGAGCCACACTTTGCAGCGACCAGTCGCCGCTCCGGCAAACCGCCGCCATAGCGGCTGTGCTCCGACGGGCGGGTCGTGGAACTCAGCAGTGGTTACGGCCCAGTAGATGATGCGACAGGCGTGGCTTCGGCTGCCCCCGCGAGGCTTGAGGAAAGCGAGGTTTGAGGAAGAGCTCAGAGCGTTTCGGCGCCGGGAGCCAAGCTTGCCGCTGCACTCAAGGGCTTGCTATGGGATCTGTTGTCGGTTCCGGGGTGACCGCCGACCGATGGTCAAGTGTCGGCAGCGCGTCAGGAAGATATAGGTCTTGGTCATCAAACCAGCCAGTGACCGCACCCTCGTAGTCGCGTATGTCAACGCGAGTCCTGCCGCTCTGTTGATCCAGCGGCGCACCAAGCGCGATTATCTCCTTCGGGTAAGCCCAGGCTACGTCCTCGTTTGCGTCAGGCGTTGGGTACACCGCTGCTCGCCGCAAGAGAAGGGGCGTAAATACTTCCTCCGGCTGTGTGACCTCCATGAAGACGCGGAGAAAGCTGAGTGCCACTTCCTTCCGAGTGGGTGAGAGCGGATGGCTGTAAATCAATGCCTCGAGCGAGCCTCTCGCCGCTCTTACAGCGGAAAGCGCTTTGATAAGCGCAGCTTCACATACGGCGGTCCGTCTGCACGCCTTCGTCATGGTGGGTTGTAGAGCGCGCAGCTGTTGGATGCGGCGAACCATCGAAGCTCTCCGTTCATCTAGAGCGTCACCAGCCAACGCGTATCGCGTGACGATCTCGCTGCTGTCAAAGTCGAAAGGAACGGGCGCCATGGTTCCTTCTGCATCCATCAGCCAGAACTGGTTTTTGAAGGTAAAATTGCGGTCGTAGTCGAAGTCTCCGACAAGCACCATGAGCAGGCGCGCGACCATCCACTGTGTCCAATCGAGCTGGTCCAGCTCAGGCGCTGCGCCTTCGTCTCGAAGATAGTCCCACTCGCCAGGCCCCGCGTCTAAATCCTCACGGGAGGCCACCCTAAGATTGAGCCGCTTTGCTGTTGCTTGAATATCCTCGACCACCAAGGCTGGATAAGGTGGGCTCTGGCTCGATTGGCAGCCTGCTGAGTATGTCGCTATAATCTGGCGGATGCGAGGTGTGATGAGTCCCAGAGCGTCCATCATGCGGTATACCAGTGCTTGGGCGCTGACCAGGTCCGGATTTGAATCGATGCTTTCGCGTGAACAGTGTGAGATCCAGTGGAGCTGCTCCACATCATCGAAGGGAACAGTTTGCGAAGTATTTCCGAGAGTCAACATCACCTTCGGTATCTCGCAGGTATCGGTTGAAAATGAATTGGGTGCCCTTACCTCGTACTCAAGTTGCTGGCTGGTGTTGTCCAAGGCGTAGTTAATGTGCCAGGTGCTGAGCGGGTACTTGAGGTAGGCTGTTGTGGATTGCTTGATGTGCAACGTGGGGAACGTGGGGGCGTCGAAGATGGAGCTCTGCTCGAGCCCTGCTTGCCGTTGCAGGGGATGCGCTGCTCCGATTTCTGAGCAGCCGAGCAGCAGAAATGAAAGAAGATGTCCAAACAGCCGTAGGACGCGGCCTGATGCGCACCGTGTGCAGAGTTGCGGTGTGCCAGTCTGATTGCTCAGGTTGCTTCTGCCCATCGCGGTAATGTGAAGCAAGTCTTGTACCCGTTGGTGTTACACCCAGCCGTTTGTCCGTCATTGTCGCGAGGCGTTGCGGGTGTTATGCGGGCGCTGCAAGAAACCCGAAGTCTAATCGTCGTAGCTCTCATTGGGATGGTCTTTAAGAGCCCAGAAGCTTTTGACTTCCGTGCTGAACCAAAAGACCGGGTTGAGTCTGACATACCAGAAGGCAGACTTTGTATCCTGCGACGTTCGATTCGAGGGTCGCGTCCAAAACTCAGCTGCATCACCACCGTGACGGGGTAGCTGTAGGCTCGGCCGAAGTTCCTCTACCAACTCCTCAACTCCATCGATTAGCGCATCCGGCCATCCAGCATCAGCTGGCGTGGGTGTGGGCACTTGCCAGGCCGCCACTCGCATCCATTCCATGGTTTTGGAGTCAATAGGGTCCTGCTCGGACAGCTTCAGCTCATCTATGTTGAGACCGAGCTGATGCGCGTAGAGCGCCAGAGGCCAGCGCACCCTCAGCTCGCTTATGATGAGCTTCAGATCGTGCAGATGCGCCTCGCGGAGGTCTTCATCTGGACCGTCGGCAGCCCGCTCGGCTGGCGTGTAACAGAAGTTTCTAAGGAGGTCGTCGGCGTAGGGCGAGTCGAAGTAGGTTTGGGCGCTTCGGGTGAGGAGCGCTTGCATCACGCGCACCTTCTCACTGCGCCAGGCTACGCTGTCGGCCTCGAATTCTCCAGGAGCGGCACGGTCGGGATGTGCTCGCACCTCAATCTGCCTTTGCTCGGGTGACACGGTACCTGGGAGCGGACCATCCGGTGTGTAACGGATGGTCCAGTCGGCCAGCTCCGCATCGGGAGCAAGCTTCCTGAGAAACCATCCGAGGGCGCCGAAATCTTCAGGGACTATCACCGTGTCGAGGTGGTTGCGAAGCTCGACAGCAGGAGAAGCACCGCGCTCATCTCCGCAGTCACTTTGACCGGCTTCAGCTGTGCGCGCCTCGCTCGCCTCAGCACAAGCCGCGAGTGTGTGTAGTGCGCAGGTCAGGGTGAATGAGATCAGACGCCGCATCCTGGCAGTTAGAGCAAAAGTCGTACCTAGGAAACGGCGGTTCTCTCTCAAGGGTGCACGATCAGATGGACAAGAGGGTACATGTGAGACGGTTTTTGAGGCTGCGTCATCCGCTGAGCCCCCCTGCGGTGGGGTCTGCCGGCGGAAGAGCCGGGACTAAAGCAATGTTGTTCAGTTAAGCCACTTTACGGCTTACGTCCGCGGGAAAAATCCTCACGTACCACGACGTACGCTGCGGTTTTTCCCTGTGGGCGCTGGGATCGCAGGAGCAATGCGACGAGAACTCCACGAAAACTGACTCAACTGAACAGCATTGTCCTTAACTGATCAGCATTGGGGACTAAAGTCCCTACATGACCAGTCAGCGGCGATTGGCAGCGGCATGGTGGGGGATGCGCACAAGCTGCACGGATTGACGTTGCACCTCATGTTGACTCCATGTCAAACCCAACGAACGTCGAGTGGCAACAGGTGTTGGCACACCTGTTGCACTAAAAAGATGGGCGAGAGGGAACATAAAATGGACAACAGAATACTAGGTGCTGCGACCATCCTGGTCGCGAGTCTCACGTCGCTCGGCTGCGCTGCCAGCACGGAGGGGCGGAACTCCGATGTGGTGGAGTCGGCTTCCAATGAACAAGTGCAAGGGGCGCTGCGTTCTTTCGTGGTGCCGGAGCAGGCGGAGTTCTTTCGGCCGCGTTTCCGCAATGGCGCCAAGGCAGCGGTGAGCGGGTGTATTGCGAGTATCAGCGACACCGTGCAACGGATGCGCGATGCTGATGGCAGTGATGAAGAAACCGGTATAGGCGAACAAGATATCGCTACGCGCGTCTGGGAGTGGCTAGGTGACGCTTCGGAAACCTCGCAACTGGTTAGCGGTCGGCTCGCTAGCAAAGGCTGCTTTGACGAGGTCCACTACGGGGAAGGTCAGGTGTTGGAGAATCGAATCCTCAATGTCATGATCTGTCCAATGGCCTTTAGTCGGGTAGACTATTCAGGTAACGTGTCGGCTCTTCTTCCCAAAGATGTATTTTCACCCGAGAAGCTAGAGACTGGTTTTCGAGACGATGTTTCGGTTCGTCTGGCAGACGGACGCGATTTCCCGATGCGCACGCTTATCAAGCCAATCTACTTCACGGAGGTGCAAGGAGTGACCAGTCCATTAGGCAACTCGTGCCGTTGGAAGGGATCAGCAGGATACAGCGCCACGGAAGACGAGAGAAATGCGTATCAAGACGATCTCGTTGCTGAGGCGCAGCAGGCGATTCAGGACGCTCTGTAATTAGCGCTAGTGTAAATAGCGCGAGTGCTGGCAGATCCGCGGGTTAAGATACGCAACAAAAGGTGATGAGTCGGCTTTCGAGAAGGTTGTGCATGGAATCGCTGCGCTGCGTGCAATCGCGCGCTGCCACCGCAGGAGACGCAGTCGACGGGAACTGCACGCACAACGCACCGGAGCGCGTTGGCGCAACGGAACGCACTCGCTGAACGGAAGACACTGAACGAAGCGTACGCACTGACTGGAAGGCACGTAGGTGCTTGAGGATGGGGTTCACGGAAGGGAGCCGAGTGCGCGACCTGAGAAGGCGCCGCACTCGGCACGCACCTCCATGTGTAGTCCCTGACGGTGGTGTCGGCTACGACGTGCAGCAGCGTCAGGCCACGCGAAGTCGCACCGAGGTCCCACAACTGTTGGTACACCGACCCTATTGGCCAGTTGGCTGAGAGAAATGCTTCCACGGCGCGGGCAAATCAGCCCACGGCGTTTCCTCTGCCCATCGAATGATGAACGCCTCCTGATTATGCTTTCTGCTCGTTAGATACGGCACCAGTTCAGGTGCGTCCGCAAGCAGTGACCTGACCTGCTCCAAAAACCAAAGGCGTTTCTGCGCCCCTTCGTCCTGACAGCCGTTCTCCGGAAGACTTTGTCCAGTTTCGGCTAGAAAGTTGTCCACGGCGGCGTATGTGACAAAGCACTCGGCTTGCTGAGGGTCCGATGGCTCAGAACCCCGCTGAAGTAGCGTTTGGTACACTCTCCAGTTCATCTGACGCGTCACAAGCCGCGATAACGCATACTGCGTTCTTTCCCTTTCCTCAACGTACTCCATTGGGTGGAGCATGTAGAACGCGCCGAGCTCGCTCTCCAAGAAGGTCTCATTAGCCATGGAGTAAGCGAACTCCATGCCCTGGGCCCCCTTGGAGCACTGCGCTGATCAAGCCGGAGCGACGTCCCAAGTGGGCACTACGTCATGCTCAGCGGCCTGCATAAGTGCCGTTCCTTGCGCTGAGGTGGGCGATCAGGTGCCCTCTGGGCAGTAGAAAACCACCGGGAGTGCAGGAATGAGATGACGAGAACTCCGTTTCAAAGCTCTCCATGCTCCGCTCTCCCTGCTCCGGCTTCGTCCTCAAGACCTGTCCTAGGTCGCAGAGTGCGCCCCGGGGAAGTCTTTGCTGGCGACCTCGGATCAGAAAAAGCCTCGAAACCGCATGCTAGCATACCTGGCCTTCTACGCGCTGAGGAGGCCGCAGCGAGGTACCTTCTCTCCCTGACTGCGGCCCTCCAAGAGATCTGGGGCATGAAGTGCTCCAAGGCACCTCACCCCCCAACCGTAGCTTGGTAACCTAACAGGCCCCCACGCGTAACTTTATAATCTACGAGCTAGTCGGACTCGACGCGGTTCGCGCCCTTGGTTTCCGTCTTCTCTACGGGAATTACGGCATCCACCGTTCGCTGCTTCACGCCCATCTTCTCGCTCTTGACGTTTGTGGTGGTGGTCACCTTCGCGTCCACATTGGTCACACGCTTGCCCTTGCTTAGCGCGCGCTGCGCCATGTCAGCTTCTTTGTTGTGTTCGGCTGCCATGTCTGCTGCCTCTGCAACTTCCGCAGAAACTTCAGCCTCTTGCTCTTCGAGCTCCGCTGCAAGCTCGGCGCGCTCTTCGACCACCTCGTCGGTCACGCCCTGCCGCGCGAGGGCCAGCTTCTTTTCAAGCATCACCACACGCTGCTTTGCTTCCTTAAGCTCGGCTTCGATCGCAGAAGCCTCCTCGGGCGCTGCAGCACGCGCTTCCTGTAAGTCTTCCACTTCTTCGGCTACATCATTCCTATCGCAGGCCGCTAATAGGCACAGCGCGGACAAAGCAGCACGTATTCCATTCATCTGACGTTTCATACTTATCCTCCTGGCGCACCTGATAAGCCCATCAGGCCGGAGTGCAAGGTTGCTCCCTGCCAGCACGGAGGGTGCCAGCACAGAGCTCAACTGCGGCTTAGGGTATGCCTGCCAAGGTCTGCGCCTGCAAGGGAGACCGGAGCCCACCTTTTCAGGGCAGTAGAAGGCTCTCAAAAGCACCCCGTCTCTCAAAAGCACCCCGCCGGCATCACACGACTTTCACTTCCGGCGGGAACGGGAACCAGTTGAAACCGTGCATCTGTCGGTGGCGCCTAGAGATGCATTCGGTGTCGCATGACCCCAGGCGCGTGCAGGTCGACCATCGGCAGTTCCGTCGGCGGAGCGCTGCGATGATGCCTGATTCAGCAACGCTCAGCGACGTTGTCCGGTGCGCGAGGCGCGCGAGGGCCGGTCTGCTGCGACGGCACATGGATTGCTTGTGATTGGAGGTGGTGCTTAAACGATTCCTTCTGCTCCCTTGCGTAGTTTGCTGCGTTCAACTGGCCGCTTGTACCGAACGTTCGCAAGTTGTCTTCGAAGAGCAAGGTCATAGGTCGAAGCTTGTTGGTCCAGCGATTGAGGACTTCGACCGCACCCTCCGAGGCATCTCGCTCGCGCCCGAGCTGCACAACATCCCCTTGGCAACGCGTCTAGCTAGGTATGCACGTGAGGACGGACTGGAGTTGCCCTCCGTGCCAGACCCAGCCTACCGCTTGCGTCGTGACTTGGTTGTTCCAACGCCGGACGGTCGGCTGCTCTTCCCGGGTGTCATAGCCAACGTGTCCGAAATGGAGCACGCGCAGTTCGCACTTTATTCACGTCTGCTCAGTCTGCAGGCGCCTACAGGTTTAGGCACGGGCCTTACCACACCCTTTTCGGCAGCCTACCTCACCTCGGCACCCGAGAAGTTAGCGAGAGGATGGGTATCACAGGACCCGACGCTCAGCCAGGCAGTGGCGATGAAGGAGCTTTACGTTCAGGGCGGGGATGTGGTCTACGCCCGCACGACCGACTCCTCCCGGCCACCCTACGCCATCGTCAGCCATAACGCGCTTTATCAATCTGCCTTCGTGCTTCGCAACAACCACGCTTTCTCCGATGAGGAGTTGGCGAAGGCCGAAAAAAGCTTGGCTGAAGGAGATGCCCCCGCGTCTTCTGCCGATACGCGACGCATCCTAGGGAACGAGGTGCCTGTGCCTTACGTCTTCCTACCCCTGGAGAACGAGACCGAAGAGCAGCGCACTAGTCGCTATTTCGCCGAGTTGGAGGCAACTCGCCGCCGGTTGGCAGACGAACTCGGCCTCCCGATCGAATACGTGGTCGTAGTTCCCGCTGCCTTCTTCCACGTCGACATGTTTGTTCGGCCTATCGAGCCGGGGGTTGTGCTCGTCGCGAGTCAAGAGGGCGTCGACGCTGGGGCTTATCAAGTCTATGTCGCAACCGCTCTTGAAGAAACCACCCGCATCCTTCGCGACTTAGGCTTCGAGGTCCACCGCCCTCGCGCTGCGCGATACAGCGCCACCGATCAAATTAACTACGTCGACGTTGCCTTTCTCAATGGCATCGCTTTTACCACGCAGAGCGCATGTGGATCTGGCAAGAGACGCGTCTACTATGCGACCGAAGCGCCGCGGGGACAAAGCGATCTTGAGGAAGAGTTCAGTCAATTCATGCGCGAACACTTCAACGCAGAGGTCAAGTTCTTGCCGCCATACAACAATGTGAGCTACGGGTTTAGACGGACCGCCTTGGAGCTAGAGGTCGAGCCTCTTGCCCCATCAGACGAGCCTCTTGCCCCATCAGCTCCGTCGAGGACGGTCAACTAGCTCCGCTGGCTTAAACGACTCCGCTGGGTTAAACGACATGATTCCATTGCAATACGAAGCGCAGTGCTATCAACTCGGCAGGCAGCACGCCGGCTGGCTTTGGACAATGCTTGCGCTGACGTTGGTGAGCGGCTGCGAGCAGCTTGAGGCGGATGCCCTGTCCGATGCCGAAGCAAGCCAGGCTACTCGACCAACAACCGAACACGCACCGCTGCGTCAGATTGCGGGCGACGGCGTAGACGCCTCGTGGGGCAGCTTGGCTGGCGGCGTCACGCAACGGGAGCGGCCGCACACCGTAAGACAATTCGTGATGGCCGTAGACCGCAGCTGGTCACTAAGCAAGACAGGCATCTACAACCCCTGGTTTGACGCGGCGCTGCCTGTCGGTGAGACCAATCCTGCGGTGCTCTACGTGGATGTCGAATATCTAGAAGCTCGTCCCGCCGCATCGTCCTGTGGTCAAAGCATTTGCGAGCTTCTTTCAGCCGAAGTCAATGTCAATACCCCCGCCTTTGTGCTTGACCAACCGCCTGAAGAGGACTGGCGGTGGCAGTTGCTCAGACATGACATTTGGGGTGTAGGCACCGACTCCGACGTGCCCTGGTGGACCAACGCTTCAGCGCCGCCCCACGGTTTCGGAGAGGGCATCAAACGCCTCGTCATCGGCGAAGGCGGTTTCCAGATGCTCAACGACAACCTCGCCGAAGATGTACCACTTGTGTTTCCCGGCACCCGTGTCGACGGACTCTACCGCAGCAGCGAGGCGCTGGAACACGCCATCGCTCTGTTTGATAGCCAACAGTTTGAGGCCTTACGGGCTCTGATGCTGAGTCTCAGTTGCTATAACAGCCGCACGCCGGCCACTGATCCTAGCCTCTGTCGCTGGCCGCAGTCGGCCTACGCCAATAACTCAGCCAGCCGATGCAACGGGTGCCACGCCGCGGCCAACACATCAACCCTCAACGCTGCTGAGACCGCCATGCTCTATGGAAATGAACCGGAGCGGATGCCGGCGTGCGTGGTGACTGTGACAGGAGGTGCTGACCTTCAGGTGCTTCCGCCGATGGCCCTGCAAGCGGAGCCGTCGCAGCCGCAGTTCGTTCCCCCAACCCGGGTGACGCATCGAAGCGACAGGCTGGAGGCGCAAGTAGCCAAACGCCTTCAGCAGGAGCGACGTCTACGACTGACTGATCCCGGGGGAACTTATCCCATCGCATCAATTGCCACATCCAGAGTTGAGGAGCGACGATCTGGCTTCGTCATTGGTGGGCGCGGCGTGACGTCTCCACCTGAGCTAAACGCCAATGACGTTCCTCCTGCAGCAGCAGGCGCCACCAGCCACGTTGCCAACAATGCAGGCTACCCCTGGTCGGTCCCTGTAACCTCTACGCCCGACCCCTGATCGGGCTGGCCATGCACTCGCCGGAGCACGCCAGCCATCAACGCGGCGGACTGCCAGGGGCTGTCGCCCCCTCACCCATCGGGAGGAGAGTGGTGCGTTTTCTATAGCAGCTCGACCTTAGGCTAAACGCCGCCGCAAGTGCCGTTGCCTCGGAGTGCCCCGGCTCCAAGCTGCCAACTCCAAGCTGCCAACGCCAAGCTGCCAGATAGTGCCGTGGCCTTGCGGCGTCTATACGATTGACAGGTGGGGGCGCTAGGCACCATGATCCGCCAGGGGTCTGTGGACGTTGGCATACCATTTCTAGGCAACATCACCATCATGCTGGTGATGTTGTGCGCAGCTTACACGGGTGCAACGGCACTCTACTCAACCCACGGGGGCGTACGCTGGCTGCGAGCTAGCCGCTTTGGCGCGCTCGCTACCTGCGCGCTGGTTGCCGTGGCTGTGTGCCTGCTGGCGTACGCTTTTCAGACGCATGATTTTCGCATTCGGTACGTAGCGCGCTACAGCGACCGCTCGATGCCATGGTGGTACCTGGTGACCTCGCTCTGGGGCGGGCAAGACGGATCGCTTCTTTGGTGGACCTTCCTGCTAAGCGGCTACACTGCGGTGTGCGTCTGGTGGGTCAAAGACCGCTACCTCGAGCTCCAGCCTTGGGTTTGGGTCACGCTGATGGCCATCTTCATCTTCTTCTGCATCTTGATGCTGTTTGCGGCCAACCCCTTCGCTACGACGTACGGAGCGGTGCCAGCCGACGGCGAGGGCCTCAATCCTCTGCTGCAGAACTATTGGATGACGATCCACCCTCCATCGCTCTACATGGGCTTTGTGGGCTGGTCGGTGCCCTTTGCCTTTGTTGTTGCAGCTTTGGTCACGGGTCGGCTGCGTGAGGAATGGATCTATGCCATCCGGCGCTGGGTGTTAGTAGCCTGGCTCTTCCTCTCGGTGGGCAACTTACTCGGTGCCTTGTGGTCGTATGAAGAGCTTGGCTGGGGTGGCTATTGGGCGTGGGATCCAGTGGAAAATGCAGCTTTTCTGCCTTGGCTAAGCGCCACCGCATATTTGCACTCGGTGATGATACAGGAGCGACGCGGAATGCTGCGCGTCTGGAACGTGTTTCTGCTGTGCCAAACCTTCATCCTGACGATTTTCGGCACATTTCTCACCCGCTCGGGCTTGATCGCGAGCGTACACTCCTTTGCCCGCTCCGACATTGGCATCTACTTTGTTTATTTCCTCATCGGCTTGGTGACAGTCACCTTCGCGCTGATCATCTGGCGGCTGCCAAAGCTCCGCTCCCCGCACGCAATCGACTCGCTACTTAGCCGTGAGTTTACCTTCTTGCTCAACAACTGGATTCTCATCGGCATGCAGGTGTTTGTGCTCCTGGCCACGACCTTCCCGCTGCTCAGCGAGTGGCTGAGGGATGAAACGGTCACTGTGGGTCCGAGCTACTACAACAAGTGGATGGTGCCTCAGGGTCTCATCTTGCTCTCTCTCATGGGAGTGGGACCGCTGATGTCCTGGCGCCGGGCTACGGGCAGGGGCCTTTTCCGCGCATTTCTACTGCCTACCTCTTTAGCTTTGCTTACGCTGGTGCTGCACTTGCTGCTTGGCGACAGACTCGGCTTTCCACCCTTTGTGGAGTCAGAAGAGATCTACGACACCCGCACCGGCCGCGTGCTAGCGACGATCTTCGGCACCATGCCAGCGGCGTCCGTTGCTCTGTGCGTCTTCGTGCTGGCGACGGTCGTTCAGGAGTTTTGGCGCGGCGGCCAGGTTCGAAAAAAGAACACGGATGAGAGCCTTCTACGGGCGATGGTGCGGATGGTGGCCAAGGCCCGCCGGCGCTACGGCGGCTACCTTGTGCACGTTGGCATCGTCTGCATGTTTCTAGGCTTTACCGGCGCAGCCTATGATCGAGAGCAGGAAGCGGCACTCAAGCCAGGCGAAACGCTGAAGGTTGGCAGCTACCATGCGCGCTTCGACCGAGCTCGCGTTGAGCTCGACGCCAACAAGAGGATGCTCTTTGCCGAGATGACACTGCTGGATGGGTCCGTCCCTGTCAGCCGCATCTCGCCGGCGAAATTCATCTATAAAACGCATCCAGAGATGCCGACGACGGAAGTGGCCATTCACTCCACGCTTCTCAACGATGTGTACGTCATTATGAACTCGATCAATCCGGAGACAAAAACGGGCACCTTCAAGGTCATCGTCCGCCCGCTCGTCGCGTGGATTTGGATTGGCGGGTTGATGCTGATACTTGGCGTGTTCATTGCCGTTGCGCCGTCGATCAAGGAGCTTCTTGGCCTGCGTATTTTGCAAGTTGCAGCAACGCCACGCACACGGGCCAGCATGGCTCCTTTGCTTCTGGCTGGCATGGTTGGCGCCGCTGCGGCGGCTCTTGGAGGTGAGGTTCGGGCTCAGTCCGACAGCAGCAGTTCGCTCCATGCTGGAAGTGTGTCGATCAAAGATCCGCATGAGCACAAGCTCTTCGAGCGGCTGCTTTGCCAGTGCGGGAGCTGCGCGCGCTTACCCCTATCCACCTGTGCGTGTGGCTGGGCTGAAGACATGCGTGGGGAGCTTCGAGAAGAGCTAGCTGCGGGCTCATCCATTGCCGCCATTCAGGCGTCCTACCGCAAGCGCTTTGGCGCCAAAGCATTAGCAGTTCCTGCAGATCAGGGGCTGGACCGCGCGCTTTGGGCGATCCCGATCGCCGCTCTAGCTCTCGCTGCGGCAGGTCTTTTCGCGCTTGGCCGTCGCTGGAAGCGGCGCAATAAGAAGGACCTTGAGGATAGCGCAGAAGCACACTCCGAGCGTGCGCATCAAGACTATGAGGACGCCCTCGAACAGGAGCTTCGGGCGTTGGAGGATCGGTAGCTTTGGACCTTTCGGCAGCCTTTCTTGCCTCAGCAGCCTGCCTGCTGCTTCTTGCCGCACTCGCGCTCGTACGAAGCCTGATGCACGCCTTTGGTGCTGTACCCCTCGAGGTGGCACCCGCAGCAGAGCAAGAGAAGCGGCTGGAGCTGCTGGAGGAAAAGCATGGGGTCCTGCGTCAGATCAAGGACTTGGAGTCTGAACGGGCGGTGGGCAAGCTATCGCAGGAAGACTTCGACGAAATGAACCAAGAGCTGCGCGCACGTGCGCGTGGCTTGCTCAGTCAGTTAGAGGAAGACCTCCGGCCCTACCGTGCCCGTGCTGAGGTGTTGGTCAAAGGTGCGCGCAGCGACTCGGTGGTGAAGGCTGAACGCGAGCGGAGCCCAAGCTCGATGCCGCCAGGAACCTCGATGCCTCCAACGACGAAGACAGGAGCTAGCAACAGATGAGGCCAGCCGTGCTGAAGCAACTGGCTGGGGCGCTTCTGTTGCTCGGCATGGCCGCAAACTCACGATCATCGGAGGCTCAAACCCCCGGTGATGCGCCCGCGGAACATCCTCCACTTGGGCCGGCCGACGTGATGAAGGCGGCCGGCGCAGAAGGTCATGCGCTCGAGCGGAACGGTCCTTTGGCCGCCGAGCCCCCGATTGACACGGATAAGCCCACCAATCATGAAGCCACGCAGACGCCCCTGCAACCATCGCAAGTGGCTAGTCAAGCGCAACCGAGTGCCGATGTTGCGGCGGATTCGGTGCGCGTGGAAGTCGTTGACCCAGAAGGTGCGCCTGTAGCGAATGCCGTTGTGATGCTGGGTGTGCTGGGACAGGGCGGGGGCCGCGAGAAGTTACGCTCCACAACAGATGAGCGAGGCGTGGCGGAGTTTCGGAAGCTTCAGACAGGGACAGCGCAAGCCTACCGTGCCAGCCTGATCTATGGCGGCGCGACGTATGCTGCACCCCCATTCAGGCTGAGCGGGGAGCAGGGCGTGATGGTACGGTTAGTGAGGCGACCCACGACACGTGAGGCAAAGTCGGTGATTCAATCGCTCGGGCAGGCACTGATCGAGTTCAAAGATGGTCGTTTGCATGTGAGTCAGCAGATGCGCCTAGCGAACCTGGGCAAAGAGACTTACGTCTTCCCCAAGTCGGGCTTGCGCGTTCAGATGCCCAAGGGCTTCACAGCCTTTGCTGCGCAGCAGACGATGGGCGACCAGCGCATCACGCCCAATGAGACTGGCGTGATTGTCGAGGGGTCAGTTCCGCCGGGCGAGGCCGTGCTGACGTGGGCCTTCGACCTTCCAATCCATGGGTCAAGCACCGAGTTTGCGCTCCCCGTGCCGTTCCGCACCTTCCGAATCCGTGTGATGAGCCAAGCTCCCCCCGGCCTTGAAATGCAGGTGCAAGGGCTTCCTGAAGCGCAGCAAGTGGACGATAGCGGGAGTGCAGTGCTGATGACGCAACTTCAGCGTAAGCCGAGCGATGCGCCGCTGCGTGAGCTGCGAGTAACGCTGAAAGGTGTTCCGGGTCCCGGACCACTTCGCTGGTTTACAGTTGCCATCGCCGCACTCCTGGTCCTGGCAGGTGTGACGGCCACCGCACGCCTGCGGCAAGACAGTTCGGCCACGCGGAATGAAGCAAAACGCGCTCGCGAGGCGAAGCGCGAGGAGCTGCTAGCTCAGGTTCGTGAACTCGACCAGCAGCTCACCGAAGGGGTCATCGGCGATTCGTATTACAAGAAGACGCTGTCCGACATCGTGACTGAAGTGGCTGCGACGCTTCGCGAAGATCACCAGAGCGCACAGGGTGATGTGTTGACGCAACGACCCGTCTGATCCCTCGATATTATCTACAACCTCGCAAAGCGTGAGGTTGACTGGTCCGACCTGAAGAGAAATGGTAAGCCAGGTGCACGATCTTGAAAGCGTCTTGCTACGGTGGGCCCTCGCGCAGCAAGCCTCAGCCGAAGCTCGCAGTAGGAGGGCGCTGGACTAACCGCGCGTTGCGACTACCACGACCTCAAGCGCCACGCGCATCGGAAAGAAGGCAGGATATAAGCGATGGCTGGACTCAATAAGGCAATACTCATCGGCAATCTGGGCATAGATCCTGAACTGCGTTTTACCCAGGGAGGGCAAGGCATCCTCCGCTTACGTCTGGCTACAACAGAGAGCTACCTCAACCGCGATCGCGAAAGACAAGAGCGCACCGAATGGCATACCGTCGTTGTGTGGGGCAACCGAGCGGAGGCTCTAAACAAGATCCTGAGCAAAGGTCGCACGATCTGCGTGGAGGGACGCATTCAAACCCGCCAGTGGGAAGATAAAGAGGGCAACAAGCGCTACAACACGGAGATCGTAGCCACCAATGTGATCCTGATGAGCGGAGGCTCGCGCGGCGATGGCGGCGGAGGAGGCTACGGCGGTTCTGACGACGGTGGACGTGACTCGAACTACCCAAGCACGAGCGATGGGTCCGATGTGGATGACCTTGGGGACGACGACATCCCGTTTTAGCGAACTCATGCTTGTTGGCGCGGCCTGTCTTACAATACGCGGCTTAGTTCTCTAAAACACATGAACTCTCAGAAGTAATCGACGAAGAACGTGAACTCCATGTCTTCGTCCGCTTCCTTCGTGCTTGACCTCCGGTTGTTCACTAGGCTGGGGCGTTGCTACCGTTCAGGCCAGGGCTGCCTTAGCGGTACGAAGTCAATGCGCCCGGCGCGTGGTCGCAAAGGAGCCCGCGGCAGATCCCACATTGGCAAACACCTCGCCCGCCGCTTCGGCGAGCGTTGAGAACATGGTTCACGTCTCCCTTACCGTCCACCACTGCCGTGCCAAGTGCAATGGAATCTCTGCACCCACGGCTGCGAGGCCTACGTAGGCATCGGGGTTCACGCCAGTGACGATGTCGCCGACCGACGTGAGCAAAGCTGTGGCCGGGAAGCGTTCACCCCCCAAGCCTATGCGGTTGTCGAGGGTGTTTCAGAATCGAGCGCGCCCGCACGGTTAGGAGGCGCGCACTTTTGTGCGTAACGACGACGCCGGAGGACGAAGGCCGATGCTGGAACATCCTCGGAAACCGTGATTTTTATGCCTTCAAGGGGGGGCTGAACACTTGCTGTGGCTGGGGTGTGGCGGTCCTCACGTGAGCTCCTCAGCAACACCCCTGGCGAGGTTGCTCCTCTCTAGGATGAGTTCCCCGAGCTTGGGATGAGGCCCGAGCGGCGGCGTGACGACGAGCTCGACATCCTCACGAGACAATGCGGATAGCGCTTCTCTCGCCATGCGCGGAACATCTTCCTGAGCATGCCGTCCGGGCGCGAGCATGTAGGGGTGCACCACAATCCGCGTAGCCCCTTGCGCTAAACACGCCTGCACCCCTTGCACGATGTCTGGTTGCGCAAGCTCCATGTGAGCCATCTCCACTATCAACTGTTTGGGCACCCGTTTGCGGATGCTCTCAATAACTTCGGCCAAACTATCGTTTGCCGCTGCCAGGCGGCTCCCGTGATCAACAACTAACAGCGCGTCCACCATCTAGAGTCACCATGATTAATGGAGGGTCAGGAGCAAACTCGGAGTTAATCGACTCGAGCCACCCTGCCACACCACCGCCTACTGCGTCAAAGATCTAGGCTCGCCTGCCAATTCCCGCTTGGCGGCATGTGGAAACATCAACCAGTGCGGCGTGGGCCTGACAGGCATGAAATGGGAGTGCGTTGACCTTATATCGTTGCTGCTGGGTCAAACATCGGCGGAAACCTGCCACCCCAATGGTATAAGAACACAGGCGGTAGCACGGCATGTGAGGAGCAGTCTAAGCTGTTTGGCTGTCAACATGTGGACACAGTTATGCCGCCGTCTGCCGTTAGCTCGTATGTCAATGAACAGCATTGCACAACTTCGGCGCCTCCGCGCGCGTATTATGACCTGCGCGGGTGCGCTGGTGACGCTGTGCATCGTGGGGTGTAATCGCACATCTGGCGGTACATCGGCGCCTACCCACGGTGGACCGCCTGCGCTAAGCACGGAGAAAGCCCACGTAAGGCAAGCAGTCCTCACCTATGAGCGGTGGCTGCAAATTCCTCAGGCCGAGTCGCTCAACTACCCCTTCGCCGACGCATCGCTCCTGTCGGGTCGCACCTTCTACGTAGACTGCAACGGAGATGATTCTCTCCCTGGTCTTGTGCCCGATGAAGCGTGGGCTTCGCTCGCCAAAGCCAACCAAGCGGATCTTCGTCCGGGTGACCAACTGCTGTTTAAGCGCGGCTGCGTGTGGTCGCGCAGCGAGCCGGCTGTCGGCCTCCGCCTAGGTTGGCAGGGATCACGTGAGGCCCCCATCCGCGTCGGGGCCTACGGACCGAGCGGTCAGCCTCGCCCTGTGATCGAGTTCAACGTAGGTTACAGAAAGGCGAACGCGTATGCCGTTAACGTGGAAATCTCCGGACGCTTTCTGCAAGTTCGGGAGCTTGAGACACGTGTCATCAACCCGTGGGTTGATGCGAGGTGCGACAACCAGCCGGTAGGGTTCTTCATAGGTTTTAACTTTCAGCAACATGCGGCTTGGAATGCCGTCGAGCGAAGCGCAGCTTTTGGACATACCGCCGGTGTCCACTTTCTCGGTAACGAGCAAATGCGCCAGGACACACTTCCACATCACAACTTCGTGCTCTTCGACGAAATCAGCGCGAACAACGTGATGTCCATCCTAACACCGGAAAAGGACTACGATGATCTAGGCGCATGGGGAATCCTGCTCAAGGGGAACGACAACGCGGTGATAGGTAACTTCCTCAATGGAAACAACGGACATTGCGCCTACGAGAGCGAAGGCTCTTCCGCTGATCAAGGTTTCCAAGGAAACAGCATCGAGCTTTTCATGGCCAAGCGGAGTCTCATCGCATCGAACGTGGCGGTGGGAGACGCTGTGTTCTCCGAGATTGGCAGTCCTGGTCGGCCGCATCACTGCGAGGATAACGTGTTTGTCAACAACGTCTACGTAAGTGACACCTCGCATGCGCGCTTCATCGCGCTGCATGCGCTAACGAGCCCTTTTGGACCAAGCTATCGCACGGTGGTTGCGCACAATACGGTGTATTTGACAGGCCGACATAGCCAAGGTGCTGTGTGTATTCAAGGGTGCAGCAAGGACGTTCTACAGCTACACAACAACATCATCGTCGCAGGGGAAAAAGCTTATTACGTCGGGGAAGGCGAGTCGTTCTCCGAGAACCACAACCTCTTCTGGAGCGAGTCTGGGAACATCGATGAGGCGCAGTTCTTCCAAAACCAGATGGTGGACCGTACCTCGTCTCACGTGGATCCTGAACTCGTCGATCCTGCGCGTCTCAAGCTTCTACCCCGTCCGGGGGGAGCCGCCGACGGTGGAGCCAGAGCGGCAGCGACGCCCGCGCTGCAAGCCAGCACCACCCACGACATCGCAGGGCAACCACGTCAGAATCCTCCAGACATTGGCGCTTTTGAAGCTCTCCGCTAGGGCACAGCGTTAGGGGGGACACAGCGTTGAGGGCACAGCGTTGAGGGCACAGCGTTGGGCGCACAGCGTTGGGCGCACTGCGTTGGGCGCACTGCGTTAGAGTAATGCAGCGACAACTGCACGTCTGCCTGTTCGTCTCGACTCCCCTTGCCGGTTCACCTTCCGTCAAAGGAGGTTTCACTGGCTTCGTCAAGAGTGTCATGCGCTTCGCGCAGGTCTTCTTTCTCTGGATCAGGCGCATCTTGAGCACGCACGGCTCCTGGCGCGAGAACGAAAGAGACTAATAGAGGAAGGTGGTCCGAACCTATACTTGAGAGAACCTCTAGATTAGCGAGTCGGAAGTCCGCAGAAGCAAAGACTTGGTCGAGCGGAAAGTGAAGCAAGACATTGTTCGTGTGAAAGGTCGAAAAGAGGCCCCGGCCGCGTCGCGGGTCGAGGAGACCACCGAGCTCCTGAAACTGCCGCGTTGTCTCTGACCAAGATACATCATTCAGATCGCCGGCAACAACCACCGGGATCCGGCTATCGCGTGCCTCGTAGGCCGCGACGATGAGCTCAGCGTCCCGCTGCAGGCTGCTGGACGCTTCTTGCGGAGCAGGCGGTTTAGGATGAAGCCCCATGAACAAAACGTGCTGGCCTGAGGGTAACTCAACCCGCGCACGCACCGAAGGAACGTCGTCGTTCACTAGAAACAGGATGTCTGCATCCAGCAACTTCAACTTGGAGTACAAGGCAATCCCATAGGTATTGTCTAGCGGCTTTCGCAGACGATGTTTGTAGGATGACAGCGCCTGGTCTAGCCGACGCATCCACCAGGCGTCTGGTTCTAGCACCAGCACTAAATCAGGCCTCAGCTTCCTGACGTGCCTCACAAACGGCGCCGTATTGCGGTTTGTCATTAGGACGTTTGCGGCAACTAGAGAAAGGGTTGAACCGGATCTTGATGAAGGCGGAGCGCCTCTCATCTGAAGGTTGTATAGCGGCGTGTAGGGGGCGATCGCGAGGCCATGCATCACGGTTACTGCAACCACGCCTAAAGTTGCGCCTCGATCAAACCAGGCGCGACTTCGGATACATATAAAGTAAACGCCGATGAGAAACAGACCGACACACGCCAGCTGCACACGTGGAAAATCAAAGAGACGCACCCACCAAACACGCGACTCGACTCGAGGTACGGCCCACATAAGCAGCAGGAGCACCGCGAAGAAACGGTAGGTGGCGATTGTAATTCTGTAAATCAGATCACGCTCCGTCGCACGCGCCTCATGTAGCGCATCAAAAACCGGATGCGATGGCACGGCGTAGGTAATCATAAGATCAACGCTGACGTCGGGCCATGGTAGGCGAATGGGATACGAATTCAAGTCTAGCGGCGTGCTCTTGCACGAAACTTTTGGTGTCATACCTTTGCTGGGTGACTTTCGCGCCATTGCCGCAAAGGGAAGCATGAGCCACCGTCCAAAGCGCATGCGGAGCGACGACCGCATGATCGCGCTTGGGCTTGCACGTTGTCGCGAGGAAGCGCAGGCCCTGTTGATGGCAGGGCACGTGTTCTACGGGGAACAGCGGGTGGAAAAACCCGGCACGCTTGTCTCGGCAACAGCAGAGTTGAGCTTGCGAGGACAGCGGCGCTACGTTTCCCGCGGCGGCACGAAGCTTGCCGCTGCCTTAGAAGCCTTCGATCTTAAGCCTTGTGGTGCCACAGCTCTGGACGTTGGAGCGGCCACAGGAGGATTCGCTGATTGTTTGCTGCAACATGGCTGTAGCAGCGTCTACGCCGTGGATGTTGGGCGTGGGTTGCTGCATCCACAGCTTCTTCGTGACCCGCGGGTGACGTGCTACGAGGGGTTGCACGCGCGTGATCTGGGGCGATTGCAGCTCTCGCCTAGACCAAACTTTGCTACCGTCGACGTCTCCTTCATTCGCCTCGGCCGCGTACTGCAGTTCGTTGTTGACGCACTGGAGCCCCCTTGGCACATGCTTCCAATGGTAAAACCGCAGTTCGAGGTGAGCAAAGAGGATGCGCCTGGCGGTGTGGTCGTCGACGCGGCTATCAGGGACCGTGCGGTGCAAGCTGTTGCAGCGCACGCGCACTCCCTGGGGTGTAAAGTCCTCGGCAGCACACCGGCAGGTGTCAGCGGCCCCAAAGGAAATCAGGAGATCTTCCTTCTTTTAACCAGCTAGCGATGGCTGCGACAAACCCCTCTGAGTGACTGCATTGCACCCGAACGTAAGCGTTCAGGTACCCTATGGGCAGTAGAAAACCACCGGGATCGCAGGAATGAAATGGCGAGAACTCTGGCTGCGCTTCTGCGATCGCAGCGCTCGGATCAGAAAAAGCCTCGAAAACCGCATGCCGGAATACCCGAACGTTTTCTCCCGAACGACCGAAGAAAGGGCGCGAGGCCTGGTAACGAGGCCTGGGGTGCCCTGAAAGGTTGGCGCCTTTATTGCTTATCCCTGTTACGGGACGGATGTCTCTTTCGACAGTCACGGCTACGCATGATCAGCAACGAAGAATCGGTTGAATGATAAATCGTGCAAGCTCATTTAGTAGCTGCACGAGATGGACCTTCGATTGACCTCATGACCAGCATGAAGAACGTATGAGATGGACCGGCCATCATGCTTAGAAGTGTCGATCTGCATTCCCGACGCGTGACAACGGCGCTTAGCACGACCTGCGCTAGAACTTCAATGCTCGTCTGCGGAACTTTGCTCGTGATGTTGTTCGGGTGCGCTGACGTCGCAGAGAACCAGCTGGATTCAAATGAAGTCGCCATTGAATGGGCGTCACCCGACGACCCTTGGCAGACAACATTCAGCAGCATCCTTAGCGACAGGCTCAGCGACATTATCCGTGAGGACGCGATGGGCATACCGTACTCTGTGCCCGAGCTGGCGATCCCTTACCCCAACTACGAGTGGCCTCATATGCATGACGGCATTGCCGGCGAGTGGCACCCTGCTGACCATCAAAGTCCGTTGGTGAAGTTCATCCAGCAGGTTGCTCCTTCACACGTTGACGCAGCTTTGCGCTGGGAAGGCGATCATCATGGCGCGCAGCAAGGAAGAGGTGGGGTTGAGCCATGGGAAGGCCACTGCCACGCCTCAACTTTAGCCTCGATCTGGTATGGGAGTCGCATACGCCACCCTGTCACAGCCCGTTACAGTTCTACTACTGAAGCGTTCGAGCGCTGCGAGGCAGGCACAAGCGGCTGCACAACATTTCTTATTCCTGACCTGTATGCGTTAGCTGCTGAAGCGCAATCTCTGCGCTACCCCCGTCTGCATGCGCTGCAGAGCGATGAAACGGGTAGACCCAATGCGGGAAGTTTCGCCATGGCTCTAAGCGCATGGCTCGGTCCACGTGCAGCTGATTTGGACCGTGCAACTCGCAAGAAGTGGGGACTCCCTCGGGCCCTGAGTATTTCTGGTCTTGACGAGCCCGCCGGTGAGATATGGAGCCGCGCCATCTTGAGCTACAGTGTGGTCCGGTATCAGGCGGTGGACCGAAAATCTGCCGCAAGGCTTGTAGCCGAAGCACGCTGTCACCAACTCTCCGACCTTGCCAGACATGCAACGCACTTCGCCCTCGTTGTTTTTCGTTTGTCCTACGTTGATTACCTCACGCGCGAGCAGCTCGCTGCAGTTGCTGAACAACCCATAAGGGGTGATTCTCTTACTAAGCAAGTAGATGTCGCGGTGTTGTTGGAGCTTGTGGAGGTGCCCACGGGAGGCGCTAGTCGTAAGGCCACCACCAGAAGTCCTTCCACTTCTAAAACTGAAGGCTGGTTAGATGAATGGGCACGGAACAAGCAGATCGTCGGGGGGTCGTATGTAACCCATGAGGATCTGTCGACATCACCTCGGAATGCGCCCAGGTCGCTCATGACAGTAACAGAGGCACCACATGACGATGAGCCGATAGGCCGACCTTACAAGGCGCTTCAACGCAACCCTTACGTCACTCCAAGCATGGTGGAGCAACTGATTTCGCTGAGCTTCTAACACCACCCGGTATGCGCTCAAGCCCTTCTCCCACCTGAGCCTTGTAAAGGAACCTTTACAGAGGATTGACTGGACTTCTACGGGTCACGCTGCATCTACGGGTCACGCTGCATCTACGGGTACGCCGCATCTACGGGTCACGCTGCATCAGACAGGTGTTGCGCTTCGCAGTCCGTCGTCCGAGGGTAAGTGTGCAGGTACCCTCTGGGCAGTAGAAAACCACGCTTTCGAGGCTCTCCCTGCTCCGGCTGGGGTCCTCAAGACCTGTCCTCACGCTCCAGGGTGCGCTCCGGGAGGTTTTTGCGTGGAGATCTCCAGGACCGCAGGAGTGAAACGACAAAAACTCTGGCGAAACGAGAGCCATGCATTACGCCAGTCAGCCGCGTTGCCATCGACGGACTTATTGCGACCGTCCCCCCCCCCGACCTCTCTTATTACGAGGGGTCGCAGAGCGCGTCTAGGTTGACTTGCTTTGTGACGAACGGCGTGTACTGCGTTTTCGCCTGCACGTCCATCGATCCAGTTTCGGCTGACGTTTCCACCACGAAGTATTGCTCCAAGCCCTTTTGAGTCTCGTGGACAACCGGATCTTGCCAATCCCCACCAGGGAGGCGGTACGACACGTCCTCTAGCTGATTGATGGTGAACCCGATGCCGTATAAACCCGGAACCGGTTTGACCCGCGTCACGGCACGGATGCGTCGGCGCCCGCGTGCCTGCTCGCATTGCAGCTCCGTCTGCACGTCCACGTCGAGAGGATCTTGAATGCCGTTTTCATCCTCATCCCACCAGCCGATCTGGCCTGCAGCCCAACGATCAAGCGCATAGATGGCTAAGTCGTCACCCCGGTCGTGAGGGTAAAGTGTCTCGGACCGGTAACGCATGATTGAGCGCTCTATGCGAGGGGCGCATCCTTCGCTGCCCGGCTGCATCGAGTTTCGATTGGGGATGGTGAGATAGCCCCACTCGTGGGTGCATGGCCATGATGTGTTTTCATCCCAGGCGCCAAAGACGTGGCCCACTTCGTGCGCGATGGTGCTGTAGGCGTCTTGTGCCTTCTGATACGTGACAAAGGTTTGATTTCGCATGTGCTCAGCCCACGCAGAGGTGCCGTTTCCCTCGTCCCGGCCCCATCGAACGCGGAGACCATCCTGATCGGCAACATAGACAACGAAGCCGAAGTCCGCCTTGTACTGCTCACGAATACGGTCCACGTAAGCGGCTTGACGGAGGAATGCCTCTTGCCGCTGATTGGTCGCGCCCTGCGGCTGGACACCCAGATGGGTCATCACGTCGTTTACCCAATCATGCGCCCGAGGCCCCACATGGTTGACGGCCTCGTACTGCGTCGCTATCCGTGGCGACATCCCCGGTCGACCATCGTCGGCGAAATGAGCGTGCAACGTGAGGGGCACGTTCCGGCGCCGCGCCAGCTCCTGCCACCATGCCATTGCGTCTGAAAAAGCTTTTTTCACCTCGGCAACTTCCTCAGGCGACCAGTCAAAGCAGCAAGGGGCGGTGGTACTTCCGCAGGCGGGACACCCTTGGCTGTCGGGCATGACGAGGATCCCCACGACCGACCCCAGCATGAACCACGACCGATCGCTTGTCTCGGGAGACAAAATTTCGGGTGCTTCAGCAAAAGCGGCGATGTCTTCGGGCGTCACCTCGCCATTTTGGCCTCCAAGAGCCTTTGGCGGCTGTGCGCTATCGCCGTCAGCTTGTTCTGTTGGGAATGCCGGCGGGCTGCTTTCGCTTCTGGTGAGGGTGCCAATCACAGCTTCACTGGAGCATGATAGTGCACTGAGGGCGCAGAGGATGCTCCAGGTCCCGATCAAGAAGGCAAATTCGCGGTGGGGTGAAATGTGGCTCATGCAGTAGTCAAGACCAGAAGAGCAGAGAAAAGCGTGTCGTGTACTTTCACTAAGCACCTATAGATGCAGGAAGTGTTCCACCCTCCTGGTCGGAAAACACCGACTGGTCACGCTCAGCGAGCATGCACGGTGCACAGGAGTTCCGGCGTCTTGCCTCGTTTCACCTGGGCCGATGCCGCCTAGGACGCGCTTGTTTCCGCGTCGGTCACGGCGCCAAGGCTGCTGGATGACACCAGGTGGGCGTACTTCGCCATCAGTCCCGATTGGTACGCCGCAGGTCTGGGTTTCCACCTCGCCCGCCGCTCTTCTAGAATGGCTTCATCAACGTGCAGCGTCAGGGATCGGTCAATGGCGTTGATCTCGATCGCGTCGCCGTCTTCAACGAGGGCGATGGTGCCTCCTACGGCAGCCTCGGGTGCCACATGTCCAACCACGATGCCGTAGGTGCCGCCAGAGAAACGCCCGTCGGTGATCAGGGCCACTTGGTCGCCCAAGCCTGCGCCCACAATCGCAGATGTGGGTGCAAGCATCTCCCGCATACCGGGTCCGCCTTTCGGCCCTTCGTAGCGCACAACGACCACCTCGCCCGCCTGCACCTGTTTATCTAAAATAGCGGCAAGGCAGTCCTCTTCGCACTCAAACACGCGCGCTTTACCCTTGAAGATGGGCTCTTTGACGCCGGTCACCTTAGCCACTGCGCCTTCGCAAGCTAAGTTGCCTCTCAAGATGACCAGATGGCCTTGTGGGTAGAGCGGCTTGCCGAAAGGCCGGATGACGTCTTGATCTGCTGGTGGTTCGGCAGGGATGTGTTCCAGCGTCTGAGCCATGGTCTTGCCGGTGATCGTGATGCAGTCGCCGTGAAGCAGGCCGTGGCTAAGCAGCATCTTCATCACTTGCGGGATGCCGCCGGCACGATGCAGGTCAACCACCACGTACTTCCCGCTCGGCTTCATGTCGCACAGCACCGGCACGCGTTGCCGCATGTGCTCGAAGTCATCCAAGGTAAGGTCCACCCCGGCAGCGCGTGCGATAGCTAGAAGGTGCAACACGGCGTTGGTCGAGCCTCCCGTTGCCATCACCACGCATACGGCGTTCTCAAACGCCTGGCGCGTCATGATGTCTCGCGGCAAGCGGTTGGCCCGAATGGCATCCACCAAGACGGCGGCTGACTGAGCCGCATTCTCGCCCTTTTCCGAATCCTCAGCGGCCATGGTGGAGGAGTAGGGCAGGCTCATCCCCAGGGCTTCGAAAGCGGACGACATGGTGTTGGCGGTGAACATACCACCGCATGATCCTGCGCCAGGACACGCGTTGCGTTCCACGGCAAGCAACTCGTCTTCACCGATGTTGCCTGCGCTGAACTGCCCCACTGCCTCGAACGCGCTAACCACCGTTAGGTCCTTGCCGTTGAGTTTTCCGGGTTTGATCGTGCCGCCGTAAACGAAGAGCGCTGGTACATTGCAACGCGCGATGGCGATCATCGCGCCCGGCATGTTTTTATCGCATCCACCGAATGCCAGCACGCCGTCCATGCTCTGCCCGCGGCACACCACTTCGATGCTGTCGGCGATCACCTCCCGCGACACGAGCGAAAACTTCATCCCCTCAGTGCCCATCGAGATGCCGTCGCTGATGGTCGGAATGCCGAAAACTTGGGGCATGGCACCTGCCTGCCGAAGCGCTTCTTCTGCGCGCTCTGCGAGTGCGCCGATGCCAGAGTTGCAGGGCGTGATCGTGCTGTGGGCGTTGGCAACACCCACGATCGGCTTATCAAAGTCGCCGTCTCTAAATCCGACAGCCCGCAACATCGCTCGATTTGGAGTACGCGCCACGCCTTGCGTGACTGCGCTGCTCTTGAACTTCCGTTGCCCGTTGTCTGTCATGGATCCCGCTCCCGTTTATTTATCCTGTTTGCTTATCCCGTTCGACGGCCCGCTCTTTAGCCGGCTCTCGAGGCGCTATCCTTCCTGCCGACGTACACGGATCTGCTTCATCTTCGCGCCCTGCTTCATGGAGGTAACTGCTTCCAGGCCACTGAGCACCTTGCCGAACACCGTGTGCTTGTTGTCCAGGTGCGGTTGTGGAGCGTGGCAGATGTAGAACTGGCTGCCACCCGTGTTTGGACCCGCATGCGCCATGGCCAGCGAACCCGGCTCATGTCGATGTGGATTTCCTGAGCCGACTTCACAGTCGATCTGGTAGCCCGGGCCTCCTGTTCCGTCGCCCTTCGGGCAGCCGCCTTGGCTCATGAACCCTGGGATGACGCGGTGGAAGGCAAGTCCATCGTAGAAGCCTTCGTTGGCCAGCTTCTCGAAGTTACCCACTGTGTTTGGCGCTTCCTCGGGGTAGAGAGCCAGCTCAATCTTATCGCCGCTTTCCATTTCAATGGTGGCCTGTGCCTGCATTTGAATCCTCCCGCGTCGTCGATGACATGCGTGTAAAAGTTGCTACCGTATCAGCAACCGATTTTCCAGGAGGCATGGTAGGACAATCGCCTCTCATGTCCACCCGGAGATACACCATGCATTCAGCGATGAGCGGTGTAGGTGCACCTTCACGGCTGTCGCGCGAGACCTGCCGTGCCTTTGCGCGGCATCACTGACTCGGCTGTGACCTCCTGCTATCGGAGAGCAGCCTACACGGCAAATGCCTCGCGCGCGTCCCGTGGCTGAGCCGCCTTGTATTGGCTGTTTTGCATCGGCTGCGTTTTCTCCTCTTGGTTTGAATACGCAGCGGCTGATCCATGTCAGAGTATGTGCATGTTCAGCGTTAGATGGTTCAGCCTCTTGTGCCTGTTAGGCATTCCCACGTCGGCACTTGCCGACGGGTTGCGTTTCAGTTTCACCGAAGCGCCAACGTACGGCGAGGAGAAGCCATGTGTAATGCTGCAGGCGCCTCGCAGCGTCGCCAAGGCCGTGTTGACAGTGAGCGAGGGACGCAGACGCAAGTCGTTTCGCACCCGGCTTCCAGCGGGTTCAACCCGCCGCCTATGCTGGAATGATTCACCCGGCGTGCACCACTACACAGCTAAGCTTACCTACCCGGGTGGGAGCAACAGCTTCGAGTTCCAGGTGGCGTACTTTCCTCCTCTGGAGGTTGACATTCGCGAGCAAGATGTTGATTTGGTCAACCGCACAGTACACTTTCGTGCCAATCAGCCTGTGGATGAGGTGGAGCTGATGCTCTATGCGCCGAGCGGCCGCTTGGCCGGTCAGCGGAGCTTTAACATCGGCCGCCGTGCCACGACTCAACGGGCTGGCCGTGGGGCTACGCAGCGAATCAGCTGGGGCAAGGATGCTGGGCCTGTCGGGCGACTGCAACTGAAGATAACGAGCGTGAGTGGGCGGTGGATCGTCCGCGAGGCTATGCCGTGGCGCATCGAAGTGCCGCATCGCGAGGTGAACTTTTCGAGCGGGAGTGCGGCCATTGCTCAAGGAGAGCGGCCAAAGCTTGACGAGGCGCTGCAGGATATTCGTGAAGCTGCGAAGAAATCGCCGCTCGAGAACATCAAGCTCTACGTAGCGGGCTTTACTGACACGGTGGGCCGCACGGAGGACAACCGGAAGCTCTCCATGCAGCGGGCGCGCGCACTTGCTTCCTACTTCAAAAGGCATGGCCTGAGTTTGCCGGTCTACTTCCGCGGCTACGGAGAAGAAGCGCTGGCCGTGCGCACAGCGGACGGCCAGGACGAGAGACAAAACCGACGCGCGCTCTACATCCTCTCTCAGGAGGAGCCGTCACTGTCGACCAGCGTGACGTGGGGAAGCTGGCAGCGCGCCAAGTAGAGGCGGAATTGCCTCGTAACCGATCAGCGGTTTTCCGACCCGCATGGCAGCACCTACGAGCCGCAGAGCCACGAGCGGACGTGGCCATGAGCGGACGCGGCCATGAGCGGACGCGGCCATGAGCGGACGCGGCCATGAGCGGACGCGGCCATGAGCGGACGCGGCCATGAGCGGACGCGGCCATGATGCTTTGTAAAGCATCCTTTACAAGACTCGCTTCACCCTAGTCATACTAGGAGCCCTGCCGCTTCCAGACGCTCCAGCGTTGACTGGCAAACGTTTTCTTGAACGGTAGCGGGAGAGGCGTCGCCTGAAAGGAACTGTGTCTCAGGGAACGACTGTGTCTCAGGGAGCGACTGTGTCTCAGGGAACGACTGTGTCTCAGGGAACGACTGTGTCTCAGGGAGCGACTGTGTCTCAGGGAGCGACTGTGTCTCAGGGAGCGATGATGCCTCACGATGACGTAGTCGTAGTATTGGAGATCCTGCGTAAGGTTCACCTGCTCAGGCAGCCACTCCCAGCGAGGTCCGACGGGTGGTGGGCGCGTGCTTCTTCTGTATTGAAAGGGCGCGTTAGGAAAATCAGCGAAAGAGAAGGTGACGACGCCGCCTTTCTTCACTTGATAGTACGAGGCGAAGTGCAGAAAGGGAGCGAAGCGCACGTGCTCAGAGCGACGGTCGTAGATCAAGCCTGCCACGCGTTGCCGAGCGGGCACCGCATCAACTGCTTTTGAGAATGCGCCCACTTCCTTGTTGAACTCGGTGAAGGCCATTGCTACGCGTGCGGTTGAGTAGAAGGTGAGCATCACCAGAGCCACTCCGATGAACACTCCGAGCTTGCCGCGAAGGTCGGGAAGCGCAGGAACAGCCACTAGCACGCAGAGAAGCGGAAGACGCCCTGCTATTGGCCAGATCCACTGGTGCCCGTCCGGCAGAACCAGAAAGAGCGCGAGAGCAATGAGCGCTAGCCATCCAAAGCGTGCGTTCCAAGTGGGTTGAGCCCTCGGTTTCATTCTTCTCCGAAGCTGCTCGGTCGCCAAATGGAGGCTGACCAGCGAAAGGAGCGAGACGCAGGTCACATAGGTATAGCTTGGCTCTGGGAGGATATGGGTTAGCCAGAGGGGGAGTTGTCTCAGCCGCGTCAGCCAGCTCGCTAGGCTCCACTGTGGATGCGTCACGGCTTCGATGGCGGATGATGCGGCTGGGCGCGTCACTAACCAACGCGCGCAGATGGCCATGGAAGGAACTAAGGCAGCCGTTGCGCGTAGCAGGCTGCGCATCGGCAATCCGGCCCAAAGGATCCCGCATGCGCCAAGCAGGAAGAAGAAAGGAATCACATGCATCCACCATACAGAAAGCGCCAACGTGCCGAGCGTGAACGTCTTGATGATGCAGATGCGTTCGCGCACACGCACGGCGAAGCCAAGAGCAAATAGCATCAAAGAAAGACCGAGGAGGTAGTTGATGAAACCAAGGACAAGCTGCGTGTTGAACACCAGCGGATAGCTGAAAAGTGCCAGCCGCCAGTCTTTTCGACACTGCACCAGTAGCCAAGCCAGAGCGATTGGAACGAGAGCTGCGGCCAGATAAACGATAACCCGATTCGCCAGCTCTAGGCCGGTGGCGTAGCTTAGTAACCGAACTGCAGCGTAGTAGCCAATGTACTGCGTTCCGAGCAAATCGGAGCGGAAGTATCTGTCGAAACCAAACGCTGGATCGCCAAGTGAATGCCACACGCGAATGGCCGCCTGGTGCTGTGGAAGGTCTTGAAGAGGAAGATATTCAGCAGAAAACACGGGAACCGCCAGTGCCAGGCTCAGGAAGCCAAGGACCGACACCATGCGGAGCGTTGCGTCAGTTTTCGAGCGCCCCCGCCAGAGTTCTCGTCCTCCCTGCAGTCGTCCTGCGATCCTGGAAAAACCGGAGCGTAGTCCCATCTACGTGAGGCCATCTACTAAAGAACTGATTTTCCAAAGAACTGATTTTCTAAGAACTAGGTTCGCCAGGAGGACAACCGGAAAATGGCTTAAGTGAACGGCATTGACCTGAACGCTTACCCTCCTCTCAATCTGATCGTGCACCCGCGAAACGCGCGTGCACGGAGGCTGCTTCTCGCTGCTCAAGGCTTTGGCCAGGGTGGACGCGAGCGGAGTAGGCGAGACAGGTGAGCCTCCTGCCACGCAATGGCCTTTTGATGATGATGAAACATCCTCTCCGCCTTGCGAAACTCCGGGCTGTGGTGGCACGCGTGGCTTCCCTTCCATTGAGATGGATAACGCGCATGGAGCATCTCATGGTAGACGACCGCCTCAACAAAGAAGCCAGGCACCCATGTTTGATCAAGAGCGGGATGGATCGTGATCTGTTGGGCACTAGCGCTAAAGGATCCGAGCTGAATCGACCTTTTGCGCCTCCGCATCCGTCTTGACCAGGAGCCCCACCGGATCGACGCGCCCACTCCATTTTCGAAATAGCGCGCGTTCAGCCCCGCAAGGAGCCCTTCGAGGTCGTGGTGAAGCCCGTGAGGAGAGCTCTGGCTCGCTCTTTTTGCCTCTGGTCGCACAAGATGGCTATGTGCATGGATGAAGGCATTGATGCGTAGGCGTGCTTCGCGCGTGAGGCGCGCGTGCGGCAGCCAAGCGACCGCGGCAAGGACTTGATCGTCGGCAAGAAGAAACATGCGATGCAAGCGAAAGACGAGCAGCTCGCCCTTCTGCTGCGTGCTGATGAGGGTGTGCTTATTCTGCGTCAGCACTACCCGCACGTGACCTCCGGCATGCCGTTTCAGCTTGTCACCGAGGAGCGCCTCGTCGGACTCAAACGCGCCAGAGTCAACCGGCGTCGGCAACGCCGCGGCTTGGCGCGCGGGCGGAGGCTCAAGCAGCTTTGCCTGCGTTAAAGTGCTGAGTGGCTGCCCCTTTTTCTGCTTTCGAAACGCTGAGAACAGGTCGAGTTGCAACATGGCGCTACGGAGTCGACCCCGACTGCGCAGGATACTTCGCCTCGTTCCATGCTTCCATGCCGCCTTGCAGCACACGCACGTCGCGGAAGCCGCGCTTGATGAGTTCACTGGACAGTTGCTTCGCTTTCCGGCAATCATCTGAACGGTCATCATAAACGACAATCATATGATCGGCCGAGAAGCTCAGGGTGGGTTCCTGGACGATCGCCGCCTCTCGGCGAACGGCTTGTGCGATGTGCCCTGAGACGTAACGCGCCTCTGATCGTGCATCGATGAAGGTAGCCGCCTTGCGTGAGTAGGCATCGACTGCCTCTTCCGCGCTAATCCAGTGCACCAGATCATTTTGCGCGATGGGTGCCTCGCAGGTGGCGTCTGCTTCTAGCGTGCTAGAGGTGGGAAAGCCGCGAAAAATCCCATGAAGCGCGCCCAATGTGGTGCCTATCGCGGCTATCGCGAGAAGTTGTAAAAGAAGGCGCATTAGCGAGACCTGTGCCTCAAATAGATGAGAATGTGCGTGCTGCAAATGCAGCTTGACTGCAGCTTACGATAGCTTGCCCCGAGACATGGCTTCCCGGCCAGGCTGCGCGTCACCCCATCATTACTGAGATGGCGGACGAAGGGAGCTTTTCACGTTGGACGCCAACGCGCAATCGGTCAGAGCTCGACTCATGTCTGCTTCCCGCGCGGGCTCCTGGCCCGCGTGAGGTGTTCCGTAGCGCGCGCGTAGCACCCGCCCTTTCGGCTTAAAGGTTTGGCTGAAGAGAAGTTGGTCGTCCCTTAGGTCCCACATCCAGACCTCGTGTTGGGTGTTGCGGTTGATTACCGCGAGCAACCATCGCGCCTCCACGGCATCTCGAACAGCGGGTAGGTCTCGCTTCATGCGCCGGTTGAGTTCGTCTTCAGTTACCCGGAGTTTCATCACGTTGGCTCCGCGGGTGCGTTGCTCAAGCCATTCGTCATCAACAAACTCACTCACTTCCTTCAGCTTGTGAACACTGACGGGTGAGACGCCGAGACACGCGGTAAACGCGTCGTCGGTTAGCAACCGCCCTTCCTCTTCTGAAGAAGCGACAGAAGACACCGCGCCTTCCCTGTAATACACCCCGGGGTGCTGGCGAAGAAGGCTGAGACGAAACTTGCTGCTTGCGACGGGGCGCAGCGGCCCCGCTTTGGCACGCGCGACGTGCTGGTCGATCTGTTTGATGAGCTGCGACAGCTTCTTTTGCGGGTTTTGTCCGTGACGCGCCTCAAGCGAATCAAGCATCCTCTGCTTCTTCGCGTGATTCCGGTAGACGAGCACCCCCACCACCAGCGCCAGGACAGCAAACGCAGAAAGGATCAGCCGCCACCTGACTCGAGAGCGAAAGCCTTTCGGCTCTTCTCCTAGGTCCGGGCTCGCCGGTCTAAGTTGATGAACACTCACAGTAGCTCGCTCAGCATGGCTTCGCTTGGCCCGCTTCTAAGCGGGCTCATTTTCAAGAGGGCGCTGACTTAGAAGGAGCCCTCTTCAGACCTACTCTTCAGCGGGTGCGTCTTCACCGGCCTGGTTAACAGCGAAGGAGAGGTTGACGTAGCCGGCCTGTGCCGCTGAGAACAGAACCTTCTTCATCACGCGGAAGTCGACCTTCTCGTCCGCTTGAATCACCACTTCATTGTGAAAGGGCTTGGACGGGTTCTGAATGCTCCAGTTCCGTTTGATAGTCTCGAGATCCTGCACTAAACGGTCGATGCGCTCGAGTTGAGGGTTGGCCGATAGCGTTTTCGTGTCGGCAATTCGCCGCCCCTGAAGTGTCACAACCTCGGGATCAATAGCGAGAATAAGCGGCACCCGCTCCAGAGCCGCCGCGTTGACAGCATCAGGCATCTTCAAGTTGGGCTGCTGGGCCAGCAGCTCTCCGCTCGCGCTGAACGAGGAGAGCAAGAACACGACGAGCACGATCAGGAAGTCGATGAAAGGCACGAGCGTGATGGAGGCGTCGGTAGCCTTGCGGCCGCCGCCGGAGACGCGACTCTGCACGAAGCGAAGAGGAACACGGGTGAGGAGAACGCGACCTGGTTTCTGAACTGGCACGATGGCTTCCTTTCTAACGACTAAGCTACGACTTGCGCGCTAGTATTTCTTTCTAATCGCGTGTTGCTACTCAAGTGTGGGAGGTGCCACGGATTTTACATCGAGCGCCATGTCTTTGTAGCCTTCGCCCAGCACCACATCCATAGCGCCAACGACGTCGCGGTAGACCACGCCGTCGTCCGAGGTGACGATGATGTCCGTGCGGTTTGCGTCCAACTGACGACGGTAGTGGAGCTTATTTTGGAGCTCCTGCACATCATAGTCTCCGCGCACCTTGGGAATGTCTGTTGTATCGCCTTGGGTGGAGAAGAGCGAGTAGCCCGTGTCCTTACCGATGTGCAGGTAAAAGCGGTCGGTCTCTTCTTCGAGAGGCGCGTCCACCGGCGCCTCCTGACCTGGCTTCTGCTGGTTGGCATCCAGACGTGCGAGCTGGTTCCAAACCGCCGTGACCAGGAGAAACATGACGCAAACTAGTAGAAGGTCGATGAAGGGAACGAGAGGAATTTCAGCGTCAACTGATTTCTTTCCCCTGCCACCACCGCCAACGTTAATGCTTGCCATATGCCTCTACTCTCTAATCTTGAAGGCTAATCTTGAAGGCTAATCTTGAAGGCTAATCTTGAAGGCCAATCTTGATAGCCTTTAAACCGGTTGAACCTGAAAGCCCATACTTCTGACCTGGCTCTTCTTGCGGTAGCGCGTCCGGTTAGAGCAACGCGGATGTGCTGCCGGTTCGTAGCCCGAAAAGCATTCTCTAGAAGCACTCTGATTGGGGTCGTGCTTCTGGAGAATGCCGCAGGCACTAAGCGGCCTGCAAGTTGACCTTGGAACGGTTGTTGACGACGAGGTTAAGCACCTGCACCGTCGCGCCATTGATGTCGTCAATGATCTTCTGGGTCTTGCCATTTAGAATGGCGAAACCGATCAGAGCGACAATCGCGGCGAGAAGGCCGAAGGCGGTGCAGTTCATCGCCTCAGAGATACCCTTCGCGAGCAGGGTCGCCTTGGACGCTGGATCAGCATTGGCTACGGCGCCGAAGGCCGTGATCAGGCCAGACACGGTTCCCAGTAGCCCGGAAAGCATCGCCAGGTTGGCCAGCAAAGCGAGGTAAGGCGTGCGGTGCTCGATGCGTGGCAGCTCCACAAGAGCGGCTTCATCCATCGCTGCTTGCACTTCTGCGTCGGGGCGATTGACCTTCATCAGGCCTGCTTTGACAATGCGAGCCAGCGGCGCATCAGCTGCCGAGCAAAGCTTGATGGCGCGGCCGATATCGCCGGCCAGGATGCACTTCTGCATGGTCGCGAGGAAGACGTCTTTGTTGATGGAGCTCTTGTAGAGGTAAATAGCCCGCTCAACGATGATCGCGATAGCAAGGATCTGCCAAAACAAGATGGGGTACATTCCCCATCCGCCCTCGTTGAAGTGTTCCATAAGGCTAGACATCGATTTGCCTCCTGCGGCTCTTACCGCATTCTCATAGCGCGCCGTGGTGCAGTGCGCGCGGTGTCAGATTCAAATGTATAAACGGTTTCGAAGTGATGGAGAAGATGACTTTGCACGTTGCCGCCTTCATGCAGCAGCTTATAGCATTCAGCAGTTTGTCGTTTCACTGACTTCGCAGCCTTGGCTACAGTGTCAGCTCGTAGTGACCCATCCTGCGATGAGGTGTGGCTACGACGCGTACATGCTGACACTCGAAGTAGGATACCGACGAAGAGCTGCCGCAGTCAACAATGATGTGCAGATGGCGTCGCTCCTTCAGTGCGAAATCAACATGAGCATCACGCGGCCATCCTCCTGAGGGCTCATCATCCCTTGGATTTTGGTCAGCCACCCGAATGCTGCTGCGATGGAGCCGATTTCGAGCGCGCCCAATCCAATCTTCCAACCGAGGGTCCTGCAATCCCTGTAAGAGCCGAGTACCCGCAGCATCGGAGAGCACGGGGCGAGAAGGGAACGGCAGGGATCGCTCGCTGCACCTCTCGCTGAGCGAGGAGGACGCAGGCGGCACAGACATGCGGGAGGCACAGACATGCGGGAGGCACAGACACGCGGGAGGCACAGACACGCGGGAGGCACAGACACGCGGGAGGCACAGACACGCGGGAGGCACAGACACGCGGGAGGCACAGACACGCGGGAGGCACAGACACTGGGTGAATCGGCGAGGTGCGTGATCGTGCACGTTTCATTGACACTCGTTGAGGCAATGGAGTAGCGTTCCGCCTGTCCGCAGACTCATGCGGGCAGATTGACGCGTGGGACATACGCGTGGGACATAACCGTTGAGACCGATACGAATGAAGCTTTATAGCCGCAAGTTGTCATGCGTGAGCTCTCATGCCCGCAAGGAGCAGCGAAGGCTGCACAAGAGGTGATGCGGTGCTAGCCTCGAGCCAGGGAGACATGGTAGCTTTGGGTGCAAGCAACTCGGTGTTGGGTGGTGCGGCTTTGGGTAACAAAGGCGACCGGTTCAACGCGTGGTACGACGGAACGGCTTATTGCGGTGGTTCAAGCTTGCTGCGGTGGTTCAAGCTTGAGATTGTGGTTCAACAGAGTTAGCTGCAGCGAAGCTGGACGGTTGATTGCAGCAAAGCTAGACGGCATCCAGGATTCAGGAAGAAGGAGTCAGTAGAATGCAAGATATAGGGCATGCTTTATGGGAGGGTAGGCCTTTTTCTCTGGTTAACCTGGTTGTGTTGGCCATTGTTTTAGCCGTTGTTGCCGAGCGCGTAATCTACATCATGTCCAAGTACCGGGTGAACACGCAGGAGTTCATGCTGCAAGTCAGAAAGCTGGTTCAGGCGGGCAACATTGACCGCGCGATCAAACTCTGTGACGCGGCTCCATTGCCCCTTCTCCAGGTAGTCAAGTCTGGTCTGACCCAGGTCAACCGAGGTGAAGAGTCGGTCATTGCTTCGATGGAGGAGCGCATGAGCGAAGTGATTCCCGAGTTGGAGAAGCGTATCGGCGCACTATGGTCGTTGGCCAACATCGCCACGCTTATCGGTCTTCTCGGAACAATCTCCGGGCTCATTAAGGCGTTCAAGGCTGTGGGCTTCGCCGAACCCGCGCAGCGTTCAGCCATTCTCTCGCGTGGTATATCCGAGGCCATGTGGAACACGGCCTTAGGGCTTGGAATCGCTGTACTTTGTATGATCGCACACCTGATCCTGCACGGGCAGGCGAAGAAAATCCGTTCCGACATGGAGCGTGCGATGATGAAGCTCGAAAACCTGCTGACGATTCGGGTCAAAAGCAGCTAGCGATGCGGTGAGGGCCTACGGGATTTGGCTCTCTACCAGGCTCGAGTTAGGAGTGGACCATGGCGATGAACCTTACGCCCGTTCAGCGCGCATACATTCGGAAGAGAACGCGGTATGACGAGCCCGACCCCTCGGAGCTGGCTGGTGAGCTCAACATCGTTCCTTTCCTTGATATCGTCGTCAATCTGATCATCTTCCTCCTGGCCACCACAGCTGCTGTCTTGGCCATGGCGGAGATTGATGCGCAGCTGCCGACGGGGCGGGGCGTCGGTCAACGCGGGGCAGCTCCTGCCAAAACTCTCAACCTCAGCGTCACCGTGACAGAGAGTGGCATTATCGTTGCGGGCTCGGGCGGAAAGCTCGCTGCGGGGTGCGAAAACACGCAGGGAGGGCGTGTGCTCACCGTGCCCAATCAGGGCAGCCGCTACGATTGGGAGGCCCTCACTCAATGCGTCTCCCGGGTAAAGAAGGAGTACCCTGAGGAGAAGCAAGTCATCATTCAGGCCGACCCGATGATTGAGTACGAGCACATCGTTGGCGCAATGGATGCAGTACGAAAAACGGGAGAACAGATGCTATTTCCCGACATTCTTTTATCAGCGGGCGTACGATGATCGGTAGTCCCCAGTTCTGTACAAATCTTGTGTGCTGTACAAATTTTATGTGCTGTACAAATCATTGTGTGCTGCATCACCCGTGTGCGCATGAGAACGTCTCGCCTCGTGTCACCGAGCAAAGGCAGCTGACAAGGGTCGTGGGGGAGTAGATGGCACAGGACGGCTCGAACGACGGTACAAGCTCCGAGGCACCGGTGGAGGCTGCCGCTAGCATGGCAAGGGTTAAGCGACTCATCCGCCGGCGGATCAGAAATCGCGTTCCGCACGAAGAGCTGGGACTCAACATTTATCCCATGATGGACGTGATGACCATTCTTCTGGTATTCATGGTGCAGCAGTTTGCCACCAGCTCAGCCGATGTGATCCAGAGCGACGAGCTTCAGATCCCTTATTCGACTAAGAAGAGCGAGCGCTCCGAAGCCCTCCCCGTTCAGATCTCCCAGAGCGAGATTGTGGTTGATGGTCAGCACGTGCTTTCGTTGCGAAACGGGCAGGTGGATCCGAGTCAGAAGCAGGGCGGCGGAACGGGATTTCTTATCACGCCTCTCGCCAGCATCATGGACAAACACCGCAAGCGACTGAAGGTCATCGGGTCGCAAAATGAGCAGCGTGGTTTCCGCGGCGAGATATCTCTCATCGCTGACAAGCGCACGCCATACCGGACGCTGACGGAAGTCGTCTATACGCTGGGTCAGTCTGAGTTTAAGAGTTTGCATTTTGTGGTTCTGCAGGAGGGCCAATCATCCTGATACGACCCCAGGCTACGCCCATCATCGGCTTACGTCCGCGCGGCGGGTCGTTACGTATCAGGTATACGCGCCTCCCCGGCGCTTGCGGGCGCGCTCGAAGCTGGGCGCATCCTGGGGCCGTATCAGCGGGTATGGGACAGGGCATCATCGGCTTCGGTTCGCGCGGCGGGTCGTTACGTATCAGGTATACGCGCCTCCCCGCCGAGGTGTGACCTCCTTTATTTCTGTGGCGCGTACCTCTTCACGCACAGGCAGGGCGGGGGCTCTTGCCGCTATCTTGTTTATGTCTGGCTCGGCCCACATAGCGTGTGCCGACTCGCGTGCTGCCAGGCGAGCTGAAGGCGTGAATAGCCAGTTCAACAAATCCGGCCGCGGCAACGCCATCACGCTTTACCGAGCCCTGGGCGCGGCTGGGCTGCTGACAGAGGCACGTGGTGGCCAAGCCAGTTCAGGTGGAGTAGGCGCTGCGGCTTTTGCTCTTGGAACGAGCTACTTCAGCATGGAGAGCCTCTCGATTCGCTACATGGAGCTCGCGTACCTAGGTGGTGGTGCCAACGCACTGGAAGGAGGCGCCGCCTTGAATTTAGGCGTGGGTGGACGGCTCAAGCTGGGCAAGCTTCACAGCCTCATCCTGCGCGGAGCCTTCGCTGCCGAAGTTCAGGGAAATGATGCGTTTAAGCAGTCGGAACTGACGCCGAGTATGCATTGGGCGTATCAGTATGCGTCGAAAAAGACCCTCCTCGAAGTAGGCGCTGTGACAGGGTGGATGTGGCTCGGCGCATTCCGTGTTCATAAGGTCCGCGAGAATAGTAACAACGAGCCGAGCCTGGGGCTGATAACAAGTCTCGGTACCCAACCCTTCCAGGTTGACCTGTCTTATGACCGCACCCCTCTCACAACCCATGCCCTCGAGGACCTCCAAGCGCGTGGATGCCTGATGTTGGACCGGGTGGCGTTCTGCGGATACTTTCGAAGGTCTGAAATGACCGCGGAGGAGAAGCTCCAAATGACGCAAGGCGGACTTATTTTAGGGTTTGGCAGACTAAAACGCCTCTAGCCGTCGTCCCAATGTCTCCAACCTCGGGCGCTCATCCCCAGCGTTGTCCGCGTGTGCCTTATCAACATAGCTGATGCGCTCCAGCCAATCTTGCGCCCGGCTCCGCATCGTGGGATTTGAGCTCCTAGAAAGCGCCATCCAGGCCGCCTTAGCTCGAGCCATGTCACGTGCTGCGAAGTTCGCTTCACCAAATAAAGCCAACGTGTCCTCAGGGTGAGGTCCGCCCCGCTTGACGGCTCGCGTAAGAGGCTCCGCGGCAAGGTGACTGAGTCCATCGTGCATGAGTAGAGCACCAAGGAAGTGTTCACCGAGCCCATCCTCACGCAGTTGAGCGAGCCGTCGCGCCGCCTCGTATTGACGCACCCGAGCGGAGGGCAGGTGCGTCGGCGAAAGCACCAGCGCCCTTAACAGGAGCCGCTCTTTATCTGGCGCACTCGCGGCCAGCAGCTTCAAGTTGAGGCGTGAATCTGCATGCGGAACGCGATTGAGATGACGCGCTTTCAGATACGTTCTGCTGGCTAGTTCTGCGCGATTGCTGCGGAACGCGGCATCGCCCAGCAGCTCAAGCACCCACGCTTGCTGCAGTTGGTTACCCTTGGACAGTGCCCGCACCTGCGTTGCTACACGTCTCGCTCTACTCAAGGCGCCCGTGAGCGCGAGTGCTCGAAGCTTCTGCATGAGAGCGGAAGAAGACTGCGGAGCAAGCTCCGAAGCTTTCTGACACAGAGCCATGAAATCTTGAGTGGCTCCGGCTTCGTAAGCATCAGCTTGCTGCACCTCCAGCCTTCCTAAGGTGCGTGCGCAACGCACCTGAAAGACGGCCCGTGTGGAGAAGCGAGCTTTTGCGAGAGTCTCCGCTTCGGGAGGCAGTGAGACCGTCTGTAGAAACGTTCTCCAGTCGCTCACGAGCGTCGAGGCACGCGTGCCATACGCGGAGGAAAAGTCACCATGGCTATAGAGCTCCCGAAGCGGCTTGGGACCTCTCCGGTCCCAAAGAAATCGGATGAAGGAGCCGGCAAGGGTGTAGGCCCTGTTAGAGGGACTGAAGATGAAGTCAGGGCCCATCATACTGAGCGGACTGATACCCATGTCGAGGTCCCAAAGCAGGCGCGCCCACTGGTGGGCATCGAGACCGTACGTTCGATCCCAATCGGCGGCGACAGCAAAACCTTCGATCAGAGCCGGGTAGGGCATCATGCCGCCGAGCAGCCCTGGCACTTTGAGTAGGTTGGAGCTCATGTGGCCCGCGATCACGTGGGCAATCTCGTGCTTGAGCACGGGGTGAGGCCAACCCTGAAGCTGCAGGTAAACTTCACGCCTCCATGGTTTAGCCACGTATGTATTTCCTGCCCCAATGAAGGCTTTCTTCTGTTTGGCGGACTCAAAGAAGTAGGCCTGGATGTGGTGAGGGTAGCGGATACCAAAGAACGCTTCCGTTTGAAACATTTGGTATTCGCAATCGTGTTGGAGACGCAGCGCTTGCTCTGGCGGTATTTTCAGAGGCGTGTAGACGGTGCATCGTGTGCCGCTAGAGCGACGAGCCAACGCTTTTTGCAGATCAGAGGATGTTGAGTCAATACCGAGCTCTGCCCCGAAGCCCTGCGCCGCAAAGAGGACGAACAACGCGACTCCGTATGCTGGCTTCCGCGCTCGATGGCTCGCGCACAGCGCCAAGGCCAGTGCAGTCACGCACAGGGTCAGTAACCTCGCGCCCAGGTACTTGAGGTTGAATTCCACGTTGAGGTCGTACGGCGTGCCGGGATAGAGCGACCAGAAATGTCCTACCGGGACCACCGTGGGCGTGCGCATGAACGTCACAAAGCCCTGTGCAACGTCGGCTCCGTAGGCTGACAGGCACAGAAACCATCCGAGGCTTCGCGTGCGGACTACGCTGCCGAGAACTTGTGCGAACGCTGCCCCTAGCACCACGCTGAGCAACGGGCCCGTTAGGTGAAACAAGATGCCGGTACTAGACAGGCATAGGTTCCCAGACACAGCGGAAATGCCGACGAGCGCGAGCCATGCAGGAAGCAGGCATGCTACCGACACATGGCGCACCGCGCGAACGGTGGGAAAGGGAGCGCGGAGTCTCATGGTGAGCGAGACCAGCATGGCTAACAAACTCAGGGCCGCGGAGAGAACGAACGCACTGTCTGCATCCAGTGCAGCGGTGAGCGGCAGCTGAGAGAGCGCGATGCCGATCGAAAGGCTCAGCACACTGCCAAGTGCGAGAGAGGGTGACGCAAGAGCTGACTTGAACGCTGCTAGCATGAGCTCCACGCCCGAGCTGCCACAACCCGGCGGCCGGCAGCCATCACCGAGCGGAGCTCGCTTGGACTGAGAGGGTTCTGGTGCAATGGTGGTTCACGCCTACCGATGGTAGACTGCTTCCTGACTTGGCTTACCGACTTCGACTCGACCTCCAGACTCACCTACATGACTTCCGTCAACTACAAGACGCTAAGCGACTTTGAGCTTGCAGACCTTGAGGCTGTGCGCCTGGTCCTCCGAGGTGGTTCCGTCATCGATTGGCACCGGCTGAACTTTTCTTCGGACAACGCGATTCAAGAGTACATCCATGCCCATGAACTTGATCTAAGTGATCCATGGGATCAAGTACGTTTCGATTGCGTCAAACGTACAGCTATTCAGTATCTCCGCCGTAACTTTGAGTTCCCAATCCCAAAGCCGGTGGAGCAGTCGAGCCTTCCTGAGTTGCTTCAGCTTGCGTCGAGTAAGGGGCATCGCCAACTGTGCGCCTGCTCAATCCTCAAGGTGATGCACATCATCCACCATCTCGAGGCGCGCGAGCTGCTGTTTGTGCTCCCCGCATCCAGTCAGGAGCTGTTTCATCTGGTGGAGCAAAAGATATATCGGGTTGTAGGCATGATGATGACCGCGGGGCTTCCTGTGTTGGAGTTTATCGGAGGTCGAAAGAACAAAGACTCGCTCTACACCAAGTTGCTTTCGAAGCAGGAGACAATAGCTGCGCAGATCTACGACAAGCTGCGCTTTCGAATCGTCACACGGTCAACAAGAGACATCTTTCTGATCATCCATGCGTTATGTCGGGATCTGTTTCCCTTCAGCTATGTGATCCCGGGCGAGTCGACCAACACGTTGCTCAACTTTCGAGACCTCGGCAATCAGCATCCGACCCTGCAGGCGCTGATTCCGCACCTCCAGCTCAACCTGGATCTCGAACAATCGGCGGCAAGTGTCAGCAACGACTTCACCGCCAACACATATCGGACGGTGCACTTCGTTGTTGATATGCCAGTCCGTCTAAGTGAGGAGTTCTGGCGTCGCGTTCCAACCGCAGCGCGTGAGTTAGGAAGAATTATTTTCGTGCAGGTCGAGTTTCAGATGGTGGACAGCGAAACTGAGCAGCGGAACGAGGAGGGCGAAGCCAGTCATGACGCATATAAGAAGCGCCAGAAAGCTGCTGTGAGTCGTCGTCTAAAGCTTGGGATGCAGTAGAGCGCGCCCCGCTGGATGCCAGCAAGCCGCATCAGATCTTCAAATCTAAGGGTAAAAGTCAAGCCCTGCAGGCACGGCTGTCAATGCACGGCGGCACCACCGAGCACGTAACCCAGAGCTGCTCCAAGGGCGAGTAGCGCCGCAACCGCCAATGTGATCAGCAACGCTCTGCCGGCGAGCACGAGTTTAGATGAGCTCGGTCGCGTTGCGGGTGTTGCTCTTGCAGCCCGTCTCGGAGGTTCGCTCAAGGGGCTTGCTTGGATCACGGTCGGTTGTGCCGCGATAACTGAAGGATCCTCATGCTCGTCTGAAGAATCTTCGAAGTCTCGGTGAAAGAAGATCTGCGTGGACTGGTGAGCAATGGCGCCGCCTTGCGGCAAGGGTAACGGGGGTTCTTGTACAACCGTCGCATCCCCCCCCTCGTATTCGGTTTCTGGTGCCGAGACAGCACGATCCGGTTCCGCCTCGCGGAGCTGTTTGGCTAAGTCTTCTTCCTGCGCCATCTCCTTTTGAAAGCATGTTTTCATCCACGAGCTCAGTGCAGAGGTGCCGAAGGGCTTCTGGCTGCCGATGAATGCATGCAGCTTCGCGCCCATTTCCGCCGCAGTGCTCCACCGTTCCTGCGGGTCCACTTGTAGCGCCTTGAGGATGATCTCCTCCAGCCCCTTCGGGTAGTTGTCCACGCGCTCTGACGGTGGCTGAATGCGTGCCTCCCTCACCTTCTCGAGAGTTTCAAAGTCTCCCCCCGCCCTAAACAGCCGGTCGGAGGTTGTCATTTCGTAGAGGCAGGTGCCCAGGGCGAAGAGGTCAGAGCGTCCGTCCACTGGATGCCCCTTAACCTGTTCCGGGCTCATGTACCCAAACTTGCCCTTGAGCACGCCGGTGTTGGTTTTTGTCAGCCGTGACGACGCCTTGGATATGCCGAAATCGATTAGTTTGACGGTGCCTTCGTAGCTAATCAGGATGTTCTGCGGAGACACATCCCGATGCACAATATCGAGTGGCTGATTCTCCTGAGATGTCTTGTTATGCGCGTACGCCAATGCTTCACATACTTTGGTGCCGATCCACGCCGCCATGACAGCCGGCATGTGGCTCTTTCTGCGACGGAAGCGGTTGATGGTTTGGAGGACATCTTTCCCATCCACAAACTCCATCGCAATGTAGTACGTCCTCTCAACCCTTCCTAGCTCGTAGATGGGGCAGATGTTGACGTGATTGAGTTGCCCAGCGATTCGAGCCTCATCAAGGAACATATCGATGAAGTCTTTATCTTCGGCAACGCTTGGTAAGATCCGCTTGATGGCAACATAGCGTTCGAATCCAGCTACGCCCTCAAGTTTGGCGCGGAAGACTTCGGCCATGCCACCGACCGCGATGCGGTTGAGCAGCATGTACTTGCCAAACAACTTGGACCGCATCTCATCGTCCCTCAGCATGTGCGGACGTACACTATCAGGAGAAGTTGGGGCAGCCATAGGAACGTAACCAACAGGGTTGCTCTTGAAGGAACGTACCACGAACCGACGAGCTTGTAAGCTCTTAGGCCCGCCTTCGCCATGCTACCTGCGGTTTTGAAATAGCGACATGCCTTTCAGCATCCATAGGAAGCGAGCTTGATGACTTCACGACCGTCATGCGTTCACCCAGTATGGCGGAGCCTGCATCGGCCCGAGCCTACGACGGCTACTTCGTCACCGTTTCGACAGATGCGGAGTGACCGAGGGCGTCGACTGCTCTAATAGCCACGATATGCGACTTGGAAGTGTCCTTGATGCGAAGCTGAAAGCGCTCCTTGCGGCTGTCGAGTAGCCCATCAGTGGGCGCAAAGGGAATCCATCGGCCGCCATCAAGCGCGTACTCTAACTTGCGAATGGGTCCGATGCGATCTTCCACTGATCCAGTCACTCTACCTGATTGATGCCTGATGTCAGTGAAGTGTGGGGCGTGATTGTCCACCAAGATGGGCTCGGACACTCCGTGTGCCTTCAGCGCAAGATCCTCCGGATTACCCAACTCATCCGACGCTTCAACCTCCACGATGTAGTGACCGTCGGGGACACTGCTCGTGTTCCAGGTGTAACTCGTTTCCTTCAGGATTCGGTCATCGGAGAGGAGTTCACGCCAGAGGCTCTGCCTCTCCTCGCGAAAGCGAAGTCGGTAGCGCAGAGGGTCGTCGTCAGGATTATCAACCTTCCACGTCAGAGTGATTTTTGCCGTCGCCTCTTGTTTAGGTTCTTCCTGCAGGGATCGCGCCTTCTTTGGCTTGACCTCGACGATCCGCGCTCGCTGATTTTGCGGGAGATAAAAGAGGAGGACTGCGTGCAGCACAGATCGCGCGGGCTCTGTCAGAGTGGCTCGTACCTGAACAAACCTGGCATGAGGGCTTCGCACGGGTCCAGAGCGCGTGAGGCGCGACGACCACTTCGACCACGTCTCGTCCGGTGATGGCGTGTTACCTGAGCGCGTCTGCATAACGACCTTGCCGTTGCTTCGCCATTCCAACGTGCCCCACCGTGAAGTAAATTCGGCATCAAGAGCATCGCTGGTCCAGGTCGACGCGCTGCCTGCCGCACTGCCTGCCGCACTGCCTGCCGCACTGCGCAGGCGGTAAAGAGCGCCAGGATCACCCGTTGCAATGTATCCTGGGCTCTCCCGCAGAGACGTGGCAAGGATCTGCCGTTCATCTACAGCGATCCACACCGCATGTCGCAACGACGGCTCGATCTTGAGCAGCTTACCGCCCCTGCCTGCGCCAGCGAAGATAGAATCGCCCACGATCTCGACGCTGGAAAAGAATGTGCTTTTGTCCGCATAGAGGCGTTCGGCACGTCCGTCAGCGCCGATGCGCCAGATCTCGCCCGCGCCCGCTCGAGCCTTCTTCGCCACAAGTTTTGTAGCAGCTGTTCCGCTGGCGGTCTTGGTCTGAGCGCCTTTGGTGACTTTGAACTTGTTGCTGGCAACGACAATCTCCCCCGCAGACGCATCAATGGCCGTGAGCTCGTTGCCCGCGAAACTGTGCACCACATCCGCCTGATTCTTGCTTGTTATCCGAAAGAGGATGGCGTCATCGGAGGTGCCTGCCAGCAAGGCGCCATCGCTGGCAAGCGCGAGGCTCATGACGTGTGTCTTCTGCGTGTCGTAGTATGCGTGTGCACTTCCTCCGGACGTGACGGCATAAACGCGACCGCGAGGGCCAGTGGCTGCAAAGAGGATGTTCTTCTTCCTGTCATACTCCAGAGCCCAAACATGCTCTGCATCTTTGAGTTTGGTCACCTCGCTTAGTCGCCCCGCTGACGTGATCTTAAAGACTTTACCCTGCGGAGAAGTTCCAGCGTAGACGTTGCCACTTGCATCCGTAGCCAACGAGCTCACCAGGAGTTGCTTGGTGTCGGCCCACTCCGTGAGTTTGTCGCCGGCGAGCTTATAGACCTTTCCGCCGCGCCCGGTGCCAACGAATATGTCTCCGCGGCCACCCCTGACAACTGAATAGGCCACCGACGCATCGGCTAAGTCGAACCGCTGGAGGTCGACGCCTACGGTTACGCTTCCTTCAGAGCGAATGGCCGTTCCGTCAATCTCTCCTTCCTCGAACGCCGTGGCTGTGTCGATCGTGAAGACCTTGGTTCGACCGGCTTGTGCAGGCGTGCTGAGCGTGAGAATGGTAGCGGAAGCCACCAGCTGGAGGAGCGCGCATATGCGAGGGTAACTGGTCAGTGGCTTTCCGACCAGGAAGGCATGCTTCCCGAGGAGGTTGTGCATTCGGCTTCCGTCCTCAAACCCCATCCTCACGCACCTAAGCGCGCTCCGGTGGGGTTTTGTGGGCGCGCTCGAATGCACAACCTCCTCGAGAACCGAATCACCAGGGACTGACCAGTTACTGCGGGGCGTCAGTTTGGAAGCGTTCGGCGGGCACATGGTACGAGTTCCTTTTTAGGTCAGTTGTGCGAAGTGAGAGAAGGCAAATACGCTAAAGATGCAACACGTGGTCAGCCGGAACGTGAGACTCTCCGCGGCGTTTCCCGCACCTGAAGCTTGACTCGCGCAGACCCGTAGAGCGGGCGTCTCATCTTCACCTCTTTAAAGTTGCGAGAGGAGAATGTATTCTTCTTTGCGCTGTCGCTCCGAGCTTGAAGCGCAGTCAGAACCGAAAGTGGGAGATTCTCTACCACGTGCCCTCTGAACTGAAGGCCTCTCGATGGAAGCTGCGTTGAAATGACCAGTGAGTTGGCGCTAAACCCTTCGTTGATCGTGTTGAGTAGCTCAGCTAACGAGTCGGGCTGCGGTCGCGGCGGTTGCACGCGATTGCCTGGTGAGATGTCGATCTGTATGGATGCGCCGGCAGCAGCACGTGGCACGCGCACCTTATGAATCCGCGTCACTTCCTCTCCGCCGAATGGGCGCAAACGAACGTAGAGGTTGATCACTTCGTCAGGATCTACCTCGTTGCTATCGACTGAGACATCAACAATTTCGATAACCTCCCTCGCAAAGCGTAGCGAAAGGTCGAGATCGACGCGAGCGACTTGAGCTGTCTCGAAGGCGTTGCCGTATATGGCTTGAAGCATTTGAAAGACCTTGAGGCCGGAGAGCATCTGGCTCTTACCAGCAGCGCTCGCGAATCCACCGTCTGAAACGGTCCAGGTTCCGTGACCTGAGACTTGAACACGTGCTTTGGTGTTGAAGACGACGTCGCTCATGTCGCTGGCGGCAGCGTCGATCGCATTGTGAAGGGCTGCGAACACGAGGAACGGGGTGAAGACCTGGTGATTTACCACCTCCATCCGCCAGAGCTTTCGGGGGGCGGCAGGCACGCCATGAAGCCGCAGTGACACGGGTACCACATTAGCCTTGGCTTGCCGATCCACCACGATGCAGGATTGCCGGTCTTGGGTCAGCACGCCAGAAGGCGACACTGCTTCGGCGATCTTGAAGGACTTTCCTGTGCTCGCCATGACATGCAGCACACGGGCAGTTGCTGTGGGAAAACCGGTTTCGCCGGCATTGAGCATCGGATGGCCAAAAGCAATAAGCCGGTCCTTGGCGACGTAGGTGACGGTGCCAACAGCGGTTGCGTTGATGTCCCCTCGAATAAGTTGAACGCCAATTGCCGAACCACCCTGGAAGCTCGCGTGCGATTCGTGAAGGCGTTGCATGTGACCTGCAGCGCCTGCCTGGACCGGCTCGATGGCAAAGGGCGCAAGCTTCTCACGTAAGACGCTGGTGGTTGCGTCAGTGAAACCACTCAGCAGCAAGGGCGTGCTCACCGGCACCGGTTGCAGGGAGCTGTCGAGGGACACGGTCGCGGCAAATTTGGCGGCCTGCTGTTCCAGCGCATTTGTGGCTGCATTCGGTGCTGACCCCACTGTAACTGGTGTGCGCGAGGTCCGCTTCAGGGACCGCCGGGATGCGCGGGTTCGGTCGCGCTTGAGTTCCTTGAGCATGGACGCGATGGGCGTCACGCCCGCGACGGGATCTTTGCTGAAAGGCCAACCGTACGCGTAAGCGCCCACGAGTTTGTCTTGGATATAGATGGGGCTGCCGCTCATACCCGCGACCGAGGACGCACGTTCTAAGATAGGATGCGGCGTGCGGATCAGGATCAGGTCTTGATCGGGACGAAAGTTGTGAAGGATGTCGATGACTTCGATGGGGAAGCGCTCAGGTTTGCTTCCACGAAAGACGGTCAACCCGTAGCCTTTCATACCAGGGCGGATTTTGCTGATGGGAAGTGTCTCGACCGCATTGGCTTTTACGGGCGCAAGAAGGCCGATGCACAGTAGCCAAGCTGCGCGCGTCGATAGACGTAGTTTCAGGTTTGAGTCTCCCAAGGATATTCTCTCATGAATGCTGGAACGGAAGTTGAGCGAGTGGCTTGAGGGTTTGCGCGTCGCACGTGACGCTCAAATCGCTCCTCACCAACGAAGATGCGACGCCTTGGAATGGTATCTTTAATATAGCAACTAGTTCCGTGAAAACTAGTGCCGTGAAACTAGCGCCGCAAGAGCTTCGGCACTTCGAGAGGGACCGAGCCTCAGCTGATATGTAGCCCGCGGTAAGAGCTCACGCGACGCAGCACCATGTTGAGTTCAGCCGTATCGATGGGTTTCAGAATACAAGCATCAACTCCTGCGCGCAGGATGGTTTGCAGCCGCTCTTTGCTGCAGGTGTGCGTCATGAAGATCACGGGGATGCGCGGGTGATGCTTGCGGAGCGCCTGCACCACCTCTAGACCACCCATGCCAGGAAGGTCATCATCAAGCAAGACGACACCCACGGGCCACTCTGCGATGAGAGCAAGCGCGCCTTCTCCGGTGCCAGCACCGACGGTACGATGCCCACGCACCGTTAGAGAGCGTGCGAGCTTCCACTGCGCGTCAGGGTCGTCTTCGACTATCAAGATGCCTTTGCCGGCGGGCAGGCTTGGTGGACCTTTGCGTCCGCTGTGGCTCTTCTCCACGCCGCTCCTACCATGGCCACTCAGCGGCACGGGACCTGTCTCCACACTGAGCGCCTCAATCATCATCGGGAGGAGTATACCCCAAAGCTCCTCGAGCTGGAAGATTCTCTTGTTTCTCTACGGACTTGCGCTCATTCGTAGAACTTTTTTCCTTCACGGGCCATCCGCACTAGGAGCTCTGCTGGACGGAAGCGGTGGCCGAATCGCTGGTCGAAGGTCTCCAGCCGCGTCACCACATAGTCCGCACCAACGGCGTCGACATGGCGGAAGGGCCCACCGCGAAATGGTGGAAATCCGAGACCCATGACGGCCCCAACATCGCCTACCTTCGGTTCCGAGCAAATGCCGTCCTCCAAGGACTTTACCGCTTCATTGACCATCGCCAATGCACATCGCTCCGCAAGTTCATCGGCTGGCGCTTCCGGGTGCCCGGTCACTTCGAAAGCCTCGTAGACCGAAGGATCCACGCGCTTCCCTGATTCCTTCTGCTCGTCGTAGACGTAGAAGCCGAGTAGGCCGCGGCGTCCAAGCCGCTTCTGCGCAACGAGCTTTTCCAATGCCGATGGCATGGGGAAGCGCTCCGGGAAGCTTTGGTGCATCTTTTTGACTACCTTGGCGCCCACATCCGTTCCCACCTCGTCGAGTAGCTTGAGGGGTCCAAGCGGGAATCCGAAGTGGGTCAGCGCACCATCAATGTCTTCAACGCGGTATCCTGTCGCGACCATCTGAATCGCTTCGTTGATGTAAGACGCGAGAACACGTGTGGTGTAAAACCCGGGTCCGTCTTTGACGACGATCACCGTTTTACCTTGCTTTTTTCCGAGGTCGATGCATTTCCGCGTCACCCAAGGCGCCGTCCCCTGATGCGTGACAAGCTCAAGCAAAGGCATTTTCTCAACCGGTGAGAAGTAATGCATGCCGATGACCTGTGCTGGCCGCTTGGCCCGTGCAGCGATGTCGGCGATGGGAATTGCTGACGTATTGGACGCGAAGATCGTGGTATCGGAGGTATGGCTTTCAACGGCCTGAAGGATCTCTTGCTTCAGGTTAAGGTCCTCATATACCGCTTCAATGACCAGATCGACATCGCCCCAGTGACGATAGGACGCACTTGCTGAAACCCTCGCCATGATCCGCTCGGCTTCAACCTGCGTAAGTCGCTTTCGGGTGACGCGTTCGGCAATTGCACCACGGATATGGCCGATGCCCATACCCACTGAGTTGAGGTTCACATCTTTGAGCCGAACGGGGATACCAGCACGCGCCGCTGTGACGTGCGCGATTCCAGCGCCCATGAGCCCTGCACCAAGCACCCCCACCTTCTGTGTCGGCTCTGGGTGTTCCGCGGCGTCGACTTTCGGCGTCACATCACGCGTTGCGAAAAAGAGAGCGATGAGCTCCTTGGCTTGCGGCGTGACTGCCAGCTCGCCGAAAGCCTGAGCTTCAGCGGCCAAACCTGCCTGCCAGCCACGGGTAAGGCCGGTTTGCATAACCTCAATGGCACGAAGAGGAGCCGGATAGTTGCCCCGCGTCTTCCGCACGACCCGTTGCTGCGCTTGATCGAAGATCACCTTGCGGCTGATGGGGTTGCTGGTCAGGGCGTAGCGACCGAGTTCCGACCAGTTGCGCGCGCGTCGCGTCTTTTTCTTTGCTCCGTGCACGAGCAGCTCCCGAAGGGCACCTTTAGCCGCCTGGAGCAAGATCGACGGCGTAACGGCATCGCTAGCAAGACCCAGGCGTTTGGCTTTTTGAGCATCCACCTGCCGTCCCGTAAGGATGAGGTCAAGAGCTGCCTCCAGCCCGATGAGTCGGGGGAGCCGCTGCGTGCCGCCAGCGCCTGGAATCACACCGACTTGAACTTCAGGCAGACCAAGGCGCGTCACCTTTGAAGTTGTGATGATTCGTGCATGGCATGCGAGGGCGAGCTCCAGTCCGCCACCAAGGCACGCGCCATGGATGGCGGCGACAAAGGGCTTAGTTGACTTGTCGATCCGTTCGAGAAGCAACTGGCCCGCTGTGGCCATTCGTGCTCCCGCCTGCGGTTCCTGAAGTTCCTCCAGCACCCGCAGGTCTGCGCCGGCAATGAAGGCGCTCTTCTTCCGTGAGATAAAGACGGCACCACGAATCTGCTCATCCTCTTCAACGGAGGTTAGGTGTCCGTTCATCTCGTCCACAAAGGCTGGGCTGACCGGATTGGTGCTTTCTCCAGGCACGTCGATCCACAAGAGGGCAAGGTCATCCTGCCGCTCGAGTTGGATGGAGTTCTTCTTGCTCTCCGTCTTTGTGCGTGTTGAATCGCGTGTGGTCATGCAGCCTCCCAGACAACCGCTGCGCCTATTCCACCTGCGGCGCAGGCGGTGCAAAGAGCCAATCCGCCGCCCGCTCTTTTGAGCGCATGCAGAGCTTGCGTAGCTTGTCTTGCACCAGTAGCCGCGAAAGGATGCCCAAGGGCGATTGAACCGCCGTCTACATTGAAGCGCTCCATGTCAATGTTCCCGATCGCTTGGCTTCGCCCAAGCTTGTTCTTCGCGAAATCCGCTGACTCGAACGCTTGCAAATTGGAGAGAACCTGCGCAGAGAAAGCCTCGTGCATGTCCACAATGGCAAGGTCAGCAAGCTTGACTCCTGCCCGCTCAAGCGCGAGCGGTGTTGCATAGGCGGGTCCCATCAGCATTTGTCCTGCTGGATCGAGCGCCGCAAAGGCGTAGCTCTTCAAGTAGCCAAGAGGCGTATATCCCTCGGCTTTGGCTAGCGACTCGCGCATGAGAAGCAGAGCACTCGCTCCATCGGTGAGCGGAGAGCTGTTGCCCGCCGTGATGGTGCCATATGTCCTGTCAAAGACGGGACGAAGCCCCGCATACCCTTCGGGCGATGAGTCGTCTCGCACGGTCGAGTCTCTTTCAACCGCTTCAGCAAAGTCGGGCGCAGAGAACACCGGCGCTACTTGTTCATCGAAGTGCCCCTTACTCCACGCTGCTGACGCGCGTGCGTGGCTTTGATGGGCAAACGCGTCTTGCTCCTCGCGTGTGATGCCGTTTTCCTGCGCCATCTTTTCTGCGCTTTGACCCATAGACAGTCCTGTTGACCGCTCTGTGAGAGCAGGAGGAATGGGCTTCCAGTCGCGCCCGCTGAGGCCCCTCAAAGCGCCGGCGCGGTCGCTCCAGGTCTTAGCTTTGCTAAGGCGCTGAAGTGCGAGAGAAAGCGGAGCCGACAGCGTCATGGGAATGTCGCTCGCGCTGTCCGTTCCACCTGCGATCCCGCAATCAATGGTGCCTGCGCAGATTGCCTCTGCCACACTGACAATGGATTGGTAGCTCGTGGCGCAAGCACGCGACACCGAAAAGGCTTCGATGCCTGCCGGCAGCCCGGCGCTCAAAATGATCTCGCGTGCGACATTGGGAGCAGCCAGCGAGGGAAGAACTTGACCGAACACCAGTTGATCAACCTTATCCACTTGCAGCTCCGTGCGCTCGATCAGCCGCAAGACAGCCTCACGACCCAGATCAAGGGCGGTCATGGCCCGAAACGACGTGCCTTGCTTGGCAAAGGGGGTACGTACTCCCGCGACCAAGGCCACTCGGTCACCTGGTTGTCCTAGAGCTTGCTTCTTCATTGATTCACCGGGCTCAACCGCCTGTTGCTTGCCTTCCAGCTAACTATCTTGAGGGTGTCAGTTGCACATCCAAGTTCCAAACCGTAGCCTCGCTCGAATGGCTTTGCCTGTCCACCTTAATGGCGCGTCAAGAGCGGTGATGTGCAGCGCTTCCGTTTCCGTGTGTATCGCGTTTTGTGCGTGCAAGGGCCGATCTCCGGAGGATCTGCCGACGTGGAAGCCATCCGATCATCAGCAAACTGCCGCGGAGAGTGCGGCATCAGCCGCCTCGGGCGTGCCGCCCGGGCAGGTACCAGCGGGGCAGGTGCCAGCAGGACAGGAGCTGCCGTCAACCAATGACGGTGACAGCGTCGGTGCGGGTGTTGATGCAAGTTTGGACGGGAAAGCTCAAAGCCTTAGCGAGACACAACTGAAGGAGGCCTCGGCCGCGTTGTGGAGGGACATGTGCGCCTCTTGCCATGGCGCACGAGGAGGAGGCGACGGGGATGCATTGGGCACCTTGCGAGGCCGCATCGCCGACATGCGCGAGGCCACTTGGCAGAACGCGCGAAGTGACGACCAGCTCTACGCAGCCATTGCCAAGGGCCGCGGCCTCATGCCAGCTTACCAGGGTAAGATCCGGCCACTTGGCATGCGCGCCCTCGTCGAGTACATCCGCCAGTTCGAGGAGTAGGGGACAGGTGGCGCATCGCTCGCGAGGGTTCTGTGCGGCTTCGGTAGGCCCGAGCGCAGTGGGGCGGTCTGAGTGCAGTGGCTGGTCTGAGCGCAGTGGCTGGTCTGAGCGCAGTGGCTGGTCTGAGTGCAGTGGCTGGTCTGAGTGCAGTGGCTGGCCCGCGGGAAGATGCATCGCCGCTCACTCAGCGGGACCCACCACTGCGCAGCGTCATTCAAACCAGGGCGCAGTGGTCCCCCCAATACGTTCGCTCACGATGCATCTTCCCGCGGGCCCGTCGTACATGCCGACATGCGGGGGGGAGTGGCGTAGTCGACTTCGCCAGGAGGCTCAGGCTGATTTCCGGAGCGAACCCACTGATTTGCAACAATGTCTGGATGCCACGACCGTGTCCTCCCTGCTACCCGAACACGTTCGTGATGGGCGGGGGAGTTTGGGTGAATGCGGCGGGATTGACTTCCGCGGTAGAGGGTTTGGGTGGCACAGCGTCTGGGTGGCACAGGGTCTGGGTGCCAGACCCTCGGTAAAAGAGTGGCGTAGTCGACTTCGCCAGGAGGCTCAGGCTCATTTCTGGATGGGAACCTTGTTCCCCGGCTGGCTATCATAAGCATGAAAGTTGGGACCGCGGCGGACGGCTCAGCCGTTACGACGTCACACGAGGCCGCGTCGCACCTGATCGCGGACCTTGTAAAGATTGCTTTACAAGCCCTCTACGGGAGACGATACGGTAGGTCTGATCCCGCTGACTTGCCACGCAGTTGAGATGCGACTGCCCTGAAGCCCCACCCAGAGGCCTAGCTTCGTCGCCTTGCAGTCCCACTTCGTCACCTGGAGGCGCTTCATCATCACCTGGAGGCCTAAAAGGGGAAGGGCATGTGCTTGACAGTTGACGCTCGGTCTTCTACCTTTTGCGCCTTCGGTCGCAGCAGAAGCATAATCGTGCCGCGTCCGCCGGTAGATGCATGTGAGAGATAAGTGTGCGCGCGCGCGCAACGCATTGTGGGTACTGGCGATGTTGGTACTAGCGATGCACGCGCCGACGACGGGGCATAGGGCGCCGCGATGGAGCGAAAACAGGATTGACGGATGGCTAAAGCAAGTAAAATCGCCAGGAACGAGCATAGAAAAGCGATGGTTGAGAAATATGCCTCGCTTCGAAAGAGCCTGAAGGAGGCGATTCGTGATCCGAAGACGCCCGATGAGGAGCGTGAAGAGGCTCAGGTGAAGCTGCAAAAGCTGCCGCGTGACGCGAGCCCAGTGCGCGTTCGCAACCGCTGCGTGGTCACAGGACGGCCGCGCGCGTACTACCGTAAGTTTGGCATTTCGCGTATTGCACTCCGCCAGTTAGGTCTTGAAGGGAAGCTCCCCGGCGTCCGCAAGAGTAGCTGGTAAGAGAGCTTCAGGGCGCTCCCGTTGCGGGGGCAGTCCCGTGGCAAGCGCATCTAACTTGGCGGGTTGGGATGCACCGTCTATGTCATGTGTCGACGCCGTGCAGGGTATTGGCCGGCCCGAGTGCAGAAGCAGCGGGGCTAAAGCTTGGTCACGTGCCACGAGACGGGCCTCCCGCTGCGGTAAGGCATCACACCGTGGAACGCCGTTGGACTCTTCTCGAACACCAGCGGAAGGAAGCTTCTGTCGCCTTCCCAGAGGTTCAGGCTCTCCACGTCGGGAATCGCAACCCAATGAAGCGAGCCTTCGGCGTTCTCCTTGAAAGGCTGACCTGAGAAGGCCGTGATGCGGAAGATAAAGCCAAACCAGTTTTCTCCCTTCGCTCCAAATCCCGGCCAACTGACCGTACCCGCCAACGCCATCTCGGTGCATACGATGCCTGCCTCCTCGAAGATCTCACGCCGCATGCCGGACGCGACATCTTCTTCCGCCTCAAGTTTGCCGCCTAGCCCATTCCACTTGCCGCGTTGGTGATCGCTCTTTCTCTTGTTGCGATGCACCATCAGCACATGGGTTCCGTCGGAGCTGAGCACGTATCCGAGCGTCGCAAGAATCGGCGTATACATCGGCATCACTTCCCGGTCTTACTTCCCGGTCTTACTTCCCGAGGCCACTTTCAGTCCTGCTTCTCGGGGCCACTCTTCGGTGTCACTTCTCGTGGCGACTATCCGGCCTATTTTGCGGCGCTGCGCACAGGCACACATAGCACCGGGCAGTCACCGGCACGTATCAACTTTTCGGTGACGCTCCCAATCAGCATTTTCGCGAGCGCGCTGCGCCCTCGCGTGGCCATTACCACCAGGTCCACTTCATTGTGAGCGATAAAATCGGAGAGCGTTGCTGCTGCATCGGAACCTGCGAGAAGCATGGATGTGGTGTCAACGCCACCAAAGACAGTATCTTCTAACGCCTTCAACCTCTCTCGAAGAAACTCCTCTACCGGCACATTCGGATCATCTGGAGCAGGATCGTCAGGCAAAGTGAGCACGGATGCGTGGTAGACATAGGCGAGGGTGATGCGTCCTCGGGTGGCGTGTGCGTGTTCCGCCGCTGCCTCTAGCCCGACCCGCGCAGCTTTGGAAAAATCAGTCGGTGCAAGTATGTGCGGTGCAGGCAAGGAGGCTCCTTTAGTCGTGAGGGATTCCATGCGGCAAAGGAGAGAGCTCTCCCACATGCCGCGTGATGAGTTCGAGCAGCCGTTCCGGTTGCTCGATGTGGACCCAGTGTCCCGCTTGATCCACCACATGAAGCTGCGCGGGGCGCGCGCACTCCGAGGTGAGCTCAACCAGCCGCACCCGATCCTGGTCGTCGACGTGGCTTGAGCGGCTTCCGGCAACGATGTGGCACTCAACGCCTCGGCGAGCTTGATCCTGAAGCGCATCCCACAGATCGTGCTTGCGGTGGTCCTCGAAGAAGCAGCGAATGGCTTCTACATCCAGGCCGAACTGCCACCCACTATCGACACGCTTCAGATTCATAGCCAGCCATTGCGCCACCCCTCGCGGTTGTCCTGCCGCTTGCAGCTTCGCAACGAACGCCTCCCGCGTCGAGAAAGTCTGCTTGCTGAGGCCAGCAAGTTTGTCGATGAGTTCAGAAACTCCCATCAGGTCGGTATCGTGCTTTTCCGCTGACGGCGAAATATCGATGAGCCAGAGCTGCTTTAGCTTGGGGCAGCTAGCCGCTGCTTTGAGGGCAACTTTGCCGCCCATGCTGTGACCCAGCAACACCTCCGTGTGCGACCAGTGAGGCAGTCCAGCCAGGTCGCGTGCGGCGGCCGCCAAGGTGGCCTCTTGTGCGAGATCGTTGCCTTGAACTTGAAGAGAGCGCCCGTGAAAGCGGATATCAGCAAGGACCGCGCCCCAACTTGAAGCGCGCTCGGTTAGGCGCCGTGCCATGCCGGACCAGTTGCGGCCTTGTCCTAGGAGCCCGTGCAGCAGGAGCATCCAGCGTTGCGGCTTCTCCCTGTCATGCGTGATTTCTTCCGAGAAAAGCTGGGTCATGAACATCTACCTCGTTTCGCCGCGACGCTTCCTCGCTCCTGGCAGGGGTTGTCCCTGGCAGGAGCCGCCCCTGGCCGGGCAGCCGGCCGAGGTATGCGTCTTATCACAAGACAACGCGGCTCGTCAGTTTGAGAACGGAAGCCGATATACAACCTCCTCGGGAAGCGTATTTTCCTGCCTAAAAATGCCTCTAACCGGATGTTCCGCTGACGGGGGAGCGCAGAGCGCTCTTCAAACGTAAACGTTTAGGTTACCTGAACGCTTACCTTCAAACCACCCGATCACGGGCGCGGCGGGTTGAGGTGCCTCATACTCACCGCACCTCGCGCACGCCGTTGTCGGCCAATGTAGGAACGGATCCTGCATATAGGTAGAGTGTGAGCGTTATAGGAGGAGAGAGTCCATGAGTGTTACAGTTGCATCGGCACGTGTCCAGCCGCTGGTCATCTCCTGGTTGCCGGCGCTTCTGCTGCTCACGCTGCTATTTAATCTAGTCGACATCGCGCTGACTTTGGGCGTGGTCTCGAGCGGCCTTGCGGTGGAGGCCAATCCGTTGATGGCGGCCTTGCTTCGCCACAGCCCTCAGCTCTTCGTCTTAGGTAAGTTTTCCCTGGTATGTCCGGGTCTTGCCGTGCTGTGGCACTACCGAGGGCGCGTCCTCGCGCAGGTGGGCACGCTCTCGGTTTTCACCGTGTATGCCATGCTGATGGCCTACCACGTGCAGTCGGTTCAGCTCCTGCTCCAGTAGGCGGAGCCGTCGGAGGAGGAACCGCGTACGCAGCGGTTAGCGCTCCGGGCTGGTGACTCTGAACCTCAGCGGGAGGGTTTGGCGGTTTCATTCGTGGGGCTCTCAATGCCCTGAGGATTGCCGGTCATGCCGAAGTGGATCCTCAGGTACCACATGCCTTGCACGGCGGTAGCAACGGGTGGCGCCAGATGCGTCAGCGCGTTCACCTCAGCGCCAACGAAGACGTTATCCCCCGGGAAAATGCTGATGCCCAGCACGCCGCCGGCGTAAGGGCCACCCGCCAAGGCTTGCGTCTCCGGGTCGAAGGCGCTGTGCCATTGAAGCTTTGGCCCAAGAATCACCTCAAACTTGGGGGTGATGCTGACATCCATCAACCACGCTGAGGTGATGTACGTTTCGTACATGGTCACGCCGCCTCCGCCGAGGAGCGCCATGTCCACCGTCTCATCGAGAAACTGCCACTTGACGGTTCCCTCAACGCCGCTTCCGAAGCCCTTTACGCCGAGGTCAACCTCCTCGCTAATACCTGTCCGCACCATCACCTCCGAGGCGAGGCCGCCCGCCACGCCTTCGTAAGACTGAGCGAACTCTCCGCGATGGCGTTGGCCACCCAGTGCCACGGTCACCTCGGTGTCTCCAGGCGGAGCTGTGTCAGCACGCTGCAACGTGCTTATCGATGCGCATCCGGTCCATCCAGCCCAAAGGGTGCAAATGCACGGGAGGATGACGCGGCAAGCGACGCCGGTGGCTGGGTAGGGGATCACGTCAAACAGGTATGCTCGGTTGGAGCGGTTATGGAGTTCATCATCACGCAGGCTCGTTAAGCTTCAGATCTTAGCAGAGGCCAACCGCTGCACCTTGAAAACGCGCGGGCTCAGGGAAAGCTTACGTAGACGTCAGGTGCTTCTTGTTACCTGCAAAGACGACATTTCCGTACTCATCTCACCATAGTCATCTACCGTGCCGTCTGAGTTATGAGGTGGCGCTGCAATGCTGATCAGTTAAGAACAATGCTGTTCAGTTGAGTCAGTTTTCGTTTTTCCCGCGGACGTAAGCCGCAAAGTGGCTTAAGTGAACAGCATTGGGTGGCGCTGCGGATGTGAAACTTGCCATCCAACAGCAGCCTCCTCTATTATTCTCGTTTGGTAGCTCGGGAGCTTCAGGCATCACCCTTGCATCGGGGCATGACTGGCCTCGCAAGCCGAGCTCAACCTGACTTACGACACTGGCAGGTCCGATTACGACACTGGCGAGCCCGACTACGACACTGGCAAGCCCTAGCAGGTGCTTTATGATCATCGTCAACAACGTTACCAAGTACTACGGGACGCATCGCGCTGTCTCCGACCTCAACTTCACCATCAACGAGGGCGAGTGTGTGGGGTTTCTTGGCCTCAACGGTGCGGGTAAGACCACCACGCTCAATATCCTGAGCTGTCTGCTTCTGCCAACAACGGGGCACGTCACCGTGCGCGGGGTGGATATTGAGGAGAACCCGCACGAGATCCGCAAGCTGATTGGGTACCTGCCGGATCGCCCCCCGCTCTACGAGGAAATGACGGTGGTGGAATACCTGCAGTTTGCTGGGCAGCTTCGGCACATGTCCAAAGTCGCCGTCAAGGGTCGGGTGCCCGATGTTTTGGACCTTTGCGGCCTCGGGGCTGTGCAGAACCAACCAATTGGCACGCTGTCACACGGGTACCGTCAGCGCGTCGGGATTGCACAGGCGATCATCCACCGACCGGCTCTGCTCATCTTGGATGAGCCCATCCAGGGACTCGATCCGGTTCAGATCGTGGAGATGCGACAGATGATTCGCAGCCTTCGTGGTGAGCACACCATTTTGCTCAGCAGCCACATCCTCTCGGAAATCGAGCAGACATGCGACCGTCTGCTCATGATGCACGAGGGGCGTATAGCCGCTGAGGGCACCGAGGGTGAGCTGAGCAATCGGTACCGCGGCGCCACTGCGGTCTCCCTCGAAGTTCGCGGAACTGAAGAGCAGGTGCGACTCGCCCTTGCAAGCGTGCCGGGCGTGAGGAACGTCGAAGTCGCCCCCGGTGCCGAGGGCGTGCAAGCCGTGCAGTTGCATGCAGACACCGACGTGCGCGAGGCTGTTGGCGCGGCCATCGTGCACGCCAACTTGGGGCTCCTGTCGTTGCGTCAGACGGGCGGAAGGCTTGAGTCGATATTCGTTTCTTTGAGTCAAGGGCGGGATGGCAGCGAGACGCGTGCGTCATCAACCGAAGAGAGTGCAGCCTAGCCTCCTCGGCTAAGTTTTGCTCTACGACGTCTTGCTCTACGACCACTTCGCTGCGACCACTTTGCATGGGGAACTGACATGAAGAACATTGGCTTGATCATACGGCGGGAGCTTGGCAGTTACTTCCGCACACCTGCGGGTTACATCATCACCGCTGCCGTGCTGCTCATCGACGGACTTCTCTTCAACGCTTTTGCTGTGGGCTCGGAGCCCAAGCTCTCGTCGGAGGTGCTGCAGGACTTTTTCTTCTTCGCCAGCGGAACCACCATGATCGCGTCGATCTTTCTATCGATGCGACTCATTGCTGAAGAGCGGCAATCGGGCACCATCACCATGCTCTTCACGGCGCCTGTTCGAGAAAGTGAAATAGTGATCGCGAAATTCATTTCCGCGCTGATCTTTCTCACGCTTCTCACGTTGCTCACGCTCTACATGCCGGCACTGATATTCATTCGCGGAAAGGTGTCATGGGGACACATTGCAGCCGGTTACTTAGGACTGGTCCTCCTTGGGAGCGCATGCCTCGCACTCGGCGTCCTCGGCTCTTCACTCGCGCGAAGTCAGCTGCTTGCAGCGGTCATCACAGCGGCTTTCGTTGTGACGCTGCTGCTCTGCTGGCTTCTCTCACGCATCGTGGACCCGCCCCTGACCAGGATTGTCAGCTACCTCGCTCTATACGACGAACACTTCCGCCCATTTCAACGGGGAATTCTCCGGCTAAGTGACGTCGTTTTCTTCTTATCTATCGTCTACATCTCCTTGGTGGCTTCCGTGCGAACACTTCAGGCCCAACGGTGGCGATGAGCGCATGCGGCACCCTCGTGGTGTCTCTAGTTGCAGAAACCACAGTTGCAGAAGTGACATCTAACTTGTCTCGTAGTGAGGGAACGACATGAATAGCAAAGCATCTCAAAAGTTTTCGTTGGGCGCTATTCCAACCATTATCTTAATCGTCTCGCTGATTCTTCTCTTCGCTGCGGAGCGTGTGCTTGGCGAGGGCGCTGTCCGAAGAACGCTTTTAGGGCTTGGCGGCGCAGGTCTCGTCCTGGCCTTGGTCTTCCGCGTGCAGATTCTGCTTTCCCTTCGAAAGGTAGATTCCACGGTGGATCTAAGCGGTGCGCGAAAGGCAGAGCGAAACCTGCTTCTGGCAACGGTGGGCGTGATAATCGGTCTCCTGCTGTACGTGCTCAGCAGTGGCTGGGGTCTCGACCTGATGGGTCTTCGTGGAGATGCGCGGGAGCGTGTTGAGGGCGTGTTGCTCGCGCTATGGCCTGCGGTGACTATTACGTCTCTGTTCGCACTGATCTTCATGGAGGTCGCCTATCGAAAGATGCCGATCCTCGCGGCGGTGGAGCAGCGACGGATCACCATGGCAGCCCAAGCAGGATTGGGTTTGGCACTGGCATTGGTGTTTCTCTTCTCCATCAACTACGTGGTCTCGCAAAAGGACATCAAGCGCGACCTGTCGTATTTCAAGACCACCCGGCCAAGCGAGACATCAACCAAGTTAGTCGAGCGCCTTGGCGAGCCAATGCAGGTGGTGCTGTTCTACCGAGAAGGCGACGACGTGCTTCCCCGCGTCAAGCCATACTTTGACGACCTTGCTGAGCACTCAAAGAACCTGAAAGTGAGCGTTATCGATCACGCGCTCGCTCCAAAGTTCGCACGCGATCAGAAGGTGCAGGACAATGGCCACGTCTTGCTGCTGCGCGGCGAAAAGACGGATAAGAATGCTCAGACCGAGCGCTTCGAAATCGGCACTGATCTTGAAGATGCACGTCCAAAACTGCGGACGCTTGATGCCACGTTTCAAGAGCGCTTCGCCAAGATGACGCAGCCGGAGCGGTCGCTCCACCTAACCGTGGGCCACGGCGAGCGCAACAGTAAGGACAGAGAAGGCTACGGACAAGGTGATGGCGTGGAAGCCATGCAGACGTTGCTCAAGCGATTCAATATCAAAAGCAACGAGCTCGGCATGGCGCAGGGGCTTGGTAGCCAAGTGCCAGAGGGCGCCGGAGCGGTTGCCGTTGTGGGTCCAAGAGAGGCCTTCGTCAAGGAAGAGGCCGAATCCCTGCTGCGCTATGTGCGTGGAGGTGGAAGGCTGATGTTGTTACTCGATCCAGATACCGACGTGGGGCTCGAGCCGCTGCTCACCGGTCTTGGGCTGGAGCTTCTACCTGGTATGGCGGTTAGCGAACAGTTTCACATGCGCCGCACATTTAAAGAGGCTGATCGCGGTTTCATCTTCTCGAAGGACTACTCATCCCACCCGTCGGTCACCACCGCCAGCCGCCTGGCTCGCGAGATAGCCACCGTGTTCGTTGAAGGCGGTGCCCTTGCTAACTCCGACGCGAAGGTTTCACCCGACCCGAAAGTCACCTTTCCGTTGCGGACTCCAACGCAGTTCTGGCGTGACCTAAACGGCAACTACGAGCGCGACGGCGAGGAAAAGTTTGAGCGCCTCAACCTCATGGCGGCTGTGACCGTTCCCAATCAAGGAGGGCGTGAAGGGCGTGCGGTGGTCATTGCGGACGGCGATTTCATCACCGATAAGGTGATTGGCAACAAAGGCAATCTGTTCCCCTTCGTGGACTCGCTGCGATGGCTCATCGGCGAAGAAGAGCTCTCAGGCGATTTGACATCCGAAGAAGACGTAAGAATCGAACACAGCAAAGAAGAAGACAAGCCGTGGTTCTACCTGACCACCTTCGCCCTACCGATGCCGATCATTTTCCTAGGGGTGTGGATCTCCGCACGCCGCCGGCGTCGCAATCGCGGCGCCAGTTGAAGCATCAAGCGAGGATCTGGTTGGGAGCTGCAGGGTTGGGAGCTACAGGGTTGGGAGCTATAGGGTTGGGAGCTACAGAGTTGAGAAATATTAGCTTGGAGGAAAGCCGATGAAGGGCGTCGTACTGCACGGAGTTTTAGCATTAGTCGGCTTAGTCGCTGCGTACTCAACGTGGACGCGGCCTGACGACGAAGGGCGTCCAGAAGGCGCGCTGGAAGTCTTCGAATGCTCTGCCGACAATCTCTCAGCGGTTGTTCTTGAGCAAGAGCGGAAGGAGATTCGCGCCGAAGCGCGAAAAGGGAGCGGAAGCAGATACTTCTGGTTCCAGGTCAAGGACGTTCCACCCGCGGGGCAGAAGCCTAAAGCGAATGCGAAAGCCACCGAGCCCCAGGTGTTTGTCGGTAACGAAGCTTCAAAGACCTTCCTGCAGGGGTTGGCGCCGCTTCGCGCGATGCGATCCTTGGGTACAGTCGGTAAAGACACGCTCAAGGAACTGGAACTAACCGACAGCAAGATGACGCTGCGCTTGGAATGCGGCAGCCGCAAGGCGGCCTATAAGGTGGGGGGAAGCACGTTCGGTGCAGGCGACCGTTACATCCAGAGTGTCAAGGGCGGCCCAGTTTACCTGTTGAGTGCTGAGATCGCTCGCGATCTACAAGGCGCAAGCTTCCGCTTCATGCAGCGGGATCTGACCGACTTCGAGCTCGCCGATGTGGAGTCGCTCACGGTGCACGACGCGAGCGGTAAGAGTACCAGGCTGCTCCATCGCGAGCGGCGTGACCCCACCAAGGCGGAATGGGTCGCGGCCAAAAACCCCAAGAAGCGTAACGAACTTTACGGCAACTGGCTAACCAAGGTGGGGCAGCTTCGCGTGGAGAAGTACCTCAAGCCAAAGCAGAAGCCAGGTGCTGAGCTCGATCAAGCTGGCACCCCTTCTCCAGTCATGACACTGGTGTATGAACCCGAAGGCCAGGCGCGCGCGAAGGTAGAGCTGGTCAGGGTAGAGGCGGGTGACACGAGCCACTACTACGCCAAGTCCGATGCAACCCAGGTTTGGACGAAACTCGTGACGTCCACTGCCAACGGCGTTGTGGAAGAACTTGCCGCAGTGTTGGGCGGGAAGGCACCCAAGAGCACCAAGCAGCCGAAGGCGGGTAAGCTTCCACCCAACCATCCCGCACCTCCGGCGAATCCGCCTTCAGCACGTGGTCCTTCTTCACGAGGCCCTTCTTCGCAAAGAAGTGCAGTGGCTAAAGAGGTGCGAGCAACATCTGCAAATCAGAAGAAGGCGGGCGTTTCCTCCTCAGCTGGAGCAAAGGGTGGTTCAGGTGCTCCGTTGTCGCAAAAGCGTGTGGCTCCTCCGCAGCCGCCACAGAAGTAGCTGCCTGGCTGGTGAGCGCGCAACCAGCCACTGCGGAAGAACCTCCGTGGTTCCTGCCACCCTGAGAGTGCGAGACGTCCCTCCGCTCGTAGGTCAGGTGCTGCGGACTCGGGGCTCGACGCAGCATGGGGAACAGGTCACACTTCGATATGGGTGCGCGCGCTGAGTTAGTTTTCGCTACGCCGCGAAAACTTCCCAAGCCAGAGGAACTTTCCGGCCGCGTGGCCGTTCTAGACATTGCATTCGCATCCTCTGTGGGGCACGTCAGCTTCGAGAAGACAACGGCTCCGTTTATCACCGGTCTCGGAGAGCGGCTTGCTGCTTGGGTTGATCATCACGATCACGAGCGCCACGCCGACTATCAAGATGATGCACGTTTCATGCTCGCCACCAAGCGGGAGCATGGCGCGTGTCCCGAGATGATCACCGAGGAGGTTGTGCATCGCGCCGGCAGAGTGGATACCATCTGTTGCCACAACGACTTCGACGGACTTTTCTCTGCAGCCAAGTGGCTGCGTGGTGGCACAGAGCCCTACCCCGGAGCCGACGCGGATGCTCACGCGATAGATACTTGCCTCGGACGACCTAGCGCGCGCGGAAAGGTGCTGGATGCGGCATTACGGGCGCACCCGCGCGACGATTCACTCAAGGGTCTCATTGTCCGCTTCCTCACCGAAGGCGCGACGGATGCGGGGCTTTGGGCGCTGGTTAGTGCCAAAGCACACGATTTCGATGCCATACGTCGCTCCACAGAAAAGCTCGCTGGGGATTATGCGGTCATAGGTGATGTGGCCTTCGTTGGGGTGCCGGCCAAACAACGTATCGACAAGACAGAGCTGCTCCTCTTGGGGCAAGAGCGGGCTACGTTAGCCTGCATTGTGGATGCCTCATCGGTGACGCTGGCGGCGCGCTTTGATAGCGGCATTAACTTGCTGACGCTTCTCGGGCTGGAGGGTGGTATGCCCACGCGGGCAAGCGTGCCGACCAAGCGCCTGCCCGAGGTCCTCAAAGCGCTTAACCTGAGTGCTTCTGAGAGAGCCATTGCCGCGACACATCTCGGTGCATGAACCCCTACGAGAAGTGCTCCGGGGTGTTCCGCCTAGATGGCGCTACGGGCGCCTCGGACCCAGTACAGAACGGACCCAGTACAGATTGGCTTTAGAAGAAGCGGGCGCCCTGCTTGGAACGCCCGCCGCGCTTACGTGGTCTATGTAAGAGCCTGGTTTATGTGAAGAGCCTGGTTTATGTGAAGAGCCTGGTTTATGTGAAGAGCCTGGTTTATGTGATGAGGCTTATGCGAAGAGAAGTCGTAAGAGTTTCGGTGCTACGTTCTTTAGCCGGCACGGCTGTCTCTATGCGCCGGCCGCGAAGGCATCGCGGAGGCAGTCTGGACCGAACATCACCGCATCACCTGTAGCCTCGAAGCGCTCGATGAACTCCACCAGGTCTTTGCGTCCCTCGTTGAGGTAATACATCACGCAGTCTTCGTTATTGCAGTGGGCACCGTTCGCTTCGTCGTGGTGGTCCCCAACTACCGGCAGGCCAAAGTTGACCAGCCCGATGGCGTGGCCAAACTCGTGGATTAGGGTGGCCTGCTCGGCGAACCTAGAGCCGCTCACCTTGCGGATCACCGGCTTGAACATGGCAACAACCCCTGTGGAACCGACGGTCACACCCAACACATCGTCGCGCTTTCCGTTTTCATCGGCGTAGTGTCCGTCGAGGAAGATCACGTAGTAGGAGGCGAGCAGCCCATCGCTGTACGCATCGCGGTGCAGAGCGGCGATGTCCATGATGGCTTCGGTGGTGAAGGTCTTCGTCTTGGGGGCGATGTCGTCGATGCGCTCCATTTCCTCAAGCCCCGATGGGACGTGAATGTCGCGTGGATGACGCGCAAAGAGAGCCTCCGCGTTGATGCGGAAGAAGTCCCAAGGCTGCTCCATCAACCGGTTTCCGCGCACAAAAGGCGCTGCGCCAGCCTGGTAGTCAACCTCCACCCTGACCTCCTTGACCTCGGGGCCAAAGAGAAAATAGGGGTCGGCCGTGACCTCCTCTTCCGCGACGCAACCGACGCCGGCAAATGAGAGGATCAACAGAGATGGGATAACGGAAATTCCGGCAAGGTGGCGCACGCTCATAAACTCCTCCTTGGAGTCTGCGAGGCGCTCTTCCTTGACCGGGGAAGCCAGCGGCTCAGTTGTGATGTCTACATATACCTATCGGACCAAGCGCATCTTCTTTGAACCCCTAACAGAAGAACTGCAAGAAACGGGGATATGGTGTGGGAGCGCGCTCTGGTGGGTTGGGTGTGCTGGCCCGCGGGAAGATGCATCGCCGCTCACTCAGCGGGACCCACCCCTTTCCTTCGGAAAGCGGTCCCCCCAATACGTTCGCTCACGATGCATCTTCCCGCGGGAAGATGCATCGCCGCTCACTCAGCGGGACCCACCCCTTTCCTTCGGAAAGCGGTCCCCCCAATACGTTCGCTCACGATGCATCTTCCCGCGGGCTAGTCAGTACCCTGCACGGCGTCCCACACGGCACGACGTCTCAAACGGCACGACGTTCCAAACGGCTCAGACGGTGCATTCCATCCCGCCAACTTAGATGCGATTGCCTTAGCTCGTGGTGGTAGGCAGGCGCACGAACGCCTCCCTACCACCACACCCTCTGCCGACCTACTAGAAGCAGGTGGGGTTGATGCAGAGCGGCTCAGCCATCTCCGTATCGCACGCGTAGCCATTCGGGCAGTTTGCCGTGCTCTCGCAACGCTGCTGACAGGTCTCGCTGCGTGGCTCGCAGAACAGGCCCTCGGGGCAGTTGCTTTCGTCGGGGTTGCAATCGCTGCCAAGGGTTACACCGATGTTAGGCACAGATTGCACGCGCTCAATGCACTCCAGGCGGAACTGCGACCCTGATTGCGGCTCGGAGCCCTCGGTGAATGCGACGCGCTGCGAGGCCTCGCGGATGGCACTTGGGGGGCACCGCTCTTTGACCAGGTCGCTGAAGTCGTCGTAGTACCAACCGCAGTTCTCACCTGTGCTTGGGTTACAGGTCACCGTGGCGGCTTCCGGCACACTGGGCACCTGATTGATGCGGCAGACCTCGCGACCGTCTTCCTCCACGCGCACCGGCTCAGCGTCGCGCCCAAGCGATGTGAGCTCCGAGCAGCTGGTCACGCGACTGACGCCTTCGGCCGGGAGCGGCAGGGTTTCGACCACATCGCAATCGACACGACTCTCGTCGTCCTTGTCCAGCTCACGTGGCAGGCAAACAGCGCCGAGTGAGTCGGCGATCTTGACCAGAATCGCATTAATCGCCGGCTTAAATCCCGCGTTGGGGTCGTTGTCTGCACCTTCGGTGACGCAAATCGGCTGCACCACTCCATTGGCGCCCTGTTCTTCGAGACTCTGCGCCAGCTTCACGATGCGTCGGGCCGGTGCGGCTATGGCTGTTGCTTCTGCGCGTGCCTTCTCGTCCACCTCTCCACCTTCATCGTCGCCACAGTCGATACAACAGGCGTACCGTGGAAGGTATACCCGTGCACCCTCATCTTTCCCGTTCAGACAAGCGGTAAAGCGCTCATTCTGGGTGCGGTCGCAAAGGAACTCCTCCCCATATTGCATCTCTTCATGTTCAAGGATTCCTTCAAAGTCGATGGCAAGCGGGTCCTCGTAAAGCTTTGCGGCGTCACCCTCGATTGGTAACCCGACGATTGCGGAGAACACCAGCAAGCTTGGGTCCGGCCGCAGCTTGAGCAGGTTCTCCGTGTAACGTTCTACGTCGTAGAGCAGGGAGCCGTCACCGGCTTCTTGCTGTTCGGCAGCGCGCTGACACAAGACGTTGAACTCCTTTGTCGCGCCGCCTATGTCGTCAACGTATGGACCTCCCCCTGAAGTAGTCGGGTCGTAATCTTCACGTTCCTCGGGATCATTCGGGTTAGGTTCTAAGGGTGTGGAGTCGGGTGCCGAGCAATCGTCTTCGTCGGTGACCAACAGCATCACCCAAAGCGCGTCCTTCCTAAAGAACCCGGCGTTTTCTGCGCCAGCATGGCCTCGAGTTCCTTGGAAGAAGGTGAGCTCAGGGTTATCTGCCGGCCACGTGGCCTTCATCATCGCCTCAAGCTGTTGCTCAAAGCCACACGACACTTGTCCAGAAGCCTTGGTCTCTCCGTCTTCGAGCTTGATCAGACGCTGCCAGCAAGAGAACTTATTGACAAGCTCGGTGACAGCGCCGTCCAGCTGCGCTTCATCCTCGGGAGGCGTAAACGTGAGGTAGCGGCGCGCCATTTCCTCTTCCGAAGGAGGATTTTTACACTCGCAATCCTCTGAGTTCGGATCATCGCACGGCAAGGCGGTTTTATTCCACAAAATGCCGTCCTCGCCTAAGGCTACGTTCCCCAGATAAACTTGATCGTCCTCCACGCATCTAGGGTCGTCTTGGAAGTTATTGGCGCCGGCGCCAGCCGTGCCCATGTCGACTGTGACAATGCCCAGGTTGAGATCTTTCACCGGCGGGAACTCTTGCGTGCTCGGATCGCCATCGAGGTCACCGCTAGCCAGCACACGCACCAACGTAGGAACCTCGCGCGACAGCAGCTCGATCTCTTCCGCCATCGAGTTGGAGCCGTCTAAGATGAACAGCAGGTCGACCTTGTCGACATTGGTGATTTTGATGTCTTGCACCACGCCCGACGTCGTGCAGGGCGTTAGAGGCTTGAGGTCGCGGTTGAGACAGCTACCGAGGGCAACTGTGCTCAGCATGAGACCAGCTAGCAGCATTACTGACGTCCATCTGCTGGGCTTTAGTTGACTGGCTGCCCCTGTATTGGCTGCCCGCCGACCCGCCTGCGCTGAAGAAGAGCGCTCGGATGCAGACTCCACCAAAGCGCGGCGCTTGGAACCAGCTGATGTTGACCTTTTTGGCGCGTGCATGCGCGTCCTCCTTCGCACGTTGTCCATCCCGTGAGGGCTGTGGATTGACTAAACTTGGCCTCTGCGGGTTTGACTAATCAGCTCCTACGGGAACGCTGAGCTCATCTGCCGCAGACCGGCTCTGTCATTGTGCCTGTTTCCTTCCGTCACTGCAACAATCCTTATTGAGATCAAACTCAGTGCGGAACGGGTGCTTCGAACGCATTTACCGGACTGACCGGGGTGGTCGGCCCGCGGGAAGATGCATCGTGGTTGGCCCGCGGGAAGATGCATCGTGGTTGGCCCGCGGGAAGATGCATCGTGGTTGGCCCGCGGGAAGATGCATCGCCGCTCACTCAGCGGGACCCACCCCTTTCCTTCGGAAAGCGGTCCCCCCAATATGTTCGCTCACGATGCATCTTCCCGCGGGCCCGTCGTGGTTGCCGGCAACAAGCGGGGGGAGAGAGTGGCGTAGTCGACCTCGCCGAGAGGCTCAGGCTCATTTTCACAAGAGGATCCTGAACACGTTCGTAGTGGCGGGGGAGTTTGGGTGAATGCCGCGGGATTGACTTCCGCGGTAGAGGGTCTGGGTGCCAGACCCTCGGTAAAGCTCGAATCGCCGCTCACTCAGCGGGACCCACCCCTGCCTTGCAGGCAGCGGTCCCCCAATACGTTCGCTCACGATGCATCTGCCCGCGGGCCCGTCGTGGAAGCCGGCATGCAGCGCGGGGAGAGAGTGGCGTAGTCGACCTCGCCGAGAGGCTCAGGCTCATTTTCACAAGAGGATCCTGAACACGTTCGTAGTGGCGGGGGAGTTTGGGTGAATGTCGCGGGATTGACTTCCGCGGCAGAGGGACTGGGTGCCAGACCCTTGATAGAGATCGAATCGCCGCTCACTCAGCGGGACCCACCACTGCCTTGCAGGCAGTGGTCCCCCCGATACGTTCGCTCACGATGCATCTTCCCGCGGGCCTGTCAGTGTTGCGGCAACAAGCGGGAGAAGGTGGTGTAGTCGACTTCGCCGAGAGGCTCAGGCTCATTTTCACAAGAGGATCCTGAACACGTTCGTAGTGGCGGGGGAGTTTGGGTGAATGCGGCGGGATTGACTTCCGCGGCAGAGGGACTGGGTGCCAGACCCTTGATAGAGATCGAATCGCCGCTCACTCAGCGGGACCCACCCCTTTCCTTCGGAAAGCGGTCCCCCCAATATGTTCGCTCACGATGCATCTTCCCGCGGGCCCGTCGTGGTTGCCGGCAACAAGCGGGGGGAGAGAGTGGCGTAGTCGACTTCGCCGAGGGGCTCAGGCTCATTTTCCAAGAGGATCCCACTGATATACAACGACTCATAGATGCATCACGCGGGTGACCCTGCTACCTGAACACGTTCGTAGTGGCGGGGGAGTTTGGGTGAATGCGGCGGGATTGACTTCCGCGGCACAGCGTCTGGGCGGCACAGCGTCTGGGTGGCACAGCGTCTGGGTGGCACAGCGTCTGGCTGGCCGAGCGTTTGCCTGGGCCTTAGCCGTCTCCGTCTCTTCAGGCACGCTTTTGCCATCGCGGGCGGCATGTGAGACTCTGTTTGGGAACATGTCGCGCGTTTTAGTTGTTGATGATGAAGAGAGCCTGAGGATCGTCCTGACCACGCTGCTGGAGGCGCACGGCTACACCACGTTGGCGGCATCAAGCGGAGAAGAAGCGCTCGAGGTCATTGCCGATTTCAACCCGGAGTTTCTTTTCGCTGACCTGCGCATGCCCGGCATGTCTGGCATCGGTCTGTGTCAGCGGCTCCGCGCGATCCACCACCCGGCCACCGTGATCGTGATCAGCGCCTACGGTTCGGTCGATCTGGCGCTCGAAGCGATAAAAGCCGGCGCGTACGACTACATCGCGAAGCCGTTTAAGCAGGATGAGGTGCTGCTGGTTCTGCGTAAAGCCGAGGAGCGGGAAGCTCTTCGGCGAGAGAACCGCGAGCTGCGGCGCGTGCTGAAGGATCAGAGCGTGTCGGGCACGATGATTGGCCAAAGCGCCGCGATGAAGCAGCTGCTTCGTATGGTCGACAAAGTGGCTTCCTACCAGACGACGGTGCTGATAGCCGGGGAGAGCGGCACGGGCAAGGAGCTGGTAGCGCGCATGCTCCACGATGAGAGCCCCCGCGCTCAGAAGCCCTTCATCCCGGTCAACTGCGGAGCGATTCCGGATAAACTGCTCGAGAGTGAGCTGTTTGGCGTGAGGCGAGGCGCATTCACCGATGCAACGGCAGACAAGCCAGGGCTGTTTGAGGAAGCCAACCACGGCACGCTATTCCTAGACGAGGTAGGTGAGCTGCCGCTTGCCCTGCAGGTCAAGCTGCTTCGCGCGCTGCAGGAGGGGCGAGTCCGGCGTGTCGGCGACACCAAAGATCGCGCTGTGGACGTGCGCATTGTCGCTGCCACAGTCAGAGAACTAGAAAAGGATGTGAAAGAGGGCCGGTTTCGCGAGGACCTGTTTTATCGGCTCAATGTGCTGCAGATACGCACCCCCCCGCTTCGGGAGCGTAAGGAGGACATTCCTCTGCTTTGCCGGCACTTCATTACGAAGATCAATGCACGTCTCGAGACCACGTGTGCTGGCATCTCCCGTGAGGCCCAGCGCCTCTTGCTCGATTACGATTGGCCGGGAAACGTGCGTGAGCTGGAGAATCTGGTTGAGCGGGCGATGGTGCTCACCGAGCATGAGAAGCTCGTTGCCGACGATTTGCCTGAGCGGGTGCGAAACTTCATCGCTTCAAAGAAGGTTTTCAGCGGTTCCACCGGTCTCTCGATCAAGAAGGCAACGCGCGAGATCGAAGAGCTCTTCATCCGGAAAGCGCTGGCGCAAACGGGGGGAAACCGAACGGCCGCGGCCAAGCTGCTGGAAATCAGTCAGCGCGCGTTGATCTACAAAATCAAAGACTACGAGGTCGAGTAAATTCGGCCGAACCGCTTAGGGTCGTTCAAAGGCCTCAGAATCGTGTCGTCGGAACGAAGCATCCTGCGATGTCGGTGATCTGCTAAGGCCGGTGACTTAAGCATCAATGCCTGTCAAATAAGTCAGGTCGCGAGCGCCCCCGCAAGAAAAAACCGGAGAATACTTACCGTATTTGAGGATTTTTTCCGAGGAGGTAAGCCGCGAGGTGGCTTATTTCACAGGCATTGCGGTGATCTGCTAAGGCCGGACGGAGCAATGCAACTAGGGCCGGGAGGAGCGGCGCAGTCGCAGCTGAAACGTGTGGCGAGTTAGCGGGATGGCCGGTTCTTCAAGTCATCTTGAAGGCGGTCCGGTCTCCCGGAGAAGCCTTATAAGATCTCCCGGCGAAGCCTTGTAAAGTAACCTTTACAACAGTCTTGTAAAGTAACCTTTACAACAGTCTTGTGAAGTAGCCTTTACAACAGCACCGGTCCACGTGCTGCCGTTGCTACCTCAGCTGCTATCAGGGAATCGGTTCACCAGCGCGGGACACTGGGGGCTTATCGGCCACAGGGCGTACTCTACCGTTATACTTGCGTTCGGACGCGTTTGACTGGCATGGGTTCTTAAGTCAGAGGCACTACCTAGCTCGAACTCACAGGGCCGAGCTTACAGGTCGAGTTCCCAGATTGATAACTTCAAGCAGACCAGAGCCGATGATTAGAAAAAGGTTTTTAGCGGTAAGCCACGGCGTGTCATCCGTGCGAACAGCACGCGCTGCGGTGGGTCTAGCTGTGGCGTGTTCGGTTACTGCGCTCTCGGGTTGTACGCGTGAGGTTATTCCAAACACAGATGTTGAAGACACCACTGCGAACCGTGAGGTCCTTGAGTTTGTGGAGGAGTACCGGCATGCGATGGAGGACCGCAACGTCAAGAAGCTGATTTCCATGGCGGCGCCCAGCTACTACGACGACAACGGAACGCCGCAATCCGACGATGACTTTGACTACGAGCGGTTGAAAAAGGAGCTCATCTCACTCAAAGATCGCACCCTTGAGGTGAGGTACGAGATAAAGTACCGACGGGTGATACGGGAGGGGGAGCGAATCATGGTTGACTACACGTACACCGGACGCTTCCGTCTTGCGACTCCTGAAGGGGATCGATGGCTTCGCAGACTTTCAGACAACCGGCTGGTGTTGGTTTCCCGCGGGTCGGAATACCAGATTCTGTCGGGTATGTGAGGGAAGGGCCCGCTAAGAGCAACCTGATGCGTGGTGTCAAACGGGGCAGCTGCGGTAGCCGCAGAGGCGGTCTCTCGCGCAGCGAATCAACGCGGGCTCCGGAGTTAGAGCATCGGCAGGCCACGCACGACGCTGGCAGGTGGTCTAGGTGGTGAGCTCGCGAACACAAAAGCGCTTGGGAGAGATACTCCTGCGGCACAAGCTGATCAGCGAGAGTGAGCTGGAGGAGCTGCTTGTGCAGCAACGGCAGCTGCCTGGGGTGCGGCTTGCCTCGGCTGCGTCTCAGCATGCGAAGGTGGCGGACATCCATTTGCTTCAGGCTCTGAGCGAGCAGCACAGCCTGCCCGGCATTGACCTGTCTCAGGTTGTGGTGCCGCTGGCAAACCTCAGGCTCCTTCCGGAGTCGGTCGCCAAAGAGCAATGCATCCTGCCTATCCTGATCAAGGACGACAGCATCTACATGGCCATGGCCGATCCCTCTAACCGGCGGGTTGTCACCGAGCTTGAGTTCGCCACGGGGAAAAACATAAAGGCCTACGTGGCTTTGCACGACGCCTTGACCCGCGTAATCGAGCACTGCTTTAGCATCGCGGGGCAAGGTCAGGAGTACTACATCGGGGCGTTTGTGCCGGAGGACTACCTCGCTGCCTTCGGTCTTACCCGTGCGTCAAGCAGTCAGCCGACGCGTGCTATCGAAGACGATTGGGTGCTCGACCGGTCCACAGACGTTCATCAGAGGCCAGAGCACGTTGAACGAGACGATGTGCTGTCTGAAGCCCTCGCAGAAGCTGGCGCTGCAGAAACAGGCGCTGCAGAAACAGGCGCTGCAGAAACAGGCGCTGCAGAAACTAGTGCACCTTCTTTTGCGCGTACGCGGTCGTTGCCAGTGTCCGCCCAGGTCCCGCCTTGCTTTAGCGTCGCCCAGGTACGGCCCGATCAACAGGTACGGCCCGATCAACAGGTACGCCCCGATCAAGCATCCGTCCTTTTCGCGCACGCGGAGGATGCGTCCAGCGCGAAGTACGTGCGTGTGCTCCAAGACAGCGGGTGTGCCGTCCATCATACATCAAGCGGCCGCGATGCTCTGCGTCTCATCCACTCCTACGTTCCGGATGTCGTTATCGTGGACGAGGATCTCGCCGATGTGCCTGCGCTGACCCTATGCCGGAGGATTAAGGGAGCGCGTCGATACCACGCGATGCAGGTGGTTGTGGTTGGGGCGCACAACGCATCAGCCCAAGGATCAGCGCTGCAGCGCGCGTATGGTATCTTGCAGTTCATTCAGAAGCCTCTGAGCGTGGACGCGATGGTCGTGACCATCCACGAGGCGCTGGCTACGCATCGACAGAGCTCTCGAGAGAGCGATGTGGAGCACGAGGAGGCCAGCACTGCGTATCAGAGTGGCATCGACTGCCTCGACCGGCAACGTCCCCACGAGGCGCTGATTCATTTCCGTAGAGGCTTGCTCATCGATCCACTGGCCTGGGACCTCCATTACCAACTCGGGCTTCTCTACCAACAACAGGAAAACTTCGCCGAGGCTATTCATGAATTAGAGACTGCGGTCGAGCTACAAAGAGATAGCTTTGGAGCGCTGCGGAGTCTTGGGGGCTTGTACCGAGAGGTCGGCCTGCGTCATCGTGCCATTGAGGTATGGGAGCAGGCGCTTTCCGTCGCTCCTGACGAGCTTTCCAGGCATGGTATCCAACAACATCTCATCGGTATGCTGTAGAGTCGTAGCGGGTCCGCTGCCAAAATCTGCGAGCGCGCTCTCGAGAAAGTTTCTGTATCCAGCTGACGCACCGAATCCTGCCCGTGCTGGCGTTTCCATACCCCGATGGGTTGCTCGGCAGTCTTGTCGACGGCAACCCTGTCGACGGCAACAATGTTCCTGTTATGTCAGTGAGACATGCAACACCACACCGAAACTGACTTCTCTAGAACCTACCACTCGCGTAAAGTACCCAAGACGCTTGTTTGACTGCTGGAGAGTTAGGTGAAGTTTTTCTGCCCTAAGTGCAACGCGAAGTACCGAATAGAAGACGACAAGATCGCCGGACGTGCGCTGCGGATGAAATGTCGAAAGTGCGGTCATTCCATTCATATTCGTCCGCACGAAAGGCAGGATAGCCGTGCGAGTGCACCTCAAGCAGAGCGTCGGGCATCTTTTACGCCTCGACGATCGGCTCCTCCGGCAGCGCCGCCTCTTCCGCCGGGAGTCGCACCTCCCCGTTCATCGGCCACCCAAGTTCCGCGATGGCACGCGGCGATTGGTGACATACCCGTCGGCCCGATGTCTTTCGAGGAGCTTGGACGTAAAGCATCCGCAGGCGCCATCAGTGCACAGACCTTGGTCTGGCGTGAAGGGCTGCCAGATTGGCTTCCTGTGCACTCGGTTGCTGAACTTGCTGGGCTGCTCACGAAGGCGCCTCCACCACACGTTTCAGGGGTGCCGGAGGTACGTGAATCTGCCGTTTCCGGTCCTGAGCGAGCGAGCGCATTGCATGATGTAGGCGCAGAAGAAACGGACGACGTAGAAGCGGCATCTGCACCGGCGGCTGCAGGTGCACCTCGTGGTCTCTCTCACGATACGGTGGAGGAGCACGCCGATTCCATTCCCGCTTCGGGGGCGCCTGAAGCTAGTGGAGCGCCTGAAGCTAGTCGGGCGCCTGAAGCCAGACGCGCGCCTAAATCCAGTCGTGCATCGGCCCTTTCGTCCCCTGGCAGCTTGACGCCTGACCTGGGGAAGAAACGGTGGCCCCTTTGGGCGTGGATGCTGATTGCAGCATCCCTTGGCTTCGGCGTGACGCTCGCCGTGCTCGTTGCACCTCACCTCCTTGCGGGTCGTGCAGCGCCGTCAGCCATGAAGAACGCAGCACCGCAAGAGAAGGATCTAAACCGCGGCCGCGCACACCCTGAGATTTACCTGCCTGAGCCAGAATCCGAAGAAGGGGAACTAGAGGGCGGTGCGACTGAAGCGGATGCGTCAGAGGAGCCTGCTGAGAGTTCGTCAAGGTCGCGAGCAAAAGCAGAGCCTCGAAGCAGCAAATCGGCTGAGCCGGCAAAAGCAATAAAGGCGCCGTCCGCTAACGAAGCGCTGATTCAGCGGATGGGTGGAAAGGGAGCGGATGCGACCTCCCTGCAACGCCCGCGGCAGCCAACGACGGGTTCGTCGCGCCGGGGGTTGAAGGCCGAGCAGTTGATCCCAGTGGTCAAGAAGAACCGTCCCTCCCTCAAACGTTGCTACGAGATCGCCGTGCGTGGTCGGAGCGATGCCTCCACTGTGCGGCTTGATGTTGCACTGACCGTAGCGTCCTCGGGAAGCGTCTCACATGTAAAGACCCTTGGTAAGAGCTTTGGCAACATCGAGAGCTGCATCGCCGCGGCGGTCAAACGATGGCGTTTCCCGCGCGCGCCTGGCTCAACGCAGACCAGCTTTCCGGTGGTGTTTCAACCGGGCAGTTAAAGCTTGATCACCCTGTGATAAAGGGTGGCGCAATGGAAAGCCCGTCCTACTTCGGCTATGGTGTGGCCGATGCCGGTCTCGTCGCTCGAGCTGACCCATTGGCTCGCCCAGTCGCTCTACCTTGTCGCTCTTATCTCAGCGCCTTTTGTGGCTGCGTGTCTGGTGATGGGGCTAATTGGTGGTGCCGTTCAGGGTGCCATACGCCTTCAAGATGCAACCCTGGGTTTCGCGCTGAAGCTCGGCGGGGTGGCTGTTGTTCTCTTCTTCGCCGGCACGTGGACCCTAGGACTCCTCACGCAGTTCACTCAGCGCGCTTGGGAAAACCTGGGTCAATGGATGCGCTGACCGGCTTCACAGACGGGGCCGTTTCTGCGTGGTGGCTCACCTCAGTGGTCACGCTCCTTCGGCTCCTGCCGGTGTTTCTGATTGTTCTATGGGTTGCTCTCGACTTAGCGCCAAGTTTCGCGCTCATTGCATGGGCGGGCGCACTCAGTTTCTCCCTAGCCGCGCTTATCGAACCGGGTGCAGGCACGAAAGCTCCCGAACCTCTGACTCTTACTGTGTGCCTTACGCACCTAGCTGTTGGTGCAGTTGCAGGTGCACTCCTGGCTCTTCCGCTCCTCGCGTTTAGATGGGCTGGCTTCCTCTTTGACGTTCAAGCTTCGCCTCAGCCGCTTGCCCCCGCAGCGTCTCGTCCCCTTCAGCTAACATACCAGCTTGCGGCTGCGGGAATGTTTGTGGCTATTGACGGGCACATCCGAATGATGCAGGTGCTCATCGCGTTTGCCGAAGCACCTCTCGGCAGTGGTGATTTGTGGAGGAAAGCAGGTCCGTACGAGATGGTCGTGCTTCTCAAGGTCGCGCTCGAGGGCGCGCTGACGCTCGCGCTTCCAACGGCGATACTACTCGCATTCCTCGGCATCATGATGAGCATCGTGCAGCGTACGTTGAATCATGGCTCTGTTTTATCGCTCGGGACGCTGCGCACGGCTGCCGTTGCACTGGCGGCACTGACCACGCTGCTTTTTGCGGCTCCGGTGCTCTGGAGGCTGTCGGACTGGTCGGCTCACGCCGTGTTGTTTTGGCTGCGCTAACGGGATCCGTTGCGCCTGCGTCACCCGCTAAGGGCAGCAGCGTGGTCATCCTTCGCTCAGATGGCTAACTCAAATGACTAACTCAAATGACTAAGCCCCTTCGATAACGCTGGCTTGCCTGCGGTCTGTAGGTGAGGCGTGTGCGGCACGTCTTGTTTGACCGGCTTCGGTTCTTAAGTCACAGGCATGGAAGATGGCCGATGCCCCATATTTGCGCAGTCGCTACGTTGCGTCCGAGCTTGACCATCAATGGGGCACGTGCGTGCATCTACTTGATGATCCACTTGCCTGGACGCTTCTGGCTCAACTGGGGTCCCAAGCGTCGCGGCAGCCTGAGGTGTTGCGTCTTTTGCGAAGGCTCTACGCACATCTTGCCTGGGTTGTGCTAGCTGCGGAGTTCCCTCGGCGCACTGTTGCAGTACCCACAAAACTCATTGGCAGTCATCCCGAGGCGGTTTATCGGGGAATCGCGCTCGAGAGCCAACAGAAGGCGGTGACAGTTGGCATTGCCCGTGCGGGTACCGTGCCTTCCCAAGTCGTTTACGAAATGCTGTGCGAGGCTTTGGTGCCGGAAAGTGTGCGGCAAGATCACATCGCGATGAGTCGCGTAACGGACGCACAAGGCCACGTGACTGGTGCCACCTTTGAGGGTATGAAGGTGGCGGGTGATGTCGAAGACCGCATCGTGATGATTCCGGACCCAATGGGGGCAACTGGATCCTCCATGTGTGCGGCGGTCGACCTCTACCAAAACAAGCTTCGCGGCAAACCCGCCAAGGTCATTGCCATGCATCTGATTGTCACACCGGAGTACCTGCGTAGGGTGACCCAGGAATGTCCAGAGCTTGTTATCTACGGCTTTCGCTATGACCGAGGTCTTTCTCCTCAGGAGTGTGCCTCGCTGACTCCAGGAAACTCAGAGCTGGAGCGAGGCCTCAACGATCAAGACTACATCGTGCCGGGAGCTGGTGGTCTTGGTGAGATTCTCAACAATGCGTGGATCTAGTAGGGAAACTTGGCGACGTTATGCGATAGAGGAGCTTACATGCTCGCACAGGAAGCGCTGGAGGCGCGCTTGCCCCTCTGCACGCACAGCGGGTTAGTTCCGGTGCGGGGCAATTCCAGCATGACCGAGACGACATGAAGGCTTCCGAGGTATCCGCCCAAGACATTCCCGTGCTGATCGACACCGACACGTTGCATGAGCGGGTCCGGGAGCTGGCGGCTGACATCAATAGCGATTACCGCGGCTCTCATCTGACGGTTGTTCCTGTGCTCAATGGAAGCTTCATTTTCGCCGCCGACCTCGTTCGGCATCTTGATGTGAGCGTGCGGGTCGACTTTATGGGGCTGGCCAGCTACGGGTCGAACACCGAAAGTAGCGGTGTCGTGAAGATTACGCATGACTTGGCGGCATCCATTGAAAGCGAGCACGTATTGGTCTTGGAGGACATTGTCGATACAGGACTCACCATCGACTACCTTTGGCGGAACCTAACCACACGCCGACCGGCTTCGCTGCGCTTGGCTTCTCTGCTGCGCAAACCCGATCGTCAGCAGATCGAGACGAGCGTCGACTACCTAGGCTTTGACATCACCAACCATTTCGTGGTGGGCTACGGCTTAGACTGGGATGGGCATTTTCGAGAGCTCCCTTATCTCGGCTTCATCCCAGATGAGCTGACTTCGAGCTGAGAAGCGGCTACCAGGCGGCGCGCCCATCGCACGGTAGTGCGTCCCGCGCCTACACGCTCCCACCTTAGCAGTTGGCCTCGCTGAGAGCGCAGCAGGCTTTAGGCTGGATCTTTGGCCGGGTTGCCCTGAAAATATAAGGGGGCTAACGCCGCGAACGTCTGGTACCTATGTGAAGCCATCCGAAGTTACCTTAGAAATTCCAATCGACGGAGGCCTGGCGAGTAGGCTTGCCGAGGGACTGCGCGATCGCTGCACGCTGACGGTTCTTGCGGGCCCGGCTTCAGGTCAGCTGGTCACTGCGGAAGACCGCAGCATTACCTTGGGTCGTGGGGAGGAGAGCACCGTACGCATCGACGATGCAGGCATGAGCCGCCTTCATGCGCGGATCAGCAAGCAGGCCGACGGCTACGTCATTGAGGATCTGGACAGCAAGAACGGTACCTTCATCAGCGGGCAGCAGGTACGTGGTCGGAGACAACTGAAGGAAGGTGAGCGGATTTTAATGGGAGAGGCAACTGTGGTTAAGTTCTCCATCCACGATGCCTTCGAACAAGAGGCAGCCCGTCGGCTCTACGAGTCGGCAGTCAGAGACCCTCTCACGCACCTTTATAATCGTCGCTACCTTGATGATCGACTGGAAGGTGAGTTTGCCTTTGCACTTCGCCACGGCTCCCCCCTTTCCATCCTTTTGCTGGACATCGACCTCTTCAAGAATATCAACGACACCTACGGTCACCAGGCAGGAGATGAGGTCATTCGGAGGGTGGCGGCCGTGCTTGGCCGTGCCGTTCGCACCGAAGACCTGATCGCACGCTATGGAGGCGAGGAGTTTCTAGTTGTTGCGCGAGGTACGCAAGAGGACGCAGCGGCGGTTGTTGCCGAGCGAATACGGCGCCTTGTGCAAAAGACCCATGTGCAGTGGGAGCAGGACTCTGTCGAAGTGACGGTCAGTGTCGGCCTAGCCACCCGCACGCTTGAGCGACCTTATAGCGAGGTGAAGGCCCTTGTTGCCGCGGCCGACGAAGCGCTCTATAGAGCTAAGGCGTCCGGCCGAAACAAGGTCTGCCAGGCCCGTCATTCCAAGGTTCCGCCTCGGTAGCATCTCCCGGTGGGCTGTATCTCTAGGTGAACCGTGCAGAGCGACGTGGGCAGAGCGAACCGTGCAGAGCGACGTATCTTCTCTAGGTGAACCGTGCAGAGCGACGTGGTCGATAGGCTTAATTAGCTGTGTTTTCGAATCTAGAGTCGCGAGAGTTGATCCTGGTCTGCGGCAAGGGTGGAGTGGGACGCACCACCGTGAGCGCGGCTATAGCGCTGGCCTCTTCCGGGCAACACCGCCGCACGCTGCTAGCGCTTTGCGATCCGCAACGGGACCTGGCTTCTTTGACAGGCGCTGTGACAGCAGACATGGGCATTCAGAGGCTTGAAGCGAACCTGGATGTCGTCGCTTTACATCCACAGGCAGCCCTGCGCGAGTATTTCGCGCTGACGTTACGCGTTAAGGCACTGGTGCGGGGGCTGGTAAGCAGCAAGGCCGCGATGGCGTTTATTCACGCCACCCCCGGCGTGGATGCTTGGTCGATGCTAGGCAAGGCCTACTTCCACTCGCAGGAGAAGATGAGAGGTGTGCCTCGGTACCAATGTGTGGTCTTTGATGCGCCGGCGACAGGCCATGCGCTTGAGATGCTGCAGGTGCCTTATGTGCTTCAGCATATCGCCCCGCCAGGCCGGCTACGTAAAGATGCAGTTGAAGCAGTCAGTGCATTCCAGAACCCGAATAGGACGGCCGCGCTTCTGGTGGCGCTTCCAGAGGAGATGCCCGTTTCTGAAGCGTTGGAGCTGCGACGGAAGCTGACGACTGACTTTGGCATCCATAACTGCCGCTATGTGCTCAATAGGTGGCTGGAGATCGATGGCCTCTCACCGGAGGTTCTGAACCGAGAGCAGGCGGGAGAGACGCACGTGCTGAAGATGTACAGGCGTCGCCTGCAGAGGCAAGAGACGCAGCGAGCTCGTCTGTTGAACGACCCCGCTGCGGAGGTTTCTACGCTAGCAGAGCGGTTCTGTGCTGCCGTCACTCCCGACGATTACCAATCTCTGGCTGCTGAGATGACGGCGGACCTGACGAAGACTGAGGTCGCCAAACAAGGTGAATCAAGCCGAGAAGTTTAGGCGTGGCTGGTCACCAGGCGAAGGTTTGGCGGAGCGAGACGGAAGTTTGATATCGCGCGGCGTTGGCAGGCGTTCGAAGCCTTAGCCTCTGCGTCCTTGATTACTAGGGCCGTCGCCTAGAGAGCAAGAGGTCAGGCTTGAGAAGGTACTTGCGCAAGCCAGTCTGACGCGCCACCACTTCGCGTGAGCAACTGACCAACTACATCCAAAGTTATGTCCAGCGAACCCACCAAATCCTATCTCAAGAGCCGCCTGATTTTTGATCGAGGTGCTCCCGGCAGAAGTGGTCGGTCCATTCCGCCTTCAACCGTTCCTGAAGTGGATGTTGAACGCGTTCTGGGTGACCTGCGCCGTCAGCAAGCGCCTCGGCTAGCGGAGGTATCGGAACCGGAGGTGGTTCGGCACTACGTTCAGCTTAGTCAGCAAAACTTCGCGATTGACAAGACATTCTACCCGCTTGGCTCTTGTACTATGAAGTACAACCCAAAGGTTAATGAGTGGGCGGCACGCCTCAAAGGCTTTGCTTCGCTTCACCCCTACATGGATGCGGAGCTAGCTGAGGGAGCGTTTGAACTCCGCCAGGAGCTTGAGGCGATGTTGGCAGACATATGCGGCCTCGAGCATGTCTCCCTTCATCCGTCAGCCGGTGCGCAAGGTGAGTTGGTGGGTCTGATGATGATCATGGCGTACCACCGCTCCCAAGGTCGTCATCCGACCAAGGTGCTGATTCCCGACACGGCGCACGGCACCAACCCCGCTTCCTGCGCCCTGAACGGCCTGGATGTTGTGGTGTACCCCACGGGGGCCTCAGGAACGATAGAAGCCGGACGGCTAGCTTCACTCATCGATGAGGACGTGGCGGCTTTCATGGTTACCAACCCAAGCACGGTCGGGCTCTTCGAAGCGGAACTTCCCGAGGTAGCAAAGCGGGTGCATGAGAGTGGTGGGCTGGTTTACGGTGATGGCGCAAACCTCAACGCATTGATGGGAAGGGTGAGACCTGGCGACCTTGGCATCGACGTAATGCAGTTCAACCTTCACAAGACGTTTACTACACCCCATGGAGGGGGCGGTCCTGGGTGCGGTCCTGTCGCCTTCCGCACGTCTCTTGCGCCGTTTGCCCCTCGCAAAGCCAACGATCCAGTAGGCAAAGCCAACCACCCATTAACCAGTGGTTCTGATGATGGCTCAATCGGCCGAGTGCGTGCCTTTGACGGAAACTTCTCGATGATGGTCCGTGCCTACACCTACCTCCGCGAAATGGGTGCCGAGGGTCTCCGCAGCGCGACAGACTTGGCGGTGTTGAACGCCAACTACTTACGCGTGCGGCTCGGAGAACGATGGCATGTTCCCTTCGAGAGGCCGTGTATGCACGAGGTGTTGATCAGTGATCGCCATCTAAAGGAAACCGGCGTGACCACTCTTGATGTGGCTAAGCGTCTTCTGGACTACGGCTTCCATCCACCCACAATCTATTTTCCTTTGGTAGTCAAAGGCGCCATGCTTATTGAACCGACGGAAACAGAAACCAAAGAGACCTTGGATGCTTTCGTAGACGCCATGGCAGCGATCAGCGACGAAGCCTTTTCAGATCCTGAGCTGGTCAAGCGCGCCCCGCACACGACGCAGCTCCGGCGCGTAGACGAGGCTCGGGCTGCGCGACAGCCCGACCTTCGGCATCAGCTTTAGCCTGATGGACGGCAAGGTAAGCCCGATGGACCGCAAGCTAAGCTAGCCGAGGTCCATCTGGGGTCGGCTGCCAAGGCGGCACACGTGAGCAAGGATAGCAAACTGCTGGGTGGCTTGTGGATCGGGGTTAACTTGTGGATGTTGGAGTTAACACCTGGATCTTGAAGTACGACGCGGAAAGTTCAGCGAGTTGCAACAGCGCAGTGCTAGCAGTTTCCGCCGGATAGCAGCAACACGCACTCGCCTCTGATCTGATCTGGAAACGCTAGCGCAGCAGCCAAAGTTGTTGCTGCAGAGGGTTCGACGCGAAGAGAGGCCTCCTCAATTAGGAGGTTTTGCGCCTGGACGATAGCCGCATCCATCGCCGACATGCACGACCTCATCAACCATAGCGTTGAGTATCGTATAGGTGCGCTCTCCAACCGTTGGCGTACGCAATCCGTCCGCGATGGTAGTGACTTGCTCGAGACGCACTTTTGTGCCGCGCCGCCGGGATAGAAAGTAGTCGTTTGCTCCTGATGGTTCGACCGCTATAAGCCGACACTTCGGATGGAGGGCCCGAAGCGCGATCGCGCAACCAGCCATGAGCCCACCTCCGCCCACCGGCACGATGACCGTTCCAACATCGCCATGCTGGCGAGCTATCTCCCAGCCTGCGGTTCCCTGACCTGTGATGACGTGCCTGTCGTTGTAGGCCGACACGCGGATGTAGCCACGCTCTTTGCATAGGTGATCGGCGACATCGTCGGCCTCTGCGGCATTCGAACCTGCGAGAGTCAGTAGGGGGCGGTACCTTTCAGTGAGCTCAATCTTCTTCTGCGAAGAGCCAAGTGGCATGACGACGTGACAGCGCATGCGGTGTAGCTGAGATGCGAGCGCCAAAGCCTGTGCAAAGTTGCCGCTTGAGCGTGTAACCACTCCGCGCTCACGTTCTGCTGGACGAAGATGCGCGAGCCGATTGAGCGCACCTCGGATCTTAAAGCTGCCGGTCACTTGGAAGTTCTCACATTTGAGCCAGAAGCGCTGATTGGGTTTGAGGGAACATGTGAAGGGACGCAGCGGCGTTTCCTTCACCGTTCTGGTCACCGTTCGTTGGGCCTGCTCTATCTCACTGACGGTGATCATCGCTTCAGGTTCTTGCGTGTCCTGCCGCCGGGCAAACGTTCAGGTACATTCGGGAGCAGTTTTGAAGCATATGCCGGGTCAAGCGCGCCCGCAGAAACCAATCGGAGCGCTCCGCGTAGTGCGTGAGGACAAGTCTTAGGGAGGTGAACTGGTCCAGGATGCGCCTTGGAACAGAGTGCCCGTGATTTCAATCCTGCGACCCCAATGGTTCATGCCGCCCCTAGGGGTCCTGAACGTTTAGCCGCCGCCGCTCCGCTAGCGGGCGACGCTTCGCCTTCGAGAAATGACGGCATAGTCCGCGTGATCGGGATGGCACGAAGTCTGCCTTGTGTCCACGTATGTTGTCGCAAGTATTTTCCGCATGCGTTGCCGGTCTTCAGGCGCGGCTGGTTGAGGTTGAAGTGTACGTAGGCACGGGCTTGCCAGGCTTTGAGCTGGTGGGCCTACCAGAGGCTGCAGTGCGGGAGAGTCAGGTGCGTGTGCGGAGCGCCATCACGCGGTCAGGATACGAGCTTCCTCCTCGGAAGATCATTGTCAACTTGGCTCCCGCGGATATGCGGAAGAGCGGCTCGAGCTTTGATCTCGCCATCGCCGTCGCCGTTCTTTCCGCGTGTGGGGCATGTGCGCCCAACGAGTTGCAAGAAACTCTGATCGTGGGGGAGCTGGCTTTGGGAGGCCAGGTTCGCTCATCCCGAGGTCTGCTGTCGTTTCTGAGGTGCGCTAAAGAGGTCGGCCTCAAGCAGGCAGTCATCCCCGCGGGAAGCCATACGTCCGCCTCGTTGGTAGACGAGCTGGCGGTGCTCCCAGCTGCTAATCTCCGGGAAGTTATCGAGCATTTCGAGGGCAGAGAGCGCCTGCAGATATCCCCCAACTCATGCAAAGCAGGAGCCTCTCCAGATCACACAGGAGCTGCTGATCTTAGGCAGGTTTATGGACAGGAGAGCGCTAAGCGAGCGTTGGAGATAGCCGCAGCAGGAAGACATAATCTGCTGATGATGGGCCCTCCCGGGTCGGGCAAGACGATGTTGGCCGAACGGCTGCCCTCAATCCTTCCACCTGCCAAGGAAGACGAAGCTTTGGAAATGGCGGTCATTGCAGATAGTGTGGGTCTGCCCACGCCCTCAAGCTTAGGCCAAGTGAGGCGCCCGTTTCGAGCGCCGCATTTTTCTGTCAGTCCGGCAGCGCTACTAGGCGGAGGTCGACCCGTGGTTCCAGGGGAAGTGACCATGGCGCACGGCGGTGTGCTGTTTCTTGATGAGCTTCCTGAGTTCCGAAGAAGCGCGATCGAGGGTTTGCGAACTACGATGGAGTCCGGCGTGGTGACGATTGCACGGGTTCATGAGCGGGTCACCATGCCTGCTTCCCCGCAAGTGGTTGCTGCCATGAATCCATGTCCCTGCGGCTTTCGCGGAGATGAGCGTCACGCATGCCGGTGCTCTTCCGAACAGGTGTCCCGATACCGCGCCAGAGTGTCCGGCCCGATTCTAGACCGATTTGACATCCACGTTCGAGTGCCCGCACTCGCATTTGATGATCTGGCGCGAAAGGGAGATTCCTCCATCGACAGCGCCTCAGTACGGGAACGCGTTGTCGCTGCGTCCACCCGCGCCACCTCCCGTTCGCGTAGATCCGTCAGCATGGAGGATCTTCGAGCCCCGTGTGAGGAACAGGCGTTAGACTTGTTGAAGAAGGCATACAACACCGTTCTCCGGAGCGCCCGTTCCGTCTCGAAGGTGTTGCGCGTGGCTCAAACCATTGCTGACCTTGCCTCCTCGGATGTGATCACGCGGGCGAGCGTTGCTGAAGCGCTGCAGTACCGGCTCGTTGAGAGGTGAGGCAGCGGGCTAGGTGAGGCAGAGGAGTGAGGCAGAGGGCTAGGTGAGGCAGAGGAGTATGAAGCATTGGGTACATCAGCTTCTTGGCCTACTCCGAGCTGGGATGACACATGGCATGCGATGCGTGCGCGAAGCCCTGCGCAGGATGCGAGCGGGGCGGAAGGGGTTGCTATCGCACGGGCGAAGGGTGGAGCGGTCGAGGCAGCTGCGGTTAGAGGAGGCGCATGGGAGCGAACGGCTCAGCGGCCATCTTTGGAGGGTGGCAGCTGAGCGGGACGAGGAGGCGCAGAGGGTGTTGGCAGGGCTGGCGGCGGGCCATCTCTGCACAGGCGGGGTTGTCCTCTATGCCAACACCGCTGCGCTCTCCGTGCGAGTGCTCTACGATATGCTCGTGCACACGCCGCGGCTCCCGCTGCGGTGGGAAGAAGCGCGCCCGCGGCTGCTTCTCATGCAAGGAGGGTCAGCGGAAGATTTGTTGGAGATCCAGTGCCTGTTGAAGAAGCGTCGGCTCGCACCTCTGCTCTTGGTCAACTCGGCGTGGTCACTATCTCTTCGTGCTGATGTGGAGCGGATGCTGGAAGGGCCGGCAACGCATCGTATCGGGGCCCATTCCTCCAAGCATTGGCTCGGAACCCAGCGACGCAGCCTGTGGCGCCACGTGCAGAGGCACGCGCTTCGTCACCGGTTGGCGATAGTGGTTGCGGAGTCTGGCGACTTGAAAGACCGGTTGCTGCCACAGTACGCCCGAAGTTTCACTTCAGAAGCGGCCACTCGATGAGCGGACTAGGTGCTCCTCTCCCGCACCCGGCTCTGAGCATCTGCCGCACCGTGGGCTGGAAGCTGACTTTGGTGCCACATGAGCTACGATAACGTCCATGGGTGCCGCTGACACGCTGGTAGTTCACGAAATTTACCAATCCATCCAGGGAGAATCAACCTTCGCTGGGCTTCCATGCGTCTTCGTGCGCCTGACGGGATGCAATCTGCGTTGTTCGTGGTGCGATACCACCGAAGCTTTCAAGGGCGGGACGAGAAAGCCCACTGACGAAGTCGCTGCGGAGACCCTCAGTTACGGCACGCCGCTGGTTGAGGTCACGGGGGGGGAGCCCTTGTTGCAGCCCGGGTGCCGAAGCTTGCTCTCCAGGCTTTGCGACAGCGGGCGCACGGTTCTTCTGGAAACCAGCGGTGAGCGGGATATATCGGTGGTCGACCCGCGGGTGCATCGCATCGTTGACCTCAAGGCGCCCGGGAGTGGAGAGAGCCACCGAAACAGGTGGGAGAACCTGAACCATCTAACCGAACGCGATGAGATCAAGTTCGTTCTGAGCGGGGCGGAGGACTATGCATGGGCTCGAAAAACGATTGTCGAGCATGATCTATCGACGCGCGTGCGACACGTGTTGATGAGCACCGTGCACGGCAGCTTGCCGCCATCGCTCCTCGCCTCTTGGATTTTACGGGATAAGCTGCCAGTCCGCTTGCAGCTTCAACTCCACAAGTTCATCTGGTCTCCTGACGCACAGGGGGTTTAGACCTCTTGCTGTGCGCCAGCCATTCGGTAGCAGCGTCTTTGAAATCCAAGACAGGCAATGCTCTTTCCTGCCGAAGGGAGACCGGCTTCCGCCTTGGTTTGCCTCAGGTGACAAAAAAACAAACTGTTGACGTTGTTGCCATAATTTACACGGAAAAATAGCAGTGATATAGTGGCCATCCTGTGAGAGCACCAAAACCCCTTTACGTCCCATTCCTTCTGGTGGCTGCTTTGTGCTACGGGCCGGCGGGGGTGCGTGCCGAGGATGCACCCCTTGGAAGCACCCGTCTCGCACTTCCTGGCGTCGTTCGTGTCGGTGTTGCCGAACCGGGGCGAGCAGGTTCAACTGCGGCGGCGTTCGCTGGCTACGGTTACACCGAAGAAGTGCTTGGTACAGGTGACTCTCACCACCGAGCTTTCGGATCACTCGCTTTGAGTGCGAGATTTCTGCCCTGGTTTTCCTCGAGTCTTCTGCTCAAGGGCAGGTACGACACGCACCTCGATGGGCCTGGAGGAGAAGATGACGACGGTTTGGTCGGAGACCCTCGTCTTGTGCTCCGCGCCGGCGGCGAGGTGGGTTCTGGATTTGTGGTCGGGGCGCAGCTTGGTGTTTGGCTTCCCGGCCAGGATTTTCCGTCCGTGGTGCTCGATGCGCTGAGTTTGGACGCCGAAGCGTTGGCGGCTTACAGGCGCCGGTTCGGTGCAAGAACATCGCTTACCTTGGCAACAAGGGCGGGTTACCGCTTGGATCGCAGTGCAGGTTCTGCCGAGACGCTCGACAGACTCAGCAGAGCGGACCGCCTCGGACTCGAGCTAAGCGACTTCGATGCCGTCCTGTTGGGCGTGGGGTCAGTCCTTCAGCTCCGCCGGCTGGAGCTACTGGCTGAAGTAACATCGGACTGGCTGGTGGGTGACGGTGCACCGGACTTCGAGTACTCCCCACTGCGTGTTAGTGGTGGTGGACGTTGGCGCCTGGGTCAGGAGTCGGATTGGCGGCTGCACCTGTTAGCTGAGCTGACGCTAAGCAATCGGCCGGAAGTGGCGCAAGGCGAACCTCTAGTGGCGATCGAGCCGCGTCTGAGTGCCTCAGCGGGACTAACCTATAACTGGGCTTGGTTTTCAGCCTCCTCTGACCCCTACCGAGCAGTTCGACAAGTCGAAGGGCCTGGAGGCTCGGGTCCGCAAACCAGTTATCGAGGACGTGTGACAGACGATGAGGGTCAGCCAATGCAAGGGGTGACAGTGACTCTCGCACACGAAAGCGAGACGAAGGAGAAGGTGAGCGACCAAGGCGGCAACTTCATCTTCGATGCTCTGCCGGTGGGCAACTTCACGGTGGCTGTTAAACACGAGGGCTATCAGGTATATCAGCGAGGCTTTCAACTGAGCGAAGGAGAAAATAAAGACTCCAGCATCGCGCTGACGCGTATTGTACCGCAGGGGCAGCTGCGTGGATTTGTGCGGTCGTTTGCCGGAGAAGGACTTGTCGCAGACATTCGGGTGCTTCCGCTAGGGACAGAGGTTGAGACGCACGACGACGGCAGCTTCGAAGTGGACATCACACCTGGCAAGTACGAAGTGATCATTCGAGCCCGCGGATACCGGAAGCAACGCCGAACCGTGGAGGTCGAAGAAGGTGGTGTCACGCTTCTGAACATCGACATGCGCCGCGAATAGAGATGGATGAGGGTTCCAGGCACCTGCGCTGGTCGCAACCTCTGCGAAACGTTTTGAGCAGTCTCTCGACAACAGCAAGCGACACTCTTTTGAGTCGACCGCGCCGCATGCCGCTTGGCTGGTGCTACGGGCCCCTATCCATCGTGGTGGTATCGTTGGGGCTGTGGGCCGGCTGCGATGCGTGTGGCTCTAAGAGGAGCATCGCTCACTTGGAGCGCCGTACAGGTCGCGCGCAGAAACAGGCGGGAGAGACGGGGGAGGATTGGCTGGAGGCCAAGCCAGGCACTCAGTTTGCTATAGGTGACGCCTTCCGCACAGGTAAGCAGAGCAAGGCAAGGGTCGAACTTCGTGCTGGCGGGAAACTCAGCCTTGGCTCCAAGAGCGCCATTCGCTTTCTCAGACATGGTGGGACCATGACGCGATCACGCGTGCGCGTGGAGACTGGCGGCGCGGAGATCGTGGGAGGCAGGAACGGCGTGCTACTCGAAACAGAGATTGGGTTGGCGCGGATTGAACAGGGCGCCCGGGTGCGGGTACGCCGCGACCAAGACTCCAGCATGCACCTAGAGATCCGTGTGGGCGGGGCGGTGTTGGAGCGCCGGGGAGCTTCGGACCTCAATCTCTCTAAGGGTGATTCAGCAAGCATTGAAAATAAGCGCCTCTCGGTCACACGAGCGCGTTCAATGAGCAGCAGCCAAGAGGCAGATGAAGGAAGCTCGCCCGAAGCAGGTGTCAGACTCAGCGTCGACGGAGAGGGCGTGAAAGCTCAGACCTCCAAGGAAACGCAATGGAGAGTACTTGCGGCTGGCGATCACCCACTGGTGGAGCAGACGGCTCTTCGGGTGGTCCGCTCCAGCAAGGTGACCGTTACGCGAGGTGCGGGTCGGGTGTTGGTAGACGGAACTGCCCGGCTGCAGGTGGGGGTCGAGGGCGACGCTTTCCTTAAGCTGCGGCAGGGCAACGCAGTGGCTTCAACGCCACAGGAAGTACTGCGTGTGCCGGTGCCCGGGGCGGTCGTGCTCACGGGCGGAGCGATGCCAAGCCGGGCGCACATTATCGTGAGCAAGAGCGGAACAGCCGAGGTTGAGGTTCAGGAGGGTGTAGCGCGTGTCATGGCGCAAGGGAAGACTATCGCCTTGTCCAAAGGAGACTACGTCCGCATTAGTGCGAAGGGTGCGTTGCTTAAGCAGTTTCGTGTTCCCAAAGAGGCCGACATCCGCATCCCAGCCGGAGAACGCGTGACGCTGCACGTCCGTGATGCACCAATAGCTGTAAAAATAGATTTCAACAAGCACTGCAGACGCGGGAGCGTGGAGGCCCCCACGCACGGCAACAGTTTTCGCAGTGGCTTCCACACTGTGACGGGCTCAGGGGCTGCGGTGCTACTCGCCGAAGCAGGTTCGACGCCCTACCGCGTCCGATGCGAATCGGGTGGCGGGGAAGAGGGAGAGGTTGTCAGCCGTGGCACCGTATTCGTGAAGAAAGACCCGGGCCGGGCTGTTGTTCCTACGAGTCAGGCGAGAAACGCTTTGGACGCGGATGGTCGAAACTACACCATCGTCTATCAAAACAGAATTCCAAGCGTTGTTTTTCGGTGGCCCTCTGCACCTTCAGCCACCACGTACCTTTTTCAGATCAATGGACCGTCCGGAGAGAAGGAATACGTAACGGATAAGCCGGCGTATGCGGTGCCAGGGAGTCAACTGCGGGAAGGCCGCTACGAGTGGTGGTTTGAGGCCAGCAACGTAGAGCGCCCATCTTCACGGCGAACGCGCCTACGCATAGACTACGACAACGCCTCGCCTTCTGCTCAAATTCTTCAACCCGCCGGGGCTGTCGCTCCTGGCACAGTCAATGTCTCAGGTGTTGCCTTGGAGGGCTCCACGGTACAAGTTGGAGGCAAAGAGGTGCCGCTTGGGCGCGATCACCGCTTCGACACGACGGCTACCGCTCCGACAAATGAAAAGGTTCTTGCAATCCGCATCTCGCACCCGAAGCGTGGCGTGGACTATTACGTCAGGCGTGTAGCGAGTGGCCAATGAAAAAATAAAAGTACCCGCGGCTGATGATTACGTCGGGCGGGTGGTCCTTGGTCGCTACCGGATAGTACGGGTGCTCGCACGTGGTGGCATGGGCGTGATCTACCTAGCGCGTAGCGAGGGGGCGGCGGGTTTCGTTAAACCTGTTGTCGTAAAGCGCATTTTAGCCGATCTCGTGCTGGACGAGGCCATGGTCAGGATGTTCAAGCGCGAGGCGCGGATCATGAGCAATCTCCGCCACCCTGGAGTCGTCAGCGTCACAGACTTTGGCCAAGAGAAAAACGCTTACTTCATGGTTCTCGACTATGTGCACGGATTCCACCTTGGGCGGTGGTACCGCTTTATGCGGGTTACCCGTGATGTCTTTCCTGTTGAGTTAGGCATCCACATCGTTGTGCAGGTTCTCGAGGCGCTTCATTACGCGCATCTCCTCAAGGGGCCGGAAGGGCAGTCGCTGCACATCGTCCACCGGGATGTCACTCCGTCAAATGTACTCATCGACCTCGAAGGGCACGTCAAGCTTGCCGACTTCGGTATTGCGCAGATGAAGACCGACACGACCGAGTTCAGAACGAGCGAAACAACCATCAAAGGCAAGTTTCCTTACATCCCCCCCGAGGTGTTTCGAGGAAGTGAGCCCACGGCTCAGGGCGATGTCTATGCTGCAGCGGTGGTGCTACACGAGGTGCTTGCGGGAAAGAACGAGTTTCGCACCAAGGACGTGTCGGCGACGATAGCCAAAGTGATCAACCACGTACCCACTCCGCTGTCGCAGCTCCGAGACGATGTCACCGCAGGACTGGACCGGGTGTTGGCCAAGGCGCTGGAGAAAGACGCTGACCGGCGCTTTCACGATGCCGCTGCGTTTGCCGCTGCGCTGCGCTCCGTTCGGAGAATGTCGAGTGACAGAGCTGACGCTGAGCTGAGTCGCGCAGCTCAGCGGGACTTTCCGGATGCAAGGATGTCGGACCTCTTTCAAGTGCCACGCCTAGAGGAGCTGGAGGCAGCATGGCGCAGTGTCCCTCCTCCTGCAGAAGTTTCGTCTTCGGAGGAGGATGAACTTGCGAAAGCGTTCGCGGAGGCACCCGAGCTCCTCATCGAAGACGAGTCGCGGTCGCTGGGCCAACGGCCGCAAGTGTCGCGGAGAGTCATCGCTCTTAGCGGACTGATGCTGCTCGCCCTCATCGCTACGTTGAGTTATCTTCTGCTGCAGCGCGACACCGCTTCAACACCGGTTATCGTCTACCAAGGGGAGATCGGAGAAGCGCCCGCTTCCGATTCACAAGCGCACGATCCGTCGGCTGAGCAAGAGGAAACTGCTTCGAGCGAAGTTTCGGCTGATGAAGAGGGAGAGCTAACCGTGCCGGCGCAGGAGGAGCAGGACCAAACTGCAGCGAAACCGTCATCTGCTCAGGCTCGCTCCGACGCCATTTCTCGTGCCTTCGCACGTCGAGGTGCCGCGATACAGAAGTGCTTTGAAGAGCATGTGGGCGACGAACTTGGCATCTCAAAACTTTCAGTTCGGCTAGAGATCACGCCTTTAGGCGCTGTTTCCTCAGCAGAACTTACTCCGAAGCGGTTAGCGACAAGTACGTTGGGCCGCTGCGTGCTTGAAGTTGCCCGCGCGACGGAGTTTCCCCGGCAGCGGCAACATATCACCGTGAGAATACCCATCACCACGCGGATGACGATGTCGCGCTAGACAGCGGCTCGAGCCCTGAAGAGCGTTCCTGGGCGCCGATAGAGAACCTAGCGGGGCATTATACTCGTTGCTGATGATCGAGCCCTGCCCCAGGGAAGGCCCACGGATGTCAGCATCGTGTGGACGCGCTCGCAGTAATTGGCTAGCACTAAATGATGCAAGAGCCGACGCGCGCACCCCATACCTCTTCGTTTCGCCCAGGCGAGAGTCGAGCGCACCGTCATGTTATCAAGCACGTTGGCCGCTGCATCTCTGACTTCTCCCTTGTCGAGGCCGACGATCACGTGATGGTGTGCATGAGTGGCGGAAAGGATAGTTACGTTCTCCTCCATGCGCTAAGACACCTTCAGCGCAAAAGTCCGAAGCGCTTTCAGATCCTCGCGGTGCATCTCGATCAGGGTCAACCAAACTACGACGGATCGAGCCTGCGTACCTGGCTTCAAACACACGAAGTGCCGTTCCATATCGAGCGAGAGAATACCTACAGCGTGGTCAAAGAGCTTACGCCGGCAGGGAAGACCTACTGTTCCATGTGCTCGCGCCTTCGCCGAGGCATTCTCTACACGCTGGCCGACCGTTTTGGTTGCACCAAGATCGCTCTTGGGCATCACCGCGATGACGCAATCGAAACACTTCTGTTAAACCTATTGTTCAGCGGTTCCATCAAGGCCATGCCGGCCAAACTGCAAAGCGACGACGGAGCACACACCGTCATCCGGCCGCTCCTATACGTTGCGGAGGAGACGATTGTAGAAGTAGCAGCGCACGAGAAGTTCCCGATTATTCCTTGCAACCTATGCGGCTCGCAGAAGACCATGCGCACACAAGTCAAGGACTTGTTGGAGCGCATTGAGTTATTCGCTCCGCAGGCACGGGAGAGTCTGCTAGCGGCGTTGGGAAACGTTCGGGCCACGCATCTTCTCGATAAACGTCTCAAACCTGCCGTTTCTCAACGGCGGCACCTACAGCTCGTATAGGCGAATAACACCATGAGCAGAGCAACTAGAGCGGCTTCGATGCTGGCTGTGACTTTCCTGAATCTACCTACTCAAGCCCAGGACGCGGGTTTTGATCTGCAGCGCTTTCCCCCAGCGCTTGATGAGCATGGCTTCATCACGATGCAGTCGACTCGGACCCCCGGGCATCTGCGCTGGACTTCATCGTTCTGGTCGACCTACTTCAGGCATCCGCTTAAGCTCGAAGAACAGGTGGTTGTTGAGGATCGGGTTTTATTCAGCGCAGGTTTTCAGCTCGGACTTGCCGAACGCATCGCGCTGGGTGTGCAGATTCCGTGGGTGTTGCAGGATGGGGCCGCTCTGGACAGCGCAGCGTTGAGTGCAGCGGTGCCCGCGCCGTCGAGTCCTGCATTGTCTGACCCACGTGTCGTCGTCCGCTATCAGTTTCTCGGAGAGCCAGCCGACAGGTTGAGGGATAGCAAAGATGGCTTCCGAGTGGCGTACCAGCTGGGAGTTCACTTGCCCCTCGGTAGTGAGCGAGCTTATGCGGGTGAGCAGGCAACGCGGCTGCAATCTCACTTGCTCATGGACTACCACCTGCTCGGCGCGGGAGCTGGATTAGGTCTTGGCTGGCAACACCGTTTTGCGAAGACAGAATGGGGTAGTGACCGACTAAGTGATGAGCTGAATGCGACGCTGGCGCTTGACGTCCCCTTGCCGGTGGCAAGGGGACTTTCGGCGCTTCTTGAGGGACGTTTAGCCACCGATCCCGAGCGTCCTTTTCAGGGGAACGCCGTCAATGTGGCGGAGGTCGATGTGGGAGCACGCTATCAGCTCGATGCTGTGAGCATTACGAGCACCCTCGGCACCTCCTTCACGGAGGCCTATGGAAGTGCGCCTTTGCGTGCTTCGCTGGGTCTCGTCTACACTCCAAAAATCCATGATCAAGATGGTGACGGCATCCCCGATGACCAAGACGAATGCGAAGAGCTTCCAGAGGATATGGACGGCTTTCAGGACGCGGACGGCTGCTTAGATCCAGACAACGACAACGACATGGTGCCTGACGAGGACGACCGCTGTCCGCTGGAGCCTGCTGACTTGGAGCGCGACAAAGATGAAGATGGCTGCACCGACTAATGGTAGCGCGCCTACGGTCATCGCGCGTGTTCTCAGAGGCTGCACACTCTAGGGCCGATCTGCTCCGCCCCCATACCTGCTGCTGAGGACTCTGCTGCTCCCACTGGGGAAGAGGAGTCTCCAGGGGATGTGCGCGCGACCCGGGCCTCTTTTGCCTTTCATACATCAATAAGCGTAACTTTCGGGAAAGTTGCGCGGCACGCATTTTGCGCAGCGACGTTGGCTTCAGGCGCGTGATAGTGTCGAGGAGTTGTCGTGGGTGCGTTCTGTAAAGTTGTGTTGGTCACCGTGGTCGCTCTTGTCCCTCACGCCGGTCTAGCCGACGGCGGAGCGAGCGCGCGTCTACGGCACCTAGCTGTTCACGCGCAAGACTTTCGGGTGCGCGCGCAAGCGACCCTCTCCTTGGGGCGAGCGCCCACTCCACGCGATGCGCGCGTTCTTATTCGAGCAGCTGGGGATCGTCACTATGTCGTCAGAGCCGCAGCTATTCAGGGGCTTGCACGGGTGCGAACGGGATCCGCCCGACGTGCTTTGCGGGTAGCGCTCCTTGATCCTGTGCGACTTGTGCGTGCTAAAGCTCGTCAGGCACTTCAGCGTCAGGCAGCACTTAGTAAGGCTAAGAGACCAGCGATCCAATCTTCTGCCCGATACCATGTGACACTTGGAAAGATGTCCAATAAGAGTGGTCGCTATGGAAAGAAGCTTTCACGGGCGCTGCACCGAGAGGTGGCGTACCACCTGCAGCGCGAGCCGCACGTTCTGTTAGCCACGGTACCATCAGAGGTCGCCGACGGCGTGGCTTCTATTCGCATCGAGGGGAATGTCATACGGGTCGAGCGGAGGTGGTCGGGCAAACACATCGAGGTTCGCTGTGAGGTTTCCCTTTTCCTCCTCGACGACAACCGATCGTCACTTAGGGGCGTGGTGAAGGGTACCGCAAGTGGCCATGACGTCCGCGGCGCTCGGCCTCGCGTTCAGGAGCGCGAGCTCACACTTGCAGCAATGACAGCCGCAGTGGAGAATGTGGTGGCGCAGGCTGCGGAAGCAATCCCTCGCATTGCTGCTCCGCAACCTGAGCTTGTGACGTCGCCCTGACTTCAGGCTCCGAAATCCCAGCGTTGATGAGGTAGGCGGCCTCGTACGTCATCATCTTCAACAAGTTCTCCATTCGCAACAAGTTCTCCATTCGCAACAAGTTCTCCATTCGCAACAAGTTCTCCATTCGCAACAAGGCAGGGTGGATGTGCACACGAAGCGCTCGGGTGGCGAGAAGTAGGCAGGAGGTAGGCAGGAGCTCCGCGGCATGGCTTCTGCTCCTGCATCTTGTGCTGACAACGCTGCGGCCTAGCAGGCGGCGGCGCTGCAGTTTGCTCCGCGGCAGTTTGCTCCGTTGGGCGGCGTCGTTAGGATCCCCGCGTGGAGACCGCAAAAGCCTCGAAAATGGTGCGCCGGCTTAGCTGAACGGCCTGCTCGCTTCAGGGTAGAGCATCAGCGACGTTCGTTGATAGGGTGGACGGTTTGTTTTCAACGGAGCGCACGTCGCCTGCCGGAGTTTGGCGTTTAAGATGAAGGTCTCTGAGTTCGAACAGGACTTGCACGCAGTGGAAGTTAAGCTTGATCGGCTCAAGGCGCTCTACGACCAGTACTTTCAGGGGCTTGAGCGGCTTGAACCCACTGTGCTGCGCCGTGATCTGGAACGCAGTGTGCAGAACCTCCGACGTAGTCAACCTCGCAACACGGCGCTCCGGTTTAGGCTTCAGCAAGTTGTTCAGCGCTACGTGTCATTTCAGTCATACTGGAACCGCACTGCCCGTAAGATCGAGGAGGGAACCTACCGTCGGGACCTGCTCAAGGCGCGTCGCCGCCGAGAGCAAGCACGGCAACGCCGCGAGGATAGGCGGCTCGGTTTTGTTGAGCTGGCACTTGACGAACACGCCGAGGAGCTGGATCCCGAAACCCTCGTTGCGCTGGCTATGCTGGAAGAAGATGCGGGTGCGGCAGTTGTGGATCCGCCGACACTGCCGCCAACACGAGAGCAGAACGACTCTATGGAGGCGGCAACGAGGTCTCCAACTGCGAGTGGGTACGCTCCCTCCCCCACGGCGCAGACGATAGAGGATGACGATGACCGCCCCACAGATCGTCCTCCCCCGTCCTCAGCTGCCGATCGGCCAACGCCGACTACCCAAACGTCCAGCGCCCGCAGGGTGGTTCCTCCGGTGCCGTCGCTGCGCCCCCACGGCCAACGCTCAATGATGGCCTCTGCAACAACAAAGGCTTTTGCAACAACAAGGGGCGGCGGGCCTGCCCCAGTCGCGGAGGAAAAGCTAAACTCGGTGTATCAGGAGCTGGTGGCAGCGCGTAGCCGACGGAATCAAACCACCCACACGGACCATTATGAAAAGCTCGCAGAGAAGATGAATGCGACGGCAGAGAAGTATGGTGGGAAAGTGGATTTTAAAGTGGTTGAGGTAGATGGGAAGGTCGCTGTTAAAGCAATCCGGCAAAAGACGTAGATAAGCTGCAATCCCTCGTAGTCATGCCTTAGGAAGGACCGCGCACGTCCGCCCATCCGGTTTAGCTTTGCGGAGCAGTGGCAGGATAACTAACCTGCGCCTTCGTGAGCCCAGGACAGACCAGAGGCACAGAGTAGTTTAGGGCGCAGAGTAGTTCAGGGCACAGAGTAGTTTAGGGCGCAGAGTAGTTTAGGGCGCAGAGTAGTTTAGGGCGCAGAGTAGTTTAGGGCGCAGAGTAGTTCAGGGCACAGAGTAGTTTAGGGCACAGAGTAGTTTAGGGCACAGAGTAGTTTAGGGCACAGAGTAGTTTAGGGCACAGAGTAGTTTAGGGCACAGAGTAGTTTAGGGCACAGAGTAGTTTAGGGCACAGAGTAGTTTAGGCGCAGGAGGGTCTAGACCTCCAGAAGCGGCTGAAGCAACACCTACTCGTCGACCGGAAGCTGCGTTCCTGCGAGGAAATACTGGATCGGCTCAACAGGTTCATCCTCGTTTCCACTGCACGTTGGTGTCGGGGAGAGAGGTCCATCGGCAGTGCCCACACGCCACGTGGCTGTGACGCTGGCATCCTCTGCGTCGGACGCTGAAGTGATCAGGGTGCCTTCCAACTCCACGGCGGCATCGTCCACATCGCCGATAGTTCCAGTTCCAGTGGCTATGAAGTCTCCGTTTTCGTCAACCGTGCCCGCGACCAGAATGAAGTCGGATCCTTCCTCTCCGTTGACGCTGATCTGGCCGTCGCTCACCAACACAGAAAGTCTCTCAGGCGCAATAAGGAAAGGTTCGTGACCGCAAGGATCCTCGGCCGGATTGACCTGCTCCACCTCGAACACTGCTTCGTACACCTCCGCAGTCGGTTCTTCGCCTTCTTCACCTGAGCACGCATTGCCGATGCCGTCGGCGTCGTCGTCCTCCTGCGCTTCGTTAGCGATCTCGGCGCAGTTGTCGCACACGTCTCCTACGTCATCTTCATCAACGTCTTCCTGCTCGGGGTTGGAGACGATGTCGCAGTTGTCTAGCAGGTCACTGATGCCATCACCGTCCGTGTCTTTTGCGTCGCCACAGGAGCCTCCTGTCAATGCGAGGCAGAGCGCAAGCAGTACGCCAGTGCGAGCTAAAGATACGTGGATTAGAGCGGGGCGTTTCGTTCGGAGCATGATCTTGAAAAAGATACCTCCCGATTCCTTTGCACGCAAGACCTGAAGTCAGCTCGCGGCCACGATGTCTTCCGATGCAGAAGGTAAAGCATCGCGCTGAAGAGACGGTGAATGAGAATGTTCACCCGAGTTGGCAAGAAAGAGCATGGCTTCCATCTGCTCAAGCAGAGGACGCAACGTCTCCCGATCAGAGGCAGAAACCGCCAACGCGCGATGACGCGACCCCAGAAGGTGCGCGTAGTCTGCTGAGACGCGGTCCATTTTATTCATCACGCGTAAGCGCGGTATTTCCGATAACTGAAGTCGGGAGAGCAGCTCTTCTGTTGCGTGCATGTGGTCAGGATGAGCCGGGTCAGAAAGGTCAACCACCTCGAGTAAAAGGTTGGCGTCCTGTGCTTCTTCAAAGGTCGCACGGAAGGCATTGAAGAGCTCCTTTGGCAGGTTACGGATGAAGCCAACGGTGTCCGTAATCACCACTTCCCGCTCCTCTGGAAAGCGCAGACGACGGGAGCGGGTATCAAGCGTTGCGAAAAGGCGATCTTCAGCGAGCGTATGATCGAGTGTGAGCGTGTTGAGCAACGTGCTCTTGCCAGCATTCGTGTATCCGATGATGGCGATGACGGGCACATCGCGACGCTTGCGTCGCACCCGTCGCTGCTCGCGTTGACCCCGGAGTGCCTTGAGTTGCCGCTCAAGAGCGTGAATGCGCTCACGTGCACGGCGCTTGCCGATTTCGAGCTTCGTCTCTCCCGGGCCTCGCCCTCCGATCCCGCCGGTCAGGCGTGAGAGAGCGTCGTCGCGCGTGCCAAGACGCGGAAGAAGATAGCGCATCTGAGCCAGTTCTACCTGAAGCTTGCCGTCGCGGCTTTCCGCGCGCTGCGCGAAAATGTCTAAAATCAGCTGCGTGCGGTCAAGCACCTTGAGGTCGGTCATGCTTCCAAGAGCTGCCCCTTGAGCTGGGCGAAGGTCGCAGTCAAATATCACCACCTCGCAATCGTGTTGCATCGCCAGGAGCACGATGTCCTCAAGTTTGCCTTTGCCGACGATGAACTTAGGATCGAGTTGAGCGCGAACCTGAAGAATGCTCTCGGCCACTTCCACACCTGCTGACTTGGCAAGCTCGGCAAGTTCAGCAAGCGAAGCTTCAGCATCCGCGGCTTCTCGATGGCGGCAAACGTGCACAAGGATGGCGCGTCCATCCTTTGCTTCCACTGGTCGCATCCGCGTGGCGCGCGTAAATTCCGCCTCGACCCGCGGCAGAAGCTCTGCGGGATTGCAGTCGAGCTGATGAAGTGCCGTTGGACCATAGACTTGGTAGGGCGGAATCTCTGACGAACCGTGCGAGGGCCAGCAGTGGGCATAGTGAATAGGTCCAGGAAGCCCGTCGGGTCGCACGCATACGGCTGCAATCATATCCAGCCTCAGCCGGGTCAGGTCGACCAGGTCATCGCGCGTGAGCTCCTCTTGACGCAAATGCGTATGGAGAAGACGCACCCCGCGGAAGCGACCTCGGGCGGCACGGAGTCGTCCGAGGTCTGGCAGCATGAGAAAAGAAGCATCTCCAATGAGAACCGTCTCAACGGCGCCATTGCGATCAACCAGTACGCCCACTTGCCGGTGGGTGCGATGAGAGCACTCACAAAGTTGTCTAGCAAGCTCGGAAGTGATCAACTGATCGACGGGCACCTTTCTGCGGTAAAGGCGCTGCAGGGCGCGAAGCTCTGAGGCTCCAAGGCCAGAGGTGTTTCCCTGAACTTCGCTGTGGTTTCTTCCGCTCATAGCTCCTCTGCTAAGCCGGTCTGTTCTAGCAGTTTGGCGTTTGCTTCAAGAAGCGATGTTTGGTCCGGAGGCGCAGCAAGGGGCGGTGACGAACTACAAAAGCTGGCGAACTGCTGGCGAACAAAGCCGGATCGCATGAACGCGTCAAGCAAGCGCTTCCGGAACGAGGCATCCTTCTCTGCTGTCGTGATCAGGTGCTCGTGCGTCTCTTCAAGCGTATCATCGCGTGAGCAAACGAGCACGCAGTCGCAGCCCGCGGTGATCGCAAGACGTGCCGCTTCCTTAATCGACCAGCGCTCGCTTACCGCCTTCATCTCCAGGTCGTCACTAAAAACGACGCCATGGTAACCAAGCTCGCCCTTGAGAAGATGCGTCATGACTGCAGGGGAGAGAGTGGCGGGTCGATCTGCATCGAGGCTCGGGTAAAGGATGTGTGCTGACATGACTGAAGGTGCATGAGCGGTCAAAAGCTTGAACGGCTTTAGCTCAACGTCGTGCAGACGTTGTTGCGAATGAGAAACTACTGGAAGCTTTAGATGGCTGTCGACACCCGTGTCTCCGTGGCCCGGAAAGTGTTTTATGCAGGAGATAAGGCCTTGCGATGTAGCGCCGCTAAGCCAAGCCCTGGCGAACTTGACGACATCGTCTGCGTCGCTGGAAAAGGCGCGGTCGCCGATGATGGGGTTTTCAGGATTGGTATCGACATCCACCACGGGTGCGAAGTTCGTGGAGAATCCGAGGGCCCGAAGCTGATGCGAGCACAGCGCCGCCGCCTGCGAGACAGCCTGCAAGTTGCCCAACCGGGCCAATGTCCTCATAGCAGGCAGCGGAAGCAAGGGTGAGCGGAGGCGCCTGACGCGCCCCCCTTCCTGGTCAACCGCCACGTATGGCGGAGGACCTTCCCACCCGCACGTGGCAATCCTGCGGTTGACCTCCCAAACCTGCCGATGATCGACAATATTTCGTGCAAACCAGATGACTCCACCAAGCTCCCCTCGCTTGAGCAGCGGCAGCCACGTCTCTGGGAGGTCGTGAGCAGGAAAGCCTGCGACGAGGCACTGCCCTGCGAGGACGCCCAGCGGGATCGTATCCATCATAATCGCATTCTGAGGCGAAAGGGCCAGTTGTCCAAGCTATGCAAGATGATACAGCCGTGCGAGTTGATGCAGCGTTGGGCAGGTGAATTCGTATGGAGATAGCCATACCTGCTCAGCGAACGCCAGCTCCAGCCACGGCTTGGATGGCAGAATCGATTAGGGGAGCATCGAGACACGCACAGTTGCCAGTCGCACTCGATCATCACTCGCATGAGGCATTGCTTGACATGCGCGTCGGCTTCGTCGACAAAAGATCAGTGCAGACGGTTGGTGGTGCCCTCGAAGCGGCCTGGAAAGCAGCGCTGAAGAAGCAGCATGTCGAGGCTCTCGACCTGCTTGGTGATCTGATTTCGCAGGTGCCCGCTTGTCTGGAGGCCCGACTTCGTGTGGGCTGTGTTCTGCGGGAGCTTGGAGCTGATAAGGAAGCTAACGCGCTCTTCACTCGTGTGGGGCAGATGGCGTGCGAGTGGGGACACCCCTTCATCTCCATTGCCAGCCTGAAGCTCATGTCCCACGCGCCCCAACTCACCGAGCCTCTCGCTGTGCAGATTGCGGCTCGCTATGCTGCTTCGGCAAACGGTGGTGCAGTGGGCTCGCGCGTGTCGCTGCCGATAGACACGACACCTCTGCGCAGCTCTGCTCCTCCTGCTCCTCCTGCTCCAGAAGGAGACGCAGAGCTGCGAGCAGCAGCCCAGCGAGCATTCACTACAGCGTATGCAGTCTCGAGCATGGATGTGGTTGTTCCTGAGCGTGTTCCACCGGTCGCTCTCTTCCGTGCCTTGTCGCCAGACGGCTGGCTTCACCTCATTGAGAAGCTGAAGCTTCACTATCTTGAAAGTGGTTCAGTTGTGGTGCGTCAGAAGGAGGCGGGCGACTCGCTGTTTATCGTGGTCAGCGGACGGGTGACCGTTTTTCGCTATCAGGCACAGCACAAGGAAGAACGTGTAAGCGCCCTGATGAGCGATGCTGTGTTTGGTGAACTCTCCTTCCTCAATGACGTGACGCGTACGGCCAGCGTCCGGACCGACACGGCGACGATGTTGCTCGAACTTAAAGCGGAAGCACTTTCTTGCCACCGGGAAGAGTATCAGAGGATGCGTGAGAGCGTTAGACGCTTTGCGAGCAAGCGGCTGCTGCATCACTTGCTTGAAACCGCAGAGTTGTTTCAGCCGCTCGACTATGCGCAGCGAAGGGATTTGCTGAAATACTTTAAGCACGTCGAGGTAAAGAAAGGGAACACCATCATCGAGAAAGGGTCGCGAGGAGAGGGTCTATTTCTCGTCTTTCAAGGAGAGGTACGCGTGAGTGCCACTGGCAGGGGTGACGAGACATTGGCCGAGCTGGGACCCGGCCAAATCTGTGGCGAGATGGCCCTGCTAGCTAGAGATCAAGCAGCTTCAGCTTGGGTAACAGCCTCGGAAGACACGGAGCTTCTTTTTTTGGAAAGTCGCTACTTTTTGAGGCTTGTGGAAGCTTTCCCTTCAGTCGCCAATTACGTCCAGCAACTAAGGCGCGCCCGGATGCGGTCAAATGCGGAAACAAGGCAACCTCAGTTGGTTTTAGAAAACTTACAGCAAAGCGCCGCGATGCTCTAGACGCGCGGGAGTTGCGCGCGCGTGTTGACCGTCAGTGGTCCAGGGTCGCCCTTCGAATAGGCGAGGCGCAGGGCACCCACCATGGCGATCATCGCCGCGTTGTCGGTGCAAAACTCGCGGTCGGGCACCGCCACTTGGACGCCTTCAAGCCGTCCAGCAGCCACCGCCGCGGTCCGGAGGGCGGCGTTGCAGGCGACACCTCCCGCAAGCAGGAGATGACGTGCCCCATACATGCGGCAGGCAGACGTTGATTTCTTAACCAGCACCTCGATAACAGCGCGTTGAAAGCTGGCGCAGATGTTTTCCTTCTCGCGTTGAGAGATGCCGGCGCCCACGGCACGCGCTACCGCGGTCTTGAGGCCGGAGAAGCTGAACTCAAGACCCGGTCGGTCGCGCATGGGCTGCGGGAACGCATATGCGAAAGGATCCCCCTCGAGGGCCAGTCTCTCGATGACAGGCCCACCGGGGTAGGGAAGGTCGAGCATTTTGGCGACCTTATCAAATGCCTCACCCGCAGCGTCATCACGCGTCTGACCGAGCAGACGTATGTCGTCGGCGCAGCGCACAAGGTACAGCCCGGTGTGCCCTCCGCTCGCAAGAAGCGCAACGTGAGGATAGCTCAGAGTCCCGTCGTATGGGTCCTTGTGAAGGAAGCCAGAGAGAACATGGCCTTCCAAGTGATTGACTCCAACGACAGGTAGCTGCTGTGTCCAAGCCAGGCTTTTTGCAAACTGCACGCCTACAAGCAGAGCGCCGCCGAGACCCGGACCTGATGTGACTGCGATACCCTCAAGGTCGCTGAGCCTTACCTGCGCCACGCGTAGCGCTTGCTCGCACACGGGCACTATGCTGCGCATGTGCGCCCGAGAGGCAAGCTCAGGCACCACGCCTCCGTATGCGGCATGCTCATCCACTTGGCTCGCTACGACACTGGAGTGCACCTGCCCTTCTTTCGTCACTACGGCGGCTGCCGTCTCGTCGCACGAGGTTTCGATTCCAAGTACGAAAGCGCCTCGACCATCTTCTATTTCCATACACACTGATGCTTGCTAAGGTGATTCGATGCATCCCTCTCTGAACCGTAACCTCTTCGTGGTGAAAGAGCACCTTGGTATATTCAAAGCTGCGAATAACTACGACATCCTAGACCCCGTTACCAAGCAGACTGTTCTGCAGTGCCGAGAGGAACGCCTCGGAATGCTAACGCGGATGTTCCGCTTTACCGACTACAAGCGGATGACGCCGTTCCACATCGAGGTTCGGACGCCTGAAGGAGAGAAGGTGCTTGAGGTTTCTCGGGCGATGACGCTCTTCCTTTCGGAGGTGAGCGTCCATGACGAGGCGGGTCAGAAGATCGGCGGTTTTAAACAGAAGCTCTTTTCACTCGGCGGTAAATTTGAGGTGGTCGATGCACAAGGCGAGGTCATCTGCCACTTGAAGGGGCGATGGACTGGATGGAACTTCCGCTTTCTCGATGGTGATAAAGAGCTAGCAAGTGTTAGCAAAAAATGGAGCGGTATTGGCAAGGAGCTCTTCACCAGTGCCGACAACTATGTTCTTCAGATCCAGGACTCGGTGCCGCCCGACAGCCAGGCTCGGCAGCTCATTTTAGCGGCGGTGCTGTGTGTGGACATGGTGCTGAAAGAGTAGGTCGATCCACTCCCTCTGTCACTCGCGGTTTGGCTTACGTCCGCGCACCGGCGCGTTACGTATGGGAGATACGCGCCTTGCCGGAGCTTGCGGGCGCGCTCAAACCGCGAGCGACAGAGGGAGCGGATCTCAGTGGCCTGGAGCGGTTTGGCTTACGTCCGCGCTGCGGCGCGTTAGGTATGAGAGATACGCGCCTTGCCGGAGCTTGGGTTCGCGGCTTAGCTTCGGGCGGCGCCCGTTGTGGCGCTGACTGCTTGCGTCCACCTTCGGTAGGCGGGTGCATCGCCGGCAGCAGCAGAGTGGTTGAGCGCAGTGACATAGAGGGCATGAGCCCGAGCCACGCTCCCTTGAAGTTCCTCGATTGTTCCTTGTCCACCGGCAGCAGCCGCAGCGAGCGCCCCATGCCCAGCGGATTCGGCGAGTTCTTGTGCCTCGGCGAAACTCTCTAGAGCGCGCTCATGCTGTCCAGAGTCCGCCAAGTATTCTGCGCGTTCCAATGTCACCTCGGCCTGACGAAGCGAGGCTGAAGCTAGGCGTGATGATAGTGATAGAGCCTCATCAAAGTGTTCAAGAGCCTCCTCTGCTTCACCCTCGCCGACGGCCACGCGGGCAAGACCAAGATGCGCTTGCAAGCTGAGTTCAGGCCGTTCCTTCACGTGTGGCGACGTCAGCGCACTCTCGAAGTAGCGTATCGCGCGCCTACGCCGCTGACGCTTGAGCGCTATCTCCCCCGCAGTTACCTGCAGCTTGACCCGTTCGAGACTACTCATGGGCGTCAGATCCAGCGCCTCTTGCAGCACCCCATCGGCTCCGAGGGGATCTCCAGCACAGGCCATGGCTTGCGCCAATCGCAGACTGAAGTTGACTATCGCCGCGTCGAGTGCCTCATCGCCGTGCTCTAGAAGATGTCGACGGGCAACTTGGAGGCCGCGGCGACCTGACAAGACAGCCGTCTCGGCGTCGCCTCGGTCAAGGGCTAGACGGCTAACCCGATCGAGCAACATGAGCGCGGTGGTGGTATCTCCGCTGCGCCAAGCATGTTCAGCGCGCACCTCGATCGATGCGGCTGAAGTGGCAAGAGATAGCGCGCGTTGGTGAAGGCTTCGCCTGTATTCCAACGGGATGGCAGTCTCCACCAGATCTCGCACAATCGGATAGGTCAGCTCCACCGTCTGCTCTTCCACGGCGACGAACTGCTCACGTTGAAGGTCAGCGAGTGTCGCCTCATCGTACTCAGGGCAGAAACTCGCCAAGGTTTCCTTCTCGCAACTTGTTCCGAGTACAGACAGTGCTTGAAGCAGACGGCGCGCCCGCGCATCCAGCCGCTCTGTGCGCTGCATTATTGCGTCGGCAAGGCGCATACTTCCGCTCAGGTGTGAGAGCGGAAGCTTGAGGGCGAGCAACTGCTCGAGAAAGAGGGGCGAGATAGCTGTTTTCGGTAGTGCATCTGAGTTGGTGAAAGCCTCAGGATGAAGGCATGCGACTTCTTCAAGATCCAGGGCTTCAAGCCTCAGTCGTGTCGCATCGGAGTGAAGGTTGGCACCCTTTGGATCCTCAAGCGCCTCGATGACGACACATGGTAGATGAGACAGCTGGTGGGGCATCTCCAAAAGAACCTGTTTGGAGAGGCCGTCGATGAGATGAGCGTCATCTACGATAAGGATCACTCTTCGGTGGGAAGAGGCTTCAATTCGCTGCTCTAAAAGCTCTTTGAGGAGCTCGAGCACTGCGCCAGCTTTGGAACCGTATCGGGAGTGTCCAAACCCGCTTGGTTCGGCAACTTCTCGGAAACCCGCGTTTGCCAAAGGCGAGATGGCCGCAGCCTGAACCTCTATAAACTGGTCGACGCCGGTGATGCCCATGATGAGTCGGCGCATGGCATAGTAGGGCACAGGTGCCCCACTTGGATGAGGCCGAACAGAGACTACCAGTTCCCCGCGTTGATCAGCTTGTATGGCCATCTCGTGCAGTAGGCGCGTTTTGCCAATGCCTGCGGGTCCCGCTACTTGTATCCGACGGAGCGACTCGGCTTGCTGGCAGGTTTGTGCGAAGAGCTTCAGTTCGAGGGTGCGTCCAATGAGCGGCGAGGCTGGCTGCGCCCGCGGGAACAGGGAGTGTCCGGGCGGCAACGACGGCGGCGTCACGCTGTCTCCAGCGCCGAGAGCTGTTCCGCATTCGCGGCAGAATCGACTCCCGGTCGCTGAGGTGCAACCGCAAAGGGCGCAGACAATACGTGCGCCTGCAGTCTGGTCAGGCCGTAGTTGCTGTGCCGCAAGGCTGAGAGCCTCTTTCATGGCTTGGGCGTCCTGGAAGCGCTCTTCCGGGTCTTTGGCCATCGCACGTATGACCAGCTCAGCCAGGACGGAGGGAATGCCTCGGTGGGGCGCGACCTTCCGCGGATCGGGAATAGGATCATTGATGTGTTTCATCACCAGGCGCGCTGGCGAATCGTCACAGTATGGGAGCCGGTCCACAATCAACTCGAAGAGCACAACGCCCACCGCGTAGAGATCGCCCCGTCCATCTACCGGCTCGCCGCGGCCTTGCTCGGGCGACATGTAGTCGGGCGTGCCGCAAACCATCCCCGGTTGCGTGATGGATGTGCTGGAAGGGCCCATCATCGTCGCTAAACCGAAGTCAACCACCTTCACCAACTCGCCGCCCCGCCGAAGGCGTTTGATAATGATGTTTTCGGGCTTGAGGTCGCGGTGAACCACGCCTTGCTCGTGTGCTTCATCCAATGCGGCCAAGACGCCGTCGGCAATATCTACGGCTCGTTGCAGCGGAAGAGGGCCTTCTTGCTCAATGACAAAGCCCAAGTCCTTGCCGTTCAGGAACTCCATCACGAGGTAAAGAGCGCCGTCCTCTGTTCGGCCAAAGTCGATAACGCTCACGCTGTTTGGGTGGTTTAACCGGCTGGTTGCGCGTGCTTCCGTGTAGAAGCGAGCCACCGATTGCTCATCGCCCAAAAGGTGCGGGTGTATCAGCTTGACCGCCACGGAACGGCCCAGTGCACTTTGCTCCGCGCGGTACACACGTCCCATGCCGCCCAGGCCGATTAGCTCCTGTAGTACATACGATCCGTCAATCGAGCGACCGATGAAAGGGTCCTCCCTGTCCGTGCTCTGGTCAGAAACGCGGCTTCCACAGTGAGCGCAGTAGCTCGTGTTCTGAGCGAGGGACGCGCCGCATTGTCGACATAGTTTCATGGAAAATAGTTGCGGGAAGCGGTCGAGACACTTCGGCAAGCCTTCCGAATGGTGCAGTTTACCATAGCAAGGCGAAGCGTTTCGACTATCGCGTTACGATGAGGCGCTTGTCGATCGGGTGTATCCGAGTAGACTCTCGAGCGCTTGTGGAGCTTTAGGAAGGATGGGTTGTGATGAAGCTAACCAAATCAAAGACAGCTCGGCGAACTCTTCAAGAAGGTCAGTTCCTGTGGCTGCCCTGCGTGACGCTGGCTTTACTTGGCTTCGGTTGCGGTGGAGCCTCCGATTCTCAGGCGCGCAACACGAAAGAAGCGTCGAACCATCAGGAATTTGGCAGAACGCCACCCTCGAAGCCTCCCAAGCCTGCGCCAGTCACGACCTATAAGACCAGGGGCGGAGAGGTGTTACCACTGAACACCTCAACCGATTACGACCGCGCAACTTCACAGGCGCGCAAGGATGGGCAGTTCACCGTTTACCACCTTACTGACGCTACGCCGGCGGTAGAACGTCCCCAGGTCGGGCGTTGCGGCGTACGCACCTACCAGTTCAAGCAAGCGCGTGTGGGAAGCCGCTGGGGGAGGCTTGAGGTTGATCACACGTATGAGCATCAGGGGGCATTTGCTCCGCTGGAGCCTTGCGAGTTTCCCGCAAAGAACAAGAAGTGGCGGAGCCTCACCAGCCAGGCGGAGTCGCTGATGAAGAAGGAGCTTCAGGTGACTCCATCGGATGATGATGTTGTCACCGCTCCTCAGGATCAGTGGATCAAGGTGCGCGATGAGAGTTCTTCAAAGGTGGTGGCTCGCGCGCTTCAGGTGCAGCACTTTAGCAAAGAGCACAGCAGGCCAGTCAACGCATGCCTGGAAGAAAACGATAAGGTTGTTTGCGAAGAAAGTGGCAGTAACACGGTGCGCAGTTTGCATCTTTCGCGGCACTATCTCGATGAAGCCCAACGCTTCAATCGCGAGGATGCGCTGCTAAGCTGTCGGCTAGCTGCGTGGCATGCCATGCGGAACGCCCAGGTTGCGATCAGCAAGCGAGCGCAGTTCAAAGGCACGAAACGTTGGGCCGAAGATCTGGTCTACCGTGCCCGTCCCGAGGGGGACCTGAACGAGGAACAGGCGTTTGCGCTGCTAGAAGAGCGGAGGGCGGGCGCCTCAAAGCTTTTCTTGCGGTGTGGTGGTTCTGCCAAGCTAGTAAAAGAAAACCAGCTTGAAAATGATGCCACGCGCATCGGTCTGTAAAGGTAACCGGTTAGTCACTTTCCGACCAGGAGTGCGCATTTGTCATTCCTGCTTCGAGGTGACGGAGCGCAGACAAAGCTTGAGCAGAGCGCAGAAGATCCTTTCGAATCCGCGAGGTGTCATTCCGGTCAAGGCGAGCTTGAACCAAGCAACACCCTCGCATTTGCTCACGTAGACGACGCGGCATTGCGTACCGTTCATTGATAGAACTCGAGAAGTCCTCGAATGCGACAACGCGCCGGCGTGCACCTGCAAGAGCTTCGGCAACCGGGTCCCAAAGAAGATTGGCGAGCAGGAGCGCGTCGTCATACTGCGCGCCCTGCGCCACATGCGAGTCGACGAGCTTCAGGCGCGACCAAAGAGCGCAGCAATCTGGTTCTTGGTCATCTAAGTAGGATGCGAGTTCTGGCAGGATTGTGGCCAGGACCCCTGTGTTCCAACAAAGGTAAACGGAGCGACGGGAAGCGCCGCCTCGAAGCAGGCGTAGCAACTCTTCCAGAAGACGGGGCTTAGCCGACTTCAGTAGCTCTTGCCTTTGGGTGACGAGGGCATCACGCAGGTTGGGATCCAGACCAAAATCCAGACGAGCGGCAAACTTAAGGGCACGGAGCATTCGGATGGGGTCCTCCCTAAACCTCAATGCCGGCTCACCAATAAGTCGAATCACGCGCCCGTCAAGGTCTGCTTGACCTCCCACGTAGTCGATCACCACATCGTGCTCGATGTCGTAAAATAGGCCGTTGATGGTGAAGTCTCGGCGGACGGCATCCTCGTGCGGCTCGCCGAACACGTTGTCGTGGCGGATGAGCACGTCGTCTGGATTACCTTTGCCTGCTCGACCTTCGGGTTCCCGACGAAAGGTCGCCACTTCTATCACTTTGCCCTTCGCGAACAGAATGTGGGCGAGCCGAAAGCGACGTCCCACGATCCGGCAGTTGCGGAAAAGCTTCCGCATTTCTTGCGGTTGTGCGCTGGTAGCAATGTCGAAGTCCTTCGGCTTTCGCTCCAACAAGACGTCTCGAACACTGCCTCCTACTAGATACGCCTGATGTCCGTAGCGGCTTAGACGCCGAAGGACCTTAATCGCGTCCGCATCAATCCGGTCCGCCGGAATCTGAACCTGATAGACTTCGGGCTGCGGAACATCGGAAGGATGCTCACCGGCGTCTGGAGGAGGCGCACTGCTAGCTGCTCGCTCGTCCATCTCAGCCGCTTCTAAAGCGGAGGGGCTTGAGGCAGCAAAACGCGCGCCTTTTAGCCGGGTATTAGACAAGGAGCGGTGACTTCGATGTGCTAGAGTAAAAGGAGTAAGTGCGGTTCATGCGCTTGGTGGGGGAGTATAACAGGATTTGCCGCTTGCGTCCTCTCGCACGTGCTACGCCAGTGTTAGACACTGTGGGTGAAACACTGTGGGTGAAACACTGTGGGTGAAACACTGTGGGTGAAACACTGTGGATGCTAGGATGGAGAAGCCTTCCGCTCGCCGAGTTAAGCTCGCCGAGCTTTCCATGCATCGGCCGACGGCGCCACTTCTCCATGCATCACTTCTTTTGCTTCTGTTCGAGCGTGCGCTTGCTTGGGGAGTTCCTGAGATCCGATCCTTCTTCCAGAGCCTCTTTAAGCAGGCATGGAGCTCCGCTACTTCGGCCTCCTTGGCAGAGGTTCGTAGCTACTCCTCAGTTGTACTGATGCACATGGTGCGCGCGCTGATGGCGCTCGCGCTGGTAACTGTGACATGTCGAGTCGCACCCTCATCCATGCGACTCCTGCAACAGAGGCCTCATCGGCAAGTACTGCGGGAACTCGACCGCCGCTTGCAGCCGGATGCGAGAGACAGAGCAACGGTGTTCTGGATCGGGCTAGTCACTATGGTAGTTGCTTTGGTTCTGGTGCTTGTGCAAGGAGCTCCGTTGCGCGGTCTGCTTGGGCTGGCTTGCAACCAGTATCCATCATTCGCCATCCCACTCATCCGCCAGTGGCTATGGTCGCTCGCTGCCATGCTGGCGCTGGTGGGTGCGATAGGCTGGGTTCTGCAGCGCTCCCACTGGAAACTGAAGTTGATGATGACGCGCACGGAGGCGGATGAAGAGCGTAAAAGCACTGAGATGAGCCCTCTTGTGAAGCGCCAACAGGCGCGTCTGCGGCAGACGAGGCGTTCGCTTGTGCTGCGGGAGGAACGGCACCTGGTGGTAGCGGACGCGCATCACGTTGCCGTGATCGAGCGCGGAGAAGATGATATTCACCGTCTCGTCTTTGTAGCGTCGGGTCTGAAGGCGCGCGAGATCGAGATTCAGGCGGCGTCGCGGGAGCTCTCGGTATGGTTTGAGCCTGAGCTGCTAAGCACCCTCTCGTCCTATCCGCTCGGCACCTCACTGTCGGACGCGCAGGTTGAAAGCCTGCGCCCTGAGCACCATGCCCAAGCTAACCGATGAACCCACGGAAAAGGATCCGCGCCACATTGAGGTAGCGGTGCCTGTGCCTGTGCGCCGCGTCTTCTCTTATCGCGTCCCTTCTGCACTGGCTTCGCGCGTTCAGGTGGGGATGCGGGTCCTGGTTCCCTTCGGAAGACGAACGATGTGGGGCGTGGTCATGCGCGATTGCCAAGTGGTTGATGATCAAAAGCGGATCCTGCCACTTGCGGAGGTGGTTGAGTCGCACGTTCTTTTCAACCACGAGCTTCTTCACTTTCTGGAGCGGCTAGCGCGCTATTACGCGCACCCTCTAGGGGAAGTCTTGAAGCTTGCCGCACCCTCCATCTTACGGGACGACGTAAAGCGACTGGTCCACGCAGGAGCTCTCACAAGCGCACGGGCGCTGCCGTCTGTGGCCCATTTTAAAGAGCCGGTTGTGTTGGTGTACCGGCGCCTCAGTGCGGCGAAACATCTGTCGCGTTTAGGGCGCCGGCAGGCGCAACTTTTGGACTGCTTCAAGCAGGAAGAAGAGCGTACGCTCAGAGAGCTTCGGAGGCACGTGCCTTCGGCCCGCGCCGTTGCGGATGCTCTGGTTGAGCGCGGGCTTCTGGAACGGCTGACGCATAAGGTTCCGCTGCACTCTTCATCGCCCGACTCTCCATCGCCCGGGGATATTCCGCCATCACCTGAGCTTGGTGAAGATCAGGCGCACGCGCTTCAGCATATCCTATCAAAAATCGAAGAAGGCGGTTATCACGCTGCACTGATCCACGGCGTCACTGGATCAGGTAAGACGGAAGTGTACCTGCGGGCTGCTGCGCATGTGCTCGCGCAGGGCCGCGATGTATTAGTTCTTGTTCCAGAAATTGTCCTGACGCCTCAGCTCATTCGCAACTTCGAGATGCGCCTTCAGTTTCCCGCAGCAGCATGGCACAGCGGTCTGTCTGGCCCAGAGCGCAGGCACATGTGGGAGTTGGTTCGAAGTGGACAGCGACGCCTCGTGATTGGGGCCCGTTCGGCTGTCTTCGCTCCGCTACCCCGTTTGGGCCTCATCGTGGTCGATGAAGAGCATGACGCTTCGTATAAGCAGGAGGAGGGGTTTCGTTATCACGGGCGAGATGCCGCGCTTCTGCGTGCATTTGATGCACGAGTGCCCTGTGTTCTTGGTAGCGCCACCCCATCGATTGAGATGTACACTGCGGCCAGCCAGGGACGTGCTCATCTTCTCAGGATGCCGCAGAGAGTGGAGAAGCGTCCTCTCCCAGCAGTTCAGGTCGTGGACCTACGAAATCACCGTAGTGGTCCATCCGGTTTCCGGTGGATCTCTGCCCCGCTTGAGCGAGCACTTGGGCAGTGTATTGCTCGAGGTGAGCAAGCCATCATCCTGCTCAATCGCAGAGGCTACGCGCAAAGTCTCATCTGCGGCGGTTGTGGTCAGGCCGTGCAATGCCCTGCATGCAGCGTGGGCCTCACCGAGCACCGCGGAGAGGCTATGCTTCGCTGCCATTACTGCAACTACTGCGCGCCATTGCCGGACGTGTGCCCTGAGTGCGGAAGAAGCGGGCTAACGGGCACATCGGTCGGCACCGAACGCATTGAGATGGAGCTTCATCGGGCACTTCCTGCCGCTCGGCTTCTGCGGCTTGACCGGGATACGGCAGGTGGACGTCGTGGAATACAGGTGCTCAAGAAGTTTAGAGAGCACGAGGCGGATATCCTCATCGGCACGCAGATGGTCGCGAAAGGGCATGATATCCCTAACGTTACGTTGGTGGGCATCATCCTGGCCGACCAAGGGCTATCACTTCCGGACTTTCGCGCCGCGGAGCGCACCTTCCAACTCCTGACGCAGGTGGCGGGGCGAGCCGGTCGAGGCGATATCCCAGGAGACGTCATCCTGCAGACATACCAGCCTCATCACCCCGTTGTTGCTGCGGTAGCTTCTGCCGACTATCAGGGTTACATTGAACGGGAAGCGCGCGAACGGAAGGATTTCGACTACCCCCCTTTTTCGCGCATGGCCATGCTCCGCATTGAGGATGCTGACGAGGAACGCGCGCACCGAGAAGCGAAAGACCTGGCCAGTCTTCTCCGGGAGGCTCGTCAGGAGAAGCTTCGTGTGCTTGGACCAGCTCCAGCGCCCATCTTCCGAGTGCGCACCCGGTACCGCTACCGCGTCGTGGTCCTCGCCGATACGCGCCGCGCCATGCGCTACGCAGTTGGCGTAGTCGCATCTTCACTGGAAAAGGGGCGCCGCAGCAAAGTGGCTTTGGACGTTGACCCTGTCTCGATGCTCTGACGGCTCCACCGCTGAACAGTGACATCCATTCTCGCTTCCTCCTCCTGACAAGTCATCGCGTAGAAGAGCAGTGCTCCAGTTCTCTCTGGAAAGCCTCCTGTGAACCACGCAGACACGGACTCACATGCTCTGCGGCGGCCACTATTCTAGGCATAGCGCGAGCCGTTCATGGTCGTTGACCGGACCCGCTAGTGATTTGGCTCACGTGCCTTCACCATTTACTCACCTTTCATCTTGAGTGCGAAGCCGGTCTCACTCATATTATGGGTGTTGTGTCTCAGAGCGCTTCTCATCGCCAACTAGATGCGCTCACTGTGCGCATCGACCAGACGTATGAGCAGAACCTTGCTCAGGACGGTGTAGGAGCAAAACCCACTCTGCGCAGGAAACCGACTCGCGGAGCGAGGAAGCGCACGCACGCCAAAGGTTCCGCCGGTCCTGAGGCGCCGCTTTCGGATTCGCTGATGAAACTCTTTGAGGAGCTTGACGATGTGCAGAAAAAAAGCACAGTGGCCCTTCAGAAGTTGCTCACACTGGATGAGAAACCAGCGCACGAACTCGTAGGTGACGACGTGCTCAGTCTCTTGCGGCAGCACTCCAGAGCCCGACCGACCATTGATCGGGGTGCTGCTCAGCAAAGTTCGCAGGCTTGCTTGGAGGCTAGTCAAGGCATTCCGCCTCAACTTGCTGCGGCAGAAGGTGCGAAGTCTGCAAGCGCAACGGCAGCGCTTCGTCCTGTGCCGGCTGCGGCAGAGCGCAGAAGAACAAGCGCGGTGTATCGCCGCGTTGGAAAGGCTTCCTCGTTCGGTTACAGCAGTTCGAGCATGGTGGATGACGACCTCTCTAGGCAGACCGCAGTCATCCCCGCGGATGCGCGCCTTGATGCCACATGTAACGAACACAAGAGCCTCGTCGCCGGCTTGCTCTGGTCCATCAGCGAATCGCGGGCAAGCGCACGTGTTAACCTCATCGACAGTCGGAATGAGGCTTCGCTGCTGTTTCACGAAGGTCTCCTTGTGGGTGTTGATGCGCCGCTTGCCAAGCAGATCCTGTGCAGGCTCGGTGTGGAAGTCTCGCGTGGTGAGGGACCTGCGGGTGCTGACGCAGCGTTGCATCGCTGGCGTGCTGATCATCCTCAGGAGCAGTTCAAGCTGCTGCGCGTGCAACGGGAGTGCACAGAAGAGCTTCTCAAGCAGTTTGCCTTCTCTTACTCAGCACGCGGCGTGCGCGCATCTGCGAAGGCGCATGCGCAGAGGGAGCGTCCGATGCAGCTTCACTTGCGTCGCAGCCTTCCCGCGATGCTTGTTGAATGGGCACTCGATGGAGCAGGTGAAGGGCGCGTGAGTTTCAGTCGAGCAGTTCTCTCTAAGGCACACGCGAGCCTGAAGCTCAAGCCCGAATCGCTACACAGAATGCGTCTTGCTGAAGTGCCGCCAGAACTCATCGAAGTTTTTCGTCTGGCTGACGGCAAGCCCGTTGCTTCGCTGGTAAGTCAAGTGGCCGAAGAAGAAGGTATCGGCACCCTCCTTGCGCTGCTGGCGTGCGCTCAGGTGCTGCATTTTGAAGGTAGGCCAGATCGTGAGGGGTAGGCCAGACTTTGAGGGTGCACCAGCTCCGGCATCTCCACCTCCAGGCCTAAACTCCACTCGCCTTCGAATGAGGGCCTCTGGATCGTGCTGAGAGGCTGCATCAGAGGCTGAGTCAAAGCGCAGTCAGGGAGGGTTGGAAAGCGAGGGAACTGATGCAAGCGCCCGGGGCGTGCATGAAGGCTTCAATAACTGGTCAGTCCTTGGTGAGTCGGTTCTCAAGGAGGTTATGCATTCAGCGCTGGGCTTGCAGGAGACGCAGTTGACAGAGTTTCGCGCAGAACCCGACCGGAGTGCGCTTTAGGTGCGTGAGTATGGGGTTTGAGGACGAGGTTTAAGGGCTAGGTTTAGCGAAGGGAGTCGATGCACAGTCTCTTTCTTCCTCGTCGGTAAGCCACTGACCGGTTACGGGCTTGATGCCGAGTCTTCGGAGCCTTGCTCTGGATGGTTGCCACGTGTGCTCGAAGGTGTTAACTTTTTACCGTGATTAAACCCATACTGCATTACCCCGACCCTCGTCTGCGCGTGCCTGGCGAGGTGGTGACGGAGTTCTCAGACGAGCTTCGCGTGCTGGTCGAGGATATGGCCGAAACGATGTACGCGGCGCCTGGTGTGGGGCTAGCGGCAACGCAAATCGGTGTCGCACAGCGCGTCTTCATCATCGACATATCAATGGATGATGAAGAGAGCGCATTGCGGGTTTTCGTCAATCCGGAGATAGTTGAATCATCAGGCAAGGTTTGTTGGGAAGAAGGATGCCTGTCTTTCCCTGGTGTGCACGAGGAAGTTGAACGTGCCGCGCAGGTCCGAGTCAAAGCGTGCACAGAGACGGGCGAGCCTTTCGAACTCGAAGCGACCGACCTTCTTGCTGTAGCGATTCAGCATGAGCTTGACCATCTGGACGGAAAGCTCATGATCGATCGTCTGGGTATGTTGAAGAAGCGTTACGTGCACCGATCGATGGCGAAGCGGGTTGCTTCCGCATCTGCGAGGGCCTAGCTGGGGCAGCAAGGTTCCGTTTCCGGTATGCGTCCTGTTCGTGCCCTCTTCTTCGGTACCCCCACCTTCGCTGTACCGACGCTCGACGCGCTCACCGAGGTGGCTGATGTTGTTCTTGCTGTCACACAACCGGACCGGCCCGCCGGGCGAGGACAGCGCCTGCACAAACCTGCGGTGCGAGTCAGGGCGGAGGAGCTTGGCATCCAGGTCGCTCAGCCTAAGTCCATCCGCTTGCCCACTGTGCAACAAGAGCTAAGCGCGTCGCGACCCGACGTCGCTGTTGTAGTGGCCTACGGAAAGCTCCTTCCACAGCCGGTGTTGTCGATGCCACGCCGCGGGTGCCTCAATGTGCACGCGTCGCTGCTACCCCGGTGGCGAGGAGCAGCACCCATTGCCTGGGCCATCGACGAGGGCGATGCAACGACCGGAGTCACGCTGATGCGAATGAACGAGGGTCTCGACACCGGCCCTATGCTGGCGCAGAGCCAAACCGCGATAAGCGCCAGCGAAACTGCGGGAGAACTGACTGACCGCTTGGCGCTGTTGGGCGCGGAGCTTATCAGAGAGAAGTTGCCTATGTACCTAGATGGGCAACTTGCAGAGGTTTCGCAAGACGACTCGATGTCGACGCTCGCCCCACTCTTGAAGAAATCAGACGGTGCTGTGCAGTGGGGCCGGTCAGCAAAGCAGGTCCACAACCGCATCAGGGCGATGAGTCCATGGCCGGGTGCCTACACCTTCATTCGCGGCACCACCACACGAGTGAAGATACACCGAGCAGCCATTGTGAGCGAACATGTGGAGTCTCAGACGCCCGGAAACGTGTTGGGGCTGGAGGAAGAGCGCCTGCTGGTCGCGTCCGCTCGCGGAGTTGTTGGTTTGGTTGAGCTGCAACTTGAGGGAAGAAAACGGGTTTCAGCGCGTGATTTCTGGTCGGGGGCGCCACATCGCGATACGCTCGCCTTTTCCGCCAATTCAGTGGAACAGATCTCTAGCCCGGGCACCTAATGAAAATCTACACCCGACGTGGCGACGGCGGCATGACCGCCCTTGCCTCGGCAAAGTCCGTCTCCAAACACGCGATGCGCGTTGTTGCTTACGGCGAGGTCGATACGCTCAACTCTCATCTCGGTCTGGTTGCGGCGCTGGTTGACGACGGTCCGATCCATTCGCTCGTAATCACACTGCAGCATCAGCTCTTTACGCTTGGCGCGGAACTAGCCGATGCGTCGGCGAATGCATCCCGGCGGGGCTTTGAGGCGTTGCAGACGCGGGATGTGTCCACGCTTGAACGCGCCATTGACTCTTACACGTCCGAGTTGCCTCCGCTGCGCGAGTTTGTGTTGCCGGGTGGAAGCTTAGGAGCCGCATCCCTGCATTTGGCGCGTGCTTGTTGTAGAGGTGCAGAACGTGCGGTGGTGGCGTTGCATGAGGAAGAACCGGTGCGAGCAGAAGTGCTGGCATACCTCAACAGGCTGAGCGACCTGCTCTTCGTGCTCGCACGGAGTGTGAACTTCCGCGGCGGCACCGGGGATGTCGCCTGGCGAAACGCCGAGAAGTAGCACTTCAGCAATTTGTGTCAAAGTCGCGACCAGCCTTGACCTGTGTCTTGCCAGTGATTACTCTAGGAGTGACTCCTCTGCGGCTATGCGTGAGCTTCGAAGCATAAGAATCCCTGACTCGAACCAATCCGGGAATTGTAACTTGGGGCGGTGTGCAGGCCCGACATGCATCTTCGGGAAGCCTAAAACTCCAAGCACGATGCCCACCTAGCAAAAGCTAGGGGTTCAGCTTTAGGCCACGGAGCCGCGGTAAGGGTCAAGAGCCGGATTTCCGGCTCTTTTTTTATACCCCCCTGTAACGTGTTGTCTCAGTTTCGCATAGCAACCGATGCCGACCCTCGGAGATATTGGCTCCTCGAGAGGTCAGCGTGTTAGACGTGGATCCTAGCAGCGCGTGCTGAGCGGAAGCGTGGCGCGCTAATCGCGCACTGGTGTAGCTTTGAGAGCAGCCTTGCCGCCCTTTTCGTACACCGAGAAGCGGACGTCTCGAACTTGCTTCTCCGCAAGAAGCTTGGCCCGATTTTTCTCTAGGGTGCGCTTGAACTTCTCGAAGGAAAGGTTGCTCGTTGACTGACCGCACTCTCGGCTGGTCTGGAGGAACTGCTCGTAAACCGCTCGGGCGTGCTTCTCGAGAGACGCATCGCCCGTTGAACTCTCGCTGTTGCCGACCCCAGCGAGGATGGAAGCATCGGGTGGAACTAGTAACCCGTTGCCACGCTTCTTGCCGCTGGTGGAATCCCGCGAGTCAGCATCGGGCAACTTCGCTGCCGGTGGCCTCTGCAGACCTCCCAGTGAGGGTGGACGGGGCCGGCTCCCGGAGGCAAGGTCTTCAGCGGACGATGATGTGTCTGCCCGAACGGCTCCACCCTTGACCTCGGCTCCACTCTTAACCTCATCTCCACCCTTGACCTCATCTCCACCCTTGACCTCAGCTCGCGAACCGTCAGCCTTAGTCGTCGGCGGGTTGCTGGGGGGCGAGAATCCAAAGAAGTCTCGGCTGTCTTCAACTGGAGCATCGCGAAGGACGTCATCGATTGACTGAGCATGCTCGGGGTTGGTCCCCGCTTTTACTGCAGAGACTTTGAGCGCCTGGTTGATCGTCTGCCCCAACGAAGCCCATGAACCGTCGAGTCGGGATAGATCAAAGTTGGAAACGGAGCCGGCCGCGAGTTTCTCTGCATTTTCTTGAAAAGCGCGCGAGGGTTTGTCGTACTCGTTCCAGAGCCCATAGGCTCCGACGAGAAGGAGAAGAAGGACCAGCCCCGCAACCAGAGCAAGAGCGGTCGCTGAAACGTGCGCCAGGTCATCCCGCGTCATTTGCGTTACGAGAGCAACGGGTCCGCTGATGCTCTGCTGCGGGCGCGTCACCACGTAGGCTGCTCTGGACAGCGCCGCCACGCCATGAAGCGGAGCGGCTAGAGCGAAGTGTTGATCAAGTTCGAAGTTGGCGGGCTCTTTGTGCGAAAGCTTGAGGTCCCTAAGCTTCTTAGAAACATGCTCCTCAGAGAGACGACTGGACGTGTTGCCTTGTGTGCTCTCCTCGGACGCAAAGTGATGCGCGATAACCTTATCTCCGGACGCAAAGAAGATAGATGCTCCTCGCAAGCGCTCCGAGATGAGCCGCGCCCATGCAGCATCCATTGCCTTAGTATGCACAATGGCGCCCACGTAGCGTCCGTGGTCGACCACGGGCCTCGCCGCTACGCGTACCAGCGACGTGCCGGTAACCCAGGTGTCGTCGCGGAGGAATCCCCGAAGCGCCTTCGCCACCACAGCTCGTCCAGCAAGATTCTCACGTGGAAACGTAGTGAAGCCGGTTTTGGCTTCCACATCTCCGTCTGCAGAAACGGCAGTGAGCGTGTCCGCAGACACACCGGCGAGTTTGCTGTTGAGTCCCTCCAAGGTCAAACGTAGCTGCTTACGCTGCGCTCCCGACATGCGACCAGCTGAAGCCTTGCCAAGCAAACTCTTGATCTCTTTGTTGCCAGCGATGGGCGCGATGGCGTCGATTCGGTGCCGTGCGTCGAGCTTCAGAATGCTTTCTACCAGGCGTCTGTCTTTCCTCAAGCTTGCCTGCACATTGTCTTCAGCGCGCCGATTGATGCGAGCCACAGCGACGACGACCAGCGCTGCAAAAAGTCCGGCAAGCAAGGTGCTTAGCAGCACCATGATGCGCGTGAGCCAAAGCGACTTTGGCATCTCAAGTCGCATGGAGGCCTCCGAGCCCACGGAAGGCGGGGTGCGAGTGGAGCAGAGAAGACCTGGGGAGCGGCCTGGGGAATCCTCCGGCGCCCAAGGCAACACAGTCAAGCCACATGGGATGCCACAGATGCACGTCCTATTCCTTGGAGGCCGAGGTAAGTGATACGGACATGGGTGCTACCTCCACATCGTCGATTCTCTTCCGTCGCTTCTTCTTACTCGAGGGTGCTTGTGGTACCAAAACGCCCTTTCTAGACGCCAACCTCTTTCCTCGGAAATACACCTCTAAGGTGTATTTGCCACCAGCGACTCTGCGAAAGCGGTAGCTCCCGTCAGTGGCAACTTCCGTGGTGGCAGTGACATCTTCGACCACGCGGATAAACATCTTCTGCGTAGGGTATCCATCCACGGCTACATCAAATATGCCAGGCGACGCTGCGGCCATATTGAGGACCTTACCTGTGTTGACGCTCTTCGTTTCGAGTCCCCAGAGCTTCTGCGAGCGCAGCGTGTGGCTTGGAGGGTCGCTGTTTTTCAGCGCAATGGCTTGCCCGGGACGAACGACCACCGTTTCTGGGGTAAAGCGGTAGCCCCAGAGCTGCGCTTTTACGGAGGCTACAGGCTGACTGCTGGCGCTCCTGAGCACCACCACTAGCGCGTGCTGAAGCTGAGACTTAGCCGCCTTGAGAGGGACGTAGCCATTCCACTCCTCCCAGTAGGGCTGCGTTTCTGCCGGTGCTTGGTCCACATCTTGCGCCATTGACACGTGTAGCGTTCCCTTAACGTCTACCGCGTGCGCTGATGCGGTGAAGCCGCATATCCCTAGAAGTAACAGATGCTTCATGTAGAAATCGGAACGTCTCATTCATCTCGAGGCGCTTCTATCTGACGGCTTCGCTCGAGCGCTGCGCCGGCGCTATGGCTGATTAGCTATGGCTGATTAGCTACGGCCGATTAGCTACGGCTCATCAACCCGGTTCATATCGTATCCAATGAGGGCATGGCAGGTCAATGCGCATCGGAGGATCAAGCCGCTTTCGCGCCCAGCAGATTACAGCCGCAGCGTAGCAACAATGTCCGCAAAGGCTTTTCGCACTTCAAGTTCCAGTGCCTGGAGGCTTCCCTCGTTGCCTATGACATATGTGGCAGCCGCCAGGCGCTCTTCTCGCGTGACTTGAGCAGCCAAGCGTTGCTTTGCATCGAGGAGACGCATCGTACGCTTTTCGACCAGCCTTTGAAGCTGCACGTCCGGGGGGCAGTCGACCACCACCAATCCCGAGAAGCGTGTATGGCGCTTGGTTTCGATCAGCAGGGCAGCCTCGTAAAGGATGAAGGCGCCTGGGCTTTCTCTGAGGCGGACAAAACGCTCTTCCGAAAGCCGCACAACCTCAGGGTGAATCACGCGGTTGACGGTGCTTCTCGCCTTGGCGTCTGCAAAGACAAGCGCCGCAAGCGCATCGCGATCGAGTTCACCGTCCTCTTTCAGAATGCCTGGTCCAAAGGCGGTGACGAGAGCTCCAAGAGCTGCGCCTTCCTTGCTCACCGCTTCGCGCGCTAGCGCGTCGGCGTCGACGTGAACTGCACCCAGCTGCGCAAACATATTCGCCACGGTGCTTTTTCCGCAGGCTATTCCGCCAGTCAACCCAAGAACATGAGATGGCAAGGCCTAAGCTCCTAGCGTTTCCTGCCGCGGGGGTGCTCGTCGGGTAGACACCGAACCGCACCTATGGTTTGAATGGCAGCCATCACGCCCTCAATCTCCCAACCTTCTGTTTCCCAAGTTTCTGCCTCTGTTAAAGGAGTCGCATTTGTGAAAGGAGTCGCATTGCAGCAGAGTATCCTGCTGACGCGGGCCTGATGCGGAAGCGCCGCCCAACCACGGGTATCGGTCGACGCGGCTTCCACTTTCAGCTTAAACATTAGCAGACTCTCGGAGTACGATCCCCTTAGGGTATGTCTCTGCGTTACGAAATACGAGCGGCTCGACATGACGATTTCGATGGCCTCATGAGCTTGGCTCGGCACCTCAACTCGGTGAACCTCCCTCACAACGATGAGAGACTGTCTCTGTTGCTTCAACACTCTGAAGCGTCGTTTGCGGGTACGGTGCTCGATCCAACCAAGCGTGAGTACCGCTTCGTCTTGTGCGACCGGGAGCATCAGCGCATCGTTGGGACGTCCATGGTGGCGGTGCAGCTGGGGCGGCGCGACGCGCCATACATCTACTTTCAAGTACGCACCGACGAGAAATACAGCGAAACGCTCGACGCCTTGTTTCATCATGAGGTGTTGACCATTCGCTACTCCTACAACGGTCCGACCGAGTTTGGCAGCTTGGTTCTGCATCCGGACTACCGCGGCCGTCCTGAGCGGCTCGGCCTGATGGTGTCGTACATCCGCTTTCTGTGGATCGCGGCGAACCGCGACCTCTTTATGCAAAACGTATTGGCGGAGTTGCTTCCTCCGCTCGAGCCGGACGGAACAAGCCATCTTTGGGAGGCCGTGGGTCGCCGATTTACGGGACTGACGTACAAGGAGGCCGACCAGCTATCCAAGTCCAATAAGGAGTTCGTCCGCAGCCTGTTCCCAAGGCAGGACATCTTCGTGTCGCTCTTGAGCAATCAAGCGCAGAACGTGATTGGAAAGGTGGGTCCCGCTACAAGGGGCGTCGAGAAAATTCTGCGTCGTCAGGGCTTTACATACGCAGGACGCGTTGACCCATTCGATGGAGGACCGCACTTCATGGCTGCCATTGATGAGGTGCCGCTGGTGAAGCAGACGGGCAAGAGGCGGGTGCGCGTAGAGAAGAATCTACCGGAGGCGAATTGCGCCGTCGCCCGCATCACCAAGGAGCCACCCTACTTCCAGGCGTTTTATTCGGGCGCATGGCTAAGCGGCGAAGAAGTTATCGTCGAGCAGGACGTCGCACGGGCAATAGGCGTCTCCGGTGGCGAGGAGCTATGGACCATGCCCCACGACTAGTCACTGCCGACCAGGTCTGCATGCCGATAGGGTTGGTACTCGACATCATCGCACATCGGTCGACTCAGCTCAGTCGCGTGGCACGATGGTGATCTCCAGCTTTGGCGCAGTCTCACTTCCTGCCTCTCGTGAAGCGAAGGTCAGGTTCGTCAAGGAAGACCCGGCTCGTAGCAATAAGATGACGGCTTCTGTGCTACTAAAGCCTCGCCATTCGCGTATTATCTCGGTGACGTCAATCTCGACGTAGCCGGCTTCGTCAACAAGCTCCTTTTCAACACGTGGTTCAAATGCACGGCCGCTGACGATCCCGTGCGTGTCCCAAGTCCAAAAGGCGCTCTCGAGAATGGACTGGCTGGTGGGATAGGCAGCGACCTCGAGTAGGCTCGTCTCCTCCGCAGCGTCCTCGAGGTAGATGGCAACGGTTGCTGATGTGACGGTGTGGCTGCTGGGTATTTGCTTCAGGCTGAACTCCAAAAAGCTTCGGTGTCGAGGAAGTTGCACCCGCATGTTGTTCACTTCAACGAAGCTCACGTTGTTATCGAGCCAGCTGATGTAGGTGTCCTCCTTGGCTGGGAGAGCAAGCGTCTCTTCTGTAGGTTGGCACGTCTCCTCGTCCCGTAAATAACCCGTGTGGCACGAGAAATCGCATTTATCTCCAAGGCAGACTGCGTCGGCGTTCACGGGAGGGGTGCAGGGACCGCATTGCGAGCGCGATTCCGAGGATGGCACGCAGATAAGGCCATCTGCCACATAGCCGATATCACACTTGCAGACGGGCTCTTCTTCCAGGCCAACCGTGCAGACACCTCTTCCGCATCGGACGTTCGTACAGACGTCTCCATCCTCACCGTCGTTCGAGGAGCATCTGATGAAGGACAGAAAGCACGTGCAAGCTAAGGCTAATGCTGTTCGCTGGGTGGTGGTCATTTCTGCTTTCCGTTGTGAGAGACGTGGATGTAGCCGATGAAGCGCCTATAGGAAGTTAACTACTCGTGGCATACCGGAGGCTCAAGTCGCAAGATAATAGTCGGCTCTTTCATTCAAGCGCCTGTCTTAGCAAAGCGGAAAACAATGCTTTAGTGAAGGCCGCGTTGCGAGAAACTGCACGTGCCGGAGGGTAACGTCTCTCCTGCTGCCGCCGAATGCAGAGGGGTCCTCCGGTCCGAGGGTGCGGTTGAACCGCACTCCCGTGTCGATATCAGCGCGGAGCGCGTTGAAACGCTTGACATCCACGCCCACCGCACCTGCCGCCTTCCTCATGAAAGAAGCAACGGCAAACGTCTGTAAAGGTTACTTTACAGACGTGTAAAGTAACCTTTACAAGAAAGGTCGCAGGGGGTGCTTTTCGCTCCACACCTTTCGCAGCATACGCTCACCCGCTGAGCGCGAGCGGTTGTCGCTTGTTAGAAACCATCTATGGAGTCTACGGCTGGTTCTGCGCGAACGCGGGTCTGCGCGATGTTTGGTGTGAGCGCGATACTTTGGAGCTGCTCAAGCCGCAACGTTTGCTCGGAGGACGAGGTGCTGCAGCGGGGGACGTGTGTGGCGACACTGGAAGAGGCACCGGCGCTTCGGCTCGAGAGTGCTGAGCCTGAAGACGGCGAAGAAAGTGTCGAGCGAAGCACACCAATCACGTTGAGGTTTTCAGATGCGGTGGATGCTGCTTCGATCACGCCCGACTCGGTGAAGCTCACGCGTCAGGCCGATGGCGTGCAGGTGCCGGTCGCCTTCCGCGTTGAGGGCGCGGTGGTGACGGTGACGCCTCAGGTGCCGTTGCATCTGTATGCGGAGCATGTCCTGGAGGTCGACGATGCAGTCGTCGGTGCGTGGTGGCAGTTGCATCTTCGCGCACGACATGCGACGGGCCAACCGAGTTTGGCAGCTAGGTTCTGCATCCGGACTACCGCGGCCGGCCTGAGCGGCTCGGGCTGATGGTGTCGTGCGTCGGTTTCCACGGTCGGATCGCTCAAGGAGGTAACTCAAAAACGCTTCCCTCGCGGGCCGAGTGGACGCGAAGCCCCGTCGCATCGCTCTAGGTGCAACGACGGGATGTCAGATGACTCGACGTACGACTAAACATCCAAGTACGACTAAACATCCAAGTACGACTAAACATCCAAGTACGACTAAGCGCTTGTGCTTCAAACTGAGCAAGGTGCGCCGTTATGTGAGCGAAAGTCACCAAAGTCTTGCATGTCAGCCAACCTACAGCGGATGGAGATACCATGAAAGTGCTGATGAACGTACAGCTCACCGCGTTTTCCTGCTCAACAGCCGGAGTGCTTTGCCTGTTAGGAGCTGCATGTTCCAGCGAGGATGCTCCTTCGCAAGCAGGTGACGATCCGTCCGACGCGTCCGCCACACGCGGAGATGGAAGTGAGCAGGAAAGCGGAAGCGGAGCGGGTTTGGAAGGCGGAGCAGGTTTGGAAGGCGGATCAGGGTGGGGAGGCCGTGCCGGAGCCGATGACCCCCCATCCGGAACGCTGCTGGCCACAAACGGTGACGTCGTCTTCGACATCGAAGACACCATCGAAAACCCGCCTTCGCCCTGGGTGCGCAGTTCCGACTCGCCCTGCAGTGGCGATAAGAACTGCGATCACTTGGGAAGCGGCTTCTGGACTTATACAGGTGCAACGCGTTGCGTGCAGGAAAGGCAGCCAAGCAAGGGCGAAGTGACTGTGACCTTCGCTTTGCCCGAGCCGGGTCTATACCGCTTCGTATGGCGCAACCTGCGCGACAACGCCGCGCGCGGTGGAGGAGACGCAGGATGTGGGGATGACCGCAGCAATGATTCCTTTGTGGCCTTTCCAAGCAACGCGAGTGACGTCGACTTTAGAATGCCGTTTAAAGTTTTTGGGGGCGGGCACAACGAGTGGAACTGGAACACCAACTACGACATCCACGGCAAGACGCCGAACAAGCTCGGCATCTGCCTCGAGTTCGAAGCAGGATTGCACAGCCTTGTCATCTCAGGACGCTCCAACTCCCATGCCATCGATCGCGTGGCCTTGATCAAGAGTAACAAAGACACCCTGGATGCGTGTCGCCGCCAAAGTCTTGGTAGTTTCGATCCGGTGCTTGACCAACGTGTTCTTTCCGAGAGGCAGCCATGAGATTGCAAACTGCTCTAGCCATCGGTGCTCTTATGACGGCACCTATCGCTGCATGCGGTGAGGATGACAACGAAGGGATCAGCAACACGGGATCTTCCGACAGTGGAACCTGCCAAACACCGCCTTGCAATGAGGGTGGGGGCAGTTCAGCGGACGGGGGCAGTTCAACGAGCGGAGAACGCTCCTTGGGCTCGATGGTTGAGATTGCTGTTGAAGGGCCTGAGCGATCTGAGGACGATGAGCTCAATCCGTTCTTGAACATGCGACTAGTCGTGACGTTCCAAGGTCCAGATGACAGCGAGCATCTCGTGCGGGGATTCTTTGCCGGCAACGGTGAAGGCGGCGGGTCGGGTCGCATCTGGAAAGCCCGGTTCATTCCCGATCAAGAGGGGGACTGGCATTGGAAAGCCTCGCTGATCGAAGGAAACAACGCAGGCATTGCGGAGCCGCACCAGATGCCTGGGGAGGCAGAGCCCGTGGAAGGGGACGGCACCTCAGGTGCCTTCACCATGGGTCGGAAGGACGAAGCGCAACCGTTATTCTATCGCCATGGGCCGCTGCTTTACGCCGGTGCGTTCTACCTAAAGTTTCGTGACGGACCCTACTGGATCAAAGGGGGTGCAGACAGTCCGGAAAACTTCTTGGGCTATCAGGGCTTCGATAACACACGGGACCTTGGTGGGGGCGACATCATACACACCTATGAGCCGCACATCAACGACTGGAACGAGGGCGATCCCGACTGGACCAACGAGGATGGCAATGAGAAGGCGGGCAGAGGCATCATTGGCGCCTTGAATTACTTGGCCAGCGAGGAAGTCAACTCCATCTATTTCCTGCCCTGTAACATCGGCGGCGACGGACAGGACACGTGGCCTTACATCGAGCCAGACGATCTTTTGCGCTTTGACGTCTCCAAGCTGCATCAATGGGATCACGTGTTCGCGCACGCGCAGAGCCTTGGCATCGCACTGCATGTGGTGCTTGCAGAAACGGAAGCAGGTAATGAAAACCTGCACGACGAGGGGGAACTGGGCCCTGAGCGGAAGCTTTTCTACGCAGAGATGGTGTCGCGCCTTGGCGGATATCCCGCAGTCTTCTGGAATATCGGCGAAGAAAACGACTATGGCGCGGAGCGACAGAAGGCTTTCGCGCGATACATTCGATCCGTGGATGCCATGGACCACCCGCTGACCGTGCACACCCACGCCAACAACCCCGGCGCGCAGTACAATAATCTACTCGGCGACACGAACTTCGACATGACGTCGATCCAACTCAACCCGAGTCGAGCCGGTGAATTCACTGAGACTTGGCGGCGTAAGAGCGAAGAAGCCAACCGCCCCTGGGTGGTAATGCTTGACGAGATAGGGCCGGCTGGCACGGGCGTGACAGACGAAAACGCTGCCGACATCCGCAAGCAAACATTGTGGCCGGGCCTTTTGAGCGGTTCAGGCGGAGTGGAATGGTACTTCGGCTACCATGCGCTTCCCCTTGGAGGAGACCTGAAAACTGAAGACTTCCGTACCCGCGAAGAGATGTGGCGCTACACCCGTTATGCCAGGTTATTTCTTGAAGCCGTGCCTTTCTGGGAGATGGAGCCAAGGGACGATCTGCTCGCCAATGATGCTGGAGATGTATTCTACAAGGAAGACGGCAGCGTGCTGGCAGTGTACGTGCAAAGCAACGACAACAACAATGCCCTCAACCTGGAGGAGTTTTCCGGTGCATACACGATGCGTTGGTTTGACCCACGGGAAGGCAGATTCGTCGGGTCAGGCCAAGTCATCCAGGGTGGTGGCAGAGTTGCCCTGGATCCAGCGGCATCGGGAGTTCCAGCAAACGACGGCAAGGATTGGGTCATCCTCTACGAGAAGTAAAAGCCAAACTCTGCCCCAACTCTGGCGGGTGCAGCTCCTGTCGGTCCCTATCTTGCACAAGAAGTGGTTGCTTGGCTTACAACGACCACGATCCTGCTAAACTCCTATTTTGTTGCGGAATACTGCGGCTCAGGCACCTGTTCTTCATAGCCGTGCTGATGGTCGCTGGAGCCTGCGCACCTCACCGTAAGGTGTCACCTGCTCATACGTCCGCTGGACATTGTGGTGTTGAGGAAGAGGGTGTCTTTACCCCAGGCGCCGTCGAACTGGCGCACGAGCTTCTACCGATGCTTCTGAGCGCAGAGAGCTTCGAGGACATGGAAGATGTACTCGAAACCATCCTCAGCGCCGTGACCAGTCAGTCAAGCGCGTTGCAGCTCTCGGCTATGCATCAACGGAACCTGGTCGCTAACGCCGACATTGCCGCGTGGATCGCGCCGGAGCACAACGACATCGCACACATTCTTACCTTAGCCGATTTAGTCAGCGACTGGGGCAAGTCTCCACCGATGCAGGAAGTCTTCCTCACCGGTGAGAACAACTACTCCAAGCTGCTCATCTACACGCTGATGGGCAAGGAAACTGAGGTTCACTTACCTAGTGACCCCTCAAGTTCCTCGGCAGTTAATCTCAACAACTCCACCGCGATCGCGGAGCTTCGGGCACTCATCGACGACGCGCATGAGGGGGGGACCGGCAATGGAAGGTTTCCTCTTCAGTATGCCACCAAGGACTATACTCGCCTGCCGCCCGAAGTGTCCGAGGAGCACTATCGCGCGTATCTCCGGCTCTTTAGCGACGAAAAGAAGTTGCGCGGGTTCTTTCATGACCTCCCCGGCATGTTTCTTCCAGTTTTGATCAGAGCGTTCCATCTCGAGAGAGCAGACGGGTTCCCAGCGCTTCAGGCGATCGATGCGCGCCATCTGATGAGCGCGATTTGGAATCACAATGGTCCACAAGTTCCTAATTCCTACTGGGATCAGATTTCACGCGAAATCGCTTACCAACCACTTGAACACAGCGCTTATTACGAGGGTGAGCTGCGCCTCAGATATCCTGATCCGCCCGATATCTACGCATACCTGGCCACCCTATTTGACCGATACGACCAAGCAATGGAGACGGGTATCTTCAAGATCATCGAAGAGATCTGGGAGAGCAACCCCCTGCTTTCGCTGCATGGGATTTTCAACAGTGCGGTCCGCAAAAACTTTGAGTGGACACTTAATCAGGTCGAGGGGCTAAGGGAGCAGACTAGGGGCCAGTCCTTCACCGCATATCCAGCGCTTCCTGGTGCGGTTGGTTGCGTTGACGCGCGCATCAGGGCGCTGCAGCACACGATGCTGAGCGCCAAGTTGCAACAGGCGGTGTTGGGCGATGCAAACGCTTGGGGTGCGTTGCCAACAAGTTCTCCTGAAGGACACATCAGGGACCTTCTTGAGCCGCTCCGAGAAGCTTTTTCCCGAGAACAGCAGCAGCTCGGCGCGCTGCTGAAGCAGCAGCTTCGAACAGAAGAAGCCATACGAGGCAGAGTGAGAGACCTGAACCCGCAGTGGAGCATTACAGAAGAGGCTGGACTAACCGACGAGAACGGTCGCGAACTCTCGGATGAGGAAGTTGGTGCTCCAAACACCTCCCTGCGGATCCTCATCAGCGGCGTGTTCAGTAGTCCAGGCTTCTGTCAAGATGTGCTCGCGCAGCTCAGCAAGGGCACCTGAGCCGCAAGGACGGCGTGCGCGAGACTTGCTTGCTGTGGGTGTGGTCCAGTCATTCGTCCTCGCGCTGTCCCCGGCGTCCTACAGGTCTGTAAGGATGTGGAGCTGACCACTCCAGGCTGAGGATGACGCTATCTCTAACCCCTCGAAGCGATTTAGCGCAGCTGCAGGTGCGGAAGAGCGCTGCGGTCTCCCCTCGGCAAAAGGGTTCTACTCCGCACCTCTTCGTCGGTTGCATCGAGGTAGTTGGAAAAGAAATGCGGAAGCTACCACCCTAAAGATCAAATAGAGGCAACTAGTGCTGGCCATTCGCAGACAAAGGCGCTAGAAGAGACCGCTCGTTCAAGCGGATACCAGCCCATGGTGGCTCACCGTGTCAGAATCTTCATAAAGATCGTTGACACTGCTGACCACCACCACTAAGTTACGGTTCCTTTTGTTCATCGGTCTTTGAAAACTGAATCGGAAATCGAAACCATGACGGGTCCTTAGAGGCGACGCGTCTAGGCTTCTAGAGAGTTTCTCTCAAGGGGTTTAGCTCGCTAGCTTCAAGACAGTCAAAGAGTAAGAGAGTAACGAGACAGATACGTTTGTCGAGGAGCTCAAGGATTTAACTGGAGAGTTTGATCCTGGCTCAGAGCGAACGTTAGCGGCGCGCTTAACACATGCAAGTCGCACGAGAAAGGGCTTCGGCCCCGGTAAAGTGGCGAACGGGTGCGTAACACGTAGGCAATCTGCCTTGGGGAGGGGGATAACGTCCCGAAAGGGGCGCTAATACCGCGTAAGACCACGATCAGTACGCTGAACGAGGTAAAAGGTGGCCTCTATATATAAGCTACCACCCCGAGATGAGCCTGCGGCCCATCAGCTAGTTGGTAGGGTAATGGCCTACCAAGGCTAAGACGGGTAGCTGGTCTGAGAGGATGATCAGCCACACTGGCACTGAAACACGGGCCAGACTCCTACGGGAGGCAGCAGTGGGGAATCTTGGTCAATGGGCGAAAGCCTGAACCAGCGACGCCGCGTGAGTGATGAAGGCCTTCGGGTTGTAAAGCTCTGTGGGGAGGGAAGAAAACAGCACGCTCAAATAGGGTGTGTTCTTGACGGTACCTCTTTAGCAAGCACCGGCTAACTCTGTGCCAGCAGCCGCGGTAAGACAGAGGGTGCGAACGTTGCTCGGAATTACTGGGCGTAAAGCGCGTGTAGGCGGGCTGGCAAGTCAGATGTGAAAGCCCTGGGCTCAACCTAGGAACTGCATTTGAAACTGCCAGTCTAGAGTGGTGGAGAGGAAAGCGGAATTCCCGGTGTAGAGGTGAAATTCGTAGATATCGGGAGGAACACCGGTGGCGAAGGCGGCTTTCTGGACATTTACTGACGCTGAGACGCGAAAGCGTGGGGAGCAAACAGGATTAGATACCCTGGTAGTCCACGCCGTAAACGATGAGTGCTAGATGTCGCGGGTATTGACCCCTGCGGTGTCGTAGCTAACGCGTTAAGCACTCCGCCTGGGAAGTACGGCCGCAAGGCTAAAACTCAAAGGAATTGACGGGGGCCCGCACAAGCGGTGGAGCATGTGGTTTAATTCGAAGCAACGCGCAGAACCTTACCTGGGCTCAAACGACAAGTGGTAGTGAACCGAAAGGGGATCCACCCCGCAAGGGGAGCTTGTCGAGGTGCTGCATGGCTGTCGTCAGCTCGTGTCGTGAGATGTTGGGTTAAGTCCCGCAACGAGCGCAACCCTTGTCTTTAGTTGCCATCAGTTCGGCTGGGCACTCTAAAGAGACTGCCGGCGTCAAGCCGGAGGAAGGTGGGGATGACGTCAAGTCCTCATGGCCCTTACGTCCAGGGCTACACACGTGCTACAATGGTCGGTACAGATCGCAGCGAACTCGCGAGAGGAAGCTAATCGCACAAAGCCGGCCTCAGTACGGATTGCAGTCTGCAACTCGACTGCATGAAGGCGGAATCGCTAGTAATCCCTGATCAGCAGGCAGGGGTGAATACGTTCCCGGGCCTTGTACACACCGCCCGTCACACCATGGGAGTCGATTGCTCCAGAAGTGGCTGCGCTAACCCGCAAGGGAGGCAAGTCCCCAAGGAGTGGTCGGTAACCGGGGTGAAGTCGTAACAAGGTAGCCGTAGGGGAACCTGCGGCTGGATCACCTCCTTTCTAAGGAGTCATTCTCATGGAAACATGAGGACACCTAGGTCAATCCCGGCATGGTCGTGAATCAGCTTCGCTGACCCACGTAGATTTCCGATTCAGTTTTCAGCGACCGATACATCGCTCAGTGTAAGACGCACATTGACGAGGCGGTGGGTGAACGTAGGCTTATATGACGCCACTCACGGCTGACTACCGGGAAGAGTTGAGGATCAAGCATCCCGACCAGCTCTTCGGGCTGTTGGACGTCGTCGTGGCCGCAGTTCAGCATAGGGAACTTGAGCAATACAAGCCACGGCTGGCGAGTCGCTCTGAGTTGTGTGTTACTCAGATTGTGCGAGGTTCGGTCTGGCCCGACGACATCATTGAGCTCGTAACACCTAAGCGGGTGTGACTCCAGCGTACTAACCTGGGTTAGGGTGGGTGTTTTCTGACTGGGCCGATCAGCATCAGAGCGCCTGGATTTTGCTAAGGCACATTCCTAACCCGCACCCTCCCAGCGAGGGCGACGAGGAAGGGTCTTTCGCTGATTTTAATGTCTATCAGAAGCAGGAAGCGGCCAGCTGAGCACCCCCTGCGTCCCGTCGCTCTTCGTGCCTAAGAGCTAAGCGCGGCCATGACAGAAGTAGCGAGAGCGAGGTGAGTGTTCTACTTAGCGCGGAGGTCGACTCCGACTAGTGTAGCCGCCGTGACTGCTGCCCGAGTGACTTGTGAGGGCGCGTGGGTCCTTTCGATGCGGGGGAAAAGGAACAGGGCTAATGCGCCTGCGAGCCATTCGGAGCCACGACTGCGGTGGTTGGGGCTCGACCTTCTTCGTCTCATCGCGCTCGTCATGATGATCGAGGGGCACGTCTTTTCCACGTGTCTCTCCGCTCGCTACCAGGGTCAGCTTTGGTTCCGGTGGCATCGCTTCGCGCACGGCCTGACTGCGCCCACCTTCTTCTTCGCCTCCCGTCTGGCCTTTGGTGTAGCAACCTTTGGGCGTTGGTCGGCACATGTGCAGTGGACACATCCTGCCCCTCAGAGGCGCTTTTGGAGGTATACGCTGTTGATCCTCATCGCCCTCTGCTTTCAGCTGACGCCTCACGCGATCAAGACGTTACCTGGGTGGGGTGACCTTGTAGTGACTTCTCGCGGGGGATGACGATGCGTCGCTCCAGTGCAGGCGAGAGAAAACATAAAGTGAGGAGACCCTCGAGGCGCCGCGTACGAAGGAGTTGCTGAAGAGCGAGCGAACATTCTGCCTCGAGTCGAATGCCTCGGCGGATGGACGAGGCCTCCACGCAGGAGTGACGGTTGCCTCACTGTTCACAAATGTGCACGATTTGTTGGATATCATTATTGAAAGCTTTTCTTTCCCCTGTCATATTCATCCGATGTGTGAGCAGGATAGCGCACCGGTGGTGTTTACATATCTGAGCTACCGAAGCTTCCTACATGACTTCTGTCATTACCGGAAGGCGCAGGACGCACGTTTTTCCTTTCGGTGGTTTGCACGACGGGCAGGGCTAGCTGCTCCGGGCTATGTGCAGTCGATTATCACTGGCGAGCGCAACATCAAACAGACTACGGTGCTGGCCTTAGCGCGCGCGTGTCGCTTGGCGGCGGAGGAAACACGCTATTTCGAGACGCTGGTCAACTTTAATCAGGCGCGAAATAGCCGAACGCGCAGCGATTGCTACCGCCAGTTGCAGACATTTCAGGCTTACCGCGACTTCCATCAACTTGATGATGCTCAGGCTTGCTACCATGAGAACTGGTACATTCCGGTTATCTATGGCCTCGCGGGCCTTCCCGATTTCCGCGCCGACCCAGGCTGGATCGCCGGGCGCCTGGTGCCGAAAGTTCGACCTGCTCAGGCCAAACAAGCGCTGAGCATCCTGAAGAAGCTTGAGCTGCTGACCGAGAGGGATGGCCGCTTGGTACAAGCGCACAGTGTGCTGAGCACGGGGCCCGAGACAACAAGCGTGCACATGGTGCACTACCACCGGGAAATGCTGAAGCGAGCAAGCGAATCGATCGACCTGATCGACAGCCGCGAGCGCGACATCTCCGCTCTTACTCTTTCAGTGGGAGAGAACGACCTGCCACAACTGAAGGTGCAGGTGCAGCGCTTCCGCAAGCAGCTTCTGCAGTTTGCGGCGAACGTTCCCCAACCAAAGCGCGTTGTGCAGGTCAACCTGCAGCTCTTTCCCGTATCCGAGAATCTAGAGGAACTGAATGATGAGAAAGCTTAGGCTCCTAACCCTACTGCTCGCGCCGTTTGCAACCACCTACAGCTGCAGCAACACCGAGAGCGGTAACCCTCCGATCGATGACACGCTAACCTTTGCAGTGTTCACCAACGACTCCCAGAAGGTCGGGCTGCGCGGCGATGAAGGTAGCGTTCGCATCGATGAAGTCTGGACCAACGTGCATCGTGCGCGTCTCATCGAGAGCGACGCTTGCGAGGCGGAACGCGGAGCCGACGTGCGCATTGAAGACGGACTAAGCCAGCTTGTCAGTGAGGCTAAGGCCTTTTCATTCGGCGCACGCGCCACAAGCTACTGCCGATTGCGGGTGGAGCTACAGCAAAGTGAGCAGCTTGCCGAAGGGGCCCCGGCGCAAATGACCGATCATGTGTTTGTCGCTACCGGTGAGCGCGACGACGGCGTTCCGTTTCGGCTTCAGAGCATTTCCGCAGACCTACTCGACAAACCCTTTGACGCGCCGATTGAGTTTTCAGATGAAGCCTCAACGCTTGCCATGCGGCTCGATGCCTCGCGCTGGTTCGAACCCGGGGACCTTGAAGCTGCAGAGGTCGACGAAAACGGTGTGATTACCATCAGCCCGGAGCGTTATCCCGAGTTGCTTGCGAAAATAGAGCCGCGTATTCGTGACTCCATCTCTGCGCAGCGGCACGATGCCTTACGATGCGATGTCGCGCCTATGTCGGCACGTTGTCTGCCGTTCTGTCCATCGGGCGCTTGCGATGAAGAGCAGACATGCGGCGATGACAACACATGCGTTCCGGAAACTGAGGGAAGTGCAAGTCCCCCAGATACATCCGGCTATGCCTTCGGACTTAATAATGTAAGCGATATCAAGTCAGAGGCGGGAGAGGGATGGATCCGCTTAAGTTGGCGACTGCCAGACAATCCCCATGCCCGCGTCATGGTGCAGCGTTCTCACGTCGAGATCGCGGAAAGTGTGTATATCGACGGTAGACTGCGTGGTAAGGGCGCACGCGTGGATGACGGAACCGTGTATGAAGGGCGAGATAGCGGCTTTTTAGACCGGAGGGTGGTTCTCGGCAGTCGCTACAACTACGACGTCAGTGTTGTCGACCATGCTCAACAAAAGCAGTCGGGCTCGCAGGGCATATCCGCTCTGCCGTACGTAAGTTTCTCGGCGGTGAGTGCCTCAAATGGACGCTCCGCGGCATTGAGCGCTGACGGAAGGTTGTGGACCTTCGGTCGTACAGGCTACGGGGTTGCAGGTCTCGGTGACTGCGAACCTGGAAACATCAATGGTTGTCCGTCTCACTCGCGACATTTGGCACCGTTGCCAGTGGGTTCGGAAACTACATGGACGGCGGTTGCAACAGGACCGCATCATACCTTGGCATCCCGAGCCGACGGTTCGCTATGGGCCTGGGGATACAACTGGCACGGACAGCTTGGCTTGGATTGTGACACCTCGCTTAGCACCTGCATGATGGCTGATACTCCTCAACGAGTTGGCGGTGATGCCGACTGGGCGGCATTTGATGCCGGTGATTTCTTCAGCGCGGCGATCAAACGCGATGGCAGTCTTTGGGTTTGGGGCTCTAACAACAGCGGCGTCTACGGTGACGCGTGCCGCGGCTCTGAGAGCTGCCGAGAGGGTTCCCAAAGCACCCCTCAGCGGGTTCCAGGCTCAACGACCTGGAGGGCGGTGTCGTGCGGTTTGCGTGCCGTGCTAGCCATTGCCGACGATGGATCACTCTGGGGGTGGGGTTGGGGATTCAACGGCACCACGCTCGGCGCCACGCAGTCAACACCGCTGCGGTTGAGCAGTTCGGAAGACTGGGTTGACGTCTCTGCCTCTGCTAGTGGCGGGCAGCGCTTAGCGCTAAAGAGCGATGGGAGCGTGTGGTCTATACCCGCGTCCGATACTCCCAAACCTGAACCCATTTGGCAGGACAAGGATTGGATGCTTGTGGAGATGGGGAAGAAGTATGTCACTGCAATCAAGCGCGATGGGACGCTATGGGCGTGGGGCAGTATGATTCCCCCAACCACCGGCGGACCTTGCCCGCCGACACAGGATACATGTGATAACTTTACTGAGCCGACCCAGATCGACCCTCGTGGCGGATGGTTTGCACTGTCCAGTGATGGCGACGGAACCTATTTCGCACTGCGGCATGATGAGGCCGGAGGTGCATTGATGTACGGCTGGGGATTGGGAAAGTATGGTGCCTTGGGTTTGGGCAGCGGCGGGAGCAACCTCGCAACCCATCATCATCTTACTCTCATTGAGCGGAACGCCCCCTAGAACTGGCCACTCCTTGTGAGTGATGAGTCAGGTTAACCTAGATGTACTGCTTCCTCTTGCAAGCAGTGCTTCAAACTTCGAGGAGATGCCATGCTGAATTTACTTAGGTCCGCGTCGATTGTGCTGATCAGCCTTTTTACTCTTGGCTGCGCACCCCAACCAAAGACGCTCGATGAGTTGCGAAAGGTTTCCCAAACCGGGAAGTACATGACGAAATACAAGGAATATAGGATCCATAGACCGTTCAAAGCCGTTTACAGCGACATCGAAAGGCTGTCAGAGCGATGTTTGCACATGACCGAAGAAAGCCAGAGTATGAGCTGGGGTCATGGGCAGCACCCTAACTATGTAGAATCATACAGCCGCGGGTTTCATCCAGAAGTCTTCCAGACCAGCGACCGCAAGGGGCATCTCACGGTTTTGGCGGACGACACGTATGCCTTTGGGATGGACATGGCTGCCCTGGGTGAAAAGGAAACCAAGTTAGCCGTCTATGGGGCGCGCATGAACTTCGGGGAGCTGCACGAAGGCGCGGTAAACTGGGCCAAAGGCGAATCGGACGAATGTCCGGCCATCGGAGCGCCCGGATCGAAGAAGCGTAACCGCACGACCGACTAGATAAGCACCAATGACTCGCCTAGGTGGGTGCGGACGTTCGGTCACGACTGACCTTTTCGCGTGTGGGAAAACGGGGACGCGATGTACCCTTTCCTGCAGGCGAAATGGGTGTTGTGTCCCCCCATTTTGGATGTTGTGTCCCCCCATTTCCCCCAATTCAATCATCGCGATCGCTGCAATGGCTGGGCGGAGATTCTACTCAAGTTTTGTCTGCCGTGTGCCGTTTAGGTGTTAGGTCGCCAAGCATCCGGACCGGAGGGATTGTTGCGCCCAATGAAACCACGCCCAGCTGTCACCATCGGGTTCTTTGTCTGGACATGCGTCGGCTTGGCTGCCGCGGGCTGCACCTCTAGCCGTTCCACAACCGCATCGCAGGGCAGTGGTGTCGCCCCGCCGCAGGGGGCGACGGATTTCACCACGGTCGGCATGTTTGAGGGAGACTTTGCGGGCATCGACCTGACTCTGGATCTGTCCGACGGTCGAAGAGGAACCCTTAGCCGCCGGCGTTCCGCGAACACGACCGACGGTACGGTGCCACTTGGAAGCTATCAAGGGCGGCTGCTCGAGTTGTTGATTGGAGCGCAGGGACAGGTGGTGCCGACAGAGGAACTCGGGGAAAAGCTAGAGACGAAGCCGACCGCCCTCGCACAAAACCTGCTGAGGTTGCGGGGGCACCTGCACGCCCTCTACCCTGGGATGGACAAGGGCGTCGGGGTCAGCCCGCTCAGAACCATCCCAAACCGGGGTGTTCTTCTGGTGCAGGAGCTTCGACCTGAAGAGCAAACGCTGCGCACACTTTTGCGTGGGCTTCTGTTGGACGGCTACGCGGTTGATGCCAACTACGCGGTTCACTACTTCGTTCCCACGACGCATGCGGTCGTCGCGCAGCTGGTTCAAGCACGCGGAGAGACGGTGTCTCTTGAGGAGCTTGAAGCGACGCGCTTCAACTACGCGTGTGAGGACAGCATTTACACGGTGGTTCGGCGGGCTCGGGATACCATTGCCGCCGTTCTTGCGGTGAGCTCGACCCAGGAGCGGGATGAACTGCAGCGAGCGTGTCTCACCGCCGCCCCTGATGTTGATGCGTCTCCGCCGCGCTCTCTTGCAGACCTCATCATCCGCACCGAAAGAGGCGTCGCACCTGCGAACCTCACCTACAGCATCCCAAGCTGCATTTGGCAACCATCAGCATCAGGCGTGAGCGCCAACTAAGGGCCGCCGAAGGCTCCCGAGTACCGTCCCTGGAAGCAGTGTGTCACGCAGAGTGAAAGGGTAGCCTCGCCAATACCAGCGCGACCCGAAGGCGCAAGAGGGCTTGATTTGGAGTACGCCCCTCGGCGTGCCTGCTCCGGAGCAACCTCTGTTAGTCGAACTCCCTCGATGTGGAACTCCTGTAAAGTGATCTTTACAAAGGGTCCCTCTCAAGAACTTCGAGAATACGCTTGTAAAGCGATCTTTACAACCATCGGAACCTTGTAATGGCGCTTGGCTCCTCGCGCCAAGTGCGGGATGGATCGCGTGAACGATGCAGGCGTGTCGGGGTCACGCTGCTCACCCGATGGCTCGACTGTCGGAGGAGGGAGCGAGATGGAACGAGCGCCACCTCGCATGTCTGAGCGGGTGGCGCCCGGAGAGGCTAGTGCCTAGGGGACGGCGGGCCTGTTGCTCTAGGCTGCGTGCGGGCTGCGCCCTACATCGCATGTTAGGTGGATACGGCTTGTCTACCCCGCTGGTGATGCTAGCGCGTGCCCGATGGAGATGCCGCCAGACTCTGCCAGCATTGACTCTGCCAGCATTAACTCTGCCAGCATTGACTCTGCCAGCACAATGGAAGGTGCGCGTGCTCCCCTGCAGAAGGAACGCTGGGTGGGCCTCGACCTGCTGAGGTTGTTCGCGCTTGTCATGATGATCGAGGGGCACGTGTTTTCGACGTGTCTATCCAAGGCGTATCAGGGACAGATGTGGCTGCGTTGGCACCGTTTCGCACACGGATTCACAGCCCCTGCATTCTTCTTCGCTTCAGGGCTGGCATTTGGCGTGGCGACATATGGGCAGTGGCCCTTGCACCTGTGCCTTTCGGCACCTGCGCCCCGAAAGCGCTTGCTGAAATACGCGTTCCTTGTTGCCATTGCCCTGTGCTTCCAGCTTCAGCCACATGTGCTCGCAAAGCTACTGCAACACCCTTTCGGTGACGTGGCTCTGCCGATCGGGGCACTCAATCTGATTGCGGCTTCTTTGATCACAGCGCAACTGATGGTCCCCATGGTCCGCCGGCAAGCCACGTTGGCATGGGCGGCTCTGTTGCTTGCCGCGGCTCTGCTCATCCTCTCTCCGTGGGTGTGGCAGAATCAACTGGAGGACGTTCTTCCGCCGCTGTTAGGCGCCTGGTTCGGACACCGCTGGCACTCCACGTTCCCCTTGTTCCCATGGGCAGCCTATATCTTCTTAGGCATTGCGTGTGCACACCTCCTCGGGATCAACGGTGCGCGACGCACGCCTTCGCCGCATCGGGTGGCAGCTCTGGGACTTGCTGGATCAGCTTTGTCTGGGACCCTGCTTGCACTGTGGGCTCTGCAGATCGTGACTCCGCGTGATCCGTACTTTTGGCGTGCGCATCCCCCCTATGTCTTGTTCCGTCTAGGCATCGTAGGGTTGCTGGTCGCGCTGTGTACGTGGTGGGCTGACAACCTAAAATCACAGCACCGCCTCACGGCGTGGATGTCGGGAATGAGCCGAGAGACGCTGACTGCGTATGTGATCCACATCATCGTTGTGTACAGCAGTCCGCTCGGGCCTGGATTGATGACGCGAGTGGGTCCAAGCCTCAGCATGGCGCAGACCCTCGCTCTCAGCTTCTTCGTCGTTGTGCTGACCCTGGTTCTAACGCATGTCTGGGCTACGCTAAAACGTAAGTCGGTTGTTAGCAGCGCCGCACGTGCTACGCGGTGGGCCATATTGGGGCTCTTTATCGGCGCATTTGCCGCGAGGTCACTGCCCGTCCTCCAGGCTCACCTCATTCGCTAGAGCCGCGCCTCGGAGCGTGGTGAGCAGAAGGTGTTCGTGAGCCGCGCTCTGATAAGCCACTCGGAGTCCTTCAAGATGCCGCTTCCTTTTACTGTTTTCTTATCTCATGAATAAAAGCCGATAGGGGGAGCCGGTCACCCTTGTTGCGGCTGCCACGGGCGCGCGTGATTCTTCGCCGTCCAGGTGGCGCGCTCGTGCCTGGCCCGTGAAAGAATCTCCGGAAGCGCGTCGTGAAGCCAACCCCGTGGCGCCCAATTCAGCATCTGCTCAGTCTCTGTGAGGTCGAACTCGAAGTGCTCTCCGGCGAAGTCAATCATCCAAGGCTTTAGAAAGCGCTGTTGGTGCCGAAGCGTCGCCAAGTGATCAAGCCACCACGCACCGAGGCGGGCCACCAGCTTGGGTATGCGTATGGGTTTTCGGGGCCACGTGCCCAGATGCTCAGCCATGCTCTCGGTGATCTGTCCGTAGGTGGTTGGTTGACGCTCGCCGAGCAACAGACGGTAGACCCCCGCCGGCTTGTTCTCAAACGCGTTCAGCGACTTGGCGATTCCACGTGCTGTTTCCTGCACGTGCACGTACGTCAAGCCACGCTCGAGCTCGGCTGGGTAAAACCAGTTCTCCATACCCCCGCGGCGCGCACGCTCGATGTGTTGATAGAGCGGCACAAGTTCGCACCAGTCGCTGTAAACAGCGGCAATGACAAGCTCCACGACGGGCATCGGCAGCTGCGCACCCTCTAAGAATGCTTCCGCACGAACCTTCGAAGAAGGGTAAGCCCAGGCTTCGCTCCGTGCACTTGCTGGTGTCTGCCTCACGCCCGGCTCAGTGGGCGAGAGCGCCGCCATACTGGAGGCGTAGATGAACGGTATAGGCTTTTCGAGCTCCTTGATGTGCTTCACGATGTGCTCCAGCCCCGCAAGCAAACGCTGGTAGCGCGTGTTAGGCGCGTTGGCAAAGTCGTAATACGCCGCTAGATAAACCACACCCTCGATCTGCCACTGCGAGAGCTTCTCCCATAGCGCATCGATCTGCTCGAGGTCGCCAAGGTCGCACGTTAGCTCAACTTCATCATTGGCACTGCTGCTATCGGATGCATCATTGAGCGGCGGCATTGATCGGATGTCGACGCATATTAGTTTGCATGACGATGCAAGCTGGCGGCGAAGTTCGGAGCCGATGAAACCCGCCGCACCTAAGATCAGGTAGCAGGGGCGTGTGGTCTTATCTGCATCGGTAGTCATGGGCATCGGTAGTCATGGGCACCGGTAGTCATGGGCACCGTGAGGTAACGGGCATTCAGCCGTTCCTAATCATGCGCCTCACGTAACGGCGTGCAATCCAATCGTTGAGTCGAGGGAAACTGCGGCTAAAGCAGTCGGCGAGCTTATTCGTCGTCCCTGGGACGGCATAGCTGGCGCCACGTGCGACGGCGTCTGCGATGCACCGAGCAACTTCTTCCGGTTCCATTGCCGGCAGCTGCGGTTTCATGTCCACCGCCATGTCGGTGTTGGTGTACCCAGGAGCCACCACAGTGATGCCCACCGGGGAGTCTTCACCAAGTTCGCTGCGAAGACTTCGCGCAAAGCTCATCACAGCAGCTTTGGACGCTGCGTAGGTCGCATTTCCGGGGAAGGTTGTGACCGCGGCAAGCGACCCCACGTAAACGATGTGGCCGCTCTTTCGCTTTAGCATCGTGGGCATCACCCAACGGGTTATGTCGAGCGGCGCGATGTAGTTGAGCGAAAGCTCATGCTTAACGTCTTCTGCTGAAGCTTTGAGAAATGGCTCGAAATTTGAAGCGCCGGCACTTAGCACAAGCAGGTCCGGCACAAGGCTAATCCTGCTCTTTAGGTCGTTGATGGCGTCAGACTTCGAAAGGTCAACTGCATGAACGCGTGCTTGTGCGCCCCGCTGTTTCACCTTTTCTGCAGTGGCTTCCAGCTTCTCCTGCGTGCGAGCAACGAGGTGCAGTACATGACCGGGTTTGGCAAACTCGAGCGCAGTAGCTGCGCCGATGCCGCGTGATGCTCCCGTGACGAGGATTACTTTCTGTTGGCTTTCCACTGCTTGGGCATGTGGCCGAGTCCGGATGCCCGCAAGCGATTATGTCTACTTCACCAGACATTTTCTGATGGTCCTGAAAGTGCACTTTCAGTAGTGAGCAGCGTCGCCAAGGCCGCCAAGCGGTTCAAAAATCCTTGAAGAAACCTAACGTAGTGAGGTGATGGCCGACTCCGCAAGCCCCTCTTGCTGGGCACTGCTGTCCACGGAAGAAGATGCTGCGTATCGGGACTGGCAGCTAATTAGTGCTGCTAGTCCGGTACGAAGAACGAGAAGTCGCAGCGTAGGAACCAACTCAGGACGTAACATCCGTGCCTGACGAGGATGAGGCAGTTCGCCGCGCATCTTCCTCTCGTCTGGTGGCGTTAATCTTGCTTCCGACTAAGCAGATGATGCGGCAAGAGATCGCGCTTGGCGATGTGCAAGCCAAGGCATGTGGCCGAAGACCCAGGCCCCGCGCGGCAGTCTTCAGGAGCTGTGGTCTCCTCGTTGCTTTTGCAGCATTGCTGATGCAACACGGCTGCGCCTCTTCAACGACCGCGGAGAGCACGCAAGCCGCTCAGTGCGAGACAAGTGAGGGAGCCTTTGACCCCACGCAGGTGCACCACACGCGCTATGGCCCTCTCATCTACCGTTTCGAATACGAAGGTATATCGTGGAACATCCTCAAGCTGTTTCGACCGACGCGCATGACGCAACACGGGGCGACGCTGTGGCACATGGAGCATCCCGGTCATGAGCCGGTGCTACCGACGGATGCACAATGGCAAGAGATGACGCTTGATGAACGCATCGTGTTTATTAAGCAATACCTGCTTTCTCGGCAGCCACAGTTGGGGGAGATACCACATGTCGCGTGGAACTACTTTGTTTTGGTCGACGCGCCTGCTTTGGCGCGCCTGGACCCGCAACTTCAACGCGAGGGTCCACTGTGGGAGGTGACGTCGCATCGCGACCAGCCGCACCAGACGGTCGCTTCGTGGCGAGAAACATACGACTCCTTTCAGGGCATCATCCAAAATGAAAATAAGTCCACGCACGCGTGGGTGTTGTTTCCGAGGAAGCACACGGATGACCGGCGGGTTCGCGAGCGATTGAGCCAGGCCCTCTGGGCGTATAACTACGCTTCCTCGATTAGCGCCTACGCCTTTGACCATTTAAAGCGGAATGGAGCAGAGTCTGCGCAGGCCTCCTCTTCTGTAGCCACCGTTCTCCACCCTTTAGTAGGCTTGCGTGCAGCAGATTTCTGGACTGTCGTGGACGAGACCTTAGACGACGGCGCGCAACTCAAGTGGCTTTCACTAAGTCTCCGCACCCATACAACATCACCGAAGGGTATTGACCCGATAGACTCAGACTATGTGGGTCTAGAGCTGCGACTGAAAGGCCGTTTGCCCTACGCAGATCGATTGGCAGATCTCTCTTCCGCGCTGCTCGAGGCGCCGCGGTTGGACGAGCAGCCGCTCTCGCAGGTTAGTCGTCGACTCCAGAGGCTGGCAGGCTTCGGTCAGGAGGGCTATGAAGCAAGGCTTTCATCTGCTGCGCGCGAAGCGGTGGCGCGTGTAGCTGCTGAGGTCGCATCTAAACAAAGACCTCTGCCAGACGGAGGGAGTTTAGATGCAGCCTCCATTCGTCTGCGTATTGCCATTGCTCTCATACCCTGGTGGAACCTCCCGCATCTTCAGTCTCAACAGCAAACCCTGGAGAATCTCAGGCAGCAGTTTATCGAGCGGATGAATCAGCAGCCATGGGAGACGCTGAGCCTGGAGCAACAGCAGGATGCGGTCGTCGATAGCGTGTCGACTTGGGCCTACCACGCGGTTCAGGCGGGTTTGCTTCGCGACTTCGTCGGTGCGGCCCTGTCGAGCAGCTAGACCGAGGAGCTTTCGCCTGAGAGAGCCGACGCGGGTCGCGCTGGTTCCTCAGAAGAGCACAGTCCAATCGGAATAGATTAACCTCACGTACCTGTACGACGTGATCTTAGGTGATTGACTGCAAGGCCCAATCGGCCTTGGCCGAGCTTGCCCCTGACCCTGCCCGACGCGCGCTGGAGCGGCAGCTAGTCGCCGAGGGAGGCTGCGAGGATCCACGAGTGGCCTTCCGCGAAAGCAGATCCTACAAGGATAGGGAGCGTGACGCGCTCGTGCTTGCATCGGGGCCCGCATTGCTGAGATAGCAACGTCGGAGGTGTTTTGGGATGCAGGATGTTCAAAGCGCATTCGCCGCGGGCGAAGAAAGGCCATGGCTTGTGTGCGACTTCGAAGGGGGCCGTGTCACTACCAGAGAGCCCACATTTCGTCAGCTTATTGGGTGACAACCTTATTTGGTGATAACGCGGCAGCGTGATAAGCATCACGCATCGTGATGTAGATGGGCGACAGAACCACTGAAGGACGGTATGAGAAACGTAGTTATCGCAATGATCACAGTCTGGGCTGTTTATGCTTTTCCTCATCCAGCTTCGGCACAGGATGCAGCGCAGCGCTGGCGTTTTGGCGCTGGGGGAGGTTTGTTTAGCTTCAACTCGCTCACATTCGAGGCAGACAATGGCATTGAGGTTGACGCAGAGACCTTTGGCTTCGGCTGGCTCGATCGCGGCTTTGTTGACGTCGCCTATGGCATCTCCTCCAACCTTCTCGTGGGCGGGCGGATTACCGCGAAGTACGAGAAGACCAGCCCTGATGGAGGCGAAGACACGACGGAAACTTCCGTGGGTCTTCAGCCTTACCTTGAGCTGTTGCTAGGGCGGGGCGCAGCGATCCCGTTCCTGCGTGGCGGTTTGGCTTTCAACCTCAGCGATCAAGAGACGGGCAACATCGAGGGGTCGTTTACGACCTTTGGTGCAACCATTGGCGGCGGCGCCCACCTCTTCGCGACGGAAAGCTTCTCATTTAGCCCGGAGTTTGGTGTCTTTTATGGAGTCGGTTCCGGTGAGCTTGGCGGAGGCAATGCATCGGCCGATGTCGACGTGACCGGCTTCGGGGTCGAAGGCGCGCTGATGCTCAACGGGTGGTTCTAACAGCCCGCTCCCAGACTTCGCCCAACGCCTACGGCCCAGCACGCAGGGGAAGCGTAGCGTGCGGGGTCTAGAACGTGGATGAGAAGTGCACCACCCCGCCGGCGAGCTCAGATGTCGGAGTCAGGCGTGGCGCGAAGCTCAGTTGCGAGAGTGCGGTTGGTCGAGGATGCGGGTGATTGTCGTGGGAGGAAAGTTCATACCCCAGCACGCCACCACCTAGCATCAGAGCCGCACCGACTGGTATAGCCACAGCGGGCGCATCGCTCGCCGCCGCCCACATGAGTGGCACGCCTACGGCCGCTCCAAGCGTCCATCCAAGCACCGTGTAGCCAAAGCCCCCACTTCCTCCGCCGGCGTTGCCGGCTGCGTACATAGCGAGTGGCGGCAGAGCCAGTCCTGCAGCGGCGAACACAGGTACAGCCATGATCAAGCTGGCATAACCGCACAAGCCTTCTCCAGGTGCGCAGCCGGACGCCAGTGCCACAGCGACACCAAAGCCGAGGAGTCCGGCAGCAAATGAACCACCGACTCCGGCTGCCACCTCACCGGCTACGCGCCTTGGGGATACGCCTGGGCCGTTGTACTTGCTCTTTTCGTTGTACTTGCTCCTTGAGGTGTCAGTGGTTCCCTTTGCTTCGCTACTTGGTGCGCCTGCAGACTCCTTGGCGCGTGCTACCTGGTCAAGCGGAAAGCCCAGCAGAAGGCTCAGCGGAAGGATGAGGCAGAGCAGGTGACGAAACGTGGGTCCGATGCGAGAGGCCATGCTAATCAAGTGTTCGCGATCAGGTGCATTCAGCAAGTGCTTGTAAGATCACTTGTTGAGCATGAGATGTATCTTCGCGTGGCCAGTGCGTGTGTTTCCGGAGGCAAGTGGCGGATCTCCGAGGCTGACGGCGCTTCTACGGCAGCGTTTACCCTTGGCTGCCGTAGTTCCAGCGTTAGGCTGGTCAGTCTGGGGCGTTGAGCTGGTCGAGAGCTCTGTATGTGCTCGCAAACCAGCATGACGCACTTACACCTGGCATGCTGGGGAGATTAAGCTACGCCTTGAGGCATTGGGCCTGTAGCTCAGTTGGTTAGAGCGCACCCCTGATAAGGGTGAGGTCACTAGTTCAAATCTAGTCAGGCCCACTGTTTTACTGAGGGTTTGGCACCCAAACCCTCTGCGCGGAAGTGAATTCCGCGGCATTCACCCAAGCTCCCCCGGCCAGGACGAAAGGGTTGGTGCCAAAGAGGAGGTGAGCTGTGCGGTGGTTAGGGGTTTGGCACCCAAACCCTCTGCGCGGAAGTGAATTCCGCGGCATTCACCCAAGCTCCCCCGGCCAGGACGAAAGGGTTGGTGCCAAAGAGGAGGTGAGCTGTGCGGTGGTTAGGGGTTTGGCACCCAAACCCTCTGCGCGGAAGTGAATTCCGCGGCATTCACCCAAGCTCCCCCGGCCAGGACGAAAGGGTTGGTGCCAAAGAGGAGGTGAGCTGTGCGGTGGTTAGGGGTTTGGCACCCAAACCCTCTGCGCGGAAGTGAATTCCGCGGCATTCACCCAAGCTCCCCCGGCCAGGACGAAAGGGTTGGTGCCAAAGAGGAGGTGAGCTGTGCGGTGGTTAGGGGTTTGGCACCCAAACCCTCTGCGCGGAAGTGAATTCCGCGGCATTCACCCAAGCTCCCCCGGCCAGGACGAAAGGGTTGGTGCCAAAGAGGAGGTGAGCTGTGCGGTGGTTAGGGGTTTGGCACCCAAACCCTCTGCGCGGAAGTGAATTCCGCGGCATTCACCCAAGCTCCCCCGGCCAGGACGAAAGGGTTGGTGCCAAAGAGGAGGTGAGCTGTGCGGTGGTTAGGGGTTTGGCACCCAAACCCTCTGCTGCGGAAGTGAAATCCGCGGCATTCACCCAAGCTCCCCCGGCCAGGACGAACATGACTGACCTCGCGGAGATGAGCCTGAGCCTCTTGGCGAAGCCGTTTACCTATACTCTCCCCCGACGTCTGCGCCTTCTAGGACGCCCCCAGTCTTCAGGGGGGCGACGCCTCTTCTGCAAGCGTATTGGGGGGACCGCTCAAAGAGCGGTGGGTCCCGCTGAGCGCGCAGCAGAGGCGTCGCCCGCCCACCACCTAGGCGCGGCTGTTCTGCGAAGGGTCTGGCACCCAGACCCTCTGCTGCGGAAGTGAAATCCGCGGCATTCACCCAAGCTCCCCCGGCCAGGACGAACATGACTGACCTCGCGGAGATGAGCCTGAGCCTCTTGGCGAAGCCGTTTACCTATACTCTCCCCCGACGTCTGCGCCTTCTAGGACGCCCCCAGTCTTCAGGGGGGCGACGCCTCTTCTGCAAGCGTATTGGGGGGACCGCTCAAAGAGCGGTGGGTCCCGCTGAGCGCGCAGCAGAGGCGTCGCCCGCCCACCACCTAGGCGCGGCTGTTCTGCGAAGGGTCTGGCACCCAGACCCTCTGCTGCGGAAGTGAAATCCGCGGCATTCACCCAAGCTCCCCCGGCCAGGACGAACATGACTGACCTCGCGGAGATGAGCCTGAGCCTCTTGGCGAAGCCGTTTACCTATACTCTCCCCCGACGTCTGCGCCTTCTAGGACGCCCCCAGTCTTCAGGGGGGCGACGCCTCTTCTGCAAGCGTATTGGGGGGACCGCTCAAAGAGCGGTGGGTCCCGCTGAGCGCGCAGCAGAGGCGTCGCCCGCCCACCACCTAGGCGCGGCTGTTCTGCGAAGGGTCTGGCACCCAGACCCTCTCGGCCCGAAGGGCCGATTCCCCTAATCTTCCCCGGCCAGAAGCAGTGGTGGGGCCCGTGCCGATGGCGTGGCGTGCTATTGCAGGTGGGGCTTATGGGCGTTGCCAGCGGGGTTGCCTCGTGCTAGCTGCACGTTCTCCTTTAGGGGCTGTAGCTCAGCTGGGAGAGCACCGGCTTTGCAAGCCGGGGGTCAGCGGTTCGATCCCGCTCAGCTCCACTTCCTTTTTGAGGGTTTGGCACCCAAACCCTCTCGGTCCGAGGGACCGATTCACCCAAGCTCCCCCGCCAGAAGCAATTGATGGAAGTTGGTGGCACCCAAACCCTCTCGGTCCGAGGGACCGATTCACCCAAGCTCCCCCGCCAGAAGCAATTGATGGAAGTTGGTGGCACCCAAACCCTCTCGGTCCGAGGGACCGATTCAGCCAAGCTCCCCCGCCAGAAGCAATTGATGGAAGTTGGTGGCACCCAAACCCTCTCGGTCCGAGGGACCGATTCAGCCAAGCTCCCCCGCCAGAAGCAATTGATGGAAGTTGGTGGCACCCAAACCCTCTCGGTCCGAGGGACCGATTCAGCCAAGCTCCCCCGCCAGAAGCAATTGATGGAAGTTGGTGGGTGAGGGCGGAAGCTGGTGGCACCCAAACCCTCTCGGTCCGAGGGACCGATTCACCCAAGCTCCCCCGGCCACCATGAAGGGTTTCCGGCAGCAGGATCACCCGCGTGATGCATCTATGAGTCGTTGTCAATCAGGTGGGGCCGCATCCAGAAATGAGCCTGAGCCCCTCGGCGAAGTCGCCTACGCCATACTCTTCCCCGTGTCGCTTGTGGGTATCCACGACAGGTCCGGGTGCAGATGCATCGTGAGCGAACGTATTGGGGGGACCGTCCGAAGGGCGGTGGGTCCCGCTGAGTGAGCGGCGATGCATCTGCACTCGGGCCTGTCACCCCGCTACACGCCTTCTGAGCTGCCACAAGGTTTCGACGTTTCCTCCCTGTCGCACCAAGTTAGACGCGATTGACCTGCAGGTGGCACCCAAACCCTCTCGTTGTGAGGGACCGATTCAGCCAAGCTGCTGTTCTGCGAAGGGTCTGGCACCCAGACCCTCTGCTGCGGAAGTGAAATCCGCGGCATTCACCCAAGCTCCCCCGGCCAGGACGAACATGACTGACCTCGCGGAGATGAGCCTGAGCCTCTTGGCGAAGCCGTTTACCTATACTCTCCCCCGACGTCTGCGCCTTCTAGGACGCCCCCAGTCTTCAGGGGGGCGACGCCTCTTCTGCAAGCGTATTGGGGGGACCGCTCAAAGAGCGGTGGGTCCCGCTGAGCGCGCAGCAGAGGCGTCGCCCGCCCACCACCTAGGCGCGGCTGTTCTGCGAAGGGTCTGGCACCCAGACCCTCTGCTGCGGAAGTGAAATCCGCGGCATTCACCCAAGCTCCCCCGGCCAGGACGAACATGACTGACCTCGCGGAGATGAGCCTGAGCCTCTTGGCGAAGCCGTTTACCTATACTCTCCCCCGACGTCTGCGCCTTCTAGGACGCCCCCAGTCTTCAGGGGGGCGACGCCTCTTCTGCAAGCGTATTGGGGGGACCGCTCAAAGAGCGGTGGGTCCCGCTGAGCGCGCAGCAGAGGCGTCGCCCGCCCACCACCTAGGCGCGGCTGTTCTGCGAAGGGTCTGGCACCCAGACCCTCTGCTGCGGAAGTGAAATCCGCGGCATTCACCCAAGCTCCCCCGGCCAGGACGAACATGACTGACCTCGCGGAGATGAGCCTGAGCCTCTTGGCGAAGCCGTTTACCTATACTCTCCCCCGACGTCTGCGCCTTCTAGGACGCCCCCAGTCTTCAGGGGGGCGACGCCTCTTCTGCAAGCGTATTGGGGGGACCGCTCAAAGAGCGGTGGGTCCCGCTGAGCGCGCAGCAGAGGCGTCGCCCGCCCACCACCTAGGCGCGGCTGTTCTGCGAAGGGTCTGGCACCCAGACCCTCTGCTGCGGAAGTGAAATCCGCGGCATTCACCCAAGCTCCCCCGGCCAGGACGAACATGACTGACCTCGCGGAGATGAGCCTGAGCCTCTTGGCGAAGCCGTTTACCTATACTCTCCCCCGACGTCTGCGCCTTCTAGGACGCCCCCAGTCTTCAGGGGGGCGACGCCTCTTCTGCAAGCGTATTGGGGGGACCGCTCAAAGAGCGGTGGGTCCCGCTGAGCGCGCAGCAGAGGCGTCGCCCGCCCACCACCTAGGCGCGGCTGTTCTGCGAAGGGTCTGGCACCCAGACCCTCTGCTGCGGAAGTGAAATCCGCGGCATTCACCCAAGCTCCCCCGGCCAGGACGAACATGACTGACCTCGCGGAGATGAGCCTGAGCCTCTTGGCGAAGCCGTTTACCTATACTCTCCCCCGACGTCTGCGCCTTCTAGGACGCCCCCAGTCTTCAGGGGGGCGACGCCTCTTCTGCAAGCGTATTGGGGGGACCGCTCAAAGAGCGGTGGGTCCCGCTGAGCGCGCAGCAGAGGCGTCGCCCGCCCACCACCTAGGCGCGGCTCTTATAGAGGGTTTGGCAGCCAAACCCTCTCGGCCCAAGGAGCCGATTCACCCCTTGCGCCGGCTGCCCCGCTGCACGACCTCCCGTATGGCGTCGCCACGAAGGTAGATGCAATCGCACCGCGGATGGGAGCTGTGGTAGCCGAGGCCTTCAGACGCAGGATTCGGCGTATGCAAAAGGCGAGCAGCGGTCACTAACCTGCGCACGGCTAAGCTTCGTTTGCTGATTTGAGGGTATCCCGGCCCCGGTGCCTTACGAGTAGATGTAAAACAACCTTTACATCTACCTGTAAAGGTTGCTTTACAGGAGGGTTGGGCGAGGCGGCTTGCAGCCCATGCTCCTGGCATCATCAAGGGGCGCAAGGATGGACACCTCCAACTGTCATGTAGATGGCGGGGCTCTTCGGTGGTAGATGGCTGATGACGATGCCGTTCTTCATTCCTATGGGTTTGTACGCGTTGGTCATGGCGATGACGCCCGGCCCTAACAACTTGATGCTGGCCGCGTCGGGTGCAAACTTCGGCTTCCGCCGCACCGTGCCGCACATGGCCGGGGTTGCGGCAGGCTACAGCATCTTGCTGACTGCGTGCGTGCTCGGTCTGGGTGCACTGCTGGTGGCTGCCCCTGCTTTACGGGACGTCCTGCGCGTGGTCGGCGCGGCCTACCTTCTCTATCTTGCCTTTCGAATCTCGTTCAGCGTGCCTGCTGTTGGTGGTGATGCAGGGCCTGGTGGTAAGATAGAGCGCCGTCGGCCGCTCACCGTTCTCGAAGCGGGTTTGTTTCAGCTGGTCAACCCGAAGGGGTGGATGGCGGCTCTTGGTGGCCTGGGGAGCTTTCTGCCGAGTCAGATTCACCTGGGCAAGGCAGTGGGAGGGTCGCTCCTTGCATTCCTGTTCCCGACACTCCTTTCGGTCACTTCCTGGTCCTCTCTCGGCCACCTCGCCCGTCGGTACTTGCGAACGCCCCGTTCCCGTCGCGCATTCAACTTATGCATGAGCGGCGCTCTTCTCGCGACGGCCGCACTCATTTTGCTGACATAACACGGGTTTTGCTGACATAGCGCTGGCACTGACATAGCACCGGTACTGACACATCGAGGGGTGGCGTCTGCTCCCGTCGGCGACGAAAACCCGCCGCTTGGCGACGAAAACCCGCCGCTTGGCGACGAAAACCCGCCGCTTGGTATAGCAACAGTGACAGAGAGAAAGACAGGGTCGCGAGGCTGCAGAAGCCTATCCCTGGTGGGCTTTGCCGCAGTTGCTACAGGCGATAACATCCAGCGAGCCGCCTGACTGCATCCTGGCTACGCCTGCTGAGGCGTAGCCCTCTGAAGCGTTTAGTAGCTGGAATCTCGAACGGCTCTGGCTGTTGCGGACGTTCACCTCTGCAGTTGCTCCGCCCGTTCCTGCTTCCTCCTCTGAGCCCAACTCTTGTTTGACCCGATCGAGTTCCGCACGCCTCAAGCGCTCTGCTTCAGCACGCGCATCAACAAGAGCGCGACTTGCCCGTGCAGCGATCTGCCGGTCGGCGCCGGAGGGTCCCGCTGGCGCAAGCGCCGCCCGTCGCACACGCTCCATCTTCTGCGCTGTAGCTTGAGGGTCTCCGGGAATGGGAGACGTGTCGACTGAAACATGGCCCGATACGGCGTACCGGCGCCCATCAGGGCCGATCTGATACTTGTACTGAGGTGACCCCGTGTACGATCCCCCGATAGAGGCGTGCGCTTGCTCGTGACGACGCACTTCCTGGTCGCGGCGCTTTAGTTCTTGAACCTCCTTCCGTTCGGCATCGCTGAGTTCCGCATCGTCACTGAATCGAACTTCTTTGCTGCTTCGCGTCGCGGCCTGTTCATCAGACTTTGCTTCTTTTGGAGTCGGTTTGCCTTGCGCCTCTCCCGCCTGGTTGGCGGCAGTGACCTGCCGCGCAGGGTCTGTGACGTCGACGCCTTGCGTGCTACGTCCTGCCTCACTAAGCGCGTTTCCTCTTTGTGAGGAGCTTAGTGCACTTATGTCATAACGACTTATAGATTCTAGGTATGAAATCATCTTCTCACTCCCAGGACGCTTTCGTCCTATAAGGTTCTTCGCACGACGCTCATGACACCTTTAGAAAAAAGTTATCAAACTTCGCATTTTGTTCTCGCGAGCTTCGCATGCGAGTCCTAGCTGCGTTTGTCCGCAATCTGTTGGTTCTAGTTTGGTTCCCACTTGTGTTTCTGGGACGCAGATTTTCCCGACCTCGCGCCTCCTGGATTCGAGTCCCCCTCGAGCCGCATCTGCGTGAGTTGCCGGCCCCTGGCTCGCCGCTCTCTCGCTTTCTGAAGGCCCAATCCGTGAAGAACGATGTGGGATTGGCAGAACTCGACAAGCTGCTGACGCGGGTGGAGCGTGATCCGCGCATCAGCGGCGTGCAGTTGGAGCTTCCTAAGCTGAAGGCGAGTTGGGGAAGGTGTTGCAGCCTTCGCGACAAGGTGCGAGCGCTTCGCACACTCGGAAAGAAAGTGGTCGTCTTCCTGCCAACTGGGGGCGGAAACCTCGAGCTCTTCGTGGCAAGTGCAGCTGACGTCATCGTGACGACGCCGGAGGCCACTCTGGCGCTCCGGGGACTTGGCCTTGAGGGGATGTACTTTGGCAGCTTTCTCCGTAACCACGGCGTGGATGTGGAGCTCTACAGCTGTGGCGCGTATAAAGCGGCAGCAGAGCCGCTTGTGCGAGACGCCATGAGCGAGGCTCAGCGAGAGCAGTTGAGTCGGCTTCTAGAGGGGCGCTACGCGGCGCTGCAGGCTGCTTTGAAAAAGGAGAGGCCTCTAAGCGTTCCGCTAGAGACGCTTTTTGAGCAAGGGCTGCTGACAGCAGAACGTGCGCAGCAAGCGCGTCTTGTCGACCAGCTTCATTTCTCTGACGAGCTGGAAGAGAAGGTGCGCGGGAACAAGAAGTGTATCTTGCTTTCCAAGTACGTCGCGTGGCATCAATGGCAATGGTGGAAACCCCTGCGTGCACCCAAGCAGCTTGGAGTCATCTCGCTCAAAGGTGTCATCGAGGAGGAGCGTGCCTCTTTTCCGCCTATGCGGGAGAGCGCCACCCTGGGTGAGGTGAGGCGGGTTCTCACCCGCGCCCGGAAGAGCTCGCGTATACGGGGCGTCATCCTCCACATTGAGAGCCCGGGCGGATCCGCTGAAGTGAGCGAGCTCTTACACCGCGAGGTGCTCCGCCTTGCCCAGAAGAAACCGGTCATCGCTTATTTCGACACGGTTGCGGCAAGTGGCGGCTACTACATCGCAATGGCGGCGACGGCTCAAGTAGCTCAGCCTTTATGCGTGACAGGATCGATCGGCGTCTTCGCACTCAAGCCGGTGGTGCGGCGGGTCTTGGCGGAGCACGGCGTGCACTTCGACTCTGTGGAGACGGCTGAGTCGGCGCATCTCTTCTCGCTGCTGCGTCCAACTGCCGACCAGCAGCGGGACGTTCTACGCCAGCACGTTCGCCAGACCTATCGCACCTTTATCAGGCGCGTTGCTGAGGGGCGCAGGATGTCCGACGAAGACGTACTCGAACGTGCCGAAGGGCGCATCTACCTAGGACAAGACGCCTTCGACCGTGGTCTGGTGGATCGCGTCGGCTCGTTACGCGATGCCGTGGAGATGCTCAAGGCACGTATGCCTGCGGACGCCACCAAGCGCAACCTCCCGCTCACCGTGCTCAACAAGAAGCGTTCTCTCTTGAGCGCCCTCAGAGGGCAGCAGCTGCAATCGGATGGGCCAGGTGATGCGTGGCAGAGTCTTATGGAGCAGAGTCTTACGGAGCAGAGTCTTACGGGGCAGCCCCTGTGCTGTGCGCTGGAAGTTGTTTGCCTGACCGGCGACACGTGATGGATCGACGGAGGTCAGTCACGGTTAAACTAGGTGAGCGCGAGGAGGTCACGCTAACGGGTCTGAGCAACAAGCGCGGCCAGGATGTTTACTTCGGGTTGATAGCCGCCTCTTGGAAACGTCTCTTCGCGTTGGCACTTGTTCTATATATCTTGCTGCATGCACTCTTTGCACTGATTTATCTAGCTTGCAGTAGCGGCATAGCGGGCGCAAAGGAAGGTTCTTTTTCAGACGCCTTCTTCTTTAGCGTGCAAACGCTTTCCACGATCGGCTACGGCACGTTGGCTCCGGCCAACACATGCGCGCATGTGGTTGTGACGCTTGAGAACGCGGTGAGCATTGCATTGGTGGCCTTTACTACGGGACTCTTCTTTGCGAAGTTCTCCGTGCCTCGCGCGCGGGTTTTGTTCTCGCGTTCGGTGGTGGTGACAGCGGGCTCAAGGCGGATGCTAAAGGTGCGTTTAGCCAATGAACGCGCCAATCAAATAGTTGAAGCGAGCCTGCGTGTGACCATGGTCATCGATAAGCCGGACGAGAACGATCAGCACATGCGCAGGCTGTATGACTTGCCACTTGTGCGCTCCACTACGCCCCTCTTCTCCGTCGGTTGGACGATCATGCACGAGATAGATGAAGCAAGCGCTCTGCATAGTCTGGAGCCGAGCGAGCTAAGCCGACGGAGAATGAGTCTGATCGTCTCAATGACCGGGATCGACGGCACCACCTCGCAGACCGTTCACGCAAGGCAGATCTACAACTGCGGGGACGTTCACTGGAACTGCAGATTCGCCGATACCGTATCGACCGACCAGGAAGGTAAGCGCACCATCGACCTTCGACGCTTTCATGATGTCATAGAGGACGCCTCTTCTGGCGGGCCGGCGACGGGTCACTCGTGAGCTTGCCAGGCTCTGAAAAGTTTGCGCACCTTGCAACTTCTTCATAGGATCGATACGTTATTTAGGCGCGTAAATGCGTGGAACGGGCCTTGCACATCAGTCCTGATGCGTGCAGTCCTTCCACCTTAAAAGAGCCCAAGGTTTCACTCTCGTCGAGTTGATGGTCGCGATCGGGATCATCAGCATCAGTCTGGCCCTAGCCGCACCCGCCGTGCACACGGCCATGGCCAATCGAAAGAGTCAGGAAGCGGTCTTGGAGGTGCTGAGCATCGGACGCGAGGCACGCTCTGAAGCTATGGCGTATGGGCGAGCGCATCTTCTGCGCTTCACGCAAGGTTCAGGCAAGGGCAAGCTGGAGGTGTTTCGCGGCTTCAATAACGCGTGCAACAGCAACGACTGGGAGAATATCACAGGTCGTGCAGGATGCGGTGACGCCGCTTCGATGTGCCGAGACACCTTCGACATGGAGAATGTTCAAGGCGCAGGGTCAGCCAAGCTGAGCGCGGTGGGATACGAAGGGCTGGACCTTTGTTTCTCAAGCTCGGGGGCGATGATGTGGCGTACCGCGAATGGCGCGCGTTTCTCCTCCGCAAACATCGCGGGAGCCAATGGATTTGTTTTCAGCGTGGCCAGGGCGGATGAGGACGGACAACCCGTAGGCGTTACGCGGTCCGTCATCTTCCCCATGGGTGGCTTCCCAAGGATCAAGCGGTGAGTAAGCGCAAAGCACAAGCCGGATATACGATGATTGAGATCGTAATGGCTATGGGTGTCATGACTGTAGGTGCGATGGGCCTGATGGCGCTGCAGACAGCCGCTGCCGGCGGCAACATGGAATCGCGGAAGATGACTACGGCAGCGTCCATCACGCGGCTGTGGATCGACAGACTGCAGCGAGATGCTCTGCGCTGGAACGTGGGTGGAGCGGTCACAACAGCTGACCTCTCGCAAACGCAGTATTTGAACCTAACGCCCGCTGCTGGCGCCGAGAGCGCTTGGTTCACGCCGGTTCCAGCCCCTGGAAGCGGCGAATCGTATGCCTTCGACCTTTACGGGAGTGATGTGCTCAACGGAGTAGCCAATCCAAACGGTGCAGTCTTCTGCGTTCAGACGCGGCTGCAGTGGATGTTTGCTAATCAAGCGATCCGTGCCGATATGAGGGTGTGGTGGCATCGTTCGTCGCGATCAGCCGACGCTCAAATGTCTGACCGTAGACTCTACGCCAACTGCGGGTTGGGCCAGGAGGCAGCAGCCGCCGCCGACCGTCGCCTTCGGTTTATATCCACTTCTACTATCCTGCGGCGAAACCCGCTTTGATGACAACGTCAGGTAAGAGACATGGCTTCTCTCTCGTCGAGCTGATGGTTGGCCTCACTGCAGGAACATTGGTGGTCGGCGCGGTATACGTAGTTGGTGCGGGTTCAGGTAGGTACTTCCAACGACAGCACCGTCTCGCCCAGGTCCAGATGGCAGCAAGGGGAGGCATGGATCAACTCCGCCGAGATATCGCTCGTGCAGGATTGATGAGTACCCCGAACTCCCGTGTCGAGAACCTGTGCATGGGACCGCCACGTCACCTGCAGGCCGTGGAGTTCCTCAACAATGTGGACACAGATGCCATTCCTAACGCTACGGAAAATGGAGTCACTGCGGATCGGCTCAGACTGGTTGGCAACTATGCCACCGCCGATTCGTACATCGCAGCGTCGCTTAACGCTGCCGGAACCCAGGTGCGCTTGCAGCAAAGCTGGCAGTCCTTTCGTCGCACCTTTGTCAATCAAGTCAGCGGGGCACTCGACGCACAGCGTTTCGACGAGGTGTTCCAGCCGGGCCGCTACCTGCACATTCACACTCTGCAGGGGCAGAGTTTTTTCGTGCGGATCACAGGCACCGTTGCGGGAAATGCAGCAGTGAACTTTACACCGTCACTTCCTGTCGGAAGCATTTGTCTTGCTGGCCTCGGTGATGGAGCAACGGTCTCCCCGATCATGCGGATTGAGTACCTCATTACGGACCTTGGAGGCGCTCTGACCAGCAGCCAGTCGACGGCTGTTTCTGGTCAGCCCACGCAACTGGTTCGTCGCGAGATCGGCTTTGACGCGGGAGCCACGCCGGTTGTCAACACGGAGCAGGTCGTCTTGGAATATGCCGTCGACTTCAACTTCCGCTTTGTTGTCGACAATGCTCTTGCGGGAGCCACACCTGCGCTTGCAACTCTCGATGGTTTGGCTGCAGCACCTATGTTGGCCGATGTCAATGCCAATGCTGGTGCTACGCCGGAGAGGCTGAGGAGCGTGCATGTATCCGTGTCTGTTCGCACCTTGGAGCAAGACGCAGCATTTGCATTCGTCACGCGGGATCCCACGCAACCGCTAAAGCGCTTTCGTTTCGATGCACAGCGGCCTGGTTCAGCACGGGTTCGAAATTTAGTGGCCGAAGTGTTCTTGCCCAACGTGGGCTATTGGAGGAGCGCGCTATGACAACCCGACACGAAGTGAATGCGCGATTAGTCTCGGAATCGCTGGCGCCGATGCCTGCTAATCCCGATTTTGCTTTGGGTCTTCCTGGTGAGAAGGCTCTCTCGGAAGACATCGGTGCCTTGTCGCGTGCTCCCGCCTCGGCGTGCGAGGTCAGGGAGATGCCTGTCGCTAGACGCTCTTACGGCCGCGGCGAGAGCACAACACCGCAAGCGCCGAACGGTGCGCTGCACAGGAGCGGCCGGCAAGAGGTGCGTGCCAAACAGTGGGAACGCTCTCGGAGGCAGCAGGGCGCAGCGATGATGATCGTCATGTTGGTCCTTCTGATGTCGACCGGCATTGCGACTTTCGCCGTTCGTTCCACGGTGTCCGAAATCCGTGCGTCCGGCCACATGCGGCGTGCACTTCAAACGCAGCATGTGGCGGAGGCGGGCATCGCGGCGGCCTTTGCGTTAGTGGACAGAGACTCTCCCGCGGCCTTACTTTATGCCATGGACCGGTCGGACCCTCAACCGCTCGATCTCTACGAGCCAGCCTTGGCGAGCGGTAAGCGTGCCTATCGCCTCAAGCTCGCAGACTTCACGGCCGCTGCTGGGGCTAATGGCGTGCCGCTCAATCTGCACACCGAGCAGAGCGGAAGCTTACCTCAACCCTTCGATCAGGATTTCATGGTGGACGTAACGGACGACCGCGTGTTTACCGCTGTTGTCCCTGGAGAGCGATCGGATGGTGAGAGTAAGTTCACCTACCTCTATGCCACCTATACGGCCCGAGGACGCACGCGGGTGGGGCAGCAAACTGCCCCAGAAGGCGACCATCAAATAGAGGGTGATCCGCGCGCGTACAACGAAAGTGCGAGTGACTCCCGGGCGTTCGCCATCTCGGGTCCGTTTTCCTGGAGCAAATGAAAGTGCAGACGCAGACCCCATCGCGTTTCACCGCTTCGTCGGCGAACTCCAGCGCGAGACGTCGAAACGCAGCAGCTAACATCATCGCGTCGCTCCCCAAGCGATGTCATCAGGAAGGAGCAGTCACTTGAGTTTGGCTCGATCTATTACTTACTTACTCATTGTCGCGGGCGCGGCCAGTTATACCGCGCGCGCGCGTGCCCAAAGCGGTCCCGACGTCCGAAGCGTCAAGCCGATAATGCTCTTGGCCGTGGACAGCTCCGGTTCGATGGAGCGGACACTTGACTGTAACTGCACCACTGCCAGCTGCTCGGAGTGCATGCCGAACTGTGGCGCGATGATGCCGGAGCGAAACCGTTGGGCAACAGTTGTCGAGGCGCTAAGCGGATCGATGCAAGGCTTCTCTTGCGCGGCCGAGGAACGCACCGGTGCGGCGTACACGGGGAAATATGACTACGCTTACTTTCTGCCCCATAACCGCATCACGTACACATCCCAAACCTCAAACGGAGTCCTGGACTCCTACATCGACCGCCTCCGTTTCGGGCTGATGACCTTCGATGGCATCGGGACACTAAAGAGCGCGAACCCGCTGATCGAGATGCATGCGTACTCGGATGCGGCATTCCTTTCGCGCTCACAGGGTGAGGAAGGGATGTACTCGTACGGTGACATCAAACAGTTCTACATCCCTGGCTGCCCAAGCACGTATGCCATCAATAACGGCGCACAGAGCGCGGCTTCACCCGTAGGAGGGCTTATCTCCGTGGGCGCTTCCGATAGCGATCCGCGGACAGTTAACAGCCAGATTCAACAGTCGCTGTTCACAGTTCGTCCCTACGGAGCCACGCCGATCGCCGGCATGCTTGACGACATCCGCTACTATTTCAATAACGATCAGGACGTGGTTGCCGCCAATGGTTCGGTAGGCGATCCTTACCATGCTTGCCGACCGCGCTACGTCCTCTTGTTGACCGACGGCTACCCCAATCAGGATATGAGGGAGGAACCATACAATTGCGAGCAGCCGGGGTCGACTTGTCCGTACGACAAGCCTGAAGAGATTGCGGCAGACCTTTGTCAATACGACACGGGCTCTAGCCAATGCTCTGGAATGGTTGATGGTGTCTTCGTGGTGGGTTTCGCAGTCAATGATGCGGCATCGGCGACACGGCTCAACGACATCGCCGCGCTGGGCGGTACAGGCCAGGCGTTGCTTGCCAGTGACCTGGGTACTCTTACAACCAAGCTCTCCCAAGTCTTCGATGAAGCAGTTCCTGCGGCAACAACGCGTACAGTGCCAGCTTTCTCCAGCGACAACTCTGGAAGCGTCAGTCGCTTCACCACAGGTTTTAAGGTTGGCAACAGCGTCTCGCCATGGTCAGGCATCCTGGAGCGCACCCGCTACGAATGCGATGAGAACCTGCAGCCTGTCGAGCAAGCGATCTCTGATGCTGCAAACGATCGCTTTCACGTCGTGCTCAACAACCGCGCGACACCTCGCCGTCTATACACCATTGTACCGAGCCAGCCCTCCAGTCTAGGCCGTTCACTTTCGGGAACGGCCGTGAGCGAATCCATGCTTAGCCTTCCGTTGAGTCATGTGCGAGAGCTTGGTACGGAGATGGGCGCAGGGGGACCTTCTTGCTCTTACTCCGACGGATCGCTGACTGATCGCACAGCCGTCAACAATCCCGTCGAAACGGCCCTAGCGCTGGAAGAGTTCAGCAGCACCAACTCGCGCTTAACTACTGCAATGCTTAACGTGGCCGACAACACGGAACGGCAGGAGCTCATCAGCTGGGTCCACGGTGACCCAGGCTCTGCACGCGAAGCAGCGCGTTTAGGCGACATTCAGCGTTCATCTCCTATCGTTGTGAGTGCTCCGTCGGAAGACATTCCTGATGAATCGTATAACCTTTTTCGCCAGCTTCCGGCTGTTGCTAATCGGCCCAAGGTGCTCTACGTCGTGTCCAACGACGGCATCTTGCACGCCTTCGTGGCAGAGAACTCACAGATCACTGCGGGGCCGCATTTAGGTATGAATTTGGCCTCGGGTGAAGAGCTGTGGGGATTTATTCCACCCGAATATTTGTCTAAGCTTAAGCACCTTCCCTCGTCACACCAGAGTGGGTTTGACGGACGTATCCATGTCCGTGACGTCTTTTTCAATCGCGCGCCTGGTGCGTCTCCGACAGGGAGCCAGTACCACACGGTGCTTATTGTAGACGGGGTTGACACGATGTACGCACTCGACGTAACGGACCCTCTCTTGCCGAAGTTTTTATGGCAGAGTGAGGTGGGGGATGCGGCTGAGCTTCTAGGTCGTGCAGCCATAGCGCAGGTCTTGATCCAAGACGGAGGACAACTTCAAGAGCGAGCAGTCGCTCTGCTACCGGGCGGCCGAAATGCGAGCCTCATCGGCGAGAATGCAAGCTGCACTTCTGCGGGCTGTACCCCAACGGGCATGGGAGCTGCACCCACTACCGAATCAACAACAGGGAGTCGCACAACCTTGGGGTGCTGGCCGAGGCAGGGCAGGCAGCTCACTGTGCTGGACATTGCCACAGGTGAGGTGCTGAAATACATTGACGACCGCATCTTCAACGCACCCCTGTCTGGCGGCGTGTCGGTCTTCACGGGCGACCTTGGCACCATTGCGACGCGTGCGTTCGTCTCGGACGAAGATGGGGTCGTCTGGCGGCTAGACATGTCATCTCCCGACGTCACTGATTGGCGAGCAGCGCCGTTTCACGATACGTTCTGGAACGCAGGAGCCACTGCCGGTCAACCCGGCCACTACCCTCCAGTGGTGAGCACAGATAATCAAGGGCGCGTCGTAGTCATTCAAGCAACAGGTGACCTTGACGAACTGGACGGTAGTGCGTCCAACCGCGTGGTGTCGCTAACGGAGAAGCTGAGCTTCAACGACACAGGTGAGGTGACGGAGGTCAAGGCAGCGCTGAATTGGGAAGTGCCACTCTTGGCGAGCGAACAAGTCACGGGTCCGCTTGAACTCTTCAATGGCAAAGTCTACTTCGCCAGTTTTCGCTCGGCCAGCAATCCCAACGACCTCTGTCAGTTCGGAGAGAGTCGGCTTTGGGGCGTGGATTATCTCAACAGCGAAGACGACTCTCAGCTTCCTAGGCCTGCGCTCGAATCCGTCGAAGGTTCAGGAAACCACGATGTGCGTTTCGTCGGTCCTTATACCAACCAGATCATCATGGGAGTCAATGTTGTGCAGCGTCCTACGTGCTTTGCCGGTCGCGAGGAGATCGACCCATACATTGGCAGACGCTATGTAGTGGAACAGACGGGTGGCGGCAGCTACCATCTGGTTGGCCAAGTGAGCGGAGGCACCGGAGGAGGTGCTGGTGGCCCCAGCATTGGTGTGGTTGATCGTGAACTTCCGCGACCCGAGTCGTATACACGCGTGCTTTCTTGGGCCAGCGACGTTGAGATGTAAAGACGCGTCGAGGCGCGGCACAGCGCACGCAGCACCATGCACAGCACACATCAACGTAAAACTAAATCTTGGATTCTTTATAGATCACGTGCTTGCGTACCACAGGGTCAAACTTCTTAATTTGAATCTTCTCTGGCTTCGTACGCTTATTCTTGGAAGTTACGTAGAAATGACCCGTCCCAGCTGTCGATACCAATCTGATCAAGTCTCTCATATTCGTTCCTGACTTCTGCCTCTAGCGCATGCCGGGCCTGCCAACCTAGACCTCGCTAACCTAGACCCTGCTAACCTAGACTTTGACGCCGCGCGACCGCATGGATTTGAGCACACGCTCAATTCCGAGTTTGTCAACGGTGCGAATAGCCCGCGTAGACAGACGAAGTCGGACCCATCTGTTTTCGCTGGGGACCCAAAAACGCCGCGATTGCAAGTTAGGAAGCGTTCGGCGCTTCGTCTTCACGTTGGAATGGGACACACGGTTCCCAACCATCGGCTTCTTTCCATTATACTGACAGGTACGCGCCACGGTAATCTCCCAAGGCCGAAGGATATAGCCGATGTGGCGGAGCCGCGCAAATTACCTTTTTTACTGCAAGGCCGCACGGATCCCGGCTCGGCGCCCGGGCGTTCGCTTCGCGACCCTCTCGCCGCTGCAGCAGGAGGGCTGGTTATACTGATACTTCGCTAGCGCTCGGTGCACAATCTTGTAGTGCGCCCCGGGATGCCAAAACAAGAAGCCGTCGCCGCCTCCATCGTAGCTTCCCTTCACTTGCTCCCGGATAAAACGCGCGTTGAAGTAGTCTGCGCCAGGTCGAAAGGCTTGGATGTAGGGTCGGATGACCGGGGCATGGCCTAGCCGCTTCCGCAGAGTGGCCACGCCGGCCCGGATGAGCCGCTCGGCCCGCCGTTTTGGGATGCCGCTTGATCCGCGCCGGCCCCAAGACTTCATGTTGTTGAGATAGAGCATCGGACTGAAGACCTCGACATAAGGTGCCCATTCCTCCAGGGCTTGGCCCAAACCAGACGAGTCACCCTCTTGAAAGGCCGTCAGTCCGAACACATCCACACCCAAGGGCACCGCAACTGCTCGGTCGATGCGCTCGAGCAGCCCGGCGAGCACCTTACTTCGAGGCGTTGACTTCTGGGCGGGGTAGCGCGCAAAACGCGTTCCTCGGTCGACGGGGAAGCGGATGTAGTCTAGCTGAAGTTCATCAAAACCTAGCGCGGCGACCTCTTTGGCCACTTGCACGATCATATCGTGATTTTTCCCACTGTAGGGGTCGAGCCAGTGGGTTCCAGTTCCCCATGAAACCCACGCCCGCCGAGCACGGTGGGGACGGGAGTCGTGGATAGCGCGGCTCAGGTCTTGAGCAGCTAGTCGGTGGTCGTTGAAGCAGACAATCCGCGCGATAGTGTAGATGCTTTGCTTCTTGAGGTAGCGAACCAGCTCAGGAACATCCGCCATCAGGTGCTTTTGCTTCTGGAGTTCGGGAATGCGGGTGTCGTAGGTGATCTTGCCCCGGTCTGTCTTTAGGTCGAGCACGACGGCGCTAAGACCTGCCTTCTTCACCTCATTCGCCACGCGCTCGGAACCGAAACGCCTGACGAAGGGGCCTGTGATGTAGAGGCCGCGCGCGCTTCTTCCTTGCGGCGAGACGCGGTCGACTAACGAGGTTTTTCGGACGGAGCGCACCCTCCGTCGCTCGCGCGCTTCAGTGTGAGCGCTGCGTTTCCCGCGCTGCGGCGGAGCCGCTAACGAAGACGACGGGTAAACTATTGTCAGAGCCAAGATGCTCAATGCGGTGGAAACGAATCTTCCTGCCAACCTCTTGCCGAACACGTCTTGGGTAGTATCGCATCTTCGACGGAAATATGGAATAGCTGCGCAGGCAATGCTAAACCTCACTGGACGCTCGCGGAGGCTGTGCCGCATGATGTGCTGGGGCTATGACTGCGGGTGGAGTATGTGCACGCTGAGGTACTGGACACGCGGGGCTTGTTCGAAAAGCCGTCCGATGCGCCGGCTAAAACGTGAGCGATGCCTTGAGTGTGCTCTGACAAGCTATCTAGCATTCACTGAGGCATGGCCTAGGCAGATATGAAACCTTTAGGAAGCTTGGCCTTTGCAACATGGGTGGGTTGGTTGGTGCTTTCTCCTGCTCTTCAGCACGCGCCTCACGACAGCTTCCCTCTCTCGACCTACCCCATGTTTTCTTCCCCGCGGCGTGAGACGTCGTATCGCGTGACTCAAGCACTAGCGATCACAGCCTCCGGCGCGAAGCCGTTGCCACCTAAGCTGATCGCGAACCGTGAAGTCATCTTGGCGGCGGTTACTTTGCGGCAGGCGGTAGCGCGCGGGCCGCAAGCTGCCGAGGCGATGTGTCGCTCGATCGCAGACCGCGTTAGTCGCCACCAGGATATGCAGGATGTGACAGAGGTTCGGCTCGTAGAGAGTACGTTCGATGTCATCGATTACTTTCACGAGCACCGCCGCCCGCTCGCCTCCCGCGTCCACAGCGCATGCCGGGTGGCTCGGCCCGGTCCTGCGAGTGCATCGTGACGCCGTGTCAAGCGCAGTCTTGGTTTTCGCAGACCTGGTACCGTCCTATGCCGAAGGAGCGGCTGGCCACGCTGCGCATTGCCATCGTCTTCTTTTCGCTCGTTGCGTTGCTCGTTCAGTTCAGGAAGTACAGCGCTTACGCGAGCTTTAGTCCTCAGCAGTTTCAGCCCGTCGGAGTGGTCCGCATACTTGCCGCACCGCTTCCGGCCGGGTGGATGCTGGTATGTCTTATCCTGACCCTTGGCTTAGGGTGTCTGGCGCTGATTGGCTGGCGCTACATCTTGACGGGTCCGCTTTATGCTTTGGCGGTGCTTTGGGTGACGAGTTACCAGCATTCGTGGGGGCAGATCTTCCATACGGATAATCTGCTGGTCATTCACCTGCTGATACTTGCTGTAGCTCCAGCGGCAGATGCGTACTCGATGCAGCGCGTCCGCCGCTCATCGACGGGTGCACACGGCTGGCCGGTGCGACTCATGTGTTTGGTCACAGTGTTAGTCTACGCAGTCTCTGGCATCGCTAAACTCAGAAACAGTGGTCTTGCCTGGATTGAGCCGGACATTCTTCGGAACCACATTGCCATGGATAATCTACGTAAGATCGAACTCGGCGACATCCACTCACCGCTCGCTCCTTGGCTCCTCAAGTACCGCCCGCTTTTCGGAGTGATGGCTGCTTTCACGTTGGTCGTTGAACTAGGTTCCCCCGCGGCCCTCTTTCACCGTAAGGTCGCGGCGGCGTGGGTAGTGATGGCGTGGATGTTCCACGTGGGCATTCTGGCGCTAATGGCCATCGTATTTCCGTACTTTCTTTCGGGCGTTGCCTACGCATCGTTCTTCCGCTGCGAGCGTCTTGTTGAGTGGGTGAGGGCGCGGGTTCATCACCGAAGGTCCCGTGGTCCTGCAGAAGAAGGCGCAGCATGAGACGCATTGAGCGCATCTGGGCGCAACGCTTCCCCATGTCCAAGGACATCGCTGAAGGATTGCTTGCGTTCGTCGTGGTCGGCGCGGTAGCGATGATGCTCGTACCGCTCCCGCCCATTGTTCTTGACTTACTCATCACAGCTAACATCGCAGTTGCAGTCATTATTGTTGTCACCGGTCTATATGTTAAAGATGCGCTGGCGTTCTCTTCATTTCCGACGGTCATTCTTGTCACAACACTTTACCGCCTTGCTCTAAATGTCTCTTCTACTCGACTCATTCTTGCGCAGGCAGACCCAGGTGAGGTTATTCAAGCTTTCGGCCAGTTCGTCACGCGAGGTGATTTGGTCGTCGGCGCGGTAGTTTTCGCAATTTTGACTATCGTTCAGCTTCTCGTCGTCACCAAGGGATCAGAGCGGGTTGCTGAAGTAGGAGCTCGCTTCACCCTGGATGCTCTTCCAGGCAAGCAGATGGCCATCGACGCCGACCTGCGAACAGGTGCAACTCAACTGCAGCAGGCGCAGGATGCGCGTCGCAAGCTCGCCAGGGAAGGGCAGTTTTTCGGCGCGATGGATGGCGCGATGAAGTTCGTCAGAGGCGATGCGATTGCGGGGCTCGTCATCGTAGCTATCAATCTGGTTGGGGGCCTGGGAGTGGGTGTGCTTCGGGAAGATATGGCGGTGCCAGAAGCTCTGCATACCTACGCCGTCCTCACGGTAGGAGACGGTTTGGTTTCTCAGATTCCATCGCTGCTCATCTCCATCACTGCCGGTCTAGTCACCACCCGTGTTGCTGCAGAAAGAGAGGAAGACTCTCTTGGCGCTGATATCATGCGCCACGTTTTCTCTGAGCCGCGCGTGCTTCTGATCGCGGCGGTCTTTCTGTTCCTGCTCGCCTGTGTCCCGGGATTTCCGCCGTTTCCCTTTCTCACCTTAGCGGTCGTCTGTGTCATCGGCCGGCGGAGCATCGGCAATCGAAGGCGGCAGGATCCAGGTGGCGCGGGTTCCTTTTTGCGTGAGGCCGCCTTGGAAGCCTTTGTACCCCGCACCACTTACGCGCAGACCCAGGCCATGCTGCGCGAGGTGGTCGAGACACTCAGCCGAGAGTTCGGCGTCGGTCTTCCTCACTTTGAGATAACCTCGTCCAGCACGAACGTTGTCGAGCTACGTCGCTTCGGTGCCCTCTTCTACCGAGGGTCTGGCGTATCTGCAGGCGACCAACTCAATATTGAGCTGGCACTGAGGCGTCAGGTAGTGGGACTCGTCGGCTTTGAGCAAGTTCAGGACTTGCTTGACCACCTCCGCAGCCATCACGCGGCCATCGTAGAGCATGTTTATCCGCGAAAGTTTAGTCTTCCCAAGCTGACGCTGGTGCTCCGTCGACTGTTGGAGGAAGGGGTGCCGCTGCGGCCACTTCCAACGTTGATGGAGACCTTGGCTGCTTGCGAACCCCGAACTTCGGCAGCGCAGCTTGTCGAGCATTTACGGTACGCTATTCGAGAACACATGATCCCGCAGCACGCTAAGGGAGGGACGTTGCGCTGCATCTGTGTGCATCCGGACTACGAGGAATGTTTTCGTGATTACTTGCGGGAGATCGACGACGACCCTCAGCTGCTCCTCCCGAGAGTTATGGAGCAGGAGGTGATCGCAAAATGGGATGCAGCAGACGGTTCGGAGCTTCCTTTTCTTGTCACCGCTGACTTGCGTCGTCCGCTCTACCGCTTCCTCTCTGAACACATCCCACAGGTGACGGTGCTAAGCCATCGGGAAGTGCCAGCCAACGTGTCGATAGAGGTCGTCAGCGAACTCTCTCCTTTCACCCATCAGTCTCCCGTGTCACCTGTGGCCTAGCCGGGGGTGGATGTGCCATCTGCGGGAACGGTTATTCCAGTCGGAAACTGTTGCAACTGCGCAGGCTCCTTCCTAAACATCTGAAGTCTCTTGAGCGTCTGCGATGGTGTCGACCCGCGGGAGATGGTATCAGCATCCGAGTGCGAGTAAGAGCCAGCATAACCGTCTTTTTCGCCCGCTGCCCACTGCGGGCGCTCGCGACCGTGGTGTCGCTACTTTCCACGTTTGCCGGAGGTGGAGGTGCGCAGAGCAGTCAAAACGTCACATCTAGGAGCCCCCAAGCGGACGCAAACCACCCTCCCAGGTATGCTCCAGCGTATGGTGGAAGGCCGGAAGAACCGCGCGGTTTGGCCGAAGGCTACTACACGCACACGCAGCGGTTCGGCTTCCGTGTTGCTCTCCAAGGAGTGATGTACGAGCCGCTTGCAGTGTCCGGCGTCTCCTTAAGCTTCCGTTTCAGACCACGCGCCCGCTACGCCTTTGACCTGGGCCTATCCATGTTAAGTGGCTTCGACGAACGGGCGTTGCGTTACACCCAAGTGCCGCTCTACGTCGCGGCGCTCATTTACCTCAATCCTGACTCCATCGCTCAGGTGTATCTGCGCGGCGCAGTCGATTTGATGCGAAGCAGCCGCGAAGGTTTCGAAGAGGAGCGCGGACGGTACGATGTGTTCCGTGAGCACTCCTCGGCGCTCATGGCGGGAGTGGGCACTGAACTCCGGGTGGGGCAAGCGGCGGCTATAACTGGTGAGGTCCACGCACTCTCCCGCTTGATTTGGGATCAGGCGGAGGTGGTTAGCTTTGGCAAGGAGGCTTCAAGCGCGCTGGGTGGAATATCTGTGGAACTTGGGCTCTTGACCTACTTCTAGTAGCTCGTGCACCGTGATCGCGCGCAATTCCGCCGTTGCCTCAGCCGCTTACTCAAGTTCGATCAAGTCGTCGAGGTCGAGCTCAAACTCTGAGCTTTCATCCGATGGTCGCCCACCGCGAGGCGAAAGCGCCTCATCTCCGACTTTCAGCAGGGGGTTGGAGGAACTAGTTTGATCCAAAGAGGAACTAGCCGAGCTTGGTTTGCTAACGCGTACCTTCTCAATGCGAAAGTAGGCTCCTTCGCCCTCATCCAGCTCACCCTCAGTTGAATCCGGCGCATCGAGAGCAGCAAAGAGATCGAGACCTGGATTTGTCCCCGTCACAGGAGCATCAAGCCACGAGTCGCTAATCTTGGCGGTTCGTCCTTTCCGAGCCACCGACTCCCAGCGATCCTCTTTGGTGGCAACATCCACCTCTGACTTGCTCGGGGGCATGGTGGCCGAGGCTTGTGCGAACTCTTGCAGTTCAGCCACGCCATCAGGAGGATCGGTGGGTGGGGCATGTCCCTCGACCTCTTCAAGCAGGTGCCCTACGCTGTCTGCCGACACCGCAGGCGGCAGGTTCACGTCCGCGTCCGCGTCCGACACAGGCCTTGCGGGAGGTCGACTGGAGGGTGCAACCGTGGCCCTCGCATATTCCCCCATTCTGTCGCCATGGGTGTTCTCCAACGCCACGGCCGAAGCTGCGGGTTTCGCCTCCGCCAAGCCGGCTGAATTCATTGCCAAGGCCTCGCTGGGAGGTAGGTGAGGACCTGGGTCACGCATGCCAGCATGGCCGCTCGGCGGTGATGGTTCCGTAGGCTGACGTGGCGGAGCGGTGTCTGGTCCGCTGGCATCCAGTGTTGGCGCTTGCTGCCCATGTGGGGGCTCGCTCAACCTGGCTTCGGCATTGGCCACAGATGCGGGTTTTTGTGGTGTTGAGGCTTCTTCGTCGACGGCTTCGCGCAAAGACGAAGGAAAAGGATAACCGGCCGTGGCGTCCACACCCTTGGCAAGCTCATCAAGCTCTCGATCGAACTGATCAAGCAATTCGTTTAGGCCGTCCACCATAGAATATAGTATCCCACCTTATGCTTGAGTTCGTCAAAGAGGAAGGAACTTGCAGCAGGTTGAACTTGGCAGCAGTTCGAACCAGCAGCAAGGCGAGTGCCCTCTCAATCTGATCGTGCACCCGCCGTATTCCGTCAGTCTCTGGTGAGTCGATTGTCGAGGAGGTCATGCATTTCAATCCGCCGGCAGAAAGCCACTGATCAGCCGCGCTCAACCAGTCAGCTGCGCTCAACCAGTCAGCTGCGCTCAACCAGCTGGTTCGATCGCCATCAGATGGCCAGCGTGAATGAGAAACCACCAATAGCGGGGTGAACCGTAGATCTTGAGCGTTCCTTGCCGCAGAGACGACACGATCTGTTGGACGTGTTTACCGCGTGGATCTGGAAGTCCGCCGATGGTCGTCTCCAACAGGTTGAGCGACATCAGGTCATCCGCTGGGCCACGCACCGTGATGTGCGGGAGCCCCACCACACCGCTGTGGACACGCAGATGTCCGTTGGCGAAAACGAGTGTGGTCGATACCTGTGCGTCTTCTGAATAAAGTAGAAGTCGGCCGCGGAGGCGGGTGAGCATTTGTTGCAGTTGGGGCTTTGTCCGAAGGTTTCCTCGAATGAGTTCGAATGTCATCTTGGCGAGGCCGCAAGCCGTCGGTGCATCAACGAGCTCTACCAGCGCCTGAGGATCACTTGCCTGGTTCGGCCGGCTACCCGCTAGGGATGCCGCGCGTTCTCGAGAACGGCTGAAAATGCGGCTCAAAGGACTAAGCTCATCGGACCCAATCTTCTTCATGGTGTGAAATCTATCCCTACGGAGGCGAGGGGGCGCTAGACTATGAACTTTGTGGGGACCTGTGCGGCGCTCCGAACGAGCTCTCTAGAAGCTTCGACATCGCGGATCATGGTTGGCAGATGACCCTTAGTCAGCTTGAGCCTGCCCTGAAGCATCGCGTGAATCGGGTCAAGGGAACCCTCGACGACGCTCTTCCAGTCTTGATAGCTTGCCACGATGACAAACGGAGCATCCTCGACCTCCTCCGTGCCTTTGACGTAGCGCGTGTTCCTACAGCTGCCGCGGTCGACATCCAGAATCATGCCTACTGTTTCCGCTAAGCCGATCGATTCGTCCTTTTCGATCACCATCGCCACTGCGCCGTGCGTCCAGTCCTGGGCCGCTCCGCGGTAGGCGGTGCTCTCATTGACGGCCTTATGGAAGGCCTGTGTCCATTCTTCCGAGGGAAACCTGTAAGCCATGGTTTGCGGAGCGTAGAGCGGGAGTGCCCGTGACGCAAGAGCTCGCGCGCAGGCCGCTATGCGGCACTTGGGTATATCTATCTGCTTCAGCTTGTGCTATAGACTCCTCGTCGTGAGTTGGTTTGCGCGAACAAAGGTGCAAACGGATGCGTCGGGCAAGCGTACGCTTGGCGAAGGCGTATTTCGTCGATGTGACAGTTGTGGACAAACGCTTCGTGCCGAAGAGTTTGCCAACAACTATGAAGTATGTCCGTCTTGTGGGTTTCATTACCCGCTTAGCGGAGAGGCCTGGATCGATCTTTTGCTTGATCCTGGCTCTTGGGATGAGCTTGATGCGAATCTCACGTCGGTGGACCCTCTCGGCTTCAGAGACTCCAAGAAATACGTTGATCGCATTCGTACAACAAGGAAGAAGACAGGCCTCAACGACGCTATCATGGTTGGATCGGGCACCCTAGACGGCCGTCCTCTTCAGTTTGGCACCTTTCTATTCCGGTTCCTCGGTGGTTCAATGGGATCGGTTGTGGGAGAGAAGCTGACTCGTATGTTTGAGCGCGGCGCTCAGCTGAAACAGCCGGTGGTGCTACTGTCGTCATCGGGAGGCGCACGTATGCAGGAGGGGATCCTTTCTCTTATGCAGATGGCCAAGACGGTCGCCGCTTTAGGCAAGCTTAAGCAAGCTCCAGCACCCTTCATCAGCATTCTGCTCAACCCTACAACGGGCGGCGTGGCGGCGAGCTTTGCGCTGCTTGGTGATGTCAACATTGCTGAGCCCGGGGCGTTAATTGGATTTGCTGGCCCACGGGTGATCGAGAACACCATTCGCCAAAAGCTTCCTGATGGTTTTCAGCGCGCAGAGTTTCTACTTGAACACGGCATGGTAGATGTCATCGAAGAGCGTAAAGCGCTGCGCGCAACCATCGCGCGTCTGCTGCGCCACTTCCAAGACTAGCCGCGTTTGCAGTCTGAGCAGCATGCGCCCCTTTAGCGAGCTACTCAACGAGCTTTACAGTCTGCAACGCGGGGGCGTGCGCCTTGGTCTTGAGCGCGTTACGCAAGCGCTGAGTGAGCGGGGTACGAGCGTTCGTCAAGCCCCTGTCGTTCATATCGGCGGGACGAACGGCAAAGGGAGCACCGCGGCAATGACGGCCTCTGTGCTAGCTGAGGCTGGATACCGAGTGGGGCTTTATACTTCGCCTCATCTTGAATCTTTTGGTGAGCGCTTTCGCGTCTGCGGCGAGCCGGCAGCCGCTGCGACACTTCATGGTCATCTAGATGACCTTTTAAATTACCGAAAACAGAGCGGAAACTGGCTGACCTTCTTTGAGCTTTGCACCGTGCTCGCATGGGAGTTGTTCGCTCAAGAGGGCTGCGATTTTGTGGTATTGGAAGTCGGTCTGGGAGGACGTCTAGATGCCACCAATGTGGCTCAACCGGAAGTGGCTGTCATTACCTCCATTGGTATCGACCACCAAGCCTATTTGGGAGCCACGTTAGCGGATATTGCCAAGGAGAAGGCTGGTATCCTCAAAAAAGGAAGTGCTGCGGTCATTGGCCATCTTCCGGAGGCTGCCGATCAGGTGCTGACAGGTGCATGCGCGAAGGAGGGAATCGTGCCCTGGCGTGCAGGTTTGGACTTCGGTTGGAAGGCGGGCGAGCAGGAGGTTGAGTTGCACGTGAAGGATCTTTGGCGGGCCTCGCTGGCGCTTTCGCTACGCGGGCGGCATCAAGCTGCCAACGCTGCATGTGCGGCCGCCTCAGCCTGCGCCTTGAGAAAGAGAGGTTTTCCCATCGCTGATCAGGCTATCGCGAAAGGACTCGCCCGCGCGACATGGCCGGGCCGCTTCGAGATCTTCAATAGAGCGTGTCCCGTGGTTATCGACGGAGCGCACAACATTGACGCGGTGAAAGCTTTTCTTCTCGAAGCACGGCACCTGGCAGCAAGGCGTCAGCCACGCGTGCTGGTCGTATCCGTGATGAGAGACAAGCCTCTGGAAGAGATGATGGCACGGCTGAACGCGTTCGCTGATTGCCTGATCTTCGCCGAGCTTGGAACGCCACGAGCCGTACCGCCTGTGGAGCTTGCGCAGAGGTTTGGTGGAACGAATGGAGGCTCAGTAGTTCAGGCTATTGCTCAAGCCGAAGAGTTAGCTGACGACAAGGGGGCTGTTTTCATTGTCGGATCGCTGTACCTGGCTGGTGCGGCACGAGCGCTCCTTTCCGGACGTATAACGAGGGAGCCGCAAAGCCCGTTCCAGTAGGCGCCCTGCTTCGTAAAGCAGCCAGGCTCATCCCGCTTTGGCTCGCAGGTAGACCACGCGATTACGCCCAGTCTCCTTGGCTCGATATAGAGCATCATCGGCCGTTGCGATGAGATCCTTCGAACTGTGAATTGCTGCATCAGGCATATGCGCCACTCCGACGCTGATAGTCACAGGAATGGCTCGCCCTTCGTAGAGGAAGGCATCTGCTTCTACCACGGCACGCAGCCGCTCTGCCACCTGCTGCGTGTGGCTCAAATCGAGGCCGCGACATAGCAACGCAAACTCCTCGCCTCCATAACGTGCGAGAACATCTTCGCGGCGGGTCTCGGCACTCACACGTCGCGCGAGCTCAGCAATTACGTAGTCTCCAGCCAGATGTCCGTACGTGTCGTTGATCTGCTTAAACTTGTCGATATCGAAGAGTAGCAATCCTAGTGACGACTTGTGACGCAGTGAAAATGCGCATTCCGTCGTTACGCGGTCGGTGAAGTAGCGCTTGTTGAAAGTCTTCGTTAGTCCATCTCGCAGCGCCGCCTCAAACATATTCTGCTGGAACTGCGCTTCGAGCTGGTCATGGAACGTGAACTTGACAATAGTGGAAGATCCAACTTCAATTTTGTCGCCGTCGCATAGTTGATGGCGGTCTATCGTCTCTCCGTTGACAAAGGTGCCGTTCGTTGACTTCAGGTCTTCAACGTACACTTCATCCTTGGACACCACAATCTGTGCATGCTTGCGCGAGACGCCGTCGTCGATGATGCGTATGTCGCAATCCCGCGAGCGTCCAACCACCATTTTCGCGCTGACGCGAAACATCTCGCCGACGTTCTGCCCCGCCATGATCACGAGGTAGGCCCGAAGCCGTTCACGTTCGCCCTGTCCGAACTCCGGCCGTATTGCGACCTGCGTGCCAAACTCGCGCTCAGCTGTTTCGTCTTCTTTGTGTTCCACGATGCTCTTTGTGTTCCACGATGCGCTTTGTGTTCCACGATGCGGCGAAGGTTTCGTTATCGACAGCGTCTTAGGCTAGACCAAAGCGCCTGCAGCTTGCGCCCCGGCTCCGAGGCCATGTTAACAGAGAGTCGCTTTCGCACTCAAGATACAATGCAGCTAATCACCCTCTCACGTTGTGTTAGACTGGCGCTCTAACCCGTCAGGAGATAATGAAGCCACTTATTCTGCAGGCCGCGCACCGAGAGGCGACTTCCGTGCCACCCGTTTGGATTATGAGGCAAGCGGGGCGTTATCAGAAGGAATACCGCGCGATTCGGGAGCGAGTAAGCTTCATTGAGCTCTGCAAAGACTCTGACCTCGCCACCGAGGTGACGCTGCTTCCTATCGCGCAGTTCGATTTCGATGCTGCCATCGTGTTCGCGGACATATTGCTCCTGCTTGAGCCGTTGCAGGTCGGGTTTACCTTCACTGAGGAGGGGCCGCGCATCAGCAAGCCACTCAATCACCCTGCACTCATCGACGCTTTGCCGGATGAACCTGACGTGGTGGAAGCGCTCTATTACGTGATGAACACTGTGCGGCAGGTTCGACGCTCCTTGGACCCAAAGGTCGGTCTTATTGGTTTTGCCGCCGCGCCCTTCACACTTGCCGCTTACCTTATTGAAGGCGGTAGCTCTCGGACCTACCAGCAGACCAAGCAGATGATGCATCAAGAGAGCGCAAGCTGGCGTGTGCTGATGTCAAAGCTGGCCTCGGCCACAGTCGAGTATCTGGAGGGCCAAATCGCTGCTGGAGCTCAAATGGTTCAGCTGTTTGACAGCTGGGTAGGCTGTTTATCGCCAACAGACTACCAGGAGTTTGTGGCGCCGTATTCCAAGCAGGTGCTCGCAGCGCTGTCGCAGAAGGTCCCAGTAATTCACTTCGGTACAGGGAACCCCGCTCTTTATCCCGCGATGAAGCAGGCGGGAGGAGATGTGATCGGTGTTGATTGGCGCACCAACCTCGTCCAGACGTGGGACGTGTTGGGCGATGTGGCGCTGATGGGCAATCTCGATCCTGTCATCTTGCTCACTGATGAGGCGACGATTCGGCAAAACGTGCGGCGCATTCTTCGCGACGTTCGCGGTAGGCCGGGGCACATCTTTAACCTGGGTCACGGAGTGCTACCCTCCACGCCACCCGCCCATGTGCGCTATCTGGTAGAGGCGGTCAGGGAAGAAAGCGCATCTCTTCGCTAATCCAGCTTTAAGAGTCGCGGAGACCGCAAGAGCGTCGTTGTGTCGACCGAGGAGTTAACAGACCGTGGCTATGAAACGGCGGGTACTGATTATCGGTGGAGGTGTGGCCGGCTTGTCAGCCGCCTTGGAGCTGGAGCGGTCTGCTCTTGACTTGGACCTCCAACTCATCGAAGCGTCTCCACGTTTGGGAGGATGGATACGAAGCGAACGGCGTGGAGAGTTTCTCGTCGAGCACGGACCCGACGCCGCGTTGGCCAACAGCTCCTCGTACCTTGCTCTTTTAGAACGGTTGGGCTTGGTTTCGGAGATGCTGCCTACACGTGAAGTGCATCGCGGAGCTCAGATTCTGCGGGGCGGCAAGCTCACGCGGCTTCCACGTGGCTACCGCATGTTCGCGCCTACCGATGTGGGTGCTTTCCTGGCCTCTCCCCTCATTTCACCGCGAGGCAAGGCACGCGCGCTGATGGAGCCTCTCGTACCTCATGAGCGACACCGGGAAGACGAGAGTGTAAAGAGCTTCCTCGAGCGTCGCTTTGGGCGCGAGCTCTACCGCACAGCGAGTCAGCCCCTCGTATGCGGCATCTATGGCGGCGATGGGGAGTCGTTGAGTGCACGAAGCGTCCTGTCTGAGGCGTTTGGTTTGGAGCGCGCGGGAAAGAGTGTGCTGCTGCATATGATGCGGAGTTCTCGCTCCTCTAAGGCTGCTTCAGGAGCACGCTACGGCCTGTTCATGAGCTTCAAGCAAGGCATGGAGACGTTGCCAACGGCCATGGCCTCCAACATACGAGGTGACTTTGGCTGTAGCGAAGCGGCGATGGCTCTTGAAGCTCGAAACCCGGGATGGTTGGTGACAACGTCGTGCCGCACGCTGAAAGCGGATGCATTGGTACTTGCCGTCTCGCCCCAGGTGGCCGCTGGCCTTCTCGGGGAGACGCTGCCGAAAGTCAGCGCTGAGCTTGCGGCAATCTCGTGCCGCTCTACCACCGCGCTCTCCTTTGGATTCCCTCAGACGGCTCTTGGCGAGCCGCTCACCTCATTTGGCTTTGTGGTGCCAAGAGAAGAAAACCCGCTTCTGCTGGCGTGTACTTTTGCTAGTCGAAAGTTTGAAAGGCGCGCGCCTGACAAGCATGAGCTTCTTCGCGTCTTCCTTCGGGGGGATCATCGTGGCGAGGATGAGGAAGAGCTAGCACAGCGGGTGCTATCAGCGCTCCAGCCCGTGCTCAAGCTCAGCGGAGAGCCTCTCTTTAGTGCGTGCAGCTTCCTGCCCGCGAGCATGCCGCAGTATGTGGTGGGCCATCATCAGAGGGTTCACGGGCTCGAGCAGCGCCTCGACGGAGCGCACGGATTAGAGCTAGCGGGAAACGCCTTCCGTGGTGTGGGCATCCCTGCCGCAATCTTATCAGGAGAGCGTGCAGCGCATAGGCTCGCCTCCTACCTGAGAGCTAAAGCATGAAGAGCGTGACCCGAAGAATATCGACACGAACAACAACGGCGAGTGAGCTGCCATCGTTTGCCAACGATGGATGATCAAAATCCACGACGGCGTCCCGTGTCAGCCTGCCAGCGAGCAGCGAGAGCCCGCCGCCCACGCCCAGCCAATCAGACACGCGGGTATCAAATCCCGCTCCGATGCCGCCGAAGACACCGGAGGCGCTGAAGTTTGTGTCGAAGATCGGGTTTGGAAGAAGCCATAAATAGCTTACGGACGCATCCACGTGTGGCACAAAAACCCACAACCGCGGCGTTCGAACAGAGACCGAAAGCCCTGCGTCATGCGTCAGGAAGTCACCGTAGCCAGTGAGCGTGTAGGAGGCACCCAAACGCATACGTTTGGCCTGAGGACCTGCAGCAATACTCAGATGAGGTCCCCAGCCATGTGGTGAGGCCTCTTGGTTGAGGAGATTGTTGTAGCGGTGTGCGTTCAGCGCCATGAAGGAGTAGCCAGCCGCCGGAGAGACCCACACGCTATGGTGAGGTTCCAAGTCTGGACTTTGAGCGCGTGCTGACTTCTCAGTCAGAAGTAACATAGACAACACACCTACCGCAGTGAGTGCCTTGCCGCTGGTGCTCCATTGCGAAGCGGCGCCGCACGCCTTTCGCGTACGAAGAAGATGTCGCCAACGTGCCGTCATTGCTCGAGAGCCTCGCTCCGATAGGCTGTCTTGCGTCGGGAGCTCATGTCGCAGCAGATCGTGCGGCGACTGCGCCGCGTGGGAGGTTGATCGAATGCGGGCAGGTACCGGAAACGCATGGCGGGGACCAGCAACTTCCCGAAGAGTGACGTCTGCAACGCATAAGAGACCGACACTTTCGCTAAGGAGGGCCTTCAGGTTCTACACTTCAGGTTTTACACGGTGGAGGCGCCAAACTTACGTTCTAGTGGTGCGTCCGCATGGCTACTAAGCGCGCCCTCGCACCATGGAGCGCAGTGGGAAAGCTGCGCCAAACGACTCAAGCAGGTCCGCTTCCTGTACACCTTCACGCGTTGGGTGAGTGTGGTGCGAGGGGCGGAAGCCTTGCCGCTCCTGAGTGGATGCATTCTGAGGAGAGAGTTCGGCGCCGGAACGTTGAGCGCCGGAACATTGAGCCCCGGAACATTGAGCCCCGCCTGATGTAGGAGTGGAGTCTGAAGTCCTGTTCGGAGCGACGTAATGGGCGACTGGTCTTGAGCTCGCGCGGCGGTGCCCTCTTGAGGCTCTCGCACCCGACGTCGAACTGCGAGTTATCGCATCGTCCCCTACCTGGTCTTCATTCAGAAGGTCATCAGTCGAAACATCGTCGTTGACAATATCATCGTTGAGAACATCATCGTTGAGAACATCATCGTTGACAAGGTCGCTATTGAGCACATCGCTGTCCAAGATATCGTCAGGCAGCCGATAGTTCTCGTTCAGCCACGCCCCCAGGTCGACACTTCGGCAACGCTTCGAGCAGAAAGGATGGAACTCCGCACTCACAGCCCGACCGCACACAGCACATCCGTTCCCCATAGCCGAGGTAGTCTATCATATAAGATGTCAGATGCCAGAGCTAACTCGCGTGTGAGCGGTCGGATGACGATGCGGCAGCAGGGAGACGGGTTGCGTGTGCGTGGCACACGCGTCAGCTGGCGTGCGCCGACTCCACGTGTTATGTCCACGCGCTGCCCGGCATCAGTGCGGGGCAGCATATTTCACAGGCGTTAGAGCGGGGCATCCGTCGTGCACGCCAAGGTGCCAATGCTAACGGCGTTGGTGGTAAGCACGTAACGCCGGGGCCACATCACAGTGGAACAACCGAAACGAGGACAATGTGGAGCAAACAGAGACGGCAACCGAAAGTACATCTGCTGAGCAGATGAACCCTGCGGAGATAGCCGCTGCACAGGATGATAAAGCACGGGATGATGAAGCGCCGGACACTGGAGCACAGGATGATGGAGCTCAAGAGGCTGCGTCCGATGGATCAGCAGCGCACAGCAACGGTGCTGACGGTGAGGCCAAAGCCCCCAACCTTCAGTCTCTGATCGAACACGGTGTCCACTTCGGCCATCAGACGCGCCGCTGGAACCCGAAGATGTCCCCATATATCTATGGGTCGCGCAACGGGATTCACATCATCGACTTGGATCAGACGGTACAGCTCTTCGAGCGGGCGTATCAGTTCCTGGCCTCGATCACATCGCGCGGCGGCACCGCCATGTTTGTTGGAACGAAGCGTCAAGCAGCCGAAACAGTTGCAGAAGAGGCCGGACGTGCCAACCAGTTTTACGTCACCGGGCGATGGCTCGGCGGAACGCTGACGAACTTCCGCACGATGAAGAGCGGCATTGAGCGTTTACGGCACCTCGAGCGCATGAGCGAAGATGGCACTATGGAGACGTTGCTCAAAAAGGAAGCGCTGCAGCTTGAGCGCGAGCGGGAGCGGCTCGAGCGGTACTTAGGCGGCATTAAGAAGATGACGGGGCTGCCTGACGCGATGGTTATCGTTGACCCCCAACATGAGCACATCGCGGTTCGTGAAGGTGTCAAACTGCGTATCCCAATCATCGCGGTCACCGACACCAACTGCGATCCCGACCCTATTGATTACATCGTGCCGGCCAACGACGACGCGATCCGCTCGATCAAGCTTATCGTTTCGAGCCTGGCAGATGCGTGTCTACACGGACAGGCCCGCAGAAAGCAAGGTCTTCATCACGGGTCCGATGCAGCAGCCACTGCCGGAGGCGGTGTGCAGGTCGAGTTTGCGCGCGGACGCAAGGGAGCCGAGGCAGAGACTCCAGCGTAGAACTTCATGACATCAACATAGAACCAGAAGGGGCTCACGTTATGACTCAAATAAGTGCCGCGATGGTAAAGCAGCTTCGCGACCGTACAGGCGCCGGGATGATGGACTGCAAACACGCGTTGGTGGAGACCTCCGGTGATCAAGACAAAGCCGTTGAGATCATCCAAAAGAAGGGGTTGGCCAAAGCGGCAAAAAAAGCCGGAGCGATTGCTGCTGAAGGAGTCGTCAACTCTTACATACACCCGGGCTCGCGCGTAGGTGTGCTTGTCGAGGTTAACTGCCAGACAGACTTCGTCTCACGAAATGAAGCCTTTCAAGAGTTTGTAGAGGACGTCGCTCTGCAGATCGCCTCGATGTCGCCTCTGTACGTACGTCGCGAGGAAGTACCAACTGCCGATGTTGAACGTCAGAAGCAGATCTTCCAGGCGCAGCTGAGTGAAGAAGACGCTAAGTCGGGCAAAGCGCGTCCCGCACAAGCAGTAGAGAAGATTTTGGAAGGTAAACTGAATAAGTGGTTCGCCGAGGTTTGCCTGATGGAGCAGGCGGAGATTCGTGACTCTAAGATGAGCCTACAGCAGCGTATTGATGAGCTGGCGGCAAAGATTGGCGAGAAGATCGTAATCCGACGCTTTGCGCGCTTCGAGTTGGGCGAGGGAATCGAACGTAAAAGCGCGGATCTTGCTGCTGAAGTTGCTCAAGTTCTCCAGAACTAAGAGCGATATCCAGAAGTTACGCGATGCAGTTGTCGTCGCGTAACTTCTGCATTGAAGTTAGGAAATGGACGGCGTGGCGGAGCCATCTTGAGCACTAGCGTGAGTATGCCCTTGCAGTATCAACGCATCATGTTGAAGCTTTCCGGCGAGGCATTGTGTGGCGCTCAATCCTTTGGAGTTGAGCCCGCGGTTCTGACGGCTATCGGCCAAGAGCTCGTGCAGGTTCATGGACTTGGCGTTCAGATAAGCATCGTGATCGGCGGGGGCAACATCTTTCGAGGCCTCAAGGGAAGCGCCTCAGGGATGGATCGTACAAGCGCCGACTATATGGGCATGCTTGCAACGCTCATCAACGGCCTGGCTTTGCAGGACGCGCTGGAGAAGCTAGGTGTGCCCACACGTCTAGTGAGCGCGTTGGAGGTCCGTCAGGTGGCTGAGCCGTACATTCGAAGGCGCGCCATCCGGCACTTGGAGAAGGGTCGCGTTGTCATATTTGCAGCCGGCACCGGCAATCCCTACTTTTCCACAGACACAGCAGCGGCACTTCGAGCTATGGAGGTTCAGGCAGAGGTTCTGTGCAAGGCCACCAAAGTTCAGGGCGTATACGATAAGGACCCTCAGCTGCATGCCGATGCGCGAATGATACGTGATGTAAGTTACGACCGCTTCCTCCAGGAGCGCATGGGTGTCATGGATTCGACGGCCATCGCGCTCTGTCGGGAAAACAAGCTCCCAATCCGCGTCTTTGCATTGGGACAAACGGGGAATATTCAACGTGTGGTGCGCGGGGAACGTGTTGGTACGCTTGTGAGTGAGCGGCCACCTTCTTCTGCAATGGGCAATCCGTCAGCAACAGCTGATTTGGACTAACGCGTGAGGTGCACATGATCGAAGAGGCGCTAGAAGAACTTTCGGAAGCAGCGGGAAAAGCGCATGAGGCGCTGAAGCGGCAGCTAGGGCGCCTACGGACCGGCCGTGCGCACCCATCGTTGCTCGACTCGCTGCGCGTCGAATCCTATGGCTCCCCAACTCCGATTCAGCAACTTGCTTCGGTCACCGTTCCCGAGCCAAGGATGCTCATGGTCAAGCCCTGGGATAAGACGTCGATTCGTGCGATCGAGAAGGCGATCATGGAGTCCGACCTCGGCCTGAACCCGCAAAACGACGGCGACATTATTCGCATCCCTCTTCCGGCGCTAACCGAGGAGCGGCGGCGAGACCTTGTAAAGGTTGCCAAGAAGCAAGGTGAAGAATGTCGAGTCTCAATCCGTAAAGCCCGCAACGACTGCAAAGAGATGCTCTCGAGCCTTCAGTCCGAGAGCGAGATAAGCGAAGACGATGAGGAACGAGCCAAAAAAAGAATGGAAGATATCACTCAGAAGGCGACGGCTCAGGTGGAAGATATCATCAGCAAGAAAGAGCAGGACATCTTAGCTGTCTGAGGGTCTAGGCTGTCTGAGGATCTAGGCCGCGAACTTGCTTTACGTTAGTGCGGATGCTTCTGCGATAATCGCCCTTCTTTGCAAGTTCCGATCTCCCCTGACCCTGAATGAAGCGGCCGATCCGATTCCGCCGCAAGGCGCACGAGTACGGGGATGTTCTTGACCCTGGGTGCCTCAAGCTCTTACTCTATGTTCTCGAAGGCAGGACACCAGTGGGAACTACATCGACAGGGTGCGATGGAGGGCGTTGCCTAGCATATTGTTGGAGCTCCTCGCGTGTATCAGCCGGCGCAACTCCCTAGCGGGCTCTCACGGTTATAAACAATGGACGCCACAAAAAGGTACGCCCTCCGCTTCATCTCAGGAAAATATCAAGGGGGCGAGTTCGCTCTTCCTGAGGAAGGCGAGGTTGTGATTGGTCGTTCAAGCGAGCTCGACATGGTTTTAGTCGAGGATATGGTATCGCGTCGTCATGCGCGCATCGCCATTCGAGATGGTCAGGTGATGATCGAAGACTTCGGGTCGACGAACGGAAGCTTCGTCAACGGGGAGAAAATTACCAAATGCATTCTCGCTGAGGGCGACCGGATCCTGATCGGCACGAGCATAATCAAAGTTGTTCGAGCGGGTCCAGACTCGGTTCCGCACCGTGGTACGCCGGCTCGGTCCGGCGCACCTGTAGCTCGAAGAAGCACATCAGAAGTCAGGACGATGTCGGGCTCTCTGTCAGAAGTAGCACTGGCCGACCTGCTTCAGCTATTTGCCGCTTCACGTAAGAGTGGCGTCCTGCTCCTTACGCAGGATGAAAAGGAGGGGCGGATCTACCTGCGAGATGGCGAGGTCCGCTTTGCGGTAGTGGGAACAGACGAGACAGTGCCCCCAGAGAAGGCCTTCTACCGCCTATTGGGCTGGGAAGACGGTATGTTCGAGCTCCTTACCCCGGAAGACCGCGCGTTTCCCCACGAGATGCGCGGATCGGTTGAGGGCCTTCTAATGGAGGGCATGCGACAGATCGACGAACTCAATCGGCTGGACTCCGAAAGTCTTCCGGCCATGGACGCCACGGTCGGCTTGTGTACGCCGCTCTCGGCGCCGCTGAGCCAGCTCTCGAGTGAGGAGCTCGACGTGCTTCAACTGTCGCTGAACTTTGGCCGCGTGGAGACGGTCCTTAACAAGAGCCAGCAGGCCGACTACGAGGTATGGCAGGCGATGCAGCGCCTCATTTCTAAGGGATTCCTTAGACTGGATTAGCACGAGCCGCTAAAGGCGGCTCTGAGGCTCCAGGTCGGGTGCCCGCTGCGGAGCGACCTTCGACGTGAGAAGTCGTTCCAACAGTGATGTGGAGTACGTGCTGAGCTCCGCGAACACTACGCCCATCCCGGGGGGTTCGTGCTGCACCCTGACCACGCGGCCAATGCCTTCGATGACTTCGACGGCCTCCATGATCACCGTGAAGTTCAAATTGACCAAGGTGCCAATAGGTAGTGGCTCGCCGTGGCTTTTCACAAACACGCCCGAGCGCGACACATTGGTGACGTACTCCGTCACGAAAGCATCGAAGGAGTCGAATTCCTTATTGATCGTGACGCGAGTTCCCTGTCGCTGCTCAAACATGCCCGTCCACCGCGAGCGGAGGATACCGCCCCGCGTCGGCAGTAGCAACGCGAAAGCTGACTAAGCTAAACACCACACAGATCAAACTGCTCCAGATGGTACTCCTTGCACGGATTCATGACGATGTGGCGGCTGAATCGCTTGCTTGCTTCCTCCAAACATTCTTTCTCTTCGCGCTGCATCGCATCGCACACAGCAGGATGCGCGTTGACCATCACACGGTAACCTGGAAGCGAGTTCTTCTCGCGATGGATCTGGCGCATGATCTCATGGCAGACGGTGGTTTTCGACAGCAACACCCCGGTTCCGTCGCAGTAAAAGCACGACTCGTAGAGAGCGCGTCCGAGAGACTCTCGGGTTCGCTTGCGCGTCATCTCGACCAGACCAAGCTCGCTGATCCGTGCGGCGGTTGTCTTTGCCTTGTCGTGCTTGAGAACTTCGAGGAAGGCCTTGAACACCTTATCTCGATGCGATGACTTCTCCATGTCGATGAAGTCAATCACGACGAGCCCGCCGATGTTACGAAATCGTAGCTGGTACCCAATCTCCTTCACCGCCTCGAGATTGGTCTGAAGAATCGTGTCTTCAACATCTTTTCCTCGCCCAGTGAAACGACCTGTATTGACATCAATGGCGGCGAGCGCCTCCGCCTGATCAATGATCAGGTACCCGCCAGACGGCAGCGCAACCTTCCTTCCCAGGGATCGAGCAAGCTCATCCTCGATGCCGTAAGCATCGAATATGGACTCGCTGCCTGCGTGTAGATGCACGGCATCTACACGCTCCGGCATGAACGACGTGATGAAGTCGAGCAGGCGCTTGTGCGACGCACCGTCGTCGATCACCACCCGTTCCACACCGTCGGTTAGCAGGTCACGCCCCGATCGCAGGGCGAGGTCCAAGTCCTCGAAGAGGAGAGACGGAGCCTTTGCTGATGAGTCGATTTGACCAGCCACCCTTTGCCAAATCGAGACGAGATAGTCGATATCCGCTCGAAGATTCTTCTTAGTCAATCCGGCGGCAACGGTGCGCACGATCAGCCCTCCCTGCGTAGGCTTCAGCTGTTCGATTGCCTGACGAAGCCGCTTTCGCTCTTTCTCATTCCCGATGCGCTTTGACACCCCAATTTGATCAACCGTTGGAGCATAAACGACAAACCTGCCTGGTAGCGCCACGTGGCTTGTTACTCGAGCACCCTTTGTACCTATTGGCTCTTTGGACACCTGAACAACCACGCTTTGCCCCTCCTTGAGGACGTCAGCGATCGGCGTCTTGCGACTGAGGCGCTTGATCTTCGGCTCTCGTGTCTCCTCCTCCGGGTTGTTGAGTCCCGACGAATCGAAATCCTCGATCGGTAGAAGATCCTCCACATGGAGGAAGGCTGCCCTGTCGAGGCCAATATCAACAAAGGCAGCCTGCATGCCCGGAAGCACGCGTGTGACTTTACCTAAGTAGATGTTGCCGACAGGACTCTTATCGCGGGATCTTTCAACATAAAACTCGGCAACTATGCCGTTCTCAATGAGTGCAACCCGCGTTTCGCCAATATCGACGTTGATGAGAAGGGTGCCACGCGCCATAAAAATGTACTCGCTCGTTAGGTGAAAAAATGTAGGCCGTACCTATCGATGCCGGCACAGCGCGCCACTGCGCACGTGCCGAAAGCCGCTCGATCCTGGTGACCCTAGTTCTGTGCCTACAAAGGCGGATGAAGGAGCTCTTCGCGGCGTGATGCTCAGGAGCGCGCAAAGAGGAGATGCTATCGTTTCTAGGCCTGAACGAAAGAGGCAGTTCGACCTCTAGCTGGCGGGCAGCTACAAACGTCACTGAGTCGTGATCTAGATCAAGCATACTATGTCAGAAACCAGTGCGGCTACCCGCTCTCGGAGCAGGTGGTCCGCTGGGGCGAAGATGGGCCAGCGAGCCAGCTTACGTTAAGCTGGCTCGCCTACACCGACCTTCCACAGACGCGTTGTCCGCGCCATGTGGGAAGGCATGAAGCTCGGCCCTAGTTCGGAGTAAAGATTTTTTCGATCTCTGCCTGCACCTTTTCTTCGGCCTTCTTGCGGGCGACTGCGATCTCCTTGACGATCAAGGTTCGCGCGGTCTCCAGCATGCGCTTTTCTCCGTAGGAGAGGCTCTTCTCTGACCGCAGTCGGTAAAGGTCGCGCATGACCTCGGCGACATCAAACACCGAGCCAGTCTTGATCTTGTCCATAAAGCTGCGATATCGGCGATTCCAGGTCTGGTTATCAAAAGCGATGGTGCGCTCTCGCAGAATCTCAAAGATTTCCCGAATCTCCTCCTCGGAGATGGGCGGTCTGAGGCCTACATTCCCGGCATTTTTCACAGGAACCATAATTCGACGATCGGTATCTAGAATCCGCAGTACGTAAAACTTCTGCCGGTTGCCGGCAATGTCCTTCTCCTCAATAGAGACAACTTCCGCCACTCCTTGGGCGGGATATACTGCCTTATCGCCTACCTTGAACTGTGTCTGAGCCTGCATTAAAGACTGCCTTTCTCACCTTTTGCCTCCAGAAGCCTCTCGGCGCTCCGTAGCATCTGCATCGGAATACCGCGGCACATGCGCTTGGAACGCATTAAAGGCAACTGGACGTCTAAGGTGGCCTTGTAACTGGCTTGGAGCACATGCGCATGAGCTCGCTGCTCTTGCTCGCGGGCCTTGCACAGGAACCTCCCCAGGGGCACAGACTTTAGCCTAAACGCAAGGATCAGTCAACGCCAAACCGCTGCGGCTGAGCGCGGTCGATGTCCCTGAGAGCGGCTCTCCGCTAAGGCTCGCTATTGAGCTCAGAAAGGTCCGGAAGCTCATCCAGGTTCGGCATGAGCACGATCTCGATGCGCCGGTTCTTCGCCTTGCCTGCGGCGCTGTCGTTCTTTGCTACAGGCTTGGTATCGGCGTGGCCGGCGACGGAAAGTCGCTCTGCACTCATTCCCTGCTTCATCAGGTGATGCGCAACCGTGCCCGCACGCGCGGTGCTAAGCTCCCAGTTCGATGGGAAGCGGCGGCTCTTGATTGGGACGTTGTCGGTGTGACCTGCGACCTGGAACTCACGGCCCTTGATAGTCTTCAGCACTTTTGAGAGCTCTGTGAGGGTCTCTTGTCCCTGCTTCTTCAACTCCGCTCTCCCGGAATCGAACAGGACGTTCTCCGGCAGCTCCACCACCATGCGATTACGGACGATTTTTACTTGCAGCTTGCCTGCGTCGATCATGGACTTGAGCTGGCTCATCATCTTGCGGAACGTGGCAAGCCGCGCTTGCTGCTGACGCTCCCTCTCTCTTAGCTGCTCCAGTGCGCGGTTAGTCTCCTCCAAGTCGCTTTCGAGATTGCCCATATTCTCACCCAATGCCTGAAGGCGCGAGGTGAGAGCGTCGTTCTTCGAACTGAGGGACGAGATCTTGGCGTCAGCGGATGACTGCTGATTCGCTAGGTCCGTCTTGAGCTCCTGGATCGTGCGGTCTTTCGCCTGCATCTCCTCTTCACTATAGCCGCACGAGGCACTGCAGAACGCGCCCACTGCTGTTGCTGCAATCAAAGTTCGCACTGTCATCGTTTACGTCCTCTCATCTCATTGGTTTGCGTGTGCCGAGAGTAAGAAAAGGCGAAAGTACTGTCAATAACTCAAGTGAATCACGATCCTACCGATAGATTGGGGATAACTCAGCGGACTTTAGTTCACAAGTACAACACTATCGGCACAAATAAAGCTAACTGAATATAAATTATACTTAGTTATTTCTTGACAATCTGCCGCGTTCGAAAATACGCTAATAGTTAATCCCATAATGCCGTTAGTGCAGGAGGTCTTGATGGCGCCAGCTAAAAAGAGAGTCACCACGAAGTCGACAAAGCGCCCGGTCGGCACCAAAAAGGTGGCAAAAAAGACACAAACGAAAGAGTCTCCCGCGAGGAAGTCGACGGCGAAAAAATCGACGAAGCGCGTGGTAAAGAAGAGCTCCTCACGTACGACCGGAACAAGCTCAGGCGCTAAGAAGACTGTGCGTAAAGCGGCGAAGGCCGTGAAGAAGGCGGCGAAGACGGGAGCACGTAAGGTAAAGAAGGCAACTAAGAAGACAGCCAGATCTGCTAAGCAGGTCACAAAGACCACGCGAACGTCTACCAAGCGTCCGACCAAGAAGGCGGCTAAAAAATCGTCGGTGAAGAGCACAACCAAGAAGACGGCACGCAAAGCACCCGCTAAGAAGACGGCACGCAAAGCACCCGCTAAGAAGACGGCACGCAAAGCACCCGCTAAGAAGACGGCACGCAAAGCGCCCGCTAAGAAGACGGCACGCAAAGCACCCGCTAAGAAGACGGCGGCGAAGTCGGGAGCTGCTAGAAAGACGGCTGTGAGGAAGGATCCGAAGGGATCAGCGTCGAAGACCTCGGGCTCAGCCAAAGCGAAGAAGACGACGAAGAAGGCTCGAAAGACCGAATTGAGCTCTGCAACTCCGTCGTCCCCCTCGTTTGGGAGCCCGTTCGGAACCACACCGTCGTTCCTTTAGAAGTTCTTCCTTCTCGAAGAAGCGACGCGATAGGGACGCGAAAGGTGGGTAGGCTCAGCCACCCGCCTTTCGTGGCTTAGAGCGTCAACCTCAGGGTGCCACCTGAGGCTGGGCACTCGGCTGTCACGGTCGCGGCTCGGTTTGAGTCGGATCAACCTGGCCCAAGCGCGGCGGAGCGTTTTTGTGAGGGTCAGGCGTGTGAGAGTGCTGTCTGCTGCCGCATATGCGGATGGCCACCGCCGGCTTGCACAGGCAGCTTGCACAGGTCAACGAGTATCGGGTAGTTGTTAACTGGGGCGGGGCTGGCGAAGGTAGAACAGGTGGACCAGGGCGTTGGATTTGTCTGCACGGCGTGCGATCGCTTCAACTCGTGGGGCACCCCTAGCTGCTCTTCTTGTGGACACCGGCTTTGCTCTGAGGGAGTTAGCCCTCGCGACACGCTAAGTCGAGATTCGACGCCGCTGAACGTAGAATCTGACGCCAGCAAGGGAGCGGCAAAGGCTTCCGATGGGGGTCTCGGTCGGCCCAGAATTGTTCAGCCCGCAAAGGAGAAAGCTTTGGAGCAAGCTCGTCATTACGTCTGCGAAAGCTGCGGCACCCACGTGCCACGCGGTCATAAATTCTGTGGGTCATGCGGCACTCCGGTTCCATCGGAGGTGCTGGAGTCAAAGATTGAGTATTTTGGACCTATGCAGATGCCGGGACGTGCGCGTCTCGTTGTCATCCGCGGGGAAGGCAATATTGAGGGGTTGAGCTACTTATTACAGGGCGATGAGCACCTGGTGGGTCGCGACGACGGTGAGATCTTGTTTCCAGACGACCCATGGATTAGCAGCCCGCACGCCCGGTTCTACTACCGAGGAAGCGAGCTGTTCGTGTCCGATGAGCAGAGCACCAATGGAGTCTACATACGCGTGCAGGGGACTGTGCCGCTACAGGCGGGTGATCATTTTCTCTGCGGGCAACAGCTGTTCCGTCTCGACGCCGAACCGGAAGAAGATTCAGGCCCTAGTGAGGATGGAACGTTCTTCTACTCGTCGCCTAGGCGGCCAAGCATTTTTCGCATTGTGCAGATCGTTGAGGGTGGCGACATAGGAATGGTATGCTGCGCGAGAGACGGAAGCGTCCTTATCGGCAGAGACGACTGCGACATGAATTTCCCGGAAGATCTATACATGTCGAGCAACCACGCCCGTATTGAAACAGCGGAAGATGGACAGTTTGCCCTCGCCGACCATCAATCCAAGAATGGCACATACATGCGTATTCGAGGGGAAGAGAAGCTTGCAGACAGCGATTATCTGTTCGTGGGGCGTCAGCTGCTGCGGGTGGAAGTGACGCAGTGACGGATGCATGCTCAAGAGGTAACATACGCGTTCAGTTGCCGAAAGGCGGGAGCCACATCCAGTTGCGCTTGGCATCTATTTTTCAAGCTCCGCTTCGCAAGAAGTGGGGTGCCAATCAGAGAGTGGGGCAGTCAGCATGATTCAATGCAGCCGTTGCGGGAAGGAAAACCAGGACCATTACAAGTTCTGCCTAGGTTGCGGGTCAGAGCTTCCTCGTGCCGCGCATGAACCTCGCAAGTTCACGGGGCACACGCCGCCTTCTGGTGTAGTACGGAACACGGATCGACAGGTCTATAGCCAGTCCGCCGGCCAGGGCACGATCGTGTCCATCTTACCGGATGGCTCAGAAGGCGAACGGCTGAGCTTTCAAGGGGAGCAAGAGATAGGTCGTACGCAGGGCGGTATGTTCGGTAACGACTCCTTCCTTTCGCCAACGCACGCGACATTTCGCTTCCAGGACTCGCAGCTTCTTCTTCAGGATGAGGAGAGTCTGAACGGCACCTATGTGCGGGTGCAGCCCGAGGAGCCGGTTTCACTGAGCAGTGGAGACGTCTTCAGGATTGGGCAGGAGATCATCCAGTTTCGCGCACTCTCGCTTCCTTCGGAAGATGATGTTGTGGTGCAAATGGGCAGCCCTGTTGGTGAGTTCATCGGCCGCATCGTGCTAGTGACAGGACGACGTTCTACTGGGAATGCGTATCCCATCCCACGTGGCGGCTTACATCTTGGGCGTGAGCGAGGCGACATCATCTTCCCGGACGACGGATATGTCTCAGGGCTGCACTGCAGGCTTTACTCCGACGGAGAAGAAGTCCTTCTTGAAGACCTGGGAAGTTCGAATGGAACCTTCACGAAAATTCGGGACGAGGTTTCAGTCGCCAGTGGAAGCATCGTCCTTTTGGGGCAGCAGATCTACCGTATCGACTTCTAAGAAAACGAAAGACTTACGACGCGGAGCTGTTGCGACTGAGCGTTTCTTTAGACTCTCATACTGGAAGTAAGGGCTCCGCGCCCCTCTGTCGCTCCCTCACCGTGGCCGGGAAGCTTCCGTGTCTGTCTGGCTAGCGTTCCGAGCCTCAGGAGCATCGCCCACCGCAGGATTTGCATCAATGGATTCCATGAGTTCTTCCAGGTGGCGCAACACGAGGGACGGTTGCTCTACTGGTGCAGCGTGACTCCCGCCCTCGATCACCACGTGCTTAGCGCCGTCAATCAGCTGGGCCATCTCCTTGGCCAGCCAAGGTGGCGTGAAAGTATCACGCTCTGCGGCAAGCACAAGAGAGGGGACCTGAACCTTCAGCAGCACGTCTCGGGCGCTGTGCGCACCGGCGTATTTTAACATCCTCAACCACATCTGGGGGTCGATAGCTGTGAAGTGATCGACGTAGTAGAGAAAATCTCGCTGCTTTAGTGAGTGCCCATCTATTTCGTTGACTGCCTTGGCCAGTCGGTAGGCGAGTCCAGCGGGAAAACGGCGCCAGAGCGTCTTTGCAGCTACCGGATGTTGACTTACCGTGCGGATGATGAGAGGGAGCGAGCGCTCAAGCCAGTCGCTCCCATGAAAGGTGGAGGTTAGGTAGCCGTAGCTCCCACAAACAAGTGCGAGACCACTCACTCTGTGGCTGGCTCGCCTGTAAGTCTCCAGCGCAACTTGAACTCCGAAAGAGTGGCCGCAGATACATGCACGCTCTATGTCAGATGCATCCAGAATGCATACCAAATCCTGCGCAACGTCCTCGACCTTCAGTCGGGAAGGGTCGCGGGGAAGTTCGCTCCTTCCGTGGCCACGGTAGTGCCAATGAATCACTTGGTGATGCTTTGCGAGGGCGGAGTGCAGGTAAATCCATGCGAAGCCGTCGCATCCGAGGCCGTCACACAGCACAATGGGCGGGCCGCTCCCTTGGACTGAGAAGTATAGCCGCGTTCCGTCCGTTCCCCGTGCGTAGTGCTCTACTAGATGAGACAAGACTCTGGTTCTACTCTAATGCCCGCACCTGAGAGGTGCTGAGACATCGTCTCCACGCCCATAAGGCAGAAGCTAATGCCTGCTGCCAATCGCAGTTGTAGAAATACCAGCTATTAGACGGCGACGCTACTCCACGCGAAGTCGCCTAAGCTGAAATCAAGCCGATGACGCCGCGTTCGCAGCTGAGTCAGGGACATTCCAGCTAGAACGGCCGCGGGTCTGAGAGGTTGCAAAGCCTACTCGTCGTCGTCGTCGTCATCATCAGGAAGTTCATTCACTGCTGGAAGCTTCTTGATCTCTGGTAGTCCAAGCTTGATGCAGCGCTGGACTATCCAAGACCTCGACCGGTCGAGGCGGTCCATCTCTCGATTGATCTCGCTCAGCAAGGATTCGTTTAAGTAGATGCTCTGCTTCCGCTTGTCAGAACCCGTCTTATTTTTATCCGCTCCCGACATCGCTAAGGTCCTTTCACGCTGTTCCACACTTAAAGAAGCCTATCATAGCCTCCTCGAAAGATTCTACATATTAAGGTCACAGCACCAAGTTGTTTGGGGACGGGTTCAGCGATTACACCTCGTCTTTATCAGCGGCAGCTATGGTATAATAGCTTGGTGGGTGGCAGAGCGAAGTGGTGTAGGAATGGAAGACGACGCACTTTCAGGTGGACGGCAGTGTGTGGCGCCTTCATCGCCGGGGTCGCGGTCAGTTTGTCCGTGGGCACGTACGCGCGACCCATAGCGGCCAGTCCGTACAGAAACCTTTCGCTTTTCGCGCAGGCGCTCACGCACATCGAAAGCAGCTACGTCAACGAGGTCAACCAGAACAACCTCATGCAAGGAGCGATTCGCGGATTGGTTGCAACGCTGGATCCCCACTCGGCCTTCCTCAATCGCAGCGAGTACGAGATGCTTAGTAGCGACACTGCAGGGGAGTATGCAGACGTTGGGGCGGAGGTTGATGTTGAAGACGGCTGGTTGACCGTGGTGCGTGTGGTTGCTGGAGCACCAGCTGATCGCTCTGACCTGCGGCCTGGCGATAGGTTTCAAAGCATCGATGGTCACGAGGCCCGCAACATGCGGGTGGATCAGGCCATCCAGCTAATGCGGGGACAGCCTGGGTCCCGTCTCGCATTAAAGATGTTCCGCCCGAGCAGGGCTTCAACATTTGGCGTGGTGCTCACGCGCGAAGTCGTGAGAGTGCATGCGGTGGAAGCAAATTTGCTCGGCGACCAGATACTCTATGTGCGTCTGCAGGCCTTTCAGGTGGACGTCTCAAAAGACCTGCGTCAAGCCATTAGCGCGGCCATGAATCAAGCCGCCTCTCACGGCGGGATTCGCGGGTTGCTGCTTGACCTGCGGGACAACACGGGCGGACTGCTCGATGAGGCCGTCTCCGTCTCGGACTTGTTTATCAGCCAGGGAACGATAGTAACGACGAGAGGGCGTGGAGGGTCTGTCCTCAACACGTCCAAGGCTAAGCGTTCAGGCACGCTACCGCGCTGGCCCACCGTAATCCTGATCAACGGCTACACCGCAAGCGCGGCTGAGATAGTCGCTGGATGCCTCAAAGACCATTCACGCGCGGTCATTGTTGGCACGCAAAGCTTTGGCAAGGGAAGCGTGCAGCACCTTATCGAGCTGAGTAACGGCAGCGCGCTGAAACTGACAGTCGCACGCTACTACACTCCTTCCGGGGTCTCCATCCAAGCCGAAGGCATCGCCCCTGATCTGGTCATCGAGGATGTGATAGCAAAATCTCCAGCGCACGAACAAATCAGCGAATCCTCGCTTCGCGGCCACCTGCCCAACGAGGAAGTCAGGAGCTCGGGGCGCTATAAGACGCGCAAGGAAGTGAGGAGAAACCCCACTGAGCGGGGCGAGACGCAACTTCCATTCGCCAAGGACTTTCAAGCTCGAACAGCTTACCAGACCCTTCGCGTCCTGCTAACGCAGCAACAACAGGATTAGGACGCCGCCGGACTAGACAACGGGCTATGGCAGCCATAGGATACGCTGCTCCTAGGAGGAGTTGGTCAGCGTGAAGTCGCCTTTGCCGTGGGCCGCTTCTCGTCGTTTCGGATGGAATGCCTAACCAGGGCTCGAAGCACCTCGTTGCGCTCAAGATTTCCTACTACGCGCTTGAGATCTTCGTAAAGTGAGGGATCGGAGATGATTGCGCCAAGTGACCCCCGACCTTCCCGAACCTCGTCCGTGATGACCCGCAGGTTCTCGGCAACGCGGCCAAGGTCAGTCAATGCGCCACCAGTTGCTCCTCCTTCTTTAACACCTTCGAGAGCAGAGTTTAGCTTCTGCGCAGCCATCGCCAGGTTCTCAACCAGTTCCTTCGCCTCGGGGTCGTAGATCATCGAGTGTGCAAGCCCTGGACCTGCAACCACGCGTCGGCTGATCGCTCGAAGATTTTCCGTCACTCCCTGAAGGGCTCCCGTGATAGTGCGGGTGTTGGCCACGCTCTGAGTGACATCCTCCGCAAGCTGTTTGTCGTTTATCAGACGAGGAAGGAGCCCGTCGCCGGTGCTGACCATATTCATGACCTCACCAAAGCTGCGAGTTGCTGTTTGAAGGTCCCGGCCGAACTCGCCACTTGCAAGAGGGTCGGTTGCCGAGCGGAGATTCGATACCGTCGTTGCTACGTCCTCAATTATCGCATCAGCTTTTTTCATGTAGCTGAGCAGTCCTGCCTCCTCTTTCGTTGGGATCCAACTGCCGGACTTCAGAGGTGGTCCTAACCCTACGCTGATATCTACCAACTTGTCTCCGAGGAGTCCTTTGTTGCCGATTGTCGCCACGGCACCGGCGCGCACCACGTTCCGTGCATCGCGCATAACCTCGACCTTGACGATGATGCGGCCATCCTCTGCGAATTTTACCAGCCTGGTTGTTCCAACTGCGACGCCTGCGACACGAACTGGGCTGCCTTCTGTAAGTCCCTCCACGCTGTTGAACTTCATGCGGAAGGACACCATGCTGGAGAACAGATGACGCCGCTGTCCGATGACGTACACCATTCCACCTCCCACAACCAGCGCCATGACGATGAAGATGCCAACTCTCAGTTGAACCTTTCTGTAAGACTTCATCAAAAGCTAGCTCCTCATCAGTTCATCCAAGGTTTCATCTTCAGCATCTCCGGTCACGAAGCTTCGAACGCGGGGTTCTGCGGATTTCATCAGCTCCTCTGGGGTGCCAGTGAAAATCACCTGCCCTTCGTGCACCATGGCGACCCGGTCGCTGATTGCCCTAGCGCTTTGCATATCGTGGGTCACCACCACCGACGTCACCTCAAGGCTGTGCTTCAGGCCGACAATCAGTCGGTTGATTCGTGTCGTGTTGATAGGATCGAGACCCGTGGTGGGTTCATCGTAAAGTAGCACCTCGGGACGTACGGCGATAGCACGAGCGAGTCCGACGCGTTTGCGCATGCCGCCGGATAAGTCGCTCGGCCACATGTGCTCGATGCCGCTGAGGCCTACATTTCCCAGCGATTCTTTCACCCGCTCATGAATCGCATCTTCTTCCATTTCGTAATGCTCGCGAAGTCCATAGGCGATATTCTCGTGAACTGAGAGCGAATCGAAGAGTGCGGCGTTTTGAAACAGCATGCCGATTCGCTTTCGCACATGGACAAACTCGTGCTCATCGAGCTGCGAAAGCTCCTCACCATCAAAGCGTATTGAACCCGCATCCAAGCGAAGCAGCCCGATCAGTAACTTGAGCATCACGCTCTTGCCTTGACCCGACCCACCAATGATTGTGAGCGACTCTCCTCGACGAATGTTCAGATCGAGTGATTCGTATACGCGCTTGGAGCCGAAGTACTTTCGGACGCCTTCAAACGCGATCAACGGCTCTTCGACGGACACTGCTATTTCACCAGTCGCAGAGCTCGCGCTACAGCGTTTCGATGCCTTCTAACGCGACCAGTTGAAAACCATCAGTTTCGGTGTCACAGCCAACGACGAGAGCTGCGCCCTTGCTGATCTTGATGCATTGCTCCGGATCCAGGTCCAGGGATTCAACCAGGTCTTCCCGGTTGCTATCTTCGGCCAGCTCCAGCGTTGCGTCCTCGGCTAAAGAAGAGATACGCCCCTTGTTGACTTGGCACAGCTGAGACTTGAGGGTGCTTCGCACGCGCTCATGCGCATACCTTTCCGCCGTTGCTCCTGAGGGGTCGGCCTCGCATTCTCTTTCGAGCAAGCCCAGCGTAATGGTTGCTTGCGTCTGGAGATGCCCTAGCCGAAGCGCGTCTTCCGAATCGCTGAGTTTGGACTTCATTAAGTACAGCGCCGCCATCACAGAAAGAGGGCATAAAAGAAGCACCACGGCGCCACATCCCACTACGGGCCAAAACCACTTCCTTTTCGTGAGCGGGACGGAGGCCGCGTGATCGAAGGGATCGCCGGTGGGTGGAACACTGATGCGGTGCGGGGGAGCTTGTTCTCCTCCCTCAGCCATTGCCGAAGGCGGTGGCTGAAATCCAGCGGGCGCTTGTGGTGGAGCACCCAATGATGCTGCAGTTCCCGCGTGTGCGGTGGCTCCAAAGGCGCCGTGACCGGGAGGAGCTGCTTCTACATGGTGCGGCACAGCATCAGCAGGTGGCACAACATCAGTAGGTGGCACAGCATCAGCGCCAGCTGGAGGAGCAACGCCCGCGTGTGGGAAGCTCGACTGAGAACTTCGCGTTTCCGGCAACTCGTGAGCAGGACCTAGGTGAGGTTGTGACGTGGATTCGGGGCCCGCGCCGGTGGATTCGGCAGGCGCCGCCGGCCGCTGGCTCGGGGGTAGCGAAGGGCCGGATGTTTTCTGCGCACTTCCCCCTGCAGCATCACGTGGTGCGGAACCCACACCCTTGCTGAGGGAGCCTACGGGTCCAAGCATGGTCTTCTGAAGGGCTGCCCGAGGCCGTCCAATGGACCCTGGGGTGCTAGTGGCTCCTGGAGTGCCAGCGGCGCTAGCTCCACCAGCTACGTCTCCTTCCCGGCTCGAGTCCATAGCCAGGGTGCGTTTCGGTACGTCCGGCTGGCTTCGCGGGCCCGTGTTGCTGCTGGATTGGGTGGAGGCTGACCCCTCCGCTTTGTCTCCGTCGTCGTCTCCGTCGCGGGAGTCGCCAGTTGAAGATGCATCCGGGCTAGAAGATGGTGATGTAGGGCCGCCTTTTTGATGGAGGCCCCCCATAATCATCGTGCCCTTGAACTTGGCATCTCGCCGACGCGGAGCTAGAGATTCACCGCACTTCTCGCAAGCGGCTACACCGTCAGGATTGGATGTTCCACATTTGGGGCAGTAGGTCATAAGCAGATTTTCAGCATGGTTCGGCAGAGCTCGGCATGGTCCAGCAGAGCGCCGGAGCTTCGCGCAGCAAACTAATGCGCGATACTACCTTTCTGCAAGTGCCGACGCTACCTTTTATCCATGTCATGCGTCAGCACTGATGCCCACCAGAGAGAACAGCCGCACTCAATACTTGACAGAACAGCACGGTAAGCCTACTCCCTTGGCGGCAGGTGCTGCTTAAACGACGTGAGCAAACTGCCTACTAGGTTGACCCACATGCCATTTTCTCTGTCCCTGGAACGGGCTAACAAGGCCGAAGAGATCATCGGCCGTTACCCCGTTAAGCGCGCCGCATGCATCCCATTGTTGCAGCTATGCCAGGAGCAGGAGGGGTGGGCGTCGCCAGATGTCATGGTGTTTGTTGGCCAACGCCTCGAGATGGACCTGAGTGCAGTTAAGGGAGTGGTAACCTTCTACACGATGTTTCATCAGGAGCCTGTCGCGCCCAACGTGGTTTGGGTATGCCGTACGCTATCCTGTGAACTCCGGGGCGCTAGAGCGGTTCAAGAGCATCTAGAGAATCGCTTCGGCTGCAAGGCAGGAGGTACAAGCCGTGACGGCAAGTTCACGCTCCTTCGGGCAGAATGCCTGGCTGCATGTGGCCAGGCTCCGATGATCCAGCTGAACGACACGTATCACGAGAATCTAACGCTTGAGAAACTAGACCAGATCGTTGATGAGCGTGCGAAGCGTACCGTCGTGAAGGGTACCGTCGTGAAGGGTACCGTCGTGAAGGGTCCGGCTCAACATCATGTTGTGGGCGAGCGTGCGGCAGAGGAGAGGGCGTAGCCGTGGCTGAAGACCAGAGTGTGCGATGCGAGCCTTTACTCACCTCCAGGTATGGGAAGAGCGCCTGGCAGTTGGCGAACGCACAGGAACTTGGCGCGTACAGCGTGGCGCGTGACGTCCTCCGCGGTAAAACCCCCGACGCAGTCAAAGCCGAAGTCAAAGCGGCAAACATTCGTGGCCGGGGGGGTGCTGGTTTCCCAGCGGGCGTCAAGTGGGGGTTCGTAAGCCCCAAGCCTGGCCAGCAGGTTTACTTGGTCATCAACGCTGACGAAGGCGAACCTGGCACCTTCAAGGACCGCACGTTGATGGAGCAGGACCCTCATCGGCTCATCGAGGGCTGCATCATCTCTGCGTTCGCAGTCGGTGCCACGAAGGCTTACATCTACGTGCGATGCGAGCTGACGCTGGCTATAGCGCGCCTTGAGGCTGCAATAGCTGAGGCGCGCAAGTCAGGCTTGCTTGGGCAACGTCTGTTGGCGAGCGACTTCTCCCTCGACATTTATGTCCATCTGGGGGCAGGCTCCTACATCTGCGGAGAGGAGACGGCGCTTCTAAACTCGCTTGAGGGAAAACGAGGCGAGCCGAGACTCAAGCCCCCTTTTCCTGCTGTGGAAGGAGCTTTCGGTCAGCCCACGCTCATCAACAACGTCGAAACAATTGCATCTGTCCCCGACATCATGCGGATGGGTGGTGCAGCATGGTCCAACCTTGGTCGTCTTCCGGGTGATGGTGGCACGCGGCTCTATGGGATTAGCGGCCATGTGAAGAAGCCCGGCATCTACGAAGCCCCCGTAGGCATTACGATGAATCAGCTGATTCACGACCTAGGAGGAGGGATGCTTGATGAGGCGCGACCGCTTAAGGCGGTGATTCCGGGCGGATCATCAACACCCGTTCTACGGCCTGACGGCAAAGTGAACGCTCCGAAGGAGGACCACCCGCTGCACGCCTGGCACGGCAAATCTCACCTCGATGTACCAATGGGCGTGGATACGTATCGGGCCCTAGGCACGATGTTAGGCACCTGCTGTGCGATTGCGATGGATTCGTCCGTGAGTATGGTTGAGGTAGCAAGGAACCTGATGCACTTCTACGCGCATGAGTCGTGCGGACAGTGCACGCCATGTCGTGAAGGGACCGGCTGGCTGATCGACATTCTCAATACTGTGGCCAAAGGTAGGGGCAAGAGCGACTCGGTGGCGACGCTTGTGGATGTTGCCAACAACATGATGGGCAACACCATCTGCGCCTTCGCGGACGGCACAGCGATGCCCATGCTTGGATTGATTCAGAAGTTTCGGGACGAGTTCGAGGAGGCCGTGAGTAATGGGACCGGCGATGCACGTCTCGATGCAGTCGTGATGCAAGAACTATCTCGGAGAGCAGCGTGAGTTCCGCCTCACAGCTCGTCTTTTGCTTGGCGGCGGCGGTGGCATTGGCCAGTGCTTTAGGCACTGTGCTGTTTAGAAACCCACTCCATTCGGCTCTTGCTCTATTGGCACACATTGTCGCACTTGCCGGGATCTATGTCGGCCTTCACGCGCACCTGCTCGCGGCGATTCAACTGATTGTATACGCCGGCGCTGTGGTTGTCTTATTCGTCTTCGTAATCATGTTGATTGGTCCTAGCGCAGATCCAGCTAAGCAAGACCGCTCTGAGAACTTGGACGACTATCCTGACGCTGCGGGTGTGACGGCTCCCTCGGACGAGGCGTGGGAGCATTTCACGCACGGGCACCACGGATTGGTTTCGCGGACATTGGGAGCAACTGTGCTCGTGCTGTTTTGCAGCGCACTCGCTGTGGTTGCCTTCGGCCATCACGCCGAGCTCCCGATTCTCCGCGACTGCGAAGACCGGCTTCAGGCTGAGTGTCAGCAGTTCGGTGGCGTTGAGGGGCTGGGACGCGAGGTTTACCAAGTCGGCGTGGTCCCGTTCGAGCTTGTTTCGGTACTGCTTTTGGTGGCCATCGTGGGTGCCATGGCTGTGGCACGTGGTCGACAAAAGAAATCCGCTCCGAAACAGAGGCGCGTCGGCCAAGAACCTGCGTCGCACCCGCAAGCAGGATCAGCTTCGAGCGCCGGATCTGTAGGAACTATTTAGATGATTGGCTTTGGGCACTATCTAGGTCTGGCTTGTGTCGTGTTTGGTCTGGGTGCGATTGGCTTCCTCATCCGACGCAACATTCTGATTCAGATGATGTGCATCGAGTTGATGCTCAACGCTGTCAACATCGCACTCGTGGCAATCAATCGGTGGAGACCATTTGCGAGTGACGGATCGCTTGACCATTCCGGACAAGCTTTCGCCTTCTTTGTCATTGCAGTCGCGGCTGCAGAAGCTGCAGTAGGACTTGCGATTGTCCTCGGACTCTTTCGTCTTCGACAGACGGTTCTAAGTGACGATGTGCGAGCGCTTCGTCATTAGCGACCACGAAGTGATGAGTTAGGCAAGGGAAGCTGATGGGCAGGGTGACTGGATTGGATCTTCTTAGGCGTGATGCTCATGTTTGAAGAGTACGACGTAAACTTTCTGCTGCCTCTCATTGTCCTTTTCCCTCTCCTTGGCGCTCTGTTTAACGGGATCATTGGACGACGGGAATCCCGAAGGTTGGTGGCTGGCGTAGCCATTGGCTCCGTTGCCCTCTCCTTTGCTTCTGCAGTTGTGCTGTTTCTAAAGCTCATCAGCTTGGGCTCTTCATCCTCTGGAGTGGAAGCTCGCCGCCTAACCTATACGGTCTACCGGTGGTTTTCTCTCAAACTTCCTACAGGGAGCGTCGCAGACATCGATGTGAGCTTCCTGCTCGACCCGCTAAGTGGCGTGATGCTGCTTATCGTGACGGGCATCGGGTTGCTGATCCACTTGTACAGCGCCAGCTACATGGAGCATGATCAGTCTTTTGCCCGCTTTTTCACCTACCTGAACCTCTTCATGGCAGCGATGCTGATCTTGATCTTGGCCGACAGCCTACCGCTGATGTTTGTCGGCTGGGAGGGGGTCGGACTGTGCAGTTACCTGCTGATTGGTTTCTGGTGGACAACACCTGCATACGCCGCCGCGGGTCGCAAAGCTTTTATCTATAATAGAGTGGGGGACTTCGGCGTCCTGCTCGGGATGTTCCTTCTCATTGGAGCGGCAGGATCGCTGCGATTTACCGCCATCAATCAAGAGGCTGTTCGTTTGGCGGCCACTCCGCTTGAAATCGGTGGGACGACGCTTGGTATCTCAGTCGCCACGGTGGCATGCCTTTGCCTTTTCTTGGGATGCACGGGCAAGAGCGCACAGTTCCCGCTTTTCGTCTGGCTCCCCGACGCAATGGCGGGTCCAACGCCTGTGTCTGCATTGATCCACGCAGCCACTATGGTCACAGCCGGCATTTACCTCATCTGCCGTCTGTCGCCGCTATTCGTAACCAGTCCAGTTGCGATGGCGGTGTTGACTTCCGTTGGAGCATTCACGGCACTGGTCGCTGCAGCCGTTGCCCTCGTCCAAGGGCAGATGAAGAGGATTCTTGCCTACTCCACCGTAAGTCAGCTGGGCTTTATGATAGCGGCTACTGGAGTAGGTGCCTTTGGCGCGGCTGTGTTCCACGTCTTTACCCATGCCTTCTTCAAGGCGTGTCTCTTCTTAGGTGCCGGCTCTGTGATGCATGCAGTTCACGCTCATGGCGATGCGGAGCTAAAGGAGCTAGGTGGTTTACGTCGTATGATGCCGATAACGCACGCGACCTTCCTTCTGAGCTGCCTGGCTATCGCTGGCATTCCGCCGCTCAGTGGCTTCTTTTCCAAGGATGAGATCCTGCTCGGAGCACGTACGGTGGACGACTACTTTGTGTTCGCTCCGTGGTTGGGCTCTGTCATCTGGGCTGTGCTTTCGTTTGCAGCCATCCTTACCGCCTTTTACATGATGCGCCTCTACTTCCTCACCTTTGCGGGGACATACCGAGGAGCTGCGGCGAGCGAGCAGGAGGCGGTCTTGCAACCTCATGAATCGCCTCGCCTCATGACAACTCCGCTCGTGATCTTAGCTATCGGAGCAGTTGCTGCGGGCTGGCTGGGTCTTCCGCATGCTCTCCATCTTCCCAACCTCTGGGGAGACTGGCTGCACGGCTCTCTTGCTCACCTAGGTGAGGCGCATGCATCCAAAGGGGCGGCGCTATCGGTGATGGTGGTTGGGACGCTTGTAGCGGTGTTAGGAGTTGCTCTTGCCTTCATGCTCTACCGAAGTGGGGAGCCCTCTCGCACCGCACGCGGCTTAGCGCACGCCATGCCCAAGCTCAGGCGGTTTCTGCTTCAGAAAGCAAGGTTCGATGAGCTTTATCAGTTGTTGGTCATCGGGCCCGCTCGCTTCCTAGCCTCGCTCGTTGGCTTCTTAGATCGCGTAGTGGTTGATGGTCTCCTCACACGTGCTACCGCCGCCGTGGTTCGTTTATCCGGCTTCATCCTGACACGGGTGCAGACGGGGGTGCTCTACGTCTCAACCACGGTCTTCCTGCTCGGGATCGGGGGGATGGCTTGGTGGTTTCTCTACCCGCATCCATCCGTTGAGTATGAGATCGATAGCCGCCAAGTTACGTTTCAGGTTGGGCAGGGACTTGGATACACCTACCGCATGGATTTTGATGGAGACGGTCGCTTTGACACCCGATGGAAACCAACCGATGGAGCGGCCGTGTCGCACACCTACAGCGAAACCGCCCCCCGCGAGGTGGTGATACGCATCGTGTCTCCTCTTCCCTATCAACGTACCGAGCTGGCGACACTTCAACAAGGCGAGGACTTTATCGTCCCCACAAAGCTTCTGCCCGGGGTGAGGGTAGGTGAACTTCCTCCTGCACTGACCTACCGGGAGAACACCGTCTGGCTGCGTCACAATGGTGTGCCTGTGGATGGGCTGCCTGCCAAACGCGAAAGCATTGCACTAACGGTTGGGAAACGCGTGAAACTTGGTGAGTCTGTTCTCGATATTGGCGTGCAAGTTCCACCTACCTTGCAGGTGAGGAACGCCTTTGGAAGCCAAGCCACCAAGAGATACCGTCTGAACCTGCTTCCTCCGGTGGTCCCTCAAGCTGCGGCTAGCGTCAGCAACGCGAGCGCTGATGGGTTCGCTGATAAATTGAAGCTTGGCAGTCTGTTTGTGGGAGGCGAGGCAAAATGACTGTCTGGACTGAGACGCACCTACTCACTATTCTTTTAGCCGTTCCGCTCCTCGGCGCGTTTCTCGTGCTATTCACGCCGCGTCAGTCAGTTGAGATGATCCGTCGCGGAAGTGTCGCGCTCATGTCGCTTGAGTTCGCGCTGTCGCTGCTGTTGCTCAAGGGTTGGACAGCGAACGCAGGATATCAGTTCGCGGAGCATGTGCCATGGGTTCCTTCCCTCGGCATTCAGTACTCCGTGGGAGTGGACGGAATTTCGCTCTGGCTGATCCTGCTGACCACCTTTGTGACTCCGCTCGCGTTGCACACCGGATGGTCGAGTGTGCAGACCAAAGTGAAGGAGTTCGCCCTCGCCTTCCTACTGCTTGAGGCAACTGTAGTCGGAGCCTTCATCGCCCTCGATCTGTTCCTCTTCTACGTGTTCTGGGAGCTCATGCTGGTGCCGATGCTGCTCATCGTGGGCATCTGGGGCGGTCAAAGGCGGGTTTACGCTGCAGTCAAGTTCTTCATCTACACGATGGCTGGCAGCCTGCTGATGCTGGTCGCCATTCTCTATCTGGCTGTTCAGTACAAGACGCTTTCCGGCAGTTACTCTTTTGACTTACGGGAGTTGAATCGATTGGTTCTTACGCAGCGCGAGCAGTATTTTCTTTACGCGGCATTCGCCCTCGCCTTTGCGATCAAAGTCCCGATGTTTCCGTTTCACACCTGGCTTCCTGACGCACACGTGGAAGCTCCCACTGCGGGATCGATGATTCTTGCGGCGGTTCTTTTAAAACTTGGAGCCTATGGCTTCATTCGGTTTGCGCTTCCGTTGTTCCCTTGGGCGGCACATCACACTGCACCTACGCTCATCGTGTTCGCAGTGGTGGGTATTATCTATGGCGCGTACTGCGCGTGGGTGCAGAGCGATGTGAAGAAGCTGGTTGCTTACAGCTCAGTCAGTCATCTCGGGTTTGTGATGGTCGGTGTCTTCGCGATGAACGAGACCGGGATCACAGGCGCCGTGCTGCAGATGGTCAGCCACGGGATTTCCACGGGGGCGCTCTTCCTTCTAGTTGGAGTTATCTACGAACGACGCCACACCCGGGCACTGGATGACTTCGGCGGCCTCGCGAAGGTGATGCCTCTATACACGGTCATTTTTGTCATCGTTACCATGAGCTCGGTGGGCCTGCCGGGCACCAACGGCTTCGTGGGCGAGTTTATGATTCTGGTCGGTGCCTTCCTCTCCGAGGGGCTCAGCTATCCAAAAGTAGCGGCTTCTTTCGCAGCCATCGGGGTTATTTTGGGAGCGGTGTACATGTTACACCTTGTCCTCAGAATGTTCTGGGGCCCACTAGACCATGAAGAAAACAAGAAGCTCCATGATGTCGGGCGCAGGGAGCTCTGCCTCTTGGCACCTTTCGTGGTGTTCATCTTCTGGATTGGCCTCTACCCCTCCCCGTTTCTCAACCGAATGGGACCGTCCGTTGACTCCATGGTCACTGCGTTTCACGCCAAGCTTCTTCATAGCCGTTACGACGAGCGGCGGTTGCTCAATCACGTCCCATCGGTAATAGGACAAGGTGATCAACCCTCGGGGGGACCGACTGCGGACGACTTCGGCGACGAAAGACAGGAACATGTTCGCCGGCTCACCGCTCAGTACCGAGGTGCTGTAACCGACCCAGCTGCGGTGAGGAGCCATGTCGGATTCACAGCCAACGCAGCTCGACATACAGGTGAAGAAGATGAATGACGTGATGCTTGCTGCTGCACCTTTGCTGCTGGTGTTATTCGGAGGGGTGGCTCTCATGCTCGTCGATGGGTTTTCGAAGGAGGACCCTTATCTCTCCCTGCTTTCCTTTGTTGTGCTCGCTGTTGCCGGCGCCGTTGCAGCATGTTTGCTCGGGCTCGATGTTCAAGTTACGCCTCCACCTGCAGTTTCCAGATATCTTGCCTTTGATAAGGCCTCCTTCTGCTTTGATGCACTCATCTGTTTAGGATCAGCACTCATTGCGTCCATCGCCGGTGGGTATTTGCGAGAACACGCTCTGGAGCGAGGGGAGTTTTACCCACTCATCGTCTTTACGACTGCGGGCGCCATGATACTGGCCCGAGCAGAGCACTTGGTGGCGCTCTTTCTGGGTCTCGAGATCATGTCTTTGGGAACCTATGCGATGATTGGTTTTCGGCGCACCAGCTCGCGCGCATTAGAAGGCGCCATTAAATACTTCTTACTTGGATCCTTCGCGACCGCCTTCCTGCTCCTAGGAATGGCTTTCCTTTACGGCGCCACCGGTTCGCTTGAGCTGGCGGAGATCGCGAGGGTAGTCGAGAGTGGAAAGAGTGCGACGCAATTGCTCCTCCTTGCGATGCTGCTGATCTTTACGGGACTTGGTTTCAAACTGAGTCTTGTGCCGTTCCACATGTGGACTCCCGATGCCTACGAGGGAGCAGCGACACCTGTAACCGCATACATGGCTGTAGCCGTAAAGCTCGCGGTATTCGCTTCTATGCTTCGAATCGCTCTGGGAACCTTCGGCGATCCGCTTAGCTCAAGCATGGCAACCGGATGGCCACCGGTGTTAGCAGCGCTCGCGGTAGCCTCCATGGTATTCGGAAATCTGGCTGCCATTGTGCAATCCAACCTTAAGCGTATGCTGGCTTATTCGTCTATAGCTCATGCGGGCTACATGTTGATCGGCATCGTCGCGGCACCACAAGACGTTGAAGCTGGGGCTTCGGCCGTTGTCGTTTACGCATTGGCATACGCGCTCTCGAGCGTGCTGGCCTTCGGAGCGCTGGTTGCCTTTGGCTCAAGAGGATTGGAGGCCGTAAGCTACGATGACTTGGCGGGCGCAGGGCGTCGTCATCCGCTTCTCGCGCTGCCTTTCGTGCTCGGCGTCCTTTCGCTAATGGGCTTTCCGCCGACGGCTGGCTTCTTTGGAAAGTACTACATCTTCACCGCGGTTGTCGCAGCTGGAAACCAGTACACGTGGCTTGCTGTTGTCGGCGTCGTTACAAGCGCCATGGGTGCGTACTACTACCTCAAGGTCATTGTCTACTTGTTCATGCGTGTTCCGCGAGAGGGTGAACCCGTTGCGGTTCCCATGCGCTCTGCTCTGGTCGCCATGCCTCTCACAGTCGCTAGCATTTTCGTGCTGCAGGTGGGGCTTCTTCCGGAGAAGTATCTCGACCTTGCGATCGCTGTTGCTAAGCAATGGACGTAACCAGCAGCTTCGAGCCGGCTTCAGCCAAGCGCCCGCGACTTCCCAAGCACGAGCCAACTCTGGGCTCGTTTGAGATCGTAGTTCCTGTCCTCAACGAAGAGAGGGAGCTCCGCGAGAAAATTGTTGAGCTCGTCTGCTTCCTGCACACAAGCTATCCGCCCAGTCAGGCGTGGCAGGTAACCATTGCCGACAACGGCTCTGCAGACTCAACCCCCGCAATTGGAAAGAGTTTGGCGGAGGAACTTTCGCGCGTGGTTTATCAGCGCACCGATAAGGCTGGCGTGGGTCTCGCTTTAAAGAAGGCCTGGTCTGCGTCTCACGCCGACGTCGTCGGCTACATGGACCTCGACCTTGCCACGGATCTTGACCACCTACGTCAAGCTCTACCGGCCATCTTCGTTGACGGAGCGGATGTAGTTTACGGAACGAGGCTGCATGCGGATTCACAGGTTCGAGGACGCTCTGCTAAACGGGAATTCATCTCCAGAAGCCTCAACAGTGTGCTTAGACTCTATTTGCGAACGAGAGTATCTGACGTCACTTGCGGATTTAAGTTTTTTCGACGCAGGTGCCTGCCATTTCTGCTGCGTCAAGGCGCCGTCAGTGACGGCTGGTTTCTTCCTGCTGAGCTGGTGGTGGTTGCAGAGAGGGAAGGTCTCTCTTTATTAGAGCTCCCCGTCCGTTGGACAGACTCTGCTGACAGCCGAGTGAGGGTCCTACCTCTATCGCTCGAATACCTCCGGGCGATGCGAAAGCTTAAGCAAGGGCCCGCATCACTGTCCATGGATGCCTCGCGGAGCCCTGTCCGTGAATCTCCCACCCACATCTTCCCATCTCGTGGACGTATGTAGCCGATAACGGCGAAAGATCCTCAGCAGTTCGAACGACGCGCGAATCAGATCAGGAGGTCTGACTCTAGAGCCACTCACGTCGCGCCACTGTTGGAGAGGAACTTCAATGAGAGAAACAGCGGTCGGACTGGTGCGGGAGGCCAGCCGTGCGAGCAGTTCAACATCAAAGATCCATCGTGAGATGAAGGGCTCGGCGAACAGAGTTGGGAGTGATTCGTTGACGCGAAAGAGCTTTGCACCGCACTGCGTGTCGTAGACCGGAAATCCAAGGGTTAGGCTGGCGGACGTGGCAAACAGCCGTCCTATGAGGTGTCGCAGAAAGCTTCGCTCAACGTGGTTGCCAAGGAGACGAATGCGCGAGCCTATAACAGCATCCGCATTCTGCTCCAGAGCGCAGCGTCGAAGACGGGCTACTTCAGACAGCGGCGTTGCAAGGTCAGCGTCCATGTACCCCACTAGACAGGTTTCCGACTCAAGGGCCTTCTGCATCCCAGCGCGGACTGCCTCAGCTTTGCCGAGATTAGCTGGTAGACGAAGCACCTGCACGCGTTCGGGCGCTTCAGCACGAATCGCCCGAAGTACCTCGATTGTGGTGTCCTGACTTCCGTCGTCGACGAGGACGAGTCGGAGCCATGTGTAGAGCTCGAGCGATTCTGCGAAGTCGCCGATGGAGAGGCGTTTGGATTCGTTGTAACAAGGAACGACAAGCGTAGTTGAGTAGGTGTCTAGCTCGGTCAGTTTTCCCTTCACGGTGTAGAGAGTAATATGCCCCTTCAATTCTTCAAGCTTTTCGACCAGTTCGTGTCGTGCTAGAAGACCTCTGATCGTTGAACATGGATCTTAGAGAGCGACAAGGAGAAGACCCATGGCTACGGCACCCTTGGGAGGAAGCGCGCCTTACCTACTTTAGCGCAGTTCTAAAAAGCTACCTCAAAGGCAAGCGGAACCTGAAGGTGTTGGACATTGGCGCGGGAGATGCATGGTTTGCCGAGCAGCTATCGCGGCAATTTCCCGGCTCGATGACGACCTGCGTCGACGCACATTACGATGAAGAGGTCATGGCCTCGCTGCGCCACCGTCGTCCCTCGACGCTCGCCTTTGCTAGAGACCTTGCTGGCCTTGGCAAGCACGACCTCGTCTTGATGCTGGATGTGCTTGAGCATGTGGATGACGACCGAGCCTTGCTAACGCACGTTGTCGGTCAGTGCTTGAACGGTGAGAGCCGCATGCTCATCACCGTGCCGGCATGGCAGTGGCTCTACAGCTCCCACGACACAGCGCTTAAGCACTACCGCCGGTACAGTGGGCAGCAGGCAAAGCAGCTTGTGACCTCATGTGGTCTGGAGGTGCTCCAGTCGGGATACGCCTTTCACTCGCTTCTTCTGCCACGAGCTCTTAGCGTGCTGATCGAGAAGATCGGCAGTGCACCTGAGGTGAAAGAGGCGGGCCTAGCCTGGAATGGAGGTGCCGCTGGACATGCGCTCGTCACCGGCATCTTGAACGCCGAAGGACGCGTCTCTAGAAGCCTTGCCAGGTTTGGGAGCGCAGTGCCCGGCCTCTCGTGGTGGTGTGTAGCGTCACCTGTAGCGGGTGGTTGCTGAGGGTTTGGCCAAGAAGAGACACTACCTCACCTCACGCAACCTAAGAGCTGCTAGTCCCTCCGGATTCTTCGCAGTTGACGCTCCGCGCTTCCACAGAAGGAAGTCTCCTTGCCGTTCCAAAAGGCCGTACTTGCCACTGCGTAGCGCATCGTGCATGACCTTCTTGCTTGGAAGATGGCGGGCCTCGTCAGCGTTGACCAAAAGATAGTCAGCGTCTTGATGCCCGAAGCGGAAGGTGAAGATGTCCTCGCGGGTAGACACATGAGCTGCCTCGGTTTCTGTGGCGGCAACAGAAGCGGTGACCGGAATGAGTCCGATGAGGGTGTGAAGCTGCTTGTGCCGCTCTCGCTCGCCGTCTGTGATGGAGAAACCCACCGTGCGGAATCCTCCGCGGAAAGGCTCGTCGCGCGAGTAAGCGCCCCACGTGAAGCCAAAGAGCAGAGAGGTCACGCAGAGGGAAGCGACAGCTGCGGTGCGGTATGGTAGCGACAGCCGCGATTCCGTAACAGTCACAACAGCCGCTAGAAAGATGTAAGGAATCCATAGGTAGGTGTACTGGAAGCTGATTTGGGAGAGCGGGGGGTAATGTGGAGCGAGCAAAGTGGCCAAGGCGGGAAACATGAAGAGCAGGAGAGCGCTGCAGCGTTTCAAGCTCAAGCCGAGGAAGGGGCCGAAGAGCAACACAAGGTAGAGGCATTTTTCACGGGTGAAGATGGTCTTCACTGCGAAAAGTGGATTGGTGAACAGGGTGAGCACCATAGCGGCAAAGCCCGATTGCCCTTCGGGCAAGAAGCCGTTGTAGTAGTGGGTAAATGTCGCGGAGTTTGAGGGGCTAAAGAGCGGCATCACGACGAACTTCACTGCACCGAAGTAGAGCAAAGAAGCGCAGGCAAGAGCAGTTGCGCGTGCCAGATGCTCACGCCGCGTGAGGTAAAACAGCGCGGCGCAGAAGAGTCCAGCACTGACATCCTCACGAAGCAAGACCGCGAAGAGCCAAGCGAGGCAGAATGCGGCAAGCGAGCCACACTCCAGAGCCCACAGGCAGAAGATGACGAACGGTGCGGCTAACGTGAGGAAATGAAAGTCGTAGAACAGCGGCCCATGAGCGGCGGGCAAAAGTGCAAAGGCCGCTGCGAAGCCGAGCGCAAGCCAAGGTGAACAGCCACGACCGCGGCTGTAGAGGTAGGCCGCTGGAAGAGCTGCAGCTGATACACACGATTGAATCACCAGAAGCGTCTCTGCACCTGGCCTAAGCCGATACAGAGGAAGGAAGACATAGGCAAGGAACGTCGCGTGGAATTGGAGGTGACTGCCTTCGGGCCCAAGAACAGGCGAAGCCTTGAATGGCTTGTTGTGGAGCAGGTTCCAGAAGAGGTTGTCGAAGATGGCGAGGTCAAAGCTGTGGGTCTGTAGACGTAGGTGGTGGAGATGCGAGAAGTGAGTGAAGTAGGTTGCAAACCCCACGGTCAGCGTGCACAGCAAGGTAAGTGGCAGGTGTCGTGAGACGATTGGCGGCACCCGCCGCGGAGTCCAGCTGCTCGTCGGCACGGCCACCAAAGCCACATGACACGTTGTCAGGAGCGCCCATCCATAAGCCACAAAGACGAGTGCAGCTACAAGCTCAACGCTTTGAACATCCCATTTCAGAAGAGTTGGGAGCCACGCCAGTAAAGCAAGAGGTCGAAAGAAGGACGCCGTGTCGCGCAGCACATGAGTGACTGAGACGCTGTTACTGCGAAGCTCGACGCGACGCGAGACCGTCGCAACACCAGCCATGCAAAGAGCGCTGTACCCCATTGCAACCGCGACCAAGCGGGTGCGGTCGACCATCGGCAACTGATTGGAAGAAATGATCTGAGAGAGCTTTGGGAGGAAACTAAGCTGCACCCCTAAGGCAAAGAGGGAAAATGTTGATGCCGCAGCAAGCGTGTGAAACGCGATTCGATGCACCGTGTGCTCCACGATCGGGATTCGGCCGAGTGACGCCATTCACGCTCACGAAGCCGCGTGTGTCAGGCCTGAGCGGTCCGCGTCGAGCACCTTGAGGTGCCGTGTGGGCGATGAATTGGAAGCCGCATCAAGAGCATCCTTCCAGTGGCGGAACATCCCGCCCTTCTTCACCGCAGCTAGAACAGCCTCACCCTCAGCACGCCCCCCTTGAGCGAGTTTGTACTCAACCCACGCCCAGCGGGCGCTTGTGGAGCGGATGTCTACCCGCCCCTTCACTCCGGAACGAAGACGGCTTAGCAGGTAGTCGACGCGCTCAATACCGGCGAAAGGGGTGCGGTCAAGGGGGGTGTTACGCTTTGCTACAAACGGCGCTATGCCCAGAGAAAGTGGGATGAGCTGCGAGATTTCGGTCGTAAACTGCACAAGCTCATCGATGTCTTCATCACCTTCGGTGGGAAGACCCACCATCATGTACAGCTTGAGACGTTTCATTTTGTGCTGTCGCGCCAGTTCGGCAGCGCGCAGCAGGTGTTTCTCCTTCGCTCTCCGCTCGAGCATGTTCCGTACGCGTTGGCTTGAACCGTCGCTAGCGGTGGTAAGCGTTTTATAACCCGCTTTGCAGAGTGCACCGACAAACTCATCGGTGAGCCGATCAGGACGAAGCGAGGAGAGGCCCACACCATGCCCTCGATCAGCGAGCGTTGAGACGATCTGAGCGATCTTCGGGTGGTCGCTGACAGCAGCGCCTACCAATCCGACCCGCGGCGCCTCTTTTGGTGTGAGCTCCAATATTCGCTCCGCGGGCACTATCCGCATGCCTCCGTTCGTGGAACGACGCATCACACAATAGGCGCACCCCCGCGAGCAGCCGCGCTCAGCTTCAATAAGAAACATGTTTCGGAGCTCAGTATTCGGCGTGCGTATCTGACTGTACGCTGGCAGCTTTTCCTTGCTACAGAGGCCCATCGAGGGGAGCTTGTCGCCGTGCAGTGAAGGCACAAAGCACGACGTGACCTCGTTCGCCAATCGCTCCAGCCTAGCCCTGGGATCGGCCTCCTGAAAAATGATGTCCAGCACCTGATGAATCGTTTCGTCGGCCTCACCAAGAAGAATAGCGTCAACGAAAGGCGCTAGAGGCAACGGGTTTGAGAAGGTGAGCGGACCCCCAGCTAGGATGAAGGGGTCTCCCCGGCGACGCTCCCGAGCTAGTGGATGAATCCCGGCAAGTTCAAGTACTTGAATGACGCCAGCGAGCTCCAGCTCGTAGGCCACTGATAGAGCAACAACAGGAAATCCACTGACATCGCTCCGCGTCTCGTAGGTGCGTAGCACCTGAGTTGCTTGGCCCTTATCGGGTAGAAAGGCACGTTCGGCAGCGCGGTGTGAGTTAGCATTGATCTCACGGTACAGCGTCTGGAAACCGAGCGACGACATCCCCACGTGGTAGGGGCTGGGGTAGGTCAGTGCCACGCGTTCGGCACTCGATTTATAGAGTGTCCCCACCTCGTCTGCCAAACGCTCGGCTGTGAGGTCGCTGCTCTTTCTCGGGCGTCCGCGCGCGTGTCTAGTCACAACCTAGTCTACCTGACTGAACATCCGGTGCCAACGTGCTCCGGAGGCGTCGTGCGACCAATAGATGACCAGGCTTTTTCCTTTGACTCGATTAATAGGCACAGGACCTATGATGCGACTGTCGTTGGAGCTGTCGCGGTGGTCGCCCATCACGTAGATGTGCTGCGGTGGAACTTTCGTGGGAGGCACATCTTGATCCATGCTCATGAGGGAGCGGCTTACTTGGTAGTGATGCCCTTCAAGCTTCTCGCGCGTCCACCGGCAATCGGGGTCCCAGGGTTCCATCTTTGTGGCCTTACACGCGTAAGCGGCTTTCCGACTAAGAGGCTGTCCATTGCGGTACACGACGTTCTGTCGCACTTCGATTACATCACCCTCAACTCCGATGACACGCTTGACAATATCCACGTCGTCGGCAGGGCTCTTCACAATGACGACAGAACCTGGGTTTGGCTTCCCCCAATTCACCAGGGCCTGCTTGGTGAAGGGCAGGAACAGCCCGTAAGGATATTTTGCGACCACCACCCGGTCGCCGTTAAGAAGCGTGGGCTCCATTGAGGCGCCCTCGATCTCAAAATTCTCGAAGAGCAGAATACGAAAAGCGATGGCTAATGCGCAATAGAGGATTAGGAACTGGTATAACGGTCGTGCTTCAGCAACGCGCTGCGAGCTTGGGGCGCCGCTCATGCCCTGAGCAGCGGCTGCCTTCGATGGGTTGCTCTGACTTTGGGTCATGCGCGTGATCTGAGAGGTGGAGTGGGGCCGAAAGGTAGAGAGTGGGAGGCGCTCGAAACGTAGGGCCGGAACGGTGCAGTGGAAGCAAATCTCTCGTGCCCCGTTACGACTCGTGGTGACTGCTCCTTTAGCGGTATGTACCTATCGACCGCTTCAAAATCAAGCACCCATCCGCGACGCGGATCTCCCGAAGCCCGATGCTCTCCTGTAGCACAAAGGCGGCATTTGCGCTGACGCTAGCTCGGGCTGACCTCAGGTCGCATCGAGCCACCCCCTGACCGAGCTCGGCAATTGCTTCGGGCGTATGGCGGGAGGAGGCGAAGAGGGGAGGCCACGTCGCCTGAGCAATCAGACCTCCGAGAATGGAGGTCACATGCTTGGCAAGGCGGTGGCAGCTCGTGTCAGAAGACGTTACTAGGAAGCTTACCTCCTTGGCGCCTCGTGTTGCGAACTTGGGTTCCTGCGGGGTGAGTGTGAAGGAGTGTGTGCCGCTTTGGACACTGACCCCAATCGTTCCGATGGAGAGGGTTGCGTCTTCCCACTCTCGGGTTTCCGACAGTGCATGCTGAAGCGCAGCTTGCGGGATGCGCACACACGACCAATCCCGCGTCGCTTGAGCAATGCGTTCCACCAGGGGCAGGTCCCTGGCCCGCGTCCGGATCCGTCTAAAAGAGGAGTATATAGCGGCCCTCGCTATGTCCGCACTTCGATGCACTTTGAGCTTCATCGCGTCACGCGTCGGCTATTTCCATCCGCTTGACTACCTCATGCCAGACGGGGGACGACGCAACAAGCTCGGTGATGCTAATCGCCTCGGCGGCGGCTCTATCTTCTCGCGTATCCTTCCGCGCCAGGTACTTGGCAAGGGTAAGCGCAATCGCATGAAGGGTCGCAGACTCCGTTCTAGCTCTCGCAAAGGAGCCTCGGTTCTTCCAATCCAAGCTCCAGATCTGGTCTGAGAGCCAGTCCGCCATCAGTGCAGTGGGATCTTGCCGAGGTGAGCGCGCTTCTGCCCGACTAAAGGAAGCCTCCCATGGTCGCCAATCAGGCGCACGCGTCCGCTTCCGCTCGAGCTTTGTGAGCGCGTACGCAAACCATAGAAGAGCGGCGCTAAAACCACTGCTATCCGGCTCGTCTGCCAGCTCCTCCGCCACACTGAGCCAACTGGAATCGCGTAGCGCAGGGAGAGGTTTTGATCTAAGCGTAGCCGCGGGATCGCGTCGGTGCTGAAGCTCGCTCAAAAGCTCGCTCTCGAGCTGTTCGTAGCGTGCAAAAGTTACGTAGGTGCGTCGGCGCAGGCGGACCTTGCCTTCCAGCCGGTCGTTTGCCTGCAGCCGTCGCCCCAGCGAGAGAGACTCCCAGGCAGAGGCGGGTGTAACAGGTTCTCTTATTCCCATGGTGCGGCAAGGGCACCGATGCTGCGTGGTGATGCGTCCCCCTCGCGGGGTCGCTACGAGCCCGAATGGAAATCGCTGACACCCAGAAGGTTTGACGGCGGTTCCGAAAGCAGCATGCAGTTGGCATAGATTGTTCTGCCTAAACACGCACCGCTCCTTTGGTGTGACTTGAAGCATCGCATCGTCTTCATCCTCCGGCGTATAAACAGCATCGGTGGAAATCGCTCCTACAGTTGCTTTCTCGCGCCGTGTCAGAGGACCTAGGAGGTGGACACTTGTGCAACACAGGCCGTCATTGTGGCACGTGAAGGCTGCCCCCGCGCGAGCTCGCAAGGGCCGTACGCTGGAAGAACTCATGGTCGCACTTTAGCCTGCTCAATCAGATGCACAACCGGTAGCGATTGGAAAGACAAGGGAGTCAGATTGGCTCGTCAGGGAGGCGGCGGCGCAGTACGTGACGCGTTGGTGCCTGCGCCGGTTGCGCGACCTTGCGTCTTCAGCTGCCGTGTGTGCTAAACTTACGCGGATGGGGTGTCCGTCGCCACTGGTAGGGTACAATACCAACATTCGCCATCAGGGGCGCCTGTACCACGTGCAAACTGAAGACTCCGGAGTGAACCGTCCCCATGTCACGACCCACCTCTACGTTGATGGTGGGCGCATCATCGCCACGCGTAAGAGCAGCTATGCCGAGAAATTAAGCGAGTTGGATTACCGAGCCAGCGTCAAAGGGCTGATGAAGTCTCAGCACAAGGCGATGCTACTGGCGCTAACGCGTGGGCAGTACGAAGAGCTAGCCCGACCACCTGCCCAGCAGGAGCAGGTTACGGGTGTGCACGTAAAAGAGCGCACCGCTCGGCAATCGTCGGTGCGGCCCCAGTCTTCGGCGGGATCCCAGCCACTGGCCGAACATGCCCCAAGCCCAACGCACGTAGATGCTCAAATTCCTTATGATGCTCAAGTTCCCCACCAGGCTGTTGGGCCAGTGCCTGAACCGCCTTCCTCGGAAGCAACACGTGCGAACCATCCACCATTCGGCGCTCAGCACTTGAGCGTCAAGTCACTTGATGAGGTCATTTTGGGATTTCTAGCGGAGGAAGAGTGACACTGCTTAAAGCAGTCGGTGCCATGAAGGAGAAGCTTCTGAGTCAGGCTTCCGCCGTTGTTTCTTCATCGACGGGTCTTGCTTACACGGCCCGTAGTGCGACTATTAATGCAACCAGACGCTTGGCCGCACATGCTGAACTCGCCACTTCGTCAGAGATATCAGCCTTGCGACAGGAAGTTAGGAAGCTAAGGGCGCAGGTCCGCGAGTTAGAAAAGTCGCACAAGAACAAGTAATGGTGCCTTCCTCTCTCGCTTTGGCCTACCTGAGGGAGGAACGCCTCGAAGAGGAACTTTGGGGTCTTGAAGACGTTCGAGTGGAGCGTCTTCCTTCGTTCAAGGCGCTGGAGGAAAAGCTTTCGAGTGCGGGCAAGAGTGTTCTATTGGGTAAGGCGGACACGATTGCGAAGCTTCTTGAGGCGATAGGCACCGAACGCCAAGACCCGACCGTTCTTCCCTTGCCTCTTGTTCTTGTCGCTCCTCGCGAGGGTTTACGAGATGCATTTGCGGAAGCCTACCGGAACGGTCAGATCGAGTGGGTTGAGCAGGGCGTTAGCGGCTCCATCCTTAGGCTGCGTTGCTCACGTCAGTGGCATCTGAGCAAAGTGAGTGCGGAGGTCGATAGGAAGGGTGCGCTTCAAGAGAGGCTGGATCGGCAGCAAAGGCGCCTCTTGCCTGAGGAAAAGCAGGCTCTGGTCTCGGAAATCGCAGGTAGTGCAGCGCACATGCTCAATCAGCCCCTGACAAGCGTGATGGGCTACGCCGAACTTCTTCGACGACGCCTGCCTCAGGGGCCAGCGCTTCGCGCTGCCGACACGATTGTGCGCGAAGCGGAGCGAATGGCAGCCGTCGTGCGGAAGCTGTCGCAAGTGACAGAATACGAGACGAAGGATTACGTTGGAGAGCAGCGAATTCTGGACCTCGACCGGTCGGCAGAGGGATCGGACCCTTCGCCGGAGCTTTAGCCCGGCCCATTACCGGCCAACGATTATCTCGATTGCGGAGCCACGACCGACGACGCGGAAAGTCGGCGTCCGACCGGGTGCGAAGCGCATGGTGAGCTCTGCGCGATCGCCTCGGTTGACAATCATGGACTTGCTCACGCTGGAGTGCGCTGCAGCGATCGGTCCTGCGCGGTCGAGGGCTAGACTACCAGGAACAGTGACTTCAAATCCGGAGTCGTCAGCCTTTCCTATGATGCGCTCCACTGGCTGACTCATTCGAATCAGGAAGCTACGACCCTGCGGCACACTGGCAGAGCCGAAGAAAGGCGCTTTGCCGGTAGAGGAGGAGGTCTCCGGACGTTTTGTGGGTTCAACAGCTCCTCTAGGTGGAGCTGCAGGAACATCGGTAAACTCGGACGCACGAGGGTATTCGGTGTGCGGGATCTGCCCTGCCTCATAGCTGGGGTCGGGCAGGGCTCCCTCGCCTGGTGCTGCGGCTGCGCCATAGTAGTCGGACTCATCTGGGAGTTCGGCTAGCGCACCTTCCCGCTCACTTTCCGCTGCAGAATCCGCCGGCATCGCCTCTGTGGGCATGCCGGTAGCTGCCGGGACGCTCTCTTGTTCGAGCCGTTCCAACTCCGCGTCGGTCGGAGGAGCGTCTGCACCTCCCCGAAGCAAGCGATAGACTACGAAAGCCACCACCATGGCCGCAGCAACTAGCATCAGCTTACGACGAAGCAACCGGCGCTGTTCCTGACGCTGTTCCCCTGGCCGCCGCTGAACCCTTACGGCGTCGCGCCTTCCCGAAGCGGATGTAGGACGTTGAAATGAACGCCCTGAAGACGGTGAGACCAGTGCCCGCACGAAGTAGAAGAACCGTCGCCAGAAAACATTTAGCGGAGTTAATGCCTGACGCATCTTAGGAACAAGCCGCGTTCTATGGTGTCGTAAAGAGGAGGTGACGGAGGAGGTGGTGGCGACGCACCAGCGCCAAAAGAGTGCTGCACGTGTGGTCAGTCGTCCTCGAAGCTCGGGCCAAACTGGAACGGATGGGATCTCCACTTCATCCGTCTCTTCCGCCGGGCCAGCGTGCTCGGGCAGGTCACCCCTTGTGTCAAAGAAGTCCTCTTCTGCGATGGAAGCTGGTCGAAACGAACGGCTTTCGGCAGCGTGGTCCTCAAGGTGTGAGAGCTTCTTCTCAGGCTGGGTGTCGTCTTCTCGCTTGGCAACAGCTGATGCGCTCGCGGGGGTGTGGGTGAGGAGCAGTTGACTGTAGCTCCCGCCACCGCCTCCCGCGGAACGAAACGTGTGGGGCGTCGGAGCTTCCGCAATGTCTTGCCAGCTAAGCGCTCCCACCTCGACGGGCGTGACTTCCTTCGGCTCGTGGTGAGCGGGTGGGTGAGCGGGTGAGCGATCGTTCTGAATCTCGCGCCATGTTTCATCAGCGCGGGCAGCCTTCCTGGCGTTGTGCGCACGACGTACTTGAGAATCCTCCTCCGCCAGGTCATCGGGAGGAAGATGTTGCTCTTCCAGAGTGAGGACCAACCGCGGCACATCATTGACGACACGCAGTTCAACCGCTTGCAGCTCACCCTTGGCGGTCACGCCGTCTTCTCGCACCACCACGTCCTTTCCGAGGCAGATGTGCGACAAGCTGTGCTCAGCTATGATGTAAGATGCGTGGCGTCGCAGGTTCTGAACGTCAGTAGCACGAACCACACCTGGTGATTCTGCTCCGACAGCTGAAGGCTGCTGCTCGATGAGCCACTCCCGCAGCCCGTCTTTCGCCTGCTCGAGGTTAGTGAAGCGCAGTCCGCATGTGACACCGGTCTTGCGGGGGCTTACCCACACAACCTCAGCCTCTGCTTGAACCGATACTCCCTCTTCGTCGTTGCCAAATCTGCACGCTACACGTGTGCCAACAGGAGGAGACTTCGCGGAAAAGACCGATAATCCACCGGCGCTTAGGTTGATTCCAGTACTCTGAATCTTTGATGCGAGGTTGTAAGCAGAAAGGTCGACCTGTGCCCGTAGCGGCACACGCGCTTCCCCTTCAAAACGTCGATCTAAGGCTTCCATCTTTCTTTCCTCCGATTGAAAGGGATCCCAAACTTTAGGCTATTCGTCCACTTTTTGACACGTCTGCTTCGTCGCATACTCGGAAAGATGAGCCAAACTCTAAGCCGGTTGAGTAGGCTATCCCGTCGCCGCCCCTCCCAGCGAAAAGCGTTCACTAGCGCCAGCAGTCTGTAGGATTCCGGTTTTTCGGGGCGACACGCGACACGGCTCGCCTGACCTGTCCCTTGTTCTCGGTGCCCCATCCTTGGTGCCTTGTCCTTAGTCCTCGCAGCTGAAGGGATCCGCCGCCTTGAGCTGCCACCGCTGGTCAGCTATCACAGTCGCTGGGAGGGTTCGGCAAAAGATGGGCACCCGCCTGACAGTGACAACCGCTGAAGGGGTATCCTCTGCGGAATACAAGTTTGATCAGAAGCGGGTCGTCATCGGGCGTGGCGCAGGGGCGGACGTCCGGCTTCCGCACCGCACGGTCAGTCAAAACCACGCATTGGTCGAGATGGCTGATGATGGATTACTCATCTCGGACCTAGGCTCGACCAATGGAACCTTTATTGGTGGGAACCGACTCCTACCCCACCGACCCCATCGCATGGATAGCGGGTCGCACGTACTGGTCGGGAAGTTTTCCGTAAAGCTCGAGGGGCCGGTCCCAGTAAAACAACCCACCTCGTGGGAGGTAACCTCCGAGCTCAGCCGAAGCTTGATGCGCGACCTCATGAGCACGACGCAAACAGAGCTCATCTCACCTACGTTAACCGTGCTCGACTCCGACAGCGCGCTCGAACTGCGCGTGACGGATCGAAGTTACGTTATCGGCAGGGATGCGCAGTGCGACCTGCCCATCAATGACAGCGATGCCTCACGTCGGCACGCCGAAGTCGTTCTTACCAGCAAAGGCGCTGTGCTATCCGATCTTCAGAGCAAGAACGGAACGAAGGTCAACGGCCGATTAGTCGACTCACGCAAGCTGCGACACGAGGATGTGGTGCAGATTGGGACTACGCGGATGCGTTTTGAAGATGCGGCAGAACCCATGATGGCGACCATCGAAAGCGAACCCGATGTTCGCCTGGACATGGCGAGAAGCCATGGAGAGGAAGACGACCGACGCTCTGAAAACCCGGAGATAGAGGCGCCACAGAAGCCCACGCGCCAAACTGCGGGTGAGGGTGCGGAACGAGGGCTTGTGGTGCGCGAAGCCGAAGCTGACCTGTTTATATACGCGATGGCAGGACTCATCTTCGTAGCCAGCCTTATCGGACTCTTCATATTAATGCGCGCATCCGGTTAGTCTTCTCGACCTAAGCCCTAGCGTGGGCCTGCCGCTTTCTGGGCCACACGCAGTCTGAACCAATCGCTGTTCGGCAGTAAACATTCAGGTACCCTAGCGTGGTTTTCTATTGTCCAGAAGGTACCTGAACGCTTACGTTCGGCATGTCTTGCGTCAGCCTCCAACATGGCATTTAGGGGAGCGGAGACGCGATCTGATCGGCTAACCCGAACTGATCGGGTCAATGCCGTTCACTCAAGCCATTTTCCGGCTTTCCTCCTCGCGAACCTAGTTCTGGAAAACTAGTTCTTTGGAAGAGGCCTCACGTAGATGAGCTACGCTGCGGTTTTTCCAGGATCGCGGGACGACTGCAGGGAGGACGAGAACTCTGGCGGGGGCGCTCGAAAACTGACTCAACTGCACAGCATCGGTGCCGGAGGCACTGGCATTGAACTGATCGGGTAGCCTCAAGAGCATGTGCTGCTCGCGACACGAGTACGTCGCACGCGCACATTGTGCTTCATCATTAGCCTGCAAGCCTTGTAGCGCCCTTGCTGCATGCTAGCTTTTGGCCCCTTGTACTTGAGAAACAACCTGTTCGTAGGAAAAACCCCTGTCCGAAGGAAAAATGGGTGAGATGATGATGTTGAGAACCGATGGATTGGGAGCGAGCCGCCGCGCTTTGACCTTCGCGGTGCAGTTCCTATTGCCATGGGTGGCATGCGTTGCGGATGATGAAGCGCCATCATCAGCGGCAGGTGGTTCAACCGGTTACGAATCGTGCAGTGGCGAAAGACCAGGCTCTTGTCCGGAGTGGCTAACGCAGTTCGATGCGGACACTCTGGCTCGCTTTGAACAGATTGCTCTCGGCACACTGACACCACGATCCGATAAAGATCGCCAAGAATTGAAAGAATGGGAAGCGTACCTCGAGGTGAGATTCCAGCTGTCCGCGACAGAATGGCTCAATCTGCATCGCCTCCTTCGACCTGTCGAGGAACTGGAGTTGCACGGGTGGCTTGAACTCCTCGGCCAGAGCACGGACGAGCTCGAGGAGCCGCTGACCACTGAGACGACCCTTACCGCCGCCGAAATGCATGACTATCAGCAGAACCTTAGCCTCGGCGCACGCGACCTTGAAAGACGGGCGAGCGACCTTCGTCGTGCGGTGGAGGCGGAGGCGGAAGAGCGCGGGCGTATTTTAGCTGAAAGCCCGCACGGGGCGTGTTCGGCTCTGCTGCCTCCCATCACGAGCGCGGCATATGAGCAGCTCAACGAAGAGCACAGGCTGAGGCTCGGCGCGTGGCGGAATCGGGCGAGGGCAAGCTATGTGTTGTGGGTTATTAATCTGCTCAACGATAGGGGGCTGCACACGTATCCCGTTGCTGTTGCGGCTTCTCCCCAAGCACATGAGCTTGTTGACGCGCTCGAGGCATGGCGCTCTTCAAACGGGTGACACACGTGCTCACGGCCTGCTGGAGAGTGTACTCGGTGGCTTCAGGCGTATTAGGAGCCGCTTTACTGTTCGCCTCGTGCAGCAAGTCGGGGGTTGAAGACAGTGCGGCCATGCTTTCACGCCTGCCGAGCCCTGGGCGCGTTCCAAAGACGCTCGTCATCGCGATTCCGCCAGCAACTGGCCGCGCCGTTGCGCGGATGCAGCCACTCAAGAAGTACCTTGAGCGAAAGCTTGACCATCCGGTGCGCTTTAGGGTGACCACGTCGTATGAAGAGTTACTCAAACTCTTTCAGACTCGCCGGGTGTATGCGGCAAACTTCTCGCCGCTCATGTATGCGCGCGCTTTACAGGCAGATGGCGTTGTCCCGCTGGCCTCAGCAACGACCGCGGGTGCAGCAACTTACTTGGGCTACTTCGTTGTGGCTAAGGATTCACCGTACTCATCGTTATACTCCCTGCGTTCAAGTCGCATTGCGTGGGTGGATCCGATGAGCGCCTCGGGTTTCTTGTACCCCTACGAAGCGCTCCTTTGGCTAGGCATCGATCCGGACAAGTTCTTCTCGGAGCAGTATTTTGCGGGCGACCATACCAAAGCCATGCGAGCCGTCATCTCCGGCAGTGCTGCGGTTGCGGCAACGTCTTCGCGGTTTGTCGATCGAGGTCTTTACACGCGCATACCTGAAGCACGTGAGCTGCGTGTAGTGGGAAAGACGCAGCAGATCCCACTAGACTGCTTTGCGGTTCGGAAAGAGTTGGATCGCACCTTCGGTCAGAGGCTGCAGAGCATCCTGTTGTCGCTCGATAACGACCCATCACTCAGCCAGCTTCTCACCGAGACGTGGGGCTTTGGAGGCTTCGTTCTCCCAGTTGATGAGCGCTATCGACCCGTCCTAGGCGTGCTCGAACGGCACCAGCAACGGGCCGCATTTCATTCGGTGGATGGTTTGTAATAGGCCGCTGCGCCCACGGATGGATAAGCACTAGGAGTGGCTCAGCTGTTATAGTTGCAGGAACGCTAATGAGGTTCTGTTCCAAGAGACCTATTCCGAAGCACCCGAAAGATGCCCCGCAGTGTAAGAGTCGGCTCGAGCAGGTCGAGGCCGCGGGTGGATGGAGCGCACAGTTGCGCCCAACCGCCTGTGGCAATTACCAGCGGATCGAACGCGAGCTCTTTACGAAGTCGACCAACAATGCCTTCTACCATGGCGCAGTGACCGAAGAACGTGCCAGCAGCCATGGCTTGCTTGGTTGTGCGTCCCACCAGCGTGGTCGCCTTCTCGACCCGTATAGTCGGGAGCTTAGCTGTGCGCTCGGCGAGAACCGAAGCACTGATACCCACTCCAGCGGCAATCAGTCCACCGAGGTAATCGGCGCCAGGGGAGATGCAGTCAAAGGTGGTCGCCGTGCCGAAGTCGACTACAACTGCACCCCGGCCCGACGCAATAACATGGGCTTCCGCCGCGTTGGCCAGCCTGTCCGGCCCAACCTCGCTTGGAGGCTCACAGAGCACATTCAGACCATGAGGGCTGCTGTGATCTAGGAAGTAAGGCTGCAGGTTTAGGCGCTGGTGGATTTCGGCCGCTAATGGCTGGTTTAGCTCGGGATTGACAGAGGCTATGGCAACCTCCGTCAGGCGATGTTTAGCGGCTGGTTCAAGCGCCTCCAGCTGACTGGATCTGGAACGAAGGGCTGCCAAAAGCCTAGACGACGAGCAGCTCCACTCGAGATGCAGCTGTTCACCACAGAATAGACCGCACACCGTTCGGGTGTTGCCGATGTCTATCGTGAGTGTCTGGCAAGCCACGGACGGGGCGGAAGCATGCTCGCGCAGCTCAAGCGGCGCCTCCTGAGGCTTAGTCGTCATGAATCCACTCGTGCGCTTCGCGCTTCCGAAGAGCTCTTGGGTTGAAGACTCAGCTCCTGGGTTGAAGACTCAGCGTTCTGCGCATGAGGTCAGAAAACTTCGGCCGTAGACTTTCCCCCGACTCGCTAAAGCCGAAGAGCTCATCGCTACGCGTGTTGTCTTTGGTCGCTATGGGTGCGCCCCCACTTGACCCTCTGCTAGCGGCGCGTGGTGCGTGACTTTGGCTGCCTAGGGCTTGATAGACACTGGTAGGAGTCTCTGGAGGCTCGGAAGGCCGTATCTCTAACGTGGCAGGGCGTGCGCTGTGCGCGCTCGAGCTTTCGGATCCGCGGGCATGGCTCTCGTTTGAAGGTTGAGCGTTTGAAGGCTGATAGTCAGCGCCACTTGCACTAGCGTTGGATGAAGGGCTTGATGGGGGTGAGGACACTTCTGGTGCCTGCTGGGCTGGTGCCCCTTCCGCCGTGCTATCTGGAGCTGGCGCCGCATTTGAAGGAAAGTGACCTGCGCGGCTCGCGCTGGCGCCATCTTGGGGAGGGAGGGCACCGCGAGCGGTGTTGATACTGTTCGGGCGACGGCTCCTCCGGCGCGGAGCTGCTCGATTCCGTTGCACCCGAGCAAGTAGAAGCTCCAGTTGGTGAGTTGCTCCGCTCACGCTGCTTCTCCTACGGCAAGGCGCCCAACAATCTCGGCGACGCTTGCGTTGTCTTGTGCCCACCCCCAAACGCGCTCTGCAACGGACGGACTCAGGATGAGGTACCGGTCGCTGGCGCTCACGGGCACGCAAGCGACTTCTTGGCCGTACAGAGCCGTAAATACGCCGCCGAGCATGGCGCCCGCGGTGAGCCGTTCCTCGTCAAAATCAGGACCTGACCCGATCGAGACGGCCACCGCATCCCCCCATTGCTCAAAGGACAGGGTGCCCCAACCAAAGGCGGCCAGGAAGGCGCTGGTACGGCCCAGCACCTCATCAGCAAAAACTTCTTCCGAAGCCCCGCCTGACGACTGCAGTGAGCTCCAAATATCTCGCCCTATTCGGTGACCCAACTTGCGAATCAATGAGAGGTCGTTGCGCGAAATCGACAGCTCGATTAGGTCGCGCAGGATTTCGTGGTCAACTACGAGCACGCGCGTATTGTCACCGGCGCGCAATACACCCTCTGATAAGTCGACCTTAAAGTACTGGGAAAGCGAAAAGTTACCGTTTGCCGGCATGTGCTAGGTGTACGGCAGGTGGGTCATGAGTGTCAACAAAAGACAAGGCGCAAGCTGTCACTTTCTAAGAAGCTGGCTCACGCCGAGCTCGCGGTCGCTTAGCGCCCCTCTTTTGATGGCGCTCACCTGCTCGAGTTGCAGCAGATCAAGTCCCGGCGACTCGTCCTTTGCAGGCTGGGGTGACGCGGTGGCCGAGCAATCCATCGTCAGGTGGAAAGGCGCACGCGTCCCGTTTCCCATCAGAGAGGAGCGCCCCACCGCGCTCTCGTGTCTTTCATCGCCGAGCTACCCCCTCAATGTACATGCGGACGCAGAACACCTTGAGCTTGGGGCAGAAGCTCTTTTGGGACTTGAGCTGTTGCACGGGTTTCTGGTGAGGGAAGGCTGGCCGCATCCCCTGGTGGACGGTGGTCTGGGCGGCGTAGGATTTGACCTCTACCTTGTGCCAGACTCGATGCGCACGCATGCGGGTTTGGACGGCAGCAAGCCGTGGAGCTTCCTTGATGGCGCTTCAGTCTTTGGTGTCATGAGCAAACACATCGACGCGAGCGCAGCGGCATCTTGCGCGGCCTATGCTTATGCTTCAGCGCTCTTTCTGGCGCTTGATCCTGCGGAATCGACGGTATGGCGCCATGCCAGTGCGCAGCAGCTTCTTCACCTAGCTGAGCTACCTACTTGCCACGACGAGCTTCAACATTTCCTTGGCGAGCCCTGGAGGAATGCCTTGGAGGCTGGTGGACGGCGGGCGCTTGAATCCATAGAAAGTGCTCTGTCTCTTGCTGAACTTTGGCAATACGGCAGGCAGCGGACATGGGAAGGGCTGGCTCTGCGAGCGAGTCCTTCGCTATGGGAGGTACTTCGAGAAACTGAAAAAGAGGGCCTCGCAGGAGCTGCAAGGTCTGTGGCGCTCGCTCGGCTTCTTCTGTCAGAGAAGTCGAGCGAGTCCGGTTTACTGTTTTACGAGGCACAGCGGGCTTGGGAGCAATTGCCTTTACGCCTCAATCCAGCTGCGCATGCCCTGCACCCCTTTGGCCAGGCCTACGTTCGCGTCAGCCAAGTTTCAACAAAGGCCTCCGAGCCCTTGCGTGTATGGTTTGAGGGTGAGTTTGGGGCCAGGTGGGCGCTTTGGATAGTCCGACTCGACGCGCACCAAAACATCATTGGTGTGGTCGAGCCAACGATGCAGCACGGAAAGGAGAAACTTTACACCGAAGTTGAGCCTCTTGATGCGAGCGATTTGCTCTTCATCATCGCAAACCTCGGAGCTGATGGCTTTCATGAAGCAAAAGAACCCTTCGAGGAGGTGGTGCGAAACTTCAGTCTAACGATCAGCCGGTAGTTACCGCCCTGGTGAGGCGGGCTTCGCGCCAACGCTGCGGCTTGGAAATGGTTGCCATGTTGGAGCAGGGTCTTGACTCAGTGCATCCTGCTAGGCGTATTGTCCGATCGAAGGTAGCGAATACAAGCTGAACCAGTCAGCAGGCGGCCTAGTCAGCAGGCGGCCTAGTCAGCAGGCGGTCTAGTAAGCCAGCTGACTGCCAGGCTTATCTTGACGCTGGGGCGTGCCGACCTGCTTCATGACGTTCCCGCCTGCATCCTGGAACACGAAGCCGTTTCGAATGCGGAACGCTGTGCCTCCGTCTGATGTGATCAACACGTCTACAGGGCCTGGGTCCATGTAGCGGGGCGTCGTGACGGCCAACGTTTTGTCATCAATGATCGTCACTGCGTCGGCCTCGCGGGGGCCAAAGAAGACAGTGTAGCCGAGCTCCTTGCGTAGGTTGCGGCCGATGACTTTCACCGTCTGCCCGCCACGCACATGGCCTGCAGGCGGAGTGAGACGACGAACCTCAATGGCTTCGCCGCGCTCGCAGGCGCTCACGCTAAGGACAGTGCACATAACGTTGACACAACGCCAGATCCAACGCATCGTCCGAGCCTAGTTGAGTGGACTGTTGTCGGTCAAGAAGTGTGCGCAGAAGGGCGTTAGCTGCGCTCCACTCCGCCTCTCCTCTAGGCCGCGATGTTGGATCTGCGGGATTGCCGATGGCTAGCGTGCATGTTCTTCTGGTTTTTGGTGGCAGCTCGGCCGAGCGTCGCGTTTCGTTCACGTCTGCTCAAGCCGTGTACAAGGCGCTCGCGTCACTCAAGCCTACCATGTGTGTCCATCCCGTCGCCGTATCCCCTAGCGGGAGGTGGTTTGCCGGATCTGCAGTAGAGCACCTCCTATGTCACGCGCCCGCTTATAGTGACATCCCCGAGAGCTTACCCGAAGCGGATGAAGTGTTCCTGGCGCCTGGCAGAGGCTTCATAGTGTGCGGCCTAGCAGCCCACCGTCCGCTCAAAGCAGATGTTCTGTTTCCTCTTGTACATGGGCCGGGAGGGGAGGATGGAACGCTGCAAGCTGTGTGTCAGTTGGCAGGTATTCCGTGCGTCGGCAGTGGTGTGGCGGCTTCGGCAGCATGCTTTGACAAGAGCATCGCAAAGGACATCGTGCGGGCGCATGAGCTCCCTCAGGTCGACTATCTGAAGGTCTCGAAGCGGCAGTGGGATCAAGAACCAGAACACGTGACGTTGCTAGTCGAGCAGCAGCTCGGTTTTCCTTGTTTCGTCAAGCCTTCCCGCATGGGATCGAGCATCGGCATTAGCAAATGCATAGGTAAAAATGCGTTGTCATCAGCCGCGTCATCGGCGTTTGCGTACGACCATCAGTTGGTAATCGAGCGCTCTGTTGAAGGCGCGCGCGAAGTTGAGGTGGCCATCTTGGGTAACGCCGAGCCGCGCGTAAGTCAGCCTGGGGAGATTCTGCCAAGCGCAGACTTCTACAGCTACGAGGACAAGTACCTGGCATCTTCTTCAAGTCTGGTCACTCCAGCAGACCTTCCGGCTCACGTCGCAGCAGCTATTTGTAAGTGCGCTGCAACGGTGTTCCAGCTAATGAAGTGCCGGGGCCTCGCGAGAGTCGACTTCTTCGTCGATCCGGGGGATACAACCACGTTCTGGATTAATGAGATCAACACCATCCCCGGCTTCACTCCGATCAGCATGTATCCGCGACTTTGGCTTGATGAAGGCTTGAGGTTTGAACAGGTGGTCGAACGTCTGGTACATTTGGCGCTCGATTGGGGACCCGATGAACAGAGAGAGCACGACACTGCGGGTGGAAAAACTAGACCTAGCTCCAAATCAGCTGCGGGAGAATCGACAGTTGAGGCTGTTACTGCTCCAGGCTGACGGCCACGCGTCGCGCATTGCCACTGTCGGACTGCGTCAAGCCGGATACGCAGTGGAGGTGTGCGGCACTGTTGACGCGTACTGCGTTGAGGCATCCGCGCGAGCTGATGCGGTGGTGTGCGATGCCTCTTTAATCGAAGGAAAGCCGTCCGCATTTCTGCAGCGCGTGCGCTACTTTACCGGCGACCCGTGCGGGCTGTTGATTCTCCTTCTAGATGATCAGTACGCCAATGAACATTGGGGTGAGGTCGAAGGCGAAATTGATGACTACGTTCGGAAGCCTATCTTTCTGAGCGAACTGCTGACACGCATCGCGCTCGCGCTGGAGCGACGCCGGAGATCGCGCCTCTCCGGCTTGCTCTCGGAGATGAACCTCTGCGATTTGGTGCAGATGTTGGAGTGCAGCCGAAAGACCGGAACGCTCTACCTCTGCAAGGCCCCCCCAAGTTTCTACAAGACCGCCCAGAATCTCTGCAAAGCCACTCAGTTTCAGCACGGAAGCATCGAATTTCGTCAAGGCGCCATGACGGCAGCTAGGTGTGGCACGAGCAAGGCTGAAGCTGCCGTCGATCACATGCTGGGTTGGCGTGAAGGCTCCTTCCGCTTTCGGTTTGGTCAACGGCTCTCCTCATCGGAGGCGTGCGGCATCACCAGAAGTAACCAGGAGATTCTTATCGAGAGCATGCGCCGGATGGACGAGCAGCGCCGTGAAGCGCCTGCAGCGGAAGGTGGGCGCGAGTTGGGCGGTCGAGGGCTAAGAAGGCCACATGTAGAGCCGCCGGATCATTTCGCTACCAGTGAGCGTGTTTCCGCATCGGCATTCGGGTTCGATACCGCTCGCCCTGCTGCCGTAGTGAAACCCGCGAGAGTCAAACCCGCGAGCAATGACATGCGCTTGAGCGATGACATGCGCTTGAGGGCACGAAAGCAGGTGCACATCCAGCAGACGCGTGTTCTGCGGGGGAATCTCTAGCCGGCAAATCTTGGTTCCGGTTTCTACCGGCCCCTGGATACCAGCTCCTGGATACCGGCGCGAGGCAGGCCATTTCAAATTCTGATGACAAACCTGACAATGCAGCCAGTGAGCGCTAGATTAGAAGCATGGTGGCAGAGCTACAAGCGCCCTTTGCTCAGGGTGGCTCCTATCCAGTCGACGAGGTGGTGGCCTCTCAGATTCTGGCACTGGCGCTCAGTCGCGGGGGCGACTACGCCGATCTGTTTTTCGAGTTTGGTGTTTCCGGCAGTTACCTTTTCGAAGACGAACTGCTCAAGCGAAGCAGCCGTGGGGGCACTCTCGGTCTTGGCGTGCGTGTCATTAAGGGTGACGCAACGGGCTATGCGTACGTCGAGGAGCTTTCCGAGGCCGCCATGCGTCGTGCCGCACTCACGGCGGCTGCTGTAGCCGACACGAACTCGCGGACGCCCAAAGCGTTCATGGCGAGCGCGCTTCCTTCGCGTTACAGACCTGACGCTTCCGCCTTCCTTGCAGAGGGTGAGCTAAAGCGGGATCTGCTCGCGCGCGCAGACCGCGCTGCCCGCGCCGGCGATCCGCGAGTCACGCGCGTGGAAGCATCCTTTAGCGAAGAGTATCGAGAGATTCTTGTCGCCAACAGCGAGGGCATGTTTGCTCGAGATAAGCAGCCCTTGATTCGGTTTGGCGTGCGGGTGTTGGTCGAGGATGGCGCCAAGCGTCAGGCGGGCAGCTCCGGTGGAGGAGGTCGCCTGGGTCTGGAGTATTTCGAGCAGGTATCTCCCGAAGATCACGCCCAGCAAGCAGTCGAACAAGCTCTGGTCATGCTGGATGCACGCGAAGCTCCGGCAGGTGAGTTGCCCGTGGTCTTGGGTCCAGGGGACAGCGGCATCTTGTTGCATGAAGCGGTCGGCCACGGACTGGAGGCGGATTTCAACAAGCGCAAGACAAGCAACTACTCCGGGTGCCTAGGTCAGAGTGTGGCAAGCGCGCTATGCACAGTTGTTGATGACCCTACGATCGACGAATCCCGAGGGAGCATCAACGTGGACGACGAGGGCAGTGCGGGCGACGCCACAACGCTCATTGAGGGAGGAAAGCTGGTCGGCTACATCCATGATTGGCAATCCGCCAGACACTTTGGCGTCAACGTTCATGGTCATGGTAGGCGCGAGAGCTTTCGAAGTCACCCGATGCCTCGAATGACCAACACCCATTTGTTGGCAGGAGAAGATGACCCTGACAGCATCATCCGGAGTGTGAGTCGAGGCATCTACGCCAAGCGCTACGGCGGTGGTCAAGTAGATATTACCAACGGCGACTTCGTCTTCTCCCTCACGGAGGGCTACCTGATTGAGGATGGGAAGATCACTGCGCCTGTCAAAGGCGTCAATCTGATCGGAAACGGGCCTGAGGTGATGCGCAGAGTGGGCATGCTAGGGTGCGATTTTCAGCGTTCTGACGGCGTGTGGACATGTGGTAAAAACGGGCAGTCGGTGCCCGTAGGCGTAGGATGTCCTACAGTGAAGATAGAGTCGATGACTGTGGGAGGCACCCTAGTTACTGAAGGGCAAGCAGCTACCTGAGGGGCAAGCAGTTACCTGAGAGTTGCAAGCAACGCATGAAGCAAGAAGCACTCATTGATTTAGGTAAACGGGTTGTTGCACAGGCAACGCAAGCGGGAGTCGACGCAGCGGAAGCTGTGGTGCGAGAGAGCGAACACTTGAGCGTGAAGGTGCGTCTAGGCTCTACGGAGCTGGTCGAGCAGGCGGGCTCGCAGAGCATTGGTCTTCGCGTATTCCGTGAGCATCGCTCGGCATCGTCCGTCACCAGCGACCTCACCTCCGCCGGTCTCGATTTCTTGGTCGAGTCAGCAGTGACCTTATCTAGGCTCAACGAGAAGGACCCGTACAGCGAGCCGAGTAAGGCCAAGGTCGCTCCATCGAACGCTACCTTGGATCTGTTTGATTCGCGTGTTGGTGAGATCAACGTAGAAGAGGCTCTCGATCGCGCGCAGCGAGCCGAAGCTGCAGCGCTGCAGGTTGATTCGCAGGTGGCTAAGAGTGAAGGAGCGACTTTCACACGAGTCAGATCAGCATCGGCACTGATCCTGAGCACGGGCTTTGAAGGTACACATGCTGGCACCTACGCTTCGCTCTCCGTCGCGCCAGTGGCGACAGGTGCCGATGGTGTCAATCAACGTGCTTCCGCCTGGACCGCATCCCGGCACTTGAGTAACCTGAGAGCGGCGGAGGCAGTAGGGCAGGAGGCAGGCCAGAAAGCCCTCGCGAAGCTCGGAGCTAGAAAGGTGTCGTCACGTGAATGTCCGGTCGTCTTTGCGCCGGATGCTGGCAGGGCGCTCATTTCGGCCTTTTTAGGTTGTGCTCTGGGAAGTGCAGTGTGGCGCCGCTCTACTTACCTTGCCGACCGCGAAGGAACGCGCGTAGCCAGCGACCTGATCACGCTGGTTGATGACCCACTGCTCACGCAGGGGATGGGTTCGCGCCCCTTCGATGGTGAGGGTATGACGTCACAGAAGAACGTCGTTGTCGAACGGGGCGTGCTAAAGACGTTCCTCTTGGACAGCTACAGTGCCAGGAAGCTTGGCCGCGTCAGCACGGCCAGTGCGTCTCGCAGCGGTGGAGGAGGTGTGTTTCCTTCCTCCTCCAACTGCGTGATGAAAAAAGGTGCGATGACGTGCGATGAGCTCATCGCCAGCACTGCGTCCGGGCTTTACGTCAACGACCTGATGGGGTTTGGCTTCAACGCAGTGACGGGGGACTTTAGCCGCGGAGCCGCCGGGTACCTCATTGAAAACGGCAAGCTTTCTCATCCTGTAGCGGAGGTCACAATCTCCCTCAACTTCGACGATCTTTGGCAGCGTGTCGATGCGGTTGCCAACGATTTGGATCAGCGCTCTTCCGTTGTGGTTCCTACCTTTCGGGTATCTTCCATGACCGTGGCAGGATCTTAGCAAAGCGCATGGAGGTTACGCTTCACTACAGTCCTGACGCGGACGATTCGTTTATGTTTTGGGCCCTGCGCCATGGGCGCATCGATCCCGAGGGCTACACGTTCCTCCATCACCAGCAGGATACCGAGGCGCTCAATCGCCTAGCTGCCACGGGCAAACCCGATGTTTGTGCCGTATCGCTTCACCAGTACGCATACCTCACTGAGCAGTACGTGTTGCTACCGCACGGCGGGAGTGTCGGTAGAGGCTACGGCCCCGTAGTGGTCGCGAGAGAACCAGTAAAGCTTGCTGATCTTGAAGGCAAACGCGTTGGCACGCCTGGCCGGCGCACCACAGCACACTTGGTGCTCACCAGTCTCCTCCCTGACTTCGAAGCCGTTGATGTTCCTATCGCGCCATTTCGCGCAGCATTCGAAGCGCTTGCGTCGGGAAAGGTCGATGCTGTGCTGCTTATTCATGAGGGGCGTCTTCTTTACCAGAAGGAGGGGCTCCACCTAGTGGTTGATATCGGACAGGCGTGGGAAGAAGAGATGCATCTCCCTCTGCCACTCGGTGTCAACGTGATTCGAAAGGATCTAGAGCACGTGCATCAGCGGGCCATCTCACGCCTCATCGGAGAGAGCATCGGGTGGGGGTTACGCCATCAGGAAGAAGTCGTCGACGCAATCCTGCAAGAGAATGAGCGCACAGATTTCGTAGCCACGCGACAAGATGTCGATACCTACCTCGGCATGTACGCCAACAGCGATACGGCCGAGTACAAGGCGGACGTAAGGGAAGCCATCAGGCGGCTTTTCCAACACGCTCTCCATAAGGGCCTGCTTTCGCAGACGGTAAGGGCTGAGTATGCACCTCAAGGCTGAAGGACGCGAATCTAGAGCCTCACCGACTCGACCCGGTTACGCCCGTTATTCTTCGCCGCGTAGAGAGCTGTGTCCGCTGCGCTAAGCAGCGCTTCGGGTGATTGTTCACCGGAGCTTCCAGCAACGCAAGCGACCCCAAGGCTAATGGTTGTTGGGATTAGACGCCCCTCGAACTGAAACCGGCTCCGAGCGATTCGCTCGCGAATACGTTCAGCCAATGCAAGGGCCGCTTCTTCTGCTGTGTCGCGGCACAAGACTACGAACTCCTCGCCTCCGTAGCGCGCAAGGGTGTCTTCGGCGCGCAACACAGGTTCGACGCTCCGCGCGAGCTTGACTAGAACGAAGTCGCCAGCTTGATGTCCAAAGGTGTCATTCACCTTCTTGAAGCGGTCGACGTCGAGCATGATGAGCGCGAGCGGACCTGCGTGCCGTGTGCGAAAGGCGCACTCAGGCTTTAGCCTATCCATGAAGAACTTGCGGTTATAGAGTTTGGTTAGGCCATCCCGGAGAGCCAGTTCATACATTTGCTGTTGGAAGCGCTCTTCAAGGTGGTCATGATGGCTGAACTTCAGGATGGTTGTTGATCCAATCTGGATCTGGTCTCCGTCCCTAAGTGGTGTCCGTTGCCTGACCGGCGCTCCATTGATGAACGTGCCATTGCGCGACCCCAGATCTTCTACGGCGACTTGTTCATCGCGGTAGACGAAGAGCGCATGTTCTCGCGAAACGCTGGTGTCGAAGATGCGTACTTCAGCTTCTGCGCCTCTTCCCAGAATGGCTTGATGACCCAACCGGTGCATCTCACCGGTGTTGCTTCCGGCAAGGACGATCAGATAGGCGTGGCTGGCCTTCCGCGGACGCGCCTTCCCTGAACCCGCGACGGCTAGCGTGGCTTCCTCTTCGTCGTTGAACTCGTTGTAGCCCAATAGCGCCTCGGGATGTGGCGGTCACTCCACATCTATACTGATCTCAAAATGAAACGCGCTTCAAGTCAAGGACGAATACGTCATCAACGGCTAGCAACTTGCCAAACGACAGATCGCGTTGTCACGGCATGAGGGGCGATGGCGCACGCGTGACAGTGCATTGACACGTCCAGCGAACCGCTGGCCGCCCTACCGCGCGCTCGTGAAAGCTAACGCTAAAGAAGAGCTGATAACATCGTATAACGAGTTCTGCAGCGGAGCCTACCAAAGAGCGCGCAGTTCGACAGGCTCCTTCTTTCGCTGCGCGAGCAGGTGATTGACGGCGCGCAAGATGCGAGTTTTTGCCGCCCCGCTGGTTGACTTGCCCTCGAGGGCGCGTGTCAGGGTAGGGGTGTTAACAGGCCGTCCCGACCGCGGCTTGGTGTCGCTTGAATCCTTGTTTGCGTCCCCATCCCCGCTTTGACGCTTTGCGAGCCGAAGTGCGCGGTCTTCTGGTCGAAGCGCCTCTAGATGCTTGGAAGCGCTTTGCAACCTCTTGGGGTGGATGTTGTGTTCCTCTAAGAACGCGCCTAGCTTGGTCTTATTGTCGCTCATTTCATTTCCTTTCAATGTAGCCTGACGCTCCTTGCGTGCATGCCGTGGGCGAGCATGCATTGGGTGAGCAGAGCCAGTGGATATACTGCGGTAGCCGAGGTCGGGGTCGAACCGACACGCCCTTGCGGGCACCGGATTTTGAATCCGGCGCGTCTGCCAATTCCGCCACTCGGCCCATGGTCGGCTCAGTATACTGAACCCGAGCGGGTGTGCCACACGCTCTCTAGCGAGAGCACCTTTGGCTTTAGGGGGCGCCGGAGCGGCGTGATCTGCGGCGTGGATGGTGCTCGGTGGCGGCTCAGGGTGATTGCGCCTGATCTTTAGGGGTGGGGATGAACCGGCTAAGCCGTGTGGCCGACGCAGTTTGGACGGCCGGAGTGACCGGGGTGGCCGGCCGGGGGTGGCGGGCCCGCGGGCAGAGGCATCGCCGCTCACTCAGCGGGACCCACCGCCCTTTGGGCGGTCCCCCCAATACGTTCGCTCACGACGCATCTGCCCGCGGGCCCGTCGTACATGTACATGCCGGCATGCGGGGGAAGAGGGGCGTAGGTGACTTCGCCCAGGGGCTCAGGCTCATTTTCAAACAAAGATCCCACTGACTTACACTGATGTATGGATGCACCACGCGGTTGACCCTGCTACCCGAACATGTTCGTGATGGGCGGGGGAGTTTGGGTGAATGCGGCGGGATTGACTTCCGCGGCAGATAGTTTGGTGGCACAGCGTCTGGGTGCCAGACCCTCAGTAAAAGTCGCAGCGGTATCCCCGATACGTTCGCTCACGATGCATCTGCCAGCGGGCCTGTCGTGGATGCCGACATGCGGCACGGGGAAAATAGTGGCGTAGTCGACTTCGCCTAGGGGCTCAGGCTCATTTTCCTCAGGGTGGCACTACCGCTGTCAGGTGGCACTACCGCTGTCAGGTGGCACTACCGCTGTCAGGTGGCACTAGGGTTGAGAAGGAACATGGGTCTGAGGCTCATGTTCCGACCGCAGCAGCTTGAGGAGGTCACGGCACTCCGGTCGATCTTGCAGATGCGCCATCATAACGCTGCCGGCCTGCTCAAAGGATTTCTCGTACTCTAACGCCTGACGCACTCGGGAGGCGATTTTCTCTCGACCGGCTGTAAGATCAGCTTCAAGAGCATCTCCGTACCGTTGAAGCTGTTGCTTTAGATCATCGATTTGAAGACGCAGGTTCCTCGCATGCTCTTCCTTCTCGGCTGCCAGCTGTTGGTGCTCTTCGCTTCGGCGCTGCAGCGATTCGTAATAGGCGCGAGCGGCTCCCTTTGCTTCGTACGCGGTGAATAGCTGATCCCTCGAGCTGCTTGACGATGCTTCCACGGCTTGTGAGGTCTTATCAAAAGCCATTCTCGCTTGGTGCAGCTGGTCGCGCAAACCCTGGCTTCGCTCTCTCTCAGTTCCGGCTTCTCGCAGAGCGCGCGATTCTTCCTGCGCGAGGTCCTCCACGCGGCGTCCTATTTCAGCACGCAACGCACGTCCGCGTCGTTCGACTGCCTCCAGTTTACGTGTGTGGCTTGCCAGCTCACCTTCAAGACGCGAGGCGCTCGCCGCGAGATGCCATGATTGATCATTGCTATCTTTCACCTCACGCGGCGCCTGTCCATTGGGATAGGCACGTGCAAGCATCCGAGTAAAATGCGACGCCTTTGTGCTCCATTCCACGACGTCTGGAGCACGTCTTCGCGACCCCACGGGCACTGCGGGAGCTTCACTGAAGTTGTTGTCCCAAGGCTTAGACGGCAGCTGGCGTTGAAGAGCACGCAGCTGCTCTTGAAGATGGTGACCGTCCCGGAATCGGCGGTTCGGATCTTTTTCCAGCAGCCGCATGACGATCTGCTCTGCCGACTCGGGTATCTCGCGGCGGAGAGCCCGCGGACTCGTCGGGGGTGCACTCCGCTGCATCTCGAGCAGCGTCTCACGATCGGATGAGCGGAAGGGAAGCTGCCCAGTCAGCATTTCGAAGAAGAGAATGCCCAAGGAATAGAGGTCGCTCGATGCTGTGGCATCCTCGCCTCGAGCTTGCTCCGGCGACATGTACTCCGGAGTGCCAAAGACCGCTCCACGCGGAGCAAGGCGTGCCTCACGCGCAAGCCAAGCCAGACCGAAGTCGAGAATCTTGACGAAGTCTTGCCGGCCTCCCCGGTTCGTCAGCATGATGTTGTCGCTTTTTAGATCGCGGTGGATGACGCCCAGGTCGTGAGCACGAGCCAAGGCAGCGCACATCTGCTCGAGTATGTCTACAGCCCGAACCAAGGGCATCGGACCCTTGCTGCATTCACCGGCTAAGGACCGACCAACTAGGTACTCCATCACGAGGTAAAGTTCGCCATCTTCTGTTTCGCCGAGATCGAAGATGTCGACGATGTGGGCGTGGTCTACACGGTTTGCTGCGCGTGCCTCGCGGAGCATCCACGCGCGTAAGTGCGTCTCGCCTCGGAGGTCAGGTCGGATGAGCTTGAGAGCCACTATTCGATCAATCAGCACGTGGCGGCCTCGGTAGACAACCCCCATGCCTCCTTCGCCGATCTGCGTTTCGAGCCGATAGCGTCCAGCGACGACACGCCCGATATAGTTGTCTTTCTTACTGCGCCGCCGACTGCCGCCGACGGCTGTACCTATCGCCTGTTGCCCGAGTCCCACGCCGTCGATCGTACAGCATCGCGACGTAGGAACACTAGCTTTTTCGCAGCGACCTCGGGGGCGTCGCGTGGATGAAGCAACGAGCCTCATCATTTGCGTCTGAAGGCGTAAGCGCGGCTACTCTCAGCGGCACGTGTTTCCGCTGAACGGGTGACGCCGCATGCATCCTGGCAACGCGCGCATCGCGGCAACATCTTCATCCTGGCGCTATGCATCCTGGCGCTATGCATCCTGGCACTACGCATCCCGGCACCACGCATCCCGGCACCACATGCCCTGGCACCCCATGCAACACGGCACCGCATGCATCGCAACACCCCATGCATCGCGGTACGCGATCCTCTAAGCTGCGATGGCCCTACAGGCCCGCACCTCGACCGAGATCTCCCACACTCTCGAAGGGATCAGCCTCTGCTGTATAAAGAATCTACGAGGCCGAGCCGTTCTAGAGGTTGATGTCAGTTCTGATACGGGGGCGTGTGGATTTCTCGCCCAGCCAGGTAGGTGGCACGGCCTGGTTAGGCAAACGCACTCCAGCAAGCGCGATACCCTCACGTCCCCCGTATCGGACTGCAACACTACCACGTCCGGCTCTCATCGGGTGTTCCTTTTCTTGCTACGCGAGTTCTTGCTATGCGAGGTCAACGTGAGGCCCTGCCCTGACATAAGGCAATCCCGCTCCTTCAAAAAGAGCGGGATAGTTGCCAAAGACGCGCCTCTTGAGCGCCTCGGCCCGTACGAAGTGGAGAGGCGTCTTGCTATGGGGGGTATGGCCGAGGTTTACGTTGCGCGTCGACGCGGTCCTCATGGGTTCACCAAGCGGGTCGCTCTCAAGCGCATCTTGCCGCAGTACGCTGAGGATTCTGAGTTCGTCAATATGTTCATCGATGAGGCGCGAACTGCAGCGCGGCTTGAACATCCGAATATCGTGCAGGTCTTTGATTTTGGTGAAGCTGAAAAGCAGCTCTTCCTGGCCATGGAACTGGTCGACGGCACCAATATCAACCGGCTTCTCCGAGCAGCATACCTAAGCAGAGAGGTCATACCTCTCGACTGTGCTCTCCATATCGCGTGTCAGACAGCGAGGGCGCTGGATCATGCCCATCGCGCAGTGGATGAAGAGGGCGACCCCCTTAACATCGTGCATCGCGACGTGAGTCCGGCCAACATCCTTCTGACGCGGGATGGGCACGTAAAGCTCAGCGACTTTGGCATCGTGCACTTAGCCGCCGCAGATCGCTACACCGGCGCCGGGAAGGTACGAGGAAAGCCTGGTTACATGTCACCCGAGCAGGTGATGGGCACAGGCATCGGACCGAGTAGTGATGTGTTTACTCTCTCAACTGTTTTGGCTGAGCTTCTCATGGCACGCCCACTGTTTGGTGAAGGCAACGAGCTGGATGTTCTGCTGAAGATTCGTAATGTCGATTGCGGTGCGCTTGAGAACTGCGAGCGGCCGATCCCGGCCGATGTGATCCGTTTGATCAAGATGGGCCTTTCGTTCAACCCCAAGGATCGTCCAACAGCCACTGCATTGGCCGATGCACTGCAAGCGATGGCCGCCAAACGGCGCCACCGCGGGCGCTCTCCGCAACGGCTCTCCACGCTGCTAAGGAAGCTTGAGCTCGTGATCCCGAGCCCCGCAGATGCTGCAGTCTCCGATGCGGGAATCAAGCCCCAGTGGGTTGCCCAACTCGAACAACTTACTAGCTCCAGTTCCAAACCTACCGGTTCAACACGCACGGTTGAAACGGTGGAGCCAGGACTTTACCGCGTCGAGACACATCAAGGCGGCGCCGTTGACGTGAACTACGCCGAGCTGGTGAGCCTCGTTACCCGCGGCATTGTGATGAGTGACACGCGCGTCTCAGCGGGTGGAGGAGACTACGGCCCTGCAGGGGCGCTTCCAGAGCTCTCCCGTTTCGTCACATCGGCCGGGTTGAGATGGGACGAGCGAGAAACCGACCGCGCTGCGTGGAGTGGTGAAATCGGTCTTCAAGGGCTTTTCGCTATAGCGCATGGATTGGCGGTTGAGCGTGAAACTGGCGTGCTCCATATGGCCGATGGAAAGCGGCGAAAGAAGATCTACTTCATTGATGGTCGTCCAGAGTTCATCGCCTCAACATTGCGCTCCGAGCTCTTCGGTGAGTACCTCATTAAGACTGGATCGTGCACACGAGCCGACATCAACCGCGCACTGGCCGTTCTCCCAAAATACGAGGGCCGCTTAGGCGAAGCACTAGTCGGAGAACGGGTCCTCCGCCCGGGAGAGCTTTTCCGTGCTGTTTCTTCGCAACAGAGGGACCGTTACCTGGAGGCGTTCCGTTGGCGGTCGGGTGTCTGCAGCTATGTCCGCGGCGAACGAAGTCAACAAGAGAGCTTCCCCTTGGCACATGATGCCTACGAGCTGCTCCGGGATGCTGTCATTGAAGCCGACCCGCGGCAGGTAGAGGAGGCGCTCGCGCCGCTTCTGGTCGCTCCTTTGGCACTTGCAGAGCATCCACCGGTTCCGATGACTATGTTTCGCCTTCCTCAGCATTGGGAACGCATCCTGCGGAAGCTCAAGCATGCAACCACCCTCTCAAGGCTGATCGCGCAAGAGTCGCAGCAAGGGGATGTAGAGCCTGAGGAAGTCTGCAAGCTCATCTTCTTGGCCACGTCCTGCGATCTTCTGGAAGTGAGCGGCATCAACGGTTGACCTTTCGCGACAAGACCGGCAAAGTGATTTTCCGCAGATCGTAGCTGGTCAATGGCTCTCCTACCAAGAACACACGCCTCACGAGGAGTTTGTGTATGCGGCTCCCTTCGTCAAGCCCCCTCCTCACGCACCTACCTGCGCTCTGCCGCGCGGCTGGTGCTTGAGATCTGGTGCTTGAGATCTGGTGCTTGAGATCCAGCCGAGAAGACGTAGAATTTCACGCCATGTGCCCTTGCGGGCGGTGCGCGTCAATGGCGTGAATGCATCACCAACTGCCAAACTGCATGCGCGTTAAGCTTGCGCGAAGTCGCTCCCTCGCCTAAGTCCTCGCTCGATGGACGCGAGCTTCAAGCTGCACGAGCCTCATGGCGAAGCACAACCCATGCTTGTCGAAGTGCCGCATGCGGGTTTAGTCATACCTGATGACATCCAGCAGCAGCTGACGGTTCAGGAAGATGTCCTGCGGAGGGATGCCGACATCTACGTCGACGCGCTGTATGCCGATGCGCCGAGTCGTGGAGCGGCACTGCTTGTTGCTCAGTCATCCAGATACGTGGTCGATCTGAATCGAGCGGCCGATGATGTTGACGAGTTTGCGGTGCAAGATCATCCGTCGCCGCAGAAGCTGTTCCCGCGGGGCGTGGTTTGGAGGGTCACCACCGAGGGCGAGCATGTGCTTCGCACCCCTTTGACCTATCAGCAGCTGACCGACCGCATCCAACGCTTCTATGAGCCATACCATCAGGCACTGACTGGCCGCATCATCGAGCTTCGACGTCAGCATTCGCATGTAGTTCTGCTGGCAGGGCATTCGATGCCGTCGGTAGGACGACGTGAACATCTAGATGCGGGAACCCGGCGCGCCGATGTCGTTCCAGGAACAAGAGGACGCACAACCGCCGATGCGACACTCATTGATGTCGTTGATGCCCACTTTCGCAACTCAGGGCTGAGCGTGCGTCACGATGATCCCTATAAGGGAGGCTGGACCACCGGCCACTATGGCAATCCGGACGAGGGAGTTCACGCCATACAAGTTGAGCTCAACCGTGCGCTCTATGTGGACGAGCTTACCTTTGAGCGCAGGGAGCCGGAGTTCACGTTGCTCCGTCAGTGCCTGAGCGAGTTGATGGTCAAGCTCGCCGAAGCTGTCTCCTCGATCAAGTGAGCCGCGCCCGCGAAGCTACACTCTGACACTACACTCTGGTGCAGGAGCAACGCTGCAGCGCCTCTGTGGCCTCATGGAGGGCCCAAGCAAGAGGTCCGGGTTCGGCGCCACACGTGCTTCCGCTGAGCTATAACGCCTTATCGACCAATGCAGTGAGCGTTGACTTGGGCGCCGCTCCTACTTGCTGACCGACGACTTCGCCGTTTTTGAACATATACAGACTCGGCACTCCCCGAATCCCGTACTTCTGCGCGGTCTGTGGACTCTGGTCGATGTCGACCTTGGTGATTCGCACCCGGCCGTCGTACTCATCGGCAAGCTCATCCAGAATGGGCGCTATCTGTCGGCAGGGACCGCACCAAACCGCTGAGAAGTCGACAAGCACCGGGACCTCGGATTGAAGAACCTGCGAGTCAAAGCTCGAATCATTGACGTCAACTACCTTTTCGCTTGCCATTGCGCCTCCTTACGTTCCTTCTATACAACGTGCCTTCTATACATCGATTTGCGCGCAGTCGAGCGCGAGTACCTGATTACCGTCGCACTAGCTTCGCACGAACTCCGTAAATGAGTCCAGGAGTACCTGTGGAACTAGATGACGGAGCGCGCACCTCCGTTTCGCCCACCGAGGCCGGCCACCTTGTTCTCATCAACCTGCTCTACGTTAATAACGGCGTCGCTCCACACGTCAATACCCCCAGCCCTCCTAAGTGTAACCTATCTGCCGGGTCGTGCAGTGGCTCCTGTGCGGTAGGAAGCTGTACACGGAGTCGGGGATGCTGGCCCAAGTGCAGGTGCGTCGCGTGGCCGGCCCGAGGGCCGAAGCATCGCGGCTCACTCAGCGGGACCCACTACTGCGCGGCGCTTTTGCGCCACCTGTGCTACTTGAGCCGTGATACGCTAGATCCAGGACTCGGTATGACTCCAGAGCGCATTTTCATCCCCCAGGAAACACTTGATCGATGGCACTCCGAAGAGGAGGTCCAGCTCGACGATGATGTGCTCACGCGGGGACAGGCGCAGTTCGCTTTGGAGTCGGCAGTCTTAATCGTCAGCGAAGTAACTGGTGCTGGAGACTCAGACAGCCTAGAGGGAAGGGTTAAGACTCATCAGCAACTAAAAGCTATCGGCGCAGATCATTGCCACGATTCGGTCATCGTTGGGGAGAGAGCATACTCTGTCGTCGAAGGGTTTTTGGGAAGCACGGTCGTCCCTTTAGAGAAGGCGTCTGCTAAAGCAGCGGAAACAGACCTCGATCTGCTCGCTAAGCTCTTTCTCAACGCACGGAGCTAACGCCGATGTCGCTTTTATCTATTCTCTTTTCGCTCACAGCAGCGCTCTACGCCGCAGCCGGCGCGTTCTACTTGCACTCCCTCTACAGCAAGACCTCCAAGGAGCGCCCAGCACGTTTGCTCCTCGAGCTTGCGCTGCTCTCGCATGCCTTCTTCCTTTCGCTCGTGCTGCGGGTGGCTGGCTGGGCTGAGCTACTAGAAATACACGGCGTTCTGCTGATGATCTCATTCCTCTCGGCCGGGATTTTTCTGTTTGTTTGCAGACGCTACAACACCTCGTCGCTCGGCGCGTTCGTTGTACCTGTCATTTTTGCTTTCTTCTCCGCTGGCGGAGCGCTTCACGGCCCACCCGATGCCAGTTCGGCCGAATCTCTGGTGTTGCCATTCCACATCGCAGCGAATGTGCTCGGCACCGTGGCCTTCGCACTCGCGTTTGCTGCAGCTTTAGGTTACCTGCTCCAGGAGTCGCGCCTGCGGCATAAGCGGCTAACAGGTCTCTCGCAGCAACTTCCCGCCCTGAGTGTGATGGAGAGCCTCAGCTTTCGCTCGGTCGTCATCGGTTTCCCTCTTCTTACCCTCGGCATCTTATCAGGCACACTCTTTGGCATCGAGGGAACGGGTTCGCGCTCACTTTATTCCCCTACGCAGCTGCTCGGCTACCTGGCGTGGGGGTGTTTCGCGGCGGTGTTGTTACTGCGCTTGCTGGTGGGCTGGCGCGGTCGCCGAGCTGCTATCGGCACGGTAGTCGGCTTTTGCTGCGCGCTCCTTGTGTTGGTGGGCTACCTGTTTCGCGCGGACAGCTGAGATGAAGAGTTTGCTCGCTATCGGACTATCGCACCGCACGGCACCGGTCACTGTGCGAGAGGCACTTGCTCGCACGCTGCAGGAACACTACCCGCAAACCGTGCTGGATGAAACGGTGTGGCTTTCGACGTGTAACCGCCTCGAGGTGTACGCAAGGCATCGCAACACGGAAGAGGCCTCCATTGAGGTTCGCCGGCTGTTGAGCCAGGCCGCCAATCAGGACGTGTCGAAGTACCTATACGAGCATCGAGGGGCCGAAGCCGCGCGGCATCTTTTTCGCGTAGCGAGTAGTCTCGATTCGATGGTGCTCGGGGAGCCTCAGATCCTAGGACAAGTCAAAGAAGCTTTTGCTCGCGCGCAACAAGGCGGAACCGTCGGCATGGTGCTTGGGCGTACCTGCGAAAGAGCCTTATCCGCAGCGAAGCGCGTCCGGAGTGAGACGACTATCGCTCGAGGTGCGGTGAGTGTGGGATCGCTCGCGTGCGAGCTTGCACGGAAGGTGTTTGGAGACCTGCGAAGACGAGGGGTGCTGCTAATCGGTGCAGGGGAAATGGGTGAGGCAGCAGCGCGTTACCTTGCCGAGCAGCAGGCTGAAATCACGGTGCTCAACCGCAGTTTAGAGCGAGCGCAGCGCGTGGCTGAGACCTGCCGCGGTCAGGCGGCAACCTTACACGCCCTCGATGCTCATCTCGTTTCTGCCGATGTGGTGATCTCTTCAACAGCGAGCCCGCAGGTTCTCATCACCCGCGAGAAGGTGCGGCCCTTGCTCCGTCAACGTCGACACCGCCCCCTTTTCATCATCGACATCGCACTTCCTCGTGACGTTGAGCCGGAGGTGGAGACGTTGGATAACGTCTTCCTCTACCATCTCGACGATCTGCAAAAGCTCATTGAGAGCAGAGAAGAGTCGAGAGCCACGCAAGCAACGTTCGCTGAGACGATCATCGAAGAAGAACTGCGCGCGTTTTCGGAATGGTCGGATTCACTTGCCCTCACCGAAACAATTGTTGCCTTGCGTTCAAGGTTTCAGCACCATGTGCGTCTCGAACTGGAGCAGCAGCGCATACCGGCACCGGTGGATCTCGATCAGATTAGCAAACGCATCACCAACAAACTGCTGCACGTGCCGCTCATGCACCTCAAGCGCAGCCGGTCGGACGCTCAGCGTGCGCATCTGGTCGAGATGTTGGAGCAGCTTTTTGAACTTCGCGAGCGAAAAGAACCTTCGGGAGCTGCCGATGATCAGCAGGCGGAGCACGAAGTTCAAGCTAAACTAGGCGCAGGCTCATGACCCTCAGGATAGCGACGAGAACCAGCCGACTGGCTAGAGCTCAGGTGCAGTGGGTAGGGGAAGCTCTTAAGGCACACGTTGCGGATCTCCGTATCGAAGAGCATGCCATCCTATCCAAGGGGGACCGTTTTGCGGATCAACCCCTGCAGTCGATTGGCGGCAAAGGGCTCTTTGTCTCCGAAGTTCAAGACATGGTACGCACAGGAGATGCAGACCTGGCTGTTCATTCGCTCAAGGACATGCCGGCGGAACAGGCTCCTGGCCTTTGCATCGCGTGCGTTCCCGCAAGAGAGGATCCACGCGATGCGCTGCTCACCCAAGACGCAGGCAGCCTTGACACTCTTCCAAGAGGTGCACGAATCGGCACGTCCTCGCTGCGGCGAGCCAGCCAGCTTCGCAGCCTGCGGCCCGATTTAGTGATTCAACCTCTGCGAGGCAATGTGGGTACCCGCATCCGACGGCTGGAGGAGGGGACCTTTGATGGCATCGTTTTGGCAATGGCAGGCTTGCGAAGGCTCGGCATTGCGAAGCAGTACGCGACCCCTTTGGAATCGCGCACCATGTTGCCAGCCGTCGGACAGGGCTGCTTGGCCCTGGAGCTTCGCAAGGATGATCAGGAAACGCAGGCTCTGGTGCAGCGCATCTGTGACCCGAAGGCATGGACTGAAGCACGCGCCGAGCGTGCGCTGCTTCGAACTCTCGAAGGAAACTGCCACGCGCCCATTGCAGGGCATGCGACCTACAGCGAGCAGATTCTTCGCCTAGAGGGGCTTGTCGCACGTGTAGATGGCACGCAGGTGCTGCGCTGTGTTCAAGAAGTGCACGGCTCGCCTGTGTCTGATGATCAGGCAGACAATCTGGGGGTGCGGGTTGCCCATGAGTTGCTGGCTCAAGGAGCTGCTCAAGTCATGGCAGCTTCGCTGAACGCAGGTTCATGATGCTGGTTTCTCTTCGTAGGTGCCGGGGCTGTTCGATCTGGATGTGTTGAGCGATGATCTGGGAGACACTAGCTGAGCGCCGTATTGTGGTGTGTGCGGGGGCGGGCGGCGTAGGCAAGACCACCATGTCGGCAGCACTTGCTTTAGGGGCAGCGATGCGCGGAAGGCGCGTTCTTTGCCTCACTGTGGATCCCGCAAAGCGCTTGGCCGAGTCGCTCGGTCTGCAGGTGGGTGAGAGGGAAACACAACCGGTTGCACTCGACGGCATGGGCGGCGAGGGTTCGCTTGATGTAGCCATGTTGAGCGCCAAGCACACCTTCGACACTCTGGTGAAACGTCATGCGGACACGCCGGAACGGGCTCAACGGATCTTGAGCAACCCGATTTACATGCAACTCTCGCAGTCGTTGGCTGGCATCCAGGAATATATGGCGATGGAAAGGCTGCTGGACGCCGCGCGCAGTCAAGACTTCGACCTAATCGTGCTCGACACGCCTCCCGCATCCAACGCTGTTGACTTATTTGATGCTCCGCAGAAGCTTCAGGATGGGCTGCGCTCGCCCGTATTGCGTTGGATCTCGGATGCGCAGCGTGGGGGCATGCTGCGCCAGCTTCTAGGCAAGGGAAGTCAGCTGATTGTTAGCGCATTAGCAAAGATCACCGGCGCCGAGTTTCTCGCAGCGGTGTCTGAGTTTGCCTCACAGTTTGAGGTCCTGCTGGAAGGCCTTGTTGACCGCTCGGCGAGTGTGCAGCAATTATTGCGCTCCGAGACCTGCGGTTTTGCGATTGTGACGCGTCCAACAAGTCATGCAGTGAATCGTGCCGAAGACCTCGTTCGCTTTCTGCGCGCGCGTGCGTTGAAACTCGATGCACTCATCGTCAACCATGTGCAACACCCCGTGCATCCCGCCGGTCACTCCGCCGATCATCCCGCCGGTCACTCCGCCGATCATCCCGCCGATCATCCCGCCGATCATCCCGCCGATCATCCCGCCGATCACGAAGGTGCCTCCAAACCCGTGAGGCGTCTGCTCCGATCCCATGCTGCGCTCGTCGCATCGGAGCGTGCGCAGATGCAACGGCTAAGTCACTTCGCCGGTTCGCACGCTGCAACTTATCAGGTCAACGTCCAGGACGATGCGCCTCAGGGCATCGCGCATTTGGCGCATCTGGCCGCCGCTATTGTGCCTGCCAGTGCCTCTGCTGGAGCGACTGCCTCAAGCCGTCTGAGGTAACTCTCGGGGGGTGAAGTGGACTCATGGCGCCGCGGCATGCTGTGTAAAGGCTGCTTTACAAAGGGCATCAGAGATTGGTTCTGCGTACGTCGAACCCCGGATGCGCAGTGCTCTACGCCCTGGAGTGGCTCGGAGGGTTCGATGTAGCTGGCAGGTTCGATGTAGCTGGCAGGTTCGATGTAGCTGGACAAGGTGGAGCACGGGACAGGGTGGAGCACTGGACAGGGTGGAGCGATAGCGCTTTAGTGTACGGTATGTCATCGGATGCTTGGACCGCAGTTGTTTTGGCTGCAGGTAAAGGGACGCGGATGCGTAGCAAGACACCCAAGGTGTTGCACGACCTGTCGGGTGCGCCCTTGGTTTTCTACCCTGTTGATGCGGCGTTTGCTGCTGGCGCCTCGCGGGTGGTGGTCGTCACAGATCCTGAGAGTGAGGCTCTGCGTTGTGCGCTGGGTCGGCATCAGGCTGCCGACCGCATCGCATTCGCAACGCAGGAGAATCAGCTCGGCACCGGCGATGCCCTTCGGGCCGCTCTCCACAACCATGCGGAGCTATCTAACTGGTTGGTAGTGCTGTATGGCGATGTCCCTCTCGTTCCTGCGTCTTTGCTGGAGAACCTAGTCACGCACACGCAGAGGGCAGGCCAGGTGCTTGGTTTGGTGACCGGCTTCCTCGAGGACCCGTCAGGTTATGGGAGGATTTGCAGGAGTCACGAAGGTGAAGTGTCGGCCATCCGAGAGCATAGGGACTGCTCTGCGGAGGAACTTGCGCTGCAGGAAGTGAATCCCGGGATCTATGCGATGAAGTGCAGCTTTGCCCGTGAAGCGCTTGAGCAGATCGAGAGCAGCAACGCGCAAGGGGAGTTTTATCTGACTGATCTTGTGGAGTTGGCCGCCCGAGCAGGAAGAATTGCAGATGTCCGCGGCGAGATGCGTCTGCTTTCCGGCGTAAACACGCAGTCGGACCTGGCGCGTGTATCGGCGCGGCTCCAGCAGCAACTGGCAGCGCAGCACCTTGAGCGTGGCGTGACAATCGTTGACCCGGCCCGCGTTCAGTTCGATCGTGACGTCGTGATTGGGGCCGGAACGCGGATTGAGCCTGGAGCCGTCTTCCGCGGGACCACCCGTGTGGGGGAGAACGTGCGGGTCGACGCCGGCGTTGTCTTGCGGGATGTCGAGGTTGGCAACGACGCGCATTTGCGTTCCTACACAGTCGCCGAAAGCAGCGTGGTCGGGCAAGGAGCCCGGGTTGGACCGTTTGCACACTTGCGTCCTGGCTCGCACCTGGAAAAGGATTCTCAGGTAGGCAACTTCGTGGAAACCAAGCAGACCCGTTTAGGAGAAGGATCGAAGGCCAATCACCTCGCCTACCTGGGCAACGGCGACATTCGTGAGCATGTCAATATCGGGGCGGGTACTATCTTTTGTAACTACGATGGCTTCGGCAAACACACCACCACGATTGAAAAAAATGTGTTCATCGGCAGCGACAGTCAGCTTGTGGCGCCTGTGACCGTGGGTGAGGGCGCGTACGTGGGAACAGGGACGACGGTGACACAAGATGTTCCAGCAGACTCGCTTGTTCTAACAAGAGCCGACACAACCCTGAAGGAGCAGTACGCGGAGCGTCTGCGTGCGCGCCTTAGAGAGCGTGCTGGAGAAAAAGGAAAGAAGCCGCAAACTCAGAAGAGGAACGGATAAGCATGGACGTGCACGAGGCACTCACGGGGCGTCGGACGGTGCATCTCTTTCAAAGCGAGCCGGTGCCACATGAAGTGTTGCAGCGCGCGTACCAAGCTGCGGTGTCCGCTCCTAACCATAAGCTAACGGAACCGTGGAGGTTTCGTGAGGTGACTCGAGCGGTACGAAGCAAGCTGGTTGAGGTGGCGCTGGAGCTCAAGGCGGAGAGCAAAGGCGGGTCCACTAACGACAGCAAGCGGGAAAAAACCTTGCGCAAGATGCTCGATCCGGCTGCCCTCGTCGTCCCAAGCCAGGTGTTGGATGAGCGTCCCGAGGTGCGAAAGGAAGATTACGCAGCGGTCTCCTGCGCCATCTACGGGTTCATGCTGTCGCTCTGGAGTGCAGGATTTGGCACCAAGTGGAGCACTGGCGCAGTGACGCAAGCTCGGGCGACCTACGAGCTGCTTGGCGTCAACAGCGAAGAAGAGGAAATCGTTGGATTCATTTGGGCGGGCAGGCCCGCCCAGGATGAAAAGAAGCCGCGGCGGCGTCGCCCGCTCCATTCAGTGGCTACGTCAGCTTAGCCGAGTCGCGCTGAAGCACGAGGGCGACTAGCAGCACAAGGGCCACTAGCAGTTCCAACGCGTGACCTGCGGCGGCTTGACAGAAAAGCGGTCTGCATTTAGCGTGGCCCGGACGCGAAAGTGGCGGAACTGGCAGACGCGCAGGATTCAGGTTCCTGTGGGGGCAACCCCGTGGAGGTTCGAGTCCTCTCTTTCGCACCGCAACCGCCTGCGGATGCTCAGCGCGAGCATGCGTTGTTGTGGGAGGCTCAAGAGAAACCCCACGGGAAAGCTTCGCTCTTGGGATTGGCTGAAGCCGCATGCGCCGCGAGGCTAATGCAGGCGCAATGCCGCGCTCCGGCTCTGCATCCCGCGCTCTCGCTCTAGAGCCGAACTGAGACGAGCACGTACTTGTTGTTTTCCGTCTTGTCGCTGAGAGGCTTAACTGCCCTGGGGTAGAGCAGTTGTTGCAGTTTAGGCAGCCGGTGGTGCTGAAGCAGGATGAACACGCGCCCGTTCGTCTGGCCGATCCATTCTTCAAATTCGGTGGTGTCTAAATCAGCAAAGGTGGAAATGTGATCGCCCGTGTAGAAATATTCGCCGAGCCAGTTCATCTGCCAAGCAGCAAGCTCCTCATGCGGAGATGCGCGCGTGGCGTAGTAGCGCTTGATTAAGTCACGCTGGCTCCAATGCGGCGCAAGCTCCCGCATGTAGCCATGGATACACCAGGTTCCGCTGGCGAGCGTCACGCACATGAAGGCATAGAAGGCTGGAAGTCTAAGCCTGCGCGAAGTGGCCACCGTCAGAAGCGATGTGGCGCCCAGCGTGATAGCGCCGAGCGCCGCCTGGAACTCCAGGTGGGTTGGCCAAGGTCTGGAGTACATGTATGTGAAAAGGTGGGCGAGCCTTTCGACGCCGAAGGGCCGAGTCCCGCTGTTGCGGTAGAGATAGTAACCGACGCCCGCCACCGTCGCTGCTCCGCAGAGAAGCCCGGCTCCGCAGAGAAGTCCGGCTCTGCAGGGGATCCAAGCCGACTGGTCAGCGCCTCCGCTTAGGCTACGACGCCTCTGCTGAACCAGCAAGATCACGAGACCCGTGGCTAGCACCAAACACAGCATGCCGAGGAGGAGTTGGCTCTGCTCGTGAACGGTGGAGGCAACAGGTCCGGAAGCGATCTGCGGAAGCTTGCCTGCCACAATGAGAAACACACCAACGACGACCAGGCACCCCAGGAGGAGTGCGAGCGCGTACCATGCGTCTTGCGCCCCGCGGTAGAGCGGGAAAATCAACTCAGCTGTGCTCAAACCGATGAGCGCCACCATCGGCGGCACCACCGGGAAAAGGTAGTGGTGGTACTTGGTGGCCATCAGGCTGATTAAGGTGAAAGGAACCAAAGCCCAGAGCGTCAGGAAGGTTTTCAGTCGTGCAGTGGCAGTGCCTCCTTGTTGGGGCAAGAAGCGTTGGGGCAAAAAGCACAGGGGGAACAGGCCTATCCACGGGAAGAGTGCGTATCCCAGCTGTTCGACGTAGTAGAAGAGAGAGCCCGAGTCGCCGTGCACACCTTCTATCAGACGCGTGAAATGGTCGTGGATGAACAGGCGCTGAATGAAGGGAGCTCCATGCCGCACGTAGACTGCCACGTACCAAGGACCCGCTGTGACCGCGAAGATGAGAAACCCATTGATCAGCTCTAGCTTCCCCTCACGCCACAGCCGCCAGCGCTTCTCCAGTGTCAGGTGAAGTGCAGCAACAAGTCCGGGCAGAGCTAAGCCGAGCAGGCCTTTGGTTAGCATGCCGATGCCACAAAAAAAGTAGCCAAGCCACAAGGGCCATCTGGTTGCGGAAACGTTGCGCAGGCGCGCAGCGAGCGTGCCGAAGACGAGTAGCCAGCAGCATGCCTGCAGCGCCGGCGGGAACATCCGGTGTGCTGGCGGGTGCACCGCGAGGGCTTGATGACCCATCACATCTGCATTCCCAGGGGAGCCAAATAGGAAGCTGTCAGGCCGCCACGAGAGCCACTGTTCAGCCCAGCCCAAGTTGAGGGAAGCGAGGTAGGCGATCTGCGGAAGAACAAAAGCTGACAGGAGCATGATGAAGCCTGCGGCATGTAGCTGCGAGCGCCTCGTCTCCGTCACGTCGATGCGCTCTCTCTCGAAGGCGTAAAACCATAAGCACATTGCGACTGTCACGCACGAGGTGAGGGCCATGTCGGTTGTTGCCTGATGAGAAAGAAAGAGAAACATCGGGCACGTTGCCAAAGCCACGATGGTCACTGTTTCCGCACAACGCGTGGAGAACTTTCGAAGCAGATGGTTCAGTGCGACCATCATCAGCCAAGCGAATAAGAAGCTTGGGATTCGCACCGCCCACTCTGGGTGCAGCGAGTTAGCATCGGCTCCGAACTCGACGCCAAACGTGCGCATCAGCAGAGCTTCGGACCAGAAGATGAAGACCGGCTTCGACCAGAACCACGTTTCCTGGTGAGACCAAAGACTCAGCCAATCTCCGCGTGCGAGTATCTGGCGGGCGACTTCCGCGTAGTGTGTCTCCCAAGGATCCCACAGCCCCATGGTCCCCAACCACGGGAGTGTGAACATGGCAAACATGAGTGGCACGCGAAGGTGGGTCCGCCGCCACAGCAAAGCGAGCAGTGCGACGAGCACGGCCCCGATTAGCCAAGGCACGGCCTGGTAGAGTGCGAAGATCAGCAACGCGAATAAGGCCGTAAGCAGCGCGAGGCGAGCGCGTTCCTGCGCAGAAGCATCTCTCCAGAAGGCGAGATGGCGGAGAGGCACGTGCGCTCTTGCTGTGGCGCCGGTGACCGAGGCGGCACAGATGCAGGTGAGGATCAGTTGGACCCACGTCCGTCCAGCAATGTCGCATCCTCTGACCATCGTCAGCATCAGCAGAACCGCAGCGCACGAGGCGCTCAGACATAGCAGCGGGCGGTGGCGAGCCATTAGAGGGTGTATCATAGCGTCAGCCGATGGCTGCTCAACTCCGGTGGGCGTGCGTGCTCTCACCGCCGCTTTCAAGAGCATGGACGTTGTCGCACCTTCTTCCAGCGCTTGCTGAGCTGCAGTGCTTGCTGAGCTGCAGTGCTTGCTGAGCTGCAGTGCTTGCTGAGCTGCAGTGCTTGCTGAGCCTAATGACACGGCGCGCCTTTGCTTACCTGTGGCGCGTACGAGCGGGGCGTCGGGCGCCATTTGGCGAGGCTGGCGCGTGGGCCACCTCATGCAGGGCGAACGGCGTGCCTCAGCTGCAGGGCGAGCGACTTGGCCGCACGCTTATGCGCAAAAGCGCGTTGTCAGAGTCGATGAGACTCTTGCGCTCGATGCGAACATTCCCCTCGTATTTTCGAACCTGTTCCGACTCTTGCAAGTGAAGCTCCACACAATACGCTCCGGGCTCGAGGCTTATGCGATCGTCTAGGCTGAAAGCAGGCGCTTTGTCGATCCGCAAGCGCGTGTGGAGCTTGGTCTGCGAGTCGCTCCAATAGATAAACTCGGCCGCCGGAGCATGCGTTGGTCGAGGCAGCGTAAACGTCAGGGAGCAGGCGACGGGGCGTTGGCGGAAGAAGCTCCAAGCTACCCCGAGGAGGCCCAACATCAAAACAAGTCGTGAAAGACGGCGCCGGTGTCGGCCCGAGGGTGCTGTGGCGTGCATGTCTAGGCTCATCTCGTAGTGGCAGATTAACTTGCAGATTACCTCCCGATCCACCAGTATTAAGGTGACCGGTCGGTGGTTTTCCGACCAGGAATGCACGCTTCCCGAGGAGGTTGTGCATTCGGCTTACGTCCTCAAACCCCATCCTCACGCACCTAAGTGCGCTCCGGTGGGGTTCTGCGGGCGCGCTCGAATGCACAACCTCCTCGAAAACCGACTCACCAGGGACTGACCGGATACGTATTAAGTTGTTACCGTGAAGCCACAGACGCGTCCCAAACCCGTTGTGAGACGGTCACATCCCGTCGCTCTGTCTTGGCAGAAGCCGGATGCGCACCGGAGGATGATGCTCCAGCAAGGCTCTCGGTATGGAGCGCATGCAGCACTTCGAGAGCGGCTCGGGGCGACGCTGGAGCTTTCGGCCTCTTCCGACTCTTGCTGTGGCGACGCAGTTTTGAAGCTCCACGCCTACGCTCCCTTCCTAGAGCTGAGGGTGCCGAGTAGGATCTAGATGAGAGTCGTTCCTCGAGGCGAGCTTTTGGAAAAGGTTCGAGGTTACAACCCCGCCGTGAGCACCGATCTGATCACACGGGCCTACGACTTCTCATCGGAGCATCATGAAGGGCAGGCTCGCAAGTCCGGCGACCCCTACTTCATTCACCCAACGCACGTCGCCATGATCATTGCGGGCATGCGTCTTGACACTGCAAGCATCTGCGCGGCTCTTTTGCACGACGTCGTGGAAGACACCGAAGTGAGTCGTGAGGAGGTCGATCGCCTTTTCGGCAAAGAGGTGGGGTTCCTTGTCGAGGGAGTGACAAAGCTCGGAAAGCTCAACTTCTTTTGCAAGGAGGACCGACAGGCGGAAAGCTTCCGAAAGATGTTGCTAGCCATGGCAAGCGACATCCGGGTCATCTTGGTCAAGCTAGCCGACCGGCTCGATAACATGCGCACGCTGGAACACATGTCTCCAGAGTCGCAGGAACGTATTGCACGGGAAACCCTCGAGATATACGCGCCGCTTGCTGGCAGACTCGGCATCGATTGGATGAAAGCTGAGCTAGAGGATCTCTGCCTGAAGTATCTGCATCCGAAGATCTACTCCAACCTGATAAGTAGCACCAAGCGGGTAGCATCGGACCGTTCCCACTACGTCAAGTCGGTGACCAAGCGGTTGCGGGAGATGTTGATCGAGCGAGGCTTTGCCGTGGACGTTAGCGGACGCCAGAAGCACCTCTACTCAATTTATCGTAAGATGCGGCAAGCGGGCTGCGAGTTCGAGCAGGTGCATGACTTCGTCGCCTTTCGGGTGATCACCGAGAACGTGGCCGACTGCTACGCCGCCCTGGGCGTGGTCCACTCGCAGTGGACGCCGATTCCGGGCCGCTTCAAGGATTACATCGCGCTAGCAAAGCCGAACGGTTACCAGTCTCTACACACCACGGTGGTGGGTCCGGAACACCGCACAATCGAGATCCAGATCCGCACAAGACAAATGCATCAGACTGCGGAGTACGGTATCGCCGCACACTGGCAATATAAAGAAAATGGCAGCTCCACGCAGACGCGTGATGCGGCGACGTTCGCTTGGCTAAGGCAGCTGATGGAAGTGCAGCGGGACGTGGATGACCCTGCTGAGTTCATCGAAAACGTCAAGTTCGATCTGTTTCTTGACGAGGTGTTCGTTTTTACGCCGCGCGGCGACGTGAAGGTATTCCCGCGCGGCGCGACGCCGGTCGATTTTGCGTACGCCGTCCACTCGGAAGTGGGCGAACATTGCACAGGGGCGAGAATCAACGGGTCCATCGTTCCGCTAAGGCACAAGATACGCAATGGCGACATCGTTGAGATTCTGACGCAACCAGCGCAGCACCCATCGAAAGACTGGCTCGACTTCGTCGTCACTGGCAGGGCGCGGAGTAAAATCCGTAGCTACCTGCGGCAGGAAGCGCGACAAAGCAGCATACGCATCGGCAAGAGTCTGCTTGAGAGGGAAACCCGCAAACGGAGTCTGTCTTTCACAAAGCTTCTACGAAGCGGCGAGTTGAAGAAAACGTACGACCGGCTTCACGTGGGGTCGGAGGACGAGCTATACGCGGCGGTCGGAGCAGGCAAGGTCTCCGCTGTGCAGGTTTGCTCGCTGGCCTGTCCAAACGACGACGACGGCGCCCAGCGTACGTTGAGGCCGAGCATGCTGGAACGTGCGGTAAAGAAGGTCAGCAATGGCGACTTCTCCGGCATCAGCATCGACGGCATTGATAGCCTGGTCGTCCGCAATGTGCGCTGCTGCGCCCCGGTTCCCGGTGACCCGTTGGTCGGGTGGATCACGCGTGGTCGGGGGGTCTCGATCCATAGGCGGGATTGCCCTCGACTGATGGAACTTGACCCTGACCGCAGGGTGGAGGTGCGCTGGACAGACAACGCGAAAACCAATTGTTCGGTCTCGCTCAAAGTCACGTCCGCGGACCGTCCGGGGATCCTCGCTGCACTCTCCTCGGTGTTCATGCAGAACGGATTGAATATCAGCGACGCCACGTGCCGCACACCCCAGTTGGGAGAAGCGATCAATACTTTCCAAGTCTCAGTCAATAACCTTGGCAAGTTGCGCAGTGTGATGCGTGACATCACGCGCATCGACGGCGTGTACGATGTGGAGCGGGTTTAGCGGCACCATCCGTGAGGGGCCGCATGCGTTCAGGAGCCCCGAGGAGCGGAAAGGTTCTCGGCATGTTCTAGCTCGTCCTTGAGTAATTGATGGAGGCGCCAGAGCAACAGCAACGCGAAGGTTCCAGCTCCGGCTAGCCAAAGCATGGGAATGTGGTGCCTAGCGTCTGATGACGCGTTGAAGCCTGGAATAGCTATTAGCTCCTCTGGAAGAAGCAGAGGAAGGCTGTTGACGCCTGCGTGCATGGAGATGTTGACCCAGGAGGACTGCGCGTGCTCCGCCACCGTTCCAAGGATGACGCCTGCGAGGGTCGCGTAGACAAGGGCAGGGCCCACGCCGTGACTGATGCCAAAGCACGCTGCGCTCAGTGCCAAAGCCACAGAAAACCCATAGCGGAGGCGCAGCTGCCGCTGCAGAAAGCCTCGGAAGAAAAGCTCTTCCGATACCGATGGCACCACCACGAATGCCCAAAGAGCAACGAACCCCCCGCTGAGCGTGCGTGGACTCATCATGCGCTCTAGCCACTGCTGCTGTTCAACCGAGGGGGGTTCTAGAAAGTGTGCAGACAGGTTGGCCACCTCAGCGAGCACAAGCTGAAGGCAGAGCCCCACCAGGTAGGCACAGGCGATGGAGCTGGCACGCGGGCGATGCAATGCCAGCGACTCTCTAGTTGCCAATGTTCTGCCTGCGATGAGGAAGCCAAGTCCCAATGCGACAGCGACCGCGAGCATCTGAACGGAAGAGAGCGCGATCGGATCGTACTGGAGTTGCTTCCACGCCTGCTCCAGCGCTATACCATGCCGTAGACGGCGCAACAGTGCAGTCAGGAGGGCCGCTCCCGCCGATGTGACCCAGATGGAGGCGGTTAGCAGCGCGGCCTGCCACCACCAGATACCTCTACGGGGGGCTGGTTCTGCGGACATGGCGCAGGTCTAGGCCTTCTGCCTGTTCTGCGCTACACTTCTTCCACAAGCTTTCCTGCAAATTCCACGAGCTTTCCTGCATAAACAATGAAACCACTCCGCCTCTCGTCGAGACTTCTACCCGTCGCGGCCTATCTTCTTCTACATCTTCATTCCGGATGTGCGGGCTCTTCCGCGTCGCAGCACGGCAGCTCAACTCTCGCTGTTCCCGACCGGGTAGGTGACGCGAACTACAGCGCTGCTCTTCGCCTCTTCCATCGCATGCCGGAGATGGATGCCGATAAGCGGCGGCTCCGTAAGCAGTTGTTTGCGCACCTAGCCCGAAGAAATCGCAGCGTCTTGCAGAGCGCCAGTTACTCCAAGGTCGAGGCGCACTTTAGTGACTATGCGGCGCTTCTCAGGCCGGAGGACTACGAGAGAAAACAAATTCCCGCGGGAATGGTGCCTATCGCCAAGAACCTGATGCGGATGGCTTCTAAGCGTGGCGACGAGAGCCGTGCACTCGCAGCTCTTGCAGTGCTCCGGGTGCTGCCAGGCAACGCGGGCGTCCCCTACAAAAAGAAGTATCAGCTCCTTTCGAAGTGGGGACGGGAGGCGCGGAGAGGACGTTTCGAATCGCCTGGCGGCTACCGTGAGTTGGTCGAGGTGTGGGATGAGCATGCTCAACTCACTCCAGCGCCCGACGTCCTGGCCCGCCTTGTGGCGCTATTGGAGCAAAGTCGCGCGCTCTTCCTTCAGTATCTCAGTCAGAATAAGAAGCTGGTCGCCAATCCCGCCATGCTGGCTGCGCTGCGGCAACGGGTGAGTCAGCTTGGCTCGTTAGATTACGACTTGGCGGGCGTGTACCTCCGCGTCGGAGATATACGCAAGGCTGTTGCGGTGGTTGAGAAGTCGCAGGAAAGTGAGCGCGATCGAAGTCAGCTTGCGGGTGTTTTACGAGACGCTCTCACACCCCCTGCCCGAGCCGACGCCATCGCAGCTCTTGTCCAGGCCTACCTGGAGCGGCAGAACATGGACGTAGCCGAAGCGCTTTGCCGCGTCGGGACCCAGCGCGAGCCAAGCGACGCGCGATTCCCGCTGTGTCTGGCACGCATGTCAGCAGTCGCCCAGGATTATGAAGGTGCGGTTGCATGGTATCGCGAAGCCGTGCATCTAGCTCCCAAGACGCGTCGCATCTACGACGAGGCTCTTGGCGTTCTGGGACACCTGATGGAGCGGCGGGTTTTCGAGAAGGATCCACGTTCGACACGGCGCCTCGCTCAGAGTGCGCAGTTCATCCTGCATGCGCGCAAAGAGCGCTGGCCGAACGAGAAGTCGCCGGTGGGGGCCGAAAGCCTCTACCTGATTATCGGCCGCGCTGAAGCCAACGCTGGGAACATCGACAAGGCGCGTGAGGCTTTCAAGCGCAGCCTCAAGCAACGTGAGAACGCAGAGGCTTTGATGCAGCTTGGCTTTCTTGAGGAGCGGGTTGGAAGACACGATAAGGCGCAGAAGCTCTACTTGCGAGCTTTGCCCCTGGCTACGCGCGAGCCAGAGAAGTCTGGCGCACGTGCTGAAATATTGGAACGTCTTGGGGACACCTTTCGTCGCTCAGGGAACACATCGCAAGCTCAAGCATACTACCGTCGCGCCGTGCGAATTTGGAAGACTCAGCCGGAGGTTGAGGATAAGCGCCTCCAAGCCACCATGCAGCTTCGGCAGGCCGTCTTGCTAGACCGGCTGGGAGAATCTGAAGAAGCCGCTAAGCTGTTCGAGGAAGCGGTCAACGCTGCGCCGGACTGGCGAGAAGGATACGCGCAGGCTCTTTCTCATCTGGTTACCTCGGACAAGGTACATGAGGATTTGGCGCTCAAGTTGTTGCGCGCTTCCCAGCGGCAGCTGACACTCGACCCTGAATGGAAAGTTTACTTCGCCTTGTGGGTTCAGATCATCCTCAAGCGAAGTGAGGGAAACCGAAGCAACAATGAGGTCGAGGTGCTCCTGCAGGAGGCGTCCGGCATGAAGCCGTGGTGGAGCAAGCTCGCAGGTTTTGGCATCGGAAAACTTGATTATGCCGCTCTCCGCAGCCACGCCAAGGGTCGCGGCGAACAGACGGAAGCGCTCTTTTATCACGGCGCGCACCTCCTGGGGAAGGGCGAAGCCGATCAAGCAAAGCAGCAGTTTAAGAGAGTGCGCGACCTCGGCATGGTTGGATTTTACGAGTACGTGATGGCACAGGAACTGACGGATAACCTGCAGAAGCCAGAGCGAAAGAAGTAACTTGGCGGACGGGCCGTAGGCGTCAGGAGGCCGAGGAAAGTTGCATTTATTTGGCCGGCCCGAGTGCAGAGACATCGCGTAGAGGGCCAGGGTGGCTGGCCCGCGGGAAGATGCATCGCCGCTCACTCAGCGGGACCCACCGTCCTTTGGACGGTCCCCCCAATACGTTCGCTCACGATGCATCTTCCCGCGGGCTCGTTGTACATGCCGACATGCGGGAAGAGAGTGGCGTAGTCGACTTCGCCGAGGGGCTCAGGCTCACCAAACAGAGATCCCACTGACTTACAACAATGTGGATGCCATGACTGTGTCCTCCCTGCTAACCGAACACGTTCGTGATGGGTGGGGGAGTTTGGGTGAATGCTCGGGATTGATGCCCGCGGGCCTCCCTTGCTCATGTGATGAGTTGGCTTGGGCGAGTATCTGTGCTACCGCCTCCACCTACAAGTACGAGGTACAGATGAACCGTCACCGTCTGATGAACCCATATTCGCGAACGACACGCGCGCCGTTGGCACACGCACCATCAGGCGCCCTCAGCACGGCTGAACGTGCCCCTTCAACTTCTGCATTTTCAGGGAAGCGGAAACTGGCGTCATGTGCAGTTTCGATGCTGGCGATGCTGGCGGTGCCGGCGTGCTCTCATGTGACAGTGAAGCAGAAGCCCTTCGACGCCATGCCTATTACTGCAGAGCGTCCGGCTGCGCCACCGGCTCGCGTCATCCTGACTCCGTCGAGCATCAAGATCACAGAGAAGATCCAGTTCGAGTTCGATAAGGCCGAAATCAAGTCCGAGTCGCACGACTTGCTAAACGAGATTGTCCAGGTGCTCAAGGACAACCCGCAAATCGAGCAGGTTCGTGTGGAGGGCCACACCGACAACATCGGGACCCCCGCCTACAACCGGAAGCTTTCCAAGGAGCGCGCCGTAAGTGTGCGGGAGTATCTGACCTCCCACGGCATTGAGGGGTCGCGACTGGTGGCCGAAGGCTTCGGTCCGGATCGGCCGCTAGAGTCGAACGACACGCCGGCCGGACAAGAAAGGAACCGTCGGGTTGAGTTCAACATCGTCAAGCAGTCGGCAAAGAAGACCGTCGTGCAGGAGGATTAGCTCATGAGTTTTTTAAAGATGTTGTTCCGTTATTTCCCGCTTTCCGTTGGTCAGAGCGCGGGAACGGAAGGTCGCTGTCTTAGGCCGATGAGGCGCTCTGCAGGCCTCGGTCGATGCTTGGGCGTCGCTGGTTGCGTTCTCGTGTCGGGTTGTTCCGGGTCAGGATTTGGCGACGAGGTCCGTCGGGACATGCAGAAGCAGATGGAGAGTGTTCAGCCCCGGATCACAGAGTGCTATAAGGGCGCACTTGAGCGCGACCGGAAGCTACAAGGGGAGATGATGGTGGCTATCCGAACGGAAGCTGGCACCGGCAAGTTCAGCGACGTCTCTGTTCAAGAGAGCGAGCTGAACGACGAGCAGCTGCAGCAGTGCGTGGTCGAGCAAGTGTCGTCGCTCTCGCTGGAGAAGCCAACAAAATCACCAGTTTCCACCGAGTACCCGCTCAACTTCTTTCCATCTAACTGAGCGCGCTTCGAGTCAAAGCCCAGAAGCGCGATCTAGATGAACCGCTCTGGGCACTGAGTCCGAAGATTTTGCTGCCGGCGTACCCACTGCGCGGTGTTGTCCATGCGTGTTGTACGTCCGGGTTGTCCGCGCAGGTTGTTTCGCGCGGTGTGGTCTCAGCCGGTGCCTCTTGTGATCTCTCACCTTAGGTCGATGTTTCTGCTTCGGAAGCGTCTGCGGAGGGCGGCTTGGGACGTCTCATGTCGGGCGTCTCAGGTGGAGCGTGACTGCTGTGGCTAATGAGGTCGCTAGAGGTGTGCCAGTCGGCCCGTGTGGGTTGGAGTCGCCGTTGCTGCGCCGTCGAGGCGTCACCCACATCTTTTCATGGCGTTTGGGTGGCGTAAGCCGCGGCACATACGCTTCCCTTAATCTTGCTGACCATGTGGGTGATGTTTCCGCGGCCGTGGCTGAGAATCGGAGGCGGCTCCAAGTCCGATTGGGGGATGTGCCGCTCTACTCATGTCGCCAGGTGCATGGTGCTCATGCTTTGCAAGTGACCTCCGAAATGAACCGCCAGGAGGTGGAGCTGCAAGAGGCAGATGCACTTATAGCCGACAAAGCCGATGTGTGCGTGGCAGTTCGCACAGCCGACTGCGTTCCGCTGCTCATCGCTGACGTGCAAACCGGTCGTGTTGCAGCGGTGCACGCCGGATGGCGTGGCCTGGTGCAAGGTGTCGTTGAGGAAGCCCTCGATGCCATGACGCCCTATGGCACGAAGCCGGAGGATCTCTCCGTCGCTATCGGTCCGCATATACGGGCTTGCTGTTTTGAGGTAGGCGCAGATGTGCACGCGCAGCTTAGCCACTCGCTAACTGCTGCGGGAGGTCAGGCGACGACCGCTGTGCAGTCCGCACACTTCGACCTTGCTCGACTTGTGGTTCAGAAGCTTCGTGCCGCAGGTGTGCTCAGCCTCGAGATCGATGACACCGGTGGCTGCACGCATTGCGATCAGCGACGCTTCTTCTCCTATCGAAGGGATGGCAGTCGCACCGGTCGCCACCTTTCGGCAGTCGTTGCGCCGAACGCTCCAGAATAGCAAGAGGCAGATGCACGATCAGATTGAGAAGAGGGTACATTCGGGACGATTTATGAGGGGTCGTCATCCGCTGAGCGCCCCTGCAGTAGGGCCGAGGCGCCGGAGTTCTCGTCGACTGCGTCTCCTGCGATCCCGGCCCATCTACGCAACGAGGCCCGGCGAAGCGGTAAGCCAGCGGATGATGGGGCCTCAGAAATCGCGCTCGCCTGAATCTCAAAACGATTTCGCACCCGCAAAGGGTTTGCAAGAGCTCAGCAATCTGTACACCATTGGCCTGCTTCCGCGCAGCTCTTCCAGAAATAGAAGCGACGATCTGGAATGAGAGGAGCGTGCTGCTTCGTCATGCCCCAACTTTCACCTGCTTGTGGTTCCGAGTTTACCTGGCGAGCGGTAGGCATTGGCCTTGCACTATCGGTCGTCATGGGCGCAGCCAATGTCTACTTTGGACTGCGCGTCGGTATGACTGTGTCCGCTTCTATCCCGGCCTCCGTGGTGGGGATGATGATGCTTCGTTACCTCTTTCGGAGCACCGATGCACGCGAAGCGAATCTTGTGCAAACCGCTGCCTCCTCTGGAGAGTCTTTGGCTGCCGGTGTCATCTTCACCTTCCCGGCGTTGCTACTCACAGGTGCTTGGACATCGTTCGATTTTGCGGTCACGACGCTTGCTGCATGCTGTGGGGGGGTTTTAGGGGTGGTCTTCATGATGCCGTTGCGTCGGGCCTTCGTCGACAACGCGCAGCTGCCTTACCCCGAGGCCGTCGCGTGTGCTTCGGTGCTTCAATCCGGCGTGAGGAGCGAGCGGCATGCGTCGAGGGCGGTGCTCATCGGAGTGGTCGGCAGCGCCGCCACGCGTGGGTGGCAACAACTTACCTCGTGGATTCCTCAAGTCCTAGAGACAGCCGTTCGTTCCCCAGCAGGTCCGATCTACCTGGGCGTAGATCTCTCCCTGGCAGTCACAGGAGTCGGATACATCATCGGAGTGTCGGTGGCTGCGTCGCTCTTCCTGGGCTCGGCCTTGGCTTGGTGGGTTGCCGTGCCTCTGCTTGGCGCAGACGGTGCCGCGGCTGTTGCAGAGACTGTTGCAGAGGCAAAGGCCACCTGGAGCAATGAAGTGCGGTTCTTAGGGGTCGGCATGATGATTTCTGCCGGACTTGCTGCCATGGCGGAAGTTGCGCCAGCTGTTGCTCACGCGTGGAGGCGCGCGCGTGTGGAGCGCGATGAGGAAATCCCAAAGTACGTATGGTGGGTGTTGCTTATCGTGGCAGCTTTCTCAACGTGGAGCCTCTATTTCTATCTTCTCGGAGGTATGGCTGCCTCTACAGCCGCGCTGCTGCTGATGCTTTTGCTCGGCTTCTTCTTCTCAGCCGTTGCGAGCTACATCGTGGGATTGGTTGGCAACAGCAACAGTCCTATCTCAGGGATGACCATCACGGCAGTGCTGGCCTCAGCGCTCCTGCTCTCGCTCATCGGCATAGAAGGTAAGCAAGCCATCGTAGCCACACTTGGGGTGGCTGCCGTGGTGTGTTGTGTGGCAGCCACCTCAGGTGACATGAGCAACGACTTGAAAACCGGCGCTCTCGTTGGCGCCACACCGAAATGGCAGCAAGTGATGCAGCTGGGTGGTGTCTTGACAGCTGCTTTCGTCATGGCACCGACGCTCAACCTGCTCAACGACCATCTTCCAGGCGGCATCGGTGGCACCTACGCCAGTGCCCCGCAGGCTGTGCTCTTCGCGAGCCTTGTGGAAGGATTTTTTGGCAACGCGACGTTGCCGTGGCGCCTGATCATGTTTGGCGTGCTCTTGTCGCTGGGGATTCAGCTCATCGACCGGACGATGCAAAAGCGTCGGACGACCTTCCGGCTCCACACCATGCCGCTGGCACTCGGCTTTTACCTCCCCTTTACCCTCAGCGCATCCATGTTACTCGGTGCCCTTGTGGCGCATTGGCGCAAGGGGCGAGGCGCTGGCAGCCCCACTGGCGTCCTGGTCGCATCCGGATTCGTAGCCGGTGAATCGCTGATGGCCATCCTTCTCGCAGCGCTTCTTGCGTCCCCAGGTCTGCTTCCCGTCGGCTATGGCTTTACAGGCATCCTTACGCTGCTTTTGGGGTGGCTGCTCCTCCGGAGGAGATTACGAACGGGTTGAACGCGGCGCTCCGGTTTGGTGGTGTGCAGCTTGCTGGCTGGCCCGCGGGAGGATGCATCGCGTGGCCGGTCCGAGTGCAGATGTGCTGCGTGGCCGGTCCGAGTGCAGAGGGTCTGGGTGGCTGGCCCGCGGGAAGATGCATCGCCGCTCACTCAGCGGGACCCACCCCTTTCCTTCGGAAAGCGGTCCCCCCAATACGTTCGCTCATGATGCATCTTCCCGCGGGCCTGTCGTACATGCCGGCAACCTGCGGGGGAGAGTGGCGTAGTTGACTTCGCCGGGAGGCTCAGGCTCATCTCCAAGTGAACATCCCACTGATTTACAACAACTTATAGAGGCATCATGCAGTTGACCCTGCTACCCGAACACGTTCGTGATGGGCGGGGGAGTTTGGGTGAATGCCGCGGGATTGACTTCCGCGGTAGAGGGTTTGGGTGCCAAACCCTCAGTAAAAGTCGCAGCGGTCCCCCCAATACGTTCGCTCATGATGCATCTTCCCGCGGGCCCGTTGTACATGCCGACGTGCGGGGGGAGAGTGGCGTAGGCGACTTCGCCGGGAGGCTCAGGCTCATTTCCAGGTGAGCATCCCACTGCTTTGCAACGACGTGTAGATGCAATCACTTCGTCATTCCTGCTACCTGAACACGTCATCTGAACACGTTCGTGATGGACGGGGGAGTTTGGGTGAATGCCGCGGGATTGACTTCCGCGGTAGAGGGTTTGGGTGCCAAACCCTCAGTAAAAGTCGCAGCGGTCCCCCCAATACGTTCGCTCACGATGCATCTTCCCGCGGGCCCGTCGTACATGCCGACGTGCGGGGGGAGAGTGGCGTAGGCGACTTCGCCGAGGGGCTTAGGCTCATCTCCAAGTGAGCGTTGCACTGATTTACAACGACGTGTAGAGGCATCGTTCTGGCTAAGCGGATGTTCCAGTTCGCAATTTGGTTTTCAGTGCGGGAGAACGTGAGCGGGCGAAGCACGCGGAGAACCGCGTCACTACCACCTGCCATAGTCGAAGACACAGGGAGTCTATGCGTGTGCAGGCGGGTCGCCGGCGATATTGCAGCTTCACTGCAGATCGACTGTCTTTCGATCAAGCTTCTCGAGACTTTGTGGGAGGTAGATCGGAAGGCCAATCAGTTTGTAAAGGCTCCTTTACATAGCACGCTTTACGAAGTCCGCCGCACGTGTCTCGACGCTGCAGGCTCAGCGACGTGTCGACCCGCCAGGCCTTCGCCCTGTACCTCTTAACACCTCGCAGGCGAAGCCATCCGGAACTTGACCCTGTTGGCGAACGCGTACAGGTCGCGAGAGCCGCGTACCACAGGATCTTGAACCCTCACGCGTGAGCGAGGTGCGGGGCGGCTAGCAGGAGTTGGTGGAAGGCTCCGACCACAAGTGCGTGATGGATCGAGCCCTGTTGAATCAGTCGCGGGATGTCCTGGAGCGGGATCAGTCGCACAGATATTTGCTCATTGGGATCCAGGTTTTGCTTGGCTGTGAGGCGCGCCTGCTCCACCAGCAGTGTGTGACAGCGATTGGACTGCAGAGCAGGGTTGGTTGTCACAGCGCCGAGCAGCTTTGGGCGCGAGCCGCTGTAACCGGTCTCCTCTAGGAGCTCCCGCACCCCTGCCTGCACAGGCACTTCGTCCGGCTCTAATACGCCACCCGGGATCTCCAGCGTCACCTCGCCGGTCCCAAAGCGAAACTGCTCAATACACACGACCTGGCGGTCGTCTGTGATTGCAATCACATTGACCCAATCGGGGCAGTCGATGCGTACGAAGTCCGCGGACCGACCATCCTCCTCGCAGGTCCACGTCTGTTCGTAAACAGTGAAGACGCGTGTTCGGAGTTGTTCACGACTCGACCCTGGATGCCAGTGGAGTTCGGGTGGTTTTCTCACTGAGCGCATCGTGAGCGCGATGGTACTGGTGAGCAAGGGCACGACCCAATCCTGTTCACGCAAGTTACTTCGTCGGTGGATGTCTACGGGAACTCGCCATGTTGCAGCTTGGCTCAGAGCAGTCGCAGCTCACTTGGGGGCAGGGATGAACCGCTTAAGCCTGGTGGCGACGCCGTTTGGGAGGCCGTGCGGCCGAGTGGCTGGCCGGGGTGGCTTGCTTGAGCGCGGGTGTGTGGCTGGCCGGGGTGGTTTGCTTGAGCGCGGGTGTGTGGCTGGCCCGCGGGAAGATGCATCGCCGCTCACTCAGCGGGACCCACCCCTTTCCTTCGGAAAGCGGTCCCCCCAATACGTTCGCTCATGATGCATCTTCCCGCGGGCCTGTCAGTGTTGCGGCAACATGCGGGGGGAGAGTGGCGTAGTCGACTTCGCCAAAAGGCTCAGGCTCATTCCGAACCGAGATCCCACTGACCTACAACAATGTTTAGATGCCATGACCGTGTCCTTCCTGCTACCCGAACACGTTCGTGATGGACGGGGGAGTTTGGGTGAATGCCGCGGGATTGACTCCCGTGCAGAGGGTCTGGGTGCCAGACCCTCTGTAAAAGATGCATCGCCGCTCACTCAGCGGGACCCACCCCTTTCCTTCGGAAAGCGGTCCCCCCAATACGTTCGCTCATGATGCATCTTCCCGCGGGCCTGTCAGTGTTGCGGCAACATGCGGGGGAGAGTGGCGTAGTCGACTTCGCCAAAAGGCTCAGGCTCATTTCCACAAGAGGATCCCACTGCTTTGCAACGACGTGTAGATGCAATCACTTCGTCATTCCTGCTACCTGAACACGTCATCTGAACACGTTCGTGATGGACGGGGGAGTTTGGGTGAATGCCGCGGGATTGACTCCCGTGCAGAGGGTCTGGGTGCCAGACCCTCTGTAAAAGATGCATCGCCGCTCACTCAGCGGGACCCACCCCTTTCCTTCGGAAAGCGGTCCCCCCAATACGTTCGCTCATGATGCATCTTCCCGCGGGCCTGTCAGTGTTGCGGCAACATGCGGGGGGAGAGTGGCGTAGTCGACTTCGCCAAAAGGCTCAGGCTCATTCCGAACCGAGATCCCACTGACCTACAACAATGTTTAGATGCCATGACCGTGTCCTTCCTGCTACCCGAACACGTCATCTGAACACGTTCGTGATGGACGGGGGAGTTTGGGTGAATGCCGCGGGATTGACTTCCGCGGTAGAGGGTTTGGGTGCCAAACCCTCAGTAAAAGTCGCAGCGGTCCCCCCAATACGTTTTGCAGTGTGTCTGGTCTCGTGCGTTGCAGTGTGTCTGGCGCTATAGCCGCCTTTGTGCCTCTCTCGCTATGTCATGCGCATCTTCATGCGGCAGTTGCTTTCGCACTAATGTGCGGCGCGCTAAGCGGAGCATGTGGGGGCAGCGAACCGGCAGTTTCCGCGCCGCCTTCAGCACCTGCGCGTAGGCCTTCCCGCACGCCGACGGCGCCCGGAGCGGCTTCTCCGGTCCAGGTGTCCGAGAGCGTAGTCTCAGATGATTCAAGCGCGGCTCGCGTCGACTCCATCCGCATCTTCGTGCGGCAAAAGGTGCCTCAGCTGAGGGGCTGCTACGAGCAGATCCTCACTCCAGAGCATCGGCCGGAGGGACGCCTTATGCTTGAGTTTGTCATCGGCGAAAACGGCAGCGTGACCTCGTGCGACTTTGGTGAGGAAACTACGCTCGATGACCAGACTCTTTTGGACTGCGTGCGCGCAGCCGTCCTTCGCTGGAAAATTCCGCAACCTACGAAAGTGGACTTAGTGAAGGTCAGGTATCCGTTTCGTCTCACAGCGACCGATTCGTAGCCGAAAAAGCCGCACGCCAACGCGAGACGGGTCTAGCAGCAGGGCAGTCGCAGCTCACTTGGGGGCAGGGATGAACCGCCTAAGCCTGGTGGCGACGCAGCTTGAGAGGCCGAGCAGCGTGGTGGCTGGCCCGAGGGCCGATGCATCGCGGCTCACTCAGCGGGACCCACCGCCAATGCTGTTCACTTAAGCCATCTTCCGGCTTACGTCCGCGGGAAAAATCCTCATGTAGATAATCTACACTGCGGTTTTTCCCTGTGGGGCGCGCTCGAAAAATGACTTAACTGAACAGCATTGGACCCACCGCCCTGCGTCATTCAAACCAGGGCTGGGCGGTCCCCCCAATACGTTCGCTCGCGATGCATCCGCCCTCGGGCCTGTTGTGGATGCCGTCGCGGGGCTCGGGGAAGAGAGTGGCGTAGTCGACTTCGCCGGGAGGCTCAGGCTCATCTCTGGATGAGGACCCAGCTGATTGGCAACGTCTTATCGATGCATCACACGGTCGACCGTACCTCGTGCACTGGAGAAGTTAGTCCACGGCACGAGGCTTGCTTACTCATTGGCATGATGAACCCCTCATCTTCAATCACCTGCCTTGCCTACCTGCTTGTGGCAAGTTGCGCGATGGAAGTGGAACGTACTCTTCCTTCCGAGTCGGCTCAGTGCGATTCGCAGGAGGCTTCATCGGGGCAGGCGTTGCTTCTGCAGATGCGCCAGAAGATGAAAGAACTCAGCTTCCTCTCGGTCGATCCCCATTACCTGATCGGCGACCGAGAGTATTTCGCCTACAGCGCTGGCTACAGTTGGCTCTACCTTGCTGGAGCTGTTCCTGCTCAAGAGGGACGTGCCGATCCCGCTTATGGCGTTGCAGGGCTCTTCGGGTACGGCACGATCATTGACGTAGGAACGGGCTTTGGTCTTGTTCCTCTGGAGCTCCGCTACGAGCTTGCGCATCCAAGCGTCAAAGCGTGTGACATTTGGCCCGAGCCGAAGCGCGGTCGGTTTGTGTCGCCTAAAGAGACGTTACTTTCCTTTGCCGATGCAACCGATGGTAGTCCGATGTTCTACGAGGCCGATGCGCGCGCGCCGGAGGCGTTGCAGCGGCTATGTCTCGCTGGCCCGTGCGCTGACCTGGTTCTTTCGAACTACTCCAACCTGGCTTACGAGGCTGCCTACGTTCGTAATGATCTCGTGGGCTCGTCGTTCATTCCTGAACTTCGTGCTCTTCATGAGCAGGACCCACCGGCGCACGACGCCATGGCCGACGCGATCGCGAATAAGGCCTTGACCCAAGGCTTTATTGCGCCTGACTTGAGCCGGTCGCTTGAGGCCATCCGTGATCGGCTGCTTAAGCCTGGAGCGTCGCTTTGGGTTAGCGGGTTTGCCAACCGGGTTGATGCTTTGCTGTTTCAGGCGGTGGCAGAGAAGCTAGACTTCGTGGACATCAAGGTGATGAGCTACCAGAGCCAGCACGCCGCGGTTAGAGAGCAACTCGAAGCAGAGCCTTCGCTGTTCAACCAGGTGCTCGAGCGTGAACTAGATGATCATCTAGGTTGGTTTCGAAGCCAACCGCTTTCGAAAAAACACAGCCTCTTTACGCGAGACATACGCCCGTTCGAGGGCCTTCGTCATTTCGTCACTTTGCGTAAAGCCGGTGGCCATGACCAGCGCTCCTCACAGGTTGGAGCCCGATAACCCAGCGCCCGAATAACCCAGCGCCCGATATTAAACTAATGGTAAAGCTCTTCAAGAAGCTTGCCGTAGCGGCTTAGAACCGCGCGCCGTTTGATCTTGAGGGACGGGGTCAGTGTGCCCTGATCGACCGAAAAATCCTCTTCGATCAGCGCAAATTTTTTAACCCGCTCATAGGATTTGCAGTCACCCATGCAGCGCTTGATCTCTGCCTCAAACAGCCGCTGAACCTGCTCGCCCGTCAGGAGGCGCGATGCATCAACAGGCGGTAACTCTCTCTTGGACCACGACTCCAAAGCGGGTCGGTCCACCACGATCAGGGCGCAGTTGAACACCTGGTTATCCCCCCACACAAACGCACTCTTGACGTAGGGTGAGAGGCGAAGCACATCCTCGAGCACCGTCGGCACCACGTATTTACCATTTTGCAGCTTGTACTTCTCCTTCAGACGACCGGTGATGAAGAGAAAGCCCTCGTCGTCTAGGTGCCCCATATCGCCGGTGTGTAGCCATTGGTCGTCCTCAAGCACGGCCGCAGTCTCCTCCGGCAGGTTGTGGTAACCCCGCATCACGTTGGGCCCGCGAACCACGATCTCATTGCGTGTCTCGCCATCCACCACCGTTCGATCTACACGCACCTCCATGCTACGCAGCGGCTTACCCACGGAACCCATTTTGAAGGCCTGGTATGTGTTCACCGCAATAACGGGCGATGCCTCGGTCATTCCGTAGCCTTCGTAAACCACCACGCCAAGCGCATCGACAAAGCGCGCCACCTCCAGGGAGAGCGCCGCGCCTCCGCTCACTGCAAAGCGCATTCGCCCACCGAGTTTCTCTCGAATCTCTCCAAACAAAACCTTTTCCAGCGCCTTGTATTGCAAGCGCACGGAGAGCGGAGGCTTTTTCCCAGCGCGTTGCGCATCGCGCCAAGCTTGCGCTACGCGCAGCCCGTGTTGGAAGAGCGCCTGCTTCTTCGGCGACGACTCCTTGAGCTTCTTCTGTACGCCATCGTAGATCTGGTGGAAGATGCGCGGCACGCTGATGATTAGCGTCGGCTTTACTTCGGCCAAGTTGGCGACAATGCGTTCCACGCCCTCGGCCAACGCCATGCACACGCCGCTTGAAAACAGCATGTGCAGCTCGGCTGTCTGACCGAAGGCGTGCGCCCACGGCAGGAACGATAGCGACCGATCCTCGGGAGTAATCTCAAAGATGCCCTGGAAGTCGGTCACGTTGCTTGCGATATTGCGATGGGTAAGGACCACACCCTTGGGCTTGCCTGTGGTGCCGGAGGTGTAAATCAGCGAGGCCACATCGTCAGGTTGAGGCAAGGTCGCATGCGCGCTGTCCGTTTCAGTTTGACTCTGGTAAGTAGCGTCGCCTTCACCTATGAAGGTGTCCCACGAGTGCTTGGTGCCGTCCTTGTCCGCACTGAACACCGCGATCTTTTCAAGGCGCGGGAGCTCATCGCGGTGTGCCACAAGCTGATTGGCGATGGTTGCGCTGGCCACAAATGCCATGCGGGCGCCGCAGTCGGCCAGGATGTAGACCCAGTCTTTCTCCCGCTGCGTTTCGTACATGGGCACGAACGCGACCCCGCTCTCGAGCGACGCGTAGGCTGCAACAGCCCACTCAACGCGATTGCCCGAAATAATCGCCACGCGGTCGCCGCGCTGGAGTCCATGGGCACGCATGGCACGTGCGGCCTGCTGCACTCTCTCACCAAATGCGCGGTAGCTTAGCGATTGCCAGGCTCCCTCCTTCTTTTCCATGAAGAGGGGGCGTTCCGTAAACTCGTGAATGCTTCGCTCGAAAAGCTCATGAAGCGTTTGAAACTCCGGTCGCCGATTCATTTGCATAGCGTGCCACAGCCTGTCCCCCTCAGACAAGCCGTGCCAGCCCGATCCACCATGTCAACGCCGACACCTTCAGTTAACTGAGCGCAGCAGGTTCAGGCGATTTCCTTCAAGGTCCTTCTTAGTCTTTCTGCTACGCTGCGGAGGTGGCAGAAGATTCGCAAACCGAGTCCAACGTCCAGTGGCTAGAAGCCCGCAAGGCTCTCTGGAGGCGTGCCCACCGGATTGCGACCAACCACCCAAACCTCGATATTGGGGATATCTACCATACCCTGCTCAACTTGCGGCTGACCCCAGGTGAACGCCTTGCTAGGGGGCTGCGTCATGCACGCCTGCATCCTTCGTTTCGATAAAAATGAGCGAGGAAGAGCAGCTGGCGGAACATGACTCACTTACGCATCTTGTTGATTCTTGCCGCGTGCAGTGCGGCTTGTGGAGAGCGGAAGTCTCCACGCCCGGAGGTGAAGGAGCGGCGTGCTGCGGAGGCGGTGGATGGTCCTGAAATTCCACGCGCGCCTGCGCTTTGGCCCAGCGAGAGCGTATCGTTGCGCGAGACGCTGGTGGGTTTCAGCTCGGTCTCGGCGTGCTTGAGGAAGCTCACCACAAAGACGGGGCCGGAAGTTGTCGAGTCGCTCGCTGATCTTGGCTACACCACGGTTTTTGAGGATGTGTGCCGCGGAATCGATGCGCTTAAGAAGAGTTCGGCCAAGGCGTGCCGGCAGCTATCGGTCAGCAGCGCGCAACACGGATGCCTGCGACGCCTTGCACTTCTGACAGGACGGCCCGGGCTCTGCCCGTCGGCGGCGCATTTGCCCGGCAGAGACCCTCTGTGCCTGGCCTGGGCCGAGCGGCACGGGGAGCTTTGCCGTGCGGCGCTGCCTGACGATTATCTGATGTGCCTAGCCGTGCTTCGCGGCACGCCCGCTTTGTGCGAAGCTGACGATCCTGCCATTCAGCAGCGTTGCCAAGCAGCGGTCGCCCGGTATGCCGACGCCTTTCCGAAGGATGATCGAACGCCGCCGCGGCAGGGAAAACCCTACGCTGCGAAGATCACGGCAGAGCTCAAAGGAAGCCAAAGCTCGACACCCGTTTTGGACCTTGAGAGTATGATGCTCGACCGGGGCGTCTTCCTCGAGCGCGTCGGCTGCCAGTATGCTCTCGAGATTGGCAGGAAGAGGATGCCGTCGAGCATGCACATGCGCGTCGAGATGAAACCTCAGGCGGGCAAACTCACGGTGCCCTTCAAGCTGCCCGACGGTCGCTTGCAGGTGAACACGGAAGCCGCTGCCTTTGACTCGCTGGGCGGAGGCGAAGGTCAGCTCACTGCCCGGTTCAAGGAGTTTCGCCGAGGCGCACCTTTCGAGGGGACGGTTTCGGCCACCCTATTTCATGAAGGCGAACGACTCCACCTCGAAGGAACGTTTGCGACCTTTATTCGCGACCTCGATCCACTGCCCTCCCGCTGCGGGGCCTCGTCCAATTAGAGTAGGCTGCGGAGGTGGCCGACTGGTTTGGCTGGTCGATTTGGCTGGGCGGCTTGGCTGGCCCGAGGGCCCGAGGGAAGATGCATCGCCGCTCACTCAGCGGGACCCACCGCTCTGTCGAGCGGTCCCCCCAATACGTTCGCTCGCGATGCATCTTCCCTCGGGCCTGTTGTGGATGCCGACCTGCGGAGAGAGTGGCGTAGTCGACTTCGCCGAGGTGCTCAGGCTCATCTCTGGTAAGGGATCTTGCTACCCGAAAACGGTCGTGATGGACGGGGGAGTTTGGGTGAATGCACGGGATTGACTTCCGCGGTAGAGGGTCTGGGTGCCAGACCCTCCGATAAAGATCGAATCGCCGCTCACTCAGCGGGACCCACCGTTGCGCAGCGTCATTCAAACCAGGGCGCAGCGGTCCCCCCAATACGTTCGCTCACGACGCATCTGCGCCGTGTATCTGCATGGGGCCTGTCGTGGATGCGCCGGACAAGTTCCGTCACGACCTACATTGACGCGGAGCGGGTATAACCCAATAAGGTGAGGTGTGTCTGCTCAAGCTACGCTGATATGGGATGGCGACTGCGGTTTTTGTCGTCGTCACGTGATGCGCTGGAAGGCGATGGTTGGAGAGAAGGTGCGCTTTGTCACGCTTCAGGAGCTTTCGGAGGCGGAGCGGCCTGTGCCGCTGGAAGATCTGGAGTCCGCTGTCCATCTGACTCGAGCAGATGGAAGCATCTACCGAGGGGCGGAGGCCGTGTTTCAACTGATGTCGCTCGGAGGACGGCGCCTTCCGCTTACGGCTTACGACAAGGTGCCCCTGGTTGCGCCGCTTAGCGAGGCAACTTACCGACTCGTCGCTAGGAATCGTAAGTTCTTCTCGCGTTTCATCTGACGTTCGGGTGGGCTCTGACGAAGCGTCAGCGTTACGCGTGGGTGAGGCTGAGGCTACGCCTGGGTGAGGCTGAGGCGAGGCGAGACTGGAGAAGAGAGGAAGAGGCTGTGGAGACAGACGCCAAAGCGTTCCTCCACAGCCTGCTCCACTAGAGTCTGCTCCACTAGAGTCTGCTCTATTTATGCGCGGGCAGCCGCACGTGCTGGTGGTGAGTACGCGTACTTGATGAAAAAGAGGCAGTACATCCAGAGCGCGTCGACCAAAAGGAACGAGAGCGAGAACGACAACACGCTGCTGATCGCGCCCAGAAGCACGCCGTAAAACAGTATGGCCCATCCTCCGCCCTCTCGGCGGAAAAGCTTGGGAACAGAGATCGCTGTGACCACGGCATAGACCAACGTCAGCGTCGTGCCGACGAGCCTCAGAAGCGACGAGAAGAAGCCGTCGAGCACTGCGAAAGGCATGAGTAGGGTGTTTAGACTGAAAAGGATCAGCAGGGTCGGAATGGTGAAGAGCACGCCGACTATTGCAAGCCAGGGCATCGCTTTGACGAAGTAAGGCTTCCAGGTTTCGGGCATCTGCGGCATCTTGTGCTTGAGGAACCCTTCGAGGTTCTTTTCCAGGTCGGGGAAGCGCGTGTAAGGCACGAAATTGGGCACCTCTGCAGCAGCAGCTCCGACTGGCGATGATCCTGGGGGTCCGTAACCGGAGCCAGCAGGGCTGACGGGAGCATGGCTAACGGGAGCAGGGGCAGCGCCCCCTGGCTGACCGGCCGCTGGCTGACCCTGGTAAGGTGCGCCCGCCGCGTGCGCGGCACCTTGATAGGCCGGATTTTGGTGGGAGGCGCCTTGAGGAGAGCCTAACTGAGGGCTGTGCTGCTGAGGGCTGTGCTGCTGAGGGCTGTGCTGCTGAGCAGGGGCGGGCGAGGCAAAGCCGCCTGCGGGTGGATTAGCAACGGGTCTGTTGTCCGGATTATTCTCTTGCATCAATGGGTCTCCCTTCAGAGAACAGTTAAGAGGTGCAAATGGTAAAGGTGCTACAGCGCCATGGAGCACAAGCTCGCAAAGCCAGCGCATCAAAGCCCATACTGTGGCTTTTTGTCAACCTCTACGTGTTCAGGGAAGTATCGGGCGTTGGGTGCGCCGGTTGCGTTGAGGGTGCGATTTTTGTCTCCGAATTGAGGTTTTAGTTCGGATGGGGCTTGAACTTTGGCGGCATACTGGTTTTTTGGGGGTGGTGTTTCTTGCAGCGTGGTGGGCGCCCGGTGTCGCATCGCGGCGCTCAGCGGGACCCACCGCCCTTTGGGCGGTCCCCCCAATACGCTTGCTGATGCGGCACCGGGCGCCTGATGAGCATGGGGGGCTACGGTGACCGAAGCTCGTAGCCAGACAAAAGGAAGCGGATGGTGAGGGTGAAGCAGACGTGCGAGCTGATATAGGTATGACGACTTCGCCTGCGGAGGCTCAGGCTCATTTTGGAGGTGTGTCTGAGGCGTGTGTGGCGTGGTGGGCGCGCGGTGTCGCATCGCGGCGCTCAGCGGGACCCACCGCCCTTTGGGCGGTCCCCCCAATACGCTTGCTGATGCGGCACCGGGCGCCTGATGAGCATGGGGGGCTACGGTGACCGAAGCTCGTAGCCAGAAAAAAGGAAGCGGATGGCGAGGCTGAGGTGGAGGGGGTGAGGGTGAAGCAGACAGGTGAGCTGATATAGGTATGACGACTTCGCCCGTGAGGGCTCAGGCTCATTCTTGAGGGGGTGGATGTGGCGTGGTGGCGCGCGGTGTCGCATCGCGGCGCTCAGCGGGACCCACCCCTGCGCAGTGTCATTCAAACCAGGTCATTCAAACCAGGTCATTTAAACCAGGTCATTTAAACCAGGTCATTTAAACCAGGTCATTTAAACCAGGTCATTCAAACCAGGTCATTCAAACCAGGGTAGCGGTCCTCCCAGTACGTTTGCTGATGCGGCACCGGGCGCCGGATGAGCATGGGGAGTTGTGACTTGTGCGAGCGGCGAGTGACTCGTGCTCAGGCCACAGATGGTGCTACACTATTGGAGTATGATGAACGACTTCCCGAACTCGCACAAGTTCCCGAACTCGCACAAGGCGTGCAACGTCCGCGTGAGCGCTTCCGCATATGCCCTCTGGCTTGGGGTCCAATGCTTATCGGCCGGAAGCTGCGCGAAGGGGGCGGACCTGAGCGACACGGAGGTGCTAGAAGACGCCGAGCCTGCAGAACCCGTTGACGATGCGGGAAGCACGACGGTTGCCAGTGAATGCGAGGCGCCTTCGTGCGAAACGCTCGAGATCGGTTGCGGACGCATCATCCATACCTGCGGTGACCCGATTCTATGCGGGGAGTGCCCCGCCGGTTGCGAGCAGAAGAGTTGGGTGAGCCGCGACACCGACGCCGATGAAGATGGATTTTATGCCGCTGATGCAGAGCTACAGGTCACCGGCTGTGAAACACCGAAAGCCCTCTCAGATCAAATCGACTGCGACGATGCGCGCGCCGAGGCTCAGATCGCAAAGTCTTACTACGTCGACGTCGATGGAGACGGTCGCGGCGCTGGAGAGCCTGTTCAGGTGTGCGTGGCGCAGGACCGGGTTGCGCCACCTGACGGCCACGCAAATGCGGCCGACGACTGCGAGCCGAACGACGCGACTCGCTATTCGCTGCGCGAATTGTTCCGGGATGAGGACCGCGACGGTTGGGGTGGGGAGAAAGTATCCCACTGCTGGAATGAAAGCGACGCACCCGACGGATACGTGACCCGGGGCGGAGACTGCTGGGACAAGGATGCCCGAGCTAACCCCGCAGCCACCGATGCCTGGCACGATACGCCCAGGCTCGGCGACGGCTCAGCGCTGCGCTTCGACTTCGATTGCGACGGCGATGTGAAGATGCGTTATCGAGATGAGGCCGACTGCACCGAGCGTATCAACAACCACTACGATTGCGACGAAATTTGGGAAGACGAGTGGATGGATACGACGCCCGACTGCGGCGAGCTGGGGCGGCTACTCAGCTTTTGTTTCATCGACCGCGACAGCAACATCTGCATCGGTAACGAGAGTTGGTCCGACGTGAGACAAAGCTGCCGCTAGTTCGCTAGAGACGGCGATGTGCAACATGCTGATCAGTGGGTGATAAGATTGTCATTGGCTGAGCTGAGCCGGGCGCAGATCGCAACGAGCATGCCCCCACGAAGCAAATCGCCTGGTTTGCCACGCTGCGCGCTCCGTTGCTGCGTGACTTGACGCACCGCCCTGGTTGCCTGCGTGTGCGGAGGCTCAGGCTCATTGTCGGGGTGGGCGCTTGCGGCGTGGTGGGGCTTGCATGCGGGGTGGTGGGCGCCAGTGGCTGCATCGCGGCGCTCAGCGGGACCCACCGCTCTGCGAGCGGTCCCCCCAATACGCTTGCTGATGCGGCCACGGGCGCCTGATGAGCGTGGGGGGCTCCGGGTGGCTGGAAGCGCGAAGCGAGACGAACGAGGGCGCGACGAGGCTGAGGGGGTGAGGCAGACGTGTGAGTTTATAGGTATGACGACTTCGCCCGTGGGGGCTCAGGCTCATTGTCGGGGTGGGTGCATGCGGGGTGGTGGGCGCCAGTGGCTGCATCGCGGCGCTCAGCGGGACCCACCACTCTGCGAGCGGTCCCCCCAATACGCTTGCTGATGCAGCCACGGGCACCTGATGAGCATGATGGGGTCGGGTGACTGGAAGCGTGAATCAAGACGAAACGCGGCGCGGCGAGGCTGAAGGGGAGGGTGAAGCAGACGTGCGAGTTTATAGGTATGACGACTTCGCCCGTGGGGGCTCAGGCTCGTTGTTGGGGGTGGCATGTGGCGTGGTGGGCGCCCGGTGGCGCATCGCGGCGCTCAGCGGGACCCACCGCTCTGGTGAGCGGTCCCCCCAATACGCTTGCTGATGCGGCCACGGGCGCCTGATGGGCATGGTGGGCTACGGTGACCGAAGACCGTAGCCAGACGAAAGGAAGCGGATGGGGAGGCTGAGGTGAAGAGGTGAGGGTGAAGTAGACGTGCGAGCTTATATAGGTATGACGACTTCGCCCGTGGGGGCTCAGGCTCACTGTCGGTGGTAGGCAGGCGGGGTGGTGGGCGCCTGTGGGGGCTCAGGCTCGTTTTTGGTTTTTGCGGAAATTTTTTGGCGCTATGCGCGATCTTCCTTTTGAGGTCTCTTGACTTTCGGTGCTGAATCACGTTTGTACTGCGTATGAAAATCCGTCGATGGGTCTGCATCCCTTGTTCGTTTCGGTCCGCGCGCGCTTTATGTGTGGGCGCTATCTGCATGGGCGCCATTTTTGGTGTTCCTGGTGCACGTGCTCAGATGAAGCCGTCTGTGGAGAATCAGCCTCATGGGGCCGCTGGGGGTAAGGTCACTGGGGGTAAGGCTCCTGTTGGCGAGGCCGGCCTTTCCGATGTGCCGTCTGCTTCGGCAGCGGGTGGCCATGGAAAGCGGCGTCCTCTTCTTGTGCTGCTTGAGATGGGCGGGAGTCCTGATGCGCCTCCTTTTGAACAAGAGGCGGCTGAGGATGCGCTGCGGTCTGCCGCTGAGCGCGACGGGTACCGCGTGCTTTTGCGGCGTGAGGTGAGCGAGAGGCTTCCGGAGGCGCTGCAGACATGCCGCGAATCCGATTGCGCCTCGGAGCTGGCTCAGGCGCTTCATGCTGAGCTGGTGGTTGGGATGTACCTGTGGTCCAAGCTCGGGCAGACGCGCACGGAGTCGGTGGCGCTGCGGTTGGTGGATGTGAGCAGCAATACGTACAGCGGTGAGTCGAAGGTGCGTCACCGTGATTTGCGGGATGCAACGGTGGCGGCGTGGCGCACGGCGCGGTCGGCGCAGCGGCTTGGGCCTGGGCCGTGGCTGAGCGTTAAGGGGGAGCCTGACGGGGCCGAGGTGCGGGTTGATGGCAAGAGCGTGGGCCGGCTGCCTTACTTTGGGCGCGTGGCGTTGGGCACGCACAGGGTGTCGGTGGGTGAGAGGTGGTCAGAGACGATCCACGTGGACGGTGAGACGGACGAGACGCATGTGCTGACGGTTAGCCGGCAATCGGCGGGCCAGCGCGCGGTGTTGGGGCCGGCGGTGCTTGGTGGAGCGGGTGTTGCGCTGGCTGCTGTGGGCACTGTGGGTCTTCTGCAAGGTGAACGTTGCGACGTTGAAGTTGGCGCCGGGAGATGCCTGGAGGGAAGTGAATCAGCGTCCGGTGTCAGTGCTGCGTACTTGGGCGTGGGCGCGGCGGCGGTGGTGGGGGCGGTGCTCTGGCACGTGATGAGCGGAAGGTCGCCTCGGAAGAAAGACAGAAAACCCAGCGTGCAAGTGGGACCGGCGTACATGGGTTTCGCGGGGAGGTTCTAGGGAGGTGAGCCGCAGGGACAAGGGAGCGACGGGCGGGAGGCGCCGCGCTGGATGCGAGCGGGGCGTGTGCGAAGGTGCATTGGCACGGTGCGTGCGCTCAATGGCGCGTTCGCTATGATGGCACGGCTGCGTGGTGAGAAGGAGCTGCGGGCGGTGAGCCAAGTCCGGGCGGTGAGTGAGCTGCGTGTGGTAACGGTGCCTGGAGGCGTGAGTGTTTTTGGGCAATTTTGATGTGCTGAGGCACGGTGGTAGGGGGAATCATATGAAAATTTTGGGTCTTTTTCTTTCGAACGAAGGTCTTGGAGAGCATCCTGCGGGGTGGCGCGACCGCGGGAGGCTGCAGCGCGCGCTCAGCGGGACCCACCACTGCGCAGCGTCATTCAAACCAGGGCGCAGCGGTCCCCCCAATACGCTTGCTGCTGCAGCCTCCCGCGGTCGCGCCTGGCGAGGGCGACGGTCCCATGAGTTGATGCTGGGGGTGTTGGCTTGTGTGGTGCTTGGGGGGTGTGTTCGTAAGTCGTTTAATTTATGCGACGGGGATAATCCGGATCCGGAGTGTCCTGGAGTGGGGGATTCTGGCGCCGGAGCGGGAAGTGGCGCGGGTAACGGCGTATGTGATGATTGCGGAGGCGAGACGCCGCACTGCCTGGAGACCACGAGGGAATGCGTGGGATGTCTCGACAATGCGAACTGTTCGGCTGCTGATGCGTCCCGGTGCGTTGAGAACAGTTGCGTGGCATGTGAAGGTGACGAGGATTGCAACCATCTTGAAGGTCTCGCTGCATGTGATGCGGGAGTGTGTCGTGAGTGCACTCCGGCCCGCGAGGCGGAGCTTTGTCGTACTGAGAGTGATCAGCCTGCGTCCTGCAACCCGCAGACCTACAAGTGCACAAATGTTCAGCTTGGCTCCCTCGTTGACTGCGAGAAATGTGTGAGTGACAGCGAATGTGGCGAGGTTCGTAAGTGCGTGCCGATGAAGTTTCGAGGTGATGACCTGGAAGACGGATACTGTCAGTTCCTTACAAGCGCAGGTTGTCAGCAACACTTCATTGCAACTTTACAAGATAGGGTGTCGTTGAGCGGTGAAGACCCAGCCAACTACTGCGGAATTGATGAGAATGTTACGACCTGTGAGGCCGTACTACAGTATGAGGCTCAGGAACTGTGTACTGACACTGCCGCATGCGGGGCCACTAATCTAGATGATTCTAGGTGTGAGCGACGAGCAGGACAGAGTGCACTTTGGTGCACCTATTCTTGTGTGGATGATAATGAATGTCCCGGCAGCGCAAACTGCGGTTGCGAGACAGCAGGCTGTAGCAACAGGTTTTGTGGAGGCGAGTTCAACTGATGACCTTACAGCGCGGTGCTTGGGCCGCTTTTGCTTGGTGGCGCGGGTGTGGCGCTGGCGGCGGTGGGTACTGTGGGTTTGGTGCGCGGCGATGCGTGCACCCTTTCGGCTGATGATGGCGCCTGCCTTGATGGCCGAGAGGCCAGAGTGGGTGTGAGCGCGGCGTATTTGGGTGTGGGCGCTGCGGCAGTGGTTGGTGCTTTGGTGTGGCACCTGGCTGGCGGTAAGCCACAGAGACAGAAGAGCAAGCGGCTTCCTCTTCAGGTGGTGCCGACAGCGGGTGGCTTAGGGTTCTCGGGGCGGTTCTAGTTGAAAAGGGAGTTCAAAGTGAGGAAATCAGACGTAAGTTGTTCGTATGGGGCACGTGGTTCTGCGAGGTCAGCGGTCTTTCCTTTGAGTGGCGTGGTGGCGCTGTTTGCGCGCGCGCTGTGGAAGCATCGGCCGGCTTGGCGCGTCCGCAGGGGGTTGCCGCGCGCGCTCAGCGGGACCCACCCCTTTCCTTCGGAAAGCGGTCCCCCCCAAACGCTCGCTGCTGCAGCCCCCTGCGGACGCACCTGGTGGGTGCGAGGGTCGTGGTTTTTCACGACTGGGTTGTTTGTTTGCTCGGTGCTTGCTGGGTGCGTTCATAGGAAGTTTGATTTGTGTGATGGGGATGAGCCGGATCCTCGATGTCCTGGGGTGAGTGGCTCCGGCTCCGGTTCTGGGTCGGGCTCTGGAAGTGGCAGTGGTGATGGCGCTGGGATGGCGTGTGGTGAGTGTCCTGAGCGGACGCCTGTGTGCGACGAGGCCACCGAGACGTGCGTGGTGTGCCTGGCTGAAGGGAACGCAGGGTGTGCGGGGAGTAACCCCGTCTGCCTGGCGGGCGACTCCAGTGCGGAGAACCGCTGCGTTGCGTGCACCGCCGAAGCGCAAGAAGCATGCGGTGATGGCACATGCAACGTGCTGGAGAACGTGTGCACGGAAGTGGCAGCAGCAAGCGTAGGGATATGCGAAGCCTGCGAAGGCAGCAACCAGTGCGGGGAAGGGATGGCATGCGTGCAGACGGAGGCGGAGAACAAGGAGGCTGGCTACTTCTGTCAGCATCTGCGAAGCGCGCAGGGAGACGACTGCCCGGCGAATGCCGTGCCCTACTTTTCGACGGCAACCCGTGATACTGCGGAGGGCGGCGAGGCTGAGGTATGTGCACTAAGGGTGTCGACGTGTCCGGCGCTGCTAAGCTTCTCAAACCCCTGCACGAAGGCGGATGCTGAGGGTCATGCGGCGTGCGGACTGGAGGGCTTTAGCGACGGGTATTGCGTGGAAGTGCCGAGCGGTGAGGAAGTCTTCCGGTGCAGCCCAGTGTGCAACGGTGATGATGATTGCCCAAAGCAATCGAACGGCACACCAACGCGATGCGATGCACCGGGTGGTACAGTGGACAACTTTCCAAGCGGAGCGAAGGTATGCAGCGTGAACTAATCCTGCGCAGGGCGGTGATGGGCGCCTGTGGCCGCATCGCGGCGCTCAGCGGGACCCACCGCTCTTGCGAGCGGTCCCCCCAATACGCTTGCTGATGAGGCCGCTTGCGCCTGAAGTTAGGTCAGCGGAGTGAAGACAGAAACCGAACGAAGGCAGAGGATGGGGGCAGAGGTGAAGGGAGTGAAGGTGGAGTATCAAGTAACTTATAGGTATGACGCCTTCGCCCGCGGAGGCTCAGACTCCTTTCTGCGTGCGGTGAGGAGGCTGTGCATGGTTTTGGTCGCCCTCTGCGGTCTTGCGGGGTGCGCGGAGGCGAGGCTGAGTGTCCGGAGGGGTATGCGCGTGATGCGGGCGGCTGCGTCGTGACCAGCTCCGGTTCTGGGTCGGGTTCTGGGGGCTCAGGTTATGGTAATGATGCAAGCAGTAGTTTTGGGTTCACAGATGATACGCTTGAGTCTGTAGGCTCTTGGGGTGCTCAGGCTGATCTTGGGAGTTCTGGGGAGGTTTTAGCTAGGTGGGTGGGATGAACTTGGACGGGTTGCGTGCTTGGCGGGAGGCGCGGTTATGCGTGAGGCCGCTGGGGGTCATCTTGGCGACTGCCTGCGTGCTGAGCGGCGTTGGAGACGCTATGCCCGCGCGGGCGGATGAAGCTGCCAGGTCGGCGGGTGAGCCGCTGCGGCTTCTGGTGCCTGCGGGTCTTTCGTCAAAAGATGATGCGTCGCTCATCGAGTTGCAGGATAGGCTGCAAAAGCAGCTGAGGGCTCAGGGTTTGCCGGTGACGGGCGGTGAGGCCGCTCGGCGGGCGATTGGTCGGCGCGGGTCGAAGGATCCGGCTCCGTGGCGCGACGCTGAAGCCGAACGGATGAAGAAGTGCTCGCAGGATGTGCTCTACCACGTGGCCTTTGGCCGCAAGGAGGAGGCCCATCAATCGGCCGACCAGTGCCTAGGTGCGGCATGGAACTCCATTGAAACGCTGCACCGCTCAAATCTCGTGGCAGCAAAGACGATGAACGTGTGCCTTTATCAGGTGCGGGAGCTTCAGCACGCCAAGCAGTCGGATGCGGCTTGGACGAAGGCGGTGGAGTGTTTGCGGCTGGTGCCGGATGGGATCTACGATGCCACGGTGCATCCGCCGTGGACGCGGGAGCTTTTTGCGAAGGTGCAGAAGCACTACCAAAAGAAGAAGGATGTGAGCCTGCGGGTGCATAGCGAGACGCCGGGCTGCCATGTGTTCCTCAATGGGCGCCGCGTTGGGACCACGCCCTTTGAGCTTCGTGAGAGGCCGTACGGGGCGTACAAGGTGCACTTGCATTGCCCGGAGAGCGGGCACCGAAGCCGCGTTTACACGGTTGAGGCTACGCCTGATGTGGGGAGTACACTGCACGTGGATACGCGCTTTGATGGGGCGCTTCAGACCCGTAGGCAGCTGCTGCTGCGCTACAAGGAGGATGAGGAGCTTGGGCGGTTTGTGCAGAGCGATGCGCGTCGTGTGGGATATTTGGCTGGTGTGGAGCAGGTTTGGAGCGTGGTGAGCACTGCGCAGGGCGTGCGCATCGACAGCATCGATTTGGATGAGGGGCAGGTGCTGGCGTCGGCCTATTTGCACGCTCCGGCGCAAGTGGATTCCGAAGACCTCGATTTGACGGTGCGTGCGCTTTCAAGCGACCGCTCCATCGACTTGCGTGGCGAGGCGCCGCGCGCAGCCGAGGCGCACCGCTCCGAGGCTTCGTTGGCTTCCCGTTCGTCTTTGTTGCCGAAGCAGCCGTCGGGTGCGGATGCGCACCTTGCGCCATGGTGGGTTGTTGGTTTGGGGGGTGCTGCGATCGCGGGTGGTTTTGTGCTGTCGCAGGTTTGGCGGGATGAGGATGGTGATGTGGAGGCGCCGTGGCTTGGTTTGGGGCTTTCAAGCGTGGGTTCGTTGGCAGCTATCGGCGGGCTGTCTTACGCACTGCCTGAGCGTGACGGGGTGCCATGGTGGGGGTGGCTTGCGGCTGGAGGTGGTGCGGCGCTGGTGGCTCAGGGTGTGGTTTCCATGGCTGGTGATGGCGGTTGCGCGAGCGATTTGCGCGATGCGCGCGGCGTGTGCGCTGAGGTGCACCGGAACGGCGTTTTGAATGGGTCGTTTGCGTTTTTAGCGGCGGCTCCGTTGTTGTCGGTGCCGGTGATTTACTTGTTGCGCGGGAAGCCGGATTTGGAGGAGCCTCGGGCGGTGAGTGAGCTTCGGGTGGTGCCGGTTTCTGGCGGTTTCGGTTTGTCGGGGCGCTTCTGATGCGGACCCGCATGTGGCGTGGTTAGGCATGCAGCGTGGTGGGCTACGGTGGCGCATCGCGGCGCTCAGCGGGACCTTAGTACGCTTGCTGATGAGGATCCCCGCATGTGGCGTGGTGGGCGCGCGGTTTCGCATCGCGGCGCTCAGCGGGACCCCCCACTGCCTTGTAGGCAGCGGTCCCCCCAATACGCTTGCTGATGCGGCACCGGGCGCCTGATGGGCATGGGTGGGCTGGGTGACTGAACGCTTATTGCAAGGCAAACGAAGGCGCATGGGGAGGCTGAGGTGAAGGGGTGAGGGTGAAGTAGACGTGCGAGTTGATGTAGGTATGAGGTCTTCGCCCGTGGGGGCTCAGGCTCGTTGTTGAGGGGTGCATGTGGCGTGGTGGGCGCGCGGTTTCGCATCGCGGCGCTCAGCGGGACCGCCCACTGCCTTGTAGGCAGCGGTCCCCCCAATACGCTTGCTGATGCAGGCACGGGCGCCTGATGGGCGTGGTGGGCTTTGGTTGACCTGAGCGGCGGGTGAGACAAGGGGAGGAGCGGCGAGGCTGAGGTGAAGGGGGTGAGGGTGAAGCAGGCGTGCGAGCTGATGTAGGCATGACGGCTTCGCCCGTGGGGGCTCAGGCTCGTTGTTGAGGGGGTGCATGTGGCGTAGTGGGCGCCTGATGGGCGTGGTGGGGTTGGGTAACGCCGGTGGCGACGCTGAGGAAGGTGCACCGAGGATGAGGGTCTTCGTTGAACCGGTTTCAGTGGCCGTGTGTGATATCATGATGTATGATCGATATCATGAGTAAGGTGAGGACGGTGATTTCGTTGGATGAGGAGGAGAAGCGGTGGCTCGATGAGGAGTCGGACCGACGCGGCGTTTCGATGGCCCAGGTGATTCGCGATGCGCTGCAGGTGCTCCGGGCGCGGGCGGTTCCTCATGCGCCCACCTTCGAGCGTCTGCTGGTGGACACGCGCGGGACTTGGACTGAGGAAGATGGTCTGGCCTACCAGACTCGGATGCGCGATGCCTGGTGAGGCTGTTCTGCTCGACTCTGTGATCCTCATCGATCATTTCAATGGCGTACTTGAGGGTAGTGCGACGCTGCGTGAGACACGCGGGCGCGCATCCATGTCTGCTATTACGCGAGCCGAGGTGCTGGCAGGTTTTGACTCGCCGGGATTTGAGCGCGCGGTGGCATTGCTCGAGCACTTCCCTCTGATTCCAATCGATGCCGGCATTGCCGACCTGGGTGCGAAGCTGCGACGTCAACACAGGTGGAAGCTTCCGGACGCGTTGCAGAGCGCGATTGCTGTTCAGTATGGGCTGCGGCTTTTGACGCGGAATACGCGGGACTTCGATCCTGAGGTGCACGCTTTCGTCGAGATCCCATACCAGGTGTAGTCGCGTAGAGGACTTTTCGAGCTCGGTAGTGCGTGTGATGCAGCGTGGTGGGCGCGCGGTTTCGCATCGCGGCGCTCAGCGGGAGCCCAGTACGCTTGCTGATGCGGACCCGCATGTGGCGTGGTGGGCGCGCGGTTTCGCATCGCGGCGCTCAGCGGGACCCACCACTCCGCAGCGTCATCCAAACCAGGGCGGAGCGGTCCCCCCAATACGCTTGCTGATGCGGCACCGGGCGCCTGATGAGCATGGTGGGCTACGGTGACCGAAGACCGTAGCCTGACGAAAGGAAGCGGATGGGGAGGCTGAGGTGAAGGGGTGAGGGTGAAGCAGACGTGCGAGTTGATGTAGGTATGACGACTTCGCCCGTGGGGGCTCAGGCTCGTTATTGAGGGGTGCATGTGGCGTGGTGGGCACTTGCGGCGTGGTGGCGCATCGCGGCGCTCAGCGGGACCCCAATAGGCTTGCTGATGTGTGCACGGGCGCCTGATGCGCACGGGGGGGTTTGGCTGACGTTCGGCGTGGGCTCGCCTCATGGAGAAGCTAGCGGAGAAGTTGGTGAAGGCGCTGGGAGGCTTCTTTTTGGGCATCGCGGTATTCTGGGGATTGGTGGATGCTTTGATGGAAGTTGCCGCACTCGCCGATTGGCCGGCCCATGACATACATGGCAAAGATGGCGGGGGTGGCGTTGGCGTGGACGAGGGTGTGCAGGAAGTCGGTGGCGGGCCACAGGTTGGGGTGTTTATCATCCCACACGAGGATGTTGCCGAGAGCGCCTTCGCTGAGCGTGCCAGCCTGAAACTGCGGGTGCAACCGGCCCGGAACCTCCCATACGCGCTGGAGGAGCTGGCGCGGGGTGGGCAGGCTCGCCTTCTGCTCTTGCCGAAGTTGCTCAATGCGCGCGCCGTCGAGCGGGTCTCCGGTGGACACAAAGGCTTCGTAGGCGGGATCAAGAGATACCTTGGCCATTGGACCGATGGCAGCGAGGCGAAGCTCTTGCTGGAGGTTCATGGTGTCGTTGCTGGCGGCGCAGTCGGTGGCTAGTACCCACGGCACTTCCCATGCCTGCCAAAGGTCGGCCCGCGCGGGAAAAGCGAAGTGCGATTGCGAGGCGGGGCAGTAGGCGAGGGCGTGCGTGTCTTCGCGAAGCTTTCGCAGTTCGTGTCGGCTGGTAAAGATGCCATGAGCCAGCATCAGCGTGGGCGCCGCGCTCAAGACTCCGAGCTGCTCCAGCCACGCAAGCGGTGAACAACCATGGCGCGAGACGGCGAGGTTATACTCATCGAGGGATTGGGCGAGATGGGCATGGACGGGCAGTTGCTTGTCTTGTGCAAGAGCGACGGCTGCTTCCCAGCACGCTGCACTGACCGTGTCGGTGGCGTGGGGACCGACGGCAGCGAAGATGCCGCGCTGCTTTAGCCGCTCCTTTTCGGCGAGGGCCTTGGTTTCGGCGAGCGTCTGCTCTGTTCGTGCTGCGCCCGGCCCTGACAGGTCCTGCAGGGTGGGAGCGACCACGCCAGCTAAGCCGGTATCTTCGAGTGCCGCGGCCACAGCTTCTCCGAAGTAGTAGTGGTCCCACACCAGGCCCACACCTGAGAGCAGCGATTCGAAAGCTCCCATGCGGGAGAAGGCGCGCACATCTTCTGCCGAGAGTTGGCGTTCAAAGTGAAAGAAGACGTCTTCCACCAGCCGATTGGCAGCGGAGTTGCAGCCGCTGCGCAGAGCACAGAGGGCAAGGTGCGTGTGGGCGTTGACGAAGGCGGGCGTGATGGGCCGCTCGCCATAGTCGGTCAGAGGGTGCGACGCTTGGAGGTCGCGGACTGCTGCAGCGTATGCGCCGTCTTCAAGCTCCACGATGTGGGTGATGCGGCCTTCGTCAATGCACAGTGCTGCTGGTGAAAACGGTGCTGCTGGTGAAAACGGTGCTGCTGGTGAAAACGGTGCTGCTGGTGAAAACGGTGCTGCTGGTGAAAACGGTGCTGCTGCTGGTGAGAGCCGCCCTCCCATGTAGACTCTGCGGGACGCTAGCCAGGTCGTGTTTGCCGTCAAGTCTGCCACCAACCGAGCCCTTGTCCGAGAGCGCCTCGTCAGGGAGCGCCTTGTTTGAGAGAGCCTTGTTAGAAAGAGGGAGTGTTCATAAGCGTCTGCAGGTATTGCACGATTGCACGCGACTCCGGCATCCAGCGCACACCTTCTTCGCTCTCAATGCGGAGTACAGGTACGGTGCCGCGTCCCTGTGCTTCCATCAGCTGCTGATAAGCTTCGGGGTCGCGACGTACATCGCGCAGTTGCACATCGAGTCCCAAGTCCTTGATCGCGCGCAGCACGAAAACGCAATAGATACAGCTGTCGGATTTGTAGAGCGAAAGCTTCGGTAGCATGGCTAGCTCACCCTCTCGCCGGGTGTGACCTGACGCTCAGGACCCACCACGCTCAGTCCAGCATCGTCTTTGACTGCGAGTACCATCCCCTGGGATTCGAGTCCCATCATCTTGCGAGGCGGAAGGTTGGCAACCACAAGAAGCTGCTTCCCGATGAGTGACTCTGGCTGATAGTGTTCTGCGATGCCGGCCAGAATCTGCCGCTGTCCTGCTTCACCTAAATCCACCTGCAAGCGGAGCAAACGCTTGCTTTTTGGCACGGGCTCGGCATGCTTGACCTGTGCGATCCGTAGATCAACCGCCATAAACTGATCGAATGTTACAAATCCCTCCGGTGGTGTGGATGCGGTTTCCTTTGCATGGCTGACTGCATCGCTGCTGTTGGTTGCATCGCTGCTGTCGGCTGCATCCGCAGCGGATGGCGCAGGTGCGCCGCTGCGCCGAGCCACCTTTTGCGTTGTGCGTCGGCGGCGCTGACGGCCTCCTTCTTCCGCGTCCGGGCCATCCACTTCGAGCCGTCCGAGCAACTCTTTCTCTTCTTCTGCTGACCACCGCGGAAAGAGTGCTTTGCCCGGCGCACTCTGAAGATCAGGCGGCAAGCACGCCCACTCTTTCGGCCAAAGGTCAAGCCCTTCTGCAGGCATGAGCGCGCGCAGGCCGAGCTGCTGACGCAGCTCGTCGCATTTGCCTGGCATGACCGGCCAAAGGAGAACGCTGAGCCAGCGCAGCGTTTCGGCGACGGTGTAGATCACCTGACGGAGCCGCGCATCATCGCCGTCTTTCAGTAGTGCCCAAGGTGCGGTTGAGTCGACGTATTTGTTGGCCGTGTTCACCAGGGTCCAAGCGGCCTCCACCGCGCGGTGCAGGGAGACGTCGTCATAGAACTTGGCGCTTTCTGTGGCTGCTTCCCGCGCTTGGTCAATAAGTGTTTTCTCATCGGTAGTGAGCTCGGCTGCGTTCACGGGATGAATGCGGCCGCCGTCGATCTTGCTTGCGATTCCACCGATGACACGCTGAAGCAAGTTGCCGAGCCCGTTGCTTAGCTCGCCGTTGAAGCGACCCATCATCCCCTTATGACTGAAGTCGCCGTCTTGCCCGAAGGCGATGTCGCGCATCAGGTAGTAGCGCAGCGGGTCGACACCCACGGCGTCTACTAGCGGCGCGGGCGGGATGAAGTTTCCGATGCTTTTGCTCATTTTTTCGCCATCGACGGTGAGCCATCCGTGCGCCCACACCTGCGTGGGGCATTCGATGCCGGCGCTCATTAGGAACGCGGGCCAGTAGACCGCATGAAAGCGTAGGATATCTTTGCCAACGATGTGGGTCACGCGCGCGCTAGGCGTCCAGAACTGCTTGAAGAGCGAGGCGTCGCCTTCAAAGCCGCCAAGCGCGCTGATGTAGTTGGCCAGGGCGTCGAGCCACACGTACATCACGTGGCTCGGGTTGCCCGGCACAGGGACGCCCCAGCGGAAGGTAGAGCGGGAGATTGACAGGTCGTGAAGGCCTTGTTCGACAAAGCGCAACACTTCATTCTGCCTGGCGCTTGGCCGGATGAAATCCGGATTGCGCCGGTAGAAGTCGAGCAGGGGTTGCGTGTAGTTGCTTAGTCGAAAGAAGTAGCTTGGCTCTTTGACCTTCTCGACGGGCCTCTTTGTGATCGGGTCGAGGTGGCCCGGAAGAAGGTCTTTTTCGCTGAAGAAGGCCTCGGAGGAGACGGAGTACCAGCCCTCGTACTCGCCCCGGTAGATGTCGCCCGCGGCTTCTAAGCGGCGCCAGAGGGCTTGAGCGCAATCCTTATTGCGCCACTCCGTGGTGCGGATGAAGTCGTTGTAGTGGCAGTTTAGAAGGTCGGCCGTTTCGCGGAAGGCGGGCGCCATGGAGTCGACGAAGCGTTGCGGGGAGATGCCTTCATCGGCTGCGCGCCGCTCAATCTTTTGTCCGTGCTCGTCTGTGCCGGTGAGGAAGTAGGTCGCCGCGCCGCGCAAGGCGTGGTAGCGGCGAAGGACGTCGGCTGCAATGGTGGAGTAGGCGTGCCCAACATGAGGCTTGTCGTTGACGTAGTAAATCGGCGTCGTGACGTAGAAATTGCCCATGGGGCATGGCGTAGCATACAGACGGACGTGCCGTCAGTCGGTGCGGAAACTGTAGGGCTTTGGTATCTATTTTGGCGGCAGGGATGAACTGTCTAAGCCATGTGGCGACGCAGTATGGGAGGTGTGCAGCATGGGAGGCATGCAGCGTGGTGGCTGGCCCCATGCAGATACACGGCGCCGATGCATCGCCGCTCACTCAGCGGGACCCACCGCTCTAGCGAGCGGTCCCCCCAATACGTTCGCTCACGATGCATCGGCGCCGTGCATCTGCATGGAGCCTGTCGTACATGCCGGCAACATGCGGGGGGAGAGTGGCGTAGTCGACTTCGCCAAGGGGCTCAGACTCATTTTCAATTGAGCATCCCGCTAGTTTGCAACGACATATAGATGCAATGACTTTGTCGTCCCTGCTACCTGAACACGTCACCCGAACACGTTTGTGATGGTCGGGGGAGTTTGGGTGAATGCCGCGGGATTCAATCCAGCGGCAGAGGGTCTGGGTGCCAGACCCTCAACAGAAATCGCATCGCCGCTCACTCAGCGGGACCCACCGCTCTGCGTCATTCAAACCAGGGCCGAGCGGTCCCCCCAATACGTTCGCTCACGATGCGTCTGCCCGCGGGCCTGTCGTGGATGCCGACATGCGGGGGGAGAGTGGCGTAGTCGACTTCGCTGGGAGGCTCAGGCTCATTTCCAGGTGAGGATCCCGCTAAATCTATGACGAGGTGTAGGTGCCTGCTGCCGTGCCGTACGACACCTGTCGATGCCGTCGCACGGCCGCTACGGGCGAGGTTACTGCGCCTGTGCAGGCGCAGTAACCTCCGTGGGCTACTTGGTAGACTACGGATTGCTAACGACGGGGAGGAAGAGCCGCTGATAGACTCGCTCATCGGTGACTTCAATTATGCGCCCGTCAGCATCGACTACTTCAGCTTCAGCTGTGAAAGTAAGACTTGGATAGGACGCAATTGGCAGCGAGTGGTCGTCAATGCTGCCTTGCCAGAGCTGGAGGGCGGGATTGTCTGAGTCGCGCGGGGGAAGCAGGTCAGCGGCGGCGCTTCCTCCAAGCTCGCCACCTTCGCTGAAGAAAGTCACCACTACGCTACTGCTGTTTGCGTGAAGGATTCGCCCTCGCACTCTGGTGGTGTCCTCAAAAGGCGTCACTCCGTCGAACAGCATGTAGACGGAGCGGAACTCTATCGAGGTTTCCTCATCAGAATCTTCCTCGCTGACGACAAGCCTGCAGTCGGAGTTGTGGAGAAGCCGGGGAACTTCAGCGCAACCAAGCCGGATTGTGCTGCCAAACGGGATCTGCCAGGCTCCTGTCGAGCTGTCGGCAACGACGCTGCCGCCGCGGCTGATGCACCTCTCTCGAGGAGGAAGGTCGGAGTCAGGATCGGGCGTTGCGCTACACGTCAGGCTCAAGCTCACCGTAGCTCCGGGAGTTGCCACTCCGCTGAAAGCGGGGGTGGCGTTCACAATGACGTCGCCGTCGGCTGGCTGAGAAACAGCAAGCGCGCCTTGCTGACCTGCTTGATTGGCGTCGGCTGTCTGCTCTAGGTCGGCGGAGCAGGCGCTGGCGCAGAGGGCAAGGGCCCAGCAGATGGATGAGCGCTGCGTGTGGCGTGTGGATGATGGCAAATGGGTAAGCTTTGGCACGTGTTCTCCTTGGTCAAGTGGCTCTGTGAGTCAATTGGCTCTGCCTATCGAAAGTGAGTCCTTCGATGCGTCACGTACGATGCCTGTCAAGGGAGGCTGAAGCAAGTGCATATAATTGCACTGCCTGAGCAGCAAGATCAGAGGGCGTCCGCTCATTGAATGGCGCCACTCGGTCTATTCCTCGCTGAATGAGAGGGCATAGACGGGGGACTGGTTTCACCAAATAGGAGCCGGGGTCGGGCTGGGCCTTTTGCATTTGTTCCTATGCCTCGGCTCTTTGGCGCGTTCCCTGGTGGGGGAATGGGGTCTTGACCACGCTAGGCTGCGTAGTTGGGCCGCCGTGGCGCCGTAGTCGGGTCGCGAGAGAGGCGCAATGGATCCACCGGTCTTGTGAAGGTTGCTTTACAACCCCTTAGGGGATCCGAGGCGGTTTTACGACTGCGCATCCAGCCAACTCACCGTTCGTTTCAGACGCGACCGGACCTAACTGGCTCGTATGGGTGAAAGGGTGGCGGCACGCATATGTAGGCCCACGGGCATCGCAGGGTTACTTTTGTTGGATTACAGCTGTTGGGTCACAGGCGCCGGTTCACAGCTGTTGGGTCACACCCGTCGGGCGAGCCGTATAGCATGTTGGCCGGAACTGAGGTACCTTGGTAACGCACTATACTTGGTAACGCACTATATAAGGATCTTGATCTAGTCGTGTCGCTTGGAGCGATTTGGACGAGCGGGGCAGTAGCATATGAGAATCACGACATTACTTATCGCAGCATGCATCGCCTTGATAGATTGTGGCGACGACGACTCCGACGCGCTTGGTATTGACCGTGAAAAGAAGCTCCCGGAGATTACCGACGAAGAAGCCGTGACCTTGTGCGAGCGTTACGCCGACCCTGTCATGCCAGAAGGTGATACGTTTCTCGAGTTCGGCTGTCACCTGGGCTTTCATCTAATGAGCGCCGATGGATTCCGCGAGCGACGCGAGCCCGTGATCCCATTCGAGTACTCGGGTTGTAAAGACTTCACGTCGCAGTGTCTACAGGAGATGAAAAAAGGTCTGGAGATGCAGAAGGACGATGTATCTGAGGACGACCCTTCCGAAGAGGAGAGCTGCGATCAGCGTATTCAGGACGGTGTAGCTGATGACTGCCCTGCGACGGTGGGAGAATACGTTTCCTGCGTAGAAGCGCTCGAGGCGCGCCTCGCTGCGTATTACGAGCAAGTCAGCTGCAAGGCCGTTCCTGATCCCGTGACGGCAGAGAATATCGACGCTGTGCTAAAGCCGCCCGAGGATGGATTCCCTCCGAGTTGCGAACTGCTATTCAGCCCGGAGTGCGGTCAGTCCGGAGAGGATTCCGCCCAACTTCGAGAGACGGACGCCTTTTTTGGACTTTGGATGCTAGTGGCACTTAATCAGTTCGGGGATGTTTTCGTTGACGCAGAGTGAACCTACTTGAGTCGGCCCGAAGGTTTGCGAGGTTCGTGCAATTCGCAGTGCCTTAACGCGCGCTTGCTAAACCTTCATTTTATAGCAAGTGTGGCCGGTCCTGTGTCGCACCCTCAGCGGCATCGCACCGAGTCGACGACGTTCACTGAACCTCGGATGTTTGGCAGGCGGTGACATTGAAGTTGACCAGGTTGTTGTCGGCGTTGCATTCGCGGTCGTTGGTGTCGATTTGGGCGTATACGTCCATCGAGCTGTTGTTAGCAGTGATGCAGACAACCTCGCCCACGGTTCCTGCTTCAACATTCCGTTTGGAAGTTGCTTTGCCGATCTCGATTCCGCCATCGCTCGGGTTGCCGCTATAGAAGGTGACCTCAACGCCTGGGCCCACGCGCACGTCTCCTGCATTTTGCAGCTGCACGCACAGAGCGAGCTTGCTCCCATCGCACACGCGTCCCCCGCCGGCTGAGGTGAGATCGGGCGCTGCTAAGGGATCTTCCTCGGCGAGGTTGAGACGGTAGGTGTTGTGCGTTAGCCAACTTGCGGGTTCAGGGCTGGGAAGCGTCCCGGCCGCGGTGATGTTGTCAATGTGGTAGGTGTGTTGATTCCACACGGGGCGCGCGCCCACCCATGCGTCGTCACCGCTCGACCAGATCTCGATGCCGGGAATGCGCTCGGCAGCAATGTGCTCGTTCGGGATCTGGTCCCCGGCAAAGCCGGCCTCGCTGTTGGCTACGAAAACGATGTCGGCGTTGCCGTCGTTATCAACATCAGCCACCACGGGCTGCTCCGTGCGCGTGCGTGAGGGGTTCCAGTTCCAGTAGACCACGTCACCGCTCCGCCCATCCAGCACGAGGAAGCGGTGCTCATCGTTATACACCACTTCTGCGGTCCTATCGCCGTTGAAGTCGAACACGGTCGAGGAAGTGACATGGGATGAGTTGTCCTCAGTGGGGCGGGCCCAGCGCACGCCATTTTCAACGCACCCTTCGGTGCTGCTGCTTGCGCATTCAGGATCAAACACGGAGTAGCAAGTGGTTCCTGCCACACCCACTTCGGCTTGACCGTCGCCGTCGAAATCCGCAACTGTGGGTGCTCCGCCATTGCCCGTCTCACACGCGTTGCATAGGCCATCGGAGTTGCAGGCAGGCAGGGCCCGCGACCAGATCACACGGCCTTCGTTGTTGTCAGCGGTGCGTGTCTCGTGAAGGTAGAGCGAGCCGCTCGAGACCCGCACAACCTCGGGCACGCCGTCTTTGCCAGCAGCGCCGGTGTCGTTGTTTACGATGTCTGCTACTGCGCAAAACCCGTCGCCCGTTCCGCTCACTTGCCACAGCACGCTGCCGTTGGCCGTGTAGACGGTGTTGCCGGCGATGATCTCTTTGCTCCCGTCCTGGTCCAAGTCTGCCACGCAGCTAAGCGGCCCTTGCCCGTTCCTCCCTCTGCCTGCACTTCCTCGCCACCGCAGAGCTCCGGTGCGTCCGTCAAAGACCGAGCGGCCGACCACAACTTCCGGAGTTCCGTCGCCCTCCAAGTCGGCAATGGCTACAGCACCATTTCTCAGCTCTGAGCGAGGCGCATCGGTGCTTGACGTGGTCCACAGGGCGCTTCCGTCTGACTTGACTGCCTGAAGGCCGCCGTTCTGCAGCAGCGCCACAACCTCTGGAGTGTCGTCGCCATCCAGGTCGGCCGCCGAGGGATGCGCATCAAAGAGGAAGTTTGCCCCCGCGGTGTCGCTGTCGGAGTTGGCAGGTGAGCCATCGCCAGCAATGGTGAGCAGCGTTTCGTGTGGCGCGCGTCCTGAGACGACCCGCATGACGCCGTCACCCCAGCCACTGCTGTAGCTCCGATAGCTGATGAAAATGATCTCCGGAATGGGATCGCCTTCTTCTTTGATGAAGTCAACAACAACGGGCGACATGATCGCGTGGCTGTAGTCGGAGAAAGGAAGATCCGCTGTGCTCCAGTGCAACGAGGCTTGTGGATCTTCAAAGGGTAAAGCCACCGCTTCGAGGGTGCATGCGCCGGCGGTGTAACCGGGAGTGCGGGCGCCCTCCTTGTTCTCAAATATGGCCTCGGCGCTCTGCTCCAGTGGGCGCTCGCCCGTCCTGTTTCCCGTGCCGGATTGGGTGGAGCCTGCTCCGCCTGTGAGCGATGGGCTTTCGTCGGAGCTACATGCGGTGGTGGCAAGGAGCGCACTAAGAGCAAGAAGCGTCGTGCTTTCTTTGGTTGATGGCAGCATGTGTTAGAATCCATTTCGAAAATGATACGTCGGACATCGCCGTCCTCTGAAGGGGTTCCTCCGCTGCCGTTCGTTTTGCTCGCGCCGTACCTTGCTAAGCCTCTTGCTTCCCGATGATGACATTCGTTACGCGTCCTTCGTGGTGTGACGACGCCACGATCGCCGGGCTTGAGGCGAGGCTTCGGGTGTGCCCTAGTTTCTGCAGCCACTTTGGCAGTTTCTGCAGCCACTTTGGCGCCAAGCGTGCGGGTTCCTTTACTGCACTGCGGTCGACCGTTTGGTTGGCACGGCCTGCCGCGTGCTTGCTTCTTGTCGCGCTCGTTTTGAGCGTGGCGGGGTGCGCCACGCCTTTCCCCCGCTTTGGGCCGCCCATCGATGCGGCGCTTGCGCGTTCGCAAATGCGGAAGTTGCGCACGCCGCGCTTCGACATCTACTACCCGAATGGCGCGCAGGCCAAGGTGCAAAGGGTATTGCCTCGGCTTGAGCAATGCGCGGCGCGCATTGAGGCGCATGTCTCGGTCAACGAACGCCTCCGGATTGTAATGCCAGATGTGGCTTTCAACAACGCCTACGTCACGGCTGCGCTTTTGCCCCATTCGGTGATCCCGACCTACTTCACCAGCGAACATTTCGCCACGCTTGGTTTGCCGCCGGACCCGGCCTTCATTGCATGCCATGAGCTGGTGCATTACGTGCAGCGGCTTCAGGTGCGGGGATTGCCGCGCCTGCTTTCTCTGCTGACCGGTCCGATATACTCGCCGCAGATCGGCCTCGACCCGTGGTTTTGGGAAGGGTTGGCGGTCTACTACGAAACGAAGCTTCAAGGGGGAAGTGGCCGCCTCGGTTCGCCCTACTTCAACGGTGTGTTTGCCGCAGCCATGGCGGGACGAAGCTTCAACGGTGGCATGCTCTCGCCCTACAACCGGAGGATCCCGCACGGTCCGCAATACCTGATTGGCTCGCACTTCATCGACTGGCTCGCCCGAACGTACGGTGAGGACAAGCTCTGGGAGCTTGTGCGCCATCAAGGTGACGAGGTGCTGGCACCCATTGCCGTCAATCAACGCTTCGGTTCGGCCTTTGGGCACCCGCTGACAACGCTGATTGACCAGTACAACCGCCACCTTCAGCGCACGTTGAAGGTGCGTCATCGGCCGGCTGAGCAACGCGTCGTGGCCTCGCTCGGCCAATACGCCCGCTATGCTCGCAGCGCAGAAGGGTCGGAAGTTCGGGTCTACTCGGACTTGGCTACGCCGCTCCAACTCGAGGTCCGCGGACCGAGTGGCGCGGTGCGCCTCAAGCGTCTGCTAACGGATGTGGTTCCGCCACGAAAGCTTTTGTCGCCTTCAACCAATAGCATTAGTGGGCTTTCCTTCACCGCCGACGATTCGGAGCTCTACTTCGTGGCCTTCGACGACGGCAAAACGTTTCCCGTCAACCGCTTGATGCGGCTGGATATCGCGAAGAACGTGCTCTCGGAGGTTGAGCGCGACCTGCACGGCGCCGGCGGATCGATCAGTCCCGACGGACGAACTTACTTCTTTGCGCGTGCTCGCGGCGCATCCTTTGACTTGGCAGCGTATGATCTTGCGCAGCAGCGTGTGCGTGTTGTAGTCAAGGCGCCTCTCCATACGTATTTCCTCGCGCCGCGGGTTTCTCCAGACGGCACAAAGCTCATCGCTGCGAAGCTTCAGCGGGCACGCTATCAGGTTGTGGTGCTGGATGCGCAGAGCGGCCAGGAGCTTTGGCATTCCGACCCGTCCACCACGGCCTACACGCCCTCGTGGATAGACAACGAGAGCTTCGTTTATGTAGCGGAGAAGGCGCATCGCTTTCAGGTGTTCCAATCCAGTCTGCAGGCGGGCGCACCGCAGCAGCTCACTGATGCGCCGTACCTCGCCCTGGAGCCGTTCGCAGGTCCGGTGTCTGTGCGTTTTCTCAACCGGGATGGCTTCAAGTGGACTCTTGATGAAGTTCCTCGCGCAGAGCGTGAGGACTCCGTTGCGCCGGACCTTCCGGAACCGCCGCAACTTGAGCTTGCCCACGCTGAGGAGCATGCACTTGCCGATTTCGGAGGGCAGCCGACGCGGGTGTTGTCCGACGCGCCTTACTCAGTGTTCGAGCGGCTTTGGATTCCGGAGTTTCGCGGGCTTTCCTTGGTTGCGGTCGAGAGTGTGGGCGCCATCTACGGTCTAGGTGCGATGGGGGGCGACATGCTCGGCTACCATCGTTGGTCCGCGGTGGCGAGTTATCAGCCGACCGAACAGCAGTTGTGGGGCTCCATCGGCTATTTGAACCGGCAGTTTGCGCCACTCTGGTTTGACGCGCAGCTTGCGCACGGGGGTTTTCAGGGCTCCGCCCTTACCACCAACGCCCAGCGCTTTGACTACATCGAGCGCGGGACGCACGCGCGCCTGGCCTTCTCCCGGCTGCTCTGGGGAAGCAATCTGATCCGAGCCGGAGGACGTTGGACACGCTTTGAGCGCACAGGGAGCGGCTTTCCGGGGTCCGGCATTCGGCGGCTCACCGGCTTCGATATCGGCGGGAGCTTCGGCGCAGCGGAAACAACGCCCTACACAGGTGTGAGAAGGGCCTTGGGCCTGAACCTCGTCGCTGCGCACTATCCCCTGTCGCTTAGCACGCTCGATCAACCTCTTACCGACATGGCAGGGTATCTCACTGCGGTGACGCCGTTGCCATTTTCTAAGTTGCATACGCTGACGCTCTCGGGAACTGTCCGTGGCCTCTCCGGCGGCCGCGATGCCAACTATCTTCTGCAGGTAGGAGGCGTGGCGGCCGGAGCGCCGCTATACGGGAACGCCTTCGGGATCATCAGCGACCGCGGGTTTCTTCCACCAGGGAATGTGTTTCTCGAATATGTCCGCGGCTACGAAGATGCGGCGTTCTTTGCGCAGCGTTATCTCGGCGGGACGCTGACCTACAAACTCCCCTTCATTTTTGACGTGGGTACCGCGACGACCCTCGGCATTCTGCCGGCAAGTTTCTTCCGTCAGGTCGACTTGCAGCTCTTCAGCACTGGCGGCTCCTTGCTCAACTCCGCTCAAACCACGCTGCTTTCCGCCGGTGGGTCCCTGATCGTTCGGGGGTCGTTTGCGAATGTTCCGCTATCGCTGGAGGCTCAACTCAGCCGACGTATGGCACAGGACCATGCGTGGACTGCGCTAATCCTGCTTGGCGGTTTCTGACTCTTCCCAACGGCTTTGGACTCTCCTCGGTTCGGCTTAATCCATTGGCGACGCAGGTTGGGAGGCCGTGCGGCTTAGTAGCCGGTCGGAGTGGCCGGGCCCATGCAGATACGCCGTGGCTGGGCCCATGCAGATACATTGCGCCGATGCATCGCCGCTCACTCAGCGGGACCCACCGCTCTGGCGAGCGGTCCCCCCAATACGTTCGCTCACGATGCATCGGCGCAATGCATCAGCACGGGGCCTGTCGTAGAAGCCGACGAGCGGGGGGAGAGTGGGGTAGTCGACTTCGCCGGGAGGCTCAGGCTCATTTCCAGAAGAGGATCCCACTGACTTATACGGATGCATCACGCGGTTGATCCTGCTAGCTGAACACGTTCGTGCTGGGCGGGGGAGTTTGGGTGAATGCTGCGGGATTGACTTCCGCGGCAGAGGGTCTGGGTGCCAGACCCTCAGTAATGACCGAATCGCCGCTCACTCAGCGGGACCCACCGCTCTGGCGAGCGGTCCCCCCAATACGTTCGCTCACGATGCATCGGCGCAATGCATCAGCACGGGGCCTGTCGTAGAAGCCGACGAGCGGGGGGAGAGTGGGGTAGTCGACTTCGCCGGGAGGCTCAGGCTCATTTCCAGAAGAGGATCCCACTGACTTATACGGATGCATCACGCGGTTGATCCTGCTAGCTGAACACGTTCGTGCTGGGCGGGGGAGTTTGGGTGAATGCTGCGGGATTGACTTCCGCGGCAGAGGGTCTGGGTGCCAGACCCTCAGTAATGACCGAATCGCCGCTCACTCAGCGGGACCCACCGCTCTGGCGAGCGGTCCCCCCAATACGTTCGCTCACGATGCATCGGCGCAATGCATCAGCACGGGGTCTGTCGTAGAAGCCGACGAGCGGGGGGAGAGTGGGGTAGTCGACTTCGCCGGGAGGCTCAGGCTCATTTCCAAGTAAGCATCCCGCTGATTCGCAACGACATGTAGATACATCTTGCGGTTGTTGTACCGCAGCCCGCTTTGCCGCAGGCATAAGGAAAGGGCAACGGAGGAGAGGCGGACTTCTACTTCGGCAAAGAAGAGCTCTAGGCTTCCGCGCTTTTACTCTTCGTCTAGTGGGAGGTGCGACCAGCCTTTCGGGATAACCCAAGCGCGCTTTCGAGGGCCGCTTGTAGGGAGTCGAGCGTCTTCAGCCCCTCCACGGCGTAGCCCTCGGGTCCAAAGACTGCCTCCACTTCTAAAGCGGCGTCTACTTCGTCTGCGCGGCGGCCGCGGAGGCGTCTGTTGAGCTCCGCGAGACCTCCTTCGTGCATGAAGATCTCTCCGCTCAGCGCGACGCCGTCGATCGTCGCGTCTCCTGCGAGGCCCACTCGGAGGGTTCCCATGGGGATCGGCTGAGCGGACGACCATCGCCAGGTTGGCGCATTGTGATCGGTGGTTTCTGCATCAAGGACCGTGCTAAGTGGTTGTTCGGTGAATGTTGCGCGATGGTGGCTGGCGAGTGCGTCACGCATGGCGCAGAATATCGTCTGCAAGTCGCAGCCACATTGGAGGCTTTCTAACGAAACGTACGCCTTGCCGATAGAGGACGGGCAAAGGGACGCACTGTGGCGAACGCCGATGAAGCATTCGATCGCTACGGCGCCTTCCACGGTCTCGACCCACGCCAAGGCCGCAAAAGGTTTGCCGCCGACGGTGAGACATTCCCGACCAGGGTAGACAGCGGTAACGCCAACGGCGCGAAAGCCTCGTAGGAAGCCTCGCACGTAGCGGTTGAGGATGCGGCCGGGCGGGCAAGGCGTCAGGTAATCGCGGTGGGGCAGGATGAGGGCCAGGTAAAGAATGCCTTCGCCGCTGGCGTAGCTAGGGCCGCCGGTGCAGCGACGCAATGCCGTGTTGGCCGGAGCTGCGCTGGGATTGAGCGGAGCTGCGCCGGGGTTGACGGGCGCGGATACGTGGAGCTGCTGATACGCACCGAGCACGTTCGTTACCTCACCACAGAGTCTGGCGCCGAAGAGCTTGGCGTGCGGAGGTGGCGTGCTGCGCAGCGCATGCGTACGTGCGACTGCTTCGGCAGCGGAGGCTTTCTCAAAGGTCCAATTGAGCTGACTCATGCGTCTGTGTTAGCAGATGTCTCTCCTCTGAAGAAACCGATGGGTTGTCGAAGAAACACGGTGGATCCACGGACGGACACGCTAGGCGCGGGGCCTTGGTCGCGCCGACCCGAGTGCGGCTGGGGTGCGCTTCAGCCACGGTGCCGGCAAGCCGAGCCGCTGCGGTAGGCTTGAACCATTAGGGCCGGTGAGCGCTAGCTAGTTTGTAAAGCAACCTTTACAGACGAGGATGTCTCGTCGGAAGCTTTGCAGGGCGTGTCGAAAAGGCGCAAGTCTTAACGACACTTGCCGGCCCGCGGATAGTGACCGGCACGTGTTACGCCTCCCGAGGAACCTAGAGAGTGTATTGCAGCATCCGATTCATTAAACGCTAAAGAAGTAGACCTTGCGATTTCCTTACTTCGATGTAAGAATTATCGTACTAGGAAAGGAATACGAATGCCCACTGCCACACTGACTAGCAAAGGCCAAATCACGCTGCCGAAAATTGTACGAGAAGTCATGGGCGTAGACACTGGAGATCAAATCTCGTTCAGAATCCAAGAAGACGGGAAGATTTACGTGGAACCCGAAAACGTAGATTTGATGAGTCTGAAGGGAATTCTCAAATCTTCTGTGCGCGGCGCGTCTATCGAGGACATGGATGAAGCTGTCGCCCAAGAGGCTAGCAAGAACGTATGATCGCCCTCGACACCAACGTTGTCGTTCGGTTTCTGGTTGAAGATGACAAAGCTCAATCAACCAAAGCTGCCAAGCTCATCAAACGAGCGATGAGCCAGAACAAGAAGCTTTTCATATCGGACATTGTTCTGTGCGAAAGCGTCTGGGTTCTGAAGCGACTCTATAAGTTAAAAAAAGAACCCATCATTAGCGTGCTGCGGCATCTGTTACGAGCAGGCCACCTTGCATTTGTAGACGAAGATAGGGTCGCCCGGGCATTGGATTCGTTTGAAGAGGGAAAAGGCGATTTCGCAGATTATATGATTGCGGAACATGCTTCTTCAGCCGGTTTTGAGCAGGTGGCCACCTTTGACAAGAACCTTCTCAAAGAAGATAGGTTTGTGTCTCCGTAGACTGTAGCGCTAGGGTTATGCGTGGATCTGAGGGGAACTAACTAATACGACTGTTGCACGACCCGAAACAACCCCACTCCCCCCCCCGGGGCCGCTGTAGGCATCGACAACAGACCAGGTGCAAATACACTGCGCCGACGCATCGTGAGCGAACGTACTGGGGGGACCGCCGCCCTAGTTTTGATGACGCTGCGCGGGTGGGTCCCGCTGAGTGAGCCGCGATGCATCGGCTCTCAGGCCGGCCAAACCGGCCAGCCAAACCACTGCACAACCCCCTTGGAACCGGACTTGCCATGGACAGCTCGGCTACCGAACGAGATGCCGCGTGGCGCTGCATGCAAGACGTTTCACTATTGATGAAAAGTACAGCGTTGGTGTCCTCCTAAAACTCAGCAGGAGGAGCAGCATGAAGACGAGAGCGGGATGGACATTGTTGGCAATGGCTTTGACGGTACTGGGGACCCACGGCGTCTCCTATGCTAGCGCACCTGCGAAAGCTGCAGTTTCCGCCACGGCCATCTTTGAAGGGTGGAAAGGCTCTTACATCACCGCTACTTTGGCGCTTTACATGCCCGGAGATAGCCTCGATGAACCGTTGCGCGAGGAGAGTGTGAGGATGCAGACAGGCGGCTTCATTGGCCTGAGCAACCTCGACCCCGGTGTGTACAGAGTCTGCCTTCTTGCAGGAGGCTATCAAACGGGCTGTCGAAACCTCACTCTGGCACCGCATCAGAATGCCGATGTTGACTTTGGCCAACTCAGGTCCGGTGACCTCAACGGTGATGGCCGCGTGGATCTTGCCGACTTCTCCCTGCTTTCCACCAATTGGGAGAGCGAAGGCGACCGACCGTAGGTCCAGGCGACTGCATGAGCGTGGCGGCTTAGGGTCTGCTGGGTGGGAGGAGAGGGCGGACTTCTGTGGGCGGCAGGCCGTGGCAGGTCTCCGCTCCCACAGCGCCTGCTGCGGTTGGGGATTCGAGCCTGAGCTCAGTCAAGTCGAAGAGGAGAACGCCCTGCTCGCGATCTGGCCAGAGCAGGCGCCCCTCGTCCGCGTCGAACGTCCCTTGCCCTAAGGAAAAGGCAGCCTCAGCCTGGTGGAGGGGGTAAGAGGCAGAGCTCTCCAGATCGAGGATGACGAGCTTATCACCACCTCCATCGGTGCCGAGGCCCACGTACGCGACGCGTCGCTCGTCGAGCGCAGCGAGAGGTCCGGCGGGCGTGGGCAGGGTGTCGTGCTCCTTGGCGCGCCAGATACGCGTAACCTCCGGCACGCCCTGACTTTCTATGACTGCCAACCCTGCCGTTTCGCGTCTGGCTTCTCCATCGGCAAATGCGCGTCCAACGCAGGCGAGCCATGCGCTCTTTTTTTTCGGAGACGCATTCAGCGTGCTGCAGTTTTCAAGCCCCTCAACGGCTAGCGACGTGAGCTTTGCCTCGGCTGGTTTAGCTAGTGAGGCATCTTCGAGCACCGCCACCGCTCCCTCTGCGGCTGTGCTGAAGTCGGCGGAGAGACGGCTCATGCTCACCAGCCAGTACGCATCGAGACGGGCCAGATGACCGGGACGCGCAAACACGGTTTCGGATCCGACACGGGTGTCGAATCGACTGAAACCAATCCGGTTGGTCAAGGCCCCGGCCTCGCTCAGGATGACGAGATCATTTCCGCTATCGAGGGGCGCGCTGTTGGGCGCGCTGTTGGGCTCGTAGCGTGAGACCATCCATCGGCCGTCTGCGAGTTGAACGGCATCCTGCGGGTTGGCGCGATAACCGGCCTGACCATCGGAGGGAGGCAGTTGCACATGCGACTGCGACAGCACCTGGCGTGCGCTGATCTTGATCCGCGTGACGACGTCGACTCCAAGCCGATCGATGAGAACCAGCTCGTCGTCCGCGGTGACCGTTGAGGGAAGGACGACGTCGCCGCTCAGCGCTGCGGTTGACTCGCTGACGAAACTTCCGGAATCAATCCAGGACTCGGTCATCAGCGCGCCTTGCGCATCAAGTAAGCCGACAGCCGTGGAGACGTAGTCGCTGAAAACGACGGCAAAGCTAGGAGGCTGGTCGATGGGATGGAGGTCTCCGCCCGGACAGGGCCGGCTGGCGCGACATGCAGCGCTTAGCCCACCGGCGAGCAGCGCGAGCGTGAGCAGGAGGTCGTTGAACTTATTCACGGTGATGCAAGGTCAGGGAGAGGGTGAATGTTCTTCCGGGGAGAGGAAAACCCACCAGATCCACGCCGCCGCGGTTGAGCAGGTCCTGAAAAGATGCAACCAGTTCGGCATGTCGCTGCCAAAAAGAAAGTCCGGCACCGGCACCCACGTAATCACGCGCCGGTAGCACCACAAGGTTGGCCGCATCCGCAAAGTTTGCGCTGATGTGCGTCAGGTCCAGGTAGAGGTGGGCCCGGTCCAGGCCCCCCGGCAGGTTGGTGATGTAGAACGTCGGGCGCAGGTAAAACTGCAGGTCGGGCCGTAGAGGTAGTCGCCGGTCCAGAGCGGGGTCTTGCGCGTGGAGGTAGGTGACGGCGCTCGCCCAAGCGAAGTTGCTGCCAATGCTCGCATGCAGAGAAGCTTCGCCGCCGGCGATGTGAGCACGCGCGATGTTATCGGGCACTGCCAGGAAGCGAGAGCGCGTCAGCTCGTAGCGAATCATATCGTCGATTTGCGAGTAGAACGCGTGCGCGGACAGGTCGAAGGTCAGGTTGTGCACCTTCTGGTCTGTTTCCAAGCCCAGGTCGAAGTTCCAGGCCTGTTCGGGTTCGAGGTCTGCTGCGCCGGTGACGAAGGCGCGGTTGCCGAAGCGCTCGGTGAGCGTTGGGAAACGCACCGCACGTGCCACGGAACTTAGTAGTCTCCAAGACTTCGTAAGCCGTGCCAAGGCGCCTAGGCGGAAGGTAGGGAAGGTTTGGCTAACTGAGGTTTGCTCACCGGCTGTGCTGGGGGCGATATCGTGTAACGTTGCTGCGACATGCTCCACCCTGGCAGACGGACGCAGCTCAAAGCGCGAGCTTTCACCCGTCGGTTGCCAGATGCCCTCAACGAGGGCCGCGAGGCTGTGCTGATCCGAAGCGCTGGGTTGACTTGAGCCGCTGGGTTTGCCTGAGGTGCTGGGTTGGCTTGAGCTGTTGGGTTGGCCGGCAAGGCTCGACCTCGTGGAAAGAAAGGCATCCGACGGTGAGAAGCGCCAGTAGCTCCAGTCCAATACGACGAGGGACCCGAGCCAGTTTAGCCACCGCCGCTCGTCGCTGAAGCGCGTACGTGTGCGGAGCGACGTGTCGTCGGTAGCGCGGCGTCCCAAGCCAATCTCTCCGTAGGGATCAAAGAGCGCATTGCGTTCAGCAGCCACGGAGGCTGCCACACCCGTCGATGCGTGGGGGCGCTCTGAGCTTTTCGTGGTTGAACTGGAGTTCTTCGCTGGGGTCAGCCGCTTGTAACTGAGCGTGTTCTGCAGCCACGACTGACTGCGGCGGGTCTCCTGAGTGGGCTGCACCGCCGGCCCAGGCTCACCGCCATGCCGCGTGGTGCCCATGCTGACGATGTCTAAGCGGTCGCGAGCGCTTGTATATTGAACGTGCCCCAAAGCGTACCCTTGCGTCACATCGGCGTTGCGGCGCTTTCGGGTGGCATCGTCGCGGATGGTGAAGGCGGTGCCCCCGCCGTCGCGGTAGGCGAAGTTGTTCTCGGCTGCCAGCAAGCCAGCTGCTGCTGTAAGTGACCATCGTCCCGCGCGGCTGGAGCTCAGCAAGTCGGCCTCCTTGAGTCCAAACGAGCCGACTCCCATTCGCACGCTTTGCCGCGCTTCCTTTGGGTCGGCCGGAAGGAGACGCACCGCTCCCCCCATGGGTGCACTGTTTAGCCGCGCCGGCGCGCCGCCGCGGTACACTTCCACCCCATCGAGCAGCCAGAGGCGAAAGAGCGAGAGGTCCGCGACTCCGTCGGTCTCAAGCGGGAGGTCGCCAAGGAAGACTTGGCTGTGTTCGGTTTCCATGCCTCGAAACCGGACGCCGCTAAAGCGGCCAAATCCTCCCGAGCCGAGCGACCGCGTCCCAGGCACTTGCCGCATCACGTTCTCGGTTGAGGGGATGGCATCCGGCTGGTCGTCGGCCCTCACCCGTGTGTGCGGCAGTGTGGGGTCGGCCGCAGTGGGGTCGGTACCAAGCGTTCGGACGCGCGCCGTGGCTTCGTACGGGGCTTGCGCTGCTGAGGGCGATGCGGTGGCCACAGCCGCTGCGCACAGGTAAGCGTTCAGGTACCTTCTGGGCAGTAGAAAATGACTGGGATCGCAGGAGTGAAACGACGAGAACGCCATTTCGAGGCGCTCCCTGCTCCGGCTTACGTCCTCAAGACCTGTCCTCACGCACCAGAGGTGCGCTCCAGGAGGTCTTTGCGGGCGCGCTCGGATTAGGAAAAGCCTCGAAAACCGCATGCTCGGGTACCTAAACGTTTACGCGCACAGAGGTAGCGCTAAAGCCTTGCATCGGCGGCTAAGGCGGTGTCGAGGGGAGAGAAAGAGTTGCAAGCGCTGAGAGCAGAAACAAGAAAACCCGAGCATCACTGCGATGCTCGGGTTTTCCCTTTAGCACTGCTAGGCAGGGCAGCCCAGCCGTGCGTGCCATCTCAAGATAGCGTGGAGCCGCTCTGTTTAGTTGCCCTGTCTAGTTGCCCTGTCTAGTTGCCGATTCCAACGGAGCCGGCCACCTCGGCAGAAGCTGACACAGCAGCCTCCGCATTGGCAGCAGCCTCGCCCACCGTGGAGGCCATGGTCACGCCGCATGCGGCACCCTTCACGCCCAGACCGTCGGCGTTGGCGGTAATCGAGCGTCCCGCTGAGACGAGAGCGTCGATGCCGTTGACGAAAGCCTCGCCGCGACCCTGAAGTACAACCAGGATTTTAGGCATGTGAAGCTTGAGCGTGTTGACTGCCAACTCAAAATCCTTTCTGGCATCTGCATCCAGTGCAGCATAGCCCGAAGCGCGAATGGTCAGCTGAGGTGGTTGACAGTCAGCTTTGGCCTCCACGCTGGCATCGCAGCTCGCTTTGCACTCCGCGTCGACTTCGCAGTCGGGCAGCGTAATCTCACCGTCACACTTTGGAGCCGTTCCTGTTCCTACTTCGCACCCGGCCTCGCAGCGGCCCTCGCAGGTTAGGTCTCCGCCCGCTGATGCATCGCATCCGCCCGAACAGGTCCCCTCGCACGTGCCATCGCACTGCACCTCGGCTGTGGCGGCTATTTCGCATGTGCCGGAGCAGGTGCCTTCGCAGACGCCATTGCATACACCACTTACCTCGGTGATGGTACCATTGACATTGCAGGCGCCGTTACATGTCCCATTACAGGTGCCCTGACAGTTGACAGAAGCATCACCGCTGGCGGTACACGTGCCGCGGCACATCGCGTCGCAGCTGCCTGTGCAATCAACGCGTGCGGAGAATGATCCTCTGCAGGTTCCGGTACACTCGCCGCTGCATTGGAAGCTAGGCGGCTCGCCGCCTTCGCACGTTGCGCTCGCCCTGCCACCTTCGCAGCCGCCTTCAACAGCGCAGCCGGCTTGGCAGTCCACCTGAGCATCAACAGACGCTTCACACTGCGGTGGCGCAAACTCAACGTCGAGCTCACCCGCCGCTTCAAGTGCGGCATTGCCCTCGATCTGCGCCTTGGCCAACGCACACCAAGCGGTCGCCAATCCTCGACCTGACTTGCCTTGGACGGACGCGTCATCGGGGTCTGCGCCAAGCTCAATCGCCATGCTGCTGCACGCGGTGATCACGTCGTTGACCGCTGCCGTTGCGGTGGCGCTGATGTCGGAAACGCCTTGTGCAAAGGCTCTGTATTCCCCTTCGATGCTGGCGTCGACGCCGAAGTCGACGTCGCTCAGGTCTGCGCCAACCTGAAAGTCTTTGCAGCACAACGCGCTGGTTGGGTCGTCGCTACAACCTTGCGTTGCTGGGGTCGTCAGCAAAGGAAGCATTGCCAAGCTTATTGCTGCAATGCCGCCTCCTGCGACCGAGGTGCTTTTCCACTTAGTGCTCATCTTTAGGCTCCTTGTCCCACATCCATTTGTCCCACATCCATCCATCGGTCCGCCCTCAGCCACAGCTGAGAAGCTCGCGCATGATAACAAGGTCTCTATCGCTTGACTAGCACCTGACGCAACTTTCTGCCGACTCTGATTTCGGCAGAGGGCGTGCGGCCGCGGGTTCTTCTCCGGGCGCTGAGATCGCAGGAAGGCGATAACCCCGCAAATCCTGCGATCGCGCACGCTTTGCGCTTATCCGCCCCTGGGGCGGGGGCTGACTTATCCGCCCCAGAGGCGGGAGCTAGCTTATCCGCCCCAGAGGCGGGGAATTGGGTATGGTAGGGTGCGCTGCTTGGACCTTGGAACCAACACCGAGGGCCGAGACATACCTTGGGTTTGTCAGCCCGCGAGCAACTGGGGGTCACAGCTCAGTTTGGCCCAGTATGAGGCTGGCCCAGTATGAGGCTGGCCCAGTATGAGGCTGGTCCAGTACGAGGCTGGCCCAGTACCAGGGCGGTCAGAAGGTCGCCTTAGATGCAGTTAGGACGCCGCAGAGTCGCCCGCACTCGGCTGCTTGACCAGGCTCTCCAGCTCGCCGTTTTCGTACATATCGCGGATGATGTCGCATCCTCCCACAAACTTCCCGCGTACGTACACCTGCGGGATGGTGGGCCAGTTGGAGAACTCTTTGATGCCCTGTCGGATGTTGTTATCCGCTAGCACATTCACGTCGGCAAACTCCACTTCAAGCCGCCGCATGACCTCTGCCACCGTGGCGGAAAAGCCACACTGCGGGAAGTTTTTGGTCCCCTTCATAAAGACGATAACTGCGTTGCCGTCGATAAGCTTTTGAATCTGATCGCGTGTTTGCGTTTCCATGGCTACGATGCCTTTCCTTGCTCATTCATCCCGTGCTTTTTCTTCCAAGCCTCGGGCTCATAGGTTTCCAGCGCCAGCGCGTGGACCGCGCCGCCCATCCACTCACCTAGCGCCGCGTACACCATTTGGTGCTGCTCCACCCTTGATTTGCCTAAGAAACTTGGGCTCACGATGACAGCCCGGTAATGATCTTGCGTACCGGTCAAGTCGGTTAGCTCGAGTTTGTCGGCGGAAGGAAACGCCTGCTCAAGCCGCTTCCTCACTTCAAGTTCAGATACCACAACCCTCACGTAGCGTCAGGTTCGGCTCATGTCAACAAGCGGGGACACGTTCTGGCTCAAATTTCTCTAGAAGTTCCGGCACCTACGGACCGAAGAGGGTGACTCCGTTTAAGCAGGTGCGTTTACGTACCATTCTTTCCCTTGTTGCACTGAACCTTGTTGCACTGACCCCTGGAAGTCACCATTGATGAATACAGATGGTCCTGATTCGCAAGGGATATTCCCGCAGGGAACGGCAGCCGCTTTGCGCGGCGCACGCGTAATCGGTTTGGTTCTTACACACGCGGGGTTCGCCTCGTGGCTCTACAGGGTACGGACGTCCTGAAGACACGGACGTCCTGAAGACAGAGCGCAATGCATGGAGGTGGGATTTGATAAGCAGCTAACTAAGCCCTTTAGCGTGAGCGACATAGGGCGGTTACTTCAGCAAGTTTGAACGGGATTGGAACATCATCATCAGCTACAGTGTTTACTGTGCGAGCAACATCCGGTCCTCTAGAGAGGCTGCTTTGTTGCTGCACGCTCTATGGGGCCGCAACGTACGCGCCAGCTCCGAGATGCGCTGCTTCACCTTAGCGACGACTATCGAACGGGCGAGAAGTTCAATCGCTCCTGGGGGGTGAGCGGCTACGTACCCGTCGATGCCTCAAGCTACGAAGCGATCGCGCAGCTGCTTGAAGAAGAGCGCGATGAGCTTCCAGAGAACTCGCCCCTCGCGGGCCAGCGAGCAGCCAGCGCAGGCGACCACGCCCTGACCGCACCTGACGTCGACCTCGCATCTCGCCTCCGCACGCTGCTCCATGCCGACTGGATCGAACCGCTGGTCGATTGGTGCAAGTTCAGCTTCCGCAAGACCTCAACGTGCCGCGAGACGACTGCAGCGGCCTCGCAATAGTCAGCAGCCCCTGATGATCGGGTACCGCTACATAAGCAAGCGATCGGCCATGAACCACTGCGGTTAGATAATCCTCTCGACGAAGCGACGACGTGAGGTTTCCAAGGCATACCAAAGCAGCTAAAGCTGCTGCTTTACGCCAGACCCATGTAAAGTATACTTTACAAAGTGGCGGACGTGCAGTTACCTCTTGAGCAAGCGTCCGGAAGACGGAACTGGATCGTCATGCTCGACCGAGCAGCACTCCTTTACGGGCTCCAGTTTACCGGTCGCGCGCGTGCCTGTTCCCGCACTGCCTGTTCCCGCACCTGCTCATTCCCGCAACGATGGTCAATAATATCATGATAATCCGCATCGGTGTTGCGGATTATCATCTGACCGCGTAGAGTGGGTGCATGGAGCTGATTTCGCGCCGGATGAACCTGGAGGATTTGCTGCGACGCAAATCCTTCTTTCTTTTCGGGCCCCGTGCCACCGGTAAGTCGACGCTCATTGAGCAGCAGCTTCCACAAGCCAAGGTGTACGACCTGCTTGACGCACGCACCCTTCGCGCTCTGGTGCGAAATCCTTCCCTCATCGAGGAACAACACCAGGATCCTACTCAAATCATCGCGATCGATGAGATCCAAAAGCTGCCCTCTCTACTCGATGAAGTGCACCGCCTGATCACCAAGCGGGCCATGAGGTTTTTGCTGACGGGGAGCAGCGCACGCAAGCTCAAGCGCGGATCGGCCAACCTGCTTGCCGGACGCGCGTGGTGGGCGGAGTTGTTCCCGCTTACCTCAGCCGAAATACCCGAGTTTAACCTGCTCACCTACTTGAACACGGGGGGTCTTCCGCAGATCTACGGCAACAGCGACTACCGCGAAGAGCTCGCGGCGTACGTAAGCTTATACCTAAAGGAGGAAGTTCAGGCAGAAGGCCTTACCCGCAACTTGCCAGCTTTCGTGGAGTTCATGGATGTGATCGGCGTCAGCAATGGCGAGGAGCTCAACTTCGATTCGTTCGCCAGCGACTGCGGAGTGGCCCCCGGAACTCTGAAAAACTATCTTCAGATCCTGCTGGATACCTATCTCGGCTTCGTGTTGCCAGGATTCACAAAGACAAAGAAACGCAAGGCGATCCGTCGCGCCAAGCACTATCTGTTTGATGTAGGCGTAGTCAACACGTTGGCACAACGGGGTCGCATTGAACCTCGATCGGAGTTGTTCGGGAGAGCCTTTGAGCACTTCGTGATCACCGAGGTGCGTGCCTACCTCTCCTATGCTCGCAAACAAATCCAGATGTACTACTGGCGCTCAACAAGTCAGTTCGAGGTCGACCTGGTGATAGGCGACGCGCTCGCTGTGGAGATCAAATCCACCCATCACGTCTCCGATAAGCACCTACGAGGGCTGCGTGCACTGCGCGAGGAGGGTTTGATTGCACGCTTTGTTGTCGTCTCCCTCGATCCGGAACCTCGCGTCCTAGCGGATTCCATAGAAATCTGGCCATGGAAGTCTTTTCTGGAAGCGCTTTGGCAAGGCCGCCTAGCGTAATCCACATTCCACCACCGCAAATAATGGGGTCACAAATAATGGGGTCAGGAGCCAATACACTAGCCGAACCTCAGGCGCTCCTGACCCTCTATTCTTATAACAAACCATATTGGCTCCTGACTCCGTATCTAGCGCCAGCTGTTTTTTGGACCAGCAGCTCATCGAACGAATCAAGCGAACGGTGCGCGAACATGCCGCGCCGTGTCACGTGCCAAAAAAGCGACGTGCCTCGAACACTTGCGCAGGTCTTAAGAAGCACTAGCGAATCGGACCGGGCAACATTCCACAACTGACGTAAGATTTCTTCAGAGGGCCGTCGGGCGGAGCATGCGTATATCCCGCGCAATGCCCGTTTGGCTTCCACCTTCTGGTACGTCAACATGCACGAGCGATCAGGCGGGTTCAAAGACGTGTTCTGCAAGGTTCAGACGCCTTTTCGCTTGATCACACTTGGCCTGTGGACGGTTGTGCCGACACAATCGCCTTGTTTCGCGGAGTACTCCAATGACGAAGAGGACAACATGTCGGTCCACCTCCAGGAGCTTCGCCGCACGGCCTATGCGATGGGCGCAAATCTGGTGGTGCTGGTGGCCGAGGAGAATCGACGCTACACGCACCTCAGCCGCAACGGCTACGGCTACGGCGGCCTATGGACACAGCATAAAGAGGAACGCGGCAGTGCATCCCGATTCCAACGAGGGTGCCCTAGAGTCCTGCATCAAGAAGTGCATCCGAGCACGATTCCTCAGGTGGTACGGCGCACGTCCCGTCGTCGCACAAGTTGTACGTAATCTGGCCGTAGTTGCATGCAACTCCCTCTGGACAACACACCTCGCGCGGCTGGCCGACTTCGACCTCGCCATCTACGCAACGTGACGATTGATACTCAAAGCACCTCTCACCCTCGTTGCTGCCGCCGCCACCTCCGCATCCGACGAGCGCGCTCGCTGCTGTAAAGGCGAGGAACAGTGCAGCGCCGAGAAGAGTTGCATGGCCCCGCACCCCGTGAGGAGGCACGTGCCACACAGATAGATGAAGATCGTTTGCTTCCTCAGTTGTAGATCACTCATACGTCTCCGAGTCGCGGTCGACGGCTGCGCATGTTTCTCCGTTAAGAACACACGTGCCATCACCGCAGTCATCGAAGGCCCCCCCAGGGCTCGCGCAGGAAGTGCCCGCGGTGGGGTGGTCCGACTCGCAGCACTCGAACGTGCCTGAACGTACCACCCCGCCCTCACACGTGCGGTAGTCTCTATCAGAACACCTCACCTCTGGCTCGGAGTCGTTCGCGCTGCACGCAGGAACGACTCCTGCTGAAGTGAACAACAGCGCGTACGCGACCGGTCTGACCATCGAGGAAGACACGAATCTCTTTAAGGCGCTCAAGGCGTGAGTCGTTTCGTTGCTACTTCTGCCTAACATCTTTTTAAGCTACGTGGCCAAATCGCTTGTCGCTAGGGTTTTGTCTCGCAGCGGATGGATTAGCGTTTTCTTCTCAGAGTACACCGGCGGCTCTCAGGGGAAGAAGGATCCACGGCTTGAAGAGTTCGGTCTTAAGAAGCATTAGCGAAATCGGACCGGGCGACATTCCACAACTGACGTAAGATTCCTTCTTCAGAGGGCCGTCGGGCGGCTGGCAGGGGTGACGGTGCCCAAGGGCAGTCAGGGCGGCGACATCTTTCGGGGAAGCCGCGAAGTGTTTGCTGAAGAATCGCACGAAGGCAACGTCTTGCGTTCGGTGCACACCCAGCATGACGAGGGCGGAAGCGTCAAACTCATTGTCGCCAACCCGGGCAACCCGCGCGGCCTTGAGCCGGTTGAGTTTTACCGACTGGAATCCGATCCGCAGGAACAGGAAAATCTTCACGGGCAAACCCCCGCCTGCAGCTTCCAGATGAACTTTACGTCAAGCTCAAGCGCCTTGTGGAGGCCAAGGAGTGGTCGTTGGCTGACGCATTGCGCGAGGGAGCCGAGTACATCGTGCGTGTGTACCCTGTGCCCGATGTAGATTGGCAGCCTCCTTCGCCCAGGTCACTCGGCAACTTCCAATCGAGCCACACCGACTGGAGAGAGATCGGCAACTCGGCCCCCGAGTCATAACAATGGAGAGCTGCGACACGAACGTCCCAGTTTACTACTTCAATCGGGATTGCCAAGAGCACGAACCCGCGCTCCAGTACTTTGTGCCACGCTTCGAAAACGACGATTTCGCCATTTGTGAGCTTGTTCTCGTCGAGCTCTACGTTCTTTTGCGAAGTCCCAAGGTGTTTAAACAACCGCTCGCAGCAGCGGAAGCACTTGCGACTGTACAGGCCCTGCGCACCAACCCGCACTGGAGGCTGATCGACTACCCCGGCACTTTGATGGAGGCTGTCTGGCAGCGGCTCGACCGAGGCACACGGCACCTTATTTTCGACATACGCTTAGCCCTCACTCTCGAGCATCACGGCGTAACCAGCTTCGCGACGAGAAACACCTCCGACTTCAGCAACTTCGAGTTCGAGGCCTTCAATCCCATCGACAACCCGCCGGAGCGGCCCACAATGAATCCTCGGAAAAGCTGAAACGGGCTAAGTCTCGAGTGAGTTTGGACGGCGCCAAGAACACATTGCTGTAGCCGTGTCGTGCCAGGCCCACCAAAACTGAGCCTCGTCCCATGAGCTTACCTGGATCCTATTCCGCGAACTCGTCGTCGACAGGCCACGAGATCCAGCGTGTCGCTTCGATGAACTTGGAGTCAGGATGCAGCCATGCCTCGGTGCCCTCTTCTTGGAGGATATAGAGCTTGCGTGCACTCTGGCGCGTTCTGCTAAAAAGCGCGGCGTGCTTGCCGGATGCCGACCAATGCAGCTCGGGCGGGTTTTCGTAATTGCCGTATAGGTCCTCCTCACGCTCGATGAGAACGGTTTCAACATTCCCCCGGCCAAAAAGCGAAGCGAAGGTCAAGGGAGCTTCGGGCTCCTTCGGGGCGTCTTCTGGTCTTGGGTAGCGCGGCGTCTGCAGGAAAAGCACGTGCTCCTGATCAGGATGGAGCCAAAAGTGCGACACTTTGTGGTTCATGTCGACCTCCCCTACCACAGATGCCTCCATGTCGGTTCCATCAAGGTTCACGCGAAGAAGCGTGCGGGCACCTATCTCGCCCTCTTCAACGCTTCCCCGGTAGATCACCGAGGCGGAGTCCTCGGTCCACACAAGCTGCTTACTCAAGAAATCTCTGTACCGATCACTCGACACGCCCATATCAGTCCGATCGAAGTAGATGTCCGGTAACCTGCGATAGACAAGTGGGCTCGAGTCTAGCCTCACGTGGTACCCATAGGCTTTTGTCTCCCCATAGTATCGTGGTCCGTCAGGAATATAACTGTCCAGTTGAGCAACCACGACAGATTCTCCGTCAGGAGCCCAGAATACGTAGGGGGTGTAGTCCGACCCCAATGGGAGTTGCGGGAACCGCAGAGCGTGTCCTTTTCCCGCATCGTCGAAGTACGCGTACGCCAATCTTCCAGCACCACCGGCGTAGACAGAGGAAGATCTATCGGGCGATGGGTAGAACCTATTTTGCCCAGCCAAGCAGTATGAGCACCTCTCGTCCTCGGGAAAGACTTCTCTTGTCGCCACCGTCGGAAACTGAGTTGCATCTGTTTCCCTCAGCTGCGAGTACCGTGGTCCGAAGTGGAGAAGTGTATTCTTTGCCGGATGCCAAATCAGCTCGCCGGGGCGACTAATGCCGGGGATCTCGATTCTATCGACAAGCTGAGAAGGCTTTTCACCTGTGGGATCTATGACGTAGAGATTTCGCGTCTGTAGACAGTCAGCGCCAGCCATGCACTCCTGCGCCACTGCAGCTATCAAGCTGTCATCGTGTGACCATTGAGCATCACCTGGTGACCATCGAGCATCACTAGCAAGTTGCAACGGCCCGCCATCCTTGGAACCCCGCACATCGTCCAATACTTGAACCAGGACTGGAGAGTCTTGCGACAGATCGAGCACGTAATTTCCGTCCAGCCGTACGACAATTTGATCACCTGAGTTGGACCATGCGCCAAACTGGAATGGCTTTGAGTAGTGCGATATATGTTTGATGATGTGCTTGCGGCGCTCCTTGATGTTCCAGGCGGTGACGACCTTCTCTGTTTCAAGTAGTTCGTCCATCTCGCCGGGGCGGTGCTGAATGAGAAGCCACTTCCCATTGTAGCTGCCCCAGTCATGTAGCGGGAAGACCCCGTCTTCGACCAACTGGCGCGCAGGCTCTTCCATGTTGGCCGGATCCCACAGGGCAGCGTACCGGAGATCTTTTTCGTCGCCATGCAGCAGAAGGCGTTCGCCGATTTCAGCGGGTGAAGGGCTGCCATCAGGCCCATCTTCTGTGTTGGGTGTGTCTTCCGACCCGTCCATGTTGATGGGTGCATCACTCTTCTTCTCCGACGTCGCATCGGAAGAAGAGCACCCACTGACGGCAACGATTGTTGCTGCTGCGCAAAGGGCGATCCTAAGGTAAGGCGACATAGCGACTCCGTTTCACAATTGGTCGTGGAAAGATAAAAACAGATCTTAATTCTGCAGTACGCACCAACTATTTACAAGCCCGACAGTTCAGCTTCTGAAGACAGTTGTCTTCAGTAAGAGTGCGCGAATAAGCGAAAAGTGGCATAAGAATCCGGTCTGCCTCTTGGGTAAAGCTCAAGGTGACCTCGTCGACTTTCTGCATCAGGCGCGCAGGTCTTAAGAAGCATTAGCGAAATCGGACCGGGCGACATTCCACAACTGACGTAAGATTCCTTCTTCAGAGGGCCGTCGGGCGGTGCGGATAAGGTGCTGAACCGTTGGTGGGGTCAACCGGCGCGGCTTGTAGGACCGATACAGCGAGGGGTCGAAGGGTAGAAACAGGCCAGATGAGCCGGGGTAGGCGCACGGGTGCGTTGGACGGGAAATCCGGACGGGAAATCCGGGGACACAACATACTCTTGAACTGCTCTGTGTAATACATGTTGACGGGAAATCGGGGGACACAACGTGCTCTTGAACTGCTCTGCGTAATACATGTTGTGTCCCCGATTTTGGCAACTTTCGGTAATACCTCTGACTGGAGCAGGTGTCCCCAGTACCAGGCTACCGGCCATGAGAATCCCGGTTGGATATAAGACGAGGCAGGTGATGCCGAGGACCACATTTGGGCGGTAAATGACATTACCGTCTATCCGGTCAAAACGTTTCTCAGCCAGTTGCACCAGGACAACATCCTCACCATCGATTTTATTCCTAACCCAGGTTAATTGGGATGGATATGCACATCCGCCGCCTGCCTCAGATCACGATTGCGAAGAAATCAAATGGATAGTATTATTAGTAGTACTATTAATAATCATGGCAAAGTTCGAAGAACTCATCGCGCAAATGCAGAACAACCCGAAGGGGGTGCGCTTCGCTGATTTAGCTAAGGTTTGCAACCATTACTTTGGAAAACCGCGGCAATCAGGAACCAGTCATAAGATCTATAAAACACCTTGGCCCGGAGACCCTCGCATAAACATCCAACAATCACGAGGGAAGGCAAAACCCTATCAGGTTCGCCAAGTTCTTTTGGCCATAGACAAGTTGGAGAGGGAACATGGACATCAATAAATACAGCTATCGGATCTTATGGTCAGAAGAAGATGAACAATACGTAGGACTGTGTGCCGAGTTCCCTTCGCTGAGTTGGCTATCAAAGTCTCAACAGGCAGCGCTTCGTGGGGTTCAAAAGCTCGTAAAAGATGTAATTCAAGATCTCAAGAAATCAAAAGAAGCCATCCCTGAGCCTCTTTCGCTACAGCAGTTTAGTGGGAAGTTCGTGGTGCGCGTACCACCTCAAGTACATCGTAAGCTGAGCCTCGAAGCAGCAGAAGCTGGCGTGAGCCTAAACCGAATCATTAGCCAAAAGCTGGCAAGCTAAATAGACCGCGTAAAACTTGTATTGAGGGTGCCTGAGAGGTAGGATTTCTTTAAGAGGAGCTGCCGGAACATGCTTCAGCATGTAATCGACCCCGTAGTGGCGAGCCCGAAGGGTCAGGACCGTTAGGGCCTGATAGCAGCCTTTTGGGGAAGGAAGCACACAGAAAAATCCCGCATAGCAGGTGCGATCAGTTTGAGATGAACGCGGTTTAGAGCTTGTTTGTGGGGAGGAACGGTCTGAATTTCCTCAACTTTCCCCAGCATCAGTGCCGGTTTTTCTTCGATGACGCCCTCACCGACAAAGACATCATCGACAAGATGCTCTACGTGCTGGTCAATCCCGTCCGCCATGGCCTGGTCAAGCGGGCAGCACTGTGGCCAGGCCTCCATAGCCTCGGCTGTGAGCGCAAGAGCCGGCAGATACCCCGCCCCGACTTCTTCCGCTCTGAGGGCACCGTAGAGCCCCATGCTGAGCTCACCGTCAACCCCGCCCCCGCTTGAGCACGCCTGCAGTAACCATAGCTTCTGGAGCGCCCTGATGGAGACGCTCAAGGCTAGGCAGCGCCAGTGGCGCCAGGCGCACCGCGGCCGCTTCCTCGGCCTCCAAAAGCTTGCCCGGTGCAAACCAGGTCAAGATAAACCAGAGCAGCGGCCTCGAACTAGAGAGACGCACCCCTCCCGTCACCTGCGCGCCACCGGCAAAGAAACCCCAGGGGTGCTGAAGGAAGCCATCGACAAGCTCCGCGCCTTCATCCAAGCCTATAAGCTCGCCTACCAGCGCTTTACCCAAGGCCGCCGCCATACCGAGTTCCCCGCTGCACCTACTGGCTACGCAAACACATGCAGGTCTGGAAATCCGGAAATCCGGGGACACAACATACTCTTGAACTGCTCTGTGTAATACATGTTGTGTCCCCGATGTTTCTCATCATGGTTCGGCTAAAGCAGGCTCGCGATGCAGCTACTGGCAAGCCTCGGTGCCGTTGATGCATTGCAGGGTCGAGGGGTCGCAGAAACCGCTTTGACATTCCACGCCATCTTCGCAGGGTTCGCCGTCGGCTTTGGGCGCAACGCACGTCGCGGTGAGCGGAGAACAGACGAGACCGCTGTTGCACGTGAGCCTCGAGAGGTCAAACCATACGTGGTTCACGCGACAATTTGAACCTTCACTTCCATCACCTATGCTCTCACAAGTGTTCTCTGTACCACATAATAGATTCTGTAGCGGATCACAGAAGTTGTCCTCTGAGCATGCCAAACCTGCTTCTCTCACGACGGATTGTTCAACACAGACGCCTTCTTCACACGCACCTTCAGCGCACACGTCATAGAGGCTACACACCGTTCCCGGCTGGAGCGGCTTCCTGCACACGCGACCCTCTGCTTCAGCGTCGCCGCAGTATAAGTTTCCCACACAAAGAGTACGCACCGGAAGGGTATCCCCGCCTTCATATTCCCATCCACATGCCTCATCCTCCTCGGCGTCCCGCCTCCACACCTCGGGCTGACACGTGTTCACACAGGTTGCTACGCCCGCGCTTGCTTGACACTCGTTTGCAGAGTCACACAAGGAACCAGTGGGGGAACGCGCCACACATGTGCCTCCACACATCTCCTGCTCCACCTCGCAGTACGCATCACCAATGCACTCCACGTCGTGCGCACACACGCCTCCTTCGTCGACCGTGCCGGTAACGATGTTACGACAGGCATTCGTGAGAGACCCGTTGTTGTCCATATCCGCTACTTCTTCAAGAAAGCGGCGGCAAGTCTCTACGCTGTCCTTGTTGATTTCCCCTGCAGTTGCAGCCGTCAAGTGCTGAAACTCTTCGCGGATGTAGTTAGCGCAGCGAGTCTCATCCCCCAGCAAATGCTGTAGCTCCTCGGTCACGAAGTTCCCCGCGCTGTGGGACATGTATCCGGCACATAGGCTCTCCGAAAGATCCTCCGCGAGCTTCTCGTAGGTGTATTCCACTTCTTCAGATTCGTTTTTATCGGGTTCTTCCGTGTTTACTTGAGTGGGCTCCTCTTCTTCCTCGGTGGTCACAGGTGGAGCCTCTTCACCCTCCTGCGAACACGCCACGAGCCACATACACAAAAGAAGGGGACGTCTAGAACCGTAAGTCTTCAACATAAGCACTCCTTCGTAACTGTTGAGGCTTAGACGAAGCTGCGGCATCTTCATTCAGAGGGACGTCGAAGGTTGTCGTCCCGGTTCAACCTCACCCGATCAATTTGCACATAGTGTCGCGCGCTCAGAGAGTGAACTCGGCCGACACGAAAAAAGGAGCCGCTCAGTTCCAGGGGGCCCATAGCTCCCCCACACGAGAGCCCGCGTGTTGAGGCGGCCCCTGCGAGATGCTGCCAACTCTTGAGAAGTAGTTTGTTCTCTAGAAGATCGAACTTGCTCCGATAACCCTAGATCCAACGCTGAAAGCGTCTCGCCGTTGAAGACGAGACGCTCGTGCAAGAATAGCCGCTGAGAAGTTCATCGCTGCTCGGGTGCGGGGCTAGTCACTCTTCACTTCTATTAGCCGCCTTGACCCGACCGAACTCGAACTCTGTCACCCCAGTACTTGATTCACTTTTCGACCAGCTTTTGCCTCTCGAGCCGTTTGATGATCCTAGTTGCACTAGAATTCGCTCAGCGAAACCCGTAGCTTCTAGAACATGATTACTCTCAATGGAGGAGCGAAATGAAGTTGTGCAAAGTCCTAAGTTTTTTTTTGATGTTTCATCTTGTCGGCTGCAGCGGCGAGGAATCCCACTTTTTAGACTGCGGCCCCGGTGAATCCATTGAGGACGACAGCGCAACCTATTGCGCTTACTCAGCCGCACTTCTGAGCGAGCTCGGCGCGTCCTTTTCTTGCCCTGAAGGAACTGAGTCCGAACTTGACTTCGATGGTGCAAAAGTCTGCAGCTCTCGTGAAGACCTTAACGGACCATTGCAGCTTCCGGCCGAAGTGTGTGAGGCGTTGGGCAAAACAGGATGCGCAGACTCAGCAACACAGAGCGGCACGCGAACGCTGAAACTTCGAGCCGCACCCGGTCAAGGCTGGGAGGATGATCCCACCGAATACGATGCGATTGTCATGTGGACGAGAACCGCCCCGAATCCTGATACCACCTACAAGTACGGCGAGGGCCGTTTCGTGCAGGGTGAGTTGACTGTTGATATCCCGGTCGCGCTTCCAACCATGGCCACTCAGGAAGGTATCTACGGGATCGGGCACATCATAATCCTCTCGGCAGGTGAGAAATTTCCCGACGGAGAAGTAGAAGCAGCTATTGATGACGAAGATGATTTAAAAGGACGTTTTCGTGGAGCAACCAGGCGGCAGGTGCTCGTCTGGCGAAGCCCAGCGGATTCCTACAGCGAAGAGGCCATCGCATGGAGAGAAGAGAATCCTGAACAGTGGGATGCGCTTTGGATCAACGACTTTGAAGACGGTTACGACGTGGGCCGTTGCGTGCCGGCCGATGAGCTCGAACAGAATAAGAACAACGAGGGCTCTAACTTTGACGGCTTCGCGCCGAAGAGCGACGACGAGATTGAAATCCTGAAAGAGCCTTTCGAGGTTGAAGGCTGCAACTGGACCTAAGAGCGGGGTGAGGGCACATGATTGCGCACGTACTAATCGATGCTCTAGTCCGACAAAGTATGGTCATGGTAGCTCGGCTGGCAACGACGGGGGGCATTCGCTCCCCGCTTGCCCACCTTGCCGACCAAGTTTTCGGCGACGTCACCGCTGCACTTCGAACGCAAGGAGTCAAACACGCTGTGATCGCCGACATGTTTGGACTGGGCCTCCGCACCTACCACGCGAAGGTTAAACGTCTCGACCTTGCCACGACTTCCTCCAGCAAGACCATCTGGCAAGCGGTTGTGGATTACGTTCTTGAGCAGAAAATAGTCACGCGAGGCGCTCTGCTGCAACGCTTTCGACAAGAGGATCCTCTCGCGGTGTTAGGCATTGTCAACGACCTGACGCGCAGTGGTTGGCTCTATCGCAAGGGAGAAGAGACCCAAACGGTGTACCGTGTCGCTGAGGGCGAAGACCTTATTAAGACTGCCCCCGATGAGGCCGAAGGGTTGCAGTCGCTTGTGTGGATCCTTGTGCGTCAACATGGACCTATTTCAAAAGATGAGCTGGCAACGAAACTTCCCTCGGTTGCCGCGTCAACACTCGAAGATGCGTTGGATAAACTAGTATCCCGAGGCAACATTGATCAGCAAGGCTCGGCCCTCACCAGCAAGAACTTTCTTATCACTGAGGGCGAGGAAGCTAAGTGGGCCGGCGCCGTGGTCCATCACTATCAAGCAGTTATCAACACGATCTGCGCACGGGCCGAATCTGGTTCTGAAGGCAGATGCCATGGAAGCACCTACAAGTACGAGGTCTGGGAAGAACATCCCCTCGCGTCGGAGCTCACCGAGCTTATCGCCGAGATGAGAAGGCGCGCCTCCGACTTAAGACGTCGCATCGACGACTACAACAGGACGCAGAACAAGGAGGTTACGCGGAAGCTGACTCTTTACACCGGGCACTACGAAGAGAGAAATGGTGAGATGTGAGCCACCGGCCTCGCACCTTCTCGCTCCACAAGAGAGCGCGCCCTCACTTCCCAGGATGAAGCTGTCGTATTGACTGGCGTTCATACGGCTGTCATCATCGACATATGAACGATACGCAGCGCGTCACTGCAAACCTCCCGCGACGCTTGTTGAGGGAAGCGCAAGAGGTGACGGGGGCAAACATCACAGATACGCTCATTGAAGCCTTAGCGACGCTGAGGCGCCGACGTGCCGCGCATCTTATCGAGGCGTTACGCGGAAATATTCAGCTGGATGTGGACCTTGAGGTGTCACGTGAGCGCGTTGATCGTTGATACTTCCTCGTGGATTGGCTACATTGGCGGACAACCTAACTCTGCGCTGAGCGAGGCGCTTTTTGAGGGCCGCGTATATCTTCCACCTATCGTGGTTGCCGAGCTCCTCAGCGGCTCTCTTCCACCCGCTCAACGAGATGCACTCGGTGACGCCCTGAGGGAGCTTCCGCTGTGTGCGAGCGAGTTTTCCCACTGGCAACGCGTTGGATGCCTGAGGGCGCACCTTAGAAACCAGGGGCTCAGCGTTTCCACGCCGGACGCGCACATCGCGCAGTGCGCGTTGGACCTCAACGGATTCTTGCTCAGCGAAGACAAAGTTTTCGCGCGCATCGCTCTTCACAGCCAGCTTCAATGCGTGTAACCCATGTTGCTTAATAATGGAGTGGATGCAGGAGCTCGAAGCGGATAGAACGCTCGCTGAGAGAACCATGTCCAACCGACGCGTCAGCTCCCGCGTGATTGCCGCCGACCTTGGCGACGACGTGTTAGCCGAGCTCTGCGATACTGCCCGGTCTCTCACCGTGGCCGTCGATCATGACAGCACCCTTTATTGGGATTCCAGTGACAGCCGGTTCAATCCATACAGTGAGAGCAGCGAAACCAAGATCCTACCCGACGACTGGTTTGCGCAGGACTGGACGGAAGTGTTGCAGTCGCTAGCAGCCGCACCCGTAACGCAGGTCCACATCATCACTGTGCGTCAGTTTATCCCCGACGACCCGCTCGAGGTGGCATGTGCCGACGGCACAGCCTCCGTGTTTTACCTCAACTTTCGAGGCGGTGGATTTGGCATTATGGCAGGCAGGCCGCAGTGGTGCCGTAACGGAGGTCACACCATCTTTGACGAACTCTTCCACGACTGGACGGCCAGTCGGGAAGGGATAGAAGCGAAAGGTAACGTGCTCAACCACATTCTCGGTTCTCATCGGAACCTCCTGCGGAGTATTCGACGACACCCTTCTGAGAGTTCGCATTTCGCCCGGCTCGGCCGGTATGAGGCAAGGAGCGCAAAGAGGAGGAGGGTGGTTGATGTCACGTCACTGGTTAGTTCTCGCAGTCATGCTTAGCGCAGGGTGCGCCACAAGCTTCACGGGATCCGCGTTCGTGAAGGACGGAAGGAAGGGGTGCGAGCAGCTGTGCGCTACTGGTGGCTTAGAGATGTCAGCACTGGTCTACATGGGCGAGTACTCGAACGCGTGCGTGTGCAGTAAGCCAGGTCGAGGAAACTCTAGCGCAGCAAATGCATCAGCAATTGAGGGAGGTGCCATCGGTATCGTTATGCAGACACAGCCAGATCTAAGCCAGCAACGCTGATGTTCCTCCTTCGCAAGAAACCATGCGGTCGGGATGCGCCATGTCGGGAACGCTCCTCGTAGGCGCACTGACCGGCACGTGCGACGTTTACTTCATCAGTCCGCAAGCTGCGAGAAACATCGCCTGGGACTACGAGGCGTATCGCGGTCTTCCGGACAATGGGAAACGCTACGAAGTCGTTCAAGGGGACCTTCTTGTGTCACCGACGCCAAGTACGCTTCACCAACTGATTTCGCAACGCATCCAAACCGAGTTGGTCCTGCAGATTCAGCGACAGGGCGGAGGCTACGTGTTTGACGCGCCTGTGGATGTCATTCTTTCTCCGACCAGTGTCGTGCAGCCCGACATTGTCGTTCTTAAGCAAGAGAGCCGCTCAAAGATTACGCCGCGTGCAATGGGGGGCCCCCGACCTTATCGTCGAAGTTCTCTCCTTCCAATCGACGAACGGACGTGATCACGAAGGCCACGCTGTATGCGCAGTTTGGCGTGAAAGAGTACTGGCTTGTGGATCCCGAAGTAGACGAGGCCAAGGTATACTTCCTCGAGGCTAACGGCTACGTTCTTGATCAAGCGCATCAAGGCTCGGGGATGCTGATAAGTTCGACGTTTGCGGCTCAGTTGGATGTACACCAGCTATTTGCACCCCTGGATTAGCGAACGCTCAACCGGCTCCGAACTAGAGTTCAACCTCAACCCTCAGCTCGAGGTGTCCGTCGTGAAATGAGAAGAATGAGGGGTCAGGAGCCAGTACTGCTCACCATAAGGATGAGAGCGCTTAGATCCGTGTTCTGCATTGGCTCCTGACCCCTTACTACGTGCGCGCCAGAGGCTTCCTATCGCCAAAGGAGCCACACTTACGACCTACGCGTGCTGAGGATTCATCTGGCCCGCGTGTGGCGGTGGAATACTCCGGGCGGTCTGCGCCTGGATTGCTTCAGCTGCTTGACGCTGCACGCCGCTCACACCTAGCGCGCCGCCTGCAACAGCTGCACCCAAAGCCAAGGACAGGCCAAGAAACACCCACCACAACGCCTCTCCCGTCGTGTCGACCGCGCGAAGGGCGGTAGTCTGCGCCGCTTGCAGCTGATTGCCGAACGAGCGGCTGAGGCTGTTCCATCGCGCACCAACAGCTCCCGCCACTTGCTGCGCCTCACTCTCCGATAGAGCGGTCTCCTGTGCAATACTTCGCATCAGCAGCTCGCGATCTAAGGCGCCCTGCTGAAGAGATGCAGTGAGCGTGCTCTGCATCGTGGCCTCTAGCTGCTGCGGCGTCACCTCCGGTAGGCCTTCAGACCTGAGTCGCTGGTTGACCGGAGCAAGCAGCTCCTCAGACTGCAATCCCATCGCACTCAGGATCTGACCCGCATCGGCCGCTTGCACCATGTTCGCTACGGCGGTCCCTGCACTTCGCGCAACGTCCGCACCCGCGCGAACAGCGCTTCCGACCACAGCCCGGATCGCGAAGAAAGAGACCGTTGCAGCGAAGACAACGGTGATGCCCCACAAGACTAGACCGTAAGAGCACCGGAGCGGCGCGTAATAAATCCTGCACCACGAGCCGTCACCAAACCGCCAGCTAGCAGAGCGAGCAAAGGAGCAATGGCTGACCAAATTCCCGTGCCGATTAGCGCTGCGCGCAAGGTACTGCCATCTTCAGGATCGACGGCATTGAGTCCTGCCGCGACTCCCAGCACATGCAGAAGCAACCAAAGCCCCAGGCTGACGAAAACGCCACTCCATATCGCCCCCCAGCGCAGCTTTACGTTGTCTTCAGCGCGGACGTCTAATGTGGATACATTCGCTGCTACATAAGTATCATTCATGGTTTCCTCCAACCAGTGGCTTGTTGATGCGCCAGGTAGCGCGTGACTCCCTCTTGCACACGCCGCGCCAGCACCGAAGCGACAACTATGCGACGTATATGCATGAAGATTCGTGAAGGACACACCAGCATGGTGCTCTTTTGTCGCGTAGCGCGGCAAAAGGCCACGCCTGCCAAGAAGAGCCCACGCAATCGGGGACGCAACGAACTCCTGAACTGCTCTCGTACAAATCATAGATCGCTGACTGTCAAGCTGTCTTACCTAGAACGTTTCCATTTGTCTTCAGTTTCAGCAGAGGTTGGACATTCCTCGGGGACTTTTGCATTGCTGGATGAAGACCTCCATCATACAATATCGTATGTGGTACTACTGCTTAAGAAATCCTAACCTTCTCCTCGTCGCTGCTGCTTCGCTTTACGTTCCTTTCGGATGTTCGTCTTCTCCAGAAGGCTCAGAGGACATTCCGATAAGTCCGTCGTTGGTGTCTAAAAGCGACGTGAGTGATGGGAGCTTTTCCTTGTCGCGGGCGTTGCAAGACGTCCTCAACAAGGAGCGACTCCATCTGCTTGAGGAGGTGGAAGTTCCCGTATCGAGCGACGTCATTTGCCATGCAAAGCGACGCAGTGCTCGGCCGTGGGTCTTCTCGCACTCCTCTTTTGCCGAGCCTATCGCGAGCCGCCGTTTGGTGTCCGCAATTCACTGGAGCGGATACTGCAAGAACCTAGCTGCGTCTCGAGTTGACCTGACCGCCATTGGGAAGCGCTTGTTTGGTCGCATTGAAGGTGTTGGCTCCGTACAGATGGGCGGCGCGCAAAACGTGGGCAGATCTTGGGTCTTGCAGCCGGCTGGGCCACAAGGCGCGAGCGGTTCATCTCGCTACTTAGCCAGGTTTTCCTCCGATGACGAAACGATTCGCCCTCACGACGAAGAAGACAGCATCAGCCTCAGCGTCAGGAGTAGCGAGAATACAGAACGCCAACCGGAGCCGCGCTCCGATGGTCCACCAAGACGTATAGACGTGCTGATGGCCTACACGCCAAACGTACTTGAGTGGTATCGAGGAGAGCCGGATGCAGTTGATGCCGAGATGCTGCGAGTCGTCACGCAGATCAACGAGATACTCGACAGTAGTGGAGTCGTTCACCGCCTCCATCTGAGTGGAACCCACCTCGTTGACTTTGAAGAGACGACTTCTCACTACCAAGACCTCGAGCGCCTTCGAGTCAAAACAGATGGCTATATGGACGATGTGCACGCCGTGCGGGATGAAGTGGGTGCCGACCTCGTTCAGTTGGTTGTAAAAGGCTTTTATGAGGTTTCGGGTTTGGGGTACGTGGGCACAGGCTACGACCCCACCTACGGTTTCTCCCTAAGCAAGAACGTTCTTCGGACGCATGCACATGAGATTGGGCACAATCTAGGGTTGGCTCACCCAGTCAGAGAGTGGAGATCGGAGGGGTTCTTTTCCTACTCGAGAGGTTACGAACGAGACGGAATAAGCACCCTGATGACTCCCTATGGACGTCTCGATCTCTTTTCGAACCCCAACTTGGAGCACGAGGGCAAGCCTATGGGGGATGCCGACACGGCCAATGCTGCACTCTCACTGAACCAGATGAGCCACGTAGTCGCGTCTTTCAGACACGCCGCGTGCACAGTCTCTGAAGACTGCACCGATGAGACGGAAGTCTTTTGCATATCAGAAGTAGGGTGTGTTGAATGCCGAACCAACGAGGATTGCCCTTCTGCTATGCCCATATGCGATGAACATCATTCGTGTGCTCAAAGTGCCTGCGGCGCGTGCGATGAGGGCACCTTCTGCCTCCACGCCGTGCCCGGCGAGTGCGGAAGGTATTCGGAGCTTTCCTCCTGCACGTTGAAACCCGAAGTGTGTTCGACGGACTGGAAGCCCGTCTGTGGGTGCGATGGCGAAACCTACGGAAATAGCTGCCTAGCTCATCAGGCTGGGATGTCAGTACGCTCCGACGGCGCGTGCGCGAGACCCGCCTCGAGCGATAACTGATCGACCCCTCGACTTGAGTCGAAAGGGTCGGTAGTAAGTAAACCCACGCCGTGTCTCACCCCGCCGTGTCTCACCCAGGTTGATGAGAATGCGCACCCAGGTTGATGAGAATGCGTAGGGGCGATTCTGCCCTTGGAGCCAGCCGCTGACTTGCCTTGTAAAGCAGTCTTATCAGAGCAGCCTTAGGCCGGCGACGGCAGGAGGACGGATGTGTGCTTACCCGCTCCTCCGCGAGAGTTGGAGAGGCTGGCTATGTTGGCTAGGCCGGCTGGGCTGGGTCGGGTCGGCGAGGCGGGGCTGACTAAGCGGGACAGGGCGCGCAGCGGACCTGGATGTGCTTGCGCAGCCAGTAGGTGCCAGCAGGAAACTCGGTATGGCGATGGCCTTGGGTAAAGCGCTGGTAGGCCAGCTTGTAGGCTTGGATGAAGGCGCGGAGCTTGTCGATGGCTGACTTGAGCACCCCTGGCGTCTCTTTGCCTGTGGCGCGCAGGTGACAGGAGAGGCGCGTTTCTCTGGTTCGGGGCCGCTGCCATGGTTCGCACTGGCCAAGCTTTTGAAGGCTGAGGAAGCGGCCGCGGTGCGCCTTACGCCACTGGCGCTGCCTCTCCTGGAGCTCCTCCATCAAGCCGCTCCAGAAGGCCTGGTGGCCGGAGGAGTGCTCAAGCGGCGAAGGGGTGACGATCAGCTCTGCATGCGGCTCCACGGTGCTTTCAGAGTGCACTCAGAGCGGAAGAAGTCGGGGCGGGGTATCTGCCGACTCTTGCGCTCATGGCCGAGGCTTTGGAGCCCTGGCCACTCTGGCAGCCTGAGTCAAGCAGAAGCCAAAGACCTGGTTGACGCTGGGATTAGGCAGCAAGAACATGCGGCGCTCTGAGCAGCGGCGGGAAAGGAAGTAGGTGGCTCCTGGCAACACCTGGCGAGGCTGGGTCATACCCTTACCATCGAGCCGACACGGCAACGGTTGACTACAAAATCAACCTGGGTGGGGTGGTTTTCATTTGCCCTCAGCAAAGTATGTTGTATCCCCGCACTTTTGTCGTGCGCTCAACTTCGCGGCGAGCCGGTACGCCAGGTTTCAGCTTTGACCAATCCAGAAGTGCTGCCGGACCTTATTCATCCGCGCGACGTACAAGGCAGCTCATCTGCCAGCGCCACAGCTCATCTGCCGGTGCCACAAGACCGCCCTGAGTGGGGGCGCTGTCGCGAGCTAAGCTAGTCACAGCCACGCCCGGCACCCGAAACGTCTTCTTCGATGTCGAAGTAAAGCAGCTGAAAGAACTCGTCTTCGGCGATGGGTCCAGCCTTGGCAACTTCGGATTCGCGGTCGGTGTGGCTGCTGTTGTGGAGCGTGGACTTGTCCAACCACATCCGCGCCAGGTCAAGCTCCGTGCCCGAAAGATCCCCTTGCGCTAACTCCTTCAGCGACAAAGCCTGCGCATCTGTATCTTGCGGATGCGGCTTTCGCCGCACACGGGGTGCGCGGGTCAACAGCCGAGAGAAGGGTGCTTTTACGACCAACACCATTCCTTGTCGCGCCTTCGGGACCAAACTCGTAGGCGACGCTCGGTTGAATGGTAAAAGCGACAAGTAGGGTGGTTCCTGGTCGGAGCGCCGCCGCATCGCCTGAGACCGACCATTTGGAGTCGACGAAGCCCTGGTGCAAGTGATAAAGGTCAGCGACTTTTCGGAGTGCGGGGCACGCGGAGCTGGCTGCAACGTCTTCTAACTCAAGCTCGGTGCCGCAGCTTGTTGAGTCAAGAACTTCTGGATCCAACAACCCCATGTCGGGACGCGCTGCGCGCGCCGCATGTTCCGATGGTACGCGGGTCGCTGCTAAACGATCTCGCCGCGAAGGTCGCGCCCGGTCGCTCCTGAAAGAAGTGCTCCCCGCCCTCGTCTTCATCCCATAAAATCTTTCGCTCCTCATCCGAAAGGTAAAGCGTTCGCCGCACCGCCTGTAGCGCACCCTCAACCCTCCGCCTCTTCCGCTCAGGCCGAGCAGGCAAGTTCGCCAGAACGTCCTGGTTGATGCGCTGCGCGATCAGCGGCTCGGAAAATGTTGGACGCAGTTTAGTCTCGAGCCCGTGGTAGAGATAGAAGTTTGAAAAACCTTCCTCAGAGCAATGCTCAGTCGTCCAGGAGGCGAGCTCTTGCAAGTAAGTCTTGTGATTGTGCCGAAGGTAGTCTTCGTTGGAGTAGCGCCAGGTGCCGGGCGGGTTGGTCCTCGCCGCCTGCTCAACCTGGAAGAGCAAAAAGTGCGTTTCGCAGACCGACAGCGGTGGAACAGTAAGGCGTCCGTCCTGAAGCCATGGGAGAGGTTGCTTGCGCACAGAGACTAGCGCATCCACGTAGTCGCTGAACAACTGCCAGCGCATCGTGTTGGGTTCGCCGTCAACACGGGGTTGCAGTACAGCGAAAGGTGTCCCGCCGACCGGATCGGGATCTTTCGACACCTCCTGGCGGTTGGTAAAGATCGTTTGGCGAAACAGATCCTGCCGCCGTGCAAGCTCCTCGCCTTCGTAGTCTTTGCCTAGGGCTTCTGCGAATGCCTTATGCTTAGACTCCTCAAGGAGCCGATATGACCGCAGGTATTCGTTATCGATGAAGCGTTCGATTTTCATCAGAGCTTCCGTCAGCGCTTCCAGTTGCCCGGCGTTAGAGGAGAGAGAACACTGGTCGCGGGAACCGGGATAGCATGAACAGCTAATAATAAGAAGAACTGGAAAAGGTATAAGCGGCATACGCGGCATACGCATGATGCCTGCAAATGCATATTCCACGCCACGCGTTTTAGTAGCGCGTCGGCGCATGCCCCAGTCCAGGGCGGCTGCATCTAAGAGAGAGTTGCAAATCCACAGGATAGCTGATCTGAAGAGGTGACTTTCAAGGATCAGTGCAACAAGGTACAGAATGGAACGTAGATGCACCTGCGTAGAAGGAGTCACCGATGAGTTATCAACACTACGTGTTGAGGAGCGTGAACAACTCACGTTGGGGAGGGCAGCCGGTGAGCGAGCGGGTCACATCGCCCAGCGCCTTGGCCGAGCTCGAAGTACGGTCAGTCGGGAGCTTGGCCGTCATACGCATGCCGCATATGGATAGCGAGCCATAGGGGCCTCAGCGGCAAAGCGTCCAACAGTCTAAGCGGCCCAAGATGCGCAAGCTGGCCAGGCCCTCGACTGATTTACACTTGCACAGTATTTTCGAGACCGTGTTCGCTAGCCGCTTGAACTCACCTCCTTCCAGGTCTCCCAATCGCTAAGCGGATGGAATAGAGAACCGCGGAAAGGGTTTCCAAGCTGCACGATACCGGCATCACGGTGCAAGGTACCTCCTTCTCACGTTTGTGCGTTGGTTTGGAGGTGCGTTGGTTTGGAAGCGCGTTGGTTTGGAAGCTAGTGCCCAGTTTCCCCAGACGCTTGAGGTACATGGAGAGTATAAGCAGCGGCCAACAACGCTGCTTATACTCTAGATACGGAGCGCAGGAGTGAGCAGTCTGCCGCCTCTTACTCTGCCGCACTCAGTGTGATCTCAGGGCAGCTCGTTACGGTCCAGCGAACGAGCCGGTTACGTCCGCCACCGGCATCACTGCGACGCACGGTCGGATACACTGATTCTATACGTATGGCCCCAGCTGGAATGGTTTGGCTACCGCTAGCTGTGATTCCGAGCGACCATTGCCCCGACTCATCTCGCTGAGGTTTGTGATTGACCCGCACACCGTCGGGCACGGTGATGCGGTTCCAAGGCTCGACCGTAATGTCGGTATACGCGACATCCACACCGGCGTATGCAGCCAATGAGTCCCACGTAATGAGGAACCGGTCCTCATCAACCTGCGACGTGCTAAAGCCTTCAGGCATCGCTGGAATTGGCACCTCGTAGCGAAGAGACTTAGCCTCGTTTGCAGGATGGTTCAGCACGAACCTGACGGTTCCGCGCGTGTTCTCGATCGGCATCATGCTGCCTTTCCAGCTCTCCGCGTGCGTGATCTGCAGCGCCGTCGAGGCAGCTGGTGTACCATCAGCACGCATTGCGTGCAGACCGTGTACCGTCTCCTGATTCCAGTAGGTTTCAGCCAGACCGTTGACACGGACGGCCTCCCACACTTCCGGCTCAATACCCCAGAGGCTGGTTCCCACCACAAGAGGCAACTCCGACTGGCTCTCGACGACGGACGAATGCGCATCGGTGCCGCTCGCAAAACATGCGGCATCGGCAACTTCTAAGTTGAGCACGGGCGTGAGGCTGCCTTTGCTCAGCGTGAGTTCGCCTTGCACGGCCTCGCCGCGACAGATCGCATAGACATCTTTGAACACGGGCGGAGCCGCACCCCAGGCCGCCAAGGGCTCGGTGGGCATCACACGTTGTGATGTGCCCGCGGGAACGGGGAAGTAGGAGTCAAGACTGTCAAACTGGAACCGGATGGACTTAGTCGCATTTCCGCTACCCACGAGAAAAGGCTCACGGTATGAAGAGCCTTTGACACTCCGGTTGATTATCAGGTCAACGTCCTGATGCGACAACGGCCTGACGTTCCCGATGACCTGCACCCGGTCAAGACGCGGTGCTTCTTCAGCTGTGCATACATCGTCAAATAGAATGCCGGTTGACGTCGTCCGTGAGATGAAGTTGTGCTCGATCGAGGCCGGTACTGTATCATCCCGGTACTGGCAGCTAACCTGTGCGAACTCGAGGCGAAGATTGGCATCCGCGCTCTGAACTTCTGCAACATCAGCTAATTCAATGTCGACGATGACGTTTCCGGCACTCTCCCACCTTCCACCAGCTACAACGTCGTACGCGTCGGTGACCTCCTCGCCGTTGGTGAGAACAATGCGTAGTTCGACTGTTTCAGGTATCCGATTGGCTTGAGCGCGAACGTCATTCTCATGAGGCGCATTGCGCAGACCGAAGACAAGGTGCATCTGCTTCGGGTAGGGTGAGTCACCGCAGTCGAGGCCCTCCTTAAAACTGAAGGTCTCCCGGCCCGAAGGAACCTCTGCCGATGTACCGACCGCATTCTCCGTTTGTGGCCTCTGACTCTCTCCGGCACAACCTACTGTGGTAAGACTCCACAACAATAATAAGCTTTTCTTCATGTCATTTCTCCAGTGCTACCCAAACGGGTATTCGTCACCTGTCGCCTGGGAGGACAGAGTGACAATACCCAATAGTTACCCGGGCCGCATTGAATGCACATTGTGTGCCACATGATGTTCCTGGCGAATGTGCGAATTGCCTCAAAAAGAATGAGGTCGAAAGGGAATCATTGCATCAGAAGTAAATGAGGCTCAGGTGGCTCCGAAAGGAGTCAGAGATGAGTCGAACAGAGAAACACGCGTACATCCGTGCCGTCAGGCCGCGTTACCAGCGCTGTGGGCGCAAGGACAGGGGTGTGATTCTGCGAGAAGTGGGTCTGACCTTGGGCTGTCACCGCAAGTCAGCCGAGCGGCTGTTGTCGAGTCGTAGGGTCAAGGCGAGTCCCCGCAAGCAAGCGCAGACCCCCGCCGGCATCGGCCGTCCCCCACGGGTTCAACCGGAAGATATCGCGGTGGTGACTCGATGTTTCAAGGCATCGGACTATGCTTGTGGGAAGCGCTTGGTCCGGCTTTTACGATGTTGGATGGCCTACGATGAAAAGGTGCGAGGACAGACGTATGACGCCGCACAAAAAGCCCGTATACTTTCGTTTTCAGCCGCCACCCTGGACCGCCACCTGCAGCCGGTGCGTAAGGCGCTGGGCATCAAGGGCCGATGCGGCACCAAGCCTGGGCGATTGGCACGTACGCAGATACCCGTGCGTACTGGACCATGGAAAGATACGCGACCTGGATACTTGCAGATGGATACGGTTGCCCACTGTGGTCATACCATGAAAGGCCCCTTTTTATGGACCCTGACCACTACCGACATTCACACCACCTGGACCGAGATGCGCGGCATTTGGAACAAAAAAGCCACCGATGTCGTGGCAGCCATTGCCGATATCGATAAGCATTTACCCTTTACGGTTCAGGGCTTCGATAGCGATAACGGCTCAGAGTTTATTAACAAAACCCTGGTCCGTTACCTCAAAGAACACCCCGATAAACCCATTTTCACTCGGGGCAGGCCCTATAAGAAAAACGATGGGGCCCATGTCGAACAGAAAAACTGGACTCATGTTAGAAGGTTACTCGTCTACGCGCGCATCGATAACCTTGCCATCCTCGATGACATCAACGACCTGTATCGAAACGAGGTCAGTTGGTTTAACAACTTGTACAACGTTCACATGAAGCTCATCAGCAAAGAACGCGTCGGCTCCAAAATCCGTCGTAAGTACGATGACGCTAAAACACCCCTACAACGTCTCACCGAATCAGGATACGCCGACCCTAAGATGCTTGAGCACTATCAACACCTGCAACAAACCCTCAACCCATTCACTCTCAAGGACATTATCGAAGCTAAAATCAAGGACATCATGATAAGAGCCACCGCCGCCTCTATCGCTTCTCAACTGTGACCCTTTTTCGGCAACACTTTCTTTTGAGGCAATCCGTGTGGCGAAGTGCTTTAAAAGGGGAAGTTGGGATCAGGAGCAGCCCACAACAACAGGGCCTCCGTCTGCCTAAAGGGCCTCAACGCCCCTCCGACACGCAGATTAAGGCGGAAAAGCACCTCAGACGACGTCTGCGCGTCAAGAACATAACTCTGTTCGATTACTTTGGGCGGTACGCCACCTGAACACCTTCTCTCACTCCACAAGCTCCTCCTTTTTATCGATCCTGATCCGGAACGGTCCCGTGATCCCGATAGGTTGGGGGTTGGGGTCGGTAGGACCAGGTGCCCAGGTACCTGGGCACCTGGGCACGTCGAATTGGAAAGCGTCGATCCCACGATCTAACGCTGTTGGGACCCTGGTGCTCCATGACGAAGTTTGCTGCGTCACCGCCGAGCGAGAAGGCAGCACCGAGGAAATCTGCGGCGCGTGTAGCGGCGACAACCCCACCTACTGCCCGCTCGACCTTCCGGACAGCGTCACCCTTGAGTAGCGGGTGCTGCGCAGCGTCCGGGGGCAATCTCCTTTCCAGTTATTTGGGCCTCGGTTAATATCTGGGCCTCAATTACGTGTGAGGCCACCAATTGCTTTTCGACCTCAGTCTTGGAGGCTTCACAAGTTATGCGAGGATCTCGCCCCCGCACAGCGCGTGAAGGAAGTCACTGACTGGTAGAACCTGGACCGCGCCTATGGTCAAGCGGGCCTGGCCGCGGTAGACGCCGAAGGCTTCCGTCAGCACGCCTTGTTCGCGGAGTTCTTGAAGGGGCCTACACCACTTCCTCTGCCATCGCGTGCTTGCTTTGACTTCGAGGCCGACTGCGCGGTTTCCGCGCGTCCAGATAAAGTCGATTTCTGTTCCACCACTGGAGCGGTAGTAGTGCAGCTCGCCTCCCAGGTTGCGGTAGCTTACCGCTGAACGCAGCTCATGAAGCAGGTACGTCTCCAGCAGCTTTCCCACCTCGAGGTCGGAAAGCGGATCCCGGATGCGCTGGCACAGCGTGCGCACCACGCCTGTGTCAAAGAAAAAAAACTTGGGCTTCAATCGCTCCCGGACCTTGACCCGAGGTTGCCATCCCGGGAGCCGCACGCCGACCAACGTGTCGACGAGAATGTCAAAGTAGCGCTCCACTGTGGACCGCGCGACCGCCGCATCGCGCGCAACGCTGCTGACGTTAACGACCTCACCGTTCAGTAGACCCGCTACGCGAAGAAAACGGTGAAACGAGCCGATGTCTTCGACAAGCGCTTCCTGCTGGATCTCCTGCTTGAGATACGTCCCTACGTAAGCCTCCAGCAGATCGACTTCAAGCTCGGGCTGGGTGACCACGGAGGGCAGGGTGCCTCTCCGCAAACTGTCTTTTAGGGTGAAATCTTGGCCTAGCTCACGTGACGTGAGCGGATGCATCCGCCTTTCAATCGCGCGTCCAGCAAGCAAGTTGACATCGGCGCGCCTAAGTTTTCTTGCGCTCGAGCCGCTGAGTGCGAAGTGATATTTGCGACCGTGGAGGGAGATCAGGTTATGTACCTCATTGAGCAGGTTGGGAAGGCGCTGGACCTCATCAATGACGACCCAGCTTTCGGCCGGAAGTGCCTCAACCTCAGCGCCGAGTTGTCCCGCATCCCCCAGCAGGGGAAGGTAGTGCCGGTCGAGGAGCAGGTTCTTCCAGAGGGCGGCGGAAAGGTGCTCCCGGAGCCACGTCGTCTTTCCTGTGCCCCGAGGTCCGAATAGGAAGAAGGAATGCGCAGGAACGGATAAGAGACGGCTGTACACGTGGTCATTTTACCATGCAAAGTGACCACGTGCTCTACAAAGGGTCGAGGTGCTCTCGGTCGTGGCAGGTCCTCTCTCGTGGATACCTCTGCCTCCTCTCACTCGAACAAGGCTTTCTCCTCGCCTCTCAAGCTAATACTTATGATCTATCTTGAGCCGGAACGTGTCCCCGGAAGACCCGGAGGATCGAAGGAGGTTAGAGCGTGATCTCTTTCAGCTGCTGATTGACGGACCGGGTGAGGGCTAAATCTTGCTCGCGGGGAAGCGATGTTGTGGCCGCAAAGAGAGTGAAAGCCACCAGTTCGTGGAGCGCCTGATAGATGCTTTCAATGGATTGCTCCCGCTCAGGGTCATGCAGCTGAGAGTCACGCAGCTCAGGCTCACATAGCTCCGCGTTACGCAGCGCCGACATGAGCCGCTGCGGGTCGACGCCGCGCTCCGTGTCGAGCCGCTCACCAAAGAGGTTCTTGTAGCTGCTGCCCTCGAGCCAGGCGGAAAGCGTTTCGTGGGTGGCGTCGGCGGCGGAGTGTTCACGAGCAGTTGAGAAAATAATATGAAGCACGGCATTGAAGCGGTCAACTAGCGTCTCTACCTCCTCGCTTTTGACGTCAGGCCCGTGCCGCAACACCACGTGACCCTGTTGGATGAGTTGGTAGACCAACTTGGTCACCTCGAACTCGTCAAGCGCCAACGCCTGTGCAAGCTGCTCAATGGAGGTGCGCCCGTCGCTCATCGACAGGAGCCGCTCTGCGTCGGCGTCTTCGACCCGCTGCTGCGTTCCTGCTTGTGCTTCAGGGCAGGCGCTCATGTGGGGGATCTTCTGACGGAACAGCTCCATCTCATCGATGCGCTGCACGCCCTCCATCAGCAGATTCTGTACCGAGAGGTGCATGGTGGTTGATGCGGCAGCTTGAGACAGCTCGTCATGCTCAAGAAAGTAAAAATACCCGCTTTGCATCCGAAGGACGGCAAAGAAGATCTGCTCTGCCTGCTTCTTAAGACTCGAGTAGAGTTGCTTTTGATCAAGGTGTCCGCGCTGCACAACCGCCTGCCCGAAGCGGGCGTGTGGCGGAAGCTGGCTCACGATGACCTCGAGCTCTTCGCGTGTCATCACGCCGCCGCGCACCAGTTGCTCACCGAGGCGGTCGTACGTTTGGTTGCTCGTGGCTGACTTAAGGGCCCCTTGATCAAATGTCAGAGCGCGATGGGTGCCGCTGCCTACCACGTGCAGTTCTCCGCGCCAGTGGCCTGTGGCGAGATTGTTGATCATTTCCAACATCGTTATCTTCGACGTCACGGGCCCGGCGATTCGTAGGGTGCCTCCGGAAAGGTACCCGTCGTCGTTGACCAGCACGACCATGCCACCGTCCAGTAGGAGTGGGCGGTAAGAGTGCCTCTGGAGGAGCTCGTGAAGGTTCTGTTCTCGCTCTGCACCGGGAGCAGAGGAGGGTACATCTCTGATTTGTTTCTTCGGCATGGGGAAAGCAGATAGCCTAGATCAACGGCGCCTGGTAAGTGCGCTTAAGCCAGGAAGCAACTCGAAGGTGTCAAGCGCGAGAGTGGTCACTGTCTCTTCACGGGCTATCCTGGGTTCTTTAGACTTAGATTCTACGCGCATCACATGCACGTGCTATGTGGACTAATCGATGTACCAAGCCTCTTGCTAAAGTTCCGGCCGGGAGGTGAGCTTGGAGTTCCATCTGAAAGGTGGGGCGCAGCGACGCGTTGGGTGCCATCCGCGGAGCGTGGCTCTTGAAGTAGAGGGGCATGCCCGAAGGCGGAGTCTTGACCAAAAAGTGGAATCTCGACCTAAAAAGCCTCGACCTAAAGAGCGGAGTCTCGACCAAAAAAGTGGTTGGGGTGCGTAGAAGATGCGTTCTAGGCTTGAGGAATCTACGGCAACCGAGCAAGGTAGGGCATGACAGAAGTGCAGATGGCAAACGTCGCATTCGTTTTCCCTGGGCAGGGAAGCCAGCGGGTGGGGATGGGTCGCGACCTCTACGCGACCTCATCCATTGCCAAGCAAACGTTCGATGAAGCCGACGCATGTCTCGGGTTTCCTCTATCATCGCTGTGTTTCGAGGGCCCGGCTGACGAACTAGGGCTCACCGCGAATACGCAGCCCGCTCTGCTCACGGTGTCGGTGGCTCTGCTGCGCGAACTGAAGGTGACGCCCTCATGTGCCGCCGGCCATAGTCTCGGTGAATACGCCGCACATGTCGCATCGGGTTCTCTGGACTTTCGAAAGGCGCTCAGGGTGGTGCGTCTGCGCGGCGAAGCCATGCAGCGTGCAGTCCCTGTTGGGCGGGGTGGAATGGCGGCGGTCATGGGAATTTCCGCAGAAGCGGTTGAAGAGGTGTGTAGCCGTGTCGACGGGGTTGCATCGGCGAACTACAACGCACCGACGCAGACGGTCATCGCTGGGAGCACAGAGGGTGTGCGAGCTGCAATGGAGGCTTGTAAGGAAGCGGGGGCTAAAGTGATTCGCCTCCCTGTAAGTGCACCCTTTCACTCGGAAATGATGCGTCCGGCAGAGAATGAGCTAGCTCCCGTGCTGGAGGAGCTCTCCCTCAATGAGCCAGACTTCCCCGTTTACTCCAATGTTTCGGCACTTCCTGTGTCTACAGCTGAGCAAGTAAGGGAAAGTCTTACTAAGCAAATTAGTCGAGCGGTTCGATGGGAACAGAGCGTGCGCAAGATGGTGCAAGACGGCGTATGTTGCTTTGTGGAGATAGGTCCTGGCAAGACGCTCACTAACTTGCTGGGTCGCATTGATAAGTCGGCCAGGGGCCTGGCCTGCCAGGGAGTTCAAGACATCGAGGGCACGCGGCGGGAGCTCGACCGCGGGAGCGACACCTTGAAATGACGACTCCGCCCGAAACGCTGCAGGAACGTGCCGATGAGCTCAAACGGCGCTTTGACCTGTACCTGCGCGAGCACGGCCTGCGAACGACGGCACAACGCCAGGTAGTCACGGACATGTTCTTTCGAGCCACCGAGCATCTGTCCATCGAGGAACTGCTTGCAGAATCCCGCCAGGAGGACCCGAAGATCGGATACGCCACCGTTTACCGCACGCTCAAGCTCCTATCGGAAGCGGGTTTGGCGCGGCAGTTTCATTTCGGCGACGGGCTGACGCGCTATGAACCCACCTTGGGAGACGAGCATCACGACCACATCATTTGTGCCGACTGCGGTGTGATCTTGGAGTTTGAGAACGAGCGGATTGAGCAACTCCAACGCAAGGTGGCAAAGGAAGAAGGGTTTGTTCTTCAGCATCACAAGTTGGAGCTCTACGGAAGCTGCGTGAGAGTGGGGTGCCCCCGGAAACCCGCGCCAGGCCAAGGCAATGGGGAAGTCGCTTCTCCATAGATCTCCCCATCGTCTTGCGCAGGTTCAGGCAGCTTTTGCAGTGGCGGCCGTCGCAGTGGCGGCCATCGCTTCCTTTCTGGCTCCGACGGAACCGAATAATGACTTCGTCCTGACGCTGCCGACCGCTGTTGCGCCGAACGACCCCCTGCCTTTGCACCTTACAGCCTACCGCGAGAATGAGGCATCCGGTTTGCTAGAGATGCAGCCGTTCACAGCTGAAGTGGTCATGGAAGGCGCCGAGAGTTCAACCACCTTTCACCTGCTAGGCGCCCCTGGTGTGGGAGTCGCAGCGACTCTGCAGCAAGCAAGAATGCAGCAAGCGAGAATGCAGCAACTGCGTCTGCTCCGCGTCCGACTTCTTGTCGGTGAGACTACGCTCAACTACACGCACCGCATCCCCGTGGCGCAGAATCCTGTTCGGCCTGCGGCTCTGACACCGATGATGGCCCTATCGCACTTCGCCGCGGAAGGTCTGCAAACGACCTTGCTCCATGCTGATCCCCACCTACTGGAAGCGTCCTTTGCTGGCGGTGGATGTGTGGCCCACGCGCGCTGCCGCGTCGTGGTCTACCGGGGAAAGGTTCCAGGTGTCGTGGAAGGGAACGTGAGCGGTAGCGGCAAACTGAAGAGCGTCGAGACGGCAGGTAAGTATTTTCAGACTTTGTGGCTGCGCGTCACTGGGCCTGATGCGCGGCTTCATCTGAGTCTCATGCGCGACGGGAGGCAAGTTGCAAAGCGAACGATTGCGCTACCGATTGTGTCTGGTGCGGCTACCTTCGAGTCTAGCAGGAGCGTCTTGCCTGCAGCATCCCGAGTGGAGATGCGGGGCGAGCGCCTGCAGGACCGACCGTTCGTCTTGGATGCTTTTCACGACGGTCGGTGGGTTAGAAGCACCGTTGTCTCCGATCAGCGAGCATTTCCCTCCTGGAAGCTGAGTCATGGCCGTTGGCGCTTCGAGCTAAGGTTCGACGCGCATGATCGCATGGCGGCTGTTGCGCATCAGGTGCTAGTCGGTGAGGAAGTCATCGCAGAAGAGCTTCGTCCGGTGATGCGCATGTTCGGGCTTCGGATGAGTCAGGTGGCTGAGGCAGACCTGGAGCAGGCGGCTGTGGTTGCGTTTGCGGCCGATGCACATCGGCATTTCCAGCTGCCGGCCCCGATTAGCTGGAGGAGAGAGACTCAGAAGAAAAGAGACGAAGAGCGTTCGTCGCTCGGAGCTCTTGCCTCCACTTTAATCATGGCCTTCGGTCTGCTTCACCTCCTCATCGTAGTGCGAGCCGTGCGTGCGGCGACGCGCCAAGCCAACCTTCTTTGGCAGAGCTCCGAGATGAAACAGAGAGCCCATGCGTTGCAGCTCTCCGCATTCTTACCCGTGGCGCTCGTCTTGGGTGCCTACGTGGCACTTGCGGGCTTTGTCTACGCTCGTCTCTGCAGCTAGCACCCGAGACGTTGATAGGATAAGAAGCGGCGCGTAGGGAGTCCTACTGCACCGGGACGAAATGCAGCGTCGTAGTTGCAGCGTGGCTGCGTGCACGATGCATCGTGCACGATGCACAGAGATGTGCCGACGCAAAGCTTGAGCGTTGAGGACGCTTTGGCTAGGATGATGCAGCACGGCTGAACGCTGATGAACAAACCGCAACAGCCGAGAACTCGAAAGCGCTCACCTAGCCGCCGGATCCGAATGGGTCGAAGCAGCTCTGCGCCGCCGCTAGGTCCGACTCACGGCGTTCAGATCGCGCTAGACTTCCGTGCAACGAGCCTGCACGACGTGGTCCGCCAGGTGGTTCCGAAGATCATCGAGGACTGGCAACTTCCACCGAGTGCGGCGACTGAAGTCACTCGAATACTCCATCGCCAAGCGGACATGGGCCTCGATTCTCTGCGGCATTCTGTCGCGGTGTTCCATCAGCGTGCACGCAATCCGTGTCCGAACATTCAGCTTCTTGTTCGGCTGAACCGCTCGGATGCAACCATCGAAGATGATGGCGAGCCGATACACTTCCTGTGGGTGCTCATCTCAAACCACGACACGCACCCGTTCATTGATGCAGCGGCTGAGTTCGCTGAACTGATGGATCATAGCGACTTTCGCCAAGCGGCACTGAAGGCCGAAAAGTCGGATGACCTTGAACATGCCTATCAGCGGGCTCTTGAGCGAGAGGTCATGCTCGGGCTCGTGGACGTGCCCGATGGGGGTGCGTTCTCCGGGTTCAAGCGCGACATCCAACGCAAACTCCCCTTCTACGCCAGTGACTTCACCGACGGCCTATCAGCAAAGGCTGCGGGTTCGGCCATCTTCCTGTTCTTTGCATGCATGGCGCCAGCCGTGGCATTCGGCGGTCTGACCTCGGTGCTCACTCACGGCCAAATAGGCGTGGTGGAAGCCATCTTGGCTAGCGCCATTTGCGGTCTCACTTACGCGCTTTGCGCAGGGCAGCCACTCACGATCATCGGCCAAGTTGGACCAGTAGTCATCTTCACCGGGGTGCTCTACGCGATATGCGAGAGGTATCAGTTCCCATTTCTCGCGTCGTACGCCTGGGTGGGATTGTGGACAGCTCTGTTTCTTCTCATTGCGGTGGCAACGAACGCCAGTCGTCTCATCCGCTATTTTACCCGTTTTGTGGATGAAACATTTGCGGCCCTGATCTCGCTGATCTTTCTGCACGATGCGCTTGTTGAAATAGCGCGGCCGTTTCTGAAAGCGGACATCGTCTACGCGCAAGCCCTTGCTACCTTGTTGCTAGCAATCGGCACGTTCGTCATCGCGACTCAGCTCTCGCGTTTTCGGCGAAGCTTGTATCTTCGCCGGCGCTACAGAGAGTTTTTTGCCGACTTCGGTCCAACCATCGCGATCGGCTTAGGTGCACTGGCAGCATTTTTGCTGCGAGAAGTGCGTCCAACCAGCTTGAGCGTTCCCTCGCACTTTGCGCCTTCCATCGAACGAGGCTGGTTCATCAACCTGACAGATGTGCCCCTTAAGGTCTGTCTACTTGCCGCCATCCCTGGCTTCCTACTCGCCATCTTGCTGTTTCTTACGCAGAACATAACCGTTCGCCTAATCAACAGCCCGAACAACAAACTGAAAAAGAGCGAGGGCTATCATTTGGACTTGGCCGTCATTGCCGCGCTCATAGCCCTCTGTTCGGTGCTTGGCCTGCCATGGTTTGTTGCCGCCACGGTACGTTCGCTGAATCACGTCCGCAGTCTTGCAACCGTGCGGATGGCTAAGACCGGAGAAGAAAGGGTTCTTTCGGTGCTTGAGACGCGGATGACCGGCGTTGCTGTGCACGTCCTTATCGGACTTTCGCTGTTAGTCTTGCCGCTATTGAGCTTCATTCCCATGGCGGTGCTCTACGGACTCTTCCTCTTTATGGGGACCGGTTCGCTGCGGGGAAACCAGTTCTTCGAGCGGCTGCGTCTGTGGTTGATGGATCCACGGCTTCAGCCACCCACCTACTACCTGCGGGCGGTACCTGCGCGTGAAGTTCATCGCTACACAGCCATTCAACTCGCCGCTCTTGTGGTGCTGTGGATTATCCAGTCGAGCGCGGTGGCGCTGTTCTTTCCAATATTCATTGCTGCGCTCGTGCCCGTGCGGATGAGCCTGCGCAAGCTTTTCAAGCGTGAGCACTTGGCGTTGCTTGATGCGGAGGAGACGCCGGAGCAGGAGCAGTTTCGTGAGATGGTTTGACTGCGGCGTCAGGTTGGTCCGGCGTCCGGCTTACGTCCGCGCACTGGCTCGTTACGTACGGGAGTACGCGCCTCACCAGCGCTTGCGGGCGCGCACGAACGACGAACCAACCTGACGCCGCAGTTGGGAGGGACGGGCGTCCGGCTTACGTCCGCGCACTGGCTCGTTACGTACGGGAGTACGCGCCTCACCAGCGCTTGCGGGCGCGCACGAACGACGAACCAACCTGACGCCGCAGTTGGGAGGGACGGGCGTCCGGCTTACGTCCGCGCACTGGCTCGTTACGTACGGGAGTACGCGCCTCACCAGCGCTTGCGGGCGCGCACGAACGACGAACCAACCTGACGCCGCAGTTGGGAGGGACGGGCGTCCGGCTTAGGCATGCGCCACGTTTATGTAGGTGTTCTTCCAAATCACGATCGTTGGGACCCTTCGTAATGAATGCCCGTAAAGAGAATTTGTAAAGGAACCTTTACAAAGCAACTTCAAGGCAGTTGGACGGAGACCAGCGTGTGAGGCCTGACGTCCTGCTTGAAGCAAGAGGAAATCTCATCCAAGAAAGCAAAACGCTCAGCGGGATGCTCAACCCGGAAATAGGAAACGAGCCTGAGCTTTCCGGCAAAGTCGCCTACGCCACTCTCCCCGCATGCCGGCATGTACATGTACGACGGGCCCGCGGGAAGATGCGTCGTGAGCGAACGTATTGGGGGGACCGCTGCGAGCTTTACTGAGGGTTTGGCACCCAAACCCTCTACCGCGGAAGTCAATCCCGCGGCATTCACCCAAACTCCCCCGCCCATCACGAACGTGTTCAGGTAGCAGGTCAACCGCGCGATGCATCCATACATCGGTGTAAATCAGTGGGTTCGCTCCGGAAATGAGTCTGAGCCTTTTGGCGAAGTCGCCTACGCCACTCTCCCCCGCATGCCCGCTTGTTGCCGGCATGTACGACGGGCCCGCGGGAAGATGCATCGTGAGCGAACGTATTGGGGGGACCGTCCAAAGGACGGTGGGTCCCGCTGAGTGAGCGGCGATGCATCTTCCCGCGGGCCAGCCAGCCCGGCCAGCCCGGCCAGCCAGCCAGCCCGGCCAGCTAGCTGCACGACCTCCCATACGCATTCTCTAGGCGCTGCGGGCGCTGACTTCATCTTCACGCAGGTGACACTGCTTATACTTTTTCCCGCTTCCACACCAGCATGGATCGTTGCGGCCAATCTTGGGTTTATCGCGCTTGATGGTGACGGCCTGTTTGGGTGCAGCCTCTACTCCGGCGCGCCGTCGTGCACGTCGATTTGCCGCAGGCGTCTTCGCGTCTCCGTCGCTCTCATCGTCGTCGCCTCTGATGTGATTCATCTGAATCCGTCTCTGCTGGGCCTCTATTTGCTCTCGTCGCTTCCGCTCAAGTCGTGTGACATCTTCTTCAGCGAGGCGCTCCACGTGACTCATGTGAGAGATCACTGCGCCCTTAACGTTCGTCATCATCTGGACGAATAAGTTATAGCCCTCGCGCTTGTACTCCTTCTTTGGATCGCGCTGCCCATATCCGCGCAGACCAATGCCATCGCGCAGATGCTCCATTGTTTGAAGATGCTCCACCCATTGCCGGTCAATCTCCTGCAGGAAGAAGTTGCGGAACAGGCGCAAGTAGCTCTCGGTGCCGAAGTCTTCTTCCTTACGCAAAAGCACAGCTTCTGCGTCCTGATAGAGCTTCACCACCATATCTTCATGCGTTGAGAGCTTCTCGACACCACTTGCCGCGAGACCGAACTGCTCCTTATATGAAGCCTTGAGCTGGTCCACGTTCCAGTCCTCTGGATCCTTCCCGGGAGGACAGGTGCGGTCAACAATTTCGCCGCATAGTTCATCAACCAGATCCAGCAGCCTCTCGCGCTGCTCCGTGAGTGAGAGCGGCACCGCCTCCATCAGGATCGTTCGGATGCCGCCAGCCGTGTCAGCCTTGCCGACCAGCTCCACGGGGCAACCAAAGAAGAGGTAAACCTCCTGCTCAACTCGCGCCACGGCGGCGGGAGGAAAACTCGCTTCAAGAAAGTTTGAGCCAGTCCCCTCATCCGCAGCCGAATGGACTTGCTCGGCGTAGTGACGCAGGAGATCATCAACCTTGGGTTCGACTTTGGCCGATACCGTAGGGTCGGCCTTCTCGACAAGGGGCTTAACTTCTTTGCGATCCGTTTCCTTCCGGTCAGCTCCCTCCGGCACAACCTGACGGTAGGTGCCTTCAAGCACCTGCTTACGCAAGGCGTAAATTGACTTCCGCTGTTGATTCATGACGTCGTCGTATTCGAGAAGATGCTTACGGATGTCGAAGTTTCTTTCCTCGACCTTCCGCTGCGCATTCTCAACTGCCCGCGTGACCCAGCGGTGCTCGATTGGGACGTCTTCTTCCATGCCAATGCGGTCCATCAGCGTCTGTAGGCGGTCGCCGGCGAAGATGCGCATGAGATCATCTTCGAGTGAGAGGTAGAACCGCGACGACCCCGGGTCGCCCTGACGACCGCTTCGCCCGCGAAGCTGGTTATCGATTCGACGCGACTCGTGTCTCTCTGTGCCGAGGATGTGCAGTCCACCAGCTTCCAAGACGTGTTTCTTTTCTTCCTCGCTTTGAATCCGCAAATGGTTCGCACGCCGCTCAATCTCATCCTGAAGTGCAGACGGGTTCGCCGTGAGTGCGGGATCTGCTTCGGCGAGCACCTCAAGCTTGGCAAGCATTTCAGCGTTGCCTCCAAGCACGATATCGGTGCCACGACCAGCCATATTAGTGGCTACGGTCACAGCGCCGCGACGCCCCGCCTGAGCGACAACGTATGCCTCACGCTCGTGCTGTTTCGCGTTCAGCACTTCATGCGGCACGTGGTTGCGAGTTAACATCCGCGAGAGCGCATCCGACTTTTCCACGCTTGTCGTACCCACCAACACCGGCTGCCCGCGCTTGTGCGCGTCGCTGATGTCCTCGGCGACGGCGCGAAATTTCTCCTTCTCTGACTTGTAGACGATGTCTTCTGCGTCATCCCGAACGACAGGCTTGTTGGTTGGCACAACCACGACGTCGAGCTTGTAGATCTTGTGAAACTCGGCAGCTTCCGTATCGGCCGTGCCGGTCATGCCTGCCAACTTGTTGTAAAGCCGGAAGAGGTTCTGGAAGGAGATCGACGCGAGCGTCAGATTCTCGTCTTGAATCGAGACTTGCTCTTTGGCTTCTACGGCTTGGTGCAGCCCGTCCGACCACCTTCGTCCAGGAAGGACGCGGCCAGTAAACTCATCGATGATCATCACCTGGCCGTCGGGTGAAACCATGTAGTGTTGATCGCGCTTATACAGCGTGTGAGCCCGCAGAGACTGTTGAAGAATGTGCAGCGTCTCGAGGTTGACAGGGTCGTAAAGATTTTCGACTTCGGTCAATCCTCTTTGATGGAGAAGCGTTTGACCAGCTTCCATGCCTTCTTCAGTTAAAGTCACCGAGTGATTTTTTTCATCAACGGTGTAGTGTTGATCTTTGCGTAGACGCGGGATCATCTCGCTCACCCTGCGGTACTTCTCGCTCGCTGTTTCCCCAGGTCCGCTGATGATGAGCGGCGTGCGAGCTTCATCGATGAGGATCGAATCGACCTCGTCCACGATGGCGAAGTTCAACTCACGCTGCGCGTAGTCGTAGATGCTGAACTTCATGTTGTCCCGCAAGTAGTCGAAGCCGAACTCGTTGTTCTGTCCATACGTGATGTCAGCGCGGTAAGCGCGCTTCTTGTCACCGTCGCCCTGAGAGTGAACGACGACACCCGTTGAGAGGCCGAGGAAGCCATATAGCTGTCCCATCCACTCTGCATCGCGGGTGGCTAGGTAGTCATTGACGGTAACGACGTGCACACCTTTGCCGCTCAAAGCGTTGAGGTAGCAAGCTAGAGTGGCTACGAGCGTCTTTCCCTCGCCCGTCTTCATCTCCGCAATCTTGCCCTCGTGGAGAACCATGCCGCCGATGAGCTGCACGTCGAAGTGGCGCATGCCGAGCGCGCGTCGACTGGCCTCCCGGCAGACGGCGAAAGCGGGAATTAGGAGGTCATCGAGCGATGCGCCTTGCGCGATCTTCTGACGGAACTCCCCCGTCTTGCCCTTCAGCGCGGCATCATCAAGAGCTTTCATCTTGCTTTCGAGCGCCGCGATAGCAGCGACTTGGGGCTGGAGTTTCTTTATCTCGCGCTCGTGTTTGGTGCCGAGAAACTTCTTTAGGGTCCACTCAATCATAGGTCGTTTGCTTTTGCCCTTATCTTGGTGAGGCGGAGAAGGCTGCCAGCATAGCCGGCCATGCCACGCGCGTCGACTCTTGCTCGGTGGAGGACCGCTCAGTCCACCTGTGGAGTTAGGAGCAGTGGAGAGGGGCGTCGCTCTTCCTGCCTGGGTGCAAATATTTGACACGACGGTAACATTGACGCAGACTCAGCTGAAGCGCGTGGGTGGAACCGAGGGGATGGCAGCACCGCCCGCTATCGGTTGGCTTTAGGAGGTTTATGGAGGATACGGGACAAATCGTGATGCAGGACCAGCAGGTTGTGCAGGACCAGCAGGAGACGGGCGAAGCATTCACATCGCAGCTTCCGACGGGCCGCGAACGCTTTCTCGCTTTTGTCATCCACCATGGGCTGCAAGTTAATACCCGCACCCCGCAGGACTTCATCCGGCACTTTCCCCCGTCCAGCATCATGGAAGGGCTGCGAAAACAGCCTCTGCTGCGCGCCAATATCCTCACTCCGACCACAGGCGTGCGTAAGAAAATTGCGCTCAAGAAGACGTGGCAGTCGTCAGGAGATGACCTGCAGATTGCACTCGACGAGCGCGAGGCCGATGCCCCCACGATTGTGGCTCTGTTCCGGACCGACGACCGCGTGCGCTATCTTGAAGCCAAGAAGCTGTGGAGCTACATCATTGAGTCAGGATACTGGAATGCCAATCTCGACGACGACAAGGAGTATAGCAAAGCGAAGGGGCACCTCTCCTACATGCTCGACTGCGCGTTGCGCGAGGAGTTGCTGACCCACCGCGATATTGTTGAAGGCATATCAGTTGAAAAGCTCTCTGAGCTTTTGCCGCGCGCCTCTCTTGGCAAGATCATCACTGCGGCTTTTAGCCGCGCGCACATCGGTCGCGCCTTCGCCGAGTCAGACCTGCTGGGGGAAATCCCATCGGCTGAGCTGGTAAGGCATGTGCCGCTGCCCGTTATCTGGGAGAAAGTTGTGGTTTCTCGCATCGCTCAAGTACATGGCTTCGTTGACGCGGAGAAGGACGACACAGCCACAGAGGTTACTAGAGAAGCAGCCACAGAAGCTGCTACTGGAGAGGCAGCTACTGGAGAGGCAGCTACTGGAGAAGCAGCTACTGGAGAAGCAGCTACTGGAGAAGCTGATAGTGCTGCCGCGACTGAGGTGGAGCAGGGCCATAGTGCTTCTGCGGAGAATGGTGCTTCTGCGGAGAATGGTGCTTCTGCGGAGAATGGTGCTTCTGCGGAGAATGGTGCTTCTGCGGAGAATGGTGCTTCTGCGGAGAATGGTGCTTCTGCGGAGAATGGTGCTTCTGCAGCAAACGGCGGCGGGGGCGAGGCTTCCTCTGACAACCAGCGGCGCAAAGCCAAGGGATTGGCTAAGGGCAAGCGCAGCGCTCCACCCGATTTGCCTCAGGCTGCTGCGCAGGGAGGAGGAAAGGCCGAGATGGAGAGCCTAGACCTCGACGCCATTGAGGAAGCCACCAACCCTGGCTCCTACACCTCCTCAAAGAGTGGCCTGCACATTCTCCTGACGAACAACTGAGTCGCGAAGGCATCGGCAGAGTGCGCTTTACGCCCATGACACCGAAGGGCATGACACCGCGGCGTAGCACACACACCTCCGACACCCATGTTGTTCAGTTGAGTCAGTTTTCGAGCGCCCCCGCCAGAGTTCTCGTCCTCCCTGCGGTCGTCCTGCGATCCTGGAAAAACCGGGGCGTAGCTCATCTGCGTGAGGCCTCTTCCAAAGAATTAGTTTTCCAGAACTAGGTTCGCGAGGAGGAAAGCCGGAAAATGGCCTAAGTGAACGGCATTGAGCACACACCCGCAGAGGTCGCGGCCAAGCAACTCCCTTCGGGGCGCAGTCGGAGCATCGCGTTGGGGTGCGTTCTGACGATGTGTTTGTATGGCGATGCGAGCGCGCGAGCCGCCGGGGATGGCGAGGGTAGCGGCACCAACGGCGCCTCCGCTGCGCGCTGGCCGTGTCACCCGTCGCGACCGCTGGCCGAGCTTGCTGCTCGTGTGGTCTCTCAGAAGGTGGGTGCGGGTAACAAGCTGCTCACCATGGCGCGCTCCGTTGGTGCACCCGAACGTGGGTTGCGTCTATACCGATCTACGAACGTGCACGCGATCCGACGAAGCCTGCAAGGGCTTCGGCAGTCCATGCCGCTCCAGTGTGGAATGGTATCGACCGGCGAAACCACAACCGCCGTCGTTGCTGCTGACTACGTGCGCCTGAAGATGTTGCCGCGCGGAGCAGTGCAACTTACCCTTCATGCGGAGCTCAGACCTGGCAAGCCAACGCTTCTTGTTACAGCTCCAGATGGCGTGACCTTGGCGCGGCCACTTCGCCAGGTCTCACGCGGGATCTACCGCTCAATGCCAGGGGCGCTTCAACAGACTCAAATGGTTCAGGTTGTCGTAGACTACCCGGACAATCCACAGGTGCTGCTGCAGCAGAGCGTGGCTGCTGTCACTGCACGGTCCCGGGGCCTGCGTTGGGGTCGCTGCAAGGACTCCGGATGCCTCTATAACGACTTGAACGACTGGCGACGTGAGCGTGGCATCACCTCGACGCTGCGCTTCAATCAGCTGCTCTCTCGTGTGGCAGAGCAGTATGGTGAGAAGGTTTGTCAGCAGCGACGGCTTGTCCATCGACTCCGTCCACATAGGAATCCCGAGCGGCGCGTGCAAGACGCTGGTCTCCGGGCGCGTCTGGTGGGCGAGGTGCTCGCACGGGGTGAGAGTTCCATGGACGCTTTCTTTGCTCTGCAGATGAGCCCCGCACATCGGGCGGTGCTGTTGGACCGTCGCTACACCGATGTGGGCGTGAGTGAGGTTGCGGCAGAGGAACGTCGGGGTGCGTGTATTGTGATGGTACTGGCGGCTTGGCCGCAACCTGCGCCAGCCACAGCCCGCTGAGCCCAGTCACAGCTCAATGAACCCAGCCACAGCCCGATGAACATGGAGTGGGTGCTTTCGCATCTAACTTGCGGGCAGGGAGGAGCCATCTGGGTCATGAGGCGACGCATCGTGGGAGCCGTGCGGCGGTGGCTGGCCGGTTTGGCTGGCCTACGGGAAGACGCATCGCCGCTCACTCAGCGGGACCCACCGTCCTTTGGACGGTCCCCCCCATACGTTCGCTCACGATGCATCTTCCCGCGGGCCCGTCGTGGTTGCCGACAAGCGGCATGGGGAGAGGGTGGAGTAGAGGACTTCGCCGGGGAGGCTCAGGCTCACTTTCAGGCTGGACGCCCCGCTGATTTACAATGACTTGTGGATGCCTGCTGCGAGAAAAGTATCGTGATGGTCGGGGGAGCTTGGGTGAATGCCGCGGGATTGACTTCCGCGGCAGATAGTTTGGGTGGCACAGCGTCTGGGTGCCAGACCCTCGGTAAAAGACGAATCGCGGCTCTCTCAGCGGGACCTACCGCCCACCGGTCACCTAAGGCGAAGAGCATCTGAACCGGGGATGTTCCGCTTGAGGAGCGTTGGCAGCTCCCCTCTGGAGTGGGAAGAGGTGGTTTCGTGGGGGTGACTCACCGAGAGATGCGCCCTTTCGCGGAAGAATTGGGTCCGGCACCTCTGTGGGACGCGGGTGCCGCACCTCTTCGGGTGCTGGCACCGGACTTGCAAAGTAGCTCTATCAATGCTGCCCCATCAACTTGGACCGAAACGCGAGGCAGGTTCCTAACTTAGCGGCACCTTCTGCCAATCCGGTGTCGCTCTTCCTTATCTCTTAGGCTTCCTTACTTAGACTGCTGCAATCAGCTCTTATCTTCAGCCACTCTTATCTTCAGCCACTCTTATCTTCAGCCACTCTTATCTTCAGCCACTCTTATCTTCGCCTAACTTAGCTTAGCTTGCGCTTCTTAGGACGTGTATCCTTGCACTCAATATCTGCCTTCTTTGCCTGAGCCATGATGCACGGCTTTATCTTCAACTTTGTGCGTCTCGCTGCCATGCCGCACCAGATGCTGACCAAGGGAGGATGCTGCTGATCAGGCTGATGCCTCATAGGTTCATGCTCTTCCTTGTCCCAGTCTTCTCCTCCCGCTCTTCGCTTACGCCTCCCGGAACGCCTCCAGCGCCTACCAGGTGAGGACCACAGACCCCCTTCGCATTGATACATCGAGGGCGAATACTTCCCTGGTAGAAATCTACAGTATAGATGATGAAGCGTCCAGGACTTTCCACCGGTTGAGGAAGTTAGGCACCCGCATAAGCAGCCAGAGGAGCAGTCTGCTCAGTAGGTCCACGCTGTAGTAAGTCTATTCCGTGCGCCTGCTCATCGATTCCGGTCGTAAGGCAACTGCGAGAGTAAGCGCGTCGTTCGGTGGCTGAGCTGGCGAGTTTCCGGCCAGACCTTCTCCAGGGAGCCTGTGGAGAGCGCGTTCCGTTCGGCTTGCGTGGCCTGGTGTGCCGTGTGAAGACCAGGGCAGCGGCGCGCAGAGGGGAGGCGGATGAATACCTTCTGGGAGCTCAGCGTCTGTAGCTCAGCATCTTTAGCTCAGCATCTTTCAAAGTGGAGGTACGATGAAATCGCTTCGAGTTGGCGCCTTTGGTGTCTATTCATGGTTGCTCTTAGCATCACCAGCGGTACAGGCGCAGGATGCGACGCAGGTGATGAAGCAGGTGCAAGCCTTCTACGACCAGACGCGTCGCGTGAGGTCAAACTTTAAGCAGTCGTACTACCACAATCTGTACCGGCGGACGCAGCGCTCCGCTGGCGAAGTAGTATTCGAAAAGCCGGGTAAAATGCGCTGGAACTACAACAACGGTAAGAAGGTCGTGAGCAACGGAAAGACGCTGCTGATCTACGAACCTGGAGCCGGCAAGGAGCGCGGTCAGGTGATCGAGCAGGGCGTGGCGAAGGCTCAGCTTCCCAGCGCGATGTCATTCCTCACAGGGAGGGGTAAGTTGACGTCCGACTTCAACCCACGCTTGTTGGACGCGAGTAAGGCGGGCTTTTCGGCGGGTCACGTTCTGGAGCTTCGGCCTAAGAAGCCTTCGCCGCATTACGAGCGCGTGCTGCTCTACGTAGATAAAGCAAAGGGTCGGGCCGGCGTGGTGCATCGCATCTTGATCATCGATTCCTCCGGGAACAGAAACCGCTTCGATTTCAGCAAGATGGCATTTAATAAGCCCGTTCCGAAGCAATACTTCGGTTGGAAGCCTCCGCGCGGCACCACGGTCGTGAAGCCGTGAGTACCGCCAACAGGCTACTTGCGCAAACTCGATGCCTTGATGTTGTGTTGTCGCAGAAGACGCTCTAGTGATTTTCGATGGAGCCCCGCCTGATCTGCGGCTGAGTCAAGGTTCCCATCGCATCGTCGGAGGAGCCTGAGGAGATACTCTTTTTCGATGGGAGCAAGCCACTTTTCACGCGCTTCTTTAATCGGCAGCTCATCTGAGATTGACACGGTGCCGGCGCCGCCACTTGAAAGGGCCGCAGGCCGCTCTGACCCGGCAGTGAGTCCAGCAGAAACGCGGATATCCTGCAGGCTAAGGTATTCGGAGGAGGCAAGCGCGCAGGCACGCTTGATGACGTTACGAAGCTCCCTCACGTTCCCGGGCCACTGGCGGGACTGGAGCTCCTGAACTGCGTCAGGTGCAAGTCCAAGCACCCGTTGCTGTTGCGCATCGGTCTGGGCCCGCACCATCCGCTCCGCAAGCAAAGGGACATCTTCTTTTCGAGAGCGCAATGGGGGCAGCTTGATCACCACCTCGGCCAGGCGGTAGTAGAGGTCCTCCCTGAATGTGCTCTCTTGGATCATCTTTATCAGATGACGGTGCGTGGCAGCCAAAACCCGCACGTTGACGTGCGTTGTCGAGGAGGAGCCGAGGCGCTTGGTTTCTTTGCGTTCGAGCACCCGCAACAACTTGGGCTGAAGCTCGATGGGAAGTTCACCGATTTCATCGAGGAAAACGGTGCCTCCATCGGCGAGTTCGAAAGCGCCAACACGTGCGCGGTCGGCACCGGTAAAGGCGCCACGTTCGTGCCCAAATAGTTCGGATTCAATCAAGTTATGGCTGATGGCTCCGCAGTCGACCACAACGAAGGGCTTGTGGTTGCGCGCGCTTTTGTGGTGCAGCGCGCGTGCGGCAAGCTCTTTGCCTGTTCCAGTTTCTCCGCTGATCACGACTGAGAGCGAGGTTGGAGCCACCTTGGCCAACAGACCGAACACAGAGCGCATCACACCTGAGGTGCCGTAAAGCTCTCCGAAGTGGTCGATCTTGGATTCGGAGACGCGCTCCCACTTCTTGCGCGGTTCAAACAGAAGCTCCGTTTCCCCCACTCGGATGCGAGAGCCGGGTGAGAGCACCGCTTCAAGTATTGATGTGCCATTGAGTGTGGTCCCGTTGGTGGACTCCAAGTCGCGGAGCACGTAACGGCTTCCCTCAACAGCCACCTCGCAGTGGTTGCGGCTTACCGTCAGGTCGCTCAGCACAAAGTCGTTGCTGTGAGCTGTGCCAATAGTGACACGCTCGCCGGTAAACTCCCGTTCGATCCCTTGATCCAGTCCCTCGACAACCACAAAGCGCTGCCGGTGCGAGACAAGAAGCGGCCCCTTGCCGTCATCGCGAACCTGCGTTCCGCCAAACTGATCCGGGGGGGGTTGAGTATGCTCACCACCCATAGCGATGAAGGTAAGTTACCATGGTTGCTGTGGTGGAGGCGAACTATTCATACCTCGCCGTCACACCGCGCATGAGCATACGAGTAGGCAGGGGCGACGAGGGCACGTGAAAGAAGAAGCACGTCGCCACATGGGCTCTGGCATCACCCGGAGGTGTGGACCGATGGCGGTTCGGCGTTGAAGGGCGCATGCTGTTCGAGCGCTTGAGCCACGCTCAGCAGTCGGTCTTCTTTGAGAGCGGGTCCCACCAGATGAAGGCTGACAGGGAGCCCTGTGTCGGAGAGACCGCATGGGAGACTGATAGCAGGGAGACCCGCCAAGCTGGCCGGGAGCGTGAAGATGTCGGCCATATACATCGAAAGAGGGTCAGGTACGCTTCCAAGAGCAAAGGCTGGAGTCGGGGAGGTTGGACTGAGAACCACATCGCACTGCGCGAAGGCGGCTTCAAAATCTCTCCGAATGAGGGTTCGTACCTTCTGCGCCTTCAGGTAGTAAGCGTCGTAGTAGCCTGAGGAAAGAGCGTAGGCTCCAAGCATGATGCGGCGCTTCACCTCAGGTCCGAATCCCGCCTGCCTTGTCGCCTGGTATGTCCCGTCCAAGGTCGCTTCCGTTACACGTTTTCCGTACCGCATGCCGTCGAAGCGCGCTAAGTTCGATGAGGCTTCTGCAGGGGCTATAAGGTAGTAGGTCGCCACCGCGTACCGCGCGTGCTCTAACTCGACATCCACCGCCTCGCAGCCCAGGACGCTGAGGGTGGAAATTGCGTCTTCGACTCGGCTCGACACCTCGGGGTCCGTATCGGCTCCGAGAGTTGAGCGTAAGATGCCGATCTTGAGTGGCTTGAAAGGCTGCTTCAGAGCTTCAGCGTGTGGACTCACCTCGCAGGACAGGCTGGTAGCGTCCCGCGGATCGTGTCCAGCGATTGCGTCTAGCACAAGGGCAGCATCTTCCGCGCCTCGCGTAATCGGGCCAATCTGGTCGAGCGAAGAGGCGAAGGCGATGAGCCCATAGCGCGACACGCGGCCGTAGGTTGGCTTGAGGGCCGTCACTCCGCAAAATGCGGCGGGCTGTCTCACCGATCCGCCGGTGTCACTGCCCAGCGTCACGGGAACGATCTGCGCGGAGGTGGCAGCAGCAGAGCCACCAGATGAACCTCCTGGGGATCGCGCCGTATCCCATGGGTTGCGGCAGAGGTGAAAGGCGGAGTTTTCGGTGGATGAGCCCATCGCAAACTCGTCCATGTTCGTCTTGCCAATGATCACGGCATCGGCACGACGCAGCTGCTTTACAACGTGCGCGTCGTAAGGGGGGGTGTATCCTTCCAAGATGCGGGACGCGCACGTGGTGGGCATTCCGCGGGTGCAGATGTTGTCTTTAACGGCTACAGGCACGCCAGCCAGAGGCCCTAAGGCCTCCCCTTTGTCCCTTCTTTCATCAATGCGCGCGGCGTGTGACAGCGCCTGCTCATCATCGATGTGCAGGAACGCTCCCAATGCAGCCTGTTCAGCGTGCGCGCGATGCAGCGCTTGCCGCGTAAGCTCGACGGCACTTTGCTCGCCGCCAGCTACGGAGCGCCGAATGGCGGTCACCATGCCCCTACCCATCGCTAGCCCCGCTGCTCTTGACCTGAGGAACAGCAAACGCACCCCGATGCTCTGAGGGGGCGGCTTGCAGCGCTTCTGCCTGAACCAGACCATGCGTGGGTGAATCGGAGCGCTGAGAAGCCACGATGTCACCGGGATGCGCCGTCGGCTCGACGTCCTGCGCTGGCACCACCTCGAGCATGCTGACGTAGTCGAGAACCGTAGAGAAGTGGCTCTGAAAGGTTTGCACTTCTTCACCCGCAAGACGAACCTTCGCCAGCGCTGCGATGCGCCGCACCTCATCTTCGGATATGGTAGGCTTTGACATACATCACGCTCCAGCTACGACGTTGTACGGGGTGTAGGACACATGGCAAGGACAATGGCTCGGGCCGTGGGTGGGTTCAGTAGCACGAGAGCGAGGCGGCTAAGCGTGCTGTGTAGGCCCATGCTGACGCGTGCCGCGTGAGGTCGTCTTTCCTGATGGTGTCGGGCAGGGTGTCTATAGCAGATGTTGGCCGAGAGCGAAGCGGCCCTCAGGGCGTACAGGCTATCGTGGCGGGGGTAGAAGACATCAGTGGCGGAGGTAGAAGACGACTTGCTTGTCGCGGATCACAGTGCCACAGTAACGATTCAGTAAACATGTAAATGTCGGAGCAGCTCTCACTACTTACCAATGCATTGGCACTTCCCGCCGCACGTGTGCGAGCTGATGGGACTGTTGTTGCGAATGCTTCAGCCTCGGAGTGGCTGAACCAGCGGCGCGCTGAAACAGCACCGCACTGGGTTGCTCTAGTTTGGGAAACTCTGTGCGGAACGGCCCAGGTGCCCGCGAGGTTGGTTCAAGCCATCGGCGAGCGCGAGGAGTGGTGCGAGCAGTTCACCAGCATGGACGGGTCGCGTTGGCGCCTACTTGTGCTTCCGCAACCGCGCAAAGAGATGTATTTAGTACTTGCGCGTGAAGCGGAAGCGCAATCGACGATGCAAGAAGCGGCCACGTGGTGCCACGAAATTTCGAACGCGACGGGTGCGGCGCTCGGCTGGGTGCAGCTTGTGAGAAAGCAGCCGGAACTCAGAGAGCGTGCGCTTCACCACATTGAGGCGAGTGTGCGTTCTACGCAGGCAGCTGCAGAAAGGGTGACGCGAAGGCTGCACGCTAGTGCCTCGCGTCGTGCCCCGTCGGCCGCACCACGTGAGGAGATCAACCTGAGTGTGCTTCTGGCGGACCTGGTGGACCGCATGCGGCCCCAAGCAGATAAAGCAGGGGTTCGGCTGGAGACGGACATCGCAGAGAACCTCACGGTAGCTGCTGATGCAGAGCAGATCGCGAGTATCCTGCTCAACGTGGTAAAAAACGCCCTTGAGGCTTTCGACCGGCGTGGCGGGGTCGTGCGTGTCGTTGCGAGCAAGCTAAAGACCCACGTCGAGATCGACGTGCAGGACAACGGGCGAGGCATGCCGAAGGACGTAAGGCGCAGAATCCTTCGACCGTACTTCACCACGAAGAAGTCTGGGTCAGGTCTCGGTTTGCCTGTGGTTAAGGAGCTATTGGAGAATCTTGGTGGAAGCGTGAGCATCAAGACCGAGGAAGGTGGTGGAACCTCGGTTACCATGACCATTCCTAGAGTGGACGCTGAGGATGTGGACGTGACAGAGGGTCACGGTCAGACAGCTTTAGACCTCTCCCCGCGCGGCTTGCGTGTGCTGGTTGTCGACGACGAGCCGGCGATACGGGAGCTTGTAGCGACGTCGCTGGAGATTCGCGGCGCGCACGTGACAAAGGTTTCCTCCTTTCACGAAGTGAGATCGCTTAATGCGCAGTTTGATGTGGCTTTAGTGGACTACACCCTCCAGGACTGCAGCGGCGACGAGGTGGTCGCCTATCTTCGAGCCCATGCAATGGCCCACTCCACGATCATCTGCTCGGGCGTTGAACTTCCTGCCAAGCTTGCTTTGGGAGGCACTCCCGACCGGTGGCTGCGCAAGCCGTTCGAGTTGGACGATTTGTTGGCAGAAGTGTGTGCGGCGTTCGAGCGGGTGGCTCATCGCGTCGAAATGGGCGCATGATCCGTTGCGCCTCTAGGTGCGCAAACGCCTTCTCGTGGATGGGGGGACGCTGAGCCACTCGAGCCTTGCGCGACCCACGCTCCACCGCTAGACCATTGTCGCTTCGTAACCGGTCAGTGGTTATTCAACCAGGAACGCACGCTTCCCGAGGAGGTTGCGCATTCGGCTATTGTCTCAAGCTACGTCCTCAAACCCCATTCTCACGCACCTAAGTGCGCTCCGGTAGGGTTCTGCGTGGAGTGCTCGTCGACTGCGTCTCCTGCGATCCCAGCGCTGCATGCACAACCACCTCACCAGGAACTGACCGGATAAGTCCCTTCACCTAGGTACGGGCGTCAACAAGTACGAGATAGGCAGCGCGGAGCGAGTGAAGTTACTAAATACATTGCTGGCGATCTGCTTGTACCTTGCGTGCGCAAGACGCGCGGCATCCCAGTCGCTCGCGGAGGTGAATGCAAGCGGAAAAGCGGTCAGCTCCGATAGCGCGCAGCTTACCACTGCAAAAGAGCTCCAAGAGGATTTGCGGGCGCGCAATGGTGAGCTTATCGCAGAGGAGGATTCGACCTGGACGCTCAACGCCGGCGGCTTGTTGAACACCGGCAACACCCGCTCGGTGTCCATCAACGCCGGAACGCGTGCGCTCTGGGTCGAAGGCCGCAATCAGGTTTCCGGCGATGCTCAGTTTGCCTATGGCCGAGCCTCAGTTCCCATTGCAGATGCTCCCGGGGAGTTTGAACCGTGGCAAACGAACACGAGCAATCTCAATGCTCAGCTGCGGTACGACCGGTTCCTTGCGCGTAATAATGCCATATTTGTCGGTGGCAGAGGTCGTCGCGATCGCTTTGCCGGGCTGGATGCGAGGCTTCAAGCGCAGGTCGGGTACTTGCTCGAGCTGTTCAGAAGACCTGGGCGACGGTTCTGGAGCGAACTGGGCTACGACATGACGTACGACGACTTCACTCCGGAAGGGGATGACCTCGTGCACTCGGTGCGTGGGTTTCTAGGCTACAACAACCAGATCAACCCATACGCTGTCTTTGTGACTGGGTTGGAAGCGCTTTACGACGTGCAGGACTCGCGCAATCTTCGCTTTCAATGGGTCAGCGAGCTGACATCCAAGATCGAGGACAAGCTGCAGGTAAGTCTGTCGTTCGCGGCTCGGTTGGACAACGTCCCAGTGGAGAACCGAGAGAAACTCGACACACTTACTACAGCTAACCTCGTCTACACCCTGATGTGATGCTTCTAAGCTACTCCTACACCCCAACGCGCTCGCCTACTACATCGCACGCAGCCCTCTCTGCTGCGCTGCGTGCCCAAGTGAACTTTTAATGACCTGGGAAGCGTGGACGGTCAGTCTCATCGTAGTTGGAGCTCTCGTGGCTCTGATGAAAGGCAAGTTCTCGCCCGATCGGGTTCTATTTACCAGTCTGGCGATTTTGGCGCCGTTGCACGCTCTATCGACCCGTTTCCCCAGCCCGGCGGACCTAGCTAGTGGCTTCGGAAACCAAAATCTTCTTGCCATTGGCGTGCTCTTTGTTGTGGCCACAGGACTTACTGAAACCGGCGGACTTGCCATGCTTGTCGATCCTCTTTTTGGTCGACCCAAGACTGACCGCAGCGCGCAGCTGCGCATGATGCCAGCGGTCATGGCGATCAGCGCCTTCATGAACAACACCCCAGTGGTTGCGGTGTTCGTTCCGATGATCAGGCGATGGTGCAAGACGGCCAATCTAGATCCAGCAAAGCTCTACATCCCACTTAGTTATTCGGCTGTGCTGGGCGGGGTCTGCACGGTGATCGGCACGAGCACGACCCTCGCAGTTCAGGGTCTTCTTGCCGAGAACAAGCTTCCTACGATGAAGCTCTTTACGATCAGCGTGGTGGGGGTTCCAGTCGCGCTCGTCGGCCTAGCGTTCGTCCTTATTACGTCGCGCTGGCTGTTGCCTCAGCGACGTCGGCCCCTTAGCGAGAGCCGGGCGAACGTGAGGGAATACAGCGTTGAGATGATGGTTGAGCCGCAAAGCTTCTTTGACGGGAAGACGATTGAGGACGCGGGTCTGCGTCATCTTCAAGGGCTCTACCTTGCCGAAATAGAACGCGAAGGTTCATTGTTTGTTGCCGTCTCTCCGGGACGCCTCTTGCGGGGCAATGACCGGCTGATCTTCGTGGGTAACGCCGACTCCGTCGTGGAGCTGCAGAGGATGCGCGGGTTACGGCCAGCGACTGAGCAGGTGTTCCGCCTCAGCGAGCCGCGCTCGAGCCGCGCGATGGTAGAGGCAGTGATCAGTCAGACTTGCCCTTTGGTTGGCCGAAGCATTCGTGCTGGCCGCTTTCGAAGTCTTTACAATGCAGTTGTCATCGCGGTCCATCGCAACGGGCAACGCCTGCAGGGAAAAATTGGCGACTTTGTTCTTCAAGGGGGCGACACCTTGCTTCTTGAGGCGCACCCTGGATTTGCTGAGCGTCACCGCGACAATGGTGACTTTCTGTTGTGTTACGAGCTGATCGATTCGCAGCCCGTGCGTTACGAGAAAGCGTGGATTGCCTTGGCAATTTTGACTGGCTTCGTTGCGGTGATTGCAATGGAACCGGTGCTTCGTATCTCTCTGTTTGCGGCGTCTCTTATGGCCGCGGTGCTGATGGTGGTCACCCATTGTTGCTCAACCACGCAGGCCTGGCGCAGTGTGCCTTGGCCGATTCTGGTAACCATTGGAGCTGCGTACGGCATCGGTCGGGCGCTCGAAACCTCGGGGGTTGCCAACTTCCTCGGCTACCAGATGGTGGAGCTTTGTGAACCTGGAGGCGCCCTTGCACTGGTGGCAGGTACCTACATCTGCACGCTGCTGCTGACCGAGCTGGTGACCAACACAGCCGCCGCTGTTCTCATGTTTCCAATAGCCAAAGCCGTGGCACTCAAGATGGAGTTTGCGATGATGCCTTTCGCGGTGGCGATCGCGGTAGCCGCATCAACCGGATTTGCCACACCCATGGGTTATCAGACGCATCTTATGGTGCTTGGTCCTGGAAACTACAAATTCTCGGATTTCGTCCGCATTGGCCTGCCGCTTGACTTCCTCGTTGCGGCGGTAGCTATCACCATCACCTACGTCGTCTTCTTTCCCCACTAAGTCGTCTTCTTTCCCCAATAAGCTGCGAATCAAGAAGCGACCGGTGGATCTTGCTTCTTCAGCAGAAAATCGGCCACCGCACGCCAGAGCGTCTCGAAGCTATTTCGATTGAAGGATGAACCGCTCGGCAACCAGTCTACGTGCGGCACCTGCGTGAGCCTATCGCTAAAGTGGCCAACGACATCGAAGTGGTCCGCTTCTGTGGCATGGATCACCTCCCCCCAAACCTGAGAAAGGGTTGGTACGACGCCGTCGTTATCCGAAATCTTAGGAAGCTCGTTGAGGTACTTCACAAGCGCGTTGCCCTGGTCACCTGAAACCGCTGCTACCCGGTTGTGTGGCATCCTGGCTGCTAAGCGATAGAGCGTCACGTACACGCCGTACATGGAGTGCGCGTACACATCTCCTCCGTGGCGAAAGGCTGAGCGCATTCCGGGTGAGGGTCCGCGCGTTACAACTGACCCGTAGTGGATATCTTCGGGTTCCAACGTGGTCGCATTGAAGAGGTCGATCCCCTCCGGCGTTAGCTGGAACACCAGCGATTGGTCTGCCGCTACTTCTGTGAGGAAGTCGACTAGAACCTTTCGACGCTCAGGGGAAAGCTTTCCCAAAAGCTGATCGAAAATAGCATCCAACACGGTGCTTCTGAGTCCGACAATATCATCAGCGCGTGTCAGTAGCTTTCCTAATAGTAGCGCGACGGACAAGGGAAGTTTGCCGAAACGGATGGTGTAAGCCAGTGCGAGTGCTGCAACTCGCAGCAGGGGTTTTCCCATGAAGCTTGCGAAGAGGTCGGCGGTGGGGGTGCCGTAGTGGGGGGTTGCTACCGTCACCAGCGAGTGCACACGGTGGTATGCGTCAAACTCGACATTAGTGGGAAGTGAGGCGGTGGGCGTTATTGCAAGGCGCGCGTCAAGTCCGCCCGTGGAGTGGCCGATGATGTGCATCGGTCCTGCCTCATCCTTGGAGAGCTCCGCAATCGATTCCAGAACCCGGGCTGCACGGTGGCGAATAGAGGACGTGGGATATGTCGCCACTTCCACGACGACAACGTCAAGACCACGCTCAGCGAACGCCTGCTCCAACACGTCTTTGACGCTGACGAAATACCGCAGCGCGCCGAAGCTTTCAAAACCAAAGAAGCCCGGGACGAGTACGACGCAATGTCTTCGCTTCAAGCTTTCTCCACTCAAGTGGACGGCTCAGTTTCTTCAAAAGCATCTTGTTCTTTGGAAGCCCACGTTCCAGTGGCAAGAGCTCGACGAATGGTTGTGAAAAACTTCTCGCGCTCGACTCCCGTTACGTCACCCACAGCGCGGTAAAGCACGTTCCCACTCTCATCAAGGATGAGGACGTTGCTGGCATGGTGTTGCAGTGAAAGTGGTGGCTCTTGCAGCGCGCCTTTCCAGTCTGCCAAGACGGTGACGCCGAGTTTGCGAGCCATACGACGCAGCGCGGCACGTGCGAAGCCTTTAGCAGGCACGTAGTTGTAACCACGCAGGTTGGCCACGGGCAGCACCGCGAGGCGATGAGCTAACGCATTCGCTTTGACGTAACGGCTCAACACGCGTTTGAGTTGCTGGTTATCCTCTGAATGGCTCCGGTCGGCATAGAACATGACAACGACCCGACCGCGAAAATCACTGAAAGCTTTCGTTCCGCCACGCGCGGCTTCCAGCCGAAAGTCTACAGCTCTTGCTGCCTGAGCACACGCGTGCGCAGGCGCCCAAAGAACGCGGGTTGACGTGGCCCCGAGGAGAAGACTCAGCGCCAGAGCACCTGCAGCAAGTCGGGTCATGCCCTGCAGAGGATGGTGCTGCAGAAGAGGATGCACGTGTTTATGTCTCCTCCGACGACGAGAAGCGGCGGACTCCATTGAAAGAATAAAGATTTTCCGTTTTGATGATGTCAAGAGAGGCTTCGTTCAGCCGTTGCAACATTTCAATGACCACGGCGTAGCTCAAAGCCTCTGTCTTGCCAAGGAACCTGCACCGCCAGTGGTCGACGCACAAAACGCCAGGGTTCTCGTCCGGCCAAACCCGAACCCCACGGTTGGTTACGAAGGCGAGCGAGAGCGCATCGCCCGCTGCGGCTCGGACACGCTTGGAGAAGGAGCCTGGCTCTTCCGCCGCTTGCACATAAATGTCGACGCCTATGAGTGCCTTGGTGCTCAAAACCTCTGTCTCACTTGGGGTTCCGGTGGCATGTTTTTGCTGCCCCGCTTGCCCTACCGCGCTTTGACGCGCCCCCGTTGAGGACGGTTGCGTGGAGACTGATCGTTCAGACTTTGTTGCCCGGAGCGACTTCGGGCTCATCCCAAGGCGCTCAATGACCGCGGAAGTGAACCCACTGGTGCCCACCAGCTTAGAGCTGACGCGTGGGTCATAGATGTCGGCCGTATGAATTCCGTCTTCCAAGGTTACAAGCCACGCATTCTGTAGGCGTGTTGCAGCATCACCCTGACCGATGTGGCGTAGCATCATCAACGACGCGCTTAGCAGGCCCGACGGGTTTGCGGTATCTTGCCCGGCAATGGCGGGAGCAGAGCCATGGACAGCCTCAAACATGGCATGTGCGTCGCCAACGTTGGCCGACCCGGCCATACCTACCGACCCAACCACTTGCGCGGCGATATCCGAAACGATGTCGCCGTACAGGTTTGGCAACACGAGTACATCAAACGCTTCGGGATTATCAGCAACCAAGGCCGCGCCGATGTCGATGATAAGATGTCGCGTCTCAATCTCAGGATATTCTTTGGCTACTTCACAAAAGACCTGATGGAACATCCCGTCCGTCAGCTTCATGATGTTGTCTTTGGTCATGCAGGTGACGGCTTTGCGTCCGTGCGCTCGCGCGTACTCGAACGCGTACCGTATGACGCGGCGACTGCCCGTTCGCGACATCAGTTTTAGGCACTGCACCACGTCCGGCGTCTGCTGGTATTCGATGCCCGTGTATACGTCCTCCTGGTTTTCCCTTACCAGCACAAGGTCGACATGCGGATGCTTGGTGCGAATGAAGGGATGGTGGGAGACTGTTGGACGCACGTTGGCATACAGTCCTAGCGCACCTCGAATGGTGACGTTTAGGCTCCTGACGCCCCCGCCCTGAGGCGTGGTGATCGGCGCCTTGAGAAAGATCTTGGTCCGCCGCAGTGACTCCCAACTTTCCGGCTCCACGCCGCTCGAGAAGCCCTTCTTATAGGTTCTCTCCCCGACCTCGATAACGTCAGGTGCAATCGTGGCTCCAGCTGCATCGAGCATTTGCAGCGTAGCCTGCATGATCTCGGGGCCAATACCGTCACCGTAGGCTACTGTTATGGGCGTGGGTTCAGTCATGGGTCGACGAGAAGGATTCTACCGGTTAGTTTAGCTTCGGTAAAGGAACTCATATGCTAACAGAACTCCTGACGAAGTTGACCGCCCGCAAGCCGTCGTCTGAAACCTCAGCCTCTACTGCCGAGAAAGCTTCTCTTGGCGATGATCTTCATCAAGCGGTCGCTTACCACATGCAAGACACCGATGAGGTTCAACAACAGCTTGTCACGGCCGTAGTCGCACTGCTGGTTCGCGTTGCATGCGCTGACCAGAAATTCCAGAAGGAAGAGGAAGATAAGATACGGCGGGAGCTGGGGAGAGTGGAGGGGCTAGCGGCAGCGGGCGTCGATGCAGTGATGAACCTTGTGCGGGAAGCCGCGCTGAAGACCTCCGATCTGCAAATTCCGCTCTACACGCGCACGCTTCGACTAAAAGGCACTGTGGAGCTGCGCTTGGAGGTCCTTGAACTTCTTGTGGAGCTTGCTGCTGCGGATAACGAAATCTCCTTGAGCGAGACGAACATGATCCGGCGCCTGGCAGATGCGATGGGTCTCTCGCAAGATGACTACAATGCCATCCAGGCCAAGCACCGCGACAAGTTATCTGTGCTGGAATAAGTGCCGCCGCTAACACTCTAGGGTTTGGAAGTGGGTGGATCGGTCCGTGTGAAGCGGATTGGCAGGACCACAGACATCTCGCTGACATGCTCTGGGGGCACGTGAATATTGGTGAGAGCATCCGCAATACAGGCGTTGAACTTGGGAAGGTGCCGTTGATCCGCGAGGCCGCTTACTGCCGCCGATGCCCCAGCTCGGTTGAATGTGAGCGTGAACCGCATGTGCACAGAGGCTTCGTCAAGCTGAGGCAAGACCACATCGTAGCACCGCCTGAGTGCTTCGGCGTGCTCCTCAATCGCGTGCCGAAGGAACGCGACCGGGGTGTTGGTTGAAGTGAGCTTTAGCTCGGTAGGGTCGTCGACCGTCACCACTTTGGCACCATGTTGAACAACCGAGGCTGTCTGCTGTGGGTTGAAGTAAGCAGGCCCGATGTCGTCCAGCATGATCACCTGATAGCCGTTCCGCCCGTGCTGGTCCGCCCCGGCCAGAAGCAGTCGCACTGCGGCGTTGTTGGTGAAGCTGATCCGCCTTTGGAGGCGTTGGTCTCCCGCTTGAAGCTGCGCGGCGGTGCCTATACGCACTCCCCAGCGCTGAGTCTGCAGCACAGGAGCAATCTCCGGGAGGAAGATCCGCAAGCGGCGCAACTCTGCAGGAAGCGGCCGGACTCCCTGCAGAACAAGACTCTCCACCTCCGCTTGGCGAGCGGCAACCAGGAGGTAGCGAAGGTCGGTCGCTGTGACGCCTCGGTCGAGCATGAGTGAAATCTCGTGACCATCCTTACGATGTGCCGCCGTGGTTGGTCGCTTGAGGCGGCCCAGTAGCGCGACGAGCCTAAGCTGCTCATCCAATTCCACGAGCGGCTCATTGGGGGCGTGCACCGAATGTTGACCACTAAGAGTGGCATCAATCAAACCGTTGTATCGCGTGGCGGCCAGTTTCATCGGCTGCAGATGCTGCGGCGGCGCCCATTGGTCAGTCAACCGCCTCTCCGGGAGCCAAGGCGTTTCTCCAGCTTCAAGGCGTGAGGCAAGCGTGGAGCGGGAAGCTTCTGCAATAAGAAGCGAGACGAGGGCGACGGCTGCTATAGCGCTCAGACGAAAGCGACCGCTCGGCCAGATCTGGCGCCAGAGCCCGAGATAAGTCAGGAGCAGAAAGGAAGGGAGCAGCGCTAGCCACGGCCCGGCGGGCGTGAGTTCGCTGACGTAGAACGCGCGCTGCTGCTGGATGGAAAGGGAGGGCCACGGGTTGACTTGTGCCTCTGCAGCGGCTGTGAGAGCTCGAAGAATCACCGCTTCCCTGCATGAGGTGATGGAGCAGATAGCGGCGAGACCTGCCGCAGTAACAGCTGCGAAGGCGAGCAGATCCTCCTTCTGAATGCGCTGTCTCCCGCGAGAGAGCGCTGCTTGAGCAAAACATCCTACGGTGACTAGGAAAGCGGCAGTGCTCATGGGCCACAACGCGAGCGTCCCGGAGGCATGATGCACGCTCTGCAAGGCCACGAATCCGAAAAGCGGCGCGGCAGTGACCGAGCCGAGGAAGATGCCGCGGGCCAAGTGCACGCGACCCGACGAGAGGCAGGCGGTAATGGAGAGGCTTGCGGCAGTTCCTGCCAGCATGGTGGCGCTCAATACGCCGCCGGTCAGCCTCATCACATAGACCTCGAAGGCCTGACCCAAGCTTGATGTAGATTGGCTCGTGAAAGCAGCGGATTGAGGTGTCGCAAGAAGCCGAACCAGCGCCGCGATATGCGCAGCCAGCCATGGGAGGAGCGCTGTGAGTAAGATGACGGCAGGCGATACAGCTACGCCGCGGCTGACAAGCCAAACCTGCACCACAATGAGGCTCAGGGCGCAAGCTACCAGAGCCATTGAACCAAGAGCGCGTAGCCCAGTTCCACCCACTTCTGTCAGCAGAATACGTAGTTCGGTGCCCAGCGCAGCCATAGCCGACGCGAAGAGCACGGCTGCTGTGAGTACAGCTAAGAGCGCCGATAGAGCGTAAAGGGGCCTGCGAACATCAGGTGCTATCAAGGTAACTCCCAGCCCAAAGCTAAGAATGACGCAGTACGATTGAGGTAATGCTGTTTAGTCGTTGTCCTGCAGCTAAGCGGGTTTAGTTTAGCAGACATTACCAGAGCTTCAGCTCAGCAGAATCTTCCATGGAAGGCCGGTGTGACGCCTGATAGCAAGCGGTCTGAGCAGGCTTTAGTCGTTGAGAGCGCGAAAGATCGACCTGGAGCCCTTCTGCTCAGGCTTTTCACTGCGACGCGGAGAGGGACTTGAGCTTGATCTGGTATTCTGCTCTCTTGGCGAGCCTGATGGGGCAGTGGAATGCGTTGTGGTATGAGACTTTTTGGCGGGCGACTCTGTAGTAGGCGACTCTGTAGTAGGCGATTCTGTAGTAGGCGATTCTGTAGTACGCGACTCTGTAGTAGGCGACTCTGTAGTACGCGACTCTATATTACGCGACTCGCTTGCTACTCGCGTTCCCTTGGCTTTCTTCCTCTGAACCTTCGGAGGACGCTTGCGTCTTGGGCGCTTTGATCCAGAAGGCGGCGCGAGCTGAACGTCCACTTGATTCGTTTCGAGAGGTGCAGGATCGCGTGCGTCGAGGTCAGGTTCCGTTGCATCGCTGGCAGGTCGGGACTTGAGGCCAACCTCGTACTCGCCGTCGTTCATGGCCGAGTGCTCTTTAACCCAGTCCTCGAATCCCGGAGCCTGCACGCGCAGCTCGTATACCTGTTCGGAACGGGATAGTTGAAACTCCGATCTCTCCTCGAGTTTCCCGTCAACTCGGACCTGGGCCTGGCTGGGTACGCCATTAAGACGGATGGTGATGAACTCCGCCGCCGTGGCACTTTCTCTGTCCGAGTTCTCTCCGCCGATGCTAAGCCATGCCAGAGCTGCCACAGAGAACACGCAAATGGCCGCAGCAAGAACCCAACCTCCTCGTCCTTTTTTTCGAACATACGTCGAGGAGACCTGTGGTAGTCCAAGCGGCGGGGCCCACTCGGTGCCCTCGAGGAGACCCGAAGGAACCTCTGGCGTCTCACGGTTGTCAGCTCCAGTCGCTCTAGATGGAACCGAGTCGATGTCGACCCGATCAGCGGCCTCAATGAGAGCTACTTTGAAAGCTTCCAGCATCTCGCGGGCGTGCTGGAAGCGTGCGTCGCGGTCTCTGGCCATCGCCCGCTCAATAAGAGCACTCATCGCAGGGCCGAGGTCAGGACGAAGCTCGTGAAAGGGAGGAGGTGTGCCGGTGCTGATCATCACGATGATGTCGCCGAAGTGCTCTGAGTCGAAGGGGAGAAGTCCGGTGAGGGCCTGGTAGAGAATCACGCCAAGGCTGTAGATGTCGGTGCGCAGATCGATGTCCGCGATGCCGCGCGCTTGCTCGGCCGACATGTACTGCGGTGTGCCTACGATCAATCCCTGAACCGTCGGAATGGCTGAGGAGAGGCCGGTAAACTCCTTGCCAACGCTTCTTGATACGCCGAAATCGAGCAGTTTAGGCACCAAGCCGTCCGAACTGAGGTGCAGGAAGATGTTCTCCGGCTTCACGTCGCGATGCACGATGCCCGATTCGTGCACGGCCGCTAGCCCGTGGAAGACCGGATCCATGATGGCTTCAAGCTCTCGCAACGAGAGCACGCTTCCACCATCGAGTCGGTCGCAAAGGCTATCCCCCTCAAGCAGCTCCATGGCCATAAAGGGATGACCTTCCTCCGTCTCGCCGAAGTCGAGAATCTGCACCACATTAGGATGCTTCACCGCAGCCAGCGCGCGCGCTTCCCGTAAGAAGCGCTGAATGATTACATCCGACCGAGGGCCTTCGACCGAATGCAGAAACTTAATGGCAACCGGTCGGTTCAGTGGCAGTTGCAGCGCCTTCCACACCACGGCCATGCCACCCTCACCAATGGGTGAATCGAGCCGGTACCTGCCTCCTAGCAGCATGCCCGTCTCGGGCGTGCTGGAGTGTCTTTGCTGCTGCTCCACGTTCTGCGTGTTTAGTATAACGGACTCTAGGGGTGTCCATAAGAAGTGGGTGCGTTATGGTCGTTTTTTCTGTGAAATAATCGCGGAAGCGTCAAGAGAGGCTCCGCCTTGAGCGGCAAAAGCCGGATGTGTGGACCTCGGCAAAGCCGTATTGCCGTGGAGGTTTGGTAGAGGTCGCCGTCCACGGTGTACCGCATGGGCTCCGTAGGCTGAAGCGTGATGCTGTCAAACTTGGAAGCGCAGTGAGCCCCGCCATGGTGTCGGCCAAAGTAAAGATTCGGTAACTGCATCAAGAGTTCGCGGAGTTCTCCATGCCACGCATAAAGGGCCGGACCTACTGGAGGTTTGAAAGCGTGGCTGAAAGGCCTAAAGCCCAAACCTATTTCCGGCACCGTTGCTGCAGCCAAGACAAGAAAAGCAGCGCTTGAAGTCGGTCCCTCGTCTGGTTGAAGCTCAAGCACCTCCCTTTTCTGCAAGGCATGGTAGAGGCGGCGGTCCAGCAGTGGCGACAAGGCCGATCTAAAAGCCATCGCAAAGGCGGTGCGTGTGCTGGGACGATGTCGCTGATAGTAGCGCTCGAGGAAATTCGTGACGAGGCCGGTGCCGAAGATGAATCCGACCGCCCGATCGGGTGCGGACGCGCTGTCATTGACGCCCTTACATTCAATGCTGAGCGTCGAGAGCATCAACGAAGCGTGGTCGATGTTCCGTTGCCCATCTTCTCGGAGAGCTAATAGGCGCTCGAGCCGTTCGACGGGGGCATCTTTGATTCCGAGGCTTTTACAGATGGTGTTCATGGTGCCTCCACCAAGGAACGCCAGAGAAGGCCAAGGGGTACTCCCGTAGACCTCTGAAAGTGCCGTGACTGTTCGGTGGAGGGTTCCGTCGCCTCCGTAAATCGCAAGAACCTCGAGCTGTTGTTCCTTCGCCCTTTGAATCGCCTGCGAGAGAGCACGCAGGCCGTTAGGAGTCTCCACCTGGCCCCATGAGCGGGTTCGAGTCGCCATCCTGTCGAACTCGTGCGGAAAAAGCCGGAAGCGCCGCGAACGCGGATTGGCTAGGAGGGTAAGTGACTTCATCGTGCGGTTATACTCCCGTGCATGGTATAGTGCACTTCAGGGAGCAACTCGATGCGATGTGCTGTGTGTAAAGAAGAGTCAGATGAACTGGTGGCGGTCACGGTCGAGGGGCGTCGGCGAAAGCTTTGTGAGAGCTGTGCAGAAGAAGCGGAACAGGAAGGCCTTATTGCAGAAGAGGCAGAAGCTGCTGTGCAGCAGATGATGGGCTACCAAGGGCGGCGGTAGATCAACATCCCGCTCCCGCAAGAGAGCATAGGTCGTTTCATTGAAATCGTTGTTTTCTCTCCTCCGGGTCGGTTCCCGAAGCATCTTCCGGACAGCTCAGGTGAGTGGAGCCACGCTGGCCGACCACGCGAGGGGGTGCCTGACGGTCGAGGGTACCAACCGGCGCCTCCTCGCCTGGTCACACGGGCTCCTGGACGATGCGGATGTACGCCTGAGCATCGTCAATGCGCCGAGTGGAGCCAGCCGACCGCGCATTGTGGTTAGTAACCACCGCTCGCTCTTCGACATTCCGGTTGTGTTGGCGGCATACCCTGACCCACTTCGTATGGTGGCCAAGAAAGAGCTCTTTCTCATTCCCGGTTGGGGACCAGCGATGCGCGCATCGGGCTTCATCGAAGTCGATCGCACCAACTCTCAACAGGCGCAACAAAGTCTGCGTCAAGCAGGTGAAGCGATGAAGGCGCACCAACTCAGCCTTTGGCTTGCTCCGGAGGGAACGCGCAGCGCGAGGCATGAGGTGGGCCCGTTTAAGAAGGGCGCCTTCCACTTGGCAAAGCAGACGGGCTTCAGCCTGCTTCCGCTTGCGATTTCCGGCACGGAGCGCGTGATTCCAGCGCGTTCAATCTCGATGCATCGCGGACAGAGGGTCAACGCCTCATTCGGTGAGGAAATTAGTCCGGTGGGTCACTCGGTTGATGGGTTGGTAGAGCTGGCCAGGACGCAAGTCGAGCAGCAACTTCATGCCCTCGAACGTTAGGGCTCCGGCACTTGCACGCGTACCCGCACCCAACCTCTCCGACCAAGATGAGCAGACAATGCATCGATGATTGACGCCGCTGTGCAATCGCCTGCATCGAGGTCACGCTACTCGAAGCCGCATCCACTGTCCGGTGGAGCGCGAGGTTGCACACGCTCAAGGATGGTTCACGATAGCTTCCACTTTGAGCGCAGGTGAGGAGCACGGATGGGCAACGGACTACTGGTTTGGATGGACCTCGAGATGAGCGGGCTCGACCCGGAGCGTGAGCGCATCTTAGAAATAGCGACCGTGATCACGGACGGGAACCTAGAGTTAATCGCATCGGGTCCGGAGCTGGTGGTCCATCAAAAGCAGGAGCTTCTCGATGCGATGGATGCGTGGAATAAGGAGCACCACACGAAGTCGGGCCTGGTCGAGCGTGTGCAAAAATCGGACGTAGCTGAGGTGCAGGCGGAAAAGCAGACGCTGGAGTTCCTTCAAGCTTACTGCCCACCACGTGCGGTTCCGCTAGCAGGCAGCTCAATTCATCAGGATCGAAGGTTTCTGCAGAAGTACATGCCGCAGCTGGAGAGTTATTTGCACTACCGCAATGTGGATGTGTCAACGGTGAAGGAGCTTGTTCGTCGCTGGTATCCGAAAGTGTTGGCTTCACGGCCGAAGAAGGAGAACAAGCATCGCGCCGTTGATGACATCAAGGAATCGATTGAAGAGCTCCGCGAGTACCGAACGCGTGTGTTTCGCGACAAGGTTGAAGTCCCGCAGTTCAGTCAGTAGGCCGCCGTGACTAGACGGACGTATGCCGACACGTCGCTCAGCCACCTGACCTGCTCAGCCACCTGACCTGCTCAGCCAGTTGACCCACCTGACCTGCTCAGTCCCTTGCCTACTGTTTCGGGTCGGTTTCGACGCGTCTACGATCGAACTGCTTCATCAAACCCCGCGCGAGAATCAGCCAAAGTATGAGCAGCGAAAGAACCAAGCCCATGAGGACCTGGGGGCTGCTGATTGGCACGAGAATAAGCAGAAGTACGGAGGCAGCTGCTTTGGCCGAACGGTATGTGAAAATATCGATCAGGCTTTTGCCTAGCGTCTTCAGATTTTGCGCGAGCGGGATGTACGCTATCTCTTTGGCCGCTCGAAATAGGGAGTAGTCGAGGCTTTTGCTGCAAACCTTCAGCAGCGACATGCTCCAGAATCGAGGCGAGAGCAGCGCAGCCATGGCGCTGATGAAAAGCATCAGCGGAATGAGAGACATGACGCGGTTTACTCCAAGAACCCGCAGCACCGGACCTGTGATGAGCTGAAGCACGAAGGCACTTCCGTCAACTATTGCATAGACTTTACCCAGCGCGGAGGTGCGCTGATCGATATTCGGGTAAGTCGACTCAAGCGTTTGATTGAAGCGGAAGTCCACCAGCGTGATGGTGATTTGAACGACGGCAACAAGAAGAAGCAGTGCGCGCAGGTACGTGCTGTCTCGGAGTAGCGTTGTTAGAGACAGCTTATGGTCAAGGCGTTGCGCGTGCCTCTTGACCTTGAGCTGGCGCGAAAGCAGCATGGAGACGAACGCTGCTGCTAGCAAAATCATCGGCACCGTCCAAAGAACGCCTCGCGTGCCAAGCGTAGAGGACACCACGGATGCGGTCAGATTTCCACAGACGCCGCCTGCCGAACCAAAGAGGCAAAAGATGCCATACCGCCACCGCGCCTCTTCCACAGTGAAAGTTAGATTAGCAAAGCTCCAGATGCCCTCGACTAGGATCACGACGTAGAGGTCTTTCCAGACGTAGAGCACCGCACAGGTAGCAGGCGACATGCGCTCTGCTAACAGGAGCAAGGGAAGGGAGACTGCTGAGAGTGTGGCTGCGATCGTGAAGGTGTTGCCTAGCGACAAGCGCGTCAGCGCGCGTTGCCAGCCTAGGGCGGCAAAAGCAGAAGCAGCCGCCACCGCAATCCACGTGATCGGCAACATGTCACTGCCAAAGCGGTGGAGAAACAGCGACTCAATCGCCGGCCGCGCGAGGGCGTAACTGAGTAACACAAGCCACGCCAGGGCGCAGAGCGCCACAAAGGTCGCCAGTTTCAGCTTGTGTGGCTCTTCCGGCTGGAGCCCTTCCGGGTGAAAAGTCACAGGATGCTTAAAGTTTGGCGGAATGGGTGCGTATAGTGATGAGAAGCGACACTCTGCGGGCGGACTTGCTTCTGCCTTACCACCTATGCAACGTATCCTCGACATAAACCTGCACTGCGGCACACTATCCGGCGCGTGCGGGTGCCCGAACAGAAACACGCAGGGCTTTAATGCCCAGGGAGGGTGCCACTTCGCAGCAAGGCCACCCCCGCGCAGGCAGCACCTTTCTGCTAGCGCTTGTGGCTCCGGGAATGGGCACTACACTTCAGGTTGAGGAATCCACGACGTGTACTAGGTGGGACAGCCACGTGTGGATACGGTGATGCGAAGCATCTTGAACGGCTCATTAGGAGGAGGCGCAAGTCACTGGCGACGCCAACCCGTTCTGTCGAAGGTCGACTCTGCCGCAATATGGAATGATGAGGAACTGTGAACCACCCACGTGGCGAAGACCATAAGGAGAAGTCGGAGAAAGCGGTACCTGCCAAGAAGGAGGTTGCTGCCGAGTCAACCGAGCGAAGTGCCCGTCGCGGGATGTCATCTAAGTTCAGCGTGCGCCACTTCGCCGGCACGTCGAGTCACGTCGAGTCTCTCTCACAGTTGAGAGTTGCGCATCTGACGGATCTCCACGTAGGGCGAGTCACCCCGATAAAGGTGCACCACGAGGCAGCCCGGCGAACAAACGAGCTCAAACCCGACCTAGTGGTGATCACTGGGGACTTTGTCTGCCACAGCCACAAGTACCTCGAGCAGCTGGAAGATGTCATCAAGAAGATCGAAGCGCCTATCATTGCGGTGTTGGGAAATCACGACCACTGGTCTGGGGCAGGAGAGGTTGTCAAAGCGGTCGAGCGTGGTGGGGCAGAGTTTTTGTCTAACGCGCACACAACCATCACCATTCGAGGGCAGCGCTTGCAGGTAGTCGGCGTAGACGACGCTTACACCGGGCATGCCGATTCAGAGCAAGCCACGAAAGGTCTTCGACCGGACCTTCCAACGCTGGGCCTCTCGCATATCGGAGAGGAAGCTGAGCAGCTGTGGGAACGAGGAGTACCACTGGTTTTGTCGGGACACACTCACGCCGGGCAGATTACAGTAGCAAGGCTCCATGAGATTGCCGTGGGAAGAATCGCGCGCCACCGCTACATTCACGGGCTCTACGGTAGTCGCAGCAAAGACATGTCGGTGTACGTGGGTGCGGGAGTCGGTGCGGCGGTTATGCCGTTGCGGCTTGGTCGACGTTCTCAGCGGGAGATCACCGTCTTTGAGTTGGGCGCTGAACCTGCGTCGATCAACGAGGACCACACAGAACAAAAACCTTATCCCGCTGTGCCTAAGGCTCCAAAGGCCCAGCGAAAAAGCAGAGGTTCGAAGTCCTGAGGCGAGGCTTGGGCAACGAATGCATTAGTTTTCCCTCTGCCCGTTCCTAACGCGCACGATTTTAAGGCTTGCACGCCGATGGAGCGGCTACGCATCAATATCAAACGCAGCCGACTCGTCCCATTCTCACCTGCATGCAGCGGCGCTCAGCCCGGCCAGCGGCGCTCAGCCCGGCCTCTGGAAAGAGGCAGCTCCACGGCGCTGTCTGAGTACATGCCGTTAGGCAAACTCATCAAAGCCCTCATCAGCGAGATTGTCAAAGCGCGTGTATTCCGAGAAGAAGCGGCACTTGAGCGTCCCAGTTGGTCCTGAGCGTTGTTTACCAACAATAATCTCAGCTACGCCCTTGTTATTGGCATCATCCCGCTGATACACCTCATCACGATAGATAAAGAGGATCGTATCGGCATCCTGCTCAATGGCTCCTGACTCGCGCAAGTCAGCTAGCTGTGGGCGCTTATCTTTGCCGGCCCTGTTTTCCACGGCACGGTTAAGCTGAGACAGCGCAATAACAGGAATCGAAAGTTCCTTTGCCAGGTTTTTCATGGAGCGGCTGATCTCGCTGATCTCTTGCTCCCGACTGTCCACTCGGAACCCGGCGCGCATGAGCTGCATGTAGTCGACCACAATGAGACCGAGCCCGGTTTCTGCCTTCAGCCGCCGTGTCTTTGCGCGAAGCTCCATGATGGAGAGACCTGGGGTGTCATCAATCCAAACCGGCAGCTCACTCAGCACGCCCGCTGCACTTGCGAGTTTCGGCCAATCCTCTCGCGAGAGCATTCCGCTTCGGAGGCGAGTGCCTGAGACGCGTGCCTCGCTGCAGAGCATCCTGCGCATGATCTGCTCCTTTGGCATCTCTAAAGAGAAAATAGCAATCGGGACATTGCGGGTGACGCAAGCGTTGATGCCGATGTTGACGGCGAAAGCCGTCTTGCCCATGCCGGGTCTTCCAGCGATGATCACCAGATCGCCTGGCTGAAAACCTGCAGTCATTCGGTCGAGCTGGTCAAATCCGGTGGGCAGGCCGGTAATCCGCTGCTTTCTCTCAGCGGCCTCGTTGATTGCGCGAAAGGTACGGAGGACGACATCTTTAATGTGCTCGTATGGGTGACGCACCCGCTCCTTGGCGACATCGAAAACCGACTTCTCAGCAAGGTCCAAGAACTGCTCAAAGTCTCCATAGTCGTCGTAAGCTTGAGCGGCGATCTCGTGGCACGCGATGATCAGGCGGCGAACAACTGCTTTTTCACGAATAATTTTCGCGTGTGAAGCGATGTTCGCAACAGCTGGTATGGTATGCGTCAGCGATAGGATGTACTCGTCGCCTCCAACAGCTTCCAGTTTGTTGCGCCTTGCCAGCTCATCTCTAAGGGTGACGATATCGACCGGCTGACCTCGCGAGAAAAGCTCGCTCATCGACCGGAAAGCTTGCGCATTGGCTTCTACATAGAAGTCTTCTGGACCCAGAATCTCCAGCACGGAGTTGATCGCGCTGTTCTCCAGCATAATGCCGCCGAGCACAGCTTGCTCCGCCGCGCGCGAGTTGGGTGGAACCGCCGCTCCGAAGCCTCCCTGATCTTGGCGCGTGTTGATAGAGCTGAGGTTGGGCTTCATTGCATCAGCTCACTCACTCATCTCGATTGCAGGTAAGGTGACCGCGCTCTGGATAGGGTAGGTGAAGCTCCCCTCACGAGGCAGGCTATGCATCATCGCGTCATCACGCTCGGAAACATCGCGCGGGTAGGAAGCCGCGTTGCGACCGACGTTGCGGGTCGTGAGCGTGCCTCGTGTCGAGGCGGGGGCAGTCGTCCGTACCGGACGACTCTCAATCTTCTTTTTCAACAACCACTTCAACAGTGGCGCGGACTTCACTAGCAAGCACGATTTCGATTGGAAATGTACCCAGCTCTTTAATGGGAGCCGAAAGAAGCACCTGCTTTTTATCCACCATAATCTCGGTTTTTTTGGAGAGAGCTTCAGAGATATCGGCCGAGGTAATGGCGCCGAATAGCTTTTCAGATTCCCCCGCTCGTGCCTTCAGCGTAATGGACACGCCTTCTACCTTAGAGGCAATTTCCCGCGCATCGGCTAAACGTGCCTCGGCACGCTTAATGGCGTTGGCTCGCTCCGCCTCAATCTGCTTCACGTTATCTTTTGATGCCGCTAGTGCATAACCCCGGGGAATCAGGTAGTTCCGCGCATAGCCGGGCTTGACGCGGACTAGATCACCTGCCTTGCCCAAGCTAGAGACTTCTTCTTTAAGTATTACTTCAACTGCGCTTGGCATATTTCCCTCACACGCTCATGCGGGTAGAACAAAGCGTGTAGCCTTAGTTCTCATCCTGATTGTCGTTGGAGTCGCTGTCGTCGTCGGAGCTGTCGTCATCCGACTCGGAGTCATAGTCTCGGCGGTGGCGGTCATCACGGTCGCGTGCACGAAAGCCAAGACGATCTTCGTACGAAGTTTCGCTCTCTTGATCTTCACCCAGGTCGTCGAAAGGTGTCTTCGAAACTGCCTGCTCGCCCTCTGGCTGCTCGGTGCCTCCGGCCTCTGGCTCGGTGCCCTTGGCCTCTGGCTGCTCGGTGCCTCCGGCCTCTGGGTCTTCGATACGGACGGTCTGGTAGCGAACCACCGAGTCAATCAGACGCAGATTTCGCTCGAGCTCTTGCACAACGTCGCCGTGGCCTCGGTACTGCAAATACACCAACAGGCCGCGAGGTGATTTCTCGATGGGGTATGCCAGTCGCTGTCTACCCCAGTTGTCGAGTCGAACAAGCGTTCCGTTCTTCCGCTCGACAATGTCTGAAACCCGCTGAGCAACTTGGTTCGCTTCTTCGGAGTTTACAGAAGATCGCATGATAAAGATCGTTTCGTAGTTGCGGGCTAACCGCTGAGCGTTCGTTTGTGTCTGCATAATCTTCACCTATGTTTGCGCGTCATTGCCACGCGGAGCGCCCTGATGATGTATTCCGACTGGGTACACATTTAAGATGGGTCTCTATCAACTGGTCTTTTCTTCTATATCCTTGGCGTCTTTCGTCGGTAAGCTTCCAAGCGGACGCTTCGAGTTCCAGCAGTTGAGGGCATCCCTGATTCCCTGTCTAACCACATGGCCTACCACAGCTTCTGCACGCTGTTCGACCTCATAAACGGTAGATGCTTCTTCACCTGTGAATGAACTTAGAACGAACGCGCTGATGTCCTCTGCTGGTTTATTGGGCCTGCCGATCCCGATCCGAAGGCGCGCGAAATCGGTGCTTCCTGTGCACGAAACGACGGAGCTTAGCCCCTTATGCCCCGCAGTGCCACCCCCAAACTTGAGTCGGACGGTGCCAAAAGGGAGGTCGAGCTCGTCGTGGATGACTAGGATCCTTGCGTGAGGCAGCTTATAGAAGCGTTGTAGTGCAGCAACCGACTTCCCACTCAAGTTCATAAACGTCATCGGTTTCTGCAAGTACACCGTCATCTCCGCATGCGAGGTCTGCAGAAAGTTGGAATCGAATTTAGAGCGGTAGGGGCCGGCTGACCAACGCTCGGCCAGATGGTCTACAATGGAAAAGCCGACGTTATGTCGGGTATGATCGTACTTCGCGCCCGGATTACCCAGGCCGACCACAAGCCAAGGCTCTTCTTTGCTTGTCACTGGAAATCGCTCAAGACTTTAGCTTGCCTGAAGCTGCCTTAGCTGGCGGCTGCCTCAGCTTGGTCTTCATCCTCGTCCGCTGCGTCCTTGCGTCGCTTATCCACCTGCACCGAGATCAGCGTGGCTGAGGGTGACAGTGTCACCTGCACACCCTCTGGCAGATCAAGATCCTTTACGCAGAAGGTCTGGCCAATGTCGAGCGGCGTTACATCTACCTCAATTTTGTCCAAAATTTTTGAGGGCACAGTGTGAACGGGGAGGGTGCGATAAACCACAGTGAGCTGTCCACCCTTTACCACACCTTGCGCACGTCCCGAAGTTGTGAGTGGGACGTCAACTTCGACAGTGCGCTCATCGCTAACCTCGTAGAAGTCGACGTGCAGTAGGCGACCCGTGACTGGATCATCTTGCACTTCCTTCACCATGACCGTCCGTTCCTGCCCGTCGGCCTTCAGGCGAAGCACCACGTTGCGCCTGTAGCTTGTTGTCAGCGCACGCGTGAGCTCCTTCGGAGCCACTGCCAACGCCATCGTAGCCACGCCGCGTCCGTAGAACACCGCTGGAATAAGCTCCCGGCGGCGCAGCTCTCGCGCTGCTCCCTTACCGCGCTCGCTGCGCGTCTGAGCTTCTAGTTCCTGCATTTCCATCTCTGCCTCGTTCGTCGTAAGTCTTCTTTCCAGCTGGTGCTTCTATATAATCCAAAAATCTGAGCGTGCCTCTTCGGTGTGAGACAGCCCATGCTTTTCTAGACGAAGAGCGAGCTCACCGAATCGTTATGGTGGATCCGCTTAATGGCCTCCCCGAACAGCGGGGCGACCGAAAGCACGGTGAACTTGCCGGTGCGCTCTGCCTCTTCCGTGAGGGGAATCGTGTCCGTAACGGCCACCTCTTCCAGCACAGACTCGGAAATGCGCTGGATTGCCGGACCTGACAGCACGGGGTGGCTTGCAGCGGCCATGACCTTACGCGCGCCTTGTTCTTTAAGGGCCTGCGCCGCATTGGTCAGCGTGCCAGCGGTGTCAATCATGTCATCAACGATGATGCAGTTTCTGTCTCGCACGTCGCCCACGATGTGCATCACTTCGCAGACATTCGCTTGCTGCCGCCGCTTATCGATAATAGCAAGATCTGCGCGCAGTCTCTTCGCATATGCGCGGGCCCGTTCCACTCCACCCGCGTCGGGTGAAACAATCACTGGCGACTCTTCAAAATGAGGTTGCAGGTATTCAAGAAAGACAGGCATCGCAAAGAGGTGGTCAAATGGCAGGTTGAAGAACCCTTGGATCTGGCCAGCGTGTAGATCCATGGCCAAGATGCGATCCACGCCCGCTGTGGAAATGAGGTCAGCCACGAGCTTAGCGGTGATCGGGGTGCGAGGCGCAACTTTGCGATCTTGCCGACCGTACCCGTAGTAGGGGAGCACCGCGGTGACCGATCCCGCGGACGCACGTTTCAGGGCATCGGCCACGATGAGAAACTCCATCAGCGTCTCATTTACGGGCGCGCATGTGGGCTGCACCAGGTACACGTCCACCCCCCGCACATTCTCACCAATCTCGGCGAACACTTCGCCATCCGAGAAACGCGAAGCCTTTGAAGCCGCAAGTGGCAGCTTCAAATAAGAAGCTATCTTACGCGCGAGGTCGGGGTTTGCGTTACCAGAAACGATGCAGATTGACTTTGACACGGGTCTCGCTGGTCGGCTTGCACACCACCAGGGGCGGCAGTTAAAGAGGGGCGAAGCGAAAGCGTTCAGGTATCCTCTAGCAGTAGAAAACCACCGGGATCGCAGGAATGAAATGACGAGAACTCCGTCTCAAAGCTCTCCCTGCTCCGGCTTCCGTCCTCAATACCTGTCCTCACGCACCAGAGTGCGCTCCGGGAGGTCTTTGGGCGCGCGCTCGGATCAGAAAACGCCTCGAAAACCGCATGCTTGGATACCTGAACGTTTACGGCGAAGCTAGCTTGAAATGGCTATAAGTCAACCCGCGCAGGAACCGCTAGAAGCTTCCACGTAGGAGCGTATAGGAGAACGACGTGTCGCCGAGCAGGACGTCAGGACACAACACCGCTCCCCTCCCACGCATCGTATCATCAAGGTGGACATGCGTGTACGCTTCTGTCAGAAATTTCATGACGTTGACGACATTTTCTACGCCTACTTGCGAATCCCTCTTGAAACTTAAGAAGGTTTTCTCGTAAACTACGCAAACTCAATCTCAACCGGGAGCACGAACGTGATGGGATCAGTCCTCGTCTTCACAAACAGACCTGAATTTGAGGCGCATTGGAGTCCAATACTTCAAGACGCGAGCGTGGATGCTCACTTCATGGATCCATCGGAACTCACAGCATCTGTGGGGCGCCGAACCGCCGTCATTATTGATGGGCAGTACGAAGGATGCGATGAAGATGAGCTGCTAGCCTGCGCAGGTTTTTCTAGGGCGGTGGGTGCGATTCCAGCCGTCTCCTTGCCACCGGCGGCGACGACTCCGGCCGTTGAGCAGGTGCTCGAAGACATCTGCCAAGGACTCGTGGCGCATGGAGACAAGGAAGCCGAGCGAATCGTTTCCTCTCTTGCCCGTCGACTTGAGGTTGCCGAACACCGACGCTTTGAATACGTCACGGTCGCGCCCAACGAGAAGGATGTGCTCGCCGTGTTCGGCAATGGGGATTCCGTGCTGCTCGAGCGCCCGCTTTCGGGTGAAGACTCGATGAGCGAGATCACCAACATCGCCCTGGATGCGAGCTCAACTACGGCGCGTATCTCTCTTGCTGATGGGAAAAGCCTCAAAGTGAGCGTGGATCACATTCGCCCGCGTCGGCGGGCCTCCGACAGCGGAGACCAGCCACGGTCGACGAAGCAATACATTAAGGGGTCCGAGCTAGGTGCGCGTCTTAAGCAGCTCAGGACTTCAGCCGGCCTGACGCAGGCAGAGCTTGCCAGGCGAACCGGCATTCACCGCCCCAACATCGCCCGCGTTGAAGCGGGTCGGCACACGCCCTCCCTGGAGACCCTCTCAAAGCTGGCTGCCGCCATTGGCGTGCCAACCACGCGAATCTTCTCGGATGCGTAGCACCATAGCGACTCTTAGAGGACTTCCGATCGGTACGAGCGGCGCCCCGCGGTTCAGCTGACTATGACATCAGATCATCCTCCTTTGTCATTATGTCCTAGTCTGTTAGGACATCAGCAGAGTGGCTGATCCGTCTCCACCATCGCGCCCGGTAAGGGCCGGTGTACATCGTCAGACTACGCGTTCTTTGAATCCCGGCGGCGCTTTTCCTCCAGACCGCCGATACCCAACCGACCGGAGAGCACGTCAAGCACGTGGCGCCAAGTCTGCTGACGCGACAGCAGACCAACCAGCATGTGGTAGCTTAGGTCTGCGGCTTCAGAGGTGACCCGGTCGTCTGCTTCTGACTCGATGGCGGTGCACAACTCTTGGGCCTCTTCGCGGAGCTTCTCGCTAATCGCCGGGTATCCTTTCTCAAGCAGTGTGCGCGTGTAGCTCGTCTTCTCGCTCGCATGCGTACGCTCCACAAGCTGGTCCCATAGTTTTAACATCAGAGGGGCGCCTATGGCCGGAGGTCCATCCAGATTCGACTGGTCGACTGCATCTAAGCGGCGGAAAAAGCAGCTTCGCGTGCCGGTGTGGCAAGTGGGCCCGCGGGGTTCGACAAGGTAAAGAACAGCGTCGGCGTCGCAATCCGCCCACACTTCAGCCACCTCGAGAACGTGGCCGCTGCTCTCGCCTTTCATCCACAAGGCCTGCCTGGAGCGGCTAAAGAAATGCGCCTTTCGCGTCCGCAGCGTTGCGGCGAGTGCCTCTTGATTGGCGTGACCCAGCATGCGGACTTCGCCCGTCAGATGGTCTTGAACAACAACGGTCACCAGGCCAGCTGCATCGAAGGTCAGCAGATCGTGCCACGCAGGTTGTGCTGACGTCTCACCCATACATGTTCTCGCTCTCCCTTTACGACGCGTCCACACGGCGCAACCATTTTGTCTTACCCATGCAATCCGTCCACCGACCGCCCGGCAGGTACTGCGACCCGATGGGTGGTCCTCTGTGGGGTTAGGCGACCCTCTGGCTTTGACCGGGCAGCGGTGACTTAGCTATCGGCCCCCTCGCTCATTTGACAGCAAAAGAGGCCTCGTCACATGGTTGAGACGTATTAGGCGCGTGCGCGTCGTTTGCCATCTTCGCTGGGGCGAGGGGCGCCATTCGTTTTTGCTGCTTTATCATCGCCCGCTGGCACCTCACCCTGCGCCCGGGAGTCACCCTGCGCCGGGGAGGCTAAGCCTTTGGCCTCCAGAAGACGCTGCCTGATGTCGGCTATCATCTCAGGGTGGGCCTCAAGATGGTTGCGGGTGTTGTCGCGCCCCTGGCCGATGCGGTCGTTGTTGTAGCTGTACCACGCGCCCGATTTATCCACAATTTGTTCAGCCACGGCCAGGTCGAGCAGGTCGCCGCTCAAGCTGATGCCCTTGCCGAACATGATGTCAAACTCGCAGGTTTGAAAAGGAGGCGCCATCTTGTTCTTCACTACTTTAACCCGCGTGCGGTTGCCCACGGCTTCATCGCCCGACTTGATGGTCCCGATGCGGCGGATGTCGAGGCGCACCGACGAGTAGAACTTCAGCGCGTTGCCACCCGTGGTTGTTTCCGGTGATCCAAACATGACGCCGATCTTCATGCGGATTTGGTTGATGAAGAACAGCGTTGTGTGGGACTTATGCACCGTGGCGGTAAGCTTCCGGAGAGCCTGGCTCATCAAGCGAGCCTGCAGACCGACGTGGCTGTCGCCCATCTCACCCTCAATCTCAGCCTTGGGCACCAAAGCCGCTACCGAGTCAATCACAACCAGGTCCACAGCTCCCGAACGAACAAGCGTATCGGCAATCTCTAGGGCCTGCTCACCATGGTCCGGCTGGCTCACAAGAAGCTCTTCGATGTTCACGCCGAGCTTCTGCGCATAGCTCGTGTCGAGAGCATGCTCAGCGTCGATGAAGGCTGCCACGCCGCCTTGCTTCTGGCACTCCGCGATAGCGTGGAGCGTCAGCGTAGTTTTGCCGCTCGACTCAGGGCCGAAGATCTCCACGATGCGGCCGCGCGGGTAGCCTCCCACACCGAGTGCCAGATCAAGCGAGAGAGAGCCCGTAGGTATGACCGGCACCTGCACGACCGAATCCGCGGACCCGAGTCGCATGATGGTGCCCTTTCCGTACTGCTTTTCAATGGAGCCCAGCGCCAACTCGAGCGCCTTCTGCTTGTTTGGATCCAACTTCCCCTCCGTGCCTTTCGCGTTTGCTTTCTGCGTACCGCATATCGCAGCCACGCACAGGACGCCCACGCCTGTCGTGGGTTTACTCCTTCTTACTAATATCGCAAGACGGGAGCATTCGTTGCGTCGCCTGATCCTGGTGGCGCAATTTTAGGCTTTCGAGAGCAAAGCTCATATGCGAAGCGGTCAAGGACGAAGCTGTTTGGTCAGTTTTGATGCGTCACCCGAAGACGGTCGACACGCTGGCGCAGAGTCACTTGATGGTTGTTAGGCAGTCGCAAGCGCTTAAGGCATGCCGTCACACGGATTCGATGCCATAGCGCCTGTCCGAGCCGTCTGACTCACCGTGCCCTCCAGTGGGCGCCACTCAAGACGGTATTTTTCAACCATCTGCACGGTCGCTGAGCCGCCGTCGGCAGTAGGGCAGCTGATAAGCTCGCTGGTGGGGGCGCCGAGCCTTCCTCGGTAGGCTCCGAAGGCACCGAAGAGGGGCGGAAGCTCCTGTGAAACGGAGGATGCCGAAGACTGCGGTCTCGCCAGTGCACTGCGCGAATAAACGAGAGCGCCCGACGCGTCTTGAAAAGGGCCCTCATACGACGCGAAGATACTCCCTGGATAGATCGGAGCGGCTGAAGGCGATTCTGCTGCAACCAAATTGCTGTCTGCGCAAGAGCTGTCGATGTGGCTGGCTACTTCGTTAATCCAGCCAATGGTATCGCTATCAAGTTGCAGCACCAAGGCGTGGGTGCCCGTGCCAGCGGAGTCCATGCCGCCGTGCCACAAGAGGCCACAGATGCTTTCCTCTCCTGCTGCGTTGACGCAAGCGATGGGTCCGCCGCGGTCAACGGTTTCCACTGCATCGGTCTGTATGGCGACGAAGCGGGAGTCGGTGGTCGGCCGCACGGCCTGCTCAGGTAAGTGTACTAAGGAGCTGAGCTGCCCGGCGTCTTCCAGGCTTGGGGTGACAGCGGGATCCAGCCACTCAGGGGTCACTGAAGTCCGGCCGTTGATCGTGACGTGCGACGCCTGCAGCGTGGAAAGTGGCGTCCCCACCGTTGCATCCTCAATTGCTGGACTGGGCGTGGCAATCGGACCGAGGGCCGCTGTGGTCCTCACAACAGCCAAGTCGACCGCGGCTGACTCACTCTGCACCCATGATTTTGTCACACCCTCTGGTGTGCCGGTGGCCGCACGGCCGCTTAATGATGGATGAAAGAAAACTTCCCGGGAAAGTGAAACCTGCTGAGTGCCCTCACTCGCGTCTTCACCTTCGACGCCACCGGGCACGTGAACGCGAAAGGAGGTGAGAATAGGCGTTGCAGCAGAGGCGGACCCAGCAAAAGGATCTGCCGCATCGGCTGCGCTTCCCCTCGCGAGATCGCTAAACAACGTGCCAAGTGTGAGCACGGCGCACCGGCCAACACGCACGCCCATCCCTCTGACAAGTTGCAGACTCTGGGGGCCGCCCTGGGGTGAGGGCTCCTGAGGTAAGGCGTAGCCATCGAGTAGCACGGCATACTCCGAGCCGCCCTCCGTTCCGCTTTTCAGCCCGTCGTCTTGACGCCGCGCCTCGTCGTACGCTGCAGTACAACCACAGGAGAGCATCGCTCCTGCAGCGAAGAGCAGCAGATGATGCCGCTTTACCCAATACCGATGCTTGATGTCCTGACGCATGTTCCCTCGGCTGGTACTGAAGCAAAAACGGGACCAATCGTGAGGTGCCACGGGTGTGCCATTGGTGTGCCGGTTATCTGCGGCGTTTCACGCCAGGCGGGGTGCTGCAGCGCGCTTCGCGCTTGTGCAGCTAGGGACAAAGGACACCAGGGAGCGCGAAACAGTAGCTGGTACCTGGTCAGTCGCTGTTTGACCGGAAAGTTACATAAAGGTCGACACGGGGGCCAAATTGTGATCCAAGGGTGAGGTGGCCATGGTTGGATTGCTACAGCGCCTAGAGGCGCTTGAGACTCGCGTCAAAGAACTTGAGGCCGAGCGGGACGCTCTGCGAGCGCGTGTGGTTGAACTCGAGCACGACAATCGGCAGCTTCGCAATGAAAACGCGCAGCTGAAAGCGGCGCTTTCCCAAAGCAGCCGCAACTCGCATAGGCCACCGTCGAGCGATGCAAGCTGGAAAAAATCTAAAACCCTCCCAGGTTGATGATCATACGAGACGTGGGCCTGCACGCAGTAAGCGCTTTGGCAGGTTCGACATAGCCGTGATGCAGCCGATGCAGCAGCATTGGCTGGATGGATTGGGCGAGATGGAGAGCGCAGTCGGAGTTCAACGCAGGACGTCGGTCTCGGATGTGCTTTGTAAAGCAGCCTTCACAAAAACGCCTTCAAGGCAGTTCTCAGGGAGCGAACTGTGGGCGCCCGAACGACATTCACAAGCAAAGCTCGTGACCAGCTCAGACATTTTCTTAAACCGTCGCGCGAACCATAGATCCCGACGTTACCGCTCTCGTCCTTTTCGCTTTATGGTGGTCGCCGTGCCACAACAATCATTAAGAGACCTCCAAGAGCGTGAGTTGTCTCCCACTTTAGATGGGAGTGTCGATATGAAATGACTTGACTAGTCAGGTCATTACGAGTCATGCTCAAGCCGTGGATTTGCAGACATACTCAGTTTATGAGGCAAAGGCTCAGTTCAGCGCTTTGCTGAAGAAGGTACAGAAGAACGTTCGGATCATCATTACCCACCGGGGCAAGGAGATTGCGGAAATCATTCCGCGGACGGCCCCAGACAGTTTTGAGTCGCGGATTGCAGATATGCAGCGGCACGGCTTGCTCGAGCCTGGAAAGAAAAACCCGGATGGCATTAGCTACCAGGTAGGGTCCTCACGGCCGGGAGCACTTCGTCGTTTTCTCGACGAGCGCTAAACAAACTTCACGATGCTTGCGTACGTTGACACATCCATTTTGGCTGCAGTCGCCTGTAAAGAAGATGGATGGGAGCAGTCGGTCACACGCTTGAAAGTCTGTGACCGATGGTTCGCCGCGCCGCTGCTAGAAGCGGAGTTCAGCGCATTGGTTGCCCGGGAAAACCTGCCACCTACAGTCTATCAGCTCCTAGACCCATTCACTTGGATTCCAATCCGTAGGCGGCTTACCGAAGAAATCCAAACAGTACTCCAGTTCGGATACTTGAGAGGCGCTGACTTGTGGCATCTCGCGGCCGCCCTATCTTGGGTCAAGCAGCCATCGGAGTTAAGCTTTCTTACTTTAGACGTGCGGCAAAAAGAGGTAGCCTCGCTCCTCGGATTTCCCGTTTGAAGGGAAGGATGCCTTCTGTCACCATGACCGCAGGACGGGCTAACTAAGCCGGACAGGGCGCGCAGCGGACCTGCATGTGCTTGCGCAGCCAGTAGGTGCCAGCCGGGAACTCGGTATGGCGGTGGCCTTGGGTAAAGCGCTGGTAGGCCAACCTGTAGGCTTGGATGAAGGCGCGGAGTTTGTCGATGGCTGCTTTGAGCACGCCCGGCGTCTCTTTGCCGGTGACCCGCAGGTGACGTGAGGGCTGCGTCTCTGTGGTTTGTAGCCGCTGCCACGGCTTGCACCGGCCAAGCTTGCGGAGGCCGAGGAAGCGGCCGCGGTGCGCCTGGCGCCACTCTTGCTGCCTTTCCTTGAGCGCCTCCATCAAGCCGCTCCAGAAGACTTCTCCACTTGGGGCTGCCGTGGTGGGAGAGACGGGGACGCGCGTCAACCTTGTCAACCGCCCGTGGGAGGGAGAGACGGGGACGCGTGTCAACCTTGTCAACCGCCGGAGTTGTGGCTGACTGTTGCTGTGACGGTTGACAAGGTTGACGCGCGTCCCCTTGCCTGCCTTCACGTTACAACGACTAGCCGATGACATTGCTCTTTTTCTGTTGCCAAAACGAAAGAAGCAACGCTCTTACCCTCGAGTCGTCAAACTCAAGTCTTCCAAATATCCCAAGAAACAGGACCCAAATATCCTCCTCGGGCCTTAACTGAACAGCATTGCGCTGGAGGCTGGGGACGGGCTTAGGATGGACAGACCGCGTCACAGCCTCTCTGCCCGCGTCTCGTGTGCTCATCAACCTGGGTGGGTTTATGCCCTCAGAGGTTTGCTTACCTGCCTCACTGTCTTTGAACGAGGTTACGTAGTCGTTGATTCAACTCTGCAACGAAATCTTCAGCGCTTATCTCAGTGACAAGGCGGATTGGTGATGTAGACGCCTCCTCGACAGTCACGGCAAATCCCCTCCTCGGATCAGGGGTGTCTAGTTCCAGTTCAACCGCTACCGGTGTGGTTTGCGTGGAGTAGGAGCCGTACAGAACAGCTAAGGGGTCTGCGGGTGTAAATTGCTCGGTGACATGTATTCCTACTACTTCCCTTAACGCGGGGATCGTTTCAATCAGACGACTGTTCCAGCCGGATATTGCAATCCGCCATTCCGCTAAGCTTTTGAGCGAGGTGCCACTATCGGCTTCAACCAAACCATCAATAGTTTCAAATAATTGGGGATAACCATCCCGGTTGATGGAACCTCCATTGAACGCAGGTTTGACGACATGAGACGAAAACAGCACCGTCGCTATCTGGTTGTTTTCGACAATGTCGAGCAGATCTTGCGTCGCTTGTGCGTCTACAAGCCAGTTGAAGGTTGCAAACCGATTGAGCGCGCCACGTTCAACAGTCTCTGACCATCCGCCCATAAATACGATTCGCCCAATATTTCGCGCTAGCGCCGGCTCGATGGTCAGAGCTTTCGACAGATCGGTGGGCGCCGTTAGTAGCTGCACTTCCACGTTTCGATGCTCAGTTAAAAAGCTAGCGATCCCTCGAGCGAGATCGTCTGAGGAGGCTGGGAGATCTCGAAGATCTGCGAGCAGTTCCTCTGCCAGAATGCCTTCGCCCTCTTTCGCGTAGCTCTTGGCTGCAGCTAACGAATCAAAATCGGGATAGTCTTCAGGGTCTCCCCCAGTTCCCGGCAAGACCCCGCTGTGTTTGATTCCCAGTTGATTAAGAAGTCTTTCAAGTCGCGCCGCCTTGATCGATGTGTGTTTTAGAGTTGTCCCGTACAGAACGGTCCTCTGCGACAGTTCGCTTGCATAGGCATGTATGGCAACGACATCGTCCGGTTCCATGTCCGTGATGACGATTAGCGGCTCCTTAGCGCAACCATCGTGTTCGCTCTCGCCAGAGGCGTTGGTTTCGAAGGACTCTGATTGGCTTGTGCAGTAGATCAGGCTGATAAGTGGGATAACGAACAGAAGCTTATGCCTGCGTGACGGAACGCCACAGTTCCGCCTTGTTCCCCACGTGCTCCGGTGGTCAGGTTTGCTACCCAAACCTGATGTGACCACAGAGACATTGGAATGCAGAGTCATGAATGTCGCATGCGAACATCAATGCGGCTCTCGAAGAAAATAAGCACTATGATGGAACCATACCACGACCTAAGTCCCGATACTACTCATGTTGGGGGTAATGACATGACCTCCTCGGGTCCCGCGACTTTCACCCCCAAGCCGATTGCGGCCCGCTTTTAAGGCTCTGCTGCCAAGCCTCCGACTCAGCAACACAGTTTTGCGCGAGGAGGCGACACGCGAGGCGGAGAAGAACTTCCCGAAGACCAGTCAGAGGGATCCTGGCCAGATGTGACCAAAGCTCGGTAGCGTAAGAAGATCCCTGCGGAGAATTTGATAGTCGTCCTATGAGAGCGAGAGTAGGAATCGTGGGCACGCACAGCCGCTCAACTACATCCGATTGGGACAACAGTTGACGTACGACAGGGTCGCGCGACTCCGGAGCGCTTCGCGCAAGCTGTAGCGTGATGTCCGTTTGATATGAAGACGCAAACTCTCGCCGAACTCGAGACGTATGTTCGCCCGATGACGCCGATTAAGGCTGGAGAGGCCTTCCCCGCGCCCTTGAGCTTATGAGCTACATCTTCATCCAGCATGAGGTGGTCCGCACGAGGACGTCGCGATGCTTCTCTCCATCGACGTCCAAGTGCCTTGCTGCGCCGCAAGCGCGTGAACCGGTTCACGCAACGACCGACCCGGATGTTTCAATAGCGTTGAGGGGTGGCTACATCGCGCCCCTGCGCATCTAAACTGACTGCAACGTAAGCAGAAGCTGCGCCGCTTGATAGAGGTGCGGTTTGCTGGGCGCTTGTGCAAAGCGATCTGCCGCATGGATGAGTGGCGACAAGAACGTTTTTTGCCCACGCGTGTGCTTCAAACGCGATGCGAGGCGATAAAGAACTGACAGTGTCACGCCATCAGCCATTTTGTCTTCATGAACCATTTCTCCGGTGCTGCCGCGGTAGTAAAGGCGAAGTTTGGATGATGTTCAAGCGCAAACTCGAGCACGTTGCGCGAAATATCAGGAAGGCCTTTGGCGGAATAGTTGCCGACAATGGCGCTGCTTGACACCTGCACCACGTCGTTTGGCGAAAAGATTTGAAGGTTTAAGCCGGGCAGGATCGTTTCAACGCCAGGCTGAGCGATTTGATAAATTAAGCCAGCCGGAGCGACCGCCTTGCGGATGAGCTGATAAGAACGATTCGCCACTTGCTTGAGCGCCGGCATCTGAGCACCCTCGGCAAACTCGGCGACGAAGTCGGGCGCGTAGTCGAGAAGGGGCACGTGAGAGACGGGGGAGAGACGGGGACGCGTGTCAACCTTGTCAACCGCCGGAGTTGTGGCTGACTGTTGCTGTGACGGTTGACAAGGTTGACGCGCGTCCCCTTGCCTGCCTTCACTTCGGCTGGCTGGATTGAGCGAGATGGAGATCGCAGGTGAGCTTCGGCACGCAGGGAGTCGGTCGCGGATGCGCTTTGTAAAGGATGAAGCCGGCCGCGGCAGAAGGCTTGCGGCGTGCGTTCACACGCTTGTCGGTCTGACTGCGCCGGGCTGGGCTAGGGCGCCTCGAGGCGCCGCTGATGGCCTCTAAGCTCGGTAGTATTTGAGCTCGGTAGTATTTGAGCTCGGTAGTATCTGAGCTCGGTAGTATCTGAGCTTGGTAGTAGTAGCGCGCGGTGCGCGATGAGGGCGGTGAGGCGGCTAAGGCCAGCCACCTCACCGCCTTCTACTGGCGCCGTTGCCGGCCTACTGGCGCCGCTGCCGGCCTACTGGCGCCGCTGCCGGCCTACTGGCGCCGCTGCCGGCCTACTGGCGCCGCTGCCGTCGGTAGAGCAGTCCGCCTAAAGCCAGAAGGAACCAACCCGTCAGCGAGCGCGACTCTCTGCTGTCGGTTACCGCGCACGATGCCGAGCCGCTTGCTGAGGCGTTGGCTTCCGCCTGGTACTCCACTTCCACTTCGAGGTTTTGCAACGCGTCGATGCATTGCTCCAGGTTGCTTCCGTGGTCGATATATTGCCCCTCGCAAAACAGTGCTCCCTCCTGCGTCTGGCAATCAGCTTCGCAGCCACCCGTGACAGTGGCCTTACACTCCGCGTACCCACCGGCCTGGCAGTCGACTTGGCAGTCGATGTTGGCTTCCGCTCGCAGCTCACCAGTGCAAGCGGCCTCACACTTGGCATCGCAGCTCGCACTCGGCGGTGCTATTTCACACGACCCTTCGCACGATCCGGCGCACGTGGACCGACATGAGGCCTCGCACTCGCCTTCGGCGCCGCTGCCGTCAGCCCTGCCGGAGCACCGCGCCGAGCAATCGGCTGAGCAGTTCGCTTGGCAGGAAGCGCGGCAATCGAACTTCCCTGGATCGACTTCACACTCAGCTACGCACTCGGCGGAGCACTGCGGAACTTCGACGTCAATGTCAGCATTGCACGCGCCTTGGCAGCTTGCATAGAGGTCGGCTGCACATGCAGCTTCCACGCGGAAGGGTTCGCACTGCGCTTCGCATTCCAGGCCGGGTGGCTCCACAACGCATTCTGCGCCTGCTTCGACATGGATATCCTCACAGGAGGCCAGGCCTTGCGCGTTCGCGCCCTGAGCTGCTCCAAGCCACGCGGCCGATGCCGCAACCGTTGTGAATAGGGTGATCTTATGCATCGTTCTCCTTGGGGTGCTGCGCCAGGCTTAGTACGGTTCGTGCCCGAAGGCCAGCCAGCCGCTTGCAGCACAGCATGTTACGCCGTCCGCAGGCGGTTTAGACGTGCGCGCCGTGGCGCCTATTCGAGTAAGAGCGCTTCACGTCGCGTCTCAGGGGCATTCGGAGGCGACAAGCGCGACGGAGTGACAGGGTGACAGGGTGTGGAGGCTAGGCGAGGTCCATTGTCTCCAGCACGAGAAGGCTAGGCCCTCCCGCGATACGGATTTGACAACTAAGTTGGCGTAGCGACGAGTGATACCCAGAAAAGGGAAGGGCTTTTTAGGCATGCATGCCCGATGGGCGTGGGTATGGCTTTTGCTTTAATTCGCTACGTGGCAGCAATGTTGAACGCTCTAACACCCTTTCGAAGAACCTCTTTCCCGGCGGCGCTGATGATCTGCGGGCTGTCTTTGGGTTGCCAGGGGCAAGGTCAGGCGACGCGTGAGCAGGCGCAGGCTGCCTCGAACACCGAAACGCCTGCTGCTGCACCCACACCGACGCTCGACCTTGTTTCGCCTGTGCGGGATGCATTCGTGACGATGGGATGGAATCGAAACACCCACGTTGCCAAGTACAGAAGCGAATATGCAGTTGATCTAGTCAGTTGGTGCGAAGCGAGTGGCTGCACCAATGTGCCGGTGAGCGCGGTGATGGAGGGCACAGTGACATCTATTCGCGCTTGGAGTCCCGCCGATGGACGTGACCCTGACACCGCAGCGGCTCTTGGTAACCGGGTGCACGTGACCACCACCCGCGGTGAGGATCGTTTCACCACCACCTACGCCCACTTGGGTGAGTTCAGCCCGCTCCTCAAGGTAGGAACGAAGGTCGATGCTGGCACATTGATCGGGTACGAAGGGGCTACCGGCAACGCCACAGCCAAGCATCTGCATCTCGTGGTCCGCAATCGCGCCGGTCAGTCGGTGCCATTCAGCATTAACGGCGTGGCGCCAACACATTACGCTGTGCGGCCGCTCAACAACGCTCTGTCTGGTACGGTCCACACAGTGGCAGCGGCACCGGCGCAAGCCGCTCCTTTGGAGGGGCCGCCCGTTGAGACGGGTATGCTGCCTCCGCCGGACTCCGCAGGCGAAGTTGCGCTTCCGCTAGCCGAGCTTCACACCGCATTGACGGGGCGATTAAGTCCAAAGGTTCGGGAGCCTGAAGCAGGCGAATCGCACGGCGTGCACCCGCCGCTCTAGTCTCTCAGTTTAGTTATGGCATACGGCATAAGTCTTGTCATCGTGACATCCTAGGATTGCTGGCGCTGCACCGGCGAAACCTAGAGCTACGGCAGGGCTTGAGGTGGTACGTGTTCAGCTCCCCCTCGAGGCGTAAAAATCAAGGCTTCCGAGGATGTTCCAGAATCGGCTCTCGTCCTCTGGCGTCGTCGTTACGCACAGAAGTGCACGCCTCCTAGCCATGTGGGCGCGCTCGATGCTGAAACACCCCCGAAAGCCGCATAGGCTTGGGGGAACGCTAACTTGAGGTGCATGGTGCGACACGCTCGCTGCTAAGCCCGCCGTGGGTTCGGTCATCCAGGTTGAATCGCCGCCTACTTCAATGGCTGCTTCGCCACTTGTTGCTACGGGCGCCCTGGCGGCAATCCACCGGTAACTTACTGGTCGAACAGCCACGTACCAGCCACGTACCAGCTACGGACCAGCTACGGACCAGCTACGGACCAGCTACGGAGTGTGGGTGCTCGCCCCTCCGCGGAGACTCATCCGCAACATGTTGAGTGCCGTCCAAGTGGCCGCTTGTTGGTTGCGAGCGCGGTCCCAAGGGAACACGTGCTGTTCCACCTGGGTTTCTGCGCTTCGGTCTGCCAGCGCCAGAAATGTGGTGCCGACTGGTTTGCTCTCTGAACCGCCGCCTGGCCCTGAGATGCCCGTGACCGAGAGAGCCACGTCTGCTTCAAGTCTGCGCAAGACGCATTCGGCCATGGCTTTGGCCACCGCTGCACTCACGGCCCCGTGCGACGCGATCAACTCCGCGTCAACTCCAAGCAGGTCCACCTTTGCCTGGTTGGCGTAGGCCACGATGCCTCCCTGGGTAACGGCGGACGAGCCGGGTACGGCTGTGATGGCGGCGGCGATGCGGCCCCCGGTGCACGACTCGGCTACTGCCAGCCTCAACTTCTTCTTCTGCAGCGCGGCAATGGTTACTTCGGCAAGTGACGCGTCCCCGGAGCCGTAGACGGCATCGCCGAGAGCATCGGAGGCTTTCTGAGCGGCCCGTTCGGCGAGGGCTTGCGCATGGGAGATGGACGGTCCCTTGGCGAGCAGCTTCACCAAGATCTCTGGAAAGCTGGCTCGGTAAGCGACGGTCACTGCGGGTTTGCCTTCGGCATTGGCAGCCCACTCTGCTTGCTCCAGTCCGAGGGGTTCTAAAGCCGCGGCTACGGCGGACTCGGTCATGCCGTACGTGCGAAGCTGCACCTGCACGCTGCGCGTGCCGCTATGAGACATCCTGTCGGCAACGTGACGTTCGAACATGGCCTTCATCTCGTGGGGCACACCAGGAAGACATACCAACTGGCCCCCTGCCGTGATGCATCGAAAGCCCGGTGCTGTGCCTCGCCGGTTGTCCAGAAGCTCGGTGCCCTCGGGTCGCTCGGCTTGCCTTGCGTTGATGGTGGGCATCTTCATTCCACGCGCTGCGTAGCGTTGCTCAATCTGCGCACGCACCCTCTCCTCCGTGACGAGCGGAACATCGAGAAGCTGGGCGACCGACCGGCGGGTCAGGTCGTCCGTTGTGGGGCCCAGGCCCCCTGTGCAGATCAGCAGCGCGTGGTGCTGCAGCCGCCGCAAGGTCTGCTCGATTTGGTCAACGTGGTCGTCCACCGTGGCGAGTTCCCTGACGTCGTAGCCTAGGGTGGTGAGCCTCTCGGCGAGCCACGCACCATTGGTGTCGATGAGCTCACCCCGTAGAAGCTCACGTCCAATACAAACCACAGCTCCGGTCATCATCCTGGGAAGATATAGTGCTCGGTAGGAGCAGCTGCCATAGCGCGGGTGCACTACGCCGTGTGCACTAAGCCGTGTGTACTAAGCGAGGCGCAATGCTATCGACGTGCCCTTGGTGTAAACGTTCAGGTACCCTAACATGCGGTTTTCGAGGCTTTTTCTGATCCGAGCGCTGGGATCGCAGGAGACGTAGTCGACCACCAACACCGTTGCTCGTCGTTTCACTCCTACGATCCCGGTGGTTTTCTACTGCCCAGAGGGGACCTGAACGCTTACCCATTGGTCGGACGCTTAGGAGCTCAGGAGGCGCTGGAGGTGTCAGCCTCCGGTTGACATGGCGGCGAAGGTGACGATCCTAGGAAAGTCAGTTTCTCATCTTAGAGCGCATTCAAACGCGGTTGCTGGAGTGAGGCCTCATTATGTTTGAGAAGAGGGTGCAGGAACAAATGTGTGCTTTAGCCTCCACGCGGATAGCTAAGGATAGCCATGAGGCGCTCTTTACGAAGAGCTCGTTCTCTCAGAAGGGATTGGAGCGGTCCAACTCATGGCAAGGCAAAGAGAGGAAGGTAGAGTTGAGGAGAGCCTTGATCATGTTGTCTCAACTGCGGATGAATCTGCTGCTTCTGCTATGTGGCTTGGCAACCGCAGCTGGCGCCACAGTCACGTGGAATGGGTTTGGGTTCCTAGCCGGCCGGGCGGCTGCGCAAACTGCAGGGCAATCTAAGGGTGCAGGCCAGTCTAAGGGTGCAGGCTCTTCGCTGCCGCTCTCGTCGATTGCTGTGACCAGGCTCACGCTCAAAAATGGCCTTCGGGTGGTGCTGAGCGAGGACCACACCGTACCCACGGTCGCTGTGGCCGTTTACTACGATGTCGGTTCGCGCAACGAGCAACCAGGACGCTCCGGCTTTGCGCACCTTTTCGAGCATATGATGTTTCAGGGATCGGCGCACGTTCCGAAGGGCGAGCACTTCCGTCTCATCACTGTGCGCGGCGGCAGCATGAACGGGACGACGAGCAGCGACCGCACAAACTACTACGAGACGCTCCCAAGCCACGAGCTGCCCTTGGGGCTTTGGCTTGAAGCCGACCGCATGCGGGCACTGAACATCACGCAAGAAAACTTTGAAAACCAACGACAAACGGTGATGGAGGAGCGTCGACAGAGCTACGATAACCGGCCGTACATGGCATCGATGTTGCGCATCAACGAGCTCGCGTATGGCGACTATTGGCCCTACGCCCACTCAACCATCGGCGATATGCAAGATCTTCAGCGTGCGCCGCTGTCTGCAGTCAAAGCCTTTTTCAACGCGTACTACGCTCCTAACAACGCCGTGCTGAGCATCGTGGGCGACTTCGAACGAGACACGGCGATTGAACTTGTTCAGAGGTACTTCGGGAGCATTCCCCGAGGCAACACACCACAATATACGCCCCCTAAGCTTAAGCCTCAGAAGGCAGAGCGCTACGAGAAGATGGTTGATCCCAACGCGCAGCTCCCGGCATTCCACCTCGCCTACCCCATTCCAAGGAGCCGGACGGAAGACCACTACCCACTCGAGCTCCTAGCGGTGGTGCTCGGCTATGGCGAATCGTCGCGCCTCTATCAAGCGCTAGTTAAGGAGCGTCCGTGGCTTCAAGACATCAGCGTCGGGACCGACGACCGTCGTGGGCCCGATCTGTTTTCCTTCTGGGGTGTGCTTGCGTCGGCAGGTGATGCAGACAAAGCCCGAGCCTACATTTACAAGGAGCTTGAACGGGTAGCCCAGGAAGGCATTTCCGACGTCGAGTTGGAGAAGGCGCACAACCTGGTGCGTTCCTTCTTCGTGTTTGGCCTGGAGTCTAATCTTGCGCGGGCCGAGCAGCTCGGGGAGTTCGAGCTCTACTGGGGCAACGCTAACCTGCTCAAGTTGGAGCCGCAGCGGTACCTCGATGTGACGAAAGAAGATGTACGGCGCGTAGCCAAAGAATATTTTGGTGACGATCGGCGTACGGTGCTCGACGTGGTTCCACCTTCCAAGGATATGCTTCCACCTTCCAAGGATGTGGTGCCGCCTTCCAAGGAGGCATCCGCCGCGAAGCAGGGCGGCAAGGCCTCCAATCCGTCAGAAACGAAGTCTGGACAAAACGGGTCAGCTAAGGGAGCAAAATAGATGAGAATGACGAAGATGCCGCGTGTAGCGCTTGCTGCGCATGCGCTTGTGCTCTCACTTGCTGTAGCGTGCGGTGGCTCGCAGAAGAAACGCACGAAGAGTCCGTCGGCTGCGGAAGGCAAGGCTCAACCGGCTTATGTTTCGCCTCCAGCTCCGCTTGGGAAGCCCAAGGATGTGAAGCTTCCGCCAATCAAGCGCACCAAGCTAAGCAACGGCTTCGAAGTCAATGCAGTCTCACTTGGCAAGTTGCCGATCGTGCACCTCCTCCTGGTACTTCACTCCGGCAGAGCTGACGATCCAAAGGGCATGCCTGGTGTGGCCATGCTGACGGCTCGGATGATGAAGGAGGGCACCACGCAGTACAGCAGTGCCGAACTTGCGCAGGCCGTGGAACGCATCGGCGCGGACCTCAGCGTGGAGAGCGATGCCGATGCGACGTCCATCAGCATTAAGGCGACGAAGGACCATTTCGATGAGGCGCTCTCGCTGCTTGCGGAGGTGGCTCTTCGGCCGGCTTTTCCCAACGCTGAGCTAAAGAAGCTCAAGCAGCGTGAGCTTGACCGGCTGGCGCTTGAAGAAAAGGACCCAAACTTTCTGGCGGCCCGCACCTTCTATCAGCGGCTCTACCAGGACCATCCCTACGCACACGTCGACACGACGCGAAAGGTGGTCAAGAAGATCAACGTCCGCGATCTCAAGAGTTGGCATCAGCAGCATATGCTTCCGGGCAATGCCTTCTTCGTGGCTGTTGGCGACCTAAAAGGCGTGGCGCTCGAAGCCTCCGTGCAAAAGCGATTTGGAGATTGGGAGGCTGCGTCAGCGAAAGCTACGAAGGGCGCTTTTCAGCCAGCTCTGCCCAAGGAGCGTGAGAAGCGGGAGATGGTGGTAGTGGACCGACCCGGCTCGGTGCAGTCGGTGATCACGATCGGAAACCTCGCTTTGAACCGGCGAAACCCGGACTACGTTCCACTTAAGGTGGCAAACCAGATTCTTGGCGGTTCAGCGGCATCACGGCTCTTCATGGACCTCCGGGAGAAGAGAAGTCTGACCTACGGGGCGTACAGTTCGGTCGGCGCTAGGGTTGACCAGGCACCTTTTGTTGCGCGTGCCTCGGTGCGGACGGAAGTCACGGCGGAAGCGCTTCAGGCGTTCCTTGAACATTTGGATCGCATCCGTGAGGAGAAAGTCCCGCCGAAAGAACTTCAGGAGGCGAAGCAGTATCTTAGCGATTCGTTTTCTCTTCAGATTGAAACGGCGCAGCGCATCACATCGATGGTTGCAGACCTTCGCGTGTTCGGCCTTCCGGACGACTATTGGGAGACGTTCCGGTCGCAGATCCGCACGGTGGAGGCCGATGGTGCCCATGCGGCAGCGGACGCGTACATCCGACCCCAGTCTTCGCTCATCGTGATCGTAGGAGACCTGAGTAAGATCAAAGAGTCGCTCGCAGAGTTCGGAGAGTACGACGTAGTCAAAGCGGGCAGCTAACGATGTGTGGCATCGTCGGATACGTGGGGTCGCGTGACAGCGTTGAAATCCTCATGGACGGGTTGCGACGGTTGGAGTACCGCGGTTACGACTCCGCCGGCGTGGCTGTGATGGCAGACCATGAGGTTCAAGTTGTTCGCGCCGTGGGCAAGCTCTCGAACCTAAGTCGGGCTCTTGAGCAACGTCCGGTTCGAGGCAGCATCGGCATCGGGCACACCCGCTGGGCTACACACGGGCGACCGTCAGAGCCCAATGCACATCCCCATGTTGTTCATGGCACCGCCGTGGTGCATAACGGCATCATCGAAAATCACGCGAGCCTGCGGCAGTTGCTCGTCAAAGGCGGACGGAAACCCAGCAGTGACACAGATACTGAGATCGTCGCGCACCTGATCGATTCGGCGCTCAGCGACGGTCGCACGCTCTTAGAAGCCGTGGCCCACGCGTTAGACCAAGTCATAGGTGCGTACGCCATTGCGGTAGTCAGCTCCCACGCACCCGACCGTATTGTGGTGGCAAAGCAAGGCTCGCCGCTTGTGCTCGGGACTGGACAGGGCGAGCATTTCTGCGCCAGCGATGTGCCTGCCTTGCTATCGCAGACGCGGTCAATGATTTTTCTCGAAGACGGTGATCTGGCTGAGCTCTCGTCGGACGGGGTGATTATCCGAAATCAGCGGCTGGAAGAGGTGGAGCGACAACCCACGCAGATTCATTGGTCAGCTTCGATGGCAGAGAAGGAAGGCTATAAGCATTTCATGCTCAAGGAGATCCATGAGCAGCCGCGTGCCCTGGAGGATACGTTGCGTGGGCGACTGGACCCGAAAGAAGGCATCGTTGTGGCGGAGGAAGTTGGTCTCTCGGAAGCTCAGCTTCGTGGAGTCAGACGCGTTATTTTCCTCGCGTGCGGCACGAGTTTCCATGCGTCCATGCTTGGGCAGCGGTGGGTGGAGCGTATCAGCCATCTTCCGGCGAGCGTTGAACTTGCAAGCGAGTTCCGCACGCGCGATCCAGTAGTTGGACCCGACGACCTTGTGGTGGCGGTCAGCCAATCAGGAGAGACGTCGGATACGCTGAATGCGGTCAAAGTAGCGAGAGAGAAGGGAGCGTTGGTACTGGCCGTGGCCAATGTGAATGGAAGCGCCATCCCAAGAGCAAGCCATGCAGCCTTCTACACCCACGCAGGCCCTGAGATCGGAGTGGCTTCTACGAAATGTTTTTCGGTTCAAATGGTGGCGTTGTTGCTGCTTGCGTTGCGCCTGGCAGAGCAGAGCAGAGATGGTGACCTGGAGTCAGCGCATGCTGTTGCTCGCGAGCTTGTTCGTGTTCCCCAACTGGTTCGTGAAACCTTGGCCATGGTGGCCTCGCCCGTGCAGGAGCTGGCGAAGGTCCTGGTCGAGTCACCACACGTCTTCTTCTTGGGTAGAGGCCTTAGCTTCCCAGTAGCTTTAGAGGGGGCGCTAAAGCTGAAAGAGGTCTCTTACATACATGCGGAGGGGTACGCTGCGGGAGAGATGAAGCACGGGCCGATCGCGCTGGTGGATCGGCACCTGCCTGTGCTGATGGTGATGCCTGAGGACAACACCTTCGAGAAATCTGCGAGCAACTTAGCTGAGGTGCAGGCTCGGGAGGCGATTACGGTCGGCATCAGTAGTTCAACAGAGATGAACCACATCGATCACGGGATCAGGATTCCGAGGAGCCATCCGCTTCTCTCCTCCTTTCTCTCGGTGATCCCCTTGCAGTTGTTTGCCTACCATGTGGCGGACATGAAGGGGACGGATGTGGATCAACCTCGAAACTTAGCCAAGACGGTGACAGTGGAGTGAACTATCTCGGTTTTCTGCTCCGGCATGGTGTGCGCGCTCAGTTGCGCTTGCGCGGTTCACCGGGCTACGCCTGAGGGAAGCTGCGGTCTGCGGGAAGTTGCGGTCTGCGGGAAATCGCGTCACGCACCGCGAGCGGGTAGGTTAGAGCCGTCCAAGGAGGGCATCCCGACGAAGTCGCCACATGGTGAGTGCGGCTTCTGAAATGATGCGAGGCGATACGTCTTCTTCGGACGACACGTATTCGGATGTGTATGGAACTTCAGCGAGAGCAAAGCCTTCAAGGAGAGCGCGAAAGGTCATCTCGATCTGGAAGGGCGCATCGGCTTTCGAGTAAAGGCGGCCGAGGTCCACAGTCTCTAACACGCGCCGATGATATGCCTTGTAGCCGCTGGTCAGGTCGCTGACGTCAACCGAGAGCATCTTCTTGCTGTATAGGGAGCTTCCTCGGGAAAGGGCGCGTCGCCACGCTGCCCGCCCCAGCACCGACCCGCCATGTGCGTGACGGGTGGCGATGACAAAGTCCGCCCCCTGCTCGATGCAGCCAACCAAATCCGGCGCGAGGCCTGGGGGGTGGGAGAGGTCTGCGCGGAGCTGACAAACGATGTCGAAGTCCCTCTCGAGCGCCCAGTCAAACCCTTGGGTGCACGCCTGACGGAATCCCAGTTCCTCCGGACTGTGCAGTAGAGAGATGTTCCCGTAAGTGCGCGAGAGTTCTTCGGCCTGATGCCCTGTTCCATCGGTGGAGTGCCGGTCGACGACGAGCAGAGGATAGTTGCAGGCTCTTCGAAACCGCTCGACGAACGAATCGAGCGTGTCGTGGTTGTTGTGGGTCGTTACAACGGCGATGCAGCGGCTCATGATGGGTATCTGATCCCGAAAGGGGGCGGAACCTCTTGCAACGTGCAAGGAAGGTGCGTGACCTTAGCGCGCTGCGAGACCTGCGTCACATCGTCGCGGATGCTGGTCGTTTCCCACCTTAGGGTTGCAGAAGGGTTGACACCAGCGCCTACTGACCCAAGCTAGCTTGTCCAAATTGACGTATGAGCGAAACGGACACACGCGTTGCTGAGTGCTTCAGAGGTTCTGTGCTTCAGATGCCGAGTGCTTCAGATGCCGAGTACTTCAGATGCTGAGTGCTTCAGATGTTTGGCCATCACGACCTGAAGGGTGAGCCGTTAGGGCTCCGAGACCTTGTTTCTGCTGAGTTGTTGCGCTTGAAGAGACCTCTCCGATTCACACTTGTTGCGGTTTTGTCTTGGTACGTGTTTGGCCACAACGTCGTGCACGCAGCCGGTAGCGGTGGACGCGTCTGGGTAAGTCACTGGCGCGATGCGCAACTGCAGGACTACCTCGACCGGGTCGTGCAGTACTCTCCCGACCTGAAGGCAGCGACAGCCCGGATCCGCGAGGCCGACGCGGTAGCACGGCAGGCGCGTGCGCCCCTCTTCCCCGAACTCTCTGCGCAGGCCGAAGGGACGATTGGTCCGGCCGGTGCGTTGGGGTTCCAGTTTGGAGGCGGCGCCGCGGGAGCAGGCCCTGATTACTACCTGCGTGGTTCGGCCACACTCAATGCACGGTACCGGCTCGACGCGTGGGGCGGTGATTACCTGGCGCTTGCGTCAGCTCGCTGGAGTGAGCGTGCGGCTCGTGGCGATCGAGCGGCGCTTGCGATTGCTTTGGCTGCAACCGTTTCGGAAGCCTATTTCGACGCCGTCTACGCGCGGGAGCAGTATGATGTGCTTCGTAAGCAAGTGAAGGTTGGTGAGCAGCTGCTCGAGCTCACGCTTATGCTCTACGAGCGTGGAGGATCCACTGCGCTTGCGGTGTTGCAGCAGAAACAGCAGCTCAGCGGCACCCGCGCTGCTCTGCCACAAGCGCGGCTCCTGTATCGGCAGAGTCTGCAGCAGCTCCGGAGCGTGTTGGGGTTTGGAGCAACAGCCGAACCCTTACGGACTGCGGACGTTCTGCGTAACTTGCCTCCGCAGCCTCGGCTTGGTAGCACCAAGACGCTGGTGAAGAATCGGCCCGACCTCAAGGCGGCGCGCGCACGTGTGCGTGCAGCAGATAAGCGGGCGGCGGGTCTTTGGTGGGGGCATCTTCCGACGGTCGAGCTGTCAGCACAAGCGGGATACCAGGCACTTGTGTTGCAGGAGACCCGAGAGCTAGAGTTCTGGAGTGTGAGCGGCTTGGTGTCGCTGCCCATCTTCACCGGTTTTCGCATTACAAGCCAAGTTGATGAGGCCAAAGCTTCCGCCCGCGTAGCCGTGGGCGAGCTGGAGCAAGCCGTGTTCGACGCGCTGGCCGAGGTGCGTCAGGCACTCATTTTCGAGAAGGAACACACGCGCTCTCTAGATGCTTACGCAGAGCAGCTAAAGGCAGCCAATGCCGCACTGAAGGAGTCGCAACGAAGCTACATCGAGGGTGGAGGAGACTACTTGGACGTTCTTAGCGCGCTCAATGCTCAGCAAACCGCTGAGCTCAACACGCTGCAAGCGAAGCGAAGCGTGTTCTCTGCCCGAGTTGCTCTCTTGCAGGCGCTGGGCCTGCCAGTGCGAGAACCAACATGAAACGCAAACGCCTCATCGCAGTGGGCCTCCCCATCGCTATCGTTGCCGCGGCTTTGTTGATCAGCTTGGTTGTCTTCTCTCTTTCGCCCAAGGCGGCCAAGAGCAAGCCCACGCCTACCTCTCCCGTAGTTGAGGTGGCGACGCTAAAGCAGAAGTCAGTGCAGGTGCGGGTGCCCGCCACCGGTGTGGTCGCAGCGGAGCAGGAGGTCACTCTCATTCCTCAGGTCGAGGGCAAGGTTGTAGATGTCTCCCGCTCACTCAAGCCTGGGGGAAGAGTGCGCAAGGGTGAGCTTCTGGTGAGAATAGATGCCCGGGACTACCAGCTTGCTGTTGAGCAACAGAGGAGTCAGGTGCGTGCGTCCGAGCTTGAGCTGGAGCTTGAGCAGGGTCGCGGAGCAGTAGCGCGAAGTGCATGGAAGATTCTTGGTGAGGGCACTTCCGCTAAGGAAGCCCCGCTGGCTGTGCGCAGCAGTCAGCTTGAAGCGGCCGAGAGTGCGGTGACTGCGAGCCAAAGTGCTCTGGAGCAAGCGAAGCTCGCGCTCTCGCGTACGCGGTTGGTTGCACCTTTTGACGCACTAGTACTCGATGAGGAAGTCGACGTAGGGCAAGTTGTCGGGCGTCAGACTGCGCTTGCCACGCTGGTCGGTACGCAGGCCATGCGGGTGCGCGTCTCCATCCCGGTTGAAGACCTCGAGTGGCTTTCGCTGGGGGGTAGCGGTGCCTGTGCGGATAGCAGGCCCGCAAAGACTCCCGGAAACGCGAAGGCGGTTGCGGGTGGCGGGCCTGCTGAAGAGAATGGCGGGCCTGCTGAAGAGAATGGCGGGCCTGCTGAAGAGAAGCGAGCTGCTAAAGAGAAGCAGAGTGCTGGGCGCGAGGCAGAGTGCACGGATGCTGAACAACCTACCAAGGCTATCGTAAGGCAGAAGCTTCGAGAGAGCGTCATTGAACGTGAAGGGTATGTCGCGGGGCTTGTCGGGCAGCTTGATCCGGCGACACGCCGCGCGCAACTTCTGGTGATGGTGGACGACCCGCTAAGGGATGACTCCAAGCTGCCGCTGCTTCCAGGGGCGTACGTCGACGTGACGATCTTCGGCAGTCTACTCGCAGGGGTGTACGCTATCCCTCGTCGCGCGTGGGTTGAGGGGAATCACGTATGGGTGGTCGGCAAGAGTCGCGAACTGAGTAAACGGAAGATGCGCGTGCGCTGGGCGGATGCAGAGATGCAGTATGCATCGGGAACCATCGCTCCAGATGAGCAGCTTGTCCTGACGCCTCCCAGCTCGGCGGTGGAAGGCATGCGCGTGCGGATTGCAGATGATTAGCCGCCACACCTCCGTGAGGAAAGCGGCGGTTCTCAGGCGGAGCGAGGCAGACGCCCAATGACTTTTGAGAAGGGTCCCATCGCATGGATGGCCAATAACCCTGTTGCAGCCAATCTCTCCATGGGGGTTGTTCTCGTTGGTGGCGTTCTAGCTGCCCTCGGCATGAAACAGGAGGTCTTTCCCGAGTTTGAGCTTGACGCCGTGCGCGTTTTCGTTCCCTACCCAGGAGCAAGCCCGGAGGAGGTCGAGCAGGGTATTGTGCTTGCTGTTGAGGAAGCAGTGCGCCCTCTCGACGGCGTCAAGCGCGTCTATTCGGTCGCTAACGAGGGATCGGCGAATGCGACGATTGACCTCCTTCGAGGTGCCGATGGCGACCGCGTCTTGGCCGACGTGAAGAGCGCCGTCGACCGTATCACCTCGTTTCCAGAGGAAGCAGAGAAGCCGACGACTGAGCTGCTGAGTCGCCGGAGGCAAGTCATCTCGCTCATTGTGGCGGGACCGGAATCTCTTCGCACGCTCCATCAGATTGCTGAGAAAGCTCGACTCGAACTGCTGAGAAATCCGCAGATCACGCAGGTCGAACTCAGCGGCATTCCTCCATTGGAAATAGCTGTCGAGGTGCCGCGTGAGACACTCGATGCCTACGGATTGACGCTGAACGAAGTGGCGCAGCAGGTGACGCGCGCCTCGGTGGAGCTCCCTGGCGGAAAGCTCAAGACCAAGTCGGGGGAACTTTTAGTGAGAGTGGCTGACCGCCGTCTGACGGGGGAGGCGTTTGAGGACATCGTCTTGAAGGGCACAGCGGAGGGTTCGCTCGTGCGGCTTGGCGAGGTTGCCCAGATCAGGGACGGGTACGAAGACACCGGTCAAGCGTCCTACTTCAACGGTCAGCCTGCGGTGCGAATAACGGCCTACCGTGTGGGTGACGAAACCCCGACTGAAGTCAGCAAAGCGGTGCGTGCTTACGCGCAGGAGCTGCAAGAAGGGCTTCCTAAGAGCATGTCGGTTGTTGTCTGGGACGATGATTCTGAGCGTCTTCAAGACCGCATCGACCTGCTCGTGCGCAACGCCACGCAAGGGTTGTTCCTGGTGTTGTTGGTTCTCACGCTGTTTTTGAAGCGGCAGCTGGCAGGGTGGGTGGCACTGGGCATACCCATCTCTTTCCTCGGCGCGTTCATCATCATGTCAACGCTCGATGTCTCGATCAATCTGGTGTCGCTCTTCGCGCTCATCGTTACGCTCGGTATGGTAGTCGACGATGCCATCATCATTGGAGAGAACATCTACACCAAAGCTCAGCTAGGCATGGCGCCAGGAGAAGCAGCCAAGCGCGGCGCGCAGGAGATGGCGGTGCCTGTCACCTTCTCCATTTTGACCACCATTGTCGCCTTTGCTCCCCTCTTCTTTGTTCCTGGGGTCATCGGCAAAATCTTTCGGATCATACCGGTGGTTGTGGTTGCTGTGCTCAGCGTGTCTTTGTTTGAGTCCTTCTTCATCCTGCCCGCTCACTTGCGGCATGGCGTTGACCGTGAGGGCGGGCGTTTCAGTGCTTTCTTCCGGCCTATCGACCGGGTGCAGCGCTACGCCAGTGGTAAGCTCACTCGGTTTGTCGAAGGTCCTTACCGACGCTGGCTCTCCTCTGCGCTTACGCACCGCTACGTCACGCTCTCAGCTGCGGTGGCTTTCCTCATCGTCATCATGAGCACCGTGGTAAGCGGGATTGTCCCCTTTACCTTCTTTCCAAACCTGGAAGGGGACGTCGTCACAGCGAGTGCGCGTCTTCCGTTTGGTGCTCCGGTGGAACGAACCGACAGCGTGCGGGCTAAGATCGAGCAATCCGCTCGGGAGGCGCTTAAGCAGAGCGGTGGAAGCCGCAATTTGAAAGGAATGTTTTCGCGGCTCGGTGAGTCGGCCCTTGGCGTCGGCAGCCATCTTGTCTCAGTTGAGCTTGAGCTGGTTCCGTCAGAGCAGCGGGATTTTTCAAGTGAGACCTTTGCGGAACGTTGGCGCGACGCGTTGCCGGACATAGGCGGCCTAGAGTCTCTCTCGATCTCAGGGGGATCTGGACCTAGCGCGGGCCGCCCGGTGGACGTTCAGCTAAGTCATCCGAACGCATCAACGTTAGCCAAAGCATCGGGGGCATTGGCGCAGGCGCTGACCACGCTGCCGGAGCTGGTCAACATCGAAAACAGTTACGCCGTGGGTAAGCCTCAGCTTGACTTCTCGCTTCGTCCTCAAGCGCGCACCTTTGGTTTGAGTGGAGACGACGTAGCGCGTGCTCTGCGCGCGTCTTTCTTTGGTGCCGAGGCGCTCCGCGAGCAGCGGGGCCGCAATGAGATCAAGGTCATGGTGCGCCTGCCGGAAAACCAGCGTGACTCCATTGAAGACATCGAGATGCATACCGTGCCCACCGCGGAAGGTGCGCCTGTTCCACTTGGCTACGTTGCGGAGGTCACGGAGGGGCGGTCAAAGACCGAAATACGTCGAGAGGAGGGTCAGCGGGTGGTCAACGTCTCTGCTGAACTAGCGGCCGGCGTAGTGACGCCGCGCCCCGTGCTGGAATCGCTCACAGCGACCACGCTGCCGAAGTTACGCTCACGCTATCCCGGGCTCGAAACTTCATTCGTAGGTCAACATCGCGAGAGATCCGAGAGCCTCTCAACACTGGGCCCTAACTTCCTTATCGCCCTCTGCGCGATATTCGCGCTGCTGGCTATCCCCTTCAGAAGTTACATCCAACCGGCGATTATCATGTCAGCCATCCCTTTTGGAATGGTGGGTGCTGTGCTGGGTCACATGCTGCTTGGCTACACGCTGAGCATCAGCAGCATGTTTGGGATCATCGCCCTGTCAGGGGTCGTGGTCAATGATTCGTTGGTTCTCGTCGATGCTGTAAACGGTTTCAGGAAAGACGGAAGTGCGTTGCTGCCGGCGGTGATAGAAGGGGGGAAACGCCGCTTTCGGCCAATCCTCCTTACATCGCTCACAACCTTCTTGGGTCTGATGCCTATGTGTTTTGAGACCTCGAGGCAGGCCCGCTTCCTGATACCGATGGCGATCAGCTTGGGCTTTGGCTCGCTGTTTGTGACGGCTATCGTGCTGATTGTTGTGCCTGCTCTTTACGTGGCGGTGGAGGACGCGATATACATCGTGCGCGAGCGTAAGCTTCCACCGACCGACCACGGATTTGCGGACTCAGCCCCGCGAGCGCATCCTTCGCACGCTGGGTAAGCCTCACCCCATCATCTGGACCAGGCGGCATGCGTCACGGTTTCATTGAGGCATCCACAGGCGCCTCTGTGAGGGCGAAGGCGCTTCAATGTTCAATGCGTGCTGCGATAGGCATGAGTCGTCCGATGCCAAACGCTTTCTTTGATACGATTAAAGCCGGAGGCATTTGAGCGCGTTTGTATTCGCTTCGCTCAATCATGCCAAGAACTTCAGTCGCCACATGGCGCTCGTATCCGGCCTCGACCAACTCGCTTAGCGTCTTGCGCTCCTCGATATGCAGTTGAAGCAATCCATCAAGCAGAGCGTAGTCAGGTAACGAATCTTGGTCGAGCTGTCCAGCACGGAGCTCCGCGCTGGGAGGGCGGCTTAGCGTATGCTGAGGGATGACTGGTGCCGCACCTTGCTGGTTGATCGCACGGGCCAGGCGATAGACCATGCTCTTATACAGATCACCGATGGGGCAGAGACCTCCCGCCATATCACCGTAGAGCGTGGTGTAGCCAACCGCTGCTTCGCTCTTGTTTCCCGTATTGAGCAGCAGCGCGTTGTGGCTGTTGCTAAAGGCCATCAGAGTCACCATCCGAAGGCGAGACTGGAGATTTTCCTCAACCAGACCTTGGGTCTGCAGGGCGCTCGGCAGTTGCTGCAGTTGAAGCTGAAAGATCGGGTCGATGTCCACCTGATGAAACTCAAGCCCCAGATTGCTCGCCAAACCTCGTGCATCACGCATACTCTCGCTGCTGGTGTAGCGAGAGGGCATCGACACGCCGATCACGCGTCCGCCTCCGACTGCTCGAGCAGCCAAAGCGGCAGTCACGGCGCTGTCGATGCCGCCGGAGAGTCCCACCACGCACTTGGTAAGCCCGGTCTTAGCTGTAAAGTCTTTCAGGCCGAGGGTGAGGGCCTGAAGCACAACCTGCGCATCGTCCTCATCAGACGGCGGCGTGGTTTCCTGAGCGGATGAGGTCGCAGCTGCATCGAGATCCACCACCACCAAGTCCTCACGAAAAGAAGCAGCTTGCCGCCATATCTTCCCATCCGGCCCGGCAATGAGGGAGCGGCCATCAAATATTAGACCATCGTTTGCCCCACACTGGTTGACAAAGATGACCGGTTGCCTTGCCTCTACCGCCAGCTCTGACATCACCTCATGGCGTAGTCGATGCTTGGCAAGCGTGAACGGCGAGGCAGCAATGTTTACCACCAAATCCGTTTTGAGACGCACACATTCATCTAGAGGGCTATTGGCGTACGTCCATTCGCTCATCCTCCCCTCGTCGCTGAAGATGTCTTCGCAGATGGTGATGCCCACGTGCGCGTTGCCGATCGTCGCCGTGGTCGTGCGCAAGCCAGCGCGAAAGTAGCGATGCTCGCTAAACACATCGTAGTTGGGGAGAAGTTGTTTACGAGCCCGCTGCGCGATTGTCTCCTGATGAAGCAAAGCTGCGGCGTTGTAGATTGATCCATCTTCTGTTTGTTCAGCGTAGCCGACGATAACCGCCAGCTCCGCAGGCAGTGCTCGCGCGAGCGAATCCAACGCATCCCTCTGCGCCCAGAGCAGCTCCTTGTCATGAACAAGGTCACGGGGTGGATAACCTATCAGGGCAAGTTCAGGAAAAACCGCGAGGCTGGCTCCTTCTGCATGCGCTCTTAGGCACCACGCAAGCACCCGCTGCGCATTCTGACGCACCTGTCCCACCGTCGGGTTAACTTGACATAAGGCAACTCGCATACAGGATTGGCTCAGGGTATGAGCTGCGATAGACGCAGCTTTTGCACAAATCACCGCGACAACCACCCCAAGAAGCCCCATAATAGCAGCATGTCAGGGTGGGACATCCTCTTAGCTGTGCTGGGCATTTCGGTGCTTGTCATCATTCACGAACTCGGCCACTATCTGGCTGCAAGAGCCTTCGGCATGCGCGTGCTGAGGTTCAGTGTCGGCTTTGGCCCGACGCTGGTGCGCTATCAACCGAAAGGAAGCGCCACGACCTTTCAGATCTGCGCCATTCCCTTCCTCGCTTACGTCCAAATCGCGGGCATGAGCATCAACGAGAAAGTGGATTCCGACGACCCTGAATTGTTCAACAACAAGGGATTATTCGCGAGGATGGTCACCATTGTGGCGGGTCCGCTCGCCAACTACCTCACAGCGTCGCTCCTCGTGTTAGGCATTGGCCTGTCGGGCTGGCCTGAAGATGTTCCCACCCGTCCGGTTGAAGTTGCTGCTGTTTCTAAGGGGTCGCCCGCAGCCAAGGCTGGAGTGCGTCCAGGTGACCGGGTGCTTCAGGCGGGAGGCAAGAAGATTCAGTCGATGGAAGACCTGATCGCCATCACGTCTCCCCGCGCCGGCAAACACACGGAATACGTGATCAGCCGCGAGGGGAAACAGCGCGCACTTCAAATCACACCCGAGAGAAGCAGCGGCCGTGGCGTGATAGGCGTGGTGGCCAAGACGATAAGGACCTACCAGCCGCTTCCATTTCCTGAAGCTTTGCAAGCTTCAGTGGTCTTCCCGGTCAAGCTCACCGTGGCGCAGCTGCAGGAGTTAGGTAAACGCATTCAACAGGGCTCAACAGAGGGCGTTTCGGGCCCTTGGGGCATGGGCAAAATCGTAGCCGAACAGGTGCGTGAGGGGCCGGCTGAATACCTCACCATTCTCATGTTGCTGTCTGTGGCGCTAGGCATGTTCAACTTGCTTCCTCTGCCAGCGCTCGATGGCGGACGGCTTGTCTTCTTGTCCTATGAACTTGTTACGCGACGCAAGCCAAATGAGCGCTTCGAAGCGGTCGTGCACACCGTTGGGCTGGTGCTCTTGTTAACATTACTTGTGTTCGTCACCATTCGCGACGTATCTGGGTAGCGCTCTCTTTAGGTTGGGCGGCAGATGCATCTCTGGAAATTTATCAAGCTGGGCGCATGGGCCATTATTGCGTTGGCTGCTGCTAACAGCGGTCCTCATGCTGCTGCTTCCGGCGGCGCCCAACATGTATTGGCTACAGTCGGTTCGGGTGTGATCACCGTGTCAGATTTTCGGGCCTGGTTGAGCGATCACCCAGCCGATGTAGCTCAGCACTACACTAGCAGTGAAAACAAGGCTCAGCTTTTGGATAAGATGATTGCTTCACATCTGCTGGAACATCGCGCGGAGAGACATACGCCTGAGCTCCGCTGGGAGGGGCAAAATGCCGTCGAGGAGCAGATGGTGGCGGAGCTGGTTCGGCAGAAGGTGCATCCACGTGCGACGACGCCCGGGGACGAGGAGGTGGAAAGCTTCCTCAAGCAAACGCCGCCCTACTTAAAGAGGGGGCCGTTCCTGCGTGCAAGTCATATCCTTGTCGCGACGAGAGCCGAAGCAGAAGCGATCCAGAAGCAGGCGTCATCAGGGGACCTCGCTGAGTTTCAGAAGCTTGCACGTGCCCATAGTCTCGACCGTGAAACACGAATGCGTGGCGGCGACCTCCGGTATTTCAACCGGGGAGGCCTGGCCGCCGACGGTGGACCTCCTGTGGAGGGAGCTGTTGCGCGAGAGGCGTTCAAACTCGGCACACTCGGGGCCGTTTCTGCTCCGGTGTCTCTCGGCCCCTATTTCAGCGTGGTGAAGGTAACGGGCCGCCGCGACTTCACCAAAGAGGAAGAGGCGCTGTGGCGCCAGAGGGTCCAGGAGCAGCTTCTGGAGCAGGCGCGCCGTGATGCGCTCGATACGTATCTTCGTGCTCTTCGCAGGCGGTACAAGCCGGAAGTGCATCCCGAGAGCCTTAAACAGCTTGTCGTGCCGCCGAGCTAGCGCAGAAGTCGCGCCCTCAAATTCAATCCTCACGCGTCTAGAATGCGCTCCGGTAGGCCGGCTCGCTCCGGCGGAGTTGTGCGTGGAGTTCTACTCGACTGCGTCTCCTGCGATTTCACCACGCAAATGCACAACCACCTCGATAACCGACTCACGAGAAACTGACCGGACACTGTGGCTTCACTCGCGATCACTTTTATCGCATGGGGAGAGTTGACCCCACCCCTGATCAGAGGCTAAACTCCGCAGGTATGTCTTCTACTTCTAAGCTTCCCGACGCAGTCTCCGCCACAAAAATCACGTACATCGACGGACGCCCAACCACCATCACTCTCCGCCGCTGCAAGCTCGTTGTATCAACGGGTGATGCGGATGCGCAGGAGCATGTGTTTGATAAAGATGTCATCACCATCGGCGCGATGGAGGATAATGACCTGGTGCTCGATGATGAGACGGTCAGTCGCAACCACTGCAAAATTTTTGTGGAAGGCGACTATTACCTCATAAGCGACCTCGGCTCCACCAACGGCACGTTCGTCAATCGCGTGCGGGTGCGGGAGGCCTTTCTCCGTCCAAACTACGTCGTTACCCTCGGCAAATCTGAGATCAACTTTGTTCCCGTTGATGAGAAGTTGCGGATCGTTCCGTCCGACAAAGAGCGTTTTGGCGACCTGATCGGTCGGGATGCGAAGATGCGCGAAGTTTACGCGATACTGGAGAAAATCGGCCGCACAGACGCCACGGTGATCATTGAAGGCGAGACAGGCACGGGTAAGGAAATCGTCGCGCGCACCATTCATCAGCAGTCGGCCCACCGCTCGGGTCCTTTCATTGTGTTTGACTGCGGCGCAGTTCCCGAAAACCTGATCGAGAGCGAGCTTTTCGGTCACGAGAAGGGGTCATTTACAGGTGCGATGACATCGCGGCAAGGCATGTTCGAAATGGCCAACGGCGGCACCTTGTTCCTGGATGAGCTTGGCGAGCTCGCGCTGGATTTGCAGCCGAAGCTGTTGCGTGCTCTCGAGCAGCGTGAGGTCAAGCGGGTTGGAGGTTCGCGGCCCATCAAGGTGGATGTGCGCATCGTGGCTGCAACCAACCGCAAGCTGAAAGAAGAGGTCAAGGCGGGACGCTTTCGGGAGGATCTCTACTACCGATTGAGCGTTGTACGGATTCTTCTGCCGTCTTTGCGCGAGCGCAAAGACGATCTTCCTCTACTGGTGTCGCATTTTCTAAACACGTGTAGCTTCAACTTCGACAAAGAAGGAAGCCAGCGCGTAGTCGACGTGGATCCCCGGGTTTGGGATCAACTCAACCGTTACAACTGGCCAGGCAATGTGCGCGAGCTGCTGAATGTGGTGGAGCGCGCGGTGAGTTTCGCCGACTCATCGCAGCTTCGGCTAGAAGATCTTCCGCAGCATCTTCGCTCCTCGGATGGAAGCGCAGAGGTATCGTCAGCTGCATCGACGAAGATGGCAGATGCAGAAGTGGACGTGAACGATAAGTTTAAAGAAGCCAAGGAACGTTGGGTCGAGACGTTCGAGCGCGACTACATCGCAACCTTGTTGCGCCGCAACCAGATGAACATCTCACATGCCGCGCGTGATGCCGACATCGACCGGAAATACCTCCGCAAGTTGATGAAGAAGCACGAAATCACCACCGACGACCTAAGCTCCACTGACACCGAAGCGTAGGTAAGGCCCACGACTCGTGTACTTTGCGCACACGTGCTCACGCGGAATGCAAATCCACCAGCGGGAGCGAGAAACGCTGCGCCCTTGAGCGCAGCAAAACCTAGGGCTGGCAATCCGACTGCTGATGAACCATGGCTGGCTCGGCACACTCTCGAGCAAGGTTATGATTGGAATGCTCATCGTTCAGGACCTAGCGGTGGTTCCACTGATGGTGGTGTTGCCGCAGCTCAACAATCCAGCATCGGATGCAAAGCGCCCGAGCCGAAGGTGTTCCAGTCATTTACGGTGATGCGACACATCCGATCGTGCTCGAAGCGACTACGGTAGATGCCGCGCGACTGCTGGTGATTACAACGCCAGATATCATCACCACGCGCGCCATCATCTCGCACGCAAAGCGGCAGAACGCGGCCATCAAGGTTGTGGCCCAGACTTCCGACCCTGCGTTTGTCGACGTCTTCCGGGACATGGGAGTGAGCAGTGTCATTCTCCCAGAGTTTGAAGCTAGTCTTGAAATGGTTCGCGAGTCCTTGCTCTACTTTCCGTTCCCACTTACGGAGATCCAGAATCGGACAGAGTCGCTGCGCCAACACCTCTTTGCGCCTTTCTTCAACGAGGGGGAAGGGTACAGAACAATCGCTCAACTCAGGTCGGCCAATGGTCGACGAACTGCACTGGGTACAGATCCCTTCAGGAAGCTCGTTCGCGGGCAGCTCCCTCGGAGAGCTCGATGTGCGCAATCGCACCGGAGCCACTGTGGTAGGCGTCCTCCGCAATGAGGAACTGTGTGCCCACCCCGACGCCGATTTTTGTTTTCAAGTCGCCGACCTAGTGGCAGTAATAGGAACTGAGGCGGGATACCAGTCCCTTCAGACGATGACGCTCCTTCGGTAGCGAGCTATACCCATTGCCTTCTTACGTGAACTGCACGAGACACGCGTCCAGTCACTTTAGCTGGGCGAGGGAAGCGAGACGTATCGCGCACGTATAGCCATAGACAGCGTCCCTCGGCTTACGCGTAGCTCAAGACTAGGGCGCGTGAGAGCATGAACCAGCCGTCCACGAGCACAAAAAGAAGAAGCTTGAAGGGGACGGCTACAGCCGCCGGGGAGAGCAGCTGCATGCCAAGCGCTGCAAGAATGCTTGCTACCACCACATCGATCACCAGGAACGGTAGGAAGACGAGTAGCGCCACGCGGAAGGCTTCGGCAAGCTCAGTGAGCATGAAAGCCGGCACCACCACGCGAAAACTGCTGCGCAGCGTGTCGGCTGATGCTTCGCGTGCGTACCTTGATTTGGCAACTTCGGCAAAGAACGCGAGCTCTCGCTTTCCCGAGTTGCGTTGCAAAAACCTGCTGAGTGGCTGCCTTAGCTCCGCAATCTTCTGAAAGGCTTGCTGGGGCTTAAGGGTTTCCAGTGAACTCCATTCCGAGTCGACAAAGATGCTCTCAAAGACAGGGCTCATCACATGCACACTTAAAGCGATCGATACAACAGCCACGATGATGCCCGATGGCACCTGATTAAGTCCGAGAGCATTGCGCACGATGGACAGGACCACTGCGATCTTAGCGAAGCTTGTGGTCGCAATGAGACCCACCGGAATAAGCGAGAGGGCGAGGAAAGTGAACCAGGTTGATGACATGTGCGCGACGCCTCCTTAGCTGAAGGTTGCCGGGAAGCTTCCGGCGGAGCGGTGCTCCTTCTGCGGTTCGCCATCGGTCACGCTGCTGTCTTTGCCTGGGGGTGTGCTCGAGAGAGAGCGAAGCTGAGCGGCGTGGCCTTCTAGAGACTCTGCGCTCCGCACCGCATCAAGCTTGGAGATGAGACGCGGCGCACCCTCTCTACCGACCCCGAGCAGGAGTCGGTGGCCCTCCACCTCAACGATGTAGAGAGCCTGCGTCCGGGTGAGCGGCCGATGTTGTACAACCTGAATCTGTCCATCCGACTTCACCACGCCGAAGCCCCTCCTCGAGAGCCACCGGAGGGCCCACCAGGCTGATGCGGAAATCAGCAAGAGCACCAGTAGTGTTCGCAGGATCGGCCAGATCATCGACGGTGGAGATGCGGTGCCTTGCGTGAGAAGATGCTGCGTGAGAAGATGCTGCGTGAGAAGATGCTGCGCTAGTAGAGGAAGCACGGTGCGGGGAGCATGGCTCGGTCATCTTAGTTGTCAACTTTATACCGGCAGCTTTGCCCTGGCAGCTTGCTACTGGCGTGGCCTACGTGCTTTACGGGTACGGGGGCATTCAAGCGCAGTTTAAGAGACCGTGCAGCGTGGGAGACCGTGCAGCGTGGGAGACGACCGTGCAGCGTGGGGGACCGTGCAGCGTGGGGGACCGTGCAGCGTGGGGGACCGTGCAGCGTGGTGGCCGGCCCGCTGGCAGACGCATCGCCGCTCACTCAGCGGGACCCACCACCCTTTGGGCGGTCCCCCCAATACGTTCGCTCACGATGCATCTGCCAGCGGGCCCGTCGTACATGCCGACAAGCGGGGGGAGAGTGGCGTAGTCGACTTCGCCAAAAGGCTCAGGCTCATTTCCGGAGCGAACCCACTGATTTACACCGATGTATGGATGCATCACGCGGTTGACCCTGCTACCCGAACACGTTTGTGATGGGCGGGGGAGTTTGGGTGAATGCAGCGGGATTGACTCCCGTGCAGAGGGTCTGGGTGCCAGACCTTCAGTAAAAGTCGCAGCGGTCCCCCCAATACGTTCGCTCACGATGCATCGGCCAGCGGGCCTGTCAGTGTTGCGGCAACATGCGGGGGAGAGTGGCGTAGGCGACTTCGCCGGGAGGCTCAGACTCATTTCCGAACGGAGACCTCACTGCTTTGCAACGACGTATAGATGCAACCAAATCGTCACTCCTGCTACCCGAACACGTTTGTGATGGGCGGGGGAGTTTGGGTGAATGCAGCGGGATTGACTCCCGTGCAGAGGGTCTGGGTGCCAGACCTTCAGTAAAAGTCGCAGCGGTCCCCCCAATACGTTTGCTCACGATGCATCGGCCAGCGGGCCTGTCAGTGTTGCGGCAATATGCGGGGGGAGAGTGGCGTAGTTGACTTCGCCGGGAGGCTCAGGCTCATTTCCGAACGGAGACCTCACTGCTTTGCAACGACGTATAGATGCAACCAGTTCGTCACTCCTGCTACCCGAACACGTTCGTGATGAGCGGGGGAGTTTGGGTGAATGCAGCGGGATTGACTTCCGCGGCAGATAGTTTGGGTGGCACAGCGTCTGGGTGCCAGACCCCCGTTAAGAGACGCATCGCCGCTCACTCAGCGGGACCACCGCCCTGCGTCATTCAACCAGGGCTGGGCGGTGGTCCCCCCAATACGTTCGCTCACGATGCATCTGCCAGCGGGCCTGTCGTGGAAGCCGACAAGCGTGGGGGAGTGGCGTAGTCGACTTCGCCCAGGGGCTCAGGCTCGTTTCCGCTTCTCGGGTAGGGCCTCGGGCAATTGCTACTACTTCTAGATGCGATTGCCCTAGGCTGTGGCTGCTGGGCTGTGGCTGCTGGGCTATGGCTGCTGGGCTATGGCTGCTGGGCTATGGCTGCACCTCGGCAGATGACGCGCTGCCTGTCGCCACGGACATGGCCAGTATCTCGGCCACGTCCAGCTGCGTGACGGACTTGCCAGTTGCTTTTAGGCCATCTTCAAGCATCGTTGCGCAAAAGGGGCATGCGCTGGCCACGGCATCTGCCCCAGTGTCTACGAGCTGGAGGGCGCGTTTATTATTGACGCGATCTTGGTTCTGCTCCTCCATCCACATCTGCGCGCCTCCGGCGCCGCAGCAGAGCCCTTTGTTCTTCGACCAGTACGGAACCTCCTTCAGATCGAGGCCGGGGACGGCCTTAAGCAGCTCGCGCGGCGCGTCGTAGATGTCGTTGAAGCGCCCAAGGTAGCAACTGTCGTGAAAGACGAAGCTTTGGGCTTTGGTAGACTCGAGCGGGATCCTTCCAGCTTGCACCAACTCCAGGAGGAATGTGGTGTGGTGCACGACCTCGAAGTGCGCGTTGAACTGTGGATACTCACGAGCGAGCGTGTTGAAACAGTGCGGGCAGGCTGTGATGATCTTCTTCGTCTCCGCCTTGTACGACTTGAGGGTCTCGATGTTAGCTTGCGCTAGCATTTCAAAGAGGTACTCGTTGCCGGCTCTTCGGGCCGGGTCGCCGGTGCAGCGTTCTTCCGATCCCAAAATGGCAAAGCCCACATCGGCAAGCTTCAGCAAAGAAGCTGTGGCGCGCGCTATACGCTTGGCGCGGTCGTCGTAACTCGCTGCGCACCCGACCCAGTAGAGGACCTCAGCATCAGGCTTATCTCGCAAGAAGGCAACGTCCAGCCCGTCGCACCATTGCGCTCTTTCGCTCGAGGGGAGATTCCAAGGATTGCCATTGACTTCCATAGCCGTCATGGGCTTTTCAAGTTCTGCAGGCATGGCAGCATGCATCAACACTTGATCGCGTCTCATCCCGACGATCTTATCGATAAACGTGATCATCACCGGACATTGCTCTTCGCAGGCCCGGCACGTGGTGCACGCCCAAATGACATTGGGGTCCATGATGCCAGGCACCAGGTTTACCTCTTCACTGCTGCGAAAATATCCACCCTCGGGCGCTCCGTAGCCGAGCTCTTGCCGACCCTCCGGAACCCGATCTTGGCTGTCTGCGTGAGGCACGTCGGTCGCCAACGTGAGGCGTGCTTCTGAGTCATATAGGTGCTCCCGCAGAGCCAGCATCAGATGCTTGGGAGAGAGCATCTTGCCGGTCGTATAGGCGGGGCAGTTATCGCTGCAACGGCCGCACTCGGTGCAGGTGTACGTATCAAGGACTTCCTTCCACGAGAGATCCTCTATTTTTCCAAGGCCGAGAGCTTCTTCACGTTCCACCCGACCTTCCAAGTCGTCGACCGGTCGCAGTTGCCCGCGCGGCTTCAAAGGCATGGCGAAAACGTTGGGTATCGCGGTGATGATGTGGAAGTGCTTGGAGTACGGCAACAGGTTGAGGAAGATGAGGACAAACAGCGAGTGCCACCAAAAACCAAGGTGCTCAAGAGCGGTTAGCTGGTTGACCTCAAGCCGAAGCGGCGTGAGCGCAGTGGCTACCAGCGAGCCCATTGGGTCTGACCACGAGGGCGTGACTGAACGGCCAAGGGCGCGATGTCGAAGCAGGTTAGCGGCTCCGTCGTAAAGGAAGTCGGCGAGCATCATTGTGATGATGATGAAAAGGATGATCAGCCCCTCGCTACCAAGGCTCATCCGTTTTTCGCGCTTGACGATCCGGAAGTAGAGAAAGATGGAGGAGCCAATGATCACGAGCATCGCGAAGAAATCTTTGAGAATCGCGTATACAGTGCTCAGCCCTGACCCATGGGCTAGTGCGCCGTAAAAATCGAAGGTTGGATCGAACCCACGTCCCCAAAGGAGCAGGCTCCTAAGCAGCAATACGAGGAAGCCAAAGAAGATAAGGATGTGCGCGATACCCGCCGCCTTATAGTAAGGCATTTTGCGCTGTCCGAAAGCGTAGATAACGGTCATCTTCACACGTGCGAGAAGTTCGCTGACCGAGTTCAGGCGCAGGGGGGCGTCGCCGCCTACAGCTCGAAGTAGCTGGTAGCGCCGCACTGCCGACCAGGCGAACAAACCAAGCAATAATAGGAGCGACGCCAGCATTGCGGGAGGATTCATTGGAAATCTCGTGGGCTAAGGGCTTGAGCTGACACTACCATAAGCGCGTTCGCCGAATCTAGCGCGCAGACAGGGCAGTCGCATCTATCTTTGGGGGCAGGAATGAACCGTCTGAAGCCGAGTGGCAGCGTCGAGTGGCAGCGTCGAGTGGCAGCGTCGAGTGGCGACGCAGCATGGGAGGCCGTGCAGCGTGGTGGCAGGCCCGAGGGCCGATGCATCGCGGCTCACTCAGCGGGACCCACCCCTTTCCTTCGGAAAGCGGTCCCCCCAATACGTTCGCTCACGATGCATCAGCCCTCGGGCCTGTCGTGGATGCCGGCAACATGCGGGGGAGAGTGGCGTAGTCGACTTCGCCAGGGAGGCTCAGGCTCATTTCCACGTGAGCATCCCACTGACTTGCAACGACGTGTAGATCCAACCACTTCGTCATTCCTGCTACCCGAACACGTTCGTGATGGTCGGGGGAGCTTGGGTGAATACCGCGGGATTGACTTCCGCGGTAGAGGGTCTGGGTGCCAAACCCTCAGTAAAAGTCGCAGCGGTCCCCCCAATACGTTCGCTCACGATGCGTCTGCGCAGTGTATGTGCATGGGGCCTGTCGGCGGGATGCTGCTATTTCTAAGCGTGTGGCGCAAGGGAGCGGATGTGTGAGACAGTGTTGGAGAGAGGATACACCGTGAAGATAGCTCACCGCCCTTTCCTCCAGTAGGTGCGCTCGTGCTCTTCGTTGGGGCAAGAGCGCTCTATGAGGACAGGAGCGCTTTAGACTGAGCTTGTTTTCTTGTCTCTCTGGCGTGCGATGCTCTGGTGTGAAAGTGCTACAGCTACGGTCATGATAGCAACACGTGTCTGCGAGCAACAGGTGCGAGTGGAGATGCTGCGTGTTAACCGAAACGCGGTAGGCAGATGAAGACGTCGGCGTCGATGGTTTGCAAACGTACAAACGTGTTGTGTCACACGCAGCTTTTGCTGTGCGTGCTGGCTGCGAACCTGCTCGGCGCGTGTTTAGCTCCAGGCTCTCAGCAGATGCCGCGCACAGTGGATGGGCGTCGCTGGAACAACGCGCCAGTGGCACCGGCAGCCTATGCCTGGTTTGCCCGCGCGGAGGTGCTAACCAGACGCGGTAGATACGTTGATGCCATTGCGGCATATCGGCACTCAATTCGCGAGGCGGATACGCCAGATGAGTTTGTCTTTGCCCGTCTGGCAACGACTCTAAGTTTGGCAGGCCGCCATCGCGAGGCCCAACTTCTTTCAGAAATGACCCTGGCGAAGTTCCCGACTTCGGAGGCCGCTTGGATCGCATGGGCCGACGTGAAGGAGCGTCGGGGTTCATCGAACGCCGCCCTACGCGGCTACGCTCGCGCAGCCGCTGTGACGCCGGGCTACCCGGCCGCTCCGTTGCGGCTTGAGCGAGCTCTCCGGCAGATGAGCCTTCCTCACGCAGGAGATGAGGTGCTCTGGTCGCATCAGGTCTCACGGAAGGGTTTCACGCGCGCTGCGGCCAGGAGACGCTTCACGGAGGGCGCCAGGAGGAAAGACTACCACAGCGTCCGCGAGGCCGCCCCGTTGCTGGTTAGCTCCGACGCCTCCTTGCTGCGCCACATGGCCGAGCGCGCCCTCACCTCTGCAGATCCATCCCTGGCGTTGATCATCGCGCGTGCAGCGTTCGCCGAGCCTTGGGCCAAGCGTGTTTACATACGCGCTCTGCTTCAACGGGGCCGCCCCCAAGCGGCTCGCTCCGTGCTCAGCAGGCTTGACTCACAAGCTGTGGGAGGCTTCGAGCAAGCGGCACGGCTTCACCTCGTCGCTGGTCTCGATCAAGAGGCGTGGCGGCTGACTCAGGTGCTTACCGTCGAGCAGCCAGCTTCACCGGTCCTGCTTTTGAGGATCCAGGCAGCTGTTGAGGCCGGTGCATTGGACGATGCGTTGCAGGCGCTTGAGCAGCTCTCTTCTCGCGCCTTGGAATATCCATCGGCGTGTGCAGCTGTGGCTCTAGGCTTACGACGCGAGGCGATGGACAGGGCAAGTATAAGCTTGTTAGAGAGCTGCCGCCGCCGCTGCGCTTCGTCGCAGCTTGACCGGGCTTTGGCGCAACTCCTAGCTGAGCAAGGGGAGTACCGTCGGAGTCTCAAGCTGCTGCGAGACGACCATTCGCTGTGGGGACAAGCGCTGTACGGGAAGATCTTGGAGCTGCGGGGTGATGCGAAGAAGGCTTACCACGTTTTCCAGCAGCTTGGCGACCACCTGCCGAGCCGCGCACAGACGGTGCCGGAATGGGTACGGATGCGTTACGAAGTGGAGCACCTGCTCCAGCACAACCGACTCTCGCCTGCTGCGCGTGTGCTCACGAGATACCTTGATCATCATCCAGAGGATGCCACGGCGTTGGCGCGACTAGCCGAGGTGCGCGCGGCGCAAGGCAAGGAAAAGCAAGCGCGCGCGTTGGCGAGCGCAGCCTTAGCGCTCGGTGCCTCCACCAGCATCAAGAAGCGTATGCGTGCTCTCGCGCAGCCTCGATGAGTTCCGGCGTGGCGCCACACGTGCGGGTGGAGGTGTTGCGGCAGCCCTGCGCGATGCCTTGCCGAGGCATGCTTGAGGCGCGCCCTTAAAACTCGCCAAAGAGCTCTTGCATACGGACATCAAGCGCGGAAGCTACCTTGTAGAGGGAGCTGATCGACGCGCTCGATTCAGCCCGCTCTATCTGAGAAAGAAGCGATACCGACAGCCCCGTCCTGCGCGCCATTTGCTTTAGAGTGAGCGCACGACCTTTGCGCAGATTGCGAATGGTCTCTCCGATGACGCGATGCAGGCTTTCCTCGGGCGAACGAAGAAGGCCCTTTTTTCGCATCACCCGATCGACTACCTGACGGAACTCTTCCGGATTGAAGGGCTTTCTAAGGTAATCGACGACATCAAGCTTCATCGACTCGACCGCTGTGTCCAGGGAGGGATAGCCCGTAAAAATCACCACGGCTACGTCATCGTCGACCTGTCGGATGCGACGAAGAAGCTCAACCCCATCCATCTTTGGCATCATCAGGTCCAACACGATGAGGTGGTAACCCCCTTCGCGCACCTCCTCAACGGCATCGCCCGGCTCCGCTAGCGTCCGTACTTCAAAACCGTCCTTGGCGAGGAAGGTCTCCATGTAATCGCGAATCTCACGGTCATCGTCCACGACCAGCGCCTTGATTGGGGGTACTGCTCTCGACATTCAGCCTCCCTACTTCGATGTTCTCGCCAAGCGCTGAGGTGCCGCGGGCAAAGAAGGTGCGGCTGGTAAGCGCCGAACGTTGCTGTAGTTCATCGGCTGCAGTGTGCCCCGGCTAAGGGTAGTCCGGGCCGGCTGAGGATATTATGGATGGGTGCATGCATGATGAGTTGTGGGTGCGCATCCGGGCGAGAGAAGTGGTCGGGGCGAGAGGATTCGAACCTCCGGCCTCACGGTCCCGAACCGTGCGCGCTACCAGACTGCGCCACGCCCCGATCTTGAGTCGCGCCCGAGGGTAGTATCTCCGGACTTCCCTGTCAAACCACTGGTGTTGTCAAACCACTGGTGTCCTATTCGTCTGCTGATTGCTCTATCGGTCAGCTGACCTGCCAGCCAACCAGCTGATGACCATCCATACCTTCGGCTACCCACGGGCCGAGCCGAATCAGTCCATCGGCATCTGGCCGAACGGTCTTCGAGTGTGGCAAATCACAGCGCGCCGCGCCGCGGTGCGATTGCTCAAACTGCTGCACCACATGCAGTCCTTCCTCCGCGGTGAGCGAACAGACTGCGTAAAGCAGGAGCCCGCCTGGGCGGACACATCGGGCCGCTTGCGTGAGCAAGTGAAGCTGCTGGTCTGCAAGCTGCGTCAGGCGATCTGGCGTCAGGCGGCGGAGGAGCTCCGGCTTGCGGCGCAGCGTGCCGCTTCCACTGCACGGGGCGTCGACCAATACCCGGTCGAAGCGTTCTTTCGGCGGGTCACGCAGCAGATCCACACGCAGCAGATCCATACGTGCAGTGGAGACGAGATCCTCCGCAAGCCCGAGGCGATGGCGCTCTGCAGAAAGCGCCTCAAGTTTCTCGCTGCGGATATCGAAAGCGCTCACGTGTCCCTGTGGCGCGACTTTATGAGCTAACCACACTGTCTTGCCTCCGTGTCCGGCACACATGTCCGCCACCCGCTCCCCGGGCTGTGCATCCACCAGCTGAGATACCACTTGAGACGCTTCGTCTTGCACACTGAGCAATCCGTCGGCGTACGCCCGGGTGCGTCGGATGTCGCCTGCGCCCCGCACATAAACCGCAGTGGGGGTGATGGCGCTGCTCCGGCAATCGGCTTTGGTCTGCAGTTCTTGGCGAAGCATCTCCATCAACTCGGCCCTCGAGCTCCTCCACAGGTTGGTGCGCAAGGTCAGAGGAGGTGTGCGGGATAGGCTAGTGACGAACGTCTCGTATCGCTGCCTACCCAATGAAGAAACAAGGCTTTGTACGAGCCAATCGGGAACGGAGAGGACATCTGGCGTGGGCTCATCGGATGCCTGCGCCGTCTCTGCCGCCATCCGCCGTAGGACCGCGTTGACGAGATTGGCTAGTGCAGGATTGCGTCGGCGCTTCATCTGCGATACGGCCTCGAAGATTACCGCTCGTGTGGGTGTTTCGCGGTGGTGCAGCAGCTCATAAGAGCCCACCAGAAGCACTGCGTAGGCTAGTGGCTCCAGTTTTTTGAGCGGCTTTCTGCATAAGCCGCTGAGAAGCCGGTCAAGCGGGTCTCTTGTGCGCAAGGTGCCGTAGACGAGCTCCGTTGCAAGAGCACGGTCGCGCTCGGACAGGTTGGATGCATCAAGGGCCGCATCAAGCATGCTTGAGACAAAACCTCTGCCAGACAATGCGGCCACTAGGATGTCAGCCGCCAACTCGCGTGCGGAGGTGACGCGTTCGCTTCTTCTAGTAGTTACAGGCACTGCTACCTTGATACTCCACATTGCAGATGAAGCACATCGCAAGTTGGTTGAAAGAGACCCCAACTGGCGCGGGGTGAGCGTGGTGACGCGGTTTGTGGCTGGCCCGCGGGCCGATGCATTGCCGCTCACTCAGCGGGACCCACCACTGCGCAGCGTAATTCAAACCAGGGCGCAGCGGTCCCCCCAATACGTTCGCTCACGAAGCACCTGCCATCGGACCGTTCTCAGTCCTCGCTCAAGATGGCGCACACCTGGGACCTGATGTTCCAGTGCGAGGTCAGCGCCCAACTAAGCAAGGTCAGCTTTCACCTGTTGGGCCCGGCTCTCGCCGTGTGGGATCACGTTGCCTGTCTACAATGTAGCCGGAATATTCAAGCTGCTCGCCTCTTTGAACCAGTTGGCATGTCCGTCGTTCAAACTCCTTCGCCGAGTGTGGCGGGGTCGATGCCATCCCGGTCGCACACCCAGAGAAGAAGCTCCTCCACCTGAACCCGAGCGCGGGCGGTGCCTTGTGAAAGACGGGTGTGGGCTATGGCATCGTCAGCGTTGGCGCTGGCGCAGTTGCTCGAGTAGCGTTCGAACGCCAGCAGCGACTGAACAATGCCCGCCAGGTGATTGGTGCACTCGCACTCTAGCGACGAGTGCATCTCGCATAAGCGGCCGAGCTGCTCGTCGGAGAAACGCTGTCGAAGCGACTGCTTCCTCCGGTCATCGCCGCTCTTTGCGTCTGCGACGGACCGCGCATTGGGTACGAGCGCTATGACGGTGCGGCGTAAGTCGGCAATGCGCAGCGGACCACGGACGAGCTGGACGCGTGCACGCGCAAGTCGCCGAAGCACATCCCGCGTCGCGTACTCATATGTGGCAACAATCGGAACCCGCGGATGCTTTTGCGCTAATGATTCTACGAGCGCGGCTGGCTCGTCCTTACACGCTTTTAAGTCAAGCAAGATGAGGGAGAGGTTAGCCTCGGCGGAAGTAAGCTCCTCCGCGGTTTGCGCGGCGACCTCAACCTGCAGGCTCGGCCACTGAGCGCGGTGCGTACGTAGGTACTGTGCGAGCACGCGACCCAACACTGCAGTCCGTATAGGTCCTTGCGCTTCGCCTGCGTTCGTTCGCGGCGTTGTCTGTTGCTGGTGGTGCTGAAGCCGCCGCCTGAGTGTCTCATCACTCAGTCTCGCCAGGCTGCCGATAGAGTGGCCGAGTTCAGTGAGCATGCCCAGCAACTGCAGACGCTGGACATCCTCGTCGCTGTAGCTGCGTCCTCCCCCGGGAGTGCGTTCAGGTGAGACGGCTTGGTACCGCTTCTCCCACGCCCGGATCGTGTCGGTTGTCAGTCCGGTCATATTGGACACGGCACCGATCCGGTAATGTGCTTCTTCTATTTCGTCTGTTTCTTCACCGACTATCATCTCACTGACTCTTGAGCATTTCCAGTTTTTGTCCAGGGTATTTCTGAACATGTGGGTTGACGACTGTATCTTTGTGTCTATCTTTAGTATAGAAAATAAGTGGACAGGAAAGGTGGCTCGGATGGCCCTTACCAACGATGAATCCAGATTTCAAAACTACGCAAGGAACATTCGACAGTTCCGTCGGCTCTCCGCTGAGGATGAGCGCGAACTCGCCGTAAGGATGGAAGCCGGTGACGGGCGCGCCATGCAGAAGCTTGTGGAGGCGCATCTCGGCTTCGTAGTGGCAGTTGCAGTGGGTTTCCGGCGATATGGCTTACCAGTGCAGGAGCTGGTCGCGGAGGGCAACTTAGCGCTGCTAATTGCCGCTCGACGCTTCGACGTGAGCAAAGGGACGCGCTTTTCCACCTACGCTAACCATTGGATTCGCGCGATGATGTTGCAGTTGATCGTCCGGTCGCACACCTCTGTCGGCGGCGGAACAGGTCCGCTTCGAACAAAGCTCTTCTTCAAGCTACGCCGTGAGCGGGCGAAGATCGCCAGCCTGCACGGTAACTCGGAAGAGTCTCTCAAGCTGATGGCCGCGCGCTTCGGCGTGAGTCGCGAAGCGATGAGTAAGATGCTCATGCGGCTTGATGGGACGGACATTTCACTGGAGGCAGCGTCTGGACCAGAGCCGGGCACGCAGCTCCTCGACCGGCTGGAGAGTGGCGATGTGCCGCCAGCCGAGGAAGTCGCCAACGACGAGTGGTCGGAGAAGATGTCGGAGTTGCTTAGCGATGCTTTCACTGTCCTTAGCCCACGGGAGGCGTTCGTGATCAAGCAGCGGTACCTGCTTGATTCCACTCAGACGCTGGCGCAAGTCGGGCAATGTCTGGGCGTTTCGCGTGAGCGAGCGAGGCAGCTTGAGTCGCGGGCGTTGGATAAGCTTCGCTTTGAGTTCAAGAAGTCTGACACGGTGATCGGAGCCATCAACCTGGGTGCGGTTACGGGCGCCGCTCGGCTAGCAAGTTGACCAAGTCTTCCCTGCGGGCGCGAAAGAAAAGCCACATGTAAAAGCCGCAACGCACCAGGCCAAACAGGACGATGCCTCCCAGGTAGCTCGTTAGAAGCGTGATTTCGCTCACATCCTGATGCCCAAGCGGCGTGCCATCGCCGTCGGATAAGAGCGAGGCCACGCGGCTTCGAAAAAGGGTGATGAACCGCGCTCGGTGGGCGAGAGTTTGCCCCACGTCCGAAGCAGTGCTGGCGAGGCTCCAGAGGAAGTTGCCAATGGCGGCCTGAGCTGTCCACATCGGCGCGGAAATCCGTTGAGTGGTCCATGCCAGTCCGGCGACGAGGAGCAAGCCGGAAACTAGCAACTTTGCAACAACAAGCGCTGGTCGAAAAGGCGCCTGACTCACCAGCGTCGCGATTGCTTGGTCGACTTCCTCATTGGTGGGAGACTCCGGGAGTGCCTGCTTTGGGGCTGGCGGGCGCGGGTCGGCCAGCTCACCTCCGGAGTTCACAACGCCACACGTGCCCAGCACAACCTGAAGCGTTGAGATGAGTGTGAAGGTCTTCAGTGTTTCTCGAGAAACCTTCTTGGTCATGACGGAGGCTCCTAGCACGGTGAGCGTGGGGCTGCAGCAAATGCAGCTAGTAAGCGGTCAGTGGCTTTCCAACCAGGAAGGCAGGCTAGGTGTCGTGAGCGGAGTGTCGTGAGCGGAGGTGCCTTGAGGGGGGGACGTCTTCTAAACGCGGACGCGGCCACTCAGTTCTAGACGCGAACGCGGCCACTCAGCAAGCTGGCAAAGCCCTGCGTGAGGTCGTAGCGCTCACAAAACTGTTTGACGCAGACGGTCAACGGGACACTTAGAAGCATGCCGATCGGCCCGAGCAGGATGCCCCAAAGCACCAAAGCAGTTAGTATCGTGACAGGGTGAAGGTCCAGGTCGTGTCCCATGATCCTGGGTTCGATGACGTTGCCAATCAGTTGTTGGACCAGGGTGAGTAGACCGATGAAGATCGCTGTTTTGGGCACGCCAAACTGGAGCAACGCAACCGGGATGGGCAGCAACACGGCTACTACAGATCCCACCGCAGGAATGAAGTTCAGTAAGAAAGTCAGCATGGCGAAAAGCAGCGTCATGTCAAGGTCGTAGGCCAGCATGATGATCGCAGTGACGCAGGCTGTGACCACTGAAGTGAGCAGTTTGGTTACAAAGTAGGACCTCGAGGTAAGCTCCAAGGCGCCCCAGCCTGCTGGGAGGCGCACGCGCGGCTGACGTCCGGCCACCATGTAAACCACGAAGACCAGCACCAACACGGTGGTGCCGGCTAAATCGACGACGCCACCCACAACAAGCTGAAACCATTCCAGTACCGGCACATTACTGAGCGCTTCCACGAACTCAAACTGACCCACGTCAATGCCTCGCTGCGTCAGCTCCGTTGCCAGATCAGCGCTGAGCTCGATAAGCCGCATGCGGTAGAAATCGGCGCGGTCGGCGATGCGGTAAAGGGAGGCTGCAATCACTGTGACTGCGATGCTGGCGCCAAGCATGGTGATTGCCATGGCGGCGGTCACCGCGAGAAGTCGCGGTAAGCGTACCTTAACCTGCAGCCAATCCACGAGTGGGAGGATGGAGAAGCTCAGAAAGACGGCGAGCAGGAGAGGTCCGACGATCTCCCGCAAAAACATCAGCGCCATGCCGATCATGACGGATGCAATAACAACCAGCGACAGCGTACGCAGGCGCGCTCGCTCTAGTTCCGCCCGATTCATGCGAGTTCCGCCCGATTCATGCGCTACACCTACCAGTCGCCACTTTTGAAGCAAGCATCTTCCTCGCAGGGAGGAAGGCTAAGGGATGTGCGCTGCGGGGCACGTCTGCAGCCGGGTTAGCTCGTCTGAGTGATGTGCGCTATAGCATCACGCTGCGCCGAGGCCATTGCGCGCTCGGCGGAGGCTCGGCTCTTGGTGCAAATTCAGGGCAGCGCGTTTGGAAGTTGAAGAAACCGCGTTTGGAAGTTGAAGAAACTAGTAAGCGAGGGTCAGTGGGCGAGGCATACTTCGGCGCGCAACGGGTCCGTGCCACCACCGTGGTGGCTGTTCGGCGCTATGGACGAGCCGCTATGGCTGGAGACGGTCAGGTATCGCTCGGACAAACCGTGATCAAGGAAGGTGCACGGAAGGTCCGGCTGTTGGCAGACGGGAGAGTGGTGGTAGGATTTGCGGGTGCAACGGCGGACGCATTCGCTCTACTCGATCGATTCGAGGCCAAAATCCGGGAGCACCGCTTCGGTCTAACCCGTGCGGCGGTTGAGTTAGCAAAAGACTGGCGGACCGATCGCTACCTGCGGAAACTTGAGGCCATGATGATAGCTATGGACACAACGACAACGCTGCTTTTAACCGGCAATGGTGACGTCATCGAACCTGACGACGACGTCATCGCGATTGGTTCCGGCGGACCTTTTGCGCTCGCGGCAGCCAAAGCTCTAGTAAAATATACAGAGCTTCCAGCGGCGGACGTCGCCCGAGAGGCTTTGAGCATAGCCGCGGATATATGCGTCTATACCAATAAGTCCGTCAGTGTGCAGGAGCTGGGTGATGCCTGAGGAGAACCAGCTGCCCACCGATGCGGCCACCACCGACCCTGGGTCACCAGGTGAGGGTGCAGTGGCTGATCGGCAGAATCTCACACCGCGTGAAATAGTTGCCGAGCTGGATAGGTTTATCATTGGTCAGAAGAAGGCGAAACGTGCTGTTTCCATTGCCCTTCGAAACCGGTGGAGACGGCAGCAAGTGGCGCCGGAGCTTCGTGAGGAGATCGCGCCGAAGAACATCATCATGATCGGACCCACAGGCGTGGGAAAGACGGAGATCGCGCGACGCTTGGCGAAGTTGGCGCAAGCACCTTTCATCAAGGTGGAGGCCAGCAAGTTCACCGAGGTCGGGTACATGGGTCGGGACGTCGAGTCGGTCGTTCGTGACCTCACTGAGCTCGCTGTTCAGATGGTACGAAAAGAGGAGCTTGAGCGCGTAAAAATCAATGCAGCGAACGCGGCTGAGAGGCAGCTTGTCGAACTACTAGAGGAGGGCGAGCAGCGTTCAGCATCACGCACGGAGCAACTCGGGCCCTTTGTGGTGTCGGGAGATGGCTCGATACGGCAGAGCAGCTCAGACGAAGCAGACCTCGCCGAGCTCCGTCGCCAGCTGCGTGAGGGAGAGCTTGACGAAAAAGAGGTCGAGCTTGAGGTTCCGGAGCAGCTTTCGCCCTCGATGACTGTGTTTGGAGGCCAGGGCATGGAGGAGATGGAGCTGAACCTACGGGAGATGCTGAGCCAGATGCCGGGTTTCCGAGGTCGGACCAAGCGACGACGCGTCAAAGTGCCCGAGGCTCTTCGGCTGCTGGAAGCCGATGAGGCACAGAAGCGTCTGGACATGGAGCGCATTCAACGCGAGGCGGTACTTCGCACGGAGCAAAGCGGCATCGTCTTCTTGGACGAGATCGACAAGGTGGCAGGGAGGCAAACTTCAACTTCGGGACCCGATGTGTCCAGGGAAGGCGTGCAGCGCGACCTACTGCCCATCGTGGAAGGCTCCACTGTTAACACCCGCTATGGACCCGTAAAAACGGACCACATGCTGTTTATCGCGGCAGGTGCGTTTCACGTTGCCAAAGTTTCCGACCTCATCCCTGAGCTTCAGGGCCGGTTTCCGATCCGCGTTGAACTTGATTCGCTAGAGAAGGGCGATTTCGTTCGTATTCTAACGGAGCCACAGAATGCGCTGACCCGACAATATGAAGCCTTACTCGCAACTGAAGGTATGAAGCTTTCGTTCACCGAAGACGCCATTGAGAGCATCGCCGAGATTGCTGCGGGCGCAAATCAGCGGGCAGAAAACATCGGCGCGCGCCGCTTGCACACCATACTGGAAGCCTTACTCGATGAGGTGTCCTTCGATGCCCCGGATAAGAAGAACGCGGCGATGAGGATTAGTGGCGAGTACGTTGAGAAGACCCTCGAAGCGATTATGGCCGACGAGAACGCAGCGCAATATATTCTTTAGACGTAACTGGTGCGTGGCTTTCGGACCAGGAAGACACGCTCCCCGAGGAGGTTGTACACTTGGCTCCCTTCGTTTAACACCATCCTCACGCAGCGAAAGTGCGCTCCGGTGGAGCTACCGTCGACTGCGTCTCCTGCTATCTCAGCTCTCGATATACACAGCACGCGCATGCACAGCCTCCTCGAAGGCCCCGATCGAAAGCCGATGGGCCTTTGCAACTGCGCAGGCTTCGAATGTGCTCTCCTTTTGCCAAATCGGTGGTGCATCACTTGACAGACGTCCACGCAATTATACGTTCACCACGCTTCTGCTTCCTGTTCCTGCTCTTGAAAGAGTGAGGCCGTTCTTGAAATGCTGAGGGTCTTTGGCAGAAGCACCAGGCGAGGAGATGTTTATGGCCGAAGCAATGATACAAGCCATCAAGTTGAGCAAGAGCTACGGGCCCTCGCGAGCCGTCAGCGCTGTGAGCTTTGAGGTCAACCGTGGCGAGGTCGTCGGTTTTCTGGGACCCAATGGTGCTGGCAAGACGACCACGATGAAGATGCTCACTTGCTTTATTTCTCCGACTGAGGGTTCAGCAAGAATCAATGGACACGACATCTTTGAGAGCTCTCTCGAGGTGAGACGAGCCATCGGTTATCTGCCCGAACACACCCCGCTTTACACCGAAATGTTCGTCGCGGAGTATCTCGAGTTTGTGGCAAGGATGCGGGGCATCGGGTCCGACGACGTGCAGGCGCGGGTGCGCCGCGTGGTGGAGCAGACCGGTTTGCGTGAAGTCTACGGCAAGGAAATACGGGCACTCTCCAAGGGCTACCGTCAGCGCGTGGGATTGGCGCAGGCCTTGATTCACGAGCCCCCGCTTTTGATCCTCGATGAGCCGATGAGCGGCCTTGATCCCAACCAGGCAGTTGAGATCCGGGAGCTCATCCGCGAGATTGGCCGCGAGCGTACTGTGATCCTGTCGACCCACAATCTGGCCGAAGTGCAGGCTACCTGTGACCGCGTACTCATCATCTCGAAGGGGCAGCTGGTAGCAGACGCAGCAACGCAGACGCTAACGCAGCAAGCGGGGAAGACGAAGACCGTGGTCAGTGTTCTCATCGAGAGCGGCGACAAGGGTGCTGTGGAGCAGGATATCGTCAGTCGATTGCGTAACTTTACTGGTGTTGAAAGCGTCACAAGTTTGCCTGCTGAGGGTGAAGAGCTTCTGATTGAAGTGACGCCGAGCGACACCCGCGACCTGCGTGCAGGTCTTTCGCGCGCCGTCAGTGAGGGCGGCGGAGTCGTTGTGGGGCTCAAGAGCCAAGAGCGAAACCTTGAAGAGGTTTTCCGGCAGCTCACCCTGGAGGGTGGCGCGGCTGACAAAGACCGCACGAGTCAAACTAACTAGGCAGGCCACGGGCGCTTTAGGCAGCAAAGCATACAACTATGAAAAACACGTTAACTATAGCCGGGCGGCAGTTTCGGAGCTACTTCAACAGTCCAGTCGCTTATATTGTGACCGCTCTTTTCCTGCTGATTCTGGGCATCTTCTTTTGGCAGCCGTTTTTCCTAATGGGGCGAGCAACAGTTAGAAACTTGTTTGAGCTTGCTCCAATCCTTCTCCTTTTCGCTCTGCCCGCTATCACGATGGGATTAATAGCGGAAGAGAAGAAGTCGGGCACGATCGAGCTTCTTATCACCATGCCGGTGCGTGACGCTGAGGTAATCTGGGGCAAATACTTGGGAGCGTTTGGCTTGTTCGGCGTGATGCTCGCCCTCACACTTGCCTATCCACTTAGCGTGGCAACCCTTGGGGATCTGGATTGGGGGCAGGTGTTTACTGGCTACCTCGGCTTGCTGCTCGAGGGTGGCGCGATGATCGGCCTTGGCGTACTTGCATCGAGTTGGACAGAGAACCAACTCGTTGCCTTTTTTGCTGGCGGTGTGTTGTGCTTCGCCTTTTGGATAGTGGACCGCTTTCTCCCGTTTGTCCCCTCGGGACTTGCGTCAGTCATCGAGTGGCTTTCCTTCGATTACCATTATCGAAGCATGATCCGCGGTGTGGTAGACACCCGGGATGTGTTCTATTTTCTAACCGTGATTGGGCTGAGCCTCGGACTGGCGTTCCGGTCTCTGGAAAGCCGCAGGTGGAGGTAACATGAGCCGCATTCATACAAAGGCTGCGCAAGAATCCTACGGATTCATCTTGCTGGTTGCGGCTATACTTGTGCTTGTGAACGTGCTTGGGGTTTTTATCTCAGGGCGCATCGATCTTACAGAGAACCGGCTGTTTTCGCTGTCCGATGGCTCCGAGCGGGTTGCTGAGCGGCTCAAAGATAAGCTGGAGATCGTGGCATACTTCACCGAGGACTTGCCGCCTCCGTTCAACGCCACCCAACGCTACGTTAAAGACATCCTTGAAGAGTACGAAGCCGAGTCTGAAGGCAACGTCACGGTAAGATACGTCAATCCCGATACCGAAGAGGAAGAGGATGCAGCTCAGAATGATGGCGTTTTCAAAGTCAGCCACCAGGTGCTTGAAAACGACAGCGTGAGCGTGCGTGAGGGCTACCGCGGCATCGCGCTGCGCTACCTCGGCGAGAGCAAGGCCATCCCAGTCGTCCAGGACACCTCTGGGCTCGAATACCAGATCACGCAATTGATGAAGCAGCTAGTGGGCGACAAAGCGCCTGTGGGCGTGGTCACGGGGCATCAGGGCCCTGACCTTCAGAAGGGTCTAACCAGCCTCCAACAAGCAGCACCCACGTACGAGTTCAGTGAGGTGGAAGCGACGAGCGCGATCGACAGCAAGCTCCAAGCGCTCCTAGTCGTTGATCCAACGCAGGCGTTCACGGAGAGCGAAGTCAAAAATCTAGAGGGCTATCTTGAGCAAGGAGGAGGACTCGGCATCTTCGGCGGTGGACTGCGGGTTTCCACTGAAGGCGCTGAACCTTCGGCGTCCCCAGTCGACTCTGGACTCAAGCCTCTGCTCGACAAGTGGGGCCTCGCTTTCGGAGAAGGCGTCGTCGCCGACGCCCAATGCGGGCGGGCGCCGATGCAAACCACACTCGGCATTCCGATCTTCGTGCCTTATCCCCCAGTGCCCATTGTGTCCTTCACGGAAGAGCAAGCGGAGCATCCTACCCTCTTCCGTCTCAATCAGATCGCGATGCCGTTTACTTCACCGGTCTCGGTGAAGAAGAACAAGCCTGACAACGTGAAGCGCACGGTGCTGGCGAAGTCCTCCGAAAACTCTTGGCTCATGACTGGAGATAATATCTCCGTTACGCCGCGGCAACCGAATGAGTGGTCGCAGTCCGGCCGAGGGGGGCCCTTTGCGCTTGCCGTAGCACTGGAAGCTCAATCCAAGAGCAACGGATTCCGCGCCTTGGTCGTTGGTACTGGTGGTGTCTTGCGGGATGAGTATCTGCCTAAGTCTCAGGGGCAAGGTGAGCAGGATGCGACCGGGGCTCTGGCGTTTGGTCTCAATGCCTTGGATTGGCTTGCCCAGGATGCCGACCTGATCGCTATTCGAGCCAAGAGCGTAGAGGATCCGGCACTTGAAGTTCCTTCCTCAGTGCGAGAAGCGGAAGACGTCGTCCGTGCAGCGGAACAGGAACGCGACAGGGGGAAAGCAGAGAAGGGCCTGGCACGACGTCAGGAAGCGATAGAAGCTTGGGAGACAAAGAAGGCACTCTACCGTTGGCTCAACACGCTGGGACTTCCACTCGTGTTCGCACTGTTTGGCGTATTCCGTTGGCGCTCCCGGCAATCGAAAAAGGCGCAACTCAAGGTTTAAGAGGAGACTGGTATGGGCTTAAGAGGCAACAGGTTGCTCGTGGCGCTGGCAGCCTTCGTGATGCTGCTCATTCTCACGGTTTGGGTGGTCAAGCGCAACACGACGGAAACAACGCTTTCAGAGACTGAGGAGGCAGAGCTTCTTCCCAAGCTGGATAAAGACACGATCACCGAACTCGTGATTAAGTCTCCAAGAGCCGAGGATCATGTGCGGCTGGTGCGGGAGAGCAAAGTGTGGCGAATGAAGGAGCCGATGGATGCCGAGGTGGACGACGCGGCCGTGGATTCCGCGCTCGATGCGCTCACTGACCTCAATATTCAGGGCATAGCGGCAACGAAGAAGGAAAACCACAACCTTCTTGAGGTTGACGATAAGCAAGCCATACGCGTCATCGCAAAGGGTGGCAAAGAGGAGCTCGCCGACATTTTAATCGGTGCGTCGCGTGGAGGCCGCACGATGGTGCGGCGTGCGGGAGCTACGCAGGTGCTTGCTGTTACCGGTTCGGTGAGGTTCGCGTTCAACAAGGAAGTTAAGGATTGGCGCGACCGCGTCATCACCGAGGTTGAGGCAGACAAAGTTGTGGCCATTCAGCTCATCGGTCCTCTCGCACAGTTCAGCTTCGAGAAGCGTGACGACACCTGGCGCATTGCAGAGGGCAAAACCATTGAAAACTTCGATCCCACCAAGGTTTCTTCCCTGGCTAGGAGCCTATCGACGATGCGCGCGAGCGGCTTCGCTCAGCCCGGCATCAGTGCGGAGCAGGCCGGCGTGATGGATCCACGTGCCACAGCGCGCTTTCGCATTAAGGAGGAGAAGAAGGAGCGAGAAGTTGTGCTTAAGCTCGGCGAGGGGGCAGGCGATGAAGCAAAAAACGTTTACCTGAAGCGCGAGGGCAACCCGATCATCTACACCATCTCTAGCTACCTCGCAGAGCAACTCCAGCCGAAGGCCGACTCGTTCACGAAGTCTGAGAGAACGGAGGAGGGTGCTGATGGGGCACCAGGCGCGGAGGGCGCACCTGAAGCTCTGCCTGGGAATGGGCAGCTTCCACCCGAGGTGATGCGGCAGCTACAACAACAGTTACAGCAACAGCCGCCGCAGTAGCAGCGGCAGCAACAGTGCAGGCAGCAACAGTGCAGGCAGCAACAGTGCAGGCAGCAACAGTGCAGGCAGCAACAGTGCAGGCAGCAACAGTGCAGGCAGCAACAGTGCAGGAGTGCCGGGCGCGATAAGCGAGTGAACGGCGACGTAGCTCTGCAGAGTAGACAATGCCGGTGACCGGTCAGGCCCTGTTGAGTTGCTTTTCGAGGAGGGCGGGCATTCGAGCGCTGAGCATTGTCTACTCGCCGTCGGTGCCTTAGTGCGGTATATCGAGCTGGTCTTCGGTAGTCAGGCCGAATAGAACCTCATTTGTCTGATGAGCTACCACGCTGCAAGACGTAGCGTGTGCGCCGTATGCGTGTTGACCAAGAATCCAATGATGAGCGCTTATGCCTGACGTGGAGTTGCACAGTATTGCCAGTCCGACCTTATGGGCTGTGTTTGCAGGGGTTGTGGCTGTCCTGTTGGCCATCGACCTCGGTGCTTTCAACAAACATAAGCACATAGTCTCTTTCAAAGAGGCGCTTTCCTGGACGGCTGTATGGATTATTGCCTCGGCACTTTTCTGCGCATTGCTGATAGCCACCTTCGGGCCCGAGGTGGGCTTGGAATACGCGTCGGGCTACCTTCTCGAGAAGGCGCTGTCCGTCGACAACATCTTCGTCTTCATCCTGATCTTCCGAGCGTTTTCCGTACCACCCGATCTGCACCACCGCGTGCTCTTCTGGGGTGTGCTCGGAGCCGTGCTGCTTCGGGCGTTCTTCATTTTTCTGGGTAGTGCGCTGGTTCAGAGCTTCCACGTGGTGCTCTACATCTTCGGCGCGTTGCTCATTGTCACAGCTATACGATTGCTGAAGGAAGACGCCGGCCCAGAAGCGCCTACCGATGGATGGTTCGTCCGGATGTTCAGGCGCATAATGCCCATGACAGACGGATACCGCGGCGCCCACTTCCTCTTCCGCGAGGACGGGAAGCTGCGTGCTACACCTCTGTTACTCGCGCTGATCGTGGTCGAGGTCAGTGATGTCATCTTCGCCTTTGACTCCATTCCAGCCATCTTCGCAGTTACGCAAGATCCTTTCATCATCTACACCTCCAACATCTTTGCCATCCTCGGCCTTCGATCGCTCTACTTCGTGCTTGCCGGGATGATGCTTCGATTTCGTTACCTTCACTACGGGCTTGGAGCCGTGCTGCTCTTCGTTGGAGCGAAGTTGTTATTAGTTGATGTAGTTCACATCCCTAACTACGTTTCCTTGCTCGTGATCGTGGTGCTGATCACGGGGGCCTCGCTCTTTTCGTTGAAGCCGCCTCGCACTGAGAAACGTCAGCCTGGTGACCGATAGACCGTGAAGAGCACGCGCGACCGGCATCTAGCGATCGACGGACTCTCGTTTGTTCCGGGCGGGCACCTTCAAACCCTCATCGGTCTGCTTAACGCACCTGCGGAGCCTCCTTCATACGAGCAGCGGGTGCCGTTAGCGGATGGCGATGCCATCTCGTTACAAGTGTCCGATGCGGATGCTCAGAAGCAGTGCGTTGTACTTCTTCTTCATGGCTTGTGCGGATCGCATCACTCTCCGTACATGCGATATGTTGCCAAGGAGGTGGTTGACCGAGGGTACCCGACCGTTCGCATGAACATGCGAGGGTGGGGGTCAGGGAGAGGCTTGGCTCGACACATCGGTCACAGCGGTCGAAGCGAGGATCTTCTTGCGGTATTGCGTGTCCTCACGCGCACCTGGAACCGGATCTTGGTGATCGGCTTCAGCATGGGAGGCAACATCGCGTTGAAGGCCGCGGCTGAGGCGGATTCGGAGTTGCAAAACAAGGTCGCCCAATGCATTGCGGTGTGTCCTCCGCTTGACCTTCTTGCTGCCAGCCAGAGGCTTCACCTTCCTGCTAACCGGATCTACGAGCTTCATTTTATCCGTCGATTGCGAAGCTATCTAGCGTTTCAGCAGCAGGTCTATCAGGGCTTTCCGCGCGTCCAGCTTTCACCTTTTGCGTCCGTTTATGAGTTTGATCAGAAGGTAACTGCTCCGCTCTCCAACTTCTCCAGCGCCGAGGTCTACTACCGCCAAAGCAGCGCCCTCGGAAAGCTTGACTGCCTGCGCATCCCGTCGCAGGTAGTTGTCTCAGACAACGACCCCTTCATCGCGTCGGAAACGGCAGGCATCACCTACGGCAGCGCCAAGTTGATCAAGCTGCGAGGCGGCGGTCACCTCGGCTTCGTGACGGGACTACGCCCATGGAAGCGTTGGCTCGAGCATTACCTGGTTGAGCAAGTAGAAGCACTGTGTTCTTCCTAAGTGGCACTGTGTTCTCTCTGGGTGAAACCTAGCGCTCTTCATGAGGAGCTCTCAGACTCGGGTCGCAGTGTGATCAAGGTGATCTCCGAAGGTGAGCCAGCACGCGTGGGTGGTCCCCAGTAACCTGTCCCGCGGTTGACGTAGACTTTAAGCGAGCCAAAGGCCTTGAGTCCAGCAACGACGGGTTGCACGAAGTAGATGAAGAAGTTCCATGGGAAAAACTGTCCACCGTGGGTGTGGCCGGAGAGCTGAAGGTCGACAGACTCTTTCCGCACTGCGTGAAGGGAGCGCGGCTGGTGAGCCAGCATGATTGCAGGTGCGCCGTCGGGCGCACTTCGGACGGCGGCAGCTGGGTCGGAGCGATGACCAGGTACATGCTCCCCTCCGCTGATGTCCGTGACGCCTGCCACCACAAGATCCTGACCATCGCGATGGATAACAGCATGCTGGTTTAGCAAGGGCTTCATTCCCAATGTCTTTACCTTCTCAACCCATCCTGGACCATCCCAATAATACTCATGGTTTCCTGTGACGTAGAAGACACCCTCACGTGCGCGAAGATTGGCTAACGGAGTGACATCGTGCTCAAGGTCGTTGATGTACCCATCGACTAAGTCGCCGGTAACAGCAATCAGATCGGCATCCAGTGCCAAGGCTTGCTCGACCACGGCCTCCACGAAAGGGCGTTTGATGGTGGGTCCCACGTGCAGATCGCTGATCTGGCAAATGGTGAAGCCATCGAAGGCTTGGGGGAGACGCTGAAGTGGGATCGTGATCTTCTTGACGTTGGGTGTTCGTCGCGCTTGTGCCACGCCGACAGAAGACACCCACGCACCTACTCCGACCGCCGCCATGTTGGATGCGTGAAGAAGGAACAGACGGCGGCTGCTCTCCACATCCGTCACGGCGGACTGTGGCGCTGCGCCAAGCTGATAGCCGAGTAATGAGGCGCCTCGGAACACAAGCCATACCAGGTCGCGGATCAGGAGGACGGGAAAGACAGAGAGTATAAAACCGAGGCTGATATAGCCTGCCCACTGCACGAGGTTGAAATGGCTAGGGCGCTTCTCCCATCGACCACCGATAAACGTGATGAAGATGAGTGCTGTCATGCACGCAAGGGCGAGACATATGGCCCACTTGCCAGCCGCCGATGAGGTTGAGTATCGGGTGAGACGCCAGCCCACATACATGTGGATCCCAACGAGAGTGGTAAAGAAGAACACGGCAAAGGACATCATGGTCGATATACCCGCTCACCGGCTAGCTGCCAATGCTGTTTCAACGGCGTCCCGGGCGACGCAGCCGCGCTGGGTATCGAGCGACGCAGCCGCGCTGGGTATCGGGCGACGCAGCCCATAGCCTCCTCCTAGGGGTCGCCCGGCTGCACACACCCTCTTGCGATGCGCAGCAGGCGTAGGAGCAGAGCGCTCACCTCCGCTGAAGTGTGCGAGTTCGGAAGCAGCAAAGGCATCGCTTGCGCAAAGGCATCGCTTGCGCAAAGGCATCGCTTGCGCAAAGGCGGAGCGACGTCTGTCACCGCACTGAAATGCGCAGTCTCAGAAGGTTAGCCGTGCTTTTGGCTCCAGTAGCGAGGGTGCATCGCCGAAGGCTTGTAAAGATCCCTTTACACAAGTTCCATCAAGCAACGTGCCCAAGAGGAGGCTTTTGAAGGCACTGCATTGATGACGAACTTTCGCATCGAAGCTGTCTTAGTGCGCATTCTGGGTAAGACTCGCTCAGAGCTTGTAAAGAAGCCTTTACAAAGCAACTTGCGTGTTCAGCTGATCCACTGTCACAGGTTGAAGCTGTTGCGATGAGAAATAGACTCGTGGATGATTTCCGTGTTGTGGTAGATCCATAATCCATCGGCGTGCCGCTCTCAAAGAGCCGGTGCCTAGTCGACGATGCGGGGCGGGTTGTCCAGGATGGCTCCACTTCTTCGACGTGCTACAGACTGCGCGTGAGCATTCGTCCACCACGTCCGTTGATTGCCTTGGTGGTTGGCACGGTGGTGTGTGTCGCTGCATTGGGTGCAATCTACTTTGCGCTCGAACAGCCTGGGAGTGGCAGTGACGCGCCTCTGCAGTTCATGCCAACGGTCAATGCCGCGCTCAACACGTGCAGTGCCGTGTTGCTGATCCTAGGCTTTGTAGCCATCCGTCGCAGGAAGATCCTTTTGCATCAAACCATGATGCTTTCTGCTTTCGGAAGCTCATCCTTGTTTTTTATCGGATATCTTACCTACCATTACATTCACGGCGACACCGCATATCCTCCAGGTAGCTCTCGAACGCTCTATTTGACGATTCTTGCCTCTCATGTTGTGCTCTCCATTGCGCTTGTCCCGTTAGTTCTTTCAACGCTCTACCTCGCGTGGATTCGCCGCTTCGATTTACACCGGCGAGTGGCCCGCTGGACGCTGCCAATTTGGCTCTACGTTTCCATCACCGGCGTCGTCGTCTACGGCATGCTACGCGTAGCAACGGGAGCCTAGCCACGAGAGCCTAGCCACGAGAGCCTAGCCACCTGATGTAACCGGTCAGCGGCTTTCTACCAGGAAGGGACGCCTCCCGAGAAACACCGACTCACCATGGACTGATCGGATACCACCTGAGACCGCTTCGTGCACAGGGGCTGGCAAGCGGCTTCCGCTCAACTAGCCATTGCCCGACTAGCCATTGCCCGACTAGCCATCCCCGATTAGCCATCCCCGATTAGCTATCGCGAAGCATATATTCAGTGATCCAGCGCACGGCAGCGTCGATGGAGTATTCTTCAGCTAGGCGGATGAGTTCGGGCAGGCTCCCGACATCGTCCCACTTCGCCTCGAAGGGCAAGGGCGGGTTGAGCCTATGGTAGCGTTGCGCAAGCAGCTGCTGACACTGAAAGTCAGCGAGATCAGCGGTGCCATCCGTAGAGAGCGCTAGCAACGGACGCGCCCATTGCACAAGCCCCCAATCTTCAGTTGACGACTCGATGAAGGTTGAAGACCGGCCGCTTCCGAGCGAGAGAAGGCGGATTTCGGTGGGTTCGCAGACGCCCCACTGAGGGTGAATTGCCTGGGATAGCGCCGCCATGGAGGGGTTGTTGCAGATGATGCTGCCGTCAATGAATCCCTGATAAGCTGGGGCGAAGGTTGGTGTGGCGCAGGCGCGCTGGGCCACGTCCACAAGACGCTCTTCGTTATCGGCGTCTACGCCTGGAAAGTTGTGAAACAACGTGACCTTCCAAGCGCGCGTCCCGTCGTGGTGCGAAGCGTCTAGTTTCACAGCAGGAATCAGTACGCGTCGTGGCAGATCTGTTAGGTGCGCCTTTCCGCATACCTCCTGCAAGGCCTGCTCGGTAATACCCGCGCGCTCCGCGTCGTCTGGTTGCGTTGGGTCGGGCCAAGACGCAGGTGTCCCGTAGAACGTAGCGGCGTGAGACCGAAGCCACCGCACCAACTCGTCAGGCGATGTGCCCTGCGCCATTCCAAGAGCCAGTACGCCCCCCATCGAGGTTCCTGCGAACATGTCAAAGGAGTCGATCAGACGCGGAAACACACGGTGTAGGCGGGAGAGTAAGACCGCTGAGGCGCAGACGCGAACACCTCCTCCGTCCAAGGCTAAGATGCGGTAAGTCACAGCAGAAGTGTCACCTGACAGGGGGTGCGCTAGCAAGTGATCGACGAAGCTCAGTCGAGGTCTCTCAACGATGCCCCTCAACGATGCCCCTCAGCCGCAAACCCTGCCGCCCCGGCGCCGTCCTTCCTCCGTTCTTGCTCCTCCTGCTGAAGATCACGTTGCAATCTGCTGACAATCTGCTCGGGCCCTCAAAAACATGAGGTTAGGCAGAAGGCGGATTGACTGCGCGCTGCCGCCACCTAATGCTTTGCACCGCACTCCACCTCAGCTCGGCGCTTCGTAATAGGTCAGTGCCTTCCTGACCAGGAAGGCACGCTTGCCAAGAAGGTCGTGCCTTCCGCACGCTCCGCTGAACCCCGTCCTCACGCGCCTAAGCGCGCTCCGGTGAGGCTAGTTAACTGAGGGGCTGGTTTACTAAAGGTCTGGCACCCAGACGCTGTGCCACCCAAACTATCTGCACGGGAGTCAATCCCGAGCATTCACCCAAACTCCCCCGCCCATCACGAAGGTGCTCGGGTAGCAGGGTCAACCGCGTGATGCGACTTTTATCGAGGGTTTGGCACCCAGACGCTGTGCAACCCAAACTATCTACCGCGGAAGTCAATCCCGCGGCATTCACCCAAACTCCCCCGTCCATCACGAACGTGGTCGGGTGACGGGTTCAGATAGCAGGGACGACAAAGTGGTTGCATCTACAAGTTGTTGCAAAGCAGTAGGATCCTCTTGTGGAAATGAGCCTGAGCCTCCCGGCTAAGTCAACTACGCCACTCTCTCCGCATGTGGGCATGTACGACGGGCCCGCGGGAAGATGCATCGTGAGCGAACGTATTGGGGGGACCGTCCAAAGGACGGTGGGTCCCGCTGAGAGAGCGGCGATGCATCTGCCTGCGGGCCAGCCACGGCGGGCCAGCCACGGCGATGCTTCTGCGCTCAAGCAGATCACGCCGGTCGACCTCCAGTTGGCCGACCGTCAGCCCAGCAACCTCGAAGAGCCGTGGACGCCCAGGCTCGTCGTGTTGATCCGCAGTTTGCGGCTCGACTGCTCTCGTTTTTGCCTCATCCTGCGCTAAAGAAGGCACGGAGCGAAGGATGTCGGATCTGCGAAAACCTGTGGAAAAAGCCATTGTGCTTCATGAGGCGTTGCCTTACATCAGGCGCTTTCATGGCCGAAAGTTCGTCATCAAGTACGGCGGCCACGCGATGGTGGACCCCTCCTTACGGGAGAGCTTTGCGCGAGACATCGTCTTGATGAAGTACGTGGGGCTGTGTCCGATCGTAGTGCACGGTGGGGGGCCTCAGATAGATGCGATGCTCTCTTCGCTTGGCGTGGTCTCCGAAAGGCTGGAGGGGCTTCGCGTAACCGATGAGCGCACCATGGAGGTTGTGGAGATGGTGCTTGGCGGCAGAATCAACCAGCAAATCGTGTCGCTGATCAACCGCCACGGAGGGCGCGCGGTGGGACTTACCGGTAAAGATGACCGCTTCATGGAGGCGCATCGTTTGGAGCGCATGCGAACCCGCCAGGGCACAGAGGTCGACCCTGGACGGGTGGGGCGGGTCGAGAAAGTTAATACCGACGTCATTGACCGCTTGGTCGGTGGAGGTTTTGTGCCCGTCGTGGCTCCGGTTGCTGTTGACGCTGAGGGCCGCTCGCTCAACGTCAACGCCGACACGGCTGCGGGCAAGATTGCTCAGGCGCTTGGCGCAGAGAAGCTCGTTCTCTTGACCGACACGCCTGGCGTAGCCGACTCGGACGGTTCACTGATCCCCTCGCTGGATGATGAAGTGGCGCAAGACCTCATTACGAAGGGCGTGATCAGCGGCGGCATGATTCCGAAGGTTGGGTGCGCCCTTAACGCGCTCAGCGGGGGCGTCAACAAGTGCCACATTATTGACGGGAGACAGCAGCATGCTGTGCTCTTGGAAATCTTTACCGACCGAGGTATTGGTACAGAAATACGTGGAGCGTTATGAGTGACAAATCGAGTGCCGGTCGAAGCTTAGGCACGCAAGACGAACTTCTTGAAGCGGCGGACAGCGCTATCTTCCGCACGACCAATCCGGCGCCCATGGTGCTAACCCGCGGTCAAGGGGTGCATGTTTGGGACCGGGCGGGAAAAAAGTATCTCGACTTTACTGGCGGGATAGCAGTGACCAGTGTAGGTCACGCGCACCCCAAACTGAGCCGAGCGATCGCGGAGCAAGCATCCAGACTTCTTCATGTTTCTAACCTGTTTTTCTCCGACCGGGCCATCGAGCTAGCCTATCAACTGAGCCAGCGGACCCATTTTGACAGATTCTTCTTCTGTAACAGCGGCACCGAGGCGAACGAGGGTTTGTTCAAGCTAGCCCGACGGTTTCACCACGAGTGTGGCGATGGCGAACGCAAAGTGATTATCACCGCGCACGGTGGCTTCCATGGGCGTTCGATGGGGAGTTTGTCTCTCACAGCGCAGCCCAAGTACCATGTTGGCCTCGGTGACATGCTTAGCGATATCGTCTATGTGCCTTTCAATGACCTCGAAGCTGTTCGGGCCCTTGCGGGTTCAGCGCTTGCTGCAGTGCTGGTAGAGCCGATTCAAGGTGAGGGTGGCCTTCGAGCAGCAGAGGACGAATACCTGCGAGGGCTTCGAAAGTTGTGCGACGCGTGCGGCGCGCTACTTTTCTTCGATGAGATTCAAACAGGCTCGGCTCGCACAGGAAGGTACTTGGCAGCTGAGTGGAGCGGCGTCCAGGCCGATGCTTGCTCATTGGCCAAGGGCATCGCCGGAGGTTTCCCAATGGGCGCGATAGCGATTAAAGACCGTCTGGCCAAGGGGCTGCCTGTGGGTAGCCATGGCACCACCTTTGGAGGCAACCCGATGGGATGTGCCGCCGCATTGGCAGTGTTGGAAGTTATCGATGAAGAAAAGCTGTTGGACAACACGCTTGCAATGGGCAGCATCTTTGAAGAGAAGCTGCAAGGGCTGTGCAATGCTGCTGACCTGCCGCTGGCCGTTGAGCAGCGGGGGCGGGGGTTGTTGCAGGGGTTAAAGCTTGATGAGCGGCTCGGCGTGAGAGACTTCATCGCTACTCTGCGCGACCATGGGTTACTTGTGGCCCCGTGCGGAGACAACGTGCTGCGCTTTGCGCCGCCGCTCAACGTCGGAGAGGAAGACATTGAGACGGCCTGTCGGATGGTTGAAACGTGCCTTCGTGCCCAGAAAAGTTAGTCAGAGAAATGTTAGATACGAAAGCCGGCTTTGAAAGGAAGTAATCATGACGCAGCACCTCAAGACTCTCCTCGATCTCGGCAAGGACGACCTGCTTGAGTTGCTTGCCACGGCGGAGAAACTTCGAGCCAAGCGTGAGCATCAGGTAGCAGGTCCTTTGGCGGGAAAGTCTGTTGCGCTCATTTTTGAAAAGCCATCCACCCGCACCCGCCTCTCGTTTGAGGTGGGGGTTTATGAGCTTGGAGGACAACCGCTCAGTCTTCTGGGGCGTGACACCCAACTTGGGCGCGGAGAGCTGGCGGAATCACTCGAGGACACGGCGAAGATGCTTTCGCGCTTCGTACACGCGGCGGTCTACCGCACCGCAGAGCATGAGCGCGTGGAGATCCTGGCCGAGAACTCCACCATACCCGTGATCAACGGTCTGACTGACCGCTTCCATCCCTGCCAGCTGTTAGCAGACCTACTTACGATAAAGATGGAGTTTGGTGACCTTGAAGACCTCACCGTGGCTTGGGTTGGTGACGGAAACAACATGGCCAATAGCTGGATCCACGCTGCTTGCCTAAGCGGATTGAAGCTAAGGCTTGCGTGCCCTGACCGCTACCTCCCCAATCCAAACGTGCTTCGCTACGCGGAAACAACCGCCCCGGGTCAAATTGAGCTGGTGCTTCACCCGGAGGATGCCATTCGCGGAGCGCACGTGGTCACCAGCGATGTGTGGACCAGCATGGGTCAAGAGGAAGAAAATAAGCTTCGCAGGCAGGTGTTCGCCGATTATCAGGTGGACACCAAGAGGATGAAGCTAGCTCAGCCGGAGGCTGTCTTCTTACACTGTTTGCCGGCGCACAGAGGTGAAGAAGTGGCAGCTGACGTGATTGATGGTCCTCAGTCGCGTGTCTTGGACGAAGCGGAAAACCGCCTGCACGTTCAGAAGGCGTTGTTGGTCCATCTCCTCCAGACTAAGAATCCTTCGCAGACTAGAAACTGAACGACGTGCGGCTCCACCGCCGGATGACTGTCAGAGGGGGAGCAGTAGGACTGTTGCGCAAGGCGTAGGAGTTCGGTTCTTGCATCTTTGTTGCTGCGAGCGCAGAGCCAGGTGGGGTTGCTGCGAGCGCAGGTTGCTGCAAGCGCAGAGTCAGGTGGGTCTAGAAAAGCAACGGAGAGTTCGGCTATGATGCTGAGATGTCTTCCGCTAACTAGCTGGAAGAGGGGTCATGCAGCCGGCGAGTTCCAGAGCGACAGTGCGTTACCGTTGGTCCGCGAACGCTCGGGCCAGTGGGCTGGCATCGTCGGTGCCTCTGACTGCGATACCCCTAACTAGTGAGGAAAAGGACGTGCTTGCTGCTCTTGAGCGGAGCGCCACGGTTCAGGAGCTTGCCCATCGTACGTTGCTGAATGAATCTGAGGTAGAGCACACGCTCAGCAAGCTCTCGCGGCTCGGCTTGGTTGAACGAAGCGAGCGCTCCGGCGGCGTGGGGTCGGCAATGGGTACAGAGACTTCATCGGCGGGCACAGAGACTTTATTGGCGGGCACAGAGACTTTATTGGCGGGCACAGGGACTTCATCGGCGGGGCGCACAGAGGCGCTGGGCGAGCCCCCATCGGGTGCAGCTACATCGCCGCTATCCCAGCCGGCGCAGAGCGCAGTAAGCCTGAGCACAGCAAGCCTGAGCGCAGCAAGTCTGAGCGCAGCAAGCCCGAGCGCTGACCAGCGCCAGTTTATTGAGAAGGTGTTTATACAAAGCGAAACCTGCTCGCACTACGAGCTGCTGGAGATCCCGCGTGACGCTGACCGCAAGGCTGTGCGCACAGCCTACTTCGCGGCCTCCAAACGTTTCCATCCCGACGCTTACTTCGGCGTGGAGCTTGGGGAGGTGCGACGCCAGTTGGAGGTGGTCTTCCGGCGCTTCACCGATGCGTACAACGTGCTCAGCAAGAAGAATGCGCGTGAGGCGTACGACGTCTACCTGGAAACGCGGGAGAAGGCGTCGCAGCTGCACCAGGCGCTGATTGCGGAGTACCTGGAGCAAAACACGGTTCCGCCTCCGTCTTCGGAAGGGGAAACGCCCCATGCCGCGTTCGATCAACTTGACACGTTGAAGGTAAGGCGTGCGGCGGCGCGCCGAGTGGCTCGCGTTCTGCGGCAGCAAACGCGTCCTCGCGTACGTGGTGCCGTCTCTAAAGACCCGCTGGCAAGCAGGGAAGACACCAAGCGCACGCGGAAAGAGGTCGCGCGTGACCTTACGGGCTCAGTGAGGCAGGCTTCCAACTTGACTGGTGGCCACGAGAAGCTCGCTGATCTGATGAGGCGCGCCGACGAGTCCGAGGCTGCAGGAGACCTGGTAGGGGCCGTCAACGCTACACGAATGGCTCTGGCTTGTGCCCCCAATCAGCTTGAGATCAAGTCTAAGCACGATGCTCTACGTGCAAAGGCGAAAGGACAACTTGCAGAAAATCAACGCCGTCAGGCTCAGTACGAGGAATCGATAGATCGTTGGAAGGAAGCTGGTCGGTCGTGGAGCCGCATCGCGGACGCTTTGCCGCAAGATGTCGAGAGCCGTCGTAAAGCAGCCGTGGCGTGTCTGAAGGCCGGTACGGATATGCATCGGGCGGCGGATCTTCTTCAAGAGGCGCTCGCGCTTGCTCCAGACGATGGGCATCTAAGGGTGCTCTTGGGGCGTGTGTACCTCGAAGCGAAGCTCACACTTAACGCCAAGCGGGAGTTGATGGTGGCTCTATCGGATGAGCGCGTGCGCACGGAAGCGCAACAGCTCCTTCAGCATCTTTGAAAACATCCGTGTCATGGTACCGTGTAGTGGTTCCGTGTAACGGTACGAAGGGGGAGGGTTGCTGCGCGAGCGCCTGCAGCTTGTTCTGACGGCGACTAACTCGCGTCTCAACAACACGGCCCATAGTTTAGGTTCATCATGTCGAATACGGTCATAGGTATTGATCTTGGTACCTTCAATTCGTGTGTGGCGGTGTTGGAAAACGGCGCGCCTACGGTTATCGCCAACCGCGGTGGATACAAGACCACGCCTTCCATGGTGGCGGTTACCGAGAGCGGCAAGCGCCTGGTCGGCCACATAGCCAAACGTCAGGCCATCACCAATGCTGAAAACACAGTCTACGCCGCAAAACGCCTGATCGGGCGCAAGTGGGATCATCCACAGGTGACCGATTCAGCTTCGCTTGCGTCCTATCGCATCGTGCAAGGTCCACACAACGATCCCCGGATCAACATCCGCGGTCGCATCTACAGTGTGCCGGAAGTGAGCGCGATGGTTCTTCAAGAGATGAAAGTCATTGCCGAAGAGCACCTTGGGCATGAGGTTGAAAAGGCGGTCGTCACGGTGCCGGCCTACTTCAACGACGGGCAGCGGCAAGCGACCAAGGACGCCGGCACCATCGCGGGTTTGGATGTGATCCGCATCATCAACGAACCTACAGCCGCGTCTCTGGCGTATGGCTTTGGAAAGAAGATCGACCGTACGGTGGCCATCTTCGATCTTGGCGGAGGCACCTTTGACATATCCGTCTTGGAGATAGGTAGCGAAGGCGTCTTTAAGGTGATCAGCACAGCGGGCGATACATTCTTGGGCGGAGAGGACTTTGACCAGCGCATCACGAATTGGTTGATTAAGGGGTTCCAAGCGGAGCACGACATCGATCTCACCCACGACCGCATGGCATTGCAGCGACTGAAAGATGCGTCCGAAAAGGCTAAATGTGAGTTGTCGGTCGATGGAGAAACCGAAATCAATCTTCCATTTATCATGTCGAGCGAGAACAATACCTCACTGCATCTGCAACGGGTCCTGTCACGCGCGAAGCTAGAGGAGCTCACCGCGGACCTCATCAAGCGCACCGTTCTGATTTGCGAGCAAACGTTGCGCGAGGCGGATCTGGATAAGGACGACATTGACGAGGTGATTCTGGTGGGAGGCATGACGCGTATGCCTGCCGTTCAGCACACGGTGGCGGATTTTTTTGAGCGCCAACCGAGTAAGGGTGTACACCCAGATGAAGTGGTCGCACTGGGTGCGGCGATCCAAGGTGCCGCACTGACTCAGCAAGTGGAGGAGATGATTCTGCTCGACGTCACGCCACACACCTTGGGCATTATGGTGTCTGGTGGATACTTCGAGGAGCTCATTCCGCAAAACAGCACGGTGCCGACGCAGCAGTCCAAGGTTTTCACAACCATTCGTGATGATCAGACGGCAGTTAAGATTCTCGTGATGCAGGGTGAGTCGGGGAAGGCAGAAGAGAACGAACTTCTTGGCGAGTTCATCCTTACCGGTCTCCGGCGGGCCAAAGCTGGAGAGATAGAGATCGAGGTCACTTTCGAGATCAACGCGGATGGCATAGTCAATGTCGAAGCTGCGAACCTAGAAACAGGTCGCGCCCAGTCGCTGACTGTAAAAGCCTCCAGCGGTCTTACGCCCGAAGAGCTGAAGAAGATGGTGGAGGAGGCACGCAATAGCGCCGTGGAGCGACGTGCGACGGAGACGCAGCAGAAGTCGTTGCAGGAGATTGAGAGCTTGGTGCAGGAGATCACCCAGTTGCTGCCCAAGGTGGAGGAAGAGGTGAGAGATAGCGAGTTTGGACGCGACGCTGTTGGAAAGGCACGGGCGGTCATCGAGGAGGCGCAAGTGAGTCTGGGAGCAAAAGACACTGCGGCGCTCCAGGTTCAGCTTGAAACCTTGCAGCGAACGCATCGCATGTTTTGCGGTGTCCTCGGCAGAGCCTAGCCGCAATGCTGTGCCCTGACACATAGCTGAAGGACGCAAACCCGATTTCAGCGCCTAGAACGACGCTACTCTGCGCGACGTCCTTCTGCGCGACGCTACTCTGCGCGACGCCACCCTGCGGATAGGCGAACGACAGCGCGCAGATGCTCCTGTCCGCCGGTAGCGTTTTCCGTACGCCGATGCTATCGTCGCTGCGAGTTTCTTCAAAGGAAACAGCAGCGGAGACCTAATGCGTGCGGAAGTGAAGAAAGTCGTCTTAGCGTACAGCGGCGGCTTGGATACCTCGGTTATCCTGACCTGGCTCAAGGAGAAGTACGACGCAGAAGTTATTGCCTTTTGCGCTGACGTTGGGCAAGAGGAGAACCTTGAAGAGGTCGCCGAGAAGGCACAGAAGACAGGAGCAACGTCGTATGAAACTCCTGACCTACGCGAGGCTTTCGTTCGCGACTACTGTTTTCCCATGCTGCGAGCTAACGCGGTGTACGAGGGGGAGTATCTGCTGGGCACATCCATCGCCCGCCCGATCATAGCGAAGGCGATGATGGAGATAGCGAAGCGGCACAACGCCGATGCCATTGCTCATGGAGCCACGGGCAAAGGCAATGATCAGGTCCGTTTCGAGCTTACCGCTCTTGCCATTGACCCATCCATCCGAATCATCGCGCCATGGCGCGAATGGGATTTGCGCTCGCGGGCGGATTGCATTGCCTACGCAGAAGCTCATAAGATCCCGGTGCCAGTCACGCCTGAAAAACCTTTCTCGGTGGATCGGAACCTTTTTCACCTAAGCTACGAAGGCGGAGTGCTGGAAGACCCATGGGTCGCTCCACCGGAGAGCATGTTCCTGTGGACGAAAGGCCACGAGACGTGCTCTGACTCTGCGCAGGAGCTGGTCATCCGTTACGAGCAGGGCAATCCGGTGGCAGTCGATGGTCGTCGAATGGCACCCGCTGAGCTTCTTGCTCACCTCAACCAGGTAGCAGGAGAACATGGGGTGGGGCGCGTTGATATCGTGGAGAACCGTTTCGTGGGCATGAAATCTCGAGGCGTGTACGAAACGCCCGGCGGCACGGTTCTGCACAAGGCGCATCGAGCCGTCGAATCGATCACGCTCGACGGTGAGGCCATGCGCCTGCGTGACAGTCTCATTCCGAAGTACGCTTCGCTCATTTATCGGGGCTTCTGGTTTTCGCCTGAGCGCGAAGCGTTGCAGGCGCTTATCGATCAACTGCAAGCGCATGTGACAGGAGAAGCGCGTCTTCGCCTATATAAGGGAAGTGTGACGGTCACCGGGAGGCGCAGCGAACGCAGCTTGTACGATGAAGAGCTTGCTACATTTGAAGCCGACGACGTTTATGATCAACGTGACGCAACTGGTTTCATCCGGCTCAACGCGCTTCGCCTACGTGTGGCATCCACGGTTGCACAACGCGATCTGGACACGCGCTAGTTTTGGAGCTTCTACGTTGTATCAAAGGCCGCAGCCAGCCTACAGGCTTGCAAAGCCTCGAACCCGCGATTATGCTTTTTTCCGTTGTGGCAAATAACTTCGGATCGGCTCAAGTTCTGGCATTTGCGAAGGTTCAGTCTTTGAAAGTTGCCATACAGGTTTGTCCTGTGATGCGTCGGCTGTCAGTGGTCGGTCCAAGTCAGCACGCAAAGAGGACATACGGTCGTAAACACCTATGCGTTCCCCAAAAGCTTTCGGAGTGCATTCGACCTTGAACGATCGAGAGCGACTCGGTGGATGACCCTCCACTGAATTGGACCGCCTGGATAGTTGTCCTGGCGGTGTTGTTCGTTGGTGCTGCGTTTGCCGGTCTTAACGACGCATTGAATACGCTGGGCGACGCGCGTCTTCGTGCCATCGTAGACAGCGATGGCAAGCACGCGGGTATTGCGCGCCGCCTGCTCATCGGCCGCGGTCGATTGTCGGCAACGTTTCTCGTCGGGCGGGTCTTGTGCGTGGGCTTGGGAGCATCGCTTGTGGCAGACCGATGTGTGCGTCTCTTGGCGGGCACCCATCTGCACGACCTTAGCCTCGCGGTAGGCGTCCTTGGTTTTGGGCTCGCCTACTGCATTGCGGCAGAGGTAGCCACTACGTACGGCCGCGGGCGGCTCAACGGGAACGCATTTATCCTCTTTCAGCTCGTTCGTCCGGTGCAGTGGCTCATGGCGCCGCTCGTGGCGCCCCTCCTCGCATTCGCCCGGCTAGTGTCCAAGGTTCTTCCCGAGCGTGCGGACGACAATCCGCAACGCGTCGCCGAGCTCGAGGTGGAGCATCTGATTGAGCAAAGCGAGGAGAAGGGAAACCTCAGTCAGGAGCATGCGGAGCTTCTTTTAAGCGTTCTGGAGTTCAAGGATACAGTGGCTCGCGAGGTGATGGTGCCTCGCACACAGATGGTCGCGATTGAACGGACGATGTCACTGGATGAAGTGTTCGCTCTCGTGGTGGAAAAAGGGCATAGCCGCTATCCCATCTATCATGAGCGTCTCGACCAGGTTGAAGGCGTTCTCTATGCCAAGGATCTGTTCCGGTCGATGAAGAAGGGGTCGCCTCAACGCGCCCTAAGCAAGCTTAGCAAAGCTCCATTCTTCGCCGCTGAGTCGCAGAAGATAGGTAACCTACTGCGTGAGATGCAGGCACGCCGGGTGCACTTGGCTGTGGTCGTGGACGAGTTCGGAGGCACGAGTGGCTTGGTTACCCTCGAGGATATCCTTGAGGAGATAGTGGGCGAGATTAGGGATGAACATGATCGAGAGGAGTCTCCTATTCAGCGACTCGGGGAGAAGCGGTATCTTGTTCAGGCCAATATGTCGCTGCACGACCTGCAAGATATGATTGAGGCGGAGCTACCCGAGGTGGCGGGGGATCACGAGTCGCTTGGCGGTCTCATCAATGACCTCGCCGGAAAGGTGCCTGAAGTGGGGCAAGCGCTCGAGTTAGGTCCGTTCCGCTTTACCGTTCGAGAGGCAGATGAGCGTCATGTGACGGCAGTGGAGCTTGAGCAGTTGCCAGAAGCTGACCCTGAGAAGGCCGCCGAGTAGACCAAGCGGACGCCTATTCGAGTGACGGCGGGCGCTTGCATGTGGAAGATCTGAGAGGGCGGAGGCGTTGCTCCAGATATGCGGTAGTCACGCGGGCGCTTTAGCAGGTATCTACTCCGTCGGCTGGTCCCGGATCAGGCCAATCCCGTTCACTTAGGCCATTTTTCGGCTTTCCTCCTCGCGACCTAGTTCTTGAGAAAATCAGTTCTTTGGAAGAGGCCTCACGTGGATGAGCTACGCTCCTGTTTTTTCAGGATCGCAGGACGACCGCGGGGAGGACGAGAACTTTGGCGGGGGCGCTCGAAAACTGACTCAACTGAACAACATGGGTGTCGGAGTCACTGGCATTGCCCGGATCAGGCTAGGTTCTGAGAGCCCTGCCTGCGTGAGTTCTACAAAGGAGACAGCTGGGGTGCGGAATGCATGGGGGTCATGCGATTTGCTCGCACCGGTGCGGCGTTGGCAGATTACCGATCCGGTCTCGGCCATGCCATGCGCTTTACAGAAGTGCTCCCGGTGAAGTCTCAGCGGGAACTCTACATCCGGTATGGGAGGAGCGCTGCTACGCGCAGCTGTCCAGGTCTGGACCGTTTGCGTAGTTGACCTGCGCCTGGTGTATCGCCACCGAGGAGGCTTGCGGCGTCACAATGGTGACGTGTGCGTAGGGGCCCTCGGGCGCATCACCGACCGACCCCACGTTAACGATCCTGGTGTCCTCGACCTGCCGTGAAAACGGCACATGCGAAGCACCGCAGATGACGATGTCAGCCGGATCATCATTGAGCAACGCCGCTAGTTCTTCATCGGTCATATCCGCAGTCATCTCGGTGTAGGGACTTGCCGGTGAGCCGTGCACCATTAGCACTTCGCTGCCGTCGATGAAAGGAAGCCGAAGTCGGTCCGGGAGGCGCCTTACGCGTGTCAATACCAGTTCGCCGACGGCGCGCCGAGTCGACTCAAACGCTTCAAGCTTCGCTCTCTCATCGGGCGATGTGGCTGCGAGATTGGAAAGATCTACCTGGGTCAAAGCGTCGTCGCTGACCCCACGGATGCACAGGGCGTTTACGTCTTGAAGGGTGCGCCAGACCTCGAGGGGCTGCGGGCCGCCGAGGAGTAGGTCGCCAGCTACAGCAAGCGCGGTGACTCCTTGCTCACGCAGGTACGTTTGCACAGCCGCGAGAGCGGCCATGTTCCCGTGAATGTCTGACACGAAGCCGACGGGCTTGGACAGGGGCTTCATGACAGGTGACCGATCAGTGGCTTCCCGACCGGGAAGGCGCACTTTTCGAGGAGGTTGCGCATTCGACTCCCTTGATTGAACTCCGGTCTCAAATCCGGCCTCAAACCCCATCCTCACGCACCAAAGCGCGCTCTGGTGGGTCAGTGCACTCTAGTGGGTCAGTGCACTCTGGTGGGTCACGCGTGAAGTTCACGTCGACTGCGTCTCCTGCGATCCGAGCGCTGAAAGCACAAACTCCTCGAAAACCGGCTCACCAGGGACTGACCCATTACTCATGACAGGGTTTAACTCAAAGTGCGCTCGTCTGCCAGCCGGTACGGATTCAGCTGACCGGCGAGGCATTTACGCCTAAAAAGTAGGTGCAATCAGCGCGATGCGATCTTCACCGAGGGTCTGGCACCCAAACCCTCTCGGTCCGAGGGACCGATTCACCCAAACTCCCCCCGGCGCCGATGAATCGTGAGCGAACGTATTGGGGGGACCGCTCCGACTTTTACTGAGGGTTTGGCACCCAAACCCTCTACCGCGGAAGTCAATCCCGCGGCATTCACCCAAACTCCCCCGCCCATCACGAACGTGTTCGGGTAGCAGGGTCAACCGCGTGATGCATCTATATGTCGTCGTAAAGCAGTGGGATGCTCACTTGGCAATGAGCCTGAGCCCCTCGGCGAAGTCGCCTACGCCACTCTCCCCCGCATGCCGGCATGTACGATGGGCCCGCGGGAAGATGCATCGTGAGCGAACGTATTGGGGGGACCGCCCCTTGTTTGAATGACGCTGGGCGGTGGGTCCCGCTGAGTGAGCGGCGATGCATCGGCGCCGTGTATCTGCACTCGGGCCAGCCATGTTGCCAATGTTGATCTTTATGTGCCGAAGCCTGTACCATGGAGCTTGACGGGTTAGCTCAGAAGGAGACGCTTTGCTTCAAGGGCTTGGTGAAGGCGAAGCCGCCAACGTCGCGCATGAACTGGCGCTCTCGGGCGCACTGGAGATATCGGTGCGGTTACGCTTCCGTGCCGGGCGCATCGCAATCTCAGAAGCACTTCAACGCGTCGCTGAGCGCCCGCTTGCAACAGCGGTTATAGAAACCCGCGTGCGCGTGGATGCAATGCGGCTATATTTGCACGCGGACGTGGAGATTCCCACCGTTCATGAATCTGTCGAGTCGCATTGGAAGAAACCCCCGAGAATGTGATTCATGTCGACTTCGCCCATCGCGGAGTAAGAGCCCCTCTCGCTGCGGGCGAAGGGGTATCCGCGACTGCGAAGCGCATGGCGCTCGTCCGAACGCGCGACGCCGAAGATCCGGTTACTGACCTCTACACGGCGGATTGCGTCGCGCGCTTGTTCAACATCTCGGTGGGTCGCCTCCGGTACTGGGATCGCACATCCTTCCTTTCCCCATCAGGTAAGCGGCACCATCAACGCGCCTACACATTCGGCGACCTGATTAGCATACGCACGGCATGCGGGCTGCTCGAAGCTGGCCTGCCGCTTCAGAAGGTGCGACGGAGTTTGTCCGCCTTGCGCAAGTCGCTGCCGGGGGTTACCCGTCCCCTCACGGAGCTCAAAGTGACCACAGACGGCAAGCACGTGCTGGTGCGAGATCGGCAGGGAGCCTTCGAGCCGCAGTCGGGCCAGCAGCTGCTGGACTTTGACGTGGATTCTCTTCGCGATCAAGTGATCAAAACCCTGGATCGAAGCCGCACCCGCACACGCGAGGCCAATTCACGTGCCGCGTACCATCACTACCTGGAGGGCTGCAGGTTAGATGAGGACCCTCGAACAGTGCCGGATGCGGAAGCCGCTTACAAACGTGCGCTTGAGCTTGATCCGGACTTCACGAATGCCATGACCAACCTGGGCAACCTGAAGTATAGCCAGAGCGACGTGGTAGGCGCTCTGGAACTCTTCGAGAAAGCTCTGCGGAAGGAGCCCGCCCACCCGGAGGCACTCTACAACGTCGGCTTCATCATGTACGAACAAGGCGAAGTTGAGCACGCCGCCGATTGCTTCTTGCGTGCGATAGAGTCAGATCCTGCGTTCGCTGACGCGCACTTTAATGCAGCCATGACCCTGGAGGATCTCGGTCAGGGGAAGGAGGCCAGGTTGCATTGGAGAGCCTACCTTGAGCTAGATCCTGACGGCCCGTGGGCTGACATCGCGGCAGAACACCTCCACTAGTGCATCCTGAAGACCGCGCTCTTCTCTCGCAGCGGTTGCTCCTGTTAATCACGCGTTACATTTCGGGGCGTGGACTCTCGTGCGGCCGTTACGTTTATGTGGTGATGGCTGCAGCAGCATGTGTTGCTGGCCGTTCGACAGGGGGAAATCCCTCGGTCGGTCTGCACACGCCGCTCAGCTTGAATCCGCCCTGGCTCACTTGAGCGGGACCGAAGACAGGACGTCAGCCGTTTGGTTCTACCTCAAGAAGCCGCACTCTTGCTTCAGCCCAGTCGAGCTCCTCACGCACGTGCTCATACTCGTAGCCGTCACCATGCGCGTACTCGCTCAAGGCCTTGTTGGCTTCATCAAGTTTGAGCTTTGCCTCCTGTTTGTCGAGGGCGGAAGACTCTGCGAAACGCTCCGTCAGGATAGTCACGGCGTTTGGCCCAGCTTCTGCGAAGCCGGAGCCTACAGCAACATGGGTCTCTTTACCTGCCTTCTCAAAATGAAGAAGGCCGGGTCGGAGAGACGAGAGCAAAGGCCGATGATTGGGCAGCACAGTAAACTCGCCCGATGTTCCGGGAGCACTCACCGAGCTGACCTCCACGTCAAGCATGAGTCCTGTCGGGGTTGCCACCTGAAGTCGTATATGTTCTGCCATCGTCGTACTACGCTCTTTTGTCTAAGCTGCTGTGTTTACAAGCTGCTGTGTTTACAAGCTGCTGTGTTTACAAGCTGCTGGTCGAGTCCGGGCCAAATCGCGCGGTGCAGCTTCCCCAATGAGAGTATGAGGACCGACGGACTCACCTGTCGCCTCAGTTACCATCCTCTTGCTTTAGCTTCTCTGCGGCCTGGAGCACCTCATCGATGCCTCCCTTAAGGTAGAAGGCCTGCTCCGGAACATCGTCGTGCTTACCTTCAACGATCTCTTCGAACCCGTTGAGCGTGTCCTCGAGTTTTACGTACTTGCCGTCTAGACCGGTAAAGCCTCGTGCGACGAAGAAGGGCTGCGAGAGGAAACGCTGCACCTTTCGTGCACGATCGACCACCAGCCTGTCGTCCTCACTTAGTTCATCCATGCCGAGGATGGCAATGATGTCTTGTAGATCCTTATAGCGCTGAAGCGTCTGTTGCACCTTGCGAGCAATCTGATAATGACGTTCGCCGAGAATCTGCGGGTCGAGCATGGTGGAGGTGGATCCAAGAGGATCTACCGCTGGATAAATCCCGAGCTCTGCAATGGCGCGCGAAAGAACAGTTGTCGCATCTAGATGCGCGAAGGCCGTAGCTGGTGCTGGATCAGTAATATCATCGGCAGGAACGTAGATGGCCTGAACCGATGTGATCGAACCTTTCGTAGTGGAGGTAATCCTCTCCTGAAGAGCCCCCATCTCGGTACCCAGTGTCGGTTGGTAGCCGACCGCACTAGGAATCCGGCCGAGCAACGCGGAGACCTCAGATCCTGCTTGAGTGAAGCGGAAGATATTGTCGACGAAGAGGAGCACGTCCTGGCCCTCAGCATCCCGAAAATGCTCCGCTATCGTCAGCGCGCTCAGGGCAACGCGCGCGCGCGCACCAGGAGGCTCATTCATCTGTCCGTAGACTAGCGCTGCCTTCGACAGAACACTTGCGCCAGACTCAAGCTTGGATTCCGACATCTCCAACCAGAGGTCATTTCCCTCACGCGTACGTTCACCCACACCGGCGAAACACGACACACCACCATGCGCCTTCGCTACGTTGTTGATGAGCTCCAGGATGAGCACGGTCTTTCCCACTCCAGCACCGCCGAAAAGGCCGATCTTGCCGCCCTTCCGGTAGGGAGCGAGTAAGTCAATGACCTTGATGCCGGTCTCAAAAATCTCGACTTGCGTGCTCTGGTCAACAAACTTTGGCGGGTCTTTATGAATGGAAGCATAGGTCGACGCCACAACCTTCCCGCCGCCATCGACGGGCTCTCCAACCACGTTGAGGATGCGCCCCAACGTTTCCTCACCCACAGGCATCTGGATTGGAGCGCCGGTGTTGCGCACCTTTGCACCACGAACCAAACCCTCGGTTGCATCCATGGCGATGGTCCGCACGGTGTTCTGTCCCAGGTGCGAGGCGACCTCGAGTGTCAGGTTCCAGGGCTCATCACTGATAGAAGCGTTACCCACCTGAAGAGCGGTAAGAATGGGTGGAAGTCCTCCCACTGGAAACTCCACATCTACCACAGGGCCAATGACCTGCGAAATACGTCCAACTGCCTGCTCTGCCATCTGTTTCCCCTAACGTTAGTCAGCGTAGCGCACCTTGGCTCTTCCCCGTGGCCGCGGATGCGCTGCATATAAGTGTTACCGAAGCGCTTCGGCGCCCCCAATAATTTCCATAAGTTCCTTCGTAATCGCCGCTTGTCGTGCACGATTGAACTGGAGTGTGAGCTTCGCGATGAGCTCGGATGCGTTCTTGGTGGCTGCGTCCATCGCAGTCATGCGTGCGCCATGCTCGGAGGCATTGGACTCCAAGAGGGCGCGATAGATCTCAACGTCCACGTACATAGGAAGAAGCCGATCGAGAAGCTCCTTCTTTCCCGGTTCGTAGATCATCTCGGTTGTTGCATGATTGCTATCGTGCTTCGCCGTGACCGGAAGCAGGGGTTCGCGCACGACGATCTGAGAGATTGCGCTCTTGAACTCGTTGTATACAAGGTAAACCGCATCAAGCTCAGCGCGCGTGTACGCATCGATGATCACGGCACCGATGCTGCTGGCATCCTCCATCGAGATGCCTCCGGCGAGCTGAGGAACGTCCTCAAGTAGCGCAACGCCGCGCCGCCTAAAGTAGTCGCGTCCTTTGCGCCCGATCACAGCAAGGGTGACCTCTTTGCCTTCGGCTTCGAGGCTTCTGACAAAGCGTAGGGTGTGCTTATTGACGCTGGCGTTGAAGGCGCCGGCAAGACCTCGGTCACTGCTTAAGCTCACCAGCATAACCTTCTTTGGAGGCCGGCGCGCGAGCAGTGGGTGAGCGTCATGGCCGCTCCGCGCAGCCACCGAAGACAAGACGTCGAGCGTCTTCTGGGCGTATGGACGCAGCTCGACTATACGCTGATGGGCTCGCCGAAGCCGAGCTGCTGCGACCATTTTCATCGCCCGCGTGATCTTCTGCGTGCTCTTCACGCTCCCTATCCGGGTGCGAATCTCTTTCAATCCCGCCATCGTCTAATGCGCCTTCCTGGCTCCTTCGCCTTTCGTGTTCGCGAGGCTGCTACTCAGCTGCGGAAGCTGCCGGCTCCGTTGAATGCTGATTTGCCGAGAAAACCCTGGCGAAGGCCTTGAGCGCCTCGTGAAGCTCTTGCTTGATGTCGTCGCTCAGCTGCTTCTTCTCCCGGATAAGCGAAAGAGGTTGAGCGCGTTGTGCTCGCAGATAGCTTAGAAGTTCCTCTTCGTACCGCCGAGTCTGCTCGACAGCGTAGTCGTCAAGGTATCCTTGAGTTGCAGCAAAGATGACGACCACCTGCTCCTCAACGGGAGCGGGGACGTACTGCTTCTGCTTGAGCACCTCCACAAGACGTTGCCCACGGGCAAGCTGGCGTTGCGTTGCCTTGTCCAGATCGGATGCAAACTGCGCGAAGGCAGCCATCTCCCTATACTGCGCCAGCTCTAATCGAAGGGTGCCTGCCACCTGCCGCATCGCCTTGATCTGCGCACTTCCGCCAACACGAGACACCGAAATGCCCACGTTAATCGCGGGACGAACACCTGAATAGAAGAGGTCTGCTTCGAGGAAAATCTGCCCATCGGTGATGGAGATAACATTGGTTGGCACGTACGCCGACACGTCGCCTGCCTGGGTCTCAATGATAGGCAAGGCTGTCAGGGAGCCGCCGGAATCCGGAAGCTGTTGAGCTTCGTAGTCTGCTCCCTTGGACGTCGCGGCTTCTTGCGCTTGAGCAGCGGCATTCTCACCGCGGTATACGTTGCCATCGATCCCTGGTCGCCGCGCCTCACCGCCCTTTTTGATGACGACCCACTCATCAGCCATTTTGGCGGCCCGTTCGAGTAGTCGGCTGTGGAGGTAGAACACATCACCGGGGTAAGCCTCGCGCCCAGGCGGCCGGCGCAGAAGGAGCGATAGCTGGCGGTACGCGGTAGCTTGTTTGGTGAGATCGTCGTAGATAATCAGGGCGTGCCGACCGCTGTCGCGGAAGTACTCTGCCATCGCGCAACCCGAATAAGGTGCGATGAACTGCATGGGCGCAGACTCGGAGGCACCCGCGACCACCACCGTCGTGTACTCCATGGCGCCATGCGCATTTAGTCTGTCGACCACTTGAGCTACGGTGGATTGCTTTTGTCCGATCGCCACATAGACACAAAATACGCTTTGGCCCTTCTGATTGATGATGGTGTCAACAGCAATAGCCGTCTTGCCTGTCTGCCGATCGCCGATGATTAGCTCGCGTTGCCCCCGGCCGATTGGGATCATAGAGTCAATAGCTTTGAGACCCGTCTGGAGCGGTTGCTTCACAGGTTGACGTGAGACAATGCCCGGGGCTTTGACTTCCACGCGTCGACGCTCGGTGGCATCAACTGGGCCCTTGCCGTCCACCGGATGCCCTAGGGCATTGACTACACGGCCCACCAGTTGCTCACCCACAGCAACATCGATGATGCGCCCGGTACGTTTGACGGTGTCGCCTTCACCGATGGAGGTGCCGCTCCCGAAGATTGCAACACCAACATTACCCTCCTCAAGATTGAGGATTATGCCCATCACCTGCTGTGGGAACTCAACGAGCTCCCCCGCCATCGCCTTCTCAAGCCCGTGGATTCGAGCGATCCCGTCTCCCACAGTCAGTACGGTGCCTGTTTCCGAGACATCCATCGTGTTGCTGTAGTCCGCGATCTGCTGTTTGATGATCTCTGAAATTTCTTCGGGTTTGAGCTGCATTTTCTACCTCTAAGAGAATGGCCAACGGGAGTAGATGCCGACCCCGGTCGTTAGCCGTTACCAGATCTGTGGCCTGTACGCGTGCCTGCCTTACGTTGCTTCAAGCGCTTGCTCTAAGACCGAAAGACGACTTAGCACACTGCCGTCAAAGATGCGGCCTCCGACTTTCGCCACCGCGCCGCCTATGAGGTCTGGATCTTGACGAGTCGTCAATGAAACTTGCTGACCGGTAACCGCTTCCAGGGCGCGTTGCACCTGCTCTAGATAACCCGAGGACACCGGCTCCACCGTGATAAGTTCCGCCTGAACGCGGCCCTCGCTGGCGTCGGCCTGTGCGGAAAATGCACTGGCCACCATGGGAAGCTCCTCCAGACGCTCACTTTCAGCAAGAACGCTGCAAAAGCGAATGAGCAGAGGATCCACCTGGGCTTTTGCGGCCCATGCTTTAGCCACCGCTTGCCGCTCTTCTGCGGTGTACCTGGGATCTTCAAAAACCGTTTGCAGCTCGCGACTTTGCTCCCACATCTGCCGCAGATCGAAAAGCTGCTTACGTATTTGATTCCGTTGAGCTGCGCTTTGCGTCAGACCAAGAAGAGCTTCCGCGTAGCGGCGTGAAGATGATGATACGTTGTTGCTCATGTCGCTTACTCACCCGGCTTCTTACAGACGCCCTGCGGGTTGAAGGCGACCACCCGCCTGCACATCATGCTGCTTAGCTTGCCTGAGCAGCTCTTGGAGAAACGTGTCGTTGAGACGCGTCTGGTCTTCCGCGCTAATCTCGCGACGAACGATGGTTTTCGCTCTGTCGACAGCATCCTGCGTCAGTTCCTGACGAAGCGCGACCTGAAGTTGCTTAACTTCCTGATTTGCCTGAGAAGTGGCTTCACGACGCATACGAGAAGCTTTGTCCTCGGCATCCTGGACCAGACGGTCGCGTTCAGCTCGTCCGGCGGCTAACACATCCTGCCGAATCTGCTCTGCCTCCCGGTCGATGTCAGCAACGCGTCGCTCCGTTTCTGCAAGCAAGGTTTCCGATGCACCTTGGATGCGCTTTGACTCCTCGAGCTCTCGTTCTACTTGCGCTCTTCGTGACTTTAGAAACCCGATCAGCGGCCGACGTAACAGCAGCCTGAGAATGAAGACAAGCAGGATGAAGTTAACTACTCCCGCGACAACCTGAATAACGTCGAGATGCTCGGTGTGTTCGTGCTCGACCGATTCGTGCACCATATCAGGGCCGTCTTCAACATCGCGAGCGATCTCAGCGGCACTCAGCCCTTCCTCGGCCAGTGCTTTGCTATCTGACCACCCAGGTAATAGCGTGGCGATGGCCACAAGTGGAATCAACAACAGCACTGGAATCAACAACATCAGACGCGGTCTGCTCGAACGGTGTGCGGGTGCTATCTGCATTTGATGATGCGGCCAGGTCATGATGATACCTGACGTCCAAGAACCTTCGATGCGATGTCTTCAGCAAGTTTTGGTAAGTCCTCTTGCAGTGCCAGTCGCGTACGTTCCTTTTCTGCCACCAGCCTCATCTCCGCTTCGTTGAGGCTTGCCTGTGTTTCATTACGCACTTTTTCTAACAACTCGCGTTCGAAGGCTAGCCCCTCCGCTCGCAGCTTCTCACGCTCCTGAGCGACTTCTCGGCGCACATGCTCCAGCTTCTCTTCGAGTTCAACGGAGGCTTGCTCCGCTCGCTCCTTGGCGGCCTTCGCATCCTCACGCACGCCCAGGATGGCTTTGTCACGCGCGTCGAATACGCGCATCAGGGGTCGGAAGACCAGCCACCGAAGCAACAGGAAAAGCAGAACGAAGATTGCCAGCTGAACGAAGAAAGTACCATCGAGGTCGATAATCGACCGCTCTTTGAGCATGATACCCAAAACCGCTGCAGGCGCTGTATGAGGTGTCGCCATAGTGTTTGCAGCCGCGGCACGGCGCTTAGGAGGTCGTTTCGCTCGCGGCGCGCCTTGTTTCGCGGAATGGCGCGGATCTAGCACCCTCTCTACCCCAGTCAAGCCTGGCGCTGTAAAAGGGGGGCAGAACGTGAACGGGGCACACTTCCAAGACTGAGGGACTTCAGGACGGAGAGGTCGAGCGCGCCTGGCGCTTACGCATCAACTGGCGCCTCACGGATCGAAGGGTGGTGCGGGCCGTCGTGCGGTTATATTTAGAAAGCACATTGGACGGAAAAGGAAAGCTTGGTTTGAATAAGATCTGAAAGGCGATTCTGGTTTGCTTCCCTTGGTGCGTAGGAAGAAGCTCCCAACGCGCCAAAGCCACATCCACATTACCCCGGGTCTTCCTCGCCTCCAAAATCACTTTCTGGCCCTGTTCCTTGTGGCGGACTTTTACTTGAACCCAGAACGATGCCGACAGGCCTCTTGGCTTTGCCTGAAGGTAGACCGTGGCGTTCATGCCTTGTTGTGCAAGCACGAGTGACTTGCTGCATCGAGGAATGATCGTGGAGTAGTTGTTGTAGTCGGAGACAACCCGGAGCACTTCGGCCATAGGTACGGGTACCGTTGTCACGGCACGACCCCAAGCGATATCTAGGCGAGGATGGGCACGATTGCCTGCGCGAACTACCTTCGAAGGGCCCTTGGCTGCGGCGTGTTTGGATGGCGTTAAAGCCAAGGCAAGAAGACCAACCCAGATGCAGCGAGAGCAGATTCGCCACGCCCGGGCGCGAGTGGCAAGCCCGGCGGGCTCGGCGTCCAACTCATGTCCTTTGCTCCCGCTTAGAAGATCTGGCACGTGCATCAAGGTAGGCATCTCAAGGGTAGACTGGATCCGGCGCGACTCTATTCAACTGTAGTTCACGATTCAACTGTAGTTCACGATTCAACTGTAGTTCACGATTCAACTGTAGTTCACGATTCAACTGTAGTTCACGATTCAACTGTAGTCGCGGTCCAACTGTAGCGCATTGGCCCCACCGGAGCGTATTGGGTGCGTGAGGTTCGGACTTGAGCAGGTAAGCCGAAAGCGAGACTTCCTTGGTAAGCATCCTTCTTGGTCAGCAAGCCTCTGACCAGTTACACCTGCTCTGCTTCTTTTGCTGTAGGGGTCTGCAGCGACTCGTTGGCGGCAGCAACGCGACACTGCCCATCGATCTGCGCTCCCTTGTCGATAGCGAGCTGCGGCGACGTGATATCTGCGTAAACCCTTGATGGTTCGCGGATCTCAACGCTCTCACTGGCGCGCACGTGTCCGCGCAGCACTCCTCCCACCATGATAAGTGCTACCAGGTCCAACTCCCCCTCGACTTCACATTCAGGTCCAAGGACGAGGACGCCCGAGGCCACCACTCGGCCGCGGAAACGACCGTCAATCCGCGCCTTTCCCTCGAAGGTGAGTGTCCCCTCAAACTCCGCATGTTCCCCGATTAAGGAGTGAAGTTCGCCAAGGCCGGTGAGGTCGTGGTCTGTTGTGGCCGCCAACTACACCTCCTCGATGGGTAGTGATTGCGTCGGTTCCAGCACAGCTGGAAGCCCGTCGACCACCTTCAACGCCGTCATCATGTCTCCAGTTCTCGCTTGATGTGTAAGCATGACGAGTGAGACAGATGCGTCCGGCGAGTTGGCGCGTCCCTCCTGGACCATCTGTTCGATGGACACGTTGTGTTCGCCGAGGATTCCTGAGAGTTTCGACAGAACGCCGGGTTGGTCCTTCACCGTGAACCGCAGATAGTACTTACTTCGGCTCTCGGATGGCCGCTCAAGCGCCACCGGAACGAGGTGTTCGCTGCGGAAAGAGCGCGAGGGAACCCGCCCGCGGGCGCCGCTTCGAAGGTTCCGCCCAACGTCAATGATGTCGCTTACGACGCTCGTAGCCGTCGGGAGGGCGCCGGCCCCATAACCTGACAACATGCAGGGTCCCAGCGAAGCGCCCTCGATGAGCACCGCGTTCAGGGCGCCGCCAATGCCTGCTAGCACGTTGCGCTCGTCGATCAGCGAGGGCCCTACGCGCAACTGAAGCTCCGAAGTGGGGGTTAAGCGAGCCACAGCAAGAGGTTTGATTACGTAGCCAAACCTCTTAGCAAAAGCCATGTCCACGGTGGACACATCGGCGATCCCGTCGGTCTCTATCTGTTCAGGAAGAACACGAACGCCATAGGCGAGCGTGGTTAGCAGGGTGAGCTTGTGCGCAGCGTCACCCCCCGAGATGTCCAGCGTAGGGTCAGCCTCGGCAAAACCTGACGCTTGTGCGTGCTCAAGAGATTGACGGAAGGTGACGCCTTCATCAGACATTTGTGTGAGGATGAAGTTGCTTGTGCCATTCACGATGCCGCAAAGAGAGACAACCTGGTCGGAGGCAAGCGCCTCGCGGAGCACCCGGATGACCGGCACACCGCCCGCGACCGCCGCCTCGTAGTAAAGGTCCACGCCTGCCGCTTCGGCCAACTCAATAAGCTCATGGCCTCCTTCCGCAAGAAGAGCTTTGTTGGCTGTGACCACGCTCTTCTTGCGCTCGATGGCGGATCGAATGAGGGCGCCAGCGCGGTCCACACCTCCCATGACTTCGACCACAACATCGACCTCGTCATCCTCCAAAATGTCTTCCGGGCGAGCCGTCAATCGCAGCTCCATTCCGGCCAAGTCGCGTTGGCGGGAGAGGTCTCGGACTGCGACCTGTCTGATCTCAAGGGACGTGCCAAGGCGAGCCCGGATGCTCTGGGCATGGTTGGTTAGAATACGCAGCACACCTTGGCCCACCACGCCTCCGCCGATCATGCCGACGACAATGGGTTTTTCGGGGCTCTTGTCACTCATGCCGGCCACTCTAGCGCATTTATTCTGATGGGTCAGTTCACTGCCGCCCGGTACGCAGTGCGCGCGGCTGACGCGGTCGCATCTGTTCCTCACTGCTTCGTGCCATTCCGCAGTTTTGGAGTAGCGCACCAGTCAACTTGAAGTAGCGCACTAGTTAATCTGCACCAGAAACGTCTCCACGCAGCCAGATTCTCGCCTCACTCATGTTGCGACGATAGGAAGATCCCGCACAATGCGGTACGGGCGCGTGCTGGCCATATGGACGCTGTCAGAAGGGTCGGCAACAGCGGCCGAGTCCCAGCAGCACCGGCCGAGTCCCAGCAACATCGGCCGAGTCCCAGCAACATCGGCCGAGTCCCAGCAACATCGGCCGAGTCCCAGCAGCACCGGCCCAGTCCCAGCAGCATTGTGGCATGACGAGGTAAGACGGTTGTGGCATGACGAGGTAAGATGAACGTCGGTTTTGAGGTTTGGGCTCTTGGCGTGCAAACTCTCTTGGGAGCGCTCTGCCTCGTCTTTCATCTTGTCCTCACCTTAAGGATTCTCTTCGCCAAGCGTGGCAAGCTATGGAAGAAACTCATCGGACTCTTCCCACCGCTAACGCCCGTGGCAGGATGGCTGCTGCGGTTTCATGCGGAGAGCGTGGTATGGGTGGTTCTTCTCATCGGGTACGTCGCCTTCAGCCGATGGAGCGTCTCGTGAGTCAACACCTCCCAGACCTCATCAATCCCTACCGTGCACACAAGGACGCTCATGGCACTGCATTACCTCATCGTCGCATGTGAGACCGAAGAGCTTGAGGAAGCTTCCATGGAGCTCTGGGAGCATGGGGCGACGGGTATCGAAGAGAGAGACGCCCACACACTTTCGGCCGCGCGAGGCTCTGAGCTCGTTGCGCACTTTGATGATGAAGCGACTGCGCAGGCGACATACCATGCTCTGGGTGCGCACCGAAAGATGCGTTACCACCTGCACACCGATGAGACGTGGAAAGACGGCTGGAAGCGTTACTTCCGTCCGATGCGAGTCAGCCCACGCATTGAGGTCCGTCCACCCTGGGCGGACACGCAGGGTGCGGCAATCCAGGCGCCCGTCGTCATCGACCCAGGCCCCGCGTTCGGTACGGGCACGCATGCCACCACTCAGCTTGTTCTGCGGGCCATCGACCGCTACATGCCTCCGCAAGCCTCCGTCCTGGATGTAGGATGCGGCAGTGGCGTGCTGTCGATAGCCGCCCTCTTGCTAGGCGCGCGCTCGGCACTGGGCGTTGAAATCGATGAGATGGCTCTCCAAGCCGCCCGCGAGAATGCGGAGCGCAACGGCGTCGCTGAACGATTCTCTGCCTCGTCGAAGCCGCTCGACACGATCGGCGCATCCTACGACCTCGTGTGTGCCAACATTCAAGCCACTGTTCTGGCGGACATGTGGCCGCACCTTGTTCGCTGCGTAGCTCAAGATGGGTACCTGATTTTGAGCGGGCTCCTGGTGGGTCAGGAGAAAGATTTCCTGCAGCACGAAGGCTGGCGACTTCGAGAGCAAGAGCAGCAGGATGATTGGGTCGCGCTCACACTTACGGGTGACGCGTAGCGGCTACACCGCTGACGGAGGACCTGCAGATGTGCAGCGTACACGGCCGACTACGTGTGCGTCCCGTGTGACGTGACCATCTTGCTCTGAGCCGGTCCTGTCAGTAAGCTCCATGCGGCGCCCATTCGGATGAGCCTTGTGCGCGCCTTGTTCACTGCGCGCCTCATTTGCTGCGCGCCTCGTTTACGGGGAGGAGCTGCATGGCACGTTTCGTAGTTGATCAGTTGCCTCCCACGGGAGAACCGTTCGAGCTCACACCCTCGCTCGTCAAGCACGCCAAGGCTTTGCGCCTCAGCGTGGGTGACAGTTTCACGTTGATGGATGGCGCAGGCCAAGAAGCTTCCGTTAAGGTGATGAAGATCACGCAGAGCGGCATGCACTGCTTGGCAACGGGACGAAGCCGCTCCCCGTCGTCGTCGCACCAAAACCGGCTCCTCTATCCTCGCGTCACATTGATCCAAGCGCTGCCGAAGGGGAGTAAGATTTACAGCATCGTACGCATGGCGACTGAGGTGGGTGTGAGCAGCATTCGCTTCGTATTCTCTGAACGCACGGTACCCACGCCGTCTGACGGCCGTTTCGCGGCACGGTTGATGAGATTGCGCGAAATCGCGAAGGAAGCGACGGCCGTGGCGGGCCGTCGTCAGGTACCGGAGATACATATGCCCGACACGCTACTCGAGGTCGCTTCTCAAGCGCCTGACGGCATCACCAAATGGGTGTGTTGGGAGGAGTCCACCGCGCCGCTTTGGGATGTGTGCAGGCACGTGCCAAAAGGGCGGCGTACTGGTGAAGCGTGGCTAATCATCGGACCCGAGGGCGGCTTCTCCCGGACCGAGGTAGGAAGACTGAGGAACGTCGGCTTTCAGGATGTTCGTATCGGTCCATGGGTTATGAGGGTGGAGACAGCGGCGCCCGTCGCTGTCTCCATGGCGATGACCAATCTCCTTCAAGTTTCCGTGGGCGCTTCATCACCTGACCAGGAAAGTTAGCCGCGCTGCAATAAGTAGTTGAACATCGCGCGAGAACAACCAAAATGCGCTCTCCCGTCGGCCAAAGAGGCTGCGAAACGCTCCCTTTGAGGCTTGTGCGCTTGGTCGTCGCGCATATTCCTCGTTTCGAGCTCGGAAGTCGGCCGGGCCGAGCTTAAGAAGGCGCAACTTGGGCGAGACGGGCAGACCGCTCCTGAGCCTTCGCCAGTTACATGATCATGCCTTCCATCGCTTCATTGCTGAGTCGTCACCCGCTGATCCAAGAGCGTGAGCTCACGCGCTGCAGCCATTTTGCTGAGGATGCGCAAGTGACGCTTGAGGAGGCGGTCGTGGTCCTTGGAATCTTGAGCGAATCGCAGCTTTTAGACCACCTAAGTGCATGCACGGGTTTGCCCGCAAATGATCTCACGTCGCTGCTGAAGCGTCTCGGAGTTGCCTCCTCGCCTGATACGAAGTGGCGACACCACGAGCTGCGCAACATGTTTTCGCTCCAGCGGAGCTATGAGCTAAGCGCTGTGCCGGAATCTTTTGAAGATGGTGAACTGACGCTGCTCACTTGTGCAGGGCAACTGGCTAGCGCGTCTGCGCTTCACGCGCAGCTTGGGCTGGCGTTTCGCCTAGAAGTCACAACAGAAGCTAAGCTGGAGCAAGCGCGGGACCTGCTGTACCGCACACCGCTTGCTGATCCATCATCAAGGCCTCAGCGGCTGAAATCGCGCCTCGAAGCGGAAGTGTCTGATGTTTTGTCTACTGTCGAACAGGACAACGTTTCGGACCAAGCTCAGCTGCGCGAGGCCACTGCACAGAAGAAGTGGATCGAGCTTCACGCAAGGCAGCTTTGTCGGTGCGAGAAAGGGCGCGACGTGATTGACGTGCTGCGTCGTGCTTCGGGGCATCTATTCGATCGCGTTTTGCTTTTTCGCGTCATCGGTGACGAAGCCTATCAGGTGAGTGTGCGCCCGGGTGACCCAATTCGTCCGCTGCCGGGGGGGGCCTTACGGGTGGCCGACAATGGCTGTCTGCGGGAAGCGTGGCGAAGGAAGGTAGCGTGCTGCGACTGGAGCTCGGCTGTGGACCCGCACGCGCATCAGCCATGCGCTAGAGGCACGGCGGCAATCCCTATTCTCGTCCGCGCAAAGGTGGCGTTCATCTTCGTGGTGGGTCGGCCAGGAGCATTGGCGCCTGCAGCGGACGTGCAACTTCTGCTTGGCATCGTCCCGATCGTTGAGCAAACGCTGCTTCATCTCGTCGTTCAGCTGAGAACCCATCGCGTGGCCGCCTCGTATAAGAGTGACGGTACCTCGTATAAGAGTGACGGTACCTCGTATAATGACGGTACAAAGCGTAGGAATGACGGCAAGGAGCACAAGAATGCCAGGGACGAGGTCGACACCAATGACCTGCTCGCGCTTCTTCGCGTGCCGCGGGGTGTTCCTGCACCTCCACGCGCGCCTCTCTGGCGTTACGCCTCGTAAACGTAACTGGTCAGTGGCTTTCCGGCTGCATGCACAACCTCCCTGAAAACTGACTCACCAGGGACTGACTGGATACCTAATGAACTAAGGTCGATGCTCCGGCTTCGCAATGAGTTGGGCGCGTATATTCGGATGCTGATCTTTCTCGCAAACCGTTAGTTATCCACTCGGACTACCGTATCGGACAGCTCGTTGATCGGGTCGCTTGGAGCGCCCAATATGGGATGTGCGCGCTTAGCTAAAGACTCAATAATGTTGATCAGGCCTTCCGCGGTTCGTCTATTACGCGCCGCAGTTGCTATCGTGTCGGCGTAGCGGCGCCAATCTTCTTGAGGAATCTCCGCGGTGAGTCCCTTGTCTGCTAGGATCTCAACCCGGCGTTCAAGCTCGGAAACAGCAATCAGTACGCCTGAACGTTCGCGCGTCTCAAAGATCGCGTGTTCTAAGAAGAGCAGCTCCGCCTCACGCCGAACAGCCTCTACCTCCACAGCATCGGGTGCCAGAGCACGTAAGATGGGTGGTACCCCAAAGAGCAGCCACAGCAGCACGCCCAGCGGCAACTGAAGCGTCAGCAGCCAGCTCGCAGAGAGCTCCGGCAGCCACAGGTGCGCACCCAGAGCGACAAACATGGTAGTGAAAGTGGTAGCCAAAAGCCGCCAGACCGCGTAGCTGTCGCTCTTTGACATGGTAGCGACCACCACTTCAAGTGACGAGCGCCTCTCGGCATCAGCGATGCACGCCTCCACATGTTTTTGCCCCTCCTGCGTCAACATAACCGTCCGTTGATGTGTACTCCGCTCGCGCATTCGCTACCAGCTTGAGGAGGCGCCGCCCCCACCTGACATGCCACCTCCACCTGACATGCCACCAAAGAAGCCGCCCCCGCCACGCGTGGTGCCACCTCCAAACCTGCCGCCGTAGAGCGGCGCCGCTCCGAACCCGCCATACCGCCGCCGCCGCCGCCGCCGCCGCAGACCAAGTAGCGAGAAAGGGAGAAGCAGCGCGAAAAACAACCGGAGCCACGAAGGCGAGCTCGTGTCCCTCTGGACGTTTTTAGCAACACCAGCAGCTTCTCCCTTTGCAGCTCGCATAAGCGCGCCAAACCCACTCTCGATGCCTTTGCCGTAGTCCCCGCGCCGGAAGTGAGGCAGCATCAACTCACGCTGCACTCTGGCGGCCAGCAGGTCGGGGATCGCACCCTCGAGTCCGTAACCCACTTCGATGCGCGCTTTGCGGTCTCTTGTCGCAACGACGAGGAGCAGGCCGTCGTCGCGCTCCTTGGAACCCAATTTGCTCTGCTCGAACACCCGCACCGCGTAGCTCTCAATCGCTTCGCCCTTGGTCGAATCGACGACGAGCGCAGCGAACTGGTGCCCGGTAGCACGCTCGTAGTCGGCCAGCATACGTGTAACCCGCGCCTCCTCACGCGGTTCCAGCGCGTCGGCCACGTCGGTGACGTACTGCTTGAGGTGCAGCGGCTCAGCGTCAGCTGAGCCGCTGGCAGTCAGACCCATCATGACGAACGCCGCTGTCATCAGTCCGCCGCGTACTCGCACCGCGTGGCTCGCAGGCCAGGCACACACTACAAGTCCACCTTGGGAGCGCGCTCTGCCCCTGGTACGGATGTCCTGAATGTGGGTCTGGTGCTCTTGCCCCGCATGGACGCGCCAATGCTGGTTGGAAAGCGAAGCACGACCTTGTTGTATTCCGCTACTTGCTGAATGTAACGTCGCCGAGCCACCGCGATACGATTCTCCGTTCCCTCAAGTTGGGTCATCAGGTCGCGGTAAGCTGCGCTGGCCTTCAAGTCGGGATACCGTTCGGCAACTACTAAGAGCCGAGACAGAGCTCCGGAGAGCTTTTGTTGGGCCTGTTCGAAAGCGCGAAACTTGTTGGGATCGTTGAGCAGCGACGCGTCTGCTTGAATACTCCCTACCTTTGCGCGAGCCTCCACCACATTCTGCAGCGTCTTCTGTTCAAACTCGGCAGCACCTTTTACGGTGCGAACCAGGTTGGGAACGAGCTCTGCTCGGCGCTGATACTGATTCTCCACTTCAGCCCAAGCCGCCTTGACGTCTTCGTCGAGGTCGATGACCTTGTTGTAACCGCAGCCCGCCAAGAGCAAGGCGCAGATGAGCACCTGAGCACTGTACCCTTTTGCAGCTGAAGGCGACGGCCCTTTTGCAGCTGAAGACAATGACCACTTTGCAGCTGAAGACAACGCGTTCCTCCCCGTTTCTCTGTAGCTAAGCGCCTTCATCGGCGCCGTCGGTCTTTCCGCCTGCGCGGCGTGAACAGAAGAACATCCGTAACGACAGCGACGGAAATTGCAATCCAGAAGATCATCCCCGTCACATGTTGATGGATCAGCCAGGCGCTGAGCAGTGTCGAAACAGGCAGAAAGAGCCAGCCGATCCAGGGCAGAAAGCCTGATTGCCAAGCATGCTCTACGTAGTCGCTAAAGAGCAAGACCGCGAGTAAGATAGCTCGCGGCGTTAGTAATCCGAAACAGCCACACCCACACGGCATATGTCACCCCCGAACAGGCGCACCATAGAGGACACGCATCCGGTTGCAAGGTGCACCATCACGCCTATCCTTCCGCCGTGCCCTCCGTTCTCATCGCCGGTTGTGGATACGTGGGGACTGCCCTGGCAGCGTTGCTGTCGCCTTCGTCGCACACCCGTGTACGTCCAAAAGAAGCGGTCTCAGCGAGTCAAGCGGCGCGCGTTGGTGAGGCACCGTATAACATATGTGCCATCAGGCGGTCCCGCAGCGCTAAAGAAGTTGAGGGCGTCACCTACCTCTACCAAGATCTGTTGGATAAGGACGGTCTCGCAGCAAGCCTTCCGTCCACCCTCGACTACGTCTTCTTCCTTGCCAGTCCGGACCGACGTGAGGCGGCAGCCTATGCATCCTCCTACCTTGAGGCGCCGGCTGCTCTTACCGGCGCGCTTGCAGCACGGCGCATGAACCTTCAGCGCTTTTTCTTCATCACGAGCACCGCTGTATACCACCAAGACGATGGCAGTTGGGTCGACGAGTCCAGCGAGACAGCGCCCACGACATTCTCAGGGCAGACGTTGCTAAAGGCAGAGGATCGGCTTCGTCGGTCGGAGGTGCCAACTACCGTGGTACGCTTTTCCGGCATCTACGGCCCGAGCCGGACCCGATTGCTTCACATGGCGCTTGATGACCGAGCTTCTCAGCCCGAGCAGCGCCGCTTCACTAACCGCATCCACCGCGACGATTGCGCGGGCTTCCTTAAGCATTTGATGCAGGTGCCGCAGCCTCTGCCGCTATACGTGGCGACCGATAAGCAACCCACAGAGCTTCACGACGTCATTGGGTGGCTAAGAGAGCAGGCCGGGCGGGCACACGAGGCAATCAGTCCCCTTGGAGAGGTGCACGGCAAGCGCTGTAGCAACGCGTTGATGCTAAACTCCGGTTATAGCTTTCGCTACCCTGACTTTCGCGCCGGCTACCAGCCCATGCTGGAAGACGCTATTGGCCGAGGCGTGCCGACCAGGAGCTGAAAGGTCGAGTAGGAGCTGACATATGGAGATGCACCCATGACCTCAAGGGATGAGACGACCTACCACACGGCTGGAGGCTTGGGTGTGACGCGTACGCTCGAGCCGTTCTCGCCTCAGCGAGAGATGGTGCGGCTTGCCGAGCAGCTTAATGATCGGCTGGGTGCTCTCTTCTCATCGAGCTACGAGTATCCCGGAAGATATACACGCTGGGACATCGGATTTATCAATCCGCCCTTGCGGCTCGTCGGTCACGGCCTGACCCTCGAGGTGGAGGCGCTCAACATGCGTGGCCGCGTGCTGCTGGCTGCTTTTGAGCAGGTGAGGGACGTGCAGGTTGAGCGGGTCGGTGACACGTTGCTGCGTCTGAGCGTCGCTGGACCCGCTGACGGACCCATGGCAGAGGAGCAGCGCAGCCGGCGGCCTTCGTTGCTCTCGATCCTGCGCGCTGCGATCAACTACTTCCAAAGCAGCGAAGATCCGCATCTGGGTTTTTACGGTGCCTTCGGCTACGACCTGACCTTCCAGTTTGCGCCCATCGTACTAAGGCAGGAACGCGATGCCGCGCAACGCGATCTGGTGCTCTACCTTCCTGATGAACTGTGGGTGGTTGACCATCAAAAGGGCGTCGGACAACGCATCACCTACGAGTTCACTCTTAATGGAGAGTCCACGTATGCGCACCCCCGTGAGGGTGGCACGCACAGCTATGTGCACCGCCTATCGGCTGCGCCCTGCTGCGACCACGCAGCGGGCGCGTATGCAGCCACCGTGGTGGAGGCAAAAAAAGCATTTGCCACAGGTGACCTCTTCGAAGTGGTTCCGAGTCAGACGTTTTCCGAGCCATGCGATAAAGCTCCGGCCACGCTTTTTGAGACGCTGAAAAAGCGTAATCCCTCACCCTATGGTTTCTTGATCAACCTAGGGGAGAGCGAGTTTCTGGTTGGCGCGTCACCTGAGATGTACGTTCGCGTCGAAGATGGGCGCGTCGAGACGTGTCCTATTTCAGGAACCATCGCGCGCGGAAAGGACCCCTTAGGTGATGCGAAGCAGATTCAGACCCTGCTGAACTCTGAAAAGGACACGGCTGAGCTCACCATGTGCACCGACGTCGATAGGAACGACAAGTCGCGTGTGTGCATTCCAGGTTCGGTGAGAGTGATTGGACGCAGGCAGATTGAGATGTACTCGCGTCTCATCCACACTGTGGATCATGTGGAAGGCATCCTTCGCCCTGAGTTCGATGCGCTGGATGCCTTCCTGACGCACACCTGGGCCGTCACGGTCACCGGCGCCCCTAAAGCGCGTGCCATGCAGTTTATCGAGAACCACGAAGAGTCACCGCGCCGCTGGTACGGCGGCGCCGTGGGCGTCCTCAATTTCAACGGTCACCTGAACACCGGTCTGACGCTTCGGACCATCCACCTCCGCGACGGGCTGGCCCACGTGCGCAGTGGGGCCACTTTGCTCTTCGATTCCGAGCCGGAAGCGGAGGAACAAGAGACACGGCTAAAGGCTTCGGCGCTTCTCGATGTGGTTCGGCAGGACCTCGCTGCCGAGCCGTCGCGAGTTGAAGTAAAAGCGACCTTTCGGCGAAACGTGCTGCTGGTCGATCATAGCGACTCCTTTGTGCACACACTCGCTAACTATCTGCGCCAAACGGGAGCCGAGGTGGTCACTCTTCGCCCAGAGGCGCTCGACTCGGTCTCGTTCTCTCCCGACCTGCTCGTTCTCTCACCCGGGCCCGGTCGCCCAGCCGACTTCAACATGGACCGCACGCTGCAAATGGCCAGAGACAAGGGCATTCCGACTTTTGGTGTGTGTCTTGGCCTCCAAGGCATTGTCGAGCATTTTGGTGGAAAGCTGCATCAGCTTGAGGCGCCCATGCATGGCAAATCTTCCATGGTGCGAGGGGCATCGGGTACACTCTTTTCCAATCTTCCTGCCACCTTCTCTGCCGGACGCTACCACTCGCTCTACGTACGGGAGGACGAGCTTCCGCAAGGTTTGCGATCCACTGCGCGCACCGACGAGCAGGTGGTGATGGCGATCGAGCACGAGAGTCTGCCCATCGCCGCTGTGCAATTTCATCCAGAGTCAATCATGACTCTCGAAGGCGACCTCGGTTACAAGATCATTTGCAACGTCGTCCGAAGCCTGCGCTAGCGCCTTGAGCAGAACCTATGTCAGGGCTCGGCTAGCTCCACTCTGAGAGGTTCCCGAACAGACTTAGCTCCGAGCGTAAGCATTTCTGCCATTTGAAACGGTTTTCCATTTAAAACCCGCCTGCTTGATTCACCGGCAGCACGAGCAACATCAAAATGGAACGCGGTGAGCCGTTAGGAGCTAGCTGCTGGAGCGGCCGCTGAGCTCGTGGCACGAAGGCTTTCGCACGGAGACCACCTTGACGTCGATAGGCTCGGGACGGGAAGGGGCATGGACCACGTGAATGCCGCGTGTGAAGACACTAACGGAGGGTTGCACATGTGTGCGGGTGCGCAGTTGTACCGTGCGCGCGATCATGCCTCTCGTTTTTGGGATCAGCAGCAAAAGCCCCAAGGCGTCGGTGACGATGCCCGGCGTGAGCAGAAGCACCCCACCCACAAGCACGAGGAGAGCCGCCACAATGTCTTCCTCGGGCATTTTGCCGAGTTGAACTGCCTCATTCCATTCGCGCCAGACGCGAAGGCCCTGCGAACGAGCCAGCCATGCCCCGAGAATCCCAGTTGCAATAACCAGCCCAATCGTCGCGCCGACACCCACCACCCGGCCGAGGGAGACCAAGAGCGAAAGCTCGATGATGGGCACAAGAATGAAGAGAGCTGCAAACCGCAACATGCCAGAAGTATAAGACTCTGCGCGGCAACCGCCACCCGCATGCGCCATCTGACCGAATGGGTGTACGCTTGAGGCTGTAAAGCAACCTTTACAAAGATGGCGCTCCTGTTGTGCTGCCGTGCCGCTGATGAGCTTACGCCATGCCGCTGATGGGTCAGCGTTTAGGCACCCTAAGGTGCCGTTTGAGGGATATCCTGAACCAAGCACCCTTATCGCAGAAACGCCAGCATCGTAGGAGCGAGGTACGAGAAGTTGGCGCGAGACCAACATCTCGCGGATACTAACCTCCGCAGAGACTACTAAGAGCGCCCCGGTGCGTGAGGACGGGCCTTGAGGACGAAGGCCGAATCAGGATACGCTTAGGACCGGAGCTTGCGTTATATCGATTCCAAAGATTGGTCTTGTGACAGTGCGATGCCGGTGGTCTTTTGGCGCCCCTCCGAGTCCCGAACGGTTAGGCGCACACTCCACGGGAGGTAGAACGTGCTATACACGCGCTCGTGTCCAGTCATTTTGGTCGTGTTTATCGAATCAGCACGTTTGGCGAATCCCACGGTGGCGGCGTGGGTGTGGTTATTGATGGGTGTCCTCCAGGACTGGCGATCGCCGCAGATGAGATTCAGCACGATCTAGACCGGCGTCGTCCGGGTCAGAGCCGCCTGACCACACCACGCCAAGAGGCCGACCAAGTGGAGATCCTCTCGGGTTTGTTTGAGGGGCGCACGCTGGGGACGCCGATCGCGATGGTGGTGCGTAACAAGGATGCACGCCCTCGAGCCTACGAGGCGATGAAGGATCTTTTTCGTCCATCGCATGCTGACTACACTACTGAGGCCAAGTATGGCGTGCGCAACTGGCAGGGGGGCGGTCGTTCCAGTGCCCGCGAAACCATCGGCCGGGTAGCTGCCGGCGCCGTAGCGCGTAAGCTTTTGCGCGAGAGGTGCGGCGTTGAGGTCATAGCCTGGGTGGAGCAGGTTCATAAGGTGCGTGGACTAATCGATAGCGAGGCTGTCTCGCTGGGTGATGTAGAGTCCAACCCCGTCAGATGCCCGGACGCGCAGGCTGCAGAGAAGATGGCGGAAGCCATTGATGTTGCACGTCGCGACGGCAACTCCCTCGGCGGCGTGGTTGGTTGCGTCGCGAGGAACGTACCAGCAGGTCTGGGTGAACCCGTTTTTGATAAACTTGAAGCCGACCTGGCCAAGGGGGTGATGTCGCTTCCCGCATCCAAAGGGTTCGAGATAGGCAGCGGCTTTGGCAGTGTCGCACTCACCGGCGCTGAGCACAACGATGCGTTCGTGCCTGGCGAAGGCGGAGGCGTGCGGACCGCCACCAACCGCTCGGGCGGCATTCAAGGTGGCATCAGCAATGGCGAAACCATCACGATGCGGGTAGCTTTCAAACCCACTGCGACCATTTCCAAGCCGCAGTCGACGGTGACGCGTGATGGCGAAGCCGTCACGCTGGAAGCTCAAGGGCGACATGACCCATGTGTGCTGCCCCGTGCCGTTCCGATGGTTGAGGCGATGGTCTGCCTCGTCCTTGCGGACCACTGGCTTCGTCAACAAGCTGTGCGCATCTAGCGGCCGATCGCTCCTTTGGATGCAAACGCTCTTCAATCGGGTGAATCTAAATGAACGTATGCTAACGGCGCGCGTCAGGTTGACAGGCGGAGCCACAATCAGAAACGCTGAAATCTCGTAAAGTCAATCATTCCCTAGGCGCAATCCAATGCAACTTCTCAACAACATGCTGCCATTTGTAGCGGCGGTCCTGATCGCCATCACACTCTACGATATTTTCATCACGATACTGAGTCATCAAGGCGCGGGGCCGATCACGGATCGGTGGACGAGCGGAGTTTGGAACTTCAGCTTAGCCACACGTTACCGTCTGGACACCCTCGTCGTGATCAAGCGCGTAGGCCCGCTAATGCTGCTCGGCGTGCTGCTGGTGTGGTACTTCCTGCTGTATCTCGGCTGGTTTCTGCTTTTCTACTCAGGCGGGCAGGTTCTTTCGCACAAGACGGATGCGAGCACGGACGCCCTTGATGTGGTCTACTACGTGGGGACTACCTTCTCGACGCTAGGCTTGGGCGATTATTCACCCAAAAGCTTTCCATGGACCTTGGTCACTTCGACGGGCGCAATGGTGGCGTCGTTTTTGGTTTCCCTGGCTATCTCTTATCTCATCCCGATCATGAGCGCGGTACTCGCTCGCCGCCGAACGGTGACTTCCATCGATCTGCTGGGGCGTACGCCGAAGGACGTTCTGCAAAAGTGCTGGGGCGCCGACGCACCGGGCGCGCTCGACGACGTCATACTCAACATCAAGAGTGACCTGATTGAAACCTCGTACCAGGCGCACGTGTATCCCATCCTGGGCTTCTTCTACTTTGCAGGTTCCCATAGTTCGTTCAATGGTGGAGTCTGCAGACTGCTCGATGCCCTCTTGGTTCAGTTGGCCTTGCCGGAGAGGTCAGGCAACATGGCGGGTCCTCGGCTCGAGTTGATGCTCAACGCAATCGCTGAGTACCGGGACAACCTGCGCTCTGGCTGTGAACGCGGTTTCTGCAAGCACACGGGAGATCACACCTCACTGTACGCCCTGATTGAAGAGGTGCGAGAAACGTGCGGCTCTTCCGCAAGCCAGGCACAGGTCCGCGAGAGGGTGCAACCGTATGAGGATCTGCGCTTTCACCTTATGGTGTTCACCCACTACGAAGGGCGACTTGCTCCTACAGACGGCGTCCTGAAACTCTAAATCCGGGGGTGCAAAATCGTTGTGAGATTCATGCGAGAAGGGACGGATATGGGGTCAGGAGGAATTTCTCAGTCTCTGATGAACCCCTACGTCATCTTACCTGTATTGACTCATGACCCATATTCCGTCGGCTCCCCCGCGAAAGTCAGTCGTTTTACCTGATGTAAACGGGTGCAGGTTGAGTGCCCTCTCCCCGCAACCTCATGTCATTGGCCCACTCGCTCAAGATCAAGGACGTGGGTACGAGCCCTTTCTCATTCAGGTAGCCGCGGACTTGCCGGAGGCGAATAGGGGCGTGGGGTGCTGACCTGCATCGCGACCACCCGAAGAGCACATCCATACGTCAGACCCTCCGCCTGAGACCCCAGTGATAAGGGATTGAGCACTGCAACCGACGGCTTCGGCTCGCCCCTGACGCTAGGATACGTTACATGTTTTGCAGCTTCGGCAATGCCTAGTTGAGGAACTTCCCGCAGGGAAACGCGCCGAATCTCTGACGAAGCGCTGCCGCAGTTCCCTCCGCTAGAAGCGGTGCGGGCGACGGCCCAGCTGGCCCGGCTCTGGGCGTTAACGCTGCTCGCCCATGGATCGGGTATGTCACGGGCAGCGGAATCCAAGATGCGTTCGTCAAATCTCAAGTATCCGCGCTGATTTAGCACGCCAATATGAACGTACTCGGGTGGAGGGTCCTCCAGCGAAGTAACTCCTGTGCCAGTCCAACTCAGCTTCATCACCGCGCGTCCTTGATTTGAATCGGAGGCCGGCAGAAGTTGCGCCGTCATCGCGCGGACTGGATCCACCACCGATGCGCTGCCAACAGCCTTACCGTCGAACTCAACTGTAACGGAGGTTGGCCACTGATCGAACTGCGGGTATTCGCCCCTATATAAGAGGCCTTCGAACGTATCTACATCCGACAGGCTTAGCGTATACAACGGCCAAGCCGAATTCCTCACCCTCTCTAGCGTATAAGACCGTTCCCAGTCACCGCCCGCCTCTCCGTCAAAGCCCTCGGTCACTAGAGTCACCTCGGGGTCTCCGGAGTCATCGTGAGGTACGACAAGCAGCGCGACTCGGCGCCGAGCGACGTTCTCCGGCGAGGCATCGATCCACTCCAGGTACACATCCGCGCCCGTGCCCGCGGTGACAGCATTGCCCGAGTTCGTCGCTGTGCCCTCCCCCGCGTCGGTTGCGCATGCTGCGCAGGCCAGCGTTGCCAACATCAAACCCGGCGCCGCCTTACGTCTCAGCGTATAATTGAAATGTCTCATCTATCCTCCTTCGCACAACGTGTTGCTCTCCTGTGCAAGCATGAACCGTGCTGTGCCGAGCCATAGGGAGCGGCCAGCGGCGGCCACGAATAGTGGAAACCAAACCTCACCCAGGTTGATTCTGCGGTCAACAGTGGTCTTCTCCGGCTCGGTGGTAGGGTGATACTTGAGACCAACCCTGCCCGGGTTGACTCTTTGGTCAACAGCGGTCATTTCGGCCTATTACTGGAATGATGACGCCTCGCCAAGTGTTGTCAGAAGCGAGCGACTCGCATTCTCGCTGCTGCTCAAAGCCTCAAAGCGGCGCTTGTCCTTACTGCCTAAAGCTCGGGTCTTAGGTATGCCGTACGTATCCTGCATGACCGCTGCCCTCTCCTCACCTCCTCTTTTCGACCTCTGCAGTTACTTCCAGCGTGAGTGCCTCTTTATCCCCCATGACATCGCGGGTTAGTGTATAGAAAACGAAACTAGGTGGATGCCATACCGTAGTGCACGCCTCGCCGCTATCTTGGCAGCCGCTCCTCTGGGGCGGCAAGATGACATGGACGCTTAGGTGCCCGTTCATTTCGCTGAAGGCCTGCACTTGCTCGGGGGTTTCGGTACCTAAAACATCGGGCATCAGCCCCAGAACCACCTCCGTCTCGAAGTCGACGACGGGTGGGGCAGGAGCCACCGGTTCAGTTAGGCTCGATGCCGAAGCCCACGCATCTTCAAAATCCTCCGCCGTTGTGTAGACCTCCGACGGCGCCGCGAAGCTGTGGCTCCCCAAAAATCCCAGGGCGAGTTGGTGAAGGTGGATCTTTTCTCCCGGTGGAGGCTCATTCGTTCCGCCGCCATCGCGTTTAGGGTTTGGCACAGCAGGGCGATCGTCTGCAGCGGCATCCTCCTCCGCATCGCTCGCACATCCTACCGCTAGATGAAGGGAGCATACCAAGAGAAGAGCGCGTGTTAGTGGGGCGTGAGTTGTCATAAGTGTCCTCCAGTGCGGGTTTCTTGAAGGATGAGGACACAGCGCCTCGCTGCATAGTGCATTCAGTTGCATCAGCAGAGGGAGTGCCTTGCGCGTTTGTGGGGGCTGACAAAGCGCTGATGCACGAATGTGCACTATTCTCGTCTGAGGATTTAGGTAAGATTGTCAGGTGCCAGGTCGAGTCAACACATCGCTTATTATCGATTTCCTTGTTCGTCAGACGATGGTGACGATTGCGCGATTAGCTACGTCCGGAGGCGTGAGAGCACCGCTGGCGCACCTCGCTGATCAAGTCTTCACGGATGTGACACGCGAGCTTCAGGCGCAAGGAATGCGCCGCAAAGTGATTGCCGATATGTTCGGCATAACGCTGCGGGCTTATCACGCCAGGACGCAGCGACTGCAGGAAAGCGCCACGGAACGCGGCACGTCGCTCTGGCAGGCGGTGTACCAGTATGTCGCCGAGCATCCCAGTGTGAGTTTGAGTCAGCTGAAACAGCGCTTCCGTCGAGACAACCCGGCCACCGTGGCAAGTATCGTTCGGGACCTTCAAGGTGCCGACCTGGTGAGGGTGAAAGGTCGGTCGAGGGAGCTCTCCCTCACAGAACCTAGCCATGCATCGAGCGAAGCGGAAACCTTCGACGCCCTCGTGTGGAACTTGGTGTACCGCCATGGTCCTATGAATCGTCACGCCTTGGAGCAACAGGCGATTGGAGTTCCTCAAGAAGAGTTGAGCTCCGCGGTCCTCCGACTGGAGGAAAACGGACGCGTGCAGCGCAGTGTCACAAGCGGTGAGGAGATCGTTGCAGCGGAGGAATGCGTGCTGCCTCTCAGCGAACCGGAAGGGCATGAAGCGGCTCTCATTGACCATTTTCAGGCGGCAATCAGCAACTTGGGAGACAGCGCAGAGGTGCTCGTTGGCAAGAGCAGCCACAACTTTCCGCGCGGTGGTGTCACCTTTCATTTTGACCTTTTTGAAGATGATCCGCTTGCTCCGAAGATCTTCGGTCTGCTTCAACGCATTCGTGCAGAAGGCGCGGAGCTGCGTGAAGCGCTAAAACAACGGGGCAGGGCTCAGCGACAGGGCTCAGGTCGTCAGCAGCGTTCAGCGCGTAAGGTGCGCGTGACATTCTATGCGGGTCAACGGGTGCAGGTTGAAGACGATGCATAGGTTCCTTCTTCCTCTCGTCACGATCTTCTTCCTCGCCTGCAGCGGCGGCGAGACACACTTCCCTTCAGACCCCTGTGATCCGATTGAGGGTACCAGCGAAGGTGTGGCTTACGTTGCGTTCCCATCTGCGTGTTCTCTGTCTGGGAACACGCCCACCTGTCCACCAGTCTTTCAGCACGCGAGAAGCGCAAACGGCGCACTTGTCTGCGTCGAGGAGTCTGGCTCAGACCAGGCACTCGCAGCGGGCTGCTTTGCAGTGGCGCGCTCCTGCGGAAGTGGCGCAAGCGCGCAGGGTTCAGGCGGAGTCGAGCCCTCGCCGCCTTTGCCTGCTGGCGGCTACCAGGAGCAGGGAAGCGATCGAACCTTGTGTGTGAGGCGTGACGGCTCGGTCCTTTTCGCAGAGAGTGGCGATACTCCGCTTCGCGAGCTCGCGTGTGAAGTGGAAAGCGGGGAGTTCTATTGTATGCTCGAGGAGCGCGTTCGCGTGGCCGGCGTGAGGAGGGGTCAAAGTCTCTCGCTCGAGTTGCTCCTGCCGGACCCAACCCAGTGTAGCGACGCGTGTCTCAGCCTATGGGAGGTGTCCGACGCCGTTAGCTGTGAATAGACTCCCGCGGAAGTGGTCTTCATCCCAAGAGGTCCAGCCCGGCGGGTGCGACCAACACCAACCGCAAGACCAGGTACCTAAAGCGCAGGCTCGTGACGCGTGCTCTCGAGTGTGGTGCGAAGGGCGTGGCGCCGTTGCTTGAGTTCTTCGTCCGTGATCCCAGGCAGCTGACCGAGCGATTGCAACAGCTGAGAGATGAAGAGCGTTGTTTTATCACGGGGATGCGCCTCTTCTTTCTGTACGTACGCAAGTGCGGCGCGGCAGTCTAAGAGATCTTGTTCGGAGAGACGTTTCATCTTGAGGCGGATGAACAAGTACACGGTGGGTCGATACAAGACTCCGCGCATTCCCTCTTGAAAAAGCACAAGATGATCCCGCCAAACGTCGATTTCGCGAATAAAGTAGTCGGCTGCGGAGTTAAGCGCTTCCACCGGAAGGCCCAGTAACTCAGCTGCCGAAAGCAGGCGTATACGTTCCGCCTGACTTCCCACGAGGCCGATCAGGTCGATATCTTCTGTGAGGCGGCGAGGTTCCAACCACAGGGCTACGAGAGCGCCGCCGACGAGAAGCCACTCCCCTTCAACTTGATCTAGAAAGGTCTCGACTATCTGCTCGAGACGATGTCTATCGAGGTCGCTCATCGGTTGTGGTAGACTAACACCCATGCAGGAGGCCTGGAAGCAGCTGGTGCGCCTCGGAGTTCCTGACGGCATACACTGGCATCAAGCACCTCTTCGTATGTCTGACCAGGAGCTCGGCCAGCTCGTGCGCGAGGTTGCCTACTCGCACAAGCTCCGTTTGCGCGAGCGCGAGTTGCTGGCTGCCTGGGTAGGAGCATTTCGCCGCCATTGGCCGTCCAGGTTTGAAGCCGTCTTCGGGAAATCCGGAAATCAGCTGCACGCTGATTTGCGATGCGTAAACATTGACCCGAACCGCTACCTAAAGCAGCGGCGCATCGCACTAAGTCATCTTGCTCAGCTCCTTTAGAGCTAGCCGGTTTAGAGCTAGCCGGGCGCGTTGGGAACTTCTGAGCACCTGTTACAAGACGCGCTCAGCGAATAGCGTCAAGGTCTTGCGCGTCAGACGACAGCGGTTCACGTAGGTCTACAGCCAATAGGGCAGTAAACTTTACATGACATACCTTAACGAAGTCCGACGACCTCAACGCAGGCCTCTCGTTTCCGTCTTCCCTCCTCAGCCTGGGTAACCCATCCTTTTGGTGCAACGACCTCGCTTGCCGCTGACGATAGCCTCCCCCGCGCTTGCAAGCCAGGCAGTAGGAGCAAGCGCCGCCTTAGCAGGAGCAAGAAAGGAAGTCGGTCGCTTCTGACAACACTTGGCGAGGCGTCATCATTCCAGTAATAGGCCGAAATGACCGCTGTTGACCACAGAGTCAACCCGGGCAGGGTTGGTCTCAAGTATCACCCTACCACTGAGCCAGAGAGGACCGCTGTTGACCGCAGAATCAACCTGGGTGGGGTGTGATTCTACTGCGATAATGCCCGCCGTGCCCCGGAGGGCAGCCGGGGCACCGCGGGCATTATCGCAGAGCGAGAGTCGAAGACGTCGATGAGGTTCAAGTGCACTGGCCACAAGAATGTAAGGGGTGTGCGGCGGGCCTAGGGCTCGAGGCACAATCGGAGCGGGTGCATCATCAGTGGGAGCTGCCGAAGATAAAGCCGCATATCATCGAGCATCGCTACCCGCGGGTGCGCTGCGCGCGCTGTGGGCGACTCAATGCGGCTGAGCCGAGCGGGGGCGAGCGCAAGGTGTTTGGCCCTGGGCTGGTGGCCACAAGCGGGTGGCTGCAGGGACGGTTTGGGCTGAGCCGCACCGATACCCAGGCGCTGCTGAGCGAGCTTTTTGGCATCACGATGTCGAGCGGCACGTTGTCGCAAAAGCGCAAAGAGGTGGGCTGCGGCCTGGTCGAGCCGGTGAGGGAGGCCGAAGGGGCGATACAAAAGGCGCTCATCAGCGGGATGGATGAAACGAGCTACCGGTGCCGCGGTGGACTTGGATGGCTGTGGGTGCGCACCTCGGAGCTGTTGACGGTGTTTCGTTTAGAGCGGCGGCGTAACCGCAAAGCGGCCCATCGGCTGATGGACGCTCTTGAACAGGGGCAGGTTGTGGTCACGGACCGCTATGGCGTCTATCTGCATCTTGAGCCAAGCCAGCATCAACTATGCTGGGCGCATCTGCATCGGGAGTTTATCGCGCTGAGCGAACATGCTAAGCGGGCGGCTCGGTTTTTGGGACAACGGCTGTGCGAAGATACCGAGCAGGTCTTTGCCGTGGTTTACCGCATTCGCGATGGCACCTTGACTGCGCAGACGGGGCATGAGCAGCTCAGGTGCATACGAAAACGGATGGCGTCTCGTCTGCGTTTGGGCTGGCGTTTGTCGGAGGCCAAAGCGCGGGGCAAGATGAAACACATCGAGAGATACTTTGAGCGCTACTGGACGTTTATGGCACATGAAGATGTGCCGCTGACCAATAACGACAGCGAACGGGCGCTGCGTCATGCGGTGATATGGCGCAAGACTTCCTTTGGGGTGCAATCGAGCTATGGAGCGCTGTTTGTGGAAACCATGCTTAGCGTGCTGCATTCGCTTCGCTCCCAGGGGCGGGAGACTTTGGAATTTGTCACCCGTGCTCTGGTCGCGCATCAACATGGACGGGCGGCACCCTCCCTTCTACCCTGTATCGGCTGCTGAGGCCTCTCAGCTCCAGACACCGGTCCCCATGGCCGGCATAAACCTCGCCTTTTTGCACTACGGCTAAGTAGGGACTGACCGGTTACGTGGGGGACGGCCGATGCCAGCGGGGGTCTGCGCTTGCTTGCGGGGACTCGCCTTGACCCTACGACTCGACAACAGCCGCTCGGCTGACTTGCGGTGACAGCCCAAGGTCAAACTCACTTCTCGCAGAATCACACCCCTGTCCTTGCGCCCACAGCGCTGGTAACGCGGCCTGACGGCACGGATGTACGCGTGTTTCTCTGTTCGACTCATCTCTGACTCCTTTCGGAGCCACCTGAGCCTCATTTACTTCTGATGCAATGATTCCCTTTCGACCTCATTCTTTTTGAGGCAATTCGCCAGCTTTCGTTGTTGCAGTTGTTGGACCGCGTCTTGCACGGGAACGTGCGTGGAGGTGGGAAGCATGCGTCCTATAATACAAAACTTTATCTTTGCGACGGCTCTGTACATGGCCGGGGTGTGCTGTGGCTCAGACGGTGGCGCAGAATCGGGCGGGCAAGGGCAAACCGCCTCAAGCGTGCCCTCCGCAGGGGCTGTGCGGCTGGATGTGCGCGTATACGAGCATCGAAAACTTCCTGGAGGCGTACGGGAAAGGTTGCCACTAACCGGTGTCCGCATCCAGTACACGCTCAATAGAGAGGCTCCTTCATTCTCTGGTGAGACGGAAAGACACTGTCTCGATAGTTGGAGCGAAATGGCTGCTGAACCCGGCACCCCTCACCACCAACTGCCTATCCGGGTTGCGGACTCAGTCGACACGGCCGAAGTCCTATCGGCGCACGTGGAGCAAGAGACTGCCGACCCTTCCGCGCTTGTCTGGCTCCCTGGCCATACGTACCTCGAGGTTCACCCAGGGTGTCCATATGCCTACACCGTACTCACCGGCCAGGGCGATTACCGCTTCAGCATACACGTGCCGGAGGGCGCTGTAGGTACACTGCAACACGACGCTATCATTCCAGAGCTGGAGCAGAAGCCTGAAAGCTTCGTTGTCACCGTGGCGGGGACGGAGTTTTCCAACAGGCGTGCCTGTAGGCGCATCGGTGAGCCAGGCTTTCCAGAACCCACCGACACGTGCGAGGTTGAAGGGGTCGTGAACTTGCAGGCTGACACCATCATGCGTCATCAGGGCTATCTCAACCCGGAACTCCAGGTGCCGTGGGCCACGTTGGGGAACGGTGTACAGGGGTTTCCCCTCGGCTTGGCTGAAACTATCGCCGATGTGGAACCATTGCTTGTGATCTGGGATGAGCCAGTTGCGCAGGAGCTAAGGCATACTCGGGCAGGTCCCAACTTTGTCGTTGAAGGTCGTTTCTGGGATGCCGATGACATAAGCAACGGGAGGAGCCTCTCGGGCATCGACAGCGCACCGGGCGATGACTACCTTGGAAGGTGCGCGCTCTCACTTCCCGACGCCGCGACACTCTTCAGTGGACGTCCGCAGCTCGTTCGGGTTTCCTGCGACGACCCAAACGTGACTGCCATGTACCTGCGCATTGACCCCGCGGAGTGTGAAAACAATACAACCTGCCGACCGAGCAGCCCCAACTAGTTTCAGGGGTGGCAAGATCGTTGCCTATCGTCGCATCCACTTAGAGGACCCATCGTCGCATCCACCTAGAGGACCCATCGTCGCATCCACCTAAAGGAAGAGTGCCGCACCAACTCGGCCCTCATCTGATAACCTTGGTGCGATGAGACCCAGGCTTTCTGCAACTCTTCTCGCCACGTATCTCGTCAGCTGTGTCGCGTCACCTGAGATCGAGGGAAGCGCTTCGTCGAACGGGGTGAAGGATGAGCTGGCGCGCGTTCCGGACGCGCTGCTGTTTTGGCTGGGCACGGCGAGTCTCGTGACGCACACGGAGCTCTTATCCGCCGCATCGGAAGGAGAAGCCTGGGGTCGGCACGGGGAGGGAAGCGCTTGGATCGAGGCAGCATCAGGCTACCTGCTTGGGGAAGTTCCCGGTTCGCGTGTGCGGAACCTGATGCGGAATGAGGTGCTACATGACATCCGAGATGCCGCCGATCTGCGGCCGTTCGAGCACGACGTATTTACTCTTTCGACGCTGCAGATGTTGATCATGCAGAGCGCGCGCATCGAGCTTTGGCCGGGGGTTCCTTCCCCGCCTGATCTGCATGCATACCTCGAGATGTCCCCTCGTTTCATCCGAAGGCTGCGCCAGCTTGAGCGCCGCCGCGGCTACTCTCGCCCATGGAGGCTGTGGATGACGCTTTGGAACACGCACCATCACGTCCTGCCCCCACTTCATCAAGCTGCATCCGACAACGCTCGCAGACGGATCGAGCAGCCAGGTTTTGGTCGCGCAAACCCTTCGAATCGCTCTAGTGCGGCTGCAGAATGGCTCAGCCATTCACGAGCCATTGCAAGCTGGGGAGCAGAGAAACTGAGGAGCGAGTCAATCTACTATCGGCAGGCAAGCCCGCGTCGACGCCCCTCGCTCGCAGACGACGGCACATGTCTCTGTCTGCAAGGAAGTACGCTATCATCACGAATCATGCTCGGCGACCTCCTCCACGACGCGAAGCTTCCGGACGGCATTCGTGGAACTATCGTCCAGCAGGGCGACAACTTCTTGAACGACAGAGAGCGGTCTTTAGAGCGCGGCGTCTCACACTCGGTGCTCTGGATGCTTTGCATCGATGAATGTAATCGTCAGCTCACCACCGCGCGCCTCTCCCACGGGTGTGGCTGAAACACGCGAGTGCACCGCGTCGGGATCATGACAAAGGGCGGGGCGTCACCTCGTATCGGCTGCCCGCTCTCTAGCGAGCTCTTGATGTGGGTCGTGGTGTGTGCCGGTGCAATAGCAGCGCTTGCAGTGGTGGCCTTCGTCCCACGTGCAGACAAGGTTGCCAAGGCAGGGCGGCGGACTTGGGCAGGTTAGAACTTCCGGCGTTGCGTGGCAGAACGAGCAGAGAAAGAGCATGAGCGCCACCAAGTACGCGGTCAGTCGCTCGTGAGACATTTTCCTCGGGAGGCGACCTTCCTGGTCGGAGAGCCACTGACCGGCTACACGGGAACGGTCGACCTCGGTTCTGGGGTCAGATGTCATCAACTCGGTCCGTGGTGACATCTTTCTGCGCGGATTTATCTGAAAATCTAACGCGAAATGGCTGTTGCTTTGTTGTCATACTTCTTGCAGCACTGACTGGTGCATACCGTCATTCGAAGAGGGCGGTCTGAGCTGATGGGAGAGTTGATGCAGAGAGCTTTGGGATCGCGAGAGAAGACGGCACGAGAGATTGCCTTACTGCGTTCTGCCTTAATGGGCTCTGCTTTATGGTGCTCTGCCGCGGTCTTCTGCTCACTCGCTCCAGCCTGCGTTCGCGAATCGGCTGCGCCGCCGCCGCAGATTAGCCCTGAGAGTAACCTTCGGGCCCAACGCACCCATCCGCTCAACCTGGCCATTGATGAGACACTGGACAACAAGATGGGCGAGGTTTACGACGGGGAAGATAGCGCGCGAAACTTCCAAGCCAACGAAGCTGCGTCGCAGAGCGAACGTCAGATCATAGCGGAGCTGAAGGATGACATACGTGCCTGCAGCCCCGGCGATGGATCAGGGCAAGATTCGGAGCGTCTGCTCACTGTCAAGTTGAAGCTGGATGAGGAGGGTCGCGTTGCGGAAGCCTCACCCGTGCCGTCAAAAACCACGATTGAAGATCCTGCGGGTTTGGCCTGCATGATGAGGACGCTGCGAGCTGAGCAGTTTCCCGCGCCTAAGGGTAGCCAAACCTTAAGATTATCCTTCAAGGTGCCTGCCCGTAGCCGCGGCTGAGTATGTGCCGCATGGCGGTCCGCTAGCCATGCTCACTGCAGCGAAACGTCCTTTGCGGCGCCGTCAGATGCACACCGTGGGTGGACAGTGAGGCTTTGGGTCAGCTCTGCGACTGAAGTACTTCAGCGAGCTGTTGCTCGTTGATGCCAAGCAGATACACAATGCGGTCGAGGCCACCGGCGGAGATCGCGGTGTCGGCCGCTTGACGAAGCTTTAGCTTCGCATGAAATGCAATCCCCAAGCCGGCCCGCTCGATCATGTAGATGTCATTGGCACCATCACCAATCGCTATCGTCTGCTCCAGAGGGATACCCTCCTGCTGAGCGATAGTCTCCAAAAGATCGGCTTTGCGTTGGGGCGTGACGATGGGCGTCAGCACACGTCCGGTGAGCCTATCGCCCACCACTTCGAGGCGGTTAGAGTATGCGTAGTCGAGCCCCAGACGCTGCTTTAGCGCATGCGCGGCGAAGTCAAAGCCGCCGCTCAAAACGCCCGCTCGATACCCCATGTAGTGTAAGACGCGCACAAGTTCGGTTGCCCCATCTGTAATTGGGAGTCTATCGGCCACTTCCTTGAGCGCAGAAAACCGCAGCCCCTCCAAGAGGGCGACGCGCTTTGTCAGGCTCTGCTCGTAATCCAAAGCGCCTTCCATCGCCAGAGCTGTAATCTCAGCGACCTTGTCATAGGCGTTGTTCAGGCGCGCCAACTCATCGATGACTTCGCACTGGATGAGAGTGGAGTCCATGTCCATGGCCACGAGGCGCTTACTCCGACGGGCTACCGATTCCCGCTGCAGCGCTACATCCACACCGAGCTGAAGGCTCAGCTCGAACAGCGCGTGACGAAGCTCCTGCTCCCCAGCCCGATCCCGCAGGGAGATCATGATCTCCAAGCTGGAGAGCCGCTCAACACTCAAGCGCCTGATGGAGTCAATGTTGGCTGACTTGTCGGCAATCTTACGCGTGAGCTTGCTGAGTGCAGTTGGCAGGAGTGGGTCCGCCATCAGCGTTACAACATAGCTTGTTGAGGTGGAGGGGCGCCAAGCGGCGTCCACAGCACGAAACCTGATTTCAAGGTTGAGCTGCTGCGCCTGGAACAACAACTCCTGCATCACAGGCTCTCGCCCCTCTTTTTCTTCGAGTTCAAGGAGAAAGCACAGTGTCAGGTGGTTGTGCACCACCACTTGCTCTAAGTCGATGAGCATGGCGCCGCTGCGGGCAACAGCGTCGGTCAGCTCCGCAGTAATGCCTGGTTGGTCGAGGCCTGTGGCAGTCGCTAACACTCTCTTCATGTACGTTGTTCCTTCGTGTGCAGTCGGCGCTGCGGCCAAGACAGCGGACCAACGACTCTATAGCAGAACGTGAGGTTTCAGCAGATGACGGCGGCCTTACGTCATCTGCGGGGAGGGGGAGGCCGGTGTGAGCCACCCGGTGCTCAAGGTACGGCGCGGCTTTTACAGTCTGCGTAGACTCCTTAGCAGTGTCCGCTCTGTTAGCGGCATCTAGATCGCTGGAATCGATTGCTTAGTGATCTTAGATGGACCGCTGAGCGCGGCATGCTCTGCGCCGAGGTAGGTATACCCGTTGAGGCTCTCCTGATAGTGGCGCATCAGCAGGCGCATCTGTGGGATGGTCAGTCGACCTTCGCGCAAGGATTGCTCTGCGCGATGGCGGACCTGTTCGAGCATCACCTTCGCATCATACTGGGTATAGCTAAGGACGTCGGTAACTGTGTCCCCGCGAACAATGTGTGAGAGCTCCACTCCTTCTTCGCCAACCTTGACGTGCACTGCGTTGGTGTCGCCAAAAAGGTTGTGTAAGTCGCCCAAGATCTCCTGATACGCGCCGGTGAGAAACACGCCGATCAGGTACGGCTCCCCGGGACGCAGAGGGTGAAGCTCGATTGCCTTCTTGACATCCTTCGCATCGATGAAGTGGTTAATCACTCCTTCGCTGTCGCACGTGAGGTCGGCAATGGTTCCAAGCTCTGTCGGTTTTTCCTCCAGGCGGTGGATCGGCATCACCGGGAAGAGCTGGTCAATGGCCCAGCTGTCCGGAATCGATTGGAACAGCGAGAAGTTGCAGAAGTACTTGGAAGCGAACTGGTACTCGAAGCTTGCTAGTTCCTCGGGCACAGAAGCGGCCAAGGGGAGCGTGCGCTTGATCTTCTCGCAGCAGTTCCAGAACAGGCGTTCGATTTGGGCTAGTTCACGGAGGCTGAGGTAGCCGAATTGAAAAAGACTCTGCGCCTCGTTACGGCCTTGCGAGGCATCGTGCCAGGCTTCTTGCAGGTTTTTGGGCTGGATGCTCTCCCACGTTTCCAGCATGTTGCGAAGGAGTGGGTGGTTGCTCACCAGCTCTTTCGGCTCGTCGTATTCCGTCTGACCCACTCCGAGCACTTCGAAAACCAGCACCGACTGGTGTGCAACAATGGCCCGGCCGCTCTCGCTCACCAGGATCGGCGGCTTGACGTCGGCCTGTTGGCACGTCTCCTGAACGATAGCCACGACGTCGTAGGCGTACTCCTGCATCGTGTAGTTTTTGGACGCGTGAAAGTCGGTGCGCGACCCGTCGTAATCAATCGCCAAACCACCGCCGACGTCGAGGTAGCGCATGTTGCAGCCAAGCTTGGCCAGCTCAGTGTAGAAGTGGGTTGCTTCTCGCAGCGCGTTCTTTAAGGCGAGGATGCTGGAGATTTGGCTGCCGATGTGGAAGTGAAGCAACTGCAGACACGCGCTCATGCCGCGGGCCGCCAACTCATCGACTACATGAACGATTTCGGCGGAGGTCAGGCCGAACTTTGCTCGATCGCCGGTGGACTCAGACCAGCGGCCGACACCGCGGGCCGTAAGTCGAGCTCTTACACCTATCAGCGGCTCGAGGCCAAGCCGCTTCGACGCTTCTAAGACAAGCTCAAGCTCCTCCAGCTGCTCTAAAACAACGACAACCTTCGAGCCTAGCCTCTGCGCCAGGAGAGCTGTCTCAATGTATTTGGCGTCTTTGTAGCCATTGCAGATAAGCAGGCCGCCGCTTCCCTTCATTGACGCCAGAGCGATGAGCAGTTCGGGTTTACTGCCAGCCTCGAGTCCGAAGCTCCACGGGCGACCATACTCCACAATCTCTTGCACCACATGGCGCTGCTGATTGACCTTTACTGGGTAAACGCCTCGATAAACCTCGGGATAATCATACTCTTGGATCGCCTTTTCAAAGCACTCGTTGAGCCGAGCGATGCGATGCTCCAAAATATCTGAGAAACGTAACAGGAGAGGGAGGTCGTACCCTTTATCAACTAAGTCATTGATAAGCTCGTGAAGATCGAGGCGATGAGCACGCCTGGGGTCCGGGGTTATCTGAACGTGCCCCTCCTCGTTGACGTCAAAATAGGGTCCGCCCCAACCGTTTACGTGATAGAGCTCCCGTGCCTGCTCAATGCTCCAACCGTTAGCGGTTGCTCCTCTTGCGGTCGCGTCCTGTCCCATCATGCGCTTCTCTGGCCCCAAATCTTCGCGCGCACGATAGGCGTTTCCCCGCGTCGGGTCGAACAGAATTGTGCTGGCTTTCGCGAAATTGTGACTATATGCTGTCTAAAAGCTGGATCAAAGACCGCTTGAGGAGGCAGTGAGAGTGGCAACTTCAAGAAAGCAAAACTCCGCTTCAAGAAAGCGAAGCCCCGCTTCAACAAAGCAAAGCCCCGCTTCAACAAAGCAAAGCCCCGCTTCAACAAAGCAAAGCCCCGCTTCAACAAAGCAAAGCCCCGCTTCAACAAAGCAAAGCCCCGCTTCAACAAAGCAAAGCCCCGCCCGAAAAGGGGCAAGTGTGAAAAAAAGTTTAGCAAGAGCAAAGGGCCGTTCGAGCGCGGCAAGTGGTAAGGCAGCTTTGCGACCGAAGCAGGGACGCGCATCGGTGTCCGAAGCATCCGACGCTTCCAACGCACGTCGTGCGTCGGGCAACAAGACGCCGGTGAAAAAGGCAGCGACTAAGGCTGGAGTAACACGAACAGCAAGGCAGGTCAGCGTCAAGAAGGCTTCTTCCAAAGCAATGACGGGCAAGAGCGCGGCTTCTGCAAGTAAACAGGGAACGTCGAAGGCTTCGGGTAAGGGATTGGAGGCCAAAGGTGTTGCCGGCCGAAAGTCGACTGCTACAACGCGCACGTCAGAGCCGTCTATGGCGACAAAGCAGAAGCCAGCTTCGACGCGAGGAAGTCTGGCAGGTAAGGGTTCTGCGCTTAGTGTTGCAAAGCGCGTGACGGGCGGTGCCAAGAGCGCAACGCGCAGCACTGCCAAGAATGGCGCCGCTAAAAGAGGCGCTGCAACTAAAGCGGCTTCCAAGCAGTCTACGGCTCAAAAAGTTTCTAAAAAGACGAAAGCAAGTACAAGTAAGGTCATGGCAAGCAAAACAACCTCACGATCAAAACCTCCGAAGAAGACTGGATCGGCGACTACCAAGGCTTCGCGCAGCGGCTCGAAGGCCCCACGAAAAGCTGCCTCGTCGAGCAAGGCAAGTGCGGAGAAAAAGGCAAGTGCCGATAAAGCAGTGGGCACCGCCAAACAGGTTGTAGAGAAGGTAAGCAGTGTAGGGCATGCTGCCAAAGAGAAGATTCAGGAGGTCGCTCACGAGATAGTGGAGGCGGCATCATCGGCAGTCGGCACGCACGCTTCTGACGCAAAGACATCTGACGCAAAGACATCTGACGCAAAGGGTACGGCAGCAAAGCCAACAGGTTCCTCCATCACCAGAGGAACCACGGTGGGTGGTGTTTCGGCGCACCCAGATGCAAAGATATCGAAGAATCAGTTGAAGCAACTTCACGAGAGGCTTCTGGAGGAGCGAACTCGAGTGATGGACGGGATGGGACGGCATCTCAACGAAGCGACGACGGATAGCGACTTGCTCACCGACGAGGTCGATATGGCCCAACGGCATACAGAGCAAGCGTACCTGATACGCTTCGCTGACAAAGAGCGAAAGTTGCTGCTCGAGATTGAAAATGCGCTCGAGAAACTCAAGATCGGTGATTACGGAGTCTGCGAGGGAACCGGTGAGCCGATCGCTCTCAAGCGTTTGGAGTTGCGTCCATGGACCCGCTACAGCGTCTCTTACAAAGAGCAGCTCGAGCGCGAGCGGGCGCAGCATCACCGCTAAGGAAGTGCGTGCGCCAGCCCGGTAGGGCGCCTCACCGATGTGTTGGTGGGCCTTAATGTTTTTCGGGTCCCGCCGTACCTGAGGATGTTTGATGATGCGCATCGTCAAATGAAGCTACGGTCTTCAGGAACTATCTTCAGAGACGATGCGTGTGGGTGGAGGGTCAATGCGGATTGCGTTTGTCATGTGCGCCTTGGGTTGCGGTGTCGCTGCGGTCGCGGCTTGTTCTTCGGACGAGACGGACGATTCGACCCCGGCAGAGTCGGGGTCAGGGTCAGGGTCAGGAGGCGCCGACGGTTCTGGGAATGAGGATGGGGAGCTAGACCCTCCCTTTTCGCAGCTTCAGTCGGAGATCTTCACGCCGTCATGCGCGTTCACCTCATGTCATGGCGGCGACAGACCTCCGCGGGATCTCTCGCTGACGGAAGGTGAGAGTTACGCGAGCCTGCTTAAAGGAGAGACGAGGCTCAGCATTCCGCGCGTCACGCCAGGTGATCCCGATCAAAGTGCGCTGGTCAAGGTGCTTGAGGGTTCTTTTGAAGGGACCTCTCCGATGCCTCTGGGCCAGCCGCCGCTCGAGGAGGAGCAGATTGAATTGGTCCGGCGTTGGATCGCTGCCGGAGCTCAGCCGTGAAAGGAGCTCAGCCGTAGAGCGTTGTCTATAACTACTGCAAACGGCCTACTGCAAACAGCGCAGCCCCCTTGTGGCAGACGCTGCGACACCCGCCAGAGCTGGAAGTGACTGCTGGTTATACAGTTCGACTGCTGGCTGTAGAGAGATCCACTGTAGAGAATAATCCACTGTAGAGCACGGTCGGTGTGATGCCTGCTATAAATGAATCTGGGCTCTTGTCTCGTTACCCTCAGCTGTTTCGTCACTGTCGTTGAGAAGCCCTGCAAACAATGGTCGATAGGCCTGGCGATTGTACCAGGCGAGGTAGAGGCAGGCGACGAGCAGGGCCAGGGGAAGTGGCAACCCGGACGGAGCTAGCACAACGTGAAACATCAGGATGTTAATCACGATGGGTGCTAAAACGAGCAGGCCCAACGCAGTCAGGGTGCCGCTTAAAACTAGGGCACCTCCGATAATCTCGATCAGCTTAACCATGGGGAGCATGTAGCCAGTGGCCGCCAGGGCAGACATGAAGCTCACGGCGTCTCTTGGCATCGGGGGCACCGAAATGAAGTTGAAGAATCCGTTGAGCCCAAAGACTACAAAGACGCTGCCTATGAAGACGCGAGCGGCAACCGCAGCGACGCGCGCAAGAGGATTACCTTCATTCATGTTCTACCTGCTTCTTTCTTCCAGCTAATGCTTCGTCGGCGCGATCCACCTTTGGCTGGGCTTTGAACCCATCCTCTGCGCCGATTGCCGACCGGTCGTTCAGCGGTCGGCGTGCTGCTTGGTGCTACCTCAGGGACTCAGAAGGCCGCGTCAAGCTCGACCTTGCCGCTCACTCCAACTTGGTAGGCAGAGACTCGTCTCTCGAAGAAGTTTGCCAACTCCTGCACATCCTGCAGTTCCATAAAAGAGAATGGGTTTTTTGCACCGTACAGGGGAGGCATTCCCAGCATCTCGAGGCGCTGGTCACCCACGAACTTGAGGTACTCGTGCATGTCGCGCACCGACATGCCTGGAATGCCCTGACCCAACAGATCCTGAGCAAACTGCAGTTCGCAATGGATTGCTTCCTCAATCATTGCATTGATGTTTTGCTCCATCTCCGCATCGAACAACTCGGGCTCCTCTTGCCGCACAACCCTAACCACCTCGAATGCGTAGGCCATGTGTGCACTTTCGTCTCTAAACACCCAGTTCGTGCCCGTGGCCAATCCGTGAAGCAGGCCGCGGGAGCGCAGGTAGTAGACGTACGCGAAGGCGGCGAAGAAGAACAGCCCCTCGATACAACCGGCAAAGCACACCAGGTTAAGCAGGAAGCGTTTCCGGTCCTGCTGAGTCTGCAATGACCGAAGCTCTTGCACCGAGTCGATCCATCGCATGCAAAACTGAGCCTTGTCGCGTATGGAAGGTATGTTGTCGACGGCAGCAAACGCCTTATACCGCTCTTCCGGGTCGGGCATGTACGTATCCAGGAGCGTGAGGTAGAACTGCACATGCAGTGCTTCCTCATAGAGCTGCCTTGATAGGTACATGCGAGCTTCTGGTGCGTTGATGTGCTGGTAGAGGTTGAGCACCAGGTTGTTGGACACAATCGAGTCGCCTGTGGCGAAGAAGGCAACCAGTCGGCTGATGAGGTGCCTGTCCGCATCGCTCATTCGCGAATGTAGATCGGCGACGTCGGTGGAAAAATCGACTTCTTCCACCGTCCACGTATTGCGGATCGCATTGCGGTACATCTCATAAAACTGCGGGTACCGCATTGGTCGCAGGGTCAGGCTCATTCCGGGATCAAGTAGCATCTGTTACCTCAAAACGTTGTTATTGCGTGTTAGCTTTTGTGTCGGCGATCCTTGCGTTGGAACTACTGGCAAGCCTCACATGTTTCTGGGTTCTCGAGCGAACAGACCACCGCCTCTACATCTGTCCCGCCAGTTGGCCCTGCTGCAGCTAAGTCGGAAGCGTTAGGTCCTCCGGCCGCTCCATGGGTTCCGGCTCCCGTGGTTTGGGTTATCCGGGTCGCGGGTCGCGAACGAAGGTAGTACGTGGTCTTGACGCCTTTACGCCAGGCGTAGAAATACATCGAAGAGAGTGCACCGATCTTTGGACTTTCTGCGAACAGATTGAGTGATTGGCTTTGGTCGATGAACGGACCCCTGTCGGCTGACATGTCGATCAGCGCCCGCATTGGCAGCTCCCACGCCGTTCGATAAACCTCACGAATGTCTTGGGGGATCTCCTCTATGTCCTGGATGGATCCCTCTGCCCGCTTGATCTTGTTTCGGATCTCTTCAGTCCATAGGTGGCGCTCTTGAAGCTCGGCCACCAAATACCGATTGACCTGAAGAAACTCGCCCGAAAGTGTCTCTCGTTTGAAGAGGTTGGATACCTGCGGCTCGATGCATTCATAGCAACCCGCTATCGAAGCTATAGTGGCCGTCGGAGCGATAGCGATGAGCAGCGAGTTCCGCAGGCCGTGCTTTTGGATTCGCTCCTTGAGTGCATCCCAGCGTTGCGTATCCTCAGGAGTTACGCCCCATAGGTCGAACTGAAGCTTTCCTCGTGCTGCCCATGTATGCGCAAAGCCAGGGTGTGCTCCTTTGTCTTCTGCGAGTTCACATGAGGCGCTAAGAGCTGCGAAGTAGATTTCTTCCTGCACCTTACGTGAAATAGCGCGTGCTTCTTCTGAATCGAAAGGCAGGTGCAGCCGGAAAAAAACGTCCTGAAGCCCCATTAAGCCTAGGCCCACTGGCCTCCACTTGGAGTTGGAGGTTTTCGTTTCTGTGATTGGATAAAAGTTGAGGTCGATAACCCGGTCAAGCTGACGCACAGCCAGACGCACCGTGCGTGCAAGCTTTTTGTAGTCGACGCCGTCGCCGCTCAGGTGTCGGCCCAGGTTGATGGAGCCGAGGTTACACACGGCCGTCTCGCCCTCCGAACTTACCTCGACAATCTCCGTGCAGAGGTTGGAGAGATGGACGGCCTGGTCACTTTCAGCTGTTTGATTGCACTTGGTGTTGCAGGCATCCTTAAACGTCATCCACCCATTGCCTGTTTGAGCGAGCGTTCGCATCATGCGCGCGTAGAGGTCACGTGCCTTGATTGTACGTCGCGCCAGCCCGTCTTTTTCGGCCTTGGCATAGGCCGCTTCAAAGGTCTCCCCATAGAGGTCGCATAGTTCTGGCACATCTTTGGGATCGAATAGCGACCAATCCTCATCCGCCTCAACGCGTCTCATAAAGAGATTAGGGATCCAGTTAGCAAGATTAAGGTTATGCGTGCGTCGCGCCTCATCCCCGGTGTTGTCGCGGAGCTCGAGAAACTCCTCAATGTCTGCGTGCCAGGTCTCCAGGTACACGCAACAAGCTCCTTTGCGCTTGCCACCCTGGTTCACTGCTGCCACTGAGGCGTCTAGCGTTTTCAACCACGGTACGATGCCGCTGGAGTGCCCGTTGGTCGACTCGATCAGCGACCCCCGGGAACGCACGCGGTGGTAGGCCAAGCCGATTCCTCCGGAAAACTTCGAGAGTAGGGCGATGTCGGTATAGCGCTTGTAAATGTCCTCAAGCCGATCGCTCGGTGAGTCCAGAAGAAAGCATGAGGAAAGCTGCTCGTGTCGGGTTCCAGAGTTAAACAGCGTAGGAGAGCTTGGGATGTACTCTAGCGAAGAAAAAATCTTGTAGAGCTCGACGGCCTCTTTCACACCGCGACCGAGCGAACAGGCCACACGCATGAAGAAGTATTGTGCCGATTCGATGACAGCGCGTTCCTGCGGATGGCGGAGGAGGTACCGATCGTACACCGTGCGCAGACCGAAGTACTCAAACTCCTGCTCCTTCTGAACGTTTATCGCGTCATCGAGCTTCCGGCTGTTTTGCGTGACAAACTTCGTCACCCGGTCGCAGATGAGCCCCAAGCGCGCTCCCCGAGAGATGGATTGTGAGAAGGACTGGATCTCTTGGCCGCGAACCTCCTTGTCGATGTAGGCCGACAATAAGCGAGCGGCTAGTTTCGAGTACCGTGGCTCCTCTGCAATGAGTGAGGCGGACGTGTGGATGGAAAGCCGGTCGAGCTCGCGCGTGGTTGCTCCATTGTAAAGGCCACTGATGGTCTTGATGGCGACGCGGTTTGGATCAACGGATTCGAGCCCGGCGCAACAGCGACTCACCGCCCGCACAATCTTAGCTACGTCGACAGGCTCGCTGTCTCCGTTACGTTTCTTAACGTGCATCTTTCCTGAGGAGTCATGCGATGCGTCTCTCATGTCGCCCTCCGTGTGGCTGTTGATACCAGCTTCCACCTGTCCGTTTGAGGATGAGAAAGAGGTCTGCTCCAGCGGCCCGGCATCATCACTGAACGTACCACCTGAGCCTACGCGATTGCCCGGACCGATAGCATCGCCCGAACCGATAGCATCGCCCGAACCGATAGCATCGCCCGAACCAATGACACCAGACGCGTCTGGTGTTGTCTGACGCACGGCGGATCCGTTGCCTGCGGCACGTAAGTTTGTAGACGCACCAGTAGCGTTCTGAGGGATCCCGCTCTCTTCTCTGGTGATGCCGTCGTTTCTAGCAATACCAGCGCCACTTTCAGGTGTAAGTCCTTTTACAACCCGCTCGTCGCATCCCTTTGCCGTGCGGTCGTTTTCCTTGGTGCGTTGAGTCTCTACGCGCTGCAACATTCCCCCTCCTACTGCTGACACATTATCTTCCGAATACGCATGCCTAAAAGGCATCTACCACCCTCCAGATCTAACTCATGCTTTCAAGCCCCGAAATCACGTAAGATTCGATTACACCCAGCACGCTCCAACTCCGGCAACATCGTCGGTGTTGGATTCGCGAACGTGCCCGAGTCACTGGCCCATCCCCCGTGCCGCTCCTATAGCTGCGTGTGCCGCTCCTATAGCTGCGTGTGCCGCTCCTAGCGGCGATGCGTTTCTCAAAGGTGCTCGACCAACGCTGCCTCGCGATTTGAACGCTTCTGAGCAGCTAAACTAGCTGAGTCTAAACTAGCTGCGTTGGCGGCTTCTCCTGACGGGTATAGGTCTCGTGCCATTTGTAGTGACGGCGTCTGACTTTGCTGCTCTTCATCTCTCAACATCTCACCCATCCCCGCGTTGGCGCATTTGCCACCGACCCCGCACATATTGTGGTCTCAACCGCATACAACACAATATGTAGTTGTTCCAGGCGAAAATCAACGAATCCACAACGCCGTCAGATCGCTACCTTTTTTTCCGCCTACCGCACCGTTAGGAGCTACACGAGAGCATGGAGCACCCAGGCTTATGCCGTGCCCACTCCGGCCGCTTTGCTGCGTATGGCTGGCAATCGGCCTGCTCGTCGTAAGGGTGACGCATCACCTCAAGCAGCTTGGCGATCTCACCGAAATCACCCCCGTAGGCGGCCTCGATGGCCTGTTGAGCCAGGTAGTTACGCAGCACGAACTTGGGGTTCGCTCGATTCATAACCCTCCGCCGCTCCTCGGGGGAATATGCATCATGCTCCAGTCGTTGCCCGTACTTCACGAGCCACGCCTTCAGCCGCCCCATAGTCTCTGCGCTGGGCTCTTCGTAAAAGGCGTCGAGCAGCATAGGTGCTTCTGCCGGTGCGTCGGTGGCGGGCCAGTCGGCAAGGCGGCGGAAGAAAATGGTCATATCAATCTCGGTATGGTGCAAAAGCTCTTGCAGCTCGAGCAGCAAAGTGAGGTCATCACTTCCCGCTTCAGTGTCCTCCAGCGATAACTTCACCAATCCTAACTTTCCGGCCATCGCGGCGCCGAATGCCTGCTGATAGTCCGCGGCAAACCCTTTGACCGTCTGCTCGACGGCTTCACCGTCTTCAATCAGCGAGACCAGAGCCTCCCCCAGCCGGGCGATGTTCCAAAAGGCAATCTGAGGCTGCGCGCCAAAGCGGTACCGTCGACCCGCTGCGTCGGTGGTGTTGGGTGTCCAGTCCAGGTCGTAGTTATCGATCCAACCATAGGGTCCATAGTCGATGGTGAGCCCTAAGATCGACATGTTGTCCGTATTGAGCACCCCATGCACAAAGCCGACACGCATCCATTCGGCGACGGTGAACGCGGTGGTGCGACAAACCTCCCGAAGCCAGGCCAGGTAGGCCTCCGGACCTTTAGCTTGGATGTGCGGGTAGAAGTGCTGCAGCGTGTAATCCGCAAGCCGCTTGAGCGTGTGCGTATCGCCTCGTGACGCGAAGATCTGGTAGCTGCCGAAGCGCAGAAAAGTCGGCGCCGCACGGCAAACAACCGCGCCTGGCTCCAACTCCACGCGTCCGTCGTAGAACATGTCTCGCGGGACTTCATCGCCAGTCGAAACGAGGCAGAGCGCCCGGGTCGTAGGTACTCCGAGGTGGTGCATGGCCTCGCTGCATAGGAACTCGCGAATCGAGGAGCGCAGCACCGCTCTTCCATCGGCGCTGCGGGAATAGGGGGTGAGCCCAGCTCCCTTAAGTTGCAGTTCCCACTGCTTCTCCGTGGTGCCAGGCACTTCACCTAGCGTGATCGCGCGCCCATCACCAAGCTGACCTGCCCAGTGCCCGAACTGATGGCCTCCGTAACACGCTGCGTAGGGACGCATGCCTTCGAGCTGTCGGTTACCAGAGAAGACCTCAGCGAACAGTTGTCTGTGCACCTCGGTTGAGGCCAAGCCGAGCTCGCGCACCATTTCATCGGAGTGGGCAAGAAGCTGCGGCTCCTTGGCCGGCGAGGGCGTTACTTCAGAGTAGCACGCACGCTCCACGCGACGCGGGCGTGCGGGGGCGTCGCGCTCTCCTGGCAGCTGGTCGACGAAGTTGCTGGCAAACAGCAACTCCTCTAATCGTTTTCCTTCGGTAGCGCTTTGCGGCATGAGACAAGCATAAGCGCCCTCCGCGCCTGGTCCACTAGTTCCCCGTCCACCAGTTCCCCGTCCACCAGTTCCCCGTCCACCAGTTCACTCACTTGCACCCTGGCACCCACTCAACTTTGGGTCACTGGGCGCCGCCCTTGCCAAGGCAAACAGCGGACTCTAAGATCGTGTGATGAAGCACTGGATATTCCTCGCAAGCATCGCCGTTGTCCTTTGCGGCGGCGATAAGAAGAAACCTGAAACTGTCCAAAGCGACTCCGTCGTTAAGCTCATGTGCGCGGGCGACACGCCAAGCTGCGGCGGCGACAAGAAGACGCCCAAGACCTAGCTGTCTGGAGAGTTAGCTGGTCTGGACAATGCCTGTGAAATAAGCCACCTCGCGGCTTACCTCCTCGGACGAAATCCTCAAATACGGTAAGTATTCTCCGGTTTTTTCCTGCGGGGGCGCTCACGACCTGACTCATTTTACAGGCATTGATGCTTAAGTCACCGGCATTGAGCTGGTCTGGAGACCTGCTGGTTTGAAGAGAGCTACTAAGGCAATTAAAGACCTGGACTGAGGCGGCCTGCTGCGTGTGCAACAGGCCGCTTTTTTTTGCGGCGGCAGATGGGCGCACCATTTAGCGGCTCTGATCTCTAGCCGGCTGCGTGCTCTGGCCGGCTGTGTGCTCTGGCCGGCTCTGATTCGTTAGCAGAAGCGGTTTCAGCCGGATGGACGAAGGACCGGTTACGTCCTCAGTCGATGGCGCTGGTGCTGCTCCTCAACCGCAAGCTGGCGGTAAGCGCTCGGGATAAAGCGGTCCCCTACTGGGCTTCGGCGACAACTTCGCAGGGGAACTTTGCGTCCACGCTGGGGTCGTCCGCGCTCTTGAGACGGTCGCATGCCGCTCCCAAGATTTCGATCACCGTTTCCGAGTCATCCTTAAGACGCCACTCCTCGTTGCACTTGAGCGGCTCGCTCTCACCATTGATGGCCACGGCGCCAAGGCATGCGTTACCGATCACGCGCCCGCCACTCAGGTCCACCTCGCAGCTGATCTGTCCATCGACGATTTCGGCGAAGGCTTCTTCTATAGCCCCACCGTCAGCACCATTGCGGTATATCGCTTCCTCTCCCTCCTTCACGCCCGCTGCAGCCAGCTCCTGGAAGTGTTCCTGCGCCCCTGGCGTGCCAACGCCCACTACGTAGGTGCGGATGTTTTTCCTTAGCGCAGCACGCACAGCTTCTACCGCTTCCCACTGCACGTGTTCCCTCACAGTAAAGTCTCCACTGGCGCAGAGACTAGGGTCACTCGCGAACGGCTCGCCCTTACGCGATGCACATCTTCTGGTTGAATGAATCCGCAGCATAACTCGCTTCGTCGCAAGAAGCCTCGAACTCGCAGATATCGTTCCCGGAAGGGTCTCTGAAGCGGCAACTGTCTGGTTCTCCATCCGTTGCGAGCAGGAAGATCGTGGGATCTGAGTCCTCGGGTACTTCGCTGAAGTTCTCTAGGATTGATGCAATGGCAGGGCCAGTAGGAGTATCCGTGGTGCGCGCTGGCGTCGACTCCTCTAAAAGAGCAGCGATTGCCTCCACATTGCCAGCTTTGGGTATGAGAGGGGCGGGCGTCGTGTTCTTATCAAGTGTCGTGATTTGAGGACACTCGAAGTTCGGGTTGAGGCTTGAGCTGTTGCCATTACCCGTCCAGTGCCCGCCGTAGACCGCCAAGCTGAACCTGGCTGCGGGTAATGCATCTCCATCAGCCACTCCGTAAGCGCTGAGAAACCCCCCATCGCCGTCCTCACCAATAAGGAACTCCTTGACGAACTTCCATCGTTCCTCCTCCCGCGTTGTAGGCTCTCCATTTTCGTCCGTGTCCGGTACAGTGAGGTTCTTCTCCACCATGCTTCCAGACCCGTCGAGAATGATAACCACATTGGGTACGCGGCGTTCGGCCTTGAGCTCAGCGGCTGGGCATCCTTCGACGGAGCCGGCGCTTCCGGCTGGGATGCAGCGGCCGGTGGTGCTGCAATCCTGCTCTTCATTACAGGCGCCGGCTTCCGTTGCCGTGCAATCAGCTGTGCATTCACCCTCTTGATCGCAGTATAAGCCTACCAAGCACGCTTGACTGGCGCTGCACGGCGCACCGCACCCCTCGAACGTCGCGACATTGGCGCACGGCGCATCGAGCTCTTTGCTGCTGCAGCCAACGGCCGCAGCGAGTGGAAGCAGAAGTACAAAAGCACCGATTGAGGACGGTCGAAGTGGAGCACGTTGCATCCTCCTATAATACCACCGAGAGCCGCTCAAAGGGAAGAGCCATGTGCATCAACTGGGGCAGGTGAACGAGCGACGGTTCAAGCCGCTCACCGCCTCCTTTGCTACAGTTAGCGTCTTGCTCCACTCGGTAGAAGATCCTGCCCAGGGGCGGAGGAAGTCGTGTCGGCCATAAGAGAAGGTGATGCACTCACTCTAGAGGGCATCACCTTCAGCTGCTAACGCGTCTACTTCGGCAACTCGTGTGCTTCGGTACTCACTGTGCCTTGGTACTTATTGTGCTTCGGCAACCACATCGCAGGGGAACTGCGCGTCAATGGCTGGTTTCTCGGCATTCTTCAAGCGGTCGCAAGCGCCACCGAGAACCTCAAGCACTGTCTCGGAGCCTTCCTTGAGGCGCCACTCCTCGCCGCAGCGCAGCGGTTGATCCTCGCCATTGATCGTGAGGCTTCCACGGCAGGCGTCACCAATCACGCGGCCTCCTTCGAGGTCGGCTTCACAACTAACCTGCGCCTTGATGATGTCGTTGAATGCATCAGAAATCTGAGTGCCCTTGACGCCGTTACGGTAGATTGCGGTCTCGTTGTCTCGGACGCCCGCTTCAGCGAGCGCTCTCGCGTGTGAGTCGGCCTCCCCAGTGAGATCAACGCCGACCACATACGTACGCATGTTCTTATCTAGAGCCTCTGCGACGGCGCGCAGGTTGTCGTCGTAAATGTACTGCGCAACCGAGAGGTTGCTGCGTCCCTCGCAAAGCTCAGGTTGCGTGGTGGCAAGAGCGCACAGCCTCTCCTGGTAAGCCTGCTGCCAGTCGTCGCTGTCCCAACCGCTGGGCTTTGCGATGCTGCCGCAGTCGGTCGTCCCGACGTACCTGCAGATGTTGTCCTTCGGACCCTCATTGAAGAGGTCTGAGAACTCGCAGGTATCCGGCGCGCCGTCGGTGGCGAGTAGGAAGATCACCGGGTCATCGTCTTCGCCCGGCTCCTCGACTGCGTTATATGCTGCTCGGATCGTGGCAGCTGTGGGTGTGCCACCTTTCGGGGAGCCATTTGGACCGTCGAACATCGCCCTTACCTGAGACACGACGTCCTCATCCCGAGGTTCGAAAGCATCTGGAAACTCGCTCGAAACGGGAAGCTGGGTCAGATTGGGGCAGCTGTAGGCAGGGTCGGGCGTGGCATTTCTTAAGCCGCCGTTTCGCCGAGCGTTATAAAAGGTCATGCTGAAGTCAGCCCGATCACTAAACTCTTCAATGAAGCCGCCATCCCCTCCGGACCCAACAAGAAACTCCTCCATAAAATCCCAGCGTTGAGCATCATTACCCTCTTCATCCTCTATCTCTTCTGTCATCGAGCTTGAGCGGTCCAGAAGAACCACCACCTGCGGCCGCCGCTGCGTCGCTCGCAGATTGGCCGCGGGACACCCGTCGACCACGCCGCCGCCGCCGCCTCCTCCTGCTGAGATGCAGCGGCCGGTGGTGCTGCAGCCTTGGCCTTCGTCGCACGCGGCTGTTTCCTCTGCAGTGCACTCCGCAGTGCACTCACCGGCTGAGTTGCAGTAAAGTCCGGCCACACATGCTTGGCTCCCACTGCATGAGTCTCCACACCCTTCGAACTCGGTGACGCGGGCGCAGGCGGCTTCAGCCGTGTCATCCACGTCTTTCCCGCCACACGCGGCTAGCGCGAGACTGACTAGCGCGAGACTGACCAGCGTAAGATTGGGCGCAAGAAACGAACTGCCGGCGAATCGACGGCGAAGAGGAGCTTCATTTGCAACAGTTTTAGACACTAAACCTCCAAAGATAATCATCCATTACGTTATCACATAAGCGCCTGGAAATAAAAGTCGAGCGTTCGCCTGGGCCATCACGTGCACCTTTTATTCCTGTCACCTTTTGTTCCTGTCACGTTCACCTGGTCGCCCGTGAAGTAACTACCCTGCGCCAAGAGCAAGCGCCTGTGCGAACGTTCAACTAGCGGCGTGCGCGAACAGTCACGGGTGCAGAGCGTCTTCCTGCGCCAGACCCTCGGGCATTAGGGACGTTCCTGCGGCCGTATCCGCTTTTGATGCCTGGAGCGCGGCGGCCTCCGCGCGGCGGTGCACGGCGCATCCGCGCTGGCCGTCGCGATGGTGCGGCTTGGCGGCGGTAGGCGCGCGGCCTTCGGTATGCCGACCCTCGAGGATTGGCCCACCCTCGTCGATATCTGGAGCGCCGGGGGAGGTAGGGCTGACCGTAGTTGCCGTAGCCCCACGTATTACCGAAGCCAGCTCCGCCGAAATAGCCTGGTCCGCCGTAGAAACCCGCTCCGCCGAAATAACCTGGTCCGCCGAAGTAGCCCGGCCCGCCATAGTAAGGTCCGCCGTATGGCGCGCCGATGTACACCACGTCCACATCGGCCTGCGGTGGAACGAGGGGCGCAGGTGGAGCGGACGGTACGGGGGCCACATTAGGGACACCCTGGGTCGACGGATGATCAGCTGGGGGCTGGTTAGCTGGCACGGTAACCGAGGCTTCTCGGGTGGCCTCTCGCGTGCCGTCACGGGCCCATCCGCCATCAATGAACTCCCAGCTGCCCCGCTGGCGTTCCCATCGCGGCGCCTCGTAGTGGTAGCCGAGCGGCGGCTTTGCGAACCCGCCAGGCTGCCACTGATAGCGCGTGCCGGTCCACCTCCAGTAGCCTGCGATCCAAATCTCGTCGTTGTTGTGCGCGATGATCTGGGGTGCGGCGGAGTTTCTGTCGCCGAGAGGCGCTCGCGCTTGCAGTCGTGCGGGTGGAGCGGTGGGTGGTGGAGCAACGGGTGGAGCGGTGGGTGGTGGAGCAACGGGTGCCGCGGGGGTGGCGCTGCTGGGGCGCGCACGGCCGCTGGACAGCCTCTCGATTGTTCCCCCCGGCTCTGCGGCGGCAGGTGCGACGGCAGGTGCGGCGGGACGCTCGTCGGCCGCTGCAGAGTTGGAAAGCAGCGGGCTCAGCAGCAGCGAGCTTAACATAGCGGCAGTGCCGATGGCTCCTAGTGCACGATGCATATGCTAAAGATAGCACAGATCACCGGATACACCGGTCCAGCGCAAGTGTATCGCTCGTGTCGACTGCCATTCGTGGTCGACCCCATCCATGGGCCGGAAGGCGCAGCCGCACCCCGGCACAGCGGTTTACTCTTGAGGCCTCAGCCGCCTGCTACGCAGTTGCCTTGCTGGATGCTGCTGGTGGACCAGGCGCCTTGCTTAGCGCTGAAAGCTCTTGCTCAAGCTGCTGTGCTCGGTAAAGCCTTGTGTAAGCGCCACCTCGTTGCATCAAGTCGGCGTGCTGGCCCTCTTCAAGAATGCGCCCCTCCTCCATGACCAAGATGCGGTCGCAGGTGCGCGCGGCGCTGACGCGATGGGTGATCAGCACCACGCTACGCGCCGCCATCTGCTCTCGCAGCGCAGCGAGGATGTGTTGCTCCGTTTGCGCGTCCACCGCGCTCAGCGGGTCGTCGAGAACGAGGATGCGCGGCGAGTAGAGCAGGGCACGGGCCAACGCCACGCGCTGTCTTTGGCCGCCAGAGAGCTGAATGCCTCTTTCGCCCACCACGGTTTCCATGCCTTCCGGAAAGCCCTCAATGTCCGATAAAACCCCTGCAGACGCAGCGGCGCTACGGATGCGTTCGTCGGCCGCCGGATCGTCGGGATGATCCATTGCGAAGCCGATGTTGTGACGCACCGTGGTGGAGAAGAGAAACGCGCTCTGTTGAGCCACGCCGATGTAGCCGCGCAGGACCTCCAAGGGCAGGTCAGTGATGTCGATGCCGCCGACGAAAATACTGTTCGCCGGTGTCGGAAGCAGACGCAAGAGCAACGAGGCAAGGGTGGTTTTCCCGGCGCCCGTCTTGCCCACGATGGCCACGGACTCGCCAGGCTGGAGCTGCAGATTTAGGTCGTGAAGTACAGTATGCGCATCGTAGCTAAAGCGCAGGTCGCGGATCTCTAGCGGCACCTCAGACGCCTTGAAAGGCAGCAATGCGGACCCGCCCTTGACATCCGGCTCCGCCACCAGGAGCTCTTGAATTCGCTGGTATGCGGCCCGCCCACGCCCAACAATCGACACGATGAAGCCAAGCGACATCAGTGGCCAACTCAGCCGGAGAATCGCACGAAAAAAAGCGAGCAGGCCACCTTCGCTGACCTCGCCGCGCACGACTAGCGTGCCGCCGTACCACAGCACGACAACGGTGCCGACGGCGGCAAGACTTTGAATAATAGGACCTACACTACCCCGCGTGCGTGCTAGTGCGAGACTTGCAGCTAGATAACTGCGATTGACCTTGTCGAAGTCTTCGACCTGCTGATCCTCTATGGCGTAGGTCCGGACGAGCCGAATGCCGCTGAGGCTGCTCTGCACAAAGGATGAGAGCTTGCCGAGAGCAGTCTGGCTCTCGCGGGTGCGAACAAACATCTGCCGCCCCACCGAACGCATGAACAATAGAAGTGGGGGCAGGGTGACGAACGAAGCCAAGGTTAGTTTGGGAGAGATGCTGAGCATGACAGCCACAGCACTTACCAGGCCGAATAACGTGTTGATGCTGTTGAGGACCCCAAAGCCGAGCAAGAGACGCACTTGGCCCACGTCGCTGGTTGCGCGGCTCATGATCTCGCCTGCATTGATTCTGCGGTAAAAGGAGGAGCCGAGGACGTGGAGTCTCTCAAGGACATTTCGACGCAGCTCGTACTCGGCAATGCGTCCGCTGTTGAAGATGGCAATGCGTGAGAAGACGCGCAGCACGAAGGCCGCGGCTGCAACACACACCAACATCAGACCCATCCGGAGAGCAGCTGCGCCTCGTCCGTCGAGCGCCATGTTGGTCACTTCGGCCAGTTGCGTATCAAACACGTACTGCGCGTACTGGTACGCTGCGACGAGTAGTGTTCCGAGTGTGTAGCGCCGCCAGCGTCGGAGGTAGAGGTGTCTGAGGCTCATGCTGCGTAGATACGCCAGTTTTCGGTTTACGTCCTCGCCAAAACTCCTCAAATACGCGAAGTATTCTGCGGGTTGTGGCTGTGGGCGCACGCGAAGACTGGCGGATCTACGCAGCATGAGCAGCGGGTGGAGACGCCAGTTTCGGCTATGTGCTCGGCACAGCTGCTCAAATACGCGAAGTATTCTGCGGGTTGTGGCTGTGGGCGCACGCGAAGACTGGCGGATCTACGCAGCATGAGCGGCAGGTGGAGACGCCAGTTTCGGCTACGTGCTCGGCACAGCTGCTAAAATACGCGAAGTATTCTGCGGGTTGTGGCTGTGGGCGCACGCGAAGACTGGCGGATCTACGCAGCATGAGCAGCGGGTGGAGAGGCCAGTTTACGGTTTACGTCCTCGCCAAAACTCCTCAAATACGCGAAGTATTCTGCGGGTTGTGGCTGTGGGCGCACGCGAAGACTGGCGCATCTACGCAGCATGAGCAGCGGGTGGAGAGGCCAGTTTACGGTTTACGTCCTCGCCAAAACTCCTCACATAGGCGAAGTATTCTGCGGGTTGTGGCTGTGGGCGCACGCGAAGACTGGCGGATCTACGCAGCATGAGCAGCGGGTGGAGACGCCAGTTTCGGCTACGTGCTCGGCACAGCTGCTCAAATACGTGAAGTATTCTGCGGGTTGTGGCTGTGGGCGCACGCGAAGACTGGCGGATCTACGCAGCATGAGCAGCGGGTGGAGAGGCCAGTTTACGGTTTACGTCCTCGCCAAAACTCCTCAAATACGTGAAGTATTCTGCGGGTTGTGGCTGTGGGCGCACGCGAAGACTGGCGGATCTACGCAGCATGAGCGGTAGGTGGAGACCCGAGTTTTCGGCTGACGCGCTTAGGTGGGTGGTAGGTCGAGCCAGGGTTGGCGATCATAGAACTCGAAGGCTCGCTGGAACGTGATCGCGCCAAATGCGTTGACTAAGACCGACCAGATGGTGAGTGCCCGGAAGGGAAGACTCAGCGGTCGAGCGCCGACGGCGATGAGTAACATCAGCATGATGATTACATCGAGCAGGTAGCGGTATCCGAACTGCTCGTAGCCTGTGCTCTGGTACAGCAGAACAGGCACGCTTACCGCTAGGGCAGCCAGCACGAGGCCGGTTCGTTCGCGACCGGCCGGTCGACTCCAGCTTGTGGCGAGCAGGGCTGGCGAGGTGAACCAGACGGCAAGACCGACGGTGCTGATTATCACAAACGGGTAACGCTGAGTTAGGCGCGGAAGCAGGCCGAAGGCCGCGATAAGGTTTCGCTCGAAGTAGTGGAAGCTAAAGAGGCCCCATGTCTCCAGCCTCGCTTGCCACCGTATCTGCAGGTGTCTGTGCCCGAACTCCAGCGGATGATCAAAGCGAAGGTAGTTGAGCACCAGTGCCACGCCTGCTGCGAGCGCGGCAGGCAGCGCGAAGCTTGCAGCAGTGCGTACGAGCCCGCGATGGTTGTGGCGGTGCGTACGGAGTTGGTGCAAAAAGAACACGCCGGCGAGCGCCGCGGTGGGTCGAGTGAGCAGGACGCATCCAATGGCTGCACCGGCTAGAGCCGGCCTTCGGCAGGCGCGCGCCCAGCTGAAATACAGGATCAAGAATACACAGGTGACGAGATGCCCGGCGAACCACACTGTGCCTTGAACCGCGGCAGTGAAGTAGGGGCTGCCAAAGGCGAAGAGAAGCACCAACCAACAGAGCTCTTCCGCTGTTCGCTTCGAGCCCGCAAAGTCAGAGAGACTTCGGTAGAGCAGAGCGGGACCAAGTGCAGCGAAGAGAGCCCAGACAAGAGGCGCTGGAGTTTGCAGACCGAAGGCGGCTGTCAGTGGCAAGAGGAGTATGGCGGGGAACAAGGGGAAAGAGACGTACCATTTGCCTCCGTAGAAGGCTTCGTCGTCGATGCCAAGCGCCCGGTTACCTACGTTGTGTAGTTGGCCGGCAAGCAGGCTCTGCCCCAGGTGGGTGTAGTGCGAACCGACGGGGGCGCTCGTCGGGGTATCGGCGATCCGTGAGCCCAAAAAAATAGTGTAGGCCAGAGCACATACGAGGAAGATGCCTACGCTCTCGCGACTGCTCTTGCGGGTCACTGGCGCAGCATAGCTGCGAAGAGGGGACGTGCCATTGCGGCTGCACATGCTCATCGGACCCCGGCGCATTCGCATCTACATGCGTGGCAACTTAGCGGGATGGGCGAGCGGAAGAGTCGCCCTCGAGACGATCGCGTCTTGAGAGTGCGTTGTAAAGCATCCTTTACAAACTGACGGAAAGGTGCAGGTTGTGTTGCGGCACCACGCCTTGCTCAGGATGAGTGCGTCAGAACAGGCTTGATGCGGTTCACCGGGGCTTCCTGCCTCACATCGGACACGTGTTGGTGAGTTCGTGAGTGCATGGATGCCTGGACCGTTGCGGATGGGGTTGACCTAGCGCTGCCCCGGCCTTAGTTTCGACTTCCTTGAAAAGAGCAAGCTTGGGGTGATGCATGACGGACGCGATGACAGAGCGCCTGCAAAGGGCGCTGGAACAAGTGCAAGAGCCCCTGTTTGAGCGCTCGCTGGGGAAGTTGAAGATAGTGCCTGAGTGCCGCGTTAGCGGCAACGTCGGCAGTCTCAAAATGAGACTCAGCGCTCCAGGTCAAGCATACCGCGATAGGCTCGAGCAGCGACTAAAAGACGCGGCAAAATCGGTGGGTATCGCCCGACTTGAAGTTCAGTGGGATCTGCAGGTTCCGATCCGTCAGATGAACGCAGAGGACCCCATGCCTGACGTGCGAAATGTCATCTTGGTCACGTCGGGTAAGGGTGGCGTAGGCAAGAGCACGTGCGCTGCGAACCTGGCGTTGGCGGCTGCGCGAGGTGGCGCCCGTGTGGGTTTGCTGGATGCGGACATCTACGGGCCATCCATACCGACAATGATGGGTGTCTCAGAGCCGCCGACCTCGAAGGACGGCAAGAAAATCGAGCCGCTCGAGCAGCACGGCATCAAGCTCATGAGCATTGGTTTCATGCTCGAGGATCCTCGAGCTGCCATCGTCTGGCGCGGACCGATGCTCCACGGTGCGCTGCAGCAGTTCTTGTCTGACGTCAACTGGGGCACCTTGGATTATCTCTTTATGGACCTTCCTCCGGGAACTGGCGACGTCGCGCTCACGCTAGCTCAACGTGTTCGCGTCACAGGTGTGGTGGTCGTGACCACGCCACAGGAAGTCGCACTTCAGGACGTCTACAAGGCTGTCTCGATGTGCAAAAAGCTGAACCTTCCGATACTCGGGGTCGTTGAGAACATGAGCCACTTCGTCGATTCGGCGGGCGTGACCCATGAGCTCTTTGGGCGTGGCGGCGGACAGCTCATCGCGGATTTTGCCGAGGCGCCGCTGCTAGGCCAGATCCCTCTCGACCCGCTGGTCCGTGAGTGGGGAGATGGCGGTTCGCCTGTTGTTCGCGCGGCACCTGAGTCGCCTATCGGGAAGTCTTTCATCGAGGTAGCCGAAACGCTCACTCGAAAGGTGACACTCAACCACTTTGAACAAGCGGGCGGCGTAGAAGCACCCAACATCGAAGCACCGCGCCGGCTGCGCATTGTGCGCTCGTGAGCACGCTATTCGAACATGCGGGTCTTGCGCCGGCGTCTGTGCCACTCGCGGAGCGAATGCGTCCGCAGTCCCTTGACGACCTGTTGGGTCAGCCTTCCTTGGCGCAGGACTCAGCGCTCCGCGCTGCAATAGAGGCAGGTGAGGCGCCGTCGCTCGTTTTATGGGGCCCGCCGGGAAGCGGGAAAACCACGCTAGCTCATCTTATTGCCAAAGGAAGCGGAGCGAGACACATCACGCTCAGCGCGGTGTCCAGCGGAGTGGCTGATGTGCGGGCGGCAACGGAGCGCGCGCGTCAGGATCGGAGGCTGGGCGCTGAAACCCTGCTGTTTATTGACGAGGTCCATCGCTTCAGCAAGGCGCAGCAGGACGCCCTTTTGCCCTCAGTGGAAGCTGGCGATATCAGGTTTATCGGTGCAACCACCGAGAATCCGTCTTTCGCAGTAAACAACGCGCTGCTCTCGCGCGTGCAGGTGGTGCAGATGCGCAGACTTGAAGAGCCAGCGCTTGAGCACCTTTTGCGGCGCGCACTGCATGATGCCGAGCGAGGCATCGGAAGCATGAATGTGAACGCGGAGGACGACGCGCTGGCGGCCATTGCAGCCCATGCGGATGGGGATGCTCGACGCGCTCTTCTGCTGCTCGAGCAAGCCGCGAACGACGCTCGTCGCAGGAAGGCTCAACTTGACCTGGCAGCAGTGCGCCGCAGCATTCAAGGACACTACCTCACTCACGACAGGTCAGGAGAGCAGCACTACAACGTGACGAGTGCTTTCATCAAATCGCTGCGAGGAAGCGACTCAGACGCCGCTCTTTACTGGATGATGCGGCTCTTGGAGGCGGGAGAGGACCCGGCTTTTGTGATGCGTCGGATGCTGATCTTCGCCAGCGAGGATGTTGGCAACGCCGATTCGACGGCTCTTCAAGTGGCCGTTGCTGCTGACCATGCTGTGCAACGCTTGGGCATGCCCGAGGCTCTTCATAGCCTTGCGCAATGCTGCTGCTACTTAGCTTGTGCGCCCAAGTGCAATGCGTCCTACAAAGGATGGAAGAAGGCGCAAGAGGCTGTTCACGAAAAGGGTGCTCTTCCTGTTCCCCTGCATCTTCGAAACCCTGTGACCAAACTGATGAAGGATGCGGGCTACGGAGACAACTACCGTTACCCTCACGACGAAGGCGGATACAGTGAGGGCGTCGTGTACCTCCCGGACGAGCTTGCCGGAGAGACCTCACGCGAGGGCGCGCGTGGTGAGGGCAATAAGCGCTCGCAGAAGCTCGCGGAAGCAAAGCCACGGCCGTCTTCTGAGTAGTTGAGTGAAGGCAGAGGTGCAAAATCATTTTGAGTGATGCCTGCACGACTTCTGAGGCCCCGTCATCCGCTGGCTTACCGCGGCCCCGCCGTCATCCGCTGGCTTACCGCGGCGACTCCGGCCCGCGTTACGCAGTAGCCTACGAGCCTCAGCGCTACTGCCCCCTACTGCCCCCTACTGCATGGTCGCTCAGCGGATGACGACCCCTCGAAAAACCGCCACCTATGTACCCTCTTCTCAATCTGATCGTGCACTCGGAAGGCAGAGCAGTCGAGGGAAGGCAGAGCAGTCGAGGGAAGATGAAGCGCCGGCCCGGCTGGCTTGGGAACGGGCCGCGGTGGAGTGGCACCCTCGGGCGTCTTCGGGTAAACCGCGGGAAGTCGGAGGAAACCTCCTCACGGGGCTCGGCACCGACAGCGGCCAATCAGAGGCAGCACGAAATGTGCTCATGGAGCGACAGGCGTCGCACCAAACTGCCTCCTAACACACGAAATCGAGCAAAGGTAATGGGGGAAGCATGATCAAAAGAAGATTCCGTACACGTCACAGGGTGCAAAGCGCGTTAGGAGCTGCCGTCTGTCTTCAGCTTGCCGGATGTGGAGGCAGAGCAACACCTCCTGCACAGGAGCCTGCTCCCCTGACTGCGCCAGCAGCTGAGGAGCCGCAGGAGACGCGAGAGCGTCCTGAAGGTATTGCAGAACCCAAAGCAACAACGGACACCCCGCAAGGGCAGCTTGGCACGCTCCCTGAGGCTGTGGGTGTTAAGGCTGGCAGTCCCGCTCCCGATGTGAATGTTTTCACCATGGAGGGAGGCAGCATCCCAATGATGGAGCTGGTGGCAACGCAGGGGCCGGTCATGCTCGTGTTCTATCGCGGGGGATGGTGCCCCTACTGCAACTATCAGGTGCGTGGACTCACAGAGGCATACGAAGATTTCCGGAAGCTTGGCGTGACTCCAGTGGTTATTAGCGTCGACTCTCCCGAGGAAGCTGCCAAAATGAATGCGGCATATGACATTCCGTTCCCCGTTCTGAGCGATCCCGATCTCGAAGCGCACAAGGCCTACAACGTCGTTCAACAGGTAGATGATGCTACCTTCAAGCAGTACAAGGAGGCCGGTCTCGATCTTGAGCGTGCTTCCGGACGCACGCACCACGTCGTTGCGGTGCCCTCAGCCTTTTTGATAGATGCCAACGGCGTCGTTAGGTGGGCGCACGCAGACAAAGACTATAAGACCCGACCATCGACGAAGCAGCTTCTCGACGTGGCGAAGGCGAAGCTCTAGAAGCGGAAGCGGCTCCGGGCAGAGGGTGCCTAGGTCCGCTGCAGCGCCGAGCTAAACGTTCGCGCTACCTAACCGCTTGGTGAGATTTCGGTTTGGCGGATCGCCTAGCCGGGAGCCGGCGCCTCACTCGAAGGCGAGCACGCTGTTCTCGCCGTACAGCTCCACAAGTGCGGTGACGCGCGAGAGAATGGCCGCCCTTCGGTCCATGATGTCTGCACGCTGCTGATCGCTTAGCAGACTTCGCTCGCCAACCTCAACCACCGCCTTATCGAGGCTGGGCCGGTCAAGCTGCTTGAGCTTCATGATAGATGTGCGGGAAAAGCGTTCAGCGCGAAAGAGCGGTCTGAGCATCTTCGCGTGCAGACGCTGTGGCAAGGGGCTCTTAAAGGCAAGATTGTGGTCGCGGATGATCAGTCGTTTTTTCTCTTCGTTGACCTGAACGTTCCCTCCGCTGAAACGATCCCAGTTGCCGATGAGATAGTCAAACAGCACCATGTTGCTGATGTCCTTGGCGAGTGCTCTATCGTCCTCTTCAACTTTTTGCTCTTGTGCGAGCCACTGCGCCCACGTCTCGATGCCGCGCTGAGTATCCAACCCAATGGAGGTTAGGTTTGGGATCCAAAGTACAGCGGCGGCCGGCGCGATGTCGTGTGGGTCGTGCTCAAGCCATCGGATTGAACCCTCTATTTCCCGAGCATCTTCGCCTGAGCGCGTGACGAGCTTCTCGCGAAGCTGGTCGCGCTCGATCATGATGCGAGCTGCAGGGGGAACATTATCGATGGCTAGCAGCTGAGCTAGGCGGTAGGCTGCAATCTCTGCGCGGTAGCCTCCCGGGTGGCGGTGGGTGTCGGGCTTGAGTGCAGCATCTTCATGCTCACGCAGCTCGGCGTGGAAGACGATGGAGGTGTGGCCGACCGATGCGTATTTGACGACGGGAGCATCTCCAAGTCCATTCTTGAGACCATCAACCACCTGGCCCGTCGGCCCGAACCGTGCCGTGTTCTTCTCCGGTCTCTTAGGCGGTTTCTTAGGTCCGGCATCGTGCGTTGGTTGTGGTCGCTTCTGCTGCGAGAGCTGCGCTCTTTCCGGTGCCTCCTTCGTCCTGCGCTCTCGGCGGCACCCCTGTGCACCAAGCGCAGCCAACAGGAGCAACACCACGTACGACGGAGGAGCTACCGAGCGGCGGTTCCAGACGGCGCGCAGCCTCGTCCGCTCCAGTTCTCTCGTCGAGCGATCCGAATGACGGTTCGCGACGCTACTGCAACACATGACGCGCGATGACAACACGCTGGATCTGAGACGTGCCCTCGTAAATTTGAAGAATCTTGGCATCTCGCATCAGTTTTTCGACTGGATAGTCGGTGATGTAGCCCGCTCCACCGAACACCTGAACCGCATCAGTAGCCACAGCCATAGCGCTGTCTGCACCAAATGCTTTGCCAAACGCTGAGACCAACGGGTTTTGCACACCCTGATCAATGTACCAAGCGGCCTTGTGTACAAGAAGCCGCGTGGCTTCGTACTTGATGGCCATATCAGCGATCATGAACTGCACCGCCTGATGTTGGGCGATGGGCACACCGAAGGTCTTCCGCTCCTTAGCAAAGCTCACGCACTCATCCTGCGCCCTTCGCATGAGTCCGCAGGCGCCCGCTCCAATGTCGGGGCGTGTTCGGTCGAACGTGCGCATCGCCAGCTTGAATCCTTCGCCTTCCCCTGCGAGGACGTTTTCTTTTGGCACGCGAACGTTCTCCAAGATGACTGTGGCTGTGTCACTCGCTCGTTGACCAAGCTTCTTTTCCTTCTTGCCAATGCTCAGCCCTTCGCTGTCCCGATCAACAATGAAGGCCATGATGCCGCGATGGCGCGCTGCGGGATCCTTGGTAGCAAAAATGACAAACCAATCTGCGAAGGAGGCGTTGGTGATGTAGCACTTTTGACCAGTAAGAACCCAATCGTTTCCGTGCTGCACGGCGCGGGTCTGCATGCCTGCCACGTCGCTCCCCGCGGCGGGTTCGGTTGTTGCGTAGCTGGCGAAGACTGGGGCCTCAGTCAGCATACCGAGATATTTTTTCTTTTGTGCGTGATTGCCGGCAAGAAGCACCGGTGTTGCAGCGAGGGTGTTGGCGGCGATGCTGGTTTGAATGCCGGTGCAGCCGTAGGCGAGCTCCTCGGTGACGAGCACGTGATCGAGCTCGCTCAGACCGGTGCCCCCAAGTTCCGAAGGTATGCAGGGTGCAACGAGTCCGAGCTCCCATGCGGCTTTAAAGACATCTTTAGGAAATGTACTCTCCTCATCGCAGCGGGCAGCGACCGGCGTGACGTGTTCTTTGGCAAACTCCCGCGCCGCCTCTTGCAGTGCCCTCTGCTCCTCTGAAAGTTCGAAATCCAACCTCGCCTCCCTTGTTTACTTTCTGCGCCGCTCGGCCTGCTCTGCGAGTTCTCGACGTGCAGCACGTGCTCCCAACACAAAGCCGAAGGACACGCCCACGAGCAAAATGCCGGGGATGTAGAGAATGTGTGCTAACGACGGCAAGCGGGCCCCTCTTAACTCCTTGAACGCTTCCTAAGGAACTTTTGCAACCGGGCAGTTCCTGGTGAGGAGGTTGTGCATTCGAGCGCTAAGATCGCAGGAGATGCAGTCGACGAGAACTGTGCGCACAGTTCCACCCGAGCGCACAGTTCCTCGGGAAGCGTGCCTTCCTGATCGGAAAACCATTGATCCGTTACGAACTTTGGGCCGATCGCTCGGCGCCAGGACTGTTGAAGTCGCTGGCCAACCCGAAAGCATGAGCGCGGGAGTTACCATTCGGTCCTTGCGCTTACCACCCTTACTTCGACCTTTGATTCATTGGCGCGGAGCGAACCACTTCTTCGCGCAGCGCCCGCAGCTCATCTCGCACATGCCGCGCCGAGCGCCCCATGCGCAGAAGATAGAGAAGCAAGATGATCCACACCAGGGCGTAGGCGGCAACCAAGAGCGGGCCTCCTGGAACATCCTCTTTCGTAGGTCCTCGTACCGCTTGGAAGCTTTGAGCGCGATCACCCGCTGCAGACTCAGATCCGTCGAGGGAATCCGCCGTCTGGGTGTCGACCGTGCGGGGCTCCTCCGCGTTGGCAGTTCGCGCGCCTCCTGCAAGCGTGAGAGCCGTCAGCAGGAAGATGGTTAGGCTCGTCAGACGCACGTTAGACTCTTCTTCCCGCGGTCATCCCGCCGCCCTCGTTGGATGTGAGTTCAAACTCCAGCTCGCTTAGCTCATCCTTTGCTTCTTCAAGCAGCGCACGAGTCCACAAAAGAACAACTGCGAGGAGAGTGAATGCACCCAGGCTCATCAGCAGCGGCAGGACCATCGCTTCGTCCAGTCCGCCTCCCTGCTTGGTGATGACGGTGGGGTGTTGTCCCCGCCACTTCTGCACGCTGTAGTGAATGATGGGAAGATCGATGAGTCCGAAAAGCGCGATTGCAGCGGCAAACTTGCGCTCCGAGACGCCACCCCCCATCGAGCGCAGTACGGCGTACGCGACAAAAATCAGTCCGGCGAGCAGCGTGGTGGTCAGGCGAGGGTCCCAGGTCCAATACACGCCCCACGCCTTGCGCGCCCAAAGAGGCCCCGTGAGCAGCACGATAAGGCAGAAAGTGAGGCCGATTTCCCCACCTGCCACAGCCCAGCGGTCCCACCGCGCCCAGCCCGTCACCAAATAGAGCAGACTCGCAATGCCGCAAACCCCGAAGCACAGGTACATGGCGTAGGCGCTTGGCACATGAAAGTAGAAAATCTTTTGCACCACGCCCATTTGCATCTCCACGGGCGCTTGAACGATCAGCCACAAAGTCGCGGCGAAAGCGACCAGTGTGGCGCATGCGGTGAGAATGTAACATTGCGACGGTAAAGCTCTGCGCTGCACGCAATCGAGCTTAGCATAGTCGGTTGTTGGAATGTATCCGGTCAGTGCCTGGTGAGTCGGTTTTCGAGGAGGTTGTGCATTCGAGCGCTGGGGTCGCAGGAGACGCAGTCGGCGCAAACTCCACGCACAACTCCACCTGAACTTTGACCGTAGATGGGCTACGTGCCTCGGCCCTACTGGCCCTACTGCCTCCTACTGCATAGTCGCTCAGTGGATGACGGCCCCTCAAAATCGTCCCGTACGTACCCTCTTCTCAATCTGATCGTGCACTCAGAAGCCACTGACCAGTTACCTTGGAATACATGTTGCTGGAGTTTGCAATGCATGCCGCTGGGAATAGTAGACTGCTTTGGGGCATGAACATGCTCAGGCGCGCGGACTTTGGCGGGAGTTCTTTGATTCTTCCGGCTATCAAAGGCAGCCGAAAGGTGTCGTTTGGTGAAGCTATGGGTATTGCCTGGTTTGACGATGAAGTTGGGGACATGCAGTCACCGCAACTGCGAACGGGGGGATTTCCGCTGCTCCCCGCGGACCTAAGCTGGCCTGAGTGTTCAAGGTGCGAAATGCCCATGCTGTTTCGTGCTCAGATCCCTCTCAGCGTCACATCGCTCGTTGGTGTGGGCGACGAAGCCCTGCTTCAGGTTTTTGAATGCCATCACGTGTGTGAAGGAGAGCCGTGCGGTGAGAGCACCGTCCATTGGGTGCAGGGGGAGTCGCTAGCACTTCGTGAGCCGCCTGCTGCGAGGCATTGCGACGTGTGGCTGCACAGTCTAGGCGAGCTGAGGGATCGCGTCGTTACGCTGGCGCGGACGCTAAATGAGGAGCTGCAGGATTGGTCGCCGCAACGCGCCGATGTGGGTGACGTATGCGTCCTCCGAGCTGCGCCGCGGTCGATAGCGGAGCAGACCTATCAGGCGTTTTCCGAACTAGGTGCGCGCGTAACGCTGTCGTCGGGAGCCAAAACAACCTTGCCTCATGCCTTTGGAGCGCGCTTGATGCCCTTCGAGGATGGCCATGTGGGCGTAAGCAAAACCACGTTGCCGCCGCTTCATGACCTTATTGATGATGCAGAGCGGACGACCATGCGGGGCCTGCTGGGCGGATCAACCCCGGGATACCGTGACCATGCGTTGCAGTGCGAGGCATGCGGCAAGCCAACCCGAACGGCTGTACGCCTCCTCGGCCAACGCGCGAAAGAACCGGCCGCAATCTCGCTGGACCCGGCACTTCTACAGGTTTGCCTTTCCTGCCGCTTTGCCAGACTCTTCCGCACGCATTCGTCGACGCTGAGTCAGAAGATCGCGTAGCCGGACGAGGGATGAGAGCGAAGCGGTCGAAGTGACTTGAGCGAAGCGGTCGAAGTGACTTGAGCGAAGCGGTCGAAGTGACTTGAGCGAAGCGGTCGAAGTGACTTGAGCGGCGTGATGGGTCAGTGGCTTCCCGACCGGGAAGGCACGCTTCCTGATGAGGTTGTGCATTCGACTCACTTTGATGAACCCCATCCTCACGCACCTAGTTGCGTTGGTGGGCTCGTGCGCTGCAGTGTGCCGGTGCGTTGCGGTGGGCCCGGCGCATGATGTTCCGCCTGGGAAGTGAGGCGAGTGAGCAAGACACGTAAGATGGCGCCGTAGTTATCGGATCTGCTAAGCTGAGCTTCCGAGTATGGGATCTGCTCTACCGAAGGTGTGCTTCATTTCAGCAGGGATTGCGGCCGCAGCAACTGCCCATCTGAGGTTAGCCGCACACTTGAGCGCCGGAGGAGTGCGCGTCACAGGTAGAGCGTCGAGGTGCTCCAACGTAGGGTGTGCGGAGCGGTGACTGCCGCGGTTCGCGAAGCGCAGTCGGTCTCTCTGCCTTGTCCGTCCGGTGTGACTAAAGGGGCAATTTACCGGTGCGGCGCGTGCATGTTGAGGAGAACAGACATTGCGTCTTAGGCTGAGTGAGGAGAGGTCGGTTTGGGTTCCGGGCTCGATGCTGGAGGCCCTTGGCCTCGCTCCTGGAGACGAGGTTGACCTGCGCCTTGAAGGGCGCCGTCTCATCATCACTCCGGTAGACGACTTGAGTCGGCGCCGCCGCGCCCTGGAACGCCTGCAGGCCTTGAAGGGGTCGGCCGATGGTTCAGCCCCGGGCCCGTCGTCGACCGATGTGCATGCGGGCACCAGACGTCAGGCCGCGGTCCGAGAACCTGAGCCGACCGCGGAAGCACCACTGTCGCTTCCGGTCCGTGCGCTTGGAAGCGGCATTCCGATGGTGTTGGCCCTACTAGTGACCCCAGGCATGTTGGTCTCGATCGTGCTGTTTGCGATGGCGCAGCCAGAAACCGACTGGGCGGTTGGAAGGTGGTTTGGAGGAACCGCGCGCCGCGTCTGGGATATGGAGAAGCTACGGGACTCTGCCCTTTTCGCATTCATCACGCTGTCGATAAGTGTGCTCGCGTCCATGCTGAATTTCTTGCAGCCCAAACGCATAGGCCAGCGCTACCAGCTTATCTTCGGCGTCTTTAGCATCGTGGGTTGCTTTTGGTTTGGCCTCTTGCTTTTCATGCTACGTCGTTAGCATCGCAGACCGATGACGAACATAGCTCCACCCAACATCCGAGAACATCTTAGTCGGCGCATTCTCGTCTTAGACGGTGCGATGGGCACAATGATCCAGCGCCTATCGTTAGACGAAGCGGCTTATCGCGGCTCCCGTTTTAGCCAGCATGCGAGTCCGCTTCAGGGAAACAACGACCTGCTGGTACTCTCTGCGCCGGCGCATGTAGCCGATGTTCATGATGCGTTCTTGCGAGCGGGCGCCGACATTATCGAGACCAACACGTTCAACAGCACGTCGATCGTGCAAGCCGATTACCAGATGTCGGAGCTGGCTTACGAGCTCAATGTTGAAGCGGCCAAGGTCGCGCGTGGCGTCGCCGATCGGTGGACGCAGCAAACACCAGAGAAGCCGAGGTGGGTGGCTGGTGCGATTGGGCCTTGCAACAAGACTCTGAGCCTCTCTCCCGATGTGGCCAATCCTGCATTCCGCGCGGTGACCTTTGAGGAAGTTGCTGAAGCATACAGGGAGCAGATTGAAGGCCTCCTTGACGGGGGTGTGAATCTCCTCCTTGTCGAGACGATTTTCGACACCCTCAACGCCAAGGCGGCTCTCTTTGCTATGGAAGGGGTATTCGAAAATAGAGCGCGCGTGCCCGTCATTTTGTCGGTGACCATCACGGATAAAAGTGGCCGCACCTTATCTGGACAGACCTTGGAAGCCTTCTGGGCCTCCGTTGAGCATGCTGACCCCCTTTGCGTCGGACTCAACTGCGCCTTGGGTGCTCGGGAGATGCGGCCTTACGTGGAGGATCTGTCGCGCGTCGCTCCGTGCTTTATCAGCTGTTACCCAAATGCGGGTCTGCCTAATGCATTTGGTGAATACGATGAGACGCCCGAGACGACTGCGGCCCTGATTGGAGAGTTTGTTGAGGGAAGGCTTGTCAACCTTGTCGGTGGTTGTTGCGGCACAACCCCAGAGCACATCCAAGCCATAGCGGATGCGGTGTCGCAAGCCTCCCCGCGTGTGCTCCCGTCGGCCTCGCAAGTCAGTCGCTTTAGTGGGCTTGAGTTACTGGCACTCGAGTCATCGACCGGATTTGTCACGATTGGGGAACGCACAAATATCACGGGCTCGAAGCGCTTCAGTCGGCTGATCAAGGAGCGAGCGTACAACGAGGCTCTCGACGTGGCAATGGACCAGGTGCGTGGTGGAGCCAACATCTTAGACGTCAACCTCGATGAGGCGATGCTGGACTCTGAAAAGGAAATGACGCATTTCCTTCAGCTGCTTGCATCGGAGCCCGAAGCGTCCCGCATCCCTGTGATGATCGACAGTTCCAAGTGGAGCGTCATCGAAGCTGGGCTGCGGTGCACGCAGGGCAAGTCCATTGTTAACTCGCTGTCGCTTAAGGAAGGTGAAGAGGACTTCAGCAAGAAGGCGACCAAGCTGCGTCAGTACGGCGCGGCGGTGGTCGTCATGGCTTTTGATGAGCAGGGTCAGGCGGAAACGGTTGAACGGAAGGTTGAGATCTGCTCCCGAGCTTACCGTTTGCTTACTGAGAAGCTCGGCTTCAGTCCGTACGACATCATCTTCGACCCCAACATCCTGGCAGTCGCCACGGGCATCGAAGAGCACAACCGCTTTGGTTTGAACTTCCTTGAATCGATCCCTTTAATCAAGCGGATGTGTCCTGGCGCTAAGATCAGCGGCGGGGTTAGCAACCTCTCCTTCTCATTCCGCGGGAACGACGTCGTCCGCGAAGCGATTCACGCGGTGTTCCTCTACCACGCTATCCGGGCTGGTCTCGACATGGCGATTGTCAATGCAGGTCAGTTGGCGGTGTACGAAGAACTTGAGCCCCGCCTTCGCGATCATGTCGAAGACGTGGTCTTCGACCGACGGCCTGATGCAACTGAGCGTCTTGTGCGGCTTGCCGACGACGTTCGCGGAACCGCGAGGGAACGCAAGGTAGACCTCAGCTGGCGTGAAAGTGATGTGCAGGAGCGGTTCACGTATGCGCTGGTGCGCGGCATTGTGGATTTCATTGAGGAAGATGTTGAGGAAGCGCGTCTAGCGGCAGATAAGCCGCTTGACGTCATCGAGGGACCGCTGATGAACGGCATGAAGGTCGTCGGCGCGCTTTTTGGCGAAGGGAAAATGTTTCTCCCGCAGGTCGTCAAGAGCGCACGCGTGATGAAGCGAGCCGTGGCTCACTTGCAGCCGTACATGGAGAAAAATAAATCCAATGCCAGCACCTCGCGAGGCAAAATCGTGTTGGCCACCGTCAAAGGCGATGTGCACGATATCGGCAAGAACATCGTGGGCGTGGTGCTTGGATGCAACAACTACGACGTGGTTGATCTCGGCGTCATGGTCCCAAGCCCAAAGATCTTGGCTACGGCGCGGGAGGTGGATGCGCACTTCATTGGACTTAGTGGCCTGATCACGCCCTCACTCGATGAGATGGTGCATGTGGCTCGGGAGATGCAGCGCGAGGGGTTTGACGTGCCGCTGCTTATCGGTGGCGCAACCACCAGCCAGCAGCACACCGCGGTGAAGATCGCACCGTGTTATGAGCAGAGCGTCGTGCACGTGCGTGATGCCTCACTTGTTTCGGGCGTTCTTTCGCAGCTAAGCGACGTGAAGCGCCGCGATGCTTTTAGGCAGCAGACTGAGCGGGAGCAGGCGCGTTTGCGGAAGCTCTTTGAGCACAAGCGGAAGAAGCCGCTTCTGCCGATTGCGATAGCGCAAGACAACGCCTGGAAAGCCGACTGGACCGATTATCAACCTCCGGTGCCAAGCTTCTTCGGGCGCCGTGTTGTCAAGGATATGGGTCTGCAGGCGCTGGTTCCCTTCATTGATTGGACCTTCTTCTTCACGGCATGGCAGTTAAGAGGGAAGTTCCCGCAGATTCTAGACCATCCTCAGTATGGTCAAACAGCGCGTGAGTTGTACCAGCACGCACAGGCCCTGCTCGAGCAGATGATCCATAAGAAGAAGCTTGAGGCACAGGCTGTGTACGGCTTCTGGCCGGCTGCCGCGCGGGGCAATGATGTGATCGTCTACCAGGATGCGGGCCGACGCGAGGAGCGGCTCACCTTCTGCATGCTTCGCCAACAGCAGGTCAGAGGCGATGCGTCTCACTATCTATCTCTTGCTGATTTTGTGGCGCCTGAGCAGGTGGGAGGCGACTCCGTAGGAGCCTTCGCCGTCACCATTCATGGGGCTGATCAAGAGGCCAAGCGCTTCGAGAAGGACCACGACGACTACTCCGCGATCATGGTCAAAGCATTGGCTGATCGTTTGGCTGAGGCTTTTGCAGAATGGCTTCATCTAGAGGCTCGCCGTGCCTGGGGTATCGAGGGGCAGGACGCAGCTGATGTTGAGGATTTATTGAAGGAACGGTTTCGCGGCATTCGCCCCGCCTTCGGCTATCCCGCTTGCCCCGACCACAGTGAGAAGCAGAAGTTGTTTGCGCTGCTAAAGGCGGAAGAAGTTGGCCTTTCTCTTACCGAGAGCTTTGCTATGATGCCGGCCTCCAGCGTCAGCGGCATCTACCTCTCCCACCCTCAGGCGCGCTACTTCACGCTGGGATCTGTCGACAGGGATCAGGTTGAAGATTATGCGGCGCGCAAGGGATGCGAGCCTAAAGAAGTGGAGCGGTGGATTCGCCCGAATCTAGCTTACGATTCTGATGGCTGAACACCCATCCCATACGCATGCAGTTGAAGGGGTCCAGACGGAGGATGTATGGCTGTTCAAGTTCACATGAGTTATGCCGGCCAGCTGCGATGCCAGTTAGCGCATGGACCTTCCAACGCGCAGTTGTCCACCGACGCGCCTACAGATAATCACGGCCGTGGTGAATCTTTCTCTCCTACCGATCTGGTGGGTGCGGCTTTGCTGAGCTGCGCTGCTACCACAATGGCCATCCGGGTGCCCGAATGTGAGCAGGCGCTTCGTGAGCTGCAAGGTCAGGTCATCAAGCGGATGTCCTCTGAAGGTCCGCGGACGATAGCGGAGCTGCAAGTTTCCTTCACATTGCCGGCCTCCTTGTCAGAAGACGAACGGCGGCGTCTGGAGGAGACAGCGCGGCAGTGCCCGGTGGCGCTGAGCCTAGGCGGACAAATGAGGGCGACCATGACCTTTAGCTACGTCCAAGCGTAACCTCGTAGGCGCCAGTTCCGGCTGTCGCTGCACCAGCTTCCGAATGCACAATGAAGCGCGCTTTAAAAGAGTCTGGAGACGCCTGCCGATACCCTCCACTGGTGCAATAGCTTGCGCGGCCTTCTTCCAGTCTGGATTGGGCGCTTCTATCTGACGCCGTGTCAGGTAGCCTACCAGGATTTCACTGTTCGCGTGACTCGGTAACTTACTCTTTGTTTGGCTCGCCGGATGCAGGCGAGCCAATGCAGACCGGTCGCGCCTCCCGGATCGCGTGGGTTCCTGAGCTCTGCCAGACCGCGTGCGCACCATTTCCTGCTGCGCTTCCCGGCCTGAGGCATCATCTCGCCGTGCTGGAGTCTCGGTGCAAGATAGGCAGGCGACGGCAAGCACGAGGGTGGAGAGGGTGGCACGGCAGACGTTGCGTAGGCTGCTGGAAAACCGAGGCCTCTTTGTGGGGATGCGGCTCACGTATAAGGGCGAACAACGCCGACGCCGCTTATTGATGCTCACGGCTGCGTCGGTTGACGGACTGCGGAAAAGTGAATAGCGTAGCCTCACTGACGTCTAAGGTGGAGAGCTTTGTCCGTTTTACTGTCAGCTCCACCCCAACATGCAGAGGTTTCCGCCATGCAGCGCTTTAGATCATCGTCGACGGGATTTCTTTTTTGGACAGCGGCCTGCGCCATCACCCTGGGGCTGGCGAGCGGCGGCCCTGTCCGAGCACAAGCCGACTCGAGCTTTTCAAAGATCTCAACAACCTCCGATGTGCAACTGCAAATCGAAGCAGTGAAGGGTACTAACCACTTTCGTCTACAGGCTTTTGCTGATGCGGTTGGTCCGAAGATGCCTGACGTTCGAACATGCTATGACCGGATCGTTCAGGAGAATCCGACGGTGTCGGGAACCTTGGCGCTCAATATTATTGCGGCAGCAAAAAGTGCTCGGGTACGCGTTGTTCCTACCTCCGATACCGTGAAGAATAGGAAACTCGCGGCGTGCGTGATGCGTGAGCTGCGACGAGCGAAGGTCAAGGCCTACCGTGCCACCTCAGGTGCGAAGCTGACCCTGCGGTTCAACAACACCGCGGAGAAGGGGGCTAAGCTTGTTCAAGATCGCCGGAACCGAAGTGTTTACTCAGGCATCACGCGTGGTTCCGACGGCACCTTCATAGCACGCGGCGCCACGGCCGATGAGGACGTCAGCTATACGGTCCAAGGAGCTGACAAAGAGGGCGTGGGAACAGTGCGTGACGCGCTGCAAAAGCGTGCAGGCACACTGCTGGATTGCCGGAGGCGCGCAGAGAACGGCGGCAAGGCGGAGGGAAGTATGACTGCTTCGCTATCTCTGAATCTCCATCGAGCGGCTAAGGTCGAGGTGAAGGAATCATCTATCGAGAACCGACGGGCGATGACATGCCTGACCGGGTTGCTTAAGCGGACACGTTACCAGGGTCACACCGGTGTGAGAGCATACACGGTCAAGGTGGCCTTTGCAGCCGCCACACCGCTTCCAGATGATGGGCCTAAGGGTTTGAAGCGCTAGCCTAGCCGGCGTAGCGAAGAGCCGGAGAAGTTCTACAGTTTCACCCTATAGTTTTACCCTGCAGAGGTGCCTGTCCTGCATGCGGGAGCCGCACGAAGCGAACGCTTCAGGCACTAGTTTGAAGGCGCCTGCTGCTTGGCTTGCGGGCGACCATTTGCTGTCGGGGCGTCATGGCTCCTTGACGGCTTCCGGGCAGCGGGAGTCGCACCACTCTTGTCTGCTCGACGGGTGATGTGAAACTCGACGCGGCGTGAGGCGTGGTGATCCTCCCGTCCATTTTTCAGCACAGGAAGACTGGCGCCGAATCCGCGCGCCTCTAGCCGTTGCTCCTGAACACCCCGTCCGACCAGCCAACTCTTCACGGAAGCTGCGCGCTTCTCCGACAGCTCTTGATTGTCCGCCGCGTCTCCGCTGCTGTCTGTGTGCCCCTCGATTAGCACGTGTAAAATCTCGGGGTGAGCTATCATCATGAGATAGACCTCCTCAAGCGTCGCATCACTCTCGGGAAGAAGAGTCGCTTCGTCGTGCTCAAACTGCAACGCGTGCGCGATCTTGATCTCATTTCCGTCGAGGCGGACAGCAGCCGGGCATCCTCCTTCGACGAGAGAACCCGGTTGGAGCGGGCACTTATCGTTGACGTCATCAACGCCATCTTTGTCGTTGTCCGGGTCGGGTTTGCCATCGCTGTCTTCAAAACCGTCAAGGTCTTCTGCTGCGTTAGGCGCGCCGTCGCTTCTGTCTGCGATGCCGTCCCCGTCGTTGTCAAAGTCGGGGCAGCCGTCGGTGTCTTCGAAGCCGTCTTTGTCTTCAGCTCGGCCCAGACATGCATCAGTAGCATCAGGCACGCCATCCAAATCGCCATCTGCGTCGGGACATCCATCATCGTCTGCAATGCCGTTATCGTCTTCGGCTAAGCGAGGACATGCATCGTTGGCATCTACGATGCCGTCGCCGTCGAAGTCTTGAGTTGGACTTCCCTCGGGGGGCGGGGGGCTGATCCAGCCGATGGAAGCTAACAATCTCCAGTCGGGCGCGCCGTAACCGGGTTGAAGGCCTGAGCCCGCTGCTGCACCAAACTGCCAGCGGTTGTCACGGTTGGTGCTGATCTTGGCGCCAACCAAACCCTCCACTGGGGTAACTTCGCTGATGAGAAAGCGGTCGAACTCGGTGCTTCCGAACACCTCGGCGTGGAGATTCACTTGGGTACCGCGTATGGGCACAGATGCTCCGAGCGCGTAGGTTATCTCATTACCTACGCGTATGGTGTCCTGAGCCGCCCTCAGTTCGCGAAGTCGTGCACCTAAATTGCCGGTCACGTGCACCGATCCGATAATCAACTCAACCAGCCCCTCGGGGGAGAGCAGCGCGCCGTTTTCGCCGATGTACGTGGTCGACTCGTCGAACGCCTGCGCGGAAGGGAGGTCCGCGGTGATTTGCGCGCCGACGTGCAGGATGTGGCTAGGGTCGGAGAAAAGGTGGTAGCGGCCACCAATGTTCAGGTCGCCCACCCCGGAACTGTCAGGGCCGGCGACGCTGCCGGATCTCTGACCTGACATCCAGAGATTGTAAGGGAGACCCGCGTAGAGCGTGAGCCGCTCGGACAAGCCGAAGGCAATGTTGCCCTGCATCGTGAGCTGATCGCGAACAGGGTAGACTCGCTCCGCGGTTCCAGCTCCACCACCACGGGTGCGGTAGAACTTCGGGTCGTTGGCGTAATCAATGCTCAGCTGTGCACTCAGTTCAGCGAAGTCGACGCCGGTGGGTCGTGAAAGTGCAAAGCCGTCGGTGGCAGCTTCTGCCGGTCTAAAGAGGTCGAGTCGGATTCGGTCTTGCGCGCTCGTTGGCGATGTCACCGAAAATGCGACGGCGAAGCCTGCGATCCACTCAAGCGGTAACCTCCGAAGGGAAGGTTGTCGCTTACACGTTGCCACTGGGGACAGACTCACGATGTGCGACCTCGCGTGGATGAAGCCGCAGCGGCGCCAGGGTTGTAGCGTGCCCCCTCCACGCCCTGCGACCGAAACCTACGTGGCTTCCCGCCACCACCCCCTGCCAGCCTAGCGTGCAGCGTGCAGGCATCAAATTCATGGGGAGTGAAGGAGTGAAGTGACGTGAGCGCCACTTGGGAAGCCAAGCCACGCCTCGCCGGTCGCCTCGCACGTTGATGGGAGATGCGTCTCAGGCATCCACGGGAGAGCTGACCGTGTGTGTTCGAGATGTTATAAGTGGGAAAGCGAGTTGATCCGACATGCACAGGAGCACCTACGCGATGCGAGTCTAAGAGATTGTGGGATCCAGATCAAATAGTCGTCGGTCGCCGTGCCTTATTTGATCTTGGTGCGTACTCGAGTACTATTTCGCCCACCGGCATCGAGTCATCCTGGGCCGAGTGGAGGAGATGTAAGGCATGGGACGAGTGGCGACGGATAAACGAACTCAGGCTGTTAGGAGCAACGCTGTGCGTCATGGCGGGTGGACTGTGCGTCATGGTGGGTGGACGAGGCGCTCGCGCATCGCCTCACCTCCACTGCTGACACGTGCTGTATGGGTGTTTCTGGTAGGCGTTGTCTGTGGATGCTCGGCTGACCAACATCAAGGGGGACAGCATACCGTCGAGCTCTCCGGCTACGTGTATGACGGCGTGACACTTGAGCGGCTGACGACATACGCTATTGCTGCTCAGTACGGTAGTACGACGCGCCAGGGTAGTGTGGCGGAGGATGGACGCTTTCGCATCGACCGGATGCCCGTGTGGCGCGACTATACTGTCGAGATTTCCGCCGAAGGTTACCGCGACTTTCTGTCGATCAATCGGGCCTTCGACATCCCAGAGGGGCTTCGATCGGCTGACGGCGCTGCCAACGTTGACACGCATCAGGCATTCCACTTTGAGGCTGTTATGTTCCCTGAAGGCCTCGCTGCGCCCACCGTGACCATCAACCTCGTGGCGCCGCGCGCTCAAGGTCAACTTCGAGGTCAGTTTCGGCTTCAGCCAGACCAACGCGAGACCGGTTCCCGGCTTGCGGCACGGTTCAACGCGGGGATTACGGGCGACGGTACAACAACTACGGATCAGGTCCTGGTCAACGATGCGGATCTGCAGGCCAGCACCAGTACGGCGGACTTTACGGGCACCGAGATCGAGATCCCTGGGGAGCAGCTGCTGTGGGGCGTGGCCTACACTCTTAGCTTTTACAATGTCGTTGACGATGCAAACCCATATGAGGTAACGACGCAAACGATCGTTGCCGGTTCCGACGTGGTTGAGGAGGTGGCGTTGGTCACGGTAGGCGACCCAGTCAACCTCGTTGCTTCCGACACGGCGTGCACCCTGGCTGATTTCTCGACAGGCGTTCCTTCAACTCCAACGGCGCAGGTCATATTCCGTTTCGACGGCGAGGTGGAGCTGGTGGCGGCCGACGACAAGGGTGTATACACGAGCATTGCCGCTCAAGAAACGCTCAACGACTCCTTCAGGATCTCAGGCGGGAGCCTCGAGCGACCCGAAGATGCAAGTGCCACTGCCGGTGAAGAAGGTGTAGTGGTCACAGTTGCCGACCCGGCGACTTACACAGTTGCTTGGCAGCCAAGCGCCTGGTCCGATCCCGAGCCGGCAGGCGATACAACCAACTGTGTGACTTATGGAGGACTGGATGAGGTTTACGTGCAAAGAACCGGAAAACCATCTTCCAGGGTACTGCTCAGCGATGTTATGGGGAGCAGCACGCTTTCGTGTGGCGACGGTTGCTAAGCCGCCACGTCTGCTGCGATGCTTGCCGCGTATAGACCGGGGCAAAGCGACAGCAGGCGTCTTGTGAAGGTGGCACCACTCGCGATCTCCCTTGAGGAAGCACGCCGAGAACTTGATAAAATTCGGCATCCCTTCCGCATTGCGGTCCAACGGGCAAAAAACCCATTTAATGTGGGCGCGATCATCCGCGTCGCGCATTCCTTCCTGGTCAAAGAAATCATCCTTATAGGAGACGAGCCGTACTACGAGCGTGCCGCGATGGGAATGCACAGGTTTGAGAACATCATCCAAATGCAGACCGAGACTGATTTCCTGGCAAGGGTCCACTCGCACAACTGGCCGCTGATAGTCTTTGAGAAGGAGCATGCACGCGCAGGACTCTGGGACGCCTGCATGCCACCTGACTCGGTTTTGTTTTTCGGAAGCGAGAACGACGGCGTAAGCCAGGAGATCCTGGAGCATGCCGATGAGGTGATTGGCATTCCGATGTATGGAGTCAACCACTCTTACCCGGTGACCGCGGCTGCTAGTATGGCCATGGCAGAATGGGCACGACGCCACTACTGCGGCGCTAAGCTTCAGTCAGTCTTCCAGAGATAACTGGCATCGTCCGCCGGCCGGCTGGGTCGGCCAACTATCCCGCTCGCGCACTTGCACGCCTGTCACTCGCCGCTATGCTACCCGTCCTGACACAATGGTGGGCGTAGCTCAGAGGTAGAGCACTGGGTTGTGGTCCCGGGAGTCGCGGGTTCAAGTCCCGTCGCTCACCCAAGGTAAAGCGTACGAGCGAGGTGGATTAGGGTGTAATTAGGATAGCAGTGTTAGCGCCCGTAGCTCAGCTGGATAGAGCGTCGGACTTCGAATCCGCAGGTCGGAGGTTCGAATCCTCCCGGGCGTGCCCATGACTGCCGTCATGGTTGACCGAAAAGGCGTAGACAGAGGCGAAGCTATAGCGAAGCATGATCGTTTAGGGCCATTAGCTCAAGTGGTAGAGCAGTGGATTCTTAATCCATTGGCTGAAGGTTCGAGTCCTTCATGGCCCACCCGTCACTCCCCACGTTCAGAAGCCATTCGGAATCACCGCTTCACCTCGTTGAGCTTGGTTCCACACATCGATTATAACCGTGATGAGCTACAAGCTCTGCGCTGTAGCGAAACTGGTGAGGTCTGGGAGAAACATTCAAAGATCGAAGCCGGACCAAACAAAGTCTCTTTATGAACTGTTCCCGGGTCGCAGGAGTGGAACTGCGCACACTCTGTTGCTCCAGCCATGCCGTTGGCCTCCCGCCAGCGGGTGCGCCGCCTGATAACGTACCTTTTTCTCCCTGCTATCGTGCCGCGGTTTCCTCGCGATGGGTTATTCCGGTAAGGTACTTGCTGGCGCGTAAATACACGTGCGCCTCTCCAGATCCCAGCCAGCTGACCAGCTATCAAGTTGCCGCTAGGGGCGCATGCTGACGCGACTAAAGGACGGGTGTCGACGGCACGCTCGTTGGCTGGTCGCCGGCCTGATGTTACTCGGGTCACTCCTGTTTCTGCGGTCGCAGATTTCTGGTTACATCAGCCAGAGAGCAGCTGCCACAGCAACTCAGGTGACCGGATTTCAGGTGCGCGTAGAGTCCGCCTCCCTGGGTCTTTTCAGCATCACGCTTAGGGGTCTTGACCTGCGGAGCAGGAAAGCGGCATGGCTCAAAGCACGCGCGGAACGGGTTCGTCTTGGCTTCGCACTTCTAGGCTGGTTGAAGGGAAGGAACGCGCGGGTGCTATCCATCTCCTGCCTAGAGTCGAAGGTGGAGCTCCAGTTTGATTCTCGAGCCGCGGAACATGCGTTCGATGATTTCCGCCAGCGGATGGGTCAACAGGAAACGGAGCGTCAGGAGGAACGAAGGAGCGGCAAATCTTCATCTCGCACTCTAGAGGTTGAAGGTATGGACGTTCGTCTGCGCGACCGCCAAGGCACCCTGGTATCCGTCAAGAACCTTGAAGCCACGTACAGGGAGAGCCTTGGAAGTGTTCTGATGGAACATCTCCAGGTCGGGCAGGCGACTCAGGACACCGTCGACCTACGGCAGGTTTCTCTGCGGGCAAAACAGGAGGGGCGGACGTTGTTCTTGCAGTCACTCGACGTTGAGGACGCTGCACTTCTTTGGCAGTCATCGTCGAAGGACCTTCAGTCGCAGAAGCCGCCGCGGCTTATTCAGCGGCTGCGCTTGCTGCATAAGAGGCTGTCGGCTCAGGAAGAAGGTGACCCTTCAACTGCAGACAACGTGCGCGGCTCGCGTCTACAGGCTGCACCTGGCTTTGCCGCTTCGCTCAAGCGAGGCAAGGTCGAGACACTGACGGCGGAGGGGCGGAAACCCGCCCTGCAGAATGTGATGGTGCACGTGCGGCGTGCCAACAGCAGCTCCGCATGGAAATTAGAGGGGTTGGGGCGTACGGGCAGCGACGCCAAGCTGGACTGGAACTTGCGCCTCTGGCCCGCTCGTCGAGCCGTGATTGGCCAGCTTCGTTTTGAAGAAGTTTCCTTAGCTACTATTCTTCCGGTCCTGCCCGACCTGCCGTGGCACAAGCCCGAACAAGCCAAACTTGCAGGCCATCTTAAGGTGGACGTCAAAGGCGTCAACCAACTCGTTTTTGAGGGTGAGCTATCGTTAAAAAATGCAGGCCTAGCGTCGCGTAGGATCGCAACAGAGCCAGTCACCAGCCTCGAGGGAAGATTTGTCGGGGAAGGTATCCTCTGGCCACAGCGACGGCGCTTGGAGCTAGCGAACGGCTACTTTCAAGTAGGTCAAGTGAGAGCTCCTCTGACGGGGGCAGCGGAGATGGGTGCTGACCATTATCAGTTGCGCTTGGACGCGCTGATTCCACACACGTCTTGTGCCGCGGTGATAGAAGCGATCCCGGACTCGCTCCTCGGTGAGTTTCACGGCTTCCAAGCGGAAGGTGCCTTTCAGGCACGTCTGACCACCCGCATTGATTCGCGCGCACTTGATGAAACGGAGCTCGATATTCAGGTGTCAGAGAGCTGCGAGTTTCTGCGAGTCCCTAGAGAAGCTGATGTGAGACAGTACCAGCGGCCTTTCGTGCACAGCATCGTAGAGCCCGATGGGGAACTGGTTGAGTTCACGACGGGCCCAGATTCGGAGGCGTGGACGCCGCTAGGGGCGATCAGCTCCAACTTTACCAAGGCTGTCCTCACGCATGAAGATGGTGGCTTCTATGGCCATCACGGCTTCTATCCGAAGGCGATTCGAGATGCACTTGTGTACAACTTGAAAGCTGGCCGTTATGCCAAAGGAGCCAGCACGATCTCAATGCAGTTGGTCAAAAACCTCTTCCTACATCGAGAGAAGACACTGGCACGTAAGGCGCAAGAGAGCGTACTTACCTGGTGGGTTGAGAAGGCCCTATCGAAGCAGGAAATCCTCGAGCTCTACCTGAATATTATCGAGTATGGACCTGGCGTCTACGGCATAAGACAGGCGGCGCGGTATTATTTTGCTTCAACGCCATCTGCGTTGACTCCGGCGCAGTCGGTTTTCCTGGCGACGATGCTACCCAACCCCAAGAAGTACTCGGTGTACCTGCGTCGCGGCGGGCTCAGCGAAACGTGGATGAACCGCATCACACGTATTCTAAACGTGATGCACGGGCGCGGTCACCTCAGCGATGGAGAGTTCGAGGCCGGGCTTGCCGAGGTGGCAAACTTTCAGTTTCGTGCAGGCTCGCGGGCGATCTTTCAAGACTTTGGAGGGTCCCTGCGACCGGGAGGGTCCTCACAATCCACGGATGCGGTGGTTCCGCATCAGCAGAGCCTTCGACCGAATGACACTAATTGACCCAGTACGCACGATCCACTGTGACCTGAAGAGTTTAGTGGAGAAGTACGCCAGGTTGTTGGAGATTCGACGGCTTACAGAAGTCACCGAGCCACGCACCATTCAAGCTCTCATGGCTGAACTAGCCGCGCGGTTCCCAGGGTCGCTGCGCGAGCTTGATGATGCGTCTCACACGCACCTGCAGAAGCGTCTGGAGGAGCTACAGGCCGTGCAGCTCAGGGGTGGTGTGCCGCCGCTCTGGGCCAGGCTGATAAGCTGCTACCACGGGCTGATACGAGCTGGATTGCGTGTCCGCCGTTTCTACCGTGAGCGTCCGCTTGCTTCGCTGGAAGACTTGCGAGAAGCTTATCAACCTCAAGCCGACGAGCCCGATGCGCACCGGTTGAATGCCGAACACGTTACCACCATCTGCCATCCGCCAAGGGGCCGACTTAGCCGTTGGGCTCTGACGGAATTGGCTGAGGCTTTTCGCCGCGACCTCGAGGAAGTGGAGCTAATTATGTTTCCTAGATCGAGAAATCGCACCCTTCGATAGAGGCCGCATACTTACGTGACCTTCCCGTGGAGCGCTCGCGCTACGGCGCAGAAGGGTTTTGTCGCTCGAGCCCTCGGCGTCGGTCCTCAGTCTCATCCTCGGGCTCGGTGCTTAGGTCGTTCAGACGGCGAGCAGAGCTACAGAGAGAACGGGAAGCCTATCTTCAAGCTAGACTGCTTGAACTTCGGAAACTTAGCTCGCTTGACGGCTCGAGCGACGCACGAACCGACGGAGGTTCCAGCGTACTTACCGGACACGGACACGTTGCTCACTCTGCCCGTACTTCCTGCCACTGTGATGGAGGTATTGACCACTCCGCTCTCACCTCCGCCGCACTGCTTCACCGCACCACGAACCGACGAAAGGGCAGAGCGAACCTGTGACTTGGAAGGCGTCTGAGGGAGGTTGGAGGTACTCGAGCTCGCACTGCCCTTGCTTGCTGCCGCGCTGTCGAGCAGGTCCGCAATGGAACGATCTTCTGCGCTCTGCTTCGGTTTGCTGCTGACAGGTGCGCTGGCTTTGGAAGACGATGACGACGAGCGGCTTCGGCTGCGCGAGCGTGAGGTCCTTCGGCTTGAGGCAGTCTTGGCTTCTCCGGAGTCTTCCTCCTCTGCTTCCTCCTCTGTGACCACGTCTGAGGGCTCTGCGGCGGCGGTGCCGTCGTTGTCTGCTGCTACCTCCGCTGTATCCTTCCCGGAGGGTTGATCCGCTGCGCCTGAAGGACTGGCTGGTGCAGCTGCCTCTGAAGGTGCTGCCGCTGTAGCCTCTGGCTCATCATCCCGCGTGAGCAGAACGATAATAAGCACCGCCATCGCCAGGACGAGGAATCCGCCGATGCCGATGACGGCCATCAGCAGCTTATTGGAGCCTTTCTCTTCCACCTCAGGCGCGAGAACCGGTGCGCCAAGCCCTCCTCCGAAAGGACTGCCTGCTGAGCCCATGGAAAGTATATCGTCCGCTTGTGCGCTTGAGTCTCTGCCACCGCCCACCCCAGTGAGGGTCTTGATGTCGATGAGGCCGGAGCCGTCGTCAGGAGCGGCGCCCGTGGAAGACTCACGCGCCGCCGCCGAGCGTGGCGGGATCTTTGATGAGGCATTGGTTGCCAGTGATTTCAGGTTAGACAGCGAGAACAACACCGAGTTCTCGTTGCGAGCGCCCGTCATAGACGCTTCCTCATTGTCAGCCGGATCTTCTGCTGAAGACGCTCTTCCGCTGCTTGCATCATTTGCACCAGCAGAGCCAAAGGGATCGGCAGGTCCTGGTGACGCGCTGGCCGGTGACGCACTGGCCGGTGAAGCCCCAGATGCTAGAAAAGGCGCTGCACGCCGCACGTCGGCTATTTCCGTAGCTTCATCCTGGCCGAACAAGTCTGCTCCCTCGTGAGCAGAGAGCCGCTGTGCGCTTGCCCCTGGGTCTGAGGGGCGGCTCGCACCTGATCCGTAGCCGCCACCGAAACCGGTGGCGTTCGATGCGGGTGCGTTCCCGGTGAGACTGGAGCGTGAGGCGCGTCCGGCTCCCGAAGCGCTCGCTCCTGCATCGCCGTTTTCACTGCTCAGCTCTGCAACTTCTTCGACGTCGCGGGCAAGCTTCCACCCGTCAAAGCCCTCGCGCCAGACGTAGGTGTCGAGGTCGATCTCACCTGAGTCGAACTTGCCCTGAAGGGTTTCAGCGCCATACGGCCCTTGCTGCTCTCCGTTGATGACGACATGCCAGACCGCGCCTGCGTCGACGCTGCTGGATCGTGAGGCACCTTCTGCGGTGCCAGCTGATCCACCGGCTTGGCCGACTGAGCTCTCGCCGACCTGCGATGAACGGTCGCCGCGCACCACAATGGGTGAGCCACACTTCTTGCATTTGATCCGGAAGACTTTCCCGGCCACTTTCTCATCCGCAATGGAGTACTTCGCTCCACAGCTGTCGCAGATTATCTTCATCAACTCCCTCGAGTGCCTGCTTGGACGCTGAACGGCTTTGTTGGTGTCAACGCTGCCTGTGTCAACCTTGCCTGTGTCTTCAATGCGTCGCGCCGGTTGGTTTCTCAATGCGTCGCGTCCGCGTGTGCGCGCCCGACCAGTCCTGCTCGACCATTCCCGCTCGACCTAAATCCAATTGTTTCGTCGGTTACATCCCGCGGGCTGAGCTTACTACCAGCTCGCATCACCGAATCCTCGCCAACCTTCACCAGATCCCCTACCTGTATGGTACTAACGGCAAAGAACCCCTATGCGTTTACCATCATAGACCTCTGCGGCTCTTGCAGGCAAGCAACTGCACTGTCGCTTCCTTGCTGATGCACTGTCGCTTCCTTGCTCACAGCCAACGCGTGCACGCGTTCAAGCCGGAAGTTCAACCGCCTCACGTCGAGCGTGCTGCCGATTGAAGGTGACCCGCCTCATCCGACGAAACCACTTTCCATCACGCAATCTGCTAGGAATTTCTCCCGATTGGAGTTGCAGGAAACTTCCTGCTCCAACAGGCCCGCTCCGGGAATGGTAAGCGTTCCGTCAATGCCGTTCACTTAAGCCATTTTCTAAAGAACCGATTTTCTCAAGAACTAGGTTCGCGAGGAGGAAAGCCGGAAAATGGCTTAAGTGAACGGCATTGGAGAGCTCACTGCTTCTTGATGGCTGCTGTCAGAGCTGGCACAGCCTCGAAAAGGTCGGCCGACCAGAAATAGTCGGCCACTTCAGCAATGGGCGCTTCCTTGTTGGTGTTGATAGCGACGATGGTTTTGGCACCTTTCATGCCCGCCACGTGTTGAATGGCGCCGCTGATGCCGACGGCGATATAAAGTTTGGGAGCCACAACCTTGCCCGTCTGACCTACCTGCAGGTCATGCGATACGAAGCCCGCATCGCATGCCGCTCGGGAAGCACCCATGGCCGCTCCCAGGGCATCTACCAGTGGCTCAAGAACATTCTTGAAGTTCTCCGCGCTCTTCAAAGACACGCCGCCCGAGACCACGATGTGCGCCTCCGTCAATTCGGGGCGCTCATTGACAGCTTCATCGAGACCCTCGAACTTGATGCGTGCGGCTGCAGGATCTGGATTGGCTGCCACATCTTCGACATTTCCTGCTGCTTCGCCTGGCGCTGCCGCAGCAAACTCGCTTGGTCGGACGGTGACCACCTGAATGGGCGTGGTCACTTGGAGGGTGGCGGTCATGTTGCCGGCATACATCGGACGCCGGTAGCTCACCTCACCGCCGTCTGTGGAGATAATCGCGCTGATGTCTGCGGCGTACCCAGCACGAAGCTTGGCAGCGACACGCGGTAGAAGGTCTTTGCCGTAGGTCGTCGCTGTTGCCATAACAACGCGATAGCCTCCCCCCTTGGCCACCTCAGCCACACAGGGAGCGTATCTTTCTGCGATATACCCTCCAGCCACCTCGGCGCACAGGACCTTCCCAGCGCCGTACTTCCGTGCCTGCTCCGATGCTGCCTTGGCCCTTTCGCCTATGCAGAGAATGTCAAAGGTGCCGCCGAAAAGCTTTGATGCCGCTGCAAGCGCATGCTGCGTCGAGCTACGGAGCGCGCCTTGCTGGAGTTCGGCTACGATGAGTGAGGAGTCGGTCATCTTAGAGCACCTTTGCTTCTTCTCTTAGCTTCTTGACGAGCTCCTCCGCGCTTTCGACGAAGACGGTCTCGCCGCCGCGGCCAGCTGGTCGCTCGAACCCGCTGTAATGCGTTCCCGTGGAGGCATCTACGCCCAAGTCGCTGAGGCTTATCTTCTCGGTTGGCGCCTTGCCGGCGGCTATAACACCCTTGAGGGGAGGGATCCGGACCCCTTCGGCCGTCAGAGCGTCTTCCGGTGTGACGTGATTGATGACAGCGGAGGGATTGACAATGCCGAGGTCAACTGTGACCACCGCCGGCAGCGTGACGATGACACGCAGTAGCCCGTTATCGACTTCCCGAGAAACGGAGAGCGACTTGCCGCCGTCGACCGCTTCAATGATGCGTGCAAACGTGGCCATCGGCCATCCCAGCAGTTCTGCCAGCATCTGGCCCACCGCATTGGAGTCTCCGTCCACGGCCTGCTTACCCATGAGCACGAGGTCTGGAGCCTCCTTTTCCGTAATAGCATGTAGAATCGACGCAGCGGCAAGAGAGTCGAGCGCTGTGTCATCAACATCTACGTGGATGCGGCGGGCAGCACCCATCGCTATGGGTCGAGCTAGGGCGTCTTTGATAGCGGCCTCAGGTCCAAGCGAAACGACCACGACATCACCCAGCTTCTCCTTCGTCGCCGCATTCTCGTTAAGCCGGAGAGCGGCCTCAACAGCATAGTCGTCAAACGGATTGCGGGTCCACTTCAACTCGCCAGTGTCTACTGAACGACCATCAGCGGCAGCCCGCACCTTATTGGCGTTGTCGGGGTCGGCTACTCGCTTCACCGGCACAAGAATTTTCACGTGTGGCTCCTCATCCGAATGCGACCTTGAGGGTACGCTTCGCTCCCAAAAGCTGTCAAGTTCGGCCTGCGATGGTGAGCGATGCGCGCTCGTCCTGATCGTTTTCTTATTCTCGATATTACATATATATGATAATATTTATAGTGTGATAAGAAAGTTAGCCGGTTGTTGCGCTCTCCTCTACTGCATCACCGCGTGCAGTCTCTCAGCGTGCGCTAGCTCCTCGGCTGCCAACCCGCCCTCGACTCTCTCGGCACGGACTAGCAACGGCGAGGCGCGTATCGTGCCGCAGCGCACCCGGCGCAGTTACAGATGGGTGGCGTATGGTCCCACAGAACTCTTTCGTCAGGCCATCGACATGCATGACCAAGGAGAATGCGCAGAGGCGGTGCGTCTGTATGACCAGGTGGAGGCGGAGTTTCCGGAGTCGGGGTATGCGGTGCCCGCTATGTATAACGCTGCGCTTTGCCTCAAGGAGATGGGGCGCAATGAAGCCGCTTCCCGCTACTTCAGCTGGGTTGCCGGACATGCGACGGACACGTCCGATGGCCTGCAAGCGCTCATCTCTCTCGCAGAGCTCGACATGGTGCGAGCGAAGTGGGAATCTGCAGCCTCCCGATTTCGCGCGCTCGTTGCGGAGAAACGACTTTCAGCGGAGGAGAGGGTAGAGGCCCGTTATCAGCTTGGAAAAGCGTTGCACATGCAGGGGTCTCATGCTGAAGCCGCTGAAACGTTGGAGACCGTGCTAAAGCTCTTCCGGCATCACCTGAGCGCGTCCGATGCGGCTTATGCGCGCGTCTTGCTGGCAGAATCGTACCGCGATCTCGCTCTGACGAAGCATGAGGACGTGTCCGTTCTCGCTCGGTTGCGGCTGCTGGAGCGGGCCCAAGCAGCGTATCTTACCGTGATGTCCACCGCACCGGCGGGCCTAATGGGTCTAGCCGAGCGTCGACTCAAGACGATGCACGCCGAGTTTGCTGCAACGCAGGATGCGCGCGTGGCTTTAGTGGACCCGAGCTCACTACCGATGTCGGATCAGGATGCTACCCGTCCGTGGGTCATCAAGCTGAGGCAAGCAAGCCGCGTGGCTGTGGCTCGCATCAAGGAACGGCGTGTGAGAGCCTCGAGTCGAGAAACGGACTCTGCCGTTGCGGTGGCTCGACGTCGACCTTAGACGCTCGAGGATATCAACCACAGCAGAAGCGTAAGTGTTCAGCCCCCTCGAAGGCGTAAAAACCACTGGGGTCGCAGGAGTGAAACGACGAGAACTCCATTCCGAGGATGTTCCAGAATCGGCTTGCGTCCTCGGGCGTCGTCTTAACGCACAAAGGTGCGCGCCTCCGAGCCGTGCGGGCGCGCTCGCTTCTGAAACATCCTCGAAAACCGTCTAGGCTTGGGGGGTGAACGCTCACGCAGAAACAGTGGAGGGTGGTGGATTCGAACCACCGTAGGCATACGCCGGCAGATTTACAGTCTGCTCCCTTTGGCCGCTCGGGCAACCCTCCGATGTATCTACACTCTCTTAGCAGGACTCATTCGCATACGATGGGGAGCTGGCGATGGGATTCGAACCCGCAACCCCCTGCTTACAAGGCAGGTGCTCTACCGTTGAGCTACGCCAGCGACGCAACCTCTGCCGGCCCTCGGGGTACGGCAACTTCGTCGCCTTGTCAATCAGACAGTCGCCTTGTCAATCAGGCAATGATGGACCATGTCGTGGTGATCCAGGCCTTCGACGGTGAAGTCGCTTAGAAGTTAGACGAGAGCGCTCCTGGGGGCAATTGTATCGAACTCGGGGGGCAGGAACGAACAGGTTAAGCCTGGTGGCGACGCGGTGTGGGAGGCTGTGAGCGTGGTGGCCGGCCCGAGGGCCCAACGTGGTGGCCGGCCCGAGGCCGATGCATCGCCGCTCACTCAGCGGGACCCACCGCCGCCCTATGGGCAGCGGTCCCCCCAATACGTTCGCTCACGATGCATCGGCCTCGGGCCTGTCGTGAATACGGTCACGCGGTGCGGGGAGAGAGTGGCGTAGTCGACTTCGCCCGCGGGCTCAGGCTCACTTCCAAGTGAGGACCTCACTGAGTGTCAACGACTTACCGTTGCATCACGCGGTTGACCGTTCCACCTGAACATGTTCGTGATGGTCGGGGAGCTTGAGTGAATGCCGCGGGAGACGACTTCGCCGAGGAGCTCAGGCTCTTCACCTCGGGTTGGGCATTCCGCTGATTGCCACTACTCCTTAGATGCGATAGCCATGTTTTCCTTTGAGCGGCGCATGACCGCCGTCTGACCTGCGGTACCTGCCATAGCTATCAGGCGAAGTGGGTTGAGGAACTCCTGATCACGGTTGCAGCTTACTGCAACGTGTGCTCCACTTCCTTTCAGCGGGAGTAGCTCAGTTGGTAGAGCGTCAGCCTTCCAAGCTGAACGTCGCCGGTTCGAACCCGGTCTCCCGCTCTGTCATCTAGGGTTTGGCACCCAAACCCTCTCGGCCTGGAGGGGCCGATTCACCCAACCTCCCCGGCCCAAGGAAAGGCCGATTGTCATCTAGGGTTTGGCACCCAAACCCTCTCGGCCTGGAGGGGCCGATTCACCCAACCTCCCCGGCCCAAGGAAAGGTCGATCACCCTACATCCCGGCCCAGGGGTGGGGAATGAGGTCGGGAGGGTTCGTCTGCCCTCCCTTCTTGGTCCCGCACGAGTGGGTAGGTGCGTGAGTGCGGTCGTGCTGCGTATCCGAACACCAGACGCGCGTACCCACTCGGCCAGACACGTGCCGCGACCCGACAGCGTGAGCACATGCACGTGTGGACTGATAGAGAACCTACCACCGGAGACATGAGCTCACGCGCCTCATTGTATAGTAACCTTTACAATGAGGGCTTTACGCACGTGCGGCAGCGAGGCACTTGGACGTCGTTGAAGGCATCTTGATATTTACGAAGAGAAGCATCCCGATGTCTTCATCCGCACTTCTGCTCGTACGCAACTTCTCCTGGGACGGCCCCCTTCTCCGACAGCCCAAGCCGCTGCTGAGCTCGTTAAGACACCCACTTCATCGACCGTTCTTGGGCGCGACTTTCAGCGTGACGGTCGGTATTCGATGTTACGCTCCCGCGCAGAGTTCCCGTCAAAACTCTGGCAGATCGGCAAACCCAACAGTGGCGCCCGTGCCAAAACGTCATCGAGTGGGTTGATCAACTCCATTTTACGCCGTATTGTGGAATACATGTACACAAGAATTCTCGAGCCGCCGACGTCTTCTTTTTTCCTATTCGGAGCTCGGGGCACCGGAAAAAGCACCTGGTTGCGCGAGCATTTTGCAGAGTCCATGTGGTTCAACCTGCTCGATGAAGCGCTGTATCAAAGGCTTTTGGTTGCCCCCGGCGAATTCTCCAACCGGCTTCGGACCCTCAAGGCGGGCGATTGGGTGGTTGTGGACGAGGTTCAACGACTTCCCAATCTGTTGAATGAGGTGCATCGCGGCATCGAGGAGTGGGGCCTCCGCTTCGCACTAACCGGCTCCAGTGCTCGGAAGCTCAAGCGCGCCGGCGTGAACTTGTTGGCTGGTCGTGCGCGTCGAAGAGCGATGCTGCCACTTTTACCTCAGGAGCTGGGCTCCGACTTCAATGCAGAAAGCGTATTACGTTTCGGCACCGTCCCGTTGGTCTGGAGCGCAGAGGAACGGGGTGAAACCTTGCGCGACTACGTGCAGACCTACCTCAAAGAAGAAATTCAAGCCGAAGCATTGGTGCGCAACCTGGCGGGCTTTGCTCGTACTCTGCCCGTAATGGCTCTATTCAACGCGCAAGTCACCAACGTAGCCGCCATCGCCCGTGATGCAGAAGTGGAGCGCAAAACGGCTGAAGGCTATTTACAGATCCTTGAGGATACACTGCTGGCGCGGCGGCTTTACCCTTATCAAGCCAAGATTATGGTACGAGAAAGAAAAAAACCTAAACTCTACTGGGTTGATCCCGGCATCGTGCGCGCGGCGAAGGGTCTTGTTGGATCGCTTGCTCTCGAGGAACGAGGCCCGCTGTTTGAATCCTACGTGTTTCAGATCATTCGGCACGCTATTGAGAACGAGAGGCGCTATAACGATGTCTTCTACTGGGCCTCGACTGAAGGGAAAACAGAAGTCGACTTCCTGCTGCAGCAAGATGATGCTTTTGTTGCGGTCGAAGCAAAGGCGACGACGAGAGTACGTCCTGAGCACCTCAAAGGCCTCGCCGCCATTGATACCCTCGCAAACGTGATTCGCAAAGTCGTCGTCTACGCTGGAACCGATTATCAAATGACTGCAAACGGCACCGAAATCGTTCCAGTCGAGCAGTTTGCGGCACGCGTCCTCGCCTGACGCTCCACACGCGATCCTTCGTCTCTCCCGTGCTGAACTCGATTCGTCGCATCTAGAAGTTGAAAAGCTTTAGGAGACGTTTGGACAGGGGTCACTCAGCCACCGCTTTTCGTCGCCTAATACAACGGTTTAGAGAGCGAACTCGACCGATTCGTGGAGGAACACCGTGGGCCGCTTGAACGCAGCGTTCTATAAAAGGAGAACCCACCCAGGTTGATGAGCATAGGAGACGCGGGGAGGTAGGCAGAAAGCGCTCTGGCCGCTTCGACATGACCGTGATGCGGCCGATGCAAGAGCATGGGCTGAGTAGATTGGGCGAGATGGAGAGCGCAGGTTGGCTTCGGCGCCAGGGCCTCTTCAAAGTATCAAAAGCCCAGAAGTTTTGTACGATACTCAGGGTTCCAGGCCGCGGTCTGACGTCGCATCTTGAGACTGAGCTTGTCGCCTTTGTGCCCCTTGAGTAGACCCAGACCGCGCGGCGTAGCGCGGCAAAGTTTTCCGGCCCGTGACCTTTGCGAATGCGACAGCGGTCTTCGTCAAACAACATGTCCAAACACCAATGCAGGTTACTTTTTTCCATCATCCAGTGGCCGCGAATGCAGGAGGCAATCAGATGCTCATGCCTAAGCGGATGCGAGCAGAGAAAGTAGCGCACCTGCGTGCTGGTCTTGTCACCTAGGGTGCGATGAGAGGTAACCCGGGCCACGCTCTGCACCGAAGACCATCCCGGGTGCGTTTGATGAAACCACGCCCCCGTGGCATCAAGAACGTCCACCATGTGACCTACACCCACCCAGGTTGATGAGCATACGAGACGCGGGCAGATAGGCGAGAGGCGCTCTGGCAGGTTCGACATGCCGTGAAGCAGCCGATGCGAGAGCATTGGCTGGATTGGGCGAGATAGAGAGCGCAGGTGCTGAAGGTGCTGAAAGACTCATAGGGGTCAGGCTAGATTCTTGAAGAGTCTGCCCCTCGTCACTTCATCCATCAGCTTCGTAGTCGCCCCGGCCGCGCCGAATGCCGCGGCGCGGCCCATGGAGGACGTCGGTAAATAGCGGATCGATTACCTCCTAGCCGGGTGCTCCAAGGTGGGACGCTTTGAATGATTCTGCTCGCGCGATGAACTGAGGGCGCTTGCTCTCTCGGCCGGCGGAACTGTCATGCAACTGGGAAGCGTTGCCCTTGGCGCTTGAAACCGCTTGGCTTTTGATGGATACCTCCGACAAGTCTTGAGAGCATACGAGTTGCCCAAGTAGCTCAATGGTAATCAGTGGTGCAAAGTTATTGCACCTAACTTGGGGGGCAGGAACGGAACCATCTAAGCCCTATGGCGCAGCTTAGTGGCTGGCCCAAGGGCAGAAGCATCGCGGCTCACTCAGCGGTCAGTGCCTTCCTGGTCGGAAGCCACTGACTAGTTGGCCTTGAAACCCGATGGACGTATTGATGAGGCACCTTGACATCATGCGATGGATGCATCATGATGCCTATATGCGGACGACTCTCACCCTGGATGAAGATGTAGCCTATAAACTGAAGGGGCTGGCAAAGGTTGAGGGGAGGCCGTTCAAGGTTGTGGTGAATGAGGCACTGCGGCGCGGGCTGGGATCACAAGAAAACCAGCGGCAGGAACAGCCGCCCTTTCACATCGACCCGCACCAGGGCGGCTTTCGACCCGGCGTGGACCTTGCTAAGTTCAACCAAATGGCCGATGAGCTCACGGTGCAAGATTTCATCAATGATCATTCCTGATATTAACCTGCTGATCTACGCATATAATGCTGATGCACCGTCACATCTCCCGGCGAAGCACTGGTGGGAGCACTGCATCACTCAGCCCAGGGTTGTGGGACTACCTTGGGCTGTCGCGTGTGGCTTCATTCGCCTCATGACCCACCGCAGGGTCCTGGAAACACCGCTGTTGCCGGGGCAAGCTATCGCGCACGTGCGGAGTTGGCTCGCGCGCTCGCACGTGCATGTTGTCGATCCTGGTACGCGCCACCTCGCGATATTGGGTGAGCTTTTTCGGGCGACAGGGGTGGGTGCCAATCTCACGACCGACGCCCATCTAGCCGCCATCGCCATTGAGTACCAAGCCGAGCTGCATTCGAACGATGCCGACTTTGCACGCTTTCCGGGCCTACGCTGGTCAAATCCAGTCAGCTCTTAATCCACCCATTCATAATCCATCCGATACGCTGTGGAAGATCGCGGAACACGCCACGACCCGCCTCAGCTGCAGGCCTTAGCCACTTTTCAGGTGACGCGCAGAGTGGGTGTGCGGTCAGTCCCTGGTGAGGCGGTTCTAGAGGAGGTTGTGCATTCGGCTCCGTCCTTAAACCCCGTCCTCAAACCCGGTCCTCACGTATCTAAACGCGCTCCGGTGGGTCAGTTCGCTCCGGTGGCTGGTCGGCAACGTTGTTCCGTACAGCCGTGTCGAGCGGCTCCTTGGGAAAAGTGTCTCCTCCGACCGTTCCTCGTTGAGGCACTGACAGAATGTCATTCGTGACGAGTTGTCAGAGGAGCAGCTGAGGCCATCGGAGCGGCGGTGGTTACGGCATCCAGCAACAGTGCCAGGAAGGATGTATCTGGACTTAATGGGATGGGTGGGTCGAGGAGGTATGGAGCCGTTTGCAGGGGCCTTGGAGACAAGTTGTTGTCGGTCATGGAGTAAAAAGTTTCCGGTGACGCTTGAAAAGCATCGTCATATGAAGAATACCTCCTCGACGTTAGTAGAACCAGTTGCCCAGGTAGCTCAGTGGTAGAGCACCTCCTTGGTAAGGAGGAGGTCGTGAGTTCGAACCTCATCCTGGGCTCCACGCCCGCCACCGTCAGCGGCCGCTTCGGCGGCGTGCCTCAGTGTCGCTGGGTGGTGCAAAAGGAAGTGGTAGATAACTCGACGCGATAGAAGGCTTGCCGCGCGGTGGATTCAGGATAACTAGCGGCGGTTATCGCTCGACCCACTGCGTTTATCGAGCTAAGGCTGCGTTCTGAGGTTTATAGCTGCGTTCTACATGAAGAGGTAGGCCGTGGATGGGCGGTCACGTAACGCAAAGTATACGCGCTGTTTGAACAGAGGAGACTGGAGATGGCCAAAGAGAAGTTCGTCAGGAGTAAGCCGCACATCAACGTAGGAACGATTGGTCACATTGACCATGGCAAGACGACGTTGACGGCTGCGATTACGAAGGTGATGAGCAAAAACGGTGGAGGGAGAGCGGTATCGTACGCGGACATCGCGAAGGGCGGGACGGTACGAGACGACTCGAAGATCGTGACGATCGCGGTCAGCCACGTGGAGTACGAGACGCCAAACCGTCACTACGCGCACGTGGATTGCCCTGGGCACGCCGATTACATCAAGAACATGATCACGGGAGCGGCGCAGATGGACGGAGCCATCCTTGTGGTGAGCGCGCTGGACGGGCCGATGCCGCAGACGAAGGAGCACGTGTTGTTGGCGCGGCAGGTGGGGGTACCGCAGATTGTGGTGTTTCTAAACAAGGTGGATGCGGTGGATGACGCAGACCTGCTGGAGCTGGTTGAGATGGAGGTGCGGGACCTCCTGAGCAAGTACCAGTTTGACGGAGACAACATTCCGGTGGTGCGCGGCAGTGCGCTCAAGGCGCTTGAGGGGGAAGAGAGCGGCGAAAAGAGCATCGACGAGCTGATGAGCAAAGTGGATGAGTACATCCCGGAGCCGACGCGGGACGTGGACAAGCCGTTCTTGATGGCGATTGAGGATGTGTTCAGCATCAAAGGCCGCGGGACGGTGGTGACGGGACGTATTGAGCGTGGCGTGATCAAGACGAGCGATGAGGTGGAGATACTCGGCTTTGCGGCACCGAAGAAGACGGTGGTGACAGGTGTGGAAATGTTCCGGAAGCTCTTGGACCAAGGGCAAGCTGGAGACAACGTGGGGTGTCTGCTGCGCGGAGTGGAAAAAGACGATGTGGAGCGAGGGCAGGTGCTAGCGGCGCCTGGGTCGGTGAACACGCACACGAAGTTTGAAGGGGAAGTGTACGTGCTAAAGAAGGAAGAGGGCGGAAGGCACAAGCCCTTCTTCACGAACTACCGGCCGCAGTTCTACATGCGCACGACGGACGTGACGGGAACGATCGCATTGCCTGACGACGTGAAGATGGTGATGCCTGGAGACAACGTGAAGATGGTGGTGGAGTTGATCACGCCCGTGGCGATGGAAGAGAAGCAGCGGTTTGCCATCCGCGAAGGCGGACGAACCGTAGGCGCCGGCGTTATCACCAAGATCATGGAGTAGATACGTGATGGCCGGCAATCCCAAGCTGTAGCTTGTGCTACAACGAGAGTCGCCGCTGGTTAACCATCAGCATGCCGGCTCGGGTGCCAGCTGTAGTCCAGATGTAGTAGTCCAGATCCAGTGGACGAGCACAGCAGCCGAGCGTGAAACGAGTAGATAACTTAATCATAGGCCAGTAGCTCCAATGGTAGAGCGGCGGATTCCAAATCCGCGGGTTGGGGGTTCGAATCCCTCCTGGCCTGCTGGCAAAACTTACGTGCGACAAACTATTTCCAGCCCAAGTTGAACCCGCAATAGGTAGCTCCCCAAGTGGCACTTGAAGAATCAGAAGCAAAACGCGCAGCACGCGAACCGGTCGCTGAAAAACCTCGTGCGGGTGAGCTCACCAGCACGGGTGGCGTCGACGCAGGAACTTTAGCGACAGGTGCGGAAGCTTCGGCCGACGGTCCCGGTGAGCGCACGGCAGGAACTACGGCACTCGGACTGTCCCGCTGGGTGCAGTTCGGCTTTGTTGTCGCGGCCGTCGCTCTTTTCTGGTTCCTCGACAAACTGGTCACGTCCATCTGGGACCTTTTTGCTGAACCTCGGGAATCCGTAGTTACCGTTGTTTCTGCAGCACTGGCACTGGTGCTGACGCTGGTGGCGTACCGCAGTAGCCGCACCTCGCGATCTGCCTATCAAACTGCTGCGGAGCTCTCGAAGGTGACGTGGCCCACTCGGGCAGAGACATGGGCCGCTACTGGAGTGGTTATCGTGACGTCGGTGGTTGCGGCGGGAATTCTGGGTGCATTTGACGCTGTCATCAAGTTGCTGACAGACATGCTATACAGCTAGACACCTTTGGGTGGCTACGCACAGCCTGGGTCGACGCGACCCTTTGGAGATGCAGGCACTCGGGGATGCGGGTGTTAAAAAAACGCACCTGAGGATGCGCAGCAGTGATGTTGGGAGAAGCAATGAGTTCAGTAGAACAAAAAGAAGAGGCGAACGGTCCAAATCGCGAGCTTGGTGCTCCTGCAGTTCAGACGCCGGAGAACCTACAAGCCTCATCCCCTGAGATGGGTGCTGATGCCCGGTCCAGTACCGATACCCACTCTGGTGCGCAACCCACCCATAGGCAGCGTTCCAGCAGGCAAGACGAGGGAGAAGGCCAAGAGGGCGCAGGTTCGCTGGATCCACAACCTCCGGAGCAGGGCGAGACGGCCCCTGCAAAACCTAAGGACATGCGATGGTACGTCGTCCAGGCATACTCCGGGTACGAAGTTAAGGTGAGGATCTCTCTACTGGAGCGGATCAGACAGCAACACATGGAAGCTTCATTCGGAGAGGTCCTCATTCCGCAAGAGAGCGTGCAAGAATCGCGAGGGGGCAATCGACGGGTCAGTGCACGTACCTTTTATCCCGGCTACATCTTCGTCGAGATGATTCTCAATGAGCAGACGTGGCATCTTATAAAAGACACACCGAAGGTGAGCGGCTTCGTGGGTGGACGAAACCCCACGCCTGTATCCAAAAAGGAAATCTCTTCGATTATCGAGCAAGTTGAGGAGGGAGCGGCAAAGCCCAAGCCAAGCGTTGTCTTCGAGCAAGGTGACTACGTCAGGGTCACAAGCGGTGCCTTTGCAAACTTCGCAGGCACCATTGAAGAAGTGAAGCCGGACAAGCAGAAGGTCAAAGTGCTCGTCTCGATTTTCGGGCGTTCCACTCCTGTCGAGCTCGGATACGGCGAGGTGGAAAAGGCGGTTTAGTAGGAGCGGTCGCGATACGACCGTTATGGTCTCCAGACATCTTTTCGAGTGGCGGCTGACGCTGCGTAATGTAGTAGCTCAACACATGAGGCCGCTCGACAACATGAGGCTACTTAAGGAATGGGCGTATGAAGAAAGTTATCGGTCAGATCAAGCTCCAGCTTCCGGCTGGCAAAGCAAATCCATCACCGCCAGTCGGTCCAGCGCTAGGCCCGCACGGCGTCAACGCCATGAGCTTCTGTAAGGAGTTCAATGCGAAGACGCAGTCTCAGGACGGGATGATTATACCCGTGGTTATTACGGTTTACTCGGATAGGTCATTTTCCTTCATAACGAAAACGCCACCCGCTTCTGTTTTGATCAAGAAGGAGCTCGGGCTTAAGATCGGCAAGAAGCCGGGCGCTGGCTCTCCCCGCCCAAACAAAGAAAAAGTTGGAAAGATCACGCAGGAGCAGCTCAGGAAGCTTGCAGAACTCAAGATTCGCGATATGAATGCGGCTTCCATCGAGACTGCCGTGCACAGCTTGGCTGGCACTGCGCGCTCAATGGGAGTGGATGTCGTCGACTGATTGGGTCGAATGTTGCGGGAGTGAAGGGCTCAACTGTCAGCTGGTTACTGAGAACAGCTGGTTACTGAGAACGTAGTAGAAGTAGGCTAACTCACCATTTGTTCGCACGCATCTCGCCGAGACGACGTAGAAGTAGGTGGCGCGCGATGCGCGAAAGCTGTTTGAGGAAGTCAGCGAGGATGACGATGAAAGCTGGTAAACGGCGCGATGAATCTCTGAAGGGCATAGACAGCTCTCGCCAATACGACCTGAGCGAAGCCTGTGATCTTGTTAAATCCCTAAGTTTCGCAAAGTTTGATGAAAGCGTCGACATCGCCGTGCGGCTGGGAGTCAACCCGAAGCACGCAGATCAGGTTGTCCGCGGAGCTGTGGTTTTGCCGCACGGTATTGGAAAGGAGCGACGGATTGCAGTGTTTGCTAAAGGCGAGCGCGCAGCTGAAGCCGAACAAGCGGGCGCCGATTTCGTAGGGTCCGACGATCTCGTAGCAAAGGTATCCGACGGTTTCCTAGACTTCGATGTTGCCATAGCGACTCCCGATATGATGGGCGCTGTGGGCCGGCTAGGCCGCGTCCTCGGTCCGCGCGGCCTGATGCCAAATCCAAAGGTTGGCACGGTCACTGTCAATGTGTCACAAGCCGTGCAAGACGCCAAAGCGGGTAAAGTCGAGTTTCGTGTGGATAAGGGTGGTGTGGTTCATGCGCCCATCGGCAAGCGTTCCTTCGATGGTTCGCGGCTCATTGACAACGCCAAATCTCTTGTCGGCGCATTGGTGAAGGCCAAGCCTCCAGGGGCGAAGGGCACGTACCTTCGCAGCATCACCCTTTCTTCTACGATGGGTGCAGGCATCAGCGTGGATTCGGGCTCGTTGCTGAGTAAAGAGGCGACGTAACGAATCTCTTGGTGAAGCGGTTCGGGTGACTTGACATGCTGGAGGCTGACCGAACAGCACCCAGGGTAGAGAGCAGGATAGAGGCTAATGGGTAACTACGAAGAGAAGGCAGTACAAGTTGATTCGATGCGCGATAGGTTCAGTCGCTGCAGCGCGGCAGTGCTTCTTGATTTTCGAGGAATAACTGTTGATGCGATTACAGACCTGCGTGTCCGCTTTAGAGAAGCGGGAGTCGATTATAAGGTGGTAAAAAACAATCTTATCCGTCGCGCTCTAAGCGAGACACCCTTTGCAGATGACGCTTCTGTGGATGGCATGCTGAAAGGGCCGACTGCGATTGCCTGGAGCTACGAAGATCCATCTGCAGCGGCAAAGGTTATAAAAGCTTTCCGGAAGGAAGGCAACAACGACGAGAACTTGGTGGTCAAGTTTGCCCTGCTTGGTGAGCAGGTGCTCAACTCCAGCCAAGTCGAGACGCAACTTGCCTCACTACCGGGCAAGGATGAAATACGGGCACAGCTTCTCGCCACGCTTCAGGCGGCTGGGCAGGGGCTGGCTCGTCAGCTGCTTGCTCCGGCCCAGAATCTGGTTTATGCGCTGGAGGCGCGACGTCGGGAAGAAGGAGAAGCAGCGTAGCAACGCAGCCGACCAAAGAGGCGGTAACTTCGAATAGTATGAACTTAGAAGCCAGAGGACGGCTTCATTGAAACATGTCTAAAGTGGTGACGCGAGGAAGAAGAGAACGATGGCAAGCATGAATCAAGAGCAAATGGTCGAGGAGCTTAGCTCCTGGTCGGTCATGGAAGTCGCTGAGCTAGTAAAGGCTCTGGAAGACAAGTGGGGCGTCTCTGCGGCACCCGTAGCTGCAGTTGGTGCAGCTATGCCTGGAGCAGCAGGTGGTGCTGAGGCAGCTGAGGAGAAGACGGAGTTCACGGTCGAACTTACTTCGGCCGGTGATAAGAAGATCAACGTCATTAAGGCTGTCCGCGAAATCACAAGCCTCGGTTTAGCAGATGCAAAAAATCTCGTTGAGGGCGCGCCCAAGGCCGTCAAGGAAGATGTCAGCAAGGAAGAGGCCGACGAAATCAAGAAGAAGCTTGAAGACGCGGGTGCTTCCGTTGCCATCAAGTAGCATCTTGATTGGCGAGTAATCCCTTGAAGGGATCGAAAGCCGATCTCAAGCAACAAAAGGAGCGAGTGATTGCGCCCGAGAGGGAGTGGTTGCTCGCTGAACTAATTCTTTGGCAAGGCAGCACTTAAGAGCTATAACCGCGCAGCGGGCTATTGGGTGACGTGCGCCCTATTTATCAGAATCGAGCAACCTTCGCTGCGGCTGAGTCTTCCCGTCAAGCTGGAAGACGTCGCCGTGACGACGTGGTGAGGAGTATCGCGTAAGATGACTTCGAGCATTCAGACCAATTTTCGGACAAGGCACAGCTTTGGAAGAATCAGTAAGGTTATTGATATTCCAAACCTAATTGATATTCAGAAGCGGTCTTACGAGAAGTTTCTACAGGCCAATGTCCCCGCAGAAGAGCGTGAGGAGATTGGTCTTCAGGGCGTCTTCAAAAGCATTTTCCCAATCAAAGATTTTAATGGCAACGGCGAACTCCGTTTTGTTAAGTACATACTGCAGCGTCCCAAGTACGATGTAGACGAGTGCCGGCAGCGCGGCATGACCTACGCAGCGCCCATCAAGGTCACCATTGAGCTCTTCATCTACGACTCCTCGAGCGATGGGGGTGAGGTCGGACTTCGCGACATCAAGCTGGAGGAAGTTTACTTCGGTGAGATACCGCTAATGACGGAAAGCGGAACCTTCATCATCAACGGCACTGAGAGGGTTGTTGTCAGCCAGCTGCATCGTAGTCCCGGTGTCTTTTTCGATCATGATAAAGGTAAAACACACTCTTCAGGTAAGTTACTCTATCAAGCCCGCCTGATTCCTTACCGTGGCTCATGGCTGGACTTTGAGTTCGATCCAAAAGACCTAATCTATGTGAGGATCGACCGCCGCCGAAAGATCCACGCCAGCGTGCTGTTGAAGGCATTAGGATACTCGACCCAGGATCTTTTGGGCTTCTTCTACGATACCGAGACCATTCACATGGAAGGTTCGAAGAAGTACTCCCGAACAATAGACTTCGATCTGCTCTCTGGGCAGCGGGCGACTCGCGACATCCGCATCGGGTCCGATGTGGTTGTGCGCAAGAACAGAAAGTTTACCCGAGGGGCCATCCGACGCCTCAGGGAAGCGGAGCTTGAGCGACTCCCGATGGACCTGGACGAAGTGATTGGAAAGTTCAGCGCAGAAGATGTTCTCGACACCGAGACTGGAGAAGTGCTTCTCGGGGTGAATGAAGAGGTCACCGAATCGAAGCTTGAGGCTGTGCGCAAGGCCAAAGTGACTGAGTTCAAGGTCCTTTTTATTGACGGCTTGAACGTTGGAAGCTACCTGCGCGATACGCTTATTGCGGATAAGGTTTCGACGCAGGAGGAAGCGCTACTGGAGATCTACCGGCGGCTACGACCGGGGGATCCACCCACAGCTGACACTGCAAAAACGCTGTTTCAGAACCTCTTCTTCAACCCCGAACGCTATGACCTTTCCAAAGTCGGCAGGTTAAAGCTCAACTACAAGTTCTACGCAGACGAGAACGAGCGCCCGGACCTGGAAACGTCCACACTGACGCATCGCGACATTCTGGAGACAGTCAAGCACCTGATCGAACTCAAAAACGGCCGCGGGTCGATAGACGATATCGATCATCTTGGTAACCGTCGCGTGCGTGCAGTTGGCGAGTTGATGGAGAATCAGTACCGAATCGGTCTGGTGCGTATGGAGCGCGCGATCAAGGAGAGGATGAGCATCTCGCAAGAGCTCGAGACCATGCTGCCTCACGACCTGATTAACGCGAAACCTGTCGGCGCGGTGGTCAAAGAGTACTTTGGCTCGAGTCAGCTTTCGCAGTTTATGGATCAAACAAACCCCTTGAGTGAGGTGACACACAAGCGTCGCCTATCCGCGCTCGGACCCGGTGGTCTTACGCGTGAGCGCGCAGGTTTTGAGGTCCGTGACGTCCACGCGACGCACTACGGGCGCATCTGCCCGATTGAAACGCCTGAAGGTCCAAACATCGGACTCATCGCGTCACTATCGACCTACGCCAGAGTCAATGAGTATGGCTTTGTTGAAACACCCTATCGACGTGTAAGTGAAGGTATAGTTTCTGGAGAAATTCGCTGGTATAGCGCCCTCGAAGAGGAGGGGCACTACATCGCGCAGGCCAATGCTCCCGTGGACAAGAAGACCAGCAAGCTCGAAAAGCAACTCGTGAGTGCTCGGTACAACGGCGAGTTTGTGATGGTTCCTCCGGAAACCATCACGCTGATGGACGTCTCTCCAAATCAGCTTGTGTCAGTGGCTGCATCGCTCATCCCATTCCTTGAGCACGATGATGCTAATCGCGCTCTGATGGGCTCCAACATGCAGCGGCAGGCTGTGCCGCTCGTGAAGAGCTTCTCTCCCATCGTGGGCACCGGTCTTGAAGCAAAAGTGGCGCGCGACTCCGGTGTGTGTGTGGTGGCCAAGCGCGATGGCGTAGTGGATTCCGTCGACGCTGGACGCGTTGTGGTCAAGGTTGAGGGTGAAGGAGGCGAGTTTCCAGACATCTATCGCCTCAACAAGTTTCAACGGTCGAACCAAAACACCTGCTACAACCATAAGCCCATCGTCCGGGAGGGTGACCGGGTCAAGGCAGGTGAGGTAATTGCCGATGGTCCTTCGTGCGACCACGGGGAGCTTGCACTAGGTCAAAATGTCGTTTGCGCCTTCATGCCCTGGGGTGGTTACAACTTCGAGGACTCGATCCTTATCTCTCAGCGCATTGTGAAGCAGGATGTCTACACGTCGGTGCACATTGAGGAGTTTGATTGCATTGCCCGCGACACGAAGCTCGGGAAAGAAGAGATCACGCAGGACATCCCGAATGTTGGCGATGAAGCGCTCCGCGACCTGGACGACTCGGGCATCATCCGAATTGGTGCTGAAGTGCGGCAAGGCGATATTCTTGTCGGCAAGGTGACGCCGAAGGGTGAGACGCAGTTCTCCCCTGAGGAGAAGCTCCTGCGGGCGATATTTGGTGAGAAGGCTGCAGACGTGCGAGACAGCTCGTTGCGTGTTCCTCCGGGCGTCAGCGGCGTGGTGATTAACGCGCGTGTCTTTTCGCGAGAGGGGACCGAGAAGGATGTGCGTGCGCGCTCCATTGAGGACTCAGAGCAGAAGAAGCTTGAGAAAGACATGGAGGATGAGATCAAGATCATCCGAACGTCCGCGTACGGCAGAGTGCAGAAGCTCCTGTCCGGGCAGGCTACGCTCGCTAAACTTGTCGACGATCGAGGTCGCCAGTTGCTGGCGAAGGGAGCCGTTCTGAGTCCGGAGAGCTTGGCCGAAGTGCCCCGGAAGTACTGGGTCCACTTGGAGGTAGAAAAGGACCGCGAGAAGGTCGAGACGATTCTCACACAGCTTGAGGAGCAGGTGAGTGCCATCCAAAAGCTGACGGAAGAGAAGGTCTCGAAGCTCTCCAAGGGCGATCAGTTGCCTCCTGGCGTGATTAAGATGGTGAAGGTGTACGTCGCCATCAAGCGTAAGCTGCAGGTCGGCGACAAGATGGCGGGTCGTCACGGTAATAAGGGTGTTGTGAGTCGCATCCTTCCCGAGGAGGACATGCCCTACCTTGCCGACGGAACGCCGGTCGACATCGTGCTGAATCCTCTTGGCGTACCGAGTCGTATGAACGTGGGGCAGATTCTTGAAGCACATCTGGGATGGGCTGGCTATCTTCTCGGGCAGCAGTTGGCTGCTTTCGCTGAGGCACAGCAAGAGCCAAAGAAGCTTCGAGAGCGTCTTGCCAACATCTATAAGCGTGGTGCAGTCAAAGAGTTGGTTGAGAAGCTTAGTGATAAGGATGTTCAAAGTTTCGCGGGGAAGGTGCGGCACGGTCTTCATCTCGCCACACCGGTCTTTGATGGAACGGCAGAGTCCGAAATCAAGGAGATGCTCGAGCTCGCCGGAGTCAACACCAATGGACAGACCATTCTCTTTGACGGTCGCACGGGCGAGCCGTTCGATGAGGAGGTTACCGTCGGTGTGATGTACATGCTGAAGCTGCACCACCTTGTGGATGACAAAATCCATGCACGCAGCATCGGGCCGTACTCGCTAGTGACGCAGCAACCGTTGGGTGGCAAGGCGCAGTTTGGTGGTCAGCGTTTAGGAGAGATGGAAGTTTGGGCGATGGAGGGATACGGCGCAGCCTATGCTCTCCAAGAGTTTCTCACCGTCAAGTCAGACGATGTTGAAGGACGTAAGAGTATGTACGAAGCTATTGTGAAGGGTGAGCAGACGCTGAACGCAGGCGTGCCCGAAAGCTTCAACGTTTTGATGAAGGAACTTCAAGCACTGTGCTTGAACGTGGAACTCATTGAAACGTCGAATCGCTCACGCAAGGCTTCGGAAGTGATTGCCGCTGAGGAGGATTAAGTGAAGGACATATTCAGTCTCTTTGAGAAGCCGAAGGATCCGCTTTCCTTCTCATCAATCCGTATCTCGCTTGCCTCACCCGAGAAGATTAGGGAGTGGTCGCATGGCGAGGTGCGCAAACCAGAGACGATCAACTACCGCACCTTCAAGCCGGAGCGGGATGGGCTCTTCTGCGCGAAGATTTTTGGTCCAGTCAAAGACTATCAGTGCAGCTGCGGCAAGTATAAGGGCATCAAGCACCGCAACATCGTGTGTGAGAAGTGTGGCACCGAGGTCATCCTGAGCAAAGTGCGTCGGGAGCGTCTGGGTCATATTACACTTGCAACGCCTGTTGCGCACATCTGGTTTCTCAAAAGCCTGCCTTCTCGCATAGGTGCGATTCTCGACATTACGTTGAAAGAGCTTGAGAAGGTTCTGTATTGCGAATGTTATATTGTGACCGACCCAGGAGACACTGCTCTCGAGAAGGGCGAAGTCCTCACCGAAGAGCGGTACTACGAGCTCCTCGAGGAGTACGGAGACGACGCATTCTCCTGCGGCATGGGAGGCGAGGCGGTCCTCGAGCTTCTCAAGGAGGTTGATGTCCACGCAATGAGCGAAGAGCTTCGGGTGGAGATGAAGGGCTCAACCAGCGAGGCGAAACGGAAGAAGAGTGCCAAGCGGCTTAAGGTGGTTGAGTCTTTTAAGGAGTCCGGCAACCGACCCGAGTGGATGATGCTCTCGATGATTCCGGTCCTTCCTCCGGACTTGCGGCCTCTGGTCCCGCTGGACGGCGGAAGATTTGCGACGTCCGATCTCAACGACCTGTACCGTCGCGTGATCAACAGAAACAATCGCTTGAAGCGCCTGATTGAGCTCAATGCCCCGGAAATTATCATACGTAATGAGCGACGCATGCTGCAAGAGGCAGTGGACGCGCTCTTCGATAACGGCCGTCGAGGGAAGACCATTACCGGTCCTAACAAGCGGCCACTCAAGTCGTTGAGCGACATGCTCAAAGGGAAACAAGGACGCTTTCGCCAAAACCTCCTGGGTAAGCGCGTCGACTATTCGGGGCGCTCCGTTATCGTGGTGGGCCCAAACCTGAAGCTGCACCAGTGTGGGCTTCCAAAGAAGATGGCTTTGGAGCTTTTCAAGCCATTCATCTACAATAAGCTCGAGGAGCGAGGCTTCGTCACGACGATTAAGAGCGCGAAGAAGCTTGTTGAGAAGGAGAAGCCCGAGGTTTGGGACATTCTCGAAGAGGTAATCACAGAGCATCCTGTTCTTCTTAACCGCGCGCCGACACTGCACCGCTTAGGTATTCAGGCGTTCGAGCCCGTGCTGATCGAAGGGAAGGCCATTCAGCTGCACCCCCTCGTTTGTGCTGCGTTCAACGCGGACTTCGACGGCGATCAGATGGCGGTGCACGTGCCGCTGTCGGTAGAGGCGCAGATGGAAGCTCGTGTTCTGATGATGAGCACGAACAACATTCTCTCACCGGCGAATGGGCGTCCGATAATAAACCCGTCGCAGGACATCGTCCTAGGCCTCTACTACATGACGCGCGAGAAGCCGTTCGGAAAGGGATCGTACCACGAAGCCGTCACGGCAAAAGGCGAGCTGGCGCGCGGTGTCTTCTCCTCCCCGGCGGAGGTGCGCATGGCGTACGACGCGGGCGAGCTCGACCTTCATTCGGCCATTCAGGTGCGGGTCGACGGGAAGAACTACCGAAGCACGACAGGCCGCGTTTTGGTGAGCGAGTTGCTGCCCGAGGGGGTGAGCTTCGAGAGCGTCAACAAGGTGCTGGATAAGAAGGCTCTTTCGTCACTCATCGACCAGTGCTACCGGACCAGCCAGAACAAGAACACTGTCCTGCTCGTCGATCGGCTTCGGACGCTCGGCTTCAGCATGTCCACCCGAGCAGGTATCTCAATCTGCATGGATGACATGGTGATTCCTGACAGCAAGGCCGTCGTTCTGAACAGGGCGCAGGAGGACGTGGAGCTGGTTGTTGAGCAGTATCAGGAAGGCCTTATCACAGACGGGGAACGCTACAACCGCATCGTTGACATCTGGGCTGATGCCGCCGATCAGGTTGCGCGGGACCTGCTTGAAGGCATTGGGCGCGACACGCTTCGCGACGCTGAGACCGGAGAGGAGAGTGAGACCGATTCTTTCAATCCAATCTTCATGATGGCGGACTCGGGTGCTCGAGGCTCAAATCAGCAGATTCGGCAGCTCGCTGGCATGCGCGGCTTAATGGCAAAGCCATCGGGCGAGATTATCGAGACGCCTATTACTGCTAACTTTCGTGAAGGGCTGACGGTGCTTCAGTACTTCATCTCTACGCACGGCGCACGTAAGGGTCTGGCTGACACGGCGCTAAAGACCGCTAACTCGGGTTACCTCACCCGTCGCCTGGTTGATGTTGCTCAGGATGCCGTCATTAGCGAGTTTGACTGCGGGACGCTGGACGGGATCTGGATTTCCAAGCTTGAAGAGGGCGGTGAGGTCGTCACAGGCCTTGGAGAACGCATCCTTGGTCGCGTTGCACTCGAACCCATCGTGGATCCCGTCACTGATGATGTGATTGTCGACGCGAATGAGGAGATCGACGAAGCAAAGGTGACCCTGATCGAAGAAGCGGGCATCGAGCGGGTTGTGATTCGGTCCGTGCTGACCTGTCAAACCCGTCGCGGCATCTGTGGCCTCTGCTACGGACGTGACCTTGCTCGCGGATATCAAGTCAACATGGGTGAAGCGGTTGGCGTCATTGCCGCTCAATCGATTGGTGAACCGGGAACGCAGCTCACGATGCGTACCTTCCACATTGGAGGCGCGGCCGCGCGAGGCAAAATTGAGCAGTCGAGCCTGGAGAGCCGGACGGACGGCATCATCAAGCTCGAGAACGTCCGTACTGTGAAGCGGAAAGATAGCGCTCTGGTCATCATGAACCGGCACGGAGTGATCAAGGTTGTAGATGGTTCGGGCAGAGAGCGAGAGAGCTACAACCTTACGTACGGTTCCGTCCTGAGAGCCGCGGAGGGGCAGAAGGTCACGCGCGGCACATCATTGGCCGAGTGGGACCCATACGCCATCCCGATCATCACCGAGGTGAGTGGGGTTGTGAAGTTCGGTGATGTCGTTGAGGGCGTCACCATGGAAGAGAAGCTTGACGAGGTCACGGGTCTCTCGAGACGGGTGATCATCGAGTCGCGTGATCCGAGCGCGCGGCCCCGCATCTCAATCAAGGATCCAGAGACCGGTGAGACACTGCGCTCGCAGGACAGTAATAACATGGCGCGGTACTTCCTCCCGGTAGGCGCGAACATGACTCTGACGGAAGGCGCATCGGTCAATGCTGGTGACGTCCTGGCGAAGATCCCTCGCGAGACGACAAAGACCAAGGACATCACGGGCGGTCTGCCACGAGTGGCGGAGCTCTTTGAAGCTCGTAAACCCAAAGACCACGCGATCGTTGCTGAGATAGACGGAGTGGTGGGTTTCGGAAAAGACACCAAAGGAAAGCGGAAGGTCGTCATCACGCCTGAGATAGGTGAGCCAAAGGAATACCTTATCGCAAAGGGTAAGCACCTGACGGTCAAGGAAGGCGACCGCGTGCGTGCGGGTGAACCCCTTATGGACGGAGCGGCCAACCCCCACGACATCCTCCGCGTGCAGGGCGAGAAGGAGCTGGCTGCATGGTTGGTGAATGAGATCCAGCAGGTGTATCGGCTCCAGGGCGTTCACATCAACGATAAGCATATCGAGGTGATAGTTCGGCAGATGCTTCGTCGCGTAAAGATCAAGGACGTGGGCGACACCAACTTCCTGGCCGATGAGCAAGTGGAAAAGAGCGCATTTGTGCGAGAGAACGAACGCGTTCTTTCATCCGGTGGTGAGCCTGCCGTGGCGGAACCTCTGCTCCTAGGCATAACAAAGGCTTCCCTTTCGACAGAATCGTTCATCAGCGCATCCAGCTTCCAGGAGACGACCAAGGTGCTCACGGAGGCAGCCATCTCAGGTAAGGTGGATGAGCTTCGCGGGCTGAAGGAGAACGTCATCATGGGCCGCCTGTTGCCCGCGGGTACAGGCTTGGAGGCGTACCAAAGACTGGACGTCTCAGTAGAGGGTCAAGCCGACACCATACCACCGGCTCGACAGAGCGCCGAGGAGCGCGTCGAGCTAGTGGCTGCTGCTAACGAGGAGTAGGTCGCGCTTCGGAGGGCCCCAGGAGAGCGCTCTGCCCCTGGGGTTCGATGTTGCGCTTTCTGCTCCACCGCCGTCAGAAGGATAGTGAGCCTGCATACGGAGCGGCAGGCTATGCGCTTAGCTTGACCTCAGGATCGCCTTGAGATGAAGGCGCGCCGCCCTAAAGCCAAGGAAGCTGACATCGGCCCGCCTCATGCTACTGGGGTGGTGCGCTCCAGACTCCCACGTATGCTGAGAAAGCTGATTCAAGAGAAGATGACGGAGAGCTCCCGCTTACAGCGGGACAACCCACGTCCGGCTTCGAGGCAACGGGTCGTGGTGGTAGGCGCCGGAGTGGGCGGCTTGGCTTGTGCTGCCGAGCTAGGTGCGGAAGGTTACGAGGTCACGCTTCTTGAAAAGGAGCCTCAGGTAGGTGGCAAGCTCTCGGAGATCAGCATTGGTGACAGCCGCGTTGCTTCGGGTCCTACCGTGCTCACCATGCCGTGGATCTTTGAGGATCTGTTCAGCAAAGCCGGGGAGCACCTGAGCGACTTCATCACTTTGAAGCCGCTCGATACTCTGGCGCGCCACTTCTGGCCTGACGGCACAGAGCTCAGTCTTTACAGTAGTCGCTCGCGCAGTCATGAGGCGATAGCATCGGTGTTTGGAAAGCGAGAGGCTGACGCGTTTGACCGCTTCTGTACGTATGCGGAGCAAATCTACGAAGAGATAGCACCGGTATTTCTTCAAACTCAGCGTCCAACTATGGGGACCGTTCTGCGGCTTCGGGGCTTGGGAGCTGCCTCCTCTCTTCGGCGGGTGGATGTGCATCGGACCATGTGGAAGAGCCTGCAAAGTTTTTTTCAAGAAGATAAGCTAGTGCAGCTGTTTGGTCGCTACGCAACGTATTGTGGCAGCTCACCCTTTGCCGCGCCCGGGACGTACAATCTCATCGCACACGTCGAGCAGATGCAGGTGGCAGCGGTCGAGGGAGGAATCGTGCGACTTGCTGAAGCGCTAGAGCAACTATGCGAAAAGGTGAATGTGCGTATCCGCACGCGGGCGGAGGCTACCCAGGTTGAGGTTGCAGGAGGTCGCGTGACTGGCGTGAAGGTGGCGAAGGAGGAAACGCTTCCGGCGGATGCGGTCGTACTCAACTGCGACGAACAAGCGATGACACAAGGCTTGCTCGGGCTCCCGCTGAGTCGAGCGGCAGGTTCGAGCAAGGTGCGAGAGCCGTCTCTGTCTGCGGTGACTTGGGCGGGAAGAGGGCGCATGACCGGCAAAGACATCGCAGTTCACAACGTGTTCTTCTCCGATGGGAACTACGAAGATGAGTTCAGCTCTGTTTTTGACAGAGGTACCGTCTGTAGTTCGCCAACTGTCTACATGTGCGCCGAAGATCGATTGCAAAAAGATCAGAGCGAGGATGAGCGATTATTCCTGCTTATCAATGCGCCTCCAGTCGACAAGAGTAAGGGGGCCAGGTTGCTTCCGACGGTTGATGAGCTGCGGGACCGGATGATTAGCACTCTGCGCTCTACAGGGCTTGACCTCACCCTAGGAGAGTATCGCGTTACCACCCCTGAAGATTTTGCACGTCGCTTCCCGGGGACGGGAGGCGCATTATATGGAGTTGCCGCTCATCGCTGGGATGCCGCCTTCTCCCGCTCGGCAGCAACTACGCGGCTATGCAACCTTTATTTGGCCGGCGGGTCAGTGCATCCCGGGCCCGGATTACCCCTTGCCGCTACCAGCGGCCGTCTTGCGGCGCAGGCACTCATGAAAGCGGGAACGTAGGTATGTCTGCTGGTCTTATTGCACCTCCATTTAATGTTCGCATCGACAAGAACGGGTATGCGTGGTGGTACATCGACGTGGTCAGCGACGACGGGATGCACGGCATCGTGGTCATCGTGTTCGTAGGAGCTGTCTTCTCACCCTTCTATGCGCGTGAACGACGGATGGCACCTTACAGCGGAGCCGATCCAAGGGAGCATTGCGCCGTGAACGTCTCGATCTACGGCCCGCACCGAAGATGGGTTTATAGTGAGGAGCCTTACGCCGCATGCACCACAACAACCTTTACCACGAAGAGCGCGCGTGTGGAGCGTGGACATCACGAGGTGCAGGTTGAATTCGAGGATCTTTCCGCCCCGCTTGGTCTTCCCTGCAAGGGCTCAGTTGCGTTGGCAGCCACCTCTCCGCCAGCTTCTTTAGGGAGAGTCGACCTAGGCGACGGCGTACATCATTGGTGGCCGGTGCATATGAACGCGCGTGCCCAGGTCCGATTAGAGTCGCCCCGGGCGTGTTTTGACGGAGTCGCTTACCATGATTGTAACGCCGGTTCGTGTCCGCTCGAACAGAGCTTCAGTGGATGGAGCTGGGAGCGCCGCGCTTCATCGCGAGGGGCTGAGGTGTTGTATGACACACAGCTCATCGACGGAAGCGAACATCAGAGGGGCTGGTTGTTTTCGCATGATGGCCAAGTTGAGAAACTGATTCGTCACACTAGAAGGAGGTTTACTCGAAGCCGTTGGGGGCTGGAACGTGCCACTTTTGCCGAGCGGTCGGCCGATGTGCGTTTAGTCAAGACGTACGAGGACACGCCCTTTTACACGCGTTCCCTGCTGACAGTCGACAACGCAAACGGTGAGAGGTCACATGCGGTACACGAGCGCCTTGACCTGCGACGCTTTCGGAAACAGTGGGTTCAGTTTTTGGCGCAGTTTCGTATGCGACGCGACGGTGCCTGGGGTCCAAAAACTCTTCTTCCACAATTCACCCGTGCGCAGAACAAGGAGGAATGATGGGTGCAACGCTGCTGTGCTATCGCCTTCACATTGGCAGGTGCGACGGCCCTAGTTGTGGTAGGGTCCACGCATGGTCGTAGCACTCGCTCTAGCCCTGCTGGTCGCCTTCGCTATGGAATACTGGGCGCGCTACCTGCACCGAGCTCACTGGCACCGGAAGCTTTGGTTCCTTCACAGGTCACACCACCGGCCGGGGGATGGAAGACGCTGGGAGTTGAACGACCTGTTCTCGCTGCTGCATGCACCGTTGGCTATCTTGCTGATCATGTCGGGCAGTCTGACGTCCGGTCGGACCGGTGACGCGCTGTTGGGCGTGGGCCTCGGGATGACTCTCTTCGGCGTGGGCTACTTCATCGTCCATGATGGCCTAGTGCATGGAAGGCTACCCGTGCAGTTTCTGACCAGGTTGAAGTACTTCAGGCAGGTTAGGGCCGCGCATATCCGCCATCACACAGGTGGAGGAGCGCCCTATGGGCTCTTTCTTGGACAGTATGAGAAGCCGACCAGTCGGCAGCAGCGGATTGCGTCTTAGCCCATCTTGGGGCGTGAAGAGTTCGGTAGGTTTTGCAGCAGTTCGAGTGATAGCTGGCCGCACTGTAACGCCCCACGGAGATACTGTGACGCCCACGGAGATACTGTGACGCCCCGGGAGACGGTGTGTCGAGGGGTGTGCCTTCTTCACCACGGTCCCTTGATGAGGCGCAAACGTTAGGCCGAGAACTTCCCGATTCTTTCATGCGGTTAAAAAACAAAAGCCGCCCACCCGAAGGTGGTGCGGCTCCTGTTCAAGCCCAGTGCATACCCAGCGGGTAAAGCAGCCAGGCGGTGAGTGCCACTAAGGATGAAGAACCCTAATGGGCCTCGCATCCCGCAGCGACCGCTCACAGACGGATTACATACCGTCTGCGCCCTCTTCAAGGCCGTCGGTGGCCTCCTCCATGGAGTCGGTTGTGTCCTCAGCGGCACCACCCATGTCGTCATAGCCTTCAGCGGCACCCTCTTCGAGGGAATCCTCAGCTGGCATCTCTTCACCGCTGGACATCATGGTGTCGTCAGCCGCCGTTGTCTCTTCAGAATCTCCGCCGCACCCAAGCGCCAGGACTCCACAGAACATGGCAAGCACCATTAGAATGGAATAACGCTTCATTTTGCTTAGCCTCCTTCAGACTAGTATGGGCCTCGGCCCTTGATTTAATGCAACCATGGTGTAGCTCCCGCCGCCCCTCAGTGTCAAGATAAAGCCTCTCGATTTCGGAAGCTAAAGGCGGGCAGGAGATTAAGAAAGTCTGTTCAACACCAGCGGCCGATGGCGGTGAGATGCGCGTCGAATAATGAACGCATCAGAAACTTGACCAACGAGCCGCGCTGGAGGGCGTTCTGCAGCATGAACCACCGCAACAACGTCGCCTTCTTTTACGCGCGCGCCCACCTTGAAAGGAAGCGCCAGACCTACACGTGTGTCGATGGTGTCGTCGGTCCGTGCTCTTCCGGCCCCCAGTCGGAGGGCTACTTCAGCTAACGCTCTTGGGTCGATGCCGTGAATGTTTCCGCTGCGTTGAGCGCGCACCTTCACCCTCATCGGCGCATTTAGCAGCAGGCCAGGGTCGTCGACGACACGAGGATCGCCTCCCTGAGCACCTACGATGTCCTTCATTTTGGCCAATGCGCTGCCATCTCGTAGCGTTTGTTCAAGTAGCCGTCGGGCGCTCGTTTGCGTGCGACTCTTCTCGCCAAGGAGCAACATCTCCGCGCCGAGTGCTAACGTACATTCTCGAAGATCATCAGGAGCTGCACCGTGTAACAACGACAGTGCCTCGTGGGTTTCCAGAGCGTTGCCGATCGTGTGTCCAAGTGGCTGCTCCATGTCAGTGATGAGCGCGCGCACCCGAAGGCCAGTTTGTTTTCCGACTCGTATGAGTGAGCGTCCGAGTTCAGTGGCCTCAGCTTCACCTGGCATAAATGCGCCGCGCCCCGCCTTTACGTCGAAGACAAGAGCGTCTGTTCCTTCTGCAAGTTTTTTTGAAAGGATGCTTGCGGTTATCAGCGGCAGCGATTCGACAGTGCCGGTCACATCACGAAGGGCGTAGAGTCTTCGATCAACGGGGGCAACCTGAGCGCTCTGTCCGATAAGAGCGCAACCGACCTTTTTTACTTGAGCGGCAAACTGCCGCGGTGAGAGCGCAGTGGAGAACCCGGGAATCGCCTCGAGCTTATCCAATGTGCCGCCGGTGTGGCCGAGGCCACGTCCACTCATCATGGGAACTGGGACGCCGCATGCAGCGACGAGCGGGGCGAGGCAGATCGACACTTTATCTCCCACGCCACCCGTCGAATGCTTGTCGACTTTGACGCCGGGTACCCCCGACAGATCGATCGTCCTCCCGCGCCGCGCCATCGCTCGGGTGAGTTCGGAAGTCTCCTGTCGATCCATGCCACGGAAGTAGATAGCCATCGCAAGCGCCGACATCTGGTAGTCGGGCATGCTCCCTTCGTCGTAGACTTGGATGAGCCCGGCCACCTCATCGGGCAAGAGGCTGTGGCCGTCTCTCTTCTTTCGTATAAGAGAAGGTACGTGGAACTCATTCATCGTCTTCGTCTAGACCTCTCATGCGGCCGTCGACGCTCCGAGTTCCTCCTTCTATTCTCCGGAGCCTCATACTCGATGTCCTCCGGAACGGCGTATGTCGCTCGCCTTGGCAGAGACACCTCTATCACGCGTACACGAAGCTCTTGGCCCAGTTCGATGGAGAAGCCGGACCGTCTTCCCACCACCTTCAGACCGAGCTCATCTGCATCAAAGGGTTCTTCGCCCAAGTCTTCGTAACGGCAGCAGACGTCTACAAAAGGTTGCTCTAACGTGCAAAAGAAGCACAGTTGAGAGAAACCTGACACTCGGGCGCCGAACACCTCGTGCAGGTGACCTTGCATGATGTAAGCCCGCTGCAAGTCAACGGCGGAGCGTTCGACCTGCATGGCGCGCCTTTCCCTCTGACTCGCTTGCACCAGGCGTTGTTGCAGCTCTTGTGGCGCTTGCTGATAGGGTGGCTTCTTCTTCCGAGCTAGGGCACGCACCATGCGGTGGACCAGGATGTCAGGATAGCGTCTGATGGGGGAGGTGAAGTGCACGTAGTTGGGCGCGGCTAGACCAAAGTGACCGATGTTTTTCGTGTCGTACACGGCCTGTTGCATGGCGCGCAGAAGAAGAAAGTGAAGGAGTTGAGCATAAGGCTTGCCAGCGATTTGGTCCGAGAGCGCTGCCAAGGCCTTCGGGTCTTCTACGTCACCAGCCTTCACAGTCATTCCGAGGCGTTGCGCCACCTCGGCAAAGGCCTTTATCTTTTCCGGGTCAGGCTTGCCATGCACCCTGAAGGCTGCGATCAGCTTTCTTTTGTGGATGTCCGTGGCAACCACCTCGTTGGCCAGAAGCATCAGCTCCTCGATGAGGTTATACGCTTGTCGGAGGCCTGGGTCGTGTCGAGCTTGAATGGCATCGACGGGTTCGCCTGTTGCTTCGTCAACAATGACTTTGGCCTCGGGAAGGTCAAAGGTGAGTGAACCTCGCTTGAGGCGCCGCTTGTGGAGCAACTGCGCAACGCGTTGGAGTGTTTCCAGCATGGGGCGGTGTTGTTCGCGCTGTCTCTTGTTCCCACCGGCAGCTTCTTTGAGCAGACCGAGGGCGATGGCAGCATCCTCATATGAAAGGCGCGCTTTGGAGCGCATGATGCCTTCGATGTAGCGGTGCCTCTTGACCTCGCCCCTTGTGTCGAGGCGAACCTCCACGCCGAGGCAGTAGCGGTTCTTGTTTGGTTTGAGTGAGGCGAGGTCAGAAGAGAGCGCGTGGGGAAGCATCGGAATAACTCTACCAGGAAGGTAGATCGAGCAGCCGCGCTCGACGGCTTCGCGATCGAGCGCGTCTCCCTCCTCTACGTAGTGTGAGACATCCGCGATCATTACGATAACGCGATAGCCGCTGCGGGTTTTTTCAGCCCAGACTGCATCGTCATGATCTTTAGCGTCAGTTGGATCGATGGTGACGAGACTAATGTCCCGAAGGTCCTCTCGCTCTTTACCTCGCAACACGCGGGTTGAGAGGTTGCAGGCGTGCGCTTCCACTGCATCAGGAAACTCCTCCGTCACACCTTCATGCATCACCAATTTGAGCATCTCGATTTGGAGAGGGGTTCGATCGGAAAGGTCTTCCACGATAACGGCTTGGACATACGCGTCGTCGGCCTCGGCTGAATGGTCGAGCTCCGCTCGCACCCAGGTGCCCGCCCGGAGTCGTCCGGGCACCCCCTTGAGCGCGACGCGATCTGGCAGTCGCTCATCATCAACGGCTAGCTCGGTGACGCGTCCTCGTTTCCTCAGCTGGCCCACCATGAAGCGAATGCCCCGTTGGAGGACTTTCTCGACTCGGCCCTCTCGTCCCTTTGCGCTCGGCCAGAAGGTTACCTTCACTCTGTCTTGATGTATCGCACCATTGATGCGGGGTGCCGGGATGAATACGTCAGGACCACCGCTCTCAACGGCGATGAAGCCAAACCCTCGGCCCGTCATCGAGAGTCGACCGAACGACTCCACTTCGTGGGACCCATCCTGGTTCTTCCGCTCCCACGAACGCCTCTTGTTGTTTGGTTTGCGGCCGGACTTACTCTCTTGGCGACGGCGAGACATGGGGCTGGTGATACCACACTCAGTGGCGAACCAAAGTGTTTATGTGCATCAAGGGGTCACGGAGAATACGCCTCCGTCGGTGGCCACGAGGAGCTCTCGATGGCCGGAGCAGACGATGGGCGACCGCACTGCAGCGCCTAGGCTAAGCGTCCACCGGTGTGCGTTTGGGAGACGGATCGCATGAAGCCTTCCGTCGCGTGTGCCGATGTAGACATTGGACAGTCGGTCGAGAGCGAGAGACGAGATATCACCAAGGTCGCTCACAATGGTTCGCGGTGCTTGTCCAGCCTGTATGAGGACCAAATCTCCAGTGCGAGTACCGATGAGATACTGCTGAGGCCCGCGCCGCACAGGCGATGCGCGAACTGACCTGTTCAAGCGCGTGCTCAGGAAGAGTTTGCCGTCAGCGCGTAATCCGGTGAGGCGCCCCGATTCATTGACCACCACAATCCTGTCGCCATCAACGAGAGGAGCTGCAGCGGGTAGTCCGGTCAGGTGACACCACCGCACTGTGCCGCTAGTTTTGTCGAGTGCGCAACTCCGTCCTTCCACGGTGGTAACCAGCACGCTGCGGGGAAGAAGCGTAGGCGCTTGGTACACCCCGGGTGCCGGGTGAAACCATCGTTTCTGTCCATCCGTTGAGAAAGCATGCACACCTTGAGCCGCCAAGTAGACGCCGCTCTGATCGGCTGCAGGTGGCGTGTTGAGCGGGAAGGAGAAGCGCTCTTGCCAGAGCACGTCCCTGTCTTCGCTGGCGAACAGCAATCCATTGGGTGCCGCCACATAGATGCGTCCCTCTGCTGTTAATGCCAAAGGATGGATCACGGGAGCATGAAGGTGAGGTCCGAAGCGAGAGTGCGTCTTATAGAGCCATGCATTCCCTTCGGAGGCTTGTACCGTGCGCAGGTGGCCGTCGCTGAGCAATATGCCGAGGTAAGGATATGCCAACGCGAGGCTCGAAAGCTGGGGAACAACGAGGCTCGCGTGAGGCGGCATCTCACTGGGCCCGATGTTCAGGGCGCAGCCGTTGTTCCTCTGAGGCTGGGGCTTGGATGGAGCCTTCCGCGCTTGGGAGCGTGACGGATTGTGCGGGGGCGACTGGACGCTGCTGCTGCACGCGCACAGGCAGCCGGTGAAGAACACGAGCCTAAAGGCACCCGCCACTCCAAATGCTAGGCGATGTCGGCCCAAAAAAGGCTTCCATGTTTGAGAAATGCGATGCGGTGTCCGCCTGGCGAAATAACCACGTGGTCTCCTGCGGCGCGACCAGGTGTGGCGTAGTACCTAACCTTGGATGCACGCTTCTGGTCGACGACAAATACGCCTTGAGGCACAGTGACGACGTAGCGCTTACCATCTTGACTGACTTTGGGAGCGCGGATGCTGAGGTCTTCCTTCACATCAACAGAACGAGGCGGCCCTGTCAGCGGAACGAGCTTCATCGTCAGCCCCTTCGCTAGCAAAATGCCTGACTCTCCCCAGCCGAGAACTTGCCAGCCCCCACTTCCACCTCCTTGCCACTTGGCGAAATGGGCGCAGGAGGAGCGTGCGGGGGCGTGCCGTGACTCCACGCGCAGCTCCTTTGACAGCGTCCCTACAGCGCCCGCCGCACTGGTGGAGGAGAGCTTGACCACGGGGAGGATATGGCCAAAGCAGTCCTGCTTGATCGGGCGGACTGCAAACGGCTGATTAGGGTGTTTCACCGGCGAGCTCGGAGCGAGGTGAGGCGCGAGCGACTGGGCCTTATCCTTTAGCGCGACCAGCGTGTCTTTGCTGTCGACAAACACATGCTCGTCGTCGACGAAACGGAGCATCGGTCCTTGAGAAGCGGCTTTGCCGCCTGACGGCCCGCTCTTGAGTTCCAGTTGTTGGTAACCGATGGCCTCGGACGACTTCTTCATCACTGCCTTGGCAACTCCATCTGGCTGAGCGTCTGTTTCCGCGCCGTCGGGCCATAGACGCAGAGCAAGTGGGAGGGCGTCTTCCATTCGACCTGCCCGCATCGCCGCCGCCAGCGACAGAGCCGTTATTCTTGCCTCTGTGTCTTCGGCGCGGCATTTGACACCCCACCTGCCGTCGCTCCAGACCTGCGCGTAACCCCCCTCCGCACACAGCGCGTCGTATAGATCAAGAGACGCTAGCCCCTTGTTAAGTGCCTCCCGGTACTGCGTCTCGCTCCACATCTCTCGCACATCTTCCAACGCCGTTCGAAGTGTGTTGGAAGGTTCGCCATCGTCGCGTGCCAGGCGCCCGTGTGTCATCTTCCACATCAGTCTGGCCGTGAGCTGTTCGTTGTTCGACAGCTCCATCAATAGCTGTCGAGTTTGTTCCGTCGCTTCAACTTGAAATGTTGCTGAAGGAGCAGGCGCGCCCGAGGATCTTCCCGTGAGCGTGAAGTGTGTGACAGAGCGCGGCTGCTCGGTGGTGTCCACAATCGCCACTTCGGTCATGTGCATCGTTTCAGGGCACTCAAACTCCACTTCCGCCGCAGCTAGGTACGGAGCAAACTGACGGAGGTCGAAGGCGATGGGCACGCATGCCGCACGCTCGACTTGAGCCTCGCGAAGGAGCGCGGGCGGGGTGAACATGGTCTCCTTCTTCTGGCTCACGTACAGTCCCAGCTCGCCCTCGATAGTTGCGTCCAGGCTTGCCGTTTCAGGACGCGCGATGATCAGGAGCTGCGTTGCATCGTCGCGCCCGTACGGGAGCGCTGCGAAGATCTGCAAGCCAGGGCTCTCGAGCGTAGCCCCCCGCAAACTCACTTCCTGCGTCCCCGTCGCGTAGATACGTCCGGATACCTCTTCGAATGGTTCTGGCGGAGGGCTGGCTACCTTCTCGCTATGACTAGGTATCTCCGGAGAAAGACCGAAAGGGACTTCCTTCTTCTTTCTGTTACAGGAACAGCCGCCGACTAGAGCAGCGATGAAGAATACGAAAAGAGCGGGCTTCATGTTCGCGTACCTTAGCAGTCGCCGAGCAGCTGTTGAGCACTTTGTCACACTGCGTCAGCAGGGTGTGACAGTGCATTATTCAGATGTGACAGTGCGTCATCGAGGTAGATCATCCTTTTGCTCCAAGTTGATGCTGCTTTCTTGCATCCCACGCCCAGGCCAACGCGAGAGTCACCCCGACCATCTCGAATGCCAGGATGGTTGCCATCGCAATGTCGAGTTTGTGCGCATACCAGCGCGCGATGCCAAAGCCAAAGCCGTACAAGAGGACGAGGTGAATCACGTAGATTGAGAGGCTTTGACGCGACCATGCCGCCAGCACCCGTGGCAGGCGGTTGACCCAGATGCTGACAAGAGCGGCTACGGCAAAGAGCGGGAGCGTGGAGGCAAGTTTTAGCGCAACAACATATGGATGGGTAGCGGGCGAGGTGTGGGGCAGCCGCAGGAGGTTTAAGAGTCCGCTCGAGACAAGCAGGTAGAGCATCACCGCGGCTGCCGACAAGGCAAACGAACGGTATGCAATCGTTGTGGGTCGTGTGAGGCGCCCCGAGGGCAGAACGAAGGCGCCTGCGACCACTCCCAGGAACAAGTAGCCGCTCCATGGGAAGAGGGGGAACTGCGAGCCCTCGCCGTGCGACATGTAGTTGAGCAAAGGCCGTAGCCATCCGGTGGATGAGATGCCGTCGGCCCAAGGCGCCAATAGCAAGAACATCGGCGCGAGGAGACTGCAACAGGCGACGACCTGGCGCGCAGAACTGGCGCGCGCAGCGACGAAATGAAGCAAAAGCAACGATGCTCCGATGCAGTGCAGCACGTCGACACGCCACAGCCTTCGCCAAGCGGTAGCCGCCGCCGCTCCTCTAGCTGTGACCATTGAAGGATAGAGTTGCAACAAATACCCAACTGTCACCAGCCAGGCCGCTCGTCGCACACGGCGGAGGCGGTTGACAGGAGAGCCTTTGAAGCTGTCAAAACGGGTGAGGGTGGCGATGTAGTAAGAGAGGCCCGATGCGAAAAGGAATACAACTGAGGTGGTCCCTCGCATAAACGACCAACGACTGTAGATGGGACCGTGCTTGAGCGCAGGCAGCATCAATGCGCTCAGCGTGTGTCCATGCACCATCTGAATGGAAGCGAGCAAGCGCAGCAAGTCGACGAAGACGATGCGTTGTTTGGCAGTGTCCAGTTTGGCAGTGTCCAGTTTGGCAGTATCCAGTTTGGCAGTGTCCAGTTTGGCAGTGTCCAGTTTGGCAGTGTCCAGTTTGGCAGTGTCCAGTTTGGCGACGATCGCGTTTACACTACCGTGCGATGCGGGTTTTTCTACCTCGGGCACGTCCAAGTGTTATGCGACTTCAGCTGGCGCGTCTACTGCATTGACTGCCGTCGCGCTTCAAAGGTGCTCATGCCACCGCGTTGACTCGAGGAACATCCGCAAGACAGGCTGCATACTTCGACCGGGGGCGTGCGACGCGCATCTTTATACGCGTAGTCGATAGGGATGAGGCACCTCGCGTCACCGAACACGTAAGCTTCCGAAGTTGAGAGGGCCGTCACCTCCTCAAGATCCAACTGGCGAAAGTCAGCGTAGTCTTGCAGGGCACGGACGATTACCTCTTGCACGTGCTGCAGTTGCCCCTCGTGCTGAGCTCTTTCGCGTCGGTGACGCGTGTCGAACGCAGGCAACGGAGCAGGCCGGGCATCGCCAGCGAAAGGAAGAAACGTTTTGCGACCGATCATCCGCCTACGAACTTGAGTGCACTATACGCGAGAGGCTTAGAAGTTCCTGTGAACCATGACGGCGCTAAGAAAGTCGCTGAGGGCACGTAAAGCGGGACCGCGCGCTACGACGGTTTCTTCCGCGCGGCGCTCATAAATCGAACTCTCATACCGCGACGCTGCAACGCTTAGGTTTGAACGTTCGTTATCCGTCAGTGTCGCAATGACAGGGTGCTGTTTCTCGGTCGTCGCTCGCTGGTCGATCATTGTGCCTAGTAGTATGGGAAGTCGAAACATGAACCTTTCCGGTTCATCGTCCTGATTTAGCAGATTGTGCGCCTCCGCGAAATCGAGTTCAGTCGCCTTCAAGGTCTCGCTGAGGGTCTCCACGTCTTCCAGCCTTGCGCCTTCTCCAGGTATGCCATACCTGACGTGTTGTTCCGCGAACTCTTCATAGTGACGCGCGAGTGCTGACCGCGTATCCAGCGTCTGAAACACCACGTCTCGCAGAGATAGAAGGGCACGTTGCTCTAAACCCAGACGTCCATCTTCCGGATAGGGGCTCACTCTGTACCACCGGCTGGATCCTCGACGAAGATTGGCGAAGCTAACCGGGTCGTTGGCAGAATCGCGCGGGCTGAAGATTATCGCAGTCTGCTCCTCTACATCAAGAAGCAATGGCTTGACAGAAGGGAGAGAAGTGAACGGACTGCGCTGCCAGTGTCGCAGCATGGAGTAGTCGGCAACGTATGAACGCAGGCGTACTAAGGCCTCGCGGAGGTTACGCTGAGTGACTGGTCTCTCTGGAAATGTGACGTGGATATCGAAGGTGCCGCTAGGGTTGATGATCCGCGCTAGGTCGACCCTGTCGATTCGATTGATTCCAAACATGCCAATAAAGGTCGTCAGCTTTTCGAACAGCTCCAGCGGAGTAGCAATTGGAGCAAGATGATGTATCTGCAGTCCGATTTGCTTATGCTCGATATCGATCGATTCAATCTCCGCGATGTAGTTTCCAACCGACTTGTGGGGACGGAGCACTGCTCCAGCGCAGCCGCCGTTCCTTTGGAGGTAATCCACACGCTCGGCCAGCGACATCTGCTCCCAATTCGCTGGAGCACGTGGGGGTGCAAATAGGTAAAGGAGGTTATTAGCCACTTCCATGGCGTCAGGCTGACTGTGGAAGGTGAAGTGATACTGGAGCTGCGCCGATGAAGGATCCGGCGGGTTCGCGTCATGCACATCTGACGCCCCGAGCCCCTCTAAGAAAGCCACTGACGTACGCTCAGCTAGCTGAGTCGCTTCCGCTTCATCCAAGTGACGACGTTCTGCATACTCAGCTAGTAAGCCGCGTATCGCTGCCGAGTCCCCTGGTCGAGCCTCACCTTGAGAGGTGTGTTCTGACGCTTCATTACTTGCGGAGCACCCAAGGGCGGTCAGCGTGCCTAGGATCGCAAGTCCTTGCTTTAAGTTATCGAAAACCTTCATGTCGCTGGAAACCCGATGCAATATTCGAACCGCTACCGTGCACATTATGAGGCTCCATTAACGAGCCTTTATTGCTGGTCGGAGGCTCTTTGAGGGGTCTCGGTACCCCATGTCGCACCCACGAAGCTGCATGCTCATGGTGGTACCCGTCACCCCGTCACTCCCTGGCGATTTGCTTCTCAAGGAGGTTGTGCTTTCAGCGCTTGGGTCGCAGGAGACGCAGTCGAGAAGAACTTCACACAGAGCCCTACCGGAGCGCACGTAGGTTTACCTAGGTGCGTGAGGATTGGGTTTGAGGACGGGGTTCAATGAAAGGAGCCGAATGCACAACCTCCTCGGGAAGCGTGCCTTTCAGGTCAGAAAGCCACTGACCGGCTACTCATGGTGCCAGAGCTCGTAGCTCCTCCACGGCACGATCAGTCCGATGCCTTCAGAGAGGTGAAGCAGAGTTCTCTTCACAGGAAAAACCATCCTTCGTCCACGTGCATCGGCTTTGCCTTGGAACTGGTGCGATGTGTTGCCCCAGTTGCATCGGAGCCTCTAGGGTGATCATTCTGCTGTAAGGCAGAGCTCAAGCTCGACGTGGCGCCAGAGGCAGAGGAGCGCAACAGCCGCAGCGGCATGCCAAAAAGCATGCCCTTGCCAGACCGATTCCGGATAGCAAAGGGGTGCGCCCGGTGTGGCTGAAAGCACCCACAGCCCAACCCCAGCCGCAAAGCTGAGCCAGGCAGCTGCAACCCAGCGTCGTCCGAGGGTGCGTTTGGGCATACGTAGCTCAACGTAGCCAATCAGCAGAAGGAAGAGCAGCGCAAGGGGTGCCGTGACCGGAAAAATGAACAGGCGGTAGAGGGCGCCGATGGCGGTGGTGCCCAACGTGACGGTGACGAGGCCGCGTAGTCCGATAACCTGAGCACGAAGCAGAGTCACCCCCGTCACCAGACCGAGGGTGGCGAAGATGGATACGGCGTCGAAAACCGCGCCCCACGTGGTTAGCCCACCATGAAAAACCATTGAGCCAAAGCCCACAAACGTGAGCATCGCTGCAAAGAGCAAGGCTATGGTGGCGCTCTCGCGGCGCATGTGGCGGCTGCGCTGCGCCACGTACGCGCTCGTCAGGAAGAAGACCACGTTGCTTGCAGCGTTGGCCGGCTGACGAAACCATCCCTCGTGCGTCGCCTCGCAGTAGCAACGAATGTCCTCCAGGCACCGACTAGCAGCTCCCGGCCAGCCGGCGCCCGCGAGCGCAAGCACGGCCCCCAGAGCCGCCACGTTGAACATACCTATTAGTTGAGAAACCCGCATCGCTTGAGGCGACCGTAGCCGTTGCGCGTGTAGAGTAAACGTGCAGGTATCCTAGCATGCGGTTTTTGCGGCCATTTTTGATCCGAGCGCACCCACAAACAACTCCTCGCCTTGGAAGCAGGCGTCCTCTTGTTACCACTCCCCCGGTACCTCCATTTTTAATGCAACTCAAAGGTAGAGACCCGTCGTCTATACGCCGAGCTCTATGCACAGCTGTTGTTGGATCGCCTGAGGCGTACAGCTCCCAGGATAGAAAACCTGCTCAGGGAAAACCCTTCGGCCTTGCTCTATGAGCAAGTGCGGGTTTCGCTAGTTGTTGTCACTGCCGTACCAGAACCGGTAGATCTGAGGCTCCGTGAAATCTTCAGCGAGAGTGAACTGAGTGAGCTTTACATGCTTCACCCCAAAGAGTACTCACCGGAGGGAATCAGAACCGAATACGGTTTATCTCGACTTCTCACGCGTCGTCTCGACTGGAAGGTGTACCAGACGTTACTCGAGCGTGGCGCTCAGCGACCGGAGGCTGGGCGTGTGCAAGTCTATGTGAGCTACTCAGCCTTAGACGGCTTCATCAACGAGAGCGGCCAACCTCTTTCGATCGCAAGTTGTCATGACGAGAGGTCCCGCAAGCGCCGCTGGTTCTTTGAACAGGTTCGTGAACTGCTGCGTGCGGAGGCGCCTGAACTGGCGCAGTACCTTCTCGTCCGGGGTGTGAGTCGACAGATGTTCGTCATTGGGTGGGCAGACGCCACGAAGTGGGAGGATCTGCCATCGGCGTGGGAGGGGCCTGGGGACGGTGCTTAGGTTTATTAACTTTATCTAGGTCAGTGCAGTGACCAAACGACCGCGTTCTGTCGTCAATCTGCTAACGCATACGCGCGCATCCAGCCTCTCTTCAAGAAGAGACGCGTCAATGCCGTAAGCCTTAGGGGGTGTCTGAACCCGCTGCGCTCATTTGTCCTCTACGGAGTGAGCCGTTCCCTGCTGCTCACTTCGTGTCTAAGTTGCATGAATCAAGCATATGGTTTTCGTCCGGAAACGCGCACCCTACAGGATGCTGCTCGCTCTTATTGTTGTTGGCGCGTGCAGCGGGAGTTGTGGATCCGTAAGTGACTGGAACGGTCAGACTTCGCTCGGGAGCTCACAGCATCAGGAGACTCTCGAACCGGGTTGCGGTAAGCCCCGTGACGTCCCGCCACCCTGGATTTTAGCGCACGCGGAGCTTGACCCTGCCGGAACCCACCTCTTCGAGGAACTAGGGGTGGAACGTCGCCGGCTCACGTACCTTCTTTCCCGAGCGGAGCCAAAATCGGAAAAGCGACGGTACGCGGGCTTCTTCGATGTCTTGTTTCCCGTCGGGCGGGCCGCAGAAGCTCAGCTTATGATCGTGAGTCTGTACGGTACCGCGAGTTCAACGGAGGCACATGCCAGCATTGCACAATGGCCCGAAAATGTCGCGCAGCAAGCGTCGGGTGCTGCTCCCTTTGCGGTTGTCATACCTCATGGGCAAATCGACGATGGGTATCAGCACGCCACTGGGCCGACGCGCACATTGCTTGAGCACCTCGCTGAGATCTGCGCCGAATCTCTGGGCATCGGACCCGATCTTCCAGTAGGAATTACAGGATTCTCTCAAGGAGCCGGGCTAGCCTCTGCGCTCAGCTGCGACGCTGGCGCACGTGTGGATGCCGTCGCGCCGGTCAGTGGCGGTTTCTCCTTGGAACGCAGTCGGTGCGAACGACTGCAACCCCGCCTTCAGATCATCGACCCTTACGATGGCGTTGTGTTGGACTTGATGTACGGCGTTCTGAGTGTGCCGTGGAGTGCCCTAAAGGCGCTGATACTTGACCGATACGGGTGCCAATCAACAAGCGAGGTGCGTCTTTCCGGCGACGCCTGGCGCAATGGCAGGTGCTGGATAAATGAGGGCTGTACGGAGGTGCTTGAGCACTGCGAGGTGGACACACCACCCTTAGGCATTACCGGCTACGGCTTTCACGACGAAGATGCGGGAGCCAGTCACCATTGGATGAGACAGCAAGATGGGTTTGCAACGACGGAATGCATCGTCGACTTCATGCAGCGTCAGTTGGTGCCCGCAAGGCCCTCCTTGTTGTAGCCGCATTCCTCTAACCTGCGGCCCCTCACGCGGCGTGGCAAACCACCCTGAAGTCAAGCCACCCTGAAGTGGAGCCTCTTGTCTGGGTGACCTGAACCGCCTGAACGGTTACTCAGGAGCTAGGTGCGGGTGCGATTAAGTTAGCGCACGGCGTCCCACTTGCTGGAATCGTGGGCGGTGGGAGGAACCGGTCTTGGCTCTTGCTCACCACGGCGAAGATGGAGCGGCAGTCGTCGTAGACAAAAGGCACTTGCTGCGGAGTTGCGCCCGCGATCCAACCGTCTCGCAGTTCGTAGTATCCGTGGGTGCCTGCGGCCCAGTTGGCCCACTCACATGGAGCTGTTCCTGCGCTGCAACCATCTTCCTGCCATTCCGCGTCGCCTAGCCCTATGCTTCGTCGGGTGTGCTCAAAAAACTTGTTGTCACGGCTCAGAGCTAGGATGCCGAGGTGTGCTTCCCGGTCCCGCATGCCGTTCCCATTGCTCCACTGGTAGTAGAAACCCTGTCGTGTTCCGAGCCACAGCAGAAGTCCGCCCGGATGGAGGCGCAGGCTGCTGTTCCGCGCAAGCTCTTCGTTGGGGATCCCGCTCTTCACCAAGTAAAAGAAGTTGCGTCCGTATGCCTCGGCTACTGCATCATAGGCGGAATCTGGGATGTCCCAGCGGTAGATTGGACCGAACTCGCTGGCGTAGACGACGGTGAGCAGCTCTTCAAGCGTCAGCTGACGGTTCAGTGTCGCCTCCAAGTCTTCCAGCACCTCCACGGCACACGTGAAAAAGTTGTCTGTGTTTCCCCGCGCGCAAGCTGGTGGATAGTGGTTGAAACGCTCATCAAGAGCGGTACGCAGATCTGCAGCCGGCACTGTCTGCTGCAAGAGGGTCTCCACATCCTCCCCGACTGGCTGTGAGAAGCTCTTGTTCCCACTGGGTGCATCGCTCGCGCAGGCAAGCCACGGTCGGAAGATAAAGCCGTGCTCCGTTTGTCCTTCTTCTCCAAACGTCACGTGCGCCCAGAGGTCGGTCTCGTCGTGCGCTTGACAGGCGGCGAAGGGGTCGCCCCCCCGGGTATGTTCCGTCTCCTTGACCACCGTTCCCTGCGGCAGCGCCGTGAAGGGCAGCGAGAATCCACACGACGTATCGCCCGGTCGGCGTCGGACGTTCACTTGTTTGGCCACAACTTGACATGTCTCAGCGGGAAGTTCGTTTGCTCCCGCATAGATTCCCAATCTCTCGGCCTTGCATGTTGCAGAAGCGTCCTTAAGCGCTGCTTCACTCTCTTCGCAGGTGGGATCGAGCGGCTCAGCTTCCGTGTCCGTGCAGGCGCTGTATTCGCTGGCGAGGGCTTCGTATGAGCAACTACTGGCTTGCGCCCCCTCGCTCTGCGCCTGCAACTCGTGTGCTCCGGCAGAGCATCCTTGTGATAAAACCAACGCGGCTAGCAACCCACTCAATCCGAGCAAGTCGCGTCCGCACCCATATTGATGTGTAAGCATGTCGGTGCAGGTAATCACCGCGATGCATTTGTCGAGAGTCTCCCGACACCACAGAGTCCATCCGCTCCCCCGGGCGGGTACTGCTACTCTACCTTTGCAAACACGCTAAGCGCGTAGGTAACCTCAATGGATGCGTGTCTTCTACGACAACTGGAAGAGGTGAACCCTCACCTTCCTCCCGCCTGGTCTGATGAGTCGCAATAAGCTGTCGCGAACGTCCCTGAAGGTGTTCACATTTGTCTTCGGAGATCGGTCTCTAGGCGTTGCTACACCACGCGTGTCACTTACACTACTGACTCCACTCACCGCTATTCCACGACTATTGTACGATGATTCAGCGATGCAACCGATAGGTCTGATCATGAAAAGAAAAAATCTCTCCCGTTGGCTTTGCACCTGCGCGACTGTTGCTCTTGCAGTCGGTTGCACGGGACCGCAAACTGCTTTTGGTACAGAAAACCCCATCGCCGGCGGTGACGCGGTGGATAGCAGCATCTTTAGGACAACCGGGAAGATTGTGCTGGTAGCTCGGGTCGACCCGGAAGATGACAGCGAACCGCCTTTTTTTTACACATGCGATGGTTCCCTCTTGTCACCAGAGTACGGGCTGACCGCCGGTCATTGCGCTGTGATGGTTCCTTACCTCGAGTCTCAAGGTTATCAGATGATGTTCCAACGCTTTATACCAAGTAAGGACATCCAAGCTGACACTGATGTTTTTCAACCTTACGACGGCATCGACATTGAGCTCGTCACCCACCCAGAATATGCAAGCTCAGGTAACGCGGTAGTGCCTGAGCTATGGCACACGGCCAGCGCCTTTCGCGCCCGCGACATGGCTACCTTCAGGCTCCTTAGGCCCGCTACGGATCTGGATCCAGACTACTACGGAGCGGTTAGTTGGCCGGTCACCATTGGCGAGTTCCCGCATCGCAGCGACCAGGCGTTGTTCGCGCCCAACCAACTCGATGACTTCTCTTCCGACAGTGTGCCGGAGACAGTGACGATGATCGGACATGGTCCGCGTGAAAATGAAAGCTTTCTTCTGGCGCAGCCGCGCAAGATGGACGTCTTTCAGTGGTTTGGGGATAACGAGGCCTCGGTGTTCGTCGGCGCACCAAGCAGCGGTGATCTCGACACACCCATTCCTCGCCCATGCGGAGGTGACAGTGGTGGACCTTTGCTTGAAGCAACAACAGAAGCTGGCGCGCGCTACAGTTACAGGCTCTACAACCTCCTGGGAGGTCCAGCTACCTTTACAGCAGACGCCCGCTTCGTGAACTTGGCAGGAGGCGACAGTTGTGAACGGGACGACTTCTGCAGCGGTGGTCAAAGCAGACAGGAGCATCTGGTTTTTGTTGGACCTCGTCTCTGCTCCGATACCGCTCGCGCATTCATTGAAGAGCAAGTTCCAGCAGGCCATCGTGACTTCGACTGCGACCTAATGGAGGCGTGTCACGTGGTTCCACCTCTTGTTAGTGATGATGCATGTTCCACAGTGCAATCGGCAGAAGCCAGCACAAGGCGATCGGCAGAAGTCAGCACAGTGCAATCGGTAGACGTCAGCACCGGCGATTCAGGCTCCACAGGTTCCAGCTCCGCACTGCAGCAGCAGGTCTACATGCCGCTCATTTCCGCACCTGACAGCGGAACGGTCCAGCCGCCTCGAGTTAGCACATGCACTGTCAGAACCTCAGTCAGCAACTAGACTAATCATGCGGTTACCGCCGAAGTGGGTCGAAATAGGTGAGCAGTTTATCAGCCCATCAATAGATTAACGTGACCCACTTCGATCTCTAACGTTTGGAAAAGTCGCACGATTCTCTCGCTGATCATGTCCCCGATCCCCTTGTAAGATGGGCCGGCTTACCGGCATCGTCTATCCTACACATGAGTATCCGTAGTAATACCCAAGATCCGGGAGGGATGGAAGAGGGCGCGGTGCTTTGTGTTCAGGGTGCGTGGCGGGTTCGACTCACTCGTGCTACATGTATGCTCCTGCGAACGTATGATGCTCGTGCTTACCTTCCTCCCCATCTACCAATCCCTGACGCTGCCCGCGTGTACGCGGCGGCCACTTGCACTGGCGCTGCTATCGGCCTCCCTCTGCCTGTGGTCCTCGTGTTCGCAGGAGCAGTCGCAGCAGACGACGATTAATGCTGACGCCCAAGGAGCCACGGCTTCGGAGAGCGACGCCTACGACCGCATACTGTCAATGTACACGCTCCTCGGGCGAGATCTGGGCCACTTCGCCTGGCCGCGCGAGAGTCTGAAGATGCCGTTTGACGCGGGGCCACACGGCTCGGTGGCGCTTTTTGAGAAGGCGTCTCATCTCGCTGACCTGCCGCGACGAGACGGCTCCACCCAGCATGACGGCCTGACCCAGCATGACGGCCTGCCCCGGCGGCTCCGCGCTGAGTATGCCGCCGATGGGTCCATCGCGGGCCTGATGGATGCCGATACCCTGCTTGTGCGCCCGATGCCAGGACGCGAAAGTGAGCTTCAAGCACGCTACTCAAGCGCGACCCGTTTGCCCACGGCGCTTCCCTTTTTTCGCATCCCGGTCGTCCAGGTCCTGCCGGTAGAAAACGCTGCGGGTCCCTTCGATGTGCTCCCGGCCGCGATCGACGGCGTGCTCTCCTCGTCTTTGGCAATGTATGCCGAGCCTATCTTCATCGTGGTCGAAGCCGCGCCCCCCGACGAGCCACGCTACCAGGACGGACGGCTTTGGGGCCTCTACGACGCGCAAGAGGTGACAGAGCCGGATCCGCGAGCCGACATCGATCCAGAACCTGCTTGGGCGCTCGGCAAGGGGCTGCAGCCGAGCGGCGAGCCCGTGGTTGTGGCCGTAGTCGATAGCGGTACCGACTACGAGCACCCTGACCTGGTGCTCGATACGGAGCATGCGCTGAGCACATTCGGCGGCACGCACACGCCGCACGCAGACGACACCTACGGGCATGGCACGCACTGCTCGGGGACCGTTGCTGCGCTTCACAACGGAGAGCACACGGCGGGCGTCGCACCCGACGCGCGCGTTTTGCCATTGAGATTTCTAGGACGAACAGGGGGAACAACCGCCGACGCCATCGACGCGATCGATTGGGCGGTGCAACTCAAACGCGACGGCACCTTGCCAAACCTACGCGTGATAAACCTATCGTGGGGCGGCTCGCGTATGAGTCTCGGGCTGGCTGACGTGCTGAGGGCTGCTGCGGACGCCGACCTTTTGCTTGTCGCGGCGGCCGGCAATGCGTCAAGGGATATATCTGTCGATGCAGCCCCTTTCTATCCGGCTTCTTTTGATCTTGAAGCGATTGTGTCAGTCGCCGCGCACGACCGGGCAGAGCAAGTGTACGTTGACTCGAACTTCAGTAAGACGGCTGTTGACCTTTTTGCTCCTGGCCGTGAAATCATTAGTACGCTGCCCCTCGATGTGGACGAAACGGGGGTGGGTGTTCGAAGCGGAACCTCCATGGCTGCTCCTTACGTCTCCGGTGTGGCCGCGCTGATGTTCGCGCTTCGGCCTGAGCTTTCCGCGCTTCAGGTAAAGGCGCTCCTACTGAGTCAGGTAGAGGTTCGGCAAGTATTCGTCCCATCGGTCTCGGGGGGCCGGCTCGATGCGGCTTCTGCAGTGACTGCAGCTTTGACTTTTTGCGCCGGTGCGCCTCACGCCAATGCAGGCGCTGATCGCTCCATTTGTCTGGGCGAGCGAGCGACGCTTTCGGCACAGCCCGAGGACCGCACCGCCTACCGCTGGTACCGTCAGGCGGATCCGGGCGAAATTCTTGGCAGCGGCCCCCAAATCGTAGTCTCGCCCGAGGTCACTACGGCTTACGTCCTGGAGGCGCGGCGCGCTAACTGCGATGAGCAGCATGATGCCGTCGTGGTGCACGTGTTGCCTGCTGACGCGCAACAGTGTGTTGAGCAAGCCCCCTTTCATTTTGCGTTGCTTGAGCCGGCGAATGAGCGCTCGTTTCGCGAGTCCGAAACCATCGATTTTTCCGCGGTCGCGGCGCAGAGTGGAAAGGAGCTCAGTGGCAGTGTGATGTGGAGCTCGGACTTGGATGGCGTGCTTGGCGAGGGTGCGCACATCACCAGTCAATGGTTGAGCCCTGGCCATCATGTTATCTCTGCCTCGGTGGCTGACTTGGAGGGCCGAACGCACGTGCTTACGCGACGGATCACAGTGCAACGCATGATCTACGGACCCATCGTCTATCCCTAGAGTGCGTGCGCCAATCGCCGCGCATGCGCACTTCGCGCTTTGCGCTTCCGGACCACCTGCTGACGCTGAAGGTTGGACCGATGCTGCGCTCTAGCCATTGGCCGACTCTCATCCGGTAGAGCATACCATCCTGGTCAATCAAGACCGCGTGGTAGAGCCCTGTGAAGGCGTCTCGCCGTCCACAGCTCTCTCTCGCGTCGCCTGCCAGGTTGATAAGAAGGCGAGACACTGGCAGAGAGGCTGAGACGTGGTTTGGTAGCTTCAAGATGGCTTTGAAAGAGCACGTGCAGGAGTATTTGCGAGGTTGATTGGACGTGAAACCCTCGAGCGACTGCGCACTCTTCTCTACGTAGGGATGAGCTGTCATTAAGACGGCCGCTGAGCTCGCTTTGTAAAGCAGCCTTTACAAAGCCGGCCGCGGCAGAAGGCTTGCGGCATGCGTTCACACGCTTCTCGGTCTGACTGTGCCGGGCTGTGTTGACCAAGCGAGGCTGTGTTGACCAAGCCGGATAGGGCGCGCAGCGGACATCAGCACCGAAGAGTTAGAGCGGGAGTTGATGAAGCGGCGCGTCACAGAGACCCTCGACCTGGGGACTTAGAGCGACAATTGGAGCTGGAAAGCCGGGAGGCGAACGAAAAGCGCGTCGCAGCCCATGTTGAGAGACTCCACAGAGAGCTTGGCGAAGCGGCGCAGCCCTGTCCGCGATGTGGGGCACTGGCAGCCGTGAAAGCAAAGCATCGGCCTCGCATGTTACGCACGCTGCATGGGACTGTGCGCTACCGACGACACTATCACTATTGTCAAGCATGCCAGCACGGGTATTACCCGCTGGACGCGAAGGTAGGAGCGCGTCTTGAAGGTCAGGTGAGTGAGGAGTTAGAAAAAATCCTCACGTACCACAACGCACGCTGCGGTTTTTCCCGGATCGCAGGACGACCGAAGGGAGGACGAGAACTCTGGTGGGCGCTGGGATCGCAGGAGACGCAGTCGACGAGAACTCCACGAAAACTGACTCAACTGAACAGCATTGGAACATACAGACCTTTGATGGGCTCGAAAAAGCCCTAGAAGCCAGGAGCCGAGCCGATAACCGGCAAGCCTTTGAATGAACACCACCCCACCCAGGTTGATTTTGTAGCCAACGGTTGCGGTGGGGTTGGTGTGCACCCTGTCCCCTGCATCGGCTGCTTCACGAATAAGTCTAAGCTGTCAGGGCACCTCTCAGCCTCTGCGCCGTTGGCTCGCCTTCTAATCGACCTGGGAAGGTTTAGAGGTTGTGCCAATGGCGTGGTACAATGGTGCTGTGGAGAAGTTCATGCGATGGGGTAGCCTTGGCTCCCCCCCTAGAGACACCTGGGAAGATTTTACTCCTCTGCAGAGACTTGAAGCTGTGGAAGCAATACGCGAGCAGTACAGATTAGTTCGACATGAACCTGAATGGCGACTTCAAAGAGTTTTTAGAGTTATTGATCGATCAACCGGTCAAGTTCTTGTTAGTCGGGGCGCAAGCTCTCGCTGTACACGGTAGGCCACGCTTCACTGGCGATCTCGATGTGTGGATCGAGAGGAGTCACGACAACGCCCTGCGACTCGTGATGGCGCTGGACAAGTTCGGGTTTGGTGGCCTTGACCCTCAGCCGTTCACCGAGTTCGACCGCTTGGCGACGCTGGGGAGAGAACCCGTACGTATCGACATCTTCACCCACATCCCAGGGCCGCCCTTCGCCGATGCCTACACGCGAAAAGTGCTAGTACCATTTGGAAAGAGAAAGCTGCCGGTTCTCAGCAAACAGGATCTCATAGAGACTAAAGAGGCTTCGGGTCGGCCGAGAGACTTGCTCGATCTGGAGTTGCTGAAGGAAATCGATTGATACATGCGGCGCATGATTCACGTTCGCAACGAGAGAAATCAGCGAGGGGGGGTCTTGGGGACGCGCCGTACCCCCTGTCGCCGGGTGCTGATCGGTTAACGTTCAAGCTTGCCCACTTTTGCGGTCTCTTGACCCAATGCTGATCAGTTAAGAACAATGCTGTTCAGTTGAGTCAGTTTTCGTGGAGTTCTCGTCGACTGCGTCTCCTGCGACCCCAGCGCCCACCAGAGTTCTCGTCCTCCCTTCGGTCGTCCTGCGATCCTGGAAAAACCGCAGCGTACCTGGGATGGGATCGCCTTCGCTGTGCGACGAGAACTCCAGTGATGCCAAGTTCCTAAAGACGGGGTTCCCGCGGACGTAAGCCGAAAAGTGGCTTAACTGAACAGCATTGGGACAGAGGTCCGCAAAGCTGGGCACGATGGAGCGCGAGCTGGGGCAAGCGAGCCGTGAGATGAGTCATTCTGTCTCGGCCTGTTCTTGTAAAGCATCCTTTACAAAGCGGTGTGTGGAGAGCGAGCTGCAGGTTCTTCGGCCAACCTCACCGCTTCCCGTCATGTTCGGTTAGGCGAAAGGAACGAGCTTCGACCGAAGGATGCGTTGATCCCGCGTGAGCAAAGGGATGGCATAAACCACACTCGTTGCGGAGATAAGTTCGTCGGCAGGATCGGAGCGAAAATCGAGCTGGCAGCTGGCATTCGCTATTGAACTGCTTACCGCTATGACTCTCATCGTGGCGAGCAGTGCCTGAAAGTTTGGTGATGCAAGTGGGAGCCGCAGTCGCCCCAGTTGGTTGAGCTTGGCAATTTCCCACAAGACGATATCGCAGATGACGAGCTGCTCGCCGCGTACCTTCTGGGTCTCATGCTCGCTTAGCGCGCCTCGCGCAAAATCTATGAGAATGTGTGTGTCAATGTTCAGCATCCCACAGCTGCCCTGTGCTGAAGATATCACCTAATATTTCCACTTCGTTGGCCATACACCCATACCACCGGTCGCTGCTAGGTGTATCGATCGGGATTACTTTTGCGAGAGGACGCCCTCGTTTGGTAATGACCAACCCTTCTGCTGAAAGTTCATCCAACATCTTAAGACACCGCGCCTTAAAGTCCGTGGCACTAACCGACCTGGCTGGAGAGGCTTCAACATCTTTCATTCCACTAGAATAGCAAATGACCGGTCCTATGTCTAGTCATCTTCCCGCCCCGCGTGCCGGAGAAGCTGTCAGTGGGGGAGATCTGCTACCCACCATTCATCCGCTGAATGTCTTCACGTCTTCCACGCAGTCTAAAGCACTTGCTCTTGAGGAGCAGTCCCTCGTATGCTTGCTAGTCCGACCAGACCAGGTCATACTCAAGTTATGGACCAGGCAGCCGAAAAGCTCACGACGTTGAGCGATGCGAAAGCAAGCTTATCTAAGCTTGTGGAACTCGCGCTTCGAGGACAGCGTGTTGTGATTAGCCGCGCTGGCAAACCCGTTGTGATGCTCGTTCCCTACCGTGATGACACTAGCGCACGCAAGCTAGGCGGCAGTTGGGAAGGGAATGTGACAATGGCCGATGATTTCGATGAACTGCCCGCAGATCTTATGCGCGCATTTCTGAGTGACGATGAATCTTCTCCTTGACACGCACATTCTAATTTGGGCTTTCAGTAACAACTCTCGACTTACCGGTAAGGCCCGAGATGCCCTGGTTGATGGTCACAATCAGGTCTTCGTGAGCGCGGTTACAGCGTGGGAGATCACGATCAAGAAGGCGCTTGGCAAACTAAAGGTTCCGGACAGTTACGAAGATGAACTTACGGCACACCGCTTCACCGCCCTCGATGTCACAACTGCTCATGCGCTCGCCGTTGGCCGACTGCCCCCGCACCATGCAGACCCCTTCGACCGTCTCCTGATCGCGCAAACCAGGGTCGAGAACTTAAAGCTGATCACGGCTGACCCAATGATCCAACGCTATGATATTCCGATTATCGCCGCGTGACTCGGATACTCAAGTAGTAGCCGTTCGGGTCAATCGCCAACGAGCGCCGCTCGGGTCAACGCCAACGGGCTCCGAGTTGTCTTTCCCTGTCCGAAACAGCCTGCGAAACTGTGACTCCTTTGCTTCACTCACTGAGACGGTTTCATCGTTATACTGGTGCATGATCAAAAGGTAGGACACGACATCCCCATCGCCAAAGGGCGTTTCATCACGAAGTTGTCCTGTCGATCGCTCGCTTGGCGAATGCCACATGACGATCAGGCGCAACGCTACGATGAAGGACCCGGTGAACGGCGCGGCGATGAACGGTCGGCACGTTGGAAGACAAGCAACGCTCCGGCAGCAAGGACCAAGGCGCCGCCTCCCAAGGTGACGAGGGACGGGAAGGTGGCAAAGATGATCAGGTCAGCCAGTAGGCCCCAAAGCAGCTCGCTGTAGCTTGCGGCAGCCACCACGGGTGCGCGGTCAAAGCGGTAGGCCCAGGTCATCAGCGTCTGCGCGACAGCCGTAGCCAAGCCGCAGCCGCAAAGCAAGATCCATGATGTGAGGCTCGTGGGTGGATTGAGCTGATGTGCAGGCGAGGCAAGGATGAGGATCAGCGCGCAAACCATGGCGATGCTCTGGAACCAGAAGACAATGCTTTGCGGGGCTTCCGTTCGGTTGAGTTTGCGCACCGCTAGGTGTGCGGCTGTGGCAAACAACGTGCCCGTGAGCGCCCAAGCGCCGTAGCTTGAACGCGCATCGCCCGATGGCGCCAGCATCAGTGTGCAACCGACTAGGGACAAGAGCAGCGCAAGCCATGTCTCTCGACCCCCTCGCTCCCCTCGGCCAAGCAGAAGAGGCGCGACTAACACCATCCACACCGGTTGCAGCTTGTTGATGAACTGAACGGTGGCCACGGGAAGGCCCATCGCGGCAGTGAACAAGCACGCAACGGAGCCGAAGCCGCATACGGAACGGATCAGGATGAGACCCCTGCTGTGCATGCGCCATCGCGTGCGTCGCGCGAGCAGGAAGGTGGCTGGCACCGAAAAGAAGCTCCGCCAGAAGACAACCTCCACCCCAGTTAGTTCCTCGCTGAGGCTCTTGGCGCAGGTGACCATCACAGTGAAGCCCAGGCATGCGCCCACCATGCACAGCGGGCCAGCACGAAAATAGGGAGGGATACGCATATCGGAAGTCATTTCATCAGTGCCTGCGCCACCTCTGCCGCGTCGCGACAACCCGGCCCCATCCCCTCACCTGAGACATGCACCGCATTGCTCGGCCTGTGGATGAGGTCGGAAACATCTTCCGCAGGCCACCAGCCGGACGAAATATGTACGGGGTGAGCCCTAACGAAGCAACGAAAGAGACTTGAGCGAACCGCTCCCATTGCCTTGCGGCAAAAGGTGAAGCGAACGGTAGCCACGCTTGCATGCAGACGGAAGCGCGATGACTGCCGGCATGTTCGACTGGCTGGTTGGCATGAGCAAGGTCTTGGCGATAACGCGGCCGTGGTCAAGGCAGCGAAGTTGCGCTCCCCTTGCTGGCGAGAGGTGCAGCGCAACACGGAGCGCATGTTGCGGTGAGTCAAAGTGTACGCGCACGCCATGAGTTGAGAAGGTCGTGGGGGAGCGCATGCTTTCACTGCGCGGCGCAACCGTGCTGGCGGAGACGTCAACGGCCTCGTGGTAACGGTGCCGCGTGACATCGATGAGGTGGTCGTACATGCCAAGGTTGAACTTTGCAATGTCCCTCCACCGCTCCACAGACCAGAGCCTGCCGCTCACCACGTGTCGCAGATGCGCGTAGTACAGAGCCAGCGCGGGGTCGCTTATCAGCACGCGTCCCTCCTTCAGCGAAGCTGCGTATCCATCGGGAACGTGGCGGAAGAAATGGCCTACGCGCCACCATGGGTGTTTCGCTGCCGGCAGCCGCGCCAGGAGAGGGTCAGCCAGAGCTAGGGAGTCGATGATGTGAACATCCGGTCCGGAAAAAAAACCGATGAGCCCAATGTTCGGCCGAACGACCACCTCGGCTTTTGAGTGTCCGATGCGGCGCCCCTCGCGAGCCCAGGGATTATCATCCACTCTCATGCCGCGCTTGATGGAGAGAAGGGAGTTGTAGCGATTGAAGAACATGCGCTCGTCGGAGATGAGGTGAGCGTCGAACACGCTCTTTTCCCTCGTCTCAAAAGCCCACGGGCTTCGCGGAGAGAGAAGGGCGGTTGCAAGAAGAGGTGCGGCCAGCACAAGCGCGGCCATGTTAGGTTTAGCGGGGAGTGCAGCAGCCGCGGCTACGACTGCAACCAAGAGAGGTGCGGTCAGCAATCTGCCCAACATGAAGTCGCCACCAATAAGCGTGAGGTACGCCACGTAGAGCAGCACGCCGAGTGCGAGCAGGGGCGACGTCACGTTCCGCGTAGGGGCTTTGCGCCTGCGGCGACCGGAAAGGGGCACGCAAATGGCCAGCGTGGTGAAGAGAGCAAGAGCTGATAGCGTGAACGGCTCCCGCGTTAGGTTGCTCTTGAGGTAGAGCAAACCCTGTATGAAGAGCGTATGGCGCGGCAGGCCGGTGCCGAGCTTCGCGTAGGCCGTGTTGGGCAAGGGGAATCCGTAGTAGATAACGGAGAAGGACTCCCAAACCAGCAGCGGAAGGAGGCCGAGTAAGGCAGACCGTAGAGTCACCCGCGTCCCACTTTGGCGCCGCACGCACTCCGCGGTATGAACGAGTGCAGGTGCGACAAGTAGGGCCGCGTCCATACGCGTCATCGCGAGCAGCGCAGCAAGTAGTGCAGACAGCGTCAAGGCGCGTGGCGAAGGGCTTGCGCGCACATAGAACCCTAAAAACACGATTAACAGAACGTGCGTGAGGGGGTTTTCCAGCCCTGAGGTCGAGAATTGTACGAAAGCGGCCGATGAAAGCAGCACGCCGCTGATCCAACACCGCTGCCAGTTCGACGAAGCTATCCATCGCATGAGCAGATAAAAGCCGGCGGCAGACACGACCGCGCTTAGGATGAGCAATGTGAAGTATCCCTCCTGTGTGATGGCGTAAATCGGCAGGATGAGCAGCAGCCACAGTGGATGCGTAAAGGATTGCACTCGCTCATCGATGTTCCAGCGCAGGCCGTGACCGTGCACCGCATTGTCGATTGTTCGTAGCGTGATGAACGCGTCCTCGGTAACCCAGGCGTAGCGAAGGACCATGGCGAGGAAGCCCAGAGCCAACAGTGCCTCCAACAGACGTGTCGCTGGGACGCCTTTGAAGAAGCGCATCATCTCAAACGTACAGCGGCGCACTCCGCCTCACCTCCCGCCTCACCTCCCGCCTCACCTCCCGCCTCACCTCCCGCCTCACCTCCCGCCTCACCTCTACGGAGCACCAAGAACATCTGCCGTACTGCTGCCGGATGGTCCTCTTCCGCGTGAGCGGGGCAGCCGTTTGGTATGTCAATACGGACACGTCCATGTAACGAGTGGGGTGAGTTGAAGTAGAGGGGAGCAGGTGCCGCTAATCGTCAACTGCATCTGTAAGAACAATACGGTTTAGATAGGTGCGATAGGCGCACGAGGGCATTCTTTCCAATAAGTCCACAAAAGCAGAGCGGCTGATCCACCCTGTGCGGAAGGCGACTTCCTCGGGAGAGCCAATGACAAGTCCTTGTCGTGATTCAACGGCTTCGATAAAGCCTGCTGCTCGTTGTAAACTATCAGGTGTTCCGGTATCGAACCACGCAACCCCGCGACCCATGGGCGAGGCAAGCAGCTTGTCATCGCGAAGGTAGCTCAGGTTGAGATCTGTGATTTCATATTCACCGCGGGCCGAGGGGCTGAGCCGACTGGCTCGGCGTGCGGCCTCCTCATCGTATAGATACAGACCTGGGACGGCCCAGGTTGACCGAGGCCGGTCAGGCTTCTCTTCCAGCGACTTGACTCGGCGGTCGGCGTCAAACTCCACAACTCCGTACGCTGAGGGATCGGTGACTTGATAGGCAAAGATGGTGGCTCCTGCTCCCTCATGTTCGAGCGCAGCTCGCAGAAAATCATACCGTCCAAAGATGATGTTGTCTCCAAGCGTGAGCAACACGCGGCGCCCGTTGATGAACTCCGCCCCGATGATGAGCGCCTCGGCGATGCCTCGTGGACACGGCTGTTCAGCGTAGCCTATGCTGATGCCCCATTGCGCACCATCACCAAGCAGGTTCTTGAAAGCCAGCACATCTTCGGGACGCGTAATGAGAAGAATATCTTTGATGCCCGCCAACATCAGCGTGGTAAGCGGGTAGTAGATCATCGGCTTGTTGTACACTGGGATGAGCTGCTTGCTTGCGACCCGCGTGAGGGGGTAGAGGCGCGTTCCCTTGCCTCCCGCTAGAATGACACCGCAAAGTCCGTTCACCTTAATCCTCGCATAGCCTAGAGTACCATTGGCCACGTGTGATGCGTCTACTAATCACCCGCTCTCTGGTTTGCGTACCAGGAGGTTTCGAACTCTTTGCTCTCCGCGGTTTCACTCGCAAAAAGCCAATCTTGATGTGCTAGATACCAGTCGACGGTTTTCTCCAAACCCACGTCTAGGCTTGATCGAGCCCGCCATCCGAGCCTCGTTTCCAGCAGTGTTGGGTCGGAAGCGTAGCGTTGGTCGTGGCCCGGGCGATCTTTGACAAAGGCGATCAGCTTCTTTAGCGTGTCCTCTCTGGATAGTCTTTTGCCCAGAGCTTGCAGCAAGCTGTCGACCACTTGAAGATTGTTCCGCTCGCATCGGGCGCCGATGCAGTAGCTCCGACCCGGCTCACCTGCCTCCACCAAGAGGACCAACGCTTCGGCCAGATCTTCGACAAAGAGCCAATCGCGCACATTCTTTCCATTGCCGTAGATGGGGATCGTTTCAGCGCGCAGGGCGCGTTTAATAACAAGTGGAAGCAGCTTTTCAGGAAACTGACGCGGGCCGTACGTGTTGCTCGGGTGAGCGACGACGGTTGGCAGGCCGTGCGTCTCGTGCCAGGCGCGGACGAAGTGATCTGAAGCAGCTTTGGACGCTGCATAGGGCGAGCGTGGGGCATATGGCGAACGCTCCGTGAAGAGCTCCTCTGCTCCCAGGCTTCCGAAGACCTCGTCGGTGGACACATGCACGAAGACCTTTGAAGCCGAGCCTTCCCAGCTCGCTTGAGCTGCGCGAAGCAAGGCAAGAGTCCCCGCTACGTTGGTCTGCATGAACGAGTCGGGGTAGAGGACGGAGCGATCAACATGGGTCTCTGCGGCTAAGTGCAAAACAGCGTCGATACCGTAGCGCGCGAACACCTTAGCCAGTGCGTCTCCGTCGCACGTGTCGCCCTGGACGAAAACGTGATGCGGGTCTTGGAAGAAGCTCTCAAGGTTCTCCTTACGTCCGCTATACGTAAGCTTGTCGTACGAGATAAGTGGTCGCTCGGGCCATCGCTTCCGTAAAGCGCGTACGAGGTGCGAGCCGATAAACCCTGCCGCTCCGGTCACAAGCACGCCGCCCATGGCTTAAGCCTAGTCTAGCGCTTTCCGATACGCTAGAAGGTCGTATGCGAGGCGCGCGAACATGGACCTGGCGTCATTGGGAGCGGATGGCCCTCGCGCTAAGCTTGCTCTTCTTCGCGTACCTCAAGCTGCTCTACAATCCCGGAGTTGGGCGCTCAGGCCTAGATGGCGCGTACTACTACCAGATCGCCCGCAACATCCTGGAAGGCGAGGGCTTTGTCACCAATGTGTCTCTTCACCTTCAGGGAGATTCTAACTTCCCGCAGCCTCTGATTGCGCCACCGCTTTGGATATCGTCTTTGGCAATAGCGGGAGCGTGTATGGGTTTGGACGTAGCAGCGACCACGCTGCCCGAGGGCCTCTATCTGTTCGATTTGCTGTTGTTGTTCGTGATCGGACGCAAACTAACAGCTCCTGATCCCTCAGGCGATGCCAGATGTCAGCTGCCGTGCCATTCCCTCTATTGCCTGCTACTCGTGTGGCTCTTTGGTAGTAACTGGGTCCTATTCGAGTTTACTTCTAAGCCATACGCCGAGGCGCTAGCTTTCTTCCTCCTGTTCATCGCGCTGCTGCTATCGGAGAAGGGGCGCGAGGACCGAAATCGTTGGATGTCTGCGGGTGGCGGTTTGGCCCTCGCACTGTGTCTCATCACCAGAACGCAGGTGTTGGGGGCCGTGCTATGCGTCGCGTCGGCCTACCTGATGCTTGCCACGCGCTCGCGGGCGGAGCGTAGGTCAGTGGCCGCGTTTGGGTGTGGTCTCGGTATCCCTCTGCTTGCATATGCGTCGTGGCTCGGTGCGGTGCATGACCAGGTGCCGAGCGTTACGCAGGTGGTGGGTCTAGAAGGCCTATCAAGTGCCACGGCCATGCCTGATGTTCAAGAGAGCGGGCGGGGCACCTCCCTAGTCACCTACCTCCAAACACGCCTGGGGAGCTTCATCGTCGCTTTCGATCCCCGCTCCGCTAACTCGTATTGGTCAAGCTTCAAGTGGAGTATCTACATTGTCCCAATCGCGGGGTGTCATGCAGTGTGGCACCTGCTGCGGAGGACCGGTAGGTACAAGCCTCTCAGGAATCTCAGCAACTCATCTGGCTGGATCTACGGATTGGCCGGACTGGGAATGGTTCTTCCTCTCCATCATTACCGTTTCGATCACTTCAAGGAGTGGCTGTTTGGCTGGAGGCACGGCCTCGCCTACCTGTTGCTCGTCGCTGCGTGCGGGGCATATCTCCTCCGGAGGGGCGGAGTTGCTGCACGTATCGCAACGCTCGGGCTGTTACTAGCCGCTCTTGTTCACAACGTTGGTTTTATGGTGCGTGAGCTCCCCGTGGGGCAGAGGGTTGACCTGGCACGGGCCGCAAACCCACCTAGAGAAGTTCATCCATCCGAAGAACAGCTGATCAGCTGGATTCAGGCAGAAGCACCCCGCTCTTCTTTTGTGACAACTGAAGCGCACCAACTTGGCGTGTACACCACTGCATACTACCACCGAATAAGATGCGAGACTAAACAGCCCATTGTGCGCGCGCTTGTGACGCGTGCGCATGCGAGGTACGTGTTGGTTTACCCTCACGAGCGGGACTGTTCATTTTCGCGCGACCTTGTACGCACAATGGTGTTGGCAGCCGAGCTTGGCGGGGTGCGTGTTTACCAGGCGCTGGCCGAAAAAGCTCAACTAGCCCTAGACCGATTGCCCCCGGAGCCTGCGAAAAGCACCGCAAGCGTACCAGCGACCATGCCGATGCCTCGCCAGTAGGCCCGCACAAATCCGAAGGGCAGGTAAGCTACGGCTACGGACCTTGAACCGCTGGCGGCGATGCGTCGCGCCATCGGCACCTGAAGCAGCACGAGCGCGAGCAGGATGGTAAGCGGCACGCTCACCGTGAACGGCAACAGGATGAGCGAACCTAAGGAAAGCATGGCGAGGGGCGGTTGCGCATAGTCGGTCCAGTTTGCGTAAGAATCCCCCGCGGCCTTACTGGGAAACCGTTTGTAGAGCCACATGCGCCAATACCCTTGCTTCCGCTGAACCGAGAGATACTTGGCGAGGGATGTAAGGTGGTAGTGCGCCACGCGGGAACTTTCGGAAAAGCCAAGCCGGTACCCCGCCCGCTTCAGCGCGAATGCCAGCTCCGCATCCTGCGCCTTTAAAAAGATTTCATCCAAGCCGTTAACAGCTTCAAGTGCGTCGCGCCGGATGAGGAGGTTGTATGTGGCGAGGAAGTTCACTTCACGTGGCATACGGCGGTGGCGAGCTACAATCTCCTCATGGATCAGCGTCGCCACGAGAGAATGGGGATTGGCATTGGCGTAGCTTCCACCTGCTGCGCCAAAACCCTCATTGATGACAAGAGGCAGAAGGTACGTAAGAGCATCAGGTTGCGACACACAATCTGAATCCACGAACCAGATAAGCTCCGTCTGTGCGTGCTGCCAACCGAGATTACGAGCACTTGCTGGACCCTTGCCGTATCCTCGCAAGTAGGTGACGCCGCACGTGCGGATGAGTGCCTCAGTTTCATCGGTGGAGCCGTCGTCCACGACCACAACCTCAGCCAGGGTGTCGTTATATAGAAGCGGAACGACGGACGCTAAGCACTGCGATAGGGTACTTTCTGCGTTTCGCGCAGGTATAACAAGTGTGACTTGCGGCCCAGGCATCTTCTCCACGTGTCCGGTCAGTCCCTGGCGAGTCGGCTTTCAAAAGATTGTGCAGCGAGGAGATTGCGCATACAAGTGCCGGGATCGCAGAAGACGCAGTCGACGAAAATTCGATCGGAGCGCAGCTAGGTGGTCGTGATGGGGTTAAGGTCGGAGGCCGAACACGCAACCTCCTCAGGAAGTGTGCCTTCCTGTCGGAAACCCACTGACCTAGTTTTCCACCGCAGCTCTAGCTTTTCCACCGCAGCTCTAGCTTTTCCACCGCAGCTCTAGCATAGCATCGGCAAAGAGCAGCTGCTGCTATGCACTATTTGACGCCGCACCCTAAGTAGAGTCTCCCAAGCAAACAGCTGGCGAAAAGCAACGTGCGCTCTAAAGGTATGCTCGCCTTACCCGGGTTCCGAGGAAGCCGTGGGAGCCTCCCCCAACTTGATGATGTAGATTCCATCGTATTCATTGATCTCGACAATGCGGTCTTGGTAGATGCGCTCCAACCTTACAACGTCGCCCACGTGGCCGGCCACTATCTCGATGTCATAGCGGTCGAGAAGTTGGTCCCGCACCGAGGTAGGAGTGCGGGTAGACCGCAATGCTTGCTGGGCGCTTACCCGAGCACTCTCGCCTCTTGTGCGTGGAGATCGGTGTCGACTGGCCAGGAGACGTATGTCGCGAAGCATTCCAAGGTACGGACCGAGCTGCCCGCTAGCCACTACAGTCGATCCAGCAGGAATATGCCGCTCCAGGTAGCTCTGTAGGCGTACAAGACGTCGCAGGCGTTGCCTCCTCATGCCTTTTGGAACAGCGGCGTTTTGCATGAGCGTTCCCCAGTGCATCGAAGGGCGCTTGTAGTGCATCGCGAACGAAGCTGCGAGGATTGTGGCGAGAACAGCTGCAAGCGCCGATCGCTTGAACCTTCCGCTAAGTAGCAACGAGGCTCCCGGTACCAGAACCAGGGAGCTGATCCTCCAAATCATCTTGAGCCGCTCCAGGGTGAAATGGTGGCCTCCTGTGAGGCTCACGTAGGTGTAAGTGATCGGCGGGATGTAGACGATCAAGGCTACCACGCCCGAGATGGCTGGGAGCCCCCAGATGCGTCGTCGCAGCCCAAGAATGAGCCCGATCACGATAGCAGGCCAGAATGCTATAATTGCGTTGTCGGAAGCAGCGAGTACTTCTTTTGGTGATCGTATTCGGGTGAACTTCTCGACCTTTGTTACTTCCTTTGCCACATCCTTGTAGAGTGTAGGCAAGTCTCTTGCCGTCACCGGTAGTTGGTAATACTTGTAGGCGAGCAAAAACGGTGCGGGTGCTAGCGTCAGCGCCAAAGCGCACGCGATTACAATCTTGGGACTTCTCCGTTTAAGCACGCGCTTTGCAAACACCCATAATAAAACCACCCCAAGATAGACGAGGATGATCGCGGCGTATAGAGGGTGCACTTGAGCAATCACCCATGAGGCGGAGAAGAACTTAGCCACTGAGCTGAAAAGCCGCTCAACCCCTAAGTCAAGCTGCAACACGAATCCTAATGCCAGCGGCATAACCCAAACCGACGCCATCTGATTTGGGTAGAGCGTGAAGTCTAGAGGAGCCGAGTATATAATGGTGGCAACCCACGTGAGAGCAGCGGCGCGACGGTTGCCGAAAACGACCCAAGCAACATAACTCATGCCGGAGCTGATCAGTACCTTCGACCATGCGGAACTGACCCACCAAACAGACAACATGTTTGCGCCTGTTACGTCCGAGAGCGTGGCCAGATAGGCTGCAAGAATATTCGTGTGATAAACCCGACCGAAGGGCCGGCCTTCGTAGAACGGATCTGCGTTATTGAAGCCGTGAGACAACAACGAGCGGGCACGAGCAATATGAAACGTGGCGTCACTCTGGAACGTTGGACCGGTTATCAAAACTATCGCTAAGGCAATGACCGCCACGAGGAGGCCGAGCGGGAGATAGTGGGATGTGCGTCCCCGAACGTATAGGTCAAAGCGCCCCTTTCCGATACCCATCAGCAGTCGGGACAAGCACCATGCGCTCGTCGGGACAGTCAACAGCAGCCACCAGATGGTGAGCATTCGGAGGGGTGCTCCCGATAGGTAGCCGACGACTGAGGCAGGGGTGAGGAGGACGAAAGTCCAGAAGTAACTCAGCCCTAGCACCGGGAAGAGCCCGCCGCGTAAATCGCGAGGGAAGGCTTTAGTAAGAAGCAGAAAGCCGGGGAAGAAGCTTAACACCCAAGCAAGATGGATAGGCCATTCCCATAAGGGTGAGGAACTCATAGGCGCGGAAGGTAGGATCGATTTTCAGAGTTGACAAGGCCCCTCTAAGAGCGACCTATCGATAATGAGGTCCCGCCTCACCGGCTTTCGTGTCTCAACTTAGGCGGGTCACTTTGATCGCAACCGACGTCAATCCACTGCTGAAACGCGCAGAGGAGGTCGTGGTAACCTGCCGTCCGTCTACCAGCCCGGACCACACGCGTACTGAAGAGAATAAGGTCAGGATGAGGCTGCCCTTGTGTAGTAACAACGCAAGGAGTCGAGGCGCGCCATAACATGCCGAAATGGATGTGCTGCAGGGACCTCGACGCATCTCCCTGCAGCGCTCCTTATCGGCTGGTTGAGGCGAAGTGCGTTGCGGTTCGAGCTATTCCCTCGTCCAGATCCACTCTGGCGTTGAAGTTGAGCAGGTCAGCAGCCTTTTGCACTGAGGGGATCCTAAGTTCAACGTCCGCGTAGTCCCGTCGGGTGAAAACGATCTTCGAGCTCGAGTTGAGCACGCGGACAACCGCACTTGCTAGTCCGTAGATGGTGGTCACCGCGCGTTGGTTGCCGATATTGAACGATTCGCCTACGGCGCGTGGATCTGTCATGGCCAGAAGAACGCCCTCGATCATGTCGTCGACATAACACCAGGCTCTGATCTGCGTTCCGTCTCCATGCACCTCGATGGTGTCTCCATCTAACGCCCTAAGGATGAAGGTGCGCAGGGCCCCTTCACCGACCTGTCCTGGCCCGTAGACGTTGAACGGCCGCAATACCGTTGTAGGAAGCCCATGCTCCTGGTGGTACGCAATCGCTAGGTGTTCTTCTGCAAGCTTGCTTACCGCGTATGTCCATCGTGCCTCGCCAACCCCGCCCATCACAGTGGGATCTTCTTCTGTAGAGCGGAACGCCCTGGGACCGAACACCTCGCTGGTGGAGAAGCAAACGACGCGCTCGCATTCGCTGACCTTATTGGCCGCATCGAGCACATTAGCGGAACCGACCATGTTGACTCGCATGGTCTCAACGGGACTAACGATGACGGTGTCAATGCCAGCGATGGCAGCGCAGTGCACCACGATGTGAGCGTCACGCATCGCCAGCTCGAGCGACGCTTGATCAAGGATATCCCCTTCGATTAATGTGAGGTTCCGGTGCGCGGCGAAGGACGCACTACGCAGCGAATCCCGGCGCAGGTTGTCGTATACAACAACCTTGTTTTTCTCCAAAAGTCGACCCGCCAAGGTGGAGCCAATAAAACCTGCTCCACCGGTAATGAACACAGTCCTTCCTTCAATGGCTGTAGCGGTCACTCGACGCCTTTCGAAAAGTATTTGAGGTAATCCGAACGGACCAGTGAGATGCTAAAGGCCGTGCTCTGAGGTGCGATTTAAGGTGGCATCCCGAAGGGCCAGCTCCCGCGTGATAAGCGTGATCATACGATTGAGACGCCGCAGCTTGGTCGAGACGATGAAGAAGCCGAATAGGCTGAACAGCACAAAGATGTAGAGCATCAGGTCAACACCCCGGCCGATGCCGACCGATTGCGCAACCTGCCCGGTCAGCCCGGGTGCCGCTACTGCCACTGCAGCGGCTAGCAGCACAAGTAACCACACAGTGCGAAGTTTTCGGCTCCCGCGTCGGTTGAAAAGACCTCGCGCTGCGAGGGCGAACCATAAAGCTAGAACAGATAGGGCTAGTGTCTGAAACAGATTCACATCAAATACCGCTTGGTGACGTAGTCGATCAGAATACGCACGGCACCCAACGCGCTCTGTCCCTTGGCTCGTGAGTAGGTCGTGTATCGCACGTGCACAGGCACCTCGACGTAGCGGAGCTGCGTCGCCTTGATCTGGTCAAGAATCTCACTCGCGTGTGCCATCCGATCCAGGTGTAGATCAATTCTGAGTGCGGCGCTCCGGCTCAGGGCGCGATAGCCATTGTGGGTATCGGTGATCTTCAGCCCCGTCATTATTCGGGTAAAGAGGGTTGCAGCAAAGAGAAGAAATTTTCGGCGCAAGGGGACTTTACTCTTGCCGTCGATGAAGCGGGACCCCAAAACAATGTCGGCTGTTCCAGCCTCAATGGGAGCTATGAGAGCGGGCATATCCTTGATGTCGTGCTGCCCATCGGCATCGTATGTCACCACAATACGCGCACCCTGGCTCAGAGCGAAGGTGATTCCCGTTTGGAGAGCGGCTCCCTGCCCTCGATTGATCAGGTGGCGTACGAGATGAGCACCTGCTGAGGCTGCTTGTTCATAAGTGTCATCCCGCGACCCGTCGTCAGTCACAACGACATTTCTGCAAATCCTCCTCAGGTCGCGTACCACTCCGGCAACAACACGTCCCTCGTTGTAAGCTGGCACGACGACGTACACGTCGTCAGGCAGTTGGTAAGTAGACTCTTCTTCCATGTCGTCATCCCGTGCCGCTAAGTATGACATGAAGTGGCCCAAGGTCACAGCGCCGTTCGGGGAAGCTGTTCGGGCGATGGAGCGGGGTGACCTTCTATTCCTCACGGGGTGAGGGAGAGGAACGTCAGGTTGAGGAGCACCTTTAGATGGGCGGTGGAAGGGCTCTAGAAGGTCGCCCTTAGAGCTCGAAGAGCACTGAGCTCCCCGGCAGTTTAGAAGGGACACCTAGGAAGACGTGGGGCAAAGCGCCGCTCAGGAAGCGACGAGGTCGATTGGTGGTATTCCAGTTGAGCTTCTACAAACGTTTGGAGTGCGCGGTGCATCGAGCTGGCCACAACAGGTCTCGCATTAGCTTGATTTCGGGTCTCCGCGGGATCACGCGCCAGATGGTAGAGCTGCGTCTGCTGGCGGCTATGATCTTGGATATACTTCCAGGGCCAACACACAACGGCATCGGCATGAACAAGACCCTGCATCGTCAGAGGGATGATGGATGAGCGCTTTCGGGTGTTCTGCAGCGCATCCCGCACGCGCACGGGCCTCCCTTGGTAGGAGGGGTGCGGCGGAAGCGTAAGCAGATGAAGGGTCGTGGGCATGATGTCCAGGTGTGAAGTGGGCTCCTCTACCAGTTGCGGCTCCAGCTCGCCAGGCCAGTAAAAGAGCAAAGGCGTCCTGGATTCCGCTTCCCAAAGGCTCTTCCCATGCGTCACCATGCCGTGGTCGTAGAAGGCCTCGCCGTGGTCGGACACGATGATCCAAAGCGTTTGGTCTAGCTGGTCGACCCGCTGCAACGTCTGGTGAAGCTCGCCTATTTGCTGGTCAACGTATCGGAGCGCGTTGTCGTACCGGTTCTTCGCGGGGATGAGGTCCTCCCGCGGGTAGTGCATAAATCGGAATGACGGCCAATGAGGTTTAGCGGGGAGATAGACAGGTTCTGCGTTCTCCGGGAGCGTGTATGGAAAATGGGTTCGCTGCAGGTTAAGATAGACAAACCATGGATCCTTCTGACCCCTGATCCAATCGCTTGCGAGCTTAACCGTGAGGCTATCTGGAAGCTTTTCCTCGCCCGCGCGCTTCACGTTCATCCGACGTCCCGGGTACGTGTTCGAATCGACGAAGGTGTAGCGTGTACGGGTTTTCTGGAACCGCCGCATGCCCCCCCAATGCTCGTTTTGGCTGGAAAAAGTGGCCGACGCATAGCCTAGCTGCACAAAAATGTCATGCGGTAGGGTCCGCGGATAGCTGAGCGTCTGGTAGACATCCAGAGTGCTTCCACGGCGGGGAAACAGGGAGGACAGTATCGCCATCTGCGCGTAGTTGGAGTGGGTGGAGCTGCTCCAGACGCGTGAGAAGCGCACAGCGCCCTTGGCGATTGCGTCAAGGTGGGGGGAAACATCGCGCGCGTAGCCCTCATGGTGGAGATGCCCCGCAGGCACGGACTCCAGCACGATCAGCAATACATTAGGCCTCGGCCCTCTAGAAGAACGTGCCCTCGAAAGCCAGTGCTTCCCACTGCGGAGCGGAGGCCCGCTCTTTGCCAGATGCAGCGCGGGAATGCTTGGGGCTTCGGGCCGCTTCAAGAGCGACTTGAGCAACACCGTCTCGGCTGTCTCCGTCTGCACATCCTCGCCTAGAAGAATGGGAAGCAGGACGGTCCCAACAACCACCACCCCACCCACCAGCAGCGACGTGCCGCATGTAGCGCGTTGACGCAACATGAGACGCGCTGTACCCGCGATGAAGAGCGCGTGCCCTGCCAGCAGTGCTGCGAACAGATAGAAATACTGGCTGAGAACCAAGCGGAAGACCTGCGAGGCGTTGTCTAGCAGCAAGATCCACCCTTCGAGAGCCGGGTAGAGCTGCGTGTCCAAGTAGGTGAAAAGGGCCACGAAGTGGTTGAGGCTACAGAGACTCAGTGGCCCAATGATCAGCAGCGTGGCTGGCCAGCGCAGGCGGTGGCGTAGAGCGAGCGGCGATGTGCAGGTCGCCAGCAGAGTAGCGAAAGCGGTATAGAGTGCGAGTGTGACCAAGCCGCCGTGAAATGTTGCTGAACCCGGCATGTGGCCCTTGATGAGCGAGAAGCTGATCAGGTCGCAACTCGCGAGGAGCAAGCCGAGAATAGCTCCCGCTAAGCAGCCGTTCTGGACCCAGGCGCTCATTGAGGGCTGCATGCGCCCGGAAGTGGACCGCGATATGACAGGCACGGCGTATATATAGCGCAGTTGAAGGAGGCAGCGCTTGCGGTCATAGTGGCCTTAATGTCGGACGACGCCCCATCGCAGCCAAGCAAGCGCTCGGCGGCCTTAGCCAGGCCCAAAGTTGCTCCGATTGAGCAATACGACCCGCTTCAGGCGTATATGCGAGATGTTGAGCGGTATGCACTGCTCACGTCCGCCGAGGAAGCGGAGATCTCGAAGCGTTATGTCGCGACGGGGGACGTTGAAGCCGCCCGTCGTCTGGTAACAGCCAACCTTCGTCTCGTCGTCAAAATCGCTTACGAGTACCGCCGCGCGTACAAGAATCTCCTCGACCTTATTCAAGAGGGCAACATCGGCTTGATGCACGCGGTCAAGAAGTACGATCCGCATCGTGGCGTGAAACTCTCCAGTTACGCCGCATGGTGGATCCGGGCGTACATCCTTCGATTCGTCCTAAATAACTGGCGCATGGTCAAGCTTGGGACCACACAAGCTCAACGAAAGCTCTTCTTCAACTTGAACAAGGAGAAGGCGCGCCTCTCCGCAATGGGTATTGAGCCGTCTGCGCAAGAAATAGCCAAGCGCCTCAACGTGCCCGAAGACGATGTGGTCCAGATGGAGAACAGGCTCTCCAGTGGGGAGGTTTCCCTTGATTCCCCCGCCTCAGATGACGCAGGTGTGGCACGGGTCGAACTGCTTCCTGCGGAAGCATCGGACGCGGATGAGACGTTGGCTGATGCTCAGGTCGATCAGGAACTGCACCGCAAGGTTGAGCAGTTTGGGCAACTGCTTGGTGGCAAAGAGGCCATCATCTTTCAGGAGCGTCTGCTTGCCGACGAACCTAAAACACTTCGGGAGCTCGGCGAGGTCTTTGGAGTCAGTCGTGAACGGGTGCGTCAGTTGGAAAAGCGCCTGCAGGGCAAGCTCAGGCAGTACCTTGTCGATGAGCTAGGCGAAGAGTACGCCGAGCTTGCGGCGCACTAGCAACGCATCGTGGGCCTGGCCAGTTCTCCACGACCGATCGCTCTGTACATCCACTTTGGGCCGTGTTGATTCAACCACTTGATAACGAGAAGAAGCTCGGTGCGCTGTATCTCGTTGCTACGCCTATTGGTAATCTGGAAGACATGACGTTACGGGGACTGCGCGTTCTCCGGGAAGCGGACATAATTTTAGCGGAAGACACGCGCCGCACGCGTAAGCTGATGTCAGCCTACGACATTCACAGGCCTGTCAGAGCGTATCACCGACACAGCAAGTCCTCAGTTGCTCAGTTTATACTTAGAGAAATGGCCGAGTCAGGGCGTCGATACGCCCTGGTGACCGATGCGGGAATGCCCGGTCTCTCCGACCCCGGTGAGGAGCTGCTGTTGGCTGCGGTGCGGCAGGGCACCGAGGTGCAAGTCATACCGGGCGTGAGCGCTGTGACAGCGTCCGCCGTCCTAAGCGGGATGAGCGGAAGTGGTTTTGCCTTCCGAGGGTTCCTCCCGCAGTCGCCTAAGATGCGCCGACGCGTCTGGGAGGAGCTGGAATCGGCAAACCTGCCCATCGTGCTTTTCGAATCTCCCCACCGGATGGGGCAGTTTCTCAAGGAGAGCGCGGCCCATCTTCAGCCCGAGCGAGAAATGGTCATCTGCCGGGAGCTTACGAAGGTGCACGAGGAAGTTTTGCGAGGTTCGGTTGAAACGCTCGCACGCGAAGCCGGTCGCGCCTTCAAGGGCGAGCTCACCATTGTGTTGGCGCCTTCTTCTCAAAAGGATGTTGCGAAAGTCGACGAGGATGAGCTACAAGAGGCGATAGTGAGCGGTATTAACTTGGGGAAGCCGACCTCAAAGCTAGCCGCCGACCTCGCCAAGACGATCGGCCTTCCTCGCAAGCAGCTCTACAGCCGAATTCTTGCAGCGCGCGCAAAGGCCGGCAAGCACTCCTAGCGGAGCGGCTTTACGCACCGCGCGTAGGTGAAGCCTGGGGCACGTGTATGGGGGGTGTGTTAGTCTAATAAAGCAGCTAATGAACGATCGGGAAGAAGAGCTTCGCATTCAGATGGTGCGCGAAGCACTCGAGGTTGTGGTTGAACCTAAGGTAGCCTCGCAGGCGTTGCTGCATGCCCTGGCAAGGTCGAGCGTGGGCGAGCTCGGTCGTGAAGAAGACCTGCTAGCTTTTGTGGGCGGGCCATTGCGGCAGGCGCTTGAGCAACGGATTAACCAGGCGCTTTCAGACGAAGCTGTGGATGTGGTTCTCCGGCACTTGCATGCCACGGTGCCCCAGCTAAGTGCGCCGCAGAAGAGTGGATTTGGCGGAGCCGGCAAAGTAGCGGCTCCTGATGTAACTGCGCGCGTCACTGTTGGCCAAGCGCCCCCGCGCGTGCTCGTGATCAGTGACGAGCCTCGCATAGGACGTGGTTTACGCGCAGCTTTTGCACCGGAGCGGATCGCCGTTGCCACCACGTCCTACACCGCCCGGCTGGGTCAGCTGTTGCTGGGTCTGCGCCCAACCTGGGTCATAGCGGAGGTTAAGTCCCTACCTGTTGAGCAGGGCGCTGCGTTCGCTAAGAGCCTGGCCGATGATGCACCCGGGGTGTGGTGTATCCTATGGGGAGCGCGCGGGGCTCTGGGCGAAATCAGTTCCGAGCTCAAGGAGTGCGAGGTGCGCTGCACGCCCCTTGATCCAGATGAAGGCGTCGATGCCTTAGTCGACCTTCTTCGCGTGCATGGGTAGCGCAGAAGGCGGTCGGAAAGCCACTGACCAGTTACGGGCGCAAACCCTCCTCGACCGTCCGACCCGGAGGTAGTGCGCGGACGGAGCAGGAACGCTGCCCCTCAATCGTGGAGTTCTCAAGCGATACTGCCGTTTGTCACTTGCGAGGGTGGACAGGGTGGATGCTGACTATGATATAGTCACTTTATGACGAGCGCCCCTCCTAACACCAAGGGACAGGTCCTGGTAGTTGCACGTTCTGCACCGCTTAGAAGCCTCCTCGTTCAGTCCCTCAAGGGGCGCAACGTGGAGACCCTTGAAGCAGTCTCAGCCTCCGATGCACTTCGCATGCTAACGCGCGATAAGGGGGAGATGCCGGAGGGTTTCGTCTTGCATGCTCCTTCCATGCCAGCGGCGAATGCGCTTCATCATGCGAGGTCGCTTGCATCACTCCAGATAACGCGCGATCTGCCAACGGTGGTTGTGGTCGATAATCAGGAGACAAAGGACGAGCTAAGCCGGCTGGCCGAGTCGGTTAACATAGTGCCCGTCCTGGAGCACGGATCGGCCGACGGCTTGCTGAGCGCCATTCTAGAGGCGCACCAGAAGGCAGCGGCTGCGCTTCGCACGTCTCCGCCCATCTGGGACGATGAAGAGCAGACGCGGCGTCTTTCGAGCGAGCAGCGTCAGGCTCTCACCAAGCTTGATCATGCCTATGGGTACTTCGAGGATGTTCTTCAAAGAGTGAAGCGCGACGATCTTCCTGGTCCTATCTTGCCCACCCTGCTTCAGGAAGTACGCGCACTTTTCGCCGACTCGAGCGTAGATTTCAACAAGGTGGTCGACTTCGTGCGTAAGCATCAGGGGCTTTCTGCGCGGCTCATGGCACTGGCCAACACGGTTTACTACGGGCGAGGTCGTCGGGTGGAGTCACTCGACCACGCGATGAGCCGTGTGGGTTTGACGAAAGCGAGCGCGCTGCTGCACGCTGTGGCAGCTCAAGCGTTCGTCGTGGGAAGGGACCCCCTCTTGCGCTCCCTCATCATGGAGAGTCTGATGAAGGCGTACCTTGTAGCTCTGTTGAGCGAAGAGCTGGCCCGCTTCAAGCAACATCCTCGATGGATGGATGTTTACTCCGTCGGATTATTTCACAACATCGGCAGCACCTTCTTCTTGTATACGTTAGCGCTTTTGTTTGAGGAAGATCGGCGCGACGTGGACCCCGAGGCGTTGCGCATCATGGTCGACAACAGGAACGACACGCTCAACCGGATGGTGATCGAAACGATGAAGCTTCCGGTCGAAGTGCTCCGTCTTTTTCCGGATGGCGATGCCATAGCGACCGATGCTACGGACTCGACCGTGCACATCGTCCGTCAAGCGGTGTGGTTGGCCGATCAAGTGCTGGCGGGCGAGCAGGCGCTTGAGCACACCGCTGAAGCGGAGTTGATGAAGATAGAGCCCGAAGCTCTTGAGGTAATCAACGGCAAGCTTGAGGACCTCCGACCACTCATCCAGCAATACGGCAGCTAAGGAATCCGCTCAAGCGGGGTTAGCACAGCACAGCACCTCATCCACCAATATGCCGCTCTCATTCGGTTATTAAGGCCCAACCGCGCGGCCTGACGACGTCCGTCTCTCATGTCAGCGCACCGGTTGTTCTACGTGCATCGTTCACGGCATCGTAAGCGTTCACCCCCCAAGCCTATGCGGCTTTCGAGGGTGTTTCAGAATGAGCGCGCCCGCACGGCTAGGAGGCGCGCACTTTTGTGCGTAACGACGACGCCGGAGGACGAAGCCGATTCTGGAACATCCTCGGAAACCGTGGTTTTATGCCTTCGAGGGGGGCTGAACACTTACACGGCATCTACGCTTCGCTTCTCACGGCTCAAGAGCAATCGCTGTGGCGTAGGAGGCGTCAACCACCGCCCGCTCCGCATCGGCTCGCTTCTGCCACGCGCGCTCCGCAGAGCCCTCGCGGGCAAGGCTCTCGCAGGAAGGACAAAGCTCTGCTATGGGGCAGGCATCGCATGCCGGCTTGCGTGCGATGCAAACATACCTCCCGTGCAGGACGAGTCGGTGGCTCATCCTAATCCACGTATCTTCCGAAAAGACGCGGCACAGGTCATGCTCCACCTTCACAGGATCCTTCTCTTTCGTGAGGTCCAGGCGACGTGCAACGCGTCCCACATGGGTGTCGACGACAAACCCCGACGCAATGGCGTGTGCTGTTCCGAGTACGACGTTTGCCGTCTTGCGTGCGACTCCGGGAAGTTCCACCAACTCCGCCATGGTCGTAGGAACTTGTCCGCGGTGCCTGTTGACGATGACCCGACTCGCTTCTTGAATGTTGCGAGCTTTCACCCGGAAAAATCCTGTCGGTCGCACCAGTTCTTCCACCCTCTCACGTGAAGCTGCTGCAAGAGAAGCTGCATCCGGAAAGTTGCTGAAGAGTGCTGGGGTGACCCTGTTGACGGTGCGGTCCGTTGATTGTGCGCTGAGAATGGTGGCTATCAGCAGCTGCCAGGCGTTCTCATGGCGGAGCTCGCAGAGGGGCTCCGGCATGGCCCGCTCAAGCCGCTTTCGGATGGTGGTTGCGCGCTGACGTTCAGGTAGCGCGTGCTGCTGGGGTTCCTCTTGCACCGTATGCATTCTGAGTCGGCTTCGTCATGTTGCAAGGGCGCAACTTGTGTCGCAGACTCCTTGAAGAGAGGCCACGCTTGTTCTCCTGCAGAGAACCGGCGGCAGAACAAGCTGGAGGTGGGTCGTGGAGAGCATGTGGATCACGCGTCATGGAGGACCCGAGGTGCTCGAGATGCGTCACGCTCCTGATCCAACCTGCGGTAGCTCTCAAGTGCGTCTGCAGGTAAAGGCCACCGGCCTGAACTTTGCCGACATTGCAGCAAGGCACGGCCTCTACCCTGACGCTCCCAAGCCGCCGTGTGTTGTGGGCTATGAAGCAGCTGGTGTGCTCGAGCAGGTGGGTTCCGACGTCTCTCAAGATTGGCGTGAAGGAATGGCTGCTGTGGCCGTCAGTCACTTCGGCGCCCACGCGAGCCGCGTTTGCGTCCCCGCCAGCCAGCTGCTTCCGCTTCCTAAAGGCATGTCTTTTGACGAAGGTGCAGCGATTCCTGTTAATTTCATCACCGCGTACGAGCTTGCGTTTCGAGCTGGAGCCGTCAGAGACGGTGACACGGTTCTGGTGCATATGGCGGCAGGTGGTGTGGGTTTGGCGGCTCTCCAGCTCTGCAAGTTGAGAGGCGCTGCGCGTGTCTTTGGAACGGCGTCTTCCTCCAAGCACTCCTTTTTGCGCCAAGCTGGCTGCGACGAACCGATCGACTACCATGAGCAGGACTACGCGGAGGTCGTTCGCGAGTTGACGGACGGCAAGGGCGTTGATGTGGTGTTTGACCCACTTGGTGGATCGAGCTGGCGCCGGGGGTACGATCTTCTGCGTCCCGGTGGTCGTCTAGTGGCCTATGGATTCGCCAACATGATCAAAGGCGGTCGTCGTAGCCTTTGGAACGTGGCTCGGCAGATGAGTCGCGTCCCGCGCTTTTCACCCATGCGGTTGATGGACGATAATCGCGGCGTGCACGGCGTCAACATTGGTCATCTGTGGTCCGAAACCGGGCGTTTAACAGGTGCGATGCGCGAACTCATGAGCCACTTTGAGGAAGGGCGGCTGCGGGTCCACCTGGACCGGCAGTATCCACTCAGTCAGATGGCGGAAGCGCAAACGCGAATGGAGAGCCGCCTCAACATTGGCAAGATTACGCTCAATCCATAGTGGAAGATCCCGAATCGCATCTCGTTTTATGGCAGGGATGAACTGTCTAAAGCTCTACGGGCATGCAGTGTAGGAGGGCAGCGTAGCAGGGTGGACGACCGGGGGGCCGGGCCCGAGGGCCGATGCATCGCGGCTCACTCAGCGGGACCCACCACTGCCTTGCAGGCAGTGGTCCCCCCAATACGTTCGCTCACGATGCATCGGCCCTCGAGCCCGTCGTACATGCCGGCAAGCGGGGGGAGAGTAGCGTAGGCGACTTCGCCGGGGAGGCTCAGGCTCATTTCCACAAGAAGATCCCACTGCTTTGCAACGACGTATAGATGCATCATGCAGTTGATCCTGCTACCCGAACACGTTCGTGATGGGCGGGGGAGTTCGGGTGAATGCCGCGGGATTGACTTCCGCGGTAGAGGGTCTGGGTGCCAGACCCTCAGTGAAGCTCGCAGTGGTCCCCCCAATACGTTCGCTCACGATGCATCGGCTCCGTGTATCTGCATGGGGCCTGTCGTGGATGCCGACAGGGCCGTCTACCCTCTGGCAGCGCCAACACCTGTGGCTTGTCGAACCCGTTGCATCGTCTTTTCCGCCACAGCCTTGGCACGCGCTGCGCCCTCCTGCAGAGTCCGTTCTAGCGCCTCGGTGTCGCTCCGTAGCGTGTGGTAGAAGGATCTTTTTTCGCCGAACTCCTCCTCAAGCAGATCGACCAAATCCTGCTTGGCATGCCCCCAGCCGTACCCACCCGCGCGCAGCTTCGCGGCTAGTGAGTCGCGCTGCTCAGGTGAAGCCAACGACCTGAAAAGGGAGAAGATGGTCGATCCCTCGGGCTCCTTTGGTTGATCAAGGCCTTCCGAGCCGGTCTTGATCTTCATTGCGGTCTTCCGCAGCTCCTTCGCGGAGGCAAACAAAGGGAGCGTGTTCTCGTAACTCTTGCTCATCTTGCGCCCGTCAAGGCCTGGAACCACCGTCTCATCCATAATCTTAGGCTCCGGCACTTTGAGCACATGATCCCCGTACAAATGGTTCACCCTGACGGCAACATCCCGGGTGAGCTCCAGATGCTGCTTTTGGTCCTTGCCAATCGGCACAACATCCGTGTCATAAAGTAGAATATCGGCAGCCATCAGCACCGGATAGAAAAAGAGGCCCGCATTGGGGGCCTCACCCCGGCCGAGCGCATCCTTGTAAGCGTGACCGCGCTCGAGTTGCCCCGTGGCTAGGATGCAGGAAAGCACCCAACTTAGCTCGAACACCTCAGCCACGTCGGACTGGCGAAAGAGGACGGAGCGATTCGGATCAAGGCCACAGGCGAGCCATGTGGCAGCCACGTCGTAGGTGTAGTCTCGAAGCTTCTGTGGGTCCCGCACCGTTGTGAGCGCATGGTAATCGGCGATGAAATAGAGAGCGCGATGCTCCGCTGAGAGTGTGATAGCCGGACGAATGGCGCCCAGATAGTTGCCCAGGTGCGGCGTGCCCGTGGGTTTGATGCCGGTTAGAGAAGTTGCTTTGGGGTGCACGAAGAGCTCTTACGCTAAAGGATGAGGCATTCCAAGGCTAAGCAGTTGGTCTGTGCAACTGATCTGTGCAACGCCGGCTGCGTTTGGTCCAACCCTGCGGTTGGGCAGAGAGCATACGAGCGCCGACCCGTTGCGGCTCGCGCTAGCGGGCCCATCTCGACCTGACCCACCTCGCGATACCCGTTTCAAGGGGTCTGAACCCCTGTCTAAAGGTGGTGAGGTCAAAGCTTCTCTTCTACAGCAACGGGATCGTGCGAGCTCACATCCGTGCAGGCTGCGCTGGCGCTCCTTTTCGGTAGATCGCCATGAACTGATAAGGAAGCAGCTTCATATTCAACTCGACGCGGCGGTATCCCGCTTCCAAGAGCTCTTCGTTGACGGTGGAGGGAGAGACGCGGAAGCGCGGGGGTGGCGCTTTGACCTCTTCGGGAACCTTGCCCTGCTTGAAATCAAGGATGACCAGGTTGCCGTTTGGCTTTAGCTGGCGGGCTACCTCCTCGAAGTAAGACACGCGGCCGTGGATGTGATGGTACGTATTGGCGATGAAGACCATGTCCACCGGCTCTGGGATCGCAGGGTTGCCAGGTTCGCCCAGAATCGGGCGCATGTTGCTGATTTTCTCGTCAGTCGAACGCACGCGAAGGTACTCCACCATGCTCGGCTCGATATCGATCGCGTAGACCACACCGCGAGGTGCCTCCTTGGCAAGCCGCGTTGAGAAGTAGCCTGTGGCGGCACCTATCTCTGCAATGCTGCTATTGGGTTGCAACTGTAGCATCTTGATCACTTGCTCCGGCTTCTGCCACTGGTCCCGCTTGGGATCTTCAAAAATCCGAGCCCATCGTTTGGCATTACTAAACTGGCCGCTTGCTGGAGCGTCATGATCGTCGGCCGTTGAACCGCCGGTGGCGCAGCCAGAGAGTTCCGCAACATACGCCGTGAGAAAAGAAAGAAGGACTGCCTTATAGCGGCATCTAGCGTTGTGCATGTCGCAACACCCCCTGTTGATTGGTCTTGAACTCGCTCTACTCTCGCTAGGCGCGATAGCATGAAATAAACTCAACGGAAATCAACTGCGTCGCGCACATGCGCGTTCTGCTCGAAGCTCCGTCTCTGATTGCATCTCCCTTGCCCCGCTTCACATCGCGGCGTCGCCGTGGCGCTAAAGCTTCTTTTCAATCGTAGCGCGCACCTGCCGCGCCTCGGCGCCTTCTCTGCCTTGACGGCTGACTTGCCAACGTGTCACGGTGCTCGCCATGAAATGCATCTCGTCCATGAAATGCACCTCGTCCTTCATGCGCCACCTCTCGCTCGCCGTTGCACTCGCTGGTTTCTTTGCTTGCTCAAGCGAGCAGACGGAGCGCCTCGAGTTACAGTTTGTGCCGCGCGTGGGCGGCGACCGCGTCGCGTGCGGTACGTCGATTAGAGTGGGGGAGCCTGCCACGGACATGCAGATCCGTGACCTCCGCATGTATCTTTCGGAGTTCACACTGCGAGGTTCAGCGAACTTCTAGATGATGCCTTTGGGGTCAGTCCGCCTCTTGAGGTGGAACATGTCGTGTTTTCCCTGGCATCCTTTACGCGCACCCTTATCTCCGGAAGGTCGCCCTTCGACCGCTTTACCTACTCAAATGAGGGCGAGGCGCTCTCGGCATCTGCGCGTCGGGGCATGGAGCTGTTTTTCTCAGAGCAGCTTGAGTGCCACCATTGTCACGGAGGCTTCAACTTCAGCGACTCCAGTCTGCACGATAATGCCGATGCCGCCCCCTCACCCTTCCACAACACCGGCCTGTACAACTTGGACGTGGAGGAGGACGGTTGCGACGGCCTTGGAAGCTACCCAGCGGCCAACCAGGGCCTGTTTGAAATCACCGCCGAATGCGATGACCGCGGCAAGTTCCGCGCACCTGCACTTCGCAACGTGGAAGTCACCGCACCCCGGGTTTTACGTTCGGATTTTGTGAAACTGAGTGTGATGGGCGTAGCAAAGCCAGAGCAGACTGTTTCCGTCGTGATTCCTACCTTCAATCGGAAGGAGCAGGTAGCGCGCGCAGTGGAGTCGGTGCTGCAGCAAACGCAGCCACCGCTGGAGGTGATCGTCGTAGATGACGGCTCCACCGACGGCACATCGCTCGCATTGGCTGCGGCGTTTCCGCAGATTGGCGTGGTCCATCAGGCGCGTGGAGGCGTTAGCGCGGCACGCAATGCGGGTATTCGAGCTTCAAGAGGAGCATGGGTTGCATTGCTCGATTCCGACGACGAATGGATGGCAGAAAAGCTTGAGCGGCAGCTTATGACTTCACACTCGGCGTCAGCCCGCTTGATTCACAGCGACGAGATCTGGGTGCGAAACGGGGTGCGCGTCAATCCGATGAAGAAGCATCGAAAGCATGGAGGCTACATCTTTGAGTCTTGCATTCCGCGCTGTTGCATCTCCCCTTCGTCGACGCTGATCCACCGCAGCGTGTTTGGCACGGTTGGATTCTTCGACGAAACACTTCCCGCTTGTGAAGACTACGACCTTTGGCTTCGCATCTGCGCGCGCTTCCCCGTGACCTACGTTGACGAGAAGCTTGTCACCCGCTACGCGGGTCACGCCGACCAACTTTCGCAGCAACACTGGGGGATGGATAGGTTTCGAATCAAGGCTCTGGAAAACCTTCTTCGGACGGCGCAGCTCTCGCGGGAGCAAAAGAGGGCCGTGCTTTTCAGTATCATCCGCCGGCTTACCATCATGCGCAACGGCGCGGAGAAGCGCGCAAGGAGCATGTTTGTGCAGGAGCTAGATCACGCACGCGCAGTGCATCAGGCCACGCTTGCTGAGGTGGAGCGTGCGTAGATACAGAAGCATCGCGGTTGGCCCGCGGGCAAACCTTGCATCGTGGTTGGCCCACGTGTAGACCTTGCATCGTGGTTGGCCCACGTGTAGACCTTGCATCGTGGTTGGCCCACGTGTAGACCTTGCATCGTGGTTGGCCCACGTGTAGACCTTGCATCGTGGTTGGCCCACGTGTAGACCTTGCATCGTGGTTGGCCCACGTGTAGACCTTGCATCGTGGTTGGCCCACGTGTAGACCTTGCGTCGTGGTTGGCCCGCGAGCAGATGCATCGCCGCTCACTCAGCGGGACCCACCCCTTTCCTTCGGAAAGCGGTCCCCCCAATACGTTCGCTCACGATGCATCTGCCCGCGGGCCCGTCGTGGAAGCCGGCAACAAGCGGGGGGAGAGTGGCGTAGTTGACTTCGCCAGGCAGGCTCAGGCTCATTTCCACGAGAGGATCCCGAACACGTTCGTGATGGTCGGGGAGGTTGGGTGAATGCCGCGGGATTGACTTCCGCGGTAGATGGTTTGGGTGGCACAGCGTTTGGGTGGCACAGCGTCTGGGTGGCACAGCGTCTGGGTGGCTGGCCCGCGGGAAGACGCATCGCGGCTCACTCAGCGGGACCCACCGCCCTTTGGGCGGTCCCCCCAATACGTTCGCTCACGATGCATCTTCCCGCGGGCCCGTCGTACATGCCGACATGCGGGGGGAGAGTGGCGTAGGCGACTTCGCCGGGAGGCTCAGGCTCATTTCCAGATGAGGATGCCATGACCTTGTCCCTGCTACCTGAACACGTTCGTGATGGTCGGGGAGGTTGGGTGAATGCCGCGGGATTGACTTCCGCGGTAGATGGTTTGGGTGGCACAGCGTTTGGGTGGCACAGCGTCTGGGTGGCACAGCGTCTGGGTGGCACAGCGTCTGGGTGGCTGGCCCGCGGGAAGACGCATCGCGGCTCACTCAGCGGGACCCACCGTCCTTTGGACGGTCCCCCCAATACGTTCGCTCACGATGCATCTTCCCGCGGGCCCGTCGTACATGCCGACATGCGGGGGGAGAGTGGCGTAGTTGACTTCGCCGGGAGGCTCAGGCTCTCTTCCGGATGTAGCTTTCGCAGCTAGGTGCGAACGTCGTTTGTAAAGGTTGCTTTACATGACTCATGGTGACGCATCGGCGGCCTGCACGTGCGGCGTTTGTAAAGGTTGCTTTACAGACGCCTCATTGGTGGACTCACGCTCTGCACCCGCAGCGCTTCCGTGCTTCCCACGTGGCTATGCTTCCCACGTGGCTATGCTTCCCACGTGGCTATGCTTCCCGAAACTGTTCGAGCAGACGACCGTCACCTCCACAGACCCCCGGGTGGCTGCGACTTGCGCCTTCGTCCGCTAGCGGGGAGGCGCGGCGGTGGGTAAGGAGGACTGGGCCGACTGGGCCGACTCAGGAGCGGAAGGGACCGATAAGGTGACCTTGGCGGCTAAGTCGATCTTGGTTGATGGATGAGCCTTGGTGGTGGCTACCTTCAACTGTGCCTTGAACCCGGCGCGCTGTTGTGAGACGGGAACAGGATGGTTGAACCTGATGGTGATCTGCCCCTTCCGTGACCCCGTCAGGGATAGAAGTGCACCTTCGAAGTGAGAGTCGAGTTGGAGGGGTTGTGGTGCGCCGCTGAACGCGCTTCTGACCTCGATGACTGCTGTTTCGCTCGAGGAGGATTGTAGGGTGAAAGTATCCACCTGAGCCAGTTTGGCCGAGGCTACTTCCGCGGTCCTCTTCACTCGCCAGCGCGCACCCTGACCAATAGCTTCCGCCGGCCAGGTTACAAAAAGCAGAGGAAGGCTTTGCTGCAGATGGACGCGCAAGGAGTTGGCCCCGTGCCCCACTGGGCTTGCTGCCCAAGGCCTCACCTGGCCACCCTGGGTCAGGATGAAGCGAAGGTTGTCGTTACGAAGTTTGCGCAACGAACGCCGCAAACGCGTTTTTGTGACAGGTGGCAGGTGCTCTTCCTGATAAATGCTTGCCTCAAAAATGTGGAAGAGCAGCTCGGCGTGGGCGCCCCGTTGCGGCCGCACGCACAACTCTCCCTCAACCAGCAGCTTTGGCAGCTGAGGCGTTGGCAGAACGTGCTTGTCTGCACGAGCGCGCAAGCTCGCGGCGAAACTCAACGTCAGTGATTCGCACTGCGGGTAGAGGAACCGGTAGTGGTGGATCCGTCTTTTGCCGTGTCCCTTATCGACGAGCTCGACATCGACCTTGAGTGTTGATGGGTTAACACCAGCGTGAGTTCTCTCACCTCCTCTCTCACCTCCGCGGGGGATCTGCGTGGCTCCACAAGCGGCAGAAAAGGCAGCAACAAACAACACGGGTGTATGAGGCGGGCTGAGCATCGACTCTTTAAGATCTGGGGCTGCGGAACAGACGGTAAAAGCACCAAAGGTTGAGCGCCAACACCGAACCGCAAGATAGGCTCATCATCAACCATCCACCCCAGGTCACGGCACGCCTCCGGCCTCAGTTCTCTCCCAGCGACGCACCGCAAATGCGGTCGACACGGCCAACGAGACGGTGATCAAGACGATCCAGCACGCCGTGATCCTGGCGGGCGCCGTTGCCAACAAGTTGGCTAGCTGCGGACCCATATTCTCGGCCATCCAGGCGCCCATGATAATGAGGAGATAAGCCGGACAGATCCATTTGAAGACGATGCGCAGGCTCCGGGGGATTCGAACGTCGGCGCCTCGGTTGGCTTCATCAATGCCTCGTTCAACTGGGAAGGCCCAGGCAAAGGCGATCACGGTGATCGTGCCGAGTATAAAGATCATCACCGAGCCGACCCAAAAGTCCATGATGTCGAGAGCCAGCAGGTTTTTGCTGAAGTAAACGACCAGCAACGCACCGATGAGAGAGACCGGGGTGACTGCCAAAGCTGCTGTCTTGCGTTTAAGGCCGAAGCCTTCCTCAACAAAAGCCATCACCGGGAACAGCATCGATACGCTGGAAGTAATGGCTGCGAGGAAGAGCAAGAGGAACCAGACGAACCCGAACACCCGTCCGAGTGGCATCATCTCAAAAATTTGGGGGAAGGTGTGAAACCCGAGGCTGAGGGTTGATCCAAGCACGCCCGCAAGCGGCGCTGCGCCAAGAAACAGGAAGGCTGCGGGAACCGTGATCAAGCCGCCAAGGCACACCTCACAAAATTCGTTGGTGGCGCATGCAGTCAAGCCGCTCAAAACCACATCTTCATCCCGGCTCAAGTAGCTCGAGTAACAGATGATGATGCCGAAGCCAACGGAAAGGGAGAAGAACACCTGCCCGGCAGCTTCCAGCCAGATCTGCGGCTGCAGAACGCTCATGATTGACAGCACACTCTCGGGCACGTTGGATGCGTGAATGCCCAAGATGCCGAGACTGGACGATACCCACCCTGGCAGTTGTTCGGTTGCGCGTGGATTCCACATGAACCCCAGGCCGCCGAGCACGGTCTGCTCGGGATGGCCAACAGGATCGGGTGCATCCAGCGTCAGAACCCGAACAAGAACGATAAGAGCGCAGCCAATTAATAGCGGCATGGCCACGCGGGTGAAAGCCTCGATGCCCTTGCTGATGCCGCGAGCTACCAACCAGAAGTTGAAGATGAACACTATCAACAGAAACCAAACCGAGCTTTTGATGTGACCACTGGCATTGGTCAAGCCATGGGAGCGGGCGCCGACAAAGGTGTTAAAGAAGGCGCTATACTTATCGTCTCCTAGACTTGCGGGAAGAGGGAAGTCGCCCGTGACGTAGTACCAGGCGTAGCCCAAGCACCACGCTTCGATGAACACGTAGTACATCGAGATGACAAGCGGCACGACCAAGGCGATGACTCCGAGGTAAGGGGAGAATCGCCGCGGCCAAACCAGGCGAAAGACAGCGGGTGCACTGTGAAAACCGCGTGCTCCCGCGTAGCGACCAATGGTCCACTCTGCCCACGCGATGGGAATGCCGATGAAAAGCAGCGAGACCACGTACGGCACCATAAAGACGCCGCCGTATGTTGCTGCCTTGCCTGGGAAGCGAAGGAAGTTCCCGAGGCCCACGGCCGACCCGGAAACGGCTAAGATAACTCCTAGCTTGCTCGTCCACTTGTCCGTCACGTCTTCGGCGTTGTAGCACCATGCGACTCGTTCGCTCAAACGAGGACGGCAAGAATCTGACATTTTTCACTTCCGGTAGGGACGGAGGACCAGCTCAAGCATTTAGATACCCGTTCCGAGAACCGTAGTGGTTGCCGATGTACAACGTCGCGCCGGTGCGGCGACCTGAGTTTCAGGAATGATGCTGGAGATCTCTCTTGAGTTGCGCGCGTCGGGTCACCCGCTATGGACCTGATATGACCAACCCGTTGATGGATGTATTGGGAGAGATCCCTTTTGATCAAATCGAGCCCCAGCATGTGCTGCCCGCCGTTGACGCTGCGCTGGCCGACGCTGAGGCCAAGCTTGAGCAGGTCAAGAATGCTCCGACGCCTTACACCTACGATGGCACCCTCGGCGAGCTCGAACGGCTGACCGAGCGCGTCGAAACGACGATGACCCTCGTTGATCATCTCGAGAGCGTCGCCAGCGGCGACGCGTTGCGCACAGTGCACCAACAGGCGGAAGCCAAAGTTGCCGCGTTCTTCTCGTCGCTGCCGCTCGATGAGGCGCTTTGGAAGGTCGTGCGCGGGTGTGTGGGTTCTGCCGAGTTCCGGCAAAGAAGCCGCGAGGAGCAACGCTACGGCGACGAAACAGCGCGTGATTTTCGCAATGCCGGCGCAGAGCTCGATCCCGAGGCCAAGCAAGAGCTTCAGCAGGTCAACGTCGAGTTGACGCAGCTGTGTACGCAGTTCGCGCAGAACGTGCTCGACGCCACCAATGCGTTCAAGCTCAACATCACACGCGTTGACGCGTTGCAAGGGCTGCCTGACGCGGTGCTGGAGGCGGCCAAAGCCCGCGCGGAGCAGGAAAAAGAGTCGGGTTACTCGTTCAACCTGCAAGCGCCAAGCTTTTTGCCGATCATGATGTACGCCGATGACGCGCGCCTTCGCGAGCGCATGTACAAGGCGCACAGTACGCGCGCATCCGCGGGCTCTAGGCAGGATAATACAGAAATCATTGAGCGAGTGCTTAAGCTCCGAGCGCAAAAAGCCAGGCTTCTTGGCCAGGCGCATTTCGCTGATCATGTGATGCAAGACCGGATGGCCAAGAGTGGGAAAGACGCGCTGGCCTTCATCTTGGACCTGTCACAACGCACCAAGCCTTTCTTTGATAAGGAGAATCAAGAGCTCTTGAGCTTTAGACGCCACCTGGAGGGCGAGGCAGCGCCTCCCTTGGAGCCGTGGGATGTGGCGTACTACGCAGAGAAACTCCGCAAGGCGCAGTTTGACATCAGCGACGAGGAGCTCCGCCCTTACTACCCCACTGAGCACGTGCTGGAGGGCATCTTTGAGCTCTCGTTTCGTCTGTATGGCGTCACCTTTGAGGAAACTTCAGACGCACCACGGTGGCATCAGGACGTGAAAGTCTACCGTGTGCTCAACGAGCAACGGCGCTTACTCGGCACGATCTACGTGGACCTTTACCCGCGTGCGAATAAGCGGGATGGCGCATGGATGAACGGTCTGCGAACGGCGGCACATACCAGCCAGTCTACGACCCACCTCGGCGTTGTTTGCGCCAACCTGACGCCTCCCTCCCCGACCCGGCCCTCCTTGCTCAACGTACGCGAGGTGGAAACGCTGTTTCACGAGTTTGGGCACCTTCTGCACCACTGCCTGAGCCGGGTCTCGGTGCGTTCACTGGGAGGCACCCGCGTCGCGTGGGATTTTGTCGAGCTTCCTTCGCAGATCATGGAGAACTGGGTATGGGAGAAGGAGGGGCAAGCGCTCATCTCCAAGCACTACGAGACGGGAGCTCCGCTGCCGGATGTCATCTTCGACCGGCTCACGCGTAGCCGCACATTTCGAGGTGCCAACGCGATGATGCGCCAGCTCGGCTTTGCGCACCTTGATCTGGAGCTTCATATGCAGCCCACAGACGATGCCGTGGCGCATGCACGCGCGTTGCTGGCGCACTACACGCCGACGCCGCTTCCGAGCGACTACAGCATGCTGACCGGCTTCAGCCATATCTTTGCCCACCCAGTCGGTTATGCGGCGGGTTACTACGCCTACAAATGGGCGGAGGTGTTGGAAGCCGATGCGTTCTCGCGCTTTCGTGAGGCAGGGATCTTCAGCCGCGACACCGGCCGCGCATTTGAGCAGGCGATTCTAAGCGCCGGCAACACCGCACCTGCCGAGGAGCTCTTCCAGCAGTTCGTCGGTCGCGAACCGCGCCTTGAGCCTCTGCTCGAGCGGGCGGGCTTAGCCCCGGCCGCCTCAGCCCCGGCCGCCTCAGCGCCGGCCGCTTCATTGCTTTGATGCGGTTTTAGGTTCTGTTCTCTGTCAATCTTGATTGAAAGCTTGCCAAACCGACGGCGCTTTTGGTAACTATGATGCCGCAAGGAGTAGCAGCTACCGTAGCAGCCGCTACCGTAGCCACAGAGTTTGGGTTTAGGCCCCGCCCCGGTTGAGGGCGGCGCAGAGGGGGAGAGTTTGAAGCACCGTAATTGGTTTGGATGGATCGTCGCCGCCGTGGCGCTACCGGGGACTGTGCTGGCAGAAGGCACCGATCAACTCAACACGTACCAGGCCCTACAGAGTGTGACAGAGATCTACGCCCGTGTGGCCGACCCCTCAACAGAGGTCATCTGCTGGGAGGGCGTAGACACACTGACCATTCTCGACCCGGTCGGCTTCCCGGTCGGCACATCTCTCAATAGCGGCGAGTGTACGGGTTCGCTGGCCAGCATCTCGGCCGGTGACTTCCGCGTGGTTCTAGGCGATGATCAGCAGGCGCTAACGCGTTGGGACATCTCGGTGTGCGATGCCGCCAACGCCACGGGATGCATCACCGACCCAAGTTTGCAGAAAACGGGCCGCGTCCACTCCAACCGCTGGTCGTTTAGCACTGGAGACTACTCCCAGGCAAGGGCGACGGATGGAAGCGTCTACGCCTTGGCTCCAGGAGGGCTGGCTGACCAGTACGCAGTGATTGAACTCAAACTCGACGGCTTATCAGGCTTCGCTTACGAGCTCCTTGCTAATCGCACTGGCGTCAGTGGAGAGAACGCCGGGCGCAGCGTTCGCGAGGAAGACCCAGACACGGGCGAACCCAATTCAGTCAACGGTGAGTTTCCTCTCTTCCTCAATCCTCCCGACGCGTCGGTATGGAGCGTTTCACCAGCCACCCCGACGGTAAGCGATTTTGCCTACAATGGCGGTTCGGGTGGCAACGCGTGCACCGTAGTTGAGCCCGGTGTGAACGTCGGCGAGTTCGCGTTCACCAGCAACGTCGAAGCCACCTACCATTTGGTGTGCGACCTTGACGACGGCGCAGGCGGCGGACCCGATGGCGTGTTTGACATTACCGCCCCGCACGACGTGCTGGTGGTGGGCAGCACCAGCATCGGCAGCAACACGGTCAGCTGGAACGGACGCAACAACGCAGGCGATCCGGTTCCGGCAGGCAGCTACAACTGCCAGGTCCGCATCAACGTGGGAGAGTTTCACTACGTGGCGCGTGACGTTGAGACCTCGTACGAGGGGCTGCGTCTCTTCGAATGGACACCGAGCGGACCGCGTAACCCGCTTTCGATGCACTGGAACGATACGCTGATCGTTCCAGACCCTATGACCGATGATATCGCCATGGATAACGGCGAAGTTCCGCCGGCCCGGTCACCGGCTGCCGGCGTCGATTCAGGCGACTATGCAAACCCCGCAAATCCTTACACTCTCACCGACACCTCCGGGAATGCGCGCGCGTGGGGAAACTACGTTGCCAGCGGCCGAGGCGAAGCGACATTCCTCGACACCTTTGCCTGGGTGCGCTCAACAGCGAGCACCAACATCGCCGTGGACACGGTCGAAGCTGGAGCTGACACGGATTCTGATGGGCTGAGCGATGGAACCGAGTCCTGCGTCCTTGGTTCGGACCCCAATGAAGCCGACACCGACGGCGATGGTGTGAGTGATGCTGCCGAGACCAGCAGCGGCGCGAACCAAGACACCGATGGCGACGGCACGCCCGATGTGCTCGACACCGACGACGATGGCGACGGCGTCCTCACGATCTACGAGGGTGCCAACCCTGACTCGGACCTCGATCCATCAACGGGCGCAACGCTCAACACCGATGGCGACGGGCTGCCTGACTATCTTGACCCGGACGACGACGGCGATGGCGTGTTGACGCTCTACGAGGGCGCCGACCCGGATTCCGACGGCAATCCCACCACCGGTTCAACACAGAACACGGATTCCGCCTCAGGCGATGCCATCCCGGACTATCTCGATGTCGACGACGACGGCGACGGGGTGTTGACTGCGCTCGAGGGCGCCGACCCGGACTCCGATGGCAATCCGTTGACGGGAACAACGCAGGATACCGATGTCAACATGGTAGCTGACTACCTGGATGATGACGACGACGGCGACGGCATTCCCACTCTCGAAGAGGCTTCAGCGGGCGACAGCGATGACGATTCGATCGCCAACTACCTCGACCTCGACGACGACAACGACGGCGTCAACAGCGCGTTTGAGTTCCCGCAGGGCGACACCGACTCAGACAGTGTTCCCGATTATTTGGACGAAGACGACGACGGCGATGGCGTGCCGACCGCCTTGGAGGGCCCGAACCCTGACAACGACGGCGACCCAACGACCGGCGATACCCAGGACACGGACGGGGATACAACGGCCGATTACCTCGACCCAGACGACGATGGCGATCTTCTGCTGACCTTCTACGAAGGGAGCACCCTCGACAGCGACGAGGACACCGTTCCTAACTACCTGGATCCAGACGACGATGGTGACAGCGTGGATACCCGCTTTGAGGACGTGGATCCCGACTCCGACGGCAATCCGGCGACGGGCGATACACAGGACTCCGATGGTGATTCCACGCCTGACTACCTCGACGTCGACGACGATGACGATGGGGTGGCCACGGAGTTTGAGGGCGCCAACCCCGACGGTGACGGAGACCCGTCCACCGGCGAAACGCAGGACACAGACGAGGATGAAACGCCCGATTACCTCGATGAGGATGACGACAGCGACGGGCTGAGAACGGTTGATGAAGGCGCCAACCCAGATTCGGATCTTGATCCGGCAACGGGAGACACGCGCGACACCGATCAAGACGATGAGCCTGACTACCTAGACGACGACGACGACGGGGACGGGATCCCTACAGGTACCGAGATCGACGACGCCAATGGGCTCGGTTCATCCGACCCTGACGAGGACGGACTTGTGAACTGGTACGACACCGATTCGGACGGTGACGGTGTGCCCGATGCAACAGAGTATGCGGGCGACGGCGACATCAACAACGATGGCATCCCCGACTATCTCGATGCCAGTGTGGCTGCGGGTGACGCGGATGGAGACACGGTACCAGACTACCTGGAGTGCCCCGACGGGCTCGAGAGCTGTCCCGACACCGATGGTGACGGCACTCCCGACTACCAAGACCCCGACGACGACGGCGACGGCGTCCCAACTTCTGAGGAGGCAACTCCGAAGGGACAGGACACCGATTTCGACGGAGTTCCGGATTATCTGGACGACGACGACGACGGCGACGGGATCCCCACGGCACAAGAGCTTCCAGATGCCGATGGCGATGGCAACATCGACGATGCTCAAGACACCGATGGGGATGGCGTTCCGGATTACCTCGACAGCGATGACGACAACGACGGGATTTCGACTGCGGACGAAAGCACAGACGAAGATGGCGACGGCGTACCGGACTACCTGCAGTCGCCCGCGCTGGGCTTCACGATCGAGGGGGGGCCAGGGTGCTCGGTAGGCTCGTCTTCCGGCTTTGGCCGTGCACAACTCGCTTGGAGCCTACTGCTGCTCTGCGTGGGATGGGTATTGTGGCGCCGCCGAAACCAGCTGATGGGTGGCGAGTCGCACCTCGCGAAGCATCGCTAAGCCACGCCCCCAGCAGAGGCCCTCAGCCGAGCCATGTCCACAGCATTCCACGAGATGCTGTGGACATGGCTCGGGTGTTGCAGCGTAGGTGCTTGCTGGACACGCAGAAGAAGAACGTCAACCTGCAGATATAGCGTATGTCATAACTTATGACATATGCCATGTGGAGCATCGCAGGCAGTCACATGTGGAAGCCGCGCCTACAACGGCATCATCATCGAGTGGCGGCTCCATGGAGCGGTGCTCAACCCTCGTCGCAGATGGAAGCGGCGCATCTTGGGTAGATGCGGCGCATACCAGATAGAAGCGATACCGCGATTCGAAGATCGATCGCACTCTCGTGGGCTTATCACGCGACAGATACAGGTTAGTGGGATTATCTGAGAGCGAACAAGGTGATCACCCGGAAGGTTCGAGGCTTCAGGTTGACCGTTGCGCGAAAGCTTTCGCCGCGCGTCTGCGCCAGAACCGCATGCTTGCCGGCTGGAACCTCGATGCGGGCAATCCGCAGTCGCGCGGGCAGGGTGGACCAACTCCGGGTGTCTGGCGTATCTGCTGCTGAGAGAGCGGCCTGACTACCCAGGCCCAGGATGATACCCAGTGCGTTGTCGCCTACCACGTGCCGAGTCGTCTGACCCACCGCGACGCGCGACAGGGCGCGGGTGATGGCGGAGGCCATCACAGCCCCTTTGGCTTTATCCCAGGTGCGCAGGGCGAGATGGTCCAGTTGCAATGCAGGGGACACAGAGCGGCGTTGCCCATTGATCCAAAGGCTGGGTGCATTGTACCAGCGTGGCTTGTTCATCTGTGGGTAGTTAACCCAGGTAACGAGGCCCTGACCGGCAAGTTCGTAGTTGTTGGGGCTCATGTAGCCGGCAGCATAAGTTAGCGCAAGTCCGATCGGAACGCGCTCGGCTTCCTTGGCCGGCATACGCCCGTAGCCAAAGATCACTAGCAGAGTGGCACACGAGGCTTGTGGCGCATGACACCTGCTAGTTCCCTCCTGGTCCAAGTAATCAGCGATCTGACGCGCGTGAAGGAAGCTTCCTTCTTTGACGGCATCACGGTAAAAGCGGGCGGCATCGGCGTACCGTCCGCTCATCTCAAAAGCAAAACCGGCGAGGTAACTACCGAAGGCAGCCACCGCAAGGGTGTCTTGGGTTGCTTGGTCGGTAACAAAGCGCTTCATGGTCGTGAAGCGGCGCGCCTCCACCCTGGCGCCCTGAAGCTCACGCTGCGAAAGATAGTTCGCCATGTTGAGTGCGTTGATCATCAACTTCTCGTAGGCCGGTGCGCGATACGCTCCCGTGTCGTCGGAATACATATAGCGACCTAGATTGCTAATGCCCTTGCGCGAGAAGTCGAGCAACTCAATCTGCTTGTCCGCGACCTGGTAGTCTCGACTGGAAAGCTTGTGACGACGTAGCGCCTGCAGCAATGTGCCGCGCTCAAGCAAGAGCAGCGCGTTGTCACCTCCCGCTTTGGCCGGGAGTGACTGAGCGTCTTCTACCTTGAGCTCCTCGTTAATATCCGCGAGCGCGTCTTGTGGCTGTCCGCGGTCCAGAGCCTTGCGCGCAGAGTCAGTGCGCCCGGAGTGACCGGCGCAGCCAAACCAAGTGGCAGATACGAGGGCGGTGAGGCATACCCGAGTCCAACTTGGCCAAGCGCTCAACCTCATGCGTCGCCTATGCGTGGGCCAGTGCTGCGAGAAGCTGTGCTGCGGGAGGGGCACTGCGGGGGAAGGCGGCTTCCCACCGCTTGGAGCGCGTCGGAAAGAGGCGAACTGGAACCGCAAGGAATGCCCAACTGCTTAGAGTCCATGCGGAAGGTCTACCTGCAACCGTGCATCTGCTAGCTGACGATGGCCTTGGTTACTGCGGATTTGCTCTGGAAGACTATCTCGCTTGTCTCCACCTTCAGCACCTGGATGAAGAGGTGGTACTGCACCCGTCGCGATTCAGCCGCGCGCTCATCGGTCGCGTATACTTTGCCCGTTACGACGTAGCCCACACCGAGCTGCTTTCCCCACTGCGCCACTTGAGCTTGGTTGAATCCGCTGGTTTGCTGAAACTTGATCTCATCCATCAACGCCTTCTGGTTTTCGAGGCTCACCACCTGGAACAAGTTCGCGTTGATCATTTCAGTTTCAATGTCGCTGAGAAGCGCGTTGAGCTCGCTGTCGAGGTGCTCCGAGGTTTCGTTGCGGATTGGCATGACGGCGATACGCGCCTTCGTCCCGGTCCGCGCCTCATTTTGCCACTGGTTGGTGATGGGTGCGTTCCAGAGCTTAGACAGGTTTTCGTGCAGCATCTGCTGCAAATCGTGGCGATCAAGTCCTGTGCTGTAAGCCGCCTGATCAAGCCCGGGCGATTGCGATCCGCGCACCACTTTAGGGCTACCGCCGCAACCCGCGAGGGAAAGTATAGTGAGTGTTAACCAAGCTTTCTGCAAAATCATCAACGCTCCTCCAGACATACACAGACCAATCCGATAGTTTGAGCCGAGTCTAACTCCGTCGCAAGCCGACGCGTCTCGTCGACATCCTGAGGACCTCAGGCGCAGTAGCGGGAGGATCGAAATCGAGGTATTCGGCTGTCAGTGTGGGCTTGGATCCACCATGTGCAACAGCCGGCGGGCGGTTGAGGCGAGTCGGTGCCCGTGTTGGAAGGTCGTGTTGATCGGCGGCGGCGTGCGAATTGAGTAGACACCCGGCGGTGGAGTGTTTGATGGTGCAGTGTTCGATGGTGCAGTTGGGAGGAGAGCGATGAGAGGACGAAAGCGCGTTGTTATGGCATGGGTCGGTTTCGGTTTGCTGAGTGCAGGTTGCGGCGCGGCTCAGCCCGTGACTGGGTCCGCGACTCAGGGAGATGCGAGACCGCCGGCTGACATGGCAGAGCCGCCACCTCCTCCAGGCGAGGAGACGGATGGACCCACAGCGCCGCGCACCAGTCCACAGCGGCCTGTGCGAGAACTCAACTAGTTCGTCGTCTGAGGCTTGATCTCACCGAAGCGAGCGCTGTCTCATGTGCCACGGGAGGCGATGGCGAGGGTTTGTCTGGCAGCCTGTTTGGAGGCTAGTTTGGAAGCCTTGCATCGTAAACAAGTCGGCAAGCTTCGTTCTTACCGGTGGCAGGTGCAGCGCACCAGACATAGCAAGGTCGCGTAGAAGGTGATGCTTGCGCCCTTTCCCTATCCTCAAGTTGAAGTCGGCCCGTCGCGCCGCCAACTTAGCGTTCCTGAGCGCTACCTGCTGATAATGTTGGAGCGGCAGCGCAGGTTTGGGTCGGATTAAAGCATCCGCTAACAGACTGGCATTAATCCAGCCCAAGTTCATGCCTTGCCCGCCGATGGGGCTAAGGGCGTGCGCCGCATCACCAGCCAAGATGCAGCGGCCGACAACCATCCGCTCCGCTAAGCATTGGCGGATTTGGAAGTGGCTGATGCTGGTCAGCTGCGTCTCTAGAAGCCGCAGTCCCACCCGCTGAAACAGAGCGGTGCGGAGCGCGTACCTGATGTCAACCGGAGCTTCGCTGCCTCCCTGCGCAACCCATCGCCTCCGGGAGTTCGGCAGAGGGAAGGATTCAACAAGTCCCTCCGGATGCAGATAGACCCGCGCCTGGCTGGACGGCGAGGCGAGGTCCTCAGCCTCTCCCATCGTGCATGAAACGTTTGCGGAGGCCCGAGCTGTCGCAATACCTAACAGCTCACGCGAGTGACTGTGGGCCCCATCGCACGCAACCAGCCATTGAGCTGAAGTGGTGTGGAGCGCGCCGCACCTGGAGCGGGAAAGAACACGGACGTCTCGGTCGCTGCCTTCGATTTGAATGACTTCCCGATCACGTTGAATGGCATTCGCGTCGAGGGTCACCGCACGCCTTGTCAGCAGATGCTCCGTGACCGACTGCGGCACACTTAGAACGAAGGGATAACTGCCTTGAGCGCTACGCAGTTCCAGCATGCCAAGGCATCCACTTGCGGCATGCGCGCTTGCCCGCCGTACCTTAGCTCCGGCCGCGATTAGCTGATCCGCGATGCCGAGCTGTGCCAGAAGCTGGAGACCCGGAGGATGGATCCCGATAGCTCGAGCACCAGGCTTCTCTTCGGGCTCCTTCTCAAGTACAACGCACGAAATGCCAAGCTGCAAGAGTCGATTGAGCAGGTAGAGTCCCACCGGACCAGCGCCGATTACCACAACAGTTGCTTGCTGTGACGTGTGTCTCGACATAGGGTGCATCAACAGGAGAATAGGCCAGATGATGCGCATGACAATGCGTCACACCGCAGAGTGATTGGGATCCATGCAAATTTCTCAACTCAGGGAAGGCGCGCCTGTTATTGCAGCGGTCGGCACCGCCTTTCCGAAGCATTACTACGAACAGCAGGAGCTTCTGTCGGTCGTATCAAAGCTTTGGCAGCTTCCCCAAGCTGCCCAGAATAAGCTTGATCAACTGCATGCGAACGTCGGCGTCCATGGGCGCCATCTCGTGCGTCCTTTAGACGCCTACGTTTCCATGGACACGTTCGGGAAGCGCAACGACGTGTTTGTTGAAGAAGCGCCGGAGCTCGCGACGCAAGCACTTCGAACAGCCCTCGAGCAGGCATCGCTTGATGCGCAGCAAATCGACCACATCTTCTTTGTGTCGGTTACGGGCATAGCCACGCCCTCCATCGACGCGCGCCTTGTCAATCGGATGAAACTGCGCACCGACATACGTCGAACACCCATCTTCGGTTTAGGATGCGTTGCGGGCGTGGCTGGAGTTGCGCGAGTAAATGACTACCTGCTTGGCCACCCGAGACACACAGCGGCACTGGTTTCGGTGGAGCTCTGCAGCCTTGCCTTGTCGCGGGAGAAGGTAGGTGTGCCCGCCATGATCGCAGGCGCGTTGTTCGCTGACGGAGCGGCTGCAACCATCCTGCGAGGTTCTGAAGTTGCAGAAGGAGCTGTTCCCCAGGTCGTGGCAACTAAAGCCGTATTCTATCCAGACACCGAAGGTGTGATGGGCTGGGATATCTCCGAGCGCGGCTTTGACATCATTTTGTCAGCGGACGTTCCGAAGGTGGTGGCATCGTTTCTCAAACGGGACGTGACGGCTTTTCTCGAAGAGCATGGCCTAACCAAGGCCGACGTCAAACACTTCGTCTGTCATCCGGGCGGACCGAAGGTCATTGCGGCGATTGAGCAAGCGCTGGAGTTGCCGGAGGCGGCTCTCGTTCATACGCGAGAGGCGCTTGCTGAAATGGGCAACCTTTCAAGCGCGTCGGTTCTTGTTGTCTTGGAACGCACCTTGCGTGATAATCCGCAACCGGGCTTTGGCCTCATGCTGGCGATGGGCCCTGGCTTCTGCTCAGAGCTCGTGCTCCTGAAGTGGTAGCTGAATGCTTACAAACAAGGATGGCTGATGAAGTACACGCTCCTCTCACTTTCACTGTCTACTCTTTTTGCAGCATGTATCGAGTCGACATCTTCAAGCAACGTCCGAACGGCGGGAATTGCCGCCCTCATCGACGTCACAGCAACGGATATAGACCACTCGGACGTGAGAGTGGTTCTCAAGGTGGGCGGTGCTGGCCTTGGCAGTTACGTGGACCTGGACTTCGGTGACCGCCTCTTGGCTACGGTGGGAGGCGAAGAACGTGACCTGCAAGCAGAAGGCACCGGCCGGTACGAGACGCAGCTTGCGGAAGGTTTGGAAGACGCTTTGTTTGTGGTCTCACTCGAGCGGGAGGAAGATGTATCGGCGCCTGGCAACAGCGGCACGCTTCCACCGCCATTTGCCTTCACAAGCGAATTTGGTGCAACACCCGTCTCTAGAGCCTCTGAGGACATTGTCGTGACGTGGGAGCCATCTCAATCAACCGACAGGATGGAAATTGAGGTTGAGGAGATTGGATGCTTCTCCTCCTACAGTGAGGAGATTGGGGGCGACCCCGGGATGTGGACCATACCTGCGGGCGCCCTTCGCACCGTAGACTCCGATGATCCGGAGACCTGCAACGCAACAGTCCGACTTACCCGCACACGGAATGGTCAGACGGACCGCGCCTTTGATCCCGATAGCCGTTTCCGGCTGCATCAAACGCGAACGACGCAGTTCGTTTCCGCGCCCTAGCGTACACGTGTTCCTGTCCGGCTGGTTTGCCTTCTCGCGAGGAGCCGCCAGGCGTGACCGCCCGTAGTTGCTGACTTAGGTGCGTGCGGTCGGAAAGCCACTGATCAACTACGCTCGAGGCTAGCTCGCTCGCTCTAGAGCATGCAGCGCGGCGAGACGTTGACCGGCCTCTTTGTCGTCGGGGTTGAGCTCCTGGATCTTCTCCCACGATGCGACCGCCTCCCGCGGAAAGGCAAGTTCATCTTCCCAGAGCCTCGCAATCTGTCGAAGCAACGCGATCTGGCGCGCGTCTGTTGAAGCAAGGTCGAGTGCACTGTGGAAGGCAACCAGAAGATCCTGAAACCTTTCAGATGTCCGAAGGAGCCGGAATAGATGGGAGAAGGAGTCCTCATCATCCGGGTCAATGGCGATGAGCTTGGAGTAAACATCCGCCGCGTCAGAGAGTCGGTCCAAGTCGTGTTCCAATACCCTCGCTCGTTCGCGAAGTGCGTGCACGGCAAACGTTCGGTCGAGAGTGGCTTTCGCCAAGGCATGCAGTGATTCGTCCAGGAAACTCTCGGCCTGGTGGCGGCGGGCAAAGCTGATCATCGATTCCAGTGCCGCCACGTCGGGTGACGCGGTCCGGGCCGCCTCAAGCATAGCCTCCAGTCCCTCATCTCGACGTTCAGCTTGGATCAAGAGTTCTGCTGCGCGTTGCAGCAGAGTTGGCGCGCCGCTTCGAGCGGGCGCTTGTGCATGCGCTTCTTCCATCAGCGCGTCAGCGAGTAAGCCAACACGCTGTGGCAGTTCATCCTCTGGGTGAGCCCGAGTGACGCGCGAGGTGAGTTCATCTAGCTCGTGCCTCTCAACCGCGACCTGAACGGCGCTCCGCAGAAGCCCTTTGGCTTCTGCGCTCTTGTCTTTGGCCATACACAGGAGGGCGCTACGCGTCAGGAGATTCAGTCGCGTAGTTGGCGCATCCTTCATCCGTGCGCCGTAATCTTGAAGCGCTTGGTCAACGCGATGCGCCTTTACTGAGAGGGCATCGAGAAGATCCAGAGCTGCTGGGGAGTCAGGCGCGCATTTCCACGCGTGCTGCGCCACATCGAAGGCGAGCTCGGGATTGGTTTCTGCACGGTCGATCCGGTGCGCTAAGCGGATCAGCAGACCATGTTGTGACTCTGCATCCGGTAGATTGTCGAGCAAGATATTGTAAATCTCGACCAGAGTTGACCAGTCGTTCTGCTTTGCTGCAATGTCGTCGGCACTGTCAAGCCAGGTGGTGTCGCGGGTGGCAAGTGTTGCCAAGCTTCGAAGCCCCTCTAGCGCGTCTTTCGGAGCATGGCATAGCTCCGCTCTGACCTCGGCTGCAGCTAGTCCGTACCGGATGTGCTCGTCCGTAGACGAAGCATGCTCAGCCATGTCGTCGTAAAGCTTTGCAAGCTGCTCTCCCATACCTGCTTGCTCGCTAAGCGCACGAAGCGCACGGTCTGCTGCTTGGTGACCTCGCTCCGCCCACTCGCGGAGCAGTTCCCACGCTTCCGCAAAGCAATCGAGACGGTCGGAATAGATTCTGGCAGTGCGCAACGCAATGGCTGCTTGAGCTTGTTCCTCGTCCTCTCGCAAGAGCAGTTCACGATTGGCTTCCACTAAGGCACGCCAGTTCTCTTGACGCTCGTAGAGTGCCGAAAGCATCCGCCACGGTTCGGGATCTGACGTGGTTGTTTGCGCCCAAATCCGTAGAGCCTCCTCTTCCTTCTCTTCATCTAATAGACGAGAGCTCGAAAGCTGTGCCAAACGCCTTGCCACACGGACTTTGGATGATTCGACTTCAGTCACTCCGAGCAGCTGGTGCAGCCCTCGAGCAAGTCCCGGCATGTCGTCATCCTCATCGTAGAGGTCGCATAAGGCATCCAGCGCCACGTCATTGGCCGCTCCCACGTGAGCGATAAGCTCGAAAAGGACACCAGCAGCATCTGGCAGGCGGCGCAGCTCGAACCGGAGCAGTTCGGCTCGCTCCAGCAACAATGAAGCTCTCTCCTGCTCCTTGTCTACAAGACGCGCCAGGCGCCCAAGATGCGACTGCAGAGCTTCGTGGTCCTTCGCTTCGCGCGCGTAGTGCGTTAGAGCACGCAGGGCTTCTTCATCCTCCTGATGGTCGAGTATGGCCCGCCACGCGCGTGACGCCTCTTCTTCAGCTTGCAGTTCATTGTGTGCCGTTCGTGCCGCATGCCGTAGCAGGGTCACTTGCTGCGAGGAACGCGTCTCGTCATCTACCCGCTGCAAAAGTGCAGCCACATACGCGTCAAGCTTGCCCGCCTTATTGAAGGCCTGCTTCATCGGGATTGCGACGACCTCCGGTTCGTCCGACGCCTTAAGAGCTAACACGTACGATGCAAGCGCCTCGTCCTTGTCTGTTTGATGAGCCTCTTGAAGCGAAGCGATGTGCAGAAGGATGGGAGCCTTCGCGTGGTCGGGAGCAACGTCCACCCTGCGCTCCAGCGTAGTGAGCAACTGTTGGCTGCGGCCTAAGTGGGTGTCGATCTCCTGCATTCTGTCGAGCGCCTCCATGTCGCCGGGGTACTGGTCAAGGAGGTCAACAGAGAGCTTGTAAGCCTCTTCGTAATCCTTGAGGTTGTGCAGAAGCGTGTCTGCGACTTGGTGCGTGAGCTTGCGTTTGGCTTCGCCGCGCTCGTGCGTGAGCCGCTTACGTAGTAGCGGCAACGCCTCTTTACCTCGACCGCTTTCGATAAGCAGATCCGACAGCAGGCGGATGACCTCTTCGTCCTTCGCATCTAACCGATGTGCCTGACGCAAGAGTTCAATCGCCTCGCGCTCTTCCTGCTCATCAATCCGCAACTGAGCAAGTTTTTTCAGCGCTCGCAGTCGCATGGCCGTGTCCGGCTGCGAGGAGGCCTCCCTTTCCAACACGTTGGTCAGCTCTGTCTTGGCTCCGCGATGTTCTAGAATCTCGATGTAGCGTTCAGACGCCTCGGCATCGGTGGGATCCAGATTGTATATCGACCGCCATGCAGCTGCGGCAGTCTCGCTGTCGTTCAGAAACTTCTGGCTAATTGAGGCCACTTCGTACAGTCGGTGGCGTCTGGCAGGAAGTGGGAGCTGAGGGATGCGCGAAGCGGCCAGTAACAGATCCCGTAGCCTCTTGTAGTTCTTCCTCTTACGACACTCCTCATCAGCAAAGGCAAGAGCCTCAGGATCCCCTGGGTCAACAGCTAAGACATCAAACGCGGCCATAAGTGCGCCGTCTCGGTCGTTGGTCTTCAAGAAGAGCTTGATGATGCGGTGAAGCTTTGCCACCCGCTCGTTTGCAGACGCATCGCGTAGTGAAACCTTGAGCGTACGGATCGCGTCGGTCGCACGGTTCGCTCGCTGATAGAGTTCAGCGAGCAGGTCGATGGCTCGCTTGTCGCCGTGCTTCACCAGTGGTTCAAGGCAAAGGATGGCGTCGTCGGTCTGACGATGCTCCATATACGCTTGAGCGAGCTTGTGCCTGATCGCGTATGCTCTCTTTGAGCTCGGACTCGCTTTTAGGAAAGCAACCCACCGCAGCGGCAACTCTTTCCTCCGACTTCCTTCACCGATCAGCTTTTCGAGCTCCTCTAGAGCTCCTTCGTGTGCGGGTAACACATCAAGAACTGAATGGAGATAGCCAATTGCTTTGGGCTTGGAAGCCTTTTTTGCCATCTCCAATAGGAGCTGTGTCGCGCGGTCGTGGCTTTCGGCAATGACGTCTGGGCTGCGGGCGCGCTTAGCCCGCTCCAGGTAAAGCCGGGCGAGGTCTTTGCGAATGCTGTTGTCGGATGGAAATCTTCGTTGAGCTTCTTCCAGCGTTGCTGTTGCCGCCGCGTAGTCTTCCAGCTTTGACTTCTGCAGAGCGCCGAGCTCGCGAAAGAGCGCCAGCGACCGTGCGGGATCTTGTTCAGCGCGTATCTCTTGCTCGTACAAAGGCACGGCAGCGTGAAAGTTGCCCGCGCGATAGTAGATCATGCGGGAGGCGTACACGGCGTGGAGAAGTGTTGGATCGAGCTCGTAGGCGCGGCGGTAGCTCAGCAGGGCTCTCTCCGGCCTGCCTAACTTATGTTCAACGAGGTCGGCCAGGCGAAAGTACTCCCGGGCAAGACTCTGATAGTCAAGTGCACCTTCGGGAAGACCATCTAAACGCCGCTCGAGCATCGTAGCCAACGCGCCGTAATCTTGAGCAGCTAGGTACGCCTGCTCCAACCTCTGCGCCGCCTGCGGGTGACCGGAGTCGTGTTCGACGGCGTGCTGGTAGAGGGACAGTGCTCGACGCGGGTCTTGCAGGTGGTGTCCCGCAATCTCCGCGGCCTCAAAGAACGCGTGTGCTGCCACGCTAGGCTGATCGGCGTGCGCATGCGCCCAAGCCTCCAGAAGGTTGATGAGCGAAGCATGGTCGCCCACGCGTCCAAAGTGCAGGCGCAGAGCGGCAAAGGCTTCTTGGTCACGAGGATCGCGCCCGATGCGATCCAATAAGGCGTGAACGGAATCTTGCATCCCGATCCCACTATAGCCCGCCTGCACCTTTTTCGCCGGCTTATGCGGCAACTAGTTTGAGGTGACGGGCGATGAGGGTGATGGGCGCTTGGGGCGACGGGCGCTGCCCCTTTAGTTGCGGCCCATCGGTGCCCCTTTGGTTGCGGCCTATTAAGGTGCGGGTAAGACTGTCGAGGTGCGTATAAGAGAAGCGACATGACGGACATCGCGGAGCCACAGAACCCGCTCGAGCAGGTTCGCCAGGCCTTCGAGCGCGCGCAGGTAGATGCACCATTTGACCCGACGGCCGCAGCGCTAGGCACCGCCGATGGGGAGGGGAGGCCTTCGGTGCGTTTCGTGCTGGTAAAGCACTTCAGAGACGATGGAGTCACATTCTTCAGCAACTTCAGTAGCCGCAAAGCACAGCAACTAAGTGATAATGATCGTGCTGCGATCACACTATACTGGCCCTGGATCGAGCAACAAGTGCGACTTGAAGGACAGGTCGAACACCTGTCTGCGGCTGAATCAGATGCGTATTTCCGCACCCGCCCGCGGATTTCGCAACTCGGCGCATGGGCTTCCCGACAAAGCGCGCCTCTAAGCGGTCGGGCCGAACTCCTCGATGAGGTTGAAAAGGTGAAGCAGAGGTTCCACGATCGGGAGGTCCCGCGGCCAAACTTCTGGGGAGGATTTCTACTGCGTGCCAGAAGAGTTGAGATTTGGAAGGCAGGGGAGTACCGGCTTCACGACCGAATGGTGTTCACGCACGACGGCGCAAGATGGCATGCGGGGCGCCTTTACCCGTAGAGCGCTCGGACTAAAACTCGGACTAGAAAGAGCCAACCGCATCGCAGCGTAAAGGATCGCGCTAAGTCTACCCGTCGCCTCTTTGAGAAGGGCCCAGTTTAGTGGATGCGTGACGCGGCGGAAGGAGGCTTCGCTAGATTCTATCGTGACACATGGCGGCTCCGTGGGGGAGAAAGAGCTTGACACCTCGTCTCTGCTGCATAATCTCGGACCCATCCTGAGCTCACGAGAAGGTAATGCGCGATGTTCGGGTGTTGTTGAGGCGATGGCAGCGGGCCTGTCTCCGTCTCACCTTGTTCTCGTGCGTGAGGACCTCGTGCGTGAGGAGGTGGCGAAGCTGCCTCCTATGGGCAGTGAAGGTAAGGGATCATGCCGTCAGGTACCGTTAAGTGGTTTAACAACGCGAAGGGGTTTGGCTTCATCCGTCAGGATGAGGGGCCCGATGTTTTTGTTCACTACAGTCAGATTTCAGGAGACGGTTACCGCACTCTTCAGGAGGGCGATCCGGTCTTTTTTGAACTCAAGGATGGACCGCGTGGGCCGCTTGCTCAGAACGTGAGCCGCGACGGCTAAATGACCTTCAGCGCATGTAGCAAACCACGAGCCGCAACCCACGAGCCGATTTTGTAAAGGCTGCTTTACAAAACCTCGTCGGGGCAAAGGCCTAACTCGAGGGACGAATCGTCCGACAGTCTGTACTGCCGACTCGACACAGCCTTGGATGCGCATGCCTTGATGGAAGTGCGCGGTGGGCGGCGTGGCGAAGATCCAGGCGTGGCGAAGGTTCAAATGTCTCGCACTCGAACCTTCGCCACTATGACTACTTGAGAGCTACGGGTAGTAAACCGATGAGCTCCGAGCGTTGCTCGGAGTCGTCGCTCGCTGCTTCCAACCTCGTTTGAATAAGTGGGGCGATCGCCTCATCAGCGAATGGGACGCCGGCCAAGCGTTCAGCCAGTGCAGCTACGCCAACAGTCCAGCGGAAGTCGTCGGTGGCGACTTCTTCAGACTCTGCTGCTACCAGCGTGGCGGTGATCTCGGTCGCCTCATCGGTGGCCCCAGCGTCCGGTTCTTTGTAGCGTACACGCACCCGCACCAGCTCATTTTCCTCGAAATCGGGCGCCGGCGCGCTGTCTCCGTCGACGGGATCGGGTGCACCTTGAGGCGATGGCACCTCTGTGTCGCCAGTGACCAGCTGATAGAGTGCCGTCACCTGATGACCTGCACCGATCTCACCCGCATCGATCACATCGTTGCGAAAGTCTTCATCTACGAGCTGCCGGTTATCGTAGCCGAGGCGACGGTAAGCCAGGATCAACTCCGGGTTAAACTCAACTTGGATTTTCACGTCTTTGGCGATGTGCTGCAGTGTGGCCAGCATGTCCTCTTGCACGTAGCTCTGGGCGCGCTCTTCGTTATAGATGACAGCATAGGTACCATTCCCTTTGTTGCTGATGGCTTCCATCATCGCGTCGTTCAGACCGGCGCCAAAGCCCGCCACAGTGAGCGTGATCCCAGACTCCCGCTTTCGCACGATGAGCTCCACCATTTCATCGGTGCTGCTCGGACCGATGTTGAAGTCGCCGTCAGTACAAATGACCACGTGGTTTATACCGCCACTGATGAAGGCCGACTCGGCCTGCTCGTAGGCGAGCTCAAGCCCGGAGGCGCCGGCTGTGCCTCCACCGGCTTCAAGTTCATCAAGCGCCTCTTCGATCATCTCCCGCTGCGCTACCGGGGTCGGTTCAAGTCGCACGCCAGCCTGTCCGGCGTAGGTGACGATAGATATTTTGTCGCTCGGATCGAGAGCGGAGATCGCGCGCTTTAGCATCTCCTTGACGAGCGGAAGCTTTCTCTCTGTTGCCATACTTCCGGATACATCAACAACAAACACCAGGTTCGCAGGCCGCTTGATGAACTCCTCAGCTTTGGGTGCTTGCAAGCCGATGCGCAGCATGGGTGTTCCCGAGTAAAGCGGCGATGTGTGCAACTCCATCGCCACGCGAAAGCGCTCGGTCTCGGAGGGGAAGTCGTACGCATAATCGAAGGAGTTGAGGTACTCCTCAAGCCGAACTTGCTCGGGTTGAGGCTTCGAGCCGGCAAGTGCCAGCTGGCGAAAGATGTCGTAGCTTGCGCTGTCTACATCGGCAGCAAAGGTGGAAAGAGGGTCATGATGCGTCATGACAAAGGGGCTGAAGCCGACGCTCTCTCCATCGTCGAGAAGCCGCGCAGAGCCATCGGGAGATGCGGCAGGTTCGTCCAATCCCGGAGGCGCCTCATTGCCCGGCGCTCCAGAGGAGCTTTCGGCGCTATCACCGCACGCGGCGAGCTGCGAGAGCAGCAAGAGGTTCAAAAGAAAGTGTGTGGCGGCTTGTGCTGGTCGATGTCGTTGTCTCATGTGAAGAATGTACTCTAATGAGAGAGTGCGATCGAGACATATGTGCTAATGTGATAGCTGTTATGTGATAATACTGTACTCTATAAAGAGTACAGATGTAGGCAATGGATACACAATCCGAGCATAAAAGAGACACCCCCCCGCTGGTGTACACCTACCTCGACTACCGCACCTTCTTGCGTGACTACTACGACTTTCGAAAGGGGCAAAATCGCGGATTCTCGCACCGCTTTTTTGCCAGACGCGCAGGATTCTCCTCACCAAGCTTTCTGAAACTGGTGATCGAGGGAAAGCGAAACCTGAGCGAGGAGATGGCTGAGCGCTTCGCTGAAGCGTGCCGGCTTGACAAGGCGCAGGCGGCCTACTTCTGTTTGTTGGTCCGTTTCGACCAAGCCAAGAGCTCGGAGGAGAAACAGGAGCATTACAAGCACTTGGTAGCGCGCCGTCGCCATCAGGGTATTGGCGAGGTGGAAACAGCTCGCTACGCCTACTTCTCAACCTGGTACCTCCCTGCCATTCGGGAGCTGAGTCTACGCGAGGACTTCCAGGCGGATCCCGCTTGGATTTCCCAAGAGCTTTGGCCGTCCGTTCCAGTAGGTAAGGTGGTGGAAGCACTCGACACACTAAAGACACTTGGTCTGCTCAGTCATGAGGGTGAACGGTCGGATGCTTTGTTGCTCACTACCGCTCAAGAGACGGGTTCCATACTTATTGCAAGTTACCATCGGGAAATGTTGGAACGAGCCGCACAAGCCATTGACCTTATTCCGGCGGCGCAACGCGACCTCTCGGCGCTGGTATTATGTCTTGGTGATGAGGGTCTTCGTAAGCTCAAGGAGCGGATGCAGGCGTTTCGACGGGAGCTGCTAGAGCTCTCATCGCTGGAAAGTGACCCACAGAAGGTTGTGCAGGTGAACTTCCAGCTGTTCCCTCTGTCGAAAGGTACGCGGCATGGCAAGGTCTAATCCAAGCACCGTTTCCTCATGTCTTCTTACGGTCCACGGCTTGCAGGTCTTGCTACTGCGAGTCGCGCTCTTGGGAGCGGCATGGCTTGCCTGTTCCTGCACGGGAACGGAAGTGGGCAATCCGATCGTGGCCAACATCTACCTGTCGCCGATCGACCGCACACCCACGGAAGTCGGGATCGGTAGACAGCAGCAAGCACGCTTCTTGTTAACAGAGGCTAACTTGCGGCTGGCAGAACTGCAGATGTGGACGCGAGCAGGGTGCGAGGAGTCCGCGGCACAAGTCATCGAAGAGGTTGCCCTGAGTGTCAACCTTGTCGACGCTCCCGCACACCTGGGTGTTGAAGTGCCGCGGGGTGACTACTGCCGAGCGCGCCTAGTCACAGCGGAAGCGTCTCTTCCCGGCCTAGAACTGGCCTATCAGGGGGATGCAGAAGGTAGAGCTCTCATGCCAGGAGGCGAGCCTCTAGAGCTCATTGCAACAGGAGAGGGTGCGCTCGATCTCGATGGTGACCAAGATCGGCTGGATTTCCGCTTTGACCCCGGCATCGCATTAGCGGTGGCGCTTGATGCCGCGCCGAGCCGGGGAACTGGGGCCGCGCGCCTAGAATCCGTAGCTGCCTCCGCTGCCATGGCGCTTTTTCGCGGCGCTATCCCCGTGCCTGCAGCTCTCAGTTCGGCAGAACTTAGCAAGCGTCAGAACGCGCAGCGACCACTACCGGTGGCCCTGAAGGAGGATCCTGTGTCGCTCGCGCACGTGTTCCAGACCACCGTCGTGTTGGGTCAAGAGCGAAACTTCGAATCAAGTGATGGCGACCGATACCGCTATCGCGGTGACCCGCTAAACGCCGACCTCTCCTTCGAGGATTCAGAATCCGGGCTCGTCGTGAGACTCTCACTCAATGCATCTGCGGCTCGCTCGGGGAGCGTAGTTCCCGCCACACTCCGCGTGCAAGACACGCGCTCGGGCCGTTCATGGGCGGTCGCGGAGGGCGCTTGCTCGCTGAGCGTGAAGGCGCCACCACCGATTGTTCAAGGCGTCGAGATCTTACAAGGGTCTGGGCGGTGTCTTGAACACCTGGGCGGCAGGCTTCTTCCTACTTCGCCTCTGAGTGACGGCGTTGTCGAGGTGCCTAACACCTTCTTTTTTCGTGCGCCGCTTGGAGGCAGGTAATTCGACTTGGCCCGCTTTGGCACCTCCGCGGCATCCGATAGGTCCCTGGTTACCCTCCAAGCCTAACGCGTTACGCGTTCCGGAAGAACCTAGAACTCGGACAGTCGCTTAAATGCGACGAGACGCTCATCGAGCTTCTCGCGCGTTAGTTGATGCAATCCGCTCGTTCCGACATGCTCAACGCAGAAGGATGCAAGCACAGAGCCGTGGACGATGGCGCGCCTTAGCGTCTCGTGACTTGCGCCTTCTTGCTGAGAGAGGTAGCCGAGCATGCCTCCAGCAAAGGTGTCGCCGGCTCCAGTCGGATCGACGGCAGCATTCAACGGGAATGCCGGCGCGCTAAACATCAGCTGCTCTTCAAAGAGCATTGCTCCGTATTCGCCTTGCTTAATGACCACGGCGCGGGGGCCGAGTTCATGAACGTGTCGTGCAACGTCAACCAGGCTGTAGCGGCCTGCAAGTTGCCGAGCTTCCTCCTCGTTGATGACGAGGAGGTCAATGCGCTTGAGTAGCTCCTTGAGTTTGTCGAGGCGACCCTCTATCCAGAAGTTCATCGTATCAGCGATCACCAACTTCGGCTTCCGCACTTGATCGAGTACGCGGATCTGCAACTCGGGATCGATATTGCCCAGCATGATCCACTCGCTTGACTGAAAGCCGGGCGGAATCTTCGGAGAGAAGTCTGCGAAAACATTGAGGTCAGTCCGAAGCGTCTCTCGCTGAGTGAGGTCGGCGCTGTACTCCCCTTCCCAGCTAAAGCTCAGGCCATCCGCTTGCTCAAGGCCTTCCATGTTCACATTACGCTCCCGCAGGACGGCACGCGACGACTCGTCAAAATCATTTCCGACAACGGCAACCAAGTTGGGTCGGACGAAGAGCGAGGCTGCTAGGGCGGCGTAGGTGGCAGAGCCTCCCAGTTCACGAGGGTGGACGCCGCTAGGAAGTCTGAGGGTATCGTAGGCTACAGAACCGACGATGAGCGGTGAAGACATGATGCTCCTTTGGATGAAGCCTCTGATGCGAGGCGGAAGGCTGTGAACACGTTGTTGCCCTTCCCTTCGCAGAAACAACTGCCGAGTTCAAGCGGCTTCTGCATGTTGTCGGCCCCCGTTCTCGAGGAAAACGCAGACGATGTGCGAACGTCGGAAGACATGTCCGGTAGACTGAGCGCTTCATTTAGACTGCTGCGGCGCAGTGTGTGAAAGGCAGTGCGTGAAAGGTGCGGCGCAGTGCGCATCCATCATCTTCGGCACTGGGAGATACGCCAGGGGCGAGCACGGGCGTCACTCAGGACCGGTGGTGAAAAGGCTCGCGCACAATTTCGACTCTTTCTGTTCGTGTGCCGCGTTTGACCGAAAGCGTCACGACGCTACCTACCGGCCCTCGTAAGTGCTCGATGACTTCATCGTACGATCTATCCGCTGTAGACCAGTCATCAATAGCCACCACGCGGTCGTCTGCGCGTAGGCCGGCCCGGGCGCTCGGGCCCGGTTGGGCCACTTCCACCACGCGCAAACCAGCCTGCGACCACGCGAGGCTAGCGTGTATACCTGCACGCCAGCCGCTTGGGGTGCAGCTGACCGCGAGCAAACTAGCGACGAATAGCTGGAACCGTGACGCGTATTCTATGTTGCTGAAGAACGATTTCATCGCCGCGCAACTCCACCGTGACCCTGAAGTGCTGGGCGTAGTCTTGTGAGGGGATCAGCGCGTTGTCGAGCGATATCTGGTAGGTCAGCACGGCCCCATTGGGCACAAAGACGAACGAATCGTTGATGGCGTCCCCCGCGGGTTCTAAATCGGCAGCTCGGAGCGATGAGCCGTCTTCGGTGCTGCCCTCGAGTGCTCGGACTTCACTGATAAAAGAAAGGCTATCGGACTTCTTGGTGCCGACGACCTTTTCGTAGCTAATCTGAGCGAGCAACTCTTTGATTGCGGTGATGAAGCTGTCAGCGAGATCGCCCCCTTCAGCATCGATATCGTAAACTGCCGGGCACCTGCCAGCTCGCAGGGGTCGTGCTTCGCCTCTGATGCCAGTGAGGCATGTGTTATCAACGGGAGCCACCCAACTTTCGGTTGCATCCGCTAAGAACTCCAGGTCAGCTCGCGCGTCTTTTCCGCTGGAGATGCCGATGATTTGAGCGGGAAGCGCTCGTAGTGCTTCGGCCGCTTGCGCAAGTGAACGCGTATTTGGGAATGTCGGCTCGTAGTCTTCGGGCTGATGGCTCGGGGCGTCGGTCACGATCAGGACGAGGTGCAGTACATCCGGCCGGAAGTCCACTCCGCCGAGCCGGCCTTCTTCCGGCACGCGGGGTGCAATGAACGTTGTGCTGCCACTTTGGTAGCCCTCGCCGGTGGCTACTTGGTAGACGGCTTCCGCGAGCGACTCGGGAGTGTCCCCACCTTGGCCTAGCTCCTGGATCGCGTCGATGGACTTCTGCACCGCGACAAGTTCGGTCGTGATGGGGTTCAGCAGCTCGTATGGGGAATCTGCCGGTGCAATTTCGCGCCCATAGGGGTTGCGCGGAAAGTCCTGAAAAGTAGCTAAGCCTATGGCGACATCGCTTATCTCGTCCCGCAGCTTGGGGATGATGTCCGTGGAGAGCTTGTCCTGCAACGCTTGGATCTCGCCAAGGAAGCTCGAAGTTGTATCCAGCAAGATCAGCAGGTCAAGCGCGCGGGGCGTGGTGGTTAGGGTGAGCGTCTCAGTCTGCGTCTCACCTTGAAACGCAAGCGTTACCTCTGCGTCCACTTCCGAGAGCTGCAGCAAGCCGCGCCGTCCGAAAAGAGGATTGGGAGCCTCATCTGGGTCCGCCTGTTCTTTCTCAGATGCGCCTCCGACGGTGGGCACATACGACGCTCCGCCGGGAAGTGTCTCATCGGCACAGCTCGCAGAAAATGCGGCCAGGAGCGTAAGCATGAGCGCGATCCGTCTGTGACGCCTCATGCTGGGCCCGTGAGCCTCCTGTGTCGGCCATTCGACCGAGGGTGGTAGAACGCGCAGTTCGGCTCTCCAGCAATCGACGTTCTGGTGCATGCTGCTGCCCGTCGTGCGACGGACTCTTGCTCCTGGCGGAGGCCTCCATGTCTGTTGTTGATGGCGACGCATGTGTGACAGGAGCCGAAGGTGTGGCAGGTGCGTCCTGTTCCACAGGTCGTGGCGGGTGGAAGCAGTCTGCGCGGTGTTTCTGATAGCGGTGTTTCTGATAGCGGTGTTTCTGCTAACTGTGCCTCTGATAACTACGCTTTCTCCACGTGGTTGGACTATTGTACGGATAGTTTTCGATTTTATCACACTTGGAATCCGGGCGACGTTTAGGATGGGTGTGGCTGCACAAAATGCGCTACTTATAGTACTCTCGGTAAAATCTGGCCTGGCACGGGGGCCGGCGCACATTGCCGCCTGCGCCAGGTCTGGCTCTCGACGGAAGAGAAGTCGAGGTTTTTGGAGAAGTTCGTGCTGAGTTATGATGTTAAGTCTAGCTGGGTTAGGATATGAGCTCTCGTTGGACTCGGACTTGAAATGTATAACTTAGTGATCTCAGACGACGAAGGTATGACAACTGTCGTTCCGCTGGTGCGTGATGAGATCACGGTCGGTCGCCTCGAGGGCAACACGATCAGGCTCACCGAACGCAACATCTCGCGGCATCATGCTCGCCTCAAGCGTGCCTTTGGAGCCTTCTCCATCATTGACCTCAACTCGTACAATGGCGTGCGAGTCAACGGCATGCGGATTAAGGGAGAGGCCAAGGTTAAAGAGGGCGACAAGATTCAGGTTGGCGATTACTTGCTGGCCATCCAGAGCATGGCGGCTGTGCGGGCGGCGCGGGCACCCACGGCACGCATGGAGAATCTCTCGCAGACGATGAAGATGGAGGAACCCATTGTGCGTCCTCCGTCTGCACAAACTGCTCCGATTCCATCTGCACCTCGCTTCTACGTGTTGAACTCGGATGAGCGCGGCACGGAGTACGTTCTTGCAGGCGATGAAGTCAGAATAGGCCGAGCAGAGGATTTGGAGGTGTGCATCAACCACCCCTCGATATCTCGAGAACATGCCGTAGTCGCTTCCGTTGATGGCGGATACTCGGTGCGCGATTTAGGAAGTGCCAACGGCATGCGAGTCAACGGAGAGGATGTGAAGGAGCAAGTGATCCATCCCGGGGACCTTGTTGAGCTCGGTCAGGTCAAGTTGCGCTTCGTCGCGCCCGGAGCCGTGTTCGACGTTGAGGAGGATTCCGAGGCAGTGCTCTTGGTGGGTCCATTCCGCGGCTACGGCAAGCCACTTGCCATCGCACTTGCAGCCATATGCATTGCTGCAGCGGGTACAGCAATCTACGCTTTGCGAACGGGAGTAGTGGAAGTGCCAGCGCCCGTAGCTGAAGAGCCGAGAGAAGTCGAGAAGCCGACAGTGCTGGCTGATAAGACGTTCAAGGAGGCTCTACAGAAGTGCCGTGATGCCCTGCAGTCGATGGACTACGAGGAAGCACTTTCCTATGGATCTGCAGCTGCAAAGCTGCGTCCCCAGGATCAAGAGGCGTCAGGATGCAAGGCTGAGGCACAGGCTGCATACGATGAAGAGCAAGCTTTCGCGCAAGCCAAAGGTTCGCTCGAGCAAGGTGACATCGAAGACGCGTACCAGAGCGTGAAGGCGTTGCCGGCGGATAGCGTTCACCGTACCCAGCCGGAGATTAGCGAGATATCGAAGAAGTACGCCGAGTCGATCCTCGGCAAGGCCCGAACTAGGGTACGTGCTGATCCCGCCTCGGCGCTGACGTTGACCGAGGAGCTCCTCGGGATGCAACCTATTCCGACCGGCGTTGAAGATGAGGCGAAACGCATTCAGGCCACGGCTGAGCGGTTGCGGGTGCGCCAGCTTGCAAGGGCTGAGCAGCGGGGTGGCGCCCGTCCAGCACGTCCCACGCGAAATGCCCCCACCGCACCGCCAAGTGCAGCTAACTCGAATACGCCCTTTGAGTCGGCACGGGATTGTCTCGCCAGGGGCGACCAACGATGCGCAATCACCGCACTTGAGGGGAACACGCGTCTTCCTCGTGAGCTGGCTCTGCTGATTGAGACCTACCGCTCGGTGGGAGAGACGGGAAGGGCAAGGACCAAGATGGAGGAGTTCCTGCGACGCTTTCCCCGTGCGAGTCAGGCTGAGTACTATGAGCAATTTCTTGAGCGGCAGCCGTAGTCGGTGTAGCGGCGCGGCCCATAGGAGTTGGTTCGGAGGCGCACGGGCGTGGGTGGCAGCTCTGGGCGCGAAGTCGCTACCTGGTCGGCCCCATGCAGATACACTGAGCAGACGCATCGCGGCTCCCTCAGCGGGACTCACCACGGACCGATTACGCCTGCATGGGGGAGCCGTCGGGCCTAGCAAAAAAAAGGCATCCGGCTGAAAAGCGCACTGTGGTACTGTCCTCTACAGTTGTTGGATCAACGACTGCTTCTACGCATGGGATAGAGTCATTTTGCTAACAACCTCTAGGGCAAGTTTCTTGGGTCGAGAGGCGACAATGTGCATCATCTGTGCATGCACAACTGTTCGCGCACGCACGTGGCTCTCGGAGGCAGTTGAGATGTGGCTACGCGAGCGAAGGCCTGCGCATGAAACCCACGCAGCGACGTTGCGTCTGGACGTTGCGTCTGATTTTTCGGTTTTATCTGGCGCATCTTGTGTTATCCCTGGCGGGCAGTGGTAGCGCGGGCGAACAAGTCATCCTTCGGAGGAAGGCAAGTTGAAGAGGAGCTTACATTGAAGATAGGGCGAACCCGACGAAGCGGAAAACTGGAGCGAAATGACCTCCTTGAGAGAACGCTTCCATCATGTGTCGCCTGCCTAGCGGTTTCCGCTCTCCTATTCACGGCTGGGACGAAACCCGCTCGGGCGCAATCCAGCGGCTTGACCAACGGGGGAATGGATCTTCACCTCTTCCGACCCGCAATCGACTCCAAGGGTCATATCGGCGTGAACGGAGCCAGCGTGCTGGGTCACCGACAGATAAGCTTTGGGCTGATTCTTGATGTGGGGCTTGGAGTTTTACCCTTTGATGGGTTCATCAACGACGAGACGGTCCTGCCCGAGAACGCGGATCGTGTCGACCACCTCGTATCATCTCTATGGACGGGTACACTGCAGTTCAACTACGGCTTGTGGAACAAGTTGGTAGTTGGCGTTCAGCTGCCTGTGCAGCTCGTTGACGCACCCGCCGTCACCGTTCCGGGAACCTTCAACGACGCTGGAGGCGGCGCGGACTACCAGGGGCTCGGCAACATCATGCTGCACGCGAAGTACCGCTTCCTGCGGACATCGCAGGATCGGTTTAGCTTGGCGGGTATGGCGAGGCTTGGCTTGCCAACCGGCGATTCTGAGGCCTTCGCGGGTGAGCCGGGGCTTTCACTTTGGCCTTCGCTTGTTGCAGAGTGGAAGCCGTTCGACCCGTTGCGGCTCGCCCTCAATTTGGGGTATCGCTACATCGGAGGTGAAGGGGCGACCTTTCCGGTTGGGGGGCGCACCGAGCCTTCCGCGGTCAACGCAACTGGTGCGACGCTCGTTGACGGTGGAACGACCGTCACGTACGACGACCAGGTCACCGCTGGGTTTGGCGCCAGTTTGCGCGTCCTTCCGTCGCTGGACCTGGTGGGTGAGGTGTACGCCAATCAGATAGTTGACGACTTTGGAACAGGCGATGCTCTGTCTGCTGAAGCGCTCGGGGGTCTGAAAATCTTCGTCGATCAAAACAGCTATCTGATGCCGGCAGCGGGTGTGGGCTTTACCGACGGATACTCCGACGCCAACGTGCGCGGCGTCCTCGCGTTCATCTTTGAGCCCTCGATCGGCGATCGCGATGGGGATGGCATTGCGGACGATTTTGACAACTGTCCCGACAATCCTGAAGACCTTGATGGTTTTCAGGACGAAGACGGTTGTCCAGACCCAGATAACGACGGCGATGGTATCCTCGATGAGGACGACGGCTGCCCGCTTGTGCCAGAGGACTTTGACGGCGAGGAGGACGACGACGGCTGCCCCGACGGATCAGCGGGCGATCGGGACGGCGACGGCATCCCGGATACCATGGACAAGTGTCCAGATGACCCTGAAGACCTTGATGGCTTCCAAGACAAAGATGGCTGTCCTGACCCAGACAACGATGGTGACGGCATCATGGACAAGGACGACATGTGTCCTAACAAGCCCGAAGATTTTGATGGCTTTCAGGACAAAGATGGCTGCCCTGACCCGGACAACGATAAGGACCGCATCCTCGACGTGGACGACGCGTGTCCTAACGAACCAGAGACCTACAACGGCAAAGACGACGAAGACGGATGTCCGGACAAGGGCGTGGTTGTAGTCGAAGAAAACCAGATTCTGATTCTCGAGAAGATCTACTTTGAGACGGACAGTGCTGAGATCCAGCGGCGTAGTTTTCAACTGCTGGATGCAGTCGGAGCCACACTCAATGGCAATCCGCAGATTCAACGCATCCAGATCCAGGGACATGCCGATGAGCGTGGAGGAGATGCTTACAACGTCCGGCTAACACGAGCGCGTGCGGCCTCTGTGCGTACAGCGCTCATTGACCGAGGGGTCGATCCGCAGAGAATGGAAAGCGCAGGGTATGGCGAGCGATGTCCGGTGGATCCGGCTCACAATGCGCGTGCGTGGGAGAAGAATCGGCGTGTAGAGTTTAAGATCCTGCGCACCGACGATGGTCCAACCAATGTCACAGTGGTGTGTCCAGCAGGGCGCTCTCTAAGTCCAAGGTAATGGTGATGTTACGGGAACAGTTCGTTCAATTTGTTGAGGAATGCATTCTCTCCCTGTCTCAGGATATCAAGACGGTTGTGCGGATCGTGGAGGACCCTGAGCTTGACGATGCGGCGCGCATTGATGCAGCCGGTTCGATCCTTCACGTCCTATCGGGTTCCAATGCTATCCCCGGCTTGAGTGGCATACTCGCCTACGTAGATGACGTCATCGTGGTGCGTTTGGTCCTGGAAAGACTTATCCAGAACTATCCCGATTTGATGAAGCCGCATCAAGAAGACGCCCCCGAGCTGTTTGCCCCATTACCCGAACAACTGCAGATGACGCGAGAGTGCTTGCAGGAGGGGATGCAGCGCATCGAGCAGGCGGCAGCTCAGGTCTCCAAGTTAACTTTTCAGGGCCACTCCGCCGCTGAAAGCATCACGGACGAGGGGGGAAACTGGCTGTATGAAACGGTGCAAGAAGCCTCGGTGGAAGCGCTCGAGTTCGAGGAGGATGAAGTTCATCAAGCGACCAAGCAGATGGACAAGGTGTTCGCTCAGTTGAAGCTTCGCAAGAGGTAGGCAGATGTCAGCGTAGGCAGATGTCAGCTTATGCGGATCCAAACGGGCATGAAGAGCACCAGGAACATCCCTAGGGTGAAATACCCAACCACTTTCCGCTTTGCGGAAAGTGGTTCGCTGACCGTGGGGGGATGCTCCCGCTCGGCTCCACGCGTCATGAGATACAGAATCAGCGCCCAAACCAGCCAATGGCTGCCAACGAAGACTTCCCCAAGCAGATTGTCTCCTCGCTCACCTTCAAGGTAGCTGCCGAAGGCAGACCAGAGGCCCACAGCGATTGCGACAACGGGCAGAAGCCGTCTTACCCAACGGGAGTAGTGGTTTTGTTTTTCCTCCCAAAGTGCGTATGCGATATGTCCGCCATCCAGTTGAGAGACGGGGATGAGGTTGATCATGGTGATGAGCAGGCCAGCCCAGCCAGCGAGGGCTGTGGGCGTGAGCATGACGTCAGAGCCGTCTGCTATGGGGCCCTTGATGAAGTAGAGAAGGAGCATGTACAGCAGAGAATGCCCCTCTTGTAAAAGACTCTGCTCTGTCAGTTCTTCAAGCGGCTGCACAGGAGAAGCGACGAGCCCTGCGACTAGAACGGGCAGCGCCACAGCTAAACCTGCCAAGGGTCCCGCAACGCCCACATCGAGTAGCGCTGCTCGATGTGCAATCGGACGACGGATGCGAATGACCGCTCCCAGAGTGCCGAGAAGGAAAATCGGCATGGGCAGAAAGTACGGCAGTGAAATGTCTACGCCGTGCTTCCTGCCAGCAATGTAGTGGCCGAACTCATGAGCGAGCAGGATGCCCATCAGTGGAACGGCAAACGTCCAGCCGTGGACAAGGTCAGACGGCGTAGCAACCGGCTGTCCTGCCCAACCTGCACCCACATAGAGGGTTGAGAGGAAGGTGAGGACAATTAGGAGGACCGACAGTGTCCCTGCTTTCATCGCGAACTCACTGGACGCATCGCGTTAAAGAAGCACGTAGGCGGCTTCGTCGGCCACCTCAGCGCAGACATCAGCCAATGCGTTTCCAAGATTCCCGGGAGCTGTGATAGGCTAGCAAACAACAACAATGACTCGTGACCGTGTAGCAGCAGTAGCACGCACTGACGTTGGAGTGAAGCGTCAGACGAATGAGGATGCGTGTTTCGCGGACGCGGAGAGGCAGCTGTTTGTCGTTGCTGACGGCATGGGAGGACATGCCGCGGGAGAGGTGGCTAGCCAGTTGGCTGTCGCCGCTTTCCGTCAGGCCTACGATGCGCTTGGGAGCATCCTCTCGATCCAGCAGCGCCTAGAAGAGGCGGTGCAAGAAAGCTGCAAAGAGGTGTACAACAACGCCAAGGAGCATCCTGAGCGGCGCGGTATGGGAACTACCTTTTCTGCGCTGGCGGTGGTCGACGGCCGGGGTTACATCGCTCACGTCGGCGACTCGCGCGTTTACCTGATGCGCGAGCGACAGCTGCATCAGCTTACTGAGGACCACTCTCTTCGTAATGAAGCGGTGCGAAAGAAGCTGATGACGCCTGAGGAAGTGGAGAGAACGGGCAAGCAGGACGCGCTCACCCGCGCTGTGGGAGTCTACTCGAACGTTGAAGTCGACACGTTTGAGTTTGAGATGGTGGCCGGCGATACCCTGCTTCTCTGCTCGGATGGACTGCATCGGTACTTCAAGGACCAGCCACTCGAGCTTCTATTGGATGATGAGCCTCTTGAGCAGCTGGCCGATCGTCTTGTCACTTATGCCAATGAGCAGGGGGGCGAAGATAACGTTTCCGTAGTTCTGGTGCATGTTCCTGGGAGTCTTGCTGCCCAGTACAGCGAAGCAGAGGAAATCAAGTTGCGAATCAGCAGCTTGCGCGGCATGCCCTTCTTCCGCCACCTAACCTACCGAGAGCTCATCGCGGTGCTCAACCGAACCCGGATGCTGGTTGTGGATGCGGGTCAGCGTATTGTTGAGGAGGGCGAAAGTGATGGAAGCCTGTTTATCGTTCTGAGCGGGACGGTGCGTGTCCATCAAGGGCCCACTGATATGGCAATGATTAACCAGGGAGAACATTTCGGCGAAATGGCGCTTATCGATAACGCTCCTCGAAGTGCCAGCGTCACCTCATTAAGCGAAAGCCGACTGTTACAGCTGGATCGGCACGAGTTCATTGAGATACTTCGGCGGGAACAGAAGCTTGCGATCAAGCTCCTGGTGGGGTTCGTCGGTGTGCTGAGTCGCCGCCTGCGGGCTACGTCGCGTGATCTTCAAGAGGCGCGCACCTCCGCAGTGGACACGATGTACGACTCACTTGGCATTGTGGAAGATCTGTCGTAGCGGCAATGCTGTTCAGTTAAGCCACTTTTCGGCTTACGTCCGCGGGAAAAATCCTCACGTACCACAACGTACGCTGCGGTTATTCCCTGTGGGCGCTGGGATCGCAGGAGTGAAACGACGAGAACTCCACGAAAACTGACTCAACTGAACAGCATTGTTCTTAACTGATCAGCATTGGTCGTAGCGGCTAAATTCTAACCGCTCAATCCTAGCTGCTTATTGGGCAGTAGCTGGCGCGGGTGGTAGTTGGTGCACAGTCCGCTGAGCTAGAGCGCGATTTTGTCCAAGTGGGACCACATCTCTCCGGCAGTAAAGCGTCCACGCTTGTCTTTTATCACCTCGGCCATGGCTACAGACGGGTCGTGGGCGAAGAAAATCCTTCCCTTTTGTTCGAAGAGCCTCTCCAGCACCTGGCTTTTTTCGTTGATCAGCCGCTCCGCGTAGCGGTCGTACCCCATGGTGATGGGCGTATTGAGCCATGGGATGCCAGGAACTAGGTCACCGCCGAAGACTAGCGGCCCTGTCTCCAGCGCCACTTCCGTAAGCAACATGCCGGGAGTGTGACCGTTGGACGGGTGAAAGCAGTAGGATGAGCCCAGAACGGATGAGCTCTTGTCAGACACGATTTCTAGACGCCCGGAATCGTGCAGGAGACGCGGGAGCGAGGGAATGAATGAGGCGCGGTCGCGTAAGTGCGGGTGCTCCGCGCGGTCGAGCGCCGTCTGACCTACAACGAATGTGGCGTTGTCGAAGAGCAGGCGTGGTTCCTGGCCTTCAACGTACTGAGTTAGCAGACCGCCGGCATGGTCGAAGTGGAGATGGGAGAGCACAACCACATCTATATCGGAAGGCGACAGGTCACACCGCGCAAGTTCCTCCACTAGCTGGTGATGTTCCGGTTCCACCCCAAACCGCGCCCTCAACTTCGGCTGGAAGAAAGCCCCGATTCCGGCTTCAAACAGCAGGCGTCTGCCGCCCTCTTCTTCAAGAAGTAAACATCGGCAGGCCAGCCGCAACAGATTGTGCTGGTCAGGTTGCAGCCACTTCGACCACATCGCACGCGGAGCGTTTCCGAACATTGCCCCACCATCCAGGTGTTGCCAATTGCCATAGAGGGACGAAGCGATAGCTTTCATCAAAGGGCCTTATAACCCAAGCTGGGCAGCGGCGTGTGCGGGGGCGCAGCCTGAGGCCCGCGTGTCGCACCAGCAAGATTGTGTGTCGCGCCCATACGCTACCGCCGCCCTACCATGTGCGGTATGGGGTCCGCTGCCCGTCCGCGCTCGCGGAGTTCGAAGTGTAGATGAGCACCGCGGGCCTTGCCGGTGGCTCCGACGAAGCCGATGCGCTCCCCACGCGTCACCTTCCATCCTGCCTGCACGGTGTTTTTCTTGTTATGGGCGTAGAGAGTGACCCAGCCGTTGGGATGAATAATGATGATAGCGTTGCCGTAACCGCACACTGTGTTGTCACTGTAGGCGACAATGCCATCCGCCGCAGCTCTCACAACAGCGCCTTCTGACGCCTTGATGTCGATGCCCTTGTGCTTGATATGGGTGTTTTCCTCACGGGTAAACCCGTACCCTCGCCCAAGCCGCCCGCCACGCACGGGCCACAAAAGCTTCTTCACTCTTCGGCCGCGGCGCGCGACTCGCTGCCATCGCTTCGACGGCGCGCGCCGAAGCAAAAGAGACGCGGCACGGTGCGTGCCGAGCTCCAGCATCTCGGCACGACGGAGAGAGCTGCCACGCGGCTTGGGAACATCACGTTTTCCGCCGCCGCAGTTGCCCGTCCCGAGGTTTGCCATCGTGGCGGAAGCCGTACCTTCAGCGTCCTCAGCAGGCCCGCGATGGGGAGGGACCTGCTGAGCCGAGGCAAGCGTCAGAAGCGTGGCAACAGCAACTCGCATCCCTCTGGTTTGACCCGTTGCCGGCGAGCCTGCAAGTCAGGTTCCGCTCCGCATCGCCGTGGCTGGCCTGTGGGCAGATGCATTGCAGTGGAGACGCAGCGTGGTGGTGACGCAGTTTAGTGGTGACTTAGGTGCCGGCCCGCTGGCAGAAGCATCGCCGCTCACTCAGCGGGACCCACCACTGCGCAGCGTCATTCAAACAAGGGGCGGTCCCCCAATGCTGATCAGTTAAGGACAATGCTGTTCAGTTAAGTCATTTTTCGAGCGCGCCCAACAGGGAAAAACCGCAGTGTAGATTATCTACATGAGGATTTTTCCCGCGGACGTAAGCCGGAAGATGGCTTAAGTGAACAGCATTGGGCGGTCCCCCCAATACGTTCGCTCACGATGCGTCTGCCAGCGGACCTGTCGTACATGCCGGCATGCGGCACGGGGGAGAGTGGCGTAGTCGACTTCGCCAGGCAGGCTCAGGCTCATTTCCGGAGCGACCCCGCTAATTTACACCGATGTATGGATGCATCACGCGGTTGACCCTGCTACCCGAACACGTTCGTGATGGGCGGGGGAGTTTGGGTGAATGCCGCGGGATTTCCGTGGCAGAGGGTCTGGGTGCCAGACCCTCAGTAAAAGTCGCAGCGGTCCCCCCAATACGTTCGCTCACGATGCGTCTACCCGCGGGCCTGTCGTACATGCCGTCATGCGGCACGGGGGAGAGTGGCGTAGTCGACTTCGCCAGGCGGGCTCAGGCTCATTTCCACGGCTTGCGCATCCGCTGATTTGCAACGACTTATAGAAGCGATTGCCTTGGAATCTGCTGCGAATGCTTGGCGACCAGGACGCGAGGCATCTCGTGCGCGAGGCAGAAAGGAGCTTCGCGTCCTCCTCCAAGGAAACCTGAGCGGCGCTCGCGAGGGATTCCGAGCGGAGCCCTCGCGGGAGGCCTGAGCGACTTTAGGAGTAGTCAGCTCCGTGCTGCCGGGGCAGTGTCCCGGACTTGCCGTTCGGTCGCGGGTCCGGCCCTTCGACTTCCGACCCCGCAGCGTAAACCGCAAAAGCCTCGAGCTCCGTGGCAACCCGTTGCACGACGGTGGGCGGAGGCAAATCGGACTGCGGGCGGTGCGCCGACATGTGAACGCCCGTCAACAGAGCGATGTCGCGCTGATTGACCCCCGGAAAGTAATAATCCAACGCGTAGGCGAGGCCCTCTTCTAGTTCGCGCGCCGAGTTCAGGCGACGCGTGGGATCACGCTCAAGCGCCTCGCTGATTAAAGTATCAATGGGCGGTGGAATGGCAGGGTTGATTTGACATAATCGAGGGATCTCACCGCGAACCACATTGCGTACAGTCTCGGCATCGTCTTGACCGACGAACAGCCGCCGCCCTGCGAGCGCTTCCCACAGCATGACTCCGGCTGCGAACACATCGACCCCCGGATGTGGAGGATGCTCTTCGGTGAATATCTCGGGAGCGACGTAGCCAAGTTTTCCGCCTCCCACACCCGGCATCAGTTGGGTGCGGTGCACCACCGCGTTTGCGAGGCCGAAGTCAACTAGTTTGACGGCGCCATCTACTCCCAAGAGCACATTGTGAGGAGAAACATCACGATGGATGATGCCAAGTGGAGTGCCGTCTTTGGTGCGTGCTCCATGTGCGTAGTCTAGAGCGCGTGCCACTTGCTGACCGACGTAAACTGCGGCATGCACAGGCATTCCAGCGTTTCGGGATTGCGCGGGCCCAAGAAGTCCTTTGAGCGACACCCCGTCTACAAGCTCCATGATCATCAAGTAGGTACCCTGCACAACCCGCGCATCGTACACACGTACAATGTTCGGGTGGCGCAGAAGCATGCCCAAGCGCGCCTCGTCCATGAACATGGAAGAGAAGATGCTCTTTTGTTCAAGCTCGGGAAGGATGCGTTTGATGGCTACGGGGAAGGTCTCTCCGTTTTCAACGTAGGCTTGGCCACGCCATACTTCCGCCATTCCGCCTACCGCCAGGCGTGACTCCGGAACGTACCTCGTCAGGGGCGCCTGCAGCTTGTGTGTGAGGCGCGCGGAGGTCCGTTTGGAGCGAAACATGTCCTTCGAAACTAAGCCAAAGAAACGGGTTCATCAAGGTCAAAAGCTCAGAGGATGGATCGATTGAGCAGGGCGTCTACCACAGTGCAGACAAAGAACACGATGCTCACGATGCCATTGTACAAAAAGAATGCCTGATCGATTCGAGAGAGGTTGTGAGACCGCACGACGGCATGCTCCCACATTAAAACGCCTGCTACTAGCAACGCCCCCACGTCGTAGGCTGCTCCGAGCGGTTCGAAGTACCGCAGACTGAACAGACCTAGGGCAGTGAGCACGTGGAGGAAGAGGCTCAGTCCCAGTGCCATACGTATCGTCGTGCGCGAGGGTACCGAGTGGAGCCGTTCGCGCCGATCAAAGTCGCGGTCCTGGAGGCTATAGAGGATGTCGAATCCCGCCACCCAGGTGGCGACTGAGAGCACCAGTAGGTAGGGCGTTGCCACATCGAGTGGCGCGTTCATGGCAATCCATGCTCCGCCCGGGGCAAAAGCAACCGCCAAGCCCAAGATCACGTGACACCATGCGGAAAAACGCTTGAAGTAGGAGTAGCCAAGCGCCAGGGCCAACGCCACGGGTGAAAGAGCAAGGGGAAGAACGCCCAGCAGTCCGGCGGAGCAGATGAATAAGCAAGAGGCGCAAACCACGATCCACCGTGCAGCGGTGGCAGATACCTTCCCCGTGGGTAGTTCGCGAGTGCGAGTACGGGGGTTTCGGCCGTCCACGTCGCGGTCGATCAGGCGGTTGAAGGTCATCGCTGCCGTTCGGGCAAAAAAGACGCAGAGGACGACGAGCGCCACTTTGGCTGCAGTAAGAGCAGCATGTGCGGATGCCATGACTACGGCAGCTCCCGCAAAGGGCAACGCGAAGACCGTGTGGCTGATCTTGATCATCCGCCCCACTGCGGCGCTATAGCGGAGTGCGCAGCTGACGCTTCGTGACAACACGTTTACCGTTTCCGGCACCAGCTCACTCCACCCCGGGCTGCTCTAGCGTGTCGGCGGGCTCAACAAGCCATCCACGCCTGCGGCAGCCCTGCTCGACCAGAAAGCTGTGCGGACAGTCCAGGTCAGTTGGCGCCTCGATGTGCAAAATACCAGGGCGCCTGCCACGAGCGATCAGCCCAAGCGTGCTGTGCAGTCCGAATGCTTCGGCGGCCCAGGATGTGCACATGCACACCAGTGTTGCTGGCGGGACGTTCGGGTACACGCGGCGGAGGATGACAGCTTCTTGAAGCACATCAAGATCGATGTTGGAAGCCAGCGAGTCGGTGCCAAGCGCCGGCTTGAGCCCCGCCGCGAGCATACGGGGTAGAGGAGGATAGCGTTTCTCTATGAAGAAATTTGAGCGGGGGCACAGCACCAGACGGGCACCGCTACCGGAGAGCTCGCGGAGCTCAGCCTCTCGAAGGTCTGTGCCATGCACCAGAAGAGCATGCTGACCGAGCGCGCCGCAGCGTCGGGCGAACTCCATCAGGGGACGCCGAGGAGACGGAGGCGCACCGTCTGGGTACTTCTCTCGAACCCAAGCGGCGAGTGGCCCCTCCTGATCCTCGAGGTATAGGCGCTCTTCGTCATGCTCCGCGAAGTGCATGGTGACGATGCTCTGCTGCTCTTGGTGTGCGGTGAAGAGGGCGGACAGTGCAGAGAAAGGAAGAGAGTAAAGAGCGTGAGGTGCGATTGACAAACGTACCGAACCTAGCTGCTGGGTGAGGGGTCTCAAGTCGCGAGCAGATAGCTCGCGTCGCAGGCCCACCAGCTCTTTGTATACAAAAGCCAACATCTTGGAGCTTCTTGCCGCGCTCAGACCGACTTCGCTTTGCCCTACGTCGCAGACGAAGGCAGTCCCCTGCGCTCGCATGTGTGCAGCTGCCCTCACTGCCGTGGTTGAAGCCTCGCCTTCCTCTTGCTCTTCCTGAGCCAACCTTAGCGCAGACAACCACGAGCTGAAGCCGGCGTACTGAGGCAACTTGTTGAACATAGCGGAAAGCTCTAGGTGGCAGTGCCCGTTCAAGAGGCCTGGCATGATGATGCCTCTGACCGGCCTGACGTGCAGCGACGGAAACAAAGCATGAACCTGCGCCTCTGCCCCAGCAAAGAGTACGGTTCCGCTGCCGTCGACAACCGCCACGCCGCTCCGTATGAAGCGGCCGTCACCCACAACCAGTGCGTTGGCTTGAAATCCCTTCATGCTCCTTGACCCCCTGTGCGGATACCCGGTCAGTCCCTGGTGAGTCGTTCTTCAAGGAGGTTGTGCATCCGGCTTCCGTCCTCAAGCCCCATCTTCACGCACCTAATCGCGCTCCGGTGGACCAGTACGCTCCGGTGATCTCCGCGCTCGAGTGCACAACATCCTTGGGAAGCGTGCCTTCCTTATCGGAAAGTCACTAGCCAGTTACCTTTGCGGTACCAAGCTCTAGCTTGATCCTCCCCACGCGGACCCACGCTGTCATGGAATCTTTGCTCGGTTTAGGCTGGGGCGTCCAGCCAACTATACTGCATGTTGCGCCGCACAACGCGAAAGCCAGCTGCACGCGTTTGCTGCTCGATCATCTGCGCATCCATACCGAAAGTCGTGCCAGCAGAGGAGACAACATTCTCCTCAAACATCACGCTGCCCATGTCGTTGGCACCGTAGCGCAACGCCACTTGCCCAACCTGAGGTCCCTGCGTGACCCATGAAGTTTGGACGTTCTTTACATTGTCCAGCACCAGTCGTCCCAGTGCCTGCGTACGTAGGTACTGCACGGCGCCCGTCTCACCGGCGGTGGCTCGGGTCCCTTGCTCATGCTGGTAATCCCAGCAGATGAAGGCGGTAAACCCGTCCGTCTCATCCTGCAGCTCCCGTACCTTGAGCAGATGTGCCACACGGTCAAGGAGTGTGTCGGTCGTGCCGAACATCATGGTGGCGGTGCTCCGCATGCCAAGCGTGTGTGCCACACGCATACACTCTAACCACTCGGCACTGGTGCACTTGGCGCGCGCTATCTTGCGTCGAACGCGGTCGGTCAGGACCTCGGCTCCGCCGCCTGGAAGCGAAGCCATGCCCGCTTCTTGAAGACGCCTTAAGATTTCCCGGAGAGGTAGATTTTCTAGCCGACTCAAATGCCATATCTCTTCCGGACTGAGCGCGTGGAGCGCTATTGGGAACTCACTCGTCATCCAACGGAAGAGGTCTTCATACCAGCTCAACTCCAGTTCTGGGTTGAGCCCGCCTTGCAACAAAATCTGTATGCCTCCGGCTTCCACAGTCTCACGGATCTTCTCTGCCAAAGCCTCTCGCGAAAGCACGTATCCTTCCCTGTGGCCGACCGGGCGGTAGAAAGCGCAAAACTTGCAGGATGTGGTGCAGACGTTGGTGTAGTTGATGTTCCTATCTACGATGTAGGAGACAACGCCTTCCGGATGAAGCGCCTGACGGCGGAGGTCGGCGGCCAAGCCTAGCTCTTGAGTGGGCGCTTCCTGACCCAACCGCATGGCATCCGCGAAGGAGAGTCGGTCACCTTCCGCACCTTTCTGGAGCAAACTGTCAACAGACGTCGTGTTCGTCCGCGGCGCATTCCAGAAGGTGAGTCTGTGAGGCGGGAGCAGCGAGAGCGCGCTTGCCCGGTCGAGGAACTCATTCAAGCCAGCTGTTGCTTCGTCGGTCAACCGATAGTGGACTCTCTCGGTCAGGTAACGCTCATGGTCGGCCGCCGTGCCGCCATGCGATGAAGTCCACATCGCGGCGATCGCTGCGCGGGCCTTCAGACCCGCCTCGAGTGATGCATGAATAACATCCACGTCGGAGCGAAGCAGCTTGTGCGGCCAAGCGGCCCACGCGGCAAACACGAACGGCAACCCAGTTAGCTCCTTCCATGCGCTTCCTAGATCAACTTCAAGCGCGTAGTCGCCTCGTGCCTGCCGGGCGGCATCCCCGATCATCAGTGCGCCTGTACCAGCGCTTATCGCACTCGGTATCGTTGCAGCTTCACAGGAATGGAACTGGAAGGTACGGTTTGGATGCCATGCATTTAGAAGCACGCGGAGCAGAGTGACGCTGGTGCGGCTTGCACGGTCGATGAGGATGGTTTCTAGGTCAGCAACCGGACGTTCTGCCAGCAAGACCACTGACTCGACTGCCCCATCGCAGCATATGCCGACGTGCGGAAGAATCTGCAGCCCTCCATGAGTGGCAAGCGCGGCAACGGGCGCCAGGGCCGCATCCAGTTCTTCTTCAAATAGCTGGCGCGCAAGCTCGGCAGGTTCAGCCATGGAGACACGGAAAGACTTGCCTGCCAAGTCCTGAAGCAGCCCGTGCATCACCGGGCGCGCGTTCAGGTAGCTCACGCCTCCCAGTCGCAACTTGCCGTCTTGTGCTCGAGCGGCGCCGTACCGGTTCCCTACCAGTCCTTGTTTCTTGTCTATCATGGCGACGTCTCCACCAAGGTCAGACTTCGCTTTAGCCGATGATGCTCTCGCTCCCTCACCTTGAGGGAGGCTTCAGGTGGTCGGGCTTCGAAGCGCTCCACTTCGTGGTATCGAGAGTCGCGCTCGACAGGTACACGACCTGCCTCGCGGATCACACGGATCAGCTCCTCGCGCGTCACCGACATCGGCGTCCGGCTACCCGCTGCGTGGTAGATCGTTTCATGCACGATCGTGCCGTCAAGGTCATCCGCGCCAAAGCGCAGCGCAAGCTGCGCCGTTTCAAGTGTCATCGATACCCAATACGCCTTGAGGTGGGGAATGTTGTCAAGCAGCAGCCTGCTGACGGCGATGACGCGTATGTCGTCCATCGCCGTGGGTTCTGGAAGTTGCTCAAGCGCATTATGCATGTTGTGGAATGACAAGGGGATGAAGCAACGGAAGCCACGGGTTTCATCCTGAAGCGCTCGCAGTTGCAGTAGATGGTCGATACGTTCCTCAAAGGTCTCAATGTGACCATACAGCATGGTGCAGTTGGTGGGCAGGCCAAGCTTGTGCGCCTCGCGATGCACTTCGAGGTAGGCCTGCCCATCGGCCTTGTCGCGTGCGACCCGATTCCTGACGCGTGCGTCGAAAATCTCGGCTCCTCCTCCCGGTAGCGAGTCGAGTCCTGCCTCCTTCAGCCGCTCGAGCACCTGCGCATAGGTCATCCCAAACTTCTCAGCGAAGAAGTGGATCTCCACCGCCGTAAAACACTTGAGATGAATGTTCGGCCGAACACGTTTGAAGCCCCGCAGCAGCTCTTCGTACCACTCGAAGGGCAGATTGGGATGCAACCCGTTGACCATGTGGAGCTCACTCAGACGCGGATCAGGATGGTCGCGCAGCTCTTGCCACGCCTGCTCGTGTGTGGATGTGTGTGCTCCAGGAGCGTCTTCCTCTAGCTTTGCGAAGGCGCAAAAGCGACACGAGGCGACGCATACATTGGTCGCCTCGTACCGCATGTTGACGTTGAAGAACGTGTCGTCGCCATGCAGCTGCTCGCGAACCCGGTTCGCTAAAGCACCTACTCGCAGAATGTCGGGTTCCTTTAATAGGATCATCGCGTCTTCTGCTTCAAGACGCTCTCCAGCAAGAACTTTGGCTTCTACATCGGTGAACATGGCGTTATCTTGCTCTAAATGTCGATCCAACAAGGGTCGCCGCCGGCTCGCCTGATCAGGCCGCTCAGCGCTTCAATTTGCTCTAGTTGCGGCGCTTGTCCGACAACTGGAAGTGCGGACTTGGCGATGTTGACGTTACCAAGCGCGTTGGCACCGTAGGTGAGGCCCACTTGCGCTAGCTCCATGCCGACGGCTTCAACGTCCAACACGATGGTATGGCGTGGATGTCGCACGCGCTCTATCGCCACCTCACGCAGCACAGTCACTCCGGAAATTGGGGATGCTGCCACTCCGGAAATCGGTGATGCTGCCGAAACGGAGGACCCCGCCGAAACGGATGACGCTGCGGGCGCTTTGGGCAGAACGACCTTCGGATCCGCGATCTCGCGGATGTCTTTGGCAATCTGCACCGCATCTTCTAGAAGTGCGTCGCGAATAGCTTTTGCTACGGCTCCTACCAAGAGCAGATCGGCGCCCTGCAACTCGGAAAGGCCAGCCTCAGTCAATCCATGTCCGCAAAGAGCCTCCTCGTAAAGCTGGTAAAGCTTCTTCTCCTCCAGTTTTTTCTTCAGAAAAGGACTCAGCACGACACCTGAGGTATTGGGTATCTTGATGTTCAACGCAAGTGATGCCGCCCGAGAATGTAGCGAGGGAGCCGCTACTACGGGGCGCCGGAGGATCGGCGGCCGAAACCTCGATCTTGGGTTAAGCGTTGTAGGTGGGGCTAGACAGGTCGATTGCAACTAACTTGGGGGCAGGGATGAACCGTCTAAGCTATGTGGCGACGCAGTTTAGGAGGCGGTGCAACGTGGTGGCTGGCCCGCTGGCAGAAGCATCGCCGCTCACTCAGCGGGACCCACCGTCCTTTGGACGGTCCCCCCAATACGTTCGCTCACGATGCGTCTACCGGCGGGCCTGTCGTGGAAGCCGGCAGCAAGCGGTGGGAGAGTGGCGTAGGCGACTTCGCCGGGAAGGCTCAGACTCATTTCCACAAGAGGCTCCCACTGATTCACAACAATGTATAAATGCATCAGGCAGTTGACCCTGCTACCTGAACACGTTCGTGATGGACGGGGGAGTTTAGGTGAATGCCGCGGGATTGACTTCCGCGGTAGATAGTTTGGGTGGCACAGCGTCTGGGTGCCAGACCCTCTGTAAAGCACGAATCGCCGCTCACTCAGCGGGACCCACCGCCCTTTGGGCGGTCCCCCCAATACGTTCGCTCACGATGCATCTGCGCCGTGTATCTGCATGAGGCCTGCCGTGATGCCGGCAACAAGCGGGAGGAGAGTGGCGTAGTCGAATTCGCCAGGAGGCTCAGGCTCATTTCCAATCGGAGATCCCACTGATTTACCTCGCCGTATGGATGCACCTTGTCGTTCCTGCTACCTGGACACGTTCGTGATGGACGGGGGAGCTTGGGTTCACCCTCGGCTGGCCCATGCTGCCAGGCGCAGTAGACTGGCTTCAGCCGTGAAGACTCTTGGAATCGACACCTCAAGCTCGCTGGTTTCGGTAGCCCTTTTCGAGGGTGATGTACAGATCGCATGCTCGGATGAGCATGCGCCAAGAGCCCACGGCGAGCGCGTGCTGCCTCTTGTCGAACGCACTCTCGCCGAGGCACATGTGGCTTCATCTGAGCTGAACCTTCTTGCAGTGGGTCTTGGTCCTGGCACTTTCACTGGCACGCGCATCGGTGTGGCAACGGCGAAGGCCCTAGCAGTGGGGTTGGACCTTCCCATCGTTGGCGTTGACTCCCTCCGCGCGCGGGCTTTGGCAGTCGCGGAAGTGCGCGTCGAGCTTCTCGCGCCTCTCGCCAATGCTTACAAGGGCGAGGTGTTCGCGGGGGTCTACCGAGTCCTGGGTCGAACGGTTGCCGAAACCATCGTGCCACCTTTTCATGCGCCGCTGGCAGAGGCGCATGAAAAGATCGCGCGCGTGGTGGAGGAGAAACCTCGGTATCTGCCCGCTCCAGGCGTTGCTGGGGCAGTGGTGGCCGGAGCAGTGGTGGCCGGAGCAGAGTCTGGCGATGTGCCTGTGGCTGGTGCCATCTGCGTGCTGGCCAGAGCGCATTACGGGTTGAACGGGTCTGACAACGTTCACGCGCTGGAGCCACTCTACGTGCGCCGGAGCGACGCGAAACTGCCGAAGCGCCCGCTCTCTCTCCGCTGAAGCGTCTGCCTCTCTAGAAGTGAGCGCTAACTCGCAGCGAGCGCTAGAATCAAGCGCACTGTAGCCTAACCCGAGCCTAACCCGAGCCTAACCCGGCGAGCGCCTGCTCAAGGTCTGCGATAATCTCGCCTGGTTCCTCGAGCCCCACCGCGTATCGCACAAGACTTCCTCGGATGCCAATCGCGTCACGCTCCTCCTCGCTCAGCTCAAAGTAGCTCATCAGCGCGGGCTGCTCGACCAGCGACTCCACGCCGCCAAGGCTAGGGGCAATGCGCGGGATTTGCAGAGCGTCGACGAAGCGGCTGGTCATGTTGATGTCGCCGTCGACCTCAAAAGTTACCACTCCGCCAAAGCCCGTCATGAGGCGCGAGGCGGTCTTGTGGTCGGGATGCGAAGCGAGTCCGGGGTACCAAACGCCTTTTACTTTTGGGTGCTTTTCCAGCATGAGAGCGATGCGCTGAGCCGATGCATTTTGTTGGTTTACTCGCACCGCGAGGGTCTTTAGCCCGCGGAGGGCCAGATAGGCCGCGTGCGGGTCGCACACCGCTCCCGTCACGTCACGAAGCTCACGCGTCAGCGACACGAGCCCGGCTTGCCCCACGAGAACGCCAACCAGCACGTCGTTGTGCCCGGAGAGGTACTTGGTGCCGCTGTGGACCACTAAATCGGCTTGATGCTCGAGCGCCCGCAGGTTGATGGGGGTCGCAAACGTGGCATCCACCATCGTCTTGATCCTTCGATCTCGGCAAACTGAAGTGAGCTGGGGAAGATCGATGACCGAAAGATACGGATTGGTAGGAGCCTCTGTGATCACCAGCCGCGTGCTCTCCCGGATCGCACCTTGAAGTGCACTCAGGTCGCCGGCAGGTACGAGCGTATGGTCAACGCCGAAACGGGTGAGTACTGTGGACACGAACTGCCGGGTGCGTCGGTAGCAATCTGAGAAGAGGATAACGTGGGAGCCAGCGCGGGTAAGCGCGAAGATCGCCGTTGTCACAGCAGCCATTCCGCTTGAGAACGCCGCTGCCGCCTCACCACCCTCTAGAGCAGCCACACGCTCCTCCAAGGCTGCCACGGTGGGATTGCCGTAGCGCCCGTACTCATGGTGCTCCCTTTCGCCTCGCATGAAAGAAAGCAGGTCTGCAGTCTTCGAGAAGGTGTACGTAGCCGTCTGCGCGATGGGCATCGTGAGCGAGTCGTACGGCTTCTGACGTTGCGCGTCGGTGACGCACTCTGTGCTGAGCGATCGGGTCAAAGTTTCAGGTGCAGACTTCATTACGGGCACGCGAGCTTCTCATGGGAAGAGGCGGCACGCAACTCAACGACTTCAAAAGGGAGTCAAAGTGCAGCTAAAAGGCGGCAACAGGCACTGCAGCGATGTTTGAAGAGCGCTCCTTGAGGAGTGCGACGTGATCTGATTAGCCAGGCTACATCACCGTTAGGGCCCTGCGGACTTCACGCGGCACTGCAGTGCCGCTGAAAATGTGACGGAAATCGTTGCTTGCCGCACGTGAGGGCGATAACCTTATGGGTTATGGCGAGTTCGGCGCGTGGCCACGCAACGCGCTGCGAGACGGTAAAGGGCGCTTTTAGGAGGCGCTTTGAAGGGGCGCTGCAGAAAGGCCCGGGGTTGCACCTAGCGATGCTGATCCATGAGATGAGGATTTTCTGGACAAGATGAAGCCAACGCAACCGAAGAAAGCGTCACGTCCGGTAGTTCCCACCCGTGCGTCGATGCGTCCTGGCGCGCGCCCAGCGGTGCCTGATCACTTCGACAGGTATACCGTAAGAGGACACCTGGCCAGCGGCGGGATGGCCTCGGTCTACCTTGCGCAACTCGAGGGAAGCCACGGCGTGGAGAAGCTGGTGGCGCTCAAGGTGATTCATCCCCACCTAGCTCGTGACCGGCGTTTCGTGAACATGTTTTTGGATGAGGCGCGGGTTCTATCGCAGATTCAACACCCCAACGTGTGCGACCTCATCGACTTTGGGGAAGCCGATGGGCTTCCTTACCTCGTGATGGAGTATCTCCACGGAGAGACGTTTTCCCGTGTCATTCATCGCGGCCTCAAGTGCCAAAACTTCCCGAGCTGGCTGGCGGTGCGCATCGTGGCTGATGTGGCGCGGGGGTTGAGTGCAGCGCATCGCGCAAAAGCGGCGAGCGGTAAGCTGCTCAACGTGGTGCATCGCGACATCACGCCACAGAACATTGTCGTGCTTTACGACGGAGTGGCCAAGCTGATGGACTTTGGCATCGCCCGCACTCAAGACCGTCTTACGCATACCGAAGCGGGCACGGTAAAAGGAAAGTTTGCTTACATGGCGCCCGAGCAAGTCCAGTCGGAGCAGGTCGACCATCGCTCCGACATCTGGGCATTGGGTGTGGTGCTGTGGGAGGCGCTAGCCGGTCGTCGGTTGTTCATGGCTGCCAATGAGGCTTCTACAGCGGTCAATGTCATACATGCGCCCATACCAACCCTCACGGATATCAATGCGACCATCCCGCCAGCTCTGCAGGAGATCGTCTCGCGTGCGCTGATGCGTGATAAGGAGCAACGGCTTGCCAGTGCGGCAGAGTTTGCAGATGACTTGGAAAACTACCTCTACAGCGCAGGCACGCCTACTGGTGCATCCCAGGTTGGGCAGTGGATGAGTGAAGTCATGGTGGAGGAGAGCAAGGTGCGGGAGCGACTTCTGAGCGCGCCCATCCTCCCTTCGAAAAAGCCGCCGCAAGCGTCGCCTCCGGTGGCCAACGAGTTTGACGACGAAGAGGGCGACACCATCGTGCAGGACATGGCATGGGACGTGGGTGCAGACGGCGTGGCGGAGCCTGCCGCTTCTCCGCTCGACCAAGCCACTCTTGATGCATGGGTCGAAGCCCCGGCAGAAGAGGACGAGAGTCAGGGCGCAGCGGTACCGGCTAAGGTCGAAGCAGCTCCTGCGCCTGAAGCCGTCGTTGCGCCTGCTCCCATTGGTGCGGCGCAGCCGTTGGCCGACCCAGCAGACGACGCTCTTCAGCGGCGTTCGGTGGCACGTAGCCTCCGCCTTATACTGCTAACCGCTCTGTTAGGCGCGCTCTTAGGTGCTGGCCTCATGTTTGCGTTCACCTACTTCCTCCCCGAGTTGTTCTAGCGTACGCGGTCACGTCCTGGGCCATTTGCGATAGGGAGCGCACTGAGGTGTAGGAGCTCTTTGCAGCCTGCTAAGAGCGCCCCAGGCCACGTCGACGACACGGGCGAGTGTTACCGAGGATCTGGCACCCAGACGCTGTGCCACCCAGACGCTGTGCCACCCAGACGCTGTGCCACCCAGACGCTGTGCCACCCAGACGCTGTGCCACCCAGACTCGCCGCGGAAGTCAATCCCGCGGCATTCACCCAAACTCCCCCGCCATCACGAACGTGTTCAGGTAGCAGGGAGGACACGATCATGGCATCCATACATTGTTGTAAGTCAGTGGGATCCTCTTGTGGAAATGAGTCTGAGCGTCCTGGCGAAGTCGACTACGCCACTCTCCCCCGTGCCGCATGCCGGCATGTACGACAGGCCCGCGGGCGGACGCATCGTGAGCGAACGTATTGGGGGGACCGCTGTCCGCAGGGCAGTGGTGGGTCCCGCTGAGAGAGCGGCGATGCGATTTCTATCGAGGGTCTGGCACCCAGACCCTCTACCGCGAAAATTCCGCGGCATTCACCCAAACTCCCCCGCCCATCACGAACGTGTTCGGGATCCTCTTGTGGAAATGAGTCTGAGCCTCCCGGCGAAGTCGCCTACGCCACTCTCCCCCGTGCCGCATGCCGGCATGTACGACAGGCCCGCGGGCGGACGCATCGTGAGCGAACGTATTGGGGGGACCGCTGTCCGCAGGGCAGTGGTGGGTCCCGCTGAGTGAGCGGCGATGCGTCTGCCAGCGGGCCAGCCACCCCGCTGTACGACCTCCCACACTGAGTCATCACCACACTGAGTCATCACCACACTGAGTCGTTACATGGCTTAGACGTTCATCCTTGCCCCCCAGATCATATGCGACAGCTCTGACGTCGACCAACACACGTGCACCTCTTCTGCCGCTGTGCCTCGGAAGCTCTATCCCATCGGCTTACGCATCTCTTCCGAGAAGCGTACAGCGAACTGTGCCTGTCGCTCTGCAATTTGCTCGCGCCAAGCCGCGGTCTGCGCCTCGTAACGGGCGATGTCTCCCTCAGTTCGCGCTAGCAGCAACGTGAGGGACCGCTGGGTATCCGCACGTGTGTCGAACCCTTCCTGGAGATGCTTGCGCACCCCCTGATCGACCAACTGCGCGCGCGTCAGCGCGGCTTTAGGATTTCCCTCTGAGGCCATCAGGCGTGCCTGAGTCAGATCCCTCTCCCACTGTTTCCATAAGTCGCTCGAAGCCATCTTCCCCTCCGCGGCCAGTCTGCTTCATTATCGCTCTTAACGCGACCCGTTGCGAAGCGCCTTCTTTTGTAAACACAGACGGTCAACATCAGCCGCCTCCGGCTTAGCATCAATTGCGGCTGAATACATGCGGTGTCTCTCGTAGGTTTAGGCGTTCACGACCGCTAGAGGCGGTGGAAACCACCGGGATCAGGAATGAGGTGACGAAAGCTCGTTCTGAGGGAGTGATCTAATTCGGCTTTATCCTCAAGACCCATCCTCACGCACCGAGGTGCCCTCAGGGTGATTTCTGCGGAAGTGGTCTCTGCGCAGACTTCTCGGTGCACATCAGCGGCAGTGCACCATAGGTTGTTCACCATCCTTGTAAAGGCTGCTTTACAAGCAAGTACTGGACTCGTAACCGCCTTCAGGGCGACGTTTCTGATCGCCCATCCCACTAAGGTGCAACGTGTTTAGACGCGATTGCCTGGCGTCGCGGCCCGCCTAGGTGCGGCGGGTGTCCCCCTAACGCACGGCCCCGTTTCAGCGCCCTCCTTCAGCGCCTTGCATCGCACTTCACGTCAAAGGAGATCAAACCGTTGCGCGAGAGCCGGACCTCGTCCTTCATCTTCATGTTTGAAGAAGACGGAGGCATCCATCCACGGACACCCAAAGAGCTTCTTTTTCCACCCGCTGAGATCCTCGTCGCTATAGTCTTTGCGCCGCATGCGGATGTAGCCGAAAGATGCCGTGGGGACCCACGGCGTCTGGCTTTCTTCACTATCAACAAGACACATCGCCACATCGCTTCCTTGAAGAAGTTGGTAGACCTTGTCGTCAAACCATGATGCGTGCCGGAACTCAACGACCAGCCGCGTGCTGCCTCGCGGCTCTTTTACCAGCGCCTCTAGCAATGGGAGACGGAGACGCAGCCAGGGAGGAAGCTGAACGTAAATAGCTCCAAGCTGCGTTGAGAGAATCCCAGTGACTCGGAGAAAGTGCCGGTATGGCTCAAGGTCTTCAAGCTTACGTTGGTGCGTTATCACACGCGGCGCCTTGATGAAGAACTTAAAGGTGCCTGGGACTTCGCCTTGCCACTTTTCTAAGAGCGCATCAGACGGCATCCTGTAGAAGGTGTTGTTGATCTCAACTGCGTTAAACTTACTGGCGTAGAAAGTAAGCCACTCCTTGGTGCGCACGTCGGCTGGATAAAACGATCCGCGCCAAGCGCGGTAGGCGTATCCACTGGTGCCGATATAGAACTTGGTCATGGTGCGGCCTTCTCGAGCAGCGGCGTGCAGTCACCCGGAAGGTTTGCTAGCTGTCCTGTTGGCGACTTCCCTATGCTCCACCGGCCGAGAGCTTGCCTAACTTGGCGCGACGATGCGACCTGTGACGATGCGACTGAGACGATGCGACCTGTGACGTGCAACAACGAAACAGCATCTAAAGAGCAACAAAACACGATGCATCGGATGCACGGCGTACCAGAGCTTGAACCATGCAGATGCGATGCGTCAAGCTGCTCCGCCTCGCATCGAAGCTCGAGGCCCTCTATAAGTGGCTCCGGGGGCATCCTCTCTTGAACCATCTGTCTAACGGCGTTTTCCGCCAAGCGGCTTCCACCTGGCTTCTGCTCTTCATGCACTGCAGCAAACCAGTCGAAGGAACGGACGGGGCCGAGCTCAAGCGTGCTCTTCAGCAGCTCCAAGACCACGTCCTCGATGAAGAGCAGACACTGCAATACCGTCTACCTTCTGGAGAAGCTCTGGTGCAGCTTGAGGGCCTTCCTCCTGGTGCCGTCTACGTTCGGAAGACCCAAACCCTCTCGTTCACCCCGGATTTCATTCAAGGGAGTGACCGAGAGTGGAAGGTTGATGTGACTCTGAAAAAGGGTCGCAGCCGTGCGCAAGGAAGCTTCTTCATCAGGGTGCGTGACACCATTGCGCCTCCGTGGCCCCGCGTGCGGCGGCAAGTTCAAACCAAGAAGGGGTATCGGCGTTTAGAGCTTAGCCAAGTCACCGACCCCTACCTGGAACGCCCATCGAAGGTTGGCCGATCCCACGTGGCCGTCGTCGCTGTGCCCTCGGATGCCGGCAGCTATCCGATTGGGATTTATCTGCATGGAGCGCAGAGCAAGCCGCTCAAGGATGGGAACAAAAACGAGATTCAGATCCATCCCAGCGACCCTGCCGACAGCTACTGGTGGGGCTATGCGGAGCGTCTGCCTCCGAGGGGGCACGTCGTCAACTACACGCAGCGCCGTGTGCTGCATCTGCTGGAGTGGGTTCTGCAAGGCTGCCCCGACCAAGAGCGGCAGCTTTGTGTCGGTGCCGATCCGAACCGCGTCTACCTCTATGGCAAGTCCATGGGTGCGAGCGGTGCGATGACTCTGGGACTGCTCTACGCACGCCACTTTTGTTGGGTGTACGCCGAGCACGGTCAGCCAATCCCTCTTCATCACCGCGCCTACCGGGTGCGAAAGTTGAGTGAACTGTGGGGCGAACCTGATCGCCTTGAGGACTTTAGCGGCACGAGTCCATGGAGAAGGCAGGATATCGTGGCGGCAATGGATGGAGCGAATCCTTACTCCGTGCACGAAGCACGCGACCAGTTTCTCACGCTGAAGTACGGGCAGAAAGACGCGGTCATCTCCTTTTCTGGTTTGACTGCAGAGAGTCCAGAGAGCGGTCGGTCGTTGATTGCTACGCTACAAGAAGAGGGGATTGGGCATCAGCTCGCGTGGGACCAGGCGACGCACACCAAGAGCGATGCCGCGCTGCCGGAGCGGTGGTGGCAGAAACGTCATCCGATCTTTGACACGCCCGCGCGGCTCGAGCGACGCGTGCCGTTCCCGGCTTTGTCTGAGGCTTCGGCTGTGGACGCAATGGCAGCGCTGGAGGCCACGAGTGGCGCACTCAATGGGGCGTTTGTCTGGGATGCGACGCGCACTGAAGAGACCCGCAGCTTTCTCCAGTTCCGTTTGCGTGCTGAGCTCGAAGATGCGCAAAAAGCACTCGTGGTGACGGTGACACCTCGTCGTATGCAGCAGTTTCACCCTGAGCCTGGCGAGCTCGTAAAGTGGTCCTTCGGGAAGGATGAGGGCGTCGTGCAGGTCGCGCAGGACCAAACTCTGTCGGTGGCCAACCTGATGGTCACTACGGAGTGGCAGACGTTGCACCTCGAGCGGCAGGAACATAGGCCCTACTTTCGCCGAGTCTACCCGAAGAGGTAGGCGTCCAGGTGCACCTGCGGATCAGTACACACCTGCGGATCAGTACGCACCTGGGGGTCCCGCTGAGAGAGCGGCGATGCGATTTCTATCGAGGGTCTGGCACCCAGACCCTCTACCGCGGAAATTCCGCGGTATTCACCCAAACTCCCCCGCCCATCACGAACGTGTTCGGGTAGCAGGGAGAACGCGGTCATGGCATCCAAACATTGTTGTAAATCAGGGGAGGTCCTCATCCAGAAATGAGCCTGAGCCTCTTGGCGAAGTCGCCTACGCTATTCTCCCCCGCATGTCGGCATGTACGACAGGCCCGAGGGCCGATGCATCGTGAGCGAACGTATTGGGGGGACCGCCCAAAGGGTGGTGGGTCCCGCTGAGAGAGCGGCGATGCGATTTCTATCGAGGGTCTGGCACCCAGACCCTCTGCCGCGGAAATTCCCCGGTATTCACCCCAACTCCCCCGCCCATCACGAACGTGTTCGGGATCCTCTTGTGGAAATGAGTCTGAGCCTCCCGGCGAAGTCGCCTACGCCACTCTCCCCCGTGCCGCATGCCGGCATGTACGACAGGCCCGCGGGCCGATGCATCGTGAGCGAACGTATTGGGGGGACCGCCCAAAGGGTGGTGGGTCCCGCTGAGAGAGCGGCGATGCATCGGCCCGCGGGCCAGCCACGGCGATGAACGGTCTCCGATCCGTGTCGCCATAAGGTTTAGACGGTGATTCGCCCCCAATCTAGAAGCGATCCCATACCATTCGTGACACGTATCGTGGTGCGAAATGTGCTAGAATGAACTCCTATGGTGCCAAGTGCTCGAATAAGTGTCCTTTGCGGGCTGGCCGCACTTTTCGCTGCATGTGCAGGCGGCGATCTTCCGCCTCGCGACACCAGGCCAACCTGCACCGGGTGCGACCCGGAAACGCAAGAGCCGCTCATCAACAGCACCGGATGCAGTTCGGTAAAGCTCTACTCTTGTGGGACCTCAAGTCTCTATTGCGACCGAACGACGGGGGAGCCGACGTGTCAACAATGCGCCTCTGGCCTCAACTGCGATGGCATTGGAGGCTGCGAGGCGTGTCCCTCTGGTGATTGCAGCGATTGCCGCGCGCAGGTGAACTGCAGCGCGAGCGACACGACAGCTTGCAACGGAGATCCGCAGCGTTACTGCAGCAGCATCAGCGGGATGTGCTCCGCGTGCAGCAGCGGCTTTAACTGCGACGGCGTCTCCAGCGGCACCGACCCGTGCGAGTGCGAGCTAGGCTGTTCGGCAGATGGGGGCTGTCTGCAGCCGACACCCACACCGACGCCTACACCCACGCCCACGCCCACGCCCACGCCCACGCCCACGCCCACGCCCACGCCTGATTGTCAGGATCCTAGCTCAGCCCAATGCTCCCAACCAAAGCGGCACTTCTGCGATCAGAGTGCCTGCAAGGTGTGCCCGACAGGACAACTTAACTGCGACCAGAGCGGCGGATGTCAACCCTGCGCCAGCGGGCAGTGCGACGGCGCAGCGTGCAAGGTTGACCAACCTAATCCGGCACCTGACTCGAGTTGCTTTAGCTACAGCTACAACATCGACGTCGCGGTAGGAGCATGTGTGAGGACTGCCAGTGGCTGCACCAGCGGGTGCTGTTACTTTCTCTGCAGCCGCCCCGATCCGTCCGAGCCATGCCCCTATGGCGGGGACAGCCCGTGCCCATGGGATAACTGGGGCGACGACCCCAGCGCGTGTGGCAACCCGGGATCAATACCCGACTCGCAATGTAACTAGGCAATGTAACTAGATTGTTGAGTGACTAGAGGATCGTGGGTGACTAGATCATCGTAGTGACTAGAGCATCGTCAGGGAACGAGAAAATCGTCGGGCGCAGCATCTCTCGGAGAAAGCGGCCTTGGGTGGTCCTTCGCGAGAGCGTCTCGACCTTACAGCACTTTCTGTAGGACGTCTCGCGTGACAGGCGCACCGCTTCGCGGTAGTCTCGCCGCCATGAGCGAAACCGTCTTCGACCGGATCCTGTCAGGAGATCTTCCGTGCCACAAGGTGTACGAGGATGCGCGCGTGCTGGCGTTCCTCGACGCATCGCCGCTCAGCCGTGGTCATACCCTCGTGATTCCCAAAGAGCGTGTCTCCACACTCGACCAACTTTCGGAGGACTCGGCAGCGGCCGTTGGGCGGGTGCTGCCACGTGTCAGCCGCGCGGTGATGCGGACGACCGGCTGCAAGGACTACAACGTGCTGCAAAACAACGGAGGACAGGCGCATCAGGCCGTGTTCCACGTCCACTTCCACATCATCCCAAAGCCCGATGCAGCCACCGGTCTTGGCATCCGCTGGTCCGCTGGTGAGCTGGACCCGGAAGACGCAGTTTCACTTGCTGACCAGATCCAGAAAGAGCTGAAGTCGGCTTAAACGCGTTAACCAGAAGTGCACGCGTATGGGTTTGTTCGACGTCCATGCTCATCTCACCGATGAGCGACTACTCCCCGATGCACCCCAGGTGCTTGACCGAGCGCGCGCCGCCGGCATCACCACGGTTATCGCGAACGGGCTTAACCCGCAGGACAATCAGGCGGTACTCGACCTCTCGCGCCGTCACGCGATGGTCAAGCCCGCTCTTGGCCTCTACCCGGTAGATGCCGTGTTAGCGGACATGCTCGCGGCTGGCGTTGACTATCCGAGAGAGGCGCCTCCCGTTGACACCAAAGATGCACTGACGTGGCTTAATGAGCATCGTGATGCATGCTGTGCCATTGGGGAGGTCGGGCTCGACGGCTATTGGGTGCCGGAAGCCTTTTGGCCTGCGCAGGAGAAGGCGTTCGTCGCCTGCATCGACATCGCCCGCCGCGCCGACCGGCCGCTGATTATCCACACGCGCAAGCGGGAGCGCCGGACCTTTGAGCTCCTCTGTGAGCAGGCGCGTGTTCCCGCCATCTGGCACTGCTTTGGCGGGAGGGTGAAGCTAGCCCGCCAGATTGCCGAGACCTGTGGTCACTACTTTTCCATACCGGCCAATGTGCGGCGTGCGCAAAGCTTTACTCGCCTAGCGGAAACGCTCCCAAGGCACCTGATTCTCACCGAGACGGATAGCCCGTATTTGGCACCCACGGCAGGTGAGACCAATGAACCCGCGTCTGTGGCAGGGACGGTAGAGTTTTTAGCGGAGCTTTGGCGAGAACCGAAGGAGGCTGTCGTTCTGCAGCTATCGGATAACTTCCGCCGGCTCTTTGGCGAGGCGCCTTAGCCAACGGCTTAAGCTACACCCCCTGACACACACGCCATCGATCCCGCACCAAACACCTCTGCAGATTGCTATGCCATGAGGTTGATTGGCGGAAAGTTTTCGATAAAGCTTCCGCCTGTTTCGTCCGTTAGCGTATATGATGCATGTGGTCGCTAAGACAAGACCCAACCGGAGCACCATCCTTGAGAGCGGCCGCGCTGTTGCGAGCTAGTCTGGGGATGTTAGTGGGGCTGGTGGGCGCGGCTTGGCTGACGTCGGGATGCGGTTCGTCGGAAGTTGACGAGGACAACTACGGATTTCTCGCTGAAAGCATTTCAGCGCCTCTTGGCGAGGTTCTTCCCGCGGCCAGCGTAGAGGACAAGGCTCTATTTCATGAAGGGCGCGCACTCGCGATGCGTCGCTTTACGCGAGCAGAGGGTCTTGGGCCAGCCTTTAACGTAACCTTCTGCGCCGGGTGTCACGAAAAACCCGTTTTCGGTGGTGGTGCAGGCCTCTACCGCAACTTCTTCCTCGTGGGTAAGACAGACGGCGACGACTTCACCTTTGTTGACTCGGCAGGACCCTCCAAGGGTGTGCTTCGCGCCTACTACTACGGTCAGGAAGAGGACGCGCGACCGACATGGGACGAAGATGCCAACGTCATTGCTCAGCGGAACCCGGTGCCCTTCTTTGGCGTTGGCCTGCTGGTGGAGCTTGAGGACGAAGAGATCATGCATCACGCAGACCCCGATGACCGCGACGGCGATGGCATCAGCGGGCGCGTCAACATCGTGGCAGGTAGGGTGGGGCGCTTTGGACGCAAGGCGCAAACGGCCACGCTCGAGGGCTTCGTGCGCGGACCGATGTTCAACCACTTGGGCCTAACCAGCGATCCGCTCAGCTTCGAGCAGCGGCGGCGTCTGCCAATGCAGCCGCCGGGCGTTGAGCGCTTTGAGGCAGCAGCGAAAGTGGCCGCGCTACTTCAGCCGGTTGCGCAGGCGGTGCTGAACGACGAAGACTCTCGTGTCGATGATGACGATGTACCAGATCCCGAGCTCAGTCGCGAGGAGCTCTTCAAGCTTGTCAGCTTTGCCATGCTTTTGGCGGCTCCTGAGATGGAGACGCTCAGTCAGCAGGGAGAGCAAGGGCAAGAGCTTTTCTCTGCGACCGGATGCGCTAGCTGCCACACCCCGCGCTTGAAGGGCCCGCGCGGCAAGCTGCCGGTTTTCTCTGACCTGCTCGTTCACGATATGGGGGACCAGCTAGCCGATGGCTTGGTGATGGGCCAGGCCAGAGGCAACGAGTTTAGAACGCAGCCGCTCTGGGGTGTTGCAGCTGTGGGGCCGTATCTTCACGACGGACGTGCATCGACGCTCGATGAGGCCATCGTTTTGCATGGAGGTGAGTCGCGTCGCGCACGAGACGCCTACCTCGCCCTCAGCGAGAGCGAACGCGCGGCTCTCATTGAGTTTTTGCTTTCGCTCGGGGGGCGAAGTCAACTCACGGCGGGATTACTTCCGCCTGATGCTCCGTTGGAAGCGCCTGGAAACTATGGCGCCCCTGCCGCACAGATGCCGACGTCCGAACGGGGCCGCTTCTTAGCGGGACGGGCCCTCTTCGACAGGGACTTTGGTTTTGCGCACGGAACCGGAGGGCCTGGATTCAACGGGGATGCCTGCCGCGGATGCCATTTCGAGCCGACGATCGGCGGCGCTGGGCCGCGAGGCGTGAACGTGATGCGGCACGGGAGCTTGGACGCAACGGGCGCGTTCGTCGCCCCGTTCATCGGCACCATGCTGCATAAGAGCACGAGCACCATCGGACGCGCCGTGCGAGCCGATGAGTCGACCTCCATATTTGAGCACCGCCAGACGCCCGCGCTTTATGGTTTAGGCGCTTTGGAGCGGATCCCGGTGGAGCTCTTGCTGGCGCAAGAAGATCCAGAGGATGAAGACGCTAATGGTATTAGTGGACGCGCCCATCGGTTGCCTGACGGTCGGATCGGACGTTTCGGCTGGAAAGCACAGGTGCCTACGTTAGCGGAGTTTGCCCGCGATGCGGCCTCGGCGGAGATGGGCCTGTCCCTTCCAGAGCGAGCAGGCTTTACTTTCGGCATGGTTGAGGATGACGACCCTATCGCTGATCCGGAAGTGACTCTTCAGGAAATGGACCTGCTGGCTTTCTACATGCTGCAGCTCGGTCCGCCACCTCGTAAGAGCCCGCGGGATGCGCAACAAGCGGATCGCGGCAAAGGCCTCTTCGCCGCGGTTGGCTGCGGCTCGTGCCACACGCCATCGCTCGGTGGTGTGCCTGCTTATAGCGACCTTCTCCTCCACGATATCATGCCGGAAGGAGCAGCAGGCGTTGTCGACGGACAAGCCTCGATGACGGAGTTCCGCACGCCCCCGCTTTGGGGCCTAAGCGACACAGCGCCCTATGGTCATTCCGGGGAACACGACACTGTGGACCAGGTGATTCGCGCGCATGCTGGTGAAGGTCGCATGGCGCGCGAAGGCTACGACGCACTCAGTGAAACCGATCGCGCCGCTCTTCTCGCTTTTCTTGCTACGCTGTAGCATGCGCCAACCCACGGCGATGGCAGTCAGCATCTTGCTCCTCGTACTCAGTTCCGGATGCTCGCGTTGCGAAGACAAGTCAGAGCACGACTACGCGTACGGTGAGGCAGAGCTTAAAGGTGACGACTCACGTAAGCCGTGTGTGCGCGAGACTCCCGCTACCTCGGCGGAGGGTGAAATGCCCGTCGTGGTATGGCTTGGCGATCGCATTGATGCGAAAGACACACACGCCGTGCTGCGCGATGCCGTGGCTTACTACAGCAAGTACGATGTGCATCTTCGAGTTGAGCCGCGCCCACGGAAGCTCAACGGTGTCCATGCTCTCTTTGGCGATGATTCGCAGGAAGCTTCGTCGTCCTCCGACATGCTTTCACCTGCTGTGAAGGTGCTGGATCAGGTTTTGCTCACTACAGATCGCGTCCTGCATGTGGTCATCCTAGAGCACTTAGTGGCACCTGAGCATCCGCTTGCAACTGAGTATGCCGAGCTTACCGGCTTGGGCTTGGCGCCCCAAGGTACAGGTTCATACGCGGCGCCGTTGCAGCGTGAGCTCCTGCGGCTTGGCGCCAGCATCGATGCGCCGGTAGTGCTTCTTGCAGCTAAACCGGCGGATGCACGACCGGATGTTCTCGCACACGAGTTGGGACACGCTCTGGGCCTGAGACACGTAAGCCACGGCGCCAACTTAATGGCCGTCGAACGTCTTGCCGATTGCCGCCCTACGCTCGATCCGCATCAACTTGAGGTGGTGCGTAAGTCGCTGACTCAGTTGGTGACCGGTCAGTGGCTTCCCGACCAGAAAGGCATGGCTCCCGAGGAGGTTGCGCATTCGGGCTCCCTTCGTTGAACCCCGCTCTCACGCATCGGAGTGCGCTCCGGTGGGCCAGTCCGCTCCAATAGATTTGTGCGCTCCGGTAGATTTGTGCGCGGAGTTCTAGTCGACTGCGTCTCCTGTGATTCCAGCGCTCAAATGCGTAACCTCCTCGAAGTTCGACTCATCAGGACTGATCGGAACACTCAGTTGTCTGCCGGAACGGGAACGGTTGAGAAGAGCTGCTGCGCCAACGTGGCTCCGTAAACCTCGTTGAGGTAGTGGTCGATCTCCGCGTCGATGGTAGGCATGGCATCATCAACTATGCGGAACATGGCCCTAGCCTTTGCTGTATAACGTCCAAACTGCGCGGCGCAGCCGGACTCCTTGTCGAGGAAACCTTGGTAGTGAGGGTCACATAGAGGAAGTCTCAGCAGAAGCTCCCTTAGAACTCCAACGGCGCGCGTAAGCGATTCTTCATTCATTTCATCCATGCCTTCCGGGTTGGGAACTGGAGGCTCCACACTTGGAAAATGTGCTTCCAAGTGGTTAAGGGTCCAGTTGATGCGTTCGCGTCGAAAGGCAAACTTCTTTACCGCGTCTCTGCGAAGGTGCGCATCCGCCCCCAGCCGCTGTTCAACGAGGTACTCCAGGTTGAGGAAGTAATCGATCAGATCAGCGAATTTGACTAAAACCACTGCCAAGCTGCGCCGTCGCAAGATCATCTGCGCAGAGGCAGCATTTTTCACGACGAACTCTAGGCTATTGAACGTGGCCCGACGAAAGCTAGTGAGGGAACTGCTCTCCTGGTCGTACAGACCAATGGTCTCTGCGACCTCGATGAGGTCGAACTCGGGCGCCATCAACACCAGGATGAAATCGCCCTCCTGAAATTCGTCTCCTTCACCGAGAAACGAGAACTCCCGGTTCGTTTTTTCCCTGAGATGATAGAGTAGCTCCCGCGAGGTGAGGCGTCGTATCCTCCCTCCGGGGTGCGCCCCCTCCTCGTACTCCTGGACCTGATTGGAAATCCAAGGCGTCGTCTCGCCACTCTTGTGTATCCTGAGGATTTCCTCGAACACGTCGTGAAGCATGGTTAGAATAAAGGTACGTTTGGCGCGCTCGGCGTCAATACCAGGTTCTGCGGCGTCTGAGTTGGGTAAAAGCAGGCGAAGGAAGATGAGCAGGCGTGCCGGATGGTTGGCGTAGGGCCGCCCGTCGCGTCGTTCAAGGCCTTTCGTTGCGAGAGTGTTTAGCAGAAACGCCTTGAGCAGGTCGTGCTCCCCCCCCCACGGCTCTAGAAGCTCATGAAGTTGTGGGTAATCGTCCAGGAGGAAGGTAACTCCTTCATCCAGCCGGTCGATGGAGTATCTTCTATTTGATTTCCAAATGCTTCGGATGATCCCGGTCAACGTGGTGTTGTCTTTGACAAGCTCCTCGACGATGGACCTGTAGCTAGCTGTCGCAAGTCTGGAATAGCCCACCTCGCCGGCACTGGCGAAAGATTGCCAGCACGCTGGATCTGCGCTTCGCGTTGCGTCACTCTCTGTCGCAGGCTGGGGGGCTGCGCAGCCGATGGCGAGAACGCAGAGCACGAGCGACAGCGCTGCCAGCGTCGGTCCGAACGACGCAAGAGAGCGCTGCCTTCCTCTCAAGTTCATACGCTCTCCTTCTGTAGAAGCGGCCGACGCGCGTTACACACCAAGCGTTAAGCGGCGCGTAACCATTGCCCTGATGGTCAGCACGTGTAACAGATATGCTTCATCAGATCAATTGCGACGCTCTACTCAGCCGCGACGCTCGGAGCGAATGCGGCAGCTGAGGTGCTTCAGCTCACGGCGAGCGGTGCTCTTCATTTCGCTTAAAGGGTTGCGCTTGAATCTGGAAGAGCTCGTGGTAGATGCCGCGTCGTTTGAGCAGAGCGGAATGCGACCCCAGCTCTGCGATGCGACCCTGGTCGAGCACCGCAACTTGGTCTGCCCACTGCACGTTGGACAGCCGATGGGTCACGAGGACGACCGAGCAGCCACGCTCCCGGGTCATCCGGCGCAGTTGGTGAAACACTTCGGCTTCGGCGCGTGCGTCGAGAGCCGCTGTGGGTTCATCCAGGATAATGAAGCGCGCCTTGCTCTTGATCAGAGCGCGGGCGAGCGCGAGCTTTTGCCACTGCCCACCCGAAAGCTCGACACCCTTTTGGAACCATCGACCAAGCTGGGTCTGGTAAGACTCTGGTAGCGATTGAATCAACTCAGCTGCGGCTGCGCGTTCCGCCGCCTTTTGCCAAGCCGCGCTATCCTCAAAGTGAGACGGATCGGCCACGCCGATGTTCTCCCCCGCTGTAAACTGGTATTTGACAAAGTCTTGGAAGATGACGCTTATTTGCCTATTGAGCTTATCGCGCTTCCAGGCAGACGTTGGCGTTCCATCGAGGAGCACGCACCCGCTGCTGCTCGCGTAGAGTCCGGTCATCAGCTTGATCAGCGTAGTTTTTCCCGAGCCGTTGGCTCCCACCAGAGCCGTGACGGAGCCATCGGGAATGTGAAGTGTCACCCTATCGACGGCATCATGAGCTGTGCCTGCGTAGCGGAATGTGGCCTGCTCAAGCCGCAGGCCGTCGCCCGGTCGCTCTCCCTCAGTTCGCTCCCCGGCAGCGCGCAGCGGCGGATGACCGAGAAACTCAAAGAGGGTGGAAAGGTACAGGTTATCTTCGTACATACCACCTAGCGCGGTGAGGCTCGCTGAAACAGAACTCTGACCCTGGCGAAAAAGCAGGAGGTACATCGTCATATCGCCGAGCGTGATCCGGTTCTCCGCCGCTGCCAGCACCACCCAAGCAAAGGCGGCGTACAAGCCCAGCGTGCTGAGCAGCCCCAGAGTAAAGCTCCAACCTCCTCGGCGCAGAGCAAGTTTTCGATCCTCGAGGTAGAGCTTGTGAAAAAGGCTCTGGTACCTTTGCAGCAAGCGGGGCGCAATGCCGAAGAGCTTAACCTCTTTTGCGAAGTCTTCTCGAGCAATTACTGTTTCGAGATAAACCTGCTTCCTCCGTTCAGGGGACCGCCAGCGGAAGAGCCGAAAGGCGTCTCCGGAAAACTTGGCCTCCGCGATGAAGGCTGGCAGCGCACTCAGCGCGAGCGCGAGCACAGCCCACGGTGAAAATCCGATAAGCAGCACAGCGAAGGATGTGAGGGTGATGGTGTTCTGCAGGAGGCTAAGGTAGCGCTGGACCAGACTGAGGGGTCGGGATGACGCTTCGCGTTGGGCGCGGACGAGCTTGTCGTAGAACTCAGAATCCTCAAACTGCTCAAGGCTCAGAGTCATCGACTTTTCCAGGATCATCGTGTTGACGCGGTGCCCGAGCTTGGCTCGTAGGAGCTGCTGATTGATCGAGAGCGCGCGTTGGCCGGCAGCGAGGCACACCACCACCACACCTTCAGCTGCAAGGAAAAGCCACACCGAGGATGCGGCAGGGTCGCCGGTTCGGGCGGCGTCAACCACTGCGTTGATGATCTGTTTTCCCAGGTAGGCTGCTGCAGCGGGAAGCAGGCCGACCATTGCAGTTAGCAGAATAAGGGCGACCGTGAGTCGCGGGTCGCTTTCCCAGACGAGCCGCAGGGTCTGGCCCCCGTAGCGGAAGGCCTGGAAGAAGCGTTTGGAAGCGCGGGACAGCGGGTGGGAGTTCTTCATCGGGAAGTCACCCTGCTGGACAACATCAGCTTCCCGAGAACTGCCACACCGCGTAGCCAATGAAGAACGGCCCTAGTTTCTCCAGAAACTCCGACGTCTGGCGTGTCTTCCGCATATGTTGAACCACGTGCGAGAGAGGGTGGAGTTCTTTGCCGACCAGACCGATGACGAAATCATTATCGTCGCGGTCAAGGCCGTGGCAGGCCAGCCGCACGTCGTGCGCAAGGTCCTTTTCGCCGTAAGCGCGACCAATCATTGCGTGTTCCCGCAAGATGCTACCTTGCTCCTGCGTACTCAACTGCTCGAAGGCGCCACCGCGGCGCAAGGGGTACCAAATCGCCCACGGCCATTCCGCGTTGCAGACCGTCTCGGCAGGTCGACGCAGCAACCAATACTCCAAGTCCCGCTCGTAGCCGCTGCTGTAAGTCCGACCAAGCATGGAAAAGAGCTGCACGAACTCGTGGCCCGTTAGCTCAGGCCCATCGGATATTTGCTGTCTCACATCGATAATGTCTTTGGGCTGTTCGCTCCACAGCAGCAGGCCGAACGCATGAGGATCGGACATGTCTTGATAAACGACGGCCGGCTTTCCGACCCGCTCCAACGTCTGTTGAAGGAGCGGCAATGCGTGCGCTCCGCTGCTTGAACCTCGGAACACCGAAAGCTGCATGAACAGGCGGCGGTGCATCACCTGATCACCCGCGCCTCGTTCGGCGACATCAACCGGAGGAAGGCTCTGCGTTGGCCTGGCCGCTTCTGACATGGCTAAGGGGTAACCTGAGGCCTGGCAGTGGTCAATACCTCAGCAGCAGTGTTTCGCGAACGGCGATTAGGGACCCTTAGCGGTTGGTGTATAATCGCCACATGCCTGGTGACCTGCATGCCGAACAGGACGTTGGAGCGCTCCGTTGACTCATCTGCCCGAGATGGAAATCCTGCGTCGCTTGGTGCGGATTCCCACCGTCAGTCACATGAGCAATCTTCCGCTAGCCGAGATGATTTGCGACTACATCGACGAGCCCGGCGTGCGCATCACGCGCCAGGTTTCCAATGATGGCACCAAGATGAACTTGCTCGTGGTGAAAGGTCCTGAGGTGGCCGAGAACCGCCTGGGGCTCACCCTGTGCGGACACATGGACACGGTACCTGCAAGTGAGCCGGAATGGCAGAGTGACCCTTTTCAGCTCACCGAACGCGACGGTAAGCTACACGGTCGAGGCGCCGTTGATATGAAAGGTTTCGTGGCGCTCGCTCTCAGCGCCTTCAAACAACAAGCCACGAATGCGCTGTCTCATCCGTTGGCACTCCTTTTCACCTACGACGAGGAGACCGGCATGGAGGGTGCAAAGTCACTGACGCGCGATCCGGCTGTGCCTCGCATCCCCCGGGCGACGCTCGTCGGAGAACCAACTGAGCTGCATCCGTCGCGCATGCACAAGGGCCATATTCACCTCCGAATACACGTGGAAGGCCGCGCGGCACACAGTGCATGCCCCGACCTAGGTGATAATGCGATTGAAAGAGCTGCATCTGCAATCATCGCGCTGCGAGGTTGGGCCGATCAGCTGCAACACCGACCGAGCGAACATCAGCACCACTTCACTCAAGCACCCTATAGTTCCGTCAACATTGCCGAAGTTCGTGGCGGCAGCGCAATTAACATTGTACCCGACGCTTGCTCACTCGAGCTTGGCGTTCGTCCTTTACCGGGTGAGTCCGTCGATGAACTGACGGCTGGAGTGAGAGACGCACTAGCCCGAGCTCTCGCCGACCGCTTCACCGTCAGGGAGGTGTCGCTCTCTCCTGCTTACCTACTCGACGAGCACGCGCCCCTGTGGCAGCACCTTGCAGGTTCGTCTGGTCTGCCTGAGCAAACGGCTGTGCCCTTCGCCACCGACGCCGGCTATCTTCAGCGCTTGGACCTCGACTGCGTGATTTGCGGCCCCGGTTCGATCGAGGTCGCGCACCGCCCTAATGAGTTCATTACCCGCGACGCATTACGGGGTGGAGCGGACCTTCTTACGAGAGCGATACGCACGCACTGCACTGAAACCGCTTAGCCGAAGCCGCCTAACCCCAAGCCGCTTAGCCCAAGCCGCCTAATTGAAGCCGCTCAGAAGGTCCGCAGTGCCCGCGCACGAAACGGTCCCCGTTGCGTGACCTTCAGCGCGTTAGCTTACGAGCTTCAACGCGTCTTCTTCCACAACGACTTGCACATCCCCACCCTCCTTGAGCGACCCGAAGAGCAGCTCATTGGAAAGAGGTAGCTTAATCTGCTGCTCAACAAGGCGAGCTAAGGGCCGCGCGCCCATTTTAGCGTCGAAACCATGCCTTCCAAGCCATTGCTTGGCCTCATCGGTCAATGAGAGCGCCACTCCCTTCTCGCGGAGAACATCCGCCAATCCGGCTACTTCTTTCTCCACCACCTTGAGCACAATCTCTGGCCCCAGCGGTCTGAAATGGATGGTGTTATCTAGGCGATTACGAAACTCGGGTGAAAAGGTGCGCTCGAGTGCCTTGGTAGCAATGTGCGAGTCAGATGATCCGTCACTCGACCCAAAGCCGATGGTGCCAACGCTCATCTCAAACGCCCCCGCATTGGTGGTCAAGATGATGATCGTATTGCGGAAGTCGGTCTTCCTCCCATTCGTGTCAGTCAGCGTTGCATGGTCCATCACTTGAAGCAGGATGTTGAAGAGCTCCGGGTGAGCCTTTTCTATTTCGTCAAGCACCACCACCGAATGCGGATGCCGCTTGACTGCATCGGTTAGCAGCCCGCCCTGATCGAAGCCGACGTAGCCTGGGGGCGCACCAATGAGTCGCGATATCGTGTGCCGCTCTGAGTATTCGCTCATATCGAAGCGAATGAACTCCACACCAAGGGCCACAGCCAGCTGCTTTGAGAGTTCAGTTTTTCCAACGCCAGTGGGACCCGCGAAGAGGAACGAGCCAATCGGCTTGTCGGCACTTCTGAGTCCTGCACGGGACAGTTTCATCGCTGCAGCCAGCGCTTCGACCGCTTGTTCCTGCCCAAAGATGACGTCCTTAAGTTGATCTTCCAGCAAAGCGAGACGGTCGCGATCACTAGCGGAAACTGTCTTTGGAGGCACCTTGGCCATGGTGCTAACGATGTGTTCAATGTCGCTGATGCGCACCACATCGTCTCCATCCCGTAGCCGCACCAGTGCTCCCGCTTCGTCAATGACGTCAATAGCTTTGTCGGGCAGCAGGCGGTCTGTTATGTGCACCGTAGCGAGCCTCACTGCCGCTTCAAGTGTCTCCTCTTCGTACCGCACCTCATGGTGCTCTTCATAGCGCGTGATTAAGCCCTGAATGATCTTGACGGCATCTTCCTCAGACGGCTCTTCCACCTCAATCTTCTGAAAGCGTCGCGCCAGAGCCCGGTCACGTTCAAATGAGCTTTTGTACTCCTGGAAAGTGGTCGAACCGATACAACGAAGTTGCCCGGAAGCCAGGCTGGGTTTGAGGATGTTGGACGCATCGAGGGAGCCGCCACTGACAGCACCAGCACCGACGATGGTGTGGATCTCGTCGATGAAGAGGACCGCGTCTTCCTTTTCCTGCAAAGCCCGCATCACCGCCTTGAGTCTCTCCTCGAACTGCCCGCGGTACTTCGTTCCTGCCAGCAGAGCGCCCATATCCAGTGAATAGACCCGAGCTGATTCGAGTGCCTCTGGCACCTCTTTTTTGTGGATTCGCAAAGCGAGACCCTCCACGATAGCCGTTTTTCCGACGCCTGGGTCCCCGACTAGGATTGGGTTGTTCTTGCGCCTTCTGGCAAGCACGTGAATGGTTCGTTCGACTTCCAGGTTTCGGCCTATCAGCGGATCAATCTTATCTTGTTCTGCCCGTTCGATGAGGTCTGTGGTGTAAAGCGCAAGCGGATCTTTCTTATCCGCCTTCTCCTCTTGCTGGGCACCTTCGGTGTCGCCTTCAACGCTCTCTTCATCGGCAAGCCCGTGCGAGAGCACCTTCTTGAGCTGAAACTCGTCCACCCCCTCCTTTCGCAGCAGAAAGACCGCGTGGGCCTGGGGTTCTTTAAAAAGCTGCACAAGCACCGCCGTGGCCTCGATGGCTTGTTGATCGGTAGAAACTACGTGGATGGCAGCTCGCTGCAAAACCCGTTCGATTCCGATCGTTTGCCGCGGCTCTTGCTCCTCCTGGCCAGGTACCTTTTCGATAGTGTCTTTCAAGAACTTGTCTAAGTTCCTTTTCAATCGAGTCGGTTTGGCGCCACACGCAGATAAAGCCTCCCGCGACCGTGCGTCATCCAGCAGCGCCATCAGCAAGTGTTCAACCGTCACGTACTCGTGGCGCATTTCTGCTGCCAGGTGAAACGCTTGCTTGAGCGTTGCCTGCAGCTCCTTAGTGATCATCGGCGTCGGCATCTAACCATCCTCCGGTTCCATCGAGAGCCGCAGCGGATACTCATGGTTCTCGGCGAGTTGTTCAACTGTATGAATTTTTGTCTCCGCAATCTCGTAGGTGTACACCCCCGCCACGCCCACACCCTTGGTGTGCACATGCAGCATGATCTGCACGGCCTCGCCCTCTGTTTTGCGAAAGACCGCCTTTAGAACCTCGACAACAAACTCGCGCGTGGTGAAGTGGTCGTTGTGCATTAGTACGCGGAAGAGCGACGGACGCCTTAGTTCAACCTCCTCCTCCATCTCGGTGACAACACCACTGTCGCCGTGGTCCGGCTCCCGCTCCGGGGTGGATAGCCACTCGGGCTCTCTCGAGTCAATCGGCATGGAGCTATTCTAAGACATCTCTCGGAAATGTGTAGACGCAGTGTTCACGCTCTGGTTAGTGGTCCAGCTGCGGGCGCGTAGAAAAGTGGGAGCCAAGTTTATCGCACTTGGTGCCGTCTTGCCGATGTGCTACCTTGCAAGCGCTGCGAAGGTCCGTTTCAACACCTTTGCCCGCCGAACTTCCTGTGAACTCAGAACTAACGACGAACCGCGAGCTGCTCGCCTGGGTAGAAGAGGCGGCATCGTTGACACAGCCCGATGCCGTAGTCTGGTGCGATGGCTCCACCGAAGAGCATAAGCGGCTAACGCAGGCAGCGGTTGAGCAAGAGGTTTTGATCCCTCTTCACCAGGAAAAGCGTCCGGGATGCTATCTACACCGTTCGGATCCAAACGATGTCGCTCGGGTTGAGCATCTCACCTTCATTTGTACGCCAACAGAGGAAGAAGCCGGTCCTACCAACAACTGGATGTCACCGACCGAGGCGTACAACAAGCTAACCCCCCTGTTCCGTGGCAGCATGAAGGGGCGGACGATGTATGTCGTGCCGTACGTGATGGGGCCTCTGGGTTCCCATTTCTCGAAGGTCGGTGTCGAACTAACTGACAGTCTCTATGTCGTGCTCAACATGCGCATTATGGCGCGTATGGGCCGAGCCGCACTGGAGATGCTTGGCGATTCTAACGACTTTAATCGCGGTCTTCATTGCACTGCCGACCTTGATCCGGAAAAGCGTTTCATCTGCCACTTCCCGCAGGACAACACGATCTGGTCGATCGGCAGCGGGTACGGCGGGAACGCCTTGCTTGGTAAGAAGTGTCTTGCCCTTCGCATCGGTAGCTACCTTGGCCGCAAGGAATCGTGGTTTGCCGAGCACATGTTGATACTTGGGATAGAGAGCCCGGAAGGTCAGACGACATACATCGCAGCCGCCTTTCCTAGTCAATGCGGGAAAACCAACTTTGCCATGCTCAACCCGCCGGCGCGGTTTGCGGGATGGAAAATCTGGACGGTCGGTGACGACATTGCTTGGCTTCGCGTGGGGCAGGATGGTCGACTCTGGGCCGTGAACCCGGAGGCAGGATACTTTGGTGTGGCTCCGGGTACCAGCGCGGACTCTAACCCCACCGCGATGAAGACCATCGAGAAGGACACCATCTTCACCAATGTGGCGCTCACGCCGGATGGTGACGTTTGGTGGGAAGGTCTCACACCGGAGCCGCCACCGAAGCTCACCGATTGGAAGGGTCGCCCGTGGGAGCCTTCCTCAGGCGAGAAGGCTGCGCATCCCAACAGCCGGTTCACTGCTCCCATGCACAATAATCCTGAGCTATCGCATCAGGCAGACAGTGCGCGAGGCGTGCCAATTTCGGCCATTGTCTTTGGTGGCCGACGCGCAACGACGGTGCCTCTCGTCCTCCAGTCATTCAACTGGACGCATGGAGTGTACTTTGGCGCATTGATGGGGTCAGAGACCACGGCGGCTGCCACTGGCAAAGTGGGTGTGTTGCGCCGCGACCCGATGGCGATGCTGCCCTTCTGTGGGTACGACATGGGAACATACTTCGGTCATTGGCTGCGGATGCGCGGTCACATCCCGCAGCCGCCGAAGATCTTCATGGTCAACTGGTTTCGGAAGGGGAGTGACGGGCGTTACCTTTGGCCAGGCTTTGGAGAGAACATGCGGGTGCTCAAGTGGATCGCTAGCCGGGCGCTTGGACGTGTGGGTGGACGCGAAACGCTTATGGGCTGGGTCCCACGCGAGGGTGACCTGGACCTCTCGGGTCTGATGCTGTCGAGTGATGACTTTCGAGCGGCCACAACGGTGGACCTTGATGAATGGCGGGGCGAGCTGGAGTCTCATGACGGCTTCTTTGAAACGATCGGCCCAACGCTTCCCGATGCTCTGCGCAAGCAGAGAGACCTGCTGCTGGCGTCCATTGCTGCAAGTCAAGCGCCTGTCGACTAGCAGATGCTGCGCCCGCGTGAAGTTGCTGCAACGGCGGTTGGAGATCTTCCCTACGATCACCCACCAGACGCCATAACCTCCGCATCGGGATCAGGGGGCGCGGCATCCTCGAGATGGTCGAGGTACCCAGGTGGCAACGTCACAGTTTGCGTTCCGCCCGACTTGCCGCGGGATATGCGTTTGGCATGTTCAGGGAAGGGTTCATCGGCATCCAAGGTTGCGAGGATGGCCTTGAGTTCGGCGAGGCTTGAGATGTGAACTAGACGCTGACGTAGTTGCGCGCTTCCTCGAAAACCTTTCGTGTACCAAGTGGCGTGTTTACGGAAGCTTCGCAATCCCACCGCCTCGCCTAGCCATTCCGCAAGCAGCCTCGCGTGCCTGAACATGATGCGACCCACTTCACCTAGGCGCGGCGACTCTGGCTCGGGTTGTCCAGCAAAGGCCGCAGCCAGGTCTCGGAAGAGCCACGGTCTTCCAAGACAACCGCGTCCAACAACGACGCCGTCGCAGCCCGTCTCATGCATCATCCGGATGGCATCGGACGCCTCCCAGATGTCGCCGTTGCCAAGTACTGGAATGCTTTGCACGTGGTCCTTGAGCTCGGCAATAGCTTCCCACCGAGCGGCGCCGTCGTAGAGTTGAGCCGCTGTGCGTGCATGAAGCGATACAGCGGCGCATCCTTCGTCTTCCGCAATCTTGCCGGTCTCAAGGTGCGTGATGACGTGCTCGTCGATACCGATGCGAAACTTGATGGTGACCGGTACGCTCTCGGCGCTGGCGACGGCCGACCGCACGATCGCGCGCAGGAGGTTCCTCTTTGCCGGGAGTGCAGCGCCACCGCCACGTCGAGTCACTTTTCGCACAGGGCAACCGAAGTTCATGTCGATGTGATCAACCCGCCCCTCACCTACGAGCATCCTAACGGCTTCGCCCACGTGATAAGGGTCAATCCCGTAGAGCTGGATGCTCCGGGGAGATTCGTTGTGGCCAAACTCCGCCAGCTTCCAGGTTTTCTCGTTGCGTTCGACGAGCGGCCGCGCAGTGATCATTTCGCTGACGTAGAGGCCCGCACCAAAATCTCTGCACAACGCTCGAAAAGGCGGATTGGTGACTCCAGCCATCGGCGCCAAAACAACCGGTGGCCATATTCGAAGCGCGCCCAACTGGAGAGGCTTACGCTCCATCTCTGAGCGCTTGATCATACACGAAGACTAGCACTCTTTGCCCGAGCCGCCGTTCGCTCTTCGTCCGTCAATGTCTCTGCCGCGCCGGACCTCGGCGGCGCTCCCATCCTAATGCTGGCTACCCTCGGAGAAGACGACGGAGTGGCAGCCTGCGCTTACTGCCACTCGATGTGTTCGAGTTGCAGAGAGTCGGGCCGGATGAGCCACTCTGGTCGACCATGATCTAGCAGCGCGACCTGGCCCTTGAGGAAGGGAGGAAACGAGGGACGCTGTGTTAGCAGGGCGGCGAGCCACGAAAGGTGAGGCTCATGTCCCACTAGGAGCACTTCCTTGGCATGCATCGAACACAGCGCCTGCGCGGCAACCTGCACCGGCACACTAGGTCGGAGAGCCTGACACAGCTCAGGCTCCAACTTCAAGCCTAGGGCCGTCGCCACCAGTGCCGCTGTCTCCCTCGCGCGCAGAAGAGGGCTCGAGGCCACACGATCAATGTGTGGATGGTTCTCCGCAAGCTTCTTCGCCACCGCCTCCACGCCCTGACGCCCCTCCAGCGTCAGCTCGCGTGCACCGTCATCGCCACCAGGGGGAGGCTCGCTCGCCCTTCCGTGTCGCATGAGGTAAACCTTCACATTGGAAGTCTTCACCGCCACGGAAGAAATGTCAACAGCTCCTACTTCATCTGGTCTTACTCTCGGACGATGTACCAGTCATGGCTACACCAGTCATGGCTACACCAGTCATGGCTACACCAGTCATGGCTACACCGTGCCCTGCGGTGATCACTCCAATGCCGTTCACTTAAGCCATTTTCCGGCGTTCCTCCTCGCAAACCTAGTTCTTTGAAAAGTTAGTTCTTTGGAAGAGGCCTCACGTAGATGAGCCACGCTCTGGTTTTTCAGGATCGCAGGACGACCGCAGGGAGGACGAGAACTCTGGCGGGGGCGCTCGAAAACTGACCCAACTGAACAGCATTGGTGCCGGAGGCACTGGCATTGCGGTGATCACTCCGCTAGAAGACACGGCTCACCTGATTTGCCTCGGGAGCAGAAACGTTTCGGAAGTCTACTGCCAACGATGTACGCCAGTGGCTTCTGCCCATTCGTAGAGGCATGAGCCGAGCGCGAGCCTCCGCTCGTTCCACTGCAGTTCTTCGTTGTCGATAGCACGCTGCACGCAAGCAGCGTAGTTGGGTCGGGCGGCTTGAATCGCCCCTTGGGCCGCTCTCGGATCAGGTGGCTTCAACAGCTCAATGCGCTCTTCCCAAGGCACGTAGGGAGTTGAGAGACGTCCGATAGCACGGTCCCTATCCTTCGTACCGTAAACTCTCAGCGCCTCTGCTATGTCCCCGTTATGAAGTTGTCGGAGCAGTTCGTCCTCAGCCGGATACGCCTGTGGGGGGCGCTCCAACGTGGGTTGGGGGCGAGTGAAAAACCGGGTGCTTAGCAAGGCGTAGGGTTGGCCGGACACCCCAAACCGCACGGGACGTTCGGGATCTTCGAGAAACAGCACCGCTTGGATCAGGAAGCCAAACGCATCTACGGGATCGTAAAGCTTCCGAAGCTCGAAACCCGCACGTCCGCGGGTGTAGGGATGCTCCTTGTTTCCGTCGTTGGCGCATGAAATCTGCTCAAACCGTTTCGCTCCGCGGAGCCCAAAGCCATAATGCTTTTCTTCCTCTCCTCTACTGAAAAAGGCAGACCTCACCTCCTCACGTGAGCGGGCCACGTGCCCCGTGAACTTGCTGAATGGGTCGTGAGCAACTCCTTCATCATACTGCCGCGCCTCGTACAGGTTCTTAAGCCAGATGTAGTCATTGGCTTGGAAGAAGAAGTCGAGAAGGAGCTCCTCCTCCTCGCTCGTCACGTCCCGCGGGAGAAAGAAGCTTGTGTGGAAGTGCAAGTGCATCGGGTCAAACTGGGCGATTCCATACATGGCTAGGCTGTACAACTCGGCCAGAGTTTCTACATGACTGGCAAGCTTGACCTCCCACAGGCGGTCGTCCCGGTCGCTGTGCAGGCGGTGGTTGAACACCACAGGCAGGTCATCACGCCCGACTAAGTCGTTCCAGTAGTGCGCTGGGTCGTAACGGAACGCCCTGTAGCGCTCTTCGTTGTCCAACTGAGACCACAAGTCCTCGCCCGCTACTGCTATGACTTCGTCACTCGGACGGTACCCGTTGAAGATCGCCGGTGAGTTGCCTTCCAGTTCAGCGCCGAACTGCAGCAGCTCTCCCCAACGCCCCGTATGCTGTGAGCTCATCCATGAGGTGAAGTCATGTCTATCGGAGAAAGGTAGGTGGTAGCCTCGCCCATCGAGCTGGTCGTAGAGGTCCCAAAGCATCTGCTCGTCGTGTCGGGGGACCCCAGTGGCCCCACCATGTGCTCCCTGCTCCGCTGTGGCGGCACCTGAGCAGGCGGTCAGCACAAGCAAGCTGAGATGAGCAACGATACTGCGGTAGGTCGAAGGCATAGGCGGGTGCCATCGGAAAAAGCAAGAACTGCGCCGCAGAAGTTAGTGGGTCCGGCGTAAGCTGGCGTGTCCGCCATTTTCGGGTACGCGGCGTCCTTTTCCCTAAGGTGTCCCTTCGCTTTGTTGGCCGGATTCCCTAAGGTGTCCCTTCGCTTTGTTGGCCGGAGCTCACCGTCGGGAGGTCTGGCGACCCCGAACTTTGGGGGTGGATTATGACATAATTTAGATATTATGACATAATGCAGCGTGGTGACGCTGCATTGGTTTGCTTTCGTCGCTTGGACACAGGCGTGCGTATTTGGGGCGTCTCCAGTGACTCCCGATCTTCGGACGGCAGCCAAGTTTCTCGAGCGGCCTTCATAATAAACTTGAACCCTCGGAGCACGGCGGGCATGATGCGCCAGTGCGAGCAAGGTGGTGGCCGTTACTTAACGGAATCAACCATCCCCGGCGCAGCACCGCTTGAAGAGCGCGTATTCTTAGACGAGGTGTGGATGGGTCGGAAGCTAACCATCGGAATGGACGTCGGATCGACCACAGTGAAAGCCGTGGTCGTTGATCCGGAGACACATGAAATCCTGTGGAGCAACTACCAGCGCCACGAGACCAAGCAGCCCGAAAAGGCGCTTGAGATGCTGGTGGCGATTGGTGAGAAGTTTGCCGATTCCGCCAAGGAGGACCTTCGGATCTTCGTAACGGGCTCGGGTTCAAGTCCGCTGGCAGAGCCGCTGGGCGCGAAGTTTGTTCAAGAAGTGAACTCCGTGACCATGGCCGTGGAGAAGCTTCATCCCGATGTGGGGTCGGTTGTTGAGCTCGGCGGGCAAGATGCCAAGATCATTATCTTCAAAGAGAATGAGGAGACGGGAGAGAAAACGGCCTCCACGTCGATGAACGATAAGTGTGCATCGGGAACCGGCGCAACGATCGACAAGTGCATGATCAAGGTGGGTCTGCCGGCTGCGGAAGTGGCCAAGATTCCATTCGACGCAAGTAAGCTGCACCACGTGGCAGCCAAGTGCGGCGTGTTCGCCGAGACTGACATTGTCAATCTGGTGAAGACGGGTATTCCGGCCGACGAGATCATGTGTTCGCTTGCGGACGCGATTGTCATGCAGAATCTTTCGGTGCTGACGCGGGGGAACACGCTCAAGCACCGCGTGCTCTTGCTCGGCGGGCCGAACACCTATCTGCCGTTTTTGCAGCAGTGTTGGCGCTTGCGCATCCCACAGACCTGGAACGAACGGGGGTACCCATACCCAAAGGATATGAGCATTGATGAGCTCATCTTCGTGCCGGAGAACGCACAGTATTACGCAGCATTCGGAGCCGTCATGTACGGGCTGCACGAGGCAGCCGATGTGGGGCTTTATCAAGGGCTCGATGGGTTGCGTCACTTCATCACCGACGGGCGTAAATCACGTCTTGGTGACACGGCTGGCCCCCCACTGGCCAAGAGTAGCGATGAGCTCTCGAGTTTCGTCGAGAGCTACCGTGTTCCTAAGTTTGAAGAGGCGGTGTTTCCAGCGGGTCAGACCGTCCGCGCGGTAGTCGGGCTTGATGGTGGAAGCACCTCGTCTAAAGCGGTGCTGATGGATGAAGAGGGCAAACTTTTGATGAAAGCGTACACGCTTTCCAAGGGAAACCCAATTCAAGACACCAAGGACCTCCTCCGCGAGCTGCGCGACCGCGTGGCCGAAAAGGGTGCAAGCCTTGAGGTGATCGGCTTCGGCGGCACCGGGTACGCAGCTGACGTGTTGGAGGAGTGCGTGAGCAGCGATGTCAATGTGGTGGAGACAGTGGCTCACATGATGAGTGCCACACACTACTTTGGCGATGTGGATGTCATTTGCGACATCGGCGGCCAAGACATCAAGGTGCTCTTCATGGAAAACGGCGACATCAAGTCGTTCAAGCTCTCCAATCAGTGTTCAGCTGGCAACGGCATGCTGCTGCAGGCGATGGCCGACCAGTTCGGCATCCCCGTCACTGAGTATGCCGAGACGGCGTTCAAGGCGGAGCTTGCTCCGCAGTTTAGCTACGGCTGCGCCGTGTTCCTCGACAGCGACCGCGTCAACTTTCAAAAGGAAGGTTTCGCCAAGGAAGAGCTGCTTGCAGGTCTCGCGCAGGTCTTGCCAAAGAACGTATGGCAATACGTCGTGCAAGTTCCGCGTATGGCTTCGCTCGGGCGCAAGTTCGTCTTGCAAGGCGGCACGCAATACAACCTCGCCGCGGTCAAAGCGCAGGTTGATTACATTAAAGAGCGGGTGCCAGGCGCCGAGGTCTACGTGCATCCGCACTCGGGTGAGGCGGGCGCGATTGGTGCGGCTATGGAGACCCTCCGGGTGGTCAAGCGCCGGGGCGAGTCATGTTTCATCGGACTCGATGCAGCGATCAACCTTGAGTACCAAACGAAGAACGACGAGGAAACCGTCTGCCACTTCTGCCCGAACAACTGTTCGCGCACCTTTATTGACGCCTTTCGTCCCGATGGGTCTACCAGCCGCTACATCAGCGGCTTCTCTTGCGAAAAGGGAATGGTTGAGTCCAAGGAAGCGATGCTTGAGCTCGTCAAGGAGCGTAAGGCGATCATGCGTCAGTATCCAAATCTGGTGAGCTACGAGGCGATGAAGACATTTCAACACTTCTTCAAGCCCGAAGCGATGCCGGATGAAGGTGCGCCAGTCGACGATGTGTACGTGCGGCGCAATATCTGGGGCTCAGTCATGCGTGAGAAGGTCGTGCGTGCCTTTCGGCGTTCATCGGATGAAGCAAAAGCGAAGCGGGCACGATGGCGTGTCGGAATTCCACGCGTCCTGAACCTCTACTCCACCGCCCCCTTCTGGCGCACCTACTTCGAATCGCTTGGCGTTGATAAGAGGAACGTTGTGTTCAGCGACGCGACGACGGAGGAGATGTGGCAGGAAGGTGGAAAGTACGGGTCAATCGACCCGTGTTACCCTTCCAAGGTCGCGCAGGCGCACGTCCACAACTTGCTCTTTCATAAGCACGAAGAGCGGAAGCTAGATGCCATCTTCTTTCCTATCCTGACGCACGTTCCGTCCTTCGTCACAAGTGCAATGGACACGGCGTCGTGCCCCATCGTGGCCGGAACGCCCAATGTGATGAAAGCTGCGTTTACCAAGGAGCAGGACTTCTTTGGGACGCGCGGGATTAGTTACCTGGATCCCGCGTTTTCTTTTGCGGAACCGACGCTGATGCGGAAGCAGTGTTTTGAAGCTTTTCGTGATGTGTTGGGCGTGACTGAAGACGAGAGTGACCACGCATGCACGCAAGCCTTTGCCGCCATGGAAGCGCTCGACGCGGATGTGCAGCATAAGGGACGGGCGATTTTGGAGCAGGTCGAGGCCGACGACGGCGTCGCTATCCTGGTTATTGGACGGCCTTACCACTCCGACCCAGGGCTCAATCACGGCATCCCTGATGAGTTCCAGGTGTTGGGCTACCCGATCCTATCGATGCGCTCGATCCCGAAAGATGAAGCGTGGCTTCGTCGCTTCTTCGAGGAGGACTTCAAGCAGGGCAAGATCAAGTCGGTGCTGGAGATCAACGACGTTTGGCCGGAGAACTATTCGGCCAACTCGGCGATGAAAGTATGGGCGGCGAAGTTCGCATCCCGGCATCCTAACGTCGTTTTGCTCGATCTCAGCAGTTTCAAGTGCGGACACGACGCGCCAACCTACGGCATCATCGATAGCATCGTGCAAAGCAGTGCGGTTCCTTACTCTGCCTTGCACGATATCGATGCTAACAAACCAGGCGGCTCAATTAAGATTCGCGTCAAGACGTACGCCCACACTTTGTCGCTGCATAAGGAGCGGCTGGAAGACCATCGGCAGAGGAAGGAAGAGCTGCAGCGTCGTCTGGACGAAAAGCGGCTCGATCTGCTTCGTGCCAAAGAGCAGCAGCTTGCCGCACGCCGAGAGCCCAGCGGCGAGTTGCGGCAGCAGATTGAGGCGCTCGCCGCGCGTGTGGCGAGCTACAACGCGTCGGTGAGTGACGTTGCTCAGGTTGTGGAGCTTCCGAAGGGGCTAGTGGCCCTAAAGAAGAAGACATCGGCCGGGCAGGTGGTGGCGGTTTAGACTCCGCCCAGTTCGAGCGGATCATGAACTACAACGTGCGGGTGAAGCGCTGACCTTCTCAGGGTACTTGCCCCAACATTGGATACGAAGAGAGAGAGCAACAATGACAGAACTAAATGCTGTGGACCTGAATGTTGGTGAAGAACTCAATGTTGATGAGGAACTGGCCAAGTTTGAAGCGGAGGAACGCGCACGGCTGGGGTTGCAGACGGAGACGGAGCAGTGGTCGGACGCCATGATTGATCCGTCGTTTACCGCCGCTGAGCGTGAGCACACGACGCTGCTCATCAGCGGGTTGACTGTGGCGCATGACTTCCTGATTGAGGGAGCACTTAAAGGATTAGGGTACCGGGTCCAGATGCTCGATTGCCCTAGCAACGAAGCGCTGCGCTTCGGCAAAGAGTTCGGCAACCGCGGTCAATGCAACCCGACCTACTTCACCGTCGGTAACTTAGTGAAGGCACTCGTGCGCAAGCGCGATGTCGAAGGCATGAGCGTTGAGGAGATCATCAACAAGCACGTGTTCGTCACGGCCGGTGCATGTGGACCGTGTCGCTTTGGCATGTACGTCACCGAATATCGGAAGGCCCTGCGCGATGCGGGTTTCGACGGGTTCCGCGTTTTGCTGTTTCAGCAAACCGGAGGATTTGCGCAGGCAACAGGTGAAGACACGGGCCTCGTAATGGATGGCAACTTCTTTGCGGCGCTCTGCAAGGCCGTGATATCCGGCGACGTGATCAACGCGCTGGGCTACCGCATCCGCCCCTACGAGGTGCAGGCAGGCGCCACAACGCGTGCCATGCAGGAAGCCAAGGAAGCCGTCTACCAGGCGCTGGCAGACAAGAAGAGCGTGTTGCGTTCTATGCTGCTGGTTCGAAAGGCGTTTGAGAAGGTCGAGGTCGACCGGACGATCGTCAAGCCCAAGGTGTCCATTATCGGCGAGTTCTGGGCCATGACCACCGAAGGCGATGGCAACTACCAGCTGCAAAAGTTTCTTGAGTCTGAAGGTGCGGAGTGCGACGTACAGCTAGTTACGGCGTGGCTGCTCTACATGCTTTGGGAAGGTCGCCACGACACCGAGGATCGCGCCAAACTACGCGACGCGGATGCGGCGCAGAATGGTCTCGCAGGTAAGGATGTTGGCGAGCACATGGCGATGATCTGGTTCGGGGAGCTGATTACCCGTGCCGTTTTCCAGTTGTTTGCCAAGCTTGGTGGCCTGCGCGGCTACCGCTTGCCGGACATGGACCAAATCGCCGATATCTCGCACAAGCATTACAACAACGAGCTTCGCGGGGGCGAGGGGCACATGGAGGTGGGTAAGCTCATCCTCAACGTGCTGCACAGCAAGGCGCACATGACCCTCAGCGTCAAACCCTTTGGCTGTATGCCGTCATCTGGCGTGTCCGATGGCGTGCAAACGGTGATTACCGAGATGTATCCGGAAAGCATCTTCTGCGCGGTAGAGACGAGTGGCGATGGAGCAGTCAATTTCTACTCACGGGTGCAGATGTACCTTTTCAAGGCAAAGCAACGTGCTCAGCGGGAGTACGAGGAGGCGTTGACTAAGCACGGCCTGACCAAGGAAGAGATGCGACGCTTCTTTGCTAGCGCGAGCCTCGGCCGCGCGCTGAGCCGCGCGCCGCACTACGCAGCCGGTTCAAGTGCCGACGCACTGCATCATGCAGCGCCGCGGATGCGAGGAAGCTGGACTGAGCGCATGGGAGCGCGTGCCAAGCAGGCGCGTGCGGCTGTTGCCGACTGGCAGTCGCATGAGGGCGCCTTCCTGAAGAAATCCGCCAAGCAAATGCTGCCGTACCTGCCGGCGATGGCGAAGTGGTCGATGACGGACCTTCCGCAGATCATGCCTGCCATCGAGCTAAAGCTTTCGGAGTTTCTCACGCGAGCTATGGCTTCGGAGGCGCCGGCAGAGGGTGCCGACCTGGAGGCGCCTGTGAACACCGAACTGCGCTCTGCTGAGTCGTTGGTGCGCATTCGGCCGACCGAAGAAGTGGTTGACGCTGCGGAGTAGCATCTCGCGGCTTAGCATATGCAGCGGTTCATCCGCTGCATGCGCCCGTTTTTCGCAGCATTCGATATCGCAGCAATGGGGCGGTCGAGCGGCTTAGTATGGATTATCATGTATCAAGCTTCAGTTCCGGCGCGGCGTGTAGTTCGGCGGTTGCCAACGTGCCAGCTCCTCCACTTCATCGGGCGTACGCACAAGAAACTCCCGACAGACCTCTGCTGCCGCTTGCAGCTTAAGGCGGCGCACCTCCCGAGCGAGCACCTCCTGGATGAACCGGTAACGGCGTGCGAGCGCCGGATTCCGAAGAATGCGACGACGGCAACCTTGAGGACGGCGACGGGTGCAGCTCGACCTGCTCCTTGGCAGGAAGCGTAACCTGTGGAGACGGCAAGTTCGAGGGCGCGGAGGAATGCGACCTTGGCAGCAGCGAGGCCGACGACGGCGATGAAAATGGCTGCGAGGCTGACTGCACCGTCGAGCTAACCTACGACTACATTGGCGAGCCATCCACATGCTCTCAGAGCTGCGTCGAGCCGTATTGGTACGAGGGGCTTCCGGGTGACACCCATAAATCTTTCGATTGCGGCACGTTTCAAAGTAGCCACGCAACTCCAGTCCGCGCGCCTTTAGGAAAAGAGGTGTGAGCCGTGTCTGGCTGAAGAACATCTGAGTAAACGTTGCGACCTGTCCTACATCTGCACACATGGTTAGGGGTTGGATGTATCTGCCTCTCGACCGTCTTTATTTCAGCCTGCCAGGAAGCGGAGCCGTTGGGGCTCGTTTCAGCCATGCTGGCTACGTGTGGTAACGGTACTTTAGAGAGCCCAGAGACGTGCGACGACGGAGGCACCTCCTCGGGGGACGGTTGCACCGACGGGTGTCAAGAGGAGCTTGGCTGGAGCTGCAGTGGTTCGCCCTCGTCGTGCACGGAAATGTGTGCCTCGGCTGATTACCGCGGCTTCGTTAACCACGAGTACATTTACTGTGCCGTGGCGGATGATTGGGTGGATGCGCAAACCAGTTGCCAATCGCTTGGGACAGGCTGGGATCTTGTCCAAATTGATACAAAGAAAGAAGACTATCTCGTTGCCAAAACCTCCTACACCCTCAACGCCAACAACTACGTCTGGATCGGACTCACGGACCAATCCGGAGAAAACGGCTCAACGGGGACGGGTGATTGGCGCTGGCCCGATGAAAGCACGCCCAGCGGAAACGGCTACACCAACTGGGGGTGGCGGCTATCCCGAGGGCATAGGTGACTGCGCCACCATCCGACTAGGATTAGCTTTTCAATGGCAAGACCGCATATGCACCTACAACTACCGCTTCATTTGCGAATCGCCATCGAACACGTGCGGCAACGGCGTGCGCGCACCCGACGAGGAAGAGTGCGACGACGGCAACCTGGATGATGGCGATGGGTGCAGCTCCACGTGCGCGCTAGAGGGAAGTGCGACATGCGGCGATGGCATCATCGAAGGAGACGAAGAGTGTGATCTAGGTAGCGGTGATGCCGACGATGGCGACGGGGATGGCTGCGAGTCGGACTGCACAACGGAGCTGACGTATGCATGCGTCGAGGAACCGTCACAATGCGTGCAAATCTGCGCTAGTGCCACGTGGTATGAAGGTCTCGCTTCAGAGACAACGGAATACGTGCATTGCGCGGCGGGACTCTTCTCTGAGGCCGACGCCTACTGCGATCGGCTCGGCGATGATTGGTATCTGACCACCATCAGTAGCTCCACCGAGCAGAGCAAGGTGCACGGCATCGTCACTGACTTCAGCGACTTTAATTCATGGATAGGTCTGCACGACCGCTTCACCAATAACACCTACGAGTGGGTAAGCGGCGAGAGCGTGGCGTACGACAACTGGAACGGTTCCCCGGACACGCCGTCTTCTGCCCGCAACGACTGCGTCGGTGTAAAGCGGGGAAATGGCTACTGGAGATCTTTCGAATGTAACGTCGACAAGACATACATCTGCGAAGGGCCTGCCATTTGCGGCAACGGAGTCATGGGTAATCCGGAGGAGTGCGACGACGGCGACACCGATGCGGGGGATGGGTGCGACCCGAGCTGCCAGGCCGAAAGTAACTACGAATGCACGGTGGCGACCGAGGGCTCTCCCAGCGTTTGCACCACGCCCTCGCATGCCGTGCTCGCGAAGATGGGTCTGGTGCGGGACGGCGCTCAGACGAAGCTCGCGTGGCAAGCGTCGAGCGAGGATGGCACCCTGGGCTATCGGGTGCTTCATCGCACGTCCGACGAGGACGCATGGTCGCAGGTGCAGGACGGGATGGTGCTCCGCGATCCGAGCTATACATCGGGCGGTCGCTATGCCGTTTCGGTGCCGCGCCCGTTTGGGCAGTACCGCCTGCTGGAAGTCTTACCATCAGGTGAGGATTTCGTTTTGGCAAACGAGTTCGTTTTGGCAGACGAGGAGCCGAGGGGGACTGAGAGCATCTTGCCGCGGCTGGACGCCTTCTATCTTGGACTTGCAGCGAGCGCTGCGGCTACGGTCGCGCCGCCCAAGGGCGTCGGCCAGCGGACTTCTGGGGTGTCGAAGCTGACCGCCAGCTTGATACAACCCGGGCAGTTGCAAGCACGTATATCAGACGCAACGGCGGGGTCGTCGGTGTCCTACGCTCGGTTGACTGGCAGCCCCCAAGGCGTGGTCATCGGCGTAGTCAATCCGGGTGTGCAGGCGATAGATGTGACAGATCTTGCAGTTGCCCTTGAGGTGACGCCAGAAGAAGTTCAGCAGGCAGCGGCAGGTGGCAGGCTCTCGCTTCGCCACAGAGACGCGCGCGATGTGGGCTGGCGCTACGATGCGCCGCGGCAACGTTTGCTCTTCGGCGTGCGAGCCACCGAGACTTCCGCCGGCCCGTATAGGGCGTATGTACTTCGCCTGCAGCAGGGCGAAGCGAAGCAAAGAACACGCGTTGTAAGTCAAGTGGGAGATGCCGCTAGTGAGGGCGGTATCCAACAGGTGCTCGAGGAGAATAACTTTGCAGGTTTGGTGCTAAACCCAAATCCCGATGGGGACATATGGGGATGGAAGGTGCTAGCGAACACCAGCCCGGAAAGCTCGCAGCTTTTGCTGGAGCGTGAGGTGGACGTTTTGCCTGTGGGAGATGTTCAAGTGAGCCTTCATCTTCTTGGGAGCTGGGGGAAGGGACATGAGCGGAAGGTCGAGCTCACGGTCAACGCCAGGGCGGTCGGAGAAGCTGCTGTTACCGAGGATCGCGAAGAGATGCTGCGCTTCATAGTGCCTCGGGGCGTGCTTCACGCGGGGCGCAACACGATTGGCTTCACCTGGCGGTCGAGCGTATCGCCTGGCAGGACCGGCGCGTATGTGGACCGGGCGGAGCTAAACTACGAAGGGGCGCTTCGAACGGCGGGGCAGGAGCTAGAGTTTGAGGCGCTAGGAGATGGCGAGACGACGGTGGAAGTGAGCGGCGCGCAGGCCCAGGTCTACGACCTGGATGCAGCTGGCGAGGTGGTCAGCAGGTCAGTCGCTGGAGAAGGCAGCGTGCGCCTCACCTTCGTAGCTGAGAAAAGCCATCACTATCTCGTCGGCGAACCCGAGGTAGTGCGGAGGCCGAGCGTGCGGCCATACCGTAAGCGGGACCTGCGCAAGGCGGAGGGAGTGGAGTACTTGGTGGTGACGTCAGGGGAGCTACGGTCTGCTGGTGAGGAGCTGGTAAGGCACCGGCGAGGGCAGGGTTTGTCAGCGCGTTTGGTGGAGATGATGGATGTGTACGACAGCTTTTCGGGCGGAGAGGCAAGTCCAGCGGCCGTGCGGCAGCTACTAGGTGCGTGGCGGCCACGGTACGTGGTGCTTCTGGGAAGCGGGACGTACGACTCCCGAGGATACACCGAGGCTGGCCCGGGACATGTACCAGTGAAATTGGTGCGGACGCCGCACGGGCTGTACGCATCCGATAGCTGGTACGGGGATGTGGACGGCGACGGTATCTCTGATGTAGCGATAGGGCGCGTACCGGCCCAAACTGCAGCGGAAGCGGAAGCGTACACCGATGCGGTAGTGGGGTACGAAAAGGAGCTGGGTGGTCGGCGGTGGCAGACGGATGCGATGCTAGTCGGCGACAAGGATGCGAGCGGGTACTACAGTGAAGTGAACCGACGTGTTTTAGGAAAGCTGCCGGTCGGTGTGGTGGCGCGGCTGACGCTAGCAGACCGCGTGGGCGTGGAGCAGACGCGGGAGGATGTGCTTAGGCAGTGGCAGAGCGGGGTGCGGTGGCTCAACTACAGTGGGCACGGCGGGATAGACGGGTTTGGCAAGAAGCAGCCCATCTTGAGCCGCGCCGACATGGGCGAGCTGCGGGCAAGCACGAAGCGGCCGATTGTCACTGCGATGACGTGTGCGGTATCGCGGTTTGAGGTGCCTGGGGCGCGTGCGTGGTCTGAGCAGGCGCTGTTTGCGGAGGGAGGCGCGATAGCGGTGTGGGGGCCGACGGGGCTGACGTACCCGTACCAGACGCTGCCCTTGTCAGAAGCGTTTGCTGAGGGATTGTTTGGCGCAACGGGCGCAACGCGCATCGGCGATGTGGTTGCACACGCGGCGCAGGAGAGCATGGACGAAGCACCAGAGCACCTGCGGAGCGTGATGGTGCTGCTTGGAGACCCGGCTCTCCTGGTGGGCAGGGCGCAGCTGCGCACCGAAGGTGAAGTTACTGAGCCAGAAGCACCAAGAACTGAAGCGGTCCATGCTGCGGATGAAGCCGAGGGCGGAGGCTGTACGGTTTTAGCGGATGCGGATGCGGATGCGGATGCCAAGGTGCTGCCGTGGATGCTTGGCGGCGCATGGCTGGTTTGGCGGCGTAGGCGCTCCTAGCTCGTCACCAACCGCCAGTGTGAACTCCCAAGCTCTCGAACCATCGCCAGGTAGATGATGCCGTTAGAGCCAGCTGGGTATCTTCGACACGCCGAACCATTTCCCACTGATCGGGTGTTGGGGCATGGGGCTACCCTCACATGTTCGCTTGTCTGTAGCCCACCAGTTTAGGGCGTAGGTAGACGTGAACCAATAGACCGAATGCGACTAAAAGAGACGTGAGCGAAGTGGCGTCTCCTGCCGCTCTTGCGGGTGTTCTTCTAAAGCGCAAGTTGGCGCAGTGGTGGCCGGCGGGTAGCGCCAACTGAATACGCCCCATTGCGTCATCACGCAGGTCTCCTCGCAAGAGTTTCGCCGGCTTCCCCTCGATTCTCGCCGTCCAGCCTGGAAAGTCAAAGCTTTGCACCGTGACTCGATGAGGGGCTGCAGAACGAACGCAGAAGTCAATAGCGCCTTGACCCCAAGCAACATGATCGAAAAAGGCGGAGTCCGAGGTGCTGTTTACCTTGTTGCGTCGCGTGTAGCGAGAGAGCGTGCGAAAGGTTCTTCGAAAGAGGTGTGGATCGGCCTCGATGGGAATGTAGTCAAGACTTCCACTCATGGAACCCGCCACAACCTCTACTGTGCCGAGCTCGGGTTCCGGGATCTGCAAACTGATGGGTTGAAACCAGGGCTCTGCCTTCCAGAGCATCAACCCGAGGAGCACGCCACCAATAGCAACCGTGGTCGTACGGCGCTTAAACAGCGATAACCATCCGCCTATGGCAGCACTCGCAGTAAAGGTGGCCAGCCCGATGAACCTCCACGGGAACTGTACGTAGGCGAGTATTGGCACTCCATGCCACAGCGGAAGGGATATGGAGTGAGCCATAACTACGCCAAATAGCGTGAACACCGCGAGTCCTATCGCTACCTGACGACGATACCTAACGAAAGTTCGCGATCCGCCGGAACTTCTGGTATGCCTCCATGCAAGCGCGATGCATAGCAAGATGGGAGACGCACTGCGTAACACGCCCAGCTGCGGGGGGATGCCGTTCCTGCCCCGCCAGCACCCGGATTCAAGATCCCGCGACTCCAGTACCAGCTCATTGAGACTACAGAAACTACCTAGGTAACGCGGCGTTCCTTCGCCTAAAAGCCAGTCCCAGTGAATGAAATTGCGTTCCGCGAGGACGGGAATCACATAGGCGGCCGCAAAACCTAGCGCGAAAAGATGTGCGCATGCAACGTACGCCCATTGCCTCCAGGCTTTCTTGGGCTTCGTATGCAAAAGGAGCCAGAGAGCATAGGGTAGCGCGATGGTGATGGCGGTGAGAAGATGACTGAGCAATAGCAGGGCCCATGTGCCCCCAACTGCGAGCAAGCCTTTGACACGGTCGCGGGGTTCGCTGGCCTTTGCTGCGAAAGCACCTGCGTAGAACGTCCAGGGCAAGAGGGCTAGGCCCCAAGTCTCTGCAAGCGCTCCACGGACAAAGATGTCGAAGGCCGCGTAGGGACTTAGCATGTAGGCTGTGGCGGAAAGAAGACCACCCCACCGCCCGAACACCGTTCGAGCTAGGAAAAACATGCCCGTCCCGGCAACGAGGAGCGCCGCGAGAAAGGCAAACTTAGTCCCATCAATCGGCGAAAGTCCGAGCTCAACGAAGAATAAGCTGACGTAGGTTGGAAAAGGCGGGTAGTAGACGAAAAGCGGGAGCCCTAGGCCGCCACCCATGTTGGCGACCCACCGGCAGCCTAAACGACCCTCATCCAAGCAGCGCGCAAGCTCTGCTACGCGCAACACGTTGACGATGTTGTCGTGGACCCTAAGGAAACCAGGTTGTAACAGCGTGCGCCCCGCGAAGAAGCCGACGATGATGACGAAGGCGAAGCGAACCCACCCTAGAAGACGTGGCCTGCCGATGAACCTTTCCACTAAAGCGCAGTCTGTCGCACCGCGATAGTCTGGCAAGGGCTTTGATGCTTGCTGACTACGCGACACTGCCATGCAACTGAGGCCGCCGCACCATGGAGCCTGCTTCAAGGGAGGGAGCGCTTGATGTCGGGGCTTGGAGACTGCACTTGAACGGGCTACCACACGCTCGTTGCTGCAACCGATGAGGTAGCAGACTGACGGGCACTCGCGTCAGGAAGAAGCGGCGTATGTGTATGGCGAGATGAACGCGGGTGGGATGGGCCTTCTACCCGTTGAGCCGAAGGTGTCGGTGCGTCTACAGTCGGCAAGCTGGCGGGTCGACATCTCATTTCGATGGGCTCAGGCAGGTGACGCAGCGTGGCGCTTGAAGCTCACACTTTAGCTGGACCCGAAGAACGCCACCTTCATCCCGAGCTCTTCGGCGGCTTTGGCCATCGGTTTATCGGCGGTGGCGACTTCCTCGATACCGTAATGTTGCGCCATGTTCAGGTGCATCCAGACGAGGCTCGAAGTTGCATGGTGCGATAGCGAACCCATGAGGCTTGAAGCGGAAAGCACAACGTCGTCTTCAACCGGAAGTCTGGACAGGTGATGCCTTGCGATGTCGTCGTGGAACGTCGCCAGCACATTGCTTGCCATCTCTCCAGTTAGCTGTTCGGCTTCCCGCCGGCGGATGAGCAACCAGCGCATCTCGACGATGGCGAGGCTGGAGATTACGCGCTCATCCAACTCTGTAAGATACGCCTCGACCTCCTCGGAGTTGTCTTCGTTGATATACCATTTGGCGAGTGCTGATGTCTCGATGTAAGCCACCTAAGCACCAGCTCTTTCCGCTCCTAGGAGCACTTCGCTTCCCACGTCCTGTCGCGGCTGGCGCTTTCGCAGCGCGGCGTGTGAAGGAACATCACGCACGCCTCCGACAGGCAAGATACGCGCAATGGCGGAACCGTGCCGGGTGATCCTTATCTCCCCCTCCTCCGCCAACATCTCTTCGATGGTAGGCATGGCGGCGCGAAGTTCGTGAACAGCCAACTCTTTCACTATGTCACGATGACTTAAGTTATGACATCTGTCAAACGTGGGCGGAGGTGTGGCAAGAGAAGCCTAGTCAGTACGGACTACGATCGTCACGAGACAAACGACTGATCCCGCCTACGCCCAAGGAGCTCCTCCAGATGCTCACCGGAACGCTCCTTATGGCTAAAATCTTAACAGGTTGCCGGTTCTTTTTCTGGTTTGTGCGGGGAAGGAGGCAGCAGAATCGGCTGCGAGACCGAAGCAAGAGGCACGGCGGAACGTGGAGGGGCACGTAAAGCGCTCGAGATCCGTCCGTTAAAGACAGTATTCTGGACCTTCCAACGATGCGTTTGTGTGTAAAGTGATGGCAATGGGGAAGGCAGCACGGTCGCATCTATAAACTAGAGTCGTTTATGAACTAGAGTCGTGTCGCCTCGCCTAGCTGCCATTTCGATGCCGCCGAAGCAGGCTCTTTGGAAACAGCGGCCACCGGTGCACGTGGAGCTGTGTGCGCAGAGGTGTTTTGGCAATGGCCAATACAAGTCCGACCGAGAAGAGACACCAGACGGCTGGCCACTCGTTGAGGTCTTCCGAGGTGGCGTAGGCTAGCAGGGGTCCCACCGTGGCGAGGTAAGCCACGAGCTTCCACGAGCCGTAAAGCAGTGGCAGGAGAAAGCCAGTGATGACGTAGGTCTCGATGGTCAGCCCGCCGAAGGTCGAACGCGGCATCTCCCAGCCCATGTGCCAGCTGCCGGAGACGGAACAAAGCCTGGGACCGCAGAATATCGTTTCACCTGCAGGGCATATCTGCGCCCACTCGAAGGGATACATGGAAAGCAACATGGGAAAGACGCCGATGAACACCAGCGCGCACACCAGTCCTTTCACGCGTCGCTCGATCATCGGCGGGATGAAGTAAAGAGCCAGCATGTTGAAAAAGAGAGGTTGGAACGTCACGTGCAGGTAGGCCAATACCGTTGCCACTTGATTGGCAGGATTGGCGCAGTCGTCGATGACACCGTATGAGAACGCCTGAAGTGCTTCCATTAATGAGAAGTAACCGAGAGGCACCCATAGACGCCGATCTTCGCCTTTGATGGCGAAGTACGCTGTGCTCGCCATGCCTCCTGCAGCCACGGCAGTTGACGCCTCGATGCTCCAGCACATGTGCGGGCTTTAGCATCTCGACGTGGCTTCCGCCGTGCATTCGCTGCCCTTGCACAACTAATATTTTCAATCAGCATGACGCCATGCTCGATGTGTTTGCTCAATCTGACGCCTGGATGGCGCTTCTCGCACTGACTTCCCTCGAGATCGTGCTGGGAATCGACAATGTTGTGTTCATTGCCATCTTGGCCGCGAAACTGCCGGAGGGGCAGCAGAAGCGTGCATATCGCTTGGGTTTGATGGGCGCGCTGGGTACCCGGCTGCTCCTTTTGTTTACGATAAGCTGGGTCATGCAGCTATCGGACCCGCTGTTCCACGTGGGCACGTTTGCCCTCTCGGGACGCGACCTGATTCTGCTCGGCGGCGGGCTCTTCCTCATCGCGAAGAGCAGCACTGAGATTTACAACAAGGTTGAAGCCTCGTCTGAGGAGCAGAGCGACGCCAAGAAGGGGCGCGCGCGAATGGGCGCCGTTATTTTTCAGATCATGCTACTCGACGTCGTGTTTTCCCTGGACTCCGTGATCACGGCGGTGGGTATGGCCGACCATTTCGTTGTGATGGCCACAGCGGTTGTTATCGCGATATTGGTGATGCTGATCTTTGCGCAGAAGATTGGCGATTTCGTCAACCGCCATCCGTCGATGAAGGTGCTGGCATTGTCGTTTTTGCTCCTGATCGGTGTCTTGCTGGTGGCCGAAGGTCTCGGACAACATATCGACAAAGGCTACATCTACTTTGCCATGGGCTTCTCACTCTTGGTCGAGCTCATCAACATGCGCGTGCGGGGCACACCCAGTCGTGCTGCTGCAGCGGATGGTGACGTCTTGCAAGGCCAGAGCTAGCATGTAGCGCCGCGGTTTCGCTTGAAGGCACATGACGGGGCGGGGTTCAACGGAGGGATTCGAGTGCGCGAGAGGTTGGAGGCGGGGCCGTCGCGCCCGCCTCGCCGCATGCGACTTTGGCAGAGGCTCTCTGCTGAGGTTGCAGGAGCACGGCGCTGAGGTTGCAGGAGCACGGCTGAGGTTGCAGGAGCACGGCGCTGAGGTTGCAGGAGCACGGCGCTGAGGTTGCAGGAGCACGGTGCTGAGCGCAGCAGGGAGGAGAGAGGCGAATGCTGTTCAGGATTTTGGCAGGTAGATGTGAGATAGTCTGATGGGCGAGAGCGGCTGATTCGCTGCGACCAATTGCAGGTCACGGACGCGCACGTCCGCTAGCCGAGTGCGCGTATGACTGCAGCGTGTGCTTGATCGAGACCCGCACGATCGTCGGCGGCACTAAGCTGCATGGCCGCGGCCTGCCGAATCGCTGTGGCGTGCCGGCGGAGCAAGAGTCGGCGCTCGGGCAGAAGGGGCCTGCCTGCGGGCATATGCATGGCTTTCAGCAGGTGTCTGGCGGCGTTGACGTCGCGCGCGACGTAAGGGCGCAGATGCGTCAGCGGCTTGTTGAACAGCTGCGTGAAGCCAGGTGAGCAGTACGTCACACTGCCTCCCTCAACCTCAATCCGAACTGGCGAGGCCACGTGCCGCTGCGTGAGCTTATCGAGCCCGGCCACCAGCCAATCGATGGCGCTGGTGGCCGTGAAAAGATCACACACCCCTGGTGAGAGTGCACGCGCGGCCACTTCAATTAAGCGGTCGAGGTTGTACAGAAGGTCTTGCGTGGAGGATTGCTCCGAGCCGACAACCACCGCCTTGTTCAGTGCGCGCAACGCCTGGTCTGGCACGTCGGGACATTCGACCCGCACGACCGGCGTGAAGGCGCCAACGAACTGACCGGGGTGGCACAGGTAGGACACCGTCAGGCCATGCTTTCTGGCCAGCGCCACAGCTCCTTCGCGGTCGATGAACTGCACGTACCCGCTTCGTCCGGAGCGAATGACGCTTCCCTTAGAGGCATCAGCCTTACTGGTGGGCGCACCCTCTTGCGCAGGGGTAGGGTAAAGCTCGTCGATTTGCTTTTCTAGGTCGCGTCCAAGACGGGCCACGATCCTGGAGACCGAGAGTGACTCGGGCACGTGGTGGATGAAGTATATCAGCACGCCTAAGCTCGCTAAGGCGAACACCAGCGCCACCAATACGGACACTTGAGGCACGAAGGAGGTGCCGGCTTCTGCGCCGTCCAAAGGGCTTCGCACGGTGCGGAGAACGAGCAGACAATAGAGAAAAGTTGAGATGAAGGTGCCAAGGGTCACCTGATTGCCTCGGTCTTGCATGAAGTTTTTAATCAGGCGTGGGCCGAAGGTGGAAGCGGTGGTGGCTAGAGCGGCAATGGTCACCGAGAAAGTGACGCCCGCCACAGTGATCATGGACCCGGCGATAGTGGAGAGCAGCGAGCGGGCGCCCACCGGCTGGCTCACGTGGAGCCAAGGCAGACTTTGGACCCACCCGCTCCCCAACCGGTTATCCAAAGCCACAGTGAGCGCCGATAGCACGGTCGCGGCCAGAGCCATGATCGAGGGGATGAACCAGTACTTCGTCTGCAAAGACTTGAGGTTGAGAAGGAAGACGGCACGCATGTCCGTGGAGCCTAGCGCGAGGTAGCGTGAAGGCGAGCAGTTCCCTTGTACCTTCCCTTCTGCACTTTTCGCTAGGCCTAGGGTGTGCTGGGAGACGAGATGGCGAAATTTAGGCTGGAGCCAGCACACGCAATGGCAGGGCGATGGCCGAGCTCTTCCTTCGGTGTACGCGACACCCGGACCCACCTTGACGTTCAAGAGGCCTGGCGTCTGCAGACAGTAGAGGCGTCTGCAGGTGGTGGAGAGTAAGCGTTCAGGTACCCTCTGGGCAGTAGAGAACCATGCTTTTCGAGGTTCTTGGCGCTGCGCTTCTGCGGTCCCAGCGCTGGGATCAGAAGTAGCCTCGAAAACCCATGCTAGGATACCTGAACGTTCACGGTAGAGACGCCTACGGACGGTAGGAACCCGGACTACAGAACATGATCGGGAGAGGCTCGCCAGAAGTCACGTCTTGGTGCTGGATGCAGACGCCTCCTCCGCAGTCGGCGTCGGTGTTGCACCAAAGGCTCTCGACAGCATTTGGCGTGGGTACACACCCCATACCCAGCGCGCCCGAGCACTGATAGCCGGAAACGCGATCGCACGAGGTGGGGGTGCACTCAGGAATGCACACATCACCCACTGCTCCAATATCTTCTGCGGAGTGGAGGGCGGCCTGGCCTTCGTTGATGCCGCGTTTCAGGTAGGTCGTACCGCCCTCTGCGCCGCACATGCACTGCGCTTGATGCTTGCAGTCCTCATCAAAGCAGTCCGTTGCCCCGTCCGCGTCATTATCCACACCATCGGTGCACTCCTCTGGCTCTGGAAACGCGCGCTCGCAGGCGGTGGCTAGGGAGTGGTGACCTTCGTCGCGCAAAAGACCAATGGCTCCGCCAAGGCGCGCGAATGGAAGACCGAGCGGATTGGCGGTGTTGGGTCGACAGCCGACCAAGCCGCACAAAGCGCGGCCGAAACGGGCTCCTGCCTCACGGAATCGTCGCTCGGCCTCGGCATTGTCAGGCATTAGTACGACTTTGCAGACGCGATCAACGGGTTGACCAAAGGGCGTCGATTGGCAATCGCCACCCTCACCCGAGTCTGGGCAGGCGCAAGGGTGACTCAGGTCGATGGGGTCTTCCATCGCGGCGACGAAGCGTACGTCGAATCCGAGCTTCAGCAGCTTCTGGTGAATCTGATGAGTCAGTTGGTTATTATGAATCCAATACGGCGTGCCGCCCGAGACCGATCCGGGAACCCCGACCTTCTTTGCGCTGTCGTAGGCACCTACGGCGGTCTGAGCGGCTCGGCTGACGCCGCCCGAGAGCGTTGTAGCCAAGAGGTCGATGAAATCCAGCTGAACACTAACGCCGAGCTCACCACCGTAAACGCCGTTAGGTGGATAGAGAAGCTCACTGTCCGTGTCGATATGCCCGTCGCCATTATGATCAACGGCACCAATGAAGCGGCTTGTGCTGAAGCTGAGCGGCATGTGCGAGCTAATCTTCGCAAGAGGGCCGCCTACACCTACATCGTGAAAGAAGCCTAACCAGTTGCTCACGCCGCCCTCCAGGCCAACGGCAAGACCTGCGTGTGCTTGCGCTGCCACGCCAAGGCCGGGGAGACCAATGCTCCGCGATGTGCCGGCGCCGGTGAAGGTTGTGGCGATAAGCTCGCGGTGGAAAAAATCGAATACCAAGTCGAAACCGCGGGTCGCGTTCTGCGTTGTGATGACGCCACGCGGGTAGAACGCACTCCCCGACGCGCCGGCGTAGAACGCCGTGTGCATCAGGTCAACGCCGAACTCTTGATCGAAGGGCGCTCCAAGGTAGTTGAACGCTTCGCATGCGGCGTAGTGGTTCTCAGGCGCTTCTACACCGAAGCTGCTTGAGTTGGTGAATGCCTCTGGCGCGGACGCAGCACAGGCGGTGAGTGCAAGGCAGAGCCCTGCATAGGCAGAGAAGGAGTGCTTCATGTTGATTAAGAAAGGGGTAAGTTTGGTAAGAAAGAGGGTTCTCGTTCGCTGCGGTGACCGGCGTATTAATAAGAGGTCACCCGCGAGGAGGTCGGGTTAGTGTATACGTGTTGGCAGAATGTACCTGCGCTTTATCTATCTTGCTACATGCGCTACCGGTAATCAACAATAATACGCATTGCTTTTGTGACATTTGCGTGTCATTCCATGAGGGTGGGCTTCTCTTATTTTCTTCTAACGCTCTCCTTCTTCACTTCCTGCGCCTTTGACGCACCGCTAAAGCAGCATCAGGCTGAAGGAGGTATCTTTGGAGGCGAGAGGTCGCAGTTCGACCCGCTCGTGGCGCTCTACAGCGTGCCTGGTGATGGACCAACCGTCACCTCGGCGCGAGGCACGTCACGGCAGGACGCTAGCGGTGAACCACCCCGCAGTTGGGTGACGTTGCAGCGCGTCTTTAGCGGTGTCCGCCTGGGGCCTCACCATGTGCTAACGCATGCGGATCGTGCCAGCGCCGCTCTGCCGATCTCACTGCTTTCACGCGATGCGGCGGCAAGCTCGGCGTCCGACGCTGCGCTTCAACCCGAGGTGGCTAGGGGCGATGAACAGCTTTGGGTAGCAGACGACCTGGAGCGCGATGAGGAGACGCCAAGTATCTACATTCAGAATCACGCCGATTCGCAGGCCATTAGCTACGCCGTAGCAGTTCTCGAGCTCGGCTTGGAAGGCCGCGGTCCGGGAGGCATGGCCGTGGCGATTACCCGCGGCGAGGGAGCTGGTGAAATGGCGGAGCTCTCAACTACGAACCTGCCGTCGCCTGAGGCCGGTGAGCCCCCAAGCTGTGGGTATTACGCGGAAGGTTTCGGGCAGCCTACCTACTCGGCCAAGCGCGCACGCGTTTGCCTTAGCGACGCTGGCGAGGGGCGGGACATTGTCTTCACCAGCGTGCCTGAAGAGAGTGCGGGACCCGTGCAAGGTGACGAAGGAGGTCCTTTTCTCAATGCAAAGGGGCGCGTTGAAGGCATAGTGACGAATCCTGCGCAGCATGCAAATGTACGCGGGGTGAGTAACTACCGGTTTCACGCAGCACCGGTCGCTCCCTGGTACGACGTGGTCTCCGCTATTGTGGAGGAATGCACCGCGACAGGTGGCTACGCTTCGTGCCTTTGCGCTCTGCACGACAAAGGAATGCATGTGAACGCGACCAAGCTTTCTCCCATCTCCGAGGGTGACACCCAAAAGGGCGCACGTTATGAGGCCGATATTGTTCTGACACCCGGAGGCACACACACGGTGACGCTGGAAGGAGTACTTGATGCTCTTGATCCTATGCTGTTTCGCAAGCCGCACTTCGACATTGAAGTGCTAAGTGAAGAGGTGTCGGACCTTGAGGCGCGCGCGTCGTACGTGTGCGACCGCCAGCCGCGTGAGGTGAAATGGACAAACTGCGAGGCGTCGGATGACGAGGGATGTACGTTGACCGAGCAGGGACGCGCGCTGGAGGTCTCATCAAGCGTGCGATGCGGCCATCCACTCCGCCTCGACAATAGCGGGACCCTCATCTTATCGTTTCAGATGGACGCCGACAGCAGCAACAGCTGCAAAGTGGCGAGGGTTTCCGTCACCACGTCTTCGCCGGTCGCGCAATAGAACCACTGCTAGTGTCTGGCGAACTTCGCGTCCAGCGCTGAGAACTGAGCGCTCTCTGCTGCTCTGCAGTCAGGTTTAGCTAGCGTGCAGGCATTGTCCGGAGGATAACCGACGATGTTGAAGAGGCGGAACTAATGGTATCTTCTATCAAGCTGTTTGCGGGGATCGGCCTGCTAGGGCTCGTTATATACGACATGGTCAAAACGACCGTCTCGGTCAACGGGGCGGGTTGGCTTTCGCGGCAGTACCTGCGGGTTGTTGGGACGATAGACCTGGCGACGAGGCGCTTTCCGCGCAGGTGGAGCCGTCCACTCAGGGGGCCGCTCCTCCTAATGCTGACGTTGATCATGTGGTTTGGCGTCGTTTTCCTCGGCTGGTTTCTGATCTTCAACTCGTGGCCGCGCGCCATCGTTTCAAGTCAAGGCAGAGAAGCGATTTCCACCACCAATCTCATTTATTTCACCGGTTCGTTACTAGTTACATTGGGGATCGGCGACTTCGTTCCCATCACTCAGAACTGGCGGTTGGCCAGCATTCTTGCTTCCTTGCACGGTTTCTTCTCCGTCACATTAGCCATCACGTACTTGCTTCCATTGGTGTCTGCGGTGGTGACCAAGCAGGGATTGGCGGCGTCCATCTCCCATTTGGGGCGCTCTGCTGAGGTGATTGCTTGTCGCGCCTATCACCGCGGCTCCTTTGACGCCTTTGAGGGCATCTCCTGGGACATCATCACGCAGCTTAACTTCGTGCAGCGTCAGCATGCGGCGTATCCCTTACTGCATGAGTTTCAGAGTGCATCGGCCCGTGAGGAAATGGCCGTAAGTTTGGCCTTAATTACCGATGTCGTGGCATTGGTCACCTTTGGGGTGGCAGAAGACAGGCGTCCGTCGCTCTTGCTGGTTCGGGCTGTGCGAGAGGCTGTGCACGAGTTTGTGGATACGATTCAGAGTCCGGATAAGGAGCCGGTGGTACCGCCTTATCCGTCGCTCAAGGCGCTCGCTGCGCAAGACGTGCCAATAGGTGACGCTTCCGAGTTCCAAGAGAAGATGAAAGAGCTCGACCGGACACGTGCGAAGCTGAACGCGATCATTCAGCGACACGGCTTTGAGTGGCCCAAGTACCACAACGACAACGCGTAGAGGTGTGCGCTGCACGTTGGATGTGGGAGTGCCAACTTGGCGCGAGATGCTAACTTCTTCTCATGCTCTTCGCTGCGCGTTGTCTAAGCATCCTTGTTCTTAGCGTCGTAGCGGGTTGCGGAGACTTAGCGAAACTGCGAACTCGTGCCGATGCGCATGGTGTATGCGACACCTCGTCGGGGTCTGCTGAAGCTTTTGAGCCAGAAGCCTTGGCGAAGCTGGTCGCGGCGGCGGCGCAGGATAAGGATAACCTCGTCTTCTTGCTCGACCACGACGGCACAGTCACGCCGAGTCCCGATGAGACCGGCGTTGATCTCGATCCGCTGCATCCCGACAACCTGTGGACACACGACATCCTGCCTCAGCTTGCTGGCGGAGACGGAGCGGCAGTGGCCTTGGCGCCGGATGAGGAGGAATGGAAGTGGCAGCGCCGCCAGGTGCACGTGGTCACTGGAAAGGCGCGCGAGCTGGCTGCGCAGTTCTATGGTGACGATGGCGTCTTCAAGAGCATTGGAGTGCATCCGGAGTTTGGCACCTACACGCGCTGGCCACACCAACCGATCAAAACAATGTTTGAGCATCCTCACACCGAACGCCCTGCTGATTGGCGACTACACCTCATGGAGTTAGGCCGATATGCCTGCGAGGAGGTGGAGGGTTACGTAGAAATGCGTCTGGTCAAGCTTGGCATAGAGGCAGGCGCCGAGAGGCCGCAATGTCTAGTCGACGGGCCTACTGAAGTGGCTGTCTACGCTGTGTATCGCTCCCTCCGCAACTGGTTCGTTGGCCTGGTAGAGTCACGCGCCGCAGCGGGCTACGAAGGCACAGATGGGGAGCGTGAGGAGAGGCACCTCGCAGCTTATGCCGACAGAGTGGCCGATGTGATCAGCAGAGCACAGCAAGGGCAACCTGTGCTGCAGGCCTCGGGTGACCGACTGACTGCTCCACCGGAGGTCTCTGGACTTGAAGACTTCCGATCCGTTCACGAGGAAGTCAACGGCGTGATCGATCTTGCGTACTACCTCGCGCAGAAGAGGTACATCACCTGGCACATCCTCACCGGAGAGGCGCAACTGGATGAGGGAGCTCTCGCCCTGGCCCTCTCCGAGGAGCGCCGCGCGTGGCTCAATAAGACGCTTGTGGTGGCCATTGGCGATGGAGGCTCCGACGAACAGATGTGGACGGCGGCGCAAAAGCTCCAAGAAGCGGCAGCGCACCTCTCCGTTGTCGGCATCCGCGTGTTACACCTTGGCGAGAGCGGCGAGGTGCGACACGTGGAGTCGACATCGCACTACCAGCTCCTGGAGCCTAGTGGCGTGCAAGCGTTCCTGAGGGCGCTCCAGGGCGAGTTGCGACGAGGTCGCTAGTCTAGCTGCGTCAAAGGAACTGCTGCAGGTTCACAGGATTGCTGCAGGTTCACGAGCCTAGCCGCTGTTCACTAAAGCATTTAAAGCCCGGACTACACTAGGTGACGTCTTCTTCGGCGCTGTTGCGCAAGCAGCCCACATAACAGCAGCAGAGACCAGGGAGGCTCAGCAGATTGCCTTGTGATGCCGCACCCACTCGCTTTCACTTCACCTTGCCCGCCTGCTTTTTGCCCGCCTGCTGCAGTTTGAGGTCGTGATGCGTCGCTGACGATGCGGTTGTCGGGCAACGGAGCTCCATCTTCACCGGAATCGGCATTGACGGCTGGAGCGGTGTCATCGGGCGGAGGCTCAGTGCGTCCCCTGCAGTCTTCCACCGAGGGATCACATTCCGCCTCAACAACCTGACCGCACTCAGGTACGTTTTCCGTGGTGCGATGCGATGTGCACTCCGAGCCCAGCTGAAGGCTTCCCGAAGCAGGATAGGTGAAAGTCCCATCACGATCCTCAAACTCGAAGCGGTACTTGATGCAGCTCTTGTTCGGGTAGGCTTCGGGTCGTAGAGCCACGCGGTAGGTGCCGTCGTCTGCTTCGCCGCGGTCGAGCTCCAGCCCTTCGTAGCAGACGCCGTCGAGGTTGAGCACGCGTTTTGAAGGTTCGGCTCCCGTGTTCTTTGACCACCAGTTCACGTAGAAGCTCACCGTCACTGAGGTGTCGTCGGGATAATGGACCCCCGCAATGATCCCATGCTCTGGCCTCGCCGTACGACTGGGAGGTTTTTCTAGGCCCTGAACAAAATGAGCGCCTTCACCGATCGACGGAGCAAATCCTGCAGAAAAAAGATGCACATCATCTCGCAGCATCGCCCATCGATGACCGTTTTCACCGTTTCTCCCGCAGGATGAGCTGGAGGCGGGCTCATGCAGAAGCCGGTTAATCGCCTGCAGAGCATCACTAGCCCCGCGGTAGTTGTTCTCGCTGGCGCTCCGCGGAAACAGGCCAAAGGCCCGCAGCCTCTGCAAGACCTGCATACATTTCCCGTCATCGATTGCAGCGGCGTTACAACACTCCCGGTTGGGGTACTGGTTGGAGACGCCGGCAGGGCATCGTTTGGAGAAACCACGTAGTTCCGCAAGCGTGGGTTCGGACTCGCAGGCGCATCTGGCAGTTGCGCAACCTGTGGCCGCAAAGTCGTCTTTGATCGACTCCTTTAGCTGACAGCCTGTCTGATGCTCGAAGATGAGGTCTCTGGGAGGGAGGCCGGCGTTAATCTGCTGCAAGAACGTAGCGTGGAACCGTGCGGCTAACGCGTAGCGCGCGTCCCAAACCATTTGATTGAGCGGCTCGGTATAGCAGCCGTGGTCTGCACAAGTTCCGTCTTCAGCGCAGGGCGCAAGCGCCGCAACGGGGTCAACGCGCACGCGGTTGGTTAGCACCCACATTGCTTGCTCTTGCCAGGATTGCGGCTCGGTCACGAAGCTCGACGGAGCCACTACTTGCGCCTGTGCGGCCTCGACTTTCTCATGCTGGCGTGCGCTTGAGGTGCAGGCCAGCATGAGACACAGCGGCCAAAGACTTCCAGCTCTCAACAAGTCACTTACCACGAAACGAGTTTATCATGCGCGACTGAAACAAGTACACGGTCCTTTGCTCAATGCTGTTCACTCAAGCCATTCTCCGGCTACGTCCGCGGGAAAAATCCTCATGTAGATAGACTACGCTGCGGTTTTTCCTATGGGCGCTGGGATCGCAGGAGACGTAGTCGACGAGAACTCCACGAAAATGACTCAACTGAACAGCATTGTCCTCGACTGATCAGCATCGGTCCTTTGCCCCATTTGTTGACCGCAGCTAGCGAGGGGCGTGCAGTTGTACGCACACCCGTTTGCTCCCGACTCGATGCAGAGTCGGGAGCAAACGCTTAGGGGCACGTCACTCTCATTGAAGCGCTATGCTTGCTTAGAGCGCGACGGTCGTAGGCTTCAAGAGCGATTCTGATGCTAGCATCGCCCGTAACTCTTGCTTGCCTGCAGATCTTTCCAACGATGTCTGCACGCGAGCCGTAGTAGCGATAGTAGCTGTGAGGCCATTTTTCGTTTCCGGGGAAGTAGCTATAGTGATTGCAGTCCTTAGGACGCTCGCTGGTGAACCGGTTAAGCGGGCCGACACGTCTTCCGTTCAAGTACACTATGGTGTGGGAGTAGTGGTGTGCTCCTGCATCTGAGAAGGGCAAGCTCACTTCCATACGCGCGCATCGGTCAGAGTGATGTGCCAGGCGGGGCTCTACATACGTCAGCTGGTCGCGGAGAGGCAAACCCTTGCTGGCGCTCTTACGGCATGCAGTAAAGGTGTTGCTCAGCGAGCTATAGGCGGCCGTGGTTGCGTCTTCAAAGCGCACTTGCACCCGGCCTGAGTCGCTGGCACTGCACAGGCGTTGTTTTATAGCGTCGATCTGGCCGAAGAAGCGATAGTAACTTCCATCGTAGCGCTTCTTCGCGTGGACGCCGTTGAAGTAGCCCTGGTGAGCACATCCATCCGGCGATTCAACGCTCGCGTAGCGTGAAAGCGGGCCGAGGTGCTTTTTGGTAATGGCGTCGTAAACCTGAAGGTGAGGGCGACGATGTTCGCCGAAGTGGCGTAAGGGCACCTTGATCTCAGCACGTTCACACATGTCGCTCGCAGCGTAAAGGGCTGGTGTTAGGGCGGGATTCTGCCCCCATACGTATCCACCATACTCGCGGCCGAGGCACGTGAGTTGGTCGCCTTGGTCGAGAAGCGACGAGCTTTGGAATCCCCCTGCGCTGGCTGCCTTCTTCACGAACCACGCAGCCCCGGTGTGCCGATACTCCAGCCGCCCGATGGAGTTGAGCCAACGCGCAGCGGGTCGCATCACGTCCTCCAGATTGTTTCCTCTCGAGGTACCTTTAGTCGATGGAGCTTCGCAGGCGTTTTTCTCTTCTCCTCCTAGCCCTGCCCACTCGGTGATTGTGATAGGTAGCGCGCCAAGGTCTAAACCAGCCTTGGTGCGCAGACCCACAAGAGAGTCCGCGAAGTTTTCCATCACGCGGATGATGCCATCGGTGTCGTAGAACTGCTCGGAGGAAGGTCGATGCGGTCGATAGTAGTTGTGGTAGTGGATACCATCAAGTGGGCGCGTGACGTGCCGAGCGAACTCCTCCATCCACACGCCAGTGCCCGCGTCTTCCGGGTTCCTCTGATCGGCCGGAAGGTCTGGGTCGAAAAACAACGACTCTCCAGGATGGGTGCCGCAACAGAACAACTGAGCTGTCGGATCCGCGCCCTTGATGCCGTCGTAGACACGGTCATACACATACGCGGCTTGCTGCGGATCGAGGTAAGCCTGTTGAGGTTCGCGGTCAGGTTCGTTGAAGATAAGCCAGGTGCGTCCCGGATGTGCAGCAGCCTGACGCGCGACCCTCTCCACGTACCTCTCCATGATTGGCTTGTAGTCAGGTGACGCGCAGTTCGGTGGTGCGGAAAAGCTCTTAGGAAGAGCAAGCTTTTCATCACCAAAGGATTTGTCGCTGAAGTACTCCTTGTAGTTGACGTTCGCGCAGCCAGGAGAGCACCTTCGACCCGTACCAGCGCCCATGACCTGGCAGTACTTGCCGTTACTGTTGATCCAGCCGTTCTCCTTCTTACCCGGCTTGCACGCGCTTGCGGCAATCGCAGGCTTGCAACCATGGTACGGCTGTTCGCAGTGGCACGTGCAGTACTTCTCATCCAAACCGCATAATGGGCTTGGCGGTCCGCCGAAGACCATTGGCATGTATTGCATCTCGTCTTCAAGGCTTCCTCCGGTGCTCCAATCGTAGTGCCAGTTCTTGTCAGCATCGGTTGTTCCAACACCTGCCATTCCGAATCCCCGGCCCTCCGCGTACAATCGGTCCACCGGTGTAGTGGCGTACAGTTCCTCATCAGGAACTTCCGCTGACAAGCAACCGCTTAGTGCGGAAGTGAACAAGAGCGGTGAGATTAGCAGGATGAAATCAGCGGAATAAGTAGGTCGTCTCATACGTGTAAACGTATGCACGATGCATACCAAGCGTGCCGTCTGTCTTGAGGCGGATCCATGGGCGTTTCCTACGCACAATGTGGTACTTCATAGGAGCAAAAAGAGTTGCAACAGAACACAGAGCGCTCCAGAGGCCGCTGTCTCATCAGCATCGGGTCACCTGCCACTGCTATTTGCACTGGGGTCTTTCTCCGCACCGGTGTTGACCAGTTTCTACCCATACGCAGCCATGGGAGCGAAATGCTTGACGAGCTGACGAGCCTTCTGATCGGCGCCAGCCCGTGTGCGCAGGTTCGTCGGGTTGCGACGCGACCGACGCCATCATGCCGCTGATTTTTCCTTACAGCTAGGAGCGGGCAGTGAGAAGTTTATGAAGCTTCTCTTCGAGCTGCTTAGGGTTGATGCTTCCCTTGTAGGCGTAGAGAGCGGCAGGTAGCTCATCTTCAAGAGCGGCCTCACTTACCCGCAAGCGTGTACTATAGGCAAAAAGAACCCGTTCAGAGAGCCCGGAACGAGCGAGATCGACGCGCTTCCAAACCGCTTGGCGACTCCAGTAACCCAGCACCTCAACGAACACGCGCTTGCCGGTGGGCCGGTGAATGAACAGCACGTCGGGAACGCAGATCGCGTTTGCAGGTCCCTCAAGCAAGGTCTCAGCTGGACGAGCCTGCCAAACCTTATGTTCGGCGAAACCTGCCAGTAGGGCGCGCACATCTTCCCGCAGATGCGTGGCCTCTAACGGACTTGCCTGACCGACGTCGATCTTGCTCAGACGAAAGGCGGTGGGTCTTCGCGCCGCACCCCAGCGCAGCTGGGCGCGCAGCTGCCACTGCCGGCACAACTGTAGCGCGGGCAGCACAAGCGCGAGCTGCATGCCATATTTGGTCGAGGCGCTAAACAAGCTCAGCGGACCGTCGACGTGCAGCCGGTACGCCTCGTTGCTTTGGCTGCTGCACCGCTCAAAGGTGAAAAGCAGGCGGCGGAACTTGAGCTCACGCAAGAGCGTGCGGTAGGCGTCAGCGTCACCCGACAGTTCCACGGTCACAGACGTGGCTCGCAGCAACACCGCCTGCGCTTGGTAGAGATCGAAATTGTCAACCAGGATCTTAGGCCGCGTGTCTTCGACCTTGAGGAGGCGGTGCTCGGAGGGTAGGTCAGCGTAAAGCATTCTGTCGAGCTCGTCGGGAGCTAGCTGGTGTTCCTGCGCCACGTGCGTCAGCACCTCGTCCCTTGAGAAGGTGTTCTGCTCCAGCCCTTGCCGCGCTTTGCTGGCACGGAGGAACACTTGGCGGCGGAGCTGGCTTGGCTCAGGCTCACCGGACACCTCGAAAGCGCACTTATCGAGCACCAGCTTCCTCAGAGCGCCGAGAAGTTTCTGCTCGCGTTGCGACACGCTCAACGATTCCATTTCCTCTAGAAGCTCAGCGCGCGTGTGTCCTACGGCATCCTCCGCGCACCGAAGAAGGTGCTCTGCAATCTCCAGCGCTCTCGTTCGCGTCCGCGCATCGAGCAGGATCAATTGCAGTTCGCCGCCTCGGCTGCGCGTGCGCACCAGGTCAGCGGTAAGCATTGTGCTCCCGTCGGCGTGCGCTGGTGAAGGTTTCGGTTGTTCCGGCAGACACCAGCTCGTAGAGAACGGCCTGTTTATCTTTCTGCTTTCTCAACACGCGGCCTAGCCGTTGCACGTGTTCCCGCACCGAGCCGCTGCCGGAGATGACAACGGCGACGTTGGCCGAAGGCACATCGACGCCCTCGTTGAGCACTTTGGAGGTCACGATGGCGCGGTAGTCACCCTCGGCGAACAGCGCGAGGATGTCGCTCCGCTCTTTGACTTTGCTGTGGTGGGTGATCACCGGGATGAGGTAGCGCCTCGACACGGCGTAGGCGGTTGCGTTGTCTTGCGTGAACAGCAAGGTGCGGTCGCTGCGGTGGCGGTGCAACAAGTGGCCGACGTAATCGAGCTTGGCCGGAGCGGCGAAGGCAATCTCGCGGTGTCTCCGAAATGCCCTCATCGCGCGTTTGCCAGTGGTGCTGCGTGACGCATGGGCAATGAACTGATTCCATCCGCCGGGGCTTCCGAGGCGTATTCCGCTGCCTGCTGCAAAACTTCGGTAGAGCTGCCGCTCCTCTTCGTACTCGGCCCTCTCAGCTGGAGAGAGCTCAACCACCACCCGTTCGGTATGGTAATTCGAGAGGTAGTCGCCGGCGAGGTCACCGATATCTCTGGCGTAGACGGTATGCCCAATCAGGCTGGCGTACTCACTGTCTCGTCCATCTGATCGTTCTGGGGTGGCGGTCAGACCCAACCGATAAGGCGCCAGACACATCATCGCGGCCTCCGCGTAGGCGCCGCTCGGAAGATGGTGGCATTCGTCAAAGACAACCAGACCAAAGCGGTTGCCGATGTGATCCATGTGCAGGTAAGCCGAGTCGTAGGTGGTCACCGAGAGCGGCTGCACATCGTGACTTCCGCCGCCAAGCAGGCCTACGGGTAGGTTGAAGGTAGACCGCAACGTGTCGTACCATTGGCGCATCAGTTCCAGGGTGGGTGTCACCACAAGCGTGCTGCGTTGTTTGTTCTCTGCTGCCATCATGGCCACATGGGTCTTCCCAGCGCCCGTCGGCAGCACGACCACCCCCTGGCCGCTAGCCTTGCGCCATGCATCGAGGGCGCGCTGTTGGTAATCCCGCGCCTCCTTGCGGAAGCGTTGCGCCAGCGGAAGCTCCTTGTAGTCGCGCGCCTCGTCCTCAATAGGCCTTTTGAGGTTGCGGCAGGTCAGGATCAGCGCGGCGTAGGATGATGCTGGCGCACGAAAACATCCCACGCGTCCATCCCACGCGAAGCTTGACGGAAGCCACGACTCTTCAGGGGACGCGCCTCGAAGCTCAAGAGAGCCACCAGTAAAGCTCAGCCGAAGCACCGTCGCACTCTAGGCAGCTTTTCCTGAAGAACAACTTCTAGGCAGCTTTTTCTCTGAGGAACAATGCGTTTGGCGGAGCCGGAGGGCATGCCGGCCTTGCCAGTACCTCCTTGCATGCCTATCTTCTCAGAAAGAAGGTTGGCGCTGATGTCCCGCTAGCTGGTCTGTTTGGGGCCGCTAACAGTCCTTTTCATTTTCGGAGTTATCATGATCAAGCGGATTTTCTTGTTTTTAGCCACCAACATCGCCGTGCTTTTGGTGCTTGGGGTGGTGTTAAAGTTGCTCGGCCTCGAACAGATTCACACGGCGCAGGGGGGTATCGATTACCGGGCCCTGCTCGTCTTCGCCGCGGTGGTCGGCTTTACCGGCTCGTTCATCTCGCTTGCCCTATCCAAGTGGATCGCGAAGTTTTCCTCAGGGGCGAAGATCATCAAGCAGCCCTCCAACGAGACGGAGCGTTGGCTTGTCAGCACGGTGGGTGAGCTGGCACGCAAGGCGGGTATTGGGATGCCCGACGTGGCCGTCTTTCCCTCGGAAGACGTCAATGCCTTCGCCACGGGCGCTCGCAAGAACCACGCGCTCGTCGCCGTCAGCGCAGGCTTGCTGCGTTCCATGACACGCGAAGAGATCGAGGCGGTGCTTGGCCATGAGATTGCACATGTGGCCAACGGCGATATGGTGACACTGACCCTGATCCAAGGTGTACTGAATACCTTCGTCATCTTCTTATCGCGTATCGTCGGCTACTTTGTTGACGGACTGCTTAGCCAGGGAGAAGGCGGGCGTCGCCGGGGGTACGGGCCGGGGTTCTGGATCGCCACCATCGTGAGCCAGATTCTGCTCGGCATTTTGGCGTCGATGATCGTGGCCTGGTTTAGTCGGCGTCGTGAGTTCCGGGCTGATGCAGGTGGTGCGAAGTACACCTCCACCCAGCAAATGACCGGTGCGCTACAGCGGTTGCAAAGCATCAAGTATCCCAGCGCCTTGCCAGACTCCATGGCTGCATTCGGCATCCGTGAGGGGGGCAAACGCAACTGGCTCGCTGGTATGATGTCGACACATCCGCCGCTTGAGGAGCGCATCGGACGTCTCACGAGAGCGTAGTGATAAGACATCGCTTTCAAGTTATGCCATATGTCATAACTTATGACATATGGCATAACCTCTAGCCGATGCTTATAGTTAGGAGGCCGGACTGAGCCTCGGGCGAAGCTCCCTGTGCTTGCGACGGTCTGAGCGCCGGGAACGTGGCCTAGTGAAGCGTTCAATCTGCTTCTCCGCAGGATGCTTCTGCCATAGCCCGGGATGGGACATCGCCTCATGGCGTCGAACAGCCGCCAAATCGATCTCTGACGGCTCGTGTGCGCGACACGGGCGGGACCTGGCTCTCGGCGCAGCTGCCTGTTAGGGTCTTCGGCATGCGCTACTCGACTATCGCCCTTCTTAGTGCCTCCCTTGCAGCGTGCACGACCTCGTCAGGCACGACTCGCGGGTCAGCGTCCGACCCTCAGGCGGTCTCGGCTTCGCGGCGCGCCGCTTCAGCTAACAAGCGCGCCGCTTCAGCCAATGAGACAGCGCGGCGGCAACAGGCGGCAAAGCGGGCATGGCCTGCGGCTGCCTTAGACGTGCCTCGCGCTTCGGTGCCCGTCAAACAAGCACCTGCCAAAGGGGCGCAAGAGCCTCTCGTTCAAATGGTGGTCTTTTCCGATTTCGAGTGTCCCTATTGTTCCGGTTTCGACCAGACGCTCAGGGCGCTGATGAGCGCCTACCCTGAGGACCTTCGCATCACCTTCCGACACCAGCCGATGCCTTTCCACGCCTCTGCCACTCCTGCAGCCGAAGCCGCGGTTGAGGCGCACAAGCAGGGCGGTGACGCGGCTTTCTGGAAGATGCACGATGCACTGTTTGAGCGACAGGCCAGTCTGGCAGAAGGGGGCATCAAGCAGGCGGCACTGGCTGCGAATGTTGACACGGACAGCCTGGACGAGGCGCTTCGAGACCATCGGCATCTGGAGGTCATCGCACGTGACCAGCAACTGGCGGAGGAGCACGGCGCACGGGGAACCCCGACCTCCTTCATCAATGGACGCCGCGTGGAAGGCGCCTTGCCTCTATACGCCTTCGTTGCTGTGATGGCGCAGGAACTTCGGTGGGCTAAGCAGGCTCTGGCCAATGGTGTCAAGAGGGCCAGGCTTTATCAAAGTTTGATGGATGCCACGCAAGCCCATGCCCGTCGCAGTGAAGTTGCTAATAGAACCTACATCAAGGCTGGGCGTTCCCCACGCTTAGGCGGGGAGTCCCCGTTGGTCCGCCTCGTGGTCTTCTCCGACCTCGAGTGTCCGTTCTGCCGCAACGCGATTCCGATGCTCCTGCGTCTCCATCGGATGTACGGCGCAGACCTTCAGGTGGTGTGGAAGCACCTCCCGCTCAAGGTCCACCCTCACGCAGCAAAGGCATCGCGCCTGTCGCAAACGGTCTATCAGGAGCTAGGCAGCGTCGGATTTTGGAAGTTTGTTAGCAGCTACGGGCGTCACGATAAGCAGGGTCCCGCAGCTATGCGTCAGGTTGCAGCCGCCCTCGGCATCGCCTCTGCCAAAGTGGAGGAGGCGTTAAGACAGCATGGTGTTGGGCCGCAAGTGGCGCGAGACCAGCGTCTCGCGAGGAGGCTTGGTGTGGCGGGTACACCCACGTTCTATGTCAACGGCCGTCAGCTAGAAGGACAGCAGGAAGCCGCTGATCTGATGCAGGTCGTCGACGCAGAGCGGACGCGCGCTAACGCGCTCTTACGTAAAGGCATCCCGCGGGAAGACGTCACGCAGGTTGCCGCGCGACAAAGCAGCTAGGACACGTGTGCCCCTCTGGGCCTGAGCGGATGAAAGTGCAGCCTTCTGTGCGGGAAGCTCGATAACTGACGTATCGGTCGGCGCTAGCGGCACCACCGGCGGCCAGGGTGCGGCTTCTTGATCCAACTATCGCGCCTAAGGAGGAAGGCCTTGACCCGCGGGTGCATGCCTCGGAAGCGATCGGCTTCTGAAGGAGGTGGCGTCTTCTTTTGCATCTGCCGGCGCTTTGGAAGTGAGAGCTTGGGTTTGATGCCGAGGCTGCGCAGGGCCGCTCTCTGCCAAGGGTAGATCGGCGGGCTGTCGAGGCACCCTTCAGCAATGTCTTGCGGGCTGCAGAAAAAGCGGATGTGAAGGTGGTCGTCATGCGGTGTGCTCGGTTGGCACATGAGGTGGCCGGCTCGTTCGATCACTGCGGGCTTCGCTTGAAGCTCCTTTGCACGCGCTAGCAGCAGAGTGCGGATGTGTTCCACCACGAAAATTCTCTGCACAGCATGTGGATGCATGGCCAGCGCTTCAATCAGCCGCCATGTGCGGGTGAGATCGAGTCGCACCTTGACGTCATCTTCAGCCGTGCTGAGATTTTTAAAGTCCCAGCCTCGCCCCGCCTCATCAAGAGGAGCACCAACCGAGCGGATGGGCGCGCCATCGGCGCCTTTGAGGTAGAAGAGAATGTCGACGTCGCGCCCACTTTCATGCGACCCATGATGGTCGATATCACCACCGCCTGGAAGTCCAAGGTCGTTGATTTGCAGTGTGCTGTTGGGGATCTGCCGTTCCACGGCAGCTGCCGACTGGATCAGAGCCTGCACCAGTTCAACAGTGGCAAACTTGGCCTCAGCATTAGGGCGCCGAGGGTTGTGTTGGAAGCCGGGCCCTTGCGCCGGTATGGCAAGTCCGCCGATAAGATGGCCGTCGTTGACCGATCCGGTGGATGTTGATTGGCTCACATTGGCATTCATCGCGAGGTCAAGCTCGACCATCGGAGTGGCCCCTATGTGGCGAGGTGTTGTCTGCGGAACACCGGCGTCGGGCTGGACCGGCGCAGCATCAGGCGGTGCTGCACCTTCGCGTTGCCGCCCAGTAGGTTGCGGCCCAGTAGGTTCCCGCATGGCAGGTTCTGACCCAGGGGGGTCCAGCCGTGTTTGGTGGGAGCAGCCGCACGCTTGCAGCGTCAGCGCCGCAGCGCTTAGAGCGCCGTAGATCAGCGGCATGAGAGGATGGTGGTGCAGATGCATGCGTCGTTGCTGTCTTAGTCGTTGCCGTCTCAAAAGCAGGAGACCTCAGCGTGTCTTCCTCTTCGTTATACCTCAACAACCGTGCGCCTTGGGCACGTTCGCGGAGACTTCGCGTGCGTCAGCTGTGTTGAAGCATGCGGCTACCGCACGGTGAGCACGGCGCAGGGCGCATGCCGCACCACGCGCTCAGCCACGCTGCCTAAGATGGCATGAGCTACTCCGCTGCGGCCATGCGTCCCCAGCACGATGAGATCTGCTGAGAGATGCTTTGCCAGCTCGCAGAGGCAAGCTGATGGCGATCCCTCCTGAAGGTGCGTCTCCGCGGAGATCCCGCGATTCGATAGCTCCTTTTGCACCTCTTGCATCCGATGCTGCGCTTCATCCATCACCTCGGTTACAGCACCCGGTCCGGCCATGACAGCGCCGTCCGGCATGGGCAAGCCTTGCAGGCGGTAAACGTGGGCCAGGTGAAGTTCACCGCCGAACGTCGTTGCCCACTCGGCCGCCATCTCCACTGCCCGATGACTTAGTTCCGAGAAATCTACCGCTGCTACGATCCTGCTAAGCTTCATGCTCTGCCCTACCAACTGCCACCGCCAACCTGCGATTGATTCGTCTATTAGCACGGCTGCATGCGCAGAGCGAACGCGCGGTGGGTCGCGACGGCAGCCCCTCCATCCTCTCGTTGACTGGCAGAACTGTTGACTGGCAGAACCATCCTGCACGCTGCCGAGGGCCGTGGTAGAACCCAGCATGTTTGATGCTGTGCCATCGCAGGTAAGCTTTTCAGAAGAGGAAGCGAAGTGGCTCGCTTACTGGCGCGACAAGCGCGTGTTTCAGCGCTCGGTCGAGAGGAACAAGGACAAAGTTCCTTTCACCTTCTATGAGGGACCACCGACGGCGAACGGCATGCCGCACCCGGGTCACGTACTGACTCGGATCGTGAAAGACCTGTTCCTGCGCTTTCGGACCATGCGAGGCTTTCACACGCCGCGGCGAGGCGGTTGGGATACACACGGTCTCCCGGTTGAAGTTGAGGTGGAAAAGGCACTTGGCATCCATGGCCGCCAAGAAATCGAGAAGTACGGCGTCGATGCCTTCACCCGCGAGTGCATCAGGTCGGTCTTCCGCTATGTGGAGGAGTGGCGTGTGTTGACGGATAGGATCGGCTTCTGGGTTGACCTTGACGATGCCTACGTCACCTACCACCGAAGGTATGTGGAGAGCGTGTGGTGGGCGCTTGCGCAGTTATTCAATAAGGGGCTGCTCTACCAAGACTACAAGGTGGTGTGGTGGTGGCCTCAGGGCGGTACGGCACTGTCTGCCGGTGAGGTGGGTCAGGGATACCGCACAGTCGATGACCCTTCTATCGTCGTCCGTTTCGCGCGCCTTGATGAAGAGCGAACCTCCTTCCTAGCCTGGACCACGACGCCCTGGACACTCCCGTCTAACGTTGGGCTCGCAGTGGCCGCAAACGAATCTTACATCACTGCGCAAATGGAAGACGGAGAGCGACTGATTATGGCCGAGGCGCTTGCTGCCTCCATTCTAGGAAAGCAAGAGCATCGCGTCGTGACTCGCTGCACGGGCGCCGAATTGGTCGGCGCGCGCTACAGGCCGATCTTTGACTTTGCAGTGCCTGAAGGCGGCAAAGCGTACGAGGTGATCGCGGCGGACTTCGTCACATTGGATGCCGGAACAGGCCTGGTTCACCTTGCGCCCGCTTTTGGCGAAGACGACTTCCGCGTTGCCCGCGACAATGACTTGGGCTTTCTGCAGTTGATTGAACCCGATGGAACGTTCAGCGAAGCGGCCGCGCCGTACGCAGGCACCTTTTGCAAGGATGCCGACCGAGCCATCATACGTGACCTGCGCGCGCGGAATGTGCTCTTTTCAGAAGCTACATACCGGCACGAGTATCCCTTTTGCTGGCGGGCTGACCAAGATCCTTTGATTCAGTATGCACGCCGCTCGTGGTTCATCCGCACGACGGCGCTCAATCAGTTAATGCTTGAGAACAACAGCAAGATTAACTGGGAGCCTGAGCACATCAAGAGCGGACGCTTTGGTGAGTTCTTACGCGGCAACGTGGACTGGGCGCTCTCACGTGAGCGCTTCTGGGGCACGCCCCTGCCCATTTGGGTCAACGACGAAACGGGCGACTTTGAAGCAGTGGGCTCGGTAGGTGAGATCCTCGAGCGAAATCCACGCGCTTTCGAACCCTTTGATGCGGCGCGAGCCGAAGAGCCTGCGATGGAAGACGACCTGCGGGTTCACAAACCTTGGATTGACCAGGTGACGTGGTCGTACCCCGACAAGCCCGGCGTCTACAGACGCGTCCCGGAGGTGATCGACTGCTGGTTTGACTCGGGCTGCATGCCGTTTGCTCAATGGGGTCATCCGCATGTGAACTCCGATAAGTTCGAGCGCTTTTTTCCTGCCGATTTCATCACGGAGGGCGTCGACCAAACACGCGGCTGGTTTTACAGCCTGCTGGCGATAAGCACGCTGCTTTTTCCTGACCTTCCGTTGCCGCACCCATACAGAAACTGCTTTGTCATTGGGCTCATCAGCGACGAGAAGGGTCAGAAGCTTTCCAAGTCGAAGAAGAACTACACCGATCCGCTCGACCTGGTAGATGAGCATGGAGCCGATGCGCTTAGATGGTCGCTTTTCACCTCGTCCGTTCCAGGTCAGACGACGCGCTTTTACAAGGGTGCGGTGCAGGATGCGACGCGGGAGTTTTTGCTGAAGGTGTGGAACGTCTACAGTTTCTTTGTCACCTACGCGCGGATTGATCAGTGGAAGCCGAAGGAGAACGGGCAGGGCGGTGCAAAGCCTACGGAGATGGATCGCTGGATTCTTGCCGAGCTGAATCGGGCGGTTGGAGACATCAACCACGAGCTTGAGCACTTCCGCAGCCACACCGCCGCCCGTCGGCTGCAAACGTTTGTCGATGCGCTCTCGAACTGGTACGTGCGGCGATCACGAGCTCGCTTTTGGGCCTCCGCCACGTCGGAGGATAAGGACGCTGCCTTCGGCACATTGCATCAGGTGCTCATCACGTTCGCCAAGCTTGCGGCTCCCTTCACGCCTTTTCTCAGTGAAACGATTTTCAGAAATCTGAGCATGCACGCTTCGCCTTCGGATTCGGTTCACTTAGAAACTTTTCCGCGGAGTGAGGAGCGCCTCAAGGATGAAGGGCTGCGGTCCCAGATGAACACGGTGCGCACCTTGGTCACTCTGGGTCAGCGTGTGAGAGCGACAGAGACGATCAAGGTGCGTCAACCCCTGGCGGAAGCTATTGTGGTGACGGCTTCCGAAGAGGCGGCCGTGGCGATAAAACACTTTGAATCTGCTTTTCGCGAAGAGGTCAATGTACATCAGGTCACCTACACAAGCGAGCCTGCGCGTTACGTGACGTTTCAACTGCTTCCCAACTTCCGCAGTCTTGGACGCCGCTTCGGTAAGAAGATGCCCTTGCTCAAGCGAACACTCGGCGCGATGGACGGCGAGAGTGCTTATGCTGCTTTGGCTGGCCAAGGGCGGTTGGAGGTGCTGCTTGAGGGTGAGCAGATCTCCCTAGAAGCCGAAGATGTGGAAGTGCGGCTCAGTGCCAAGGAGGGTTTCTCTGCAGCATCCGAGGGGGGGTACGTTGTGGTGTTGGACACGACGATTACCCAGGAGCTCAAGCGGGAGTGCTACGCAAGAGAAGTCATCAACAGGATCCAGCGCACGCGCAAAGAGCTCGATCTACCTTTTGAGTCCCGCGTGGAGGTGACCTATGAGGCTTCGGGAGAGCTCGCTAAGGCGATGGAGCGGCATCAAGCCGCCATCGCCGAAGAAACATTATGCGTAGCGTTTGATGCGGGGTTATCCGGTGCGGAGGAGCACATCTATGAGAGTTCTGTGGAAGGGAACTCCGTGAGATACACGGTGAAGGTGCATGCCTGAGCTCATCGAATCGTACCCAAGGACCCGTCTGCGGCGTACGCGCAGAACCGCTTGGTTGCGCTCGCTCGTTCGGGAACACACGCTCTCTTGCGACGACCTGATTCTCCCTCTGTTCGTTCGCGACGGTGAAGGAGGCGCCGAGGAGGTTGAATCCATGCCGGGCGTCTCCCGGCATACGTTGGGCAGCCTTGCCCACGCGGTTGATGAGGCGGTTGCATTGGGGATCGGTGCCGTGGCCCTCTTTCCCGTGGTCGACTCAGCGAAGAAGACTGAGGGCGGTGAAGAGGCTTACAACCTTAACAACATCGTATGCAAAGCGGTGCGAGGCCTGAAGAAGCGTCACCCGTCTTTGGGTGTTATGTGCGACGTAGCCCTCGATCCGTTTACCACCCATGGGCAAGACGGTCTGCTAGTTAGTGGGGAGGTCGTCAACGATGCAACTCTGGAGGTGTTGGTGCGGCAAGCGCTGGTGCAGGCCGAAGCAGGCTGCGACATCTTGGCGCCCTCCGACATGATGGATGGACGTGTGGCCGCTATACGTGACGCGCTGGAGAAGCAAGACCTTCCAAACGTCTGCATCGTTTCCTACGCTGCCAAGTACGCTTCGTCGTACTACGGCCCGTTTCGCGACGCGGTGGGGTCACGCTCTGCCTTTGCAGAGGCAGATAAGCGTGAATACCAAATGGATCCGGCCAACGCACGTGAGGCGTTGCGGGAGGTTGCTCTCGATCTATCTGAGGGCGCTGACATTGTCATGGTCAAGCCTGGTCTGCCTTATCTCGACATTCTCGCCAAGGTGAAGCATGCCTTCGGTGTGCCAACCTTTGCCTACCAGGTGAGTGGTGAGTACAGTATGCTGCGCGCCGCATCTGAACGCGGCTGGCTTGCTTACGAAGCGAGTTTGCTTGAGAGCTTGCTGGCAATGAAGCGTGCAGGAGCCGACGCCGTGCTGACCTACGGGGCTATGGATGCCGCTAAGAAGATTCAAAAGAAAAAGAGGTAGACGATGCCTGAGGCTGATGAAAATCGAGTTGTAAACTGCGTGAAGCTCAAGCAGTCGCTGCCGGGGTTGGACAAGCAACCCTTTCCCAGCGACTTCGGCAAGCTCATCTATGACCACGTGTCCAAGGAAGCTTGGGATCAGTGGCTCAAGGAGAGCGTGAAGTACATCAACACATACCGCGTGGACTTGGCAAGTAGAGAGGGCGCAGAGTTCATGGTCAAGCAGATGAAGATCTACTTTGGCTTTGAGGACGGGGAGATGGCGCAGACCGCGTGGCAGCCTGATGCGGAGAAGAACGCGGCCAATTCAAAGGAGCCATGATGGGAGGTTGGCAGAGTTGCTCTCGGGACATCATCAGCAGGGTCGGGATCAGCAGGGTCGGGACATCATCAGCGGCTTAATACATAAGGACCAACTCCTATGGCGTGTTCGAGGTCATTTTTCGCCTGAGATAGGTCCTTAATATTCTCTCGTGCCTCGTGAAGTTGGCAGGGCTGCAGCCGCTATTGGGGCTATATTAGCGACCTCCTGAGCCTTTCACCTAAGCCGAAAGGCGGAACAACACGCACCACTAGCTCAGTGCAGCTATAGGCTGACATGCCCTGCGTTCATCTCCTGAAGGCAGCAAAGCTGACTTACGAGAGACGAACCGCATTCTCCCTCAGCATGATGAGCGCACTGCTGCTCTTCGCTTCAACGATCGGTCCGTAGGGAGTGGCGGCTCTTCGGCGATTGAAGTTGATCCGCGAAGAGAACACCGTTACGTGCCATGAGGAGTGGAGGCAACTTCAAACGGCTCCTCACCGGGATGAATCTTGATTCGGACGGGTGTCGGAATGCCGACACACCCCTGTATATGCTGACCGGCGCCGAGGGATCACCGAACTTATTTGCTCTTTGGCAACCTGGGCGCTCTTTGGCAACCTGGGTGTAGCAGGGCCGCTCTTTGGAGAGCTAGGAGACGATGCCCAGTGCGTGGCAGTGTATTAACTATAATACACTGCTTGATGAATTGCGGGCAAGGCGAGAAAAGGTAGGGTCGTTCGTGACAAAACTGTGAACAAGGGTGTGGAGGTACTGTGAATAAGGAGGCACCGTCCGTAAGAGTGGTACACTCCGCTCAACTGTAGCGGGGCAGCGGCAGGGCCGTAGCGAGCAGAGGCAGGAACGTATGCATCCCCTGGAACAGATAAAGGCAAGAGCAGGAACAACGATGAAGCGAATGAAAGAAAAGCAGCAGCGCGGCCTCGCGTTGGCGGGAGCCGCCATGGCTGTGGTTGTCTCTGCACCGGGTCCGGGCGCAGTGCGCGCGTATTATAGCCGCGCCACAACTGAGGGTGACTCCGGGATCAGCCGAAGTTCGAGCTCGGTGAGCCGTCGAACGACAAGCGCAGACACCGAGGTTATCTATTCGGAGCAAACCATCCTGCGCCTTGACGCCTTGCTTGAGAAGGTGATGGAGTCCCGGACTGTGCGGCGCAAGGGCGCTGTGACCGCGCTTCGCAGGCGAAGCGACGTAGCGGCTGGCTCGCAGACCGATGCAGGTGGCGGCGTGACTGTTTTCAGTCGAGCAATGGATTCCGTGACGCAGCGCCCAATGAGCGCGCTCGTTTTGGTAGCTAAGCCCGGCGTGGATGCCAAGCAGGCGCTAGCAGATTTTGAGGCGGGAAAGCTTTCAGAGAAGGGTCTGGCGTCCAAGCTCTGGTGGCACGGTTTTACCACGCCGAGTGGCAGCTTCACCGTGCACGGCGTGCCGCGCGGAGTGAAGCTTTCCGGGGTGGTGATCGGAGACGGATACCGGTTAGCCACGTTCTCCGTCAATGTACGGGATCATGATCCGCTGCGGATGCCGCTCTATCCGGTTCTGTTGAAGCGCTAGCAGGTTCTGTTAGAGCGTTTCGCATGGGTGCAGCCGTCCGTCTTCGGATCGCTGAGACTGTCGTCGGGACGCCTGTGGCCGAGAGTGCTCATTACGCTGCGTCGCGATGATGGGGCGCGGCAAGACGCTCGGCGTCGTCGCCCGCTCCACGCTCTCGGGAAAGAGCAGCGGCTTGGGCGCGAGACTTACAGCTTGCGGCGCGAGGAGCAGTTGAATGTCGGCCTTCCGTACGGGCTATCTTCAGCTTGGCGAAGCTAGCTCATCTGGGTCAAGTCGGTCCACGCGGCGGAGGGCGGGAAACAGGAACCACCACGTGAGGACGACGAGGCAGGTGCCCACGCCGCCAATGACGACAGCGGGAACGGTGCCGAACCACGCGGCCGTTACTCCCGATTCGAACTCGCCTAGCTCGTTTGAGGCGCCGATGAAGACTAAGCTTACGGCGCTGACTCTCCCGCGCATCTCGTCTGGAGTGGCGAGCTGAACCACCGTCTGACGGACGATGACGCTAATCATGTCGGAGGCGCCTAACACGAAGAGGCAGACCAAGGAGAGCGGAAAGCTCCTTGAGAGCCCGAATCCTATCGTGGCTATACCGTAGATTCCAACAGCCACGAGCATGGCGGGACCCGCACGCCGTGAGAGCGGATTTCTGGCGAGCCAGATGGCTGTAGCACCTGCTCCCACCGCCGGTGCAGCTCGCAAAACGCCGAGACCACTCGCGCCAATGGAGAGAATGTCCTTAGCGAAAACCGGAAGCAGGGCCACGGCTCCACCGAGAAGCACGGCGAAGAGGTCGAGTGCGATGGCGCCCAAGATGACCTTCCTTTTCCACACGTAGCGCATGCCATCGAGCACTTTGGGTCGCTCGGCTCCCAGACGTCGGTGCGTGTTCGCAGGCCTGAGCATGGCGATCAGCGTACTGGCTGCAGCAAAGCAGAGGCAACAGACAGCGTAGACCAGCGGCGACCCACTGGATGCTGCATAGATCATGCCTCCCGACGCGGGCCCCACGATGATGCCGAACTGCCAGAAGGTCGACGATAGAGCCACCGCGCGGCTGAAGGATGACTTTGAGACGAGCGAAGGGAGGAGTGCTTGTGCAGCAGGCCCGCCAAATGCGCGGCAAGTTCCCACCAGGAAAACAAGCACGTACACCACGTGCACGTGAAGGCTGTCTGCCCGCACCAGCAAAAAGAGCAGGATTGCAGCGGCGGCCTGTCCCACACAGCTTAGTGCTGTGATCCACTTGCGACTCAGCCTGTCGGCTACCTGTCCCGTGAAGAGGACGAAGCCCACGGCGGGAATAAAGGTGGCGAGGCCGATGTAGCCCAATGTCAGCGGGTCGCGTGTGGTCTCGTACACGTGCCAAGCAATGGCGACTGACTGCATCTGCCCCGCCACCACCACGAGGAAGCGCGCACTGAGAAACAGCTGAAGCTGCCGGTTGTTCCAAAACATGATGTCTCTGATCTCACTTAGGGTGCCGTGCGGCGTCTCAATCAGCGTCTACTTGTACAGCAGTCCGCCACGCGTACGGAAGAAGTGACAGATACACTGTGCCCCATGCAGATACACTGTGCCCCATGCAGATACGCTGTGCCCCATGCAGATACGCTGTGCCCCATGCAGATACACTGTGCCCCATGCAGATACACTGTGCCCCATGCAGATACACTGTGCCCCATGCAGATACACTTCGCAGATGCATCGCCGCTCACTCAGCGGGACCCACCCCTTTCCTTCGGAAAGCGGTCCCCCCAATACGTTCGCTCACGATGCATCTGCGAAGTGTATCTGCATGGGGCCTGTCGTGATGCAGACATGCGGGGGGAGAGTGGCGTAGTGGACTTCGCCGAGGAGCTCAGGCTCATTTCCACAGCGAAGCCACTGATTTACACCGATGTATGGATGCATCACGCGGTTGACCTTACCTGAACACGTTCGTGATGGCGGGGGAGTTTAGGTGAATGCGCGGGATTGACTCCCGTGCAGAGGGTCTGGGTGCCAGACCCCAGATAAAAGATCCATCGCCGCTCACTCAGCGGGACCCACCCCTTTCCTTCGGAAAGCGGTCCCCCCAATACGTTCGCTCACGATGCATCTGCGAAGTGTATCTGCATGGGGCCTGTCGTGATGCAGACATGCGGGGGGAGAGTGGCATAGTGGACTTCGCCGAGGAGCTCAGGCTCATCTCCGGAGCGAGCCCACCCTTTGCAACGACGTATAGATGCATCATGCAGTTGATCCTGCTAGCTGAACACGTTCGTGATGGACGGGGGAGTTTGGGTGAATGCCGCGGGATTGACTTCCGCGGCAGAGGGTTTGGGTGCCAGACCCTCAGGGTGGCAGAGGGTCTAGGTGCCAGACCCCAGATAAAAGATGCATCGCCGCTCACTCAGCGGGACCCACCCCTTTCCTTCGGAAAGCGGTCCCCCCAATACGTTCGCTCACGATGCATCTGCGAAGTGTATCTGCATGGGGCCTGTCGTGATGCCGACATGCGGGGGGAGAGTGGCGTAGTGGACTTCGCCGAGGAGCTCAGGCTTCCTTCCTGTCTTCGGGTTGGACGGCGCTGATTGCAACTACTTGGATGCGGGTGCTTTGACCCCGCCCCGGCACATGGATGCGATGGCACGGGCTGAGCGTACGGACGCGCAAAGCGACAGGAGGTGGTGCCTTCGCGTGCTCACGCACCCCGACCTACTTTGTAAAGATCGCTTTACAACCGCTTTTTGAACGGCGGTGGGTGGGAAGCCAGATCGGCAGCAACTTCAGAGGGTGTAGGTGCTACGGAGTACGAGGGCTCTTCGCTCACGGGAGAGCTGCAACTGTTTATTGGGTGTGATTACCGAGGAAGCTCAAGCGTAATCAAGTCGGGGTTTGGGGGAGCCATCCACCGGATAGTCAATAGTGTCTGATGAGGCCCACCCTTGTTGCCTCTGATCCCCGCGGTGTTGCTTCTCAAGAGGGCGGTCCGATTCAATACCTCACACTGCAGCTTAACGCAGGGCCAGGTTCAGCTTGATGCCAGTGCCTCCGGCACCCATGCTGTTCAGTTGAGTCAGTTTTCGAGCGCCCCCGCCAGAGTTCTCGTCCTCCTGCGGTCGTTCTGCGATCTGGAAAAACCGGGCGTAGCTCATCTACGTGAGGCCTCTTCCAAAGAACTAACTTTTCAAAGAACTAGGTTCGCGAGGAGGAAAGCCGGAAAATGGCTTAAGTGAACAGCATTGCCAGGTTCAGCTTCGGAACGGGTCCAGCCAGTTACTCCGCCCCTTCACGCCGCCCCTTCACGCCGCCCCTTCACGCCGCCCCTTCACGCCGCCCCTTCACGCCGCCCCTTCACGCCGCCCCTTCACGCCGCCCCTTCACGCCGCGCGCCGCTCGGGTGAGCCGGTCGCGCACTGCAGCGAGCGATGCATGTTCTTCATTTGGGACATACACCACCAGTTGATCGTACATGGCGGCTTCGTGCAACCGAGAGTAGAGTTCCCGTGCGACGGAAGCAGGGTCTGTGGCCATCGGAAGCCAATCAACCTGCGTTAGATGCGGATTGATTGGAGCATAGGCGGCCACGCGTTTACCACTTCTGCGACTTTCCACGCATATCCGGACGAGCTCGTCCATTTGATGCGCTAGCATGAGGGGCACGTGAGGGACGTAGTGCACCGCGTGCGTTCCGGGTGCTCTCGATGTGGAATCCTCAGACCCTTGAGTGAGGTCGCAATAGTTTCGGAGAGCCTCCCGCCCAATGCTGCCAAGCCGCAGCACCCGTGCCTTTCCGTTGGTGAGGTCTACGATGGTGGATTCTACGCCCACCTGGCTTGGACCTCCATCAACAACGGGCGGGGGATCCTCGGGAAAAGCTGCACACACATGATCAGCTGATGTGGGACTCACCTGCTGATACCGGTTAGCTGAAGGAGCCGCTAGAGGTCCCGTGAGGCGCAGGAGCTCGAGAGCGAGCGGATGGTTGGGTAGGCGGAGGCCAATGGTGTCTTGACCTCCCGTGACGAGAGAATGCACATGCGGTGCCTTTTTCACAATGAGCGTCAACGGGCCGGGCCAGAAGGCGTGCGCTAAGGCGTGTGCGGCGGGACATCGCCCATCGGCCCAGTGCGCCAGATCCTCAGCACGTGCCAGATGGACGATAAGCGGATGATCGGCAGGCCGGCTCTTTTTCTGAAAAACTTTCTCCACGGCGAAGGGATTACTGGCGCTAGCTCCCAGGCCATACACGGTTTCGGTGGGAAAGGCGACAATCTCCCCGCTTTTGATGAGGCCGGCAGCCTCCGCAACCGTGATCCTTATTCCGCTCGACATGGCCATAGAATCTAGCACGTGCCGCAGATGCTGCTCCTAGCCTCAAAGATGAGATGGAACGGAGATAATCAGCGATGGGAAGAAGGGCGTGCTGCGCTAGCATCGGCTCCGCTTCCTGTAGGGCAGATGCCACAGTCGCTGATAGGACTGGGCGCGCCGATGAGGCGATGTACCGAGCAAAGGCGGAGGCCCACCGCTGCATGACTGCTGCATGCCGGGTGCGGTAGCTGTTGCATAGCTGGGTGCGGTAGCTGTTGCATAGCCGGGTGCGGTAGCTGCTGCATAGCCGGGTGCGGTAGCTGTTGCATAGCCGGGTGCGGTAGCTGTTGCATAGCCGGGTGCGGTAGCTGCTGCATAGCCGGGTGCGGAGTAGCACCCGCGCTAGCAGCGTTCTCCTGCGCGATGTATATCGGCCTCTATGGCATCTGACGGTTCTGCAAAGCGTGGCCGCAACCCCTTATCCAGCCCCGCGGCGGAGTGCTGCGCCGCCCTCTTTGCCAAACCTCCTGTGGCGGGCCGATGTAAATCGCGGCTGGCGCGCGCGATCGGCGAAGAGAAGGCGGCGGCGCTAGCCGCAGCCTTCGCAGAAGACGGGTGGCTGAGCCTGTGTCAGGTGCCCTGGGTTAGACCGGTCATCGCGACCACCGAACATCACACAGCCTTTGAAGCGCTCCGGCCTGTTCCAGAAGTGTGGCTTCAGGGAAGCGGGGATCTTGGCTCTCGCATCACCCGCATTGCCCGCCGAGCGCTCGTCGACCACGGGTTCTTTTACGCTTTGGGAGCTGACTCCCCCGGGCTCCCACTGCGCCTCCTGGAGGAGGCGCGTGAGGCGCTGCGTACTCATGATGCTGTGCTAGGGCCCGCTAAGGATGGAGGCTTCTTCCTTTTTGGCTTGCGCACGTGCCCGAGCGGGCTCTTGGACCACGTGCCTTGGAGCTGTGCAGACACTCTGGCAGCAACGGAGGCGCGGCTGCTTGAGCGCGGCTTGTCGGTCGCGCGCACCGAGTCGTGGTTCGACATCGACACGGTTGAAGACCTTCGCCTACTTCGACGGATGAAGAATGAGCTTTCCCTGCCAGCCACCCGGCAACTCCTGGAAAGCTACACCTTCTAGACTTCCTGCTTGAGCTCAAAGGGTGCAGCCGACGCATGCCCCAACCACTCACCCGGCTTGCAGTTGCGGTCACACGTGCGCTAAGCCTAGCGAAAGGAGACAATGAATGACCGAAGCACGCAAGATCAACTGCCGACCCAATGGACCCTACCTGATCGAGGGCCCCCTCGAGATCACCGACCCCACAGGGCAAACTCTGAACATCGAGGCGGGCAAAACGGCTGCACTTTGCCGGTGCGGCGCCTCGGTCAAAAAGCCGTTCTGCGACGGTGCTCACTCGAAGCAGGGCTTTGCTGCCGCAGAAGCTGCTGTGAGCGATGGTGCATAGGCGCTCGTAGTAGAGTCGCCGACGTGGCGTGATTTCAGAACGCTTCCGCAGTCACGCTCGACTCAGGCGGAACGTTGGACCTCGCGCGAGGAGCGGGAACTGGAATAAGCGGTAGGCGTGAGTCACAGCGCTTGCCGATACGCGGTCTGCATTCCGCTGCCCCCCATCCCGCTGCCCCTCATCCCGCTGCTCTGCCTTTCCTAGAGCGGCTCAGATCCAGGAATCGGTTCGGGCAAGGGGCAATCCTCAGGCAAGGGGAAGTCTTCAGGCAAGGGGCAATCTTCCAATGAGGCCAACGAGGGGCAACCTTCCAGGAAGGGGCAATCCTCGGGAAGCTCGTTGGGTGTCCCATTGTCCGGACCCTCGAAGGCGGCATCGAAGGCAGAAGCGAGGAGAGCGAACATGTCGATGGTGCAGACCAGATCCTCCGCATCGGCCTCGCAGCCCGCAGTGGCTGGGCTCGGCACATCTTCTAACTCATGAAGCTCGAAGCCTCCCTCCTCTAGGCTGCTGAAAGAAATTGAGATGGTTTCGCACATGACAAAGGCTCTGGCCATGTTGATCAGAGGCCGGGGCGTGTCTTCTGGAGGTTCAGCGATAACAAGGTCGGCCTCGTTCAGCGCGCGCGGTTCAGGCGGTTCGCCGTCGCTAATGGAAAGACGAACGAGGCTGAGACCCGGCATTGCCATGTGGCCAAGGAGCGGATGCTCGGCCTCTCGCGCCCCATCCCAGTACACCAGCTGGTAGTTCTGATCGACCCCTAGCAGGTCGTCCTCAAATGCTGTTGCGCAAGGATCGACGAAGGTGAGCTGACCGTTTTGGTCCAAGTCATCGTAGAACAGGATGGCACCTTGCGCTAAACGTCCTTCCGGAAGTTGCGCAAGTAGACGCCTCGCTTCTTCAACATCTTGCGCTGTGAAGTCGTCCAGGTTGTCGGCCGGAAGAGAATGTTGCTCAGCAAAAAAGGATGCCACGTCCTCCTTGCTCATCAGGCTCTCTTCAGGTGGAAGGTCGTGTAGAGCCACCTGGTACGAACCTATTCCAGGCCGAAGCGGCGCGTCGCGAATGGGAAGGTATTGCGCCACGGTGGGAAGCGTTGGAGGATGCGCCTGCTCGTAGTGCGCCAGGAAATCTTTGTAGTCAGGGTTCCAGCTCACCTGCACGCGCGGGTTCTGCGGTGTCTCGGTCTGAACATCAATGCGTCCCGACACCAGCCAGAGCGGCTCCCCAGCATCGTCTGGGGAGCTAAGACTGCCGCAGCCAACGAGGCCGAGGACGACCATGAAGGTGATGCCAAAATGCACTGAGACTCCTACTGCTTTTACCACAATGGACTCTTCTACCGGCGGAGCGACTCAGAATGGGAAGTGAAACTGAGTTTGACGGGTAGAACCAAAGCGCTGCTTATACACATTCGACGTATGGCAGAGCGGCTCCTATACCGACTCATCCGGTATAGGAGCCGCTCCGGCTCTTGCTTCGACGCTTACGGCATCTCTTCAGGAGCCGCCGGTGGCTCGGTCGGGTCCGGTGGCTCGGTCGGGTCGACTGGTCCGGACAGCATGGGGTCGTCTGGCAACTCTATATTGAAAAGACACACCAGCTCTTCAGGATCTGCCTCGCACCCTGCTTGCTCCGGCGTGTATTCCTCGATGTCGCTGGCAAACCCGGCGGCCTCATCCGACCGCACGATAAGCATCTTCTCACACATGCTATACGACTGGTTTAGCAAAAAGGGGTCGTCGCCTTCGTCGATGAGAGCGATGGAAATCGCGTCGAGAGAAACACGCTCTTGCCGCGGCTCCGTGTACTCCTCGGGGTTGTAGTTCTCCTCCTCAAGCGGGAGGTTCTTGTAGATCAGAGCGTTTAATCCAGGCTCTAGTACAACGCTTTCTATCTTGAGCGTTTGCCCTGCTTGCGCAGGTTGCCAGTAGATGATCTGGTAGTTTTGTTCAGCGGCCACGACGTCATCGATGAACTCGGTGGCACACGTTTCGACGACATTTAGTTTTTGGTCCTTATTTGCGTCGTTGTAGAAAACCAGCTCCGCGGTAGCTAAATGGCCTTCGTGAAGGGTATCTAGCGGAGGACCGTCGAATTCGTCGCCAAGCATTTCCACCAACTCCTTGGTGCTCACCAGCACTTCTTCTGGAGGAAGTGTGTACAGATCTACCTGGTAGGTGCCAAGGCCAGGAGCAATTGCTACGTCGTTGGTCACGGCGGTTGCCGACAGCGTGGGAACGCCCTCCCAAGCACCCTCCAAGTTGCGAGGCGGCTTACTCCAGGCGACGAGCGCGCGCAGATGTTCCGGCCGTTCTTCCTCCAGGCTGAGATTGCCGGATATACTAAAGATCGGTTCGCCCTTATCTTCGTCGGAGCTGAGGCTGCAGTGGCAGAGCCCACTTAGCAGCAGCAAGCTGGTTAGTACGTGTTTCATGTTGTGTCCTTTCAAGTTAGCACGCAGGCCACGTCACGTGGCCCCCTTGCTTATCTAACCGGACGAGGCACGGAGGATGGGAACTCAATGTCACTTCGGCGTGAAAACGTTTCGTGGAGCTAGCTCTGCAGCCAGGCGGCCGAGCTTTCGGTCGTGGGTCCATAGCTGAAGATCATGGCGTAGCGCATAAGCAAAAATGGTCGCATCAATCAGACCCACGCCTCGTGCGTGTAGTCCAAGCTTGGCGGACAGTTTTCCGGCTTCGAGCCACAGGCCCTCTTCGTCAGCATGCGGAATGGAGGACCAGTAACCCAGCACGATGCGCTCCTCTCGAACCCCCTTAGCACCTTGAAGAAGCTCGCCGAATACGGCCTCGCATGCCGTTGCCTCGCCGTCTTCTAACAGTCGGCGAGCCTCGTATGCCGTTGGTTGCTTGCCTCGAAGGAAGTCGATCCAGATGGACGTGTCGAGCAGTGTCAACGGTGTCTATTTTGATCGCGCAGATCGCTCGCGGAGGTCAGAGAAAGGGGCTCGGCGGACACTTGGTCATTAAGCTGACGAAGGCGTTGTTGCGCAGTCCACTCGCGGAGGGCCCGAATGAGCGCTTGCGTCAGAGTCTTCCCTTCGTTGTGTTTACGAACCTCTGTCACGAGTTCCTCGGGTATGAGTGCGGTGACCTTCATACGACACACGATACGATAGCACATCGTATCCGGCAAGCGCGGTGTGAACGTGCAGCCGGGTGTGGTGGATAAGGGAGGCGTGTTCGCCGCACGTGGGACGTTAGAGACGCAAGCGCACACCGACCTGGGCGATGGCACCGGGGGCGATGGTGAGTTGTCCCTCGTCGCTGTGGGAGGAAGCGAGGCTTAGGAAGTCCGCCTTTAGTTGCGCACTTGCATACGCGGCCCACGCATCTGAGAGGGGTATGTCGAGGTCCAGGCGCAGACGCAGGCTGGGAAAGGCAGCAACCTTCAACGCGTCTTGTTTAGAAAGGTTCAATGAGCGGAGCGTGTCTGCATCCGTTCTCTGACGCGACTGCAAGCGTAGACCGAACGCCGCATCGGCGCCGTAGGTGAGCGATGCTCCTCCGATTGCCAGCTGCCTTCCGAGCCCGCCGAGCAGCACGAAGTCATGCTCCCGCACCGAAAAGTGATCTGTCGAATACGCGGAATGCCATCCCTCAGCTCCGATGTGCCATACCCAAGGAAAAGCGATGAAAGAGTAGCTCGTAGAAGCACCGTAGCGAAGCAATGCACGGCTGCCAAAGCGTTCGACGCTGCCTAAAGCTGCAAGGCCGAGATGATGCGGTCGCGGATTGTAGCTTCCTCCGCGCATGCGCACTTCTTCGGGGGCGGCCTTATGAAAGTGGTGCTTACGGAGCACCCGCTCACCGCCGCCATGCCCTCGCACTTGTGCCACCCATACCTGCTCGCCCATCCACCGATGCACCGTGTAACCAGCGCGAGGAAGGCCGACAGCTACGGGATGCGCGCCAACTCGCGCTTCCGCGGCGACCGTCCCCTGAGGCGTGCGGAAAAAGTAATAGGTTCCCGGAAGGTCGGGAGAGAGAGTGAGTTTCAGTTTTGCCCGCTTTGGGTAACTCAAGACCACGTCGCCGTAGCCCGCAAGCTGCAGTTCGTAAGTGGGTCTTTGCTCCGGCACCTGCGCGCCCGTTGAGAACATCAGCGTTCGGTGGTAGGCGTAGGTGTAAGCCTCCTGCAGCGTCACGCGGTCGTTTTGGTCGGTGTCAGCCGCTCCTCGAAGCCCGGAGAGAAGGTGGTGCGAGAACACCGCACTCTGCAGGCGATCGGATTCAATGGAAGGCTCGCCGCCGCGGCTGCTCTGGATCAGTGCAACACCCTTCGCGCCACCGAGCGCGTTCGGTTCAACTTCGAAGGCTGGTGCGCTGAGCACGCCCCTCAGTCTACCTGACGTGGCGCAGGCATCGATTACCGCCACCGTAAGATGGGCCTTTAGCCCCTCCAGCTCCCGCTTGAGTACTTCGCGACTGATTCGCTCATTGCCAAGGTGCAGCGACTTCTCATCGCCGTGGCCGGCGTAATAGAAGATAAGAGAGGTGCGAGGCTCCCGCTCGTTGGCTAGGCGGTTTCGCATTTTGGTTAGTTCGGCGCGAAGCGCGCTTACGCTGGGGTGTCGAAGTAGCCGCAGGCGTTTAGATTTCACGCGGCCGAGCTGTTGAAGCACTTCTGCCATGCGTTCCGCGTCGCGCTCGGCGTAGCGCAACGGTTCCTCAAAGTTGAGCCCGCGGTTATGTCCAACGACAAGAGCGTAGCGCGCATCCGCGTGTGCCGATGCAGGCGAAACCGCTGCTACTAGAGCGCTCGCCGTCACCAAGAGGGTGAAATAGCGCAGAGCGCGAAAGCGCTCTGCACAGGAAGGTAGTCTCATAAAAGTCATTTCAGGAATCCTAGGGTATCACCGTTTGGTCGTAGAGGAGGCCGTCAAGGGCGGAGATGGCCCGCTGAGCCCTCAAGCGTTTGACCTCGTCGCGTAGACCGTCCGCGGCAAAGGGCGCGCTCCGTGCAACGACCAACAAGCGCACGGGAGCCTCAATGGATGAGAGATCCACAGCTTCCTCGAAGCTGAAGTTGCGCGAGGCGACGCGGCGCGGTGAGTCCCCCAGCAGCAGGATGTCATTCCCTTCCAAGGCGACCAGCGCGATCCATCGAGGCGCAGACGTCGCCCATCCGATGTCGAAGCGAAGGAGGTCTCCCTTCCGAGGTGCTTCGTCTGAAGCGAGCTTCCTTAGGTTGGTTCCATGCTTTGCCGTCACCTGCACCGCGACCTCCGTTCCCATCCAGCGGGTGGTGGATTCTGAAGCGCGTTTGGCCAGCTTCTCAGGTGCAAGTTTCTCAGGTGCAGGTCGCGTAACGACGTCCGCTCGCTCCCTGGAGGTGGCGTTGTTTCCTTTCCAAAGTTGCGGCGCGAGCACCAAGAACAAAACGCACGAAGTAAACGCCGCAACGGGCGCTGCGATGGCAAGGGGGTGTCGCCCCCAGCGTCGGCGTGCGCGCTGCTGGGCAGCATGCACGATGCGCCATGGCGGCAGACGGTGCATGAGCAACTGACGTGCTTCTTCCATCTGCTTCACGTATGTCGCGCACGAGTTGCAGGTAGCGAGATGTGCCACCACCTTTTGCAGTTCGGGTTCGCTCAGCTCACCTGCCAGATGACGGTCAAGGTGCATGCGGGGAGGGTGTGTCGGGTTCTCACTCATCGGTATCGACTCGCCAGTTTCCGTGCGCGCTCACGCAACAGCTTAATCTTCTTGCCGACGGTGCGTCGACTCCAGTTGAGTTCGGAGGCGATCGCCTCCTGGGTTAGTCCATCAATGTAGTGGAGCAGCGCGACCCGCTTGAGCTTGTCGTCGTAAGTGTCGAAGAAGGCCAGCACCGCCGCCCGCCCGCTTGCGTCGTCTGGGCTGACTGTCGCCGCCAGCGACGCATCCTCAGCAAGAGCGGGCGACTCGCGTCGCGTCTTACGCAGCTTGTCGAAACACACACGTTCAGCTGTGCGGTAGAGCCAAGCCAGGGGAATGGGTGCGTGGATCGAGTTGCGGTACTTCCATGCGCGAGCGAACACCTCGTGCAGCGCATCCTCAGCCTCAGCCGGGTCGCGCAGTAGCATGTGGCAGCGACGATGCACCAGGGCGCCTTTTTTCCGATATAGCTCCGACAGCTCTTCCTGTGTCACCACACCAGGGTAGTCGTGGTCAAAGGCCTTGGCCACAAAAGAAATGGATCGCGTAAGGGAGAATGCCTGCATGAAGGAGATACCGGAGAGTGGCCTGCGATGGGAACTTTTCTTCTCCGTTAAGGCGTTTCGCCAAGGATGCTTCATGTGAGCGGCTCGCAATACACCTCGGAGGTTAGCCCCCAAGCCATGGTGTAGCGTGCGTTGATCTCGGAGCGTGGCTGCAGACCTTCAAATCCATCACGTCGGTAGGTGAAGGCATCCATGCCGAATGGGCCAAAGTAGCCTGCGGCATAGAGAGCACGCGCCGAACGGCGCGCCTCGGCGAACAGGGCGCGTTGCGCTCGAGGAGCCAGCTCATTGAATAGAGGTTGCGCACGACGCCAGGTTTTACGCCTGCTGATGTGTTGAACAACGGGGGCTCGAAGGGTGAGGATGCCGTCGTTCGCGATGAAACCGTGGGTCGCAAACTCGCAAATCAAATCCACTTCTGGCTCTACCTGCAAACCGCCATCGTGCCGCAGCTGCGCTTCGATCCAATGCCGGTCCGCCATCGAGAGCAACGCAGTGACGCGGCGGATCCCCTGACCCGATGCAGCAAGCGCACGCTTGAGCAGAAAGGCCCCCCCTGTTTTGATGGCAGCACAGACTTCAGCCGCGGTGGACGCGTAAACCGCATCAGTCAGAGTTTGACCTAACGAGGCGCAGAAGGCGCGGCCGTTGACGTGCCTGAGCACCGCAGCGGAAGGTCCGTCGGGCAGCGGCGCGCCAACTTCCTTGAGAAGGAGCAGCGCGTTGGGGGTAGGGCACCACGCTGCGCCCGCCAACGGCTCCGCGTAGGCTTCTCTGCCGAAAACGCGATCCTTGCTGCACATAAAAGGAAGCTGAATCCGTTGCAGACGGGCAAACATCCGTCGCGCGGCAGCGGATGCCTCGCGCCCGCCTAGCTCAAGCTCTGCATCGAAGTTTAGAACCCAGAACCGTGCCACGCATCGCTCAACCACTCGGAGGCACTAGTCAACCTCGGAGGCACTAGAGAAAAGTAGAACGGCTCCGTTGACTTCACGGATTAAGCCATGCCGTTCCCCTCTTCGCCCCGTGTGCCTAAGCCTGGCGCTCCTTGTGGAAGGCTGGGGGAAAGGCTGGATTTGTTCACCTCGTCCCGTTCTCCGACCGGCTCTAGTAGATGGCGCGGCGAGCTTTCGATGCGGGTTGAGACGCTGGGGCGATGTTGGCATTGTGTGCGGCGTAGTGGGTGAATAAGCGCCAGGCGGACACCACCTGCTGGGAGCGGTCAAGCTCGCGCAGTTTGGGAAGGTTGTAGTACGGGATTTGCGACCACTTATGATGTTCATAGTGGCAATACGTATGATGCGGGAAGAAGAGGAAGCGCGCGACGGGGCCCGCTGAGAAGCGATGGGACGTTTCCCTACCACGCGAAGCAAGCCCGACGTGCTCGCCCCACGTGCGGATACGGAAAACAGCCCAAAAAGTTGTGACCAGCGAACCCAGCCAGAGGAAGAATATCCAAAGCGAGTTCGTCACTATGGTTATCGTTAGCAATGCGCCCCAAAGCGCGAGCGGACCAACATATTGGGTGAAGCGGCGAGGGAGGATTGCTTTAAAGAACTTGGCCATGTCGAGGATGCCCAGGCCGATGCAGTCACCAAGGAAGACTAGGCAGATCTTGCGGAACGCAACGGGTGCTCGGTACACGGGGTCGCGGCGGTACGACAGCTCGGGATCCTTCACGGTGCCGAGCGTTCGGTGGTGCTCGAAGTGCCACTGGCGGTAGCCGTGGTCGATTTTCACCAGGATAGGCCAGGCGGTGAAGACCTCCGTCAGCAGGTCGTTCAGCCAACGTTTGCGGGAGATGAGGCGGTGGGTCCCGTCGTGCGTCAGCAATCCGAGAGCGTGCTGCCTGGCGCCAATGACCAGCATGGCCACCGGCAAAAGCCACAGCGAGTCGAGTTGGTGATAGAGGTAGAACGTCAAGACGATGATCGCCCAGTTGAACCCAAGGTCTAGCAACCACCGCCAAGGCCGAAGCACCGCCAGCTGCCGCAGTTGAACCCGTGAGATGGAAGCCTTGAGGCCTCCCCTATTCCCATGCAAAGCGTGTCGGTGCATTCTTAACTCTCTGATGTAAGCTAGCACAGGGTACGATGCCGACCATCGATCACCTCTCGGCGTCGACGGGCCACGCTTCAAGAGCGGTGCAGAATGCGTCACTCATGCCGCTGACTAGGCGCGCTTGAAGGTTGAGGTTTCTTCCGCGCATGAGCAGAGGTGAAAGTGGGGGCGGAAGCTCGGTGCGCCATGATTCGAACTCAAGATCGCGCCTCCACTGCTTGTACCAGTAGGCGGCGAAACGCACATGCGGACGTTCCTCCTCTTCAATCTTACGCTGCAGCGCAGCGCCTTTCGTGTCTCCTACCGTGTCGAAGGTTGCGGCGAAACGTTGGCAATGGTCTAGATTTGCCGCTTCGAAGCCGAGGCCCATCGTGGCGACGAAGGAAGCGGCTGAGGGGCATTTTGGCACGCGCTCCCAAAACCAGTCGCGAACGGCAAAGGCGCCAACCTCGTAGCCAAGTTGCTGGATGTACTCCGCATAGTGCTGCATGTGGCGAATCTCATCCTGCACAATGCCGAGCAGGCCTCGGCGGAAGCGCTCCGGCGCGTGGGGGAAGCGAAGGATGCACCAGCACATGAGCTCGGCCGCTTGAAGTTCATGATGGAAGAAGGCGTGCGCTGCTTTGGCGCGCGCACGCGTTGAGCCATAGCCGCCACGCGAGCGGGTAGAGCGTCCCGACACGTGAAGCTCAGGTGGGCGCCCAGGTTGGCTGGGGCTTAGAACCGGCGTCACCGAAAATGCTCGCGGGAGAATCGCGGGCTCCAGTTTCTCTTGAAGGCGCGTGCTTAGAATGTACCGCAGACACCAGGAATCAACCGTGTCCTGTACGAGGTCGTTAGCTTCTGCCTGATGTTTCATGTTGTCCAGGGAGTCCCGAGTATGGGTCATCCTCGTCACCCGTGCTATGAAACCTGCGGCATGGCTGACGCGTACTACCACCAAGAAGATCTCCAACGCTTCTCAAGCATTGGCGAGTATGCACCAGAGCTTGCGAAAAAGTTTTTCGATTGGTACGGCGCCGTGTTTGCTGATGGTGCGCTGTCGGAGCGGGAAAAGGCGCTCATTGCACTTGCTGTTGCCCACGCGGTGCAATGTCCTTACTGCATCGAAGCGTATAGCGACTCTGCACTGCAGAAGGGCGCTGATATGGAACAAGTAACTGAAGCGATCCACGTGGCATCTGCGATCCGCGGAGGAGCATCGTTGGTGCATGGAATGCAGGCGCGTCGTCATGCCGAGAAAGTAGGGGTGTAAGCGGTGGATCACGTGCAGTGCACTCAAACAGGAAGCTGCGAATGAAAGCTTCAATGGCGGCGCGGCGGCTCCCGCTAGCATTGCCACAACGGCAGCGAGCCGCGCTGGCCGCGCTTGCGCACCCCTCTTTTGACGAGGTGATGCAGCGAGAAGGGGGAGGGCAGCTGCGCGCCGTTCTGCCGCAGATCCTGCAGATGAACCTGGGCAAGCTCTGCAACCAGACGTGCCGGCACTGCCACGTGGACGCTGGACCTGACCGCACCGAGGTGATGACGCGCGAGGTGATGCAGAGCTGCCTTGATCTGCTTGATGACTCGAATATTACCACAGTTGACCTGACGGGAGGCGCGCCGGAGCTCAATCCCAACTTCCGTTGGCTGGTCGGGCAGTGCCGCCGCCGCGGACGGCACGTCATCGACCGCTGCAACCTCACGGTGTTGCTGCTTCCGTCGCAGCGCGATTTGATCCCATTTCTTGCGGAGCATCAGGTCGAGGTGGTCTGTTCGTTGCCGCACTACCGGCAGCTCAATACCGACAAGCAGCGTGGAGACGGCGTCTTTGAAAAGAGTGTCAGGGCGCTGCAGCGTCTCAACCACGCCGGTTACGGAAGAGGTGATCCAGGGCGCCGTCTCGTGCTGGTGACCAACCCAGCAGGTGCGCTTCTTCCTGCCGCACAAGCGTCGCTTGAGCGTGACTGGAAGCGCGAGATGAAGCGTCTCCACGGAGTTGACTTCGATGCGTTGTATGCCTTAACCAACATGCCAATCTCTCGGTACTTGGAGTGGTTGACGGAGACGGACAACCTCGAGCGCTACATGCAGCGGCTGGTGGAGAGCTTCAACCCAGCAGCCGCCGCGGGTTTGATGTGCCGCTCCACACTGTCGATTGGTTGGGAAGGCACGGTGTACGACTGCGACTTCAACCAGATGCTTGAGATGCCGGTGGAGGGGCCACAGACGCACGTGGCGGAGGTGGTGCTGGATGAGCTTACAGAGCGGCGCATCCAGACCCACCAACATTGCTTTGGGTGTATGGCTGGGGCGGGGTCTAGCTGCGGCGGCAACACCGTGGCGACGCCCGTGAAATAGGCCATCCCGCGGCTTACCTCCTCGAAAGGAATCCTCAAATACGGGAGTATTCTGCGGTTCCGTTCTGCGGGGGCGCAGGCGGGCTGACCCATTTGACAGGCGTCGGGAGAGGGAGTGCAGTGGCGACGCCCGTGAAATAGGCCATCCCGCGGCTTACCTCCTCGAAAGGAATCCTCAAATACGGGAGTATTCTGCGGTTCCGTTCTGCGGGGGCGCAGGCGGGCTGACCCATTTGACAGGCGTCGGGAGAGGGAGTGCAGTGGCGACGCCCGTGAAATAGGCCATCCCGCAGTTTGTTCGGTCGGTTCTTTCCGCGACTTAACCGGGTGGTCCTTGAGCCCGAGGCTCTAACGTGGCAGGTTAGAGCGTTATGGGCGAGTCGGCACCAGCTCCTGCGCAAGCATCGTACGAGGACGTGCTTCGTGCTCCAGAACACCTGGTGGCAGAGGTGCTTGATGGCGTGCTGTACACCCAGCCGCGTCCAGCGGCGGCTCATGCCAATGCTGCAAGTGTTTTGGGAATGGACGTGGGCACGCTGTTTCACCGAGGGCGGGGTGGACCTGGCGGATGGGTGATCCTTTACGAGCCGGAGTTGCATCTTGGAGAGCGCCCGCAGATCATGGTGCCTGATCTTGCCGGGTGGCGTCGAACCCGGATGCCGCATGTGCCAAACGACACGTTCTTCACGCTTGCTCCTGATTGGGTGTGTGAGGTGCTCTCTCCACGTACGCAGCTGCACGACCGGTCGCGCAAGCTCCCGCTCTACCAGCAGCATGGGGTCACGTGGCTCTGGTTTGTGAGTCCTAATGATAGAATGCTGGAGATATTTGAGCTCGATGGAGGCAGTTACCGCCTGCATGGGGTCTATGGCGGCGACGAGGTGGTGCGGCCCAAGCCTTTTGACGCGATGGAGCTGGAGCTTCAGGCGCTCTGGTTGGAGGAGACCGAGGGGTTGGAGGAGACCGAGGGGCTAGAAGAGCTAGAAGGGCCAGACGGCCTGAGGGGGTCAGAAGAATCTCCTCCGTTAACCTAGCTGGTGGGGACTGTCTCTGCGATGCGCAGCGTATGCAGCGACGCTGAGCTTTGAAGGTCTAGGCGTCGTCGAGCATCCGCTGTCGTTGAAGTCACACCTAAGTCGGATAAACTGTTCGACAAGCGTGCAGGCCTCGCGATATACCGCGCTGGAGAATCGAGTGCGCATTACTCGCTTGGAGGAACCATGGCAGGTTGGATAGTCGCTATTGTTATTCTCGTTCTTGTCGTGCTGGTGGTGATGTGGATCATCGGCATCTACAATCGACTGGTGGGTTTGAGGAACCGTTACAAGAATGCCTACTCCCAGATCGATGTGCAGCTCAAGCGGCGCTGGGACCTCATCCCAAACCTAGTTCAGACTGCCAAAGGTTACCTGACGCACGAGCGGGAGACGCTCGAAGCGGTCATTGCTGCACGCACTCAGGCCGTCTCCGCAGGTGAGAAAGCGGCGGGAAACCCAGGCGACCCTTCGGCGATGAAAGCGATGATGGGTGCCGAGGCCGCGCTCACCGGGACATTGGGACGGCTCTTTGCACTTCAAGAAGCTTACCCTCAGCTCAAAGCCGACCGCCAAATGCTTCAGCTTTCCGAGGAACTCACCTCCACGGAGAACAAAATTGCTTTTGCGCGTCAAGCCTACAACGACAGCGTCATGACCTACAACACTGCGCGCGAGAGGTTCCCGAACGTGCTCATCGCTGGACCCACAGGGTTTCATCCCGCAGAGCTCTTCGAGATCGTAGTGAAGGAGCAGCGGGAAGCACCTAAGGTCTCGTTTTCGTAGCGGCCTACCGCGCTCGAAAGCTCCCTGAGGGTGTGGTCTGCGTTCATAAGGCAGTCACATGGCGGGACCTGCTCCGATTGCGGGGTGGTTGGAGCAATGAAGTGCAGGCTGCAGTCATTCGGCCACCAAGGCATGCTTCTCGGAACTTCACCTCAGGCTTCCACCCCGCTAAGTGTGCGTCTTCCTGTTCATGCGCGCAGCGACCCGTGTGTCGCATCCGCCAGTGTAGGAATCCTTTTGGACTGAGTGCCCTTTAACGAGGTAGTCATGCCGATTGAATCTTCTATCAACATCGACGATGACACTCCACTTCTCTATCCCCAAGGGGTACACCTAGGTAATGTTCGGCTTCATTCTGCTTATCCTCCGATAGGTGCCGGCACTTCTTCAGTAGAAGGCCGGGGTACTTCCGCCTCATTGACAACACGTATTGTACAACATATGGTAGACGCATGGACCGACCGAATATGAAGCAAACCACGGTCTATCTCGAACCTGATCTTAAGAGGCAGCTGGAGCGGGTGGCACGTTTGCGTGGTCAAACTGAGGCCGCCATTTTACGCGAGGCTCTGCGGCAGCACTTTCAAGATGAGGTTGGACCTCCAATTGTCGCCGTCGGCCAGAGTGACGACGGTGGTGTGGCCCGACAAGTCGATGATGCACTTTCCGCTCTGGGGTTCGGCGACGTATAGTGATCGCACTCGACACGAGCGGCCTCGTAGCTTTGCTGGACCAAGGTGAACCCGATCACTCGCGAATGCAGCAGACGCTCTCGGCATACGCAAGTCGTCGATTTACAACCGATCTTGTCTTGGCTGAAGTTGACTACCTGATTCTCAAGAGACTTGGTGTTGAAGCCGAGCAAGCATTCATCGCTCAAATCTTGAGTGGTGCGATTCGAAGGGAACCCCTCAAGAACGAGGACTTCGAGAATGCGCGAGTGTTGATTGCCAAATACGCTGATCATGCGCTTGGACTGACGGACTGCACCTTGATCAGCCTAGCCGAACGATTGGGTGCGCTCGAGGTGCTTACTCTCGATCGGAAACACTTTGCGATGTTCAGAACGCGCGGCGGAAAAGCCTTCAATCTTCTTCCGTAAACGACTTGCGTACCGCTCTGGCTACATTTGTGGCGAGCTCCAAAAGGTCGAGCCCTACGCAGTGACGCCAGCGAAGCTCCCAGCGCTAAAGTTGTCCGCCCCGGAGTATGTGGTCAACCTCCTGGTGTGGTGCTGAGAGCATGCTAATGCCGTAAATGATCACCTCCGGGCAACGCGGAAGGTCAAGCGTGTCGACCATTCCGAGTTCGAGATCCTCAAGGACACCTACTTTGGGCAGCACAGCTATCCCTTTGCCGCTGTTGGCGAAAAAGCGAAGAAGCGGGATGTCGTCCGTGTCCATCCGGAGCACCAAATCGCAGCCGGCGATGGGCTGCACGTACTTGCTCATCACTTCGACTTCAAATGGGTGACGAAACTTATAGACATCGATGTGTCCGCTAGCCGTATTCTGTCGAAGCGCGTCAATCACCTCCGGCGTGGCTGCGATGCACATCTTGCTTTCGCCAAGCTTCTCGTATGAAACCTCGCGAAGGTCTTTCTTCTTCGGCAAATCGAGGGAGATGATAAAGTCGAGCTCGAAGGGCTTAAGCAGCTCGTAAAGTTCACCATAGGAGCCAGTGGATACGGAAAGACGGAGATCCTCGGCCTTCCTAATGTATTGATCAAGCAGTCGGTAAACGAAGTTACGCGATGCGCCACCGACCACACCCAACCGCAGCATGTGCTGCGTGCTGAGTCGCCGTTTGTCGCGAAACAGCGTGTTGATCGCCCGACTCTGCGCGAAGACCGCCTGCGCATGCCCAAGCAACTGCTGGCCGGCAGCGATAAGTCCGATGGCGCGGTGCGTGCGCACGAGCAGAGGCTCATCAAGATAGTCTTCAAGCGCCGCCACTTGCGCACTAACAGCCGACTGCGCGACGTGCATCTGCTTGGCCGCTCGGGTGAAACTTCCGGTGCGGGCCACCATCCAGAACGCATAAAGGTGACGGAAATTAAGCCAGCTAACCATCGCCATACATTTCACATATAGGAATCATCTTATTTATCTATTTTACGGAAGTTGTTCAAGCAGACACTCTTGCTGCCATGGAACACACCACTCTGATCGAACGCATCCTTGACGCGCACGACGTCTCTTTTGTTATCACTGGGCCCTGGGGCGAGGCAACACATGTGAGTGTCGCACTGCCGGACCTCCGCTCCGCCGACCGTTCCGCATGGGGAGATTGGGGACCGATGTACTCAGTCTGCCTTCCAACGGGCTGCGCAGTCGAGGTGTCGGCACGCGCTTCAGGCACGCGCGAGCCGTTGCGCGAAGCGCTGGACCTGAACCGCCTCGAGATCGAATCGCCCATGCTCGCCTCGACGCGGCAGGCAACCCCACTTGTGATGAAGCTCCCGCTTCCGCGGCAGGAGGTCAACCTCTTAATATTCTACGACGCAAACGCGCAGCCAGTGCGGGTTGAGCTAATGCCCATCACCGCGACCCGCGAAACGCTAAGAGCCGCGATCGTGGCACGCGACACCGACCAACTCTCAGCCTGTGGCGCGCACCCGTCAGCCAGCGCAAGTGAAGTCGAAAGAGCTCCACATGCCCCCGCAGTCTGCATTGCCACTCTATCTGCACCGCGTATTGATGCGGTCGGGTGGGTGGGCTGCGTACGCAGCGCGGCTGGCGTGGGATTGCAAACTACGCGGCGACTCGGAAGACCCGACGCGGGTCGAACTGCTGGCGGTGTTGCTGGCCTTTGAGCTGGGGCTCTATGAGAGCCTAGCCCGAGTTGAGGCGGCGCCCCAATGGAAAGCAGCCTGCGATGACGCATCCCGCGCCGCCAAAAGCTCGCCTCACGGAAGCCAAACCGAGGCGCGCGTCCTGCTGCAGTGCGCCTTCGAAGCGGGCTTTCGAAAGAAGCTGATCGCTCGCGTCAACAGCTGCACCACCACGGGCCGCAGTGCACCGTCGACAGCCGCAGCCGCAGCCGCAGCCGCAGCCGAGGAGCTGTCGCGCCCAAAGGCGCAAGCGGTCTTCTGCATCGATGTTCGTTCGGAAGTCCTCCGTCGGCACCTCGAGGCCGCCGATGGCGCGATCGAAAACCTAGGCTTCGCCGGATTTTTCGGCTTCCCTGTCGAACACATCCAGATTGGCCATCAAGAAGGCAGCGCGCAATGCCCGGTGCTCCTCGCGCCCACTCACCGCGTCACCGAAAGCGCTCAGGGCGACGAAAGCTCGCGCCAGGCGCTGAAGCGCCGTGTCGAGCGGCACACCGTGCGCCGCGCTTGGCAGAGCTTCAAAATGGGAGCCATTTCTTGCTTCAGCTTTGTCGGCCCCATCGGTTTGTCCTATTTACCCAAGCTGTTTACCGACGGTGCCGGTTTTAGCCGACCCGTTCCGCATCCTTCATCAGAGAATCTGGGCCAGCTTGCTCGCCAACGAAGCGTTGATCTGAGGGAAGGCACGGCGGGTGGTCAGCAGCAGGGGATTCCGCCGAAGGAACGGATCGAGCTCGCGGCCGGGGCCCTGCGCGGCATGTCGCTGACGCATGGCTTTGCACGACTTGTTGCGCTCGTCGGCCACGGTTCCACCACGGTCAACAATCCGCATGCATCGGGGCTCGACTGCGGTGCGTGCGGTGGGCGCACCGGCGAGGCGAACGTGTGCGTCGCGGTGGAGATATTGAATGACCCCGACGTGCGGAAGGGCCTTGAGAAAAAGGATATCGCGATTCCTAAAGACACCGTATTTGGACACCACGACCGACGTGGTCACGGTGCTAACGCGCGACGCTGTTCCCCCGTCGCACCGCATCGAGCTCGAGCACCTAGAACAGAGCCTGGCCTCAGCCTCAAAGATGTGTCGCCTAGAGCGGGCGCGTCGTCTGCCTGCCGTGCGGGGCAGCGCAGACAATGAGTGGCTGCGGCGCAGTCGCGATTGGGCGGAACTGCGCCCTGAATGGGGTCTGGCCGGGTGCGCCGCCTTCGTCGCCGCTCCGCGGCACCGCACGGCCAAGCTGGACCTGGAAGGAAGGGCGTTCCTCCACTCCTACAACTGGGCCTCAGACGAGGAATTTGTGTGCTCGAACTGATTATGACGGCTCCGATGGTGGTCGCGAGCTGGATCAACCTGCAGTACTACGGCTCCACAGTTGATCCGGACGTGTTCGGATCAGGCAACAAGACCCTCCACAACGTTGTTGGGGGATCCTTGGGAGTGCTAGAAGGCAACACGGGAGACCTTAAGGTGGGTCTACCTTGGCAGTCGGTCCACGATGGCCTACAACTTCAGCACGAACCCATCCGGCTTCATGTGGTGATTGAGGCTCCCATCCCGGCGATGAACGCGGTCATCCAGAAGCACGAGACCGTGCGTCAGTTGCTCGACAATGGCTGGATTTATTTGTTCGCCCTGAACGAGGGCGGCAAAATCGCCCATCGCTACACTGGAAACCAAAGCTGGGCCGCAGTGGATGAGGTAGTATCAGAACCTGGGGTGCAGCCCTGGAGCCGAGCCTTCTAGCTCGACTTGAATCTGGAACGCGGAGCGCTCTGTGCGGCGCTGTATTGGCACCTATGCGCTTTTCTCCGCAGAACTCTAGGCGCCAGAATTGCAGCGACACTGGGTATGATCACACGTTACATGCAACTGGGGCTGCTCATCCCCTTGCTGGCTGGTTGCATGGCCACCGTTGGAGAACGGGATGAGCCATCTAACGCATCAAACGGCGGTCCGTCCGATAAGAATTCGGCTGACGCGCGAGGCGGGTCCGAAGACGAGCCTGAGGAAGCCGGATCGCGCAGCCAACAGCAAGTCGGCAGCTGTCCGGCTGAGGCTTGGCTTTGCGACACCTTTGAGGCAGATCCCCTCAAGGCTGAGGGCGACGGGAAGGCGGAGATACGTTCCGAAGTCTGGACACGTGAGGGTGGCATTGACCTCGTGGCGGAGTCGGACGGCAATCATGCGGTGAGAGTGCGAGCGGGGCAGGTAGGTGACGTGCTTTTCGATGGACGTGCCCGCTTGTTGCTCAACCAAGTCGTGCCTGCAAGTGAGGGCCACCTCTACCTGCGTTGGTCAATGCGTTTGCTCAGTCTTGCGTTGCCTGGCTGGCACCCCTACTTCGTCAACGTAGTTCCGGCTGATTACGACATCAACAACTACTATGCGTATCGGCGGCTAGCCTTCACCTCGCTGCGAAATGATTTTTCCGTGACAGCATTCGGTGAGGACCTTGATCAAGCCGTTATCTGGAAAGATGACGATGCCTACAGCGAATCAGGCGACACCACACCGGACACGGAGTTTCAGCTGCAAGCTGATCAGTGGTTCTGCGTGGAGATGCACTTCGATCAAGGCGCCGACCGGGTCGATGTTCAGATTAACAACCAGCCAATAGAGGAGCTTACCGCTACTTCCGAGCGAATGTATTACGATGGTACGCTGCTGCCCGACTTGAGCGAGAGCAGAATATGGTTAGGGCTTTCCTTAGCCGACGGGTATGAAGTCTTCTACGACAACGTCGTTGTTTCTCCGGAGCCAGTAGGCTGCAACTAGGGATTGGGCTGCCGTGAGGGTGTAGGTGGCGAGTAGAGAGTGAGTTGCAAATAGATAGTGAGTTGCGATAAGAAGGCGGAGTAAGCGCGCACCTTCACCTCGGCTGCCGAAGATCCGAGGGTGGCTACGCTTGGCCGCAGCTTTTTAGCCTGCTCCGCGGCCGAGGAGTCGGAGCCGGTATCGCCGGGTTGTGATGGTGATTGGCTTGCAGTACAAGCACTTTAGGGTGCCAACCACGGCTCACGCGCCAACCACGGCTCACGCGCCAACCACGGAGCGGCTGAATGGACTTCTTTGAGCATCAAGAGTTGGCAAAGCGAAACACGCGGCGTTTGGTTGCGCTGTTCATCTGCGCAATGCTGGCTCTGCTTATCGTGATGTACTTTATCACGGTGGTGATTCTCTCTGTTACGCGGAATGGGAGTCGTATGGCTTCTGATGGGCAGGGTGCACTGGAAGCAGGCCTGTGGGATCTAGAGGCGCTTGTCTGGGTAAGCTTGACCACGTTTGTCGTCGTTGGTCTCGGTACGGCGTACAAGAGTCTAGCCTTGCGCGGAGGGGGAGCGAGGGTGGCGGAGCTCGTGGGTGGCACCCTAGTCTCTCCGCAGACGACGGACCTGGACGAGCGCCGGCTGCTCAATGTTGTCGAGGAGATGGCCATTGCCTCGGGCTTGGCGGTGCCGCCCGTGTACGTGATGCGGCGTGAGACGGGCATCAACGCCTTCGCTGCCGGTCTTGATCCGCAGCAGTCGGTGGTCGCGGTGACGTCTGGAACTCTCAAGACGCTTAACCGAGATGAGCTTCAAGGGGTGATGGGACACGAGTTTAGCCACATTCTCAATGGCGACAGCCGCCTCAACGTGCGTCTGATAGGCGTTGTACATGGTTTGTTGCTGCTCCACATCGGCGGCCGGCTGCTTCTTCGCCACGGCGGCTCGCGCTCAAGCAACCGGCGGAAAGGTTCGCCGCTTGCCTTGTGGGGGCTGGTCCTTCTTGTCGTGGGCTCCATTGGGGTGTTTTTTGGTCGGCTGATCAAAGCTGCCATTTCGCGGCAACGGGAGTTTCTTGCTGATGCTGCGGCAGTTCAGTTTACCCGTAATCCGTCAGGCATTGCTGGAGCTCTCAAGAAGATTGGAGGCTTCCATCAGGGCTCCGAAGTGGAGTCGGTACGCGCCGAGGAAGTAAGCCACATGTTCTTCTCGGACGCGTTCTTTGGTAGGCGAGGCAGAATGCTTGCCACGCACCCACCGCTCGCAGAGCGCATCAAGCGAATCGACTCCAGCTTCGAGGGGGAGTTCCTGCACACCGTGGGGCACGAAGTGCCACTGGCCTCGGGTGCTGCAGTTCTCGGGTTGGCAGGCGAGTCTTCCTCGGCACCTCGCGAGGTTATACGTCCGCAAGATGTAGTGGCTTCAGTTGGCGTCGTGTCAGCGCGTGATCTACAGCAAGCGCGCGCATGGCTCGAGAAGCTCCCGCCGCAGCTTAAGGAAGCTGCACATGATGCAGCAGGTGCACGTCGGATTGTCTTCGCGATCATGCTTCAGCGCGATCCGGCTCACCGCGAGGCGCGCTATGAGATGGTCAAGCAAGCTCTTGCGCCGTCGGAAATCGACCCGTGGTTTGCAATCCTCAAGCAGGCGGACGCTCTTGCCAACGCGAGCCGTATGCCGCTGATCAACCTGTGCACTCCCGCGTTGCGCACTCTAGCGCGGGAGCAGCGGCAGCAACTTCTGATCACTGTCCGCAAGCTAATCGAGGCCGATGGTGTGTGCTCTATGTTCGAGTTCGCCGTCTTGGAGTTGCTCCATCATCGACTGACAGCACATCAGATAGGCCCGGGCTCGCAAAGCATCGCTTCCCTTCTCGACCATGCGGTGACCTTGCTCAGCGCGCTGGCGTCCTCCGGGAGTGCAGGTGAGCAGGAGCAAGAGCGCGCCTTCGAAGCGGGACTTGCTCGTCTGCCTAAGGTGTCTGGCCGGAGGCCGGTGTTGGTGAGAAAGGAGCTGTATACACTGGAGCACGTCACCTGGGCGCTGAAAATGCTTGCGGGTTTGAGGCCCGCTGCAAGACGAACGATGGTTGATGCATGCAGCTACTGCATCTACGCCGACCGGGTGGTGACGGAAGAAGAGCATGACCTGATGCATGCCGTCTGTGCCGCACTCGGCGTCCCTCTGCCGGCCTTCCTTGGCTACAGCTAAGGCGCGGTGATGTGTTTGCTTCGCAGACCGGTGTAACCTCTAGGCTGCGCAGGATGTGTGTCGACAGGCTCTGCCAAACCCCCTTCAGCTGAGGAGCATGTGCTTCATTGGCATCCAGATGCCCATGCCAATCATCGCTAGATTTTCGGTGAGCGAGATGAAGCCAAGTGGCACGTTCGTTCCACCGCCGACGCAAGCGCATTTGACCTCCCGTCGATCAATCCAAACCGCGTTGATCACGGAGACTGCCCCGATGGTTCCAATGAAGAGTGCGACGGGAGCTGAAATGAAGGTCAGCACTCCGGCCATCATCAAAACAGCCACGCCAGCCTCGCAAAACGGATAGAGAAAACCGTAGGGTACGAAGCGCCTCGCGAGCAGATCGTAGTTGAGAAACATCGTGGAGAAGCTGCGTACATCTTGCAGCTTCAACATGGCCAGCATCAGCATAGAAAGCGCGACGAACCATTCCACAGTTCGGACGGTGAAAAGCCTGCCCCATGCCGCCCAGCTCAGAGCCAGCGCCGCCAGTGCGGCTACTGCAAACACCGCAATGACCGGCTGGTAACTCGTTCCCTCTTCCTGAGTGGAGCTCTTGCCAAAGTAGCGGCGCAGGTCATCGTATCCACCGACCCGTTCCCCGTCGATGAACGTCTGAGGGGTCGTTTTGACGTGGTGCTGGTTCTTAAAGGCGTCCGTTTCTTCGCGCGTTTTCAGATGGCAATCGTCCACCTGATATCCCTCGCGCTTGAGCAACCACCTGGACTTGATGCCGTAGGGACAGACGTGCTTGTCCATCACCATGCGATGGAGCGATGCATGTTTGGTGCGAGTTTTCATAGGTGTACGCTATACGTGTAGGCCCGGTCGGGGCAGTGTCAACGCGCAATGGCTCGCGGCCTGATGTGTCTAGGTCAGGAGGCGACTCATCACGAAGTCACATCAGAGATGCTAACCTTCTGCCGGAGGCGCCGAATGCGGTGTCACTACTTGACGACCTACTTCCCACGCAGCACACTGGTCGCCGTCTTCCGGGATAGCTCAGTTGGTAGAGCGGTCGACTGTTAATCGATTGGTCGTAGGTTCGAGTCCTACTCCCGGAGCCGTTTACGGCGGTCCACCAACAGGTGGGCCGCCACTAATTCAAAGGAGCGCCGCCACCAGTTCACAGGAGCGCCGGTCGCTTCTATTCCTCGGCAACACTGTGACCGGGGCTTCTTCTTGAATCTGCCAGTGTTCGCAGGCTTCTATGCGACCCGTGACGCTCACGATGGTCTCGGCCGCGAACTCACAGAGATCACGCGCGGTCACGGCGAAGGCGGTCTCGGCTCTCTGTCTCAGAGATCGGAGAGAGAGCGCAGGGCCTGGTTGACAGCTCGGCCGGTTTCGTCGGCGGGAGGCTCGAAGGCGAGTTTGCCGCACGTCTTCGACAAACGAGCCCACGTCGCGGCCACGCACGTTGGCCTGGATGACCACGCGACGCTTCGCCCACTCGCGCTTAATCGTCGAGGATCCCTCGACGACGGTGATCTCGGCAACGGACGACAGGGGAACCTGCGCGCCGCCTTCTGTGCGGATGAGCACCTGACCGATGCGCTCCGCGGAGCTCCGAGCGTCATCTCCAAGCCGCAGCACCAGGTCAAAACGCCGCTGCCCATCTATGACCTGCCCGACCTTCCGGGTCCCCAGGGAGTCGACCATCTCCAGGATCTCACCCACCGGGATCCCGTAGCGCCCAGCGGCTTGCCGATCGACATCGATGGTCAGCATGGCCTGCCCGGTGAGCTGCTCGACGGTGACGTCGGCCGCACCGGGATCTCCTCGACAGCTCGACGGATCTGGTCGGCCCTCTCGCGCAGCTGGTTGAAGTCGTCGCCGAAGAGCTTGATGCCCACAGTCGAACGAATGCCCGCAATCATCTCGTTGACGCGCATCTCGATGGGCTGGGTGAAGACGCTGCGCATGCCAGGCATGCCTTCGAGCGTGGCGCTCATCGACTCGACGAGCTCATCCTGGGTGCTGGCGGCTTGCCACTCGTCGCGAGGCTTAAGCGTGATGAACACGTCGGACACCTCGAGCCCCATTGGATCCGTGGCGACCTCGGCGGTCCCCGTTCGAGTCCAGACATGTTCGATCTCGGTCGGGTAGCGCTCCAGCAGTAACTGCTCGATTTGGGTCCCGTAGCGCACCGATTCCTCCAGTGAGACGCCCGCGATGCGAACGGTGTTGATCACGATGGCCTGCTCGCGAAGGCGTGGCACGAACTCCGAGCCCAGTCGTGTCGCGAGAAAGCCAGCGTTGAGTACGACGAGGGCCGTAATCGCCAGCACGACCTTGCGGCGATCAAGAGCCCAGCCGAGCAGCGGTCGATAGCTATTCTTGAGCCACCGGACGACCCGGTTGTCTCCGTGGCCCTTGCCCTTCTTGAGCGAGTAGCTCGCGAGGACCGGCATCAGCGTCATCGACAGAATCATCGAGGCCGCGAGGGCGAAGATGACCGTCAGGGCCATCGGGCGGAAGAGTTTACCCTCGACACCCTCTAGCGCCAGAATAGGCAGGTACACGATGGCGATGATCAGCTCACCGAAGAGAGTCGGCTTGCGCACCTCGACGGCGGCATCGCGGACAATTTCGCGCACGCTGCGGCCCGACCTGTCCTCGCTCAGGCGGCGTGTTGCGTTCTCAACCATGATGACCGAGCTATCGACGACGAGACCGAAGTCGATCGCCCCGAGACTCATCAAGCTGCCGGCGATGCCGAAACGCAGCATCGCGTTGAAGGCGAACAGCATCGACAGCGGAATGGCGAGCGCGACGAGGAGGCCGGCGCGGAAGCTGCCGAGGAACATGAACAACACGGCGACGACGAGAAGCGCGCCCTCGAGCAGGTTCGTGCGTACGGTGTCGAGCACCTTGGTGACGAGATCGGTGCGACTGTAGACCTCCGTTAGCTCAGCGCCCTCGGGCAGACTTCTCTTGGCTTGCTCCAGGCGTGTCTCGAGCCGCTGGGTGAGCTCCCGACCGTTCTCTCCCATCAGCATGAAGCCTAAGCCCAGCACGGCCTCGCCCTGTTCCTGATAGGTCACGGCGCCGCGCCGGATCTCATGCCCTTCCCGGACCTCGGCGACGTCGTGCAGATGAATGGGCGTACCATCGACCGTGGCGAGCGCCATCGCTTCGAGATCTGCTGTGCCCGAGACGAGGCCCTGACCCTGGATGAGGTGGGCTTCTCCCGCCTGGTCCAGGACCCCACCGCCCGCTTTGCGGTTTCCGTGGCGCAAGACTCTCGCCACGTCATCTAGAGTCAGCTCGTGCTTGATGAGGCGCTGCGGGTCAATGATGACGTGGTACTGCTTCTCGTAGCCACCCCAGGTGTTGATCTCGGCCACGCCCGGGACCTGAACCATCTGCGGACGAATGACCCAGTGATGCAGCGTGCGCAGCTCCTGGGCCGAAAGCGTGTCCGAGTGCAACACGTACTGGAACACCTCGCCGAGACCGGTTGCAACCGGTCCCAGAGCAGGTCGCCCGACGCCTTCGGGGAGCTCCGCAGCGGCGAGCCGCTCGCTGACCACCTGCCGGGCCAGGTAGATGTCGGTGTCGTCGTCGAAGATCGCCGTCACCTGGGAGAAGCCGAACTTGGAGATCGACCGCACCTCCGTGAGCCCCGGCAGACCGGAGATGGCCTGTTCGACGGGGAACGTGATCTGCCGCTCCACCTCCAGTGGGGACAGGGCCGGCGCCGTCGTGTTGACCTGCACCTGCACCGGCGTGGTGTCGGGGAACGCATCAAAGGGCAGGCGGGACAGGCTCAGCAGACCGACCAGCCCGAGCACCGCCGTGGCGAGCAAGACTATAGGGCGGTAGCGCAAGCAAAGATTAATGAGGCGCGTCAGCATCAGTCGCCTCCTAGCGGATCGACCTCGCAACAGCTTGCACCGATGCTTCCCGGCATGATCTCGGTTCGCAGCAGTACCGCCCCCGTGGTCACGACCGCATCGCCGGGTTGAACACGGCCCTCCACCTGAACGCGCTTACCGTCGCCAAAGCGCCGAACGACCCGTGGCTCGTAGACGCCCTGTCCCGTGCGTACGAAGACCACCTCGCGTTCTCCGATACGTTGAACCGCGGCCCTCGGAACGGACACTGCCGTACGCGGTGCGCCGGTCTCGATGCGAGCGCGAGCGAACTGATTGGCACGCAGCCGACCGCCTTCATTCGGCACCTCGGCACGCGCGGCCACGGTGCGCGTCCGTGGGTCCACCTCGGCGGCGATCCAGGTCAGCTCGCCGGCAATGGGAGCGTCGTCGCTTCCGTCGATGTTAACGACGACCCTCTGCCCCAGCGCAACCCGCGATGTGTGCGCCTCGGGAACATCACAGAGCGCCCACATCACCGAGGTGTCGGCGATGGTAGCGAGCGATTCGCTCTCGGTCGCGAGCAGGCCCACGACCGCAGGTCGGCGCACCACGCTGCCGCTGATGGGAGCCGACAGCGTGTAGCGCCCAGATGGCGTGGACTGGGCTGCGCCTGCCATCCTCAACGTGGCCTCGGCAGTACGCGCCTCAGCCTGCGCGCTCGCCAGCTCTTGTTCTGCGACCTCGACCTGTCTGGCCGATGCGATGTCGTCTGCCCGGAGCTCACGCTGTCGGGCGAGGTTGGCCTGCGCTGTACGCACTCGTTCGCGGGCGGTCTGGAGGGCGCCCTGAATCTCTCCAACTCGCGTACTCTCCAGCTCGAAGAGCGGCGAGCCCCGATCCACCCGAGCTCCGAGCTCGGCACGAACGCGCCGCACGATGCCCGGCACGATGGCTCGGATGTCGGCCAATTTGTCGGCGTCAAAGGCGATGCGCGCGGTGCACTCCACCGCAGCCGATGCTTGCGAGCGGTCGGCGGCGGCGGCATGAATGCCCGCGGAGCGCTCGATGTTCGGCGACCGGAAACGCACAATGCGGGCCTCGATGGCCGCTTGCTCGGCGCCTGCCGGTGGCTCCTGCGGGTTGCACACCGGGCACACCGACTCTGGAAAACCGTGCTCCTCGCAGAAGTCACCCGCCGCGCGGAACTGTGCCACGAGCGCAGGGTTGCACTTGGTGCACTTCGACTCGGGCAACCCGTGACCCCCACACCAATCCGCGACCGCGGCGGGTGCTTCGCCGACGTCCGGGATGGGTGCGTCGGGGTTGCGGATCGGACAGAACGACTCGGGGAAGCCGTGCTCCGCACACCAGTCGCCTTTGGTCTGAAACACGGCGGCGAGGGAAGGATTGCACTTGGTGCAGAGCGCGGGAGGAAGGCCGTGTTCGCACCGTCCCGCTGTCTGCGCAGAAGGGGTGCTCGCGGCCCCTGTCGGCGGTGCCTGACGGTTGTCGCCTTTGTCCTTGCACGCCGACAGAGGCAGCGCGACGAGCAGGCAGAAGATGATCGTTCGCAAGGCGCTCATGGACTTGTCTCTCCGGTTCGAGTCGGCCGTTCGATCTTCAGATCGGGATTGCAGATCAAGCACTGCGACTTGGGGAGACCGTGCTCTTCGCACCAGTCGCCCGTGGCCTTGAAGGCGGCGATGAGCGAAGGGTTACAGCGGGTACACAACGACTCGGCCACCTGATGCTCGCCACACCAGTCTTCGTGCGAGCCGGAGCGGACGCCCTGAGCCGCATGCGTGGGCTCTGCGGCTGACGCGGCGGGAGTCCTTGGCTGTTGAACCTGCTGGGGCGAGTCGTTCTTTTTCTCGCAGGCAACGAAGGCGAGCGAAACGACGATGGCGACGGCAATGTGTGAGATGGATGCGTGATGCATGGAGGTCTTCCTTTCAGGGTCGTCGTGCGACCCGGTGGTTAATGAGCGTCTCATCGGAACGCTCCGGTGCTCGCAGCCAGTTCGGCACGGGCAGTCGCAGCTCCGAGGAGAAGGTCGGCATAGTCGACTTTCGCTTGCAGCCCGAGAAGAAAGATGTTCCGACGTGTCATCATCTCGTGCATCAAAACGGGCTCTCGGGTAGGGTTCGTCTAAGCAAAGCGCTGTCCGAGCCATTTACGGCGGTCGACCAAAAGGTGGGCCGCCACCAGTTCACAGAAGCCCCGGTCGCCTCTATCCCTCGACAACACTGTGATCGGGGCTTTTTCTTGTAACGCCCAGTGTTCGCGGGGTTCTGCGCGATCAGTGATCGCCGCGACGGTCTCGGGCGCGCTCGTAGAGATCATGAACGGCGACGACGACGGTGGCTTCAGGGCGGTTTTGGCTCTCTGTCTCAGAGATCGGAGAGAGAGCGCGGGCCTGGTTTGCAGCTCGGCCGGATTCCTCGCCGCAGGCTCGAAGGCGGGTTTACTGCGGAATGGGGACAGCGCTGGCTCACAAGCACCGGCGCGAGCTCAGCTCGCACTGGGCACGATCAGTGGAAGTGCCACGCCTCCCGCCAACCAGAGGAACGCCAGCACGGCAAGCCACAGGAGGATGCGCTCGCCCAGCTCGTCGCTGCTACTCATCTTCAGCCCGGTGGCGACCGCCTTCCAGACCATGAAGCCCAAGCTCACCAGGGCGAAGGCGATGTTCAGAAAGAACGTGTAGTCGACGGCAAAGAACTCGCGCTCGGTCACGCTCTGGGCGGAGCTTGCATCGGGCAACATTCCGGCTGCGCCGAAACCGTAGTGCATGATCAGCGCCGCCGTGACAAGTACGGTCAGGAAAACGCCGAGAATGTACATAGTCATCTTCCAGCCGTAGTACTTGGCCTGGATTCTGAGCACTGGGAAGACAACCAGGTCGCTGAAAATAAAGGCCATGATTCCTGCGAAGCTGACCCCGTTGCCGAAGAGCACGGCGGCGAGCGGAATGTTGCCCATCGATCCGATGAAGGTGAAGAACGCCGCAACAGGGCCGATGAGGGTTTGTAGGCCAACGTGCCAGAACGCTGGATCCTCAGTGCCGGCACCGACGAAGAGCGCCTGGAAGAACGACTTCGGCACGAATGCCGCGATGGCTCCGGCCACGGTAAAACCCACCGTGACATCCTTCCACACCATCTTCCATTCCATGACGTAGCGCTGGGCAACCTTCCTCCACCCTTCGCGACTCTTGATGAGCTGCTTCCAGTCGGGCACATCCCCGTCGTCACCCGCTTGCTCGTCTCGCGCACGTTCTCGTGCCTCGTCCACGAGCTTTTTGGGAAAGGTAAATCGAGCCAGTAGCCAAGTCAGCAGGATGAGCAGTGCCCCGCCGAGGTACTCGCCGACGACAAACTGCCAGCTCAGGAACACTGCGATGACAATGCCGAGCTCAATGACCAAGTTCGTGGACGCCAGCAGAAAGGCCAGCGAAGGAATGAGCCCCGCGCCTTTCGTGAACAGCGAGCGCGTGGTGGCCAGCGCAGCGAAGGAGCACGAGCTGGAGATGAAGCCGAAAAACGTTCCGAGGGCGACGCTCTTGGGACCGGTTTCACCCATGGTCTTCCGCATGCGCTCGCGCGTGACGAACACCTGAATCATGCTCGAGATCAGGTAGCCGAGCCCAAAAGCCCAGAAAGCCATCCAGAACAGGCCCAGGGTGGTGGTCGCTGCCGTGTGCCAAAGCCTCAGAAAATCCATCATTCTTCACTCCGTGTTTGAATCGCCAATTCCCTCGCTTCGGGCGCGCCCGCCTGCCGATTGTTGCGTCTGACATTGCGTTCCGTGCGCGATATAGCACGGGCACCACGAACAGCGTGATGAGCTCGATGGCTATTCCGCCTACCGACGGGAGGGCCATCGGAACCATGATGTCGGAGCCTCGACCCTGCGAGGTGATGACGGGAAGCAAGGCCAGGATGGTGGTCGCCGTCGTCATCAAGCCTGAGCGAACGCGCAGAGTTCCCTCCTCGAGCGTCCGCTCGCGCACCTCTTCAACGGTCGTGGGCGGCGCCTGCTCATAGGTACCTGTTTTTCTGTTTCATCGTCGCGTCCGGCTGGAACTATTCCGTTCCTTGAACTCCCCGCTGGTAACAAGCTCTTTACCAACATCTGTTGTTAATCAAGACTTCGTCCCAAGCGACGGAGCAGTCCTAAGAACGAGTTCGTTATCGAAGGTGCAGGGATGCGTGTGTTAGGCCGCACCAGAGCCTGCGCGAGCTCGTCCACGTCATCCGCGACCTCGAGTACGACAAACAGGCCGCCGTAAACCTAGCGCGGATGATGCCGTGACGAAGCTCTGAACCGTTCGGCCGTCGGATACATAACACGAGCAAGCTATGATAAGTGAAGGTGCAACACTATCGACACCTACCGCGGTATCCATCTTTAAGCGGCGTAGCCGCGTCCATGTTCTTTTACAGCAGAGCCCGCTTGCGCGCAGATGCTCAGCCCGCTAACGTGCCGCCTCTGTTGATAATGATTTTCATTTTCATGCAAGGAGAAGAGATACCATGGATTTTTGGAGGACCCATTCAACTATGGCACCCGCGCTGCTTTTGATTTGCGCTTGCAGCGACTCAAGCGAGTCGCCAAGCGTGTATGCCTCCGGCACAAGCAACGTCAGCTATTCAGGCCAGACTTTCCGTCACGTCCTCATTCTCGGGATGCGCGACCACCTGGACGATCTAACGCAGCGGATTAGTGAGGATCCCACTTGGGTGGAGGAGGGGGCTGTAGTCGGCGAGCTTGAGGCTTTCTACGACTACGACGGGAGTCTGAGCGCCGCTCCGCATCCGATCACGACGGAACCAGCAACGCTTCAGGCGTCTTATGGGGACTTCAACTCGGAGAAGACGCTTGCGGAGAAAGTAGCCGGGAACGACGCTATTGGGCAGCACGAGGATTGGTCGAGCGCGTTCGCTGGGTGGAACGCTTCTGATCCGGACGGGCTTGTCCGCTCATGGTTTGACGAGCTCGAAGCCCTCAGCCTCAGGCGGGCTCAAGGCGAGGTCGCTCTAACGCCCACCGCCAAGGAAATCAGCAAGGTCTACGTCACAGAAAGGGGTCACGACCTGCAGCAACTGCTGCAAAAGTTCTTGCTGGGCGCCGTTGCCTTTTCGCAGGGAGTGGATGATTATCTCGACGACGATGTGCGAGGGAAGGGCCTCTTATCGCCAACGGTGCCCGAGGATGGTGAGGCCTACAGTCCACTGGAGCATGCCTGGGACGAAGCATTTGGCTACTTCGGAGCTGCGCGGGACTACGGGACGTACGACGACGATGAGATAGCAGGCGCGGGCGGGCGACCCGAGTACGCATCAGGCTACCACGACAGCAACAACGACGGCCGCATCGACCTGATCAGCGAATACAACTTCGGGCATGCCGTCAACGCGGCCAAGCGCGACCGAGGAAGCAACGAGGACGCGCCCACCAATCTAACCAACGCGGCCTTCGCGCCCTTTGTCGAAGGTCGCGCACTTGTGGCAGGGCATCGCGACGAGATGACGGAGCGCGATCTCGAGGAGCTCCAGAGGTTGCGTGACGAAGTGGTGTCGCATTGGGAGCAAACCATTGCAGCAACTGCCATCCACTACATCAACTCGGTGCTACGCGACATGACCACCTTCCATACAACCGAGTACGACTTCTACGCGCACGCTAAGCATTGGTCAGAACTTAAAGGCTTCTCGCTCAGCCTGCAGTTTAGTCGCTTCTCTCCGGTCTCGGCTGCGGAGTTCACCCAGCTTCAGGACTACATTGGGCTCTCTCCCGTGCTTCCGGGTGATGCAGCTGACAGTGAGAGCGAGCGGGTGGCGCGCGAAAATCTAGTGAAGGCACGTCAAATTCTACAAGCTGCCTACGCGTTCGAAGAGGCCAACGTGGGAGATGCCCAAGGATTGGGAGGGTGGTAGCCCCGTCGGGGCGAGTTCCACTTGTGACGCGAACCCCTGCCGCGATGAGGCTACGGCTGCCTTGGCTACGGCTGCCTTGGCTACGGCTGCCTTGTCCCGCTCGACCGGGGCGGCAGCTGTGCGCGTGAGTGTGTCACACGCTTCAAGCGTCCCTTGCGTCATACCGCGCTTGAACCAACGGACGCGCTGCTCGGATGAGCCGTGGGTCCAGCTTTCAGGGGCGACTTCCGCGCCAGCTTTGCGCTGGAGCGTGTCGTCGCCGATAGCCGCGGCGGCCCGTAGACCCTCTTCGACATCACCCCGCTCGAGGACGTCGCGGGTCTTGTCGGCGTGATGAGCCCAGATGCCCGCGAAGCAGTCAGCTTGAAGCTCTTGTTTAACTGACCATGCATTCTGTTCAGCGCGGGACAGACCTTGCTTGGCTCGTTGAATGCGGGCAGAGATGCCGAGCACCGTTTGCAGGTGATGGCCGACTTCATGCGCGATCACGTAGGCCTGCGCGAAGTCTCCCGGAGCGCCAAACTTTTTGTGCAGCTCATCGAAGAAGGAGAGGTCGAGGTACACCTTACGATCAGCAGGGCAGTAAAAGGGGCCGACGGCACTGCTGTTGGTGCCGCACGCTGACCGCACCGCGTCGCGGAAGAGGACGAGTTTCGGCTCCTCATAGCTCTGCCCCTGTTCTTTGAGTAGGGCGGACCACGTGGTTTCGGTGTCGCCGAGGACGGCGGCAACAAAGTCCACCTTTTGATTTTCTTCGGGAGAATCAACTGGCGCGCGGTTGCGGCTGCCACCACTCTCGGAAACCGAACTGCCGAGCATTTGCAGAATCTGCATCGGGCTTGCGCCGCTGGCCCAGGCAATGCCGACAGTCATGAGGATGCCGACGATGCCAAGCCCCGCTCCTCGACCAGCGCGCACGCCGCGGCGGTCTTCGATGTTGGTGCTTCGACGACGTGTCTTCCAACGCATGCCTGCATCCTTACCTTCAAGTAGAGTGTTGTCCATTGCTCCGATGGTCATCGCTCCGATGGCCGTCGCTCCCATGCTGGATCCGGCCCCGGACACATTTACATCGCGGTCGGTGTTTATAGCGCGCCCTCCATCTTGCAATCTCCAACTCGCGGGTTAGCTAGCTATCATTCCATGTCACCCCTCCTTCAAGCGACTGTCTATCCACTCGGGGCCGGGTTGGCGATGGTTGTCGGTGCGGCATTGGCGCGGGTTGAGCGTATTCAACCCAAGTGGTTGGAGGAGGAGCTGCGACACGGCATCATCGCGTTTGGCGGCGGAGCGCTGCTCTCGGCGGTGGCTCTTGTGCTGGTGCCGGATGGGCAGAAGCATCTGACCCCCCTGTGGGTGGCGCTGTGGTTCTTGCTGGGCGGCGTGTTGCTCATGGGACTCGACATGTTCCTGGCCAAGCACCAGACACCTTTATCTAATCTTGTGGCCATGCTCTCGGACTTTGTTCCGGAGGCTATTGCCCTCGGTGCCGCTCTATCAAATCCGGGCGGCAAGGGCTTGCTGCTGGCACTGCTGATCGCGCTGCAAAATCTGCCTGAGGGGTTCAACGCCTATCGGGAGATGGCCGCCTCAGGCTCCTTCTCGCCGCGAAAGGTCATCGGGAGTCTCCTTGGCTTGGCCACTCTCGGTCCGCTGGCAGGAGTTGCCGGGTATTTGCTGCTAAGCGATCAGCCAGAAGTAGTTGGCGGGATCTCGCTTGCGGCCGCAGGCGGGATCCTGTATCTGGTCATGCAAGATATCGCACCGCAGGCGAAGCTTAAACGACACTGGCTGCCGCCGCTTGGAGGTGTTCTCGGTTTTCTGCTGGGGCTGATAGGTCAGATGCTGACCGGCTAATTCATCCACCGTGCGGTCACCATAGATGTCAATGCCACGGTACCGCTCCATGAGCGGCGAAAACTCATGCACCTTCGAATGGTCTACAGGAAGTGGAAGGTGAACGGCCGGTGTAAAGTCGCTGGAACTTGGCGGCCTTATTTTTGGCGGTCTCCTTTATCCAGAGCTTGGTGGGATGCTATTTGTCCTTGCAGCGTCTTTGTTAGTGACCGTTGCGATGCTGACGCCCATCTGGATCCTGCCGCACGGCACGGTAGGAACAGTAGCTTCTAACTAGAGAGGCTGTGCGTACGCGAGGACCTCGGAGCTAGGTTGGTTGGTTGCGTCGAGGCCGCCAATAATGTACCAGCGCACCGCGTCGCCTGCGACTGCTTGCGCGTCGGCGAACTCATAGAGCGCCTTGGGCATCGCTTCCTCCTCTTCCCACTGGCCTAGCTCTCCCGTCGTGAGGTCGATTTGGGCCGAGAACATCCGGTCTGAAACTTCGTCGTTGTCGCTCCTTCCTCCTGCCACAACTAATCGGTCGAAGTAAATCCATGCCCGGTGCTGCCTGAGGGGCAGGGGCATCGCGGGGAAGGTAGACGTGCTTGGCTCTAACCTCCCATCCGATTGCACGTCGTAAACGAAAACTTCATCAAGCACGTCCCCTCCGACCGTGATGCCGCCGAGCACATAAACATGCCCTTGGAAGTACGCTGCTGCGACCTGCGTGCGGTTGCTCGGCATTTCCGGTTCGATGATCCAATCGTCGATTGTCGAAGTGTCAGCGGCTCGTTCAAGGGAAACACTGACTGGCGCGTTGACGATGCCCGTTCCGCCAAACCTGCCGCCAAGCACGTAGGCCCGACCCGACCCGTAGACCACCTCGTGTTGGTAACGGCTGAGAGACAGCTCGCTTCTTCTTGAGGGGCTTGTGATGCTGTTGGTTCCCCCAATTGAAACGATTGCATCGATAGCGAAGGTCGGGCTCCCGGTCTCTCCCCAGAAAAGCAGGAACTCGCCTCGATAGGGTACCAGGTCAAACTCGGCCATCGCGACAGGAAGCGGAATCTCCGTGGTCCTCCATTCTGAAAAGGAACCATCTGAGTCGATGCGCTCGGTGGAAACGGAGACGAGCGCGGACTTCGTTGCGGAAGAAGCGGCTACTTCGGTGTCGAAGGATACGCCGGGCTGCGCGAGATACCCGCCGAAATGGTAGAGATAGTTATCTGAAACGAATGCACGTCCACCAACTACGGGGATAGCATCGGGGCTGCCCAACGATGGAAGCGTGCTCCAAGCGGTTTCCGGCTGCTCTTGAGCCTCAACGAAGGCGCCGCTCAGTGAGAGCGGCGCAGCTGACCAGACCTCGTCTGCGAGAGCCCTGCCCGTAACGGAGATGGCATAGTCGCCTGTAACCTCAGAAAGCAAAGAGACTTCACCGACTAACGAGGCTTGCGCACCTACATCCTGGATTCGACAAATCCAAACCCCATCCTCTCGCGGGCACGCGACACCATCTAGCTCCGCGGATGCTTCTGTTGTGGAGGGAGCATTGAGTGCGATAGTCACCGTGACCGCCGGCAAGGAGAGGTCGCTTCGATTGCGAAGCGTAAAAGTGACGGCCTGATCCGTGCCCACCTCCAGGCTAGTCGATGATGAAGCAGGTAGAAGCTCAAGTTGACCTAACTGCTGAGCAGGCTGCGGCGGTTCTTGTGCGCCGCCTTCGGCTGTGACCGTAGCCGCTCGAGGAAGCTTGCGCTCTAGCGCACGAAGTACGGATGCATTGCTCTCGTCGTTAATGAAGATCCCGGAGTCTTGACGTGCAAGCGTGTCGACAGCGATGTCCTTGAGCCATGCTGCTATATCAAACCTCACCTCAATGCGACCCGCACTGGTCGCGAAGCCATTTGCGGTCTCAACGCGAATGGGCGATGTGGTGCGACTCGCAATGCGCAAGAAGGTTCCGTCCGACGTTCTGCCATCTAGCAGGATGCTGTAACCTTTAAAGCTCTTCTCGACGCCAGCCCCAGCTGCTGTGGGTTTAAACTCGATCGAGCAGAGTTGGCTAGGGTCGAGTCTTACGGTTCCGAGTCCCGCACCCGTAATAAGGTCCAGCTCTCCTCCAGGCAGAGACATGACTTGCGGGTCGTCGCACTGCGGTCCGTAGCGGACATCAACTGCCTCCACGTTGATCAGGAGGCGCTGGACGCGCAACGCGCCCTCGGACGGAGCAAACGATGCTCGCGCGGAGTCGCTCGAGAATGCAAAGGCCTCCAGCTCAAAGGCAGGCTTTTCAATGATCGGATTGCCGGTCTCTGTGCTCGTACATGCGGCAGTTGCGAGGCTCAGTATGGCCCATGCGAGGCACGCGGAAGACCGACATGTGTGGGTATTATAAGAGTTGGGCTTCATCGTCGTGTTCCTCTGGAAGGTTGGTCAAGCTGCGACATCGGAAAGAGCTGAATGTTGGCCTGTAAGACCCGATTCCGCGTTTGGGCTCCTTCGGCGATCTCGATGAGTTCCCGTCGAAAGCGCTGAATACGTTGCTTGATCGCCTGATACTCCTCGGGGCCGACGCACAAGGTGAGCGAAGAGATGTCCCGCTCGTCCGAAGGGATCACGTCGATGGCTTCGCACGCCCGCGCCATCATGGCCCGGTGGTAGGCAGCGATGTGCATGCTGTGAAGCTCGGGTCCGGTGGAAAGCACTTGGTGAGCCTGCCTAAGTTTTCCATCGCTACCTTCTTCCAGGACACCAAGTTCAAGAAGGGTCTCCAAAGCTTCTCGTGCCTGCTTCTTTGTGATGCGCGGCAAGACCTTGCCTGCTACCCAAACGGCGTCGGGCTGGAAATCCTTCCGTGCGGCTAGCTCAAAAACGACCGGGATGTACCAGTTGGCGTAGTACTGAGCGTGGGCTAACTCCATCGGATGCGCCTCACGGTACGCGCGAAAGCTCTGGAGCTTGCGATAATGCGCTTCTTTAACCTTAGCCGATGAAGCTTGGTTGAAGCTGACGAGCGTTTCGAAGTAGCGTACGCCCTCCTGGTCGAGCTGACATGCCGCCGCGAGCTTGTAGGCGCTCTCCGGTTTGAGATTCCGTTCCCCTTCGATCAGCAACTTGATGTAGTTCGGTGACTTGAAGCCTGCGAGCTTGGCAAAGAGCCGGTACGAAAACGTAGTGCGTGCAGAGCGCTTGTAGGCAAAGTAGGCGCCTATGAACTTTCGATAGTCTAAGAAGGTATACACTGAGGGACGTTCCACCCTAACATTATGGATGGTCTGGCCACACGTAGCTAACGGCGAGTGACGCAAAGTGAAGACAGTTGTATTCACCTGCCGCTGACTGTGCCGCTGACTGTGCCGCTCCTACACCGTCTCTTTAGCCGCGCAGCGCTAGGGAAAGCTGAAGGGTCCAAGCTGCAACGGCGAGGAGGAGGTATAACAGAAGCGTCGGATCCCGCCGTTTCGGCATGAGGAAGCTGTCCCGGAACGGCATGGCGGGGTCAACCCAAGATGAAGCACTAAAAGAGGTAGTAAACTGAGAAACTGACGGGAAGGATGTATTGGCTGTCAGCCTCCATGCGGTCGAGGGAGAAGAAAGGAACATCGAGTCGGACGACCGCGCCGAGTTGCGAATCTGCAAAGCGCATCGCCTCCGCTCCAAGCTCCAGCTGACCGCCGAATCCCCCGCCCCTCAAGATTCCATAGGCATCGTCCACCTCCAAAGTGGACAAGCCGAGGTTGGCTCCGAAGAACGGCGCGATGTTGGAGGCACTCAAGAAGTACCGTCCGCCCATGTTGACGGAAAGGAGACTGGACCCGCCGCCGTACAACCGGCCGGTGAAGGTTAGAGCTACCGGTCCCGTTTGATGCTGAAAAATGAGCTCAGCGCCATAGCCAGGATCGGCATCGGTGCCTAGAGCGTAGAGCCCACCGAGACCTAGCCCCCATACAAACTCCGAGTTGAGTTGATTAGGCCGACGCGTCTCTGACGCAGAAAGATTGTAAGTCTGCTGCGTTTCACTAAGCGGCACCCCCGTTACGATTGAGCGTGCTAGCCTTTCTGCAACGAAGTCGATTTCCTCGACCGTGATCACCTTGATCGCACTGCTTTGCACTTGCTGATTCCCGCGGAGCTGACGCAGGCGTACCACCAGGTGAGAGCCCAGAGGAAGAAGGTCAACCTTGTAGATGTCATCGTTATCGCTGCGCCGGATTCCGCTCCTCTTTTGTTCACGGAGCGCGTCGCACACCAGCGTGGTGGCCGTGGCAGCATTGGCCGGCTCAACGCCGTCAATTTGGCCGGCAGAGCACGTCCTCGTTGAGTTGCCAATCTCTTGCTGGTTAGCTACTCGCTGGTCAGTCACCTGCGCGCGAGGAGCTGGGCCCTCAGACACAGCCGCAGGCTCTGCCTCTTGCTCTACCTCCTGCGCTGCCCGCGGTGGGGGTACGCTCTCGGGCATGTCGGAGCGAGACCCGCGTCTGTAAGACTCGGCGGTTGCTGCGTTTCCGTGCTTCTGCTCTGATGACGCCGGAGCTTGAGCGACGGCTCCCTGCGATTGAAGACCCTGAAATAGTATCAGGGCGGCCTGTAAGTAAATAAGCTTATCCATAAGTTCCTCCTGTGACGTGTCCTAAGTGTATAACGCCGCTGCTCCCGCCTCCACGTCCAGATCACACAAGGATACAGAAGGGCTGTACTCCGGCACGGGGCCTGGATGCCACTACTATCCGCAGCAGAGATGGGGGTGCGTGAGGATTGGGTTTGAGGACGGAGCCGAATGTGCAACCTCCTCGGGAAGCGCGCCTTCCTGGTCGGAAAGTCACTGGTCGGTTACTGCCTCTAGAAGGGTTTCACGGCTGCCATGCCGGTGAGGTCGCTGTAAACCGACAGCGGTGTGGCGGATACTGAGCAGTAGGCCGCAAAGTGCAGGTGTGGTCCGGTGGCATACCCGGACTGCCCCATCTCTCCTAAAAGCTCGCCCGCTCTCACATGCTGCCCTGAGCTGACCGCGAAGCTGCTCGGCACGAGATGGGAGTAGACGGTGTAGAGCCAGTTGCATGTTGAGGTTTCGCTTGGGTGCTCGATGATCACCGTGTGACCAGCTGCCCATAGCTTCGAATCTTCGGGCGTGCCTGTCCAGGCAACCTTGCCATCAGCGGCAGCAACCACTCGGGCACCGCCGAGGTCTACAGGCACGAGGTCTGCGGCGTAGGAGTTATCGAGCCACTGCTTGCTGTGCGTACCAAAGTGTGTGCCCCGGCTAAAGTAACCCTGCTGCAAAGTCCAGCGCCATTCAGCGTCGTGATCTCCGAACCTGAGTGGTGAGAGGAGAGGAGTCTTGTTTGGCCAGCTGTGAATGCGATCTTGAGGGAAGGGCAGCCCGGCGATCGCATTGCCTGCGGTGGAAACTGGAGCGGCGGAAACTGGAGCGGCAGTGGGTGTGGCTTCGGGAATAGCCGGCGCAGTAGAACCCTCGGGGCAGAGACCGTTTGCCTTCACCCTGACGCGATCGAATGTGACGGTTTGGCTCAAGTTCTTGCTTCTCACCGTGAGCCCGTTGGGAATGCATCCATCGAGAGCCAAACTTGTTGTAGGACGCTTTGACGCCACTTCCTGGCCGAGGCAGCCATTAAGCTCCACGATGGCCACGTACTCTGGCTCTCGGAGGTTCTCGAGTTCTACAGTGACGCTTTCGACGTCCTCAAGCGTATTCGTGACGAAGGGCGCCTTACCGAGAAGCGGCTCGACCCCCTCCGCTGTTGCGAAAGGACCTTCCTCAATCCAGGTGTCGACGCAACTGATTTGACCGCTCTCGCTCAGGTGGGGAGCAGAATTCACATGGCACCCCGCGCCGATGAGAGCAACGAGCCAAAGATGAAGAGCCGCACAATGAGTTATCCGCATACCAGTTACTCAGCAAGTTCCGTGCCGTGCGCGTCCGGAGTTCACGTTGTCACGTTGGGGGCGAGTTGACTCAATACGACGATGACCTTGGCAAGCTCGAACAGCTGCTCGCGCTGTGCGACCATCCATGCGGCAAGTTCTTTCGCGCGATGCTGCCGGTGTGAATAGGCTTCGACCACGCCGAGCACGACAGGTTGTAAAGTTTGCTTTACAAAGCGAGGTGGACGAGTTGTAAAGCTTGCTTTACAAAGATGCTTTTCGCATGTTCGTGAGGTTTTGGAGGCTGTCTTGAACCTCGTCTAAGCCGAACACCATTGCGCTCAGGTGCAGCTCCTTTTCAATTGCATCCCGCGTGCTGTTAGCGACGCTAGCGCGCACCTCCTTGAGCGTCCCGCTAAACTTCTCGAGGTGATTTTTTGCGGCGCTATTTTCCGCCAGACAGCGCACTGACTCGCAACCAAGCTTTCTCATCTGGTCCAGTTTGTTGCGCAGATCGTTCTGCGCGTCTGGCAAGAGCCTCTCTTCTTCCTCCGCCACCCGGTTGACAATGATCACCGCGTTATACAGACGCTCGACTTCTTCGATTTGCTTGATCAGGTATGCATCGTCGGCAAGGCGCACCGCCGCGGCTGCGCTACGTGCGTCTCCGATGTGCGCGTGATAGCGGCTGCTTGCCTTTTGGCCTTTCTCGTCGATACCTCCGTGGGTCGCACCCACGGCCAAGTCCAGCTTCTCGGCCACCGCGTTCAACGCCGCACGAATGTGTCGAAGTGCCCTGTTTTCGGCCTTATCTGGCCATACGACCATCGCAACGACAACGCCCACAAGCGCACCGAGCCCGATGGCCAATGCGCGGTCGGTGGCCGTCTGCATTGCTTCATTTTCCGAGCGCAGGGCCAGAGCCACAGCGGCAACCACGCCGTAGCGCCATTGAGGGCGAAAAGCTGCCACTGCATTGATGACCAGCATCGAACTTCCGAGCGCGACGTAAGTGCCCGCTTGGGCGGGCAAAGCAAGGAGGCTCAGTAGCCCAATCAGGCTTCCAACAAGTGTGGCGCTTAGTCGCTCCGATGCCTCCTTCAGGGTGCTGCCAACGCTCAGGTCGATGACCAAGACGGCCGAAAGCAGGCCCACAAAGCGCTCGGGCATTTGAAGCATACGCATGGCCAGCAGCGTAATAACGGCAGCGGAAGCCGATTGAACGGCCAAACGACATGCATCACGCACATCGCGCTTTCCGTATCTGCCGAGTGAAAGCTTCATGGTTGTTCCACGTGTGCTAGCTTCCGACACTGCCGATCGCACCCTCATTAATATTCATAAGCAGCGTCGTGCCGTCGGGGCTGCCGTTACCTACCCAAGGCGCGTTCCCGTGTTCTGCATCTCTCGCGAAAAAGAGCATCCTATCCCCACCTTTCGTAAGTTTTCCATCGTGCCAATTGCGGTGGAGTGCGGATCTTGCACAAGTCGGCGAGGGCCTTTGGGAGCTCGCTGTTTACCCGCTGTTTACCCACTGTGGCCGGCGACTCACGTTGGCTGAATCGAGTCCGGGGCTCCATACTCTTCATCTTTTCCAAGGTTTATCAATGAATGTGATTGCTCGAGTTTGCTGTTTGATCGGAGTCAGCCTTGCATCACTCCACCCGCTCGCGGTGTCAGCCCAAGACGCACTTTGGGCTGACGCATGGCAGCCTTCGACACCTTTGCTAAGTGACGATCAGCGTCGCGGCCTTGCCGGCGCCGCCCTGGTGGAACACAAGGACCAGCTGGTGATGCTTGGTGGCATTGGGTTGGTAGGAACCGGCGGCGAGCTGCGTCAGGCGATGCACCTGCTCTTCTTCAATACCATTCAAGCTTCGGGTGCGCTCTCTTCAGCGTGGCAGGCGCGCCCGATGACCCACCGCTTTCGTGACCATGCGATGGTGAGTGACGACCGGTACCTCTACGTGGTTGGAGGATTGTCTGGAACGGCTGTCAGTTCAGAGGAAGAACTGCAGGTGAGCGACCAGGTGTATCGGCTAGAACTCGACACGCGCGAAGGGTCGAGCACGCAAGACTTCACCTTCGTCGGTCGCTATCCTTCGCCTGTTGAAACGCATGCTGCTGTGCTTGTGGGACAGAGGCTTTATGTGCTTGGTGGCGCTGCGCCCTCTGAAGGAGCTCTGAAGGCTATCCGAGAAGTGTATAGCATAGCGCTGGATGACCTTCTTCCTGGTCGACCGGCCCAGCCTTCCGACTGGCGACGCGAAAGCGACCTGCCACGTCCGATGCGTTGGTTTTCTGTGGAGGCGTACGGAGACTACCTGCTGGTCATCGGCGGGGAAGGTGCAACGAGTGGATCCACAGAAATCTTGGCTTCTGTTTTTCGTGCGCGCATCGGGAACGAAAGAGTCCTCGGTTCATGGGAAGAAGCTGGCGAGATGCCGATGCCGCAGTTTCTGCTCCGTACGATGATTGAGGCCGACGAACTCGTGGTGCTTCCGGGAGCCACGCCCACGGGGAAGGGAGAGAGCGTCTACGTTGGGGCACTCACCGCGGATGCCCAGGTGACGGCCTGGCGGAGGGAGAGCGTGGTCCCGCAAACCTCCATCCGCTACATGGCCGCTGGGTATACGCGAGACGCGCAGCACTACCGGGTGCTTATTGGGGGCAGCAAGAACGGCACCTTTGACGAGCAGGAGGACTATCGCAGTGACGCTTTCGCCACGCGTCGCACGGAGTTAGGCGGAAGCTGTTCCACGCGCTCAGCCTGCCTCCTCTCGGGAGCCACCTGCGTCGGAGGTCAATGTTGTCGCACGGTGTGTTCGAACGATGCTCTCGATTGCCCTGACTGCTCCGGCAACCCCACTGCGAAGCACCCGCAGAGTGAGCCAAGCGATGGCAACGGAGCCTCGCCCAAGGAGGCCACTGAGGAAACAGGCGGTGGAGGCTGCGGCGTGATCACCGCAGCGCGCGGTGGGTCGCCGTGGTGGGCGCGGTTTATGCCGCTGCTAGCGCTAGCGAGCGTGCTGGCCTTCTGTCGGAAGAGGTTTTAGCGCCTAGGGCTTACACCCACCTTCGCGCTTGATCATGCGTGTGAGGCGTTGTAGGGCACTTATGTCGGAAGGCCTAGCTTTCACCGAGCATCGTCATGTTTAGCTTCAGTCGCAAACAGATAAGCGGAGTGACAGCGCTGGTCGTGCTCCTGTGGTCATGGGGAGCGGCGGCGCAAGTTCAAGCGCGCCAGGACTTCGATGCCCTGTCGACTCTGTGGGTGCTGGTGGCCGCATTCCTTGTTTTCTTCATGAATGCCGGCTTTGCCCTGCTTGAGGTAGGGCTCGTCCGAGCCAAGAATGCGGTGAGCGTGCTTGGTAAAAACTTCGTGGTGTTCGCGCTGGCCACTGTGGCTTTTTGGAGCGTTGGCTACGGCTTGATGTTCGGGGAGGGCAGCACGTTTGCGGGGGGCACTGGCTTTCTGGTGAGCGGCTCGGAGCCGCAGGTGGCACGGGGGATTCCCACGGCAGCCTTTTTCTTCTTCCAGTCTACCTTTGCCGCTACTGCCTGCTCGATTGTGTCCGGTGCGGTGGCTGAGCGAATCAAGTACGGCGCCTTCATGCTGTTTGGGGTGTTGCTGGTTGCGGTGGTGTATTCGGTGGCGGGGCACTGGACGTGGTCCACAAGTGGCTTCCTCGCAGCGCGCGGTTTCCACGATTTTGCCGGATCCACGGTGGTGCATTCTGTGGGTGGATGGGCGGCGCTGGCCGGCGTGATGGTCGTGGGACCGCGGCTTGGGAGGTACGACAACAAGGGGCGACCGCGTGCCATTCCTGGTCATAATCTTCCGCTTGCGGTGCTGGGCGGGTTCATTCTCTGGCTTGGCTGGTTTGGTTTCAATCCCGGATCAGAGCTTGCTTTCAATGAAGCGGTGCCGCGCATTGCAGTAGCTACCAACCTGTCGGCGGTGTTCGGTTTGATCACGGCCACGGCAGTGTCTTGGGGCTTGATCGGAAAGCCGGACCTCACCATGTCCGTCAACGGCACCCTCGCGGGGCTTGTGGGTGTGACTGCACCATGCGCAGTGGTCTCGCCGCTCGGGGCAGCCGCAATAGGTGCCGTAGCCGGAGCCATCGTCGTGGTGGGCGTGCTCGCTTTTGATCGTCTGAAGCTAGACGATCCAGTGGGCGCGCTCAGCGTGCACTTGCTTTGCGGCATCTGGGGCACGCTCTCAGTTGGGCTCTTCGCAGTTCCTGGGCAGGTTGAAGGCGTGACGGGGTTGTTCTATGGCGGCGGCGTCACACAGCTGCTTAGTCAGATGACCGGCATCGCAGTCTACGCCGTCTGGGCCTTTTCCCTGTCGTGGCTGCTGTGGCAAGCCTTGCGCTTCATCTACGGCATTCGTGTGGACCAGGAGGAAGAACGGAAGGGGCTGGATCAGGACGAAATGGGCATGGTCGCTTACGCCGATGATTCCCTTCCCTGAGTTGGTGAAGCTTCGTGAGGGCCCGAGGGCCGATGCATCGCCGCTCACTCAGCGGGACCCACCACTGCGCAGCGTCATTCAAACCAGGGCGCAGCGGTCCCCCCAATACGTTCGCTCACGATGCATCGGCCCTCGGGCCCTGTGTGGATGCCGGCAAGCGGGGGGAGAGTGTGGCGTCGTCGAGTTCGCCGGGAAAGGCTCAGGCGCATGGCTTTGCGCGAGAGGTGTGGGTCGGTGCGGGTGAGCTGTAGGTTTGTAAAGGTTCCTTTGCAGGCGGCTCATGGAGACGGGGTGCGGTTGAGGCTACTACCTATATCGGTAAGCGCACGGCCGGACGTTCGCCCTGCTCCGGCGCGTGCAGCGAAGGAGCCGCCTCGTTGGCGTCTTGACCTCCTCGCATAGGTCCAACCACCGACCTGCTTCGTCCGTGCATCGACAGAGGATTTGCACTACATAGGACGTCATGAAAACGACTGCCGCTGTCAGCGGGCTTCACCTGCTGCTTGCCCTGTCTGTCCAGCTTGGCTGTGCTCCGCATGCGCCTCATGATGCAGCGCAGCCCCTCGGCTACTCGGCCTTTTCGCCTGAGGCGGCGTCTGTCCTTTTAGTTCCTTTCTACAAGCACGACGCGCGAGACCCTGCCCAATCGACCGCGCTCTACATTTTCAACCCTCACGACGCGCTAACGGAAGTTCATGTGCAAGCCATTGGGGAGGTTGCGAATGGGATAGGGATGGAGCTTGCACCTCGTGCGTCTCGCCGGGTGACTGGAGCGCAGCTGCTCGGCGAGACTTCCTTTAGCGGTGGCGTTATCATCAACGCGGAGCGGCCAGTGGCTTTGGTGCAAGCATTGGGAGTGGCGCCGGTGGTGCCGCAGTTAGCCGGAACCTCAATGCGTAGCGCGATGAGGTTCATCTCGGTAAACGACTTTCAGTGTAGTTCCTCCGGCCCAAGTTCGGTGGTTGCGGCGCAAGCGACGCGGCACCTCGAAGAGCTTAGTCTGAGCTTCAGTGATGGCAGAGGTGAGACAGTGGCTTCCTATGTTATCCGTCAAGAAGTGCCTATCGGAACCTCGCTCTTCCTTGACTGCGCATCTGTAATGCAAGAGGCAGAGCACGTGCACGTTCCCGACGTGGCTGATGATTTTCGTGGAACGCTCCAGTTGGAGGCGCAAGAGCGTATCGCTGTTGTGTCTGTGCTTTATGTGGACGGGTATCCACGCCAGCTGACACCGCACACGAAGTCGAAGGAGCAAGTTTTCGTTCCTACAGTATGGGGTTCGTCAGAGGACGGCTCTCAGACGGACGGCTCTCGGTTGGACGGTTCTGCGGAGCATGTGGCTCTGCCTCATGTTTTTCGCAGTGACGAATCCGCCGCGTGCCAGAGCACAGTGGAAGTGACCAACCTCGCGCCCAGTTCCGCGCGTCTTTCGATAGCGTATTACGACCGAAGTGGCACTGCTGTCTTGCCAGGAGCGGAGGCGTTCACTCTCAAAGTGCCGGCTCGTGGCGCGGCGGAGTTTTCACCAGCGGACAACGCCATCCGCTCACCTTTTGCGGGTGCCGTAGTGATAAACTCCGACGTCCCTCTGGACGTGACTGTCGACCAGCGATGTGCCCAGATATCTCACACGTACCGCGGGGTGACCTTTTCAGCTGAGAACTAAGTTCTTCCCAGTCCCGCAGAGATGCCTTACCGCTCGCGCTGGTGGCGGTCCTTCTTCGCCGAGACGAAGGCAGCAAATATGCTGAGGAGTACAGTAAGAAGCGGCTAACCGCGGTCCCCCCAAACGTTCGCACGCGATGCGTCTGCGCAGTGTATCTGGGCAGTGTATCTGCATGGGGCCTGTGGGTGTCGTAGGACGAAGCTTGTGTCGAGAGAAGCTTGTGTCGAGAGTGGCGTAGTCGACCTCGCCTTGGAGACTCAGGCGCATTATTTGTTGAGCTGCCTCATGTTGATGCCGAGCCGCTATGGCCCAGCTAATGAAGAGCTAGTACATAACCCCACCTAGTGAGAAGAAAGCCGCGGTCAGTCCTGTGTCGTATTCGCCAAACGTGTGATGCACATCGACAGCGACAAGGAATCCGCCGCGACGTCTGCTTGTGCCACCACCGATAACTGCGGCTGCTCGCGCGTTGAGGCCGAAGAACGCAGGTCGGTCCGCGCAACCGCCCCTGCTTTTTTCGAACGCCACCTCGGACAAGCTTGCGGAACACCCAGTGGCCAAATCTAGAGAGGGGCCGAAGCCAACTTGAAAATGGTCGGAGAACGTCACGTCCGCCATGAGCTGATTCCACAAGGCCGCTCGCGCATCGGTGATGTCGCTTAGCAGGAAGGCACCTATCAGAGCGGTAGGCTGATAGTAGATAGCCAGAGCTGAGCTAAGCTGCCATCCGAGCTGTACGTATAGACCTCCCACGGCTCCGTCGACGTCGCCAACAAGGGGTCCCCCTCCGAGAGCAAATGCAAAGCGGAAACGCCCCCCTGACCGAAGCTGCGAGTCACTTCCGATGACCGATTCGTTCACCAACTTAGCTGACTTGTGAACGTTGTCTTTCTGCGTAGGGCGCTGCGCGACCGCGGAGGATGACCACAGCAAGCAGACCACTACAGCTGGGAACGAGGAGCTTGGACGCCACTGAATCATTCAGAATCCTAGCAGTGCCGGGTGCAAGAGCAAGTGGAGGAAACCTTTGACAAGCGAGTTGGCGCCTGACCTCGCGTTGACCCCCGTTGGTCTTGGGGCTGCTCTCTCTTCGAGTCGTTGGCTTCCGCATGCATGCGCTTACGGAATGCACTTTGACCTTCGCTGACGTCTCATTTTCTGCGAGGCGGATAAGGGTCCTCAAGAAGGCGGAGCGGGACGTCCTGGCCTTGGTGGGGCGTAAGGGTGTCGTTCCAAACCTGGTAAAGGTCGGCCCAGTAGGAGTCGTATTCGGAGCTAGGCCCACGCTTCCGGGCGACCTGTTGTGCATTCATGGCCTCCTGAAGCTCGGGCGGTATTTCCTCTTCTAGCTCGACGAAGTTGAAGTCAGCGTAGAGATGGTTTAGCACCTCGTCGTTTGCTCGGTGCGTGAGGTAGATCGGGTGCTCTTTCGCGTCAGCGTGGGCAGTCATCAGCTGGAGCATCGCTCTTGCCAAACCGCGACCGCGATGCGCCTCGTCCACTACGAGATTGCCAAGAATCAGGCATCTGTTGCCATTGACTATCTCGGGGGTAAAAGTCGCCAATGTGGCGATCGGTGTGGCCGCACCACCACCTCCCGCAAACGCTGCAGCAGGCACGAAGCGAAACACCAATGCGTGCTCGAGCAGTTGCGACCACTGGTCTGCAAACCGTGCTGGATACGTGCTTGAATCGGTAGTTGAGCCATCAACGGCCTGATAGAGCTGATACATCAGTCGCATCGCTTCGTGCCGATCCTTGCTGCGCTCGGTGCTCAACGCGCTCAGAGCGTATCGGTGATCCTGCCGCTCTTCATCGTCGGGTCCCGGGGTTCCGCAGTTGGCGCGCTCGCCTTGTTGAGGCCTAAGCGCCTCTTCCAGCTCTCGCACGTCGCTGTTGCAGCCAAGCCACATGACGAGCGGAAGCAATCCAGCACGCCTCCAGGAGGGAAGCCAGCTAACGCCGGTCTCGGTTGCACGCTGGAGCATCCCAGCAGGAAGATCCATGCGGCCCGCGAGAATCCGCTTCAGGCGCCCTCTGACGCGGCTAAGGTGGGTGCGGGCTCTGCGCTCGATATATGTTGTTCCTGTCACGCTCGACCCCCCATGCTAATCAGTATGCTGCTTTGCGTCTTGATGTGCCAGACGCGCCCGTGCATACCTCGTCTGGTGCCGCTGCGGGACCTCCCACGGCTCTTCCATCCTATCTACGTAGTGCCCCGTGTGGAGCGTGAGCTTGCGCCTCACCTCCTTATCCTGCGTGCTGTTATAGTCATCGATCCAACGCCTTAGGTCGGGGGCGCACGGGGACAGGGATCATCAACCGGCTAGAACGCGCTAAAACGGAGCAGAGGCAAGCGGTGCCTAGTGCGCGTCGGGTGATTGGGCTTACCTCCTAGCGAAGGCAGGTGTGGCTGAGCGCTTCTGTTGATTCCGCTGCACGTGCGCATTGGACGGCGTCATGACGAAGCCGGCGCCCGACGCAGCTCTGTAGGTCTTCTTGAAACTGCAAGGAGAGTTCCTTCTGTTTGAGTTTCTCCAAAGCGGGATCAGCATAACCTGCTTCCCGAAGCTCGAGCGCGACAATGCGGTTGAAGATGACCTGACATTCTGCCTTTGATGCGCGGCGCTTGACGGAGCGACAGCCGGCTCCCATCAGCGCGCACGCCCCAATGAGTACGCACATGATCTTCATCTCACAAACCTGACGCGTATGGGCGGAGACTCGGCGCGTATGGGCTGCCCTTGCCGATTGCGTGCTGGTAGAAAGCGAGCGTGCTTGGCACATGCCACGGCGGCTTTGCCGAAGCCAAAGCCAGGGTCTCGCACCGCATGGGCACTCAGGAACTTCCCCTGCTCGCTTACCGTGACCTTCAAGATCACGCTCTGCTTGAAGATAGGCTGATCCCTTGCCTCAGCGGGCCACGGGCAGTGCCATTCCGCACTGTCGAGCTGCACGGAAGTGGCTCCTGAAGACGAGGCCTGTCCCTGCGAGCCTCGACCCTGCTGGCCCTGACCCTGCTGGCCCTGCCGACCTGCTGCTCTGCGCGCGCTTCCGCTGCCCGGCGTAGGTGCTGCGGCGCCGCGAGCAAAGGTGGCGGTGCTCTCGGCCATGGGTGCGGCGGTGAGATCGAGCGGAACGCCTCCCGGTTCGGCAGGCTCCGTCTCTGGGAGCGTGCCTGCCCGCTGCACCGGAGCGGGCGCTTTGCTCCTCAACGCAGCTACGGGAGCCGGTGCAGCATCTTCTGCACCCGCAGCATCTTTTGAAGCTGAGTCGCTCTTTAATCCAGCGAGAGGTAACCCAGCGAGAGGTGAGTGAGCAGGCTCATCGGAGGGCGGCGCTTCCACCGAGATGGGTGCCGTTTCACGAAGATTGCGATGGACGCGTGCAGCCGCTTTGGCGCTCCACGTTTCGAGAGAGGGTTCGGACGAGAGGGCGAGCAAGAACAGGCCTAGGTGGACGAAGATGGCCGTCAGCACGGGAATAGTCACCCGCCGGTGTGGTCCAAGGCTGGATCTCGCGCCGTGGGCGAACACGGCGTCCACGAGCGCGGCTGGTTCCCGCTTGGTTGTCGACTGAAGGGCGGCGCTCATGGACTCACCGATGCTTCGTTGCGGAGGAAGGCTGCGAAGGAAGTTGGTGACTCGGCGGGAGCTGCAGCGAAGGCAATACGAGACACACCAGCTTCTTTGAGGGCATCCATCACCTGCATCAACCTGCGATGTTCCGTCGAACCATCTGCATGGATCACGGCTCTGAGCTCCGGGTGTGCTTTCGCGGCTTCGCGAGCGCGGTTCGTCAGCTCACGGTCGTTTGCGACGACGGCTCCGTCAACCAGCGTCGTGCCTCCCATGGGCAGCATCACCGAGAAGATAACCTGCACCGAGCTAGCTGACGAAGCGCTCGGAAGGTCGAGGGGCACGGCAGGCGTTACAACGATCTTGGCGGTGACAATAAAGATGATCAGCAGCACCAACGTGATGTCGACCAACGGCGTCACGTTGATGCCTGAAATGATCCCGCGGTCTGATGTGCGCGTTCCGGCCATGGCTATGTGTCCTCCTGCGCGTGCGGAGCGGAACGCCGATGGCTGGAGAGGTAGGCTAGCACCAAGTTGGATAACACCTCGACTTCCGCCATCAGCCCCTGCACCCGTCGCTGCAGATAGTTGTAGGCCGCCACAGCGGGCAAGGCGACTGCGATGCCTACGGCCGTCGCGACCAAGGCCTCCGCAATCGCTGACATCACGGCCCCTGAGGCAACCTCACTTGCCGCGCCTGCGCCCGCGTGGCCTGGTGCGCCGTGTCCCAGCTCCTCGAAGGCACCAATCACCCCGATTACCGTACCAAACAGGCCAATGAACGGCGCGTTGTTTCCAAGGGTGCCCAGAAACGCCAGCCGCCGCTCAAGCTCCTCGCGCTCGAGCGCTGCCCGGCTTTGCATGGCCTTATCTGCAGCCTCCACGCCCCGGTCGGCAAGCCCGATGCCGCTCGCTGCGACGCGAGCAGCTACCAGACCAGTCGATTGCAACCACGCGGCCGCTTCACCCCGCTGTTCAGCGGCAAGGCGCCGGTGGAGCTCTTGAGCAAGTGGTTCAAGGCGGTGGGCGCCTCGTCGGTACACGAACCAGCGCTCCACCGTCACGATCACACTCATAAAAGACAGCCCTGCTAGCAGCCACAGAATCCAGCTGGTTCCAGCTTCTAGGAAGAGATGTTTGAGTGTTTCAACCGCGTTCATTCTTCGTGGTCATCCTCATCGTGGTCATCCTCATCTTCATGATGATGCTCTTGAAACACGCCGTCGAAGCCGCATTCTCCTTCGCCTTGAAAATGCCCCTGTGTCTGAAGTTGCGCTGACACGTAGTCGTACATCGTTTGGATGGAGTCGTTCGCTGGGAGTGCGTAAGTGTCATCAATCTCAGCAAGTTGCGAAGGTGCTATCGCCCTTAGCTCCTCGTTGGTAACGCTGCCATCCAAGTTCAGGTCGCTGTCGGCGAGCCATTGTGCCAGGCGTGTCACACCGCCCTCGTCGCCGTCAGGGAAGCCCCTGAAAAAGATGTGGTCACCATGCAACGAAGCCGACACAGTCTGAGTCTGGCCCGAACTAATAGCCACACCGGGGATCCCATCAATCTGACATAAGGTGTAGTTCATCTCTGCGGGCACGCCGAAGCTAAAGGCGACTTCAGCTGCGTCGTAGCATGGCTCCTCTTTCTCAGAGCTCCCGTTCGGAGTTGCGCCTTCGACGTCCGCCAGCTCTGCTGGTGGACAAGACTCCCCGGTCGCTTTGCTGAGGGTTCCTTCGATGATGTAAGTCCAGCCGTTGTCAACCATTTGTTGAAGGTCTTCGGCACTCACGGAGCTGTGAGCAATGACTTCTGAGGATGCCACGGGTGTTGTAAAGCTGAAGTCCCAGCGCCCCTCCTGAAGATCCTCAAACTGCCAGAGCGGCAAGCCGGCCTCGGGGAGTTGCGTGAGATCAACGGCATACACGTCATCTGCAACGACAGCCTCATCCTCCCCCCGGCTAACTTCAATCGGGCCGACAACTGCGATGTAACGCGCGAAGCGCACACTCCACCCGTCTTCAATATCTTCTGCACCATCGCCGGCAGCGAGACCATCCAGGATGGTTTCCTCAGGATCAAGGGCGACGGAAAGTGATCCACCTTTATCGTCAGACCCACACGCAGCCGTGAGGCTTGCCGCCAAACACAACGACCACTTCCGTAAGCCTATGGCTCTTCTCTTGTTGTCTCTCATTGTATTCTTCACTTTCTTAGTTTTAGTTTCGTCTCAAGGGGTCGTCCCACACGAAGGTCGGGCGACCGGTGAGCAGCAGCGCATTACGCACTTCGCGGTACGGCTCGCTGTTCTCGGCAATCTCAAGCCGCTCGATGCAACCGATGCCCGCAGCGCAAGTCTGCGCAGAAGCTTCGCAGTCCTGGCTGGCTTGCGGTACGCCCTCAGCTGTGCACTCCGTTGCGGTGTTGCCTCGGCAGACCACAGCCGGTCCGTCGGGGGCGCAGTCCTGCTCAGCAAAGAAGGGAGTCAGGTTTAGCTGATTCATCACTTCGCTCACATCGAAGCGGAGCAGCAGGCCGCTCGCGTCTTCGGTCACTTCGTAGGCGAAGTCTTGGGTCGCGCTCTTTCGCACCACCGGCACCCCCAGTTCAGTTTCGTTGTTTTGCGCGATCGCAACGCGCACCACGAAGGGGAGCGCTTTGTTACCGCTTCTCGCGACTCCTTCGCCCACAAAGGATGTGCCGCCAAGTTGTTCAGCAGCCTCGAGCACGTAAGGCTCATTGCGGGTCAACTGCGAGCTAATGCCGTAGTCGAACATCCACGAACGCACCGCTCCTGTAACGCCGCGCAGCGTGCCAACTTGAACCCGATTATCGGCAAGCATGTCAACCACTGCGGTATCCAACCATTCCAAACGTGCGGTTTCGCAGAGCTCGCCGGCCGTCACGCCAGCGCACAAGTAGAGCGGACCGAAGGCGAGATCGGCGCGCTGCAATGTCAGCTGAGCGCCGCCTCCCGTGTCAACCACATCATTCGAGGTTCCCGAGACGAACAGCGGAAGCTCGATGGGCCTTTGGCCAGGCGAAGTGCAGCCGCTGAAAAGCAGAGGAAGCAGAAGAAGCAGCAGCGTGTTGGTTTGATGTCTCATAAGGTCACCCCAAGCGAGACCATGTAGGAGCGCGGCATGCCGGCGGCGCTGTGGCGCATTGGAGCGCGCGGTCTGACGCCATCATTCGGGTTCCAATCGGAGGCGTAGCTGTAAGCCAGGGCAGCGTATTGCTGGTCGAGCACGTTGAAGAACTCAAGTGCGAGGTCGAAGGGGCCGAGGGCAAGACCTGCTGAGGCATCAAGCAGCGGCACCGGCGCCGTGCTGCCGCCGTAGGGCAGAGGGCGCTCGGAGAGATAACTAAAACCAGCCCCGGCGCGACCGAGCCACTGCCAATCCTGCGGTCCATCAGCGAGAATCCGCCGTGCGCCGAGGTCAGCCCGCAGCACCAGCTGCGGCACATACGGCACAGCCTGACCCTCTTCGAAAGCGGGTTGTGGGTCCGCGGCGGTGGGTGGCGCTGGATCAAGCAGCGTCGCCTGCGTGGCTGTGGCAGAGAAAGAGCTTAGAAGCCACGGCAGGGGCGTTAGAGCGGCGAAAGCGGTAAGGCCTCGCCGACGCGTGGCTCCAACTCGCTCAAGTTGCCCCGACTCTGCGTCAAAGGCCACATCGTCTGATAATCTCGTATCAAATAAGCCGAGGGAAAGTTCCAATCGATCTTCAATCCGGTACCGCGCGCCGGCATCTAGCGAGCGCACTTTGGTGAACGGAGCATCTTGCCCATCCTCAAGCGAACGCGCCTGCGGAGAGCGGTAGCCGATCCCGTAGGCGGCAAGCAGGCTGAGCGGCGATGTGGGTTTGACTTCCACGCTCGCGCGTGGCCCCCACGCAAATCCCGCCGCACTACGCCGATGCCCTTCGATGTAGACGTCTTGCGGGCGGGTGACAGGCGTTAGATTTCCGAGTTCATCGTTGATGTTGTATGAGAGGAGGTCCGCTCGAACGCCTGCCCTGGCGTTGACGTACTTGGTGAGCTGCCAGTCCAGGTCACTGAACACACCCACGTCCGCGGCTTGAATGTGCGCTGCGACTTGCTGGTCCCAGGTTTGATTGCGGAGGGAGGCGTCGACCAAGTTTTGTGCTTGATCGATCAGGTCCAGACGCGTGTCGGAGCCAAGCTCCACCGTCCCGCTAACCCAGGGGTGAAGGACGAATGGCGCGGTGCGGTAGCGCGACGTGACGCCCACCGATAAGGTCTGATTTTGCTGCTCAACAAGGTCGCCACGGCCGGCCACCCGCTCCAGAACGCTCGAGGTTTGGGTAAAGCCTGTGAAGTTGGCTTGCCGCCTGAAGTTCTCGACGCTTAGCCATCCGCCGAGCGTTCCATTGGCTCCGTCCTCGCGTTCGTACTCGGCGAAGAGACCCGCGAGCAGGCGGGATGCGAGGGCTTTCTGCGCTTGCGCGGTTGGGTAAGGGTAGACGCAGGTAAAGCAGACAACGCCCGCCTCCACATCGTCCTGCCGTACCACTCCGGCCACGTCGGCCGCAGATGTGTAGGCAATGCCGATGGCACGGTAGTGTAGGCGACCCTTGCCAAACCGACCCTTGCCAAACCGATGCTGGAACACGGCACTTGCTGCCTTCCCGGCACGTCCTGATCGTGAGCCTCGGCCAAAGCCGTCGGTTTGATAGAGCTGCACGGCGCCGAAGCTCTCCTCGGCTGCGTCCTTGGGTGCCCAGAGCGCAAGGTGCCGCCAGGTGTTGAACGTCCCGTAGCTTGAGCGAAGCTGCACCCCGCGATGTGCTTCATCCACGCCGAGGTGAAGATGTATAGAGCCGGCCACAGCAAAGTCGCCCTGACGCGGGTCGTGTACGCCTTCGGAAACCTGCAGCTCTTGAACCGTGTCTGCTATCAGGAACCCGAGGTCAGCGTAGCCTTGTCCGTGGATGTGAGAGGGCATGTTGATCGGCAGACCGCCCACCTTGAACTCGATGTCTTGGCCATGCTCGGCATCGAAACCGCGTAGGACATAGTTGTGGGCTACGGCGAGACCCGCGCCGCGACCCATGTAGAGACCAGGCGCCGAACGCAAAACCTCAGCGCCTTCTTGTCTAGGCGCTGCTGCCAACACGTCACCGGTCACTTGGAAGTCGCTGGTGCTGCGCGTTTCGGTGCGCAGCCTCCGCGACCCACGCACGGTAACATCGAGAGCAGGTCCATCGGGCGAGGACTCCGTGGCAGCAGCACCTGGAGCTGCTGGGGGTATGGGGACTGTTCGAGTTGCAGGTACGGCAGGGGTTTCGGGTACGGCAGGGGTTTCGGGCACGGCAGCACTTTCGGGCACGACGGGGGGCTGAAAAACGAAAGGCACGCGCACGCGAGCGCTTACACGAACCCCATCACGCTCGGCGGGACGAAACCGCCATCGCTTGACCGCCTCGATGGCGGCGGCGTCGAAGGCCGCGCTGCCGGAAATAGCAAGATCCACATCGCTGACGTTTCCTTCCTGCGTGACAGTCACCAACAACTCGACGCGCGCGGCCTGGCGTTGGTCAAGAGCCTTGCTTGGATACGTGGCAGCTGGCGTCTCAAGTGGGACCGGCGGCTGCACCGGCACATCAGCTGGTTCTTGATCTTGAGTTTGGGCGTAGCTTTGCTGTTCGAAGGCCGCGACGCAGACCACCGTCAGCAAGACCAGCGTCCTCCCTCGCCCATAGAGGCAGCGGCCACTTCGAAGCGTGGCGCTCAGTTTATTTAGGAGTCGTTTCATGGGGTTTCGTCGATAAAGCTGAACCTACCTGCGCGGTGCACGCAGGGCGCGTGCGGTCGCGGATGTCCGAGGTTCAGAGCGCTGCGTCGAGGGAGCGATCCTGAGCGGTGGTTGGGTTGTGCGGCACGCTCGTGGGCGCACCGAGGGGGCAGGTCGCGGGCGATATGGGGTCAGGAGCGAATACCCACACACACGACCCGTGCGGGTGATCCAGTTCCCGACGGGTATTCGCTCCTGACCCCATATCTACCCAGCTCCCAAGTTGCCCCAGCTCCAGGTGTCAGAGTAGCTGGGTTAGTCAGCTAAGCGGGGGTGATTGCTTGGGTGCAAACAGAAACCGTGCCTGCACTTGCGCCGCAAGCCGAGGCGCGATGCACTCAGAGGCTGCAGGAAGACACACGATGCCAATGCAAGGTTGATTGCTGCGGCACAGCGTCTTTCGCACGTGCTGCGCATCGCAATGCTCATGGCCGTCTGCATGATGATTGACAGGCGCTGTGAACCTGCTGGTCCCATCAGGTGACGCCGCGACAGGATGCGCCTGTGGGTCATCATGCTCTTCTTGAGAAAGTGCTTCCGCGTGGATCAGCTCGCCATGCTCAGCACAGCGGCGATGCTCCACCAGCAGAGGGTGAGCCAGCGTGCCAAGGTAGGCGAGGGAAACTCCAAAGGCTGCAAAGTTAGTAAGAAAGGCTACCGCAAAGCAGCAGCGCGTGTGTCGGCCGCAGCGCGTGTGTCGGCCGCAGCGCGTGTGTCGGCCGCAGCGCATGTGTCGCTTCTTTCCCACCACGAACGAGACGTAACATCAACGGCAAACCACGGCAAGCTCCAACACGCACGCCTTCCACAAGGTCGCGCAGGTGTAGCCGGTTGACTAGCGACTGTGCCACGATGCTATCGAAAGCCATCCTTGTAAAGGTCGCTTTACAAACATGGCATGCAGCCGTGGCATCGCGGTAGTACCCCCAACGCCTGTGAAACAAGCCACCTCGCGGCTTACCCCATAACTTCACTTAGTCATTTGACGCAAATGTCATGGCCGTTGAAGCTTGCTATTCACATCGGGATTTTCGCAAACTCCTCGTCGCGGATCTCTTCACAAACGGGGGGGGGGCAGGTTCACTTCGACCAGTCCATGGGCAGTTTGTACCTTCTGCAGACCACCGAAGTTCACCGGAATGGTGACTGCGCCAACCCTCGGGAGAATGAGTTGTTCGGCCCTTTTGTTGTACAACCACATATGCGTGGTATCGCTGCGGAAAAACCCGTCTTCGTCGTAAATCCTGAGCTGGAGCTCACCATCGCGAACTTCAAGACTATTCGAGAGACCTGCGATGAGGACGCCTTGTCCCTCGTGGGTGATCAGGAGGGGATGGCTGTGTCCTCTCACCGTCTTCCACGACACAAGGGGCACACTGGTTGACCCGCTTGAACCCAGGCCGATCTCCTCCCCGTATTCGCTGACACGCATGTCGACCTCCCGCCCAAGCTGCGCGGTTAGATACTCAGCCAGCTGGACGTGCAAGCGGGCTCGGTCGGCCTCATCCGCCGTGACCTCGGCCGCTTGGAGGAGTACGTCGAGATACAGCTCCTGCTGCCTCCCGCCTTGGAGGCCAGGGAGTTGCCGTTCCAACTCGGTTACAATCGATGCAAAGAGGGGTCGTTCATCAAGTTGTTGAAGTACGTACCAAGCTCCTCGGGAGATAGGCGGAGGGTAGGTGCACCTCCCTCGGGAAGGATGTAGGCGGTGGTGGAGCCTCTAACTAGGATGTCGTCCGTCCCTGGCAATGAGGGGTCAACTGCGGGAAGTCTGTCTGCTGCCAGCAAGATCTTGAGGTCACGGGGACTGATCGGATCCAGCAGAACTTCGCGCAGCACGACGGCACCGCTAACTCTCGTAGGCATATATCCTGTAGACCCCTCTCTGCGGTCCTCGATAATCGCTTTCAGGACTCTGGCAGCTGCGCGCTTTTCCTCAGTTGATTGGGAGAGAGAAGTGGCAAAGTCTTCAAGCGGCTTCCAGTCGAGGCGATGTTCCGCCACAACCGACGTATTGCGAACGGCTTCATCAAGATGCTGACGGTGCACCCATGCTTCAAGAACGCGCCGGAGCCATTGCTTGCCAGCCGTTGAGGACGCACCCGAGGGTGGCGCGCAGGCTGCCGAGAAATGGTGATTTGCCGTTCCATCCGCTAGGCATCCGGAGATTGCGATTAGGAGAATTAAGAGGAGTCCCGCAGGTAAGCGCATGGCGTGACTAGGGAAGCAAGGAGCGCGCCATGAGGCGACAGGGAAGCAGGAACCGAATTGCCTCAAAAAGAATGAGGTCGAAATGGAATCATTGGCTCAGAAGAGATTGAGGCTCAGGTGGCTCCGAGAGGAGACCTATGAGCCGAACAGAAAAACGCGCAACCATCGATGCGGTTAGACCCCGCTACCAGCGCTCAGAACACAAAGGTAAGGGCATGATCCTCAGGGAAGCGAGTCTTACCTTGGGTTGTCATCGCAAGTCGGCCCAGAGGCTTCTAAGCTCCAGGCGAGCGGAGCCGGATCCGGCGACCAATGCTTAGAGCCCAACGCGCATCGGGAGGCCTTCACGCGTCCAATCTGAAGACATCGCCGTGGTGACTCGATGTTTCAAGGCAAACGACTATGCTTGCGGTAAACGTTTGATCAGGCTCTTGCCGTTTTGGATGGCCTATGATGAAAAGGTGCGAGGCGAGGCCTACGATGCTGCAAAGAAAAATCGTCTCGAAGCCGTGAATGACGCTCGGAGAATGCTGACCACTCTAGCCAATCGGGCCCGTGCTTATAGGGATCAGCGAAGGCGCGTGGAGTACGAGGTCGTCGTAACCGTCAGCGCGAACGGGTTCGTACCTTCGTGCCACCAGAACGATGAAGCGTTCACCTTCTTCGGAAGTTGCAAACTGTTGACTCACGAAACCGAAAAGGCACTCGCTCTCAAGGTCGAAGACGGCAGCTCCGCCTGTCTCTCCAGGCGAGAGGGCTGACGCGTCTGACAGAGAAAGAAAGAATGCACCCAGGGTTTGTTGTTCCTCGTTCCCGCTCACCCCACCACGGTAGCTGAGGTGTTCGGTGACCAGTTGGGTGTCGCCCACCTGACCATCGGTGCCAACAACGAGGAAGTTGGCTACAGGGTATTTCCCCTCGTTGCTTTCCATGTAGTTTGTGCGGTCAGTGTTGTATTCCTCAATGCTTCTATCACACAAGGGCACTCGAGGTACGTGGGCTACAGGCACTCCAACACGGTATTCCGCTAGGTCGAGCAGTCGTTCGTCGCACTCCGCCAGCTGATGACAGTCGTACCATTCCCTGGTGAGGGCTATCTGTCCTGCTTCCACAAACTGCCCGCTGAGACGTATGGTTGCGCCTGCCCACGCGTTGACCAGCGCTTGCTCTGACATGTGACCTTGCCCGAGTTCTTGCACGACGTTTTGCAAGGACGCGCGCACGTCGAATGAAGAAGCGCTTCCAGCAAGAAGCACACCCGCGGATTGACCTTCATCCACCGCGACAAGTGGACGGGAGAAGCCGACGAGCGCCTCGTACTCCGGGCTCACATCCACTGCCAGCTCCGCGACCAACGGAACAACTGAGGACACCAGCGCGCTCTCCGACTGCCCGGTCGCATGTTCAAAGCCCGTCGGTGTTTGCTCCGCGCACGCAGCTAACGTCGCGGAAATAGCCAAGCCAGATTTTAGAAAGTTTCCTCTTCCCATACCCATCTTTCCTCCCACCTAAGCGTTCGCTCGTTGAACCCGCTCCAAACGGCGAAAGAGCGTCCTTTGTTATGAAGTCGTCAACTCGTCGGCTTCTTTTCAGCGTCCCAGAATGCAAGTTTTGGTCCGAGCCATCCTGCTCCTATACGTCGATCAGGCTTCTTCAAGAAAGGACTTTTGAGGTAGGAAAAGGTTCAAAATAACCCGTTGTTTATGGTTTGATCCTGTAGAAATCCATCTAAATCAGCGTTGACGACGCATGGATGCCGTGATCTGTTCTGCTTTTTGCAGGGAGCGTGAAGGATGAAAGAAAGAGGGGTCAGGCTAGGTATTTCCGACGGGTGTAGCGTTGTCTTCCGCGAACACTCTACGGGCTGGGCGATATCTAGCCTGACCCCTTTTTCTCCCCTGTGAGATGGTACGCCAAACGTCGCCTTGTGAGTGTCTGCATTAAGGATGTATGAGGGCTAACAGTTTTTTCACGACGCTTGCGAGCTGTGCATTTTTTATGGCTGCCGTCGCCTGGGTTTCATATCGAAAATCGAAGGGCGCGGTCAGCTCCCGTGACGGGTACTTCCTCGCGGGTCGCGGCTTAACCGGCGTTTTCATTGCCGGTTCGATGTTGCTCACCAACTTGTCTGCCGAGCAGCTCATCGGTCTGAACGGCTCGGCCTACGGCTTCAACCTGAGTAGCATGGCCTGGGAGGTCACTGCAGCGTTTGCAACCATCTGCATGGCGTTGATCTTCCTTCCGCGTTACCTCGCGGGCGCGTTCACCACACTCCCGGAGTTCCTGAATGACCGTTTCGATGCTGATGTGCGCCGCATGTCGGTGGTATTGTTCATGGCCGGCTATGGTCTCGTCACCATACCTTCAGTGCTGTACTCAGGGTCGATCGCGGTGCTGTCGCTGTTCGATATCTCTGGGCTTCTCGGCATCAGTTACATGGAGGCGCTGGTGCTTACCATTGTCAGCATCGGTTGTGTGGGCGCTGTCTACGCGATCTGCGGTGGTATGAGAGCGGTTGCTGTTTCGGATACGTTGAACGGCCTTGGTTTGCTGATCGTTGGCATCCTTGTGCCACTGCTTGGCCTGTCAGCATTGGGCGATGGTAGCATCTTGCATGGGATAACCGTCCTTACCAGCAACCATACACACAAACTCAACGCGATCGGCGGGCCTGCCGATCCCACCCCGTTCGGGACCCTATTCACCGGCATGATCTTCGCCAACCTTTTTTACTGGTGCACGAATCAGTACGTCATTCAACGGACGCTTGCGGCGAAGAACCTTGCCGAGGGTCAAAAGGGTGTCCTCATTTCCGGATTCTTCAAGGTCCTCGTGCCGTTCATGATGATGATTCCTGGCACGATTGCCTTTCATCTGTACGGCGACGACCTACGATCAATCGATCAGGCCTATCCGAAACTGATTAGCGATTACCTCCCCGCGTACCTGGGGGGCTTTTTTCTTGCGGTGCTGCTCGGGGCTGTGTTCAGCTCGTTCAACTCCCTCTTGAACAGTGCCGCGACGTTATTCTGTCTGGACGTGTATGCGCCATTGAAAGCGGCACCATTGAATGATGCCGAAATGGTGCGTGTTGCGAAGATGGCCAGCGTTGTTATCGCGCTGTTTTCGTTTGTGGTCGCCCCGTCACTGCACTACGCACCCGACGGTCTTTGGCAGATCGTTCGCATCTTTACTGGTTTCTACAACATTCCCATCATCGTCGTCGTCATCGTCGGCTTGTTTGCCCGTCGGGTGCCGGCGCTTGGCGCCAAGGTCGTGATCGTGTTCCATGCCTTAGCGTACGGTCTTGCTAAGTTCGTGTTCGACGAGGCTATCACGATGCACTTCCTGTACCTTTATGCGGCCCTGTTTGTGGTTGAAGTTGGTATCATGCTGGTCATCGGCTGGTGGCGTCCGCGGGCTCGTGCGTGGCTGTACACGCGCAGGGACGTCGTCGATCTGGCGCCTTGGCGACTCGCCAATCCCGTCGCATTCACGCTGTTGTCCGCTGTGGTCTTGGTATATCTGCTGTTTTCGCCGCTCGGACTGGTGGGCGGGTTCGGCAGGCTGTTTTGGGTTCTTCTCGCCGTCATTTTGTCACTGAATGGGCTTGTTTGGGCGCTTGCGGGGCGTCGACAAGCGCTAGCGGGAGCAGGGTAGGTGCGGTACGGTTACTGCGCGTGTCAGATTCACGCTATTTCATGCACGAGTCAGTTTCATGAGTTCGTTTCAACGACCGCGATTACGCCACTTTGAGCAGGCCACCAGCCAACGGCACATCGGTGCGGCCGACCGATACCTGTACATGCCCCCATCGCCGAGGCACCGGCTGGCCGTGATCGGTAGCGGTACCATCGGACAAGAGCACATGCGGGTAGCCAGCTTGCTGGGACGCGCTGCCGTTCATGGAATTTATGACGAGAGCGCGCACAGCATGACGGTCGCAGCTGAGGAGTTCGCCCGTTCGAGCGACAGCAAGCTGGTTCTCTATGAAGATCTTCTGTCGGCATGCAACGATCCGGATGTCGATGCCTTGATGATATGCACGCCGAACTACACGCACTTCGATGTGCTCAAGATCGCGATGACGTCTGGTAAACCGATTCTTCTTGAGAAGCCAATGGCGACCACGCTCGATGACGCGTGGCGGATCGTCGAGCTCGCAGTAGATTATCCCTCTTTCATCCAGGTCGGATTGCAATACCGGTATAAGGCACCGTACGTAGAGGCGCGCCACGAAGTGCTTGAACGCCGCGCCCTGGGCGACGTGAAAACGATCAGCATGTGCGAATACCGGCCGCCGTTCCTCGACAAGGTCAAGCAGTGGAACAAGTTCTCCGAGCATACCGGGGGCACGTTGGTCGAAAAGTGTTGCCACTACTTCGACCTGATTAACCTGTTTGCCGACTCAACGCCGGCGCGGGTCTATGCCAGCGGTGGCCAGGCGGTCAACTTCCTCGATTTTCAACGCGACGGTCGCCGCGCTGACATTGACGATCATGCGTTTGTGATCATCGACTACGAAAGCGGTTTGCGGAGTAGCTTCACGCTCAACATGTTCTGCCCATACTTTTACGAAGAGCTGGTTGTTTGTGGGGATGGCGGCCGGCTGGTCGCCAGCGAGCGGTACGACTTCTTGCAGGATGACAGGGCGAGGTCACGCGTCACAGTGGAGTGCGGCGAAGGTGCTACTTCCCGAGAGACGACCGCGGGCTATGCATTGCCGATTGAGCAAAGCGGTCACCATGGCGCGACGTTCTTTGAGCACGTTGCCTTTGTCGACCGGCTTGAAGGAAAGGCGACCGATGCGGCAACGCCACTGCAGGGGTTGTGGTCGATCGTTGTTGCCGCGGCCGCACAGGCCTCGATTGCGAGCGGCCAGCCCGTCGGCATTCGCTCGTTGCTCGACCAACACCAGCTTGGGGGCATACTCGACATGGACGATCGGAGAAACCGAGATGAAAACGCGCGCTATCGGCAATGACAGAATGCCCACCGTGGGACTGGGAACATGGAAGATCGCGCGCGCTGAGACCGCCCGAGTTGTGACGGATGCCATCGAAGTTGGATACCGGCATATCGACAGTGCCGCGGATTACGGCAACGAAGTAGAGACGGGCCAGGGAATCCGCACCGCGATCCAAAGCGGTCGTTGCAGGCGCGATGACTTATGGGTCACCTCCAAGCTGTGGAACACGTACCATCGCCGGGAACACGTTCGCCCCGCCTGCGAGCGCTCACTGGTGGATCTGGGGCTGGATTACCTCGACCTTTACCTGGTGCATTTCCCGATCGCGCTCAAGTACGTGCCATTCGAAACCCGCTATCCGCCGGAGTGGGTCTTCAATCCCGACAGCGTACATCCCACCATGGCCGTCGATGCGGTGCCTCTGGCAGAGACCTGGCACGCCATGGAGGGTCTTGTCTCTGCGGGCCTCGTGAAGCACATCGGCGTCTGTAACTACAACTCGGGGCTGTTGATTGACCTGATGGCCTACGCGTCGATAAAGCCAACGATGTTGCAGATTGAGTCGCACCCGTTCCTGACGCAGCAGTCACTGATCCGATTGGCCACCGAGTTCGGCATCGGTGTGACATCCTTCTCGCCGCTGGGCGCCCTCTCTTACGTCTCGCTGGGCATGGCAACGCCAACCGACTCGGTGCTGAAAGCGTTACCCGTTGTGGCGGCTGCGCAGCGACTCCATAAGACACCGGCACAGGTTGTGCTGCGATGGGGTGTGCAGCGCGGCACGGCTGTTATCCCAAAGACCACTCGGCGCGAGCGCTTGCACGAGAATCTCGCCCTGTTTGACTTTGAACTTGATAGCGAGGAGATGGCGCAGATTTCGGCGCTAAACCGGGATCAACGCTTCAACGACCCTGGAGTGTTTTGTGAAGAGGCCCTCGGAAAGTTCTATCCGATTTATGATTAGCAGTGCAGTCCATGACCCACATTGAAACCGATTTGCTCAACTTCTCCGCCCAACAGCACCATCCCGAAGCGTTTCCGCTTGTGGTTGGACTACGGGCGGGCAATGCCTCGTTAGGCGAAACGACCACCTGGATTGCGGACGAGCGAGACCGTTTGCTTCACGCCCTCGGCGTGCATGGTGCGATCCTTCTACGTGGCTTCCCAGTGAACGGAGCGGAAGACTTCGACGCATTCGTCCGCGCTTTTGGCGCGGATAGCTTTACCTATGAAGAGTCGCTTTCAAATGCCGTGCGCGTCAGTCTGACCGAGCGGGTGTTTACGGCCAACGAAGCACCACCGAACGTTTCCATATTCCTTCACCACGAGATGGCGCAGACGCCGCTGTTTCCCTCTCGGTTGTTTTTCTTCTGCGAGAAGGCCCCTGATGCCGATGGCGAGACACCAATTTGCAGATCAGATGTGTTGCTGACCCGGCTCGAGCAGGCGGCGCCTGACTTCATCGCGGCGTGCGAAAAGCTGGGCGTGCGTTATTCGAACGTCATGCCAGCGGAGGACGACGCTGAGTCCGGCCAGGGTCGCAGTTGGCGCAGTACACTTGGCGTAACCGCTCAAGCCGAGGCTGAAGCGCGACTCGAAAAGCTTGGCTACAGGTTCAAGTGGCAAGGCGACGGGTCGCTTCGCGCGACCACTCCGGTCCTTCCCGCTGTTCGCACACTCGTGGATGGAAGGCGCGTATTTTTCAATCAGCTGATCGCGGCGTTTCGTGGCTGGAAAGACCGTCGCAATGACCCACAAAGTTCCATCTGCTTCGGAGACGACTCCAAGATTTCGTTGGCGGACCTTCAAGTTGCCATCGAACTGTCCGACGAGCTGTCCTTCGACATACCCTGGCAGACGGGCGATGTCGCCTTGATCGACAATTTTCTTGTCATGCACGGTCGTAGGCCTTTCAAAGGGACGCGCCGGGTTCTGGCCTCATTGGTCGCGGACGACGGAACGCGCCTCGCTATCAGCTAGTGCCCCGCAGCTAGCTGAACGCTGCTTGAGGAACCGAACCTTTCGTTCTCGGCGCCGGCTGGTTCGTCATGGAGAGCCTACGCAGAAGCTTCAAGAGCTGCACCCTCTTTCTGCGCCATGTACTCGGTACAGCCAGCAGACAGAGTTCGCGTGACGTACGCCACGCCTGCTGCGCTTCGTCGAGATTCTCAGCTGTCGGTTCTTCGACTAAGCCATCGATTTTATTACCGAGGACTGCTGCAGCGGAAAGCGCGCGGTCTCCTCATCTCCACCCGGTCTCCTCATCTCTACGTGTTGCGTGGCATCATCAGAGTCCTGGACGAAAACGACCAGGCTTAGGTGCTGAATCAGCCTTCGGGTGCTGGCGGAGACATTCGTCGGGACTAGATGGGTTCATCAAGGTACAACAACAAAGGAGTTTCTTGTGCAACCAAACATGCAATCCACGTTCAATAACGTTTCAAGCAACGAGAGCGCTCGTGCGCAGAAAGAGGGCCCCGTCGCCCGTGCGATTGAAAGCCAAACAGCCAAACTGCCCTCGGACACCTTTCTCTGGGCAGCAGGCGGCTCAATCCTCACATCATTCGCGTTACGCCTGATGGGCCGGAGGCACGCCGCGCTATTCGTCGGGCAGTGGGCTCCCACCATGCTGCTCCTGGGCCTCTACAACAAAGTGGTGAAGGTGGCGGGTCACGACGCGGAGGACCATCGCGTAGATTGAGGTGTGTTACCCATCGCTCGCACGTTCGGAGAGCGGCGCGTCCCAAGCCTATGCGGTTTTCGAGGGTGTTTCATAGTTGAGTGCCGGAGGACGAAGCCGATTCTGGAACATCCTCGGGAATCATAGTTTTTACGCCTTCGAGGGGGGGCTGAACACTTCAATGCCGACTTGGGCATCAATGCCTGTCAAATGAGGCAGGTCGCGAGCGCCGCCGCAGAAAAACCGTAGAGTGTTATCGTGTTTGAGGATTTCTCCCGAGGAGGTAAGCCGCGAGGTGGCTTGTTTCACGGGCATTGGGCTGAACACTTACCGTTTGGAGAGCGGCGCGTCCCACGTAGTGAGCTAGTTCACTAAGAGCGATGCGTCGGTCTCCGGCTGTTGGGTGCCGAGAGCGGAGGCACCGTGATCAACGCCCTATCTGAGCCGAGAGTTAAGGCGAGTTGGGCCTGGAGTTGGCGAGGCGCTAGTCGACGATGCTTTCGAGGTCACGCTCGGCGTGACTCTGACGAATGTACAAGGAGAGTTCGGCGTGCCGCTGCGCAACGGCTTCGTCAAAAGCGAGTAAGCGAGGGCCGGTGGCGCGTCCAAATCGGTCGATGACGTCAGTGCAGCTGCGTTCGATCAGGTAACGCAGCTTGAGAGCTCGGCGGCGTGCGTCGTGGTAGTCGTCTGCACCTCTGTCGGTCTCGAGCCCAGCTTGATTGAGTAGGGCTGGAAGCTCCCACTCCTTGGCGAGAAGTGCACCGAGCTGAGCCCGCGCATGCGTTTCGGTGGGACTTATTGACTTTGCCGCCTCGATAAGACCCAGAGCACCACCTGCCCAACAGGCCGCAGGACCCATGGCGCCAAGCCAGAAACCGATTCTGGTGACATACCAGTTCTCACGTCCAACCAGGTCCCCTTCGCCGATCTCGACGTCCCTGAATGTAACGGTAGCCGTCTCGGTGGATGAAAAAGCCTGCGTCTTCCAGTCCTCGGCATTGGCTTCGATTCCGTCTGTGCGAAGCTTCACATCGACCAGCACCTTCTCATCTTCGAGCCCGGCCGTGACAAGAGCAGCGTCGAGGCGGCGTGAGCCTGAGCAGAAGGGCTTGGACCCATTCAGCCTCAACCGTTCGCCCACTCTGGTCAGCTGCAGAGTGTGTTTGGGATGCTCCGATGCCCATACGCCGTAGAGCACATCTCGGTCGGCCACGCGTCCGGCTTCGTACAGGATGGTGCGGGCGTCAACATGAGCCTCAACTAGACGTGCCAGCGAGAGGTCCTCCTGACCGAAGTTGGCCAGGCCAAGTAGCCGCTGCGGTGTCTGCGCGCAGCCGAAGTATGGAAGAGAGAGGTCTCCCGCTGTGTTTAGGTCCCTCAGTCGCTTCCACACGTCGTTCATGCCGCGCCCTCTTGCACCAGCCGTCGAAGTGTGTCGGCGAAACCTCCGGCTGCGCGCCCGTGGAGCCTTCCGCTCGTGCGGACACTGCTCTGTGCGGTGGACAGAGTCTGCCACCCGCGCAGCTTCAGTCGCTGCCACAGGTCATGGTCTTCAGCAACAGAGAGCGCCTTCCACCCGCCGGCGTCAACATACGCATCAGCTCGCACGCCTAAGTTGGCGCCGTGCACATGGTCGTGCGACGCATCAGGACGCACGAGGTAGGTTGCTTCGAAAAGCGCTGCCGTTGCTTTGGCACACATCAGCAGTTCAACCACGCCAGCCACCGCGTCTGCGCCCGCTCGCGCCAAATCCAGTTGCGCGGTGATCCAGTTTGGAGGAACCTCGCTGTCGGCGTCAGTGTTAAGCAACCAGAGGCGCGAGAGCGGTTGTGTGGCATCATACCTTTCAATCACGCGTGCGGCACCGCGTCGTCGTGCCTCGCCTGCACAGCAAGCGGCGCAATGCAGAACCTCGCCCTCCCTTAGCAGTGTCTCGGCCAAAGTGGCTGTTGCATCAGAGCATCGATCGGCAACGAGAACAGTCCACGCGGAAACGCCCTGGTCGAGGTTGGCCACAGCGCGCGCTACTGCTCGCAGGCAGCGTGATATGTGCTTGGCTTCGTTGTGCGCCGGAATGATTATGCCTACTGCATCAGGTTGCTTTAGATTCGGCAGGCATCCAGAGGCTTGCTCTTTGATGCGGTGAGGCCGTTCGGGTAACGATGTTTCTACTTTCACTTCTGCAGATCCTTTGTCTTCCTGAAGACCTCAATCGTGTACATGGTGTGTCTGCGGCGTGCGTGGCAGGTAAGGCGTGCGGATTCTGCGAGGATCTGATGGACCTCGTCTCCGTGGAGCCTGTGGTCGGGGCTGCGTCCTCGCCAATGGACCGCAAGAAGCTCTCCGTCTTCCTCAAGCAGTGCCTCAAGTTGATGCGTGATGCGGTGGAGTTCAGAGGAAGAGAAGTAATAGCCCACCTCACTGAAAACGATGAGGTCAAAGGCTCGAGTTGTAGTGAAGGCACGTAGATCCTCGACACGTATCTCGACATGAGGAAACGAGGCGCACCGTTCGCGGGCTGTGCGGACGGCTGAAGGCGACACATCAAGTGCAATGAGCTTCTTGCATCGAGGGGCGAGGAGCGCCGTGAGCTCGCCTATTGCGCAACCGAACTCTACCGCTGATCGGTAGTGGTTGTGCTGCAGCGCTCCTATGGTTTCTTGATAGCGGTTCCTCTCATAGGGTGAGTGTTTGAAGTTCCAAGGGTCCTCAGATCGCGCGTACTTCTGCTCGAACGCCTCCGCGCTCCACGGCGTCACCTGGCGTGTCATCGAACAAATACCTCGAAGGGTCGCCGAAAGTGCTGCAGGACGTGTGGAGGAACAATAGGAGGACCATGTTCGGCGACGAGCTGGCTCTCAAAGGCACTCATCGCGCGCTCTTTGGCCTCAACTGCCCAATCTGGAAGATCGAAGCGAACCGCGTCGAGCGGCTCGAGCTCGGCGACTTCGCGGTGGACCCATGCCCATACAGGATAGCCAATAACCTCCACACCTATGCGCTGCCCTAGCCGGTTACACGCGAGAGCAACGGCCTCATGGTCCGGATGGCCATCGCCCGGTGTGGGAGCAAAAACGTAGCCTTTTGGGTGAACGTGAGGCCTGACCTTCGCGATCAGCTCGTTCACGCACCGCGACAGATTGCCGTCGGGGAGCCGCAGGCGAACAAGGCAGGCCTTCGTTGCTCCCAAAGCTTTTAAGCTCTGGCGAAGCTCCCGATGCCGAACATCTGCCAGGTGTTTCTGGTCGACAGGAGCCGCTTCTCCATCAGTCACTGAGACCACCGTGAGCCTTAGACCCCGCTCAGCTGCCACAGCGATGAGCCCGCCGCATCCAAGGGTTTCGTCATCAGGGTGTGGAGCTACTACTGTCACATCAGCTCTGGTTGGCTCCCAGGAGGGAAGCCGGCGAAGCAAAGGTAACCAGTGGGACTCGTTGGTTCCTGGGTCGGCTGCTTCAAAAGGACGCGCAGGCACCTTGAACCCAATCATCAGTCTTTCCTTTACCTACTGCACCAGCGACTGTGCGCCATCAACGACAACAGAGGCTCCAGTTATGTGAGACGCGTCCTGCGAGGCGAGGAAGAGCACGAGCTTAGCAACCTCTTCAGCAGAACCTGACACACCGTTCGTCAAAGGTATTCCTCCTCGCCGGTAGTCAGCCACATCATGATGCGGTGTCAATCCCCGCTCCTCTGTGTGTTCATCAACATCGGTCTCAATCGACCCCGGGCAGACGGCGTTGACCCGCACACCAGCCGGCGCGAGTTCCAATGCGATCATCTTCACGAAGGCAAGTTGCGCGGCTTTCGATGCGGAGTATGCGCTTGAGCCCACGTCGCTGAACTTCGTGCTCCCGTTGATGGACGAAGTCACCACGATTGCGCCTCGCGTCTTCTTGAGAAGTGTCGTTGCATGCTTGACGGTCAAGAAGGTTCCGGTGAGGTTGATGCGAAGCGTCTTCTCCCATTCCTCGCACGTGAGCTCTTCAATGGGTGCCCAGACGCCGTTGATGCCCGCATGAGCGAAGACAACATCGAGCTGCCCGTAGCGCTTTATCGTCTCACTATAAAGCCGCTTCACATCTTCTTCCTTCGCAATATCAGCCTCTACAGGCAGGATCCTCTCCGTTAGGTCGTCTTCGGCCCGCCTCACTTCCTCAAGCTTAGAGAGCGTGCGGCCACAGATCACGACTTTGGCACCTTCCCTCGCAAAGGCCTTTGCAGCTGCGGCTCCCATACCTGAACCACCACCCGTGATGACGGCGACTTTGTTGCTAAAACGCACCTGAAGGGAGATAAGCTCAGCGCGAGGCGCGGCAAGGCCACATCGGGTAATTTGCCGCTGTGCTTCGGACAGAGTAATCGCCAATCGTAACGCGAGCCGCTAAAGTACTTTTCTTCGTCGAGAATGCCGCACGTCAGAAGCCGTGTGCTCTATCTTCAGGGCGCCCGTAACCCGTGAGTGCCACAATGCGGATGCCGCGCGTCGCTTCCCGGCTTCTCCACAGCATTGGCCGGCAGAGAAACCTCGAAGGTTGTTCCTTTTCGCTCGCCACCGCTGCGCGCTCGCACAGTTCCCCCATGCATCTCTGTCAGCGACTTGACCAGAGCCAGGCCGATGCCTAACCCCCCTTGAGCGCGGTCGAGACTACGCTTTGACTGACGGAACATGTCGAAGATGTGAGGGAGAAGCTCCTCCTCAATACCAACTCCTGAGTCTTCGATCTTAATTATGACGCGCTCGTCCCTCTGCCAAGCGGAGAGGCACACCCAGCCGCCGTCCGGGGTGTATTTCATTGCGTTTGAAAGCAGATTGTCAATGATCTGCGTGACGCGAACCTCATCTGCGGTGATACAGAGAGGATCTTCAGGCAGCTTGACCTCAAGATCTAGCTGACGCTGCGAGGCGCGGTCTTCGGCGTCGTGCGCTATGTCGCGGCACACTGAACAAAGGTCGAACTGGGTCCATTCAAGGCGAATTTTACCTCTCACGATGCGTGACACATCGAGGAGTCCGTCAAGAAGCTTCGCAATTTGCCCTGTCTGGCGTTCGAGGATGCCCTGTATACGCTCAACCTCCTTCCGGCCCTCGGTGACGTGGCCCAGCACTTCGGAAGCCGTGCAGATAGCGGCCAGAGGATTGCGCAGCTCATGACCCAACATAGAGAGGAACTCGTCCTTTTGCCGGTCAGCTTCGCGAAGCTGACGCTCTATCTCTTTGTGAGGCGTAGCGTCTGCGACGGTTCCTATAAGGCGAACAGGAGAGACGCCTTCAAAATGCACTTTGCCCGTGGCGTTAATCCATTTCACCTCCCCGGTCTCCCGATGAACCACTCGGTACTCGCTCTCGAAGTGTCTGGTGCCATTGACTTGCAGCGCTTGCTCTACAGCGCTTTGCATCGCCTCGCGGTCATCGGGGTGGATGCCTCCGACAAAGGTCTGATAACTCACATCTTCTGAGCGTGGAACTCCCCACAACTCGTAGATCCTGTCATCCCAGGTTATCTCGTTCTTCGCGATGTTGTAATCGTGCACGCCGAGCGCGGCTGCTTCTTTAGCCAGCTGCAGTCGATGTTCGCTTTCCTCAGCGCGGTGCCGCGCTGAGACCTCCGCTGTGACGTCAAAGGCAAAGGACATGACACCGGCAACTACGCCCGCGGCGTCATACCAAGGTTCGAGAATCTGCGTGAAGCACCGCTTCTCTCCGCCTCCGCTCTGTCTGTCTTTCAGCGTCAGCGGCAGTTCGGGTGTCAGCACAGATTCGCCCGAGCTCAGCACGTGGTCGTACTTCTGGTACAGCTCATTGTCTATTTGAGTGAAGGCCGAGCGAAGCGGCACCCCCTCAAGTTCATCGGAGCCGAGGGCGCGTCGGTAGGCGGGGTTTGCATAAGTGTACGTGTGCGCGTCTCCCTCGTGCAACGCAATCAGAACCGGCGCTTGATCGAAAAGTCGCCGAAGCTGCGCCTCCGATTCCTTTAGCTGCGCTTCTGCCCGCTTTCGGTTTGTCACATCCAGCGCCACCCCCAGACTTCGGACGGGTACGCGTACCTTGCCCACGTCCCGAAAGAGCGTCTGCGCCTTGACGGAGATCCATCGATCCTCACCATCTTTTCGTTGGATGCGGTACTCGTCCTCAAATAGGCCTCCGCCCTTCGGGTCGAGGCTCTCTTCCAACAGCTGCTTTACACGCGGTGCATCCTCTGGATGGACGTACCCTTCATCAACGACGCTCTGCGGGCTCAAGCTTTCGGTTGATAGTCCAAAGAGAGCCTTGAGCGGCTGTGTCCATGTGGTGACGCCGCTCTCTAGATTGGTATCGAATGTGCCGAACTTGGCTGCTTCAGCAGCCAAGCGAAAACGCTCTTCGTTCTCCTGTAGAGCAAGATTGATTTGACGCGTTTCCGTCACGTCGGTCCAGGTGATGACGACACCCTCCACATGCCTGCCCTCCGTGCGGTAGGGAAGCACACGCCGAGAAAACCACCGCTGACCATCGGCGATTTGATCGGTTGTGGTTGAGGAGAAATCTTCGAGTGTCTTCCGGGCCTCCTGCTCAAGGTCTCCCTGCAACAGATGTCGGGAGAAGTTGGCGATGTGTCGGCCGATGTCACCGTGCGTCAGCGAGAGCAGCTCCTGCGCGGCAGGGGTGAATCGCTTCAGGCACATGTGATCGTCAAGAAAGATCGTGGCAATTTTTGTGCTGGAAAAGAAGTTGTTGACGTCGTCGTGCGTCTTCTCTAGCTGCTCAACCTTCTCGCGAAGCTGCGCATTGACGGTGGTCAGCGCCTCATTCAGCGAGCGGAGTTCTTCCGTAGTTGCTTCCAGCTCCTCGTTTGCCGATTGAAGCTCCTCGTTCATCGACATCGACTCTTCATTGGAGGATCTTAGCTCCTCATTGGACGTCTCGAGCTCTTCAACCGTGTTGCGTAGGTCCTCCTGCGTAGCAAAAAGCTCTTTCTTCATTTGTTCGACAATGGAGTCATTGCTCGGGTTAACGTCCTCGCTGCGCTCGCCTCGTGCCTCTTCGATGTGCTGGAAAGACAGGAGCACAGCGCCATCCCCAAGAGATGAGGCTGGGCTAGCGGTGATCTTCACGTGAGGCTCCGGCGTCCCGTCGGTGCTCGTAACAGCGGTCACAGTCACCGCATCGCGGCGACATCTATATAGAGCGGCACGCGTTCGGCTCGCTAGTTCGGAGCGTAGGAGAGCTTTGAGGTCGAGCCGCGGGTCCTCTCCCTGAGGGAATCGGAGAAAGCGACCAAGTTCTCCATGCATGAACAGAATGCGCCCATCTTCTGCCACTACGATGGAGGGAGGTGCCCACACATCAAGGGCGACCTGCCGAGCGCTCTCATCCCGTCGCTGCTCATCAGCTGGTCTGAGTTGTATGACGTTGGCCGACTGCTCGCCGGGCTCCCTTCGTGCGCGTCGGTGACTCCTGTGAGGGTCGACGAGCCGGATAGCTTTAGATGCGCCCAGCTTCTTAAAGATCTTGCAGGGCTTGCTGATTGTCGAAAAGAGCTCCCTGTTAGCCCCTGTGGATTCCGAGGTCCCCAGGAAAAGATGCCGACCCGCTTGAAGTGAGAAATGAAGTGATTGAAGCACGCGTTCTTGTGCTCTGGGGGTAAGATAGATGAGGAGATTGCGGCAGCTGACTAGGTGCATCCGCGAAAAAGGCGGATCCTTCGTAACGTCATGTGCTGCGAAGGAAACGGCGTCGCGGAGCCGACCTTTGACTTGATACCCTTTGCCGTCTAGCGGCCTAAAGTAGGTCTCCAGACGCTGCGCTGACATGCGTTCAGCTATCGACGGCGGGTAAACTGCAGCACGGGCAAAGCTCAACGCGTCGTGGTCGATATCGGTTGCGAAAATCTGCAACTTCATCTTCTGCCGACTGGTTTCGATGGCTTCAAGAATCTCGATGCCGATGGAATAAGCTTCCTCGCCAGTTGCACAGCCTGGAACCCAAACTCGTACCACTGAGCCTTCCTTGAGTTGATGAATGAGTGGGTCGATCGACTCGGCACGAAGCGTCCGGAAGGCTTGAGGATCACGAAATAAGTCGGTGACGCTGATGAGCAAGTCACGGATAAATGTTTGCCGTTCTACACGGTCTTCACGCAACAAGTCCAGGTAATCCTGCATCGTGTCGATCGCCAACAGTCCCATTCGTCGGAACAAACGGCGCTCCACGGTTGCGGACTTATACACGCGAAGGTCAAAACCCGACTGAGCTTCGAGCAACGCAGCCAGCTGGTTGAAATCGGAATCAATCAGGTCACTGGGCTTGCTGTTGTCTGTGTTGCTTTGCATATCCAGTGACGGCTCGACCTGAGCGCGGGGCGGTAGAGATGCAAAACGCTCCAAAGCAGCTGGGATCTCCGCAATCTTAAGCACAAGATCAACGCCGGAGTTAATGGAGCTCTGAGGCATTCTCTGTATGGCGCTCGATCTAGGGTCTTGTGCGATAGTCAGTCCGCCAGCTGCGCGAAGTTCGCGTATGCCGTTGCACCCGTCGCTCCCGGCGCCGGAGAGCACGATACCCACCGAGCGCGCTCCGTACTCCCTAGCCAGGGAGCGAAGAAGGTGGTCGACAGGAAGGCGAATGCCCCGGTGCAGCGCGGGTTCGGATGTGCGTACTGCTTGCCCTGCTACAGCAAGCGCGGTTCCTGGTTGAATGATGTAGATGGTATTGGCCGCAAGCTCATCCCCGTCGACGGCTTGCTTGACTCTCATCTTTGTGTGGGATGCGAGCAGCTCGCATAGGAGACTATCGTGAGCGGGATCAAGGTGTTGTACGAGGAGAAAGGCCATCCCGGTCTCATCGGGAAGGGCGCGCAAGAGCTGCTTAAATGCATCTAATCCGTCTGCCGAGGCGCCTACGCCTACGACCAATCGCGGCATGGAGTGCTCACTATGCACGACGCTCTACCTTCCTTCGCTGACGTCAGCGGGATACGTGGTTCGTAGCGAAAGCAGGAAGTTTCGCGCCTGTTCCTCATCTACAAGCGAAATAATGAACCTCCCCGGCCGGGCGGGCTATCCCATCCCTTGTGTCTTTCCTTTAGTCAGCGCACCCGTTGCGAAGGCAGTGCCACCCATTGCGAAGGCAGTGCCACCCATTGCGAAGGCAGTGCCACCCGCGCGTGCGTCGACGTTGCCTCAGCCTGACTGGTGGAGGTATATACACGCGAGGGCGCTCGCGCTACCAGGAGCTGTTATTCTTCGGCCAGTGGCCTTCGAGCGCTGTAAGGGTTCAGCCCCGCCCCTCGAAGGCATAAAAACCACGGTTTTCGAGGATGTTCCAGAATCGGCTTCGTCCTCCGGCGTCGTCGTTACGCACAGAAGTGCGCGCCTCCTAGCCGTGCGGGCGCGCTCGATTCTGAAACACCCCGCATAGGCTTGGGGGGTGAACGCTTACCGAGCGCTCGGCTCCCTTGGAGCGTGTGGCCGCAGAGGAAGTTATGGAGGCTTAGCAGTCATGACGCCCCCGAATGCCACGACTGCCTTAGAAAGCCACGGTTGCCTAGAAAGCCACGACGCCCTGCGCGTAGAGATAGCGGGTGACTTCATCGTGTGCCAGCGGAACAACGTCAGCAACAAAGTCGCCGGGGATGAGATACGCAAAGCCCACGTCGAAGGTGAGGGTGTTGGGCAGCGCTAGCCACTTCATTTGCGCCTCCGTGTGGTGGCCGATAAAGCTCCCGGCAGCGCCGTCGGAGTCGCTATAACCCACCGTCACCCAGGCATCCCTAGCCTCTTCGACCCAGAACGCGCGGTAAGCCAAGTTGATACGGATGCGGTTGAGCGGGGTCGCTTCCAGACGGACTCCGGGACTGCTGATGTTGCTTCTGCCAAACGGGCCGTAGATACCGGTGGGACCAAGTTCGAAGCCGCGGGAGCCGAACAGCGTGTTGAATCGGCCCGACGTCCCATCCTCTGGATTTCTATCGCCGGTCGCGTAGTCGTATTGCATCGTCAAGCGCGGCTTCAAACTCCCACCAAAGCTCCAACCAGCTTCCAGGTGGCCGAAGAAAGCTCGGTGGCGAAGTGAACGCGCCGGTGCTTCATCGGCAGCATCTAGCTGCTGATTCTCTGCTCCAACTTGCGGAATAACTTCCAGCTCGAAGTCGAACTGGTGCGGCGTCGACGCTCGATAGAATCGGAATCCGGGCGTCACTAACTTCTGCCTCCCGCTGAGGAGGGCGAAGACGTAGACTTCCAAGCTTAGCGCATGCTCAAGTTCGGGTGCTGTGTAGAAAGCGCCAAGAAGGGGTGCGCCAGTGGCTTCTCGGTCGAGCTCCAATCGGTGGGCGCGTAGTGCGCGGTCCTCGTCCGGTCGCCTTTGCACAGGCCAAACGGCAAATGCCCGAAGTGCGTGCTTATCCTCAAAGGTAACCCGACCCTCGAGTCCGGTGAAGGCATTGATCGTGTTGCGGAAGTTGTTCCTGGAGATCAATCGCCGACTTCCAAGATTCAACGTCATGCGTCCCACTCGGAGGTCGAGAAGTTCAACGTTATTGGCGGGATGGTCGAGACGTAGCGTGGCGTAACTCTGCAGGACGTCGAGCGGGTTGGCGAAAGAGGCGTTTAGCGCGAAGTCTTCAGTTGCCCAGATCTGCGAATCGAGCACTTCAACTGTGGCCCCAGCCAGGCCGTAAGAGATGCTGCCCAGCACCGAGGTACGTGTGGATAACGCATTGACTTGAGGCGGCGAGTCAGGTCGGTAGTCGTATAAGATCTGTTCGAAGCGGCTTCGATGCTCAAGGTGGAGCTCGTAGTTCAGGACTGACGCGTCATCGGCTCCTGCTCGTCGGCCAGGTGCTGAGAGTATAACTACCAAAATTAGCAGAAGGCTGCGCTTTCGGCCGCGCGCATTTACGATGCGCTTTTTTGAACGGGGCGGGTGCCTCATCGGCAAGGCCTTTGACAACCTTTTCTTCATTTCTGTGGAAAGTTCATTGGGTCTAGGCGTGCGCAGCCTAGCGCGCAACTAAGGGAACACGTAGTACCCAAACCGGGCGCAAACTGGAGAGCAGAAGGGTACCTGGCGAAGTTCGTGCTACACCTCATCCGATGGTTACCCGCACCGACGTCCAAAAGGTAAGGTCCGTTCGGCGGTCCATCCCCGTATCTCCTAGCTGGTTTAGCCAGTTGAGGGCGACGGTGGGACCATCCGCGCAGTCCAATCGCGGCGCGGCTGTCTTATGACGCGTTCTGGACAATGCCAGTGCCTCCGGCACCCATGTTGTTCAGTTGAGTCAGTTTTCGAGCGCCCCCGCCAGAGTTCTCGTCCTCCTGCGGTCGTCCTGCGATCCTGGAAGAACCGGAGCGCCCATCTACGTGAGGCCATCTTCCAAAGAACTAGTTTTCCAGAACTAGGTTCACGAGGAGGAAAGCCGGAAAATGGCCTAAAGTGAACGGCATTGACGCGTTCTGGAGCCGGCGTCGGAGTGTGATGAGAACCTTCCTGAAGAGACATCAACGGTTTGCGACTTCGATCGTAATCAGCTTAGTCGTCGCAGTAGCCCCTGCGTGGGTGCACGCCCAACAAGAAGCCTCGGCAGAGCCTCCTTCTGATTCGGCAGAGCCTCCTTCTGATTCGGCAGGGCCTCCTTCTGATTCGGCAGGGCCTCCTTCTGAGGAGCCTTCAGCCGAAGTTGAGCAACGCCTCGAGCGGACGCTGCATACAACCGGTTGGTTCGACGACGTCAGCGTCAGGTTTGATGAGGGGGTCCTGTTTCTTTCCGGAGTGGCTGACTCCGAGGAGCATCGTGATTGGGCCTCACAGCTAGCAGAGAAATCAGCCGGCGTCGTGGCCGTGGTAAACCAGATCAAGAGTGTGGAAAACTCGGACTGGGACCTATCCGGTCCCCGTCGTGAGCTCCACCGCATGCTTGCCGAAGCTTGGAGTTATCTACCCATCTTGGCTGTTGCGTTCCTGCTGTTGGTCACCACCATGTTGGTCGCTCGAGCCTCTGTCACCTTCGTCCGTCGCATCCTTCACGGACGTCTTCAGAGTCAGCTCTTGCGCAATGTCGCTGCCCGCGCTGCGTCTGTTCCTATCTTTGTCGCCGGACTTTATTTAGTGCTGAGAATCTCCGGACTCACCCGCCTTGCCGTGACTGTGCTTGGAGGGACAGGCCTCATTGGTCTCGTGCTCGGCTTTGCCTTTCGAGACATCGCGGAGAACTTCCTGGCGAGCCTGCTAATCAGTTTGCAGCGGCCCTTCGCGAGCGGCGACCTTGTGGAAGTTGCCGGACACACGGGCTACGTGCAGAGCGTTAATACACGGGCTACGCTGCTGATGACGTTGGAAGGGAACCATGTGCAGATTCCGAATGCGACGGTCTATAAAGACACCATCACCAACTTCACGGCGAATCCCAATGCCCGCTTCGACTTTGCCGTTGGCATAGGTTATGAAGACTCCCTCGCAAAGGCTCAGTCGGTCGCCCTCGATGTGCTGCGCAAGCATCCAGCTGTAGTCCCTGATCCCGAACCGTTGGTTCTAGTTGAGGAGCTGGGCGCTTCTACCGTCAACTTGCGGGTCTACTTTTGGATAAACATCAGTCGCTATAGCCACTATAAGGTGCGTTCGGCTGTGGTTCGAATGACGAAGAAAGCCTTTGAGCTAGCGGGAATCTCCATGCCTGATGAGGCAAGAGAAGTCATTTTTCCGAAAGGGGTTCCTGTTGTCCAGGGCCTCCCGCCTCAGTCCTCGACCTCGCCTCAAAGCAGGCCGATGGGAGCGGCGAAGGCCGTTGAGTCGGACGATGAGCTCGACATACATTCGGCCGAAGGAGGCCTGGAGAGTGAGGCTGGCGAAATACAAGCGCAAGCAAAGGCAGCCCGCAAACCCGAAGAGGGCGAAGACCTGCTAAGTTAGCCATGTGGGGACCGATCAAACTTCTGTGCGTCGAGCTTGGGTCGATCCACGCGCTCAGATGGCTGTCCGCTCAGTGTAGAGCCCGTTGCTCACGGTACGCAGAGGCTCGCGGATCGCGCGCTCGCCGCCCGCACTCGCCTTAGCAACTGCCTCTTCAACAGCGTCAAGCCCCTTGTCAAGCTCCTCCTCTGTGATGGTCAGAGGGGGCAGTAGACGAAGGACCTCTTCGTTGGCTCCAGAAGTTCCGACCAACACGCCTCGTGCAAACGCTTCATCCTTCGCGCGCGTCGCGAGAGTAGGATCATCAAAGGCCACCCCTTGGATTAGTCCGCGTCCACGCAGCTGGCACCCCGTACAGGTGGCGAGGCGCTCCATCCTCGCGGTCATACGGTCAGCCAGCCTCTGCACCTTCTCACTAAAGGTGCCCGTTGACCAGAACTCTTCCAGAGCAGCCCCTGCGGTGACAAGAGCAAGCTCGTTGCCTTGAGAGATGGCCCTTCGTTCCTCTGGCTTCCACTGATCAAGTTCGGCTTTGTAAAGGATTGAGCCCAGGGGGAGCCCATAACCGGAGAGTGAGCTGGCAAGACAGACGATGTCCGGTCGAAGTCCCACTTGCTCAAAGCTAAAGAAGGTGCCGGTTCGCCCGCATCCCACGTGCGTGTCATCAACGATGAGAAGTGCCTGGTATTTTTTTGCCAGGCCTTGGAGTCGCCACAGCCAACATGAGGAGGCACCAGCCAAACCCTCTCCTTGCACCGTTTCCACCACGAAAGCGGCGGGCGCATCAACGCCACTGGAGGCGTCGGCCAGATACTTCTCTGTAAGATCGAGGGTTTCGATATCATCGCCGAGGTAGCCGTCGTACGGCATGTGCATAACGTCTCTCGCCGCGTTCTGGACCCGAGAGGTATCGGACGAAGCACTCATGCTGCTCTGCAGTGTTTTCGACGAGGCATTGGTGAACGCAATCACGTGGCTGCGGCCTGTAGCATGCCGAGCAACGTCAAGAGCTGCGTCCATTGCATGCGCTCCGTCGGCGTGTACGCGCGCCACTTCGTACTTCAGATTGCGAGGCTTAAGGATGTGCTCCTGGATGGCGTTGCCGAAAGCCGCCTGAGCCTGTGTAGCCAAGTGAGAGTTTTGAACCACGCCATTTTCTGACAGGTATTTCAGTAGCGCTTGCTTGAGCACCGGATTGTTGTGGCCGTAGTTTAGGCCTCCTTCGCCGGCAACGAAATCCAGATAGGTTCTGCCGTCGCTGTCGTTAAGTTGGCACCCAGAAGCCGTCGTAAAAACGGTGGGATACGATTGGCTGCTATTTAAGTAACTATCTAACATGCTCTCTGGCACCTCTTCGTGTTGGGAGTCGTAGTACGGCCTTCGGTTAAAATAGTGTAGTAGAGCGCTCACGGCCGCTGCATGTCCGTAGGCGCTCTAAGACGCTATTCGGAGTGCCTCTGGAAGTAAGTCCAGGAGGATGCATTGGGTTTGGTGAGACGCGCTAGCGCTGGTGAGACGTATGGGGTCTGGAGAAATGCGCCTGCAAGTCAAGATCGCCACAGCAGTAACTTTTGCTGCTGCAAGTATGATGAAGCAAGATACGTATCGTGCAGCGACTTGTCAAGGCGGCGACTTATAAGGCAGCAGGGGAACAGCGTACAGTGTAGGACTGAGCCGCTAACCTGCCTTTAGAAATCGGCCCTCCGTCTCCCGCAGTTCGTTAGTTTAGCAACTGTTTGGCTTCTTCAACCGGCGCTACAAGCGCAAATGTGGGAATGGCAGCATCAAAGAAACTTCCGTCTTCACGCTGCATCCGGTAGGTGCCGTGCATCGTGCCCCGCGGAGCGCGTAGGATACAAAAGGATGTGTAGCGGTGGGACTGCTGCGGCTCAAGCTTCGGCTGCTCCCCCACCACCCCGTCGCCTTTGACCTCTTCAATCCGACCGCTCGCATCGGTAATCACCCAGTGGCGAGATCTGAGCTGAGCCGAGCCATCCCCCTTATTACGGATCGTGATGCGATAGGCGAAAAAGTACGGGCCGCCGTGAAGGCGAGAGCGCTCTGGCACAAACCACGTTTCCACACTCACGTGTATGCCTTCCGTCGTCGCCGACGGCTTTGGTTTCTTCCCCTCCGACATCTGTGCCTCTTCCTAAGCGTGCGCGCCCTGTTTTCAACCCGCCGGGTTCTACCAGCTATCTCTTCCTTGTCCAAGACAGTTGCCGGGACATCCATGAGCGTCGGCCAAGATTACTCTATCGTATCCTGTCAGTCCCTGGTGAGTCGGTTCTCGAGGAGGTTGTTTGAGGACGGGGTTCAATGAAGAGAGCCGAATGCACAATCTCCTCGAAAAGCGGGCCTTACTGGTAGAAAAGCCACTTAACAGTCACTGCTCTATCCGTGAATCACCTTGTAGAGGAACTGCGACGCAATGGCACCTTCGCCTACTGCAGAAGCCACGCGCTTGACGCTTCCGGAGCGCACGTCACCCACCGCAAAGATCCCCGGCCGCGATGCCTCACAGATGAAGGGCATGCGGTGCGCCTCCCACTCTTGTCCTACCAGATGCTCTGTCGGCAGATCGGCACCTGTGCGTATGAAGCCGCGTTCGTCCAACATGAGGCACCCATCCAGCCATTCAGTGTTGGGTACGGCTCCGATCATGACAAAGACGTGGCGTATCTGTTTCTCCACAAGGTCGCCGCTTTTCTTGTTACGCCAGGAGAGACTTTCAAGGTGTGACTCGCCGCGTAGTTCCGCGACCTCAGTCCATGGATGCAAGGTGATGCGACTCGAGCTCTCGAGGCGACGAATCAGGTAGTCCGACATGCTGGAGCGTAAGCCTTCGCCGCGGATGAGCATGTTCACGTGCCTTGCGCGGTCCGACAGGAAAACTGCGGCTTGTCCAGCGGAGTTTCCGCCGCCAACTACAACGACTTCTTGACCTTCACACAACGTGGCCTCCACGGCCGTTGCACCGTAGAACACGCCTGCATTTTCGAACGTTTCTTCATTGTCGAGGGCGAGCCGCTTCCAGTTCGCTCCGCTTGCGATCACCACCGCCCGTGCCCGTATAGACTCGCCGTCCTCGAGCAAGAGGCTGTACGGCGTGCTCTCGCAGTTAAGCGCTTTGACCGTCCGCGGATTGACGATCTCCGCGCCAAACTTTTGCGCCTGAAGCATCATCCTGCCTCCGAGAGCCTGTCCGGAGATGCCGGTGGGAAATCCCGGGTAGTTCTCGATCTTGGAGCTGGTGCCGGCTTGTCCACCGGGCGCATGACCCTCAACTGCAAGGACTGTCAGGCCCTCTGCAGCTGCATTGACAGCAGCGGCCAGTCCGCCGGGCCCGACGCCTACCACGGCTACGTCGTAGACCTCTTCGTCACCTGAGGGGATCGAAAGTCCCAACTGGTCGGCCACGTCGCGTGCGCTGGGACGACGTAGAACGAGGTCGTTGTGATGCACAACTGCGGGTAGATCTTCCTCGGTGAGGTTGTGGTGCGACATCACCTCGTGAGTCAGCACGGCGTCTTGCTCTAGGTTAAGCGCTCGATGTGGGTGACCGTTGCGACTTAGAAAGCTTCGCAGTCTGACGTAATGCGCCTCTTGCTCGCGCCCGATGAGCACGAGGCCGCCCGTTTCCCGAAAGATCAGTCCCGTTCTGCGGAGGATGAAGGCGCGCGTGATGAGTTCGGACAAGTCCGCGTTGCTGGCAAGCATCTTTCGAAACTGACTCCGCTCGAGAAACAGCATCTCGCCTGCTTCCAGGCAGCGCCCGCGGACCACTGCGCGGCGGTTGGAGAACATGTCGATCTCGCCCGAGAAGGCTCCGCTTCGGTGCTCGACAATGATCTCAGTGCGGTCGCATAGGTCCACCTCAATGGCGAGAGCACCCGTAAGAACAACGATGAAGTTTATCTTCTCATCTCCGATGTTGAACAAGACCTCGCCGCTTAGCACATGGCGCACTACGCCGTAGCCCTTGATGCGTTCAACTGCCTCCGCGTCGAGCGTGGGCTGCATCTCGTGCTGACGCGCGTAGGGATCGGTGCGGATGATGTTTTCGGTGAGACTGCGGCGCGGCATGTGGCTGCTTCTACCACAGATCGTTGCCGCGACGAGCGCGCCCGCCGTGATCGGAACTGACCAACAGCTTAGCGCGTGTCTACCGGTGGGCGGGGGATGGGGGACGGATGACGATAGTAGCCTCTGCGACCAACTCGGCTTCGTCCTCCGCGTCGGCGGAGGTAGGCACCGCTCCGCCCGGAAGACTGAGAAGACGCGGCTGCTGATGGCGGGGAGCTAGAGGGCGCACCTCGAGCTCCTGCGCTTCACCCATCAAGCGCTGGTAAAGCGGTGCCAGCAGCGGAGTGCTGAGGAGCCTGTCCGCGTCGCTGAGCGTAAGTGGCCTTCTGACGAGGTCTTCCAGCACGCGCACCATCTCGTGTGGGGTAGCGACCAAGCTCATCTGCATGTCTTCCACGGTACGAGCCTCAGAAAGCAGGTAGGTTTCTTCCGGTTCGTCGAGGAGTGGCCTGACTGGGAAATGGAACAGCGTTTCGTCGAACGAAAGCCCGGGTGATTCTTCTGCCAGCTCATCCCGCATCGTGGCGCTGAACCAGCTCCCGCTTATCTCGAAAATGAAGGGCTTGAAGCCGACGTTGACGATACCAAGGTTCGCTGCACCTTCCTCAGCGCCACCGGGAAGTTCAAGTTCGTGCGGGCCATATAGAATAGACGCAGGAGCTAGCGCGGCTGCGCGTGTTGCTCCGGCGCTTCCCAAGGTCAGCGCAGCGCTCTCGTACGGCTCGGTGGCACAGGCGTAGACGGTGGCAGGCATCTCCTCTTGACGCTGGTAGTGAAAGGCATGCTCCAGGAAGATGGCGCTGTAAATCTGCCTGGCGCAGAAGACGAGCTTGGCCTTATCTGCATCGGAGTAGGTGTGTTCTGCGGCTAGAATGGCCGAATCGTCCGCCGCCGGAGGTCCCTTGTAGACGTCGTACGGTTTGAGAAAGGGAACGGGTTTACCGCCAGCATAGAGCTGCACAGGTGGAGGAGGGCCTATAGCTGGAGAGGCATCACACGCTGCTGCTGTAGCGGATGTGGAAGCCACGGAACCGTTGGCTGTGCATCCGAAGAAAAGAAGCTGGCTAAACAGTAGTGGACACAGGCCTAGGTAGTATGCTATGCCATCTTTCCGGGGGGCGTTCGCGCCTGGAGTTGGGTGGCGAGGAATCATGCCGCTTCTGACATGCAAGATCGGTGCACCGGAGTCCGTTCACATGCGCCTGCCACCTGCCACGCACTCCAACCGCGGCTATCTTTAGCGGGATCTGCCCTCCCACCGGGCGATAGCGGCCGTAGAAATCGACGTGCGATCGGCTGGAACGAAGTGGGGCCTCTCTAGTGTAAGCGTTCACGTGGTGGAGACAGAAGACTCCGCAAGCGGGCGAAGTTGCAATCGCGAACACACCGTTCCAGATACTCCGGGATCGTGAGAGCAATAGGCGGCGGTTGGCGCCCGCGGGAGCGCATCAGTTCTAGCGGAGCCTCTCTCGACCTGTCCGCGTTGGAGGTAACCGATGCCGGTGGAGCGCTCAAGGGCGGCGGTTTTGAAGGTGAGACCTATCAGCTACCTAAACACCTAACTACGTCTCCGGTCCCCCCTTCTCCTACATCACACTACGTTCCGTTTTCCGGTGTCTTGCAGCTAACGCTGCAGCTATAGAAGGAGTTGGCAGAAGGTTCCCTGCCCGCCGCTGCGGCTTCAAACGCCGCGTCAATCTCCTCGCAGCTTGCATTCTGTAAGCATTCCAAGACGCACTCCGTATCTTGCTCGTCGCTGTACACCGTGCATTCATCGGTCGGGAACGTTGTCACGCACTCCCGTACGCGCTCGCACGCCCGCTCTTCGGCGTCATCACCTTGACTGCAAAGCAGCGCACTCTCCCAGATTCGCCAACGAATGAGGAAGTCGACCAGGCGATCGCCACGCTCGTGAGCGACGCGCCCTTCCGACCGGCCCTTGGGGTGGCCAAGTTGCTGCTCTCGGGCTTGCTGCTGGTGGCCGGTTTGGCCTGGACGACTCAGCGTGTCTCAGCGCCCATGTGGACCTCTCAAGCCGCCATTGGCAACTTTTTATGGAGCCTTGCCAGCACGGCGTCTGACGTGGGGCAGACCCTCGCGCACCGCTCTAGGTTTATCAGCCTCTTTCGCAGCCGCGTAGCTTCTATACTATCGAATCATGGCGATGGAGCGTCGCTCGGAAGCCAGGATGTGAGCGAGAGCACACTCCTTATGAGCTACCTTGGTGGCATTGTTCTCTTTGGCTTGGTGCGCTGCGGATTCTACGCTTGGTTATTTCTCCGCGCGCGCAAGGAAGACTTAGTTAGCTTGCTAGCTGAGCGGCGCCCGTGACCACCCCAAGCTTCAAGGCGCCCGTGACCGTGTCAGACTTCTTGAACTCAAATCGAAGCTTATCCAACGCCCGCGATTCCAGCTGCCTTGCACGCTCGCGCGACACGCCCAACCGCTGCCCAACCTGAGCCAGCGTCTGCGTCGAGTCGAGCAGATACCGCTGCTCAATCACAAAGGCTTCGCGTGGGCTAAGCACGGTGAAGGCATCTTGAAGCAGGTCAGACATCTTCTCCGACCACTCGTCCTCTGCCACCTCCTCAGCCGGCAGCACATCATCACTCTCCAAGCGATCAAGCAGTTGCGTCCCTGGCTCGGAGCCAGGTGCAGCCTCAAGGGAGACATCCGTTCCGTCGAGCCGCATGAGCATTTTGCCCATGGCTTCTCGACTGACGCCAAAGCGCGTCGCCATGATCTGGAGGCACACCTCCGAGTCGCCGTGAAGGCTCGCGATTTTGGCCCGCTCGCGGCGAAGCTTGAAAAAGAGCTTGGTACGAAGCGGCCCGGTCCCGCCACCCACAGACGTGTGCGAGCGCACAATCAGCTGCAGCATCATCGCCCGGATCCAGTGATTGGCGTAGGTGGAAAAACGCGTGCCTTTGCTGACGTCAAAGCGTCGCGCGGCAATCAGCAGTGCGAGGTTACCTTCCGCAACCAGTTCCTGCACTGGAAGACCGTAGCGGCGGAATCCCACCGCGACTGCCACAAAAAAGCCTAAATGAGCCTCAACCAGCTTCTGCATGGGCCCGTCCATCGCCGGCCTCCATTTTCACTGCAAGGCTTCGCTCCTCATCAGCAGACAGCCGGTGAAATCATCGAATCTTCTTTGCGTAATCTCGAAACCGCGAATCGTCGTTGATAAGCGACATACGTAGCCACCTTCCCTGTCCACCAATTGTCTATATTATAGATAGACACCATCCTCGGAGAGTCAACCCGCTTGTACAGAAACAGTCTGGACAAAGGTTAGAAACGCTCAACACTTGGTGGAATGGCAGCAGGACAAGAAACAGAAACGGAGACCGAGGCGGCACGCTATCGCATCGGTGCCGTTTCGAACATGACCGGGCTGACGACGGACACGATTCGCGCTTGGGAAAAGCGGTATCAGGCCGTCTCACCCGCGCGCAGTGCAGGAGGAGGACGCAGCTACAGCGACGAGGATGTTCAGCGCCTTCAACTGCTAGGTATGCTTACCGAGCTTGGCCACGCGATTGGCAGCCTTGCCAACCTGAGCGACGAGACGCTCAAACGGCGGCTTCAGCACCACCAGCAGCAGACGGCACCAAGGCCGGGAGCGGCCGAGGCGCGTGGACCCATACGCACGGCTGTGCTGGGTCATGTGCTTGCGCAGTACTTGCACACACACAGAGCTCAGTGGCCTAGCCTAAGCGTTGACGTCGCTGCTGAAACTATAGAAGAGCTCACTTCTGCAGAGGCAGACCTCTCCCTCATCCTCCTCGACCTGAAAGCCTGCAAGAGCGATCCCTCTGACCTCATCCATGCGCTTAGGCGCAAGCACCCACGGGTTCCCGTTGTCGCCACCTACGAGTACGCCACGCGGGACACGCTTCGCAGATTGGCACGGGAGCGTGTGCAGCTCATTCGAGGCCCGCTGCGCATATCTGATCTGCGACGCACGGTCATGGCGCTGGTGCCGAATGCTCAGCCGTCCGCAGACCCTAGAAAGTGGGAGGAGCGCAGGGGGCAGTCGCTTCGGCAGCGTTTTTCAGACGAGCAACTGGGTCGCTTATGCGAGATGCACTCGTCGCTGGAATGCGAGTGCACAAACCACCTCACCAGCATCATCCAATCGCTACTCGCCTTCGAACGCTACTCCAGAAACTGCGCTTCGGAAAATGCGGATGATGCCGTCGCCCACATGCGGCTCTCTCAGGGTACCGCCCGCGCAAGAGCTCAGGTGGAAGCGCTGCTGCTATGGGTCTGTGAGCGCGACGGCATCGAGCTGGCCGCACGCGATGGGCGCTCGTGAGAGCATGCCGTGGCGATGCCGGTAGGCACGTCGCTAGGTGCAAGAGTCCCAATGCTGATCAGTTAAGGACAATGCTGTTCAATTGAGTCATTTTTCGTGGAGTTCTCGTCGCGTTGCTCCTGCGATCCCAGCGCCCACAGGGAAAAACCGCAGTGTAGATTATCTACATGAGGATTTTTCCCGCGGACGTAAGCCGGAAAATGGCTTAAGTGAACAGCATTGGTGCAAGAGTCCCCAGTGGCACCAGTTTGGAGAGAATGTCAATACCCTTTCGACGTTCGTCGTACACCGCATCATCGATCCACAGAAACTGCCATTCGCGAAATAAGCAAACTTTGCCTCACACGGAGTGGATCGGAGCTCCACATCGTTCGAAAGTTCGAAAGAAGCCTGTTCAGGTTGGCACACAATGTGCTTACGCATTGACCATGACCCAAACCAACTTTACCACCCGATTAAGTTTATTCGGCCTTGGCCACATCGCCTCTGTCGCGACGGCATCCATGGTTGCAACCGGCTGCGGAAGTCACTCCATTACTACGGTGGGACAAGAAGCAGCCGTTCAGGAAGCGTACATCATCACGAGCGAGGGCAGGTGCGCTTCACAGAGCGCGGCTCACCGCGAGTCCTCCATCACGCAAGCCACCCAACTCACCTTCACGCGGCCCGTGATAGCCAAGGTAGCCCAGCGGTACGGGGGCTGGATTCCCGACGACGCGCCAGAGGCTCCGTTCCCCCCGCTTGAGGTAAGACTACGGGTGCGCTGGGCATCTCGGGCTGTAGCAGCGGGCGGCGGTGCTGGGTCAGATAGCGGTGCTAAAGGCGCTGGCGCCCTGCAGGGACGCGAGGAGATCATCAAGGTCAACCTTCCCGGGCACATGGCGAAGTCGACCCACACCATAAGCAGTCCTAACGAGGATCTGGTGCAGGTCGAGGTTGAACCTGCTGATGAACAGGTCACTGTCACCCTTGATGAGCAGTATTGTGAGGAGGAACTTAGCGACTCAACCGGAGGCTACCACGAAGTACCCACTGGACGACCCCAGGACGAAACAGTAGGCGCTACGACGGCGCTAACGTTTGAGATTCTCGAACAGACGTGTTTGGAGGCACAGCGACTCCACATCAGGTTTGGGCACTTTTGGAAAGATACAGAATCTAACCCGGCTTACGAAGCCTTCATAGATGGAAACCGCTTATTCAAGGCGATACTCTCCGCTCCTGAGGTTCTACTCATAGGGCCGCCTGGCACTGAGGACCGTCGTTTGCACCCGGTGATGCATCAGTCGCCCGCTCAACCGGCGACGACCCTACTTGTGATTCCCTACATGGCTGTAACCTCCGAAAACGGCGAGAGGGAGTATGTGCGTACCTCCGCCGACGAGTTTCTCGGAAGCATGGAACTATCAGCTTTCGCGCATTGTCAGGAGACGTGGGTTCAACACGATCGTCCTGAGCTTCGTGTCCCTTCAATTGAGGAATACGGCCAACAGACGTTCATCATTGAGCCGGAACTAAACTTGGCGGCCGGTTTAGGCCCGTGTTGCGATGCGCTGACGAACCGGCACCGTTCTCTCCCCGAGAACTACTGCAGCGAGGAAGTTGCCACCGCATGCGAAGGAATGCAGTTGACTCCGGACCCAAGACTTGCAGATGGAGATCCAGCAAACAGGCCCAGCGAAGTGCCGCAAATCTTTTCAGCGGAGCTGAGACAGTGCAGAAGCGAAGGCCGTGGAGCGCCTCCTCGCCCCTCTGCAGACCAACGGCAGATCATTGATGGCCTCCTAAACACGTGTGTGCCTTACTGGCAGGCCACACGTCCTGAGCGCAAGGGCAAACCTTGACGCTAAATCAACAGCGGGCGCAGAGCCCGCTGTTGAGATTCAAGGTGCCGGTCTCGTCCGAATAGTGAGCGGAAAGCTTCACAACCCGCGCCGTAGTTTTTGCTTGGTCTGGGAGGGAGAAAACCTACCATGGGCCTGGACGACGCCTAAACTCGACTCAGTACGTCGGCAGCTCAGTACTTCGGCAGGTCGGGGTCGACCTCGTCGCTCCAGGCGAGGGTGCCGCCGGTGAGGTTGCGCGCCTTGTCGTATCCTGCCGCACGCAGTGCCTCCACAGCCTTTGCCGAGCCGCCCCCTTCGCCTCCAGCTTCAGCATCCACCCCTCCACCTTCGCCCGATCCACCTCCAGACCCTCGCGGCGCTTGCTGCGCGCTCTCGCACGCTCCAAGGGAAACAAGGAAGAAAACTACCGCAAGGCCGAGGTGGCACTCGAGAGAATCGATCTGCATACCGCGATCTTACATCACCCACTTTCGATCTCTCCCATGGTTTGTGCTATTCAGTGCGTTCGGCTACATCGGCGGCACCCGTCTCAATCGGCGGCACCCGTCTCGGCGAACAAGACTGCGGCGTCCGTTGGACCGGGTCAGATAACACCAAGCGCGCACAATCTTCCGAGTCAGAAACGCGACGTTGTAAAGGTTGCTATTCAAAGCTCCAAGAGCACCTCGAGTGCAGCGTGAGATAGGCGCCCGAACACGCTGTTACACCGAGAGACACGTACTTGTAAAGTAACCTTTACAAGTACGTGGTTACACCTCTTCTCTCTCCATCGCTCTACGTTCCGATCGCGGGTGTCCTGCAACTCTCGGAGCAGCTGTAGAAGGGGTTGTCAGGGGCCTCCCTGCCCGCTGCTGCCGCTTCGAACGCCGCGTCGATCTCCTCGCAGGTCGCGTTTTCCAAGCACTCCAGGACGCACGCTGTCTCTTGCTCGTCGCTGTACACCGTGCATTCATCGGTCGGGAACGTTGTCACGCACTCCCGTACGCGCTCGCACGCCCGCTCTTCGGCGTCATCACCTTGACTGCAACCCAGGCCCACAATGCCTGCGTAGATTAGAAATAGTCCCGTCGTTCTTACACCTGTTGCCATACGCATAACCGCCTCCACTTCACATTGTTGAAACATGTTTCCTAGATGCGCGATTTACGTAGCGCACCGTACGTACTAGATGAGATGAAGCCTTCTCATTCTCGGACCTCCGCTCTACTCGGCTACAAAGATAGGAGGGGACCCGAAGTTCATCGGAAAGCACGCGTAGTTTTCGGTCGTCAGTTCGCCTTCTAAGCGAACGAAGTCAAGAATGCTGCCAGACGCACTCGCCCTAAAAATACAAGGCGAGTACCTTACGTTTGAGTTCTCAGGAGCGCCTGTAACTCGGATTCGGGAGAACTGTACCGGGTTTGCCTGAGTCCCTAGGGCTATAATATTTCCGGTGTCGAAGGACGACTCTGTTAGCTTCCCCCCCGTACCAGTCACTATATTTGGATTATCTTCAACCACTCTGGAGATAAAGATGAGTTCTGCGCCGGCAGTTATGGATACCGTTCCACGGTACGGAATGGCTTCCGAGATGACGTAGGGCGCGCCGTAGTCGGGCAAAAGATGTGTCGCCGGAGGAAGGGTCGTGGCGCTAGATGACCGCTTCAGCTCAATTGCATCTTTATTCACCCGCGCGACAAGAGGGTATGCGCCTTCTCCGACGTTCTCTGTGACAACACTTCCCTCTCCCAAAGTTCCAACTGCGTTTAGCGAGCCAACAACCGCGGAGTGAGGACCCACACTCCTCGCAACACGAACTCCTCTTGACTCGGTTCGCAGGCCTGTCGTCGGCAGCTCGAGTGCGATGCCGTAGTTTTCAAGCAGCTGCAGATGTTTGAGCGTCACGGCCTGCTCTATGACCACGGCTTTTTCATCGAACTGGCCCGCGTGACGAATCTGCACATGTTCTAGTACGGTCTGATCGCTGGATTGAGCGCCAATCCGCAAACCTTTCCAGGAACCAGGCTCTGCAACAGAGCCCTCAAACACAACCGGGCTTTCCTCGGTGCCGTAGACAGAAAGTCTTGTATTTTCCCGGTCCATTTTGATTTCGCCACCCGAGCCGAAGCGCACCGTGTTGCCCTCGGCCACCGTAAGCGCAGAATTGGGGGTGAAGTCCAGGTTGCCTGAGAGATGCAACGGGTAGTTCTGCGACTGAAGCTGCATGTCGCCGCGTACAACTACATCCTCGGTGAAGGGATTCTCGACGAAGTACCAAGGCTTTTGCACGCTAGTTAGCGAGATGGGCAGGGTCCGAACCAGAGCGTCTAACCCCTGGGCCACCACGACAGGGCGCTCTGCGATTTCATCGAGGCGGATATCTGCACTGGAGGCGTCTAAGCCGCCGAGCGTGACACCATCGCCCGCTGATTTTCTGATGGAGACGTGTCTAAGTGTGACGCCGTCAGTGAAAACGACCGCGCTCTGGCCGGCCAGACCTCCTCCCTCGAACACGACATGCTCAAAGATGCTCGCCGGAGAAACATGCTCGAATAGTATCTGCTCCCAGCATCCCGCTGCGGAACCAAGTCCACGAAAGACGATCGGGCGCTCTTCTGTCCCACGGGCCACAACCTTGATCTTTCGCTCCGGTTTTGCCCTCTCGTTCGAGTAGAACTCGATTTTAACGTTCTCCGGAATATACACCGTTGTGCCCGGCCGGATCTCCACCTCTGAGTCTTCATTCATGAAGATCCCAGCGCGCCTTCCATAGACAGGAGGATCGGGCGGTTCAGCAAGATAGTTACCTTCGAGGACCACCTTCGTACTAACGTTGGAGTGATGAAAAACCTGCAGATTCAGGGTCTCCGGATCAACATCCTCGGGAAATCCGCATCCTGCACCACCACCTACTAAGGACGGTGGTGACGCGCCGTCGCGAGAGGCTGTTCGCACAGGTCGCAGCGATGCAGCATTAAGTGCTGGAACCACGTCGCTTTCGCACCGTCCCACGAATGCACGTCCCAGTTCACCAATGCGCGCAGAAAAACGTTCAGTCGATGGGTCGTAAGTGGCGTCTGCTAAACGCATGTACTGGTCGGTCTGGCCCGCGCGGAAATACAGGCCACTACCTTCTTCGTTGCCAACCCGGCTTCTCACGCCTAACAGCGCATCCGCTGAAAAACGTAGCATTTCGGGCTCCATGCTGAATACCGATGACGCAAGGACGCACCCCTCAGGTCCTTCGCTTGAAATGCGGCGTGCGACAACTTCAACTCGGCTGCCCCCTTCACCCGGCAGGGAGTCGGCACTTAGCTGGAGAAGTAGCTCCGGCGTCTCGAGTGCGCCCGCTTGACCTACGACGAATGTTTGTCGCTTTTCGACCCAACCGGTTTCGTCACCCGCTGAGCAGGCGCATAGAAAAACTAGCAGCGATATGCTGAGGGACGCCGGGATGATCCGCTTTTTGGGCTTCATTTAAGATCCTTTGTTTTTTCATCCACTGCGTAGGCCGCACGTAGGTCACTCACCATCACAGTGATGCCGCACAGAGAACCGCCTCGCTGCCGCTCTGCCTCGTGCTCAAGGTCGGCAATCTGATGACGCAGATTCTGCAGGGTTTCCTCGCCGATCTGGCGTAGTGCCGTCGGACAAGCTCGAAAAACCCATGATCGACCGCGAGCGTAAAGGTCGTCTCTGCCGGTAAACGCCGTCCAAGCTCCATCCGCCAGCAACTCAAGCTGCTGCGCAAGCCCGTCCAGTCGGCGTTCAGTGGTTTCGCTTGTGTGCACACGAAGGCCAGGTTTAAGTTGCAAGAAGCCCTGCTCATTTTCTGACAGCCAATGCAACTTCCGCATGGCGCGAGTAGCACTCCGCAAGGTGTGCGGGTCAAACTGCGAGAGCGTTGAACATAGTTCGCTTTCGAGCTGCGGACGTTTCATCAACTCCGCACCGATGGCTCGATAGGGTGCGATGGTTTCATCGGGTTCTGTGAAAACAGTACCAAGTTGCTTCTTCAGGTTGCTGACCTGACGGACCGACAGGTTTAGGGCGCGCGAGATACCGGCAAGACTCCTCGGGATGCGTCGTTGTTGTTCTTGCAGGTAAGCTAAACGCGTCAGCTCAAGAAGGTCGGACAATGGCATGCCCAGGCGTGCAGCTATCCGCATCGCCCCGCGCAGCATGGTGAACACGACGCGCCTGGGCAGTGTTGCTGCCAACTCGACGTCGCTCTCGCTGGACCTGGCAGTCGTGAGTGGACGAACCATGAGGTCAACATGACCGATAGCAGGAAATGTGCAACCACTTAATAGAAATTATTTTCTTCTATGCAGCAATGATGTGCAGCAAAAGAAGGTACCAAGCCGCAGGCTCTCCGCACCCTGTGCGACTCCCGGCCAGCAGTAGGCATCTCTCGGAGCGCGAGAGTGGGATCGGCATCAGTTAGTTGTGTGCCTTCCATCACCAGAGCTTGGCTAAACATGTGGTATGCCATATATTGTATGCATGCACAAAACCACCGTGTACCTGCAGGAGGCGTTGTACGAGCAGATCAGAGCGCTTGCGCAGGCCACCGGCCGTTCCCAAGCGACGCTGATCCGGGAAGCGCTTGCCGCTTATGCGATGACGCAACGCCCGACGCCCACGAGCGTTGGACTAGGAAGCAGCGGCTTGCCTAATCTCAGCGAACGCGTGGACCAAGAACTTGAAGGGATGGGCGAGGATTGAGCGTTGTCGCGGACACCGGTGGCCTGATCGCTTTGCTCGATCGCGACGATCGGCATCATCGTTCCGTGCGACATTTCTTCGAGAAGAGCCCGACATGGTTAGTCCCGTGGGCGGTTTTGCCGGAGGTTGATTACCTTGCACACAAACGCCTCGGCCCAGCCGTAGCTGAAGCGTTCCTCAACGACATTCGCGCCGGCGTGTTTTTGGCAGACGAAGGGCTGCATCAAGACCTGCCGGCAGCACACCAGTGGCGGGTGCGCTTTGCTGATCTGCAGCTCGGTCTCGTCGACAGCATCGTTTTAGCGCAGGCGCAACGTCATCAAGCAACCGCATTGGTAACAACCGATGTGCGCCACATGCGCCCTACAACCGTAACGCTACGACCCGTTCCGCGTTTGGTGCCGCTCGCCTAAGGAGCAAGTGCGCCGCGGCATCCGGACTGGCATGTTGTCGTCGTCGACTTAAGCCGACAGGTTGACGAATAAGCACCACGTCCTCCCCATGCGCCACGCCTGGACCGGGCGTGACCACGCTTGAACCGGGTGCTTGAACAACGGTAAGTCGGCTCCTGCGGAGCTTGAACCATTCGTGCGCCCGGTTGACTTGCAGGTGGAACCCAGGGGAACTGCTGCGCTTCGCTCAGCCTTACAGCAATCACAACGGCGGTGCGTTGAGAGGAGCCACAGGACGTGTTGCTATTCGAGGCGGCACGCAAATCTCGACCTTCAGTTTGGAACGAAGGCGAGCTCTACTTCTGCGCCTTCGACGGCAAAATCTACCGCCTCGCTCCCTTTGTTTCGTCCGGCTTAGCCTCGCTCCCTTTATTTCGCTCCGTCTATCTCGCTACAACTCACGCTTGCAGCTGTCCCGGGAGAGGGTCAGCTCAGCCCGGCCAACTGTGGTATGTTCAAACAGTGAATGCACAAGCGGCAAGAAAAGTAGCTTGGGACTACGAGGCCTACTGCGGTTTTCCAGATGATGGCAAGCGCTACGAGATCATCGAAGGAGAGCTCCACGTGTCACCCGCGCCAAGCACACTGCATCAGCTCATCTCCCAGCGCATTGAGACAGAACTGGTTCTTCAGATTCAGCGACAAGGCCTGGGCTATGTGTTTCATGCACCCGTGGATGTCATGCTTTCGTCCAACAGCTTCGTGCAACCCGACATCGTTGTGCTGAAACGCGAGAGCCGCTCAAAAATCACGCGTCGTGCGATCGAAGGGGCGCCTGAGCTGATCATTGAAATCCTCTCGCCGTTTAACCGACGCACCGATGTGCTGACCAAGGCCGCACTTTACGCACAGTTTGGCGTCACCGAATATTGGCTGATCGATCCCGATATCGACGAAGCCAAAGTCTACCTGCTAAGGGACAGCGGCTACGCCCTCGATCAAGAGCATCATCGTGCAGGCACGCTGATAAGCCGGACGTTTGAAGTACAGCTTGACATCGTCAACCTATTCGCCCCACTTGAATGACACCGCACGAACGGTGAGTGTCTCGGCTCACTTTTAGCGATACCATGTCAAGAGCGAGTGCAGTGTCAGCATGAAGACGAGCGCCCGCACCTCCGGCCGGAGCTCATCTTCGAGAACAGCTCATCTTCGGGAGCAAGGCGTTCGAAGGTGATCGAGTCGCACAGCTGGATCCATTGGGCGCGCTACCTGATCGCGTCGTCGGAGGCACAGCCGCATCCGCACCCGTTGTCAAAATGATTTGGATACGCCGGGTCGTCGCAGACGTAATCGATGTGACTGCACGACTCGGCGGGCGTGGCGATGTACTTGATCAAATCATGTTCGGGGTAAGGGCATGCAAGCCCCTCCTCGGCCACGCATCTGCACTCGCAGTGCTCTGGAACCGCGTCGAACGCACACCGATAATTCAACCCTTTACATTCCTCTTCGTTGCGACCGTAGTAAGTCGCATTCTCCGGGCATTCGGCTATCTCTGAATTTCCTCAAGCCCCTCGATCAGCGTCATCGTCATGTTCTTAAATGTCAGGCGCGTCGCGTCCTCAAGCACATCCACCGGCAGATTGACAGTAGCCTTTTTCACTCTGGATGTTGAGCTCGCTGGATCCACGTCAGTCCAAGGAGGACCGCCCCTTCAAATCCCCTGCTGCTGCTCGCGTTGCGCTTGCCGCATCTGCATCACCACGCTTGCGGCTGCTCCCTCGACTGCGGCGCTTTCTGCCACGTGTCCTTGGCGCCCAGGCTTTCCGCAAACGCACGCATCGGAGTATTCGCCCATGTAAACGAAGGCCGACATTTCCAGCCCGTCCTGGGCACAGCGCCGCTCGCAGCCAGAGCGCCCACCTTTGATGTGCGCCGAGCCTGTGAAGCTGGTAGCGCAGCCCATGCTGAGCAGTAGGGTAAATCCTGCCATTCGATGAATCATCGTGTCCCTCTTGTGCAAACGTTCGTACCACATAGGTGATCGATATAGGCGTGATCTTGATGAAGTCGACCTGTCTTCGATTTGACTCTTACGCCTTTTGTTGATTAGCAGGATGCATCCGAGGAATGGCACGAGCAGACCCGAAGCCGAAGTTTGCGTGCCTGACCGAACCGAACACCCTCCGTCTGAAGAGGCGTCTGGCCCCGGTGACGGATTAAGTTTCGGAAACGACCCACCCTGGGAGCGGCTATCCACGTAGGGCAGTAGTTGGTGTCGCGAGCTTTCTGCCGATGGACCACCACCTTAGAATTAGCCGGCTCCACGCCCCGCAGCGAGCGACAGGGGATTGACCCTGGCGTAACGCAGCGCTTTGCCCTGCTCCAGTAGCGACAACCCGCGCGCTCGAATGCGCTCGATGTGACGCCGGTACATCTTGCCGCTCTGAGCTCTGACCTCCAAGGCCCACGCGATGGGTGGCAAATCCAAGAGCCGCGCGTGCTTGTTGAACGTGCCAAGCAGATGCGCCCAGCACACCTGCCGCTGCTCGGGCGGCAGGTGTGCTGGGCACGTAGGCGCTGTAACGATCGGCTTATAGCACCCCCAAGCTGGCTGGCGGCATGACCGAGTAAGCGAGCCGAGCAGGCGATGGGCCGCCGCTCGGTCCCGGTGCGCCGTCACCTGAAACACCGCCACCTGCGCCGGGCGCGCCACCCACAACCCGTGCAGCTGATGGCGCTGATACCACGGCGTCTCATTTGACTGCTGCTCCGGCTGTCGCGCTCAAGCTTTGCGGCAAGCTCCTCGATGCGTGCCTGCAGCTTGCCATCACCGCACCACGCTCCGCCATCACCGCACCACGCTCCGCCATCACCGCACCACGCTCCGCCATCACCGCACCACGCTCCGCCATCACCGCACCACGCTCTGCCAGGGCCTGCTCAAGCGTCACCCCAACCTTAGATCACACGCGCAGTCTCATGTCGATCTTTTGACCCTTGGGGGGGCTGACCACGTACTGACCACGTACTCTAGACGCTAGCCCCTCCTATGTTTCTTTTTGCGATTAACTGCACCCTTTTAGGTATCGGCATGTTCATTGCTTACGTACGATTATGTACTTAGGAGGTTAGATGTCCGCCTTACTTGACGCGCCCTTGCGCAGCTTACGCCTACACACCCGGCGAACATTACGCGCGACATATCTCTCACCCCTGGTGTTTCTTTATGGAACCCTAGCTTCATGCTCAAGCTCATCCGGCACGGAGCAGACAACGTCCGATGGACAGAGCCTCGCAGATCTAGGATGCGCGGATGCTCATCTCCTTTGCCCTGCGGGACAAGTGTGCGTTACCGACCAAGTGACGGCTGAGCGTTCTTGTCAGCCCTACTCGGACGACCTCGGATATTCGTCGGTAGTGCGGCATGAGCCCGTGCAACCGCAACTTCACGAGGTCGTGCAGCAGCAACTTTATCGCTTAAACAGAGCGGTTTCCGACTACGCGAGCGGTGCGGCAGATGATGCCTCCGTGGCGTCGGCTTACCTTCGCGCGGCAAACGAGCTCTTTATTCAACCCGTGGTGAGCCAGCAGCTAGTTGCACTTGAAGAAGAGCAGTTGTTCTTCGAGAGGGCTCCCTATGCAAGCTCCAGTGAGCAAGCCGCCGACGGACTCGACGCCAAGATTGCATCCATGGCTGACATGTACGCGGTCGCTATGCAAAAAGACGCGTTCATCCGCGACGTGCTCGGTCCGATTCAGAATGGCGACGCCTCGATTCTGAGTGAATGTCAAAATCAACTTGTGCACCACGAATGGCGTGATCCTGCTTCAGGGCTCGGTGCTGGAGTGCAGGAGTGGCGAGCCAATGCAGACGGTGAACTCAACCGATGTGCCTCGGCGATGATAGAGTCTTTAGATGCCCTCTTAGGCTACCTGCACGCTAAAGGGGAGGCTCTTTCGGACCATCAGGAGCTCGCGCAACTCGAGATTGGCCCGCTTAGGGAGCTGCGCGCCTACGCGCAGATGATGCATGATAACACGCGACGCACGCGACCCAGTCCGATTCCGGGAGCCCCGGGAAGCGCTGCTCGTGGGGCCAATGAAGCAAAGCTCGCGAACCTGCCAGCGGTCGTAGAGCAGTATGTGCACGCTGTCGTTCAACCAATCGTGAGGGAGAGGCTAGCCTTTCCGCTTTTGTTTGCGCCCGTTACTGTGGACTTTGGTGAGGAGACCAGGGATTGGGTCATAAGGCCCGAGGGTGCGTCTTCGGCTTCTGAAACACGGGCACTGGGTTATTGGGCTCAAGTGGCTACGCATCCGGATGGATTTGCGCATCTGGTGCAAGATCCGGAAGAGGTCCGTACACTCGGCGGAGCCTCCGTACCCGTTGATTACCGTGACCTGGAGCACTTCAGGCGCATCGCACTGCGCGCTCTTGATGAAGCTAGCTGAGCGCGCATCCGAGGTGCAAGGCTGGCGTGACCTATCCGCAGAGGAAATGTGGCGCATCTATGATGTGATGCAATCCTCAGGCATTCCTGACGCGACCACGGAAGGCGGTAGGCCCGCGTTGCCGTTGCTTCATGACTTTCATCATAGGCTAGGCTTGGAGGTCGCTGCGCGTGCGGATCGACACTCCTGGTTTGATAACACCTTAGCGGCGGGATGCGTCACACTCGGCCTTGGTGGCATCGCGCCTCCGGTGATCGCCGCAACAGCGGGGTGGTCTCCCGTAATAGGAGGCGTGGTGTGTATGGCGGCAGCCACTCGAGCGGTGTTTGCGCTTCAGCCTTTTGCAGAACTCGTTGCAAACGCGCAAACGCTTGCCTACTTGGGCGCCAACTACGCTCTTCTGCCGAGTTTTCGCGAGCGCGAACTTGAAAACCATGTGCAGGGCATTCACGTGCTAGGGAACGGAGACATCTGGGAAGCCTCCGACGCTACTCGGATGATGCGCGAGACCGGTTGTGACGGGTGTGGTCGTTGGACGCGGTTGTCTTGGCAGGCCGTGGCTCTTCCGCGACCTGGCTGCCGCGTTCGACGGTGAGGGAGAACCACCACAGCCACGCCTCGGCGACGTCTGCCAGATCATGCTCCGGCATGCGAGGTTGCTTGCAGGGTGGCTAGGGGAAGCCTCAGGCATGCGAAGTTTCCGCGAGCATGCAACCTGGTACACCAAAGGCTTCTGCGGGAGCGCGCAGCTTCGTGCGCGTCTGGTTCATATCGGCAGTCTCGCTGAGCTCGAAGCCATTCTTGCCACATTGGACACGGAAGAGCCGTTTCCCAAGCACGCTAAGCGCCTATTTCGAGGCAAGTCGGGAGGTACGCACGTTGTTACCCTTCCTCCAGGGTATCTCGATCATCTGGGCGATGCAGCACCCCCTGACGCAGCTGCAGAGGCAGTTGCATCTGGCGGGTAACCTCCGATAGACTGGAGAAGTCATACGAACCGCCAGCGCAGGGGAATCCGCGCCTGCCACGACGTCACCGTCCGATGCCTAAGCTGCGGGCACGTGCCGTGAAGTCGCAATAGGATCTTGAGTGTGGCCGGGTGGGTGGGTGGGTGCGATAGACGGCTCACGCCGACTCGAGGTGCGGGCGCGCTGGCGCTCATCACGCATGCGGTTATTATGGGTCCACTCGCACGGCCGTTAGTTGCGCAACGAAAGGAACGCGAGAGAAAAAAACTATGAGCGGACACACCATGCTTGGACACCTACTTCGTAATACAGACCTTCGGCAGATGCTCGACTTCGTCACTCCTGCCTTCTGGCAGGTGGTGCCGGTCACCGAGACGATGAGGACAGCCAAAACATTGGCCAGCAACCATCGTCACCCACCGCAGGACCTAATTGCGCTGCTACAGGCAGCGCAATCAGGGGTGGAAGGTCTCGAGGCCGAGCGTGAGGGGTTGGCCAAGAACGCTCTCTGGCAGAACATGTCGCGACACAACCTTTCGGTCGAGGAGAAGAAGGCGCAAGGTGAACGACTCCTCAGGCTCTACTTTTGGCAGATCATGCATGCGGATACTGCTGTGCTCGATTTGAGACCGGCGCGGCTCTCCTGTAGAGCCAGTAAAACCCAGTGGTCACCAAACCAGTACCTCATCCGGTGGCCCTCGGCGTTTTTGGAGAATCTGCGTGGCCTCTATCGGGGCTTCTATCAAGATGATGATGCGCTTTTCGAGAAGTCGTTGCAGGCGCTTAACATGGAGCCGGCCAAAGAAACCTTCCTGCAGCACTTTGGGGAGGGACAAGAAGCGGTTGTCTTTCACACCCGAAATCTCATTTTCAGTCTTCATCACAGCTTTGTTGCCTGCCGAAACGCTAAGAAGAAGCTTAGTGGCAGCTTTTTGGCACTTGGTCTTTACTTGACCACGCTCTACCAGTCGCTCGAGCTTCTCAAGGTTCCGCTCGATGTGCGTAAGGCGTTTTCAGACATGGAGCGCAGCGCGGGTCGCTACTAGGCAGTCGCTTCATCAAGAAATGCGTTGGCAGCACGCATGATCTTCTTTCTATGAGCTGTATCCATGCGCTCAAGCAGGCTGACCGCGTGACCGAGGCGCGCCTGCTCCCCGAAGAAGGGCTTGTGCTTCTCGATGAAGCGCCAGTAAAGCCCGTCCATCACGTCGCACCATGTGTCTCCCGATGAGCTCTGTGGGGGTTTCTTGTAGTCGCTCATTTTCAGAATGTAGTTGCTGCCGCAGATGTAAGGCTTGGTGGCGAAGATCCCGCCGTCAGCGAAAAGAGACATGCCGAGCACGTTAGGCACCATCACCCAATCGGAACTGTCGACGTACATCTCCATGAACCATCGGTAAGTCTGCACGGGCTCAATCTCGCAAAGAAGCATCAAGTTTCCCGCGATCATCAAACGCTCGATGTGGTGCGTCCATCCAAGCCTTTGTGCTTTCCGAATAACATCGTCGAGCGGCGGAAGCCCCGTGCTCCCACGGTACCAGTGCGGCGTCAGTGACCGTTGGTGTCCGAAAAAGTTTCCCTGCTCTTGCTCCTCGGAAAAGTGTTGGTAGACCCCGCGAACAAACTCGCGCCAACCGATGATCTGGCGCACGAAACCTTCCGTAGAGTTGATCGGCACGTCGTTTTCCTGAGCCGCCTCCATGGCTTTGGATAGGACTTCATCCGGTGTTAACCACCCCAAGTTGAGCGCGGGGGTGAGCACCGAATGAAACAGAAACGCGCCGCGACCGGATATAGCGTCCTCATACGGGCCGAAGAGGGCAAAACGCTCGTTCAGGAATGCTTCAAGCCACCTCTCCGCCTGCTCCCTGCAGGATGGCAGCCACCAACCTGCCTCGGTGAGATCTCCTGGATGATCTGCAAAGTGCGTGTGAACCAGCGGAATGACATCGCGCACATGCTGGGTTGGCTTTGCGGGCACCGTTTCGGTGACAGGCTGCTTTCGCGGAAGAGCCTGCCGATTGTTTGCATCGAACGACCACTTTCCGCCCACCGGTGTGCGCTTCTTTGTCACCAGGATACCAAGCCGTTTCCTTTGCCACGCGTAGAAGTTGGCCATCATTGGCGAACGGTCTTGGCCGAGCCACCTCCCGAAATCCTCACGTGGGGTAAGGAACATCGGAGAATGTCCCCACTCCAGCTTAACTTCATGTTGCTCGGCGAACTTCTTCAGTCGCTGCTCGAAGAACTTGTCTTCAACTTCCCACAGTCGAAGCACGGTGAGCTCATGCTTCTTCACGAAAGCCAGCAGCTTATCCTCGTACGTAGCGCTGTGACCTATCGGACCGTCAAGGGGGACGTAACTTACGTGAAAACGTGCTGCCTGCAGCGCGTCGCGGTAGCTCCGCATGGAAGAGAGGAAGAGCGCGATCTTCTGCTTGTGATGCCTGACGAACGTGCAGAGCTCCATATCTTCGGCCATGAAGAAGGGCAAGCTCTTGTGCTCCTGCAGGTGCTTCAAAGGGAACAGCTGATTTCCCAGCACAACAAAACCAACTTTTCGCGTGGTTGAAGCGTCCACCTTCACTCGAGTCCTTGAGGCGTTATCCGGCGACCGGACTGACCGGTAAGACCACGAACATCCCGGTGCTCCATGTTAGGTGCGTGACCAGCGGCTGAAGTAGCGAGTCCGACAGTGAGCGCTGCGTGGTCCACACTGCTCCGCACGCCAGCGCGACCAAGAGCAAGATGAATGTGGGTGCTGCGAGCTGCGGTGCGGCGTAGGCCACGGTAGTGAGCGCGGCGGCCTTGCCTTTGGATAGCCTTCGCTGCAGCGCGGGGTACAAGACACCACGCCATACAGCTTCTTCCGCAAAAACGACTAGCAGTAAGATGGGCAGAGCTCCGACGGGCCCAGGTGGATGCTCGACCCGAGCGTACAGCGCATTGACCGGTCTTGCGAGGGCGGGGAAGAGGTCGCGTGCCAGATCGTACAGCCCGTGAGTCACAGCAATCATGCCAACGCCGAGCAGGAGGCCAAGCCAGAGGTCGCGCCATGAGCCGCTGGGATTTCGAAGGCGGGGCCAGACGCGTGAGAAGTAGATTAGCGTCAGGCTAATTGCAGCTGCTGCTCCAGTAAGTAGCCAGGCATTATAACGTTCAAGCCCGAACAACGCAGCTGCAAAGAGCAGCGTCGCACTGGCAACCACCCACAGAGCCCGTTGCATGGTGGCAACTGAGCTGCTGCACCTCAAGCCGCTACACCATGCGCTGCAGCGCGTCCGAGGGCCTCGAGTCTCGCCTTTGTGGCCGAGCTGGGCGTCTCCCGCAGGCCCAGATCAGCAAGTGCGAGTGTGATCGCCTTATTCACCCCGTAGGGCTTTTCCTTAACTTTATCCCAAACTACAACACCGCTTGGATCAAGGTCGTACTTCAGCCCTTGCACCAGCTCTCTAGCCAGGGTGAAACTCACCGAGGTCAATGCCCCGATCCAGTAGCTTGATAGCGTGGGTGAGAGCACCGGCACGCCGATTGTCACGGGATGCTTGCCCATGGCTTTGGCAACGCGGAGGAGCGACTCCCGGTGTGAGACCCGCTCCTCGCCTGGAAGGTCAAACCACTGTGACCCCTCATGTTCCAGCGTTAAAGCTGCCACCAGGGCGTAGACGACATTGTCGATACTTACAGGCCAGGAATGGTTGCGAAGCCACCTAGGAAGAACCATAACGGGCAGTCGGTCGGCCAGGTCTGTCAAAATGCGCCAGCTTCGGCTGCCCTCTCCCACGATCATCGCGGCTCGCAACTCGGTGCACGGCACGTCGCCTCCGCGCAGGATCTCGCCAGTGTGCTTCCGGCTCTGCAGATGCTTGGAGCTTTTACCTCGCGGAGGAACGACGCCGCCAAGGTAGATGATTCGTTTCACCTTCTTGCGAGATGCTGCCTTTGCAAAGTGCTTAGCGGCTTCAGCTTCGACCTCGGCGTAGTCGCCTCCGGAGCCCACGCGGTGCACAAGGAAGTAAGCGGCATCGCACCCTTCGAGCGCGGCCTCCATGCTCTCAGGCTTCTTGATGTCCATGTGGACCCACGTGCCCTCTGGATGCTCACGCCTTGCAGCGGCAGGATCACGAGAAGCCAATCGCAGGTCGTATCCCGCTGCGGCTAGAGCGATGCGAAGATGGCCTCCGACAAAACCCGTTGCGCCAGTAAGAAGAATTCTTGCGCCTTGCCCAATCGGTTCAGATGTCATTTAGATTCACGCCCTCAACCACCACGCGCTCGTTTTGTTCCGCAAGCTCACGCTTATCTTCCAGCTTGATGAAGTGTCCAGATTTGTCGGCCTTGGTCTGCAGGTAGAACTGGTTGTGCGCGTTGGCCTTCATCACGTGAGGCACTCTTTCCACGATACTTACCCCGTAGTGTTCGAGTTGCGCCACCTTTTCGGGATTATTAGTCAGCAGCCTTACCGACTGCACACGGAGCGAGCGCAGCATGTGCGCAGCGACAGCATAGTCTCGCTCATCCGCTCGAAAGCCGAGAGCCTCATTGGCCTCCACCGTATCCATACCCGCGTCTTGGAGCGCGTAAGCGCGTATCTTGTTAAGTAAACCGATACCCCGGCCTTCCTGGCGCAGATACAGGAGAAGGCCGCATTCCACCTGTGCGATGTGACGCATGGCCTGTTCAAGCTGATCGCGGCAGTCGCAACGCAGCGATCCTAAGCTATCGCCGGTCAGGCACTCGGAATGCATGCGCGTGAGCACCCGCGATGCGCCCAGCACATCTCCCTTGATGATGGCAATGTGCTCCTTCGCGTCGCGGTTATTCCAGAAGGCCGCTACAGCGAACCGGCCAAAACGCGTGGGTAGATCAGCTGCGGCAATGACCTTCACACACACGTGATCGGGTCCGAGGCCCTCGCAGTCGTGTTCCTTATCGCGCTCGACGAGCTGCTGCAGTTCTTCCAAGGCTGACACGTTTGTCTACCGGTGCTTTGATGCAATATTGCGTGGGGTTAGAGGTTTAGCACGTTCATGATCGAAGGCCTAGCGTGTGTTATCTACGAGGCTTGCTTGCCGCGTGCAGCGTCCCATACCTATAGGGCCGTCGGTGCCCGGCGAAAGGGTGCCCGAAGGAAGGACACCCATGTCACGATTTAGCGACAAGAACATCATCATCACCGGAGGCACGCACGGCATCGGCCTGGCTTTGGCCAAGCGGCTAGCAGAGGAGGGCGCGAAGCTTCTGGTTACTGGTCAGACTAAGGCGCACTTGCAGGAGGTAAGGCAGGCATTGCCTGAAGTTCATGCAATCGACAACGATGCAAAGGAACCGGAAGACGCGAGGCGACTGGGTGAAGAAGCCAAGCGACAGTTTGATACGGTGCATGGCCTGTTTTTAAATGCGGGCTTTGGCAGCTTTGAAAAGCTGAGCGACGTGACCGTAGAGGGGTTTGACGCGCAGTATCAGACCAACGTCCGAGGCCCCGTGATGCAGGCACAGGCCCTGGCGCCGCTCCTGTCGGGCGGTGCCTCCATCGTGCTAAACACCTCCATCGTGCATGAGCGCGGGATGCCCAATGCGGCTGTTTACTCCGCAAGCAAAGGCGCGGTTCGGGCGGTGACGCGCGTGCTGGCGCGCGAACTCGCCGCAAAAGGCGTGCGCGTCAATGCTGTCAGTCCTGGACCGACTGACACCGACTTTTACCGGCGGGCGGGTATGTCCGATGGTGAGGTGCGGGAGTTCGCCAGAAACCTTGAGAAGATGGTTCCGCTGGGACGCTTCGGACGGCCCGAGGAAGTGGCCGCCGCTGCAGCCTTCCTGCTCTCAGATGACGCCTCTTACATCACCGGTGCCGAGCTCGCCGTCGACGGCGGCCTGGCCCAGGTCTAGACGCAAGCGGTCAGGAGAAAGCCGAAATGCCAACGCACCCGTACGCGAAGCGCTGGGAAGGCGGTCGCGTCCAAAGTTCGTGCCGAGCTGGCAGAATGAACCTATCCCCGTAACGGTATCCCCAAGTTCAATCTCGTCTCCGTCACGTTTGTAAAGCAACCTTTACAAAGCTTCACTCCGATAACATCGCTTCACTCCGATAACATCGCTTCACTCCGATAACATCGCTTCACTCCTATAACATCGCTTCACTCCGATAACATCGCTTCACTCCGCGGTACGACAAGGAAGTGCTTGGGCCATCACTTCTGATAGTGCCTTGAGGTTTCTCTCTAGCTCACGAAGCTCGTAGCCGAACAGCTTTGGCGGATTGAGCGCACAACACGCGAGCCCTAGCGTTCTGGCAAGCGCTTTGGGCTGCACCTCGAGCTTCTCGTGTGAGTTCACAATCTCGAAGTACGCGAGGAAAAGTTTATGCTCCGCCGTGCAAAAGGCGTGATGCGCACGTTTGACTGCGTCGCTGTGTGTGCAGAACAAAAGGTCTGCTGCGTGAGGTCCTTGTGCGGCAAGCCCCTTGAGCCTATCCACCCGAGCCGTCAGAGCCCGGCGCAGTTGCTCCCGCGGCGGATTTGTTCCCCGAAGGATCGTGTCGATATCCGTGAGCACCTTGGCGTATTGCTCCTCTGCCAAGGCGTAGACCAAGGCGTCCTTGTTAGGAAACTCGAGGTAGAGGGTGCCCACACCGATGCCAGCTGCGTTGGCAATCTCACCGACAGTGATCTTTCGAGCGCCGTACCTGATTAGATGTTCTCGCGCGACGTCGAGCAGACGCTCCCGCCGACTTCGCCTCTTGGCACAGTCTTCCAACTCATCCTTTTCCACACATGTGTCATACCACTGCTCTGCATTCTGATGGCAGGGTATTGACTGAGCGTTGAGCGAATTTAGATTATGTTCATGGACAACTCCAAGACCTCTGAACTCCCCTGCTTACCTTTGCGGCAGTCGGTTGGGCTTCCCGGGACACGCACCTCGATACCGATCGGGCGGGATCGCTCCTTGGCGCTCGTACGTTCGTTAGAGGTCGGAGATCATCTTGCTCTCGTCGTGCAGCACGAGGCGCGCGTTGAAGATCCGGCCATTGCCGATGTGCATCCAATAGGTGTATCAGCCGTAGTGTGTGAACGGAAGATCGCCTCCAAGCGGCGTGCCTCACTGCAGCTTCATGTGCAGCATCGGATTGCAATCGAGTCGCTGAGCCTTCGCGATGGGCTGCTGGTGGCGCGGTGCGGACCGGTGGAGGAAGTGGGTGAGCCCGGCGAGGATATCGACGCGCTCGCTAACAGCTTGCGGGAGTTCCTCCGGGACCTTGCGCCTGATGCGACGGTCAAGCAGATGCTGGAGGAAAGTCATGAGCCGGGCGTATTAGCTGACCGCGTTGCGCACTTCATCGACATGCCTCACGCCAGCAAGGTGAAGGTGCTCCGTGAGCTCGATGTGACGAAGCGTCTGCGCTTGGTCGCGCACCTGCTGCAAGAGGCGCGGGCCCGTGCCGAGATGCGAGAGCGCATCGACTCCGAGGTGCGGCGTGGACTAAACGACCAACAGCGCGAGGTGCTTTTACGTCAGCAGCTCAAGGCGATCCGTAAGCAGCTTGGTGACGACGCCGACGATGAGAGTCAGAACGACACGCTCCGGAAGAAGCTCGATGAGGCCGACCTGCCGGAGGAGGTGCAGACGGTGACGGATCGCGAACTTCGTCGCCTCGGCAGCATGCAGCCTGGGCAGCCCGAGGGGCACGTGATCCGAAACTACTTGGAGCTCATCGCTGAGCTGCCGTGGAACAAGCGAGCGGAGACATCGCAAGACATCGACGGCATTGGCGAGACGCTGGAAGCCGATCACTACGGGCTCGACGAGGTCAAGCGCCGCATTCTCGAGCACATGGCGGTGCTCAAGCTATCAGCGAAAGCGAAAGGCACTATCCTTGCGCTGGTGGGGCCGCCTGGCGTGGGCAAAACGAGCCTCGCGCAGTCGGTGGCGCATGCCACCGGTCGACCGCTGGCCCGGGTTTCCCTTGGTGGCGTGCGTGATGAGGCGGAGCTGCGGGGGCATCGTCGCACTTACGTGGGCGCGATGCCGGGACGCATCGTGACGGCATTGCGCAAGGCTGGAGTCAAGAACCCCGTGATGGTGCTTGACGAGGTGGATAAACTCGGCAGGGGATGGGCTGGTGATCCAGAGGCTGCTCTTTTGGAGGTGCTTGACCCGGAGCAAAACGTCAGCTTCACCGATCATTATCTGGACGTACCCTTTGATCTCTCAGAGGTGCTTTTCATCGCCACGGCTAACGAAGTTTCTTCGCTTTCACCGCCGTTGCGGGACCGTCTCGAAATCATCGAGGTCAGCGGATACACGGTGGATGAGAAGACGCACATTGCCACAGAGCACTTGTGGCCAAAGAAGCTTGAGGAGCACGGCCTCGATGACGACCAGGTGACGATGGAAAGGAGCGCCGTGTCTCTGGTCATCAGCGAGTACACACGTGAGGCGGGGGTGCGTCAGCTGGGGCGAGAGCTCGCGAAGATTTGCCGCTCCGTGGCTCTTGATGTGGCACGGAAGGGGCAGAACACTCGGGCGATAAAAGAAGCCGACGTGCGGGAGGTCCTGGGGCGTCCTAAGTTTTTCAACGAGGCGGCCGAGCGTACTCAGACCCCTGGCGTTGCGGCGGGCCTTGCCTGGACGCCAGTCGGAGGCGATATCCTCTACGTGGAGACTACCCGCATGCCTGGCACGGGTAAGATCGAAATCACGGGGCAACTAGGTAGTGTGATGACCGAGTCGGCGCGTGCGGCGCTGGCGTATCTACGCACGCACGCAGAAGAAATCGGTGCCGATGCCCACTTTCTTGAGAAGCACGACCTGCATGTGCATGTGCCAGCAGGTGGCGTGCCAAAGGACGGACCTTCGGCAGGTGTAACCATGTTTACGGCACTGGCTTCACTGCTAAGCGGTCGTCAAGTTCGGTCGGACACAGCCATGACGGGTGAGGCTACATTGCGCGGGCGCGTCCTTCCGGTGGGGGGTATCAAGTCCAAGTTCCTTGCTGCCCACCGCGCGGGCTTCAAGCGGATCATCCTTCCCAAGCGCAACGAGCGGGACCTGGAGGATGTGCCGGACGAGCTCCTTGAGGAAGTGGAAATAGTGTTAGCTGAGGACATGACCGAAGTGTTGGATGCCGCTCTAGAACCTGAGTCATCTGCGGAGATGCTTGAGGCGGATCACACAGCGCAGATGAGATGTTCCGAGGCATCAAGCCACGCATCCATCTGAGGTGCATCGGGTGAGGGTGCTACCACTGTAAGCGTTCAGGTACCCTTCTGGGCAGTAGAAAACCACCGGGATCGCGGGAATGAAATGACGGGAACTCCTTTTCAAAGCTCTCCCTGCTCCGGCTTACGTCCTCAAGACCTGTCCTCACGCACCAGAGTGCGCTCCGGGAGGTCTTTGCGTGGAGTTCTCGTCGTTTCACTCCTGCGATCCCAGCGCTCGGACCAGAAAAAGCCTCGAAAACCGTATGCTAGGATGCCTGAACGTTTACCTGCCACTTGGAGTGACCGCCCTGTTGGGCAGGTGAGTCTAAGAGCTTGGTCACTCTGAGAGCTTGGTGACTCAGGGTGTAGCGTTAGCTCTTGCCCGGTCGTGCAAGAAGCTCTACTACCCTGGCACGGCAATGAGAGCGGGCAGGGAGATAGGGGCGGGGGTCACACGTGGCTAAACAGTCACACGTAACCGAACAGGAGCGCGCAGCCGAACAGTCACACCTTGCGGAACAGGGGCAGCGGCACGCCGTCGTGATCGGCGCTGGGTTCGGCGGTCTGGCTGCAGCGGTGCGGCTAGGCGCCCGCGGCTATCGCGTAACTGTGGTAGAGAAACGGGACGCGCCGGGCGGGCGCGCCTACGTCTACAAGCAAGATGGCTTCACCTTCGATGGGGGGCCGACGGTCATCACCGCGCCCTTCTTGTTCGAGGAGCTCTGGACATTGACCGGCGGCAACCTTCACGAGGATGTGGAGATGGTGCCGATTGACCCCTTCTATCATATCAGATTTCACGACGGCGACACGTTCCGCTACAACGGCGACGCGGCGCAAATGCGCGAAGAAATCGCCCAGTTTTCTCCATCAGATGTCGAAGGATACGAGGCCTTCTTGGACTTCAGCCGACAAATATTCGAGGTTGGCTTCGAGCGCCTTTCCGCGGCCCCCTTCGATTCGTGGTCGTCCATGGCGGCCATTGTTCCCGACCTCCTGCGTCTTCGGAGTTACCGCACGGTGCATGGCCTGGTCAAAAGCTTTATCAAACATCCAAAGCTTCAGCAGGTCTTCTCTTTCCATCCGCTCTTGATCGGCGGCAACCCCTACCGCGTCACCTCGATTTACGCCCTCATCGCATACCTTGAACGCAAGTGGGGCGTTTGGTTCCCCAAAGGCGGGACGGGCAGCTTGGTCAATGGGCTGGTGCGTCTTGTGGAGCGGCAAGGTGGTCAGGTCTGCCTGAACGCAGAGGTTTCACGCATCGCGTTGAAGGGGCGTCGCGCGGTCGGCGTGGACTTGCAAAGTGGAGAGCATCTCGCGGCGGATGTGGTGGTTTCCAATGCAGATTCGGCCTGGACCTATAACAAGCTGCTTCCGGAGAGCGCACGCTCAGCGTGGACCAATCGACGGATTGATGCAGCCGCGTATTCCATGGGGCTCTTTGTTTGGTATTTCGGCACGCGACGACGTTACGAAGAGGTTGAGCATCACACCATCTTGCTCGGGCCGCGCTACAAGGAACTGCTATCGGATATCTTCGATCGCAAAGCGCTTGCCGATGATTTTTCGCTCTACCTTCACAGGCCGACGCGAACCGATTCAAGCTTGGCACCAGCAGGGTGCGACGGATTCTACGTTCTCTCTCCCGTACCGCACCTGACGGAGTCTGGCAGCGCCGTCAACTGGTCCACCTACCGTGAGATCTACCGACAGAAGATTCAGCGCTACCTCGAGCGAACGGTGCTTCCCGAGCTGGGCCAACACATAACCACGTCGCGGTTGCTGACGCCTGAAGACTTCCGAGCTGATCTTCTGGCCTACCGAGGGGCTGCCTTTGGTTTGGCACCTCTGCTTAGTCAGAGCGCATACTTCCGTCCGCACAACCGCAGCGAGGACATCGACCGTCTGTTCCTGGTCGGAGCAGGTACGCATCCAGGCGCGGGTGTTCCAGGTGTGTTGTCATCAGCGAAGGTGCTCGACCAGTTGGTGCCTGATGCGCAGGCGCTCGTCTAGTGACGATGGGTGTTGGATGAGCAGTTCCGCCTACAGGAGCACCCGCCGCGTTTTAGCCAACGGATCGAAGAGCTTTTCCGCTGCATCGTACCTGCTGCCGTCTTCCCTTCGCGAGGATGCGACGGCGATCTATGCGTTCTGTCGCTTGGCTGACGATGCTGTAGATGACGACGCCGCACTAGCGCCGGAGCGACTGGCGAAACTGCGTGAGCAGGTGGAGGCGATTTACAGTGGATGCGGGTTGCAAGATGAGGTGCTTGGTGCCTTTCAAGTCGCCGTGCAAGCGCGCGGCATACCGCACGCAGCGGTGGACGGCCTGCTTGAAGGCTTCGAGTGGGACTTGGAAGGTCGGACGTACTTCAATCTCTCTGACCTGTATGCGTACTGCGTGCGCGTTGGGTCGACTGTGGGCGTCATGATGGCGTTGCTCGTCGGGTGCAGGGAGAAAAAGCTGCTGGCTCGAGCTTGCGACCTTGGCGTTGCCATGCAGCTAACCAACATCGCGCGAGACGTGGGTGAGGATGCTGCAAGGCGGCGCATCTACCTTCCGCTAACGTGGTTGGAGCAGGAGCATGTGGACCTGGAGGGTTGGATGCGGCGGCCTGTTGCCAGTGCGCCGCTTCGGCGCGCTGTCTCCCGCCTCCTCCAAGTTGCTGACCAGTTCTACCGTCGGGCAGACAGCGGCTTGGCTGGCGTTCCGCTTGTGGCCCGTCCAGCTCTATATGCCGCGCGTCTCATCTACTCCGACATCGGGCGGGTCATCCGGCAGAACGCCTTCAACTCGGTCGACCAACGCGCCGTGGTGTCTCCGCTACGGAAGGCCGCTTTGCTCGGCGAGTCGCTGCTTTCCTCCTCGGCGGGTGTGCTGCGTGACCAGTGTGAAGAACCACCTCTGAAGGAAGCGACATTCCTCGTAGACGCTGCGCTAGCGCGCTAAAGGTGAGCGAACGCAGCAGATGGCTCCCGCGCGCGAAGCTCTCGCTAGCGCCTATGCGTGGAGGCGCTCTAAAATAGAGTGCGAACGATCCATTGGACAGCTAGGTAACCGGCGTAGAGCGGAACCACAATGGAAAGCAAGAACGCGAACGCCGCGCCTATAAGTATGATCCAGTCTCCTGGTGTCGACTTCTTGGAGACCCGCCGCTCTTCGAGCAACTCGAGGTTCCGTCGATGCGCGCGGTAGAAGAAGTCGATAACGTTGCCTAGAAGGGGTATCGACCCCAAGATTGAATCAAGAGCGAGGTTGAGTAACATGCGGGCAATGACCACCTTGGGAATGCGCTCCTGTATCGCCGCGTAGACAGTCACCAAGCCAACGCCGGAGGATAGGACATCGCCCACGCCGGGCAGCAGGAAGCCAAGGATCGGGTCGATGAAGCGTCCGTCCATCCACTTGGAGATCTCGCGAGCGAGTGCGGTGGCTCCTGCAGCGTTGTCCTCTGCAGTGTTGTCCTCTGCAGTGTTGTCCTCTGCAGTGTTGTCCTCTGCAGTGTTGTCCTCTGCAGTGTTGTCCTCTGCAGTGTTGTCCTCCGCAAGTAGTACAGGTTTTTCGGCGCGTGCGGCGCTCGCAGGTGATTCCGATGGTTGCTCCATGGGACTGACTTAGCTCGATTCCCACCGTGCTGCATCCAAACGTGAGTTTTCACTGGAAGATGGGGATGGGCAGGAGTAGACCGCCAGGCGCATGTCGGTGATGCAGATTTACTTGGGTGGTGTGGCCGTGGCTGGAACGCTTGCTCTCGCTGCTGCTATGCACTTGCTCTACCGAAGCACGCAGCGGCGACGCGTGCGTTTCGCACGCCGCTCGACCCTTAGCACCATTGAAGGTGACGTCCCGCTCGATGAGGAATCCGTTGCGCGACAGCGCGGGCTCGCGGCAATCCACAAGCAGTTCACCGTTACCCGACGGCTGTTGATCCCATTGATCGCTTTCGTGGTCCTCACGCTCATGAGCATCCCGTTCCTGAGTCATGTTCCGGCCACCTTGGTGTCTTTTGTCGCCGCCTCCGTAACCATCATCTTAGGTGTAGCGGCGCGTCCGGTGGTCGAGAATGCCATCGCGGGGCTCGTGCTCTCCTTTTCCAGGGCCATCAGTCTCGGCGACACCGTCGAGGTTCACCAGCACTACGGAACCGTCGAAGACATCTCTGTCACCCACACAACCATCAAAGTGTGGGACTGGCGCCGGTTCGTAGTTCCCAACAGTAAAATGCTCTCCACAGAGGTGATCAACCTCACGCTCTTTGACCGCTACGTGTGGGCGCACGTTGATTTCTGGGTATCTTACGATGCAGACTTGACGCTGGTGGAGCAAGCTTGCCTTGCATTCGCTGCCGCCTCCGCACACCGCTCCAAGGGAAGCACCTCCGAGTTCTGGATCATGGAAACGAGCGCGATTGGCATTCGCTGCCGCTTGGCCGTTTGGGGAGACACCCCAGCTGATGCGTGGACTATTCGTCACGAGCTGCGCGGGAAGATTGCCGCTTTGGTGAAGGAGAAGCGGTATGCGCCGCACACGGTGCCAGCTACGGTAGCCCCCGCCACCTAACCCCCACACATAGCGGCACGCAGCCCCAGAAGCTAAAGCTCATGAACCTTGGAAGGTCTCTGGCCGCCCCATGGCATCAAAATGCTCGGGGCCTTCACCTTGAGGCACCTTGACGGTCGCGAATTCGGCAGCCGCCGGCGCAGGTGATTCTTCCAATCGGCTTTTGGATGTACGGGCGGCGAGACCGAGGTCACCGGAGCGTACAACCCTCCAGTGACTATTTCGCAGTTCAGAAGAAGAAGCACTTCAAAGTTTGTTGAACCCACCGTTTAGAGCGAAGAAGGGGGCCTTGTGGGAACATCAAGTGTAGGTGCAGCGCAGGCGGGAGCTGCCTATCAAGTGGCCGTGGCTAAGCGTGGTAAGGAACATCAGAAGGTGATGGGAGAGCAAGCGCTCAAGTTGATCGACAGTGCGTCCCAGGCTTCTGCTCCACCTCGGAGCAACGGAAAAACAGGGCAGTTGATCAATACCGTTGCCTGACGGATCCCACGCCTGTGGAGCTTCGTCTCTAGCCGCCCGTGTTCATCGGACACTGCCGCTGAGATTTACACCCGGTGAAGAGGCGTCTTCCGTACCGACGACGTGACGAAGGGAGTTCGGGAGCCCAATCAGAGTTTCTGAAACAGGACGTAGTAGTGACCGCAAGACTTCCTATAGTACGGCTCATCTGCGCCGTTTCACCTTTGCTCGCGACTCCGTTCATCGCATCTGAAGCCAGCGCCCAGTGCGCCGGCGGCACAGCAACTAAGTATATTTACGGCGACGACGAGCTCATCTACTGCACAGACACGTCCCAATCGGTCACGTCCGCGGAAGCTGACTGTCAGACTGCCGGAACCGACTGGCATTTGGTCACCATCAACAGCGAAGCGAAGCGCTTGTGGCTTATCGGCAAGCAGTCGGCGGATGTGGCGATGGGTTACTACCAGACGGTCAGTGGCGGCGGCACGGGAGACGGCTGGCAGTGGCGTAGCGGAGCGTCCAACACCTACACGTACTGGTGGGGGTCGAGTCCCGACGACGGGGATGGGGTTGAAAATGGTGAGCAACAGTGTGCAGAGGCCTGGAACTACGATGGAGGCCGGTGGGATGACATCAACTGCTCGACCACGGGCAATCACTATGTGTGCGAAGGGCCGCCCGTATGCGGTTCAGGCCTCCGTCACGCTACCGAAGAGTGCGACGACGGCAACACGGCGTCAGGCGACGGATGTAGCGCAACATGCACGCTAGAGAATCCACCTGTCTGCGGAGACGGTCTTGTTCAAGGTTTCGAGCAGTGTGACCTTGGAAGTTCTGACACGGACGACAACGACGGCGATGGATGCCAGTCAGACTGCACTTACGAGCCAGGCTACACCTGCGACGGAGGAGAACCTTCCAGTTGCAGCGTGGCGTACTGTTCGGGCGGTACGATTACCCGTTACATCTACGGCGACAACGAGCTCGTGTACTGCACAGACACCTCCAAATCGGTGACATCGGCCGAAGCGGATTGCCAGAGTATCGGAGCCAACTGGCACCTTATAACCATCAACAACAACTTCAAGCGCGCATGGCTTATCGACAAGCAGTCGGCAGATGTGGCGATGGGTTACTACCAGACTGTCAGTAGCGGCGATCCCGGAGATGGGTGGCAGTGGCGTAGCGGCGTTTCGAGTGCCTACACGTACTGGTGGAACACCCCGAACGACGGGGACGGGAGCGAGGACGGGCAAGAGCAATGCGCAGAAGCCTGGAACTTCGATGGAGGCCGTTGGGATGACATCAACTGCTCGGCCACAGGCAACCACTATGTATGCGAGGGGCCGCCCGTGTGCGGTTCAGGCCTCCGACACCCAGATGAGGAGTGCGACGACGGTGACACAGCCTCCGGAGATGGTTGTAGCTCGACGTGCACGGTCGAAGGCTCAACCGTCTGCGGCGATGGTCGAGTCGAAGGCGATGAAACCTGCGACCTTGGAAGCTCCGATGCAGATAACGACGACGGCGACGGCTGCCAAGCAGATTGCACCTACGAGCCGGGCTACACCTGCGATGAATACGAGCCCTCATCTTGCAGCAGCGCGGCCTGCTACGGATCCGCCAGGTGGGAGTCACGGCTTACGGGCACGGAATACCTCTTTTGTGAAACCAACCTGATCTACGCCGATGCGCATCGGATGTGCAAGAGCCTGGGGGCCGGCTGGAACCTTGTGACGATCGATGACGGGGCCGAGAATGACTACCTCAAGCGTTCACGCTCTACCTGGATCGGCTACACAGATCAAGAAGGTGTTGGGACGGAGGGCAGCTTCGTTTGGCTTAATGGTAGTTCCGCATACACCAACTGGGCTTCCGGTGACCCTAACAACGGCAACGGTGGACAGGACTGCACCGAGATCATTTTCGACGGCAAGTGGCAGGACGAAACGTGTGTAGCTGCAAAGTACTCTATCTGTGAAGGCCCCCCTTTCTGCGGTAATGGCGTTATGTCCTCGAACGAACAGTGCGACGTCGGCGATCGTGACGACGGCGACGGGGATGGCTGTGACTCTAGCTGTATGGCAGAGCCGGGGTATGCCTGCAGCGTACCCTCCTCGCCTCCGGGAGGCCCCAGCGTCTGCACCGGACCTAATCACGCAGTTGTTTCGGCGGTGTGGCTCGATAAAGGAAAGGAAGGTTGGCATCTCGCGTGGGAGACGCTAGCCGAAGACGGGACCGTGGGATTTGTAGTCTCAACGAAAGATGATTCACAATGGCAGCCACTTCATCAAGGCGTCTTGCTAACAGAAGAGGGCGAGGGTCCGAAGCGCTACGCTTTGCCTCTTGAGAAGCCGATTGGACACGCGCTCCTCCGAATCGAGGAGGTTGACGCGGCTGGAAGACGTACCGTTGTTACTGAGGTGGCCAGTCTTGGGCACGAACCTCCTCGTTCGGCCGCAGAGCGAACGCTCCAGCCACGAACCACTCTGAAGGATGAACATGCTTCTGAGCTGCGCCGTACTTCGAAGCTGCGCCAAGCTTCAACGCCTGCAGCACCTCAGCCCACACTGTGGTCGCGCTTGGTTGCTCTAGTAGGATTTGCGCGCGCATCGTCAGAGGAAGCGTCCCCGGGTTGTGACGCCGATACGCTCCCAGACCTTGTGCTTAGCGCCTCCGAGGAGGGGCTTTGGCGGGCCTCCTTCACCGAGCTCGCGTCTGCTGCGGGCGTGGGCTCCTCATGTGTGCGCGACGCGGCGTTGCGCAACAGCTTCACCGTCCGTCGCAACGGCCACGTCGCTCCTTCGTGGACTGCGGGTGATGCGGTGTACGTGGTGGTGCCTCCGGAGCGTCACGCGGCTTTTGCTGGAGACACCCTCCGGCTCGAATGGACCCCTCGTTCTGCAGCAGTGCGGCGCGAGGCGGCAGAGCTCGTCTCCGGCCAAGGTGCGCCGGTGCTGCATCAGCATGTACTTGAGGAGGACCAGTTTGCCGGTCTCGCTGTTTCACCAAATCCGGACGGCGAAGTGTGGTTCTGGAGCACTCTCGCAGCCGGCTCGGCCACGCACGCCCGGTGGCGAACGACACTCGCTATGCCAACCCACCAGGCAGGCAAAGTCGTTGGCATGCAGGTGGAGGTTTTTGGCGCATGGGGCGTGGATGAGCCGCAGGAGGTGTCTGTTCTGCTAGATGGCGCCGCACTTGGACGATTCACTGTTGCTGACTTCGGACATCAACGCCATTCAGTGGATTTGGCACATCTCAGCGGATTCACCGGGAATGAGACCCTCGAGCTTTCCGCTTCTTCCAAAGCAGCTCCGGGGACCGTTGGCGCCTACCTCGATCGCATTGTCGTGTCTGAACAGGCTCCAATCACTGCCGACAGGAACACGTTCTTTGAGAGTACCGCCGCTCAGAGTGCGGTGGCGTTGGGTAGCCGTGTGGATGCATGGCTGGTTGACCTCACCGACCCAGCAGTTTTTGATCTCAGCCTAGCTTTCACACGCACCGAGGAGGCTTCCGTCCAAACGGAAGCAGGTCACAGCTATTTCCTTGGCGCACCCGACAACGCACGTGCCTTGCATATCAGGAGGGCGCTCTCGCTCCCTTCCCCTCAGCACAGCGGCACCGCCGTGGTGGCGCCAGCGGAACTCGCCGCAGCAGCCCGCCAATACGTGACGATGCGTAAGGACGATGGCGCGTATCTGGTCAGCCTCAACGCCATTTACGACGCCTACAGTCACAGTCGGCCCGAGCCGCGCGCTATTCGGCAGTTTGTTCGAGAGGCACGACCGGACGTGCTGGTCTTGATCGGTTCCGGCTCCTATCGACCGCGCACATCAGCAGCGGCGGATAATCGCCTCCCGGTGCACCTTGTGCGTACGGAGCACGGACTCTACGCCTCCGATGGGTGGTACGGTGACGCCGACGAAGACGGTAAGCCCGAAACTCTCGTTGGCCGACTTCCCGTTGAAAATGCGCTTGAGGCGGAGCGGCTCTTGCAGCGAGTAGCTGCTTACGAAGCGCGCGGAGCAGGCACGCACGCGCATCAAGCTTTGCTTATGAGTGGCGAGTCACGTGTATTCGATTTCAAAGAGTGGACGCGCGAGTTGGCTTCCCGGGTGCCGGTGCGAGCAACCCTCACCCTAGACGCAACGCAGGGTACTGATCTGGTAAGGGAGCAGACAGCCAAACACCTCGCTGAAGGCGTGCAGTGGTTCACCTATGCCGGGCACGGTGGGCAGCTCGGCATTGACCGATCCCTCCTCTTTCGAGAGGAAGATGCACGCGTAGTTGCACCCGAGAAGCTGAGCCTGATGACACTCGGCACATGCGGCGTCTCGCGGTTTGAGGTGCCGGATCAGCGCTCGTGGTCGGAGCAGATGCTGGTGGGTCGGGCTCCGCAGGCCATTGCAGTTTGGGGTCCAAGCGGTCTCGCATACCCTGCCCACACGACTGAGATGACGGAAAGGTTTGGCAACGCGCTGTTCGCGCCGGACGAAAGGCTTTATCAACTCAAAGATGTGATTCGCAGGGTTACAGACGGAGAGGATGCAAGACGGTGGCAGGAGTCGCTGCAGGTATACAATCTCCTAGGTGATCCCAATCTCACATTGATGCCAGGCCGAAAGGCTACAGTCCCTTCGTCGAGCCGTGCTGGTTTCACATCTGGGGAGAGTAAGCGCGGCCTAAGAGCAGGGGGTTGCGCTGTCAGCCACCGCGCGAACTGGGGAGCAGCCATTTGGATAGTTCTTTTGGCGCTGGCTCTCGCCGGCCGCGCTAGCGGAAGAAAATCAGGCGCCCATCCTCAACGGACAGACCGCTGTCGGTGTGGGCGACGAGGCGAAGGTAGTACCAGCCCTTAGGAAGTTCGCTGGCTCGCCATCGCACCGGCGTCGGACCTGCCGGATCCACCTCCACCCGCTTGACCGTCTGCCACCTGCCGAGCTCGCCTGTGAGCACGCCGGGTTCGAGCCGCGCGTAACTCAGCTCAAGCTTATCAGCGGTTCCGCGCAGATGCGCCGTCAGCCTAAGTTGCTGCTTTCGCCTCACCAGTTGACCATTGCTCAGGCCTCTTAAACGCAGGACCGGGAGCATCTCGCCAACAAGCAAGGCACGCCTCACGTTGATCAGGCCTTGTCCGCTATCGAGATCGAAGCCCGGTGTGTGTACGTCGCGCGCGGACACGCGGATGGCCTGAGCAACCTGGTCAGGGCTCCAGTCAGGATTTGCAGAGAGCAAAAGAGCGGCCAGTCCAGCTACGTGGGGTGCCGCAGAAGATGTTCCTCCGAAAAGTCCGTAGCGTCCGGCGTGGTCCATGCGCCTGTCTTTGCGGCAGCGCTTGGCAAAGGTAGTGGGCACATCCACACCTGGGGCAACCACATCAATCATCGGCCCATGGTTGGATACATAAGCGCGCTTTCCGTCGTACGACCATCCTCCGACGGCGATGACGTATGGGTGTGAGGCTGGAAAGTCGATGTAGATCGAGTCGCTGTTACCAGCCGCGGCTACCATGACAACGCCCCGTGAGTGCGCGTACTCGATGGCTTTGGTAAGCGCAGGCACATCGGCGCTCACGGCAAACCACGACATATTTACGACGCGTGCGCCGCGATCAACGGCAGCCCTTAGCGCGCGCGCAGAACTCGCCCCGCGGATGCTCATAATGCGCGCTTTTGGCGCCATGCCGATCACACCGCGCTTGTTGTCGCCAACTGCGCCAATAATGCCCGCCACAGCCGTTCCGTGGCACTCCTGCGTTCGCGGGAATAACTCGCGCATGCCGAGAGAGCTCAGTGCTCCCGAAACCGATCGAGATGTTCCTAGCTCAGCGGGTGACCAAAGATTCGCCTGTAGGTCAGGGTGTGATTCCTCCACTCCACTGTCAATCACAGCCACGACGATGCCTTGGCCATAGATGCCCTCTTGCCAAGCAGCTTCGACTTCAACGGCCCGCAGGTTCCAAAGGTCAGGTCGCCCGTCGCGGAAGATGGTCGACTTGGCCGGGCTCAACTCTCGACGCTCCAGGCCGCGCCGTCGCAAGGAGGCGGGTGTCGGCGTTCGGTACTCTAGAGGTCTCACTCCTTGCTGCTGGGGCGAGTGAGCTGATGGCGCTTCTTCGCCTAGCGACGGCACGTAGCAGCCCACCAACTGCAGTGTTACCAACTGCAGCGCTGCGGGCGGTAACGAAAGCGCTAGACGCCACATGCGACTCCTATTTTTCACCAGGCATTCCCCACCGGGATAATATAACAACAACTCCCCGATGCTGGCCAGCGCGGTAAAACAACCTCCGCTTAGCCGCGACGCCTTCGCCATCGGTAGAAGATGAAGGCGCCCAAGAGCGTGAGCACTACGACTGGAACCACCGCCTGCGACCACGCAGCCGTTAGCAAAATCTTATGTATCAGCCCCTCGTGTTCGGTGCGGGTAAGTGGCGCTTTGTCGGTCATCTGCGCCACGTGATGCAGCAGCGTCACAGCCAGGTCTTCCTTCGGGATTTCCTGGTGACACCCAAGACATACGTTGTGCCGGTCCAGTTTCTCCCGCTGCCTCTTGCTCAGCGGCCCTGAGTCGAGGAAGTGGTGACCGACTGTCATTAGCTGACGCCCGTCCTGATCAATTACGGCCGTCCAGTCCTTGAGGCCGCGGATGGCGCTTATTTGCGGCTGCGCACGCTTTGAAAGAACCTTCCCGCTCGGCGTGGACAGATCGACAAAGACGGGCGAGTCGTAGCTCCGCTGCGTGAGGCCTCCGAGGATGCCGTACCCGGCAGCTTTGGCTGACCCGTGGCACGACTCGCAGCGGCGCGCCTTACCAACCGTGTGCGGTTGAACCGGGCTCATGTCGACGCTGATCTGCCCCTTCGGGCCCGCTCCTTCGGTGCCTGGAGGCGTGCGAAAAAGCTGATTGCGAACCACTACCTCGCCGTCAGGTCCGATGATGGTGGCGCTCAACTGGCAGCCAGGAATGATCGGCGTTACCCGGCCCTCGCCATTGACCCCAAGGGCTGGGTTCTCCCAGCGCATGAAAGAGCGCAACTCCGTTGTCTCTCCCGGCAGCCAATCGTCAAACCCACGCTCATCGGGGGCAGCTTGCGCTTCCTTTGCATGCCGATGTCCAGCGGCGACCCAATCAAAGACCTTCTTGGGTGAAGAGAAGTCAATATTCACATGACAGCCGTAACACTGGGGTGCCCAACTGCTGTGGCACGTGTAGCATTCCATCGTCTTGAGGTGCGCACTTGCTTGAATCATTGCCACCCGTGCTTCTTTGGAGAGCGTGTTCTTTTTATTCTTGAGCTTGAGCGGCTCGAGCAACAGGTCACGGCCTGACGCCGTGTGAATCATCACCTCGTCGCCCATCCTGACCACTTCCGGCATAGGATTTCCGCGTGCTGTAATGATATAGCCTTCGTGGCCGGGCTCGGCAGGACTTGCCCGCCTTAGATGTTGTGGAAGTTGCTTGCCGAGACCCCTCGGTTTGGCGTTCTGCGGTGCGTTCAATACGTCTTTGCGCCCGTTCTCGTCCATGAATCCAAGCGGCAGTTCCCAAGGGAAAGCGTCCGGTGTCCCGTGACAATCAGTGCACTCTATCTCTATCGCAGCCAAGTTGGATCCGGCGATGAACTTGTCGCCATGGACATCCCCCGATGTGTGGCAGTCCTGGCACAGCATCCCCTTCTGGTAGTGAATGTCTTGGCTAAGCGCGATGTAGTGCTTGGTGTGCAGAGGTGGCTGTCCACCGCCGCCCTCCGTGTAGGGTGAGGCGTAAGCGCTCTCCATTAGACCCTGATAGGAGACGCCGATGCGTTTGCCTCGGTTGTGACACGTTGTGCAAGTCTCCACCGGAATGCCGCTGTATTGTGTGCCGTTGGCAACGACTTGAGCTTCTCGCGTGGCTTGAATAGAGTGAACCAGCGGATGTCCACGCTCTTCATGCGGCACCGTCTGATCGGCGCCCTCGTAAAACCCTTCGTTGCTGTACGGAATGTGGCATGCGCCGCAACCCATGCCGCGGAAATCGCCCCGTTCAAACCGGCCCTTGACCCCGAGATGGCATCGCTGGCATTCGCTGCGAATGTAGGTAAGACCTGCTTTGGCCGGGTCGGTTTTAATGTCCTCTGCACTGGCAAAGTCGACCGCTCTAGGCACCGCGTGCTGCGCATCAACGAAGATGTTGGGGTGAGCTTGCTTCTTTTGCGCCATGTAAGCGCGATAGGCGTCGGTTCCGAGCCGTGCGTGAGGGTCGCTTGGGTTCTCCGTGTCGTAGTTAGCGAGCGTGTGGTCGTAACCCTCGCCGATGCCGAAGGCCCAGGTTGTACCTTGGATCTTGCCCGCCTCCGTCATCATCAGGCTGTTCCATTGTGCTTCCACCAACTCAGCATGGCATTGTCCACACGTGCGTTTGTTTACCCACGGGGAGGCTGGGTCAGCAAGGAACTCGGTCGGGCCATGGAACTTGGCGAGAAGCGAGGACGCACCGCGATGGGCCGCCTTGACGCTTCTTGCCGATCGGTCACCACCATGACAAATGGTGCAGCCATCGGCGTCGCCCACCGCGCGTCCTCGCTTTAGGATGGCGTTCATCATTCCGCTGCCCGCTTCGCGAATGGGTTCGATTTCGCCGTGGCAGGCAGAGGTCGTGCAGCCTGTCCCGGACCACGTCAGCTTCTCTAAGGGAACTGCGTGCGTCTTGTGTGAAGCAGGACGTTCCCTCACGGCTGGCGCGGGCTCTTCACGCTCAGCTTCGACAGTGCGCTCTGAACGCGGACCTAGCGTGCAATGCAGCAGAAGGGACACAAGGAGAAAAGGCGCGACGACCCGTGTTGCATGCCTCAAGCTACCCTTTCGCCTAAAGAAGACGCGTTTATAAAACTGCACGTGTTCGTCGTCCTGGCGGCTTGGCGGCAATCCGCTATGGTCGGGGTGCAATGACCATTTCACCCTGGCTTTTGTTGCTCGCGGCAGTGCCTGTCCTTCTTCTGGGCGAGTGGATGGTGAAACGAATCAGGGTTCTGCGCACGTTTAACATTCCCGCGCCCGTCGTTGGTGGGCTCGTGGTTTGTCTACTTGTTCTTATAGCAAACCTTTTGGAGCGTTCGACCGGAGCTTCCGCTTTAGGCCTCCACATACAAACCCGCGTAGCAGCACCGTGGTGGAGCTGGTGGGTGACAGCCGAGCCGGAGTGGACCGCATCCACGGAAGTGGATGTCATGCTTCCCTTCTTGGTCGGATTCTTTGCCTGCCTTGGTCTCAACGCGAGCTGGGCCTTGGTCAAGAAGGCAAGCTGGCAGTTGCCGCTCTTTCTGTCGATCGCAGCGCTGCTGATTATCGTCCAGGATGTGATCGGCATTACAGCCGCCTACGCGCTGGGCGAGTCTCCCGTGCTCGGGCTCATCTGTGGCAGCATCAGCTTGACGGGGGGACACGGGACTGCACTGGGATTTTCGCGCGTGCTCGAACGCGCAGGCTATCCAGCAGCGGGCGTGGTTGGGGTGGCGGCGGCCACCTTCGGTCTTGTCGCAGCAGGCTTGCTAGGTGGACCCGTGGGAGGTGGCATCATCAAACGCCGCCAGCTCAAATCCGCCGAAAGCACCGACGACGAGCCGGCCGATGCACTCGCTCCGCCGAGCAACGGGGTATCGGCCGTCGATGAACAAGCGAGCGCCGCCGGAGCAGCGAGCAGTCACGAGGTGCAGTATGGTCTATTCGGCGACTTGCGCGCGCTCGGCAACAGCGGGAGGCGCGCGCTCTTTCACCTCGTCGTGCTTCTGATCGCGATCAAGCTTGGCGCCTGGGTTAGTCTCGGGCTGCGCCGGGCCGGGCTCACGTTCCCCGTCTACATCGGCGCCATGATCATTGGTATTCTGCTGCGCAACGGGCTCGACGCAACACGCTGGCGCCTTCGTACGCGGCTGGTCGACTTGCTCGGTTCGGTGTGTCTCGGCATTTTTCTCTCCATCGCGATGATGAGTCTCGACTTGATCGAGTTGGCCGGTGCGGCCCTGCCGATGTTGTTCATCTTGACCCTGCAAGTCATCTGCATGGCGCTGTTTGCTAGGTTCGTTACCTTCAACGTGATGGGTCGCGACTACGACGCTGCTGTGATGGCAGCGGGCCACTGCGGGTTCGGTCTAGGTGCCACGCCGGCTGCTGTGGCCAACATGAAAGCGTTGGCGGAACGCTACGGCTGGGCTCCTCGCGCCTTCCTGGTGTTGCCGCTTGTCGGCGCCTTTCTCATCGATTTCGTCAACGCCCTGGTCATCACGTTCTTCCTCAACTTCTTCACCTAGCTCGCTGCCGAGGTTGTATGCGTGATGCCATATTGGTCCTTGCCTCGAGTTCGCCGCGCCGCAGGCAAATCCTTGAGCAACTGGGCATCGCCTTTGTGCCCCGCGCTGCGGACATCGATGAAAGTGCTTTGGCAGGTGAAACGGCCGTTGCGCTAACAGTACGGCTGGCCTCGCAAAAGGCTGCCGCAGCGGTCGACAAGGCGGCCTTTGTGTTGGGCGCAGACACCGTGGTGGTTTTAGATGATGAGGTGTTGACAAAGCCTCGCGATGCGCAAGAGGCGGAGGGGATGCTAAAGGCGCTACAGGGACGTTGGCACACGGCGGTCACGGGTGTGGCGGTGGCAGCACCGGGCGCGGTGGCAGTTCCGGGCGCAGAGGAGCGCGAAACCCGATGTGGTGAAACCCGATGCGTCCAAACGCGTGTCCTCTTCCGCACCTTGAGCGAGTCGGAGATCAAGCGCTACGTAGCCACGGGCGAGGGTGCGGACAAGGCGGGCGCGTATGGCATCCAGGCTCTCGGCGCGGGCTTGGTGAGAGAGATCCGAGGCTCGTTCACCAATGTGGTTGGACTTCCGGCCGCTGAGACGGTGGAGCTTTTGCTACACGTAGGTGCTCTTTCGGCCTGGCCAGTGCCACCTTCACCAGTGCCACCTTCACCAGTGCCACCTTCTTGAGTGGAGTTGCCTCAGCAGGAAGTTGCCTTGGTAGAGAAATTCACGGAGTTACGAGCCGTTAGCACTCGGCACACGGGCCAACAGAGCTGCTAATCGAGTTTGGCAAGTTGAGCTGCTTTTTCCACGGCTGCATCTACAGCGGACATCACCACGCTGCGGAGGGCGCCTCGTTCAAGAGCGGCAAGTGCCGCGGCGGTGGTGCCTCCTGGGCTGGTTACCAGTTCCCGGAGCTCTCCCGCTGAGAGGGTGCCTTCCGAGCACATCTTCGCGGCGCCGAGCACCGTCTGGGCGGCCAAGTCGCGTGCGACATTGCGGGGGAGCCCGGCCTTGACACCTGCTTCGATAAGTGCTTCGGTAAACAGGAAGACGTAAGCAGGACCTGAGCCTGCCACAGCCGTAGCAGCATCGAGAAGCTTCTCGGGTAGTACGTGCGTGGTTCCTACGCAGGCGAACACGCGTTCGGCGAGCGCCATGTCCTCATCGCGGGCGTGGGCGCCACGGCAAAGCGTGCAGGCGCCGCATCCCACCGTCATCGGTAGATTTGGCATCACGCGGATAACTCTGGTTTGCTCCGGCATGAGCTCTTCGATCGATTGAGTTTGCAGGCCCGCCACGATGGAGATCACGAGAGGCTGCGCTCGCGAGGAACTCATCTCGCGAAGAACGGACGAGACCACCTGAGGCTTGACGGCGACGATCACGGCATCGGCACCATCGACCGCCTCAAGATTGCTCGACGCGACGTGGATCCCAAGCTCATCGCGCAGCGCCTCAAGCCCCTGCCGATTTGCGTCGGTGGCCGTTATTGCGTCTTTCGGCCAGCTTCCCTGGCTCAGAAGGCCCCGGATAATGGCTTGGCCCATGTTGCCGGCGCCAATGAAGCTGAGTCGATTGCGTTGCGGTGTCATGCGTCTAACTTAGAAGCCGAAGGTGAAGCTGTCGAGGAAGTGCTTACCGCGACGCGCCACTGCTTAGAGGCGCTCTCCTGCACCTACACCGCATGCCGCGGCATGTGGTGTGGTAGAATGGCGTGATGAGCCGAACACACGAACAGCGGCGCGCGGCCTTTTTGGAGCGGCTCGGAGCGGACGTGGCTCTTGTGCCTTCTGCAGTGCCTGCACGACGCAATGCCGACGTAGACTACCCTTTCCGCCAGCATAGCGACTTTCAGTACCTTACAGGACTCTCCGAACCGGGATGCTTGGCTCTTATCGGAGGCGCCCACGACGAACATCGATTCGTTCTGTTCGTTCCGCCGCGTGACGAAAAGAGGGAGAAGTGGGATGGACCCATGCTTGGAATCGAGGGGGCAATAGAGGACGGCGGTGCAGATGCTGCTTACGCAGTCGAGGACCTCGAGAAGTGGCTTCCGAAGTACCTCGACCACGCACAGGCCGTGCACTACCGGCTTGGCGAGCAGCTGGAGCTCGACGGAAAGGTGCACAAGGCGCTGGCTTCACTTCGCGCGCACTCGCGAAAGGGGCAGGTTGCGCCTCGCGCCATCGTCGACATATCCGCCATCCTGCATGAGCTTCGCTTGATCAAGGGTGAGGATGAAGTGGCAGCGATCACCCGCGCGGCCGCGATCTCAGTTGAAGCGCAGCTAGCGGCGATGAAGACGGCTAGGGCGGGCCGTTTCGAGTACGAGGTGGAGGGCGCTCTTATCGGAGTGTTCGCCCGACACGGTGCAAGTGAAGCTTATGACAGCATTGTGGCCTCGGGTCCCAACGCGACGGTGCTTCACTACCGCGGCAACCAGCGCAAGCTGGTCGCGGGGGAGTTGATGTTGATCGATGCAGGCGCCGAACTCCACGGCTACGCCAGCGATATCACCCGCACCTTTCCCATTGGGGGGTCATTTTCCAATTCGCAACGGGTGCTGTACGAGGGTGTCCTACAGGCCGAGTACGCCGCCATCGAAACTGTCAGGCCCGGTACAACCATTGCGGAGGTGCATGCCGCTGCAGCGCGCGTTATTTCGCACACGCTGGTTGATCACGGTCTGCTGGAAGGCCCGGTCGAGCGGGTGATGGAGGAGGGGCTATTTCGGAAATTCTTCCTGCACCAGACATCGCATTGGATGGGCATGGATGTGCACGACGTGGGCTCATACGCAGACGTGGAGGGGCCACGCAAGCTCGCACCGGGTATGGTGCTTACAGTCGAGCCTGGGATCTACATTCCCCAGGATGCAGACGTGGACCCCAGGTGGCGAGGCATTGGCATCCGCATTGAGGACGACCTCGTCGTCACCGAGAGCGGCAATCGCAACCTGACTGCCGACGCACCGAAAGAACCCGCCGAGCTCGAGGCGCTCCTGCGCTAGGCAGCGCAAAAGCCGCAAGACCTTTGCGGCTCCCGCCTTGGAGCGAGGGCAGCGATGACTGCAGCCATGCTGACACTCGGCCGTGCGGCATTGGCGGAGGCCATGACCAGCTTGCAACCCCATCCTGCGCACTCCGGTGCGGGAGTGAAGTGACAAAATGTCAGATGGTTTGACATTTTGTCATTAGGGCTGGATTCCCCCCGCCGGTGCCGACGCGCTGGGGCGTGTACGAAAGTTGCGCTAGATGCTTCAGAAGATGTACGGCTGTTCGTTCGTCATGGAAAACCCGCCGTAGCTGTTGCTTGCGAAGTTGAGCAAGAGCCACAGCGCTGCACCTAGTGAGGAACGATGCGACCACGTCTGCCCCACCCCTTCATGTTCTGCTCCGCGGTGCTCTGCTTTTGCGCAATCAGCGCATTCTCGCATGCCGCTGCTGCTCAACAGCCGACCCAAGGGCGGTTCGCCGTCTCGATCGAGCGCTTTATGGGCCTCGACGTAACCAATGTCGAAGACGGCGACTCGGATGCTACGCTGCGGTTGTTCTACAACGAAGCAGAACGCGTACCTACCAATGTGGCCCGCGGAGGCTTCGACTACTTTTTGAGTCAGGTCAGCATCGGCAGCGCCCTTGGTTTCACAAGCGAGGACCAAATCCTTCTGGCCCCGCGAATCGGATACCTCTTTCCGATCTCTTCCAGTTTTAGCTTTTGGCTCCGAGGCGGCTTTTTCTTCTACAACTACGACGAGGTGGACGGTTTCGGTATGTACGCCGACGGCTTCTTCATGTGGAGCGTGGCCGATCAGCTCGCACTCCACTTCGGGCCCTCCTTTGACCTCAAGTTGGCTGGAGACGGCCGTGACTACTTCACACTCGGCTTGCCGCACGTCGGCATCACCGCGTGGTTCTAGGCCGCAGCGGCATCTCCAAGGGCTGCATGCGTGCATCGGAGTGGCCGGTTGGTTTGGCTGGTCCTTGGGTAGATGCATCGACGTGGCTAGCTCGGTGGCAGATACATCGCCGTGGCTGGCCCGCGGGTAGATGCATCGCCGCTCACTCAGCGGGACCCACCGCCCTCTGGGCGGTCCCCCCAATACGTTCGCTCACGATGCGTCTAACCGCGGGCCTGTCGTACATGCCGACATGCGGGGGGAGAGTGGCGTAGGCGACTTCGCCAAGGAGGCTCAGGCTCATTTCCACAAGAGGATCCCGAACACGTTCGTGATGGGCAGGGGAGGTTGGGTGAATGCCGCGGGATTGACTTCCGCAGTAGAGGGTCTGACACCCAGACCCTCTGGCTGGCCGAGCGTCTGGGCGCCAGACCCTCATCGCAAACAATGGCGCTTCGATAACCAGTCTGCTGTGAAAGCTGCTGGATGTCGCTCAGCCGGGCAGCTTCGCGTCCGCTTCGTTGAGTGTGCGCCACGCCAGTGTTGAGGGGCCGCTAGTTTGATCACTGTGAGGTCGCCACATCAGTCGCTGGACGCCGTGATGCTGGCGGCGTAGCTATATTGCGAGCCGGCCGCCCTAGCAAAGATATGAAACCGGTTATCGCCTGACCCTTGCACCGACTCGCTCGACGACCGAGCCTGAAGGCTAAAGGAGGACGCTGAGGGGCTTTCTCCCTCTGCCGATACGAACCGCGCGATTGCCTCCTTCGGGACGGTGCCTTGCCCACTCGCGAGGTCAAACGAGCAAGTTAGCGTTTTTATGGCGAGGTCCGCTTCACCTCCATCCGCTGCACTCACAATGGTTGCGGCTAACTTGCCTTCTGCTGTGCCCTCGCGGCTCCAGCTAAGAGCGAGGTCTTCATCCGCTTTGAGCTCAACAGAAGCATCTGACGCAGAGGGAACAACTGGGTTGAAGCCTACCTGAGGTGGTGCGGTCACTTCCAGGGCCGGGACACTTTCGCTGCCTTCGACAGAGAATGCGACGGCATCTCCAATAGCGAGCTTTGACTCGCCCTCGTACGTCTTGTTGAACGCTACCTCGTCGTTGGCCGAGGAACGTTCAAGCACCACGCTTCCTAACGAGCCGCCGCTCGCGGACACACTGCTGGGCTCGAGGTATTGCGGGGGAGTCAATTCGGAATCGTCGCACTTGCTCCGATCGGTTAGTACGCAGTTCTCACCAAACTCCTCCAGAGCGCACGGCGGTTCATCGCTCGAGTGGCGGACGAAGGTGGCTCGGAGCTGCATGCGCTCGGCCGCGGCCGATCCCAATGCTACCACCTGACCGGAGAAAACCGAGAATGTGGCGTGCCCTGCGACATCTTCTGAGGGTTCCTCCCCCGCACCGGCTCCTGATCCACTATCAGCTGACCCGCTGCCTGACGGTGAACCGGTGTCCGTCCCATCTTCGCCTCCGCAGCCGGCCGCCATCGCAAGACACAAAGCAATCGCAAGACAGCCGATCATCATTGGATGAACAAGTGAGCTAGATGGCACATTTGAAGTGGTACAATGCATGACCTAGGCGTAGCTCAAGAGCCGAACGAGCTCAACGTGGATATTGTCGCTCACGAAATTGCAGCTTAGAAGTAGTAGATCGCTGCTACGTTGCCGATGAAGATGCTCCAAGGTTCAGCTTGGCGCGAGGTGCCAAGCGTGAACTGCTTTACCGATGTGTCGGTGTCGCCACTAGAAGCACCAAACCTCTGGTAGCCCAAGTGCGCGCCAACCGTTGCCTGAAGCGAAAGCTGCGGGATGTTGATGAATCCGAACTGCACCTCCGCGCCGGCACGTGCACCCGCCTCCAGTGTGAAAGTGGAGTAATCGAGGTCTTCACCGCCTGGACCTGCCTCCGCATCCGTGCCGGAACCGAAAGCGATATCGGCCTCCGGAATGACCAGAAAGGCATAGTGACTGGAGTAGGCTAGGGCGAGGGGCACGCCAAAGTGGAAGTTGAGCGCGAAGCGGGAAGGGGGGTCCACCGCATCTTCGTTGCTGCCTGTGCGCAGGCCCATCCCGAACGCACCCTCCAAACCGAGCGCGTCGCTCAGCCAGTAGCGGACGCCAACGCTGGGAGCGCTCAGCGGCTCTTCGGCTTCACCAGGCACGATGGCCACGTTGGAGTTGCCGAAAAAACCGACACCAAGGTGACCCACAACTTGCTCGTGGTCCGTGGAGCCGCTTCCCTCGTTTGCGACGGCAGGTGGCGGCGGAGCGGCAGGCGTCTGGCTCACTGGCGTGATAATTGGCTCGCTGCCAGTTGCCGTGGAGTCAGTTGCCGTGGAGCCAATAGCGGACGCCTCGGCCCTAGTTTGCGTGGTGCTCTGGCCGGTGAAGAGCGGTTCAGACGAGTCGGCCTGCCCGTTCACGCCGATCCCCACGTTGGCGTCGGCATCAACCGTGCCCTGCGCCGCGGCGCCTTGTGGGAACAGACTTTGTGGAAATAAGCTGAGTGAAAATAAGCTCAGTGGGGATAAGCCGAGTGAGAATGAGCTGATAGCAGCAAAGGCGATGGCGAGATGTGTTCTATTCACTGTTTCCTCCGGGGTGCGCCCATCCTATCCGGGCAGTTGCTTCACGTCACAAGACCACGCTCTTTGAAGCGCATTATTGCCCGGCAGGCGTCTCCGTTGCCCGGCAGGCGTATCCGCACTCCGTCACGACCCTGAGGTCGCGATGAAGGGTGCCCCCATGTGCCCGCGGATTCCACCGAGCTTCGAAAGCTGCGCAGCCGGATAGCTGAACGTCGATCCCGCAGATGGCGTCGCACACCCAATACCCAACAGCGCGACCGCAAGGTGGACCAGCTGAAGTGAGGAGGTGCAAGTCGCTTGCGCGAGCACCTTGAAGGTCGAGTATATGGGTACACACTACGCCTGGGCCATTACCATGGATGGGCTTGCGTTCAAGCCTATTTACGCCTTGACAGCTCCGCTTGCGCCTTGACAGGCAGTGGCGACTCGATAACCTCGCAAGCAAATGGGTCAGCCAATCGCACATGTGGAGGAACGTCAGGCACAAGGGGCCAGGCGGGCCCATGCCAGCGCCGTGAGTGCGATGTTCGGCACGATCGCCTCCCGCTACGACTTACTCAACAGGCTTCTGTCCCTCGGCATTGACCGAGGTTGGCGACGCCGCGCCGTGACACTTCTGGCTGAGTCGCTTGAGTCTGATTCGCCTGAATCTGAGTCGTTTGAAGATGGCGTTAAAGCATCCGGCCCTCTTCTAGATGTGTGTGCGGGCACAATGGACCTGAGCTGTATGTTAGTTCACACGTTTGAGACGCGGCCTGTTGTGGCAGCGGATTTCTCGGAAGCCATGTTGCAGAAGGGACGGGCCAAGGTGCCAGACCAGGTGATGCCGGTTGTCGCCGACGCTCTGCAGCTGCCATGTCCGTCTGGGATCTTTGCTGGAGCGACAGTCGCCTTCGGCATCCGGAACGTGGCCGACGTAGGCGCCATGCTATCGGAAGTGAGGAGAGTGCTTGCGGCGCGCGGTGTGCTCGTTGTGCTCGAGTTCTTTCGACCTGCCTCCTTTGCCACGCGCATATTTCACTGGTTGTACGGAAGGGCCATCCTGCCCTTGGTTGGTGGACTGGTTTCCGGGCATATCAGACCCTACCGGTACTTGTCGGAATCCATGCGGGGCTTTTACTATCGGGATGAGTTTGAAGAGTTGGCAGCGAGATCCGGATTCGTAGTGGAGAGCGCAGAGGACCTATTCCTTGGTGTGGCTTCCGTGGTCGTTTTGAGGTGTGCATGAGCCGCCGAATTGTGGTGGGCATTAGCGGTGCGTCAGGGGCGCCCTTTGCTCGACGGCTGTGCGAGGTGCTAGATGTCCTTCGTGAAGACGAAGACCTTAGCGTGTCCATCGTGCTTTCGAGAACGGCCAGCGAGGTGTGGGGACATGAGTGCAAAGGCAGTATCCACAACCTACCCTTCCCGATCTTCGAAGGACGCAACTACGAAGCGCCTTTCGCGAGTGGTTCGGCGAGCGCGCACGGCATGGTGGTCGTTCCAGCGTCCATGTCCTGCATCGCCCGGGTGGCGCAGGGGATAAGTGACGATTTACTAACGCGCGCAGCGGACGTCACTTTGAAGGAGAGGCAGACGTTGATCATGGTGCCGCGAGAGACGCCGTACTCGCAGATTCACCTGGAAAACATGCTTCGCCTGGCCAAAGCAGGCGCCATTATGATGCCGGCCTCCCCGTCGTTCTACAGTCGACCGGAGACGGTGCTCGATCTTCTAGATACTGTCATTGCGCGTATCCTGGACCATCTGGGGATTAAAACCGAGCTTCGGGCACGGTGGGGTTCGGAAAGCCCGCAGCAAGACGGGCTCTTGCCCAGAGGTGATCAACTGCAGGTTCGCCGAACCACCCCATCGTCCTGACCGCGTCAGGTGCCCCGACTTAGGCAGCTCCAGGGCTACGCATCGGGGCTTAGCCGGGACGCCTTGGTGCCCTATCTTAGAGTTGTTTTCGAGGGCTGTTGCGGGTTCGCTGCCGTTTCGGGTGGGGCTTGTCCAACCGTTGCGGCGCGCTTGCGGCGAAGATTGTAGTGCACATGCTTTCTGTCTTCCCCACGCGATGAGGGGAAGGAGAGCTTGTCCACGGTGGGGCGCACACAAGGCGAGAACTTCTCAGGCGCCACAAACACGCTGAGAGGTTTGCCCTTCAGATCCACCACCACGCCGATCTTTGCGGTGCCTCCTGGCGGGAGACACCGGGTGAGTATGCCTTCCACCTCGGCAAACACCGGGTCCGTATCGTGCGAAGTGAGCGTGTTAGGGAGCGTTGAATCGTTTATGTCAGCGGGTTTGTCATCCGCCGGCGGCGCAGGCTCGGGTTTCTCGACTTCCGCAATAAGGTGCCTGGCCTGGTCGCGAATGGACGTCACTGCGAGTGCATCGTCACGAATGCCCTCAAGGCGTGGCTTGTAGCCCTTTTCGAGCCGGGTGGTGAGGGCAGTCATACTAGCGGTCACCGCCTCAAGCATGTCAGCATCGCGCGTGAGGTAATAGGTGTTGACGAACTGCTCCAGGGCCCGTACCTGCGCCGCACTGCCTAAGTCGCTCAGCGCCTCGGCTACGGCAGCAAGCGCCGCGGGGTCCGTCCGCGGGTCGTGAAGGTGGGTCACCAAGAGGGGGCCGGCGGCGCGAAGATTCATTGCGGTAGCAGCCTTAGCTAGCGGAGCCACAGGCGGCGGCTGCTGTGCCTCAAGGAAAGACCCGCGGCGGCCTAGGAGCGCCATGACAGTTTCCTCTCCCGTGGTTTGCGCGCCGGCTGCCTCGCACGCGTAGTCACGAACAACAGTGGGTGATGCCTCGTTGCCACAAAGCTCGAAGAGCTCCTTGGTGATGTCGGAGCCGGAGATGCGCGAAAGATGCTCAATGGCAAAGGTGCGACCGGCTGAGAGCCTCAGATCGTTCGTTTGAGCCACTTCCAGCAGCTGTTCCCGAAGGGGTTTTGCGGCAGAGGGCTGATCTTTGGACAGGGCGCCTGTAGGAAGCTGTGGGATCGCGCCGACGAGCAGCTTCTTGTTTGGTCCGCCTTGCCCGCGCGCGCGTCCATCAGCCGCCGCAAGGAAAACCGATTCTCCGTCCTCTCCAAGCAGCTGGAGCCCACCAGGTTGCGCTGTGGCCGCTGCAATATCGGTCGGATGAACGTATGCCCAGCGGATGGCGTCTTCTTCCGGACCCAGACCGAAGACGAAGCGATAAAACACGAAGTAGAGGGTGTTGTCTCGTAAAGAGATCTCCCCAGAGCCGCGAGCCGACACGGGATGCCACTCCAGCATCACACGATTGGCCGCATGCTGCGCCTCCGGAACGGGACGATAGCCAACCCTAAACAGCTGTGGGTGAGAGGGTAACTGGCGAGGGAGCGGCGCAAAGAAGGTGGCGGCGCTTCTTTTCCCTTTCTCCATGCGACGGTCGATCCGAAACAGGCGCAGCTGCCCAACGTAGGGATCGCCGTTGTAAACCCGAGCGTGGGAGAGGACCCCATCGCGGATCTGCAAACGCGCCCGTTGCTCTTCCGTCTCGGCGTCCAGCACAGAAATGTGTTGGGTGCCCCACGGCACGAAAACCAGTTTGCCGATTACAGCAGGAGAGCCTACAGGCCCGGCAAAGTCTCCACGCCACGCGAGCGAGCCGCCTTTGGCGACGAGGACCGAGCCCTGCACCACGTCGTTGGGGCTCACGGTGATGGCAATAATGTCGCTAGAGCCAGCGGCACCGTAGAGTTCCCCTTCACCTCGGATGCTGAAAAGCAGCTTGCCTGAACGAAGATCGCGCGCTGTGATAACGCCTTCCTCTTCGAGCACCACCGCCTTGCCGGCGAGCACGGGAGCCGACGAGGCTTGCACCGGCTTAGTCCAAAGCATCGTGCTTTTCTGTAGATCCCAGGCCATAAGGTGAACGGGCGGAGCTGTCAGTGCGACAGCAATTGGCGGCGGTCGAAACCGCGGCGCTCTCTTTGCCTCACGCAGCACTTTGCCAAACTCGGGTTCCTCGGCTTCAGGAAAAGTGGGCGAGACGGGCGTCGTCGACATACACCCCGCCAGAAGCAACGCTGCCATGAGGAGTGACTTTGCCGCGACGCGCAACGACGGTGAGAGCGGTCTCTCATAGCTGTGGGTGCGAGCAACTGGAAACGATCGGCGCAACCGTCTTAGAAAACTCATGCTTTGTCCTTTGGAAGCGAAACCTTCGCTTGCTTTGCCATTTGCAGCACGCGTGGCACGGCGGGGCTGTTTCTCTTGAGCGCGCGTTGGACCATTTCTTCCTTGGTCTTCATGGGCACATCCTTCCGCTCGAGAATGACTTCGATAGCAGGTGTAAGCTGCTCGAGCGGGTCCCTCTCGACGTAGGCCAAAACGCGCTTTAACTCTTGCGGCCGCGCCATCTTTGCTGCCGGACGCAGGGCCTCCTTGGCGCCGCGCTCGTAGGCCTTAAACAACTGAGGGAGCGCTCGACGCGTGCCGACCTTCTCGAGCGACGCCACTGCTGCAGAGCGCACGCGAGGCTGATGGTCGTCAAGAAGCTCGATGAGCCGCGGCTCGAGACTGCGCATCTTGAGGGTGCCGACAAGGCGCGCCGAATCGGCGCGTAGATCGGTCTCCCTGCGCTCGGTGAGCGCTCTTATCACGCGCGGGTCGGCCCCTCGTGACATGGCCGAGTAACTGCGAATAGCTAATGATAAGAGATTGGGCGGGAGTCCGTCTCGCACGCGGCGGCTAAGCGCTTGCGCTGCGGCAGGTGTAGCGATCACGGCCATAGCTTCGATGCCGTCAGCCAGCTCAAGCACCGATGTGGACTGAAGCAGCAGCTTCGCCTCTTTGAGCGTGATTCTGTTCACCGGCTTGGCAGACTTTCCTCTGCCGTTGCCCGCTGACGCGCTCGTGCGAGGGTTTGGAGGGGCCTTGGCCGGTCTGGCGCTTCCTGCTTGAGCCAATGCGGCTTCTGGCATCAGGAACCACGTAGAAAGAAGGAGAGAAAGGATACGCGACAGGCTCATGTTCGTTTTCCTAGGGTTGAAAGGATGTTGATGGCAGTAAGCGTTTGGAGGCCTCACCCATGCGGCGTCTAAGAGAAAGGCGGCTTTAGAAAGCGACGACACCAGCCGTGCGTGAGCAGTTTCGTCACTCCTGCTTAGCAGAAACAGGCATCTAGATACAGCTTTGGTCTCGATGTTCTCTATGGCGCGCGACTTGCTGCCGTTCCCGCGAAGCCATACCTCCTGGTGAGGCGGCATCAAACTTGCTCTGAAGTGACAACCATGGCGGAAAACACATATGGTAGAGTATTTCTAGCACTTTGCGTCCTTATGACGTTCCCCCGGTGTGGTATGGAGACACCAGCCGCTGAGGCGGATGTGGCACAGGAGGGCGCTGAGCGTCCATTTCTTCCGCGCCGCGAGGAGCACGTATGCATCGCCGTTCAAGCAGTACATGCCACGCAGGGAATGAAGCTCTACGGCGGGGCTGAGGAAGCCAGCGAGCGGTTGAATCCGCTTTTCCGAGCGGAGGTGACAGAAGCGCAAATGGTGCCCGCTGTTGCTGCCCATAGCGACTCTCTCGGGATCAGGGCGTATCGTCTCGCCCTTCCTGGCCGAAGTGTTGAGCCTTCAGTGAACGCTCAGGGCGACTTCGCGGAACTGGAGAAGACGCCGCGCAGCACATACGCCTTAGGCTGGTTTCCACTGGCACGAGAGCCTGAGGTGGGGGGTCTCCTTCAGGCAACTCCGCGCGCGCAGAGCACCACGTGTGACATGCGATGGAGGGAGCTTGAGGCGGAGTACGGGCGCTTTAGTTCGGAGACCCCTGCGGGAAGGTGCGCGAAGAACTTTCGCGGCACGCAGCACGCGTTCCAGTACGTCGTGTCCGGCGAGCCGAGAGTGACGCCCATTAACCTGCGCGCGGATATGTATGACTCCAACGGAAGATACGTTTCAACCGAGAGGAAGGCTGTTGACCTTACCAGGAAGACGGCTTCGTGCGACGGGGCAGGGGTCTGCAGATGGACCGAGACCTTCTTAGGCGACCGGAATGTCGAGGTTAGCTCGCTCTATGTTGAAGCGGAACGTGACCCGAGGTACGGATTAGAGATTTTAAAGGAGACGGCGAAGTGCAGCGCGGAAGTCAGCAGCGAGCTGCTACACGACGGATGCGAGAATGGCCCGCTCTGTGCGGTGCGGCATGACGCTAGAGCCGATTGTGGCGCTGGTGGCGCTGGTGGCGCTGGTGGCGCTGGTGGCGCTGGTGGCGCTGGTGGCGAGCTAGTCTACCACATCAAGTACCTTATCGACCGTTCGCGCCCGGTTCTGTTGAGTCCGGGTCATCCAATCAGGTTGGACATTCAATCACCGCGATTGACCTCACCGCTTTCCGCGGAAACCTACCACGCATACGGCACCATGGTCGAGCTCGGTCGGATAGTTTTTCCCAAGAGTGGCCCGGGTGAAGACGACTCAGTGACCGTTGGATTCTGGGATGTTCAGCGGGATGGAGAGGTAGCGATGCACATCAATCAAGTCGTCAAGTTCAGCTTTGCGGGTTCGGCAGAGTGTCGGCTTGCCGTTCCGTAGGTGTTGAGCCCGCTGCCGCCAGAGGTTCTGCTTCTTGTGTAGTCAGTCCGCTCGTGTGCTTCGCTCGAGGTTGACAGGTAGGGCAGAAGTAGGTCGTGCGTGCGAGGGTGCCCTGGGCGATGCGGTTGATGGCCGTTCCGCACCTCATGCACGGCTTGCTCTTGCGGCCGTACACCCAGAAGCGGGAGTACGCGCGTTCCCGTCCGGTGGTCGTTACGCGGCGACCACCTCGGCGAACATTCTTTTTGAGAAGGTCGCTGGCGAGACGGAACATCGCCTCCGCTTGTTCTTTAGAAAGTTTGCCGGAGTGAATCTCCGGATGAATGCCAAGGATAAAGAGCACTTCGGATTTATACACGTTGCCGATGCCAGCAGAGATCCGCTGATCCAATAGCGCCTCACCCACCGGCACAGACGCTAGGCCCGGCGAGCGGAACCTGACTACGGCTCGTTCAATGTCTGTCTGTTGCTCAAGAAGGTCGGGCCCCAGGTGCGATAGGCGAAAGAGCTTTTCGCGCGCGATATCCACAATCGCTGCTCGCGTGATGCGTGCTTGAACGCGACGTGTTTCCAAGACCAGGGTGACACTAGGACTGGTGTGCGGCCGAGGTTCGCCAAGGAAGCATCGGCCTCGCATGCCCAGGTGAACCCGGATGATCCAACCACCTTCCACACTTACGAGCAGGTGCTTGCCAACCGATTCAACTCGCGTGACAGCGCAGTTGCGCAGTGCAAGTGCCTCCCCTCGGTCGCGCGTGACCACGCGGGTGAGCGTTTGGTCGAGGAAGTGCGGCCGGAGCTTGGCTGCCAGCTTGTAAAGTGAGTCCCCTTCGGGCATGCGCAAAGCCTAGGGCCCGAAGGGCGAGTTGGCATCCTAAGAAGATCCAGCAGCGCCACGGTATCTTGTTGATTCGCGGCTTAAGCCTGTTCTGCAACGGTTCGACTTGAAGAGCGAGGACGCGCTTGTTGAGCAGCTTCGCGAGTCACCTTTCGCACCTGAACGTAAGGCTGTTATAAATGAAGGTGTTAGCTGTTGAGGGTGCCCCACTTGCTAACGTAGGAAAACCCAGCGTAGCTAACGTAGGAAACCCAGCAGGGCTTGGTTGAACTCCGCGGCGTGCGTTGCATTGATGCCGTGCGGGCCGTTCTTGATCACCGAGACGTGGCAGTCGTCAATAAGGGCCTGAACCCGCTTGCCGCTCACCTCAAAAGGAACGATGGCATCTGAGTCACCGTGAACCACCAGCGCAGGCACATCGCACTTGCGCAAGTCATCGCGAAAATCGGTGCAGCTAAACGCCCGTATACAGTCGAGCGTGCCTTTGGGGGAAGCAAACGCAGCGATGTCGCGATGGTAGCGGCGCGCTCCCTCACTGACCAAACAGCTTCCACCAGCAGGCGAAAAAAATTTGTGCGTAAACTGTTCAAGGAAGGCCAGGCGGTCGCCCTTGACTCCCTGCTCAAGTTCGTTGACCGTGGCATCGTCGGCGCCGCCATCGGGATTCTCGGTGCTCTTGTGCAAGTAAGGCGTCACCGCCGCTGCGAACACAGCGCGTGCAACACGCTTGGTTCCGTAATGTCCGATGTAGCGCGCCACCTCGCCCCCTCCCATCGAAAAGCCAACTAAGGTCACTTCCGTGAGGTCGAGATGTTCGAGAAGCGCCTTTAAGTCGGCAGCGAAGGTGTCGTAGTCGTACCCGTTCCAGGGTCTTGAGGAGTCGCCAAATCCCCGTCGGTCGTAGGTGACGACACGAAAGCCGTTCTGCACAAGAGCCGGGACCTGCTTTTCCCAAGCCCGCCCGCTGAGTGGCCATCCGTGAATCAGCACCACAGGGGCGCCCTGGCCGTAGTCCTCAAAATGAAGTTCTACCCGCTCGTCCCCCGCGATGTTCAACTTTGGCATGTGCCCCTCCTCCGCCTGAGGTGTAGACGCAAACATCCTTTATAGCAAGACCGGGCAAGCCGACTCAACAGAGACTCACAGATACCATCAATAAGGCAACCGAGACGACGAAGTGAGGCCTCTAGACCTCGCAGATCGGGTAACTGCAAAATTGCACGGACGAATGAGGCGCGTTGGCGCCGTCTCCAGGGCGATTGTGCACTCAGGTCGAACTAAACCAGGGGCACGGCTTTTGCGTAAGTCCTCAAGGGTGTCGGCTTGTTCATGGTCCATTCGTGGGCCTCAGACTATACTGCTTCTTCGCGCAACGCTTCTTGTCGTGTGTCTTGCCAGTGTCTCGGCTTGTGCAGAAAGCGGCGTTCCTCTCGGCGTGTCTGGCGTGCAGAGCGACGAGTGCCATCTTGATCCAGGTGCGGCTGAACTCTCCGTGATGCCTTGGTACGTCACTCGGCGCTTACCCCCAGCGCGCGAGGAAGTGGATGCGCTCACGGACAAGGCCATTCGCCGAGCGACTCAGTCGGCGGTTACGTCCGAGGAGTGGAGCAGCGTCACAGCGCAGGTGATGGCAGAGTTTGGCGAGGACGCACTTGATGACGAGGAACTATACACTCCTGCTGCGGAGAATCGTGCCAGAGAGCTTGAAGAGCAACTCCTTCAGGAGAGGATGAAGCCACAGCTAGCGCATCGCGAGGCGATGCGCCGGATGCTAAGCGCTGCGGAATCTGAAGAGGGCGATTTAGATTTTCCGCTGCAGGAGCAGTTGCACCTTTGGGATCCCGAGATCGTCGCATCCGACGAAACCGTCGTTCAAATCGGTCCTAACAGTCGCCGCGGGTTCACGCTAGTCGATGTGCTCGAGGCTGCTGAGGAGTTTCCGCCGCTTGCTCGTTTGTTCAGGGAGCTTCATTCGCGAGAGATTCCTTATGTGTTCGGCTTTGCCAACCGCCAGTGGTCAAGCGGTCGCCTGAACATGTTCGGGGATGCGGAAGACTGGGATGGTTACGTTCAACTAACGCCTCATTCCCTGCGCCGCCGCACGCACGAAACCCCAGCGTGGGTGGCTGTCATACATGACGACTTGCCTCCTGCCGCCTCGTTGCACGTTGTGGGGCACGAGCTTCTGCACGTGCTGCTAATCGGAACGGCGGAAGCAACCGAGGACGCATCAGACGAGCGCTTAGAAGCGCTGTTTGTCTATTTGAACGGGGCGCTGGCCAACGCGCTCCCTGGAGAGGAAAGCGGTGTGTTAGCTGAGCATGAAGTGACGGAACTCGCCGTGAAGATGCGAATGCTGCTTGCAGAGATGATGGCCTTTGCCATGACAAAAAGCTTGGTTGAATACTCTCTCCAGAAGGCGGGCGAAAACCGGCCTCTCGCGCAGATGCCCGAGCAGTGGGCGGAGTTCCCGGAGGCGCTGCAGGAGGTGTTCCGTAAGCTCGAGCTCTCTGAGGACACCGCGCAGTATTATGTGTTGCTCGCCAAAGCGACCACGCCCACCGAATTTACGGCTCGGATAGATGACAGTTACTGGTCAGGTTCGACTGCTCTTGAAAAGCAGATCCTGGTGGACGCTCTCAAAGCTTTTTTCGCAGAGCACGGCTGGAGCACCGATGTGGAAAGCGAAGCTTTTTGGAACGCCACAAGTCAGCCTTAGGAACAGCAATGATGGGTGCGGCGTTGCCGGTGCTGCGCTGCGCGCACAACTTGGCCGGCCAGCAGCGGCACCAAGCTCAGGCCGCCGAGCAGCCCCCACGCACTTGAGCCGAGTGGCTGAGTATGGAGGAGGTGGGACAGGCCTGGCACATAGACTGCGGCGAAGAGCAGCAATACACAGAGCAGCAGCGCTGCCCACACCCCGACATTGCGCGTCACTTCGTTTAGCAGCCAGCCAGACTCGGGTGCGCGCAACGTGAAGGTGTACCACAGCTTGCTAAAGCCCAGAGTCAGGAACGAGACCGTGACTGCAGCTGATTCGTCTAGCTTGAGCACGTGAAGAGAGAGCAGCAGCGCGGCGCACACGCTGGCAGCGACCACGGTTGCCAAGCCCAGCACTTCAGTCCAATGCCTCCGCATGAGAACCGCCTCCTCAGGCGCGCGAGGCGGTTGGCTCATCTCATTTCCGCTTGCCGGTCCCACGCCGAGAGCTAGCGCCGGGAACACGTCCGTGAGCACGTTGAGATATAGGATCTGCAGCGGCAAGAGAGGAAGCGGAAATCCCGCAAGCGTGGCGACAGTGACCGCAAGCACCTCAGCGATGTTGGTGGTGAGCATGAACATCACCGACTTGCGAATGTTGGCGAAGATTACGCGACCCTGCTCAACAGCAGACACGATGGTCTCGAACCTGTCATCCTGGAGCACCATGTCGGCCACTTGCTTGGCTGCCTCTGTGCCGCGCCTACCCATGGCGATGCCAATATCGGCCTTCTTGAGTGCCGGGGCGTCGTTGATGCCATCACCGGTCATGGCGACCACTTCACCTCGCTCTTGGCTGATGCGGACCAGGTTGAGCTTTTGCTCGGGGCTGACGCGCGCGAAGATGTTGGCGCGTCGGATCCTATCCCTTTGCTCCTCGCTTAGTGTGTCAGGATCATCGAGCTCTTTGCCGAGCATCACAATGGCTTCCGGGTCGTCCTCGTCCCCCACGATGCCCACAGCGCGTGCGATGGCCTTAGCTGTTTCCGCTTGATCGCCCGTTACCATCTCGATCCGAATACCTGCGGCCTGACAACTGTCGATCACCTTCTTGACGTCCTTGCGAGGCGGGTCGACGAGGCCGACCAGACCGACGAGGCGGAGCCCGGTGTAGGGTTCTTCCTCCTTCGAGGTGACGTCTTTATCGGCAACCGCCAACACCCGAAGACCCTCGCTTGCCAGCTCCTTTGCGCGGGCCGCCCACGCCTCTCGCTCCTCATCCGATAGCGAACCGCGGCTCTTGGGGCCCTCCTCCTCCGCCTGCTCATCGCTTGCATCAAGGAGCGCGCGCGGGGCACCCTTGACCGCGACATAGAAGCTGTTTCCACTCTTGTGAAACGTGGCCATCTTCTGAGTGTGCGGGTCGAACTCTTCCACCCGCACCTCGGGGGTCTCCCTAAGCAGCGCATCCCGCGTCAGGTCCATTGTTTCCCCAGCACGTAGCAGCGCGATCTCCGTGGGGTCTCCCTTGAGATGCTCCTCGTCTTCGATGGAGGCGCTGTTGCAGAGTGTAGCGATGCGTATGGCAAGGCATGTCAGCTCGTCGGCCGGTGTTTGGTCGCTGTCGTGGTCGGACCATACACCAGATTTGGTGACGACGCGTTCCACCCGCATGCGGTTTTGCGTGAGGGTGCCGGTTTTGTCGCTGAAGATAATGCGGGTGGCACCGAGAGTTTCCACTGCGGTTAGCCGATTGATCAGCGCGTTGCGCCTGGCCATCTGGTACATGCCGCGCGCCAAAGCGATCGTGGCTACTACTGGCAGCCCCTCCGGTATCGCGGCCACGCCAAGAGCGATCGAGGTCTCGATAACCAGTGCAACATCCTGCTTGCGCACAAGCCACCCGCAAAGCGCCACGACGGCGGCCACAGCAAGCGTCAACCACGCCAATCGGTGCCCTAGCTGGTCAAGCCGTTCGGCAAGCGGGGCAGCCGACGACTCGGCGGTGCCCGCCAGTTCGGCGATGCGTCCGAGCTCGGTCTGCTGCCCCGTGCCGACCACCACGCCCACCGCCTGGCCGTCAGCCACGCTCGTCCCCTTGTAGAGCATGTTCTTCCGCTCGGCCAGGGGTGCATCTTCAGCAATAGGATCCGAGGACTTTGGCGTCGCGACCGACTCGCCAGTGAGTGCGGCTTCGTTAGCTCGTAAACCTTTGGCCTCCACTACGCGCAGATCAGCTGGCACGAGCTCACCCTCGCCAAGGAGCACCACGTCGCCCGGGACCAGCTCTTGCGCTTTGACCTCTTGCTCTTTGCCATCCCGCCTGACGCGGGCATCGTCTTCGGAGAGGGCGCGGAGTGCAGCCATCGATGTAGCCGCTTTCCACTCACTGAGAAAGCCGATGGCGGTATTGATGATGATCACCGCAACAACGGCAATGCCTTCGGCCCAACGCTGCGTGACCAGAGCGACGACCGCCGCTGCGGCAAGGAGGTAGACAACGATGCTCTGCAGCTGCTCGATCAGTAGCTGCCACCACGCCTTTTTCTCCGCCTCTTGCAGCTTGTTGGCGCCGTGCTTTTGCAGCCGGTGCCTGGCCTCCTCTGAGCTGAGCCCGTCCTCAGCGGAAACCGAAAGTTCATCCAGCGTGCTCTCCGCCGTTTGTTCATGCCACCTCATTCGACCGGCTTAGTCGCGCGATGATCCAATGTCCAGGAACGCGTAGGAGAGGGTTCACGCAGACGACGTGGCTGCAGAAGGCCGTGTGCGGCACGACGTGAGATCCGGTCTCCCCCATTTACGTCCGTCGCGTGCGGGGCAAAGCGGAAGGCATTTTCCCCGCGGAAGACGGCAATGTCAGTTTGACAACTTGTCACGCATGCCCGCGAGGCGCTGCGTGACAGCCTCTAGACGGTAGCATTCTAGACGACAGCCTCTAGACGATTGCCGCTGCGTCGCATCGTCTCGCGCACCCTCTTCCCTCAGCAGCGCGCGCGCTTACAACACAAGACGGCGGGCTGGTGTGGCTTTATTTGACCACGTTGGCCGCAAGGAGGAGCAACGATGCGATTTTCACGTTCTTTGATGGTATCGGGCGCTGCGCTGGCGATAGCAGCACGGGCGCTTCGGCGGCGCAGCCGGCGGCAGGGTTTTGCAGGAAGTTCCGTGATTATAACAGGAGGTTCGCGCGGGCTCGGGCTGGAGATGGCGCGTCAGTTGGCAGGAGAAGGCGCGCGGCTAACTTTGCTGGCGCGCAGCGAAGATGAACTGAATCAGGCGGCCGCTGTGGTGCGCGATGCGGGGGGCACCGAGGTGCTGACGATCGCATGCGATGTGACAAATGAGGCCGAGGTGCAGCGCGCCTTTGACACGGTTGCGCAGCAGCGCGGCACGGTGGACTGCCTGATTAATAACGCTGGGACGATCAAGGTTGGACCTCTCGCTGAGATGACTGTGGACGACTTCCGTGAGCTGATGAATCTGCACTTTTGGGGCGCACTGCATACCTCACTGGCAGCTATTCCGTTGATGAAGAAGGCGGGCGCGGGAAGGATTGTGAATATCGCGTCCGTAGGTGGGCGGGTGGCTATTCCTCATCTAGCGCCGTACTGTGCGAGCAAGTTTGCGCTCATCGGCCTCTCGGATGCGATGCGTAACGAGCTTCGTAAGGAAAATATTTTTGTGACGACGGTGGCGCCGGGCTTGATGCGCACGGGCTCGCACGTGCATGCGGAGGTCGAGGGGCAGAAGGATAAAGAGTACGCGTGGTTTGCCACCAGCGCGCAGGTGCCCGGCCTGGCGATGGAAGTCAAGCGTGCGGCGCGCCGGATTCTTGATGCGGTGCGTCATTGTGAACCTTCCATCGATCTGGGCGTTCCAGCGCGTGTGCTCAACCTCGCGAACACCCTGGTGCCCGATGCAGTGGCAGAGGCCATGTCGCTGGCCACGCGTGTGCTCCCCGACGCGCGGCCTGTCAAAGAGCCTAAGGCGCGATCGCTTGAGCAGCTCAGCCCAGCGGAGGGTTCCACTTCAACTACGCTGAACTGATCGCGTGGGTCGTGACGAAGGACGCCCGGCGCTTGTGCCATTGCACACCCTCAAGGTGTGCATAGGGAACGGCGCTCAGGGGATGCCACTTAGGAGGACACCACATGAAAGCAGTTGTATTTCACAAGCCCAAGGATATGCGTGTTGATTCGGTAGACGATCCGAAGATAGAAGACCCGCGTGACGCTATTTTGAAGGTCACCGCCACCGCGATCTGCGGCTCGGACCTTCACATCTACAACGGCGCCTTTCCGCAGGTGAAGTCGATGATCATGGGACATGAGTTCATGGGCGTCGTAGAAGAGGTGGGAAGCGGGGTCAGTAACTTGAAGAAGGGAGACCGCGTGGTGGTGCCTTTCCCGATCGCTTGCGGCCACTGCTTTTTTTGCGAGCGCGATTGGCCCACGCAGTGCGAACATTCCAACGACAACTATGGACCCGAGGGTGGCCTGCTGAAGGAGAAAGGAGCGGCCTTGTTTGGGTACACCGACCTGTACGGAGGGTACTCCGGCGGGCAGGCTGAGTACGTGCGCGTGCCATACGCCGACTACGGGCCCCGCAAGGTGAGCGGTGCTCTGACCGATGAGCAGGTGCTCTTCCTGACCGACATTCTTCCGACAGGTTTTGCGGGGGTGCATTGGACAGACCTGCAGCCGGGAGAGACGGTCGCAGTGTTTGGTGCCGGTCCCGTGGGTCTGATGGCGATGAAGGTGGCGCAGATGAAGAAGGCCAGCAAGATCATCGCGGTGGATGTGCTGGACTACCGGCTAAATATGGCCAGGAGCGTGGCCGATGTGGTCACGGTCAATGCAGCTGAAGAAGACGCGGTTGAGCGGATACGTGAGCTGACGGGCGGGCGCGGCACCGACACCTGCGTCGATGCGGTAGGACTTGAGGTTGACCGCAGCATCGGCGAGAAGATTATGAACGTGCTTCGCTTGCAGAGAGGGAGCATCACTGCGCTCGAGCTATGCATCAGCGCGGTGCGACGCGGGGGGCGCATTGGCGTGGTGGGTGTCTACGCCACCGACTACAACTTCCCGTTAGCGCAGATGATGGACAAGGGCATTCGCCTTCAAGCGGGCCAAGCCCCTGTGCACGCTTACATCGACGACCTGATGAAGCTGATTGAGTCGGGCGAGATCAAAACCGACGACATCATCACCCACCGTCTACCGCTCAGTGAAGCTTCCAAGGGCTACGACATGTTCAACAAGAAAGAGGACAACTGCGTGAAGGTGGTCCTCACGCCGTAGCTTCGGGAGGGTGCGGAAAGGGGGAGCGTCCCAGCCCTAAGCCGCTGCGTCTACCGGACGCCTGCATCGCAGACGCTGTCGTCTTGGTTGGCATACGTGCCTTCTTCGGAAAGCGTGTACGGCTCTCCCGCGTACATGACCTCTGGAGAGGGCTGATCCTCGTCTAGTTCAAGCGCGCATCGAACCTTGCGGTACTGACAGTCTGTAGTGACGTCGGGCGGGGAGTAGTAGGAGACCTCTGTGGAAGCCTCAATGGTGTTCTCCTCAGTCCGCTCGAGCTCGCACGAAGCCTGCACGTCCTCGTAGCTTCCGGACAGGCAGCCTTCGTAAAAGGTCGCTTCAAGTTCGCCCGGGTGTGCGGTGCGCGAGAGCGCGCACAGGGTCGCCGTGTTGACCTTGTGCTCATCATCGCCCGTGGCGCAATAAGAAAGGGAGGTCGGTACGATCAGGAAGAAGAACAGGTTTGCACGGGTCATACGACTCCTTTTTCCGAAGCGCGGTTTAGTGCAACACTCTCGCGCATGACTCTGAAGCAAGGTTTGTAGGAGTGGACTTTTCCGGGTAAACATGTTGTGAGTATACTACGGGCAAGGGGGAGGGCACGTGCGAGGAGCGATGACTCTGTACTCATGCGTATCCTCGCGTCGTGAACCTATGCCGGTCGCCGTCTGCGCGACGCTCGCAGATACAGGCGACCCGGAAACTACGCCGGCGCTCACTGGTTAAAGCGCGCGTCACCGAGGAAGGCCTCGTAAGACAGGCATACGCGCTCGAACGTGTTCAAGACGGCAATCGCAGCCGCGGTCTCGAAGCTGATGTCCAGGTCCAGCTCCGGCTCGACATCCCACAAGCAGCCCAATACATCATTATCCTTGAGCTGCGCGTCGTTGATGGACATCAAGGTGTTGTTGTAATCATCGTGGATGTAAACCTTCAGCGACTCCAGCTGGGCGGGAAGCACCTCCACGACGACAACGTTCGTCTCTGGAGACGTCTGGTGACGCTCCAAGAGGGTCTGGTACTCGTCGCGGTTCGGCTCGTGGGAGCTGTCCATAGACCGGTATGTTGACGCATATGCGGGGTTGGTGGAGAAGTTGGGCGGCGTGCGTTCGGAGCAATCGAAGTCCAGCTTGAAGCCATCACGGAAAGAGTCGCAGCTGAACGGCGTGCCGTGGTAGAGGCGCACGACCTGAAGGTCCTCCGACAACACGGCTGGGACGGTCGGTAGGTCCCGTAGGCTGTGTTGTGCGCTCCCGTGAGAAGCCAAGGTCTGGGGACCAGACACCGTGCATCCGGTCCCAATGCAGAAGACGAGGGCGACGTAGATCGCGAAATGGCTAACCTGCACACGCATGTCCGAGGCTAAATGCAAGACTTAGACCGTCGTCCAGGTCATTCCAGTTGATGGGAATGATTGGACTTGATGGGGTGCACGATCAAATTAGAAGAGGGTACCTACAGGACGGTTTTGAGGGGTCGTCATCCGCTGAGCACCCCTGCAGAAGGGCCGAGGCAGCTACGCTTTTTTGGGTGGCAGGCATGAACCACCTAGAACTTGCGCCGTGCGACCGGCCAGGGCGGCTGGCCCAAGTGCAGATACCAAGTGCAGATACACGGAGCCGATGCATCGCCGCTCACTCAGCAGGACTCACCGCCCTGCGTCATTTAAACCAGGGCTGGGCGGTCCCCCCAGTACGTTCGCTCACGATGCATCGGCTCCGTATATCTACATGGGGCCTGTCGTAGAAGCCGGCAAGCGGGGGGAGAGTGGCGTAGTCGACTTCGCCAGGGAGGCTCAGGCTCGTTTCCACAAGAGGATCCCGCTGATTTGCAACGACGTATAGATGCGATGAACTTGTCGTTCCTGCTACCTGAGCACGCCACCTGAACACGTTCGTGATGGACGGGGGAGTTTGGGTGAATGCCGCGGGATTGACTTCCGCGGCAGAGGGTTTGGGTGCCAAACCCTCAGTAAAACTCGCAGCGGTCCCCCCAGTACGTTCGCTCACGATGCATCGGCTCCGTATATCTACATGGGGCCTGTCGTAGAAGCCGGCAAGCGGGGGGGAGAGTGGCGTAGTCGACTTCGCCAGGGAGGCTCAGGCTCGTTTCCACAAGAGGATCCCGCTGATTTGCAACGACGTATAGATGCGATGAACTTGTCGTTCCTGCTACCTGAGCACGCCACCTGAACACGTTCGTGATGGACGGGGGAGTTTGGGTGAATGCCGCGGGATTGACTTCCGCGGCAGAGGGTTTGGGTGCCAAACCCTCAGTAAAAACGGTTAGATGCACCTCACAGGTGCGCCTACCGCGTTACGGCTGTGGTGGGTGGTGGTGTTTGCCTTGTCGGCGTCAGGGCGCCAGAGCACCGCCTGCAGCACGCTAACCGATCAAGACGCCCTTATGATCGGCGGCAAAGCCTGCGGTGCGCATCCAGTCGAGTGCCGAGGATTGGCGCACGGGGATCCCATCCACCGTTTCCACCCGCGCCACCTTCTTCGTCCCGCGCTTGATGGTCTCGCCTAGGGCGCGGAGGGCCTGCAAGCGGCTCTCAAAGGAGGCGTCGCTAAAGGTGCGAAGTGCCTTGCCTCCTCGCTCGAGGTAGAGAATCAGCGCTCCGTCGCTCAGCGCCACCAGCGCGCCGGTGTTCCGCTTTGGCGGAGCGAGTGCTGCGGCTGCCGGATCAGGCCATGGAAGAATCCATCCGTATGGATTGGCGGGATCAGCTGCGGAAAGAACGACGATTTCCGCATCCTCACGACTCTGCCGCATGCCCCGGAGCCGGTCGACGGCCCCGGAGAAGGCGAACTGCAAACCGCCCACGCCTTCAACGAAGTAGCCTCTCCTCACCTTGCCAGCTTCTTCCATGGCTTTAAACACGGGATACAGCGAGGAGAAGCCTCCCGGAAGCTTTTCCACGTCGGCTACATGACGGCTCACGACGCCATGCCGCTCAAGGAGCGTCACAGCGCGAGCATGGATGCGCTCGGTGGAGTTGGCAGGCTCATCCAGCAGGTGGCGCACGAGCGACCAGCGGCCACTGGCGCGCATCTCTTCGCCGCGCTTCCTTCCTGATTGCCTGTGACGTGCCATCAAGTTGAGACCCCGCAAGGGGAGGAACGTGTCGTTCGTGACGAGGCCTCTCCAAACAAGGTCCCAAAGTGCTTCCAGAAGCTCCGTGGATGCTTGTTTCCGTCGCACGACTTCGCCTGGAATCAGACGCCGTTCAAGGTCAGAGAAGAATGCTGCCCCTGTGGATTCGAGATGATGCAGCAGCCGCGTGTGTACCTCAGGTAGGTCATTGGGCGTCTCCACGTTCTCGATCCACTTTGCTACTTGGTCGCGCCGGTAGAGCGCGACGCGTCCATCGTGGGGTCCGGAGGCGCCATGCCCGACCCACACGACGAAGCCCTGTGCTCCGAGTCCGTCGAGCATGCTGGGGCGGTATTTTCCGAGGCGCGCCGGCAGCACAGACCGTTCAAGCTCGCTGAACGGATAGGGCAGTCCCTCAAGCTGCGTGACAATGGCCTCAAGGCTGTACTCCTGGCTGCCGCTCCCTTCCACGCGGTGCCAGGCCGGTAGAAATCGGCCGAATGTTCGCGCATCAACGGCAGAAACCTGACCGCGGATCTTGGCGAGCGTCCGCTGCTTGATTCGACGCAGGATGTTGGGATCGCACCAGCTTCCATCCGGTGCGCGTGCAAGCTTTCTCTCACTCTCCAGCGAAAGGAGCACACGCTCAAGCACGTGGGGTGAGAGGTCCAGCGCCTCGCCACAGCGCGTGGTGTCAAAGGGGCCATGTGTCTGCGCAAACCGGTGCACAATCTGCTCGACGGGTTTCGAAACTTTGCCAAGCAGCGCGTCGGAGAGGCCCGGCGGGGGAACCGTGCCGTACGCATCGCGGTAAAGACCCGCGTCTTCAACCGCGATCCACTTTTCCTGCTTATGAAGACGAACTTTGGCTGCGCGCTTGGGCGAGGTGAGTTCGGCGAGCATGGCCGCCGCGTCGCCGTCGACGCGCACCGCCACTTGCTCTTCGGTCAGAGCGCCTAGCCGGCGCAGGAGGTCGTGGACCGCGTCGGGATGGCGCGCCTTGCGGTCTTCGGTGCGTGCCTGAAGTTCCGCTTCTACCTCAGCAACTACGTCCGGATCAAGAAGCTCTGCAATGTCTTGCTCGCCAAGCAGCTCCTGGAGGAGATTGCGGTCGAGCGCGAGGGCGCCGGCGCGTCGCTCCGCAAGTGGCGCATCACTGCCATACACATTTTGCGCCACGTAGGCGAACAGCAACGACCGGGCGAAGGGGGAGGCGCTGGTGGTTTCGCATTGGTGCACCCGCACGTCGCGCGCGCGCACGCCCTGGAGAAGTTCAACCAACGCGGGCACATCGAAGACGTCCTGCAAGCACTCGCGGTAGGTCTCCACGATGATGGGGAAAGCCGGGTACTCCTTGGCTGCTGCGAGCAGTTGCTGGGAGCGGAGACGCTGTTGCCAAAGCGGGGTGCGTGCTCCCGGGCGCCGGCGTGGCAGTAGCAGCGCGCGCGCTGCGTTTTCGCGGAAGCGTCCAGCAAAGAGAGCGGAGTTGCCAAGCTGTTCGACCACCTTATCTTGCACCTGCTCCGGGTTGGGGAAGAGGAAGTCAAGGTCGGGCAACTCCTCTAGGTCAACCAGGCGCAAACAGATTCCGTCGTCGGTCCAAACGACCTCAACCTCAAAGCCGGCCTGCTGCTCAAGCTCCGCTTGCAGTGCCAAGGCCCACGGGGCATGGATCCGCGCGCCCAGTGTGGTGAGGATGCAGATGCGCCAATCGCCGATTTCGTCACGGAAGCGCTCCACGACAATCAGTTTATCGGACGGAATGGCGCCAGCGAACTCCTCTTGCTCGCGTAGGTATGCAACCAGGTTTTTCGCAGCGTTGGCATCCAGCCCATGCTCTTGCTGCAACGCGTCGTCGGCGGTCTCAAAACCCTGCTGAGAGAACCGCCGGATAAACTCGCCCATTGCGCGCCCGAGCGCTAAGGGCCGGCCGGGTCCTTCGCCGCGCCAAAACGGCAAGCGGCCTAACTCGCCCGGAGCCGGGCTAACCATGACGCGGTCGCGCGTAATCTCCACCACGCGCCAGGTGCTGGCGCCAAGGGTGAAGGTTTGTCCCGACTGGATCTCATGCACCATCTCCTCGTCGAGTTCCCCCACGCGAGGACCGTCTGGAGCGAGGTGCACGGTGTAGAGGCCCCGGTCGGGGATGGTTCCTCCGCTGACCAGGGCGAGCATGCCCGCTCCCTTGCGGCCGGTGATGCGGTCGTGGTCCCGATCCCAAACTAGGCGTGGACGAAGATCGGCAAAGGCGCTCGAGGGGTAACGTCCGCTTAGCATGTCGAGCACACCAAGCAGCGCGCTCTTTGGCAGCTCCCTGTAGTTCGCGGCGCGCCGGCAGAGGCGCTCAACTTCTGCCACTGGCCAACTGTCTACCGCGCTCATCGCGACGATGTGTTGCGCTAGGATGTCCAGCGCGTTCTCAGGCATGTGCAGCGGCTCAAGCTCGCCTCGCCGCATCTGTTGCGCTACCACGGTGGCCTCTAGCAGGTCCCCCCGATGCTTGGGGTAGAGCCTGCCGTAAGATACTTGCCCCACGCCGTGACCTGCGCGTCCGATACGTTGCAGGCCACTCGCTGTAGTCCCGGGCGATGAGACCAGCACTACCAGATCGACCGCGCCCATGTCGATGCCAAGCTCAAGAGAGCTTGTGGCAACAAGCCCGCGCAGCTGACCCGCCTTGAGCATCTGCTCAACCTCCCGGCGTGCGCTTTGAGAAAGGCTGCCGTGGTGTGAGCGAAGCAGTGGTTCCTCCGCGAGCTCGTTGAGCCGGTTGACCAACCGCTCGCAGAGCCCGCGGCTGTTGACGAAAATGATGGTGGAGTTGTGCTTGCGCACTTCCTCAAGCAGCGCAGGTTCGACTGCTGGCCACACGCCCCTCGGCGTGAGTGTGTCGCGTTCATCTCGCGCGATATCTTCGTCATCGGTTACGGCAGGTGGCTCGGGATAATCAAGCTCCGGCCGCGTCATGTCACGGACGGGCGAAATTATTTCGAGCTCTAATGAGGGCGGACGTGCAGCGTCAATTACCGTCACCTTGCGGTCGCCGCCAATGAACTGCGCGACCGTCTCGAGAGGGCGCGCAGTGGCTGATAAGCCAATGCGTTGCGGGTCAGCCTGAGCTAGGTGACTGAGCCGCTCAAGTGAGAGCGCAAGGTGGGCGCCGCGCTTTGTGGCTGCCATGGCGTGCACCTCGTCAATGATGACGGTGCTCACGGTGCGCAGCGTCTCGCGAGCCTGCGAACCCAGCATGAGGTAAAGCGACTCGGGCGTCGTCACTAGCACGTCAGGAGGCGTTTTTAGTATCTGCCGACGTTCGTTGGCTGGCGTGTCGCCCGTGCGAATCGCTACGGTCGGCACATGCACGTCTGCTTGAAGCTCCTCCGCGGCACGGTGCATGCCAATGAGCGGAACCCGCAAGTTGCGCTCGATGTCGTAGACCAGCGCCTTGAGCGGTGACACGTAGAGCGTGCGCACGCCGGGCTGCGCTATAGAATCGTGTGCTTTGGCATCGTGCGTTTTAGAACCTTGGCCAAGTAGCCGGTCAAGACAGAAGAGGAAAGCGGCAAGCGTCTTGCCGCTTCCGGTTGGCGCAACGAGCAGCGCATGCTCTCCGCGTGCAATTGCGCTCCAACCGCGCTGCTGCACCTCGGTGGCTTCTGCGAAGGCGCGTCGAAACCAGTGTTTCGTCGGCTCACTGAAAGGTGGAACATAGGCCTCCGCCATGCCTGGGACATGCGCCCCCTAAGCGTTGGAGTCAACAGCGGTGTGTGCACAGGCCGTCCTGTAAGGTCCTACTTCTAAGAACGGCGTGGTCACCAGGTGCTGCCTTCTCGATCTACTTCTCAAGAACTGAGCTTCTCAAGAACTGAGCTTCCCAAGGGGTACCGGTTTGCCTAGAGAGACACCTTAGCATGGCTTCGTAAACTTGCTTTGTAAAGGGTACTTTACAAATGTTGCGCGGCACCCACAGCAGGCGCGAGATATACGGTGGCACGACTAGGTGGAGTCGTTGCGAGGGCTTCTAGAAGCGACGCCTCAGCAGTGCGTAGTGTCCATCGGAGACAGGAACGATCTGTAGAGACCAAGCCTTGCGGTGCAACGCAGGGACCAGCCATCCGATGGCGGTACCGGTCACGGCGCCGATCAGCGCATCCGACGGGAAGTGATGGCCTGACAGCACACGCGAGAGTCCAACAAAGCTGGACGCTGTATAGCCGAAGCTCCAGATGATCCACGTGTGGGGGCCGTTGGGTCTCAGCTGCTGTGCAGCGAGACCCACGGCTGTAGTCAACGCAAAAGCATTGGCCGTGTGGCCACTTGGAAGGGATAAAGCCGATGTGCCAAGCTCCCGCCGATTACGTGGCGCTTGGGTGCCGTACATGTAGGGGCGCGGTCGGCGCGTGGCCATTTGCAACGTCGTCGTGGTTGCGCTTGAGACCAGCACCGTTTCGAGCACGACGAGCATGTCGGTGAGCGCCGCCATGGAGCTGGATTCAAAGGCTATCAACGGTGTGAGGCTGAGGGTGGCAAGGGTGGTGAACCCGAGATTGCTGGCGAGGTTCCAGCCAGGTCTCCACGTTCCTGCGGCAAAGCGGTCGAACGCCGGCAGTTCATCACGCTGACATACGGGTGCGCAGGCTGGAGGCTCTAAAACGTTGCCGAAGTACCAGGCGCTGGAAATGGCGGCGGTGGATACAAGAATAGGCACGTCGACTTCGGGCCTGAAGCGGAAGGCGGAAGCCTCTTGTGCCAATGCAAGGTTGCCTGGACTGCACACTATCCACATGCTGAGGCAAAGGATAGAAACGCCGGGGCACCTCACGATCCCAGCCTCACAGTCTTAGCTGCGCCAGGCCATCCCCAGGGTGAAACGATACTGGATGTAGTAGTAAGGAACGGCATGAATACGTGGAATGGGCGCACGAACATCGGCAGGATCGATCATGATAGACAGATGGCGTGAAAGCAAAAGATCCACGCCGAGCAGGTTTGCTCCGACGTAGGCTCCCCAAGCGCCTTTGTCGATGCCCACGGTTTGAAACAGCAAGGTGCTCGCTCCTGCATGAAGTGTCGAGGTCAGCCGCACCCGGTCGGTCAAAGGCCAGGCGTAGATCCCGGTTGCGAAGAGATTGAGCGTGCCGTGAACCACGCGCGTCGTCTCAAAGGAGACCCAGGGGTTATACTCGCCCGTCAATCCAACCGATACGTTCGGGTGAAGGGCGTATTGTCCCCCGAGCCCGATGGCGAGCGCACCTTCGTCCAGCGATGCGCCTCCAGTGAACTGAGCCGACATGCTGCCTGCCTGTTGCACACAGGCCCAGTCGAGGCATCCCTCGCTGGTCGCTGGCGTCTCTTGCGCACATTCTGGGCTCTGAGCGAGAGTGGTCGATGGAACGAGGGCGGCAAGGCATAGCAGCCCGGCAGGTGGGGTCCTCCACTTTCCGCGGCCCGGCATGCAGCGCCACGCCAGCAGGCACGCGCTTATCCACCCGATCAAGCTCCAGGCTCCCGCAAACCGACCATTCTTTGCCACGCGGCAGCCAAGCTGTTGCACTTCCTCGCGTTCGCTGGCATTGCACCATCCATTGCTGGCGTTGCAGTCACCCTCCACCTTGAGGTGGATGTCAAGGACCGCATCGACGCGCCTTTGCCGCTCGTCAGGGCCACTGCTTGCTGAACCACTGCTTGCTGAACCACTGCTTGCTGAACCACTGCTTGCTGAACCACTGCCTGCTGAACCACTGCTTGCTGAACCACTGCCTGCTGGATCACCAAGAGCAGCGGCTAGTAGATCCCGAGAGGCAGAAACTGCAAGTTCCCGGCGTCGGAGAGCAGCCTCTGTCCCCGAGCAGCGGTCAAGGACGTCAAGATGACGATGCCCGTCTCGCTCTTCTTTGAGATCACCATCGGCCCAGTCGACGTAGTTTAAAACATGATGCACGCGCTTGCCATCCGCGGAGCGGAATGTGTGCGCATAGCTGTCCTGAAGGGCGTGCAACGCCTGTCCTAGATGGAAAGCGAAGGCGGCTACCGGGACCGTGTGCGTCTGGGCGAAGGCAAAGCTGAGCTCGACCGACATGTTTTTGTTGAAGTCCTTTGCGTCGGGCGTAGGTCCTAGCGCATCCAGTGCAGCCGCGACTTCACGCCTGATGAAAGCGCGGCACGCACGCATGGCCTCATGGTCACCCCGTTGGAAATCGTCGCGATGCCGACGCAGGCAGTGCATATTCTGCGTACCCGGGTCTCCATGCACCAGCGCCAATGCAGACAGATCGCTTACGCGGTGCCCTTTGAGGTCGTTGTACCGAACGCCCAGGATCAACGCGAGTGTCCAGCGGTCCTGCACCTCGGGAGGTAGATCGAATAGGAGATGACGAACGAGCCGCCGGTCGAGCGAGGTGAAGGCCGGAGGCGTGTGCGGCCACCCCACGCGTTCCGCGGCCTCTGCCGTGATGCTTTCATGGCACCCCTCCGTTACCGGTGACTCGACCTCGAAAGCCGCCGCCGAGGAGCTGAGCGTCCACGCCGTCAAGGCGACAAGCACTGTAAGACGTGGGGTAAGAATCATTAGGGCGCCGTTCCTTTCAGGCAATGTAGGGGAGACGCTATGGTCGTCAAACCCGCTCTTGGATACGAGGAGGTCGCTACGAGGCTTAGGCGCGCTTTTAGAGGAGGTCCGTGTGGTTGTGATGCCTGGGCGAGTTTAGGTAAATGCTGCGGGATTGGCTTCCGCGCAGAGGGTCAGGTCGGCAGACCCTCCCTGGATTTGCAGCGTTGCGGTCTCCGTCTAGCAGTTCGTCGACGTATCAACTGCTTGAGATGCGACGGCCAGAGCAAACTCAGCCACCGATACACCTCCTCCGCATATGGCAAGATCAGCACCGGCGCGCCGCGCGTTCAGACCTGTCGATGTGACTTGAGATGATGATGAAGCATCAAACATCTTGACATCATCGGGGGGTTTGCATCACGATCGGAGGGTGCGTACCACGGTCGACATCGACGATGACCTTCTGTCGCTTGTGCGGAGCCTGGCGACGCAACGTCAGACCACGATGGGTCAGGTGATCTCAGACCTGCTTCGTAAGGCGACCTTACCGCCGGCGGAGCGGGTGGGCCTCGTGCGCAATGGCGTACCCCTCTTCCAGGTTCCAGAGGACCCTGTGCCGATCACCCTCGAGCAGGTCAACGAACTTCGGGACGGCGACGAGGAGCTGTGACTGGCTTCCTCTTGGATGTAAACGTTCTCATCGCCATGTTCGATCCAGCGCATCTGCATCACGAATCGGCGCATCGATGGTTTGGGAGCAGCGGACGGCAACGCTTTGCCACATGCCCGCTCACCGAAAATGGGTTTGTGCGCGTGCTGTGCAACCCCGCATATCCCAACGTGCGTGGTTCAATAGCGTCAGTGGTGGCGCGTCTGATGGCATTTTGTAGCCATCATCCAACGCACGCGTTCTGGGAGGACGCCCTTAGTCTTCGCGACGCATCCACGTTTAGAGCCGAAGCGGTGCGGGGTTACAAGCAGCTAACGGATGTGTATCTTCTCGGCTTGTGTCAAAAGAGGGGTGGCCGCTTGGCTACCTTCGACCAGCGGCTGACCTCTTCGGCGATTCGTGAGCCACGCCCCGACCTCATCGAGCTCATTCCTTTGCACTAGAGGCACACGGCGACATCTCATCGGAGCGTTTACGAGTCAGGAGTCGACACGTGCGGGTTCGCCCACGTCCACACGCACGAGCCGCTAATCTCTTTGGTTACAGCGGACGCAATAGTCGTCGGCCGATTGAGGAGGCTCGTTGAGCACCTGCGGTGTAGGATCGACCTCTATGCAAGGACGCGTGCCCGGCGTGGGTGGCTCGCACCATTCGAGGCACCTTGCGCCCAGTTGGAAGCATTGCCCAGAAGCGTTTATGCCAACGCAGAGGCCTTCGGCGTGCCTCAACTCGCCACAAACGCCTTGGGAGGTAACCTCTGGCCTAGGCATGAGAGCGTCCATGCACTCGATGCAGAGCCATTCTGGTGCCGTGCCTGCTCCGCCGAGGTCACGAAGGCCCTGCCGTCCGTTGCCGACCACGTTGCTACATGTATCGCGCCCGTCGCACAGGTCAACGCACACGTTCCCTATGTCATCGCAACGGTCAACTTCATCAAGGCTCGTACAGACATTAGAGACCAACCGTTGATGGGAGGCGCAGGTGTCAACTTCCTCCCGCGTGACGGTCAGCGGGCCGGCATTTCCGCTGCACGCGCCGATCAGCATGACGGCGAGGACCAGGGTGGAGGGAGCCTCGGGCGCCGCACGGCAACTAGTAGTCGAAAATAGCATCAATTGCTTTCGTTGCTGCTAAGTTGTCGATGCATTCGCTTATCCTGCTGCAAGGCAGTTCCAAGCACTGCTTGATGCTCTCTACGGTTTCTGGTCGAGCGAGTAAAAACGAGGTGCAGTAATCGCTTGAAAAGCGTGAACCTTGTTCGGGGGTTTCGCGGCATTCTTTATTGCGATCGAGGCACGCAAGCATGTCTGGATCTTGGGCGTACTCTGGATACACACCACGTATGGCCTCGACTGAGCACGCATCGTCGCTGCCGCAGTTGCTTTCAAAGCAAGTCACATAACTTGGAAACCACTCCATCTCGTAATGGATGTTCATTTCCGGAGCGGCCTGGGATCTGTCGAGACAACTTGCGAGCGCGTCACCGCAGAAGGCTTCCTCATTGCTGGGCCGATCGCATCGCTCGACGCTGTCGCAGCGGGCGTTGCAAAGACGCTTGGCGAGCGCGACCAACTCATCGCCCCCTGTAACACCGTCGACTTCACGTGCGGCGCAGCCGCTGACCTGCACCGCCTCACAGACTTCGGCTGGCACGTCGGAAAGAAGCTCTTTTGACACGGGCGCGCAAATCACGCTTCCCTCCACGTCGAACTGCGATTCTGTGTTTTCGGGGCACTCAAACTGTTCGCCGAGCTCTGCGACAAGGTCAGCGGTGTACGCGCAGTAAGTGGTTTTATCAACCTCTACCGACGTGCCTCGTCCGCAGTCGAGGAAATGCGTCTCGTCTCGGCTGCAGCTGGAAAGCAGCAGCGCGAGCGGCGCGAGGAGGGTGAAGCAGCGGAGTGCGAGGTGGCGTTTCATGGGTGTCCTTTCCGGATGTCGATGGTCTATTTTTCAAGCGTGAAGGGTCGCGTATTCCGCGACCAGTGATTGCATACGTATCAGTGGTTACGGATCTGAAGGGGACGGGGATTCAGGTTCTTCTTCAAGCACATTTTGCCCGAGGTAGAAGGTGACTTGGAGGGGCCGCTTGGCCGGATGCTTTGAGTTGAACTCCAGCACCTTCTGCCGCAGCTCGGAGGTTTCTTCCCGAAGGTGGCAGAAGCGCTGCAGCACTTCGGGCCAGAGCGGGTGCTCTTCGTCAAGCTCGAAGGTAAAGGTGCTTCCGCCGCACTGCGGGTCGAAGCGGCTAGGCGCTTGCACCCGCTCGGCGCGCCGGCATAGCGTGTTGGCCACGGCATTAAAATGGTCGACCACGGAACCCATCCAGCCAGATTCCGACCCGAGAGGGATGACGCACGATGTGCTCGAGAAGATCTCGCGTCCCTCCTGGACCCGCCTCTCGATGCGTTGCTCCTCCTCGAGCTTGATCAGCGCCTCGCGCATCACATCGGGGTCCGCGGCGCCCACAGCCGCTCGCAGCTCTGCCTCGTCGAGTGGCCCCTGACGTCGCAGGACGACCCAGAGCACCGAAGCAACGGCATCGCGATCAGCCGATTGACTGCTTAAGTCGCGTTCATCTGCGAGGCGGTAGACGGTCGAGACGCTCTCTCCCTTACGAAAGACCCACCCAGAAGATACAAGGTCGTTGAGGATGCTGATGACCTGCGCTTGATCGTCGTTGCGAAAGCGACGCAGCATCTCAGCACGCGTCACGGTACTTTTGGCCTCCAAGTAGTCCGCTACGGCCTGCCACAGCGAGCGGGAGCGGGAGTCAAGCTCGCCATTTAGACGCCGCACCTTGGCGTGGTAGGCCCGAAGGGTCATCCCGAACATGTCGGCGATGACCTTGTGTCCAAGCCCTTGTGCGCGAAGCTCGTCGGTCAGGTCGACGAAGACTTGGCCGGCAAGATGGGCCAGCGGTGCGCGTATTCCGCCAGCAGTTGAGAGGCGAGCAATCATCACCATGCTCTGACGCACCAGCGTATCGACCAGCAGGTTCATGCAGTTAGTTTATGCTGACCGAACCTACGGCCACCAGTGTCAAAAAAAGCATGGGCATCAAACAGCCCGCCAAACGCAGCCGCCTAAGCCACGCATCTGCGGTCGGAGCAGCCTAACTAGGTAAAGTGTGATACACCTTGCGTTCGAACTTGGAATGCATCGGGGGGATGAGTCATGGGACGTTCAAAAACTTTGTTCTCTAACATACTTAGTGCTGGCATATTCAGCGCTGGCGTACTTGGTGCGGGTCTTGCTGCGAGCGGCTGCGGCGTTGACCGCGACCAGGCCACGAGCGCGGGTGCGCTTACCGGTCCTCTAGCGCCGCCGGAGAAACCGCCGGTCGCTGTGGAAGATTTTTTCGAGATCGGCGAGGCCACCAGTGCCGTGCTGGACGTGCTGGCTAACGATTACGATCAAGAAAATGAGACGCTTACTCTCCTTTCCGTGGAGGCGGCTTTGGGTGGGGCGAGTGTGGAAGACAACCAGGTGTTCTACGAGCCGGCAAGGTTTAATGGTCTTGACACTCTGACTTACCGGGTTGGAGCAGGTGCGGACGTCACGCAGGGCATCGCTATCGTCGACGTGGATCACCCTTACAGCGAAAGGCTAATCAAAGCTAATCCCGACACCTTTATCGTCGAGTCGGCCAATCCTCAGCCCCTCCCCGTTTTAAGCAATGACGTCAGCCTTAGCAACGACTTCAACGGGTCGCTCTACGACTACACCCAGCCTGAGATTGGCTTCCTCACCGTGGTTGAAGGTGCGCTGGTGTACACCCCGGACCCTGACCGCGTGGATAACTTCCGTACGCGTTTTTTCTACACGGTGGCCGTCGAAGATGAGGAGCGCGGCGGGCGTTACTACAGCCGCACCCAAGTCATTTTGACTTCGCACTACCGTCAATACCTTCCGCTGGTGGATTGAGCGCTACCGAAGCACTTTGGGGATCAGGACGGGCACGGAGCAGGGTCGGGGGCGAGAAACCGTTCAGGAAGTGTGACTCCGATGTGCGCCAAGGCAGGAGGGTGCCGTTCGTCGGGGTAGCAGAAGTACCTTCGGTAGATGCGATGGAAGTTTGCCGAAGCGCCGAGCCGCGCGAATAGAGCATTGAGGCCGAAGGTGATGCGGTTGAACAGCACGATGTCGGGCGGCAAGTTGAACTTACGCAACTTTTCGGGAGCCATGACTTCGGCAGCCCGGTCGACATAGTCGTCGTTGAAGGTGAACACTTCATCCTTCAGGAAAGGTGCTGCGTGGTAACGAAAGAACTCCCATGTGGCCTCCCTATCGTAAGGTCTTCCAGGAAGGATGATGCCGATCTCGTGCACCAGGCGGTCGAAACTATCGCGGTCGCCCAGCAGTATCGCGCGGTTAATAGCGCCGACGCGGCCGATCGTGTCCGCGCTGAAGTACTTCGTGCATCCGAAATCCAGGAAGGTGATGCCGCCATCCGCGCGGAATAGGTAGTTGCCTGGATGAGGGTCGCCGTTGAACATCCGGAAGCGGTAGAGCGAGTCGAAAACGAAGTCGCTCAGAACAAGGGCGGCCAACGATTTCTCTTCGCTCGAAGCCCGTTCTACGAACTCGTCGAAGGTGAGGCCGCGGCAAAACTCCTGGCACAGCACGCGCTTGGTGGAGAGATGAGGAACAACAGCGGGCACCGTGATGAAAGGGTGCCCGTCCCAAGCCTTGGCAAAAGCCGCCTGATTTTCAGCTTCACGTTGGTAATCCAGCTCCTCACCAATGCGCGCCACGAGCTCTTCAAGGACAGGTTCGGCCTGAGCATTAGGAAAAAACGCATTCGCGCGCTTCATCATGCCGCCTGCAAAGCGCAGATCGTGCTCGATGGCTTTGTCCACCCCTGGGTACTGCAGCTTGAACACCACCTTCCGACCGCTCACGAGGGTGGCGCGATGGACTTGGCCGATGGAGGCAGCCGCTATGGGGTCATCGTCAAACTGCGCCACCTCCCGCTGCTTGTGGCCTAGCTCTTCCTCTAGCACGTGTCGGGCAAGCTCCCGTGACATGGGCGGCGCATCGCGTTGCAAGCTTTTGAGCATGCGCTGCGCGTTATCCGGAAGGGCGCTGCTGGTGAAGGAGAGCACCTGACCGACCTTCATCATCACGCCCTTCATCTGACCCATCGTCTGAGTGACATCTGCAGCGCTCTGCATGTGGTATTGCTCGCGGAGGCGCTGCTGCCTCCGGCGAGAGGCGAAGAGGATACTAAGTTTGAACCACACACGGCGAGCGAGCGAGCGGGTGATGAGGCCTCCTATGCGCCTCCTCCGAGCGCTGTAGGATCCCACCAGGCTGTGAGAGGCCTTTGGCGTCGGCTGCTTTGGCGGCCGAGCTCGTCGCACCAGTCCAGCGACCGCGGCGCCGCAACATGCTGTGATCAAAACGAAATGGAGGGGGTTCATCGGCGATAAGCTAAACGGAGAGTTGGCGCTTCCCTTTAAAGCAAACGCCATTTTTCCAGCATTGGTTGTTCTCTAGCAGGCTTCTCTAGCGTGAGCGACTGCCCAGCTGCGGAAGAGTGGGCCGCTCCTGGACGGGGTGCGCCTGTTTTCGGACGGAGTTAGGACGGAGTTAGGACGGAGTTAGGACGACACGTTCAGCGTCTACGGCGTGCGCGGCGTTGGCGGTTTAGCTGGCGGCGCACAGTATCAACGATGAAGTTAAGCGGAGCGTCTCCTGTGAATGCGCGGGCTAAAGCCCATATACAGGGCAGGCTCAGCTTCTCACCTACCGCGATGACCCATTGCACCTCATGCACCTGTGGCTGGAAGCCTCGTTTGAAACGGTTGAGGCCGTCAAAGTTATACAGCGCCTGCAGGTGGGAGCGACACCAGAGCATCAAGCGCACGCGCGCGTCATCTGAATACGCTTCCACACCGTATAGCGGCAGTAGGCCTAAGCTGACGGCTCCCCGGTGCTCGCGCTGCGCAAGATCTTCAAGAAAACTAACGGCAAGAAGTTCGTTGGTACCATGAGGCGCGTTGGGACTACGCCAAAGGTCCTCTACGAACCAGGTGCGTTCCTTGGGGTACGGGAACGCACTGAGAAGGCCCACGGCACGCTCTCGCTGCCAAGCGATATATAGGGAATGTCCTGAAGCCCGGTAGGCCAGACGAGGTTGGGCAACGAAATGCAGGGGGCTCATCCGCCGCGCAGACAGCCATTGTTCCCTAAGACCATGAAGGTGCGCGACGAGCGCCGAGTCGGAAGGCACGGCGCCGGCGCTCACCCGTTGAAGCTCCACGCCAAGACGCAGTGCCCGCCGAGCCTGACTACGCACGCGTCGCAGCCCTCGGCTGCCAAGGTTCCACTCACCCAGCTCCACGATCGCCTCCCTTCCGACCGGCAGGGCATCTACGGCGACGTTGTATGAACTGCCAAAGAGCCGAATGCGATGGAGGAAGGCACTGTCACCTTGAAAGAAGAGCACTGGCTGCCCGCGAGCGAGAGCCCATTTCAAGAAGGGGGTCACGTGCTCGACTTGGTCGCCCAATACGGGCCCCGGGACGAGGTAACGCGCTCCGATGGCGGCGTACGGCGTTGCGGTGGGCGCAGCAGGGTGCGGCCACCATTCCACGTCCATCTTTTCTGCGGAGACGAAAGGCCGATGTAGGGTCTGTGGACGTCTCACTATCGAGTCAAGTTCCGGCTGATGAAGGAATCAACGCACATAGGGGTTGAATTTCGCTCCATTGATTGGTAATCCCGCCAAGCAATGCGGTAGTCTCTGTGCGCGACTTGTGCAAGGCTGCGTCGCGGCTAAAGACAAAGCTGGGCGAATGGTCTGCGAGGCGGGCCGCGGGTACGCGAGGGAAGACAATGAACATGATGAAACAACGGGTTCGAAGGCAACAGTGGGCGGAAGGCCTGGTGAAGATGGCGCTGCCGATACGGGCGTCTTCGAAAACGGTGGGAGCAAGGGAGGCAAACACTTTGCAGTTAGTCCAACAAGTTGGAAGGTTCCTATGTGGCGTTGCCCTAACAGCGGCACTTGTAGGTGCAGCCGGTAAGGCTTCGGCGCAGGTCAATCTGGATCAGTTTAGACCAGCTGAGCGCGCCAAAGACGGCTTCGCGATAAGCCGACCGAACGATCAGGGTCACCTGAAGTTTGGCGTGCAGCTTTTCGGGGACTACGCGAACGACCCGCTCGTATACGAACAAGCAGGCGTTGAGAACTCCATCGTCCAGCATCACCTTGTGGGTCACCTTACCCTCTCTCTCGGTCTCTTTGACCGGCTTGTCATCTTCGCCGGTACGCCGATGAACATCATCCTGGAGTCCGATGATCCGGCCCCCGCGGGATTTGAAGCAGATGGCTTCGGCATTGGCGACCCCTGGGCGGGGCTTCGCCTAAGGCTCCTCGGCGGCAACGACGACATCGGCTCGGTTGCTGTGCAGGGAACTGCCTCTGCGCCTTTGGCGGATGAGGTGTATGACGACACGAACTACGGCGGCGAGAATGGCTGGACCGTTCACCCTGAGCTGCTTGGTGAGCTGCGGCCTGGGGGCGTCAAGCTCGTGGCCAACGTGGGAGCGCGCATTCGTCCGGTGGATGAGACAGTGGGCAATGTGCCCTTCCGCGACGACCTCACCTTCGGTGCGGGCGTCATTGTGCCAATCGTTCAAGGCGACTTCGAGTTGAATGGGCACGCGGAAATCTACGGTTCGACGCCGTTCGAGGACTTCGGCGATCGCGAAGTCACACCGCTTGAGGCCATCGGTGGTTTGAAGGCGCATACCGGTGGGTGGGCCTTCGGCGCTGCAGCAGGACCAGGAATCAATGCCGGGGTAGGCACGCCTGACGTGCGTGTGATCGCGATGCTCGGTTACATGGGTGAGGATGAGGAAGTCGCCGAGCCGACAAACAACGACTCGGACGGTGATGGACTTCTCGATAACCGAGACCAATGTCCCAACGATCCTGAAGATGCCGACGAGTTCGAAGACTCTGATGGATGTCCCGATCCCGACAACGACCAGGACGGTGTGCTTGACGTGAACGATGGCGCCCCTCTTGACCCAGAGGATAAGGACGGCTTCGAGGACGAAGACGGCGTCCCGGATCCTGATAACGACGGCGACAAGATCGAAGACGGAAGCGACAAGTGCCCGAACGAGGCCGAGGATGTAGACGGCTTTGAGGACGAAGACGGTTGCCCCGATGCGGACAACGATGGTGACGGCGTGCCAGACGCAGAGGACGAATGTCCGATGACACCAGGCGTGGCCGAGGCCAAGGGGTGTCCGAAGAATGTCCGCCTGGACGCGGAGTCGGGTCAGATTCTGATTCTTCAGGAGGTCAACTTCCTCACCGGCCAATCGGATGTGAGTCCGGAACGTCCGAAGCGAAAGGCGGAAGACGTTCGCGTTCACAATGAAAAGATCCTGAACGACGTGCAGGCGATTGTGATGAGCAATCCGCAGGTGAAGCGGGTCCGCGTTGAAGGACACACCGACGCACGAGGCGGTGCTAAGTTCAACATGAACCTTTCAAAGAAACGTGCTCAGAGCGTTGTCGGCTGGCTTGTAAGCCATGGGGTTGATTCCTCACGCTTGGTGGCCTACGGATGTGGCGAGGACGTAGCGAATCCAAAGAGCCAGGAGGTCGGTCTGAGCAAGCAGCAGCAATACGAGCTCAACCGCCGGACCGAGTTTCACATTATAGACCCTGCACCGAAGGGTGGAATCCGAGACGTGACTGGTTGTGAGCCTGTTGACCCGAGTCAAGTTCAGGCACCCGCCAGTAACAGCGGAGCGGACATTCAAGGGCCGGCAACAAAGAGGACGTCAAGCCGTCCCAAGAAGCTCAACAGTGCGAGGGGTGCAGCGAGCACTTCCGAGTAGGGAGACCGGCCAGGTGCTTGGCCTAGCTGAGCGTGCTTGGCCGGTTTGGAAAACTACTGGCTGACGCATAAAGCCCCCATCCGCAAGATGGGGGCTTTATGCGTTTCGGGCACTGCCCCGAATACATGGCAGAGCAAGACATCTCCCGCCTTGGATGGTTCAGAAGAACACCCTTGGCAGCCCCCGAGCCGCCCAGTTCAGCTGAACGCCGCGAGCTAAAAGTAGGCGACTAGCTCGAGAGGATCAGCGGTCTCGGGGGACGTACCAAGCGCGCTCGTGCTTCTCAAAGCAAAGATGCTTGTAGTAGTTCATCGCGTCTTCGGTGGCGATGAGCAAGACCATAACCTCTTCGCTCAGCTGGTCGCGCAGAACACGGACCATGCCGGTGCCGATGCCTTTCCGCTGATACTGTCTGCTGACCGCGATGTCAGAGATGTAGCAGCAGTAGCTAAAATCTGAAAGAGCGCGCACCAGGCCGACAAGTGTCTGGTCGTGCCACGCGCTTACCAGCAAGTTGGCGTTGTTCAACATGCGCCGGATGCGCGACAGGTCTTCCACAGGTCGGTTGATGCCAGAGGATTGGAACACCTCCGCAACCGCGCGCACGTCCAAGCCGGTATTGACCTTATAAGTTATCCCTTCCACGTTGCGTGAACTCCCTATGCTGTGCTTTTTCACATTGTTCTTTTCCACGATCGCTAGCATAGGTGAGGTCGGCGAGGAAGTCACTTGAGCAGCTCATAGTCCGTTTCCGGGAGGCGCTCCTGGGCGCGTGCCGAGGGTCCTAACCAACCCGCGTGAAGTCAGTGCAGGACCCTAGCTCCCGAAGTTGCTGCCGCGAGGCTGGGGGATGAGGAGTCAGTTGTGGAAAGGCTGCTCGATAAACCGTGAGGAGCTAGCGGCAGGTCTTCAAGAAGCCTTGGAGCTCCAGCAGCACCTCCTGGGTTACTTCGTGGCCCCCGGCGAAAGGCACGAAGGTCGTATCCATCTGCAACTCCGACAGCATCCTGTTTAGAGCCTCTGCAAGTGAAAAGGGAAGAAGAGGGTCGGCTTTGCCGTGGCTTTGGAATACCGGAATCGAGGCACGGCTCGCAGCTGGATGACGCCAATCCTCTTGGCAGCAGAGCATGCCTGAGAGCAAGACTACTGCGCGCAACCTGAGTTGCGTCATCAACATTAGGTCGCAGGCCAACATAGCTCCCTGCGAAAATCCCCCGACGATCAAGTTTGCTGAGTCGCCGCCAAGCGCTTGGGTCAGCGTAGCCAGGTACGTCGCTGTGTGCTCCCGCGCCTTGCTGAGACCGGGAGGGCAGTGCTCGGCCAGCGCGTCAAATCTCCGCTCGGCTACAGCGCGTGCGAGTCCCTCAAGATCGATGTGCCACCAGGCGCGTAAGGTGTAAAGGCTCGTGCCGAAGTCGATCGGAGCCTCAGGACAGGCGATTCGGAACTCGGCATCAGGAACCACGGCGCGTGCGAGATCGAGCAGGTCGCTGCCCGGCGCTCCGTAGCCATGAAAGAGCACGAGAAGCGGTCCCTCTCCGCAACCGTCACCTTTGGGACCACCGGCCAGGTGTGTGCGAAGCCCAGCTATCTGCCTAACCTGTTGGGTCACTCTGCCTAACCTGTTGGGTCACTCTGCCTAACCTGTTGGGTCACTCTGCCTAACCTGTTGGGTCACTCTGCCTAACCTGTTGGGTCACTCTGCCTAACCTGTTGGGTCACTCTGCCTAACCTGTCGGGTTTATGAGGAGAAGAGTGGCTTGGCGTGGGCAACCCGCTATGTCAAGCTCCGTGCTCTAGGGGAGCTGATGATGCGTGACACCTCGTTCAGCCACGGTTTCGGTGATGCGAGTCGAAGCCTCAGAAGTTCGACAAGTATGGGAGAAAGACCCTCAAATTTCACCCGGCAATACCAGCCCCACACCCGGCAATACCAGCCCCACCGAACCGAGAGTCTTGCGGGGCGAACGGAAGCGCACGCAAAGCGTCTCGTTAGTGCCTGCGGAATGCTTGGAGAACTCTGCTCCGCTGGACTAACGGCAGAAGGAGTTTACGCGCGGACTCAAGCATGAACGGGTACGGCATGATCTGGGACTTCGACCCCTTTGTTGCGCGGGTTGGTCCGTTCGGGCTGCCTTACTACACACTTCTTTTTGGTTTAGGTTTGCTCCTGGCCTACGCCACGGGGCGCGCCTTTGCACGAAGAGGTGCGATTGCGCTGGAGCACGTGAACCCGCTCGCGGTCTATTTGCTGGTCTCGATCATCGTGCTCGCGCACCTGGTGCATCTCATATTTTATGAGCCGCGAGCATTTGTCGAGCAACCGTGGCGGCTCCTTGAAGTGGGAGTTGGCCTTGCCAGTCATGGGGGAGCGCTTGGTGCAGTTGTGGCGCTCGCTTGGTTCTGCCATCGGAAAGAAGTCTCGCTTTTGCGCTACGCGGACGTTTGTGCAGTGGCAGCGCTCTGGCTTGCGCCGACAATCCGGCTCGGAAACTTCTTAAACTCGGAGCTTATCGGAACGCCTACTGACCTCCCCTGGGGCGTCATCTTCCTGCGCGCCCATTACCTTGAGCCGCGACACCCTTCGCAGCTATATGAGGCGATGATAGGCGCTGCACTCGTGGTGGTCTTCCTTCCGTGGGCGACGCGACGTATCACCACAACCCCTCCGGGCACCTTCTTCCACCGGGTCCTGCTCGCCTACTTCACCTCGCGCTTTCTTGTTGAGTATGTGAAGGCGCATCAGGTATTGGCCGACACATTTCCCCTCTCGATGGGGCAGTTGCTCAGCCTGCCCATGATCGGCTGGAGTCTCGTCTGGCTGCTGCGCCACCCCCGCGGAAACCGACAGCAGTGAGCTGGAACGTGTGCGCCCCAAGTCTGCGGGGAGGATGCTGGACGGGGACGCGTTCACAGGCGCTGAAGAGTGTATGCTAAGCTTCTAAAGCGGGTGAGGCCATGGCGACGATTGAACTGCTTCAGAGCAACATCGTAGATCTTGACGTAGACGCCATCGTCAACGCGGCTAATCAGACGCTGCTCGGCGGCGGCGGAGTGGACGGCGCCATCCACCGGGCGGCCGGTCCGGAGCTGCTCGAGGCGTGCCGCAAACTGCCTGAGCTCCGACCACGGGTGCGATGCCCGACGGGAGAGGCGCGCATCACCAGAGGCTTCAAACTTCGAGCGCGGCACGTGATCCACACGGTGGGGCCTGTCTATGGTGGACAAGCGCGGGACGATGAGCTGCTTTCCGCTGCGCATCGCGCATCGCTCGCTCTCGCCGCGGAGCACGAACTGCGCAGTGTAGCCTTCCCCGCAATTTCCTGCGGTGCCTACCGCTTCCCTCCGAATCGCGCTGCGGCCATCGCGCTTGGTGCCGTGGGTGCGTGGGATGCAAGGTTGCCGGAGCAGGTCATGTTCACATTATTCTCAACCGAGCTTTACCAAGTATGGCGAGACGTTCTGCACGCGTCGTAGGTTTGAGCAAGCGGCTGCTTTCAACTGGACGAACGCATCGTCTCGGAGGCCGAAACCGGCGTGAGCGACGCCAGGGCGGGACCGTTGATAGGTGCCCGGTGCCGACCTTTCAACAGGTCTGCGAGAAGGCGGGACGAGCTTCAGCTAGTCGGCGGATTCAAGGCCGTCGGCCGCCGCGCCATCACCTGGCGGTGTTTCTGCTAATCGCACGTAGTTGCGGAAGCAGCGACTTCCGCACATCTCTCTCCTTGGCGCTCGATGCTGCTCCTCTTACGGGACCCGTAACGAACGACCGCGGCATTACGCTTGAGCTGAAACGTGCGCAGCTAAGTCTAAGAAGTCTGGGTGTTGTGGATTGCGCAGACACGCCTGTGCCATTCAATGTGCGCCGTCTCCTCCTTCTGACCCGTTCTGTTGCGCGGGCCCACGTTCCGCCAGAGCATGAGGCGCGCACGGAGGAAGTGCTCGACGCGCTCTCTCTCAGCAGAAAAGCGTGGCGCAATATTCGGCCAGCGCCCGATGCGTATTGCCAGGTGCAAGCGGACGTCGCCCCTGCAACCCGAGACTATGCAGAGGCTGTTGCAACCGAGATGATTGGCAAGACCTTCCTCGTCGAAGGACGTTGGACTTCCAACAAGGTGGACTGGCAGGAGTTTCTCATCGCGTCCGACCTGCGTCTCCGCGTTTTTGCAGACCTCGTCGACCAGACGGGCGAGCAGCAACCGCTCGAACTAAGGGGAACACCGGATGAGGTCACCGTCCACGTCCGTCTAGACCCGAACAGGTGGGTGGAGGGGCTTGAACCGGGTATGTCCGATGATGATCTTGAGACTCAGGCCGCCAGGAACATCCTGGCGTCGTTCCAGCATTCCACCTCCGTCACACCGTAGCTATAGGATTCGCGGGCGGTTCCGTAGGAGGGGGACTGGGCGGGGGCGGCGCGTCAGCTCTGTCGCGCGAAGCCGCGTCCTCCCTTTGTAAAGCAACCTTTACAAAGGGAGGATCCTCCGGATCTTGGAGTGGGGTGGAAGCGCAAGTTCGGCTCTCGCCGTACTGAGGGGAATGCGCGTCTGCGCGCCGTTTGGGTTTTCTGCGCTGGTTGCGCCTCATCAAAGCGCGCCCTTACCCACCCTCAGGCCTCGGAGGTGAGGTGCTGCAGGTACTCCGCATCGCTCGGCAAGGGCGCATCGCCCGTGCCTTCGACGGCGAGTGCGCTCAGCTGCACCCCGAAGCGCGGCCCGCAGCGGTCGACGCAAGCAGGTTCCATCTTCCCGTGAGCGCGCATGTAGGGATACGACGCCTGGAGAAACCGACCCGGTATCCCGCTCAAGCCACTTGGACTCTCCCAGGTTGATAGAAAGCCACTCTCTGACTTTGTGGGATCAGGTTTCCATCCTCGACCGGTTGGCCAGGGTAGTGGAGCGGACCGTCCGCGCCGGGCACGAAATCATGAAGATGGAGCGGATGCTGCTGGGCGAGCCCACCGACGTCATCGCCGCTTGTGATGGAGCTGATCCCGTGGCAGGGATGGATTTAGAAGAGAAGGTCCATTCTTTCATCCGAGTCGCCGGTGCCCCACACTGTTTCAGGATCTTGCGAATCTGGTCACCCTCGATTTCCCATTCGATTGCGTACGCCACAAACCCATCTGCCGTGCACGGCAGAGACGGAGCGTTCTGCGTGACTAAAGTAGCAGCCTTCCTGAGCATCTTCGGAATCGCCGTCACATTTTCTTTCGCTTTGACACGTTCGGTGAACTCAGTGATTTCTGGGACGAAGTCCTCCTCAACGAGTGCAATCCAGCGATTGGGTTTGATTTCTGCCGCCAGAGCGAGGGAATCGACGCTGTCCTCCTCGGTAAGCGGGATCAAGTGCGGAATCGGACGGTCGTATTCGCGGTAGTTGAGTTCGAGCGCGATGAGCCGCGAACCAAACGCGGCGTCGCGAATGTGGGCCAGGACAGCGTCTGCGATTTTCTCCGACAGAACTTCACTCAGGTCACGAAGCGAGCGTTTCTTCGTCCGAGCGGCAAATAACGTCCTCTGCTCTCCTTCTGGCCGGTGCTGAACGATTCGCTGCAAAGCGTTGTCAGCGTAAATGTACTCTCGGGTCGGCTTGTAGACGCTACCGCCAGTCACGTGGAGTTCTTCCGCGGATTTTGTTGCTCCATTTTCAATATGAAAGCGCGTGATGGAGATGAAGTGGCCGTGAGGATCTTCTAGGATCCGGTTAGCCTTTTCTGCGGGCGTGCCCTTCGTGAACAACTTGCCGGATCCGCCGGAGTTGCAAACAAATCGCTGCTCCGCGATGACGAAGGAATCTGAAAGGACTAGCCGGTTGTACAGACTGGGAACGCCAGTCTGCTTGCAAAACTCAATGTGTTCGACCTCGTCAGGACCGTAGAGGTAACCGCCTTCCCAGTCGGTCCGGTTGACGGTGTGCGAATAGTGGACTCGCAGAGGACGGCCATCGGAATCGATCTCGAAGACATAGTCGTCTCCATCTGGACTCGGACTCTTTGTTGTTCGTGCGCCGGGTTGAACTTTTTCAGCGAATAGTTTTCGAGCTGGAACGCCGTATATTGCGTATATACCGTGTTCACTGCGTCGGCCGTTGCGGAGGTGACTTCTGCACGACGTCCGAGTGCGGTCTTCCACCGAGCTATCAAGTCTGTCCGCAATGCATCAAGCGTAAGGGTTCGGGTCATGCTGCCGAGCTTTCGCTTTCGATGTTGCTGGAAGTCCTCATCGATGCCTTTTCAAGGATATGCAGCGCGGTGCAAGCCGCAGGATTAGGCGCGGGCGACAACCTGGTGCAGGGCATAGCGAATCAAACCGCTGCGTCCGAGCCCGACACCGAAGGCTTGTGGAAACATGAACCACGGTTCTGAATCACGTTCTTCTCGGTAGTGCATCGCCCGCGACTTGATCGCAAAGAGGCGGCCAACCGTTGTGCGGGCGGCTTCTCTCGGACCGCGGAGCTGTCGAATCTTCGCACAGGAAAGCATTAGGGTCTGAACTTGACCAACCCGTGAGCGTGACCGCCTTCCCCCGAAAGACCCCGCGCATTCGCTCCTCATACGCCTCGTTGTCTCCAATCAGGTTTGATCGGACATCCCGGTAGATGGTGGCAACGTCCCGTACGAGTGCCGGGCTCACGGATATCTCCATTCGGGCGCGGTGGGCCTCGGCATAGGTCTCGCAAGCTGCGATCACGTCTCGCATCAGCTTCAAGGCGGCTTCGTCGTGAATCTGGTCTGCGCGGCCTTGGTGCTTGGGTTGGTCGGAAAGGGCAATGCGGCGTTGGTAGCAGGCAGCCACGGTCATCGCCGTTGCGAGTGCATCGCGCACCTCATCGGTGTCGGGAAGCGGCTTATGTTCCATCGGGTACTCCTGGCTGTGGCCATCCTTGTGGCCAAAGGTGTATCGATCTATGCCGAGTAACCCAAGCTTGACAAGAGGACACCCTCGAATAACCCTGAAAATACAAGGTGAAACACAGCCAGCAAGAAATACGGCGCGTTCTCATAACCCGAAGGTCGTCGGTTCAAATCCGGCCCCCGCAACCATGCTTGAGGATGACGAGCATTCTCTGCGCGAGAAGGCCGGATTTAGGTTTGATTATCAGGCTGACGCCTGAGGGGTCCGGCCCCCACAGAATGAGTAGTGACTAAAAATCAACCTGGGTGGCGTGGTTTGTGCTGTCCATAGCGGATTTGGAAAGCAACTGCGGCATGAAAGCGTCCCGGGCTCGTTCCGCGTGATGACAAGGATCAACCCGTAACGATTCGGCTAATATGACGCGTCCTGCGGTAGTGATGGCGGAGCCAATTCTCCGGCTGGTACATCCAATGAGACGCTCGAGCGCAGTGCGTAAGTGGCACCATGACTGGGCGCATCATTTGCCTGTTCCGAAAACATGTTTTTGCCGAAGAATCCCGGTGCGGGAGCCCGGCTGTCGCGTTGTGCGTTGGCGTGTGCATCGTAGAGCGACACGCGCTCAAGGGTTACGAGGTCGGGCGTAACTGGATGACCCGCGCCGTCGGCATCCTCGCCGACGTAGCCCACGAATAACTTGAACGCTTCCTGGCCATCTTCGGCGGTTATACGGTAATCGTGTGTCCAGTTGTAGAAGGACTCAGTCCCAAAGGTGACTTCTTGGAATGCCATGAGGTGGGAGATCGACTCCACGGGATCCCACGTCATGCGTAGAGTTCGGTAATCGCGCGCTAACGCAGCATTCGTTATCCTTGGTGGAAGCTGCAAGCGGGAGCGTGATCTCCCGGCCTCTGAGCTCACCACGAGGTCGACAGCCTCAACGCGTTTGTTGTACGTCTGATATGAGATGTAGATGTCAGAATCGTGAGAGACATACGAATCGTCCGGAATCTTCGTCTTCCATTCAGAAGCAGTTCCGTCATTGAACAGGGCCCTTAGAGACATGCGTATGATGGTAGCGGGCGAGCCGTCGAAGTGACGCGCTTGGAGGGTCGTCCAGACGAAATCGTATGCTTCGTCTTCTTCACGCTCAGCAGAATACCTGAGTGAGACATCGCCGATAAGGTGGAACGGTCTGTTCATTCCCTCTTGTTCCAGCAATGGCCAGTCACGCTGTTCATCCTGCCCCTGTTCAAGCAACGCTTCACCGTTGTCAGATTCCGTGGCACAAGACGCCGCTAACATGAGGATGGCAGCTATCAGCGGCATTTGGTATGCCCGAGAGTAGGTGTTACAGCTTCGGAAGTGCGTCTTCAGGTTCGTCATTAGTGGCATTACTTGTCCTTACTTGTCCTTTTAATTGCGTGGGTTCAGTTGCTATGCGAAACACATGCCACTACCAGACTTCTCGTCGGGCCCGCCAGGGCTATCGCATACCTTATTTTGACAAATCAGCAGGTTACGTGACCTTGAAGAAGGCCTCACAAAGCGCCCGGTAAGGGCGAAGGAGGCCTTCATGAACCAAACCCCTGTGGCCATCGACGCGCAAGAGCGGATGAACTGCCCGCTGATGCAGCATCTGTCCTACGTTGACGACCCTCGTCATCCCAAGCTGCGCGTGCACTTGCTCTACGACATCTTGGTCATCATCGTGCTGGGCTTGGTGTGTGGAGCCAAGTCTCTTGTGTTAGTGGAGACGTGGGCTCGCGAGAAGGAGGCATTTCTTCGGACGTTTCTGCGCTTGCCCGGTGGCATTCCGTCGCACGACACGCTCAGTCGCGTGCTATCGATGCTGCAGCCTTCTGAGCTACAAAAGTGCCTTGTCCACTGGAGCGAAGCGTTGCGCACCAGGGCAGGTCAAGGGGTGATTGCGATTGACGGCAAAACCCTACGGCGGACGTTTGATCGGGCCGCACAAAAGAGCGCACTCCACCTGGTCAGTGCCTTTTGCACTGCGGAACACTTGGTGCTCGGCCAAATGGGCTCCGAAGCGAAGAAAAACGAAGTGGCAGCCATCCAAGCCCTTCTGCCGCTACTTGATATCCGAGGCAGCTTGGTGACGATGGACGCGATGGGCTGCCAGAAGAGCATTGCCGCTCAAATCCGTCAGCAGGGCGGCGACTTTCTTCTGGCGCTCAAAAGCAATCACAAAACGCTGTATCGTCAGGTGGGCAAGCGCTTTGACAAGTTGACCGAAGGATGTTTCAAACCGCCGTTTCATCCGGCTCGTTTCGCGGTGCATCAGTGCCCTAGCGCTAAGGCCCATGGTCGCATGGAACAGTCTACTGTCACGGCCATGGATGTCACAGGCTGGCTAACCGACAAAAGTCATGGGCTATGGGCCAAACTGGTCACTTCGGTCATCCAGATCAAATCGGTTCGCACCACAGGCCACAAAACCACGACCGAGTTGCGCTACTATCTCTGCTCGCTGCCCTTTGAACAAGTCGAGCGCATCGCGGGGGCGATTCGCTCCCATTGGGCTGTAGAGCAAAAGCCAAAGATCTGATTGACTCTTGAGCTAGGAAGCAAGAACAAGCGGCGCTCTGAGCAGCGGCGAGAAATGAAGTAGGTCGTCCGGGGCAACACCTGGCGAGGCTGGGTCATACCCTACCATCGAGCCGACACGGCAACCGTTGACTACAAAATCAACCTGGGTGGGATGGTCTTTTCTGCAACCGTGCACTCGCATCGGGCTCGGCATTTAGGTTGACTTAGTCCTCTCGCTTGGTCATCATCAGGAATGACCAACGTGCACGAGGCGAAGACCCACTTCTCAAAGCTACTTGAGCGGGCGCACGCGGGTGAGGAAATCATCATCGCCAAAAGCGGGAAGCCTTACGCCCGTTTGTGTCCCCTCGGGTCTCCAGAGCCACGTCAACCCGGGCTGCTTCAAGGGGTGCTGGAGCCGCAGTTTTTTGACCCGCTCTCTGATGATGAGCTCGAGAAGTGGGAGCCGTGAACTACCTGCTGGACACACACACTCTGCTGTGGTGGTTGTTTGACGCACCTGAGCTATCAGCCAAAGCCAGAGGCATCATCAGCGAACCGAGTCACGCCGTCTACGTCTCGAGTGCCTCGGCATGGGAGATTTCAACCAAGTTTCGTCTCGGTAAGATTCGATCAGTCGCGCCAATGGTGTCGGATATGTCCGGGTGGTTGGCTAGGGCAGGCATGAAGGAGCTGCCGATCGGCGTCGTTCATGCTCAGCGCGCAGGGGGATTTCTGCAGCCACACAAGGACCCCTTCGACCGTATGCTGGCGGCACAAGCTCTTACGGAGAACATGCCGCTCCTCACCACAGATGCGGCACTTGCAGCCTTCGGCGTCTCCTGCATCTGGTAGAGGCGGCCCTCCACTAGCCGAGGCGCTTGAGCAGCTGAGCCGGCTGGAGGTGCGCGTGGTGGGGGTCAATCCTTAGCCTATGGGCCGGGAGCGGTCCGCCCTCTGCTGCTGTTGGCTCCGCTTTTGGTGTTTCTGCTCAAGTGCAGAGGTTGGGCACCTGGAGCCACAGATGCTACATTTCCCCGATGCTTAGCAATCACCGACAGCCAGTAACGTGCCACATGGTCGTGTGCTTGGCAGCCTGAGCCAAGCAAAAGCCAAAGACCTGGTTGACCTGAGGGCTAGGAAGCAAAAAAAGCGGCGCTCTGAGCAGCGGCGAGAAATGAAGTAGGTCGTCCGGGGCAACACCTGGCAAGGCTGGGTCATACCCTACCATCGAGCCGACACCGAAACCGTTGACTACAAAATCAACCTGGGTGGGGTTGGTTTGGGTGGGATGTCTCACGCTATACAGCCTTCGGTAGCACCTCAGCGGACACCTGGTATGCGCCGGGCTCGAGCTCCGATGAATGAACGAGTTCCGCATCTTGCCCCCGTGCGGCTGATGTGATGTCGTCGAAGACGGCATCTAGGGCAGGGAGTTCATCTTGGTGGCAGCTGATCACAAGGTCTTTGAGAGAGCGCCCCACGGATGCGCCGGCCTCACTTTTGAACTTGTTGATAGATGTTAGACACGCGGCCGCTTGCGTGAAGGCGTGTGCGAAACGAGGTGAGGGAATGTCCTCCAGCTCCTTGAGGGAAGGCCATGGAGCGCGGTGGATTGACGGCTGGTTCTTCTCCTCCGCGAACGCCCACGACCACACCTCTTCCGTTACATAAGGAAGGACGGGAGCAAAGAGCCGCAGCAGGATGTCGAGACCGAGCCGGAGGGTGGTAACAGCCGAGTTCCTGCCAACTGATTCACTGGCAACTGGGTCACTGCCGCTGCGCGCCCGCGCCTTCACCAGCTCGAGGTACGAGTCAGTAAACTGCTGCCAAAAGAAGCTTTCGATGTCCATAAAGGCGTGCGCAAAGTCGAACGCTTCGTAGTGGCGGTCTACGCGCTCAACGAGTGCCCGAAGCGCAGCCAAGAAGCCTCGGTCCAGTTCAGCAGTTACTTCTCCAGGCCGGCCATCCTGAGAGAGCACGAACTTGCCAGCGTTGTAGATCTTGGTGACCAACCGCCGACCCAACTTGAGCACCTTCTCATCGAAAGCTGTGTCCATTCCCAGTCGCGCACTGGCAGCCCAGTAACGCACGCCGTCCGCGGTGTACGCGTCGATCAAGTGAAGTGGTGTGATCACGTTGCCTTTGCTCTTCGACATCTTCTTCCGGTCGGGGTCCAAGATCCAACCCGAGACAACGACATGACGCCACGGCACCTTGGATTCATGCAGCAGCGCTTTGGCGATGGTGTAGAAGGCCCAGGTTCGAATGATTTCGTGGCTCTGAGGTCTGATGTCGGCTGGAAAGAGCTTGTCGTGCCGCTCTCGGTCTAATATCCAACCGCTGCCGATCTGTGGAGTCAGAGAACTGGTAAACCACGTGTCGAATACATCCGACTCGCCGACGAAGCCATTGGGCTGGTTCCGCTGAGACTCTTGGTAGCCGGCGGGCGTGGACGTCATCGGGTCGAGAGGCAGCGCCTCTTCCTCCGCTAGGATCGGGTGCGCGTAGTCGACCTCGCCCTGCGTATCGAGCGGGTACCAGACCGGAAATGGCACACCGAAAAACCGCTGGCGGCTGATGCACCAGTCGAGCTGCAGGTTCTCGGTCCAGTTGCGGTAGCGGAGCCGCATGAAGTCAGGATGCCACTTGATAGCATCGCCCTGCTGGAGGAGCGCCTCCTTCTGCTTCACCAAGCGCACGAACCACTGGCGGGTCGTGATCATCTCCAGCGGTCGGTCGCCCTTTTCGAAGTATTTCACCGGGTGCTCGATCGATTGCGGCTTTCCTCGAAGAGGAGGCTCTCCGCCGTCTGTCTGCGCGAGCAACTCCACGATGCGCCCTCTCGCGCTCTTCAGCGTCTTGCCTTGCAGGTCGGCGTAGCTCTCGTTGGCTGCGGTGGCGTCGGATGAGGGGAAGGCGTCGCTGCCGAAGTTCACGGGAAGCAGGCGTCCATCGCGGCCTACGATCTGCCTAAGCGCCAGCTTCTGTTTTCTCCACCACTCTACGTCGTTTGCATCGCCAAACGTGCACACCATAACGATGCCCGTTCCTTTCTTGGGGTCGGCGAGCTCACTGGGGAAGATGGGCACATCGACATGAAAGAGCGGTGTACGCGCATGTTGACCAAAGAGCGCTTGGTAACGCGCATCGTCGGGGTGCGCGGTCACTCCCACGCACGCGGGAAGAAGTTCCGGTCGCGTGGTTGCGATCAAAAACTCCTCGCCGCTCGCGGGCAGTTCGAAGGCGAGCTTGTGGTAGGCGCCGGGAGTCGGGCGGTCTTCAACTTCAGCCTGCGCGACCGCTGTTTGGAAGTCCACATCCCACATGGTCGGGGCTTCTTGATTGTAGACATGTCCTTTTTCAAAGAGGTCGAGAAAACTCAGCTGCGCAAGCTTCCGTGCGCGCTCTCCGATGGTTGCGTACTCCTCATTCCAGTCCACCGAAAGGCCCACGCGGCGGAAGAGCTCCGTGAAGGCCCTTTCGTCCTCGAGGGTGACTCTTGAGCAGAGCTTGATGAAGTCACTTCGGCTGACGGACCGCGGTCTTTCTTTCCGCATCTTTGCAGAAGCTGGCTCAATCGCCTCGATGTCAGTCGGCTCGGTGAAGAACGGGTCGCAGCGAACGTGGAAGAGGTTTTGGACGCGCCGTTCAGTGGGAAGTCCGTTGTCGTCCCACCCCATGGGGTAGAAGATGTTCTGCCCGCGCATGCGTCGTTGACGCACGATGATGTCGGTGTGGGTGTAGCTGAAAACATGTCCTACGTGAAGCGAACCAGAGACCGTTGGCGGCGGCGTGTCCACGGCGAACGTTTCCTCGCGGCCTCGGTCGCTATTGTAGGTGTAGATTCCGCTTTCTTGCCACTGCGCGTCGAGGCGTGTTTCGACGGAAGGTGCGTCGAAGTGCTTGGGGAGAGCAGCCGGATCGACCACACGAAATACATCTTTGTGTGCCATAGCCAGGGTATGTCTTAGGTCGACCGTGTACGCAAAGGAGGATAAATCGGCGGCGATGCTTTCCGCGCTGAAGCGTCGCGCGAGCGTCAGCTCATACGTAGCCAGAGCGCCGGCAGGCGGCCGCGCTAGTTCAACCCGCTCCGGCACGTGTTTTCTGCTATGTCAGACCAAACTTGAGGATTTCCATGCGCCGCGTTGCCGTTTTCTCCACGTACTTCCTACCTTACTCGCAGACCTTCATCTACAACGAGCTCGTTGCGCACCGGCGTTACCACGCGGATGTTTTCGCATGGCGACATATGCTCAAGAAGCGGTTCCCCTATAAGCCGGTTCACGTAGCCCACCCGTCATACATCGCCACAGCTCGCTGTCGTCGCTTCGATCGCCTCTTCAGAGAGAGGCAGTTTGCGTTGGTTCACGCGCACTTTGGCACGGGTGGTTGCTACGCTCTGCCGTTTGCCGAGCGTCACGATCTGCCCTTGGTGGTGACCTTTCACGGCTACGACGTGGCGGTGTTCCGCGACTGGTGGCGCTTCTCACCCGTCTTCTGGCCGTACGCGGTGCGCAGCAAGGCGCTTCTTCGGTACATGGCGCTGGGGCTCTGTGCATCGGATGAGCTTCGGGAGTTGCTGTTCGAGCTTGGCGTTCCACGCGAGAAGTTGGTGGTTCACCGCCTAGGGCTTGAGCTCTCACGGTTTTCGCCGTCGCAGCACGATAGAAAGACAGCACGCGTCCTCATGGTAGGACGTTTCATTGAGAAGAAGGGTTTCGCATACGGCATCCGAGCTTTTGCAAAAGCTCGTCAGGATGGCGCAGATGTGCGTCTTGATATCGTGGGTTCAGGCAAGCTCGAGTCCAAGCTCAGGCAGCTGGCCGACGATCTCAAGCTGGGTCAGTCTCTCCGCTGGCTCGGATCCCTCTCAAGCTCCCAAGTGGCCAAACAGCTGAGCACGAGCGACATTCTGCTCGCTCCGAGCGTTGTAGCTAGCAACGGGGATCGCGACTCAGGCCTGATGGTGGCTAAAGAGGCGTGCGCGAGTCACGTCGTTCCGATCGGCTCTCGACACGGAGGCATCCCTGAGATTATCGACGATGGTAAGACGGGATACCTCGTGCCCGAGCGTGATGTGAGCGGCATGGCGGCGCATATTGTCCGGCTGGCGGGCTCAGCTGAACTCCGCCGCGAGCTCGGCCGTGCCGGTAGGGAAAAAATGGAGCGGGAGTATGACAACCGACAGCGTGTGCAGGTGTTGGAGGAGCGCTATGATGAGGTTGTCGACGCCTGGCGCGACCGCCATCGAGAAGGAGCCGCTGCTGCGCCGCAAGGGTTGCGGGTCGGCGCTTGACGTGCGGAAAGCCAAGCCCCACGGTAAGCCAAGCCCCCACGGCAAGCTAAGCCCCACGGTAGTCGAACGCGTAGCGAGTCAGTCGCTTCTCTGCCAAGGCGTCTGCAGGGCTGGCACTGTGTCCAGGGCTGGCACTGTGTCCAGGGCTGGCACTGTGTCCAGGGCTGGCACTGTGGGGGCGTACCGGTTACTCAAATCAGCAAATAGCTCACACGCTGTTGTGGGAGCACGAACTAGTAGGAGGACGCATGACGTTACAGCTGGGAAGCAAAGCGCCTGACTTTGAGCAGGATAGCAGCGAGGGGACAATCAAGTTTCACGAGTGGAGTGGAGATAAATGGGTTCTGTTTTTCTCGCACCCGAAGGATTTCACGCCCGTGTGCACCACAGAGCTCGGAGCCGTGGCTAAGCTCAAGCCTGAGTTTGACCGACGCAATGCCAAAGCGCTCGCCCTGAGCGTGGACCCAGCTAGCTCGCATCGCGACTGGATCTCGGACATTGAGGACACGCAAGGCACCAAGCTGAACTACCCCATCGTGGCCGATGTCGATCAAAAAGTCTCCAAGCTTTACGGCATGATCCACCCCGATTTGGAGCCGAAGGTGACCGTCCGCTCGGTTTTCTTCATTGATCCAAACAAGAAGATCCGTGCGATGTTGACGTATCCCCCAAGCACGGGACGAAACTTCAATGAGCTACTGCGGGTTCTTGATTCCCTGCAGCTTACCGACAGCCACAGCGTGGCCACACCGGCCAACTGGGAAGATGGCCAGGACGTTGTGATAGCGCCGACTATCACCGACCCAGAGGATCTGAAGCGCAGGTTCCCCAAGGGGCACAAGGAGCTGCGGCCGTACCTTAGGCTGACTCCACAACCCAATAAGTAGGTCGCGCAGTAGGCAGAGCGCAGACTTATGGCACATGGGTCAGGGCACAGGAATGAGTCAGGGCACAGGGATGGGTCTCCGCTTCTACGTAGGATGCGGTGTGTAGCGGATGGGTGGCACTCTGGCGTCGGCATCCCGGCGCTGGGTTCCCGGAACGGAAGTTGTCGCTGGTTGCCTGTAGGCAGTGCACGTCGGTGGCCTTGTGACCGGCTTGCGTCAAGGCGTGGTTACGCAGCGGGCGTGCGCCTTAAGGGGGGAGGACCTGTCACGGGTCGTTCCCGCAGACGTGAGAGTTCGGCACGAAGGTCAAGAACCAGCTCCAACGCCTGATCCGTCACCAGCACTGTTGCGCCTCGCGCGCTCAATGCGAGGTGCCCGAGAGGCTCAAGCCGCTCGGGCATCTCGAAGGTGTTCGCCAGCGACTCACGGAAGTCCCAAACCATCTGCGAAGCTTCGGGCGTCAGCGCTTTATTCACTTTGTGAATCAAGCCTCGGTCGATGAAATCGGGAATCTTCTCGAGGTCGCCATGAAGTATGTCAATGGCAAAGGCGATGCGCTCTTGCATATCAGATGTTGTGACGAGTGTGGGTTTGAGCATAAAGGTGGCGGTGCGGATCTTGAGTGGCACTTTCATTCCAGCCACCTCGTAGCGCAGCCGGCCATGTGTGGTAACCCGGACACCCTCGCCCGGCACCATCTCCAGCTCTTCGGGAAGTTCCAGTTCGATCCACTTTGAGTCGTCGTCAGTTGAGGTGAGGTGAATCCTAATCGGAGCGGCCTGCCGAATGAAGCGAAAGAGGTCGTCGCGCGGGATGCTTAGCGTCATTTTCATGACTGTGAGCAAATCACAATCGTTCTTCTGCGACAAGATGCAAGACCTCATCCAGCTCACAGAGAAGGCCGCGCGCGAAGGCGGCTACGCTCTTTTTACCGAGGGTCTGGCACCCAGACCCTCTACCGCGGAAGTCAATCCCGCGGTATTCACCCAAACTCCCCCGCCATCACGAACGTGTTCGGGTAGCAGGGAGGACGGTCATGGCATCCATACAGTGTTGCAAATCGCCGGGAGGCTTGTGGAAATGAGCTCCTTGGCGAAGTCGACTACGCCACTCTCCCCCGTGCCGCATGTCGGCATGTACGACGGGCCTGCTGGCCGATGCATCGTGAGCGAACGCATTGGGGGGACCGCTGCGACTTTTACTGAGGGTCTGGCACCCAGACCCTCTGCCGCGGAAGTCAATCCCGCGGTATTCACCCAAACTCCCCCGCCCATCACGAACGTGTTCGGGTAGCAGGGTCAACCGCGCGATGCGTCCATACATCGGTGTAAATCATTGGGTTCGCCCCGGAAATGAGCCTCCTTGGCGAAGTCGACTACGCCACTCTCCCCCGTGCCGCATGTCGGCATGTACGACGGGCCCGCGGGAAGATGCATCGTGAGCGAACGTATTGGGGGGACCGTCCAAAGGACGGTGGGTCCCGCTGAGTGAGCGGCGATGTATCGGCCCGCGGGCCAGCCACGGCGATGCGTCTGCGCTCAAGCAGGTCACCCCGGCTGGCCAACACGACGCACGGCCCTTCCAAAGTGCGTCGCCACTAGATCAAGACGATTCATCACTGCCCCCAAAGCTAGATGCGATTGCCTACGTGCACAAAACATTCCGAGGACGGATTTTGGCAACAATGTGACTGCAGCTCTAAAAGTAACTGCAGCTCTAAAATGAGACCTTTCGCATAACGAATCGGGGAACGGCACGAATCACCATCATCACGAGCCGCCAAATCTTCGGTGTGTAGACGACGGGCGGCTTCTTCTCGAGCGCTCGAGCCACCTGCTCTGCGACCTGCTCAGGGGTCCCCGCGAACGGAGGAGGTTTGAGTGCAGCGGTCATCGAGGTTTTAACAAATCCGGGTTTGACCGTGACCACGTGCAACCCCTGATGCGCGTACTTGTGGTCGAGACCCTCCAAGTAGTGCGAAAGACCGGCTTTGCTCGCGCCATAGATGATTACCGGTTTGCGCGCTCGATCACCGGCCACAGAGCTGAAGACGCACAACGTGCCTCCGCCTTGGGCGAGTAAGAGGCGTCTAAAGATTTCACAGAAGAGGACGGTGTTGACAAAGTTGAGGGTGAGCAAATCGCGGCATTGCTGCGCGTCGCGCTCCAGTGCGGCCTGGGTAGCAAATACACCCGCTGTGACCACCACAGCGTCCACTCTGCCAAGGTGCTCGCGCGCTGCGCCGGCCGCTGGCTCGAAACTGTCCGGTTCCGCAAGATCGCAGTATGCCGAGCCCACATCAGCTTCTGCGCGGATGCGCAGGTCACATGCGCTGCGCTCCAGGTCTTCCAGGTGGCGTCCCAGGAGGAAGAGCCGGTCACCACGTTGGGCGCACCTGCGCGCCAGTGCACGGCCCATTCCTTTTGTGGCGCCAAAGAGCACGATATTCATTGGTTACCTCCTCGCGTGAACCTTTGGCTCATCGCTGCATTATTAGGGGGTGGGCTAGGGGATGCGTCGAGTAAGCGCTCGGCTTGAGCGCTGCCAAAGCGTCTTTCCGGGTCCCAGCGGTGGCGCACACTCTGCCAGTCCGCCAGACGGGACTCCATCTGACGGAAATGGTGCGGGCGTGTCAGCGCATCTTTGGTGAGGTAGATGCGTCCGCCCTCGCGCAGGAGCTGCTCATTGAGTGCATCCACCAGCTCTTGCGTCTGCGGTCGGAGGGGAAGGTCGAGCGCGATGGACGTTCCCTGCATCGGAAACGAAAGAAGCCCCTGTCCCTCGGGTCCGCAGTCTTTGAGGACGCATAGAAAGGAGGCACCGCCTCGTTGGCTGAGCACCTGGAGCATGCGCCTGACGCCATCTGCCCCGGCTGCTTTCGGCAGGACGCACTGGTACTGCACGACGCCTTGCCGTCCATAAAGCCGATTCCAATGCAGGGCGACGTCCAACGGATAGAAGAAGGACTCAGGGTGAACTATCCCCACGCGCTTGCGCTTCAGGTGCTTCCAAAAGTAGAGGAAGTTGAAGCCACGCACCACCGCCCGCCCCATCACCCACGACGGGCACTCCACGGGGACAGAGAGGCGTGCTCGCGGCTTAGGCAGACGCGCAGGAGCCTCCTCCGGTTGTGCCCAGCGCCCCTTGTAGAGGATCCCGCGCCCTGTGCGGTGTCCCTTAGCTAGAGCGTCGATCCAACCCACGGTGTACGGCCACGAGGTAGCGGCCTCATCCAACCCGCGCAAAAACGCGTCCAGGTTGTCGATTCGTTCGCTCTCGCCCCAGATCCACGCTGACGCAATGGGTTTGAGTTGGAGCTTAACCTCAAGGATATGGCCGGTCAGTCCCATGCCACCTGCCGTGGCCCAGAAAAGGTCTGGATGCTCGGTGCGCGAGCACCATGTGGCTTCACCCGAGCCAGGCAGCATTCGAAGCGCCAACACATGGTTGCCAAAGCAACCTTCGACGTGGTGGTTTTTTCCGTGCACGTCGGACGCCACCATGCCCCCAAGGGTGACGTATTGAGTTCCGGGCGACACAGGCGTTGTCCAGCCGCGAGGCCAGAAGATGCGGTTGAGGTCTAGGAGCCTAAATCCCGCTTCTGCGTGGAGTTCTCCACTCTCCGAGTCGAAGCGGATCAGCCGGTCGGCAAATGTGGTGTTGATTGCAATGGGGTTGGAACTTGGAGGTAAAGACGAGTCGCCGTAGGAGCGGCCGAGCCCCCGAGAGAGAGCACCCGTGGCTCCGAGCGGGAGCAGGTGCTCAGAAAACAGCTCCTGCCCCTCCACGCCTTGTCTTCCCCAGCCGGCTATTTCCATCGAACCGCCACCGTTCGCGCAAGCATCCTGCCACCCTAGCACGGCTCACCCAGGTGCGATTGATGCGTGCAGGTGGAACCAGCAAGTCCCACGCCATTTATGGCATTTGTCATAAGTGGTGTGGTAATGACAGCAGCATAGCGACGAGCTCACACCGCTACACGCTCCAGCCTCTACACATCCGTCAGCCCAAACCGGTTATCTATCGTAGTCTGGCGAGGCGCAGCGGGCAGAGGGACGCACCGTGGCCAGAAGTCGATGTGACTCAGCGGTCGATGTGATTCAGTTACCCGCGTGATTCAGTGGTCGGAGTAACTCAGTGGTCGGAGTAACTCAGTGGTCGGAGTAACTCAGTGGTCGGAGTAACTCAGTGGTCGGAGTAACTCAGTGGTCGGAGTAACTCAGTGGTCGGAGTAACTCAGTGGTCGGAGTAACTCAGTGGTCGGAGTAACTCAGTGGTGCACAGAGGGTAGAGTGCCGGATACGGTCTTAGCAACAAAGTTCACCTTACTCTCTTCCACGCGGATGCCACTTTCAGCGAACAGTTCCTCGAGATCATCTTCAAGGTAGTGTCGGTAGAAAGGTTCATGAAAGTCGCGGTGGAACGCGTCTAGTACGGGCATCAGCGTTGCGCTGTCATTTCTCTGCACTGAATCCTGAACGACTGCGAGGCCGCCCGGTTTGAGCACACGACGCATCTCGGCAATCACGCGTCGGCGGGTAAACTTGGGTAACTCATGGAAGAGGTAGGTGCTGGTGACGATGTCAAAGTCGTGGTTAGGAAACGGCAGCGATTCGCCATTATCGCAGACGAATGTGGCGTTTGTGTGATCGGTGAAGCTCTGTCTTGCAAAGGCGACGTATGGCTCGCTCAGGTCCACGCCTATAAGCTCGGCTTCTGGAAAGGCGAACAGAAGTTGTTGCAAGGTGCGCCCTGTGCCACAACCCACGTCGAGGATGCGCAGGGGGGTGGACGCGTTGCGTCGGTCAGCCCACTGCCTCATTGGAAGCGCCACTTGCCGTCGCATGACATCCGCTGCGCCTAAAAACAGAAACTCCACCGAGAGGTCATAGAGCTTCGCCGACTCACGGCTAAGATAGCCGTCGCTCTGCCAGTGAAAGTTTCGCCGATAATAGGGCGGGTAAGATTCCAACTTAGCGGACACCGGCAGTTCGCTGTACCCCACGCGTTCACGTCGGCGGTGCAGGCGAGGGAGCTCGGTCAAGAGGTTGGGGAGCTGCCTTGCATAGTGGTCAACGGGAAGTTCACGCAATGCTTGAGCAGGATAGATGCCGTCGGTCACGTTTCGCAAATCCTGAGCGAGCAGGTCGAGATACCGCGTTCGCAGCTCGCGCTGCAGCACCACGTCGGACTGCGTGTCCTGCTTGAGCAGGCGTCGCGTCGCGCGCTGCGCCAGACCAAAAATCGCAAAGGCGGCAGCGTGCGCGCCATAGTAGGAGGCTTGGGCTACGCGAGACGGTGCGGCCTCTGTCGGCTTTGTTTGCAGCATATCAGCGGAGTCTACTCCCACGACGGCACGTCCTGCAAGGGGGAACGACTAGCGTCTCTCGCCTGAAATGGGGCCGAAGCTTTACTGGAAAGGGTGCAAAAGCTGGTCCGCCCTTTGCTTGAGCTGCTATATTTCCGTCTTTTCATGCAGCCTTATCAAAACCGCCGCACTTTCGCGATCATCTCGCATCCTGATGCGGGTAAGACCACAATGACCGAGAAGCTGCTGCTCTACGGCGGCGCCATTCACATGGCAGGCGCGGTCAAGGCGCGGCGCGCTCAGCGTGCTGCCACCAGCGACTGGATGGAACTGGAACGAAAGCGGGGCATCTCGGTGACCTCGAGCGTCATGCAGTTCGAGTTCAACAAGCTTCGGTACAACTTGCTCGATACGCCTGGTCACCAGGACTTTAGCGAAGACACGTACCGCACGCTGATGGCAGCCGACTGTGCCGTGATGTTGATCGATGCTGCCAAAGGTGTCGAGCCTCAGACGCGAAAGCTCTTCCAGGTTTGTCGGCAGCGGGGCACACCTATAGTGACCTTCGTCAACAAGCTCGACAGACCAGGTCGAGATCCGTTTTCGTTGATGGCGGAGGTGGAGGAAGTTCTCGGCATTGACACCTCGCCCATGAATTGGCCGATCGGAAGTGGCGACCGCTTCCGTGGTGTCTACCGAAGACAAGAGCAGCACGTCCTGACCTTTGAGCGCACCAAGAAGAACTCGACCAAGTCCTTCGCGCAGGTTGGAAAGCTAGATGACAAAGCTGTGCGGGCCTACGTCGGCAACGAGCTGCTAAGCACATTGCAGGAAGAAGTTGAGCTGCTCGACGGCGCCGGTGAGGCGTTCAATAAGGAGAGGTTCCTCGCAGGCGAGCTTACGCCTGTGTTCTTTGGCAGCGCGCTCACCAACTTCGGCGTCGAGCCCTTCTTGGAGAAATTTTCTGAACTCTGCCCCGCTCCCGGTGCGCGCACGACATCATCAGGTCTGCTTGCTCCTGATGATGCTAGATTCAGTGCCTTTGTGTTCAAGGTGCAGGCCAACATGGATCCATCGCACCGCGACCGAATCGCTTTTCTGCGTGTGTGCTCCGGCAAATTTCAAGGAGGGATGCGTGTATGGCACACGCGCCTTGGTAAGGAGATCCGGCTCAACCGCGCTGAGCAGTTCATGGCACAAGAACGCAGTGCAATAACGGAAGCCTATGCGGGCGACGTGGTTGGTCTGTACGACCCCGGCATCTTCAGGATAGGCGATACCCTTGCTGAAGATGCATCCATTCATTTCGACACGGTGCCGCGCTTCTCGCCCGAGTATTTCGCTCGACTTCAACTCAAAGACCCGATGAAGCGCAAGCAGCTGCAGAAGGGCATCATTCAGCTCGCTGAAGAGGGTACGGTGCAACTGTTCACTCAACCCAAGCGGGAAAAGGATCCCATTTTAGGTGTGGTAGGGCGGCTTCAGTTCGATGTGCTGATGTACCGCCTGGAGCACGAGTATGGGGCGCCTGTTGTTTTAGAGCCGCTCCCTTTGTCGCTCGCCCGTTGGGTTCCGCAAGCGGAAAACGTGGAGGCGTTGCGGGCGCGGCGGATCCCGATGGCTGTTCAGGACCAGGATGGGCAGCCGGTGGCGCTCTTCCGCGACGATTGGGAGCTGGCCCGAGCAGAGCGCGAGAACGACCAGTGGAAGTTCGAAGCCACCGCACCCCTTCGACATGCAGCCTGATGGAGCATGTGCTTGGTCGCGAGTCGCCTGCGCATTCGTCGACGCCGTCGCGCTTCAACCCCGGTGGCTAGCTACCGCCTCTAAGGGTCCTGAATGCCTGCCCTGAGCTCGTCAGACGCAAGGAGAACCGTCAGTCGATGCCTGGTGCGAGACCAGAGCTCATGTCTCCGCGACCACCACCACCTGCTTGAATAGCACTGCCGTAACCTGCTCCCGCGGAGCTTGGCGCCTGAGGAGCTTGATGGCTTACCGGCGTGACCGCTCGCGTGGTTTGCCCGCCGGGATGGGAGTCCCACTCGCTGCGATTTCGCTGTGGCGGTCGAATGCCGCTGCGAGCTTGGGCGCGTCCTCGCGCTCTGTCTGATCGACCATGTTCGGCGTGAATCCGACGCGAAGAAGGAAAGGAAAAACGCGTTGAGCCAACCCACGAAAGCATGGGTCCGAAAGGTTCGGCTTTGACCATGTCGCCCGTCCTGACTCGGCTGGTGAGCCGAACGACACGCTCAGGCTCGATGTAGATGTAGCCCGCATACACGTCGCCGCGCGTATCCCACATCATCGGGATTGGGTGCGAGCTGCCGTCTGTATCGACTACATTCATGATGAGCTGGATCTTGTGGTGCGCCGGCTCGTGTCCCTTCCGATCGAGCACAATGGCTTCAATGCGCCGGCCACCTGCTCGTCGTACCTCCACCGTATGATTGCCGCTAATCATCACGGAACCACCCAGCTCGGCGCGAGGAATGGCCGCGACCTCGTGCATGCCCCCTCGATAAACCTTGCCGTTCTGGTGAAGCGAGAGGTCGAGTGGACCCGAGCTCAGACGTATACCGAGAGGCGTTCTTCCGACGAAGCGCGCGCGGCCTTGATGCCACCGCGTTTGAACCACGTAGGGTTGCCCGTTCCGTCCGCGCACGCCGAGGGTGAGCTTCAACGCCTCGTAGTGCTTGGCCGACACGCCACTTGTGCGCGGGATGACCTCGATAAAGCCGTTGCGGTGCGGACGGATCTCGAGCGTATGGCTCCCTGCAGCTACAACGACCCCGCCGAGGTGCCCGGCAGGCACCACCGCAGCATCCTTATTGGCACCACGGTAGCTTTTCCCACTCGCCTTGAGCGTCATAGAAACAGCCCCTCGTGTGGGTTTGTCGCCACCAGATAGCGCTCCAGCGAACACGCGACGGAGAGGGTCCCAGTTAAGCTGCACTTCCTGCGACTTTCTCCGAGTTGTCTGAACCGTTAGCTTCAGCTCGAGATCTTTCGGCAGGCGAGCCAAACTAGCTCGACGCGCCACGAACGCTTCAAGCCAGCCGTTAGGCCTCAGCAAGACCTCAGCGATATAGGGTCCTGCCACCACCACGGTGCCGCCAAACTGCGGATCATTCGGATTGGGGCTGACGACAGGAGAACGTGTACCGTAGCGGACATTCGCCTGCGCTTGCCCAGGCGTGGCTTCAGCCGAACCCGCGGCGAGTGCCGCTGCAAGAGCGAGGCGACGCCACACACTTGTGCGTGCCGCACCACCCAGAGCAACTGGCGAATCCCCTTGCACAGTGTTCTGCTCCCCTTGCACAGAGTTCTGCAGATGCAGAGAGCCCATTTTAGCATCCATGGTCAGACCATACCTCCTCATGCCACGATGTCAACCTCGACACCACCCCCGAACTCTGTTGATCGGGCGAGGCATGCCCCAACGACCTGCATGTGCATTTCTCAAGGGCTAGATTGGTGAATCTTCGGAAGTTCAGAATTATGCTGATCTTTTTGCGGCTTAGTGGGCTTGGCACGGTTCATCTATCCAAGCCCGCGGCTCTTGGGGGTATTCTGCACCGTGCACCAGCATCGCAGCAACACCGTACCCCAGCATCGCAGCAATGAAGCGACGAAAGGTCTGCGCAGAGCCCCCCTCCTAGAGCCCCGGTAAAGGCTTACCCGTAGCGACCACTGGGAGCGCGCTTCGGTGCTTAAGGACGCGAGTCGGACCGGGAACCGCTTTGAGCGTAGCTCGCGTCGTTGCATTCCTGCGATCCCAGTGGCGTTCTGCCGCGGCTAGGAGTGCTGAAAGCGTACGCTGCGCTCAGCACGTTGGGACTCTCAGAGGCCGTTACCGCGCAGAGAGTGAGCGCAACCCAAAGAGCATCCGCCAGCGCCAAGTGCGTTAGTTGAAGGGCAACGGGTGTTTGGGTGACGATATTCAACACACCCACCGTCATCTGCAGCACGACCAGGGTGAGCACGCCAACGTGGGCGGCGCGGAATGTGGACGTTCCATCCTCTTCACGCAGCGTCTTCCGCATCAGGATGAACAGGTAGGTCGTCACTGCCGTAGCGAGTGCCGGATGGATCACGCGCAGCCGCACAAGCCACGGCTTGGAGCCTTGCATAATCTCACGTAAACCACCTGGAGAGGGAAAGAGTGTGTCAGCCAGAGCTGTCACGGCTCCAGTGATAGCCACGACCAGCACGGCCGCTAGTGCCACGAGGTAGCGGCGTGGTGTCTTGCGTGAGCGCGGCGTCATGTCGATGATCGGCCTGGCACGGTGATGCAGGTGGTAGGCTGTGAGTGTCAGAGCGCCCAGCAGCAGGAACGTGTTGAGAAGGTGCACCGAGACCCACACAACGCGTGCAGGTGCAGGATTGAGCGCCACCAGCCGCAGCAGGACGAGCCCTGCTCCCAAGAGCGCTTCCACAACGATGAGAGCGAGGCTGAGCGCCGCACAGCGGCGAGCGGCAGGATTCTGCGCTCGCGGCACCTTCACGCGAACCCAAACGAAGAGGGCTGCGATGAGCAGCAGGTCCAAGCCCGACGTAAGCCGATGAACCCATTCGATCCGTGTGGATGTTTGGCTTGAAGACGGTCCGATGTGGCCCCCACAGTCGGGCCAGCTGTCGCCACATCCGTCGCCTGACAAGGTGGCTCGCACAAAGGCGCCCCAGAGGATCACCGCGACTGTAAAGAGGGTTGTGAACCCGGCGAAGTGCGCGAGACGGTTGGTTGCGCCACCGGGCGATGCTCTCTCAACTAACATGATGCTCTTTCAAGTAACGCAGTGTCAGACCCAGGGTCACGCTCTGCGGAGGCTAGGCCGTATTTTGCGGAAGGCCAAGCGCGGTACGCAGCAGTCTAAAGTGCCCGGGTGACATGTGGGGGGTTATATGCGAGGGGTGATGTGGAAGCGCGTGACAGCAGCGCTTGCGCCGCCAGCAGCGCGGGGCCAGAGTCGCGAGCGACGCGCGGAAGTTCGCTCTCAAGGAGCTGAGGCGTAGGGCGCTTGCCGCCCCGGTTGCGAGGTGAAGGCCTCTAGTAAAAGTGGCCGGTGATGCCGAACTGCGGGCTTATCCACGTCTGGGTACTCTCAAACAGGGTGCCAGGGAAGGTGAGGCCGAACAGGCCACCTAGCTCAAGCGCAATCGCAGGATGCAGTTCAATGTCGATGCCCGCAGTGGCGGTAAATCCTGGAGCGAAGCGGTAGTTGTTGTAGCTGTTGCAGTAGTAGAAATCGCAGGCGTAGACCTCATCGCCACTGACATGCCAAAAGTTGAGCTGCACCCCTCCGCCCGCGTAGGGGGAAAAGCGGCTGTACGTTTGTGGCTGCCATCGCATGCCAAAGCCGAGCCACCAGTTACTGAGGGTGCCCCGGTCACGAAACTCATCATCAAACCAGTTGATCATGTAGCCGGTGTTGATCTCGGGAATAATGTCCTCGAGGCGCCAGCCGAAGCGTCCGCCGATGCTAAAACCAGGTGACACCGCATCGCCGACGCCGCTCAACCAGATGGGGATGCCGAATATCAAAGAGGCTTGCCCCCAAGGTTCAGGCTCCCAAGGTCCGTAGTCGACCGTGGGAGGGTTTTCAGCGTCGTAGGTCGAAACCGGGGGGAGCGGTGGGGGAGGCGGCGGCGCTGTCGGACGGGGAGAGGGACGCGTCTCAGGTGTAGATGCTGACGGAGCTGCAGCAGTGTCTGCTGGAGGAGCGCCTGAAGGCTGCCCTGCAACTGATGGTGGAGCAGGAGTGGGTGTGCCCTGCGCTTGGGCTGTGAGGCCCACGAACAAGACCAAGGCAACGCTGCAACTCAGCAGAAAGGAGATTGGGAAACCTAAGAGGGCCCGATGGCGTAGAGCGTACGAGTTCGGCATGTTCTGAATCTAGCTCTCTCTTCGTTCTAAATCTAGCTCTCTCTTTGCGAGCTGTCGACAGGCCGCGTAGCGGGTGTCAGTGGATGCATAGCTCTCGGCACCCCATGGACCATGTAGAGCAGAGAATGTGGGGAATGTTAGGAGTCTGGCCGCTGACCCGCTGCGCGGGCTCTGTTGCGTCTACATCGAACCCGATGCAAGAAAGATGCATGGACGCCGACATCCAGCATGCACCAGCTGCTGAACGCAATAAAGAACCCATCGTTCGCGTTCTGCGCCAGTACCTTCCCAAAACCGGTTTAGCTTTTGAGGTAGCAGGAGGCACAGGTCAGCACATCGTGCACCTTGCTTCGCAGTTTCCGGATGTGATGTGGCGCTCGAGTGACGCGGATGAGTCAAGCGTGCGGAGCATCACGGCACGTGTGGAGAAAGCAGCGCTGCCGAACATCCACGCGCCAATCCTGCTTGACGTGCGAAAAGGACCGTGGCCCGAAGAGCAGGTGGAGCTGCTCCTCAACATCAACATGCTGCATATCAGTCCGTGGTCGTGTGCCTTAGGCTTACTTGACGGTGCAGCGACATGCGTCTCGCCCGGCGGATTTCTCTTTATGTACGGGCCCTACCTGATCAACGGGAGCCCCACCAGCGAAAGCAACCGTGCGTTCGACGCGATGCTGCGAGAGCGTGATCCTCGGTGGGGGCTGCGGGACCTGACGGAGGTTCTTCAAGAAGCAAGGCGGCGCGGCTTCGTTCACGTCTGCACGGTGCCAATGCCGGCGAACAACTTTTCGGTCGTGTTGCAGAAGAGGTAGCGCAAGGCGTCCCAGTCAGCGTTTCGACGTTTTAGATGCCTCGGTGGATCTCGATGACCTCGGGAGGCACTACCTAGCTGAGCTCTTGGTTCGGTAACTGGTCAGTGGCTTTCCGACCGGGAAAGGACGCTTCCCGAGGAGGCTGTGCATTCGGTTTACGTCCTCAAACCCCATCCTCGCGCACTTGAGTGCGCTCCGGTGGGGTTCTGCGGGCGCACTCGAATGCACAACCTCCTCGAAAACCGACTAACCAGGGACTGACCGGTTACCTTGGTTCGGACTCGACGGATCAGCACGGGGCATTCAGCTGATCAGAGTCTGTAACGAGCGGAGCTTCTCGCGCAGGTCCAAGGACGCACCTTGCAAGCCGGCCATTGGATCCCCCACTTCGTGCACTCTTTCTGGCACACTCAGAATGGTAAACTGCTGAGGTTGCATGGCCAAGGATACCTCTCTCCAAAAAAGAGGGGTTGAGACCGTGGCGTGGGGCGTTGCCCGGACGGAGTAGGGGCTGACAATCGTTCGCACGGGCCCGACTTGCCCGGTGTCGACGTATACTTTCTTCCCGCGTTTAGCGATGCGGTGCTCGCGCGTCGCGATGTGTGGCTTTCGCTCAACCAGGAGGTGGCCGAGTAAGTCGCAGAGCTGACGTGCGGCGCCAAAGGGAACGTCGGCGCCGAGCGGGACAAGGATGTGCAGCCCCTCCTTGCCTGAAGTTTTCGGGAAGCTTGGAAGCTCGACTTCCTCCAGTAACTCATGCGCGCACCGTGCCAACTCAATGGTCTCGGCCCATGTGGCGTCTCCTGGATCCAAGTCGATCGTGAGGAAGTCACACACCTCCAAGTTCGGAACTTGGCAAGCCATGATGTGCAAGGGAATCGCGCCCAGGTTGATCAAGTGCAAGAGCCCTTCCGAGCTGTCGATAAGGAAGGCGTGGGTGCGCGACGATTTGCCCTCCCTTAGCGGAAGCGCCACTTGCTGAACCGAGCAGGGCGCTCCTTGAGGCGCTCTCCATTGATAGAAGCTTTTCCCGTCTATGCCGTCGGGATAGCGCACCACGGCTAAGGGTCGTCCGCTTATGTAAGTGAGGATGGTTGGTGCGATAGCTTCGTAGTAGCGGTATAGGTCTCCTTTCGTGAGGTTAATGAGCGGGAAAAAGACCTTGTCGGCATTGGTAACCTTCGAAACGCGTGGCCGCTCCAACGGAAGCTCTGTGGGAAGCACTGATGCTGTGGGGGACATTGATGCTGTGGGAGACATCGATGCGTGAGGAGCCGCTTGGCAGTCCTCTGGACGCACGTTCGGTTCGAGCGCAACAAACACAGGGAAGCGAAGCCGTCCATCGGATGTGAAGCCGTGGTAGCGGACTCGGACCACGCACTCGGGTTTGCACATCGTGCGACCGCCAGGTGCAGGAGACAGCGCACCTTCAAGTGGAAGGTCTTCGTCATCGAGTTCTGTGAGTGAACTCCGTAGGGTGTGGATGGAAGACTCCGTGAGACCGCTTCCTACCTTGCCTCGAGCGACCCACGAGCCGGCGCGGAACGACGCGAGGTCGAGGGCACCGAGGCTTGCACGCGTGCCTGTTCCGAAGGTGTAGCCTACGACTACGAAGAGGTCTTCGCGCTCTCGCTTGACCTTGATCCACTCATCGGTGCGCTTGCCCGGGCGGTATGCGGAGCTTGCCTTCTTTACGACGATTCCCTCAAGGTGATGCTCCACGCTGAAGGCATGTAAAGGTGCTCCGTCGTCTGCTAGGTGCTCAAGGTAGCGGCAAGGTCCGTTCCGCGGAGCGATCATCGAGAGCAGTTCTTTACGTTGCTGAAGTGGGACCTTGCACAGATCGAAATCACTCAGCGCCACAAGGTCAAAGAGCATATAAGTCACGGAGAAACTCGGTCGCTTGTCTGAGCGCTCAGCTGCCGAGTGGTGCAGACGCCCGGCCAGCAGCTCAAAGTTCGGTCTGCCTTCTTCGTCGAAAGCAACAATCTCTCCGTCGAGCTTGATCTGGCGAAAAGGCCAAGCTGCAAGCGCGCGGCGCACCTCGGGGAAGTCCCGATCTGCGGAGCGTCCGCTCCGGTAGGCTAGAGACACGGTCTCTTCGTGCTTCCACGCAATGATCCGCACACCATCGAGCTTGAGCTCGTAGAGCCAGCCCTCTTGCGTAAGGGCGACGTGTCGCTCCCGTCGGCACAGCATGGGCTTCCACCGACCGAGGCTTGCTAACGGCGATTTCTCGACAATTCCATCCAGTTTCTTGCTCACTGGGGCGAGCCGAAGAGACGGATCCGCGCGTTCTTCCACCGTTAGACCTGAGAGAATGCTTTGCGGGTGACGATCCAAGAATCCGTGCGCATCTGAAGCGAACGCATCCTTTTTCTTGAGCAGCAACCACTGAGGTTGGGCAGCGTCCTGCTGCTTCATCTTTACGAGGGCGAAGTGGCCGCGTAGCTTGTAGCCCCACAGGTTGAAGTCAAGCTTGCCTGCTGTCTCGCCTTCATCTGGATCGTTGAGATACTCTATCTGCCCCTGATCCCAGACTATCATGGCGCCTGCGCCGTAGTTGCCTTCCGGGATGACGTCTTCAAAGTGGAGGTACTCGAGCGGATGGTCCTCCGTTTGTACTGCAAGCCTCTTGTCTTTGGGGTTGATGCTGGGGCCCTTTGGCACTGCGAAACTGAGCAACGTGCCGCGATGCTCGATCCTCAAGTCGTAGTGCCGCCGACGCGCGGCGTGCAGATGAACAACGAATGCACCGACGCGCTGAGTCGCGTTCGAGCGCTCGGCGGCAAAGGGCTCGCGGGTTTTGGTAGGCTTACGTTTGGCCTCGTAGACTGTTTTAGTCGTCACCATGCTTGTTCACCTTCTGCCTTAGCCGCTTTTTCTCTCCTACTTGCTTCTTAGCTTGAATGACTTTGTCTTTGGCGCGCTTGCTGCGCCTTCTTTTCTGCTTCCGCAGTTTAGCGCGCTCCCTAGCTTGCTTGCTAAGGTGCTCCTCTTTCTCAGCTTCTAAAAGCTCCGCTAGACGGCGCCTCGCAAGGAAGCGGTTGGTCGCTTGGGAGCGTGAGCTTTGCACTCGCACCTCCGTTTTAGTCGGAAGGTGGATCAGTTGAACGGCTACTGAGGTTTTGTTGATCTTTTGCCCTCCCGGTCCCCCTCCCCGGATAAACTTCTCGCTGAGCTCCTCCTCCCTGACGCCAAGCCGTAGCAGACGAGCTTCAAGTTCAGCGCGCTTTTCAGAGCTGACGTAGCTCAAGGGTTGGTGGAGGTGCGATAAAGTGGGTCGTGTAAGATCATCCGCTCAAAGTAACATGAATGAGGGGTGCGTAGTCATCTCCCGCGTCTACTTGACCCACAGGATCACGGGACGCTGCGGCGAAGGCACGACCCCTCAAAAACCGTCTCGTATGTACCCTCTTCTCAATCTGATCGTGCACCCGGAGGCGCCTTCCGCCGGAAGTTTGGTCTCAGCCAGAGGAAATGCGGTATGCTTACGTCCATGGCCGCTCGCGCTGTAAGCTCCGGCACACTATCCTTTGGCCTTGTAGCCATCCCCGTAAAGCTGTTCACGGCAGCATCTTCTCAGCAGGTGCGCTTCAACCAGCTCCACAAAGGGTGCGGCAGCAGACTCAAACAGCAGCTTTACTGCCCGGTGCACGACGAAGTGGTCGGTAGGGATGAAATCGTAAAGGGCTTCGAGGTTGCGAAGGACCAGTACGTTCAGCTCGATGAAGAGGAGCTTGCTGCGCTCGAGGGAGAAAAGAGCAAGCAGTTGGAGATTGCGGAGTTTGTCCCTCAGGAGACGGTTGACCTGCTCTACGTTGACAAATCGTACTACTTAGGTCCCGACAAGGGCGGTTCACGCGCTTATCGCTTGCTCCGGCAGGCGATGATTGACACGCAGACTGTGGCGGTGGGTCGGTTCCACACGCGGGGAAAAGAGCAACTGGTGATGGTTCGGCCCTACGAGGAGGGCCTTATACTTCATCAGCTGTTTCATGCCAACGAGGTGCGGTCTTTTAAAGACGTTGAGCTAGGTGAGGAAGTTAAGTTTAAAGCCGAAGAGCAAAAGCTTGCAGACCAACTGGTTGACCAGCTCACAGCCGCAGCTTTTCAGCCAAAGAAGTACGAGGATACCTATCGGAAGCGGGTGTTGAGCGCTATCGAAGCTAAGGCTGAGGGGCAAGAGGTCAAGCAGCCTGCGGCTGCGCCTAAGGCGCAGGTCATCGACCTCTTCAACGCACTTAGGGCGAGCCTCGATGCGACAGAACCTGCGGAGAAGAAACCGACCACGAAGAAGAGCAGGACCACGAAGAAGAGCAGGACCACGGAGAAGAAAGCCGACGCTTTGAAGCCTCCTAGCAAGTCAAGAGCGGCGAAGTCCAACAAGCGCCGTAAGGCCTCTGCAAGTTAGCAAGCAGCTTGACTGGGCCAGCAGCTTGACTGGGCCAGCAGCTCGACTACTGAGCCTGTACGCTCTTAGCTAGTGGGCTCGTCGGTCGCAGTGTACTGCGGGCGTAAATTTTCTAGTTTGCTCGTCGATCCAACCATCCCTACCAGGTTCCATGTTGGCGGCACGTCGCTTCGCGCCGCGTTGGTGTACCAGAACCCTCTGTACGCACTGCGATCGTGGCTGTTTGAGAGCCTCGTCACACACCACCTTGAGCTCAAGCTCCTTACCGCGTGCCACAGTGTCTAATCCATATCTAGCGGGGCAGTTCAGGGAACGACGTTGGCCTTTCGGAGATCACGGACCGGCGGCGCTTCCTGAGGTGCTCACTGATTCCCCGGTGAGGTGCTACGAAGTTGGACCCCACAGAAGCCATTTGATCGCGACACTGGGAGGGGGGCTCATGTGGAGAACGCGTGCCTTAGAGATAAGGGCTCATCAGTCGCACGAAGGCATCACGCAGCCGCAAAAGAAGATGTCGCTCCGTCAGGTCCTCAAGACGCAGCCGTCGCGCACCCTCCAACCTGCGGTCGATCATGGCGTCGATCGCACGAGCAACATCTCGGTTGTATATCTCCATGTTGAACTCGAAGTTGAGGCGCAGGCTGCGGGGATCCCAGTTAGAAGAGCCCACCAAGCACCAAACGCCGTCAACGACAAGAAGCTTGCTGTGGTCAAAATGTCCTTGACTGAGCCACACCTCACAGCCCCTTTCGAGCACTTGGGGTAGCAGTCCTTGGCTTGCCCATTGCACAAGCCACAGGTTATTGTTCTCCGGAAGCACAATCTCTACCCGCACCCCTCGCATGGCGGCTACCCCGAGAGCCATGGTTAGAGCGCTGTCTGGCAGGAAGTAGGGAGTGACAATACGCACATGATGGCGGGCGACCGAAAGGGCGCAGAGCAACATCATCCGCGTTCGGCCTAGATGTTCATCGGGGCCATCGGGCACCCCACGCACAATCACCGAGCCCTTAGGAGGTATGGAAGGAAAATAGGTGTCGCCGAGGAGCTTCTGCCCGGTAGCGAAGAGCCAGTCCTCAGCGAAAACTTCCTGCATATGCGTCACCGCAGGGCCTTCAATCCGTACGTGCACATCCATGATTGGGTGGCGCGGCGCGGGCGAGAGCTTTTGCAGGTTACCCTCGCGTATGTTCATTCCTCCGGTGAATCCAACTTGGCCATCGACAACGAGGATCTTCCGATGACTCCGGAGGTTGAGGTAACGCATGTACCCTGGCACCAGTGTAGGTAGGAAGAGATGCGTTCTAATGCGTTGACCACGGAGAAAACGGTGAACGGGTCTGCGGGAGTAGCGGACACCAACTGCGTCGATCAGCACCCTTATCTCGACGCCGCGCCGCGCCGCTTCTTGAAGCGCTTCGATGAAGAGATGCCCGGCCCTATCGTTATCGAAAATGTAGGTCGTCATCGTGATCGACTGCGTGGCATTGCGGATGGCACGCAACATGGAGGGAAATGCTTCGTCTCCTCCTGAGAGCAGCTCCACGTCGTTGCCGCCCAGCAGTGGGTGGCGGGGGTTGAGGTTGTCAACCAGGTGAGCCAGAGGCGCAAGATGTGCCGCGCCGGTTGTCTGAATGACGTCCTCTTCTGTGCGAACGGAGGGCCCTTTGGGATAGTCAAGAGGCTTCCGCAGGCGCCTGGCGCGGCGACGGATGCGATTGATGCCCAGCAGAAGGTAGAGGATGGCGCCGACGGCGGGGACGAGCCAAATAAGGGCGAGCCAGCCAGTGGCCGCTCTTACATCCCGCTTACGTAGCACGACGTGGCCACTGGCAACGATGCTCACCACGAGGATGAGCATGCCGCTCAGATGCGGGAGTAGCCGCCCTAGGATCTCGTCAGCTTGCACAACGGGTAACTGGACAGCGGGTAACGGACCAGCGGGTAACGGACCAGCGCCCGCCGGGGGCGCCCCTGGCTGTCCCTGGCTCGGGATATACGTGGCGTTGCCATTTCATCATGCGCCTAAGTCGCTAAGTCGTCTCATCATTCGCCTAGCCAGAGTTTTGGGCTCGGCTGGTGTCTGGCGCTCTGAAGGTCTTCCGCAAAATCGTCTGGCGATGCTTAAAGATCCGCTCCACGTCGCGTCGGACAAGCAGGGAATGCACAAGTGGTGCGAAAGGTCCTCCTGGAACGCGATACTCAACGCGGTCGCGGCACAAGGTCCCGCCCTCAGAGGCTTCAAAGGTATGCTCGTGCCACCACCGCACGTAAGGCCCCTTCAGCTGCTCGTCGACAAAACGTCGGTTGGGTTCCCACACGGCGATGCGCGTGCGCCAGGTCATAGAAATACCGCGAATGGATAGCTTGTAGTCGACGAGAGCGCCCTCGTGCATCGTGATCGGCTGAGGCGTTGTCACACGAAATCGGAGGATGGCGGGCGTGATCTTCTCGAGGTTCGTTGCATCCGCGAAAAAAGGGAAAACTTCGGCCGGTGGCTGGGGAAGCCACTCCTCCGCCTTGAGAACGTAACCTCCTTCCGCATGGTTAGGTTCAACTCGGATGCTGCTCATGATGCCGCACCAAGACGCAGCAGCGAATGGTAGGCATGGCCGTCCAGTAGCGTACTGCCTTCGAGGTCTAACAACTCGATCAGGAAGACCAGCCCAGCCACCTTTGCCTGCAGGCGCTTGGTCAGCTGGACGACAGCGCGTGCAGTTCCTCCAGTAGCAATAACGTCATCAACAATGAGCACGGACATCCCTGGTGAGAGCGCATCTGCATGGAGCTCCATCGCATCTTTGCCATACTCAAGAGCGTAATCTTGTCTGACGACTTTGGCAGGAAGTTTTCCAGGCTTTCGCGAGGGAATGAATCCTACGCCCAGTCGTTCAGCTACCGCAGAGGCAAAGACAAAGCCGCGTGATTCGATGCCTATGACGGCATCGACGGAGCCAGCCGGGACCTGCTCTGCCATCCACCGCACTGCGAGTGAAAAAGCCCGCCCGTCGGCCAAGAGAGGGGTGATATCTTTGAACACGATCCCGGGCCTTGGAAAGTCAGGAACGTCGCGGATCAGGGAGAGTAGATAGTCGTGTTCGGTGCTTGTCATGTTGCCCCTTCGTGTTCAACAATTCCTGCGCGGTCCTGCCATTCGCACATAGCCTCTCCGGCCTCTTCTGCTGTCCTGCCGAAGGTAATGACACCGTCTTCATGTCCCTTCATAACTAGGATTTTCGTTTCGCGCAGTCTCGAGTTCATAGCATAAAGAGCAGAAACTTCGCGCGCCATTGCCAGAGTTCCGTACGACGTGCTTTCGTCGGTTGCTGCAAGGTGCAGCTGCTGCTGTCGGTGCCAGATCAGGGGGCAGTGTGCATGGAAAACAAACCAGATACTGGGATCGGCTGCGTACAGCGCGGCGTGTGTGAGAGCTTCGGAAGAGGGACGGGTCTCACCGAAGCTTGTCAGCGCGTTCGCAGGTAGATCGACGCACGTGACAAGCGCCAATCCGTCTCTCTCAAAGCATTCCTCAATCGCGGTTTGGCTGCCAGTGATGATGAAGGTCGCGTTTGGTAAGCGGGCGCTTAGATTCCCATAACCAAGACCGTCGTATCGAGAGGGGTCGGAACCAAGCAGTTGACGTTGCCTGAAGACCTTTCGCCATCGCGAAAGATCAGGATAAGCAGCTTGCTCACCCGGCGTGAGACTTCTGTACGTATGGTTGCACGCGTACTTGATCACGCCTTCATTCGCCATACGGATCGGACATAGCATTTGGCGAAGGAAAGCCAATGAGGCGACCTGGCACTTCCAACCGCACCTGCTCAACCGGGTGAAGACTGGACTCCTTCTGCTAAGGATGGCATGCCGGCAGCCATGACCTCATTGGTTCTTGAAAAAGGCGCACTTGCTTTCGGTGGACGCGAACTCTTCTCCGACCTGACTCTTGCGGTGGATCAGGGCGACAGAGTGGGACTCATCGGTGCCAATGGTTCGGGCAAATCGACGCTGATGCGGGTTTTGGCTGGCGTTCAGCGCCTTGATGAGGGGTTTGTTCGCAGCGCAAAGAGCAGCCGAATCGGTTATCTATCCCAGGACATTCAGGAGCAGTCGCAAGGGTCTTTGCTCAGCTCAATAATGGATTCAGTGCCAGGGCGCTCGGAACTTCAAGAGAAGCGTCAGTCCATTGAGAAGGCGCTTGAGACGGAGCAGGATCCGGAGCGGCAGATGGAGCTTGCCACTTCTCTTAGCGAGCTTTTCGAGCGCGATCAGTTCTTTGAGATGCACTATTCGGAGGCCGAAGCCAAACGGATCCTTGCAGGCCTCGGGTTTGAAAACGCGGACCTCGATCGACCCCTGTCGGAGTTTTCTGGAGGCTGGAAGATGCGGGCTGCTCTGGGTGGGCTGTTGTTCCAACAACCTGATGTGTTGCTGCTGGATGAACCCACAAACCATCTCGATCTGGGGACGGTGCTTTGGCTCAACGATTTTCTAAAGGAGTTTACGCCTGCTGTGGTGCTCATTTGCCACGACCGCACGTTTCTCAATCGTCAGGTGACCCGTGTGGTGAGCTTTGAGCCAGAGGGCGTACGCATGTACACCGGCAACTACGATGCCTATCGCGAGCAACGGGAGCAAGAGGAAGAGCAGCTTGAGGCGCGGGTGCGTAATCAAGAGCAGAAGGTACGGGAGCTGCAGAAGTTCGTAGACAAGTTCAAGGCGAAGGCGACGAAGGCGCGACAGGCTCAAAGTCGGGTCAAGCTTATCGAGAAGATGAGCTCGAAGATGGAAAAGCAGATACCCAAGCCGAGAAAGCTTTCCTTCAGGTTTCCTCCTACAACGCGTTCAGGGCGGGATGTCGTTCGGTTCGAGGGACTGGGCAAAAGCTTTGGAGATAAAGTGCTCTACAGCGGAGTCGACCAGGTTGTGGCGCGTGGAGAGAAGCTGGCAATACTGGGACCAAACGGCGCTGGCAAGACAACGCTACTAAGAATGATTGCAGGAGAGCTTGAGCCATCCGAGGGCGTCATGCAGCTTGGGGCAAAGGTTGAAAGAGGTTACTACGCGCAGCATCACAGCGATCAGCTGAGTGCCGACAGGGCGGTGCTGGAAGAAGTCGCTGCCGCCGCACCGGATAAGTCGGAATCGTTTGTGAGAGGGGTGTGCGGCGCCTTCCTATTCTCGGGCGACGATGTAGAGAAGAAAGTTGGTGTGCTCTCTGGTGGTGAGCGAGCACGGGTGCTCCTAGCTCGTCTTCTAATCGAGCCGGGAAACCTGTTATTGATGGACGAGCCAACCAATCATCTCGACACCGAATCCGCTGAGGCGTTGGCCGAAGCACTTACACACTACGACGGCACGCTTGTTTTTGTTTCGCACAGTGAGTCCTTTATCAAACGGTTGGCAACTGTGATCTGGGACGTTGGATCAGGAGAACTTCGGCGGTACCCGGGCACCTTTGATGAGTATATGGACCACTTGCGCCTCCTGCGTGCGGGGGACACTGGTGCGGCAGATCAGCAGCAAAAAGAGCCGCCAAAGTCGGAGAAAGATGCGAAGCCTCCCAAGGATTTAAAACAGAAGAAGCCAACATCGAAAAAGAAGGTTGGACAGCTTGAGGAAAAGATAGCAGGGCTCGAAGAGCGCAAAACGGAGCAAGAAGAGGCGCTGGGAGCGCCTGAACTGCACGCGCAGCCGGACAAGTACCGCATTGCATTGGAAGAATATCAAGAGACGCAGAAGAGGTTGGAAAAAGCGTATGCAGAGTGGGAGAGGGTAAGTCAGTAGAAGCTGCCTACCCGTACCATCCGTGGAGAAACCAACGCTTCCGCTTCTTGTCAAAAAATATCCAGTAGAAGTGAGCACATTCGCACTCGGGCTTGCTTATTACACTAGCTGCACTGCTTGTCTCGTCTGCACCGCCTTTGAATCTAGCTGCTACCTTGGTGGGTTGTTTCAGCAAGGAAGATCCTGGATGAGAGTGTACGTTCACCCACCGCAGCTCACGATCTGTTTTGCCTTCCAAGGGTTTGGGAAGTGCGTAGTAGTAGTCGCGGGTGGTTGTGCTTGCCCACCATCCCCCACTTAACCGTAAAGGACCTTCGCATAGTTCCAATGATCTTAATTGCGAAGAACTAAGAAGGTGAGGCTTAGATAAAATGCGGCGAATTTGGGGTTGCATGGTGGCTGGTAGACAGGGCGTGGGATCATTAACATGGTCTACTCTTTTCCAGCAGTACTGTGCTTCAGGTAGGTGAGCCTCTTTAGAGGCTGCCACGGAGACTGCGTCATTACCAAATGCAGCTCTGAGGCGTGCAACAGCGCGGTTGGCAGCGTCTTTATCGTAGCGAACAGGCTGACCTAGTAACCAGGGTTGGTAACTTTCGCCATCAGCAGACTCAGCCTCTACAATGACTCCTTCAACACCTGAAGATAGATCAACTTTTTGTGTGTGTAGCCGCAGCAGATCCATGAGCACAGTTACATCACACGTAGGGTCGGCAGGCGAAATGGTTAGAACATGTGGTTCATGCCGTTCCAGTTCAAGCTTGATGATCAGGCGCTGGATCTTTTGCAGTCGCCCTTGAGTGATTTTAATAAGTTCATCTAGAGCATTCTTTAGCGTGAACAAAAGTCGCTGAACGTCTTCATCAGGAGGGTCGATTTCTCGGTGCACACGAGGAGCCTCGAGATGAACGACACGATGCATGGAGGAGGGGCGTGAACCTTCTAAGAAATCGAACAGTTCACTGGCCTCTTTGCCCAAACGAGCAAGCACCTCACCTCGCTCCAGTGAAAGCCAATCAGCCACCTTCTGGATCCCAAGTAGATGGCATTCTTGTTTCAGCCAATCTGGAAAGGGCAGCTTTGCTATGGGCACATTCTGAGAAAGAAGTTGTTCATCGCGTGCGCTTAGCACCCGTTTGCCCGCATAAGCGGTTGCCACAGCAAATGTGCGATGACGTGTGTAACCAATAGCCGCTCGCGCATGTAAGCGCTCTTCTTCAAGGAAACAGCTCACAGCCTCAATCCATGCTTGGGGCGTTGCGTAGAGGTAGCTCAGTCCTGCAATATCGAAGAAAAATGCACCAGGAATGGCCTCACATTGATGCACGTGCGGAGAGAATACTAAGAGCTTCCTAGAAAACGCCTCTAACACTTGTTCGGTGCCTTCTGCAGTGACGCAAGCTACGCGCAGGGAAGGCACGAGCAACCGTGCCGTGCTTTGCTTCATGCCGTGGTGAAGGTGAAGTCTGCGTGCGCAGCGATTAAGGTCGATCAAGGGGGCTGTGGGCTGATCTTCAGCGACTGTGGCTGAAGGCTGCACTGGCTGCTTCCAATAGTCGCGCAACGACCATTGGAGCATAAACGAAGGAAGGTAAATACAAGCGACACTCTGACTCACGCCTATGCCTCACTCTGAGCTGTATTGAATCGTTCTAAGTCCAGTCCCGCCGTCACCATGATCGGAGAAGTCTAAGTCTTTCGCATCTGGGAGAACGGTTGCCAAACTTACTCCTTATGCCGAGCTTATCTTTGCTGAATCGAACTTCTGTTCTTGAGCGATTGCAAGCATCTGAAAGGGTATAGTGAGCGAATAGAAAAAGATGGGTGCTGATTAGCGAACCAAGAGAGCAATCATTTGCATTCTTAGAAGTTAAGAAGACCACGCGGCTGTGGTGAGCTCGCACAAGTGCAAGCAATCGACCCTGCCATGTTGAAGAATGGCGAGGAGGTTGCGCTCCGGTTAGATCAACAACGATGAGTGAGAAAGCTCCAGACTTGAGCAGAATCTCCGTGGCCTGCATGGTTTGTATGCTTTTAGAAACACTAACAAACAGAAGCGAATCTAGATCAATGCCGGCGTGCTGCAGGTCTGGAGGATAGAACGTGCTCTGACCAAGATGCACATAGGCAACAAGCTTTCCAAGCTGCTGTGTGGACACAATAAGTGAGGCAGCAGCGGAAGCACACGCTCCTGAAAGCTCGCTAAGACGGCTTTCAGGTATGGCATCACGTATAGAATAAGACAGGACGGGATCAGGCTTGCCAGCCAATGTGCCGTCCACCAGCACACCATCTATTGGTGCCGATGGACTGGTTACGCCGATATCTAAAGGTGCAGGATCAGGAAGCGGGTACCCAGATGTAGAAGGAATGTCACGGCGACTGCTTATGGACACTGAAGGAAGGTGCATTGCAGATGCATAATACTGAACAAAGGTTCAGTGTCAAGTCTACTCATGTCACTCATCGTAAAAGATGGGATCGCGGCGGTTGATAAACTTATCTATGGCCGCTTTGTCCGGATCTTCCAACTGCTCAAACTCTATACCCACTCCTGGAAGCGCATCGGACCCTTCATTGAGGTCTCGAACCCACTTGACCACGCCCTGGGTGTTGATGACGTATCCGTCAGCTAGAGTAAAAGACATTTCAATCACCGTGCCTACTGGCCTCAGATTATAGGTAGCTACAAACAATCCACCGTCTGATAAGTCCTCGGTAAATCCTGTGTAGAAATTCGAGTCGCTTTCAAAGCTAACCTCGGTGTCGATGAACACACGCGTCTGGGAGCGGCGGTCTGCTCCACTGGACACTTGAATCTCTTGCTGGCTCTCAATTCGTTGGCGACTCATGACTCGCCGCCGCTTCGCCGCATCTTTCTCTTCAGGCGTCGGTTCGGATGGCGTGGTGACAGGATGGAGCACCGCCAAGCCTCGGGTAACAGACTCAAGTGCTTTGCGGCACGCTTCTTCTTCAACAGAAGTTAGAAGTTCACGTGCTACTCCCATAAGCCTATACGACTCGTCGAGAAACTTTCGCTCCGTTCCCGTCTGAAGAAAACTATTGAGCGCGCCCACCGACTGGTTCAGGGTTGACTTGATTTCAGAAACCGCCTCTTGAGGAGCAGGCTGCCCAAGCTCAGCAAGCGCTGATGCTATGTGACTCATGGCGAGCCCGGCCTGCTTACGCTCTTGAATTTCCTGCTCGGCTGTCATCGGATCCCCTTCGCAAAGCTGACGATCTTGCGAGATTTCATCGCGCTCCTGTCCTTCATCCTTCAACCGCCGTCACTGAGAACAAGAATCGCTCACCCACCCTGTCTGCCATTATACGTCGTAGAACATGGGCGGTCGCTTCCTGATGAAACGCAAAATAAGTTCCCGTTGCTCTTGGTTCAAAGATTCAAAAGCCAAACCCATGCCCGGAGGTGCTTCCTCATCCGATGCGCCTTGTGAGTCCCTCACAAAAGCTACATGAGCATGAGCTCTAATCTCAAATCCCCCTGGAAAAGTAATCAGAACGTCAACAGGTGTTGATTTTCGAAGGAGCTGATAAGTCGATACGAATATGCCGCCCTCGCTCACCTCTCCGCTAAAGCCCACGTAGAAGTTAGAGTCTGTGCTGGCTCCTACATTGACTTCCACATACTCTGATGCACCTTCGACAACAGGTGACTCTTGCTGTGCAACGGGTGCTTTAGATGCACTTTCCAGCGGCGCCGAGTAGGAAGGTGAAATCTGGTTGGGCTGACCGATGGGAGGTTGGTTTTGTACAGGTCTGCTTTCGGGAGCTTGAGAAACAGGTGCACTCACAGCCGACCGTCTTGCTGCAGTAGAACTGGGTGCCGAAAAAGCATTCGCCTCCGACGGATGAGCTGCAGCAGGTTCTGAGGGAGTAGAAGACAACCTAAAGAGAGTCGTCATTGCTTCAGCAATCGTTTGGGTTGTTGTTTCGATTGCGGGGTGCGCTTTGGGCGTCTCCTGCAACAGCGCTAGCGTTTGACTAAGTGAGCCAAGCGCACGCTGCACCAGCTTCTTTCCCTGCCGTTCAGCCTCTGCCTGAGCGGCCTCGAACAAAGCGCCCACCGCTTGAGCAATGTTCTGCGCGACCTCCATGACCTCCTCGGGAACATCTGGACTTGATTGAAGTGCAGCAAGCGCTTCACCAAGCTTTAGTCTTACGGCAGTTGCCACTTCACTCCCCGAATATGCCATAAGTTATCCTCTCGAGTCATCGTACTTAGCTGCCCAACAATCGTACTTAGCTGCCCAACAATCGTACTTAGCTGCCCAACAATCGTACTTAGCTGCCTAACAAAGGTCAAAAAGGAAAGTTAGACATCGCGTCTTCATCGCCTTGAAGCTAGATCTGCTTAGGGTCGCTGGTTTCAAGCTCACGGCAGTATACCAAGCGGCCAAATCCCTGCCCGGCATAGTCTTCTTTCTCGTTCACCTTAAATCCCAACGCCTTGTGAAAGCGAACAGAGCCTTCATTTCCTAGAGCACTGATAGCTTTAATCCGCTGAGCGCCCTCCGCCAGGCAGTGTTTAGTAAAATGTTCATATAGAGCGCGCGCGACGCCCCTGCGCCGTCGTTCGGGCGCTATACCTACCAGGTGTATATACCCAGTGATTGGTTCGACAGGCGCGAGCACGCCGAGAAGAAAGCCTGCAATGGAACCATCAAGTTCAGCAATCAGAGCATGTTTGCCAAACTCGTAGAAGAACACAGGGTGCGCCCGTTCACTTGCAAGGCCCCCCCACCACTGGTCGAGAATGCTCACGACATAGTCGTAGTCGGCCTTTGTAATTCCGCGGATGATCAAGATTCCTCTTCTGTACGGCTTACCACAAAAGCAACCGCCTCGGAAACACCGACTGCAGCCTCTTTTCGGCGTCTAACCATCACCACATGGTAAAATAACTGTGGTGATGGGGCAGGTTTTCACTCTTGCGTCTCCGAAGGTTCGAACCAAAGTAGCGCTGGTCCGAGGTCTGCGTGTTTGCGCGTGGACAAGTTTCTTCGGACTCGTCATCGGCTTCTTCCTACCCTTTGCTCGCATCGTGCGCGCGGACCACTCTTCGTCCTCGGCATGGCAACTCGCTCGAGGACCTGCGCCTCATCTAGTAGCCATTCTGTTCTTTGCAGCGATGCTCATGTTCGCTCTGCGTACACGACGCTCTGCTGCTGAGCTGCTTCGTGCACGAGCCGCTTTCTTGATTATTGGAGCTGCTAGCTCCTTGTCGCTCTACACCGCCTGGCGTGGTGTGGAGCGCGGCGCAAGACAGCTTTCTCAACAAACAGGTGCAACTGCCGAAGTCGGCTACTGCGAAGGCTTCTGGATACTCTTAGCAGCAACGGCGTTGCTCATTGCGACCTCCCTCGGCATGTTTCGCGCGGCGACGTCTGTCGATGCCTCAGCGTCGCTTACAGGGGCTGGTCGTGAATAGCGATCAAATCATGAACTGCGGTTTGGGACCTCCTTTGCCAACGACATCTGGGTTACCCTCGCACTCGATGTGCGACAAGGGCATCTGCAAAGTGGGTTTGAGTTTCGAGCTGACACATCCGCAGACCTTGAGATGCGTTCGGAGGTTCAATGCGTTTCAGGGGCTGCCCAAGGGCAGCATTTTGCGCTACACTCTTCTTTGGTGAACTCTGCATGGTGACTCTGCTTGTTGGACTCTGCACAATCATGAAGAGAGGGGGCTTAGGGAAGAGCCCTTTTCCTCGACGACGAACTTTCGCTTTCCCACCAAAGCTTTCCAGTGGGTGGCTTTCGCTCTCTTCATGCTTCTTAACATAAGTGACCCGATGCGGGTGGGTGTGGTGACGATTGTTTTCTTATAAGGGCAGTACATGGAAATAAAGCAGCAACTCAGGCTCTCACAGCAGTTGGTGATGACGCCGCAGTTGCAACAGGCCATCAAATTGCTGCAGATGTCTCGCATGGAGCTGCAGGATGTCGTTCAAGAGGAGATGCTCGAAAATCCTGTGCTCGAGGATGGCGCAGAGATAGGCGACAACGACTCCCCGGAAGCCCCTTCAAATGAAGAGCGTTCTGAAGCACTGGCTGGCGAAAACGCTCCCGAGGGTGAGCGCGACAACGAGATTGACTGGGAACGCTACCTGGAAAACCACGCGATGCAGGCCCCCATGCCCGCATCGCGGCGAGGCGAATCCGAAGACAATCCCGGCCTAGAGTCAACCCTCACCCGCGGGGAAGATCTCACCGATCACCTCACTTGGCAGGTGAGAATGTCGGACTTCGTTGAGGATGAAAAGCGATTTGCTTTTCTAGTCATCGGCAACCTCACAGACGATGGTTTCTTAGGACTTGATGGTGTGAGCCCGGAAGATGTTGTTCCCCGCCTCGCAGCCGAAGCCGAACTTGATCCTGAGGACGCCGAGGAAGTCCTCCAGATAGTACAGCGCTTTGATCCGATTGGAGTGGCGTCACGAACCCTTGAGGAGTGTCTCCTTATCCAGGCCGAGCACTTCGGTCTCGACGAGCTCGTCATCCGTGTGTTGAAAGAGCATCTCCCAAGCCTCGAGAAAAGAAACTATCCGGCGATCAGCAAGGACCTTGATGTTTCAATGGAAGAGGTGCTGGACGTTGCTCAAATCATCTGCGAGCTTGAACCGCGGCCGGGGCGCAACTTCTCTGTAGGGGAAGCTCAGTACATTGTTCCTGATGTCTACATACATAAGGTGGGCGATAAGTATTTCGTCGTCAGCAACGATGACGGCCTTCCCAAGTTGCGGATAAGCAACTTCTACCGCAGCGCCATGCAGTCGAGCGGCGATGCGAAAGAATACGTTCAAACGAAGCTCCGCAGCGCCCAGTGGCTCATTCGGAGCATTGATCAGCGGCGAAAGACGATTGTCAAAGTCACCGAATGTATCGTCGATAAGCAGCGGGAGTTCTTCGACCGCGGGGTGGAGTATCTCAAGCCGATGATCTTACGGGACGTGGCCGATACAGTGGGCATGCACGAAAGCACCGTCTCCCGAGTGACCAGCAACAAGTATGTACACACCCCGCGCGGCTTGTTTGAACTTAAGTACTTCTTTAACAGCGCCATCAAGCGGGACAATCAGGATTCCATTGCCTCCGAGAGCGTGAAGCAAGCTATTAAAAAGATCATTTCAGACGAGGACTCCTCCAGCCCGCTTAGCGATCAGCGGATCGTGGAGGTCTTGGGTAAAGAGGGTGTGGTCATTGCACGACGCACCGTCGCGAAATATCGGGAGATGCTAGGGATCCTGAGTTCTGCACAACGCAAGAAATACTTCTAGATAGGAGAGGGTGCAGCGGGCGATTCAGGGGTTTCAGGATGGAAAAGTTCCCGCGCCAAGGCTTCAGTTGAAGGCGCTCGACGCATGAGTCCGTCCTGCATCCTATTTGTTCCGTGTCGGCTTCTGTTCCTCCAGATCAAGGGTACGAATCCTCCAGATCAGGGGTATGGAGTACGACATCATCGTGGTGCCTCCATCGATGAGATGCGATCTTGCTGCAGGTGCGGCACCAGGTGTCGCGGCTCAGGGAGCAAGAGCTAGGCGCACAGCTTCCGTGAGATAGGCATGAGGGATCCTGCCGTGCGCTTCCAAGGTCCGCACCAGAGCAGGCTTTCCACCCTTGAGAACGCGGGGTAGAGCGCCGCGGCCCAAGGTGACTACCCCGCGCTCTGCACTGCCAAGCTGCCGCTTGAGACGGCCATTGTTTCTTCGGGTGGTGGTTTGTCCGGTGTAGATACTCAAAAGACGGTGGTGCTTATCGTCGCTCCAGCGGGCGAACTCTTCAATGCCTCCATAGAGAGCGTCCATCAGGACAACCGCTTTGAGCTGCTCTTCCAAACCTCCGGATTCAAGCACAGCGAGGGCGGTTTTGTACCCGGCGCTATGCGCTACCAGCGTGACGGATGCGACTCCCCTTAGGGTGATGGCGTCTCCCCAGCGGGGTGTCACATCAACGGTCAATATGTCCTCCAAGAATTTCCGAAAGACGCCCTTCTGCGAAAACCGGCCGGGGCTCGATGACCGACGAAGATAGGCAAGCTGCGGAACGATGAAGATGCTGTTGGTATTTGCTGCGGCGTGTCTGTCTGCCAGTCCCCAGCCGCGTCGAAGCCTTGACTTGGGCGCGCAAGCTTTCTTGCCTGCGTAAGCGATGGCGCTGGCGCATCCGTTCCAACCGTGCAGAAGAACCACCAGGTGGATGGGTCGTTGGGGCGAGACATGTGCGGGTACGTGGATGACGGCCGTGGGGGCGCCCTTCGGATGCGGCAAGTCCGCACCTATCGTATGAGACTCCACGTAGATGCCATCTGCTTGAACGGCTGAGGCACCTGCAATCACGCACCACGAAAGACTCGCGTGCAGCGCCCAGAGCAAGAGGTTTGGACGAACGCGAAGGTGCGTGCCGCTAAGCATGTTGCCTTCCTAGGTCGCGGTGTAACGTCTTGACGTGAAAGTCATCTCGAAACTGCTTTGCAAGCAGCTCAGTGAAGACAACCGAGCGATGTTTTCCTCCCGTGCACCCAACGCCGATGCTGAAGTATGCCTTCCCCTCTTTTTGGTAGAGTGGCAGCGTGGTTGTAAGGAGGTTCTTTAATAGATCAAGGAGTTCCTTCGCTTCGGGGGCCCGCATGACAAACTCAACAACCTCTGGATCGCACCCTGTCAGAGGTCGGAGTTCCCGTACGAAGTGGGGGTTGGGTAAGTAACGTATGTCAAAAACGGTATCCACATCGTTCGGCAATCCGTACTTGTAGCCAAAGGACATCATTCGTACGACCATCTGCAGCCCGCGGGATCGGAGGTGGACCATGTCCCTTAGCCGGGCGCGAAGCTCATGAACGCTCATCCGCGTTGTGTCGATGACCAAGCTTGCCTGCGCGCGCAGTGCGGAAAGACGCGACCGCTCTTTCTCAATCGCCTCGAGCACATCCCCGTCGGCCGCTAGCGGGTGGGGTCTCCGGGTTTCGCTGTAGCGTCGAACGAGAAGTTTGTCCGCGCAGTCGATGAAGAGCACCTCCACATTGTGTCCTTTCTCGCGAAGCTTTTTGAGAAGGCGTTCTGCGCCTTCAAAGAGCGAGCCGGTACGCACATCAATGCCGAGACCCACCTCGCAGTATTCACTGTGCTCATCCAGGTAGTTGGTCAGGGAATCAACGAAATCCGGAGGCAGATTATCAATGCAGAAGAACCCCTGATCCTCGAGGGCTTGGAGGGCGGTGCTTCGGCCTGCGCCGGATAAGCCAGTTACTATTATGAGGTGGAGTGAGCGCCGCTTCAATTCTCGGCTACTCACCCCCACCGGTGCCGACGAAACCATCCTTGCGCTCCTTAAACAAGAAGTTAAAGCTCGTAAGTGAGCCGTAGGCCGCTGTGATGTACTGCTGAAGTTGCACTTTCTCATCCTCTGGAAGCTGAGAATGGGCATTGACCTTCTGCTCCAAGAGGCGAAGCTTATCGCGCACCATGATGATCTTTCGGAAGAAGGTGTCGATGCCGAGGCTCTTGGCCTGCGTGCCCTCCCGCCCCGGCTCAATAATGACGGAGCCACCGCGCCACTTCTCCGCCAACTCAACCTCGCCAAGACCGAGCTCTTCACTCAGCACGGAGCGGAGAACCTCTCTAAACTCCTCAAGCTCCATATCGATATCCACACTTGTTGGCAGCGTTCGCCGCTGAGGTGGTGTCACCTCTAATCTGCGTGACCGCCGTCTGGATGACTTTGGCTTTTCCCAACTCGTTCCTGCCTGTTTGTATTCCGCACATGTCGCTGACTCCAACAGAGGAGCGGGCCAGCATCCCAGACGGCACTCACCTGCCCACAAGCTGTCATCGCCCCGGTGGAGTCTGACAAAGTAGGCGCACGTTCCACAACGTCCCGCTCCAGCTTCAACCATGCAGCCCTATACTACACCTTCCAAGACGGTGGTCGGCTATTACTTCTCGATTTTCGAGCGGCGCAGAAACTTAGACATGTAGGTACGCATCGAGTTCTGCGCTCGTCTCTTCCCACTTGGAGCTTTCCAGTACCCGGAACTTAGATGTCTTGCCGGCTTGAGAGATGTCAACCAAACCAAGATCTCGAAAGGCGATCAACGCGTTATCCAACTTTGGACGCGCTAAGGCCTCGCGGCACTCGATCTCGCCGAGAAGATACATTCTGCGACCGAAGGCCAAAGCCTTCCTGGTCCAATCTCGGGTGCCGAGCTCCTTGTCGGCCTGACCCTTGAGACTTAGCAGTGCGAGACGGTAAGCCTCCAAGTAGGGCCGCAACATGTAACTGTACCAGCGCAGCTCACGCCCTTTCTCGCCTCCTGCTGGAAAAAGCACATCGTCTGTCTCGACGAGATAATGCTCCGCCAGAAGCTGATCGAGTTGCGCCTCGAAGGTAGCGGTAAATGTAGCGCGCGTTGAGAAGGTAAACTCTTGTCGAAGAAGTTCAGAGAGGCGCGTCGCATGCTCTGCGACCAGCGCATAGGACGAAGCCCGGGACGCTGTCGCATAGACAGAGGTTGCCACGATGGCCTTTGGGACAAAAAAGTGAAGGATGTTATTCTTGTAGAATTCGAGGGTTAGGCGTTTTTCCTCCGAGACCACATATATCGGCTGTTCCTGCGATTCGTGGATTTGCAGCACTTTGCCTTGCGCGAAGAGGTTCAAGCTCTCGAGTATGGGAGCTAAGGCGAGCTCGCCTTCTTCATCTGTGAGCGAGCTGGCTACCTCGGCGCCCACTTTGATTAGTTCCTTGTGTAGGAAGCGGCACGCTTCGAAGAATGTCGACTGCGACGAGCCACGTCGACGGTGACCCAGCAGAGCAGTTGCAGCGATACTCGAGGGTGTTGCCACCGCAACGCGGTTGATGAGGTAACCTACCTCACGGGCTGTTTTCTGCACCAAGCTGCGCTTTTGCGATGGCGTGAGGCGCGGACGCGATCCTTCACTGTCCGGCGCATGCGGCTTCTTACAAGATGAGGTTGCGGGGCGGCATTCAGCAGCCTCTTTGACGAGATTATCAAGGGAGAGAATCGTGCCAAACTGCACGTACAGCTTGCCATGCTTTGATTTAACGACCTTCGGTGCACGAAGAAGACCTGCGAGGCTCTCCTTTCGTTTCTCGCCTCCCTCCACTTCACGAAGGTGGGAGCGCTCCTCCACGACGCGCTCGTAGCCGATGTAGACCGGCACGATGAAGATGGGGCGTGTACGGACCAGCATGGCGGCGTCCACGATCATCGACAGCAGGCCGAGCTTAGGGGGCAGTAGCTTACCGGTGCGTGAGCGGCCGCCTTCAAAGAAGAACTCAATGCTGAAGCCTTCTGCTATCAGCTTGCGGATATAGGCCTCCACCAGCGCACTGTAGAGTTTGCGTCCACGGAAAGCCCTTCGGATGAAGAATGCACCTCCACGTCGTAGAAGGCCCCCAACGGGCCAGAAGTTAAGGTTGTCTCCGGCAGCGATCAGAGGTGGAGAGAGCGCATGGGCGTACATTACCTCGCTGAGAACCAGGTAGTCCATGTGGCTCTTATGACTAGGAATCAGCACGAGCGTTCCCTCGCGCCCGGCCAGACGCACCCGTTCCATTCCTTCGGTGTCCACAACCACCGCTTGGTACATGCGATGGAGCAGCCACCTTAGGAAGCGGTGCATGAATCCGACAACCATGGGGCTCGGTGCAGCGCAAAGACGCTGTAGCTCAGCTGCCGCCTCCTTCTTTACCTGGTCAACCGTCTTTCGCTGCGTGCGGGCAGTGGTTTCAATGTGTTTGGCTACGCGGTGGCTGCGCAGGAGCTCGTCGCGGATGCGCTGAGGACTCTTCTTCGTAGGGCCTAGCACTAGGGTGCGCTCACGCTCGAGCCGCTTTAGCAGGGCGTAGCGCACCTTCTGAGCAACGTCTGCGTCAGATAGATGTGCGTGCCGGTCGACGAACGATTTGAGGTCGAACGGCTCCCCTGCACGGAGAAGCGCGTTGCGGTAGTTGAACAGAAACTGGAAGAGCACGCGAAGCCGGCCCGGCCACTCCGTTGGACCGAAGAGCAGGTCGGTGAATGTGGCTTGTGCTCGGTTAGGCCTTTTGCTCCAGACGAAGGTCTGCGGCACAAGCAGGATGCTCCTGTCCTGTCGACGCTGCACCTGAATTAGCTGTAGGAGAAGGTCAGCCTCGAAAGCTTCCCCTCGTCTGTTTCGAAGCCGCCGCGCCAGGGGAGGTGGCCGGCGCAGGAAGAGAAGGGCGCTGTAGCCTCCTCTGACGGCCTCTGATAAGGCAACCTCCTCTGGCACTTGCCGCCGCATGACACACCGCCTGCCGCCCTTAAATGGTTCCAGTATCCAAAGACCGAAGTCGTTGACGAAACGCACCAGAGGTAAGGCAAACCGTTTGAGAAGAAAGTCGAGGCAGAGGAAATCAAGCAGCGAGAGCGAGCGCATCACGTAGACGACCGTTCCTCGCTCGGCAGCACCGAGGACTGCCTGCTTCCATGTCGCGTCCACGTGAATGTGGGAGAAAAACCTCTGGTAGAACCACCGGAGGATGCCGATCGGTCGATAAGGAGCTGGACCCGCTTCTTCTCTTGGCTCGCTCATCGAGGGAGGGAGTTGTTGTTCCTCTGAACGCATGGATTGTTCTGACCCAGCCTTGCTGCGCGAACACTACAGCACTTCCTGCCGGATGGCTAACGCCGATGGCCTGTTCCCGCTACTCAGCGGCATTCGGGGGCCTGCCGGAGTTGCGGTCAGTGCGTGTCGGTGCAGGCAGAAACCATCGGCGCACTAACCGCGTCCCCAGCGTCAGCACGCCCACCAAACTTCTAGGGCGAAGTCATTCGGGTGCGGCAATCCTCAGCGGAAAAAGCGGCCGAGACCTCGGTTCTCTTACCCTCATGCACCGCGACAGGAACCGCTGCACACGCACGATGGTGATGCTTGACCACGAGATCGTACCTGCCGGCCGAGATCCTCACGCGGACGTTGCCGCCGATGATCGCCACGCGTTCCTTGCCGCGGTAGACCTCGGCCATCCCGGAGGCTGCTCTCCCGTCCGACTCAACCCCCACTTGCAGTTCGCCGGTGGAGAAAGCGGCAGAGACGACGGTTCTTCGGCCGGCAGGCAATGTCACCTTGCGCTTCACAGACGGTGTATCCACTGTCCCGTGCAGCGTCACGGTCACATCGTACGTACCGGCCTTGGCTCGAACCGCGGATGTGCAGCGCTGCTCACCTTGATGGGATCCAGATCCACTGAAAGACACTGATGCCGCAGCAGGCTCTCCGTTTTGCGAGGCGCGGCAAATAAGGGTTGCGGGCTGTGCCGCAGAAACTTTCAGAGGCGGTAGAGCCGTGGCGAGGAAGGGCAGGAGAAGAGCAGGCAACGTCAGCCACCTCTCAATCGGTTGATCCAAAGCCATCGAACGGACTCTAGCACAGCCCATGCCCGATGCTGTGCCGCTCGCTCCGGGCAATCGCATCTAGAACTTGTACCGAGTAGCAGGATGAGCCCATCTGCAGAGGGTCTCGCGTAACCGGTCAGTGGTTCCCTGACCAGGAATGTACGCTTCCCGAGGAGGTTGCGCACTCGGCTTACGTTCTCAAACCCCATCCTCGCGCACCTAAGTGCGCTCCGGTGGGGTTCTGCGGGCGCGCTCGAGTGCACAACCTCCTCGGAAACCGACTTGCCAGGGACTGACCGGATACGGGTCTCGCTTCCTTTAGGAGTTTTCAGGAAGCCCCCCTTCGGTCTCGGCGATTCAGTTGCGGGGCATCGCTGTTGCTGCGCTGCTGGGTTTCACCTGCGCTTCGAATCGATATCGGGACGCTTGACAGCTTCGCATTAGAGGTCATAACGGCGACGGAGGATTACGTGAAGACTTTTATGCAGAAAAGCGGCGTAGATCGCCATTGGGTGGTTCTAGACGCAGCAGGTGTCCCTCTAGGGAGGCTCGCCTCGCGTGCGGCCTCGCTTCTTATCGGAAAACACAAGACCACATTCACGCCTCATGCCGAGTCAGGTGATGAGGTCGTCGTCATCAACGCCGAGTCGGTAGTTCTCACAGGACAGAAGTGGCAGAAGAAGTACTACTACAAGCACTCGGGCATCCCAGGCGGCTTCAAAGCGGAGCGCTACGATCACCTTCAGCAAAGGAAGCCGACGTTTGTGGTTGAAAAAGCGATACACGGCATGCTTCCCAAGAACCGGCTGGGGCGCCTTTTGCGCACTCGACTGAGGGTGTATACCGGCAGCGCACATCCACATGCCGCTCAACAGCCTACTGCCTTGCCCATCCGGCAAGGTGCCAGTGAAGGCAAAGAGGGTTCTGGACAGGAGGCGGCGGCGCAGCAAAAGCAGGCGTCGTAAGTTGGTATTGGAGATAGCCGTCTTGGCAAACTGATGAGCCTCCAAAACCGAGGCTGCGGGAAGAGTGGAAGGTAAAACTAGATGAGTCCGAGTGAGCAGAAGTCGAGTGTAAAAGCTCCCCCAGTCACGTACGCGACAGGGCGACGTAAGACTGCAGTGGCGCGTGTGTTTCTTATGCCGGGTTCGGGCACGTTCAGCGTTAACGGACGGTCGCTTGAAAACTACTTCCCTCGTGAGACGTCGCGCATGATCATCCAACAGGCTTTTGACCAAACCGATCAGTCAGAGAAATTCGATGTTCGCTGCACCACCTCGGGCGGTGGGACATCGGCGCAAGCCGAAGCCGTTCGACACGGCATATCGCGAGCACTCATCAAAGTTGACCCTGAGTTGCGTGCGCAACTCAAGAAGTCTGGCTTCCTGACTCGTGATGATCGCAAGAAGGAGCGAAAGAAGCCGGGTCAGCCGGGTGCGCGAAAGAAGTTCCAGTACTCGAAACGCTAGGTCGCCCATCTTTCTGGCGCTCAGCCGGCACCGAAGTTGGCCTTGCACGAGGTAGCGTTGCACCTGAGTTCACCCTGCACCTGAGTTCACCCTGCACCTGAGTTTACCCTACACCTGAGTTTACCCTACACCTGAGTTCACCCTGCACCTGAGTTCACCCTGCACGAGGTAGGGTTGCATAGGTGCCTGATGCTTGCATCATCAATTAATGCAAGTTCATGACATTATTCGATAGCTGGTTACAAGCCGTTGGTTTGCGTTAAGGCTCTGATTGATGACTTTACGTGTCGGAGTGGTAGGGGCTTCAGGCTATGTAGGCTCGGAGCTGGTGCGTCTGCTGATGCGCCATCCACACGCGGAGCTGCGGGCGATCTTTGGCGCGCGCAGTGCGGGGCAGCCTTTAAAGGAAGTACTTCCGCACGCGGAGGGGCTTCTTGAGCTATCTGTCGAGAGTCTGAATGCGCCCTCGGCGGGAGAAGGACTCGATGTTGCCTTCTGTGCGCTCCCTCACAGGCAGAGCGCGGCTGCAGTTCAAGTGCTCTACGAGCGACAGATCGTACCCATAGATCTTTCCGCCGACTTCCGACTCGACGACGGTCAAGCGTACCGCAACTGGTATGGTGCCGAACCGCCGGACTCCCACTTGAGCGACGCGGCTGTGTACGGCCTGGTGGAGCTTTTCGGCGACCAGTTGCCAGACGCAGAAATCATTTCGGTGCCGGGCTGCTATCCCACCGCCTCGGTCCTTCCTCTTGCTCCTCTTGTTGCTAACGGCGTCATATCTACGGAAGACATTATCATCGACGCGAAGAGCGGGGTCTCTGGCGCCGGAAGGGCTACAAGTCTCACGACACACTTCGTCGAGGCGGCCGAGGGTATTAGAGCGTATAAGGTAGGAGGTATCCACCGTCACATACCGGAGATAGAGCAGAGCCTCCAGCGCCTGAGTGGATCTCCGGTGACGGTCACCTTCACGCCTCATCTCGTGCCAGCTATTCGTGGCATCCTCAGCGTCTGTTACGCTCGGCCGCATAAGAAAGCGTTGAAAATCGAAGACATCCGAGCGGAGGCAGAGGCCTTCTATGAAGACGCTCCCTTTGTGCGCGTTCTGCGTGGTCGTAGTCCGGACACGCGCTGGGTCCGAGGGAGCAACGCCTGTATTCTGAGTTACGACTACGATGAGCGAACAGGAAGGCTCATCGCTCAAGGCGCCATTGATAACTTGATTAAGGGAGCCGCTGGTCAGGCCATTCAATGCATGAACGTCCGGTGGGGGTTCGAGGAAACGGCAGGACTCTCAACCTGGCCGATGTGGCCGTAGGTGAGACATCAGGTGCGTGTACTTCACATAAGCGACCTACACATTCCTGCACCGCTGGTGGGCGTGCCTCTAGCGGAATGGTTGGGGAAACGTCTCGTGGGGCTGGCAAACCACCGCCTTCGCCGACTTGCTCGATTCAAGCACGCTCGAGCAATCGTTGCCCAGTTGGCACAGGTCGCTCAAGAGCTCCAAGTTGACGTCGTACTGTGCAGCGGCGACTTCACCACCATGGGAACGGAGGTGGAGATGAAGGTGGCTCGTTCCGCGATCATGCCGCTCATCCGACTCCAAAAGCCTATGGTCGCCGTGCCTGGAAACCATGATCTTTATCTACGCGATTCGGTGCATGCCCAGCGCTTCAACCGCTACTTCGGCGACATGGCAACCACGGATCACGCTTCCTCCTGTTGCGATGGACTTTGGCCTTTCGTACGATATTTCGGCCCACTTGCCGTAGTGGGGATCAACAGCGCAAGACCAAACCCAGAGCCCTGGAAGTCGAGCGGTTACATCTCTCCTGCTCAGCTTGATGCACTACCAGCCCTCTTGAAGGCCGTCCGTGCAAGAGCCGAGCACACGTTTGTGCTTACGCACTACGGCATCGTGCGAGAAGACGGAAGCGCTGACCATCCCCGCCACGCTTTAGACAACGCTCAGGAGTTGGCAGAGGCGTGTGGCGGGGCAGAGCGGGTGGCGCTGTTGCACGGGCACATTCATCGTCTTTACGCTGCACGCACTGAGAACGGCCTGCGCACATTCTGTGCCGGAAGTTCCACTCAAGGAGGGCAGGGTTCATTCTGGATGTTTGAGCTGGAGCCGCAACAGGTTACCGCGACGCCCGGCGTGGTCAGTGAAAACAGCTTTGAGCTTAGGCAGGAACGCTCGGTACGCTTCTAACTCACAGCTCTTCCCTTCCGCAGCGTGAGCGGCCGTACCGATGCGCTCTCTTCAAGCAGCTCTTGATTTTCGCGAAAGCTTTCGAGCCAGCCTCTCAACCCGGCTCCCTATCTAGAAGCGCTTGACCTAGACCTGCCGGTGCAGCCTCACGTCGCTGGGATTGGCCGCTCGCCCTTCACTCTGACGGCCCTGCTCACTCTGATGGCTCTGCCTCCCGAAGGTAAGCGATGGTGCGGATGAGCTCGACGACCTTCTCACGCTCAGGCGCCGACAGCTTAGTGAAGCGTACGCCCATCCCCGGATTTAGATCATCGCCTGTAGCGCCCACAGGGTTAACCCACATGACTTCACCCTCAAGTGCGAATGCGGTCTGCCCCGGAGGAGCGAATCGGAGTGTGATTTCAGTACCTATTTCGAAGGGATCGTCGGAGCGAAGGAATATCCCCATCCGGCTAATATTCTCAATATACGAAAAGAGGAAGTGCTCGCCATCGCTGTAATCGACTTGTAGCGACACGGAGTAGCGGGCGTGTTCCCGTCGCTCATCATTCTCTATGTGCAGCTTTGACATCAAGCACCTATAGGTTGCATACCAGGCTGCGAGAGGAAAGTCAGAAACTTCTTTAGGGGTCAAGAGGCCGCACGTGTCGCAGGCTTCGAGCGGCCTCTTGTTTTCGCGGTCTGCTCTAGCGATGCAAACGCGCAAGCTTTCGCGACAGCCGGCCCACCTTGCGTTGAAACTTACGCCGTTCACCCCCTCTAAGCGGTGCCCCTGGTGCAAACATGACGGGGACCGGGTCCATGAACCGTCCGTGCCTTTTCAGAGCGAAATGTAGATGGGGGCCGGTCGAACGACCTGTTGACCCCACATAGCCGACCACCTGCCTTTGTTTGACGGTCACACCTGAACGTATGCCCCGTGCAATGCGGTGTAGATGCGCGTACCGCGTCTCGTAGCCGTTGCTGTGCCGTATCCCGACTAGGTTGCCGTTGGGGCCCTTGCGTCCCGCTATCGTCACTCTGCCAGGTGCGGAGGCCCACACAGGTGTCCCCCGACTTGCCGCGAAATCGACGCCAAGATGTGGCATCTTCTTCTTTAAGGTCGGATGGAGGCGCTCGGGATTGTACCTTGATGACAACCGCTCGTAGTGGAGCGGCGCACGAAGCCAGCTGCCGTGAAGCTTGCGGCCGGACTCATCGAAGTAACCGGGCTCCTCATGTTGAGGGTCAAACCAGTAAGCACGAAGCCGCCCATGGCGCGCTCCCTTCCACTCCAGAGCGTGAATCGCTCCGTATCCCAAGAAGTTGTCCTTGAGGTAACGCTCCTCGAGGATGACGCTGAAGCCGTCACCTTTTTGGGCATCGGTGGTGAATGAGACCTTGCCGGCAAACACTTCAACGAACGTGCCCACCAGTGAGTTATTGAGTCCACTGCGAGAGAGCGCTTCTCCAAGAGATGTCTGAATAACGCCCGCCTTCGTGACGTGCTCAACGCGCACGGGCTCTCTCTCCTTGGAGGCGTCTAGACTGCCATCAGGCCGACGCCTCGCTACATAACTCACGATTGCCGAAGGCTTGTACTCGAAACTGACAATCTTGCCGGAGATATCGCGCTTGATTGTGATCTCATCTTCCGGTTGACATGTGCGGAAGCGGTGAATTTCTAGGAAGGCGGTGGTTAGCTCATTAACTTCCTCGGTGGTCATTCCCATGTTCTGCAGGGATTCGGCGAAGGTTTTGACCTTACCAACGGTGCCACGAACGGTGGTGTAGGCTTCGTCCTGATGCGGGGCGTCCTCGCTCGTCGGCGAGGCTATACCGGCGGCTGTAGCAGGCCCTCCCGAAGGGTCCGGACCTCCAGAAGCAGCCACAATCATTGGACGGCGGGTGTATGCTGCTGGCTTGGCCGCAGACCCTCCCGAGCGTCCTATCAGAAGTAACAGGAGGCATAGCCCGCACCCGGCCGAGCCCCAAACAAGCACACGAGTACGTGCCGCCTGCCGCTCATTTTGTAGCAAGGGTATTTTGACCGAAGGGAGCGGTCGGTGCTCTGCGTGCGACTCTCCCGGAGCCTCCATGCGTTTAGCCATATCAGTCATGGCTTCATGGTGCAATCTTCCAGCAGTCGAAGGCCTAAGCGGCTGCATGATCTCGTGCAGTGACTCCCATCATGCTGCACGGGACCGATGGAACACATTCCGCAGTCAGCTTGAGCGATGGAGCGGTACACAGAAGAGTTGCTCTACGTGCTTTCGTCGAGTAGGTTCTCCTCATGCGATGGCTGTTTAGTTAGGCGGTCGGGGAGGATTTAGTGAGGGAACTGACCAAGTACCTTCTTGAGAACCTTTACGTAGATTTCGAGGGGTCGATTTCTCTGGAAGATGTTCGCAAGTATTTGCGAGAGGACGACACGCGGGAATCGCGTGCGTTGCTCTCGAAGCTGATTGAAGATAAAGGAATCGACGACTTGCTGGTCACCCTGGCTGACTGCTTGAAAGACCACCTGACAAGCGGTATTAATCCGGATGTGATGCGAGAGCAGCTCGTCACGTACGGCGAGTCGTAAGCCTTGCTGCAGCTCTGACAGCCTGCTGCTGGAGCTGAGCGCTAGCGTCTGAAGTTAGATAGTCTGAAGTTGGACAGGGGCGCACGAGGCAACTCGGGTGTCTTGATCGCCTAGTTGACGCCTGCCTCCCATCGCGCATTGGAGGAGAGTTCCGGGTGAGACCCTGCTTGGTTTCCCCGTTCGCCTGCTGCCGCGTCATCACCTCTTGCAGCAGACGCAGGCGAGCTGATACTCTAAATCTCGAGTTATGTCTTTTAACTTGAGAGGATGAATAATGCAGTACCGCGCGCGTCTCACAAATATGAAAAAAATACAGTCCATCATAATTCCTCTAGGCCTTTTCGCCTGTGCCCTTTCGGTGGAGGCAATCGTTACAGAACGCGCGGCGGCGCTCGGAACTAAAGAGAAGGCTCCGAACTTTGCTGTTAAAGCTGACGGTATTAAAGACCTCAAGTCGCTGAAGGGCAAGGTCGTGCTCGTCGACTTCTGGGCCCATTGGTGCAAGCCCTGCAAGGAGGAACTGCCTGTTCTTCAGAAACTTCATCAGAAGTACAAAGCGAAGGGGCTCGTTGTCGTGGGTGTCAACATTGATCGCGACGCAAAGGACATGAAGAAGTTTCTAAAGCGCCTTGAGAAACAGAAAGGCGACATCAACTTTCCGATGGTCAGAGACGCCGATAAGGCCGTGGCGGATAAGTACCAGCCGGAAACCATGCCGAGTTCGTACCTAATCGACAAAAACGGAACCGTGATCGAAGTCTTCTCGGGCTACCGTAAGGGCGATGAGAAGGACATGGAACGTAAGATCAAAGCTGCTCTGTCGAAATAGGCCACCCTTCATCTCGGGTGGGTCGTTTTGGCTATCGACGGTCTTAGCTATCGATGGGGCGCAGGGGGAATCGCGCTTTTTCTGCGGCCGTCAATGAAACGGCCGAGTTGCTCCGCGACATATTTGACCACCTCCTCGTCGGTTCCTGTGAATCCATCTTCGGCGTTACCCCCTTTGTTGGCGTTAGCAAGGTGGAGCAGACCGAGTACATGACGACCCTTGGCGACTCGGGCGAGAAGAAGATTGCGGGGATTGTGGACGCCTAAGGAATCGGTCTCTGCGGCGTAGGCTTCCTCGGTTTGGCAGGCATCAACTCGGAGGGTTTGGTCGATTGAGGAGAGCGCTCGCTGGACGAGGCCTCTGCTGGCTGGAACTGTGTCATGAAGATTTCCAGCGGACCGGTCGCTTGAGGCGACAACCCTCAGTTCATCCGCGTCAATGTCATAAATAGCCGCAGTTACACGCTCGCAGGCGATGTAGTGGCTGAGAACTCCGACAGCGAACTGGAACCCGGCAAGAGGCGTGGGCTGATAAGAGAGCTCGTGGCAAGAGTCGAAGACATCACTTAGTATGTCGTCAGGTTCGTCTGCATTGGAGATGTTGCTAGGAACTGCACTAGAGGCGTTGCTGGAGACGCTTCTTATCTCTTCCGCCTGGGTCCCTGTGACGTCGGAAGAGGCACCGGCCACTTCTTGCTGATGTTCTGCTGACGCAGTGGTAGCCGCACTCTTTGGCGTCTTTTCCTTCTGCTCTCGACCGCCACTTGCACCGCTTCCGCCTGCTGAAGTCTGGGCCACGGCGGCTTTAGGAAGAGGCCCGACTTCGGGAGGGGGCGTTTCTTTGCTACGACTTGGAGGGTCCACCTTGGGACTCAAAGCCGAAGTTCCAGCAGCAGGTGGTGCAATGGCAGGGAATGGCTGAGTCACCTTGAAAGATGCCGCTCTGCGTCTGGGCTGGTCCACACGTGCCTTCGTGGTGTCGTCTGAAACCTTCTTCACCTGCGGTCCAATGGACTCAGACTCACCGGCAGGCGCAACTCTGCCCATATGCACTTCCACGCGTCCTACCCAATCTTTCCACTCGAGAGTGGCGAGTGGACGCGTCCCCAGGGGGTCGGGGTCTGCCTGGCTGAACGCGGCAATCTTTACTAGCTGTCCTGGTTCAACTCCTAACAGGTCCTGCTGTGTTGCATCGAGGCACGTGCGCAGCAGTGCGGCCAGGTCATCTTTAGCGAGAGAAGGATCAACTGTTATGGCTACTTCACGGTAGGCCAAGGGAGTGAACTCCGAGGGTTGATGGCGTCGCTGACTTAGAATCGAGTAGGTCATCGCGCCTTCCTCAGGCTGAGAGGCAATGTCTGTGTTCGGGTGAGCAGCATCCTGCCGGGAAGCTGACGCGGTGGGGATTGCACTTGAAGAGGGACGAAGCGATCCTGGCCGCTTTCCTCCACGGCTTTTACGGCTATTTGTAGTTCGAGGAGCTGTTGGTGTGCCGACACTTGCCGAATCTCGCGAGGTTCGTTGTCGCGATGAGCGCTGCTCCATGAGTGTGGTGAGCGTGAACACACGACGGTGCCGGTGGTCATGTACCACGACCCGACCAGGATGCGAAACGGAACAACTCGCCCCGGTGGGCACGGCCCCTTCTTCACCTAGCTGCTCTCTTCCCCGCTCCAAAGCTTGCATCCAATGACCCGCAGTGACTTTGATTGTCTGGTAGTCATCCGGGTCATCAACATCGTGAATTTCTAACTTCCAGACTCGTTCTTCCACGTCCATCCCCGAATAGCAGGCTTCAAGCCTACTTCACGGAGCCGCGCAACGCACACGAAAGGTTTGCGGCGTCCGCCGCCGGAGATCCTAAGCGCTCAGCGATGGCAACCGGGTCAGTGGCTTTTCGACCAGGAAGCCACGCTTGCCGAGAAGATTGTGCATTCGGCTCCCGTCGCTGAACCCCGTCGTTGTATCCCGTCGCTGAACCCCGTCCTTACGCCCCATCCTCACGCACCTAAGCGCGCGCCGGTGGGCCATTTCGCTCCGGTGGAATGGTGCGTGGAGTTGGCGTCGACTGCGTCTCCTGCGACTCCAGAGCTTGAATGCAACCTCCTCGATAATCGACTCACCAGGGATTGACCGAGTACCAGCGATGGACGTAGTTCAACCGATAGGTTAGGTAGAACACATAAGTAGACACATCGATAAGTGGTTCGACTTCCACTCAAATGTTGATACTGCGAGATCTGGTGGAACCGGTGGAGTGTCGCGATCAGCATGGGGCAGGGACGCACTCCTACATAGAGAGATTCGACGCACATTCGCATGCAAGTTCTGATCGTTAAGAACTGCGAGGGCAGGTCTTGGGTGGAAGACAGTCTCGCATCCCTTGGCTGTAGCTACGAAACGGCGACCCTCGACGAACTCTCGGCCGGTCTGCTACGGATGCTGCAGACCCCGCCCTTGTGCTGTGTGGAGGTGGATGAGTTGTTCCCGCTCACTCGCGAGGTGTTTGCCCTGTTTGCAGCTCTTAGACCACCTGAGAGAGTTCCAGTTCTTGCCGCCGTTGCCCCTGAGGGGCTTTCCCGCTTGGCTCCCAGCATGCCGTTTGACGACGTAGTGGTTCTGCCGTGCCAACCTATGGAACTCTACCTTCGTCTGCGCAGGCTTGAGTGGCGGCACGACGCTCTCCGCTCCGCGTGCCGGATGAAGCTCGGTCGTGTGTTCATTGACCTCACCTCACGCGAACTGTTCGTCGATGGTCAGAAGGCAGCGACGACGCAACGGGAGTTTGACTTGCTCAGCTTTCTTCTGGCTCGCCGTGGTCAGGTGTTTACTCGGGAGCTTTTGCTTGAGCACGTTTGGGGGGTGCGTAACGTGAGAAAAAGCCGCACCGTGGACATCCACATCCGCAGGCTTCGTGCGAAATCGCCAGCTCTTTCGGAAGTGATACACACCATACGCGGAGTGGGATATCGGGCAGGGAATGGCTCGGACAATGCGTAGGGTGCCGGTCGTAATTTCCGTGGGCGACCCGCACGGCGTAGGGCCTCATGTCGCGGCAAAGGCGCTTCGCGAAAGAAGACGGGCAGGCACTGCATCTCAGTACGTCGTGTTCGGGGACGCGCAGCAACTCAAGAGTCTGGGCATGGAAGGCGACATCGTTCCAGCAGACGTTCTTGAAGAATTGGAGCTGCGGTTGCGGGCACCCGTCACACTGATCGACGTAGGCCGAGCGGCACGCGCGAAAGTTCCTTCGCCTAATGTAGACTCGGGTAAACACCAGTTCCGCGCATTGCAGGCAGCTGCACACTTCGTGCGCAAACGCGGCGGCGCCCTTGTCACCGGACCAGTGAGCAAGGCCGCCATATCAATGGCGGGGAGTCCCTTTACCGGTCACACCGAATACCTGGCGGAGTCATGCGGCCTCGAGCGGGATGCGGTGACAATGATGTTTCTCGGACGCCGCTTGAAGCTTGCGCTCGCGACGACACACCATGCTCTTCGCGACGTGCCAAGGGAGCTTCTGGCGTCGAGGGTCAAGCGTGCCGTCGTTCATCTAGACGAGGCGCTCTGCCGTCTTAGCGTACCGCTTCCGATTGTGGTGAGCGGTCTCAACCCCCACGCAGGCGAGTCGGGATTGTTCGGGGATGAGGAAGCGCTAACCATCCGTCCGGCGATTGATGAAGCGGTAAGTGAGCTTCATCACCGGGGGTCAGGGCGTCTGGTTAGAGGTCCGATGGGGGCAGAGAGCGCCCTGCGCCTCGTAGCGCAGGGGGAGTTCGGTGGTGCGGTCTGTATGTTTCATGACCAAGCCACCATTGCATCAAAGCTTCTGGATTGGCAGAGCGCAGCGAATGTGACGTGGGGGCTGCCATATGTCCGGACGAGCGTCGACCATGGTGTGGCGTACGACGCAGTGGCCGCAGGAACAATAGACGCCGGTGGGATGGAGGCGGCTTTGCACTGGGCAGAGGAACTTCAGCCGTAGAGGAAACATAGTTTTCTCGATGCGGCGCTGCAGCGGCAAGAAGTTTTGCGACGTAGGGCGTACTGATATGATCCCCTCCGATATGCGCCACTCCCTTCCTTTGCGCCTCCCTTTGCCGCCCACTCAGTGACCATGCGTGAGTGGAAGATAGCGTGTGAATCAGAAGCTCTTCGTTCCGAGATCGTGCGCAAGATCAGCGCGCTAGGGCTGCGTTGCACCTTTGTCGCTCAGGATCGCTTGAAGGAAGAGGATCATCAAGAAGAAGCGCTTCAGGCTGCCGCTTTCACGAACCGACCCTCAGTAGAGAATCTAGAGAAGTTACGCGCTTTGGGACAGAAGGCAGCTCCAGTTGCGGTCTTGATCGTCGATAGAGAGCGGAACGACGCCCTTAGTCTCATGCGCTCGCTGGGGCTCGTCGCAGTCAACGATGTCGGTGCTTTCACAAGCGTCCTAGCGCTGTCATCTGCTGGGTGCTTGATGCCTTGGTCCCTTAGTCGAGCCTCACTCAACGAGGTGCAACGCCTGCAGCTGGCACCTCTCCCATATGTGAGACGAAGAAGCTCTCAGAAGCTGGTCGACCTAGGGCAGGGCCTGCTAGGCCTGAGCGGCGGGACTCGAGAAGAAGCAGCTTCGTTGGGAGAGGCAGAAGACTTTGTTCAGGCTGCTGAGGCCTTGAGATGGTTTCACCCGGAATGGCGACGTGATGCCTGGTCGCCACCTCCAGTGAACAAAGATTCTGTTATCGGCATTATTTACGGCCCGAAGCGACAACTTTCCGATCCCGCAACGAAATCGGTGCTCGAGTTGTTTGGCATTCCCACGCCGTCTGCGGAGCTGTGTCTCAGTCCTTCGCGCGCAGCATCTGAAGCGAGCCGCTTCGGATTTCCTGTGCGCGTCACACTGGCCTCTCCCGATCTTCGAATTTGGGACCATCCCGAGTTTCGTGTGGACAACGTGGACAATGCAGCACGCGTGCGCGAAGTGTTCAGGCAGATGGTGGAACTTGCGCGGGACTCCGTTCCCGAAAGCCGAATCCTGGGCGTTAGCGTCGGGCCAAACACGCCCGCGCGTGCATTATTGCGGGTGCACATGACATGGCGTTCCGGCTTCGTATGGACGGATGTCGCGTTTGACGATCCTCATGGGCATGCTTCGCTGGATCGCGTCACGCTCGCTTTACCCAACCATTATGAGCGCGCCTCGCACATCCTCAGTCAGCTTCGTGGATGGCCGCTGATCGAGAGGGAGAGCGCATTACTTATTGAAACACTTCAGCGTGCAGCTTCGTTGGTCGCTGGCTACTCTCGGGAGGTGGAGAGCCTGCAGATGCGACCGATCGCTATCAACATGGACTCCACACTGGAGGTTCGAGAAGCTTCACTTGCTATCTCCGATGCCTTTACGCGAGACCTTCAAACGGTCGGCGTAGATGACGTGTGAGTGACCTCCCCAAGACATTACGCACTATTTAGCGCATGCTCTAGCTGCTGTTTGGAGCTGCATCGTGCTCACGTCGCTGCTCACGAGGGGACCTGCAGATGGTGTGGTCTAAGCACGCCTCAGACAAAGCAGACGTGCCTAGACGACTCGTGTAGAGCGCCTACGGTTGAACGCCACGTACCTGGGTCACGTCCGCTCCATCAGGTCGCCCGAAGGGAGCCAGATGTGACACTTTTGCTACACCCAAATAGAGAAGACAGATCACACCTACAACTATCGCACCTTTTACTGCACCACTGGCTTCAGACCAAAAAGACATTGTATACCCTCCGAGTTAGAGCAGTCCTTGTATGCATCTATCGGAGGTTCCGCTGATTTCTGTAGGCGTGCCACAGTAAGTGTGCACAGAATCGGGAGGGGTACGACGGGAGGGAAGCGTGGCTCTGCCTCTTGAGCGAAACTGCAAAGTTGTGCTGGGAAGTCTCAAAGCGCTAGACTCCTCTCGTAGGAGAACTGTCGACGTGAGAGCGCTCGACCGGGAGAACTCATGCGAACAAAAATCATTGCAGGCAATCTTGCTGCGGTCGCTTTTGTGGGTTTGGTTTCCTATCTCGTGGCTAGATCAGAGATAGGTGCGAAGCTTGATGCACGGGTGGACTCGGCTCTTGAGTCGAGCAGCGTGCTGTTCGAGCGGTCGTGGGCCCTGTCGGGCATCCGATTTGTCGACCGGGTGCGCGAACAGGCGCTTTCGCGCCCAATGCGGCGCATCTTCTCGGGTCTTGACCGGGAGAGTCGTCGCAAGCTTGCCTTCAGCGCGATCGAGGCGCTCGAGGTTGCCTTCGCGGACCATCAGCAGGGTCGAGGGAGAAGCCCTGACATTGTGGTTGTGTTTGACGACACGGGACGCGTCGTTGCCAGAAATAAAGATATCAACCGCATGTATGACGAAGCACTTGATGGCGAGCTCGCCTTGGTTAGTGAGGCGTTGCGTAAGAAGCGCTCAGCTGTTGATGTTTGGTACAAGAAGGATGAGCAGAAAGTGTTCCAAACCGCTGTTGCTCCCATCACGAGCGAAGGTGGCGGGATACTGGGTGGTCTGGCAGTAGGATACGATATATCCAACGGCCTCGCTTCCAGAGAGGCCAGGCTGCTTGGGTGCGACGTTGCCTTCTTGTTCAACGGAGAAGTGTATAGTTCGTCGCTTGATGCCGGTGAAGCGAGCGCGCTGAGGCAGCAACTCTTTACAACCTCGCAAAAAGTTCCCAGCGCACGCTACGGTTCAATCTGGACGGTCAGTCTTGCAGGAGATGACTACGTCGGAACCGTAGCTCGATTGCCTAAGGCTAAGTCGATGCGTGTCGACTACCTGCTCCTGGGCAATCGAAGCGATGCTGAGGATCCTCTTCAAGCATTGCTCGTCATCTTACTGATGACAACGCTAGGCATGGTGTTTGTGGCGGTGTACGGGTCCATCCTTGGGTCCTACTTCATTCGGACCATTGAGCGGATAGAGGAGGGCGTACTCACCATCATCAATGGGAAAACCGACCATAGGCTGGACATTGAGAGTCCAGAGTTTGGTGGTTTAGCTTACCGGATCAACCAGCTTGTCAATGTGGTGACGGGGGTCAACGAGGAAGATGACGAGGGGCGCGTTTCGCGGCCTTCGCATCCTGCGTCCAACTGGTCTGGCGGGAGCGCCGCACAAGGAGCCTCGGCGTCGTCACAAGAACAGGCTCTTGACGAACGGCAGCAGTAGCGGCACCCTCTCTTTCCTTATGGTCTTTGGTCTCTTCAAAAACTCCGAGCGAACATTCAGCAAGCATGCGGCGAAGGTAGCTAACAAGCGCGCGCAGGCTCCAGACCGCTGGGAGTCAATCAATTTCTTAGCCAAGGCCGCTTCAGCAGAAGCTGTCGGTGCGCTGATGAAGAGATTCAGCTTTGCCGTAGAGCCAAGCATAACGGACCACGAGGAAAAGGAACGGGCCTATGAAGCGATTCTGGGGATTGGTGATGACGCAGTCGCTCCGGTCAAAGCGTCGCTGAGGAAGTCAGACTCGATCAGCTGGCCTGTGAAGATCCTGGATCAACTTCTTCCAAAAACGCAGATGGTTGAGGCGCTTCTGGAGTTGCTCGAGAAGATGGATACAGATTACGAGCGCGACCCAGCCAAAAAGGTCCAGATACTCCAGACGTTGGCTGAACGGCGTGATGAGCGCATTGCAGCCGCTGCATCACGTTTCTTGGATGACGTCAGCGAAGAGGCTAGGTTTGCTGCCGTAGAGGCTGTCGTGTCTCAGGACAATGCACAGATGTGCGTGGCGGAACTTCAAGAAGTCGTGGTTGAAGACGAGAGCTTGCGAGTCAGGCTTCGGGTGCTTGAGGCGGCTGCACGTCTTGGCTGGACCACGCAGCAGCTTCAGGTCGAGTCCAAACAACTTCCAGAGGGTGTGTCTATATCGAGCTCCCGCCAGTTCGTAGTCTCTCGCTGACAAGCCAGAGGTGTATCTGGTCAGTCCCTGGTGAGTCGGTTTTCGAGCGCTGTGTGTATTCAAGCGCTGTGTGTATTCAAGCGCTGTGTGTATTCAAGCGCTGTGTGTATTCAAGCGCTGTGTGCATTCAAGCACTGTGCCTCTAGGCAGTGCTGTGCCCTCTAGGGGGGGCGTAGCACGATGTCTTTCTGTCGCTGGCGCCGCACTCCAGGCCACAATCCGGCTGCCGCGTGAGTAGCTAGGGCGTGGTGTTGATATCAGTTGGGAGATAGAAAACGAGGCCCAGCGAGATCATGTGATTGAAGTGATAAATCTGGTCGTCTGAGTCAATCTGACCGTCCGGGAACTCGCCCGAGCCGTCCGCCTGCCTACTCGCGTTCAGGCCGCGCTCATCGGTGCCTGACGTGTTCCAAGCAAAGGGGAGAGCGCGCCACTCCAACGCCACACCCCAGAAGGAGCTCGGGTAAACTGTTAGCCCGGCGCCGAAGGTTGGCGCGAGAGCAATCCGTGATGCCCGTTCGCTTTGGGTACTTTGGCACAGGTCACCACCGGTCGCGCACGAGCCGTCGGCATCGGCTCGCTCAGTCAAACCAATCGCTGCGAGGCCGCCGAAAAGGTAGAAGTCGGAGTCGAGAAAGATCTCTTGGAACAGCGCAAGCTTGCCGCGAAGCGGGATGAAGTTGGCTTGCACCGCTGCCATCCAGTTTATCTGTGCAATCTGGTCTGGGAATCCATCAGCGGTCGGCAGGCTGAGAAGGTTGCGGCTTGTTGTTTGCCCCCGCTGGGCCACTTCCCCCGTCAGACCTGTCTCCGAGTTCACAACGGCGTAGCTACCCCAGACGCCAAGGCCAATCCAATCGGTGAAATGGTAGCTCAACTGTCCGCCAAGCATGATCGCTCGGGAATATTCGTCTTGGAGCGTAAAGCCCACCTGAGGTGCGACCTGCAGGCGGCCTTCGCGGTAGAGGCGAAGATGGCGAACGGCTGGAGCGCCCTTGAGGGGCCCCGTTAGCTGAACTTCTTGAGCTTCTACCTCTGCAGAGGACGCTACCCCCAAAAGGCTGGCGACGCATATCACGCTTCTTATAAAACCGCGAGTCATTGTAGGGAATCTTCGCATCAGTGCACTTGCCTATTTCGGGAGCTTATACTCGAACTCAAATGGGAAAAAGAGTGTAACACCGAGATGCACGGTGACGTTGTTTGTGAGGCTCGGACTATCGGCGAGCCACGTGTCTTTGTTTTCTCTAGCAGACCCTAGAGCCACGTTTGTGCTCTCCAGGCGTTCCAGAAAAGCGTAATCTCGTAACTCCGTGAACACGGCGAAGTAGCGGGTGAGAAACACCCGTAGGCCCACGCCGGCGTTGAAGGCCAAGCGCCAGTCAAAGTCGAACTGACGGATTTCCGGATCCACCACGGGTACTGGTCGTGTGCGAAGGGCACCGAGACCGCCGACTACGTACGCATCCCACTGGAAGATGTACTTGTTGAACATGCTGAACTTTCCGTACAGGGGCACGTACGAGAAGTTCAGATGTGCGCCAAGCTGATACTCCGTAATTGGAACTGCTAGGCGCGTGGATCTACGGGCAAAGAAGTTGAGGTCGGATTCATTCTCAAGTCCCTGATACCAAAGGAAGCTACCGCCCACCGCGAGGACGTTAGTCCACCAGTAGTTCAGGGCGACACCGACCGATGGATGGCTTACGTAAGGATCGTTGACAGTGAATCCGAGGGAGGGCGCGAGCTCCAGTCGCCGATTGCGCAGCGCGTAAATCTGCTGGACCGCGTAGATCTCTTCCACAGCCTCAGTCGCACGCGACTTGGTTGTTTTTACGGTCGTGGTATCCGTTCCGGACGTTGCAAGTTCATCGATCACGTCGATGTTTAGATCACCCTCCGCGCTGGCTTCTGCATCGGCTCCAGCTTCTGCATCGGTACCGGCTTCTGCATCGGCACCAGCTTCTTGAGAAGCTTCGGCCTCATCAAGGTCGAACGTCATATCCTGACCGATGGCGCGCGGCGTGATGACAATCATTGTCGTCAGCAGCGCCAGCGGCATACACCATCGTCTCATCGATACCTCTCGGCTCTCGTTGGTCGCGATAAACAGGTTCACGGCTTAGGCACGTTTGCTCAGACTCAGTCTTTCTTAGAACAGCATGTACTTGTGAGTCTAGTTTTAGTCGAGCGACTATATCATGGCTTCATTTTCCGAAGCAATGATTCGCTCGTTAGTAACAACACGCGGATCACTCACTTGGAAGAGTGCATCAACAAAGGCTTCCGCGTCAAACGGTTGTAGCGTTCCTAGCTTCTCGCCCAGTCCGACAAAGCGTATAGGAATCTGAAACTGATCGACTACCCCAAGCACGACGCCGCCTTTCGCTGTGCCATCGAGCTTAGTCAAAATGATGCCGTCAATCTCGATCGCTTCGGCAAACTGACGGGCCTGGTGCACTCCGTTTTGTCCACTTGTTGAGTCGAGGACCAAGAGCACTTCGTCCGGTCGGCGTCCGCCGAGAGCCTTGCTCACCGTGCGCAGCATTTTTTTCAGTTCATCCATCAGCGGGGTGTCGGTGTGCAGACGTCCGGCGGTATCCGCGATGACGAGATCGCTGCCATCTTCTTGTGCTCGCTTGATAGCATCGAAAAGAACGGAACCGGGATCTTGCTTTTCCTTGCCACTGACGACTTCACATCCCACACGTCGGCCCCAGCCTTCAAGTTGAGCAACAGCTGCAGCACGGAATGTATCTCCCGCCGCCAGCTTCACCTTCTTCCCTGCTTGCGCATAATGGTGAGCGAGCTTGCCGATACTCGTGGTCTTCCCCGAGCCATTAACGCCTACCACCATGATGACTCGAGGGGACTCCGCCACGTCCTCACTCGGCGGGTGCTTTGCCCGCGATAGGATCTCCAACACAATCATGCGGAGGTCTTGCCAAACGGCGCGATCGTCTTGGGGTGAGGCTACACGCTCTCGCAGTTCTTCTAGGATCTTCTGAGTTGTACGAGCACCGACGTCGCCGGTTAGCAGAACCTCCTCCACCTCGTCGAGCGTGGCGTCGTTGATCTCGTGCGAGCCCCCAAGCAAGTCTCGCAGCCGGCTCATCAGACCGCGACGCGTCTTCCCAAGGCTCAATCGCAACGCCTCGGTGGACCCTTCCGGCTCTTGCTGTGTCCGTGCCGCTTTGGACGCAGCTGGTGCTGGAGCAGAGCTGGGTGCTGGAGCAGAGCTGGGTGCTGGAGCAGAGCTGGGTGCTGGAGCAGAGCTGGGTGCTGGAGCAGAGCGAGGACGTAATGCTGGCTCTTTCGCCGGTTCCGTGCGTGGCTCGGCATGACGAAGCTGGTGCGCCTCGAGCGAATCCTCCCGATGTGGAAGCTTTGCGGGAACCGTAGGTTCCCGGCCCTGCGGCGGAAGCGGTTCGGCAGGTTTCGCCCGACGCAGGACAACAAGAAGCAGAAATATCAGCAGTGCTGCGCCTAACACTGCAAGGCCTATCCACATTGACGAATCCACGACTCCTCCTCTGAAGCTCTTCATGCGACAGCGCGTCTAGGCGCCTAGGCCTCTTCTGCATAACAGTTGCGATAGGAACTTCAACCGTTATACGGGCGCAAGCCGGGGCCAATCGAGGTGACGCATCGTTTGTCTGCAAAGCAGGGACGCGTCTGCAAAGTACGAGACGCGTCTGCAAAGCACGGGACGCGCACGGATGACCGGCAACATCCGGTTTCCGACATGTCTCGCCCGTCTTCCGCTGTGGGAGCGGCTCCGACATCGATGTGTGGGGCTGGCACATGGCGTGGTGCACCTATACATCTTGGCGACCTTTACGCTTTTCGGTAAGTGCATGAAGCGAATTTGATATACTTGAAAGAGTCGCAATGGTACCCAACACGCTCTCTCGCATCGCCCTCATCTCGCTTGTCGCCCTGATCCAGGTTTCCTGGGGTGCCGTGGCAGGAGCGCAGAAAAGCTCCCGCGCCGTCTACCTACTGCGGCTTCTACGCAGCGCCAAGTCGTTTCGTGTCAGAGCGCAAGCTGCCCTTACGCTCTCCAAGTATCAATCGACAACGCTGGTGAGGCGTGCGTTGGCCGATGCACTTGAGGATCCACATCCGGCAGTGAGAGCGTCAGCAGCTAATGCTCTAGAGCGCCTAGGAGACGCCTCGGCTGTGTCCCGGCTTGAGATGAGTGCACGCAGCGATGGTGATGCGCGTGCACGGAGGTCCAAGCAACGTGCGGCAAAGAAGCTTGCCGCGGCCTCGCGAAGGTCAACCACTCTCGCTGAAAACCCAGGGGTTCTCAAGGGCACCAAGTACTTCATACATGTCGGAGATATATCCTCCTCGCACTTGAACGCGAGCTTGGCGCGCGAGATCCGCCAACACATTTCAACTCAGGTCCGTGCTATTCCCGGAGCGCTAGTAAGTGAGGCACCCAAGACCTCCAACTCGGTCTCGTCCCTTCTGCAAACCAAAGGGGTCGACGCCTACTACTTAAGAAACAGCTTATTGAAGTTGCTCACACAGCCAGGCGGTCAGGTGCGAGCCGAGGTCTCGATCGTGGTGCTGAGCTTCCCGGACCATGCGATGAGGATGGTTCTCTCCGGAGCGGCCACGGTTAGTGGTGCGGGCACGGGCGACGAGGCTAAGATGGCCGCAGTCGCTAGCGCCTTCAAGAGCGCGCTTAAGCGGCTGGAGCCAGCGCTGGCATCTGTGAGCCGTTCGACGGGCGGACTCACAACGCATGCTGTGGATTCGGCGGGCGCCTCGATAGCGAGGGCGAAACATGCCTTGCCGCCCAGGTCGTTGACGGGCCTCCACGTCACGCAGCTGGTGCCTTCCTCCCGGTTGGTGTTGCAGCCAAAGACTGCGTAGCTATCGAAAACTACGTAGCTATCGAACTACGTAGCTATCGAAAACTACGTAGCTATCGAAAACTACGTAGCTATCGAAAACTACGTAGCCAACTCGAGGGCGACGCAGCTGCCACAACGGCCGGCGTCCGGCAGGAGCGAGGCAACCTGGTGCTTTGCAAGTTCGCAGACACAGGTCGCGATTGGCTGCAGCCATTAACATAAGAAGTAGCGATGCGGAGGCCGTCCGTTTGTGACCCGTTGCAGCACCGCGCTCCACGACATTGGGTTTGTGCTGCAGATTGCGAGACGCAGCCGACTTCTGTTAGACTTTTGCCTAGGCGCTCTCCGCGGTCCTCTACCATGACTTCCTCACATCCCGCGCATTCGAAGCGAAGGCTTCGTAACTTCCTGCTCGATTGGCGCTTCCAGTTGAAGTACACGCTGATGGTGGTGCTCGTCGCCGTGGCTGTGGCCAGTGTGCTCGGCTACATCGCCTACAGTTTCTCCAAGGGCCAGACGCAGGCGCTCACGATCCAGATGGCGGATGAACCGGAGCTCGTGGATCCTGTCACGGCTCGCGATCTGCGAGCCTACGCGGAGGCTTACGACCGTCGAATCTTACTAGGCATCGTTGCCGGCATCGGCCTCTTAGCCCTCGCTCTGGGACTTACAGGCATCATCGTGACGCACAAGCTTATCGGCCCCGCGCGCAAAATGCGGCTCATGATGGAGGATGTAGCGCGAGGAAACCTCACCATACCTCCATCGAAGCTGCGCCGGGGCGATGAGCTGCAGGATGTCTATGAGGCCTTCTCTCACATGTTGTCGTCCATTCGATCGCGTCATCAGCGGCAAGTGGATGAGTTGACTCAAATCCTTGAAAAGCTCAGGCAGACAGGTCTCACTCCGGAGCTCGATGCACGCATCACGCATCTGGAAGACAATGCCGCTACTCCCGGAGGGTCAGCGTCTTCTAGCTCACGAGGGGAAGAGGTAGGGGTGCCATTGCGCCGGTAACAACCACGGCGGGATCCCGCCGCGGCTGTAGTCCAGCGCCGCGGCTGTAGTCCAGCGCCGCGGCTGTAGTCCAGCGCCGCGGCTGTAGTCCAGCGCCGCGGCTGTAGTCCAGCGATAGAGAAAGCCCGAACATGTTGCCGGCTCTTGTGTGTGTTGCGTTCAGCTGACAGCTCCTGTCGGGACGCTCGGGCCTCAGAAGGCGTCGGCGTAGTAGTCTATCCTTGGAGGCTGCTGATCGTGGATGACCGCCGCTACATCAAAACGCAGCTCCCGGAACGCAACCTGCTGATCCCGCAGCCAACTTATCGCAGCTCTGCGAATGCGCTCCTGCTTCTTCGCGTCCACCGTTTCGGCCGGGTGACCCCTATCCAAGCGGCGTCGGCTTCGCACCTCGCAGACGACGATGGTCGTAGCGCGTCGCGCGATGAGGTCGATCTCAAGTCTTCCGACACGCACATTGCGGGCCAGAAGATGGAAGCCTCCTGCTACGAGCTGCTCGGCCACTAACGCCTCAGAGCGGCGCCCCAGTTCCATTCGCGGGGTGCCGGATGATGAGGGACATGGCCGCTGCTCCAGTTCTTGTTCATCATCCATGGCATGGTTCGCTGCGCCTGAGGCGGATGCGCTGGTTCACCGCTGAACGCTCACCGCTGAATGTTCACCGCTAACGCCGCCGATGTGGGAAGGAGCACCCGCACAAGTAGCCCGAGCGGCAACCGGCGATCGCGAAGAACAGGTAGCTGCTGTGTTAGCCGTCTTCGCCAATCAGTGTGCTGTCTTTGACGCAGTAGCTGCCTCGGATACCCGCCCCGCTGCGCTCACTCTGTAGGATCTCGGTGCAGCTGTAGCCGTCGGGGCAGCTGCAAAAACTTGCTGTGGCTTCGGAAGGACCGTCACATCGGCACGTGCAGTAAACGCGCTCTTGCAGTTCGGCGGAACTTATGCAGCCTTCCTCCCCGCAATCGACTCGGCTCGTATCGCCTTGGAGCTTGTACACCATGCAAATGCGCGTTCGGCACTGCACAGAACTCGTCTCCAGATAGGCCTCCGACCGTGCGAAACCACCCTTAGGAACACGTTCGGGTTCGCATGGGTCTCCCACGCCTTCCGCAGGACACCCGCTCAGCACGCCGGCAACCCCGACGAGGAAAAGCCTAACTATCGAAGCCCGTCTCACATTCCACCTCTTGCCCTCGCGCACTACCGTCAATCGGTACGCTGCGACAACTTCGACCTTGAGGCTACGGCCTCTGAGAGTGTTAAGTCAAGAATCGACAGCGCCTCTTCGCGGAAGACGCAGCCACTCTCTTGGAAGCGAGTACCTTGGAAGCAAGTGACGTAGCTTGACAACTTTCCACAATGCTTCTTATCATGACTCCCGGTAGATGGGTGCGTACTCACCGTACATCCTCGATGTCAGAGCGGGAGAGACAGAGATGAAGCGTCTGGGCGGTCTTTGCCTCACCGTGTTTCGCCGCATGCCGCGACGAGGTGCGTTGGGCGGCTAGGTACATAGGGCGGCTAGGTACATAGGGCGGCTAAGGGTATGTTAGGCGGTTCAAACTAAGATGCGCGGGCGCAGTCTCACGGAGGAATCCGAAGTTATGGGTAGCCGCCTGAAGGAATGCGCGGTCGATGTAGTCGGCGACGATTAGGTGTAGTCCGCAACGATTAGGTAGCTGAAGGAACAGTGACGATGCTTTGGAATCAAACAACGTGTGGCAAGGGTCGCGTGCGATCCATCTTTGAGGGCGTTTTTGCGCGTCTGTCGCTCGGGTACAGCGGCCGCCTAGGCGTTGCAGCAATAATAGGTTTATTCGTCGCTTCCGTTGCGCTCCCCAGGGAGGCGCAGTCTCAAGGCAAGCGTCGTTCGGTTGGTGACGCAGCTCTGGCCAATGCGGTCGAGCATTACCAAAAGAAGCGGTATCGGGAGGCTGCGCTCTCTTTCTTCCGGTTGGCGTCAGGCGCAGCGGGTGGTCAGCAGGCTGTCGTGCAAGAGTCTCAGTTCTTCCTGGGAAAGAGTCTTTACCAGCTCGAGTACTACCAATCTGCGCTCTCTGTTTTCGACGAGATAAGCGAAGATAAGTCCCATCCGTTTTTCGAGCCGACACTCAGTTGGCTCGGACGTCTCGCTTCGCAACTTCCTCCGCCAGCGGGCATCATCGAGAAGGTCGGGCGGTACGGAGAGGGGCAACTTCGCCAGTTCGACAAGAAGGGCACCGAGGACCTTTACAATCACCTCCTGTTTCTCATGGGGCAGTACCGCTACACAGAGGGCGAGTTCCAGCAGGCAAACCGCTTGTTCAGGCGAATCGACAAAGACTCGGAGTGGTACATCAAGGCCAAGTTCTTCGAGGGAATAAGCCACGTGCGGATGCGACGGGCGAAGCCTGCAGTCGCCTCCTTTAGGGAGATTCTACGCGCCATTGAAAAGGGGAAAACGGGCGACCTCAGCGGTGACGAAAAGAAACGGATGCGGGATCTTGCCTGGTTGTCGCTTGCGCGCGTCTACTACTCAGCCTCCATCCAAGATGATGCTTCAGGACGACGCAGCGTCGATGGACGTGTGCTTGGCAATGCCATTGAAGCCTGGAACAAGATCGAGCCGGGCAGCGAGTATTGGCTGGATGCACTCTTTGAAGAGTCGTGGGCCTTCTTCCTTGCGGACGAGTACTCCCGCGCACTGGGCAATGTTCACACGCTGCACTCGCCGTACTTCGAAGATTACTACTACCCGGAGGCACACGTGCTCAAGGCGGTCACCTTCTTTGCCAACTGCCAGATGAGCAACGCTTCTGTTATGGTTTCGCGCTTTCACGAGAAGTACGACCCGGTCAAGAGCGACCTGGAGAGGGTCATCCGGAAGTACAACGACAACACCTCCTTCTTCGAGTTTCTGCGCAAAGTGCAAAATGATGAAGCTAACTTGCCTCCAAGCATCCGCGGCATCGTCAAGAGCGCCCTTTCGGATCGCACCCTACTGAGGCATCTGGAGTACCATCGACTGCTCGAGGAAGAAGAAGAAAGACTGAGCAAGGCTCCATCCGAGTTTAGAAGCTCACCGGTGGGAGAGCGCGTTCTCGAGGACATTGCGATCGCCAAGTCATTTGCCGTTGATCAGGCCGGGAACTCGGCCAGAGGTCGCTACCGTCGCTTGATCGATGAGCTTCAGAACCTCATGAACCAGATCGACTCGGTTGAGTTGGAGATCGCAACCTATCGCCGAGGACAGCTTTCGCAAGAGCTTCAACAGCAGCAGCTAGAAGCGGCGCGTCGAGGTGGCGGTCAGGTTCAGGTTGACGAGGAACACCAAGTTTGGCCCTTCGATGGCGAATACTGGCGTGATGAGCTTGGATTCTATCGCCAGGAAGTCACGTTCAAGTGCGGAAGATAACGTACCGCGGAAGATTGTTAGCCACGTTCACTAAAACCCGGGCAGAACTGCTCGTTCTAATCTCAGCAGGCTTTATTTTATGATATGCAAATCTCCACGCGTTCGGAGTCCTTACACTCAAGCGCACAGAGCGCAGCAAGGCTCTAGTCCAGGTCGGGTGTGGCAGGCTCTCACGCTGGCTTCGCTCGTAGTTGCTGTGCTCAGCTTCTACGCGGTGAGGTCGGCCGTTGCAGCACCACGCAAAGCGGCCAGGTCCACCGCTCCGGTCAGTAACACGGGTGGGATGTGTATTCCGCCAGCTGCTCTGCAGACAGTTGATCAGTGCGACGACTTCAAGGGGATGAAGACCGCAAGTGGTCGGCCGCCTCGTTCTCAGTTGCGAACCGCGAAGCGTCAAGCAGAAGAGAGAAGGAAGGCGACCAGGAAGCCTTCCTACGAGCTCGATGTTGCGACGCGGCGGAACCGGACGAAGGTCCAGGCCAGAGCATCGTCGCTGCTTCAGCGTGAGGTCAATGTGCTCAAGCGCTTGGCAGGAAACACGTCGGCCGAAGATCCACGTCGTCCTGAGATCCTCCTGCGGCTCGCCGAGACGTACTTCGAGATGCAGATGCATCTGATGTCGAAGATTCGCGCGTACGACGATCCGCTTTATAAGGCTCGAAAGGCCCGCGACAAGGCGCGGTACCAGAAGCTTCTTGCCGGCCAGAAGAAGTACGAAAAGGCGCTCAGGGATTCACGAAAGCGGGCCCTGACAACCTACGCCCGCTTGATCAAGGATCACTCCGACTTCGAGCGGATGGACCAGGTGCTGTTTTCCTTGGCTTTCGGCCTCGAGGAACTTGAGGAGTTTGATAAGGCGCGTCAAGTCTATCTCCGCCTGATCAAGCAGTATCCGCAGAGCCGTTTTATCCCTCACGCCTTCCTATCCTTCGGTGAGTACTACTTCAGTAAGGACGACATGCAGGCGGCGCTCAAGTTCTACGATAAGGTGCTTGAGTATCCCGCCGATAAAAACCCGGTCTACGGCTACGCTATGTACAAGCAGGCCTGGGCATACTTCAACGTGCAGAACTACAAGGCTTCCTTGAAGCGCTTTGCCGACGTGATCGACTTCGCGCAGTCGCGACCCGAGGACAAGAGCATGAAGAACCTCGCGCGTCAGGCCCGGCGGGAGTTAGTTCTTCCATACGCCGAAGTTGGGTCGCCCTCCCGTGCTTTGGCATTTTTCAAGAACAAGGCGAAGACCACGGACCAGGCGCTGGAGATGTTGGAGAGTCTGGGCGAGCTCTACTACGACACCGGTAAATGGTCGGACGCGGTGGCGGTTTACCACGAGCTCATCAGCGAGCGTCCTCGAAGCGACAAGGTCTGTTATTGGCAGAGCCGTGTAGCTAACGCTGTCATCTCGTCGAAAAACAAGAAGGACATCGTTACTGAGCTCCTCCGGATGGTTGACATCCAAGATAAGTTTATCAAGGAGCGGCACAGCGGTGATTCCAAGAAGCAGTGCCGGCAAGTGACCGCCTCCTTGCTGGTTGAGCAAGCCACAGCCTGGCACCGCGAAGCCGTAGGAACCGAAGGCTCTCCAGGAACCAACGACGTGGAGAGCATGCGCTCAGCAGCGAAGCTCTACCACCTTACCGTTGAAAAGTTTCCGGATCTTGACCGCATGGAGTTCCCCGACTTCGATAAGCGGGATTGGCCAACCCGCTACCGCATCGCCTACTATAACGCTGAGCTGCTGTGGGCAATGAAGAACTGGGCGGAGTGCGGACCGGCCTTCGACCGCGTGGTGGAGCTCAACCCCAGAGGTGAGTTCACCACAGACGCCGCGTATGCCGCCGTGCTTTGTTACAACAACCTTTACCAACAGAGGTATCAGAGCGAGGAGCGCACAGCGCGTTTTGGCTCAGACGAGACTGAGGAGAAGGCCCGCGACCTCAAGCGGCGGTCTTTCACTCCTCTAGAGCAAGGCATGTTGCGCGCCTTCAACCGCTACATTTGCGTAGCGAAGAAGGGCAAGGAGCTGCCCACCATCAAGTATCGCAGGGCGCGGATCTACTACGAAGCTAACCATTTTGAGGAGGCCGCTGCCATGTTTCAGGATATTGCCTGGAACCACAGGCGGAGCGAGCTGGCAGAGTTCGCAGCCAACTTGTATCTCGACTCTCTAAACGTGATGGGGACAATCCGGAAACCGCGCAAGCCCGCGTGCATAGTCGACATGACGGATGGCGTTGAGGAGCTAAACAAGATGTATTGCAGCGGCGCGAACGCTGAAGAGGAGTATGCGGAGCTCTGTCCGACGATCGCCTCACTTGAGTGTGGCCTGCTTCGAAAGAAGGCAGAGCTGTTGCAGGAGTCGAAGGACTTCAAGGGTGCAGCGCGGACCTACGTCAAGATATACAAGCGGTACAGGCAAAGCTCAAATGAGTGTAGCGGGCGAATGGACGAGGTCCTCTACAATGCCGCGATTAATTTCGAAGCTGCACGTCTCCTTGGACGAGCGATACAAGTCCGCAAGTACCTCATCGATAGCTACAAAGAGAGCCGCTTGGCAAAAAAGGCTCTGTTTCTCACCGGCGCCAACTACCACGCGCTTGCCATCTACACCAAAGCTTCCGACTACTACGAGGACTTTGCTCGCCAGTACGGTGGAGAGATGGGCGAAGACTGCACCAAGGAAGAGAAGGACGCTGGAACGTGTGCGGTGGCACCCGAAGCGCTGAAAAACGCGGTGTTCTTCCGGCTGGCTCTGGGCCAACGCGACAAGGCCGAGGCGGATGTGCGGTTGTTCGAGAAGAACTATCGCCGACGCCTGCCAAAGGAAACTGCGTCGGTTGTGTTCGCTCTCGGGAGCCTCTACAAAGCGCAGAACGACTTAAAAGAGGTCAAAGACCACTACAGCTCGTTCCTTCGTAAGTACCGCAGGCAGTCCACACCGGGGCAGCGCATTCGGGCGAATGTGGAAATTGGTGTCGCGTTGCGAAAGGCGCGAGACTTCCCGAAGGCCAGTCGGTACTTCAGGGCGGCGGTCCGCGAATGGCAGAAAAGTCGGGGCGCTGTGGCCCGTATGACAGACCCAAAGGAAGCGTACGAGGCAAAAAGCGCAGCATCGGAAGCTATGTTCTACGAAGCGGAGGACAAGTTCGCCGAGTTCAAACGGATTAAGTTTCCGGAATACCGCGGGGGTCGCAGTCTCGACGCGGTCAACCGCTGGTCTAGGACGAAGTTTGCCGGCTGGGTTGAGAAGAAGAGCAAGGCCCTGCGTGATGCTGAAGGCGCCTACAACGAGATTGCCGAGATAGAGGTGCCTGAATGGATGATCGCGGGTGCGGCCCGCATCGGACAGATGTACGCAAGCTTTGTGGACGCGTTTCGTGAAGCGCCGGTGCCCACAGAGATCGAACGTGACGACGAACTCTACGGCATCTACGTCGACGCTCTTGAAGCGCAGGCGAAGAAGTTTGAAAAGCCTGCGGTCGATAAGTTCGAGTTCTGCCTGCTTCGGGCAACAAAGGTCCGGTGGTTCAATGAGTGGTCGCAGTCATGTGAAAAGGAACTTAATCGGTTGAACCCTGCAGAGTACCCGGTCGAAAACGAGCTTCGTGGAGAGCCGGATAACGAGGAGAGGATCGTGGCTCAGCCGAGTCCAGTCTCGCTCGGTGCGTGGTCGCCTGATGATTCACTCGAGGGAACAAAGTGAGAGCTTTTAGCAGAAGGAGCACCCAAGTGGTGCGGTCAACAACATGGCTTACAGGTTTCTGTGTGGCTGCTTTAGCTTCTGCCGCTGTAGGTTGTGGCGGTGGAACAAAGACTGGAGCTGGTAAGGGCACGACACCTGCTGGACCACGTGGAGCACCCGGTGGAGGAGGTGGCGGACTTCGGACGGCGGCCGGCGTACCTATCAACGTCACGGCGCAGGCAGCATGGACAAAAGCGCGGCAGTCGTTTGATAAGTACGAGAAGCAAGGGTGGAACAACGCCGCATGTCAACAGGTTGCAGGCGAGTTCGAAGACGCTTCGTCCGAGATTGATGGCGGCTTCGCTGAAGCCATCTTCATGTCCGGCCTCGCCTGGTCAAGATGCGGTGAGGATCAAAAGGCGATGGCGTACTATCAGAAGGCGCATCAGAAGAACCCCAAGTACTGCAAAGCGCGCGTCGCCGTATTGGTGCCTCAGCTACGCGATGGGGGAAGTTCCGCCGAGTACAAGGAACTGCAGGATGCAATACGTGACGATTCACAGTGTACCGAGGCGTACGTGAACCTTGCCGTCTTGCAGCAAGCGCGCGGCGGCAACCAGGTGAAGGAGGCACTCAATAACCTGCGACGAGCACTTGCCGTTGACTCACGTTATCTGCCGGCATTCAACCAGATGGCGCTACTTTACCTGGAGCAGTCAAAAACGAGACCGGAGCTTTTGCAGCTAGCGGAGGTTGTCAGCAAGCAAGCGCAACTGGTCAATGCCGATTACGCTCCTATCTACAACACGTGGGGCTTGGTGAATGTTCGGAAGGGTGACATCATTGAGGCAACGCGCCTCTTCGAACGCGCCATGACTCTCGATCCAGAGTTCTTCGAGGCCCACGTGAACTTCGGCCAGGTGACGCTTTCCTTCCGCGGATTCTCCGATGCGAAGCGAGCTCTGACAAAAGCGGTGCAGCTTCGCCCTCGCCACTATGAGGCGCGGTTGGCACTGGGGAAGGCTCTTCGCGGCCTCAGGGATTATAAAGGTGCCTTGGCACAGTACAAGAAGGCGCTTGACATCGATAGTCGACGGCCCGAAGCGTACTACAATCTCGGCATTCTGTATCAGAACTACCTTTCAGGTTCGGTGTCCGATCTGCAGACCGCAAAGAAGTATTACCAGGCTTTTGTGAATCGCACACGAGGTTCGCAGTACAAGGAGGAAGTGCAAGAGGTAAAGAGCGTATGCCGCACTTCCAAGAAGCGCCGTCGCGCGGGTAAGCCTTGCCGACCAGGTCGTCTGCAGAATATCGACACGGCCATCGCGGCGCTATCAGCAGCGAAGTCGTGACACGTAGGTGGCAGGTTTCAAGGTTATCGAACCTCGTTCGGCGCGAGAGGACCTTGTACCTTGCTACCTCGTTTGCCATCCCGTGAAGTTGCATGTCCGGTTGTGTGTCAGCGTGTTTAGCTAAACCTAAATGCTTCCGCAAGTGAGGTGGGTTGAACCACGTAGAGCGGGAGTCGTCGGCCGGTGGAATGGCCGCTACGGAGGGTGTATTCTTTCCCTCAGCACCGTAGTCGAAATCGTTGACCCTAAAAGAAAGCTCACGGTATACTCAAACCCGAAAGGTCGGTGCGTGTATGTATTACCTTCGTCAAGATCCGCGTCATGCAGTAAAGTCTCAGTCAATATGGACTCGCTCAAGGGGGTGTTGCGTCGCTGCAGTAGCTTGCGCATTCGTCGCGAGCGCCCTGCTGCAAGTTCACATTGCTCATGCACAAGATACACAAGATGCGCCAGAAGCTGGTGCTGACGTCGGCGCGGCCCCCGCGCAACCGGCGGCCCCCGCGCAACCGGCGGAGACCACAACATACGATTTCGAGGATGACCTGGTCGAAGGCGACCTGGTTCGACCAGATGGCGAGATGCTTAGAGTGCGGAAGGGTGGGCGTCGCTCATCTCTTATTCAAATCCGCGAACATTTCATCCCCGAGATGCTCAAGTCTATTGAAGATTTGTAAGCGCGTTTTCTGTTTGGAGGATTTTTGGCTCAACCGCTGACACTTACAGTTCGCTATGCGGACGGCAAGACGGACGTAAAGACTTTTGATCAGAAGGTGATCAAGGTCGGCCGTTTGCCATCCAGCCACCTCTACATTCATGACGATAAAGTGTCGCGGATGCACGCCGTCATTGAGGTCACGAGCGCAAATGAGATTCACATCATCGACGTTGGCTCATCCGCGGGCACGTTCGTCAACGGCGAGCAGGTCAATAAGTCGAGCCTCACAGACGGCGACCAGCTGCGTTTTGGCAGCACCGAGGTCGATTTTGAGTTAGGGGCAGACGCGTCTTTAGCTGCTGCATCGGAAGCGGAGCCTTTCAACGTCGACGAACATACCTTGGTAGAAGAGTCGGTCACCGCGGTCGGTCAACAGTCTCAGTTTCCTAGCGCATCAGCTGGTTCTAGCGCATCAGCTGGGTCTGGCGGGGAGGGTAACGCCCACGGCGGCCGCCCACCGCTGTCTCCCCCAGTGATGGGCACAGGTCCTGAGCTCAGTCCCACGGCGGCGGGAGCCTTCGGGAGCAACGTAGCCCATCCGCAAGCATCCAGCACATCGGAAGCTCGTAATCCAGCTCCGCCTAATGCATCCTACGGGGCAGGAAGTGAACATGTAGCTGGTGGTCGTTCAAGCGCTGCGCAGGGTTACGGGCAAGCCACTGCTCAGGGCTACGGGCAAGACAATGTGCAGGCATCGTTTTCCACCACCGATCATCCCGAAATGGCGTCACGTCCATCGGGGGCATCCCGCGGCAATCCCTTTGCGGCACCCATTCCTGGCGCGGCAGGAGGGCAGGTGGGCGGAAACGAAGACGTCAGCTACCAAATGGTTGTGCAGGGGCCTCCGGTCGCGGCCGACGAGGTGGAGACCCATGATCAGGCGGTCGAGGTCACCATCATGTGGGGTGAGACGAGCGTGTTGCACATCGCGCATCTATCGCCTCCGCGAACATTCTACCTAGGCGAAGAGTCCGCAAAGGGTGACAAGGAGGGCGTGGACTTTCTTTTCGACGCCGAAACACTGGGAAGTTCAAAGCTGCCGGTGGTGACAAGTTCCGGTGGTGCGCCTTACGCTGTCGTTCCTCCGGGCGCGGATGCGCAGCTCATCACGAAGGACCGCGTTTATTCGCTTGCCGATCTTCAATCGGAGGGGCGTGTCGGGCCGTGCCCGGAAGTCGCCGGGGGGCAGCAGTTTGCGGTTCCGGCGGATGCTACAGCCAAGGTCAACTTCAAGGACTTCGTATTCCGCGTGAAGGCAGTTCCTGCCGGTAGACCTGTCGGTATCGGCGGCATGCCGAACTTCGAGCCCAAAGACTACTTATGGGTGGCTGTGTCTCTGGCCGCACATTTGGCCTTCTTGTTGATGGCTTACTTCCTGCCACCGAAGTCGAGTTCTCTATCTCTCGACCTACTCAATCAGGATTCCCGCCTGATCGACTACACGCTCGATCCTTCGGAGCTCGAGGAAGAGGAGATCGTCGCCGAAGGCGGCGATGGCGATGAAGGCGGTCAGGGTGAGCGCCATAAGGACGAAGAGGGTCAGATGGGCAAGGAAGACTCACCCAAGACTCAGAACCACTACGCGATTAAAGGGCCTAAGGATAATCCAGACCCCCATATGGCACGCGAGCAAGCGAAGGAAGAGGCTCAGAACGCAGGCGTTATTGGTGTGCTGCAGCAGATGGCAGGGTCACTGAACACGCCAACATCACCTTATGGTCGTGACACTGCTCTAGGAACCGATGACGTCAACGCGCTCGGCGCATTGATGGGAGTCGGCCCGGGCGATAACTTTGGACATGGCGGACTCGGTCTGCGCGGAACGGGTCGCGGCGGTGGAGGCACAGGAGAGGGCACCTTGGGCTTGGGACGTCTGGGGACGATGGGTCACGGCGCCGGCGGAGGCACTGGACAGGGCTACGGACGAGGAGCAGATGGTCTGGGGGGTCGCAAAGGAAGCGGAGTACCGAAACTTCGCGCGGGCACACCCACGGCAGTGGGTGGACTTTCCAAAGAAGTGATTCGCCGCATAGTGCGCAGGCATCTCAACGAGGTCCGCTTCTGCTATCAAGAAGAGCTGAGGCAGCGGCCCGATCTCGAGGGGCGCGTCGCAATCAAGTTTATCATCTCGCCGAACGGTTCAGTGCAATCGGCCACTGTGGCTAGCTCAACGATCGGAAGTGCATCGGTGGAAGGTTGCGTTGCGCAGGCAGTTCGCCGCTGGTCTTTCCCTACACCTGAAGGTGGAGGCGTTGTAGTTGTCACCTATCCGTTCATGTTGACGAGCAGCGGCTAGAGTTGGATTCCAAGTGCGCTCCGGGTGGGGTTCTCCGTAAAGTCCTCGTCGAGTGCGTCTCCTGCGATCCCAGCGCTGCATGCACAACCTCCTCCAAAACCGACTCACCGGGGACTGACCGGATAGATCGCGCAGTGGTTTAGCAGAATGGCTTAGTTGCAGCGGCCTATTTGCAGAGTGGCTTCCTGAAGCCGCGTTCCCACCGGGAGCCGATGTGCTGTAGGTAGTCGTCCGGCGAATCTCCTATTCCGAGGGTGCGCGCTGGCTGGGCAGCTTGAAGGTACGTGTTCAGCCCCTCCCTCGAAGGCATAAGAAACCACTGGGATCGCAGGAGTGAAACGACGAGAACTCCATTCCGAGGATGTTCCAGAATCGGCTTTCGTCCTCCGGCGTCGTCATTACGCACGAAAGTGCGCGCCTCCTATCCGTGCGGGCGCGCTTGATTTTGAAACACCCTCGAAAACCGCATAGGCTCGGGGGGTGAATGCTTACGCTTGAAGTGGGTAGAGCCTGAACGGTACACGCAGGATCTTTGGTAGAGGCGCGAGGAGGCGTACGTTGGGATGCGCTTTGCTTCTTGCCTGCATCTGCCATGCCTGTTTTTCCATTGAGCTCAGTGCTGTCTATTGCGTATGATCGGTTTGGGGTTCGGTATGCACCGAAGGTAGATGACGACTAACAAGGATACGTAACATGAATTATTGCTCCGACGGGCCCATTGGCTCGCGCAAACGGGAAGCGGCAGATGCTTACTCCGGTAGCTGGTCAGTGGCTTTACAGATTAGGGAACCACAACTCGCGTGGCGCTCGTACACTCGGCCATGGTCCCCAACTTCCGCCCTCACGACTCTGCGGTCGCTCTGTCGACGCTCCGCGCGCGCGGGTGAAGGCGCCAGGCCGTCAGACATCCGCGTCTCTAAACCTAGTTGTTCCCCTTGCTTCGCGCCAGCTGCTAGCCCAGGGCTGCGGCGGCACGGCATGGTCCCGCATGCTTTTCAGACCGTGAAGCCGGCCATCTCTCTGATGGTCACGTCGCTTATTCTGAGCGTTGCGGTGGGCGCCTGCTCGAGAGCGAAGGTTGAGTCCACGCAAGCCATGAACGAGGGCGTGCAGCTAGCTCAGCAGGGTCAGTACGGAGCAGCGGTAGAAGCACTGGAACGCGCATCCTCGCTCGACCCGACAAACGACCAGGTCCTTTGGAATCTCGCGGTGGTGCACATGGAGACACACAAGTATGAGCGCGCGAGGGACGTTTTGCAGAAGGCTATCGCTGCCAATGGCGACGTCGGCACGTACCACGACCGCCTCGGAACCGTCTTGATCGAGCTTGAAGACTGGGCGGGGGCGAAGGCTGCGCTGGAGAAGGCTGTAAGTCTTGATTCCACCCTGTCCAAGGCTCACTACAAGCTGGGTCAGGTTTCTGAGCGGACAGACGATGAACAGTCGGCACTACAGCAGTACACAGAAGCTATCCGACGAGGTCCGCGGCTTGTTGAAGCCTACACGGCCCTGAGCCGGCTTTATGCTGATCTTGGCTACATGGATCAGGCGGAGCAGGTAGGGCAGGAGGCGCTTAAGGTGGTGCAGGAAGGCTCTGATCAGGCGGCAGAGGTGCAGTACATGCTAGGTACGGTGTATCAGCAAAAGAAGCAACTTCCCCAAGCCGTAGCTGCTTACGAGAAAGCTCTGAAGATTGTTCCAGGGATGAAGAATGCTTTGTTTTCTTTAGGTATGGCCTCTGCATCCATGGGTGAAAACACGAAGGCGAAGCAATACCTAGAGCGGTACGTACAAGTAGCTGGTAGAGGCGCTCCGCAGCACTACGTGCAAGCAGCGCAAACGCGACTGATGGAGTTGTCGGAGGAGATGTAGCTTAGCGTGCAGGTTCGCAGGGCATATGGGCTCCGCCGTGATACGAGAGGCGCGCTGGCGAAGTTGTCGCTCCAGTGTGCCGCGCGACCAAAAGGATCCGCGCAAATCGCCGTTACTGACGCTCGAGTCGGCGCTCTTTACGTGACGGTAGAATGGTGGCTTAGCGAAGTGGATGGTGCAGGAACGGAAAACTCCCATCCGACGCTATAACGTGGTTCAATAGGTATGGGGCATGTGCGGTAGTTGTTAGCGCCGCACGCTTAGGTGAGGAGGCATCCTTTGTCGATGCAAGAGGCAAGAGAGGCTGCGGTGGCTGCTGAAGATGAAGTCAGTGTGCCTGCAGGTGACGAAGAGTTACGTCAAGCTGAACTTCAGAAGGTAAATGAGGACCTTCAGCGGTTCGAAGCGCAGCGTCGTTGGGCGGACTACATCCGCACTACGGTGCGCAAAGCGGAAATCGTAGAGAACCCGGAGGCAAAGCGTGAGCTTTACGCCCAAGCGGGTCAGATGTACATCGAGAAGTCCTCCAACCAAGCCGAAGCAATCAAATGCTTTGAAGCCGTCATTGCGATTGAGCCGCATGATCGCGACGCGTTAGCGCAACTGCGACAGCTCTACGAGCGCCGTCGCGACTGGGAGCGCCTGATCGAGGTGATGAAGACGGAGGTAGAGCTTCTTGACCCTGATCAGCAGGCGGCGAGTTACGTCGAGATGGCGCAGCTGGCGACGACGCGCATGCGTAAGCCGGAGATTGCCGCAGAGCTCTGGGACATGGTGCTCGAACTTGAGCCAGGTCACGCGGAGGCGCTTGCAAGCCTGGCTAAGCTCCATGAGCGCAGCCGTGCGTGGGAGCCGTTAGCGAAGGTCCTTGAGCAACTGAGTGAGCATACAGCCAGTGAGAGCGAGCTGGCTCCGATGCTCGAGAAGCTCGGTATGATCTACGCCGAAAAGCTCAATCAACCCGAACGTGCGGTGGACGCTTTTCGGCGTGTGCTGCTCATCAAGCCCGATGACCGTCGCGCACAGGAACAGCTCAAGCGTCAGTACGTGGCCAAGGGTGCGTGGGACGACCTGGAAGATTTCTACGGCGACGCCGGGCGGTGGGATGAGCTCATCCGTGTGCTTGAGCGAGAGGCGGAGCAACCGTCGCGGGAGCCAAGTGAAAAGGTCGATCTGCTGTTTCGCAGCGCCAAGCTTTGGGAAACGAAGAAAGAGAAGGTCGATCGCGCAGCGCGAGCCTATGAGAAGATTCTAGCGGCCGACGCTGACAATGAACGCGCTGCTGCGGCGCTAGCGCCCATCTATGAGCAGGCAGGGGATGCGCGGAAGCTTTATCCAGTTTACCAAGCCCTTCTGCGACACGAGACCGTCCCCGAACGTAAGGCAGAGCTTCTTAGCAAGCTAGGGACGCTTGCGGAAGAGCGTCTCAGAAATCCTTCAGATGCACTGAACTACTACCTTGAAGCACTGCCGCTTCTTCCTCACGATGAGGCGCTGCAGGAGGCCCTCGAACGAGTTGGCAAATCGCAGAATGCGTGGGAGCGCGTCGTAGAGACGTACGAGTCCACCATCGAGTCGCTATCGGGCTCGGACCGGCATGCGCTCCGCTTGCGGCTGGCGGCTATTCTCTCCAGCATCGACCGCACCGACGATGCGATCGCGCAGTATGAGGCGCTCTACGAAGAGCACCGCAGCATGCCCGGCGTGTTTGAGTCGTTACGCGAGCTCTATGAAAAGAGCGAACAGCACGAGAAGCTGTTGCAGCTATACGAAGACCGCCTCACGGAAGAGAACGACCCGGAGCGTGCAAAGGCGTTGGCATACCAGAGGGCGCTGTTGCTTAAGGATGCGCTGCAGCAACCGGAGAAGGCCGCCGCTGCGTATCAAGACATCGTTGCAGAGCACGGATACAATGAGCTGCAAGCGTTCGCTCAGCTGGACGCGCTTTACACAGAGCTTGAGCGCCACCAGGAGCTCGCAGACGTTCTTCGCCGACGAGTGGAACTGGCTGTCGACCCTTCGACTGTCATCGAGCTGAAGTTCCGCTTAGCCAAACTTCATGAACAGAAGCTCGCTCATAAAGCCGCGGCCATCGAGCTCTACCGCGAGGTGCTTACGCTGCAGCCGGAGCATGGCGAGGCCTGCGGTGCGCTCGAAGCCTTATTAGATGATCCGCAATATGCCGTAGAAGCGGCCGAAGTGCTTGAGCCAATCTATGAAGTGCAGGGTGAGTGGGAGCAGCTCGTTAAGGCATACGAGGCTAAGGCCAAAGCTGTTGAGCGCCCTGAGGAGCGTGTCGAGCTTCTTCGTCGTGTGGGGGAGGTGCAGTCGACCCGTCTAAACGATTTTGACAAAGCCTTTACCGCCTACGCAGAAGCGTTCCAAGCCATGCCGCAGCTACCTGAGACGCTGCAGACTCTGGAGATGCTCGCGGCGCAGCACGAGAAATTTCCGGAGCTTGTGGAGCTTGTTAGCGAGGTGGCCGCGGAGGCGGATAAGCCCCTCGCTCGCGACCTTTGGATCAAGGCCGCAACTATTCACGACACCGACCTTGGCAGTCTTGAAGCTTCGGTCGCAGCGTATTCTAAGGTACTGGCAGCCGATCCTGATGATCAAGAGATACTGGTAGCGCTTGAGACGCTTTACCGTCGTCTTGAGCGTTGGAATGAGTTGCTCAATGTGCTGCGACGACGCGCTGAAATCTCCGTTAACCCCGCAGAACAAGAGGAGCTGCTCCTCCAGTGTGCCCGCATTTATGTGGAACTGGTGGGCGAGATCGCGCAAGCCATTCGTGTGTACCGTGAGGTGCTGGAGCTAAACCCCACAAGCGAGCTTGCGCTGGCGGCTCTCGATCAGTTGCTCGAGCAGCAAGAGCGTTGGGGGGACCTCGCCGATAACGTGTCACGTCGGCTTTCCCTTGCCACAACCGCGGAGGCGCGTGTTCCTTTGCTCTTGAGGCTTGCTTCGATTCGGGAGACACGGATGAATGCCGTGGACTCTGCGATCGAGATTTACCGGGAGGTATTGGAGCAAAGCCCCCGCAATCCGCAGGCTCTTGAGGCGCTTGAGCGTCTGCTCGATCTAGAAGATTATCAAGATGTTATCTCCGAAGTTCTCGAACCCATCTATCGCGAGTCGGGTGACGTACAGAAGCTAATCGGCATCCATGAGGTGCAGGCAGCGCGTGCAGGAGCGGTGGGCACGCGGATCCAACTACTGCATCAGATCGCCGAACTTTATGAGGTGGCGCTCGACGACCCAAACCAAGCGTTTCAGACCTACGCACGCGCACTAGGAGAAGATCCAGCCGACACGCAGACGCAGGATCAACTCGAGCGGCTTGCGCGCACGTCTGGCGATTGGAACGCGCTGGTCAACGTTTACGAGACGCAGGTAGAGGAGCTTGAGGACGCGCAGCTAAAAGCCTCGCTGCACATGAAGGCCGCTCAGGCGTGCGAGCAGTTTCTCGATGATACCGAACGCGCAATCAGACACTACAAGAAGGTGCTGGAACTTGATGGCCATCACTTGGATGCAGCAGATGCGCTTGAGCGTCTCTATCAGATGGAGGAGCAGTACGAGGAACTTGCAGCAAACCATCTGCTGAAGGCAGAGATTCTAACCGATCCCCACGAGCGTCAAGAAAGCCTCTTTCGAGGCGCCTTTATCTACGAGGATGTTCTTGACCGTCCGCAGCGCGCGATCGAGGTCTATCGTAAGATCCTCGAGCACGAACCGGAAGAGGTGCGTGCTCTCGACAAGCTCATTGCGCAATACCTGCGTGTTGAGGAGTGGGATCATCTTCTTGAGGTATATACGACGAAGGCGGACGTCATTGTCGATCTTGACGAAAAGAAGAGGATCTACGCAGAGGTCGGCTCCGTGTACGAAGCCCATAAGGGTGACGTTCCGAAGGCGATAGACACGTATCAGCGAATCCTGGAGATCGATCCAGGTGACCTTCCCGCTCTGCAAGCGCTCGACCGCTTGTACCAAGCAACTGAAAACTGGAGCGAGCTTCTGTCTGTGCTCGACCGGCAGACAGAGCTTGTGCAAGAGCCGGAGGTTAGCGTGGAGCTGCGCTACCGCATGGCGCGGCTTTGGGAAAAGCAGTTGAGCGATCCTGAGCGCGCCGTCGAGGGGTACGGGGCGATCCTTGCCACGTACGCCGAACATGCGCCCACCATGGCCGCCCTTGAGGAGATGGTTGATGAAGGGCGGGAGCCGCTCGCTGCTGCAGCGGTGCTTGAGCCCGTATTTCGTGGATCAGGCGATTGGCAGAAGCTCACACAGTTGCGCCGTGTAGAGGTGGCCCACGAGCAGGATGCATTTCGTAAAATCGAGCTCTGGCATGAGATCGCGGAGCTGCAAGAGACCCATATTGACAATCCTCACCAAGCCTTTGATGCGTACGCTGAAGCGCTTGAGTTGGATCCGCTCGGAGAGAAGACGCTGCTTTCGTTCGAGCGTTTGGCGGAGTATCTCAACCGCTGGGACGAGTTAGCCGCGCGGTACGATAAGATGATTGCGGTGCTCAAGGAGAAGGGGCGCGAACCAGAGGCGGCCGAGTTGGCCATGCGTCTGGCGCAACTTTTTGAGGTGCAGATCGGCGATATGGAGCAGTCCATCCGTCGCTACGAACTCGTCATCGAGATGGAGCCTGAGAACGCTCCAGCGCTAGATGCACTGGAAAGGCTGTACGAAAGCACGGAGGACTGGAGGCAACTTGCGGAGGTCATCCGGAAGCAGTTACCCATAGCGCCCACGCCTTCGGATGTGCTTGAGCTTCAGTTTCGCCTAGGCCAGCTTTATCAGAATCAGTTGGATGAGACCGGCAAAGCCATACAGAGCTATCGTGACATTCTTGCTGCAGAACCCGACCATCAGCAAGCACTCACGTCGCTCGAGCTCCTGTTTGCAGAGGGTGTGCAGCCGGTGGAAGTTGGGGAGATTCTTGAGCCCATCTACCGGATGCGCGAAAACTGGCAGAAGTTGCTCGACGTGTACGTCGTGCAACTTGAGCATACGCAGGATCGCGATGAACGCATCCGCATGATGCTGAGGATGAGCGAGCTTGCGGAGACCCGTGCTGAACGGCCTGACCTTGCGATGCAGTACCTCTTGCAGGCCCTCAGGGAGGAGCCCGCAGACGAACAAGTGATCTCGGAGCTGCACCGGGTGGCGGAACTAACGGGGAGTTGGATCCCAGTTGCCGGCACCTATGTGGATGTGCTTGGCCATCAGGAGTTGGAAAGGGAGACGCGCCTTTACCTCGCGCGGAAGGTGGCGCGGGTGTACGAGGAGCAGCTCGATGACAAGGAGCGTGCTGAACAGAGCTACCGCTACGTCCTCGGCATCGAGGGACACGACGAGGAGGCGCTTGAAGCGCTTGATCGTATCTACGAAGCTAGTGGATCCTTTGATTCTCTCAGCAAGGTGCTTCGCCGCCGCATCCAAGCCGCGGGCGATAACGAAATAAGTCTGCTCATCGAGTTGCACTACCGGTTGGGACAAGCTCTCGATGTTGATCCCGAACGGCTGCTAGAAGCTGAAGAGGTTTATCAGAGGGTTGTCCGGGAGCTTGAACCAGACCATCTAGACTCGATCCGGGCCCTTCAGTCGATCTACGCTCGCCTCGAGCGCTGGGAGGATCTAGAAGGTGCGCTGAAGCAGGAAATCAATGTGGTCAGCGGCGATCAGGCACGGTCCGACGTCTATGCCAGCCTTGCGCACCTGGCCACGGACCGGCTAGGCAACGATGAGGCGGCCACGGAACACTGGCGTCACGTGCTCGAGCTACGCGGTGAAGATCCAGAAGCCCTTAACGCGTTAGGAAACTTGTACGCGCGAAGTGAAAACTGGCGAGATCTGGTCGATGTTCTCGAGCGAGAGGTCTCCACGGTTGCAGAACCCACGGTGAAGATTGCCATCCTCTCAGATCTTGGTCGGGTCTGGTACGACAAGCTTCACCGCGAGCGCAACGCCCTCGAGAGCTGGGAGTCAGTTCTCGACATCGATCCGCAGCACCTGGACGCGCTGTTCCAGATTGCTGATATTCACGAACGGGCTGGTTCACATACCGAGCTTGCCAACACGCTGCATCGCATCGTCGACGTGGGTGGCGACACCCTAGAAGCTGTGGCCCTTCAGGAAGTCTATCTCCGCCTGGGGAAGCTCTACTGGAAGCAGATGGAGCAACCCATGGACGCGGCGGATGCTTATCGAAAGGTCCTCGAGATCCATTCATTCGAGCCCGAAGCGCTGGATGCTTTGGAAAGCATCTACCGCGATGAGGAGCTTTGGCAGGACTGCATCGCCATCGTGGAGCGTCGGGTGGAAGCGACTACCGACCCCGCGCAAAAGGTGGACTACCTGTTGGCCATCGGCAACATGTGGGAAGAAAAGGTTGGGCAGCCCGACGACGGCGTTCCGGCTTTCGAGCGGGTGCTCGAGCTTGATCCTGTCAATGCGGCAGCCTTCCAGGGGCTGGAGTCGGCTCATCGCGAAGGGATGCGCTGGGACAGCCTAGTCGACACCTACCTGCTTTGGGCGGAGCAAACAGCCGATGTGCGCGCTCGGGTCGCCATCATTCGCAAGATTGCTTCGGTCTATGAGAATGAGCTGGCGGACCGTGACAAGGCCTTTGAGGCGTTGCAGCTCGCGTGGGCGGAGGACTATACCGACCGTGAGACGGCGAACGACCTCGAGCGGCTGGCGGGACTCACGCAGAAGTGGAACGAGCTGCTGTCGAGCGCGAACGAGGCGCTGCAGCAGCTAGAGGAGACCGAGCTCAAGATCGGAATCTGCCTGAGTTGCGCTCGATGGTATGGCGTAGAGCTCGGACATCCTGAGTACGCGATCCCGTACTACGAGCAGATCCTTGCGCTCGATCCAGCCAACGTGGATGCCATGCGCCAAATGCTGACGCTCTACCGCAACACGGAGCAGTGGGACTTGCTCGCGCAGGTGCAAGGGCGGTTGGTCGAGATGTTGCGGGACCCCGTTGAGAAGGCGGAAGTTTATGTCGAGATGGGTCAGCTTTGCGAGCGGGAGCTTGGTCATCCTGAGCGTGCACCGGGCTACTACAGCCACGCCCTTGAGACGGACCCGAAGAACCTAGCTGCGATTGAAGCACTGGAAGATGTGCACCGGCAGCGACAAGACTGGGATGAGCTGCAAGACATTCTGGATAAGAAGGTCGAAGCGTCGCCGACAGAGGAAGAGGCTGTGCGTGCTCAGCTGCAAGTGGGCGAACTATTAGAGTTCCAGTTGAGCGAGCTTGATCGTGCAGCGGAGGCCTACCGCGGCGTGCGCGAGCGTGACCCGATGAGTCTCAAAGCTTTGCAGGGCCTTGAGCGCGTCTACACGCAGCTTGAGAACTGGAAGGGTCTACTGGAAGTTACGGAGGCTCAGTACGAGCTCGTCACCACGGAAGGCGAACGCGTCTCCACGCTGATGCGTTTAGCATCCATGTACGAGGAGCAGTTCCGCAAGCCTGACAAGAGCGCCGAGAAGCTCGAGCAGGTGCTGGAGATTGATCCAAATGAGGTGGCGGCGCTGCGTGGCCTGGTGCGGCTCTACCGTCAGCTGCAGCAATGGGAGCGCGTGGTTTCCAGTTACGAGCGCTACGTGGATGCGACGCCTGAGCGACTTGAGAAGGTCGAGTTGCTCAAGCAGCTGGCTCGCGTGTTCTCCGACGAGTTGCGTGACGTGAACCGCGCCATCGACAGCTACCTGCACGTGCTTGACCTGGAGGCCACCGATGCAGAGGCGCTCAGCGCACTTGCTGAGCTTTACGAGAAGCGCGGCGACTACAGCGAAGCGCTTGAAACCAACGAGCGGCTAGCCCGGTCCATTCAGGCGCCAGATGACGTGGTGCAGATGCGGTTTCGCATGGGCCGGCTGCTAGATGAGCATTTGGGGGATCAACACGGGGCTCTTGAGCAGTTCCGCCACGCCCTCGATGTGAAAGCAGACCACCAGCCGTCTCTGAAGGCCACGCGCAAGATTCAGGTGGCTAACGGCGACTGGAATGCCGCAGCTCGAACGCTGGAGCAGCTGACCGCGGTGCAAGCCAATGCGCGAGAGCGAGCGCACTCGCTGGTCGAGCTAGGTCAGATCTACCAGGAGCGACTCGACGAGCATCACAAGGCTGTGATGTGCTTTGAGCGGGCGCTAGGTGACGATGCCGATAACGAAGAGGCGGCTTTGCCTCTGGTGGACGAATACATCGCGCATGAGCGATGGGATGAGGCGTTGCCGCTGCTCCAGACGCTGACAGCGCGGGCTTCGAAACGCGACACCGACCAACAACATCGGCTCAACTTTCAGCTTGGACAATGCGCGGCGAAGGTCGGCGACGATAAGCTGGCTAATCGAGCCTACACGCGTGCTTACCAGATCGACGCATCGCATGTTCCGTCGCTGATTGGTCTTGCGTCTTCCTACTTGAGCCTAAAGGAATGGGATAAGGCGTTCAAGTTCTACCAGATGCTGTTGGTTCACCACCGTTCGGCGTTAGGTAAAGACGAGACTACCGACATCTTCTACCGGCTTGGTGAGATCAAGAGCGAGCAGGGTGAGCAGCGTAAGGCGCTCAACATGTTCGACAAGGCACTGGAAGAGGACCCGTACCATCGCCCAACGCTCGAGGCCGTGGTCAATATTTATGAGCAGCTCGGCGATTTCGAGCAGGTCATTCACTTTAAGAGCCAGGTGGCGCAAGGGTCCAACGACGAGGAGCGTTTTGAGGTCCTTATCGAGGTAGGAGACCTTTGGTCGAGCCGCCTTAATAATCCCCAGAAGGCAATCCAAAGCTATAGCGAGGCCAGCGACCTACGGCCAGACGATCATCGGGTGCTACACAAGCTGCTGGGCCTGTACCAGGATACGCGGCAGTGGCAGCGTGCGATCGACATCATCGACCGTGTGCGGGAGCTTGATGGTCGCGCTCCGGCCAAGTCGAAGTATTCGTACACGATTGGCGTTATCTTCCGCGACGAGCTGAAGAATGCAGAAGAAGCGGTGGAGCGCTTCGGCCAGGCTCTGGATGAGGATCCGTCGCAGCTGAAGGCCTTTGAGGCGATCAACAAGATCCTTACGCGGAAGAAAGATTGGAAGCAGCTGGAGAGGCAGTTCCGGAAGATGTTGCACCGGGTGACGGGACAAGGGAACACCGACCTCGAGTTTAACCTTTGGCATAACCTCGGTGTGATCTACCGCGACCGGCTCAAGCAGTTCGAAGCGGCAGCCGAAGCGTTCAAGATGGCCAGTCGCCTGCGTCCGGAAAGCACAACGGAGCACACGATCTTAGCCGAGCTTTACCTGCGCCTTCCCGACCGAACGTCGGATGCGGTGGAAGAGCACCACTGGCTGCTACGCAACGACGCCAACAACGTCAGCTCATACCAGGCGCTCTATAAGCTTTACTTCGAATCGCGGCAGTACGACAAAGCCTGGTGCGTCGCATCGGCTATGTCCTTCCTCAAGCTGTCCGACAGAGAACAGAAGCAGTTCTTCGAGCAATACCGCTCACGCGGGATGGTGCATCCGCGCGATAGGCTCAATAACGAGCAGTGGATCAAGCAGCTGTTTCATCCGAGCGAAGACCTCTACGTGGGTAAGCTTTTCGAAGCAGTTACACCCGGCGTGCTAGCTCTCAAGCAAAAGTCTGATCGGCAGTGCGGGCTGAATAAGAAGTACCAGGTCGATCCGCTCGCTTCGACTGCGGCTTTTGCCAAGGCGTTCAGCTTCGTGGCGCAGCTGCTCAGTCTGCCACTCCCGCGCCTGTTCCTGAGGCCCGATGTGTCGGGTGGACTAGCGCACGCGGTGGTGCAGCCGCCGGCGTCGGTGTGTGGCTCGTCGTTGCTCATGGGGGTCAACCCTCAGGATTTGACCTTCGTGATTGCCAAACACCTAAGCTACTACCGCGGCGAGCACTACCTGCGAAAGGTGCTGCCAACGGCGGCGGAGTTGAAGCTGGTGTTGCTTGCGGCGCTGAAGATCGCTGGCGTGGGCCCCTCGGATCCAAACGTGGAGAACACCGCGCGAGCCATCGCGGGCAAGCTGCAGCCAGTGCAACTCGAGGCAGTCAAAAACATCGCGAAGCGGTTCGTGCAGGCTGAGGCGAAGGCTGACATTAAGCAGTGGATGCGTGCATCTGAGCTGACGGCATGTCGCGTGGGATTCTTGGTGGCTAACGACCTGGAGATCGCAGCGCGCATGATCAGTGCGGATTCGGGTGAAGGCACAGTGGACGTGTCAGCCAAGGAAAAGGTCCGTGAGGTCATTTTGTTCGGTGTCTCAGAGGACTACTTCGCGCTTCGTGAGCGACTTGGGATTCAGATCCAGTTGAGTTAGGTCGCCACCGCTCCGCAGTGATCTGTCAATGCCATGCAGGGGGGTGAGCTTAGCGCTAGGAGATCCGCGTGAAGGTGTTAGCCACGTTGCGCGAGACCAAGCGCCTGGCCTGGTGTTTGGCGGGGGTGCTGGAGCCGGGAGACGTTGTTTTTCTCGAGGGAGACCTGGGCACGGGCAAGACGACGTTAGCGCGCGGGATTGCCCGCGGTTTGGGGGTGCCGTTCGGGGTGAGCGTGACCAGCCCCACGTTCAGCCTGGTGCATGAGTATCCCGCGCGGCTGCTGCTGCTTCACGCGGACTTCTACCGCCTAGGCGCCAATGAGGAGCTTTTCGAGCTCGGGTTGGATGAGGCGCTGGCCGAGGGTGCGGTGCTTGTGGCGGAGTGGGCGTACCGGTTTCGTGAGGGTATCGCGGAGCATTATGTGCGGGTGCTTTTGGAGGTGGAGGGTACGACGCGCTATGTGTGCATCGACGGTGTGGGTTCGATGTTTGAACGGGTGCGTGAAGCGTTGGTTGCGTCTGGACATGGTGATGTGCTTGCTTCTTCGAGTGAAGGCGCACGCGCTTGCGATTGATGCTGTTTGACCTGGATGCTGTTTGGGAGGCCGTGCAGCCCGTTGGCTGGCCCGAGTGCAGATGTGCTGCGTGGCTGGCCGAGTGCAGATGTGCTGCGTGGCTGGCCCGAGTGCAGATGCATCGCCGCTCACTCAGCGGGACCCACCACCCTTCGGGCGGTCCCCCCAATACGTTCGCTCACGATGCATCTGCCCGCGGGCCTGTCGTGGAAGCCGGCAACAAGCGGGGGAGAGTGGCATAGTCGACTTCGCCGAGGGGCTCAGGCTCATTTCCACAAGAGGATCCCACGGCTTTGCAACGACGTATAGATGCAATCACTTTTTCGTCCCTGCTACCTGAACGCGTTCGTGATGGCGGGGGAGTTTGGGTGAATGCGCGGGATTGACTCCCGTGCAGAGGGTTTGGGTGCCAGACCCTCTGTAAAAGATCGCATCGCCGCTCACTCAGCGGGACCCACCACCCTTCGGGCGGTCCCCCCAATACGTTCGCTCACGATGCATCTGCCCGCGGGCCTGTCAGTGTAGCGGCAACATGCGGGGGAGAGTGGCATAGTCGACTTCGCCGAGGGGCTCAGGCTCATTTCCGATCGGAGATCCCACTGCTTTGCAACGACGTATAGATGCAACCAATTCGTCACTCCTGCTACCTGAACGCGTTCGTGATGGCGGGGGAGTTTGGGTGAATGCGCGGGATTGACTCCCGTGCAGAGGGTTTGGGTGCCAGACCCTCTGTAAAAGATCGCATCGCCGCTCACTCAGCGGGACCCACCCCTTTCCTTCGGAAAGCGGTCCCCCCAATACGTTCGCTCACGATGCATCTGCCCGCGAGCCCGTCGTACATGCCGACATGCGGGGGGAGAGTGGCGTAGTCGACTTCGCCGGGAGGCTCAGGCTCATTTCCGAACGGAGATCCCACTGCTTTGCAACGACGTATAGATGCAACCAATTCGTCACTCCTGCTACCTGAACACGTTCGTGATGGGCGGGGGAGTTTGGGTGAATACCGCGGGGTTGACTTCCGCGTTAGATAGTTTGCGTGGCACAGCGTTGCCGCAAGGTTTAGAGGTTCATCCCTGCCTCCGACCTAAATGCAATTGGCCTCGGCGGGGACGAAAGGCTTCGACGTGTGGCGGCATGCTTGCTAGCGTCCGGCCAAAGCGATGTCATCTATGCATTCGGCAAGAGAGGCTAGGGGGGCGGTGAAACGTACTGTGTCACCGGGGCAATCGTTACTGGGGCATCGGCCGCATGCGGTGGTGGTGGCTGCTGTGCTTTTGGCTGCGTGTGCGGCGCTGACCGCATGGCCAGTGCGCGCTTTTGCGCAAGCATGCCCGAGCGGCAACGTGCTTGCCGGGGCTGCGCCTATGCGTGCCACCGAGACACTCGACGCCGCGAGGACGACCGACGGCACGTGGGCTGCCGAAGGGGACTTCTGGAAGAGCGGTGTGACAAGCCAGCTGACCACCAACGCAGCGGAGGTCGTCTACGATCTCAAGCAGCTCGTGCGGCTGAGCGGCATGGTGGTGCAGGCGGACGCGAACGACACCTACCAGGTCTCTACGTCACGCGATGGTCAGCAATGGGAGACGGTGTGGGAGGTGCAGCCTGCGAGGGGGCACGGGATGCGCCTGCGTCACAACCGCAGCCTCGATATCGTGGCGCAGTTTATCCGTGTGAGCGATCCGGCGGGCGACGGCAGCTACAGCCTTGCGGAGGTCGCGGCCTACTGCGAGCTGCCGAAGAGCTGGCCTCCTCAGTTTGAGCGGGCCGCGAAAGCAGCCTCCAAGGGGGGGGTGCTGCCTAAGCTACGGATGGCGGGCTACAAGGTGGCGCTGGGGTTTCTGGCACTGTTTGCTTTTACTGCACTTTTTCGCCTCGATTCCACGCCTCGCAGCGAGGTGAAGGTCCGTAGGCAAAGCCGCGTCCTGATGATTGCGGCTGCCCTTGCGGCTCTTGTGGGGGCGCTTCTGCGGGCGCAGGCCGCGCATTTGAAGCTGCTTGACGGCTGGAAGCAGGAGCAGGGCGCCGGATTTTTATTGTGGAGCGTTGTCGGGCTGGCGCTTGTGTTGTGGGTGACGCTGCGCGTCTGGCGGAAAGAGGTGTGGAGCGCACGCGGCGACAAATGGCTTGAGCGCGCGGCGCTGCTGTCCCTGATGCTTGCGGGGTTGCTCGGCTGGACCAGCTTCCTTGAGTTTCACGGTGGCGGAAACCCGATACACATGCACGAGGCTTTCCACTACCAGATGGGCGCGAAGTACTTCCCTGAAAACCGCTACAGCCGGATGTACGAGTGCGCGGCACTGGCTGAGGCGGAGGCGGGACGTCGGCGGAGTGTGGAGCGACGCAACATCCGCGACCTCGACACCTACGCGCTGCACGTGGGGCCTCACGCGCTTGAAGACCCGTCGCTCTGCAAGAAGCACTTCACCAAGAAGAGTTGGCATCGCTACAAGGGGGATGTTGAGAAGTTTCGGGGGATGTTCACTCCGGCGCATTGGCACAACGTGGTGTTCTCCGACCACGGCTACAACGCCACGCCGGTTTGGAACATGGTGGGGCATTGGGTGACCCGTCCGACTTCGGTTTCCCGTCCGACCATCGTCAGGCTGGCGCTGATCGACCCGATACTTTACTTGTTGGTGTTCGGCATGATTGGCTGGGCGTTCGGCATGCGGGCCACAGCGCTTGCCATGGTGGTTTGGGGCACGGGCTTCCCCTGGAACTTTTATTACAACGGCGGCGCGTTCATGCGCTTGCCCTACCTAGCCACGGCAGTGGTCGGCCTCTGTTTGTTGAAGAAGGCCAAGCCGCTGATGTCAGGGTTCTTCCTTGGCTGGTCGGTGTTGCTGCGGTGGTTTCCGGCGTCGTTCGTCTTCGGCATTATGATCCAGCTGGTACACACGTTGTTTCGAACGCGCCGTTGGAGCCGGGAGCAGACGCGCTTGGTGCTGGGCGGGGTGCTTTCGGTGGCGTTGCTGGTGCCCGCTTCCGCACATGTCGCGGGTGGTTTTTCCGCGTACGAGGAGCTGTTTGAGAAGGTTTCGCTGCACGCGAAGACGCCGTTTACCAACCACATGGGTTTGACGACGCTTTTTGCCTGGAACCCGAATAAATCCGCGGCCAAACTCAACGATCCAAGCGACAGCGACCCCTACGGCGACTATAAGCGTGCCCGCTACCAAACCTTCCAGGATCGGCGGGTGTTCTACTGGGCGGCGGTGGCGCTGATCATGGGCCTGTTTGCCTTGTTTGCGGTTTCCCATCCGGCGTGGGCCACGGTGGCCATGGGACCGCTTATTGTATTCTTGCTGTTTGAGCCAGCCTGTTACTACTACACGATGGTGGTGATGTTGGCCCCGTTTGCGGTGCGTCGGCGGGAGTTTGTGGAGGCGATGCTGGCGATGAGCATTCTGACGCAGGTGGCTCGCGTGTCGGCGGGGCAAAATGATCAGGGTTATGCGGCGTGTGCCGCTATTGTGGGCGCGTGCATGCTCTATGTGCTGGTTGCGTCGATTTGGTATTCGCGCTCTTCGCGTGGTGCGCTGGTGGGGGCGGAGCCGGTCTCCTGATTCTTCGTGGCGGCCATGGTCGGCCGGGTGAGGCGGGAGGAGTGGGAGCGGCCTCGGTGCGCGCAGCGGTGCCCGACACGGGCGGTCTGGAGAGTTCGCTCGCTAATTCCCAGCCGCGGAGCGGTGGTGCCCGACACGGGCGGCCTGGAGAGTTTCCTCGCTAAGCGGGGCCCCCAATGCTGATCAGTTAAGAACAATGCTGTTCAATTGAGTCATTTTTCGAGCGCGCCCACAGGGAAAAACCGCAGTGTAGATTATCTACATGAGGATTTTTCCCGCGGACGTAAGCCGGAAAATGGCTTAAGTGAACAGCATTGGCGGGACCCCCCACCGCGGAGCGGCGGTGCCCCCCGAATCGCTCGGCCACTCTTCATACCGCCCATGCCGGGCAGGTGAAGGCGTGGTGGGTACGGCAGAGGGATCAACGGTGCGGCGCCAGCATGACGCGGCGGATAGCTCCTGATGCTTGTAAAGGTTACTTTACAAGGGCGGGGTGATTGGTTTAGTTGCGAGGTGGTGAGTTGGCCGGTATGCGGCGGTGCCCGGCACGGGCGGTCTGCAGAGTTTTCTCGCTAAGCGGGACCCCCCCACCGCGGAGCGGCGGTGCCGCCCGAATCGCTCGGTCACTTTGCAGACCGCCCATGTCGGGCAGGTAGGGCCCGAGGCGTGGCAGAGGGATCCACGGCATGGTCCGGCGCCAGCCTGACGCGGCGGGTGAGTCCTTATTATTGTAAAGGTTGCTTTACAAGGGCGGTATGGTTGCGCAGGGGTGAGGTAGCTGGGATGCAGCGGTGGGCGGTGCGGTTGAGGGTGCGTTCGGGTGCGACTTGTGAGGTTTTTGCTGGTTTTGTGCCAGAGGCTTGTGCGATAAGGCTTGGGTGCACAAGGCGGTGTTCTGCGGGTTTGGGCGATGCGTGGTTTTGGGTTTGCAGGCGGTTTCGTGTTTTAGCTGACGAGGTGGTTGCTTTTAGGAGGTGGGGAGCCTGGGGGAATGCGCTTGCTTCTCGGCAGGGTGTGCGCGTGGCGCTGCAGTTTTTGTGCTGCGATGTTTCGTCGGTGAGAGCAGTTACTGCTGGCGTGCTGGCAGCTCTTCGGTCAAATAGGGCACACAGCGGGAGCTTAACGGGTTAGATTCACGCCGCTACGCAACCTCAACCCCGAATGCACGATAAGTGGATGAGAATGAATAACGTACGACGATCTGGTTCAGTCTTGGTGTCTTTCTTCGCGATGGTTTCTTCTGCTGGCTGGGTCAGTCCTGCGGATTGGCTGTCTGTTGCGAAGCGGTTTGCACCCAATCAGCTGGATGCGCGTGAGGTGCAGGTCGCTGAGTCCTCCGATGCGGCGTCTTCTGATGCCGGTCGACCATGGTTCCTCCGGGGTCCGCTGCGGGATCTTGTGTCGCGCGCAGAGGCGCAGTCGGCGCCATCAGGAGCATCAGGTGGTTCGGGAGCATCAGGTGGCTCTGGTGCATCAGGTGGCTCTGGCGAGGCAGCGCCGCGGCGGCCGGTGAATGTGACCCCGCAGCGTGCGGGGGCTTCGCCCGGTGAGGCCGACACGAAGGGCTCGTCTGGGGACGGCTCACCCCGTGAGTTGACCAGCGAGCAGGCTGAGCGCTTGGCCCGGGAGCGAGGCCGCGTTAGCTCAGCACCTGATGGGGCTGCTAAGGGTACTCCGAAGCCAACGCGCTTTAAGCGGCAGGAGGTTTGGGTGGTGCTTCCTGCTTTTGCGGGGAAGCCGGAGGCGTCGGTGCTGCGGGTGGCAAAGGGTGTGGCGCAGGCGCTTGAGAATGCGGGTGAGCACGTCTTTCCGGCTGAATCGCTTAAAGGCAGGATGACCGACTCGCACTGGAAGGAGTACGAGCCGGCGCCCGACCGTCTCAAGGAGGAGCTGAGCGATGCAGCGCCGCGTGCGATGGAGTACGTGGTGTTTGGGCGCGATCGGCATGCGGTGGCGTTGGCTGAGCGGATGCTGGCGCAGGCTGAGCGCTTTCTTCCTGCGCTGGGACGCGAGCGAGATACGGCGCGGGCGGTGGGTGACCTGTGTCTGCATGCGGTGCGTGCGCGGCATCATCAGGAAAAGGATGCCGCGGCTGATGCGTGGGCCGATCGATGCCTACGGTTGATGCCCGATTTGACGCCCGACCCGAGTATGCATGCGCCGTGGGTGCGCGAGCGGCTGGAGGAGGCGCGTCGACGCGCGTCGACGGAGGGCGGCTTGCTGTCGGTGGATACGGTGCCGAGTGCGGAGTCGGGCTGCATTGTGCGTCTGCAAGGGCGGCGGCTGGGCGAGGTTCCGCTGGCCAATATTGCGCTGCCCGAGGGGAGCTATTCGGTGCAGGTGGAGTGCGAGGCCAAGCCGGGGCTGGTGCGCAAGGTGCGGGTTTCCACGGCGGGCGCGCTGCGTATCGAGCGTCAGGTGCGACTTGCTGAAGTGTTGCGTCTCGATGATCCGCCGCGCTTGGTGTACCCCTCGGCGGCGGCGCGTGAAACCCATTTGGCAGAGGACACGCAGATTCTGCTTAGTACGTTGCCCGTGTCCGATGTGGTGTGGGTGGTGCCGCAGCCTGGTGGTGGAGTGCGGTTGATTCGGCAGAAGGTGCGAGGCCGTGAGCTGAAGCTCATTGCGCAGGCGGACGTGCCGTTTTCAGCCACTGCGGGCCAGGTGCGACTGGGGGTTAAGCAGCTGCAAGAGCCTCAGCCAACTGCGGCAGCGGCGCCGCTGGTGGGGCAAGAGCCCCCGGAGGAGGCTCCAGCTGATTCGAGCGACGCCGGTTTGAGTCCGGGGCTGCCGGGATACGTGCTGGGTGGGCTTGGCGTGGCCGGCCTTGGCGCAAGCTGGCTGTTCTATAGTCAGTGGAGCGGCACGCAGGGCGAGGTGGAGCAAAGCGCGCCGGAGGATATTGACTATCTGACGCTGCGCAACGATCGCTCTGCTGCGAGCGATCGGACGCTGATTGCGGGTGGTCTTGGTGCTGGTTTGCTGACCGCGGCGCTGCCGTTTTGGCTGCCGGAGGAAGAGGGGGTTCCCTGGTGGGCATGGGCTTCGGGCGGCGTGGGTGCCGGTCTGGTGGCTGGCGGGATTGTGGCTTTTGCCCCGCATGATGAGTGTTTGGACGCATCGTGTTCGGAGCGACGTCAGCGTTTGCCGTTTGGACCGCTTTTGATGATGCACGGGGTGCCATTTTTGGCGGTGCCGGTGATCTACGGGATTCGGGAGCTGATGGGTTCTGGTTCGGCGCCTGCTTCTGCGGCGTCTTCTGGTGCGAGCGCGAGTGGACGCGTGGGGGCGCCTTCGGTGCAGGTTCTGGGAGATGGGGCTGTGTTGGGGTGGAGTTGGTGGGATTGAGGCACGGGCCTTTGGTTGCTTTGGGGGGTTTTTGGCGCACCCTAGCGGTGGGTGGTGCAACCTTTGGCGTGATGCGGCTGTTTCTTTTTTTGTGGGCTGGTTGGGTTCTTTTGGAAGGGGCATGATGGTGCTTGGGGGTTTTGTGCTTGCTGGGTTTGTGCGGAGCGCTTGGGGCGTGAGGCTTTTGCTGGGATGCGCGTGGCTTTGCGTTGTGGGAGTTGGGGTGGGTGCTGATGCGCAGCCGCGGTCGGATAAGACGGTGGTGGTGCTTTCGCCGACGCTTGGCCGGACGGGTTTGGGCCGTGGCGGGGTGAGTGAGGGGACGAGTCCTGTGCTTGAGGAGGTGGAGGCGGCGTTGCTGAAGCAGCTGTCGTCCGCCGGGATGACGGTGGTGCCGCCTGAGGATGCGAAGATGCGGATGATAGGCAAGGCGTTTCAGAACTGCGTGCAGCTCGGGTGTGTGCCGAAGGTGAATGCGGCGCTGGGCGCGGATATGACGCTGGTGACGACGGTGTGGCTAGGGCCATCGGGTCAGGCGAGCAGTGTGGGGATAAGCGCGCAAGCCGCAGATGGGCGGCAGGTGGGCGGCTCGGGGTCTGTGGGAGCCGAAGGGGTGACGGGCGCGGTGGAGGCGGCACTGGTGACGGTGCTGCAGCGGCTTGAGGTGGCAAAGCTCGGGTACTTGCGGGTGCGGACGAGGCCGAGCGGGGCTTCGGTGGTGGTGGATGGCGAAGAGGTGGGCACAACGCCACTGCGCCGGATGATGAAGGTCGGGACGCACGAGGTGGTGGCGTCAAAGGAAGGCTACGGGAGCCGGAGGCAGAGGGTGCGCGTGGCAGCGGATGAGGAAGCGCTGGTGGAGTGGCATCTGTCGGAGGGCACGGAAGCGCAGTCGGAGGCGTCGGCGATAAACTGGGCGCTAGCGGGCGCACTGACCGCGGTGGCAGCTCCCTTGCTGGTCTCGTCGATACGGACGCTGGCAAAAGACGGCGACGCGTCAGGCGCGACCGATGGCAACGGTGACGCTGAGGAGCGAGTCAAGTTCAAGACGCGCAGTGCGGTCTTTCTCGGCGTCGGTTCAGCTGCTCTCCTAGGCGCGGGCTACTTTGCCATCTTCAAGCCAATCCGCGTATCTGTAGAGCCGTCCGGACGAGGTGCAGTGGTCGGTGTGGGTGGACGCTTCTAGTGCTGAGAGAGAAGTGGCGTGCATGGTCATGTCACCGAACGTTCGAGGCTCTGAGGCATCGAGCCGGTGGCTGAGCCACTCCGCCAGGCGATGCATCACGGTGGCCTCAGGGGTGATGTTCGGAGCCACGACCATGCACGCCACTTCTCTGAGAGTAGCAGTCCACGTGAATAGGTATGGCGTGACGGTTCCTAACGAAGCTACGGCAGGTTGAGTTGAGAGGGGTCTGAAGATGAGAAGCGAAGAGCGAAGAGGTAGTTCAATGAAGATGTGGTTCTCCTGGAAGATGTGGCTTGTAGCAGGCGTTGGGATGGCGGCCGCCGTGGGCTCGTGCGTTGAGACGGAGAAGAATCCTGACTACGACCCACCCGGGTCAGGCTCAGGCGCTGGCGACTCGGGCTCTGGTGGCGGGAGCGGCTCAGGAAGTGCGTGCGGGGGCTGCCCAACGGATACGCCTGTGTGCGATGAAGAGAGCGCAACGTGCGTGGCGTGCCTGGGGGAGCAAGGATGCGAAGGCGATACGCCGGTGTGCCTAGCAGGTGATACGCCCGCTGAGAACCGCTGCGTTGCGTGCACGGTCAAAGCGCAAGAGGCATGCGGTGATGGCACATGCAACGTACTTGAGAACACATGCACGGAAGTGGCCGCAGCAAGCATAGGGATATGCGAAGGATGCCAAGGCAGCGCTCAGTGCCGAGAAGGGATGCAATGCGTACAGACGGAGGCAGAGAACAAAGATGCGGGGTACTTTTGTCAGCACCTGCGTCGAGCGCAGGGAGATAACTGCGGAGCGAATGCAGTGCCCTACTTCTCGACGGCGACCCGTGATACAGCGGAAGGCGGCGAGGCGGAGGTCTGTGCACTTTCCGTGTCGACATGTCCGGCGCTGCTGGCTTTCCGCGACCCCTGCACGAAGGCAGACGCTGAGGGGCATGCGGAGTGCGGGCTGGAGGGCTTTAGCGACGGGTATTGCGTAGAGGTGCCAGACAGCGAGGACGTCTTCGTCTGCAGTCCGGTGTGCAACGGTGAACAAGATTGCCCAAAGCAATCGAACGGCACACCAACGCGATGCGATGCACCGGATGGCACAGTGGACAACTTTCCGAGCGGAGCGAAAGTATGCAGCGTCAGCTAACCCTGCGCAGGACCGTGGTGGGCGCAAAAGGACATTCCAGGCGGAGCGAAGGTGTGCAGTTTCGACTGATGCACATGCCGAAAAGCCGATGGATGAGGGGCGGCTTAGTTGGACCCACCGCTCCAGAGGGAGCGGCCTGCCCGATGAGCATGTCTCTCATGCATCTGGAGCGCGAGAGGACGGGGCAAGGCCCGTGCCGATGGCGTACGAGAGGGTAAGACGCCTTCGCCTGAAGGCTCAGACTGTGTTTGCTGACGGTGGTGGTGCTTTCGCCGACGCTTGGCCGGACGGGTTTGGGCCGTGGCGGGGTGAGTGAGGGGACGAGTCCTGTGCTTGAGGAGGTGGAGGCGGCGTTGCTGAAGCAGCTGTCGTCCGCCGGGATGACGGTGGTGCCGCCTGAGGATGCGAAGATGCGGATGATAGGCAAGGCGTTTCAGAACTGCGTGCAGCTCGGGTGTGTGCCGAAGGTGAATGCGGCGCTGGGCGCGGATATGACGCTGGTGACGACGGTGTGGCTAGGGCCGTCGGGTCAGGCGAGCAGTGTGGGGATAAGCGCGCAAGCCGCAGATGGGCGGCAGGTGGGCGGCTCGGGGTCTGTGGGAGCCGAAGGGGTGACGGGCGCGGTGGAGGCGGCACTGGTGACGGTGCTGCAGCGGCTTGAGGTGGCAAAGCTTGGGTACTTGCGGGTGCGGACGAGGCCGAGCGGGGCTTCGGTGGTGGTGGATGGCGAAGAGGTGGGCACAACGCCACTGCGCCGGATGATGAAGGTCGGGACGCACGAGGTGGTGGCGTCAAAGGAAGGCTACGGGAGCCGGAGGCAGACGGTGCGCGTGGCAGCGGACGAGGAAGCGCTGGTGGAGTGGCATCTGTCGGAGGGGACGGAAGCGCAGTCGGAGGCATCGGCAATCAACTGGGCGTTAGCCGGAGCACTGACCGCGGTGGCCGCACCTTTGCTGGTCTCGTCGATACGGACGCTGGCAAAAGACGGCGACGCGTCCGGCGCGACCGATGGCGAGGGAGACGCTGAGAAGTCGGTCGACTTTGGAACACGGAGCGCTGTCTTCATGGGTGTGGGCTCGGCGGCTCTTTTAGGCGCGGGCTACTTTGCCATCTTCAAGCCAATCCGCGTATCTGTAGAGCCGTCCGGACGAGGTGCAGTGGTCGGTGTGGGTGGACGCTTCTAGTGCTGAGAGAGAAGTGGCGTGCATGGTCATGTCACCGAACGTTCGAGGCTCTGAGGCATCGAGCCGGTGGCTGAGCCACTCCGCCAGGCGATGCATCACGGTGGCCTCAGGGGTGATGTTCGGAGCCACGACCATGCACGCCACTTCTCTGAGAGTAGCAGTCCACGTGAATAGGTATGGCGTGACGGTTCCTAACGAAGCTACGGCAGGTTGAGTTGAGAGGGGTCTGAAGATGAGAAGCGAAGAGCGAAGAGGTAGTTCAATGAAGATGTGGTTCTCCTGGAAGATGTGGCTTGTAGCAGGCGTTGGGATGGCGGCCGCCGTGGGCTCGTGCGTTGAAACCAAAGACAATCCTGACTACGACCCTCCTGGTTCAGGCACAGGCAGTGGCGACTCGGGCTCAGGTGGCGGGAGCGGCTCAGGAAGCGCGTGCGGGGGCTGCCCAACGGATACGCCTGTGTGCGATGAAGAAAGCGCCACATGCGTAGCCTGCATGGGCGAGCAAGGGTGCGGGGGCGATACCCCGGCGTGTCTAGCAGGGGATACGCCAAGCGAGAACCGCTGCGTCGCGTGCACAGCCAAAGCGCAAGAAGCATGCGGTGATGGCACATGCAACGTACTTGAGAACACATGCACGGAAGTGGCCGCAGCAAGCATAGGGATATGCGAAGGATGCCAAGGCAGCGCTCAGTGCCGAGAAGGGATGCAATGCGTACAGACGGAGGCAGAGAACAAGGAGGCTGGCTACTTCTGTCAGCACCTGCGCAGCGCGCAGGGGGACAACTGCGGAGCGAATGCAGTGCCCTACTTTTCGACGGCGACCCGTGATACAGCAGAGGGCGGCGAGGCGGAGGTATGTGCGCTGCGGGTCTCAACGTGCCCGGCGCTGCTAAGCTTCTCAAACCCCTGCACGAAGGCGGACGCTGAGGGCCATGCAGAGTGCGGACTGGAGGGCTTTAGCGACGGGTATTGCGTAGAGGTGCCAGACAGCGAGGAAGTCTTCGTCTGCAGTCCGGTGTGCAACGGTGAACAAGATTGCCCAAAGCAATCGAACGGCACACCAACGCGATGCGATGCACCGGATGGCACAGTGGACAACTTTCCGAGCGGAGCGAAAGTATGCAGCGTCAACTAATCCTGCGCACGACCGTCCTCAAACGGTTTTCACCCAGGACATCGGTCCCTGGGGCAAGGCCCGTGCCGAGGACATACGAGGGTAAGACGCCTTCGCCTGAAGGCTCAGACTGTGTTTGCTGACGGTGGTGGTGCTTTCGCCTACGCTTGGCCGAACGGGTTTGGGGCGTGGTGGGGTGAGCGAGGGGACGAGTCCTGTGCTTGAGGAGGTGGAGGCGGCGTTGCTGAAACAGCTGTCGTCCGCCGGGATGACGGTGGTGCCGCCTGAGGACGCGAAGATGCGGATGATAGGCAAGGCGTTTCAGAACTGCGTGCAGCTGAGCTGCGTGCCGAAGGTGAATGCGGCGCTGGGCGCGGATATGACGCTGGTGACAACGGTGTGGCTAGGGCCGTCGGGTCAGGCGAGCAGTGTGGGGATAAGCGCGCAAGCCGCAGATGGGCGGCAGGTGGGCGGCTCGGGGTCTGTGGGAGCCGAAGGGGTGACGGGCGCGGTGGAGGCGGCACTGGTGACGGTGCTGCAGCGGCTTGAGGTGGCAAAGCTCGGGTACTTGCGTGTGCGGACGAGGCCGAGCGGGGCTTCGGTGGTGGTGGATGGCGAAGAGGTGGGCACAACGCCACTGCGCCGGATGATGAAGGTCGGGACGCACGAGGTGGTGGCGTCAAAGGAAGGCTACGGGAGCCGGAGGCAGAGGGTGCGCGTGGCAGCGGATGAGGAAGCGCTGGTGGAGTGGCATCTGTCGGAGGGCACGGAAGCGCAGTCGGAGGCGTCGGCGATAAACTGGGCGCTAGCGGGCGCACTGACCGCGGTGGCAGCTCCCTTGCTGGTCTCGTCGATACGGACGCTGGCCAGTGACGGGGATGCAGCGGGCGCAGTGAATGGCGAAGGCGCAGCGAACGGCGAAGCGGCGGAAGAGTACTACTTTGGCACGCGCAGTGCCGTGTTCCTTGGGCTCGGCTCTGCGGCTCTACTCGGTGCTGGTTACTTCGCCATCTTCCAACCCATTCGCGTCTCGGTAGAGCCTTCGGGCAAGGGTGCAACGGTTGGTGTGGGTGGACGCTTCTAGCGTTGAGGGACAAGCGCCTGCATGGTCATGTCACCGAACGTTTGAGGCTCTGAGGCATCGAGCCGGTGGCTGAGCTACTCCGATGAGCGATGCATCACCGTGGCCTCAGGGGTGATGTTCGGAGCCACGACCATGCATGCGCTTGTCCAAGAGCAGGCGCGCTTTTGAGTCACTGAGTCACAAGGTTGCGTCTAGCAGAGTGTTGGTGATGGGCGAAGCGGCCGAGGCGGAGATGAGAAGAGGATTAAGATGATGAGTGAGCGGTACAACGAGCGGAGAGGCGGGTTCATGGAGCAAGGTTTTATTCGAAGGGCGATGCTGATAGCAGGGATTGCGGCGGTGGCTGCAGTGGGTGGCTGCCGTGAAACGCGCGATAACCCCAACTACAACCCTCCCGGGTCAGGCTCAGGCGCTGGAGATTCGGGCTCTGGAGGCGGGAGCGGGTCGGGGAGTGCGTGTGGGGAGTGTCCGGAGCGGACGCCCATCTGCGATGAGGCGACTGAGACATGCGTGGTGTGTCTGGCTGAGGAGAACGCAGGGTGTGCGGGGAGCAACCCCGTATGCCTGGCGGGCAGCACCTCGGCGGAGAACCGCTGCGTAGCGTGTACCGCTGAAGCGCAAGAAGCATGCGGGGAAGGGACGTGCAACGTGTTGGAGAACACATGCACGGAAGTGGCAGCGGCAAGTGTAGGGATATGCGGGGGGTGCCAAGGCAGTAATCAATGCGGAGAGGGGATGGCGTGCGTGCAGACGGAGGCGGAGAACAAGGAGGCTGGCTACTTCTGTCAGCACCTGCGCAGCGCGCAGGGAGATAACTGCGGAGCGAATGCCGTGCCCTACTTCTCGACGGCGACCCGAGATACAGCGGAGGGCGGCGAGGCAGAGGTGTGTGCGCTACGGGTGTCGACATGTCCCGCGCTGCTAAGCTTCTCAAACCCCTGCACGAAAGCGGACGCTGAGGGCCATGCAGCGTGCGGACTGGAGGGCTTTAGCGACGGGTACTGCGTGGAGGTGCCAGACGGCGAGGACGTCTTCGTCTGCAGCCCGGTGTGCATAGGTGACCAGGATTGCCCGAAGCAGTCAAACGGCACGGCGAGGCCATGCGATGCACCGGATGGCACAGTGGACAACTTTCCAAGCGGAGTGAAGGTATGCAGCGTGAACTAACATCAGCATGCGAGGTGGTGGGCGCCCGGTGCCGCATCGCGGCGCTCAGCGGGACCCACCGCTCTTGCGAGTGGTCCCCTCAATACGCTTGCTGATGCAGACCCGAGCGCCTGATGAGCATGTGGGCTTTGGGATGAGATGAAAGCTGCAGGAAGAAACGAAGATGCATGGCGAGGACGAGGGCTGAGGTGAGCGGAGTGAGGGTGAGACATCAGGTAGATGGTAGGTATAACGCCTTCGCCCGGGGTGGTTCAGGCTCGTTTCTGCGCGCGGTGAGGAGGCTGTGCACTGTAGCGTGGGCTCTTGGTGGATTGGCTGGGTGCTCGGAGGAGGCGTCGTGTCCGGAGGGGTATGCGCGGGATGGCGGCGTATGCGTGGTGTCGGGCTCAGGCAGTGGCGATTCGGGCTCTGGTGGAGGGGGCGGTTCGGGGAGCGCGTGTGGGGAGTGTCCGGAGCGGACGCCCATCTGCGATGAGGCGACTGAGACATGCGTGGTGTGTCTGGCTGAGGAGAACGCAGGGTGTGCGGGGAGCAACCCCGTATGCCTGGCGGGCAGCACCTCGGCGGAGAACCGCTGCGTAGCGTGTACCGCTGAAGCGCAAGAAGCATGCGGGGAAGGGACGTGCAACGTGTTGGAGAACACATGCACGGAAGTGGCAGCGGCAAGTGTAGGGATATGCGGGGGGTGCCAAGGCAGTAATCAATGCGGAGAGGGGATGGCGTGCGTGCAGACGGAGGCAGAGAACAAAGATGCGGGGTACTTTTGTCAGCACCTGCGCAGCGCGCAGGGAGATAACTGCCCGGCGAATGCAGTGCCCTACTTCTCGACGGCGACCCGTGATACAGCGGAGGGCGGCGAGGCAGAGGTCTGTGCGCTTTCTGTGTCGACGTGTCCGGCGCTGCTTGCTTTCCGCGACCCCTGCACGAAAGCGGACGCTGAGGGCCATGCAGCGTGCGGACTGGAGGGCTTTAGCGACGGGTACTGCGTGGAGGTGCCAGACGGCGAGGACGTCTTCGTCTGCAGCCCGGTGTGCATAGGTGACCAGGATTGCCCGAAGCAGTCAAACGGCACGGCGAGGCCATGCGATGCACCGGATGGCACAGTGGACAACTTTCCAAGCGGAGTGAAGGTATGCAGCGTGAACTAACATCAGCATGCGAGGTGGTGGGCGCCCGGTGCCGCATCGCGGCGCTCAGCGGGACCCACCGCTCTTGCGAGTGGTCCCCTCAATACGCTTGCTGATGCAGACCCGAGCGCCTGATGAGCATGTGGGCTTTGGGATGAGATGAAAGCTGCAGGAAGAAACGAAGATGCATGGCGAGGACGAGGGCTGAAGTGAGCGGAGTGAGGGTGAGACATCAGGTAGATGGTAGGTATAACGCCTTCGCCCGGGGTGGTTCAGGCTCGTTTCTGCGCGCGGTGAGGAGGCTGTGCACTGTAGCGTGGGCTCTTGGTGGATTGGCTGGGTGCTCGGAGGAGGCGTCGTGTCCGGAGGGGTATGCGCGGGATGGCGGCGTATGCGTGGTGTCGGGCTCAGGCGCTGGCGATTCGGGCTCGGGTGGAGGGGGCGGTTCGGGGAGTGCATGCGGGGAGTGTCCGGAGCGGACGCCCATCTGCGATGAGACAACGGAGACGTGTGTGGTGTGCCTGGGCGAGCAAGGATGCGAAGGCGATACGCCGGCGTGCCTAGTAGGCGACACGCCCGCTGCAAACCGCTGCGTCGCATGCACACCGGAAAAAGAAGCCGACCTCTGCAAAAACGAAGAAGACCAGCCAAGCTCATGCAACCCTGCGACCTATACCTGCACCAATACGCAGCTTGGATCTCTGCGAGACTGCAGGAACTGCGTTTCGGATAGCGAATGCGAGGACACGCGCAAATGTGTGCCGATGAACTTCAAGGGGAATGCACGTGACGGAGGGTATTGCTTAGCCCCCAGCCCTGGTTGCCCGCGCCCCTACACCATTGAGCTGGACGACCGCGTCTCGCTTAGCGGCGCAGAAGCGGCCGACTACTGCGGCGTTGATGAAGGCGCGACAACATGCGAGGCCGTGCGTCAGTACAAAAATGAATCAGTGCCGTGTACAGAACCGACCTCTTGCGGCGCACCCGGTCTTGATGACTCACTTTGTGAGTTGCAGGATAGCGCAACGGAAACGACGTGTACCTACCCCTGTGGGCGCAGTCAACATTGTCCAGACAGTACTGAGTGCACCTGCTCAGGCTCTGGCTGCACCGACTACTGCGGCGGGTGAAGTCCGTGCGCAGAACGAGTAAGGGTATGACGCCTTCGCCGAGTGGCTCAGACTCGTTGCTGCATGTGACTTGGACTGCCATCGCGCTGCTAGTAGGTGCGGTGGCATGTTCAGGCAAGGCATCTTGTCCGGAGGGGTATGAGCGAGATGGCGGCGTATGCGTGGTGTCAGGCTCAGGCGCTGGCGACTCGGGCTCTGGTGGCGGGAGCGGCTCAGGAAGTGCGTGCGGGGGCTGCCCAACGGATACGCCTGTGTGCGATGAAGAGAGCGCAACGTGCGTGGCGTGCCTGGGGGAGCAAGGATGCGAGGGTGATGCGCCGGTGTGCCTAGCGGGCGATACGCCCGCTGAGAACCGCTGCGTTGCGTGCACGGTCAAAGCGCAAGAGGCATGCGGTGATGGCACATGCAACGTACTTGAGAACACATGCACGGAAGTGGCCGCAGCAAGCATAGGGATATGCGAAGGATGCCAAGGCAGCGCTCAGTGCCGAGAAGGGATGCAATGCGTACAGACGGAGGCAGAGAACAAAGATGCGGGGTACTTTTGTCAGCACCTGCGTCGAGCGCAGGGAGATAACTGCGGAGCGAATGCAGTGCCCTACTTCTCGACGGCGACCCGTGATACAGCGGAAGGCGGCGAGGCGGAGGTCTGTGCACTTTCCGTGTCGACATGTCCGGCGCTGCTGGCTTTCCGCGACCCCTGCACGAAGGCAGACGCTGAGGGGCATGCGGAGTGCGGGCTGGAGGGCTTTAGCGACGGGTATTGCGTAGAGGTGCCAGACAGCGAGGAAGTCTTCCGGTGCAGCATGAAGTGCACCAGCCCGGACGACTGCATTCCTATCGCAGGCGAGCCGCCGGTGGCGCGAAGGTGCATTGACCCCCCAGACGGCACCAGTGAACTTCCCAGCGGAGCGAAAGTATGCAACGTCAACTAAACCTGCGCAGGGCGGTGGTGGGCTTTGGACGACTGAAACCTTATTGGACGAACGAACGTGCATGGCGAGGACGAGGACTGAAGTGAGCGGAGTGAGGGTGAGACATCAGGTAGATGGTAGGTATGACGCCTTCGCCTGAAGGCTCAGACTGTGTTTGCTGACGGTGGTGGTGCTTTCGCCGACGCTTGGCCGGACGGGTTTGGGCCGTGGCGGGGTGAGTGAGGGGACGAGTCCTGTGCTTGAGGAGGTGGAGGCGGCGTTGCTGAAGCAGCTGTCGGCAGCTGGGATGACGGTGGTGCCGCCTGAGGACGCGAAGATGCGGATGATAGGCAAGGCGTCGCTTTTGCTTCATGGCGTGATGGTGCTTGTAACGGCTACTTTTTATCCGGTGCTCCAGACGGTACGGCCTTAGCGACTTGGATAGATGAAGACCGGTTTCGCTACGCTCGGTTCGAGTGATATCTGTTGCGGCAGCGCCGCTGCTGGTTTTGTCGATACGAACGATGGCAAGTAATGGAGACGGAGCGGGTGTATTAAACGGCGAAGGCGATGCGGCTGCATTATGATATGCGACGGTCCGGATGATTGTCCGAAGCAGTCAAGCGGCAACCCCCGCGACTGCGACGAGCCGCCAGGAACCCCCAGCAACATTCCAAGCGGAGCAAAGGTGTGCAGTTTCAATTGATGCAACCATCGAAGGGCAGACGCATGAGGAGAAAGTATACGGATGAGGAGAAGTATGACGCATTCGCCTAGGGGCTCAGAGTTTTTGCTACGCTTGGCTTGGGCGGCTATTGCGCTGCTTGGAGTGGTGGCATGTTCGGGTAAGGCGACGTGCCCGGAGGGGTATGCGCAGGAGGACGACGTGTGCGTCGCAATAGGCTCCGGCAGTGACGGAAGCGGAGCGGGGGGGAGTGCATGTGGAAGCTGCCCCACGGAAACGCCCGTTTGCGACGTAGAGAGCGCCACGTGCGTGGCGTGTCTGGGGGAGGAAGGCTGCGCAGGGGATACGCCGGTGTGCTTAGCGGGGGATACGCCAAGCGAGAACCAGTGTGTTGCATGCACAGCCGAAGCGCAAGAGACATGCGGTGAGGGCACGTGCAACGTGCTTGAGAACACATGCACCGATGTGGCGTTAGCGAGTCGTGGTATGTGCGAAGTGTGCCGAGGCAGCGCTCAGTGCCAAGAGGGGATGGCGTGCGTGCAAACGGAGATGGAAAGCATAGAAGCGGCGTACGTCTGTCAGTACCTGAAGTCGTCTAGGGGCGACGATTGCCCGAGATATGCGACGCCTTTTGCGGTAGTCAAGACCTTCATGACTGCGGAGGGCGGCGAGGCGGAGGTGTGCGCTTTCTGTGTGGGCGTTTCGGGCTCTTTCGACTGATGCACCCATCGAAGAACCGATGCATGAGGAGGGGGTGTTACAGGGAACGCGCTGCGCTCAGGCGAGATTTGAGGGCAGAAAATGGCCTTCGCTGCCGATATCTGTGCGACTCGTGCCCCACTGGCTGCTCGGTTGAGGAAGCGCCCTCGACTGCAGCCGGGTCGTCTATGGATGCTGAAGGAGGCAGCGTCGAGGTGTATGCATAGCGCGTTTGGATGTGCCAGGCATACCTCGGTGCGAGCGAGTTGAGGTTTTTGGACCTGCCTCGGGGAGACCACGCGAACTGCGGCTTCCAGAGCTGATGGACGGTTTCTGCGTATCTGTGGACTACTTCGGAAGGGTTGTGCGCAGCATGCGATGTTTGCAGGCAGGCTTTGGAGCCGCAGGCAGATGGGTGCCACGTCAGAAGAAGTGAACTTGATGCGCAACTTTTTTCGACGACGGCTCGATGATTCTGTTGTAGGTGCTGTAGCTCACGTGATAAGCACACGCGGTGTTGGTGCGGAGTAGCTTGCCGATGTACGGAGGATAACTGGAATGAAAACGGAAATGGTAGACCAGGGCACGGTTTCTGGCACGACTTCGGAGCGACCTTGGCTGATGCGGCGGTCGTTGCTTGCATCTGCTCTTTTGGCTCCGAGCGTGCTTGTTATGGCTTGCTGCAGTTCGAGAGACGCGTGCCCGGAGGGGCAGGCGCTCGAGCGCGGCAAGTGTGTGGATGTGGATGCTGCTGATGCTGATGGGGACGGAGATGCGGCCAGTACCTTCTATGTCTCTGAAGCGACGCCGGAAGAGGGAGCAGAAGGCGTGGCGCGTGATGCTACTCTGCAGGTAACTTTCACTGAAGACATCGATGCAGCTTCCGTAGATGACGCCTCGGTCAAGCTGCGGCGCACGTCAGATGGAGAAGACGTGCCGGTGGAGCTAAGCGTCAGCGGCTCCACTCTCACCATTGAGCCCGATGCCATGCTGTGGGTATACGGGGCGTACGACATCATCTTGAGCACTGACCTGGCCGGCGAGAGCGGTGAGAGCCTTGATGAAGAAGCGAAGCTCAGCTTCCGCACGGTGGATGGCACCTTTGGCGAGGTGGCGCGTGTTGATAGCCGATTCAAGCACTGGGGCGGGTCTTCCTCGGCCGCTCACGATGGTAAGGGAAATGTCGTGTTGGTGGCCGACGCCTACGAAGGAGAAGGAGAAAGATCTTTCGTCTACACGCTCAAGTCAGGCAACTCGGAATGGACTGCAAATCCGCTCCCAGAAGAAGTTAGCCTGCGTGATTCCTCAATCTATATTCCAGAGGAAGGACCTGCGTGGATCGCGTATCATGGCGCTGACAAGATTCAAAGGGTGGCCCAGTTCAGCGTCGCCGACGGCTCGTTCGACGTTGATAATCTCAGAAATATGTCACTTCCTGCTGGCGTCCGTGCAGACTTGGACGTGACGGGCGATGCGAGCGGCAGGCTCTTTCTCCATTGGACTGAACGGAGGACGGTGTCAGGCACGGATGTAACGCGCTACGCTTTGTTTCGTCGTGTTTACACGCCGGGTTCTGGATGGACGGGGCCTGAGCTCGTACTTGAGGATGCAAACAAAAATGTCCGCATGCCGCACTTCACGGCGGACGAGGAGGTGGCGGGACTCCTGACGTATGGGTTAGTTACTCCCGAGGCTGACGTAAGAGTACCACCTCCAGCTTCTACTTTGATCGACGCCATCCCGTTCTCGGCGAGCGGGGGAAGAGGAGCGATCATCGAGGGGTCAGGGAGTTTCGAGAGCAGCGACTGGTACTACAACGACGTGAGCGCTCTCGATGAGGGCAAGTTCCTCTTGGTAGCACATGACGTTCAAGATTCCGGGAACTGCAAAGGATGTACTGTCGTCACTAAACCAGCAGCCGGTTCTCTTAGGCTGCGTGACGATGCCCCGACCGGTGGTGGCGGAGATGTTGTTGCGGTTCGGCTGGCGGAAACGAAACCAAACCTTCTGATGTGGCAGCACAAAACGCTCAATTACTTCGAGGTGTGGTCGAGTGAATATAGCGATGGTGCCTGGAGCTCGCCTAACCTGGTCCAACGTGTTTCGGGTTCCATGCAAGTTCAGCCGGGCATCGAAGTGACAGCCGATGCGCAGGGGCACCTCACCGCAATCTGGAGCGCACCATCTGACAGCGGCAACTCTGGGTCGCTATACTTCGCGCGGCTCTACTCAGGTGCCGATACGTGGACGACGCCGTCGGTCATCGAAGACTTCGGCGGTAAAAACGCGGGCCTATACCATCTGGCACGTATGTCCGATGGTTCGGCAGTAGCGTTGTGGAAGTACGACTTATACTTCTTCTACGCGCGCTTCGAGTAGACGAACCCGAGGGAAAGTCGCTCCGACTGCAATCGCGGTTGGAGCGACTTTTCGTTTGCACGGTAGCGTTACCATTTGTTTTGGCCTGCACTCCGCGTGCTCCGCCAGCCGTGGTATGCTGCGCCTCCTGCTGAAACCGACTGGCCTCGCCCTAAAACAACCTCCTGACGGTGTTTGAACAGGTGCGGTGAGCTGGACGTGCGACGGTGGTCAGGCCGAGCGGGAGGAATCAGCGGTCTTGATGTGGCCTATCTTGTACGCCATGGTCTCTGCTTGAGCGCGTACGCGCTCAAGCAGACCTTCCGGGGTCGGCTTGTAACTTACGAGGAGGACCTGTGGGGCATTGGATTGGGGTAACATGCGTGTTGACGTGCCTGGAGGTGGTGGCGTCGGGATGTTCTGGTCGTGACGTGTGCGAGCAGGGCTATGCGCTTTCGCGCGGTGTGTGCGTGGAAGAGGCGGAGCAGGAGGTGCCGGTGCTCGTTCCCGATAAGGTCGTGCCTAAGGACGGAGCCGAGGGAGTTTCTCGCAGCGCGAGCATTGTCATGACCTTTTCGGCACCGGTCGACGCATCCACTGCAAACGCTGACACGGTCCGCCTGGTGCGGACTGCGGACGGCGAGCGTGTGCCCGTCGTCATTGCAGTGGAGGGTTCGGAAGTGGCGTTGACCCCGGAGAACCCACTCGACGTGCACGCCGCATACACGCTTGAGGTGAGCGAGGTCATCGCAAGTGTGAGCGGCGGTCGTCCTGCAGCGGGATTCAGTGCAAGTTGGCGTACCCGTGCAAGCACACCTATCGGCGCTGCGCCATCAGCGACGTCTCAATCTGGGAGGCGGTTGTCGACGTGGGGACCGCGCCCCCGCACGAGCAGGAATGTGATAAACAGATAGGATGACGCACTCACCACTCTCGCCCAAGTTGAGGCGGTCTATCCTACGGAAGGCGAGCCGTGCGATGACATGCATGAGCTACTGCATGGCAGCCGCGTCCGCCGGCTGCTCCGGCCGGGAAGCTTGCGAGGAAGGTTACACCCTGGTTCGCGGTGAATGCGTGGTGGCGGTTGAGGAAGGGAAGGCGCTTACGCTCGAGAGCGCAGCTCCGGAAGACGGCGCCGAGGATGTCTCGCGGTCTGAGGGCATCAAGCTGACCTTTTCCGCCCCGCTGGATGCGGGATCGGTCCATGATGGCACCGTACGCTTGGTGCGTAAGATAGACGGCGAAGACGTGCCCGTTGATGTTTCAGTAGAGGGGACGGAGGTGATACTCGTGCCTCGCACGCCCCTCCACGTGTATGCCGAGCACGTGGTCGAGCTCGACGATGGCCTCAAGAGCGAGAGCGGGCGCGCGCTTGAGGCGGAGCACACGCTCACGTGGCGCACGCGCGACGGCGTGTGGAATGAGCCTCGAGCAATAGATGCGCAGTTTCCAGAGCGTGAGGACTACGTCGATGCCTTTGCGTACAGTGGGAACGGAGCGATTGCTATGGTCAAATCGGTGGTTGAAGACCGTTCCGCTGGCGAGTTTAAGCTTCTACTCGGGGCACTGCGAAGCGGAGAGAGCGACTGGCGTGTGGAGGAGGCACCGATTAGCTCTACAACCTACGCCGCCGACATTGCGATCCTACCTGAGGGAGATATTCTCGTAGCTCAGGTAGTTTACACCGACGCCTACGAGGTTCACGTGTACACGGTGAGCATCGACGACCTCACTTGGTCAGACCCACTGGTGGTGAGCCGGTGGTCCTTGATTGACAGCGTCGACATTGAGGTGGACAGCTCTGGAAGGATATATCTTCATTATGTGGCCGCGCATGCCGGTAGTGTCATTGGCGCTTATCGGCACACCATCTATGAGGGCCGGGCCAGCGGCGCCGCCATTGTAGAGAGCTCGGGTCGCGACATCGTTGGAAAGATACCTTTTTTCCCAGAGCTCACGTACTGGTTTGATTCGACGGGGAACGGCTTGTTGCGCTTGTTTCACACGAGTTCTGTTCTCGCTGCTCCCAGCATCGTGCCTATTTCCGCGGATGACGAAATCAATGAACCGATTAGTGCGCTTCCGACCCCGAATGTAAGCCTCTCCGATGCAGCGTTTCTGGAGGACGGACGCGCAAATGTCATATTTTACGACCAGGAAGAGGGCAGTGCTTGTAGAGGGTGCTCGTATCGTTTCGATTTCAAGAGGGGGTGGGACGATCGCCTGGCGGTGCCAATAGAAGCGGCTGGAGAGGTCGTCGCACTCGATCTGATGGAGGGTGCGCCGGAGTTCTTGACGTGGCAAGAGGTGCTTGCTGGTACGGCAGGGTGGACCCGCATTTGGCGAACTGAACTCCAGGGGGATGCATGGTCAACTCCGGAGCTCCTGACTCAGACCCCGGGTGCGCTAGAACATCCTGCGCCTCACCGGGCAATGAGAGACAAGTTGGGTCACGAGACGGTCATCTGGTTTGGTTCACCCGAGGGGGCAAGTGTTCATGGTAGCCTTCACTACGCAAGGCGTTTGAAGGGAGGCGAGTGGTCTGCCCCAGGCGAAGTAGCTAAGGGTCCGTACGCTTGGAACTACGCGCCGGCGCTTAGTGCTTCCCCCGGAGGAGAGGCTGTAGCTATATGGTACAGTACCAAAGACTACCGGCACTACTTCAGCCGCTTTAAGTAGCGGATAGGGCCTACAGCTACGTGCATCGAACGTGCAGATGCGCTTAATCGTGCCTGATCATGCGTAGGCTATCTAACTTAGGTTGCGCAATCCGATCTAGCAAGCCCTATCCGACTTGAGGTAGCGCGATGAAGGTCGGTGGTAGGAGCAGTGCTTGCATCGCGGCCATTTCCGATGCGCCGCGCGCGTTACCGTCTGCGTCGCGTTCTCTATCAAGTCGTCTTCTCTACCAGCATCCCTTGCGGACAGGCAGCTGGTAGCGTAGACCTGCCTCCCGATGCCCCGTCGAGACGACATCAACCGCATTCTCCTGATTGGTTCGGGACCGATTGTGATCGGGCAGGCGTGCGAGTTCGACTACTCAGGCACGCAGGGAGCCAAGGCGCTCAAGAGCGAGGGCTACGAGGTGGTGTTGGTCAACTCCAACCCAGCCACCGTGATGACCGACCCTGAGTTTGCAAACAAGACTTATGTGGAGCCGCTGACGGCAGCGACTCTCGAGCAGATCATCGACAAAGAGCGTCCTGACGCAGTCTTGGCGACGCTTGGCGGACAGACAGCGCTCAACCTTGCGCTCGAGCTGCATGAGCGGAAGTTTCTGCAGGAGCGGAACATCGAGCTCATCGGCGCGAACGTTGCCGCCATTCGCAAGGCCGAGGACCGCGAAGAGTTCAAGGTCGCGATGGAGAAGATTGGGCTGAAGTGCCCCAGGGCGCACTTCGTGCAAAACCTCGACGAAGCCCATCGGGCGGCCGATGACATCGGCTTTCCCGTGATCCTTCGCCCCTCGTTTACCCTGGGCGGATCCGGCGGGGGCATCGCGTACAACCGCGAGGAGTTCGACCGCGCCATTCGTTGGGCCTTCCAACAGAGCCCAACGCACTCCTGTCTGGTGGAGCAAAGTGTGCTGGGGTGGAAGGAGTTTGAGCTCGAGGTCATTCGCGATGTGGCTGACAACTTCAGCGTGATTTGCACGATCGAGAACATCGACCCGATGGGTGTCCACACAGGCGATTCCATCACCGTCGCTCCGGCCATGACCTTGACGGATAAGGAATACCAGGTGCTGCGCGATGCGGCGCGCGCTGTGATGACGGAAGTGGGCGTGCAGACGGGCGGCTCCAACGTGCAGTTTGCCGTCAATCCGCAAGACGGCGAAGTGGTCGTCATCGAGATGAACCCGCGGGTGTCGCGATCAAGTGCCCTTGCGTCCAAAGCCACGGGTTACCCGATAGCAAAAATCGCAGCGAAGCTCGCGGTAGGGTATCGGCTTGATGAGCTGCGTAACGACATCACCGGAACCAGTGCGGCGTTCGAACCCACCATCGATTATGTGGTGTGCAAGATTCCGCGTTTTGCCTTTGAAAAGTTTGCCGGCGCGGATGTGCGTTTGACCACGCAGATGAAGTCTGTTGGCGAAGCGATGGCGATTGGCCGGACGTTCAAGCAAGCCTTTCAGAAAGGACTGCGCTCGCTCGAGTTGGCCCGCCCTGGTTTTGTTTCCCTGCTCGACCGCGTCGATTACCAGGCGCTTGCCGAGCGGGTGCGCAAGACCATTGATGGAGCGGACTTTGCGGGTGCGCCGCGTCTCCGACCGGGCACGCGCAACGAGGAGGATACTTCGCTGGTAGAGGCCATTCTCACCGCGCTGCGCGTACCCTCAGCCGACCGCATCTGGATGGTGGGTGATGCATTCCGCACAGGCGCGACGCTGGAGCAGGTGTTCGAGGCGACGCACATCGACCGCTGGTTTCTGGCGGAGTTTGAAAGCATCATTCAGGAAGAAAACGGCCTCAAATCAGGCGCGATGCCCGCGCCCGATGCGATGCGCGAACTCAAAACGCAGGGCTGGTCGGATGCGGCCCTAGCGCAGGCGATCGGCGTGTCGGAAGCCACGGTGCGCCAAGAGCGCAGGAGCCACGGGGTCGAACCCATCTTCTGCCAGGTCGACAGCTGCGCAGCGGAGTTCCCTGCGCTTACGCCGTACCTCTACTCAACCTGGGGCGATCACTCCGACGCTCCCCCGAGCGACCGTAAGAAGGTGATGATTTTGGGCGGCGGCCCAAACCGCATCGGCCAAGGCATTGAGTTTGACTATTGCTGCGTCCACGCCGTCTTCGCGCTCAAGGAGCTCGGCTTCGAAACCGTGATGGTCAACTGCAATCCGGAGACGGTCTCAACCGATTACGACACAGCCGATCGGTTGTACTTTGAGCCGCTGACCTTTGAAGATGTGATGGCTGTCGCCGACCGCGAGAAACCGGTCGGTGTTATCTTGCAGTTCGGCGGACAGACTCCACTCAAGCTCGCGGTGTCGCTGGCAGCGGCGGGCATTGCAGTGATGGGCACATCGGCCGAAGCCATCGATCAAGCAGAAGATCGAGAGAAGTTTGATGCTCTGCTGACCAAGCTCGACCTCAAGCGCCCGATGGGAGCCATTGCGCGCGGCGCAGAGGAAGCTTTGAAAGTGGCAGAGCGCCTGTCGTACCCCTTGGTGGTGCGGCCAAGTTACGTGCTTGGTGGTCGCGCGATGGAGATCGTGCACTCGGCGAGCGAGCTTGGGCGCTACTTTCGTGTGGCGCTCGAAGCAGTTGAAGACGCGCAGTCGCAAACGATCCTGCTCGATTGCTTCCTCAACCATGCCATTGAGTACGACGTCGACTGCTTGTGCGACGGCAAGCAAGCGGTGATCGGCGGCATCTTACAGCACGTTGAGCAGGCGGGGGTGCACTCCGGGGATTCGACCATGGTGCTGCCGCCGTACTCGACTTCAGCGGAGGTGCTTTCGCGCTTGCGCCAGGCGACGCGTGATCTGGCACTTGAGCTAGGTGTTGTGGGCCTAATGAACGTGCAGTTCGCGGTGCAAGACGACGAGGTTTACGTCATTGAGGTCAATCCACGCGCCTCTCGCACGGTTCCATTCATCAGCAAGGCCACAGGTGTGCCGCTGGCCAAGCTCGCGGCCAAAGTTATGGCGGGCAAATCTCTGGAGGAGTTGGGTTACACGCAGGAGATCACGCTGGAACACACGGCTGTGAAGGAGTCTGTGTTTCCTTTTGCTAAGTTTCCCGGAGTGGACACAATCCTCGGGCCGGAAATGCGGTCCACGGGTGAGGTCATGGGCCTCGACACCAACTTTCCACTCGCGTTCTACAAGGCACTGCTTGCCGCCGGTAACAAGCTCCCCCGCTCAGGTGTAGTGTTTATGAGTGTGCGCGACGCGGACAAGCCAATGGCTGTTGAAGTCGCTCAGGGCCTTCGGAAAGCGGGCTTTTCCATCTTGGCCACGCAGGGCACGGCTGCCGCACTTCAAGATGCAGGGGTTGACGCCGAGGTGGTGCTCAAGGTGCGGCAGGGGCGGCCGCATATCGTGGACAGACTGCGCAGCGGCGACGTGGCGATGGTGATCAACACCACGGAGGGCGCGAAAGCCATCGCCGATAGCTATTCCATGCGACGGCAGACGCTGATGTCCGCTGTTCCCTACTTCACCACGATCGCAGCGGGCAAGGCTGTGACGGAAGCGTTGCTGGCGCATCGGGAGGGTCCGCTCTCGGTTCGGGCGCTGCAGGACTACACGCTGGCGCAGATTTAGTACGCGTTTCGCGCTGTTCCAATCATCAGGCGACGCGCCCCGTGCGTAAGCATTCCCGTTGAGGCCATCGTAGCTCCTGCGTGGAGGCCTTAGGTCCTGGCCAGGGCTTGGACGGACAGATGCGCGTGGCGCTTCAGGTTTAGCGGGTCAAAGAAGCATGGAGAAGGCTTTTTTCTCACCGAAGTTGCAGCTTTCCAGTCCACAAGCTACGCCTTAACCATGGAACGGGTTCCAATGACGGTTGAGGGGCACGCGAGGTTGATGCAGGAGCTCAAGCACCTCAAGGAGATCGAGCGTCCGAAGATTTCAGAAGAGATCGGGATCGCCAGAGACCACGGTGATCTGAAGGAAAATGCGGAATACCACGCAGCGCGAGACAAGCAGTCGCTCATCGAAGGCCGCATTTTGGAGCTAGAGGACAAGCTTTCACGCGCGGATGTGATTGACACGTCGCTGCTCGGTGGCAGCAAAGTGCGATTTGGCGCTCGGGTCAAGCTCGAAGATGTTGATTCTGGTAAGCTGCTTGAGTACCGAATCATCGGACCCGATGAAGCGGACATCAAGCAGGGCTCGATCTCGGTAAGCTCACCTGTTGCAAAAGCGCTCATCGGCCGCGAAGAGGGCGACGAGGTTCGCGTCAACGCACCAGGCGGCGCACGTACCTACGAGGTGCAGAGCGTGGAATGGGACTAAGACTGCCGCGCGTCTGACATTGAATAAGCTGTCCGATGTTGAAGCATCACGACATCGAGCCGGCACGCGCTGGGAGTGGGGGTGCTAACGGCTGCCCGTCGGCCACCCGCTTCTCATTGGGTACCCGGTCAGTGGCTTACTGACCAGGAAGGCACGCTTTCGGAGGAGGTTGTGCACTCGGCTCCGTTTTCAGATCCCGTTTTCAGATCCCGTTTTCAAACCTCGTCCAGTGCGCTCCGGTCGAGTTGTGCGTGGAGTTTGCGTCGATTGCGTCTCCTGCGATCCCATCGCTCGAATGCACAACCTCCTCGACAACTGACTCACCAGGGACTGACGAGATACGCCTCACCCCGCTAGGTTGACTTCGTAGTCAGCGATCGCCGCGTCGGCTCGACAGTATTAGGATATGACGCACTCCCGCTCTCCTGTCGCCTCTACTTACAAAGCGAGCTCCCTAGGTGATCAATGAAGAAGGAAGGCGCATTGCTCTCGGCTTCATCGCTCGCCTCGAGGAGACACATGCCCTCCTCGACTAAGAGCTCTCGTGTCGCTTCCGAGCGCGCCGTCTCTCGCAGGACGAAGCGCCCCGTAAGCATCTCAAACAGGAAGTGTGACGCTTCCCCGCCCTCACACGGCGGAGCTGGAATGAGCAGCTCGGAGCGGGGAGCGCCATCGAGTATCACCTCAAACAGCTGGTCCGCTAGCCAAGGGGCGCCGTCTTCTCCGAGGAGGCTGTTGATCTTGAGCGCCATCGAGATGTCAAGCTTGGGTTGAAGGCTCAGATGCAGCCCGTCATCCTCCCGGTGAAGCCTCGCCGAAAGACTCTCACCCGAATCGGTATTTACATGGCCCACCAGGAGCTCCTGTTCATCCGCGCGAGCGACCATGGGCTTGGCCCCGATGGTGAAACCGTCAAGCTGCAAGTTTCCGTCTATCGAATCGATCGAGATGTTTCCTTCGAGCTCCGCCACCTCGACCACCAATCGTTCTGCACTCTCACACGGGAAGGCCTCGCAGTTGTGCGTGAGTGGCAACTCAAGACCGATGGCGTCAAGCGCCACTGCCACCTGCACCAGGGAAGCATCTTCGCGGTGACGCAGTACAACCGACGCGTTGTCGTAAAAGGCACTAAGAGGCTGACTCTCAGCAGAGAGGCCAGCCTCCAAAGAGGAAGCAAGCCTAGACGGTGCGTGGTCCCTCCACTTCCTGGCCGCCATTGTCAGGCGATATGGGACACTTGGCGCGTCAACGTGTTCAAGAGTTGCCCTGACGTCCTCAAGCAAGCTCAACTTTGCTTCCCAACTTGTCTCATCTTCGAGCACAACACTGAGAGCCAGAAGACCAGCCGCCTCAACTACGCGAAGGTCGGGGTGCTCTGACGAAGCCGCCCGACCGGCATCTGCTAGACGCGTCAGGCTGCTTAGGTCCCATGTGGTCGTAATCCGCTTTCTGCCTAAACTCAGGCTAAACGCAGTTTTCTCATCGCGTTCCGACTTGATGAAGATGGTGACGTGTCCAGGGTCTTTCGAGACCGGACGTGTCACCCTAAGATGCCAGCCGCCCTCCCTTAGCCGACGCTCACACGTGGCCTCTCCGTCGCAAAGCGCCACAGCGGAGAACCTGACCGAACCGTCTGCTATTTCTTCGCCATTGTTGGCGACGAAAACATGGTCTCGTAACCAGTCCACTGCCTCACGTGCGCTCTGTTCCGTGAGAGCGGGCCCTTCCGGGTCATCCGCCAGACACCGGCTGCCCATCATTCTCAACATCGCAGCCCAGCCGCTATCCAGGGAGGCTGAAAGCCCCCTGAGCGTGGAGGCGTGGTCTTTGAGTCGCTCGGTGACGAGCTGGCTTGCCTCTTCTGCGGATATAGGCTCGATGGAGCCGGGGTCGGGCACAGAGTTGCGATCGCATCCTAGGACAGTCGCGACTAGCACTATAGGGAGGAACTTTCTCACGATTCACTTCAGATTTATTTAGAGTTGCGCGCTCGGCCTCAGGGTCGACACCCCAGCTAGTGTAATGGCAAAATAGGCGGCAGATCATCCCGCGTCTCTCTCTTCCGTACTCTTTCGTTTTCTAGGGATGCATATTCGCCCCTTGCCCTCCGCACAGCGTCACAATCACAGTGTCGCTAGGCGTCGGGTTGTGCGTGTTCGACCCGCGCAGGAGGATCTACCCACCCCTCAAGCTTGGCTCGCAGCTTCCCAAAGAGCGGTTCGTTCTTGCTCTCTTTGCCCGTTGGCTCTGTTTAGGAGTCGCAGGGTTTAGGAGCCGCAGACTACTCCCGCTTGCGTCCAGACCCCATCCTCGCATGCCACCGATTCGCAGCTGTGCCATGAGAACTCGTTGCACCCGCTGCAGGTGCCGTAATGGCACCCTAGAGTCTTTGCATCTCGGTCGCATGCCGTGCCAGCGTTGGGAAGATAGTCTGGGCACCCCTCGGCTTTGTGCGCTCCATGAACGCAGTCCCAAGTGCCACCACCGCGGCCGCCGCAGTAGCACTGCGCTTGTTCCTCGGGGTAGTGGCAGTACTTGATAGGGTCGCCCGGTTGCCCCGAGTCGCATTCTGCTTTGCCCTCGGGTGGAGCTTCCGGGCAGCTGGCATCGCTGTCTTTAGGACACTCCCGTTCGGTCACCTGCCAGGTCCCATCCTGACAGTACGCTTTGCTGCGGCACTTCCACATCCATCCGCCCCCGTATGTGCAGATGCGCCTGTCTTCCTCGCAGATGCTTCCATTTTCTGGCAGTTTGTCCGGACAGCCTGCAGTGTAAACCTCGGCGGGGTTATCGGGCCGAGGATCGGTTTGCCCTGACTCGGGTGGTTCGTCGGGGGCAGGATTAGGGAGCACAATACCGCTTTCATCTGGCTCGGTGTCGCCGCAAGCGGCGATCAGGAGCAGCTGCGCAGCGATCAGAGAAATTCTGTAAAGAGGCGTTCGGTGTCTTCCCATCTCAACTTCCTTTCAGGTCGAGACACGCTGGCCCGCGCCAGATGCTTCTACAGCGGCGCGTGCTGGGTGTCTGGCGTACTTTCAGCTTGTCGCCTCTGGAACCGATCGAATAGTGCAGAAGAATGCACTACCTGCATCACGCCTGACGCGGCGACGGGTCGCTTGGTCAAGGCAGGGAGCGCCGCGACATCTCCTAGTAGATGCAGGTAAGAAGCCGTTCGCGTTGAAGCTATCTGCGCCGCCGCTGAGCCTACAGGGGAACTGAGGGTGCAAACTGAGCTGCCGACGGCAAAGAGGCGTCACCGTGCTGCTCGACGGTACTGCTAGAAGGTACTGCTCGACGGTACCGCTAGAAGGTACTGCTAGTGGTCGCTCAGCGAGTCGAGGTACCAACGGTAGGTGTGTTTGATCCCGTCGCGCAGTGGAACCTGCGGGCGCCAGCCGAGCTCGCGGATGCGTGCGACATCGAGGACTTTCCTCCGCGTGCCATCCGGCATCGATGGGTCAAAGGTGGTCTGACCTGTGTATCCAACGACCTGGGCGACGAGGGACGCGAGCTCGCGAATGGTCAGGTCTTCTCCGGTGCCGACGTTGTAGATGTCAAACGGCAGGCGTGGTTGACTCATCAGCTCGGTGCAGGCGCGCGCCAGGTCGTCCACGTGGAGAAACTCGCGTCGCGGGGCGCCTGTGCCCCAAAGCGCAACGGTGGGTGAGCGCTGCTCTTTTGCTTCGTGAAATTTTCTGATTAGAGCCGGCAGCACATGGCTGCTTTTCAGGTCGAAGTTGTCGCGCGGGCCGTAGAGGTTGGTGGGCATGACGGAGATGAAGTGGCTCCCGTGCTGCTTCCGATACGAGCGACATAGCGTGATGCCAGCGATTTTAGCAACCGCATAAGCTTCGTTGGTAGGCTCGAGCGGCCCAGTAAGCAGATCTTTCTCCCGGAGAGGTTCGCTGCGATCGCGGGGGTAGATGCATGAGCTTCCAAGGAAGAGCAGCCGCTCCACGCTCGCGTGATGCGCTGCGTGGATGACGTGCGTGGCGATGAGCAGATTGTCGCGAACGAAATCCACCGGATAAGTGTTGTTGGCGTGAATGCCACCGACCCTCGCGGCGGCGAGGTAAACCTGCCTGGGTCGATGAAGCTTGAAGAACGCGTCAACTTGCTGCTGATCCCGCAGATCAAGTTCCTCCCGAGTTTTGACCAGCACGTCAGAGTGGCCTTGCCGACCCAGCTGGCGGAGGAGCGCGCTCCCGACCAAGCCGCAGTGTCCCGCAACGTAGATGCCGCTCGCTTGGCTCACCTACTGCGCCTCCGCGTCGGCAATGAGCCGCTCTTGCCTAGCAAGCCGGAGGTCGCTCTCGACCATCCTCCGCACCAGCTCCTCGAAACCCGTGGTTGGCCGCCAATCGAACACGTTGGAGGCATGCGAGGCGTCACCTTCGAGCACGTCGACCTCGGTTGGGCGCAGATACTTCGGGTCAAGCTTGACGTGCGGTTGCCAGTCCATCTCGAGGACGCGAGCCGCCGCATCAAGGAACTGCCGTACGGTGTACGAGTTGCCGGTGGCGATGACGAAATCGTCAGGCGCCTCGAGTTGAAGCATGCGCCACATCGCCTCCACATAATCCGGTGCGTAACCCCAGTCGCGCCGTGCGTCCAAGTTGCCCAAGTACAGCACCTGTTGCAGTCCCAGCTTGATTCTGGTTAGGGCCCGCGTAATCTTGCGGGTGACGAAGGTTTCGCCGCGCCGCGGCGACTCGTGATTGAAGAGGATGCCGTTGCAGACGAACAGGCCATAGGCTTCGCGGTAGTTCACAGACATCCAGTGTGCGGCAACCTTGGCGACGCCGTACGGGCTCCTCGGGCGAAACGGCGTGCGCTCCGATTGTGGCGGTGGCGCTGAGCCAAACATTTCAGACGACCCCGCCTGGTACATGCGGACGGGTTTGTCCGCGCGGTGCTGGTACATGCGCAGCGTCTCGAGCAGCCGCAGGGTGCCCAGAACGATGGTATCCGCGGTGTATTCAGCCGAGTCGAAGGACACACGCACGTGCGATTGCGCGCCGAGGTTATAGACCTCGTCAGGCTCGATGTCGGCGATGAGCCGACGTAGTCCGGCACCGTCGGTCAGATCTCCGTAGTGGAGGAAGAGGCGCGTGCGCGGGAGGTGTGGGTCTTGGTAGAGATGATCGATGCGCTGGGTGTTGAATGAGCTTGAGCGACGGATGAGGCCGTGCACCTCGTATCCTTTGGATAGGAGCAGCTCAGCGAGGTAAGACCCATCTTGCCCGGTGATGCCGGTGATCGCCGCCTTAGGGCGCGGTTGCTTGGCGAGGCTCACGCTCAGGAATCCTCCCTTTCAAGGTTCTTACAGCGCCGGTGCACGTGCGCGTCCGCACTGCCGTAAGCTCGCTTTGCGTGGCGGCAGCGTGCCATTGCATCCGTGTCTTCCGACCTCCGGGCAAGGTCGCAGATGTGGCCGGATGCGTTCCCAGCTTGGCGCAGCGCACGGCTACGCGTTCTACACGAGCTTCTCTTCCGGTAGAGCGCGGTCTTCGCGCGCTCGAGACGCGCCTCGGCCACCTGAATGTCGGAGAAGAGCGCGTTCTTCTTCTGACTGGTGATGCTGCCCCCACAAGCAGCGCAAAGGACTGTCAGACCGAACAAAGGTGCGACGAGAGCCTGGAAGACGGCACAACGCGGAGGCGATGAGGCTCCTGCTCCACGCCTCTTGCAACTATGCAGGTAGAAGCCGAGGGTTGGACGCTTAGACAGACTTGAGAGGATGCGGAACATGGCTGCGAGGCTTGATCTTGCTTAGCAAGTACGAACGTACAGTTCGTCCGGTGACTACTCGACCACAGCCGGACCGCACGAGCAAGAATTCTCGCGTTCTACGCAGATGAAGGTTCGGTTGCCCGCCTTTCCGGATCCCAGCGGCAAGAGTCGCCCGTACTCCGAAAGATCAATGGATGGATGGATGGAACGGGCGAGATGGAGGGCGCAGCCGCGTTCGCTGCGCAAAGCGTCGGTTTCGCATGCGGCTTGTAAAGCATCCTTTACAAAACCGGCCGCGGCAGAAGGCTTGCGGCATGCGTTTACACACTTCTCGGTCTGACTGGGTCGGGCTGTGTTGACCAAGCTAGGCTGTGTTGACCAAGCTAGGCTGTGTTGACCAAGCTAGGCTGTGTTGACCAAGCTAGGCTGTGTTGACCAAGCTAGGCTGTGTTGACCAAGCTAGGCTGTGTTGACCAAGCTAGGCTGTGTTGACCAAGCGGGACAGGGCGCGCAGCAGACCTGCATGTGCTTGCGCCATGTAGCGGTCAGTCCGAGCGGCCGGGAAGGTGTAGCACCGCGCCCGGAGTCTGCTCGCCTGAGCGAATTCTAACCTGGTAGGAGGACTCCGTGGCTCCAGCGACCGGGTGAGAGGCTTCTACGAGGGATTCCCCCTCAGCCAACCCTTGCAGCACGAAGTGGCCGTTCTTGTCGGTCTGGACTTTCGGTCCGCCATTGACCCACACGGTAGCTCCAGCCACGGGCCGGGCTAAGCTGTCGACCACGTCGCCTTCCAGCGAGCCTGCGGGAGAAAGTTCGATGCGACCCAGGTCGACGTCACGATCGCCTACCTCAAAAGTTCGCGTCACCGGTGCGAAAGAGCCCGACTCAACTCTGAGGGTGTAGCTTCCGGATTCATCAGCTTGAAGCCTGACATCCCCCTCAGTGCTTGCTGTTGCTTGGCTGACCTTGGCTCCTTCGCGTAGCAGGTGGGCACGCGCGCCTCGCGCGCCCTCGCGTCTCCACGTGTCAACCAAGCGCGCTGTCACTGCGAGTCCTGATGCGAGTTGTATTTGCATCGGTTGGCGCTCCAGGTCGACCTCAGACGTTACCTCAGGGTAATCACCCGCGCGAACGTGCAGGCGAAGGGGTGGGGTGCGTAGAGTGGTGAAAGAGAACTGGCCGCCCTCATCTGCCAGTGTCACCACACCCGCAGGCGCGCCAGGTGAGTCTCCAGCGGCCAGCAGCGTGATTTGCGCATCCGCAACAGGCAAACCGCCTCTCCCCAATACTGTTCCTCCAATCTGATGACGCTCCCCGTCCACTTGCAGCGTGACCTGCGCTTGCTGACCCTCCGCAACAGTGACCTGCGCCGACTCCTCAGGCAGCTCGAGGGGAAGAGCGGACAGTTCAACCTCCCCGAGCAGCGGCCCGAACCGGAAGGCGCCCGACCCGTCCGTCATACCAACCAGTGGTTCGGGCAAGTCAAGTTGCGTGGCACGAACAAGCTGCTCTTCGAGGCCACGTCCATTCTTGTCAACTACGCGTCCTACCACCATCCCACCGCGCTGCAGCTTGATGAGCGGCGCCTTCGTTGCCTTTCCTGCGGCAAGCTTAAGAGGTGCACTGAAGGTCGGCGCAAAATCAGGATGCATCACCAGAAGTTTTCCCTGGATCTGCGGCAGACCCTCGAGCGAGAACGTGCCTGCGCGTTCCGTCTCCCAGGACTGTGTCGCGCTGACTTGTTCGGCTCGCGCAGAGGCTGGGTTAGCTACGCTCAACTGCGGGATGGGCGGGATAGGTCCTTCCATCACACCGAGCTGTCCATCGGAAAAGCCCGTGCGAAGGGTGGGCTTGGCCGTGGCTCCGGTTCCCGAGAGCCGAACCGGTCGGTTCCTGCTGTCGGTGCCGAGGAAAATAAGCTGCGCTCCACCGGCCGGTTGGCCTCCCGGAGTGTGAACGCGACCGGCAAGCGATGCGCCGGGTGCCACCTTGAATGTCACCGTCGTTGACTCTTCGCTGACTTCAACCTTACGCTTGAGCGGGAGAAAGGTGCGCGTGAGCACCTGCAACAGATGCTCACCAGGTTGAACTGCCTGGAAGATGAATGCTCCGGCGCGGTCAGTCGTAGCGGCAAGAGGAAGAAACCCGGATACAGAGCTGTTGAGCGAGACACGGGCGCCTCTGACGGCGTTGCCGGAAAGGGCGCTGACCACCCGCCCTTGCCAGCGCACGCCGGCCCGAAGCTCAAGCTTCACTTGGCGCGTTTGCCCCGGTGTCACCATCAGCGCACGCGCGTTACGGGCAGAAGCCGAACCATGCACGGCATCGAGATCGTAGACACCGGCGGGAACGTCTGCGAAGCGAAACTTTCCAGTCGCGTCAGCTTCCGTGTGCTCCGGAGGCCAGACGCTGCTCCCAGCCAGGCGGACGCGGCCTGTCGACGGACGTCCGTCGCTGCCTAATAGGAGGCCTTCCAGTTTGGTAAGGCGCGGGAGAACTAGCCTCACGCGCTGAAGGTTGGCATGTCGCTCCACTCGACGTTGAGCGACCTCATGTCCTGCTTTCTGACTCCGCAAAATTTTGGGAAAACCTCCCAGCCCCGGCACGGTGAACACGCCGGCTGAGGACGCGGTCACCGCGCGCAAGGTATGAAAGGCGGCTCCACCGCTCCTCGACTCCGTAGCCGGAGACAGTGGGATGGAAATCTCAACCCTCGCCTTGGCCAGCGCCTTGCCTTGGTCGTCCATCACCACGCCGCGCAGTGTCACCGGGGAGCGCATCGTGATCTGCAGTCGGCGGGTCTGTTTCGAGAGAGCACGTGCCTCCATGCCTCGCCCCTCGGCGCGAACGTACGCAACCGCGTAGCGGCCAGAAGGGAACGTGAGGTTCTTTCGTCCACTCTTGGGCAAGTTGAAGTTCCGTCTCCCTTCCTTACCAACCAGGGTCACGTGCGCATTCTCGAGTGGTGCGTCGCCTTCGGCGGTGACCTCAAGCGCAAGCGTTTGGGCAGCGGGCGAATGCGCTTGTGTGTCCAGCGACGGGTGGCGCACGACAACACGCGTTCCCAAGTCGGGAGACAGTGGAAGGAGGAGCACGATCCAGAGGTGCTTGAGCCAGGCGTTGCGCTTCAAGCGTTGGAGCTTCATCGTACATTTGCCGATGGAGGAATTATCCACATAGAGGCGTGGCGAGCATCGGGACTACCTGCGAGCGTAAGCTGATCACCGTCGCGGACGCTTCGCTGTTGGAGGTTTTCTTGGTAGCTTCTTCTAGGCCCGTAGGTGTCCTTGGGGTTGAGCCCCCAGCACGTGGGGCCGATCTGGCTGCTTCCTGCGCCTCCACCCGCCGGTGGTCCTCCGACCTCAGCGGACAGGCCGCGAGAAGCCTCAAAAGCCAGATGCCCGGGGACTTGAACACCGACATGAACACCGACATGAACACCGACACCTGTGATGCGTCTCATGATGCGCATCAACGCTTCCAACTCGGGCACCTTCCTAGGGTAGAATGATCCCACCCGAGGGGCCAGCTTTCGCACGGAGCGCGGCTGCTCGTGCGCGTCCACCTGAGCGACCTTGCTAACACACTCCGGCGGGTGCCTCTTCAAACTGCTGGAGCGTTTCCTCATGTGGCGCTCGCGAGTGCGTTCGATGCGTAGGCGCCATATGCGCAGCGTCGTGGCTCATTGGCCTCATCCTGAGCTATACCCAGCTGGTGCAAGAAGGCACTTCAGTGAGCGTGGTAGCAAGATGATAGGCGCGCAGCGCGCCAGACGTGGCCGTTCGAGACCCCTTTGGCCCAAGGGTGCGCCGAAGGACGGAATCCTGCTCTCTTGGCGCGTGCCGCCCGAATCTGCGGGTATGCGGCTTGACCGCTTCATTCAACAATGCATTCCGCGTCTTACGCGCACCCGGGCGCAAGCCATTACCCGGGCATGCGCCTACACCGAGGAAGGTCGCCGCAGGCGGCCCAGCGAGCAAGTGCGCGCCGAGGAGACGGTGATCCTTGTGCGCACGAAGTTTGAGGAGCCACCCGCCCCAAAGAATTACACTGTAGTCCATCAGGATGAAGCGCTGCTGGTGCTCGATAAGCCTGCTGGACTGCCGGTCCACCCGTCCGCCACCTACCATAAAAACACGCTGAGTTATGTATTGCGAGAGCACTATGGCGAGCCAGCTCCCCGACTGGCGCACCGGCTGGACAGGGAAACGAGCGGCGTACTCGTCTGCACGCGCACCAAGCAAGCCGAGCGGGATGTGAAAGGTCTGTTTGAGAATCGGCGTGTCGAAAAGGCTTATCTTGCCATCGTCCGCGGGCTTGTGAGCGCCGCCGAGGGATGCGTTGATCAACCGCTCCGTGCCGCGTCTGACTTGCATCTGCTGATGGAAGCTGGAAGCGCGAGTGACCTCCACGCGCTCACGCAGTACCACGTTCTGGCTCGGGCGCCCGCTCATTCACTGGTGTGGCTCAAGCCTCACACTGGACGCCAGCACCAGTTGCGGGTGCACATGAGCCTGCTGGGGCATCCCATCGTCGGCGACAAGCTCTACGGTCCCGAAGGTCCAACCGTCTTCTTCGATGTCATCGAGCAGGGGATGACCGCCGAGATAACGGAAAGGCTTGGGCATGAGCGGCAGGCGCTGCACGCAGTTGAGCTGAGCCTGGAGCACCCTGTCCGCAGAGTGCGGTGTCGTTTCCACGCGCCCATGCCAGCTGACATGGTTGATCTATGGAAGAAGGTTCAAGGAGGATCTCTCGGCGGGGTTCTGCCAACGAGCGGTCTGTAAAGATTGCTTTACAAGAGCTGCGCGCGCCACCGCCACCCACCAGCCCTGTAAAGATCACTTTACAAAGACCAGGAGGCGTCGCTGCCACGCAGGTCCAAACTCAAGCAGACGGGTACAGGAGCAACTCGCGCGGAGTTACGCCACCTGTGCACCTCATTCTACTCGAGCGGATTGTGTGGAGCCGTTTTGCGCATTTGCGGCTTACTTGAGTCTTTTGCGATGTCCCCCGTGTCAACTGCGGACAGAGCACTTGTGTGGGCTATTGCATCGTGCCGGGTCGGGTCGGCCTTAACCTCCGTTAGGTCTGGACTGAAGTCTGTGTATTCAGCGTTCGGCCCGAGGGCGTCGGCAATCAGATTGCGGCCGTAATCTCCATTTCCTGGTCCGTCGACCACGAAGTCCTCCAACGCGCGTAACTCACGTTCGATGTCTGCCGCGCAAAGGCGCTTCATTGTCCGGGCGAGCTGACTTCTGCGGTACTGGGGGTTGAAGTTTTTCAAGAACGTAAGCAACGCGTCGCGGAAAGCCATCGCATGTTGAAAGCGTCCGGAGCGGGAGCGAGACATCGACTTGGAAATGATCGCGGTGAGCTCAGGTGGCACTTGAGGGTTCGCCTCACGGCAGGGGATGGGCTCGGCCTCGCGCACGGCAAAAATGAGGTCGATTTCGCTTCCTGCGGTGAAAGGCGCCTTGCCCGTCACCAACTCATAAAGCACGCTGCCAGCGCTGAAGAGGTCGCTCCGCCAATCGAGCTTCCGCCCGAAGGCCTGCTCAGGCGACATGTACTTCACCTTGCCCTTGATAATGCCCGTTTTAGTCTGAATCCGGCTGTGCGTGGCTTTGGCGATGCCGAAGTCACAGATCTTCACCCAGCCATCGTAGCTGAGGAGGACATTGGAGGGGCTGAAATCTCGGTGCACGATACGCATCGGATCGCCTTTATCGTCGCGCGCTACATGTGCATGATGCAGTCCATCAAGTGAGCGCGCCATCATGTAGGCGACGTCGTCAAAGCCCAGGGTGTGACCCGCGCGCCGGGCCCGCTCGGCCACGGTTCGGAGGTCTTTCCCATCGACGTACTCCATCGCGATGAAGTAGGCGCTGTCGGCCTCCGCGAGCTCGTAGACTTCTGCGATGTTGGGATGACGAAGGTGGCTCACGAGCTTGAACTCATCGGCAAGCATGTCGACGAACTGCCGGTCCTCCGTGTAGTGCGGAAGTAGCTTCTTTACGGCCACATCTTGTCGTGAGCCATCTTTTCGGAAGGTGAACCCTCGGAATATCTCAGCCATACCGCCGTAAGCGATGCGGTCGGTAAGGTGGTAGCGTCCTAGTCTCTGGGTCCGGCGCATCTGATGATTATTGCACGTATCGCGTCAGACCCCGCAACTACGCGGCCACAAAACGTCGTCCGAATACGCTTTCTGTGAGCGGCCTCCCTTGGCTGACGCCACGTGTCTCCCGCTACGCGTCTCCCGCTACGTGTCTCCCGCTACGTGTCTCCCGCTACGTGTCTCCCGCTACGTGTCTCCCGCTACGTGTCTCCCGCTACGTGTCTCCCGCTACGTGTCTCCCGCTACGTGTCTCCCGCTACGTGTCTCCCGCTCGGGTATGAGCACCTCAGAACGAACCTTGCAGCGTGAGGCTCGCCCCCTGGGGGGCAAAGGACGGGCGGAGCTCTGCCCTGGCATGATCCGCAGATGGCGATGCCTCTTTGCTGGACCAGTCTGTGAAGAAATAGAGCACGGCGGTGCTCGCTCCAAGCACACCTGCGCCAACGAAGAGCAGGTCGGCGGTCAGCGCTGTCTGATTGATCTTCTCTCTCTCATCCGTGCGGCTAAGTCGCGGGTCCAGGCCCTGCGCGTCGTCGCGAAGGCTCTGTGCCTTGAGGCCGAAGTAGGTTCCGCCAGCTGCTGCCGCCACCGTGGCTCCCAGGCCGGTCCAGAAGAAGGCTTGCGAAAGTCCATTGTCCGCCGGCTCGGGTTGAAACTCCTTGCGAACTGGAGCCCGGCGCTGCCGCACAGGCTCTAAGGTCACTTGAATCGTCTGCTTGCTTTCTCCGGCTACTTCAACCACTCGGCTCTCGCCCGTATGCCCCTGGCTTTGAAACTTGAGCCGGTGGCTGCCGGCGGGAAGCACAAGCGTGCCAGGAAACGAGCCGACTTCCTTGCCGTCCAAAGAGAGGCGCCCGCTGACGTTGGAGGTGATTGTGAGCCTACCAATTTGCTTGTTGAGGGCGAGCAAGGTGGCCTGCACTGCAGGGCGATCTGCAGCATCAGGAGGAGCCACTGCTAGGTACTTGTTGTATGCCGCAACGGCGCGAGGGTAATCGTGCAAGGTCTGCCGGCACTGCGCGACGTTGTAGAGCGTGTTGGGGCGTGGATAAAGCGCATAGGAAGTCTCAAACTCGACCACTGCAAACTTGCAGTCGCCATCTTTGGCGAGCTCAAGCCCGTGCAGAAACCGCTCGCGAGCTTCCTTCTTCCGTGCCGTAGCCGCATCCGCCGAGTCGTCAGGTTTTGCGGTTTGCGCCTGACTCACTGAAGCTGGCAAAGCGCTGAAAAAGACGACGAACAAGAAGATAGCCGCCCGCTCGAAAGTCGGCTGTCGATGGGTGCGTGCGCATCGGCCATCGGAACGCGTAACGACTCTGGAGCCAAGAGACGCTGAACGGGAGCCAAGAGACGCTGAACGAAGGAACTCCCCCGACACATGGCGGGTCGTTTTGCAAATGCACCACAGAGCATGGGTTCGTGGACCAAGCCGGGAGCATGGCTGCCCTTGGAGTGCAGCAGGGGTCGTCATGTGATGAGGTTTAGCTGAAACCACGGTTTCCTATAAGGTACACGACTCAGGCGCCGCGCGTCATCATTTCACCCGTACGCCCGCGTCAGAATGAGCGGGCGAACTAAAAGTCTTCACGAAAGCGGGTGGTGCTGCTTTCCTTCGATGTCTTGCTGCGCGCGCGTCGCTTTCTTGCGCGTTTGAGAGCTCGTTTTGGCCTTGGTGCAGGAACAGGCTCCATCACAAACTCGAGCTCGCGCTCCCGGTCAAACACCGTCAGCTCTTCGATGGGCTGATACCCTTCCCGCGTGATTCGGATGGTGACGGGCTCGAGCGAGCGCGGCCGAGCTGCATCAAGGGGGCTGGGGAACCGCGTGCCATCGAGTGTTAGCTCCGCATCCTCAGGCAAAACGGCAATACGGACCCGGACCTCCTCGCGCACCGATCGCGCCACTGGTTCGGGCTTGGCAGGCGGAGGGGTGACAGTTTGGACGGCAGGTCGCAGTTTCGGTTTTTCCCGAATGTCTCCCGATCCGGTCCACGCCAATGCGGCAAGGCCGCCCACGCCTAGCAGAGCAGCAGCCACAATCAGCCAGCGGCGGTGCTGCTTTATGTCGGGTAGAGTCCCTGTGACCGATCGGATCCTTGAGATGTGCATCGACGCCATGGAGCGTGTCATCTCCGGCCGCTTGGACCTCGGCACGAACGGCTTTGGCGGCACGATGCTGGGGTCACCCGCTCGAACAGGTGGGTCGTCGAAGCCGTCGTACGGCGCAAGGGCTTGCGCCACCTCGTCGGCTCCTGTGAAGCGATCTTCGGGATGCTTGGCCAACATTTTCCCCACGATGGCCTCCAAAGACTCTGGAATGTCGCTTCGATAGCGGCGCATTGGCGGTGGCTCCGCCGTCATCACCTTCACCATGAGTCCAGCCAGCGAGTCGCCGTCGAACGGCACATCACCCGTCAGCGCGAGGTAGACGATGACGCCGAGAGCATAGATGTCTGTGCGATGGTCGGTCTCACGAGAGCCTTGAGCCTGCTCAGGCGACATGTAGTGCGGGGTCCCCATCGTGATCCCCGTCTTGGTCAGGCTCCGTTCAACACGTTCAGCACTCTCGCGCATCTTGGACACACCGAAATCAAGCACCTTAACGAAGTCGGGATTGCCTTGGCGACGGATGATGAAGATGTTTTCCGGTTTGAGGTCCCGGTGCACGATGTGCTTGCCGTGCGCGGCAGCAAGGGCCTCGCAAACCTGTCGGGCGATGCGCACGGTACGACCGATCGTGAGAGGGCCCTCGTATTCGATGACGTCTGCCAGCTCGCGACCCTCAAGATGCTCCATGACGAAAAAGGGCGTGCCGTCAGGGAAGTCACCCATGTCAGTCACATCAATGATATGTTCATTTCCAACGCTGGTCGCCGCCCGTGCCTCGCGTCGAAATCTCTCAACGACTTCAGGGTCGCCGGTGTACTTCTTGTGCAGGCACTTGACGGCAACTCTGCGCCCGATCAGCTGGTGCTCAGCCTCGTAGATGCTGCCCATCCCGCCTTCGCCCAACTTGCTGACGATGCAGTAGCGCTCCTGCAGGATCTCGCCGATCCTAGGATCGGCCGCAGGCGCGACGCTTTCCGACCCGGCCGCAGGCGCAATACTCTCTGATCCGGCCGCAGGCGCGATGCTTTCCGACTCCGCTTGCATCCTTACTTTAGGGTACGACACTTACGCCCAAAGTGTAAGGTTTCGGGTTGATGACGAGCCTGATAAGTCGGCTCATCCGTCGAAACGGCGCTGCGCCAGTCCACGTGTAGCATGATGTGCGCCTGGCCCCCAGGGCAGCGGTGGGTCCCGCTGAGTGAGCGGCGATGCGATCTTTATCGAGGGACTGGCACCCAGACCCTCTCGGTCCGAGGGACCGATTCACCCAAACTCCCCCGCCCATCACGAACGTGTTCGGGATCCTCTTGTGGAAATAAGCCTGAGCCTCCCTGGCGAAGTCGCCTAGGCCCCTCTCCCCCCGCATGTAGCCGGCATGTACGACAGGCCCGCGGGAAGAAGCATCGTGAGCGAACGTATTGGGGGGACCGCTGCCTGCAAGGCAGTGGTGGGTCCCGCTGAGTGAGCGGCGATGCGATCTTTATCGAGGGACTGGCACCCAGACCCTCTCGGTCCGAGGGACCGATTCACCCAAACTCCCCCGCCCATCACGAACGTGTTCGGGATCCTCTTGTGGAAATAAGCCTGAGCCTCCCTGGCGAAGTCGCCTAGGCCCCTCTCCCCCCGCATGTAGCCGGCATGTACGACAGGCCCGCGGGAAGAAGCATCGTGAGCGAACGTATTGGGGGGACCGCTGCCTGCAAGGCAGTGGTGGGTCCCGCTGAGTGAGCGGCGATGCTTCTTCCCGCGGGCCAGCCAATCCGTCCGGTCACCACGCATACGTCGACATAGCCCGCTTCCACAAAGACAAGATGTAAGGCACGAAGGCATGACGTAAGCATTGTGTCGCTGCGGAGGAACCGGCTATACTCGTAATGCGTACCGCCTCGAGGAGCGCATCGCCGGTTAAGCCTCACGTCGACGGACAGAGGAAGTGGACACGTGGGTTGAACAGCAACGGCGCCACAAGGAGAAGAACATGTTCAGGAGCATAAGCGGACCAGCCATCTACCTTACGATCAGCGCGCTGTCTCTAGCCTCTCTTGCGGGGTGCGGCTCAAAGAAGGAAGCTGCTACGGAACAGGAAGCCTCGCCTGCACAGGCTCACGTTGAGGAACCATCTAAGGATGTTCCATCGGCGGAAGCAGATGAGGCACGCTCGGTATACGATGAAGCGAACTACACGCTCAAGGCCAGCGCGGAGTCGAGTTACCCCGCGGGTGAAGACGGCACCTTTGGGATCGACCTCAAGCCGAAGGGAAAGTTCCACGTGAGCCAAGACTACCCCGTGCGGATTGAACTTTCAGGGCCGGAAAGGATCAACTTTCCTAAGCCTGAGCTCAAGCGAGAGGATGCAGCGGCCTTTACAGAGTCGTCTGCCCATTTCGATGTGCCTTTTAAAATCGCTGCACAAGGGGAGCAGGTCATACTAGCGAAAGTTGAGTTTGCTGTATGCACGCCAGAGAACTGCATGCCGGATGAGCGCACACTTGCCGTCAAGATAGCGGCGCGCTAGCTCGTGACGCAACCGTCGTCGTCCGATCCGCCACGTGGGACGCCCTCCGCGCAGACGGAGGAGGCGCGAACGCGTGACGTGTTTGATGAGGTGGCGCGTTCGGTCAAGCAGCGCTTCGACGCGCAGCGGCGGGTTCTAAGCTTCGGGGAGTACCTGAAGCTGTTTAGTTCCCATCCGGAACATTACGCCAGGGATTCGGCGACCTATCTACGCGACTGCTTCGACCATTTCGGCTCCTATAAAGTGTCCCACTTCAATGGGACCCACCTCCGGTATCGCCTCTTCGACGGCGTCGGAGGTACCCAAGACGTTCTGGTGGGACATGAGCCGGTGCAACAAGCGATCTACAGCGCACTCTCTACCTTCGTGCGCGAGGGACGCCCCAACCGCCTGATTCTGCTTCACGGGCCCAACGGAAGTGCGAAGAGCACGCTGATAACCTGCATCATGAACGCACTCGAGGCGTACTCTGAGGTGGACGAAGGCGCCTGCTATCGCTTCTCCTGGATCTTTCCGCGGGGCAACGACAGCACCTCGATTGGCTTTGAAAGCGCCGTGGACGCGCTCCGCCCGGGTGAGTCGTTTGCGCATCTGCCAGAGTCGCGCATCGACGCAAAGCTGCAGAGCGAACTGCGCGAGCACCCGCTGATGCTGCTTCCATTCGAGGAGCGGCGTGAACTGCTAAGTGAGTCGTTCCGCCGGCATGGGATCAAGCGTAGCCCGCCAAGGTGGGTTGAGCGCGGCCTGCTCGGCCAGAAGAACAAGAAGATCTTTGAGGCTTTGCTCAACGCATACCGCGGTGACCTGCAGAAAGTGCTGGCCCACGTGCAGGTGGAGCGCTTCTATCACTCGCGTCGCTACCGAGCTGGACTTGTCACCATCGGTCCCGAGATGGCGGTAGACGCAAGCGAGAGGCAGTTGACGGCTGACCGCTCACTCGGTTCCCTTCCGGCGTCGCTGAGCGCCCTTAGTTTGTTTGAGCCATACGGGCCTCTCGTTGACGGCTCGAGCGGCATCATTGAGTACAGCGACCTGCTCAAGCGCCCGCTCGATGCTTGGCGTTACCTGCTGCTGGCGATTGAAAGTGGCGAAATCTCGCTTCCTCTCTCCACCATCCCGCTCAACAGCGTTCTCTTTGCTACCACCAATGAACTTCATCTTGAAGCCTTCCGCAGCCACCACGACTACCGCTCCTTCCGCGGTCGCATCGCTCCGATCCGCATGCCTTACTTGCTTGACTACAAGAAGGAGCAGCAGATCTACGACACATATATCGTGCCCCAGCTGAGCCGTCCGGCCGCCCCGCATGCAACCTTTGTAGCCGCACTTTGGTCGACGCTCACCCGGCTCTCGCCCCTATTATCAGACGCCTTCGAGGACGAAACGATCGGCCGCCTGGCTAGCATGTTGACCCCGATTGAAAAGGCGGAGCTCTACGCCGATGGGCGTGTGCCGGAGCATCTGGGAGGCGGAGATGTTGTGTCACTTCTGGCTGCACGAGAAGAAATCGAAGACGCGTCAGCGGCACGTGACGACTACGAGGGGGTGACGGGTGCATCTCCGCGCGAGATTCGCGGATTGCTGCTTGTCGCGGCGCAAGAGTCTGATGCGGAGGAGCTCACGCCGCTCGGGGTTATCTTGCAACTCGAGCGTCTGTGTGAGACCAGCGACCATGCCTTTCTAAAGCGGGCCCACGAAGGAGGATACTACAACGCGGAGGCCTTCGTTTCGGTCGTACGCCAGAGGTGGCTAGACCGAGTAGATGAGGAACTGCGTGTGGCCACTGGGTTTGTTGAAGAGTCCCGCTATGCGGAACTGTTCGACCGTTACGTAAGGCACGTCTCCTATTGGGTGAAGAACGAGCGGGTGGCCAACGCCATGACAGGTGACGACGAAGCTGCCGACCTTGACTTGATGGAGCAGGTGGAGTCTACCCTGGATGTCAAAGATGCGGCGGAGCATTTTCGCAAAGACCTGATAAGCACGGTGGCAGGTCACGCCCTTGACCATCCAGACCAACCCGTGGACTACGCCATGTTGTTTCCTCGTCACCTAGCGAGGGTGCGGCAATCGTATTTCGCCGAGCACCGGGGGCGGCTTGCGAAGGTTGCATCGCACCTGCTCGACAGGCTGAGTGGACAAGAGGCGGGAAAGCGACGTGAACAAGGGGAGCAGCAGCAGGTCGAGCAAGCCTACCGCACCTTCCAGCACAAGTTTGGCTACAGCGACGCGGCGTTGAGGGAGGCGGTGGGGGCGCTTGTGTCTGCACGTTACCACAACTGAATACGGCGCCAGGATGCTCCCAGCTTCGGCTTACGTCCTCGCTACGGTTCGTTGCGTACGGGAAGTACGCGCCTCACCTAGGCTGCGGGCGCGCTCGAATCTGGGAGCATCCTGGCGCCGTATTCCCGCCGGGATGGTGTTAGCTTACGGCCGGGTCCTCGCTACGGCTCGTTGCGTACGGGAAGTACGCGCCTCACCTAGGCTGCGGGCGCGCTCGAATCTGGGAGCATCCTGGCGCCGTATTCCCGCCGGGATGACCTGAGGCTACGGCTCGATTCTCGCTACGGTTCGTTGCGTACGGGAAGTACGCGCCTCGCCTAGGCTGCGGGCGCGCTCGAATCTGGGAGCATCCTGGCGCCGTATTCCCGCCGGGATGGTGTTAGCTTACGGCCGGGTCCTCGCTACGGCTCGTTGCGTACGGGAAGTACGCGCCTCGCCTAGGCTGCGGGCGCGCTGGAATCTGGGAGCATCCTGACGCCGTATTCCCGCCGGGATGACCTGAGGCTACGGCTCGAAGACGTATGCGATTAATGTGCGCTGCATTGAGGGGATCGACCTCAGTGGCATCAAGACCGTAGAGCACGACAACGCAAGCGCCTAGCGCCTCGTCGCGCGAGCTTGCGTGCCGTGGCGAAGAGCGATAGCACGTGAGGCGATGCGACTCTAAACCGCCACGCTATTTCTTCGGTGGGAACAATCGACCGACCTCCAGCTCAATGGCCGCAAAAGGCTCAACTGCGACCGTGTCTGAATCGCCATACACCCCCAGCTCAAGCCACTTGTCGCCTTCGAGACGCAGGGCTTCCAAGGTGCGGTCCTGCGGATCGATCAGCCAATAATACGGGACCTGATGTTTGGCGTATAACCAGCGTTTATAAACGCGATCGTGCGCCACGTTGGAGGGCGACAAGACTTCGCAGAGCCAATCCGGTGTCACATCGATGGGGCGCATATCCCACGGGTCGGGTAGGCGGTCCTTCCGCCACCCAGCGACGTCGGGGCGTGCCACGTCATGCGGCGTAAAGCGCACGTCCACTTCGGGCAAAATCCACCATCCCCCTGGTCCTCCGCGCCCGTCGTCGTCGTGAAAGGGGCCCCCGATAAACCGACCTACGCTACGTTGCGTGTGGGCGTGGCGTGGTAATGGGGCAGGTAAATTAACAAGCTGACCTTGTACAAGCTCTACTGGAGTGTCTTCGGGCTGAGCGGCCAGGTCGTCGTAGACCATTCTAGTCGGAGCGTGTTCCATGCTCTGTTCATTATAGGGTCGTGTGGCTCCGTAGACCAGCCGGTGGTGGCCGCGCCGCTTACGTTGAGCAGATGGCCTAGGGCAGTTGCATCTAACATGTGGGCAGGCCTGAGCTCAGACTCATTTCTGCGGGTAGTGTGTGCCGTTGTGGAGGCGCATACATGCAGGTCAGTGCTGCGGATTTTGTAAAGGGTGCTTTACAAAATGGCTTCTGGAGGTAAACGTTTAGGTATCCATGCATGCGGTTTCCTAGGCTTGTTCTGATCCGAGCGCTGGGATCGCACAAGCGCCGCCAGAGTTCCCGTTGTTTCACTCTTGCGATCCTGGAGAACTCCACGCAAAGACCTCCCGGAGCGAACGTAGGTCGGTGAGGACAGGTCTTGAGGACGAAGCCGGAGCAGGGAGAGCGGAGCAAGGAGAGCTTTGAGACGGAGTTCTCGTCATTTATTCCTGCGGTCCCGGTGGTTTTCTACTGCCCAGCGGGTACCTGAACGCTCACTTCTGGAGACCAGCGGCTCTGGAGACCAGGTCCTCTTCATATCGCCCATCCCAATGATTTAACACTTTTTTTAGATGCGATAGCCCTGGCGCACGACGCGTCCTGATCGGCTATGGCACACATCTCGCATCGCAAGTGGCCGATGCGGTTCACGGCCACAGCGGCAGCTAGCAAGGCATGCTTCTTCGCGACATGGGCGGGCTTAGGCATGCTCAACGCTTGCGGAGCGGCAACCGAGGAAGCAGACGCAGAGGCGACCAGTGCGGTTTGCCACTCCAGCATGCGCCTCCCGACGTTTGTTGTTTCCAATGAGCATGTCTTCTATCCCTTCGTACATTACCTCGAGAACCTTCCGCGGAACGGGGAGGAAAAGATTGGCTACGTAGGCGTAGGCGCCGAGCAGAACTACACCTTGCTCGCGGCAGCCGGTGCCGATGAAGTGTGGCTATACGACGCGAATAGCAGCATCCTCGGCATTCACGCAATCTATCGGGCGGCGTTTCTGAGCCTGCAAGCAGCAAGTCCCGAACAACGCATCGAGGAGTTTCTCGAGCTGTTCGGCCCAACCTATGGCCGCTTTGATCAGGCAACTTCCTTCATTAAGCGGCATCCTCCACCTGATGATTCGGACGTTTCAGTCGACGAGCTCCTTGCGCTCTACCCTCACGTTCGAGGAGAGATCTACGACGGGCTTCGCTTACTTCAAGCACGGACGGACCTGGATGACCGTCCCTACACTTTCATGAATAAGGCGGAGTACTTCGAACGCGTACGCCGCCTCTACTTAGCCGGACACGTTCACCTGATGCACGCGGACCACTACACGGATCCCGTCCTCGCTCGCGTCGCCAGAGAGGCAGAAGCTAATGGTATTCGTCTTCAGGTACTTTACCAATCCAACGCCATGTATATTGAGAAGGTAAGACAGAGCCCTGTCTATGCGATGGGAATACACGCGTGGGGTCATCTCGGCTTTGGGCAAGCGGCCTTACTCTCATCGGCCGCCATAAGTCCGGAGGAGAAAGCGCGTGCACCTTACAAGTTTCTTGGCCGGCCAGGCATGCAGTTCATAGAAGATATGCCATGGGGATACTACGCGATCGAAGTAGAGTCCTTCCTAGACGGCTTCTAAGGGATCGCCCTCGTTCAACATCTCAACAGAACGAACGCACACAGAGCGTCGCGCTGGACCTTCTTCCTACGCCTCGAACTCTAGGGCACCGAGAGGATGCTGATGGTGGAAAGAGGGAGCGGTGGCGTGAGATCGATGCGACTATCTCCTCGCTACGGCTCGTTGCGTACGGGAAGTACGCGCCTCACCTAGGCTGCGGGCGCGCTCGAATCTGGGGGCATCCTGACGCCGTATTCCCCAGCCGGGATGCTCCCTGCTCCGGCTTTCGTCCAAATTCCGTAACTCGTTCGTTATACTTTGATACCTGGAACGGTTTCTTGCCGCTGCGCGGCAGGTGCCACGGGCTAATTGGCTTTGAAGATAGAATCAAACGAATGGCTAGCGGCGTTTCACCGAGGGGAGCGCCGGGTGATTGAAGGCATCTATCGCACGTATTTTGACAGCGTGGATGCCGCAGTGGGGCGTATACTGGTCGGCGCCGATCGGGAGACCGTCATACACGAGGTGTTCTTCTCGCTGATGACCGATGCGAAGATGCGACAGAGTTTCCGCGGAGGGCACTTCGCGGGTTGGTTGCGCACCGTTTCACGTCATCGGGCGATCGACTGGTTGCGCAAGTACCGGCGCGAGGATGCGCTCACCGAATCGCATCTGGAGCAGAGGCAGGCGCATCAGGCGGCGGAGGGACAAGCTGAACTGCGCCGCGTCGTGGATTACGTCAGAGCCCGCATTCCAGAGGAGTGGGTGGCTGTGTTTGAAACCCGATTCATCGAGCAGCTGAGTCAGCGCCAGGCCGCCGCACGTTTGAATCTGCATCGGACCACATTGGCCTACCGTGAGCTCCGTATCCGGCGTGTGCTGCGTCGTTATGCGGCTGAACCCCAGGGGGACGGACATGCCTAATCCAACACGGCACGCGCCGGCTAAGCTTGATCCCTGTGTGGGTCGCCTGATTAAACGGCACTTTCAGGGTCGACTTCCGCCAAGCAAGGAGCGCCAGATGCGTCAGCATCTGAGGACCTGCTCCGACTGCCGAGAAGTGTACGATCGCTCCCTGGTGTTGGAGCAGCTCGAGCCCACGGCTCCGGGGCCGCAGAGGCGCCTTGGTCAAGGGCTTGGGCTTCAGGGAAAGCGACGCCGTCTTTCCCTGGGCCTCGGAGCCACGGGAATGGTAGCGGCTGCCGTGGCGCTCGTGGCGGTCTTGCTACCGTCCCAGGAAGCTTTTCGCGCACAGTCTAGCACACAGTTTAGCGCACGAGGACATTCAGAAAAAGCGCCTTCGCTGCAGGTCTATCGGGTGGGCAAAGAGGGCGTTCAAGCTTCCTTTACGCGCATGGAGCCACGCGACGAGCTGGCGTTCGCCTTTCGCAATCCTGCACCCGCCTCGCGCGATCTTACGCCGCGTCAGTTTCTGATGGTGTTTGCTGTTGATCACGACGGCCGGGTGCACTGGTACCACCCAGCCTGGACCTCCAGCGCCGACAATCCCGCGTCCGTGCCAATCCAACCTGGCTATCAAAAGCTCAAAGAAGCTATCGCGCACGACCTTCTGCAAGGTAGCATCAGCATCTACGGTCTCTTCAGCCGCATGGCACTGCGCGTCAAGCACGTGGAGCAGTTAGTGAAAAAGCATCCAAATACGTGGCAGCAACGGCTGCCGCAAGGGAGCGTGGTGACGGACAAACACGTGCAGGTGCAACGTGAGCCATGAACGGCGCTGGTTTGCGACGCGGCAAGCGAGGTCCGCTCTGCCTGTGTATCTCCCTGCAGCGCTCTACCTACTTGCAGCGCTCTACCTCCCACCGGTGGCCTCAGCCGCACCTCGAAAAGCCAGGGCCACACAGGCCTTTGCGATAATCATCGGCGTCAACCGGCCCGTTGACCGGGATCTTGAGCCCCTCGACTTCGCGGATGACGACGCGGCACGTTACGCCGCCCTGTTTCGCGCGGTGGGTGCGCGCACGTACGTCATGACGCGTCCCGACCGCGACACCCGAAAGCTTTACCCGCACCTAAGCAGCACAGTGCACCCGCCGAGGAAGGAGGTGCTCGAGCACCTCACGCACCTTGTTGCGGCTGATGTGCGGCACGCTAAGGAGGCAGGCGTGAAAACCGCCTTCTACTTCGTCTTTGCCGGGCATGGCAGTGTAAAATCGGAGCGCGGCTATCTATCCTTGGAAGATGGGCGCCTGACCGGAAAGCACATCGAGCGTCAGGTAATCAAGCGTGTTCAGGCCGCAGAAAACCACGTCATCATTGACGCCTGTAACAGTTACTACCTTGCTTTTGGACGCGGCCCTGGTGGCCGGCGCCGCTCCTTTCGCAACTTCGCACAGATGCGCCGCACGTTCGATGACAACGTGGGTCTGCTGCTGTCGACCAGCAGCGCACAAAAGAGCCACGAGTGGGAGGCCTTTCAAGCGGGCGTGTTTAGCCATGAGGTGCGCTCCGGCCTGTTAGGCGCTGCAGACACCAATGGCGACGGGTTGATCAGCTACCGTGAGATTGCGGCCTTCGTCGTGCAAGCCAATAGCGCCATTGCCAATCCGCTCTACCGGCCGCAGGTGCTCGCGCTGCCTCCCGAAGGCACGTCCGTGTTGCTCAACATGCGCCCTGCATTACGTCGTCGCGTGCATGTTTCAGGTGCTCAATCCGGGCACTATCTGATGGAAACGGAGCAAGGGGTGCGCTTGCTCGACTTCCATAATCAACGCGGCCAGGACGTGACTCTCATGCGCCCAGAGATGCCGGTGTACCTTCGGCGGGTGAGCGACGGCACTGAATATTTCCTGCCCGAGGGTTCCGGAAGTCTCACCTTAGCTCACATCGCGCCGCAGCCTGCACGCAGCAAAACGCGTGGCGCGGCGCACCATGCCTTCCGAAAGCTCTTTTCGGCGCCCTTTTCCGAGGCCGACGTGAGCAGGATCAGGTTGGCGCAAGCAGCGACTCGCGACGATGGGGCAGCGACCTGGTCCACGCGTAAGGTATTGGGAGTATCTGCTGCAGGCGTTGCGGTGGCTTCGCTCGGGGCGGGCATCGCGATGAGTGTGCGTGCCGCTTCGCTGCAAGATGCCGACGGGCTCTCTCAGGTGGACACCTCACGGCGCAACCGCGAGATACGGCAAGCGAATACAACCGCTGCTGTGCTCTACGGCGTGGGCGGCGCCGCAGCTGTGGGAAGTGTGCTGCTCTACCTCTGGCCAGCGCCCCGCGCATCGAAATCCCGCTCAAGTGCTGCTGTGCCACCTGGGGGTGCGCAGACTGGGGAAACGCTGCCTCGGCTGCAGGTCGGAGCAGGCATGGTCGGTGTGGATTGGACGCACCGCTTTTGAAGCCGGTCGGCTCCTAGGGTAAAGTAGATTATGCGCTGCATCACCGTGGTAGTTCTCCTGCTCGCATCAAGTGCGGGTTGCGCAGCGGAACTTGACATGGAGGGTCGCGCCTGCCCGTGCGAGCCGGGATGGCGCTGTTGTCCAGCAGGCAACGTCTGCGTTCCGCTCGAGCAGCCCTGCGCCCCTCCAGATGCAGATTCAGGCTTGTAAGCGCCTGCGAGGCGTTGCGGCTCATGAAGTGTATGTGATACACTTACTCTTCTTAGGCTTGTTGTCGTCCATCTGCGGCTGGTGAATCGTTGCTCCCATATGCACTTGCCGCCACAGACTTGCCGTCAGAAGGCGGCCACCGATAGGAGATGACGCTATGCTCAGACACGCATCACGCACACTTAGACTCGCAGCGGGGGCCGCCCTGCTTGCTGCCTGCTCAGCAGGTTCTTCCCACCCCAAGCACGAAGGGCACGTGCAAAAGGGCCCCTTCATCGAAAACAGCAACGTGGATGTGCAAGATCTGGGCACCAACGGCCAGCCCAACGGCGATGTGTACGGAGCCGCTACGCGCAACGCGCTGGGTGACTTCGCCATTAACCTGCCCGAGGAGGTTCGCCTGGTGCGCATTTCGGCTTCGGGCTACTTTTTCAACGAGCTGACCGGCAGCCTCTCGGACGCTCCCATCACGCTCAACGCGCTGAGCGACGTGGCCGGGACAACCGCCGACATCTACGTCAACATCCATACCCATCTGGCCGAGCGGCGCGTGGCTTGGCTGATGCAACACGAGCGCAAGACGTTCGCCGACGCGCGGGTGCAGGCCGAGCGCGAAGTGCGGCAGGCGCTGCCGCTGGTCGACGTGGTGGGCGAGGAGGCGCGCGCCAGCCAAATCAACCTCCTTGGCGGTCAAGACGCGGCAAGCGGCTATCTGCTGGCGGCAAGCTGTCTGCTTACGCGCGCCGGGACGCTAGCCTCGCCCGAGTCACCGGATGCGGGCCTCCAGCGCATGATCAACGATTTTGCCGGCGACATCGCCGAAGACGGCGTGATCAGCGTGCAGACCGGCGACCGCTTAGCCGAAGGGGCCGACGGCTTCAACCCCGAGCCCTGCCGCACGCACCTGCAAGCCTTCATCGACGAGCGAGGCTTGGCGCTTGAAGCCCCCGATCCAGGCCGGGCGGTCGACAGCGACGCCGACGGCATCGTCAACGCTGAAGACACCGACGACGACAACGACGGCGTGGCGGACGAAGACGACTGCAATCCGATTGATCCGAACGCCAGCGACCCCGAGCAGCACAACTGCTCAGACCAGACATCGCCAACTCCGGCGCGGGAAGAAGATGCCTCAACTCCGGTGCAGGAACAAGATGCCTCCGACGTGGATGAGGGGGAATCGATCTCAAACTGCTTTGGCTTTGATTCTCCCGACACCTGCGAGCCGCTGCTGCGAGGAAGCTTTCGCTACCAAGCCGGAAGCACGCTGGCCACCGTGCGCTACCTCGACCATGGTGACGGTTACTGGGACCTGCGCATTGGCGATGGCAACTGGTGCAGAAGACGCTTTGTGGGTCATGTGACCTCCTTCGAAGATGCGGATGCCTACGCCGTCGAGCACAGCTACGCGGCGCCTTCCTCCTGTGGCAACGAGCTGCGCGAGGAGCTCGAGCTCAACCTCCAGCGCCTTGCTTCTGACCCGCTGCAGTTCGAAACCATATCCCGCTCAGGAGTGGGGGAAACACCAGTGGCGGTAGGAACCCTGACTCAATGCAGCACCGAGACCGACGGCGTCGACCCCTGCGGCGACGGCAATCCGCTCGCGTTCCCATAGCGACCACCCTTAGCGGAAGGGGGAAGGTTTTTCCCGTCAAGAGTGGCACAACCTTCCCCCTTCCCGTGTGCGGTGCTCAGCGGCTGCCCTTCTGTCTCGTGTTCGTGTTTGTAAAGCAACCTTTACAAACGTTGTACGAGCTGTGAAAACCAGCACGCGCTGCACGATTGGGAGGCGCCCGGTACCTCCAGCGCCCTCCGCTTGCCGTCTCCCTGATGCACCACAGACGCGCAACTGACGCGCCGTAAACTAGCTCCTCCCCCTAAGCGATGGACCCGACGCCATGATTAAGATAGCTTCCTTTCATTCTTTCTTCACCACCGTATGGTTGCTGGTGGGTACTGCCTCCGGCGCCTGCACGGCAGAAACCACCGCGCGTAGTCTCACAGTCGCGAAAGCCGAAGGCTGCAAGCACACGCAACGCATCAAGGAGCTGTCTGACCCGCTGATGGTGGGCGTGGGTGAGCTCAGGTTGGCTTACGACCTACGTAAGGAGGACCCGGTTTCCGAGGATGAAGCGGCGGATGACGATTGCAAGACCCACTTCAAGCGCCTGGCGCAGCGTCTGGCACACAGCGGCTTTGGCTGGTCTGGTGACGACAATCTTGTGGTGTGCGCAGACACCGTTGAAGGACCTGTTTATGTGGCCCCACGTCTTGTCCAGGGGAGCTACTTCATCTTCGTTGACCCCTACGAGGACGAGGTCACCGCTCGGGACCTGCGTGAGCACTACGACCGCTGGGTGTCCTACGATGAACTTCCCGCATCGGAGCGACCACCGCCCCGAGAGCACTTTCGTGAGGAGTGGTCATTTGCGTCCAACCAGGTCCCTGGATATTTCTTCGCAGTGCGCACCCTTGTGACTCAGCTCGGAGAAGTGGATATCGCATGCACGCCGCCGATGGACAATGGGAGCCCCGCTCAGACTACGCACCGGGCGACGCACGCGCGCCCTTCGAAGTTGAAGCAGGCGTTGCGGTGACACGGGGCAGCAAGTTGCGTCCATCCAAGCTCCAAGGCGGGTGGTATGTCGGTGGCGATGGCCTCGACTGGGTGTATCTACGTGAGGGGGAGCCGCGCAGGAAGCACTTGCAACTTCTCTTCACAGCGCCCCAGCAGGACGCGCCACGCGTTTCACCGACCGCCGCAACCATCGACGTACGTGAACTCCACGTGCCTGGGGTGTGAGTACACCAAGTGCCTGATGGCGTTAGATGCATTGCTCCTGCAGTGCACAGACCTTGGCTAGTAGGTGAAAGTCGCGATCGCGATGTAGAACCCGAAGGTTGTTTCTCAACCCGCACGCGGCAATCAGGCAGTCCACACTTGATCGGATTGTAAAGCCCTGCCGACGCGCCACACGGTAAAGCGAGACGGCTTCATTTACCACTTCAATCTTCAGTGAGGATTCGACGATTGGTAAAGACAACATGGCATCGCGGGCCTTGCGGAAAGCGAACTCGTCATCAAACCCTTGCAACACTTCTTGGATCACGGGCAGACATGTAACGACATCGTCAAAGTCTACAAAGGTCTCAATGTCTATCGGGGCCTGCCGGCTGAACACGCCAATCCAGACCGAGCTATCCACGAGGACCATCACGGTTTGTCTTGTCCCTCTGGCCCGCGAAGGTCGTCACGCATTTCAGACAGATCCCCACGCCACCCTCCAGTGCCAGCAAGTTCAAGTATTTTGCGCGCTTTGGCGCGCCTCACGAAGTCTTGTAAGGCACGTTGAACAGCTTTGGAGTACGTCTTTTCGCCGCTTAGGTGTGTCGCTTCCTCCAGAAGAGACGCGTCTAACACAAGATTTGTGCGTTTCATGTGTTTATTATCTAAGGTTTCCGCCTACCGGTCAAGGAGCCCATCATGCTCTTCCTCATACCCTCCAGAACTTTCTAAGACCCTCTGGCCAACCAAACTGGCCGGCCACGCGATGAACGTGACTTGAGCGTACAGCTTGCGTGCTTGCGGCAGCTCGCTACGTTCAACTGCAGCCGAGTCAAGACCGACATGAGGAGGGGCTTTGGGTGATCTAATAGGAAAGGCCGTGGAAGGGGCTCTTTACTACGTTCCGTTCGACGAGCTGGAGCGGGTCAAAGAAGCGTCGGTGGACGAGGTGGAGCAGACGGCGCTCTTTGCCGATCTTTGTCGCATCAACGCCCTCTACATGATCGCAAGAGCGGGTTCAGGACATATTGGATCGTGCTTTTCCTGCCTCGACATTGTGGCGTGGCTTCACCTCAAAGAGATGCGTAAAGACGACATCTACTTTTCTTCTAAGGGGCACGACGCCCCGGCGCTCTACGCAGTTCTGCTGGCGCAGGGTAAGCTGCCCTTCGAGCTCATCCATAAGCTGCGCCGAGCAGGGGGACTTCCCGGCCATCCGGATGTGTCCACCCCTCACATCGTCACCAACACGGGCTCTTTGGGTATGGGTATCTCCAAGGCAAAGGGCATGGTTTGGGCGCAGCGTATGGGTGCATCTGGCAGTCAGGCTTCCGAAAAGCAGTCCGGAAAGCAGGGTCGACGCCACTACGTTCTCACGGGTGACGGCGAACTGCAAGAGGGGCAGATTTGGGAGTCGCTTGTCTCAGCGGCTAATCACGCGATGCACGAGATCATTGTCGTCGTTGACCACAACAAGCTGCAGTCCGACACGACACTTCGCGCAACCAGCGATCTTGGCGACTTGGAGGCGAAGTTCGCCAGCTTCGGTTGGCATGTGGAGCGCATCGACGGACACGACGTCAGCGCCCTCAAGAGCACACTCGCGCGGCTGCATTCGATCACAGATAAACCGAAGGTGGTTATCGCCGACACCATCAAGGGGTGTGGCGTTTCGTTCATGCAGCACACAGCCATGGAGTCCGATGCGGCACTCTACCGCTTTCATTCAGGCGCTCCAGATGCTTCGAGCTACACCCGCGCAGCGCAAGAGCTTATGGAGAGGGTTGCGCACCGGCAGCGAAAGCTGGGGCTTCCGGAGGTGCATTTGGAGACGGTGCAAATGCCATCGGCGCCGGCTTCTTCAGCAACACCTCAACGCCTCATCGCGGCGTATTCCGACGCTTTGCTTAAGCAGACGGCCAACCGACCTAACTTGGTTGTGTTAGACGCGGACCTGATGTTGGACACTGGACAAAAGCCAACCAAAGATCGTTTCCCAGAGCGCTTTATTGAGTGTGGCATCGCCGAAATGGATATGGTTAGCCAGGCTGGAGGGCTTGCGCTGAGCGGCTACTTGCCCGTTTGCCATTCCTTTGCATGCTTTTTGTCGACTCGGCCCAACGAGCAAATATACAACAACGCCACCGAACGAACCAAGGTCGTTTACGTGGCCTCGCTTGCGGGCGTGGTGCCGGGAGGCCCCGGCCACTCCCACCAATCGGTGCGTGACATATCCACGCTCAGCGCGGTGCCAGGGTTGCTGATGGCGGAGCCGTGCTGCGAAGCGGAGGTTGGCCCTCTCTTTTCCGCACTGCTTCAAGAGCAGGGGCGAAGTGGCTATCTGCGTCTCATTTCAGTGCCATACGATGTGCCGTTTTCGTTGCCTGAGCACTATGTGCCTCAGGTGGGGCAGGGGGTGGTTCTACGCGAAGGCAGCGACGCCATCATCTTCGCCTACGGTCTGATCATGGTGAGCGAGGCATACAGAGCAGCGGAGCGGCTCAAGGAGGAGTTTGAGCTCGACGTGAAGGTGGTCAACCTTCCATGGCTTAACCACGTGGACCCGCACTGGCTTGCTCAGACGGTCCGGGGCTGCCGGTTTATCTTTACGATGGACAACCACTACATCGAAGGCGGCCAAGGCTCGATCCTTGCCGGTGCTCTACTAGAGCACGTGCCGGGGCCTTATGATTTTCACCGCTTTGGGCTGACGGACGTGCCGGCCTACGGCAGCCCGGCGGAAGTGCTAAAGGCACACGGACTCGATTCGGCCTCAGTTGCAGAGCTCGTGCGTGAGAGGGTGCAGTAGGGGTTTCGTGCAGGGCTACGGCATCTAATCTTCGGGGGTGGCGAGCTAAGCAGCGAGCGTGATTCGGGGTCGCTTCTTGAGATGCTCGCTGGAGCTTCGGCTCACGAGGCTTTGGCGGAGCGATACGAGTGCGGGTGCCGCTTGCGCGGCGCACAACGCACACCGGATGGTCGCGGACCCTCAATAAACCAGCGAGCCGCGGCGTGCGAGCGTAGTCCACTCGCTGGCGGGACGGAGCGAAAGAGGGGGCTCGGGTCGCAGTTCTTCCCTTGATGCATCAACTCGAAGTGAAGGTGCGGCCCTCGGCTGATGCCCGTGTTGCCTACCTCGGCAATCAGCATGCCCCTTCTGACGCGCTGCCCCGCTCTGACGTGGTTGGCTGAGTTATGTGCATAGAGCGTAATCCAGCCCTCGGGATGCACCAACATGATCATGTTGCCAAACCCGTGCACCTTGTTGGCTGAATAGGCGACGATGCCATCTGCAGAGGCACGTACTGCAGAACCGACGGGAGCCATGATATCAATGGCTAAGTGGTAACCTTCGGTGCCTGTGCCGAACCCGCGGGTAAAACGCCCCCGGTCGACCGGCCATTGCAAGGTGCCCTGACCGCTGAAGGTACGCCTGGCCTCGTTTTGCCAATCGGGAAGCGCGATACCGCGCAGCATCAGGCCGGCAGCGTGACGGGTGCCAAGACCAAGTTTCCGAGCGAGCTTATCCGGGTCGCTTGCGCGGGGTGCACGGGAAAGGCCTACGGTTGCAGACAGCTTCCGGCTCAGCAATGGGATGCGGCGGCTCTTCGGCAGGAGGAAAGCCGGGGTGGGTCGAGAGGCGTAGTCGCTCAAAGGAATTGCTAAGCAAATAGCCATCATCACCACGGTGGTGGTGCACCAAGCGCCGAGCGAATGCTCGGCCAAACGGCAGGAGGAAGCCCAGCTGAGACCTGCAACGCATTGCTCTCGGCACGCCTTGAAGATTTCCTTGAGCGGTTCAGCGGCATTGCCGGGTGGGGAGGGAGCGTGGCCTGGGGGCGCTGCTGTCGCGCTCTGCGGGAACAGGCTCTGGCGTATAATCTCCTCGAGGGATGGGACATCTCGACCCTCGACACCGTGAGGGAAATCGGAGACCATGGGAGGACGTTCGCTATAGCAGGTAGACATGGGGAAGGTGCATCAACAAGGCTACCGCACCTGCAATCCCATGTCACCACAATTCATTCCGATGTCACGGAAATAATACAGCAGAGGCGGATGTACGAACTTGGAGTGAGGATGGGTCGTCGCAGCGTCAGCTGCAGCGGGTTAGTGGGTCGAGCGATGTCGAGACAGAGGCTTGGGCAGTACTTGGTGAGTGTGGGCTTGCTTACCGCGGAGCAGTTGGAACAAACGCTACAGAAACAGCGGGACCTGCGGCGTCGCATGCTTGGTGAGCTGCTTGTAGAGCTGAATGCACTTGAGGCGCAGCAGCTCAGTCATCAGCTGGCGGCATACCATGCAGCGTTTCCTCCAGGAGGAGGTAAGCCCCGGCGTCGCTTCGGAGAGTATCTGGTCGTGGAAGGCCATGTGCATTCACGCGATGTGGAACAAGCGCTCGAGAGGCAGAGGAAGTACCGCTCAGTCCGCGTGGGCGAACTCGCGGTCCAACTCGGGTTCGTCGGTAGTGAGGCTCTAGAGAGAGCGGCTCGAAGCTGTCATCACTTTCGAGCTTCCCTTCCGCGACGCTAGGCGTCAGAAGTCCCGGAAGGAGAGTGAACCGAGGTAAACGTAAGGACGAAGCTGGAGCAGGGACAGCTGTGAGACGGAGTTCTCGTCATTTCATTCCTGCGATCCCGGCGGTCTTCTACTGCCCACAGGGTACCTCAACGCTTACCAATCGAGAGTGAGCCGGTGCTCGCTTGCATGCGACAGACGCGGTGCCTAGAGCTCGCACTGTGTGGTTAGAAGCAGCATAAGTCTCTTGTGTGAGACGTGTAGGTGATGGTATGATTGAATATCTTCAACACATACCTAGCCACCGAGGCCGACTCTGATGATTAGTTTCTTATTATTGCTACTTGTGTCTCTGATTGGTTGGTCAGTTTATCGCTCCATTGCCATGCATGCTCCGCATCGAAGTGGCGCCGACGCGCCCGATCTCACACGGCCCAAGCGCGCGGTACTTTCGTCACGACCAGGGCACGATAAATACACGCCAAGCGCCGTGTCACCCACTGTGCCGCCCGCCGTGCCGCCCGCTGTGCCACCCGCTGTGCCACCCGCTGTGTCCCCCATTGTGGACACACCCTACAACAGCGGTAGAGAGAGGATCACAGTGTACTCACGAGATCCCCGAAGGCCCCTTGAAGTTCATATCCGTGAGCCTCTGCGGCCGGTACCGAGCCACCACGCGCTTCTGGTGCGGGCACTTCCCGTCAGGGCACTTCCTGCAACCACGCGCGCCTCTCGACAGTTGCGGTAGCTCCTAGATACAGTTGCGGTAGCTCCTAGACGTGGTAGGCCAAGATACTATGTGTACAACGATGTTTCGCAGTAGGTCCTTAGTTCTTGCTTCTCTCACAGTCAGTTTCGCAGTTGGCTGCGGAGAAAGTGACTCGCCTGAAGCCGGTGGCGCGAGTGGAACACCCGTCGGCCCAGTCAGTGGCGTCGTCAGCGGAGGAGGTGGCGGCGCTCCAAGCAACGGAGACTGCGCCTTCGACACGCGCACATTATATACAACAGACGGCGGCGTGGCCGAATCGATCACGGTGGGCAAGTACGCGTACAACTACGATGCCAGTGGTGCTGCGTCAGCCGACAACCCAATCGACCTAACGACCATCGCGAAGTACACGGGCGAAAACGGACCGTGCTCTGCAGGAGACTGCGCCTTCGACACGCGCACATTATACACAACAGACGGCGGCGTGGCCGAATCGATCACGGTGGGCAAGTACGCGTACAACTACGATGCCAGTGGTGCTGCGTCAGCCGACAACCCAATCGACCTAACGACCATCGCGAAGTACACGGGCGAAAACGGACCGTGCTCTGCAGGAGACTGCGCCTTCGACACGCGCACATTGTACACAACAGACGGCGGCGTGGCCGAATCGATCACGATGGGCAAGTACGCGTACAACTACGATGCCAGTGGTGCTGCGGCAGCCGACAACCCAATCGACCTAACGACCATCGCGAAGTACACGGGCGAAAACGGACCGTGCTCTGCGGAAAACTGCGCATTTGACTCACGCACCCTATATGTCACAGGCGGGGGTATCTCAGAGTCAGTTGTGATAGGTGGCAACGCGTACAACTTCAACGCAAGCGGTGAGCCGTCAGGCGATAACCCGGTTGAGCTTTCATCGGTGGAGAAGTACACCGACGTGTGCTCTCTGTAGAGCACCAAGTTTGCAGCTTGGGCGTAGGGAGCTTTCGTGCGGAGCGCCCCCTAGACTGGGTGTTAGGTCATAGACCCTCGATGACTATACCGGGGAGGGTCAGCAGTGGGGTCCTCTCTCAGAGGAGCAGCAGTGATCTCGCCTCGGTTGATCCCTGGCGCCCCGGGCTGCGGTATGACACACCTCCACCCTAGGCGGGGAAAGAAGTGGGTGGCGAAGCATTATTGGGGAGAAATGTTGCCGTTAGTGCTTGCATAGATCGCCAGAATCAACAAAACCGGGACCGGATGCACCATGCATCGTGCTGCCTTCCTTCCGCTTAGCTCAGGAGCCCAACGCCCATGAGGACGAGTTAGAACATGCAAGAAATCAGTAAGTACAGAAACATTGGAATCTTCGCTCACGTCGACGCAGGTAAGACCACCACCACAGAACGTATCCTCAAGCTCACTGGAAAGATCCACAAGATCGGCGAAGTGCATGAGGGGCAGGCGACCACCGATTTCATGGAGCAGGAGCAGGAGCGCGGCATCACGATTCAATCGGCCGCGACCACCTGCTTTTGGAACAGCCACCGGCTAAACATCATTGACACGCCGGGGCACGTGGATTTCACCATCGAGGTTTACCGTTCACTAAAGGTTCTCGATGGTGGAGTCGGCGTATTTTGTGGATCTGGGGGCGTCGAGCCGCAGTCAGAAACGAACTGGCGTTACGCGAACGACTCCAAGGTCGCGCGGATAATCTACGTCAACAAGCTGGATCGCTTGAGTGCGGACTTCTATCGGGTAGTCGACCAGGTAAAGAAGCTTCTCGGCGCCAAGCCCCTCGTCATGGTGTTGCCTATCGGCCGGGAGGCGGAATTTTCCGGCATCGTCGACCTGCTCACGCGCAAGGCGTACGTATGGGACGACTCCGGGCTTCCGGAAAACTACGAGGTGAAGGACGTTCCGGAATCGCTGAAGGATGATGTGGAGAAGTACCGTCAGGAGCTCGTCGAAACCGCAGTGGAGCAGGACGACGACGTCATGGAGGCGTATCTAGAGGGCACTGAGCCCGACGTCGACACGCTCAAGCGCTGTATTCGTAAGGGTACTATCGGGCTAAAGTTCTTCCCGACCTACTGTGGCTCCTCTTTCAAAAACAAAGGTGTGCAGCAGCTTCTCGATGCCGTTGTGGACTACCTTCCTGATCCCACACAGGTCGAGCCTCAACCTGTGATGGATCTTGAGGGAAATAAAACTGGCGAGATCGCAAAGGTCGACGACGAGGGTCCCGTGCGGGCGCTTGCTTTCAAGGTGATGGAAGACCGCTTCGGCGCGCTCACCTTCGTCCGGGTCTACTCAGGAACGATCAATAAGGGCGATGCGTTGCTCAACACGGCAACGGGCAAATCCGAGCGCATCGGCCGGATGGTGGAGATGCATGCTGATGATCGCACCATGGTGGATGTGGCTCGAGCCGGTGACATCGTGGGTATCGTCGGTCTCAAAAACATCCGCACCGGGCACACGCTGAGTGATCCCAATCAACCCGCCACCCTGGAGCCGATGAAGTTCCCCGACCCGGTCATTTCAATGGCTATCGTGCCGAAGGATAAGGCGAATGGTGAGAAGATGAGCACAGCGCTCGGCAAGATGGTGGCCGAAGATCCCTCCTTTCACGTCGAGGTGGATCAGGAATCTGGCGAAACCATCCTCAAGGGAATGGGTGAGCTCCACCTCGACATCAAAGTCGACATCCTCAAGCGTACGCACAAGGTGGAAGCCGAAGTTGGAAAGCCGCAAGTGGCTTATCGCGAGACCATCACGCGCGCCATCAGTGACGTCTACGTGCACAAAAAGCAGACCGGCGGTTCGGGTCAGTACGCGAAGATCGACTTCACCATCGAACCAGGGGAAACAGGCGAAGGCTACATCTTCGAGTCGAAGGTGGTCGGTGGTAATGTGCCAAAGGAATTCATACCATCAGTGGACAAGGGCTTCCGAATGATGAAGGACAAGGGGCCGCTGCTGGGCTTCCCGCTCGAGGACTTCAAGGTGATACTCAACGACGGCGGGTTCCACGCGGTCGACTCATCGCAGATCGCATTCGAGGCAGCTGCAAAGGCGGCTTACCGACAGAGCATGCCAAAGGCATCGCCGCAGCTGCTTGAGCCTGTGATGAAAGTTGACGTATTCGTGCCGGAACCGAACCTCGGCGACGTAATGGGCGACATCAACCGACGTCGCGGACTCATCAAGCAGCAGGAGACGGGGCCGACCAACGTACGCATCACGGCGGATGTTCCGCTCGGCGAAATGTTCGGCTACATTGGCGACCTTCGTTCAGCGACGTCAGGCCGCGGTCAGTTCTCGATGGAGTTCAGCCACTATGCGCCGGTGCCGCAGAACATCGTGGAGCAGATCAAGGAAGAGATCCGGAAGAGCCAGGGCAACTAGCGTCCCCGGCCACTGTTTGAGGCGGCGAGCAAGTCCAGGCGACGAGCAAGTGGGCCGTGCTTCTAGCTCACTTGCTCGGCAGGTTGATCGAGCGTGTCGGTTCGGACGTATGCGAGACCGCTGAACTGGCACTCGATCGGCGAGAGGCGCTAAGCCTTTCCCTGCGAGGCTAGGGCGCGGCCTTTCCTTGCGAGGCTAAGGCGCGCTGCTGAGCATCGTCTGCCTTCACGTTCCATCCGTAGCCGATCTGGGCGTCAATGAGTTTCTTTGTTCCGTCACCCACCAGTCCATCGACGGTGTAGCCGAACAACGTCTGCAGTTGGGTCACTGCGCGTTCCACATTCGGCCCGAAGATGCCATCGGCTTCCACGTCGAAGCCAAGCTTACTCAGCTTCTGCTGCAGATCCTTTACCTCGTCCCCTCGGGAACCCTTTTTCAATATTGGCATGCTGTCTCCTTTGCGAAGTGTTGCGCTCCGCGTTACGCAGCTAGTACGCACGGCAACTGTGGAATCAAGGAACTGCTACAGCTCAGATGCTCTCAAACCAGATTGGGGCAACTCGGTGCAGCGAAATGTGGTACGCGCCTTGCTTCGAGGGTTAGAGTGGCTTTAATCTTGAGGGCGAGAGCGGCTCATTCTAGGGCAGCGCCACGAAGGTCACATTTGACTAAATCGGATACAGGAAAGGAAGTGACAAGCGACGAGCAGGTCGTCACTGGCGGCGTGGTTGTCGATTACGCACCCGAGAAGGTGAAGACGCTGCTAGCTAACGCGGCGAATCTCTCGCCTGACGCGGCAGCTGAGGTATATCGCGACGCGCTAACGCTTGATCCTCGCAGTGAGGAAGCCTACGCCGCGCTAACCGCTCATCTCCAGAAGACGGAGCAGTGGCAGGAGCTGGTCGACGTCAACCTGAACTGGGCTGAACATCAGGAGAGCCTGGAGAAGCGGCGCGAGGTCCTCACCGAGGTCTCGAAGATCTTTGAAACTCAACTAGAAGCGCCTAAGTCAGCGCTCGAGGTGTTGCTGGCGGCGTGGGGTCAGGACCTTCGGCAGTCGGAGGTGGCAGCGCAGCTTCGGCAGTTGGCAGCGGAACATCAACTATGGCCACAGCTGATTGAGGCGGGATGCCGAGCGGCACAGGAAGCATCTGAGCCTAGTGAAAAGAGCGCTGCCTGGACCACATGCGGGCGTTGGTACCTGGAGGATCTTGAGCGCGTCGATTACGCGGTGACCTGCCTGCGCTCGGCGCTCGACGCGGAGCCTCGGCACCGCGAGGCCCTCTGGTTGCTGTGTCGCTGCATGCGCAGCCAAGGCGACTTCGAAGCTCTCGCGCGCACGCTCAACGAGCTGGTCCTTGGCCTCACCGGAAAGGAAAAAGCCACCCGCCTTCTTGAGTTGGCGGAAGTTTACACGAGCCGCCTTAGCCGTCCAGAGCTGGCTGTCACCTGTTTTCGCCGAGCGGTCGAGGACGACCCGGAATCGGAGGAAGCGCTGAGGGGCCTGGAGTCGTGGCACCGCCGCCAGGAAGATTGGATTGAGCTCGAACATGTTCTTCGGCGTGTTGGAGAGGTTTCCGAGGAGGCAGCGGCGCGGGGGCGGGCATGGCAGGAGGCGGGTCAGCTCGCTTGGGAGCGGAAGGCATACGATCAGGCGAGTTCCGCATACCGGCGGGTCCTTGCCGACGATCCTTCCGACCTGCCCGCGCTGCGTGCTTTGCAACAGGTCTACGAGCAACAAGACGAATGGCGAAGGCTTGACGAGGTTTTGCAACAGCGCGAAAAGCTTTGTGAGGTAGAGCAGGAACGAATCGAAGTTCTTCACCGTCTCGCAGACCTCTGGCAAAATCAGTTTCGAAAGCCGCTGGAGGCAGCGGGATTTCTCGAGAAGGCACTGGAGGTGGATGCGTCCGATGAGAGCGCCTTAGCTCGGTTGCCAGAGATCTACCAGGAGTCGCAGAAGTTTGACGCGCTCGCCGACCTCTTGGAGCGGAAGGCGCGGCAGACCAGCGAAAGCAGCGCCCGCTCGCATGCCTACCAAGGCCTTGGCGACGTGGTGGCGGATCGGCTGCATGATTTGCCACGTGCGCTTGCAGCCTTTGAGTCGAGCCTAAGCGCGCAATGGCGAGAGACGGTGGCCCTACGGCGTGTCGAGCTGCTCATTGAGGCTAACCGTAAAGAGGAGTCGCTCGCCGCGCTCGCGGAGCTTGAGCGGCAGGCTAAGGAGCCGCAGACCCGCGCGCAGGCGCTCTACCAGAAGGCACAACTTCAGCATAAGTCGAGTGATATCATCGCGTCGCTAAACTCTGCGCTTGCTGTAGTGCCGATACACCGCGCAGCGCTCGAGAGACTTCAACAACTTTACGAAGAGCTTCAGTCTTGGCCCCGCCTCGAGAAGGTTCTCGAGAGTCTCACCAGCCTTGAACCCAACCCGGCAAAGAAAGCGCAGTTCATGTTGCAGCGAGCTGAAGCTTACGGCCACATGGGCGAAGAAGCGCAGGCGCGGGAGTTGCGCGCGAACGCATTCGCGTTGCAAGCTGACGATGCGTTGCTTGCATTACGCGTGGCCGAGGAGCACCGCCAAGTCGGCGATCTTCAGCAGGCGCAGCGAATCCTGCAGGACCTGAGCTCCGCTTCAATCGAAGAGAGTGCCCAGCCCTTCGACGTCTATCTCCTGCTGGGTCAGGTAGCGCTCAAGAATCAGGATGCGGCAGCGGCTGAACGCGCATTCGTCAAGGCGAACGAGCGTCGACCGAGGGATTTTAGCTGCTTGGCGGGTTTAGCTGAAGCTTATGCCAAACAAGACAAGTGGGACGAAGCTAAGCAGAAGTATGAGGAGGCTCTAGCGCTTGAACCTGATGCAGAGGAGCGGCGGACACTCAACATCAAACAAGGCAAGGCGCTTTTGGAACTGGGTCAAGCCGAGGACGCGCTCGCTTCGTTCGATGCTGCGGCAGCTATCACGCAAGAGCGGGAGGCTCTTGAGGGACGCGTGCTCGCGTACCAGGAGCTTGATCGCGTGCCAGAGCTCATCCAGGCGAAGCGCGAACTGCTCGATGTGTCGTCTGCTGAGGAGCAGTACGTTCATTGGCTTGAGCTAGGTGACCTTTGGTTTGAGAGACTCACGTGCCTCCAACGGGCATTGGAGTGCGCGCGACGTGCGCTGCAGGCAAGGCCAGATGATGCGCGTGCTCGGCACCGGCTTATTGGTCTTTATCAGCAGACGAATCAGTGGCGGAAGATGGTCGAAACACTTGAGCGCGTGCAGCGCCTTGAGCCCTCAGGGGAAGCTCGCGCCAAGTACACCTACACAATGGGCGTCATCTACCGAGACGAGCTTAAAGAACCGGATGCAGCTTTGCGGGCGTTTCAACTTGCACTCGATGCGATCCCGGGCAACACCCGCGCATCGCAGGCAGTGGAGAAGCTTCTGGTCCAGCAAGAGCAGTACGAGGAGCTTCGTGCCCACTACGAGCGTTTGGCCACGCTGCCGGACGCCGATGATGAGTTGAGGGCGTCCGCTTGGTACAACGTGGCGCGCGTGTGCGTTGACCATCTAAAGCAGCCCGCAGAAGCCATAGCAGCCTTAGATGGCGTTCTGCTAACTTGGCCGGATCATCCCACGGCGGCGTTGGAGAGGGCGAGACTGCTAGTGCAGGCCCCGGAGGGGCGTGGCGGAGCCATGGAGGCGCTGCGGTCCCTGGCCTTGCAGAAGGCCCATCAGCGCGAGGCGCTAGGTGAGCTTTATGCTCATCATCAAAAGAGCGATGAACGGGACGCAGCCTGGTGTGTCGCTCATGCAATGAGCTTTGCCAATGTAGAGAATGCTGAAGCGACGCAGTTTCATCTGCGCCACCGAACGAACACCATGCTGCGTCCGTCGCGCGCGCTCTCGGTCGAGAGTCGTCTCAAGCTTTTGCGGCACAGTGACGAGGACCCGTACCTAGGTGAGATAGCCAAGGCGCTTGTTCCGGCGGTGTTCGCGATCAAGCGGAAGAGTGACCAGGCGTACGGTTTGCGCGGGGAGCAGAAGGTGGATTTCAAGACATCAACAGCAACTTTTGCGCAGGCGTTTCTGTTCACGGCGCGCGTACTCGCAGTGGGCAAGCCGCGCCTCTTTTTGCGTCCTGACGTGGCCGGCGGATTGGCTTACGCCTTCACGGAACCGCCCTCATCGGTCTGCGGATCAACTTTATTATCCGGGATTCACCCGCGCTCGCTCACCTTCCTGCTTGGCAAACATCTCTACTACTACAGCGGCGCCGCTTACCTGTGCCGACTGCTCCCTGAGCCGAGGAGTATTCGTCGCGTCATTCTCGCTGCACTGCGTTTGAGCGGCATCGGTGCTCCTGATGCCGAGCTTGATAAGACCGCGCAGCGGATCTCGCAAAGGCTTCCCTCCGAGCAGCTGGAGAGCCTGCGTAGATCGGGCTTGGCGTTTGCGCGAAGCGGTCATAACGTGGACGTCAAGCGTTGGATGGTGGGCGTTGAACTTAGTGCTTGCCGCGCCGGGTTGCTGCTGTCTGCGGACTTGGAGCTTGCGGCACAAACTCTTGCAGCAGAGCCTTCGCTCGGCGAACATGACTGGGCGGCGTCAAAGAAGGTTGAGCACTTGCTGCACTTCAGCATCTCGGACGCGTATTTGGAACTGCGGCGGGAGCTGGGTCTCGAAGTTGGATCAGCAAAGGCAGACAAGTTTGCTCTTGCTTGATCCGATGCTTGCTGCACTGTAGCCGCAATGGATTTGTTGGCGTTTCTTCGGGTGACGCTACACTAGGAACCATGACTCGGAGAAAACGACGACAAAAGACGCGCGGACCTCAAGCGTCGCGAGGGCAGGTGACGCATAGGCGCGGCGTGATGCAGGGCATGTTGAGTGGCTTTCGGAGCGTGACGGGAACCCGTCCCAGGAAAAAGAAGAGCTCTCCTCTCGACCTCGCGCTGACCGCCGTTCTTATAGTGACGGCAATCGCCATCTTGTACTATCGCTACCGATAAGAGTTTCGGGTTCAATGCTGCATCGGCAAGCTCCATGTCTGGTCTGAGCGACAGCGGGATCTTAAACTACGGGAGCGGCAGCGGGATCTTCAATGACGGAGCTGCATCAGATGTTCTCCAGCTGGCACGGGTCACATGACACGGCAAGGGTAGTGGAGGCCGCTAGCCACTGAAATCACTTGCGAACGTTTAGAACCAGCATAAGGTCTTGATTACTCTTCGCATGGATTTCCCTCCCTCACCCCTGGACGGGCTGGTCCCGCCCGGCGCACTACGCGTCGTCTACCAACCTCTCATCGACCTCGCGAGCGGGCGCATCTTCGCCTATGAGGCTTTGGTCCGCTGCGATGCTCCCAACCTCCAGAGGCCGCCCGACTTATTCGAAGCGGCTATCCAACATGGGTGTTGCGGGTTGCTTGGCAGACGCATCCGTGAGCTCGCCGTTCACCACTGCCCGTACAGCGCGCTGTTTCTCAACATCCATCCTCACGAGTTCAGTGAAGGATGGTTGGTGCGACCGGATGACCCAATATTCTCCCATGATTATCCAATCTGGCTGGAGATAACGGAATCTGTCCCGCTTAGTCATTTCTCTCTATGCACAGGCGTGCTGCGGGAGGTGCGCCACAAAGGCATCAAGCTGGCGGTAGATGATCTTGGAGCGGGGTATTCCAACCTCAAGTATATAGCCGAGTTGAGTCCCGAGGTGGTCAAGCTGGATCGGAAGCTCATCATCAACCTGAACTCCGAGAGCCGGCTGCGAACCCTGGTTAAGCACATTGTTGCCCTATGCGCCGAGCTCGGCGCTCGCGTAGTTGCTGAGGGCATCGAGCAAGCGCAGGAGCTCGCCGCGGTGACTCTTTCGGGCGTTGATTTCGCTCAAGGGTACCACTTGGCGCGACCCAGCTTCCCACCGCCTCACGTCCGCGTTTGGAGCTAGCCTTCGCCCTTCAACGTCTGTTCCTTGCCTCTTGATGCACGGCTAACAGCGGCACCTGCGGTTATAGATACACCACGCTTGTTCGGGTGTCGGACGCAAAGGCATTGCCATCCTGCGTGAGGACGCTTACAATTGGAGGAGTTAAGTTAGGAGAGTCGTTTGGGAAACTTTGGCATGGGCGAGTTAGTCGTCGTCCTTCTGCTCGCGATGTTCATCTTCGGCGCCCGTCGCTTGCCGCAAATCGGGGCTGGCTTCGGTCACGCCATCCGCAACTTCAAACGAGGTTTGCAAGGGCATGGGGAGATAGATCTCGAGGCTGAAGACCCGAAGCGTATGTCAAACGAGTCGGGTGCTCATCAACCTTCTCTTGACGAGCACGGATCGGAAGCCCGCAACCGCGAGAAGGTGTAGCGCCGCTCGGTGCGTAGGGCAGCGTCTTTAGAGTCTGTGTTAGGGTGAAGTCGCGCGTACGTGCTCGTAGGTGCTTCAGCACCCCTTCTGGGGGTACCACCGGGCCAACCAAACGTCGTGCATTGTGAGGGAAAAGGCGCGCTCTGGTCAGATTTGGCACACGCGTCAAGTAGAAGAGCGGACCGAGCCGGCGGAGCGGCAAAGGGCGCTGTGCGCGCAGGTCCATTGAGCGAGGCCTCGACGATGTGGAGTGCACCATGACCCACCGTGTTCTCATTGTTGATAGCGATGAGATGTTCAGCGAGGCCATCAAGACGGGCTTTCGGAGCTACGGCGCGCATGTCGACGTGGTGCTTGAAGGGGCGCGGGCTATGGAGGCGGCGGAGAGGTTCGAGCCCACGCTCATCGTACTGGCTACAGAGCTAAGTGACATGAGCGGCTTGCTGGTCTGTAAGCAGTTCAAAAGAGAGGCCAGTTTGCGGTACACTCCAGTAGCACTGCTATCGGCAGACCAAAATGCACCGGACATCTTTGATCAACATCGTCGTCTTCGCTCCCGCGCGGAGCTTTACGTACGAAAGCCGGTGACTTTTGATAGACTGATGGCGGAAGTGCAGTCTGTGATGCACTTTGATGGACGGGCTAGGCTTGAGGAGAAAGACATGATGAACGAGTTTGGTGATGAAGACACCCATGTAGCAATGAGGCCCGACCAGTTGACAGGAAGCGTGAAAGTTGATGATGACATCGATGCTTTCGCTGATAACGCTTTCGAATCACTTGTTGTGCGGGACGAGCAGCAGGAACGGAAGGAGGGGCGCCTAAGCGACGAGCCCGAAGTTTCTCTTCACCACACGTCTATGGACGTTGAACTACTCGATGTTGATGAAGAGGACGGGGCGCGAGAGAAGCTAGCCTCAGAGCTCTCAGAGGCTCAAGAGCGGGCAGAGAAAGCCTCACAAGAGACGGAGAGGCTTCGGAAGGAGCTTCAGGCGTTGCGAGGTGCATCGGCGCGCTCTGCTGGCAGCGTCTCTAGTCGCGAGTTTCTCGATCTCCGCGAGGCGCTAAACGCGAAGGACAAGGAGCTTCTGGAGCTCAGAGATCAACTTAGTGCGCGTGACAAGCAGCTACTTGAAGTGCGTGACGGAAGTTTGAAGCTGGAGCGCCGGCTAGCGGACTTCGAAGATCAGGCGCGCCAACTGGAGACTCAAGCCAGCGAGGCACGCGCCGAAGCTCAGACGGCTGCAGCAGATAACGACTCGTTACGCAAGAAGATGGACGACTATAAGAGTCGTCTGGAGCGGTCTGACGCCAAGGTCGACAAGCTAGAACAAACGCTGGAGCAAGAGGGCAAGGACAATGCGCAGCGTGTCTCGCTGCTCAAGTCTGAACTGAACGAGTCGCTGGAGCGGTTGCAGCGGGAGAAGGAAGAAGGTCTAGCGTCGCTCAAGGCGCGTTATGAGGCCCAACTCGACACCGAACGGCAGGAAGCCAGGCAAGCTGCAGAGCAGCTTCAGGCAGACCTTCGCAATCAGCGAGAGACGCAGCAGTCTGCGCACCAGCGAGAGCTAGCAGAGGCACAGGCCGAGCGCGATGAGGCGATCGGAGCGGTTGAGTCTCAAAAGGCTGAGGAGACCGAGCGACTCCGACAAGAGCATGCGGCGCAGCTTGCGCAGGAACGGGCGAGAGCTGCGGCGGAACGTGAAAGTGCGCTTGCTAACGAGCAACAGCGGGCGCAGACGGAGCTTGCCGAGCTTCAGACGCAGCTTGAGGCACAGCATGAGCGGACCGCGCGTGAGCTTAAGGCGCAGCGTGAAACAAGCCTTGCTGAACTTCAGAGCGACCTGGACTCACACTACCAAGAGCAGCTTAAAGTTCAGGGCGACAGCCACTCTCAGGAGCTCGCAGTGTTGGGTCGGAAGCTTGCAGAGGCAGAGAATCAGCTTACCGGCGCAAAGCAGCTTGAATCATCGCTAAAGGGGGAGCTTGATGAGGCCCAGGCGCATCTGGAAGCCAGTCGGGGTGAGCGTGAGAAGCTTGTTGTGGAGCTGAACGCGCTGCGTCAGTCGGTGGACTCTCTCGAGAGGGAGCGGAATCAGCAGCGAGAGCAGCATCAGGCGCTGCAGGTAACGCATCAGAAGGTGCAAGCGGAACTTGAGCGAGCGGAAAGCAAGGTAGCGGCTGACGCTGAGATATTCGCTCGAACGCACAAGGCCATGTCGATCGGTCTGGCGCTTTTGGATGCGCAGCGCGAGGATAAACCCGTCGAGAGGTGATCGACGCTACAGATAAAGCTCCGCACCTTCCGCTTCTGTGAGCTCGCCTGCTGGCGACGTGGAGGAGGGAAGCGTTCGGGGCGCTGTCTGGATTTGCAGAGCAGCTGCCCATCGGCCTTTCTCTTCTGTGTATAGCGGGTTAGGTCAGATGCGTCGGTACAGGCCAACCACCACGCCAACTACCACAGCCTCACGCGCTTCACGCTGGCTGATGCGAATCGGCTTCATTGCGTCGTTCTCCGGCTGTAAAAGCACGTGGTCATCTTTCGGAAAGTACCGCTTGCAGGTCGCTTCGTCACCGACCCGTGCAACCACAACGTCACCCGACTGCGGTTGCTTCGTGCTGTCAACAAACACCGTGTCCCCAGGCTGAATACCTGCGTTGATCATGGATTCCCCCTCCACCTGCAGCGCAAAAACGTTATGGTTTGCGGGAAGGAGTTTCTCATCGAGTAGAACATGCTCATCAGCATGTTCTACTGCTTCGCTTAGAGCGCCGGCAGCAACACGTCCCAGAATCGGGACGCGTTTTGGCACCGCAGAACCGTCACCAGCTTCGGTCGTCGCACGTTCGGTGGCGACTGGCTTTCGCGGCCGTTGCGCGAGGCGCGCGCTCCGTGACTTGCCTGGCTCTCGCGATAAGTAGCCTTTACGCTCGAGAGCCGTCAGGTGGTCATGGACTCCATTGGTGCTTCGCACCCCGAGGTGCTTCGCGATTTCGCGCACCGTGGGCGGGAAGCCTAGGTCCTCGACGTTACGTCGGATGAACTTCAGCACCTCGGACTGTCTTTCCGTAAGTCGCTGCATGATGATACTCTGCCCGTCAGCAGGGCCTTTCGCAAGTTTGAACCATCCGTAACAGCCGTGCGTCTTCTTTCCGTAGTAGAAAAGCCCTTTTATAGTGGCGGCGGCATGTTGAGCGTGCGATCGGTGCTGGGAAGGGGATAGTTGATGCTGAAGGATGCAACATGGGTTTTCCTAGGGGGCGGGCTTGGAACGTCTCTGCGGTGGATGCTGCAGCGCGGTCTCCTCACGGCCGGCATCGGTTATCCCGAATACGCGACGGCCGCAGTGAACTTCATTGGCAGCCTGGGTCTTGCTGCACTTCTTGGCTGGCGTGGGCTGCCCGCCTCCCTGCAGTTATGGGTTGGCGTAGGTGTCTTCGGCGGCTTCACAACGTATTCAACTTTCAACGTGGAGCTTTTGCGCCTATTGCTAGGCGGTGCGATGCTAAGAGCGGTTATCTACGCTTTCGTCACGTTCGGCATTTGCCTCCTTGGTGGATACTTAGGCTTTGCGCTGTCTTCCTTGTATCGGTAGGCGTTTGTATCGGTAGGCGGCGGGCGCCAAGTAGATACGAAGACTTGAGGGTGGGAGCGATGGCGAGGTTAATCACGACGTAGACGGTTGCGAAGGATCAGCCCGAACGCCTGAAGCACCGCGTACCCCAGTCCAGAAACCAAGGCTGCGGCAGCAAGCCAGGTCCTGTCGTTCACCAGCAAAAGAGCGGCTGAGAGGATCCAGGCGGCTGCGATCAAGCCACCGAAGATGCGTCGTCCAAGTCGCTCCAAAGCATCTCCAAGTTGCGGCTCTCGCACCCGTAACATCAGTTTTGACTGCCGCAACTCTTCCAGGATGTCGGACACCTGAAGAGGCAGATCCTTTGCGGCGCCTCCCATGCGACTCATCCCACGAATGAGGTCACGTCCGAGTCGCTCTGGATCGTACCGCTGACGTGCAAGGCTGAAGAAGTAGGGACGGGCCTCTTCAAGAACATCAAGTTCAGGATAAATCCGTTTGCCGATACCCTCAATGGTGACCAGTGCTTTACCAACCATGAGAAAGTCGGGAGGGAACTCAAGCTGATAGCGCCGCGCGGTGGACATGAGATCGGTGATGAGGCCGCCGAGGCTGATGGAGTTTAGCCGCTTGCCGAGATATCGGTCAGACAGCTCAGCGATGTCGCTCTCAAATGCGGCCTGGTCCATCGGACGACGCGATGGCGAAAGTGCACGTACCGCGTCGGCTAGCGCTGGCACATCGCGCGCCAACGCTGCGCTCATGAGATCGATGGTTCTGTCCCGAAGCTTTGGACTCAGTCGGCCTACCAAGCCCAGGTCGATCAAACCGATAACTGGATTATCGATGCTTCCCGTGATGATGATGTTGCCGGGGTGAGGGTCGGCGTGAAAGAAGCCGTCCTCAAAGATTTGCTTGACGGTGAGGCCTACAGCCTTTGTAGCGATCACCTTGGCATCAACGCCGCGGGCGATGGCGTCATCGATGCGGTGGCCCTCGATAAACTCCATCGTGAGGATCGAGCGGGAAGAGGTTTCGCGGTAGATGCTTGGAAAGCGCACGTCCGCCGACCCCAAGAAGTTGTCCGTGAATCGATCGGCATTCTCAGCTTCTCGATTGAAGTCGAGTTCGCTCACGATGCCTCGATCGAACTCCCGGACCAGTGCGCGCGGAGAAAAAGCCCGGAGTTCAGGCATCGAACTCTCGACGGCCTGTGCAAGCCAGTGCAGCAAGTCGATGTCGCGCTCGATCGTCGTGGCGATGCCGGGTCGCTGGATCTTGACGGCAACCTTATGACTCTGCTCGTCGCGGACTAGGGTGGCGCAGTGAACCTGCGCTACAGAAGCGGACGCAACGGGTGTCTCGTTGAAGGTCTCGAACACCTCCTCGACGGGTGCACCGAGATGCGCCTCCACGTCCGCCCGCAGCTCTTCAAAGGGGATGGGAGAGGCCTGCTCTTGGAGTTTCTGCAGCTCCTCGACCAGGGTAGGAGGCAGCAGGTCTGAGCGTGTTGACAGGATCTGCCCGAGCTTAATGAAAGAAGGACCGAGATCCTGGAGCACCAGGCGAATACGCTCGGCTACGCTCGTACGTGCGCCCGCCGTCGGTGCATCTCTAGTAACCAAAGAAGCCAGGCCGGCCCGCCTAACGAACTCGACGAAGCCGTGCCTGACTAACACGGACGCTATCTGTCTCAGGCGTCCGAGGTCACGAACTGTTGTCAGCAGCGAGGGGACGACCTATTCCTCCGCCTCGTTCGACTCCTCGAAGTCACCCACTGAAGAGGTCTCTGAGGCATCCTCTACACTCGGCTTTGGTGAACTCGCACACGCGTCAGTCACCTCAACGGAACGCGTTGTGGAGTTATACATCCCGGGCACCAACTCACCCGAAGCGTCGACAAGCTTCAAGCTGATTTGACGGGTGCCCTCAGGCAGGTTGGTGATGTAGTGCGGGTTCCACTCGAAGATTTTGCCAGCAGCACGGCCATCCACGTCATACTCAACGCGTACGCCTGAGTTGGAGAGCTGGGCGTTTGTCACGTAGAAGTCAAGAAGGGCCGGTTCGCCCGCCTTAACGCAGTCTTTCGGCCTGCTGTACGTGAGAAGTGGCGCCTTCGGATCAAATGCAAAGTTCTCGGACTTCTCTTTGTAGTGAAACAGCAACATGGCGAAGGGCTCGCCCTCTTTGACAGACTCGTGGTGCGGGCGTCCAGGAAATGCACGCAGCACGTGAGTCCCCGGGCTGAGCTCATGACCAAGCTTTTCCTTCACAAGTTCGTTGATGTTGAGCGCCTTCTTGGTGTCGTAGATGGCGATGTAGGGCTCGTTATCCACAATAAGGTGAATGTGCTTTCCGCCTTCCTCGGTCTTCCACCGCGTCACCGAGAGGCGAAACGTGACGTCATTCTTGAAGGTTTTGCCGGAGCGTGCGGGAACGAAGCGGACTTTCGGTGCCTTGCCTTCTAGCGGCGTTCTTGAAGCGCCCTCGACGCGAATATCTGCTGGGGGAGGTTCCGCCGGTTTGGGTTCCTCTGCGAGTGCAGGATCCACCTGCTCCTCGTCGAAGGCAGAGCTTTCTGGCGCCTCTATCGGAGGATATTCGGCGGGAGGCGGCTCTTTTCCTCCGCACGCGGCAAATGTGGCGCCCAAAGCAACTAGCACCGCGGTAAGGTATGGAACCTGGTGCGGGGCGGTGCCGTAGGAGGTTCGGTTGGCATGCCTTTTCATTAACTAAACTCCTTATCTACGTAGGTTGGTTTATCTACAGAGGTTGATGCTGATCGGACGCCGAAGTTAGACCTCTAATCAGTTTGCAATGAGGTACATCGCGCTTTCGGGCTCATTGTACACCGCTCCCTCGACAAGTTTACCTACCCGAAACATTTCCAAGCTGTTCCGTGAGGTATACCCGGCGCTATGAAGCGCGTAGAGGCTTTGATCAAGCCGTTTAAGCTCGACGAGGTCAAGGAAGCCCTCGATCGGGTAGGCATCTCCGGAATGACGGTGACGGAGGTGCGAGGCTTCGGGCGCACCGGAGGCAAGCGTGAGGTATACCGCGGTTCAGCCTACGTGGTCGATTTCGTCCCAAAGGTGAAGCTGGAGGTTGTCACGCCGGACGGGCTTGTTCCGCAGGTCGTCGAAGCCATCGAACATGCCGCGAAGACTGGAAGGATCGGCGACGGCAAGATCTTCGTGTTGCCAGTTGAGGAGGCCATTCGCATACGAACGGGCGAACGAGGAGATGAAGCTATCTAGCGCAGGCTGGCATCGAGCGCGGTCTGGTATTGAGCACGGTACTGGCATCTAGCGCGGCGCTGACATGTAGCAGACCTACATACGAAGTGGGGCGTGGGCAAGATGAGGTGCCAAATGTCTCTTGATCGTCAGACGCCGGTCGTCAGCTCTAGTTGGCACATGTATAGAGAGTTGGTGCATGTCTCGAGAAACGCAAAACCACGTCCTACTTGGCGTGAAGAGAATGTTAGGGGATTAGACGGAATGACAAAACCAAAGACACCCAAAGATGCACTTGATCTGGCTCGCAAGAGCGAGGCGTACATGGTCGACCTGCGCTTCATTGACTTGCCGGGCACGTGGCAGCACACAAGCGTACCCGCGGCGCGTCTCGAGGAGGATTCGTTCGAGGAAGGTTTCGGCTTTGACGGTTCATCGATCCGCGGGTTTCAGCCGATCAACGCCTCCGATATGTTGATGGTGCCTGATGCAGATAGCGTACAGCTGGATCCGTTCACCAAGGCCACCACTCTGGTCCTGACCTGCAACATCGTAGACCCAATCACCCGACAGCCCTACGAACGTGACCCTCGATTCATCGCCCAGAAGGCTGAAAACTACCTTCGGCAGACCGGTTTAGCCGACACGGCGTTCTTCGGACCCGAGGCAGAGTTTTTCGTGTTTGATGACGTTCGTTTTGAGCAACGCGCGCACGAGGCATACTACTATCTTGACTCGGGCGAGGGCATCTGGAACTCCGGCCGCATAGAGGGGCCCAACCTAGGATACAAAGTTCGACACAAGGGAGGGTACTTTCCAACTATGCCTACGGACTCTCTGATGGACCTACGCACGGAGATGGCGCGCCTTATGGAGAGTGTTGGCATTGAAGTGGAAGTGAGCCACCACGAGGTGGGGACCGCAGGTCAGTGTGAGATCGACATGAAGTTCAACTCGCTGACACGATGTGCCGACCAGTTGATGTGGTTCAAGTACGTAGTAAAGAACGCCGCGCGTCAGGCTGGAAAGTCCGCCACGTTCATGCCGAAGCCAATCTACGGCGACAACGGCAGCGGCATGCATTGCCATCAAAGTCTCTGGAAAGACGGCAAGCCCCTGTTCGCCGGGGACGGCTACGCTGGCCTAAGCACAATGGCGTTGCACTACATCGGCGGGATTATGGCTCACGCGCCTGCTCTGTGCGCTTTGACCAATCCCACGACAAGCAGCTACCGTCGGTTGGTTCCTGGCTTCGAGGCACCGGTAAATCTTGCATACAGCTCCCGCAACCGCTCAGCAGCCATACGTATGCCGACATACTCTTCCTCACCGAAGGCTCGAAGGATCGAGGCCAGGTTTCCTGATCCTTCTGCCAATCCGTATCTTGCCTTCTCCGCAATGCTGCTGGCAGGCCTGGATGGTATCGAACGGAAGCTAGACCCGGGTGCTCCACTCGACAAGGATATCTACGGCCTTCCTCCTGAGGAACTCAAGAACATCTCTCAGGTCCCCGACTCACTTGGCGGGAGTCTCGATGCGCTTGAGAAGGATCACGAGTTTCTCCTCAAGGGTGATGTGTTCACCCGCGAGGTGCTCGAAGAGTGGGTGAGCTACAAGCGGACTGAAGAAGTGGACGCCCTTCGCGTGCGGCCAACGCCCTACGAGTTCATGCTCTACTACGATATCTAGGCGGCCACAGCGCTCGTGCATGGTGATGCAAAGCCCATCACGGGATGAGGCACGCCGTGAAGACGCGGCTGGCGGTTCCACCGACCAGCAGCCGCGTCTGTCTCACAACCCCGACGACCTTATCCGCTTTGCACATTAAGATGGTTGGGCCGGCCATTACACACGGCGGGCGCTTATCCACCGCTGGGTCGGCCGCAGGCCGTGTTCGCATTGGAGCTCTCCCAGGGCGCGTCCACGCGCGCGACGATGCAGCCTCTCTCGGGTGCGGCGAGGGCTTTCGAGAGCGCTCTTGTGCCTGTGAGGCATCACGGCAGGAGCGGGAGACGGTCCCGCGTCCTTCCGCTCACAAGCACATCGAGCCCAAGCGCTTGGAGGCGGCTTTTTCGTCGTCTACTGCCTGCGCTGTCCAGTACGTTTGACCCGAGGACCGAAGGTCGGATAGAATTCACAGATCGAACATCTTATTTGAGCGGGATACCTGCGATGCAGGCGCGCGTTGCGCAGACAGGACATGCATGAAAACTACTTCCGGTCGATTGGCCGTCAACTTACTAAACTGGGTTCCGCGGAAGCGCATCAGCTGGGCTATGGGTGAGGCTGCAGCGTGGAATCTGCCAGCAACGATGCTTGAGTCTGCGATAGCAGTGTACTCTCAGCTCTTCGGCGTCGATATGGCCTCGTACGAGGTGCCATCCGGCGGATTTCGAAGCTTCGATGACTTCTTCACGCGGCGTCTTTCACCAGGGGCCCGTTCAATATGCGAGGATCGCGATGCGATTGTGAGTCCGTGTGATGGACGGCTGGAGAGTTGCGGCAGCTTAGCCGAAGACCAGCTGCTACGCGTGAAGAATCAGGATTACTCTGCAGCAAACCTACTCGGGAGTCGGGAGCTGGCTGATCGGTTTGCTGGCGGAGGTTATGCCGTGATCTATCTTGCGCCGGGAGACTACCACCGCGTCCACGCGTCAAGAGAGGGCCAGGTGGAGCGGGTCAAGCACATCCCAGGCACGCTCTTTCCCGTCAATGAGCTAGGCAGCAAGTACGTGGAGGGGCTGCTTTGCCGCAACGAGAGGATGGCAATCTTTCAAAAGCATCAAAGCGCGTCCGTATGCACGGTGATGGTGGGCGCCATTGGTGTGGGTCGGATTAGTCTAAGTTTTGATCCCGGCGTTCGGTCCAACAGCAACACCGACTGGGGCGACCGCAACTACGAGGGTTTCGGTCGGAAGGTGATGCCTGGCGATGAACTTGGCACCTTCCACCTAGGCTCAACGGTGGTGCTTCTCCTTGACGCGCACTCCTTCGCCGAGTGGGAAGCTCCAGCTGGGGAACGCGTAAGGATGGGTCAGCGCCTGGGGCAGACGAGCGGGCATGTCCGAGAGGCCTAAGCTGATACCCGCGGATGATGCGTTGGTTGTCGTCATGAGGCGGTGCAGAAAGCACTGGCGGGTTCAGTAGATGGGCGGACGTTCGCGAGATAGTCGCCCCGGCGAGGCATTGGCCGGATCTGCGGCCGAGCGCAGACTGGAGGGCGAGGCTGATGACGCGGCTGGGCTTGCAACGCATCGTCACACTGCAGCGCAAGCCGCTTCTGTACCGCAGACGAGACGCAGTGTAGACGATACTATTATTGACTACTCACAGCCGCCCGTCGTGGTGGAGGAGGTCAGAGAGGTACGTATCCCGGAGGAAGCCAACAGTGGCTTGTGGGACCGCGATACGGCTGAGCTTGAGGTGGAGAGCTACACCTCCGATCCGAATGCTGAGGAAGGCTCGCTTCATGAGTTCGAGGTGGAGATCGAAGAGCCCACGATCGGACGCAGCGACCCCGAGGTCGAACAGGCGTTGGCCGATGTGGTTGGGGTAGGGCTCCTAGAACAGCCCTCCACGGAGATTCGAGAGGAGGTGGAGCACGCTCTGCGTGACGGCTCGTCTTTTTCTTATGCCGAGCAGGTAGCTGCTGCCGCAGACCAACTTGAACCCGACATCGAAATCGTGATCGACGTCGGCACCGGCATGGAAGATCTCGTTGAGAGTGTGGACCAGGACGAGCCGGCCCAATTAGAAGCATCCGTTGCAACCTTCGTACCGGAAGCAGATGGAGATCTAGAACCTGACTCATCGGCTGGGGAGAAGGCGCCTTCCATTATTTCGACCCCGCGACCGGCTGAAGAAGCAGTTGGCGAGGATCTCTCTCCGCCGCTCGACGATCTAGAGGAAGACACGTCGGAGGAGCACCGAAACCCCTCTCGGGAGGCTTTACTGGGAGATTTTGGCGCGGTTGGAGAATACACAGCCAATGCAGACGTCGATGCGTCGAAGGAAGTCGACTTTCCAACGAACGCACCAACCGAACCCCCATTCGGCTTCGTATCCTCTCAAGAGGTTCCTCAGGTTGATCTAGAAGAGCCGCCTAAAGCTCCAAGGTCACGCAGAACGGGCGCTTGGTGGGAGGCATTTTTCGACGATGGGTATCTGAGAACGCAACCAGAGCTCACGGCGGAGCAGTTGAGCCGACAATGCGATTTCATCCAGTCGAGCCTCGATCTTGCTCCTGGTGCGCGGATTTTGGATCTGGGTTGTGGGGTGGGGCGGCAGGCTCTGGAACTTAGCCGGCGAGGCTATGACGTGACCGCACTTGACGTGTCGGAGTCGATGCTCAGCCGCGCCACGGATCTCGCTCTGGCAGGGACGCAGGACCTGCACCTGGTGCAAGGGGACATGCGCGACCTGGATTTCGTGGAGGAGTTTGACGCCGTCATCTGCGTCGGAACCACTTTCGGTTACTTCGACGATGACATGAATCTGGAGGTTGTTCGGCGGGTTCACCGTGCTCTCAAGCACCGAGGCGTTTTGCTGATCGACGTGTGTAACCGTGACCACGCGGTCAGGCAGCAGCCGAACATGGCCTGGTACGAGGGACAAGCATGCGTCTGCATGGAGGAGACGGCCTTCAACTACATCTCCTCTCGGTTGCAGGTCAAACGCACGATGATGTTTGAGGGCGGCGTGCAGCGCGAGGCGGAGTACACTCTGCGCCTCTACTCCTTGCACGAGCTGGGGAAGCTATTGCACTCCTGCGGATTCCGCGTCACGCAGGTGAGCGGGCGTGAGGCAACTCCGGGCGTCTTCTTTGGCGCTGACTCGCCTCGGATGCTGGTAGTTGGGGAACGTCGAACCCGGAGCGTACCCTCGGAGATGCCTCAGGAGGACCCTCTACTGTCGTACGAATCCGTCTAGGTTCAGAAGCCGAACAACGACGGGCTACTTGATGCAGGTCTCACGCCGGGCGGTGGTCCTGCGTGACGGCCGAGGTCCCTGCCTTACCGGTCGACCGCTGTCTGTGAATCGAAGCGCAAGTAAGCATTTTGGGTTTTAAGCTCGCTGAAAGCCGGGAGGCGAGGTATGAAGACGCTGATGCAGACCCGCATAGATGTCTTGATCGCTGGGCTCCTGCTGTGCGGGTGCGGTGGCGCACAAGCCACGGCAAACCCATCATCAAAGCTACCACAGCAAGCTCGGCCCAGTGACGAGAATGCTCTACTGACGCTCATCAACCAAGACCGTGTTAAGGCCGGTCTTGCAGCGCTGCAGGTCGAAACCGAGGTGCGGGAGGTGGCGCGGAATCACAGCGCAGAAATGGCCGAGAAGGATTTCGTCGCGCATATTTCCCCGACGACGGGATCGCCCGATGATCGGCTCAAAGCGGCGAAAGCGTCGAGTTCGCTGGCGTTGGAGAACGTCGGCGCGGCTCCCGATGTGGAGCTTCTGCACCTTGGCTTCATGAACAGCCCAGAGCATCGAAAGAACATACTAGACAGGGAGGTTACCCATGCTGGTGTGGGCATTGTTGCCGCCTCTCGGACTCACGGAGAGACATTGTATGCAACGGAGCTCTTTGTCTGGAGGCCTCAACCTCTCAACACTGCGCGGGCTGTGGGCCTTTTGATGAAACACATCAATGCTGCGCGTAGATCAGCGGGTCGTTCGCCTTTGGTTGGTGATCCCGCTTTCTCTCGGGCAGCAAGAGCGGCTGCAGCCGATGCGTTAGCGCGCCCTTCGGCAAACCCTGAGGAAATCATTGCCGAAGCAGCGAAGAACCTGCACCGCCACGTGCCCGATTTACGAAGCTTAGGAGGTGCGATGCTGACCCTGATGCGCCTCGAGGAAATCGCCGAGGTTGATGCCGTGCGTAATGCGCATGGACCGCGCGTGGGCGTGGCCTTCACCCAGGGTTCATTTGGCGAGATAAGCGAGGCCAACGTGGTGGTCGTGCTCGTTGAGCACTAGGTTTGTGTAGCGCACTAGGTACTTGTAGCGCACCAGGGCTTACTAAAAACCTACTCGGTCCGGAAGAAGAGCCGCTTGTCGTCACCGGCTTTAATGTTCAACCGGCGGTCGAAGTTTTTGCTCTCGCCACGCACGTACACACGGTGAACCCCGGGCGAAAGTTTGGCTTCCATCGGGGACGGGCCGCGGTTTTCGCCGTCGACGTAGATGTGCCCGAAGGGCACTGCGATGACGCGAAGCCGACCGTAGTCGGCATTGGCCGAGGGCCTTGGAACACGCTCTGTGGGTGGAGGACGCTGTGCAGTAAGGCTGCTCGTCCTACTCCTCCGCCTAACGCGAGGCTTTTCAGCGTTGGCGTTTTCGCCCTCCGGCTCGTCTCCAAGTTCAGTTTCGACTTCGTCGCTAACGAGCGCCGGTGGGAGAGGCGCAGCCCCCTCTTTGGCGTCTTCTGGGGGAGACGTTTTAGGCTGGGCAACGCGGGCCCCCGCGCGTTCCGTTTTTGATGTTTTACCTGCGGTTGATGTTGATGTTGATGCCGATCTGTCCCTCTGGGTTTGAAAGAGCCCGAAGGCGGCCACAGCGAGCGGAAGAACCAGCGCAGCTGCCGACAAAAGGAGCCACTTTTTCCGTCGAGCCGGGCGAGGCACTGAAGCGGATGGTGGAATAAAGGCCTCGGCTGCTCCGTCATCAGGAGCGGGTGGCGCGATGGCAAACTTCGCTGAGGAAGACGGCTCGAGCGTCGCGTGTTCTGCGGCACTGTGTTCTGCGGCACTGTGTTCTGCGGCACTGTGTTCTACGGCACTGTGTTCTCCCGCACTATGCTGTGCGCCATTCCCTCTGGAGGTCAGGCCGCTCTTTGGCGAAGCGGCAGCCTCCTGCAAGACAGATGGATCCTGCACATGATCGACGGCGAGGGCTCCTTCAATGCGCGGCTGAGACCCATCTGCCGCCTCAAGATGCGCCGACGTGCGGGTGTTGGGCTCTAACGGTGCGGCTGCCTGTGTTCTGGTTGGCGGAACCCCCTGAGCGCGTGGGCTCGGCTTGGGAGGCGCGGAACCTGAGACGTCTGAGGCAGCGCTAGGCGGATGAGAAGCGACGGATGAAGCCTTCGGATCGGATGAGGTCTCTTCGCGGATAAGTCGGGCTAGCACGCGCGATGTCATGGGTGTGACTGACACGGGAACCATTGCTTCTAGAAAGCTGTACGCACTTTGATAACGCTGCTCAGGTTCGGGCTGGATTAACCTTTCCACTGCTTCGGCAAACTCCAGTGGCGTGTCTGGAGCTACAGCTAGAAGTGGTAGATGCTCGCCGCGTGAACTTCTCTCAAGGGTCTCAAATTCGTGCCGCCCATCGTATGGCCTCGCCCCCGTGAGCGCCTCGTACAACATAATGCCGAGAGCAAAGAGATCGCCTCGAGCGTCAAATTGGTTCGACTTCAGGTATTCAGGCGGCAGATAAGGGAGCTTGCCCTTAATGACCCCTGTCTGAGTGACCTGGCCGTGGCCCGCGGCTTTGGCAATACCGAAGTCGGTGAGTTTGATTTCGCCCGAAGCACTAACCAACACGTTAGACGGGGAGATGTCGCGGTGGAAAACGGCTCCCGTCTGTGGACCATCTGAGTAGGTGTGGGCGTACTCCAGCGCGTTGGCAACGCCCAGCGCGACCAGCGCCACCACTTCAGCGGGCAAACGCTCCTGCTTGGCCATTCGCCCTTGGATGAGGTGGCGCAGATCCAACCCGTCGACTAGCTCAAGAGCCAGGTAGTGTTGGCTGTCCACCTGACCAAAGTCGATGACTTGGACGATGTTGCCGTGACGCAGGCGCGCCGCAAGCCGGGCTTCCTGCAAGAAAAGTCGGACGAACTCCTCGTCTTCCTCAAATGCGGGCAGGATCCGCTTGACGCAGACCCGCTGCTCAAATCCTCCCAAACCGCGCCGAATGGCGAGGAAGGTTTCCGCCATTCCTCCAACACCTAGTCGGCGCACGAGTTGATAGGGTCCAAACTCTGAAGGGACGCCCGCCATAGAGGCCGAAGTTTATCACAGATCGCGACTGGAGGCCCATTCGAGCTCTGCTGCCGGCCCTCGTGGATGGGAGTGTGGCGGTTGAGGTGCTCGGAGGAGGTGAAAAGCTAGTGCTGCGCATTGCTTCCGCCGCGCACTGCTTCCGCTGCGCATCAAAACGCTAGGGCGGGGTCGCGGCCGCGCTTCTTTCTGGAAAGCCGGGCCAGTTTGCGGGGAGTTCGGCGCGTGGCATCAGAACGGACTGCACCGCTGCGCAGCAGGCCCCCATCGCCGAACCGCCTGGTCGGTAGTTTCCACTCTCCTTCCACCCTCCAAAGGGCAGCGAGCCGCTAGCTCCGGCAGTGCCTCTGTTCCAGTGAATCACACCGACTTCAAGCGTGGATGCAGCGCGCTCGAAAGACTTCTTGCTCTGGGTGAAGACAGCAGCGGAAAGACCAAACTTCGACCTGTTTGAGAGCGTTATGGCCTCATCTAGACTGTCTGCTGCAAACACGGCCAGGTCCGGGCCGAAAAGCTCCTCGTGCTGGTAAGTGGGCACCAGCACTTCGCGATTTGGAGCCAGATGTATAGCCGGTTGCATGTAGTAGCCGGGATGGCCGAGCACCTGCACTTGCCGCCCTGGGTGAAGGGCCTCAAAGCCGGCATCGATTGCGCTTCGTTGCGCCCGGCGCAGTCTCTTTCGCGCCTGCTCGCTAATCATCGGTCCCATAAAGGTTGTTTTGTCGAGCGGGTACCCAACGCCGATGGACCGCGCAATTTGGACGAGATGCGAGAGGAACGGTTCCAGGACCCGCCGGTGGACGATGACGCGGGAGGTTGCCGAGCAACGTTGACCTGCGGTAGCAAAAGCGCTGAAAGCGACCTCGCGGGCTGCTTCACTTAGAAGGCAATCATGATGGATAAGCGCAGCGTTCTTGCCACCGAGCTCAAGCGCGATCAACTTCCCTAAGTCGCCGGCGTTCTGCACTTGGATCGCCCGTCCTACCGCGGCAGAGCCGGTAAAGAGGACGGCCCTCACGTCAGGGTGCCCTGTGAGCTTAGCTCCCACCTTGGCCCCCCCTTGAATGAGGTTAAGTACCCCGGGTGGCAGTCCCGCTTCAGCAAAGCAGGAGGCGACGATGCAGCCAACGGTGGGTGCCTTGTCACTTGGCTTGAAGACAACGGCATTTCCTTCGAGCAGCGCCGGAAGGATCTGACCATTGGGCAGATGACCCGGGAAGTTATACGGACCGACAACAGCAACCACTCCGAGCGGCTTGTAGCGGACCTCAGCGCTTGGTGACTCGACGCTACGAGGCGCAGTTGGGCGAAGTGAGGGATCCACGCAGAGGTCAAGCTTGCGCACCATCGCGTCGACCTCTTGCTTTGCTTCCCAAAGTGGCTTGCCCACTTCCCGCGCGATGGTGAGCGCGATGACTTCTCGCTTCTTTTGGAGGCGCTTCTGGTAGCGTCGTAGAAAGACAAGGCGCTTGGCCTCGCTAGTCATGGCCCAGCTGCGACTTGCGCTCTTGGCTGCGGCAACAGCCCGTTCCACCCCGCGCAGCGAGACGGGATGAATACCGACGACGTCCTGCGTGTCAGCGGGGCTTTTGCTCTCGATGATTTCGTCAGGCCGAGATGGTGCAACAAATCGGCCGGCAATGAAGTTTCCGGGTTTCCTGAACGTCGTAAGCTTTGCGTGGGTCATCTTCCTAAACCTTGCTGCAACATGCTTCCTACTCTATCTGAACCGGATCCGAATCGGTGGTTAGCGGCGTGAGGAAAGAAAAATCGTCGAACAACCTAAAAGGGAACGGGCATCAAGTTCGCGCCTCAGTTGTTCGAGCGGACTTGCTTCATCAAGAACTCCCGTCAACTTCACGCAAATCTCGAGAGGATGGACATCCACCTGCCACTGTAGCGAATCAGGTTGTCGATTGTGACCCTTTGGCATGAGATCAAACGGAATCGCACTTCATCTGGACTGCGCCTTTGCCCACGAATCTCGGAGACCGATGGTGCGGTTAAACACCAGCGTGCCAGGTGCACTTGCAGCGTCGCGGCAAAAGTAGCCCAGGCGCTCAAACTGAAGACCCTCACCCACGTTGACGTCGCGAAGGCTTGGCTCGAGCATAGCTCCGTCGATAATCGTTTGCGAATCGGGATTGAGCGCCTCGAGGAAGTCCTTTCTCTCTGCAGGCTCCTCCTCCAGGAAGAGCCGGTCGTAGAGGACGACTCGAGCTGGGCTTGCGTGCTTTGCGGAGACCCAGTGTAATGTTCCACGCACTTTCCGCCCGTCAGCCGCAGAACCGCCTCGCGAATCCGGGTCCCACGTGCACCTAAGCTCGGTCACATTTCCCTCGGCGTCACGAACGACTTCTTCGCAGCGGATAATGCAAGCGTACCGAAGTCTCACCTCGCCTCCCGGGGTTAGACGAAACCACTTCTTTGGAGGGTCTTCGAGAAAGTCGTCCCTCTCGATGTAGAGCTCACGCGTGAAAGGTAGCATGCGGGAGCCGAAGCTAGCGTCGTTCGGGTAGTAGGGCGCTTCAAGCTCTTCGGTGGTATCTTCGGGGAAGTTAGTGATGGTCACCTTCAGCGGGCGAAGCACCGCCATGACGCGTCGTGTGGAGGCGTTGAGGTCTTCGCGGAGTAGATGCTCAAGCAGCGATACGTCCACGAAGCCGTCCCTCTTTGAGACTCCAATGCGCTCGCAGAACTGCCTTATCACCTCTGAACTATAGCCGCGTCTGCGCATTCCGGCGAGGGTGGGCATGCGTGGGTCGTCCCAACCACTCACCAGCTCCTTGTCGACCAAAGTTTGCAGCTTGCGCTTACTAAGGACGGTGTAGCTGACGTTGAGTCGGGCAAACTCCATTTGCTTTGGCGATGAAGGCAGATTGGGAACATTGGCAATGAACCAGTCGTACAGCGTGCGGTGGTTCTGGAACTCAAGGGTGCAGAAGGAATGCGTGACGCCTTCCAGCGCGTCGCACAATCCATGCGCGAAGTCGTACATCGGGTAGATCGGCCACTCCTCCTTGGTGCGGTAGTGGTGGGCGCGTCGGATGCGGTACATCAGCGGGTCGCGAAGCTTCAAGTCTTTGGAAGCCATATCAATCTTGGCTCGCAGGACATGGGAGCCGTCGGGGAACTGGCCCTCTCGCATTCCGACGAAAAGTTTCAGGTTCTCTTCAGCGGAACGCTCGCGGAAAGGACTGGGTTCACCGGGACGGTAGAAGTCACCTCGTGTCTGGCGTATCGTTTCGATGTCGCGGCTATCGACGTACGCGAGTCCACGTTCGATGAGGTCGAGCGCTATCGCGTATAGCCGATCGAAGCTCGCGGAGGCGAAGTACTCGTGCTCCCCCCACTCAAAGCCCATCCAACGAACATCCTGCCGGATCGAGTCAACAAACTTCTCCGATTCTCCACTTGGATTGGTGTCATCGAAGCGCAAATGGCACCTGCCGCTCGCCGTCTTCTGCGCCATACCAAAGTTCAGACAAAGCGCCTTCGCATGTCCGAGGTGCAGGAACCCGTTCGGCTCAGGCGGAAACCGCGTGACGGGGCCTTGAAGCTCTCCATGCTGAAGCGCCTCATCCAGAGCATCCGAGATAAAGTTGGAGGCTCTCTCGTCGTTCGAAGGTGGGTGAGGCTGCGTCACAGCAGAGATAGCTTGGCCTATACGGCTTCGACGGGCAATCTTATGTTGATACGCCGCCCGGCAGAATGCGGATCCGGGCGCAGAGCGCCGCGCCCATCACGTCTCGACTCCGGAGCAAAACCACGCTAGTCTTCGCCAAATGTTATCTCGAGTTCTCTTTATCGATGACGAGCCGGACATGACGGCCCTGATTAAGCAGTCGCTGGAGGCGGGCGGTTACTCGGTCACTGCCTGCAACTCGGCCGAGGAGGCCATGGAAGTTTTGACCCGCGAAGACTTCGACGTGGTGATCAGCGACTTACATGTCACGGGCGGCCCCCAAGCGGACGTTATGCTTCCTGGGGCGGACAACTCCCTGCCCGCCAAGATTCGCGCACTTAAGGTGGATATGCCACTTATCGTCGTCAGCGGCGACCCGGAGGGTGCGAGGCTTACCGTCGAAGGGCTGGCAGATGACTACTTGCCAAAGCCGTTCGACTTGCACCAGCTCACAGATGCCATCGAGCGGTTGGTGCAAGTCCCGTATGGTTCGGCGATGCCTTCCGAGCTGAGTCACGACCTTAGTGAGGGCTAAACTCATCTGGCGTTGCACGGGTCTGGCGTCGGCTTCCACACACTCGCAATGCTGACCCAGGTGCTTACACCAAAGTCGACGTGATATGTCAGCTCAAGCTGGCGCGTGACGAGAGGGCAAGAGATCATGCAGCAAGCAAATAGGCAACAGCAATCCAATCAGCCCAAGCCCCCGCAGGGCCCGCCGGAAAAGAATGACGCGACGGCATCATCGGAGACGGGAGAGGACGTAGCAGATGCTACCCGCAATGCCGAGGAGCGGCGGGGCGACGGCCGTAATGAGTGAACGCCATAGCACCTAAAGCAGAGTGATTCGCACGGAGCTAAGCTGAGTTGCGCGTGCTGCGCCTCGCCTTACGCTGAGAGCGCCGCCTTCGCCTCTAGGGGAGGGGACATCCGGCTGTTCCCACATGAAGCCTCTCGTGCACACTGGCGCAGGTGGAGTCGGCGCCGTCGTTGACTCCTTCGACAAGGCTGCCGCAGGGAAAGGCTCCGTCATCCTGCCACAGGCTACGCGAGGTAAGTTCGCCATCTACGTAGCGCATTGAGACGTTGGCACCGATGCCTTGCTCAAAGAGTGGCGAGGATGGAGGCACGTATGCCAGGCATCCTCCGAGCTCAGGATCAACTGTAGAAGCTTCTTCGAGGTTGATGCCAGGGGGGTCGTAGCTCATGGTGTACCCGAAAACATTCGCCTTCGAGATATGCCAATCCGTCTCAGCCAGGTCTGTGATCCTGAAGCCGAATTCCCCGCCGCTTTCGGGCGCAGTTCCCAATGACGTGGTGATGGACGCGCTCGGGAAGACGCCCTCGTTGACTCCATAGTCGTTGATGTTGAAGCCTTCGGGGCAGCTGATGGCGCTGCTGTTCCTTAGCACGAGCTCCCGAACGCCTCGCATGAGGAAGCCGGTTCCCGCATTCACGGCCACATTGTTCTCAAGGACGAGGTTTGCAGCAATGCGCTCATCGGGGCACGGGCTAAAGCCGGGGCAGTAGGTGTGGCTTTCGAACGCGCGACGCAAGGCGTCGTGCACAATGTTGCCAACAAAACGATGATTGGAGCCGGAGTTCGGACCTCCCCCTGAACCAGGGCGGTTGGTGAGGCCGATGCAACTCCCCTCGAGGATGTTATTCTCAACGATAACACCAGCCGCCTTGCGCAGCTCCACAGAGATATCGCCGCGCGTGGTGCACGTGGAAACGTAGCCTCCTTGGGTGTCTACGCGCCTGCGCGCGTTGACGTAGTTTCGTCGCAGCGTGACGTCCGACGCGTCCCTGACTAGAATGCCGCTGGCGTGGAAGTCGTAAACCTCAACGGCCTCAACCAGCACGTCGGATGACGCCTCGATGAGCAACGCTGCGCCTGCTGAGAATCGACTCGGCTCAGCCACAAGACCCAAGCCAAAGGAGATGTCTCTCGAGCCCGAAATGGTAAAGGTGTCACCGGTCCAGCTCGCACTGGTTGCGTCTGCTCCAACGGCACGCAGACCATAGATGTCGATGTTTGAGCAACCCGATAAGAGGCCAGGTGCAGCGTCACCATCGGTGGTTAGCAGAGGCTTACGTACGTTGAGCGCTCGCACCACGATGGGTTGGTCCTCGGTGCCGGAGGAGCAAGGAGCCCCGTCGCACGCGGTCGAAGTGGAGGTGCAGTCGTAGATGAAGTTGCCTGTTCCTGAGGAACCTGTGTAGCGCCCGTCGAGGACGACCAGTGTCTTCCCTGGAGAGAGTTGGGCAAGAGCATGACTCCAGGTTCTAAGCGGGGAGGCCAGGGTTCCCTCTCCCTCGTCGCTGCCAGCGGCCGAGATGTACACAGCATCAGAAGGTATGGAGCCCAGCGGTGTGTCCACCGTCTCCTCTTCTGGCGTCACAGGGAAGACCTCTTCCGTACCCGTTTGACGGGACGAGGTGGTGAGCTCGTAACCCAGCCGTCCACACCCCGCTAGCAAGACGCACAGCGCCAAAGGAGTAGCAAAAACGGCGCACACATAGAACCTTTTCACATAGTGAGTATATCATGCGATAGCAGAGGATGGTGGGAAATGCTGTGTCACATCAACGGCACGTTCAGGTGTTATGCAGTGTGTCCAGCAGTTGAAGATGGTCCACGGAGCACTGAGAGGGGTTGACAACAGGGCCGGCGCGAGCACCATAACTGAATGAAACTCATATTAGCATGCGCGATTCTGATGACCTGCGTCTCCAGCATTGGCTGCGGAGACGACGATTCTGCGACCGTAGAGGTCGTTGGTGGAGCTGGGGCAGGTGACGCTATCGGTGATGCAGGGACGGGTTCGGCGGAAGCGGGACTGAGTGGCAGCCCGGGCAGCCCGGCGGACAACGCCAACTGCGACCCGAGGACGCATATTATTTGTCCAGATGGCCGCTGTTTCCCCTTGGGCACTAAGTGCACTGGAAATGACTGCTGTGGGGAGGTCGACGTCGAATAGCTAATCCGTGTGCACGCGGAGTAAGCAGTACGTAGCAAGGGCAAGGTGAGGGGAGATCGGGGCCACCATACATCGCGCTGTGCTAGACGCGCCATGAGCAGAGCGCCGTAAGTGGGTCGCCACCCGGCGGTTCAGTTACGGCGGTTCAGTTACGGCGGTTCAGTTACTGCGGCTCAGATGCTACAGCTCAGTCGCTACAGCTCAGTCGCTATAGCTCAGTCGGTACAGCTCAGTCGGTACAGCTCAGTCGGTACAGTAGCTTATGGTCACCAGCGACTCTCACTCTGCGTTCCGGTGCTGGCGCAGACACGCCTGACAGTGCGGCGGGTGGGGTTGCGAGCACCGGGGGTACCTAAGCTTGTCAAAGGCGCGGCTTCCGGGTTAGGTTGAAAGCATGCGACTGAGCCAAATACCAGCGGAAGCTCTGCGACGACGTTTCGCGAGGGAAAAGCTTGAGCGAGAGGTTGCTCGCCGGCTTGTGTCTGTGGATGTCGAAGCTTGCCGTCGGCTGGTCCAGCGCATCGAGCGTCAGCATCCGAACAGGAAGGCAGCGCATAAAGCCATCGTGCATTATTGGGCGAGGCGGGCCGCAGTGCGCGGGTTTATCATTGGCCTCCCTGCGTCACCTCTAACCTCTTTGCCACTAACCTTTGTCGAGATTACCAGCATGTGGCGACTTAAGGTTGAACTGGCGACCTGCTTGGTTTGCTTGCATGCGCCGGCTCTTCTTGAGAGCGACGATTGGCGCCTGCGGGTGCTCACGTACATCGTCGGCCAGTCCGCGTTTCCTACGCCGTCACACGGCCAACCTCACGATGCAACTGCCAATAAGGCTTGTCCCCATGCCGGCCTGAAGGATGCAGGTAAGGCTTGGTTTCACGACCGGCTGGTGCGTCGGTTAAGACGACGGACCCGTCGCACCCTTTTGAGTAAGACGGTGCCGCTGGTCGGAGGCGTAGTTAGTTCAGCATGGAACTACGCAGAGTGCCGTAACTGGGGCGAGCGCTTTTCCGGGCTGGAGCGCGGAGTGGTATGATGCACACGCTGGCCCACCCGAATGCTGTCGGCCGCGGCTGGAGTTAGAGCGGCAGGAGTCGTCCTACGTCATTTGATGTAGGGCAATCGCATCTAGCTCGGAGCAGGGATGAACCGTCTAAGCTTTGTGGCGACATGGCTTGGGAGACCGTGCCGCGTGTGGCCGGTTTGGCTGGCCCGCGGGCAGACGCATCGCCGCTCACTCAGCGGGACCCACCGCCCTGCGTCATTTAAACCAGGGCTGGGCGGTCCCCCCAAAACGTTCGCTCACGATGCATCCGCCCGCGAGCCTGTTGTGCATGCCGTCACGGCGCAAGAGGAGAGAGTGGCGTAGACGACTTCGCCTAGGGGCTCAGGCTCATTTCCTGGGGTTGGGCATCCGCTGAGTGCAACTACTTTAGGTGGAATAGCCCTGACTCGAGGCCAACTCAATGCCACATGGCCTCTGCCGATGTGCACGCATTTTGCAAGCGGCTTACAAGGTGATGCCCAACCTCCTTCCGTACGGTCTTGCTCTTTTCTTTTTGATAGCTGGATGCGCCGACACCGGCTCTGGCACGGCTGAGGTTCAGCAGGCCGCCGCTAAGTCCGCGGAGCAGATCGGGTGTGACTGGATCAAAGACCGCTCGGTGTCGGTACAGAGAGGGGCGGCGAATATCGTCCGGTGGACGGTGCATCATCGGCGCAAGGTGTTGAAGGCGCTACTGGCTAAGTCGCGGAGCCAACCGGTCGATCAGGCCGGTGTTGTCGAGCAGCTCGTGCACGCGCGCCATCGCTTAGCCCGGACGCAGGAGTTGCTAGCGCACATCGAGGCGCTTGAGGTCGACGCGCTTGAGTTAGAGGCGTCGGCGCCATCTTCTGTGGGTGGCGACCCAGATTCAGGCGACCCAGTTACGGGCATTCAACTCTCAGTTGAGTCTGAGTGGGCGGAGCGCTTACACAGCCATGCTCAGGCTTGGCGCGAAGTGGAAGGCCCCTGCGTCGCCGACGCTGCTTCGGCAGGCCTCGACACTGCAGATGCACTTGTTGAAATGCTCCAGCAAGTCAGGAGCTGTCAGGAGGCCGAGGTTGAACGTTTGGCCGGCTTCGCGGAGCCCGTGATCGAGTCCCAGATTGAGGCAGCCATCACTCAGCTGGGATTCACGGCAGCATCAACTGTGTGCGAGTGGAAGAGCAAGCTGAGTGGTGAGCTGCACGCGCGGTACCAAAGCTTCCGCAGTGAAGCTGACCTTCCCGACTGGGTGAGCGAGCTAGGTCTGTTGGATGAGGCTCAGACCGCCCCGCCCGAGCGCCAAGCGTGCGAGAACGTTCTGCGGGCTTCCTCGCAAGAGCATGCGCAGCGATTGGAGCGTCCAATCGTGCCCGTCAGCTTCGCGTTCGCTCAGCCCACGTTCGTGCTGACTGCGTCGCCGCGCGAGGCGATTTCGAGGATGCCAGGGTTTGTTGTTCTTGCCGAGGAAGTGGTGAACGGGAGTCTGGGTGACATCGAAGAGTCGCTCTCCCAAGCCTGTCACCATTCGGTCTACGCGCAGAAGGTGACAGGTCTAGGCATGTTCCCGATCTCACTCTCCCAGCGGCTTGAGTCGAGCCTGCAGAGCCTTCTCCGCACCGTGGCCCACGAGTGGCTTCACAACCACCTATGGTTGCGGCCGCTGGGAGCTGCATTGGCCAACTCGAACGACAGTGACCTCACCACGATGAACGAGTCGCTGGCCGACTTCTTCGGCGACCGCGTCGGCGACCGCGTGCTGGAGGCGCACTACGGGAGCGAGCCGATGTACTACGCGCGGCTGATTCCCAGGGGAGGTCGCGACGACTTCAACTACCGTGAAGCCATGCGTGCCACCCGGTTAAATCTCGAGAGGAAACTGCAAACCGTTCGCGCCGTTCCCGATAGCGACCTCGGGCACCGTGCGTTGCTGCTCGACCAGGTTGACCGGTATTTGGAGACGCAGCGGCGTGCGTTTGTGCGCAACGACTACCCCATCCGCACGCTGAACACAGCCTTCTTTGCCTTCCATGGGAGCTACGAGGGCAACGCAGCCGCATCGCAGGATCCGGATCCCTACAACCTGTCGAATGTGCTCCGGCGTTACTTCACGCTGTGCGGTGAGATGAAAACCTGCATCAATGAGATGTCGTGGATGACAAGCAGTGCTGAGCTTCGCACAACGCTCGCCGAGCTTGAGCGGTAGCAGGAAAACCAGACTGATCCGCGCTGTGCTGATCGGCTCTGCGTAGATCACCTGTAAAGGTTGCTTTACAATATTGCTTTCACGGTTCTATACAGGGAGTGACGTCAGATGAAGTGCTTGGTAAAGGTTGCTTTACACAGGTTGCTCTTTCACGCTGGGTGGAAGACGAGGCCGTCCTCGGATGCCCCTTCCGAGCTTTCCTCTCGTTGAGGCGCAAGTCCGTAGGATGCGATGGCCTTGGTCCGACAGCGCAGACTAGAGTGGCACGGGCCCGGCATGCTGTGCGTCGTTAGCCGTTCCGCTGGTACGGGGCATGCGGGAGGGGCTGGAGCGTTGTCTATCTCGACGCTACATCTATCGCATCAGGACCTGCTATGCGTCTGTCAATCATCATCCCCACGTTTCAAGAAGCCGCTCTGATTGGTCGGTGCGTGCGTCACGCTCTTCCTGTCGCGGATGAAGTGCTTGTGGTCGATGCCTCGAGTGGTGACGGCACGGCAGAACGCGCTGCGAAGGCCGGAGCACGGGTGCTGCGGGATGTGAGGAAGGGCCGAGGGCCGCAGCTCAATGCGGGCGCTCTTGCCGCCACAGGCGATGTTCTGTTGTTTCTCCACGCCGATGCGCGACTGCGAGGTGACGCGAGAGGCGCCATCGCGCACGCGCTCACCGACCCCGGATGCGCAGGCGGAAACTTTTTGCTGCGATTTGTGCAAGATACCCAAGAGGCGGGCCAGCGTCACCAGCAGCGACAAGACGCCCACGCGCGTTGGGCGCGGCTGTTTTCCGCCGTCAATGATTGGCGTCGACGCATCTTCCGAATCTACTATGGAGATTCAGCAATATTCGTTCGGACAACGGTGTTTTCAGCGCTAGGCGGATTTGAAGAAGTACCTATTATGGAGGATTATGCCTTTGTGCGACGGCTCGAACAGCAGCACCGCACTGCGTACTGCCGTCAGGTCGTGGTGGAAGTCAGCGCACGCCGCTTTGCCGCGCAGCCAGCGCGAACCATGTTTTTGTGGGGCGCGATCCAGACTGGTTTCTCACTCGGCGTGTCCCCGCACCTTCTCGCGCGCTTCTATCACGATGTGAGAGCGCTATGAGGGTACTGTTGAGGGCACCATGACCTTCGACTACGACATGATCGTGCTTGGCGGTGGCGCCGCCGGGCTGACTGCGAGCGGCATGGCGGCAAGCTTCGGCGCCAAGACGTTGATGATTGAACGGGACCGTCTTGGCGGCGAGTGCACGTGGTCGGGCTGTGTCCCGAGCAAGACGCTGCTGCATGGAGCGGCGCTTGCCGCGTCTGCCAAAGGCGCTGCAGCGTACGGCGTGCAGATGGCGGTGCAGGTCAACTTCGAGACGCTTATGCAGCGCGTGCGGGAGGTGCAGAAGACGATCTACGAGCGGGCGGACCATCCTCGCCACTTCGAGCGCCTCGGCATCGACGTAAAGCGCGGCGTGGCTCGCTTTGTTGATCCGCACACGGTGGAGGTGGAAGGGGAAGCGGGCTGCAGCCGCATCAGCGGACGCTACTTCGTGATTGCCACAGGCTCCAGCCCCAGGGTTCCAGAAGACGTCGAAGGAATCCGCGCGTGCGGCTACCTGACCAGCGAGAGCATCTTTGGCCTCCAGCGCCTGCCAAATCACCTTTTGGTGCTAGGCGGCGGCCCGGTGGGTGTTGAACTAGCTCAAGCTTTTCGGCGGCTAGGCAGCGACGTGACGCTGCTACATCGCGGCTCGACCATTCTGGAGCGCGACGATGCGGAGCTGAGCGAGCAGGTGGTGGGTGCGCTGCGCGAGGAAGGCGTGCGTGTGCATCTGCGTTCCTCCATCACACGCGCAACGAGAACAGGTGAGTTGATCCAGCTTCAAACCGAAACGGGCGAGACCTATAGGGGAAGTCATCTACTGGTTGCCGCCGGAAAGACAGCCAACGTGGAAGGCCTGGCTCTGCCACAGGCCGGGTTGGCGGGAAACAACTTCATCAAGATCGACAGGAGGTGCCGCACCGAGGCTCAGCATATCTTTGCGGCCGGCGACGTGACGCAGCACCTCAAGCTCACACACATGGCCGAGCAGATGAGCAAGGTTGCGGTAACCAATGCGCTTTTACGCATCCCGCTCAAGCTTCAGACTAGCCGCATCCCCTGGTGCACGTTCACCGACCCGGAGCTGGCGCAGGTGGGCCGCACCGAGCCGGAGCTTCGGGCGCGGGGTGAAAGATTTGAGACCCATCGCTTCTCATACGGAAGCCTGGACAGGGCCACGACGGACGCTGCGGGTGTCGGCCTGATCAAGGTGAGCGCGACGCGGACTGGGAAGATAAAAGGCGCGGCTGTGCTCGGCGCTCGCGCCGGAGACCTCATCTGCGAGTGGGCGCTGGCGATGCAGAAGGGCGTCTCACTTCGCGTGGTATCCGACGCGGTGCATCCATACCCGACATACGGACTCGGCAACCGAAGGGCTGCGGACCTGTGGTATCTGAGGCGACGGCCTCACACGCTCCTGCGCCTGGTGCAGCTGATGCTTGGCTACCGAGGCCGTCTACCGAGCTCTGAGGAGCTGGAGACGGCAATCGGCTAGGAGGTGCTTGACTGGATGCCAGTAGGTTGAGTCCCTTCGCCTCAGTGTGAGGCATGTTGCCACGGTCGACGCACGGCTGGTCAACCCGCTGCACCGCAGGTATCCCTAATTTTGCCCTTTTGGGATGCGTTTGCGACCGTCCTGGACAGCGGCATAACTCTTGCGTGGCAGGACGACAACTACTTAGAGCTCACGCAGGAGGAGGCTTATGCAGAAGAACACAGACGGCGCGCTCACGGCAGCGGCCAAAGCTGGCTACATAGCTAAAGGCATCATCTATCTTTTGATCGGCGGACTGGCATTCGGCTCGATCTTTGGCTCCTCATCTGCGGGAGGAGGTCAGGAAGCTGTTAAGACTCTCGGTGAGCAGCCTTTCGGCCAGTTCATGCTGATCGTCCTCGGCGTCGGCCTCTTCGCCTATGCTCTCTGGCGGATCGTGCAGGGCGCGCTGGATCCGGAAGGGAAAGGTACGGATGCCACCGGGGGAGCTAAACGCGTTGGATACGTGGCAAGTGGATTGATGCACGCCTTCCTCGGCCTGACCGCATTTCAGATGGCTCTGGGCTCCTCGAGCGGCGGCAGCAGCAAGAAGACCTACTTGGCCAAGCTGATGAACCAGCCCTTCGGTCAGTGGCTTGTGGGGGCTCTTGGACTCTTTGTTATTGGGTACGCGCTGAGGCAGATCTACAAGGCCTACACGACGGACTTCACCAAGGAGCTCAAGACCCAGGAAATGAGCGGGTCAGAACGCACCTGGTATGTCCGCATCGCCCGACTAGGACTGGCAGCGCGAGGAACCGTGTTTACCATCGTGGGAGTTTACCTGGTGAAGGCGGCGATAAGCTCGAATGCGGGGGAGGCCAAGGGCGTGGGTGAAGCTCTCCGTGAGATCAGCTCGCAGTCGTATGGCGCGATTCTTCTCTCTGTGGTCGCGCTGGGACTGCTTTGCTACGGTATCTACCAGTTCATCTGCGCGCGGTACCGTAAGATACCGCACGCCAATGTGAATGTTCCGCGACCTGCGGCTTTGCGATAGGCTCTAGCTAAGTCGCGGCTCCAGTTGCTGTGGTTAGTTGCTGTGGTTAGTTGCTGTGGCCCCGAGTGCGTAGCTAGCCCCAGTTGCCGTAGCCTCAGCGCCGTAGCCTCAGAGGTGACGGGGTTCGGCAGGTGACTGCGCCGAGGTTGGTGTAGGAAGTAATCCGCCCTATGTGTGACCCGAAACTAAGGACGCAACGTGACACAGACGTACAACAAAGGAACCAAGGTATCGTGGAAGTGGGGGAGTGGTACGGCTTCGGGAACGGTCGAAGAAAGCTTCACCAGCAGGGTGAAGCGCACGATCAAGGGCAAGGAGATCACGCGCGACGCCGACAACAACAACCCGGCTTACATGGTGAAGCAGGAGGACGGCGACCGCGCCCTCAAGTCACACTCCGAGCTCAATAAGAAGTCCTAAGGCGGCCAAGCCTAAACACGGTCAACCCAGACGCAGCAAACCCAGACGCAGCAGGTAGTCAGCGGGTGCTCGCGTGTGAGAGGCATCCTGCGGCGACTTCGGCTTGTCCCAGCTGAGGTGCTCCCTACTTTTCGCGCCTGCCCATGCTGCCGGCACCTCGCGAATCTCCTGAGGTACCATCTGCAGTGGGATCCTCTCAGGAAGTTGACGGACTTGCGGGTGAGGTCATCGTGTGCCTCCCCACTCCCTCATCGAGTCACCACTCACGGTGGCCTGCCTCTCTCAGCCCTCCAGCATCGGGTTGCCGAGGGACGGTCAGTCCCATGTGAGCCACCATGTATAGGGCGGCGTGGCGATTGCCCTCGGCGCCCAATAGCTACGGCTGCTCGACGGCACTCGGAGATGCTGATGAAGTATGTTATCATAACTAGAATGACTCCACAGTTCGCGCGACCTGTCCTCCTATGCATGCTCCTTGTCGCAGGCGGGTGCGGCCGGCTAGGTTTCGACGAGGGGTCCGACCTCTCACGGCAGTCCTCCGAGCTGCCTGAAGACGAAGCTAGGCGGCTGGAGGAGCAAGACGCAGGCGTTGTGGGAGGCCAGGGAGACAGCGGCCAAGTGAGCAGCGGCGGTGAGGGCGAACCCAACCTGCCGAGTGACTGCACCGGGTGGTCCAGCGACGCATGCGGCGAAGGCCGCTACTGCAACACCCGTCGCGGCCCGTGCAACGGCTCGGGCGTCTGCGCCGACGTCGACAGTTCTCCCGATTGTCCGCCTGGGGAAACCATCGGAGGAAGCTGCGGATGCGATGGGCAGATGTACGCCACGCAATGCGATGCTGATCGAGTTGGTGTGCCGCTGGCGCCTTCGCAGACGTACTGCACAAATCCAGACCAGTAGTCCACCTCTAGATGGGTGCTGTGGGGTCCATGGCTGGCGGCTCCCTTGCCTCACCCGATTAGGCATCGCTCCGGATCTCGGAGACTACTGGCTTTCGAGTAGATTGCTGTTGCCGATCCGCGCGTTCATGGAGCATGAAGCAAGCCGCACCTTGCAGTAGAGGACACGGCGTAGCAGAGGACACGGTGCAGCAGAATACACGGTGCAGCAGAGGCTCCAGACTGAGGGTTGATCGAGCAGAGGCTCTGGGTAAAGGCGATGGGCCGCACACCGGGCGAGAAGGTATGGCCAGCCCTGCTGCGCCGACCACATCGCTGATTCAGAGGGTTGATTTACAGAGGTGATTTACAGAGTTCATGGGACTGACCTTTAGGTAACGAAAAATGAATCGTGCGATCTCGGAGCCGGCCGCGCGAAGGCGCACCCAACGCGTCATGCGATTATCAAGCATGCGGGCTACTGCCGTCGCGCTTGCTGGCGGATGCGCGTTGCTGCTCTCTGAGCGGCGGCATGCCCTTCGTCCCAGCAAGGAACCTCGCTGGCTGCATGACGTACGCAATGCAGCGTTTGCGGCGATTGGTGCCTTGAGTGTGCGACTTCTAGAAGAACCCATTGCCTTGCGGGTGGCAGCAGCTGCGGAGGAGCAGCGGAACGGTCTGACGCAGCAGCTTCCGGCCTCGCCTCAGGTGAGGGACGCATGTGCCGTGGTCTTACTGGACTATACGCTCTATCTCTGGCACGTCCTCTGTCACCAGCTCCCGCTGCTCTGGCGCTTTCATGCGATGCACCACAGCGACCTGGACCTGACAGCCAGCACCGGCTTTCGCTTTCACCCTGGTGAGCTGGCGCTGACGGTAGGTTACCGCGCTGCACAGGTGAGATTGCTAGGCGTCTCGCCGCGCGCCTATCGCGTGTGGCAGAACCTCACGGCGTGCATGATCGCGTTCCATCACGCCAACCTCAACATCGGCCGTCATGACATATGGCTGCGCTACCTGTTCGTCACGCCTAAGATGCACGAGCGCCACCACAGCAGCGACGCAGGTGAAGCGAACTGCAACTGGTCAAGCGGACTTTCACTCTGGGACCGTCTGCACCATACGCTCTCGTCTGATGAGAGCAGGGCGAGGGACATCGGCCTGACAGACGACGTGGCGGAAAAGCGCCCCACGCTTATCGCGTCTCTGATGCTGCCAACTCATCTCTAGAGCGCCCTCTTGCTTGTGGCAGCCCGGCGTTTACGTCTCCTGCATGGAACAGCGAAACGAAGAAGAGCGCGAAGAACGCTCCGAGCGCATGGACGATCAGGCTGGTATTCGGGAAACACCCGCGCAACTGGAGCGGCATGCCGCCTACGGAAATGCGGACGAGGAAGCCGTGGACGTAGAGGAGCTGGATGCTCTGGATGAGTCGCGGATGCTGGGCGAAAGCGCGGTTGAGAGCATGACAAGCGGACAAGACCCCGATTACGAGAATGAGCAGAGGCTTTCGCCAGAGGAGCTTGGTGGACCCTTCATCGTGACGCAGGCGAGCAGTGAGTTCGCTCGCCACCCTGAGTCAGATGAAGAGGGTGAAGCCGCAGCGGAGCCAACGGCCCTTCGCCAGCGCTAGGGTCTGCCCTGGGCAAATAGCTCCGGCCCTGCTTCGAGGGCTGTATGTTGACTAGGCCCAGGCTGTGCCTGACGTCACGCCTGCCCGCCGGGCGAGCTCGTCTCGATCTCGCTAGCACCCGACCTGCCCACTCCCCTCCGTCGAGGCACGCCTCTTGCGTAGACTGGAGGAATGCTTAACCACGCCGCGCGACCTATCCGCATGTTATCCTTCTTCATCGCGTGCTGCAGCGGCTGCGCGGTGGAGTCCGTGCAGTCGGCGGCGCAGCAACAGCAAATACTGGAAGAGACCGCGTCTCTCCCGTTCGTCGTCTATCTGGACCTCACGCGGGCGGCGAGTGAGGTGCCCTCCCTTATTGACCTCAAAGCGGGTGAGATGATGACACTGCTCCTTTGGGGCGACTCCCATCCCGAGTGGCGGCACAGCTGGTTAGCCGGGCAGTTTCATCTTGAGACGGAGAAGTACGTCTCTTTCGTTCGAGCAGGTCAGGTCGGACCCAATAGTCGAATCATCGGGAGGTATGTCGTCCGACGGGTGGAGGAAGGGACCGCCCAGCTTGTGAAGGTGGACCACAACCGCGAGGTTCGCTTCGAAGCTCTCGCGCCGTCCGAAGTGCACGACCAGCTTCCACAAGCGGTTACCATAACGCTTGATATGCGTGCGCAGAAGCCGACCCTCCGTCGTGAAGGTGACGGCGAGGAACACGTCGTGCAGGTTCAGCTGGACGAGCGAGAGCTTGACCTGCTGCTTCTTCTTTTGCAGTTCCCTGGAGGAGTCACCAGAGAGCATCTCTACCCGATGACCGACGATCCCGCATCGCTAAGCAGGAGCTACCTGCATGTGTTAGCGTATCGACTTCGCGCTCGTTTCGCTGCCCTAGGTTTTGCTCGGACGCCGGAAGATTCCCCCGTGCGCACGTCTACGACCTATGTCTACACGCTTCTCACGAACAACCCACCAGGCGCGGCTTCACTGCGCTCCCTCCTGCTCCGCGGCTATGCGGTGCTCGCTGATGATGGCGTGGTACATCTCACAGCTCAGGAATACCAGGTCGTGACTGAGATCATTGAGGCATCCGATGCCTACGTCACTTCGCCGCCTGGGGAGTCGCCGAATGCCCTTCAGGTGCACGTATCCCGGATCCGTGAAAAAATCGAACGTGTCGCTGCAGAGGCGCGGCAACGTGGTGGTGAGATGCTGCTCCAGTGCAAGCCATGTGCAGGTGGCAAACTGGAGGTTATTCGCACCAGGCGGGGAAAGGGCTACTTTCTCGACCCGTGCGTGCGGAAGCATCTTCTAGCGGATCTGCCGGCGGGAAGTGACGAGGGTGCGCGGTTGTCCTCCCCGCTGCAGTGAACCGGTTGAGTAAGCGTTCAGAGCAATGCCAGTGCCTCCGGCACCAATGCTGTTCAGTTGAGTCAGTTTTCGAGCGCCCCCGCCAGAGTTCTCGTCCTTTCTGCGGTTGTCCTGCGCTCCTGAAAAATCGGATCGTAGCTCATCTACGTGAGGCCATCTTCCAAGGAACCGACTTTCCAAAGAACTGACTTTCCAAGGAACCGACTTTCCAAAGAACTGACTTTCCAAAGAACTAGGTTCGCGAGGAGGAAAGTTGGAAAATGGCTTGCGTGAACGGCATTGACCTGAACGTCTACCCGGTCGAGACCGGAGTTGAAGGTGCAGAGCAGAAAGTGCAGAGCACCGCGACAGTATCCGAGATGATTCAGTCAATCCACCAGAACTTGACCGGTAGTGGCCGCCCTTCCGCTTGCGGTAGGCGCATTCGCGCGTAAACCAGAGAGACGATGGCGAAACTGTGCTTTAGCGTGGCCGGTGAGGGCCGCGGACATGCAAGCCGGGCCTCAGCTTTGCTGCGCAAGCTCACGGTCAACTACGAGGTCATTGTTTTTGCCTCGGGTCAGGCCTACAAGATGCTGAAACCCCTTGAGCGCCACCTGCCTGTGCAGGTGCACGCGCTAGAGGCACTTGCGCATGCCTACCAGTCGTGCGGCACCGTCCACGTCGCCAAAACGCTGCAGAACGGGTGGCGCTACTACATGAAGTTACCCGAACTTGTGCCTCAGGTGGCGGAGGTGATAGAGCGCGAAAAACCGGACCTAGCCATCGTAGATTTCGAGCCGGTTCTTCCCCGGGCCTGTGAGCGGGTGGGGCTTCCTTATGTCAGCGTCAACCATCAGCACGTGTTGGTGGCGGGCGACCACTCGGTTCTTCCGTTCCGCATCGGCCTCCATGCTCACTGGATGGGACTGTTTATCCCTTTGATGTATCGGCGTCAGCAGAGCACGATCATCTCCTCTTTTTACCAGATGCCGCTGCGCGAGAAGTGGCGGGATCGTGCAACTCAAGTGGGGGTTTTGCTGCGACCGGCCATTGCATCAGCGCGTGCGACAGTCGGAGACCACCTTGTGGTTTATGCGCGTCGGCAGGAGCCGCCAGGGCTCCTTGAAGCTATCGAGCGCAGTGGACTGCCTGCTATCGTTTACGGAATCGGTTGCCGGCCGGCGGCAGGGCGGATTGAGTTTCGGGATGTGCACGAGGAGGATTTTATTGAGCAGCTTGCCTCATCGCGGGCCTTGGTGACAACGGCGGGCAACCAAATCGTCGGAGAGGCCTTATACTTGGGTAAACCTATTTTCGCCTTCCCGGAGCACAAGAACTACGAGCAGTACGTGAACGCATTTTTTCTCAACCAAACCGGTTGTGGCCGCGCCGTCGGATGGCGCGACTGCGACACATCCGAACTTCAAAGCTTCCTAGAGGCGTACCCCGGAGGGTGCTTTCAAGACGCAGCAAACTGGCGCTGGATCGACGGTACGCCGGCTGTCGTTAGCGCTCTAGAAAAGGAGCTCGGGCTGCTTCCAGTTAGGAACGAAGCCCCTCAGACGCAACAGGTGGCGGCACTATGAGAGCGCTCAAGGTGCTGAACACGGTGCGTAATCTGAGGCGCGGCGCAACCACCGATCCGCGATTCCTCACCTACATCGTGACGTTCACTTGCAACGCACGTTGCATCATGTGCGATTCGTGGAAGAAGCCATCCAAGGATGCGTTAAAGCTCGACGAGATTGAAGGAATCTTCGACCAGCTTCCGCAAATGGATGCCGTACGCTTGACGGGTGGCGAGCCGTTCGTCCGACCGGACCTGACGCAGATCCACGACATAGCAGTTGAAAAGGTGAGGCCGGTCGTCATGCACATCACCACCAACGGCTTTTTGACCGACAAGGTGGTTCAGCTTTGCGAACAACGGAACCGCAAGGTGCCCCTTCAGCTGCTAATCAGTGTTGATGGCGTGGAAGAGAAGCACAACCAAGTGCGAGGCGATAAGAAGGCATGGGCGCAGGTTATGGGCACCTTGGAGGCGCTCTCGCCGCGGCAGCGCGAGCTTAATATCCGTGTTGGAATCAATCAAACCATCGTCGATGCCGAGGGCGTTGAGCATTACAAGCTGCTCTCGAAGATGCTCAAGCCGTACAAGGTACGCCATGGAGCTGTGTTGGCTTACGACATGAGTGCAACCTATAGCTTAGACTCGGACGTGGTGGCAGAGGACCAAATCGGGCAGTTTACAACCTTTGGCGAGTTCACCCAAGACGACCTGGCCGGCTGGCTGAGAGCGGTAGAAGAAGACTCGCGGGACCTTCCTCTCCCGGAGCGTATCGGCAAGCGGTACTACACCGACGGGATACGCAATCGACTTCTCGACCACGCGTTCTCGCCCAATCCACATTGCGTGCAGCTCAACGCGCACATGCGGCTCATGCCCAATGGCGATGTGCCGGTTTGCCAGTTCAACACGCGGCGTGTCGGCAACTTACGCGAGCAGACCTTCCGCGAGGTTTGGCACGGACAGTCCGCGGAGAAGGAGCGCGACTGGGTGAAGAACTGCCCAGGCTGCTGGGCCGAGTGTGAGGTGCTTCCGAGTGCTGCGTACACGGGCGACCTGATTGGCCACACGCTCAAACGCGGCACGTGGCGGAAAGACCGCAAGGTCTCATTTGATAAGCGTGCGCCAGCCAAGGGCGCCGTGCGAGAAGCGGACGGTCGGAAGAAGCTCCGCGTCCAAGCGTCCTGAGATCTGCTCGTCATAGAATCCGCTGGATGCAAAAGCGTCACCGGTCAGTGGCTTTCCGACTAGGCAAGGCACGCCCGGTGAGGTTGTGCATTCGGCTCCCTTGATTGAACGCCATCCGCAGGCTCTGGTGTGTCAGTGCGTTCTGGTGTGTCAGTGCGTGAAGTTTTTGTTGACTGCGTCTCCTGCGATCCCAGCACTGAAAGCACAATTTCCTCGAAGGCTGACTCACCAGGGACTGACCGGATACTGCAAAAGCTACCCTGAGGTGAGTTTAGGGGTTCCGGGGCCATGCCAAGGGCGGTATCCTGCCGTTCACCTCAAGGAGCAGCATTGTGGGAATAGACTTTGGCTACCCTGGTCGCCTTCGTGATCTTAAGACCGCAACCTTGGTCGCCGTCTGGACCTGCCTCAATCCCGCGCCTGTGGAGGGGCAGGGACTGGAGGGGCAGAGACTGGCGGGACAGCGTTGGGCTCCAGCGGGATCTGCAGACGGTATCTTATCGACGCAGGGAGCGGAATCCCGCGAGGCGCAAGTCCTCTATTGGGCTACCTGGGCAAGCTACGCCCTCAACCCAGTGGTTGTCACAGATGCTGATGGCGATGAAGTAGGCTCGGTTGTTGAGCATCTGATGGCGCTCGACCTTGTGGGCTCTTGGGCACTCACCGAGAGTTTAGAGATTGGCGCCTCCCTGCCGCTTTGGATGGTTCGTGATGGCGATCCAGGATTTGCGGCAGCCGAAGGAATCGGCCTCGGAGATGTTGCATTGCGCTTGGCTTACCGCCTTCAACTGGGGTACTTCACAGCACTCGCACTGCACTTGCCCGTCTTCCTCCCAACGAGCAGTGACGACGACGTGCTCTCGAAGGGTTTCGGGATCCGCCCGACTCTGGCCTTTTCGCAGAGGTTCGGGGCGCTTCAGTTTCTCCTGAACGGCTCCTATCTCTTCCGCGGCGATGAGCAGGTCTTAGACTACGACGGTGGGGACGAAGTTGGCCTCAGCGCCGGCTTGAGATGGGCGCTCGACGAACCAGGTGCGGGACAAACCAGCCTGGTGCTGGAGTACGCACTGGCCAGTGCGCCCAAGGACTTCTTTGCAGCAGCCGAAACGCCTACAGAGCTGCGAGGCGGTGCTGAGGTGATGTTGAGCGACGCCTGGCGTCTCTCGGGCTTTGCCGGAACCTCAACCAGCACAGGGGTCGGCTCTCCCGACGTGCGTCTGGGGTTGGGTTTGGCTTACGCGCCGGAGGCGGGAAGGCGACGTCCTACGCCCGAAGACCGCGATGGCGACGGAGTTCCCAACGAATCTGATCAGTGCCCAGACGCGCGCGAAGACGCCGACGGCTTCGACGACGAGGATGGCTGCCCCGATCCAGATAACGACGGAGACGGCGTGCCCGATGAAGACGACGCCTGTCCCACTGCACCCGAAACGATCAATGGTCAGAGCGACGACGACGGCTGCCCGGATTTCGTGCGACTTGAAGATGCTGAGATTGTTACCCTCAAGCCGCTTTACTTCGACAACAACAGCACCGAGGTCGAATCACGCGATCGGGACATGCTGCGAGAGATAGCGCAGATAGTCCGGGTGAATAAGAAGATGAAGCTGCGTATTGCGGGACACGCTGACTCCAAGGGAGCAGCGCGGTACAACATGAAGCTTTCGCGCAAGCGGGCGCAAAGCGTCAAAGAGGCACTGGTGCGCGAAGGCGCAGATGATGGCCGGGTCATCCCCGTGGGACAAGGGGAGGGGCGACCTGAGGCTACCAACGCGACTGAGACAGGTAGAGCGCGCAACAGGCGCGTCGAGTTCCACATCGTCTGGAGAGGACAATGAATCATCTTTACCTTTGGCTGGCTACGGGGGAATGGAAGTGGCGCACGATGTCATACAACGCTCGCACTTGGAAAGCAGGCATTGGTTCCGCTCTGGCTGTCGGCATTCACTTGGCCTTCCTACCCATCATGACCCAAGCGCAGGCCAATCAGCAGCAAGAGGCGCCCGAACCGGTATGGCCCGGGGCCACTGAATGGGATGTGCTCCAATGCGGCAAGAAGAACGCGCGCGACCCTCGGCGCGATGTTGATGGGGTAGAAGACCACCAGGATATCGTGGGTTCTGAAAGCGATCCGGCGGCGTACTGGCACGTGGACGAGGCATTTGTGTATTTCCAGATGCGGGTGGACCGCGACCCGCTCCGGGTGCGGCTGGAAGAGCCGAGCGAAGAAGAGGCAAACGAGTTCAAAGATTTCAGCTGGGGCGTGGCGATTGATACGGATCTCGACCGCAGAAGCTACGAGCTGCTGGTCGCTGTGGACGGGTCAGGTGATGCCGGAGAAGAGCGCGTTGTGCTGCAGGCCAACCGGCAGGTGGAGACGCGCAATGACTCAACCGAACGCGCAGAGGTCGAGTTAGGCGAATACCCAACAACCTCCCACGCCCGCAGCGTCCTCGTCGAGGGCAGCGCTGCATCCTCCTTTGGGGACAATGCCGATTATATGATCCAGTGGGCTGTTCCACGAGCGGACTTGGCGGTTGAGAGCGTCAACGCCGAAACCGAACTGTCCTTTATCTTCGGCACGTCGTCGGATGCACGCAATCTGGACGCCGACCTGCTGTGCCAGAGAGGTGGCCGCCGGTTGAGCGAGTCGGCCTCTGACCGGGAGCGTCTTGACGGCCGCGATGTGCAAGACAGCGACTCCGACGGGCTGTCGGACGCAGAAGAAGAAAAACTTGGAACCTCGCCCGATGAAGTCGACAGCGACGGTGACGGCACGCCCGATGGTGAGGAAGTCGCAATGGGAAGTGACCCTGCAAATGCAGACAGCATCCCGCTTCCCGGTGTGGGTATCCGTGGCGGCGGCGGACCGGCTGGGTGTTCTGCAGCACGGGGGGGAGCTCCGCTCCCTTCGCTGTGCCTATGCGTGGCTCTTTTCCTCTTGCGGAGGCGCAGGCGCTGGTTCAGCGGAGGCGCAGGCACTGGTTCAGCGAGGCAGGCACTATTTCAGCGAGGCAGGCACTGTACAGTCGGACGGTGCTTCTGCTGCCTCAACGTGACGCGCCTTAAGCCGCGCATGAGCCGGCTCGTCGGAGATCCCCTACCAGCTCCTCCCAAGCTTGAGCGCGCCGCTCCGGGTCGTCCATGCGGAGTAAGTTAGAAGGGTGCCACGTAGCCAGGCAAGAGGGTGCGAGCGCCGTTTCCAGCCACGCGCCCCGCTGCTGTGTGAGCCGAAAGCTCGATCCAAAAAGGGTCTGCGCAGCTGTAGCTCCAAGACACACCACCGTCTGCGGCTTGACCCGCTCCATCTCAGCATGGAGCCACGGCTTGCAGGCTTTGACCTCACCGGCGCGGGGTTTGCGGTGAAGCCGCCGCTTTCCCCGCGGTGTGAAGGCAAAGTGCTTGACAGCGTTCGTCACGTAGAGCTGCTCGCGAGGCAACTCCGCTGCTACGAGAGCTCGGTCAAGGAGCTGTCCTGCTGGGCCGACGAAAGGTCTCCCCTGGCGGTCCTCCTGGTCACCAGGTTGCTCACCAATGAGCATCAGCTTCGCGTCCTCTGGTCCCTCACCAAACACGGTCTGCGTCGCAGCCGCGTACAGCTCGCACCCTTGACATCCTTGAGCTGCACTGCGCAACGATAGTAAATCACGCTCCTCGGGCACCCAGGGTTTGGCACCTGCCTTCAATTCAACCTTCTGAATCATCTGCTGTTCTCTCCCTCGTGCTTCCCGAAGCATGCCCGCGATGTCCTGCGTTTCTGGCATCGTTGCCCAATACTTCTTTGGCATCTCCGTGAGCATGGCTTCGGTATTGACCCGCGCCGGGTTGAAGATCGATTTATAGTAGGAACGCCAAAGCTCTTCCTGTGCATCAAAAGCAGGCGCTTGCCTTCCGTCACCTGGTCCGCCGTAGCTCAACTTTCTGAGGTCCCAATGCGCCGACTCAAAGGGCGTCAGGATGCTCCACACATCGTGTGGCATGCGGTCGACAAAAAAGGGCGCTACGAGGCGCAAGACGCGATGCATGGGCACGTGCCATGCCACGAACTTAGGCACGTTGGGCGCAGCTTCAAGCTCGCGAAAGCGGATAAAAGCACGGGCTTTATGCGCGTCGCGTTGAACCTCCTTAACCAGCTTCCCCAAGTCCCTCACATCCGAGTCGAGGGGATCTGACAGCAACGAGATGTCGTTCCTCAAGCGCCAGGCTAAGCGGTAAAGTAGAGGAAGTCGGGATGGGCTCTGGTGGTAAAAGGCAAGCTTGGCTAGAGCCCAGTAGCGCCGAGGCAGCTTCGCAGAGAAACTTGGGGCCCCGGCGGTTGCGTTCGCGGACGGCACCTGTTCAGACGCCTGACCCGCCGAGAGCAGAGACAGCTGGCACGCATCCTCCCACGAGACCCGCTCTGGTGGGAGCTGCGAGCTGAAGAGTCGTTGCACCTGTTCAGGCCACTGCGCATAATCAGGAGGAGCGGTGACCAGCTTCACAGTTGGCCTGAACGTGTTTCGGAACTCAATTCGGCGAAGGACAGCTGACGCGGTCCTCCAATCAATATGCTTCGCAGATCGGCGCGATCGAGGCCGAACCCCAGAACCCGCTCGCGACCTGCCGCCACGATGAAAGGTTCTGCTTTTTTTAATCGTATGTTCATCTTCTTTAGATCCTCTAGCCTCAGGCGGCGCCGACGCCGCGCCTGCACAACGCGTTCAACCGCACGCTGACCAAAACCAGGTACGCGCAGCAGGGCCTCGCGATCTGCACGATTAATGTCTACGGGAAACAGTTCGCGGTGACGAAGCGCGTAGGCTGTCTTTGGATCAAGCTCAAGGTCAAGCTGAGGCTGCCCCGCTTCGAAGAGCTCTTCCACATCGAACCCATAGAAGCGCAAGAGCCAATCCGCCTGATAGAGGCGGTGCTCACGCAAGAGGGGTGCCGGCTTAGTCGGAAGCCAACTCGACGCATCGGGTATCGGACTGTAGCCGGAATAGTAGACGCGGCGGAGGCGGTAATCCTGGTAGAGAGAGGAGGAGGTACGCAATACCTGCTCATCCGAGGAGTCTGAAGCACCTACTACCATCTGCGTACTTTGACCCGCGGGCAACACGGCGATGCTGTGGCCTTCATTGTCTCGGGCTGCGCCCAGCTTCTTTGACGGACCCGAGCCGACACGTGAGGAGCGACGTGACGCTTTGGCCGAATCCACTTCTCCCTTCAAAGCTCCCATAGCGCGATGGACGTCCTTCATCTGCTTACCTGGAGCAAGTTTCTCTAGAGCCTTCTCGTCGGGCATTTCAACGTTACAACTCAAGCGATCAGCAAGCCGTGCTCCTTCAGACAGCATTTCTTCGTCGATGCCGAGAGGCACCTTGAGATGTAGATAGCCGCCGTAGCCGTGCTCCTCACGAAGAAGCCGGGCGACCTGTAGAAGCAGTTCGAAGGTGTGGTTGGCAGAGCGCACAATGCCGCTGCTCAAAAACAACCCTTCGATGTAGTTGCGTCGGTAAAAGCTTAGCGTCAGTTCCACCACTTCCTGTGGGGTGAACATCGCTCGCTCCGTGTTGCTGCTTTGACGGTTGATGCAATATTCGCAGTCAAAAATGCAGTGGTTGGTCAGGAGAATCTTTAGGAGAGATACGCAGCGCCCGTCGGGCGTGTAGCTGTGGCAGATGCCCGTTCCGTGGGTGGCTCCTACGCCTCCCGTACCCGGACGCCGCCCCTTCGACCCGCTGCTGGCGCAGGAGGCGTCGTACTTGGCAGCATCAGCAAGAATCTCTAACTTACGTTTGACCTGCACTCCTGAGATGTATGGACTTCTAAACACTTGTCCAGTCTCTGCGCCGGCAATTTCTGTTGCACGTCAACTGCTTCGCAAGGATGTGCGTCAAGAGAGGTCTAGACACGGGTGCCTGCACTCGTGGTAACCTGGGAGAATGCAGTATATTGACTTAGGGACCATTCGTATGGGTCCGCGCTCCCTGGTGTTTGGCGCTCTACTGCTCATGGGGTGCGCCGGCATCTTCTCCGATGAGAGTCCTAAGCCGAAAAGGACCGATGCCTCCGCTCGTTCCGGAGCAGATGCAGGTGAGGGCGAGTCCGCGGGAAGCTCTGGCGCCGGCGGAGGAGCAGGCAGCTTCGTTGGAAGTGCAGGTAGTGCTGGAAGCGGCGCTGGATCGCCGATGCCGGGTGACACTACCGTGCTCGACGTGGACCTGACGAAGGGCAGTGCCGGTTCCAAGGCCACAGTGACAGGCGGCTCGTTTAGCAGCAGCGGTTGGAGAGCCATCAACGCCTCCGACCGAATTGTGTTCGACGCGGGTGAAGACCTCCGCTCCGTGACGATGACGGTGGTCGTGCAAGCGACAAAAGCACCGTGGGCCGACAACTACTACCGCGCCGACTGGATGGGGGCATTCAATGACCCAGGTCTCGACCAAACAGCGCTCGGAAGTTCGGCTGACACATCAAGCGCGTGGTTCGTGGCTCGAACGGGAAACCCGACGTGGGGGTTCTCCGTGATGAAAGCCTTTCACAAACGTCCAGTCACGTCCGAGGGCGATCCAGAGACCGTCTGGAGTAAAATCACGGGCTTTGCGACCGACTGGAACTCAACGGTCGATGATATTACGGCTGAGTTTGTCTTTGCTGGCGCTTCTGGAGGCGTCGATGCGACGCTCTCCTTTGCATACTGGGTGGGCGACGCGCCTGCCAACATCACCCGCTATACATGCAAAGGCTGGACGCCTGGCAACGTGCCCGACGATCCCAACGCCAACTACTGCGCGCAGATGGAGCAGGTGCGCTACTTTTTCCTCGGTTCGGCTGGGTACTCGCAGCACGCCATCAAGAACGTCAACTTCAAGCGCATCACCGTCGTCAAGAACGCCTCCTAGAGTTGCTAGCTCGAGGAGGTCGATCGCCTAGCTTTGATCCGCACGCCACCGAGGCGCGCGACACGGCAGTGCTCCTACTCTACTGCGCCACCTCTTGATGGGCGGCAGAGGAGTTGGTGGCCGGTAAACTTCAGCTGCGAGGCCAATGCTGATCAGTTAAGAACAATGCTGTTCAGTTGAGTCAGTCTTCGTGGAGTTCTCGTCGCAATCCTCCTGCGATCCCAGCGCCCACCAGAGTTCTCGTCCTCCCTTCGGTCGTCCTGCGATCCTGGAAAAACCGCAGCTTACATTGTGGTACATGAGGATTTTTCCCGCGGACGTAAGCCGAAAAGTGGCCTAAGTGAACAGCATTGACTGCGAGGCCACCGCGGCGAGTAAGCTGGACGTCTTTCTGACCTGGCGCCTGCGGAGATTGAGCTCCCAGCGAAGGTCATGGCTGTCGATTGCCCGCCCTAGCGCACTTGCTACACTGCATGCATGATGCCCTCCACAGCTGATCTCAACCTTCAAGCTCCGTTAGCACTCTGCACTGCGCTTTTTGTGGCAGGGCTTTTTGTGGCAGGAATGTCCGGTGCGCTGGGCTGTGGAGGCGACGACGAAGGTGGCGGAGTATCGGGCGCTGGTAGTTCAGGCGCTGGTAGTTCAGGCGCTGGTAGTTCAGGCGCTGGTAGTTCAGGGGGTGAGGGCAGGCCGGAGGAGGTAGCGGGTTATGCGACGCTCACGGCGTTTGCGGGGCAGGTTGTTGCCAATGGCACGGCGGCTGTTGAGCACACCGTCTTGCGCGCTGGCTTTGTCCGCAAGGGGACCGGCCAATCCAAGTGCGCAGAGGAGCGGGTCACCTCACGTTGCGTCATGCGCACGCAATGCGAAGACCCCGACCCAGAGAGCTTCCAGTTTGTGGAGCCAGCGGCTGTGTTGGTCAGCGGGGGGTCGCTGGGCACCACGGAGCTTGAACGCGTTGCGGACGATGTGATCATCGCCTTTCAAAAGAGGTTTGATGGTGAAAGCCGCCTATCCGTAGGAGGTAGTGCTAGCTTCGCCGTTGAGGGTAGTGACAATGTGCCCAGCATGGATGTGAGCACTCCCCCGTTCGTCGATTTCATTCCCACCTCTCCAGACTCCGGCGCTCGGACTGTTGCACTGCGACAGGATGAGGATTTCGCCCTCGGCTGGAACAGCGAAGAGGCCACGCAGGAGGGTAAGGTTGAGGTGGCCATTTCCCAAGCAGCGGGCCTTGGTGAGTCAAATCTCGGACGGCGTACACTCGTTTGCACATTCCAACTTCTAGAAAACTCAGGAGCCATTCCCAAAGAGGGAATCTCGATGTTGGAAGAGACCGACCCCGGCGTAGCAAGTGTCTCGCTGAGTATGAAGGTCTACGCGTCTCAGCAGACAAGCCAAGGCGAAGGCGACAACGTCTTCCGTGCACTGGCAACAGCCGAAGGCTCGCAATACAGCTATTCCGCCAGCGTCAGTGCGTCGGAGGAGTAGCTCCTTCTCAGCTTGAGCACCGACGGGAGCTATCGGATCCGCCCTTCTCGCGCTGCAGGTCGGTGTGCACTTTAGCGAGAACCGTTCAGTAGCATACCGGCCAGGAGGGAAGCTTGCCGAAGCGATTATGCGTTCGCCTCCCTTCGTTGAACCCGGACCCTCTTCCGCGCATGTATCGCCATGCCAGTTGTAGCTTTGTAAAGCACCCTTTACAAAGGGTGCCCTTGTACCCCGGGGAGGCTAACGACAGCACCGAAAGCCAATATCCGTTCCTGTCCTTCGGAAGAGTTCGACGCTGCACTCGAACCTGTTGGGATCGTTGCACAGCCCGATACTTTCGGAGTCGATCGCGAAGATTCCGCCGCACGTCAGTTCCTGAAAGTCGCTGCTTGTGTACGATCCACCAATGGTCGCGCAGCTTGGACTGCCGGTCCGATCGCACTCTGTTTCATCCAACCACTCCCGCACGTTTCCTGCCATATCATATAGGCCGCTTACGCCGCCTTCGCAGCGCGCGTAGCTGCCCGCAGGCTGAGGTGCATCCGGAGGCGAGTCGGTGACGCTCTCGCGTGGCCCAACGCAGACATCGCGAAAGCCCCGTCCAAATGGATAACAATCGCAGCTTGGCCTGAGCGGGTCGCAGGTGCATTTGTTGCTTCCAGCACACGCGCGAAGCCACTCATCCTTGGTGCATAGGCGTTTACCCGCAGCGCGGCACGCATCAGCAGCCTCCTTAAAGGTGACCGCAACTGAGGGGACTACGCCGACCCGCGAGTGGGCGATGCCCCCTTCCAGACTCGCTTCGTACTTGTCGATGCAGGCGCAGGTTCCAGTGACGCGCACCATGTCGCTGGGGCAGGAGATGCTGCACGTCGGCTCCACGTCCCCCGCGTCCTCCAGGGTAGAACCACCTGCTCCGCTGCTGCCATGAGTGCCGCTGCTCCCGTCAAACCCGGAAGTGCCTTTAGTCCCTCCAGACGTGTCGGGCACGGGGTTCCCCCCCGAGTCGACGCAGGTTCCGCTGATGCATTGGTCACCATCCGCGCACCCTTTTTCGCAAATTTCCCAACCGCAACCGTAAGGGGTTAGCGCGACCCACAGCGGCACCCAGCTTGCCAAAAATAGAGTTGCGTGGCGCATCAGAAACGTCCTTTCATGGATACGGCAGCGCCTGCCGGATGTGCGGCAACGGACCACGACCTCTCCCTAGGTTCCGACACTTTGCCTTTGTGTATCAAGTCAAAGATGCCAATGCCAAGGGTGATCACCGCAAGCCCAGAGGTGAGGTGCCCGGCTACCAGAAGGTCTTCGGCTGCTTCGATGTTCGCTCTGGCTTCCTCCCGCTCTTGAGAGGATCGTGTCTGTTCGTATTCTGAATGCGCCAAGCCGCCTTTGAGCAAAGCCACTGAATAGAGGATTGCGGCGGTGGTGGCAGCGACGCTTCCCGTCGCCAGCATCACGGTGCCGAGGGTGTGGTTGTCCGGCGGGTGGTGAACGGGTGGCGGAAGGGGAGGGAGAGGCTTCGTAGCCTCCGACCCTGCTGGCTCCGCTTCTGCTGCGTCTTGCTCGCGGGGCGCGAGGGCAGACTGCAGATGCCGCTGCTCTCCTGCTTGAAGCTCAATGGTCCACGTCCTTGCTTCGTGTTCTGGGGCCTGGAGCAGGAGCCGTGACTCGCCAGGTGGAAGCACGGCGATTCGTTCCGCACCTCGTTGTTCCGCACCTGGACGGATGTGCAGCGGCGACGCGTGGCCGTTCACTGCGAGGGTGGCGGTCGTAGGCGCATTTAGAAAAGTGACACGCGCCACCTGCTGGTAGAGCAGTGGCAAGCGCTCTGCCATGTGTGCTTGTGCTTGAACAGGTGCACTGGAGCCCGCTTCATCTTGATACTGCCAATACTGCGCAACAGCCTCCGCTGCGCGTCCGAGCTTGTCGAGAGCAGAGGCCACGTTGAAGCGCATGCCGGTAGTAGACCGGAGTGCTAGCGCCTTCTCGAATCGCTCCAGGGCGCAGGCGTAGTCCCGTCTGCGGTAGCATTCTCTGCCCTCGTGCCGAAGGACACGCCACTCACCCGGCTCTCCGTTGGCTTCGTCGGCGCCCGCGCGAGCGGAAGACAGTGCGGAGATGGCAGCGGCAGCAATCCAGATGGTTTTTAGATAAGGTTTCACGATCCGGTATGCCTCCTGGTGGGCTGAGGTTGCAGATGATGAAAGCACTTCCAGCTAAAGTATAGGATCGGTGTCCTCCAGGTTGTCTTTAGCAGGATCCGCCTGCGTCCCCACTTCTGCATCTGCTGGTTGGGCTGCGGGCCTTCTTTCGCTCTTCCGACGTCTCAGCAAACGCACGCGAGGCTTCTTTTCGGGGGTTTGCTCCTCCTCCGCCCCCTCTCCCTTCAGCGCGGACGCACTGTTGCCGGGCGGTGCGACTGGGTTACTGGACGGTGCAACTGGGTTACCGGGTGGTGCGACTGGATTGCCGAGCGGTGCGATTGGTGTAGGCGCGGCAGCCTCCGTTCGAGAAGGTACACCTGCGGCAGGGACGGGGTTTGGCCGCGTGGCTTTTGGACCCGATGCATGGTCCAGCTTTTCTGGCATTTTGCTGGCACGTGGTCCCCTCGGAGCTGACTGCGGAGGAGGAACGCGTGAGGGGCCAGCACGCAGCAGAGCGCGCTCATGGCTCCACCACCAGCCAGCGAAACCCAGGCACAAGAGAATGAGGGAAGCCAGCAGGGTCAAGCGGGTGCCGTGCGTTGATGTGCGTCGTTCGGTGCCAACCGACAGGTGCTCTAGGGCTTCCTGCACATCGTGCGCGCTGGTGTATCGGTTCGCGGGATCCTTGCAAAGCAGCTTCATCACGATGTTGGAAAGCGCCTTGGGTACATGCGTGTTGAGCTTATGCGGTGGGAGAGGCGTGGTGTGCACGATCTGGTACACGGTGGCGGGCAGGGAATCGGCTGAGAAGGGCGGTCTGCCAATCAACATCTCGTACGCTACAGTGCCAAGCGAGAAGAGGTCGGAGCGTGCGTCCACCTTCTCGTGGTTGCCGTGCGCCATCTCCGGTGAGAGGTAGGTCGGGGTACCTAAAATCTCCGCCGACTTGGTGAGAGAAGCTTCAAATGAGCTTCTTACGCGGGACATGCCGAAGTCGAGCACCTTGACGATGGAACGCTCCTGACCCCGTCGTGCAAGGAAGATGTTTGAGGGCTTGAGGTCGCGGTGGATGATGCCTTCATCGTGCGCCCAGGCAAGGGCGTCGCAGAGCTCCACAAGGAGCGGGATAGCCTCTGCGGGTTCAAGGGCACCATCGAAAGCGATGCGTTGAGCAAGGTCTTCGCCTTCCAAGAGCTCCATGACGAAAAAGGGTGTTCCCCGATGATCTGTCTTTATGTCGAAGACGCGAATGATGTTGGGGTGATTTGAGCGAGCACACACGGTGGCTTCCCGCACGAACCGAGCAACCGCTGCCGGATGCCGCTGCACGTCAGGTTTAAGGCGCTTTATCGCGACGCGTTGACCAAGGCGGAGGTGCTCGGCCGCGTAGACTTCTCCCATCCCGCCCTTGCCCACCTGGTGAAGCAGTCGATAGGTGCCGTCGAGCACCACACTATCGAGCGCTGCGCTATCGAGCGCTGGCCCATCGGCTGTATCCGCGCCTTCGGATACACTCATGGCTTGATCGACGCGGGATGTTTGACTCGCATCTTGAGCAACGGCCACGGAGGTGTGGCAAAGGCTGCAGACGGCCACATGCTCCTGCAAAATCAAGCGCTCAGCTTGAGATGCTCGACCTTCAAGCCAGGAGGCCAAAAGTTCTGGATCGGGGCAGGCATGAACGTCACGTTCAACCGACCGGGCTCCCGCTGACGCATCTCCTGCTCTCGCCGCACTTGGCACAACCAATTATAACAGCAAAAGGCTATAATCGTAGGAAGATGGCGGATACGGAGCAAATCCAACGGCCTGACGCTTCCACGCAAGATATCAGTGAATGGACCGAGGAAGCCGCACGAACGTTTGGTATAGGCCTGATTGACCTCGCCGGCTTCACCGAGTTCGTCGATCGGGTGCAGACGGAATCGGACAACGGTGCAGCCGTAGCATGTGGCCCTGATCTTTACCTCGCCTGGGCCAGCGCAAGCGGCGATGCGAAGGCCTTGGGCACATGCGTTGAGCTTTACCGCGCCGCAGTAGAACGGGCGCTTGCGCGCATGCATGTTCCACACGATTGGGCAGCAGACATTGCGCAGTCCCTGCAGGCCAAACTTTTCGTTAGCGAACGAGGTGTTTCGCCCTATATCCTCAACTACCGAGGGCGCGGCAGCCTTCAGGCTTGGGTTCGCATCATCGCGGTGCGGATGGCGCTCAAGCGCTTTCGGCAACTCAACCGCCGGGAGCGGCAGTTAAATGAGGATGAGGCGGGTCGCGTGGCCGACTTCGCGGCACGTGACCCGGAGCTGCAAACCATTCAGCAGACGTACCGCGAACCGGTGATGCAAGCGATCAAGGTCTCTGTATCACGTCTGCGCGAGCGAGACCGGAAGATCCTGGGTCATCACTTTGTCGATAGCTGGTCTATCGACAGGTTGAGCGAGGAGTACGGTGTGCACCGGGCAACGGCCGCCCGATGGGTGGCGCGAGCACGGTCGCGCCTGCTCGACCTGGTGCGGCGGGACTTGATGGATCGCTTAGGCGTGAGTCAGGCGACCTGCATGAGCGTCATGCGCGCCGTACGCAGTCAGCTCAACGTGTCGCTCTCATCACTCTGGAAATCTCCCGAAGCCTAGCTCCATACGGGAGTTCTGGCTTCTCATGCTGCCCCGCATTTCTCATCCTGGCCTGGATGAGGTGTCGGTGGCGGCTTTCGAGGCCAGCGCTAATCATGCCCCCGTATGTGAGGTGTTCCTGGTAGTTCATGCCGTGGTGGCCCCTGTCAGCGGCCATGCGGCTCCGTCACTGCCGCCCGCTGCGGGCTGGGCGAGCCGCTGAGGTGCGCAAGCCCCAGACTGCCGTCTCCATAGGCCGCTAAACCGCCTCCCTTTTGCTCGGTGCCACTAAGCGACCCTATGTTCCAGCTCCAACTCTTGTTCAATGTGTTGTTGAGGTCGTCCATAATCCCTTTAGATCACACAGCTTTCTCTTCCTCAAATTCATCGTGCACCCGAGACGCGTGCGCAATCAGCCGGTGGCCCGCGCTTTGCATTGTCCGGCCTCCGGAGGTTATAATGCTCGATCTGAGAACTTCGATGAGACTGTCACTACTCGGTGCGGCGACGACTGCCCTAGCAGCCGCGGCCTGTTCTATAGACCAAGGTGCGGAGGAAACAGCGGGCGTCGCAAGCGCTCAGACGTCGTACTCCGTCGACTTGGACATCCTCGTTCAATGCGAGACACCAGAAGAAGCCATCGCAGCGAACTGCGTAGTTCGCGCCACCACTCCAGAGAGTGATAGGCGTACGATCGACATAAGTTCTGCCCTCTCTCAAGGAACAGACCGCTACATCGCGCTGTACTCGATCGCTCAACATGGTACGGATGCGGCTCCAGGCGTGACGGAGGCTGTAACGGAAATGAGCCCCTTGGACCCGAGCGCGTCAGACTCCGTCCACTTCGCCACCGAACAGTCGCTTACCCGCACCGCACCGGAGGGCCTTCTGACGTGGAGAGCCGGATGGTCGCACTCCACAGTTTCCCCTGGTTCGGCGTCGAGCACGACGCTTAGCTTTTTGCGGTCGGTCACCCGGCTTCAGAGGAAGAGCGGCGACGTGCAGATCGAAACTCGCGACGTGGATCCCGCAAGATCACACCGGGTCGCCGACGGCTCCACTGTCACGGCTCAGACCTCCACCAGCTCGAACCGCGACCTGGTCGCTCGTTCTGATGAGGTCTTTCGCGCAATCGTGGACCCGGAGTATCCCTTAGATCCTCTAGATCATGTCACAACAAGCGTTCCCACAGTACGAACCGCCTTCACTTCTAACGAGAGCGACCAGTTGCTTAATTTGCCCGAAGCGGCCTACCGTTCCGTCGCCCCGAGCGCGGCGTTTCCGACTCATCTAGCCACGAACTTCTGGCCGAAGCTTGACGACCAGATGATGGAGTCGATGTTTGCAGCCGAAGGTGTTTCCATGACGTGGAAAGTGGAGACAGTGGGGGTAGCCCTACAAGCGGACGAAGTTATTCGGCTCTTTACACACGACCTTCTAGCTGAGATGGCTGAGCATCTTCCCCAATAAGCGAATAAGCGAATAAGCGCCTTGTACTTGATCGTGCGCCAAAGCCGCTCAACTATCGCGTTGTCTAAAGCTCAGCTATCAAAAAGCTTACCGATTTACCCATGAAATCGATCGATTCCTTTCTCGTCGGTTTCGCATCGCGGAGCTTCGAGGCTCCTCTGGCCCTCTGGCCCTCTGGCTGATAGTCCGTCTCCACTTCGCTCAGGGTACGCTTGTCTCCATGACGATGATGGTTTAGGGCTTCTTGCAACTCTTCTATGCTGTACTGCAACAACTCAGGCTTCTTCATAAGCCTCTTAGATCACACCCCTTTCGCTTTCGCAAATCGATTTCACACCCGACGGCCGCAGGGCTATCGCATACCTTATTTTGACAAATCAGCAGGTTACGTGATCTTGAAGAAGGCCTCACAAAGCGCCCAGTAAGGGCGAAGGAGGTCTTCATGAGCCAAACCCCTGTGGCCATCGACGCGCAACAGCGGATAAACTGCCCGCTGATGCAGCATCTGTCGCACGTTGACGACCCTCGTCATCCCAAGCTGCGAGTACACTTATTGTACGACATATTGGTCATCATCGTGCTGGGCATGATGTGTGGAGCCAAGTCTCTTGTGTTGGTCGAAACGTGGGCCCGCGAGAAGGAGGAATTTCTTCGGACGTTTCTACGCTTGCCCGGTGGCATTCCGTCGCACGACACGCTCAGTCGCGTGCTATCGATGCTCCAGCCTGCTCAGCTACGCCAGTGCCTTGTCCACTGGAGCGAAGCGCTGCGCACCAAGGCAGGTCAAGGGGTGATCGCGATTGACGGCAAGACCCTACGGCGAACATTCGATCGGGCCGCACAAAAGAGCGCACTACACCTGGTCAGTGCCTTTTGCAGTGCGGAGCAGTTGGTGCTGGGCCAAATAGGCTCCGAAACGAAGAAAAACGAAGTGACAGCCATCAAGGCCCTTCTGCCGCTACTTGATATCCGAGGCAGCTTGGTGACGATGGACGCGATGGGCTGCCAGAAGAGCATTGCGGCTCAGATTCGTCAGCAGGGCGGCGACTTTCTTCTGGCGCTCAAAAACAATCACAAACGCTGTATCGTCAGGTGGGCAAGCGCTTTGAAGAGTTGGCCGAAGGATGTTTCAAACCGCCGTTTCATCCGCCTCGTTTCGCGGCGCATCAGGGTCATGCCGATAAGGCCCATGGTCGCATTGAACAATCCACCGTCACGGCCATGGATGTCACAGGCTGGCTAACCGACAAAAGTCACGGGCTATGGGCCAAACTGGTGACTTCGGTCATCCAGATCAAATCGGTTCGCACCACAGGCCACAAAACCACCACCGAGGTGCGCTACTATCTGTGTTCGCTGCCCTTTGAGCAAGTCGAGCGCATCGCGGGGGCGATTCGCTCCCATTGGGCTGTAGAGAATCAACTGCATTGGGTGCTTGATGTAACCTTCGACCAGGACCGCGCTCGCCTACGAAAAGACCACGCGCCTGAAAACTTTGCCATGATTCAATCGATGTCATTGAACATGCTCAGGCAACACAAAGACCCCAAGTCCAAAGCGAGCCTTCCTCAAAAGCAACTCAAGGCCATGTGCAACGACCGCTATCGTACCGATATCCTTCGAAATAGTATGCGATAGCCCTCCCTCCTGGGTGGTGCAAGAGCGACTGGCACGCATCGTGCACAACGGTGGGATGTGTCTTGGAGCAGATCTTTGCCGCTCCTCATGCTGCTTTCAGGAGCTTGCGGAGCGACCCCTTCGACCCGAAATGGCCGGGACGAGTTCGGGGCAAAGCCGTGCTCTGCTTACGCCGCGGTCTCGAACTTTCTAAATAGTCACGAGCGCATCAGGATCTTCGTCAACCAGGGGCCCGGCCACGGTCTTGCTTCTTCTTCGGTAAGCCTCATGAGGTGGATGGTCGACATAGGCGGTTACGAAGGCGATTTCGAGCTTGTTTATCAGGAGGGCGTTGAGGAGAGTCTCCGCTACCTTCTTCCCAAGTTCCACCCACAAGTTCCTCAATTTAGCATGGGCGCGAGCAGTGTCTCGATTCGTGTGCTCCCTGGAGATCGATCTCGCTTGGAGCCTCTCAAGCTAGGTGTCACCGGCGGCGATGACGATGTGCGTGCCAAGGCAAGTGAGCTAGCCGTCTCCTACCGCATCCAGCTACACCCCAATCCGGACCAACTAAGTCTACGTAGGTCGTTCCTCGACGTGCCGGGAGAAGCGCTCATCGACCTGCCAGCGGAAGAGAACCTTCAGTACGTCACCTCGGTACCTCAAGTCTCGGAGCTGGATGCGTTCCTTCAGGCTCAGCTTCCGGCGCATACGAAGGAGGAAGAACTTCGAAGGGCTCAGATCGTCCGAGCATTGCTCTCAAGTCGCACTGACGTCATGCCGGTGTACGGCGTGGGAAGCAGTGCGCGCGTCATCGCAAACCTCGCTCGCGCCGCGAAAGAAATCGCGCGCCAGCATTCCTCGATTCTTCCCCATGGAGTCACTATTGCCCTGCTAGGCGGGCTCACGCGGACAAGGAAACTAGAGCTCGAGAGATTGCTTGTAGAGACAGGGGTGAGGCTGAGCGACGCATCCGATAGCAGTCTCCGTGAGAGTGATTCTTCCTCTATTGCAAGAGCGATCCTCGGCGGGGAGTACGATGTGCATGTCGTTGCGGTCGGGAGAGTCACCAAGGGCGTCTTCGAGCAACTATACCGAAGGAGCCGCCTGCCAGTTCTTGTTTCTGGAGCCAACGCAACTGCGTTAGCGATCAACCTAGGTAAGCCTTACCTCAACAGCTATGCCCGCCCCGTGTCTCCGGCATCCGCAGAAAGTTGGCCCGGCGCATCGCAGGACGACATTGACGAAGCCAATAGCAGTATCTACTTTGGGCACGTTGGTCTACTTGAGAATGTGTCGGAGCATCTGCAAGAGTATCTACTGGCCGGGCTCGATCCGTCTTCACCTCTGGCGCGTTTCCACAGGGCGTGGTCTCCTTGGAGCTTGCCGGAGGGGGAGCGCTATCGCCGGGACCTCTTGGCACAAGGGCTCTTGGCAGCGGAACGGGAACTTCGGAGCCGAAAACTCCTGCCTTAGTCGTTCGGCTGCAGACGAGCGAAGGTCCTGCTAGGCTGCTTCTTGTGCCGGTCCTTCAGCATATCGAGGAAGGTCTAGCCTGCGTTGAGGCCGAACTACCCAAAGGGCCTCTTCGGCGGAGGATGACCCTGGCACGACGAGCTGATGGTTCGGTGGTGGTGCACAACGCGATGATGCTGGATGAAGCAGGCATGCGTGAAGTGGAGGCTTTCGGGGAGCCGCGCTTTCTCGTCGTGCCCAATGCGTGGCATCGACTCGATGCACCGGCTTACCTTCGGCGCTTTCCGAAGCTCCGGGTCTTCTGTCCTCGGGCAGCGGCTGGGCGCGTTGGCAAAGTGGTTCCGGTGGCTGGCGGCTACGACGATTTTCCGGAAGATGAAGCAGTCACCGTCGAACACATCCGCGGGACGGCCGAGCGCGAAGGGGTGATGCGCGTCAGGCCCGCGGGTGTGACCTCGCTGGTGTTTAACGACCTCGTCTTCAACATGAACCACATGTCGGGTTTTCAGGGTAGGATGCTCCGTTGGATGGGCTCATCGGGCGGCCCGCGGGTGACGCCGATAGGTAAGTTTCTACTCGTCCGCGACGCCGAAGAAGTGAGCCAACACTTGTTGGAGCTAAGCCAGCTTCCCATGCTCAGCCGCCTGATCATCATGCACGGCGACATCGTCGAGGAGGAGGCATCCGAGGTGTTGCTGGGCGTCTCGAACAAGCTCTCGCGTCGGGGCAGATAGGCGAGCCGCATGATGTCACCCTGGCCACGGGCCGTTCTTCACGCTGATATGGACGCCTTCTACGCGTCGGTGGAGCAGCGCGACCGCCCTGAGTTGCGGGGGAAGGCAGTGGCCGTAGGAGGCAGAGCAGGCCGCGGCGTTGTCTGCGCAGCGTCGTATGAGGCGAGGCCCTCCGGTGTACGCAGTGCCATGCCCACCTCGCGCGCGCTCCAACTATGCCCGGAGCTCATCCTGATTTCGCCGAGGATGGCCCACTATGCGGACGTCTCCCGTGAGATCTTCAAGATTTTTCGCCGCTTCACGCCGCTTGTTGAACCGTTGTCGCTGGATGAGGCCTTCCTGGATCTCAGCGGAACGGAGAGCCTGCTCGGACCACCGGTCGAGGTTGCGAGGCGGCTCCGCAGGGAGGTGCAAGAGGAACTTGAGCTGACGGTGAGTGTGGGGGTCGCTCCCAATAAGTTCATAGCCAAAGTCGCTTCCGACTTGGAAAAGCCCGATGGGCTCACGGTGGTTGCACCAGACTGCGTCGAGAGCTTCCTTCGGCCCTTGCCGGTCAGCCGCATGTGGGGAATCGGCAAGGTGGCGCAGGGCGCGCTCGCACGCGAGGGCATCCATACCATCGGCGAGCTGGCCGAGCTTTCGGAAGAGAAGCTTAAAACCTTGTTCGGCAGCCGCGCATCTCAGCTCTGGCGTCTGGCAAGGGGGCAGGATGAGCGACCTGTGGTGCCGGACCGCGAGCCAAAGTCGGTGGGACACGAAAGTACCTTCGAACGCGACACCCGGTCGATTGAAACGCTTCGTGCGGCGCTCTGTCAGCAGGCTGACAGCGTGGCCACGCGCCTGCGGCGGCGCGGCCTCTGGGCGCGTACGGTGACCGTGAAGGTGAAACACTCTGACTTCCGTCTGCAGACAAAGCAGACCAAGCTGAAGCATCCATCGCGCGATGGCTTTGAACTGGCGCAAGTCGGCTGCGCACTCTTGCAAGAATTTCTTCCTTTCACGAGGGGCGTGCGTTTGGTAGGCATTTCTGCATCGGAACTCGCGAGACAGCAGGGGCCGTCTCAGCTCGCACTTGGCGAAGATCCGCACGTGGAGACTAGGGAGAAGCTGGACCGCGAGAAGCTGGACCGCGAGAAGCTGGGCGCAGCGCTCGACAGCATCGAGGATCGCTTCGGCAAGGGCACGATCGGGCGAGCGACGGGGCTGACCCGCCTCCCAAAATCGTCATCAAGAACGCAGTCGCCCTTGCAATCTAGCGAGGTCGACAGGCGGCGCCCTGCCGGTTGAGGCTCACGCTTCTGCTGGGCCGCTTAACGCTTCTCCTTCTCTACCAGCTCATCAACCGCGTCGCAGTACGCCTTCATGTCGAACTTTCTTTCAAGTCCGCGGTCGTTCATGTAACGGATCTTGCCGAATACATCGCGCTCGGTCCACGCCCGGTCATGAAGGCCGAAGCACCAGGCCACGTTGGCAAAGGAGTTAGGGTCTCGGCCGTCTAGGAAGTATTTATTATTGAGCTCAAGTGTCCACCGGAAGGCCGTCTCGGGTGTGCTGGTCCACTCGATGATCTTCTTGCCCCAGTACATCCGCATGTAGTTGTGCATGTAACCGGTGTGAACCATCTCGCGCATCGAGGCATTCCAGTAGGGATCATGCGTTTGAGCCGCCTCCAGTTCCTTTTTGCTATACGTGTGCATCCGCTGATCATCCTTATGTTTCCCGAGAGTAACGCGCGCCCATTCCGGCAGCCCTTGATAGCTGTCGTAGTCGTCCCGTCGGTGAAAGATGGAGTTCATCGACAGCTCGCGGCGCACGATCAGCTCCTCGAGGAAACCGTCGCGGTCTTCCTTCTTCCCCTTGGAGGTTTTCTGGATCTTTAGCGCCACTTCAACCGGTGAAATCTGCCCAAAGTGCAAGTAAGGGCTTAGGTATGAGACGATGTAGGCACTGGGTTCGCTTCGTCGCTCAGCGTAACTTTCGAGGCGCGCGTTGATGAAAGAGCTTAGGCGCTTTCGTGCTTCGGATGTGCCTCCGTGCAGTCGCTTTACCTCCTTAGTACGCTCATCGAGCTTGAGCTTATCCAGCAACTCGACGCCGCGGCGCGCGTCCATGTCGGCTGACAGCTTGAGTTTGAGCGAGTCGTGCTCCACCTTTCCTGCCGAAACATCTTCCATGAAGGTGCCGAGCTTCTTGTGTATTCTTGGGCGAATGGTACGCGCGGCGTACTCCGCTTTGCCAGACACCTCGTCGATTGGCACCACCACATCGGCTTCTACCTGCTCGACGCGACAGTCCGCCGCCGAAGCGAGATCTTCGCGCCACGCGTGCTGATGGCGCGTGTAGCCGCGGTCGCAAACAACGAGTGCAGCATCGCGAGACAGCTCTCGTGCGACGTCGACTGGATGGCCGTGGCGCATGACAAATCCGATGCCGCGGTCGCGCAGGTCCGACGCAACTTCCTTGAGCCCTTCAAGCATAAACGCGTAATGCCGGCGGTTGGCTTCAGGATAGTCATCCATAATGCCGAATCCCACCAGTAGAGGCAGCCCCTCGCTGTTAGCCAAATAAAGAGCATGCTCAAGTGCATGGTTCATCTGCGCCCGCTGCGATTGCTGCATCCAGTAGAGGACGTAGCGGCCATCGCGTTTGCCGCAGTCGTTCAACACCTTTAGTCGTGCATTGTGTATTGCCATCGGTTCTTTGGTGGCGCCGCATCACGCGTGTGCTGGAGGTTTGACTTTCTACGCCAGTTGCCGCACGTCGGGTGGTCTCCTGCGGACCTTGGTGCGTAGCAGTGAGCAGTCAAGGCCGCCAGGGCCGGAGCTTGGTCGGTCGGACGGCGCGGCGGCAAGGCTGGTCAGCCGGCGCGGCGTGGCTAAGGTCCAGGAAGACCCTCAGCAAAGGCAGATACGATGATCGAACAGCTTAGCATCAGTTGGAATGAGTTTGGCGAGATACTCTTTGGCACCGGGCTCGCCTTCGTTGCGGTGATTTGTTACACACGCCTGAGTGGATTGCGGAGTTTCTCAAAAATCTCTGCTTTCGACTTCGCAATGACGGTGGCGGTGGGCTCGGTTTTCGCATCTGCAATTTTGGCGGGCAAGCCCAAACTCTCGGTCGCTCTTGTTGCATTGGCTTGCTTGTTTGCTGGCCAAACGCTGATCGCGTGGTTGCGGCGGCGCTTCTCTGCCGTTTCACGCCTCCTCGATAATCGGCCCGTTCTGTTGATGCGCCGTGGGAAGATCCTCAAGGACAATCTGCGTGCGGTGAATCTGACGCATCACGACCTGCTTGCGAAGTTGCGTCAAGCGAACGTGGCCCAACTCGCTCATGTCCATGCGGTGGTGTTTGAAACCACGGGAGACGTATCTGTCTTACACGGCGACGACGGAGCCAACGACGGGATTGATCTCGAGCTGCTGACGTCAGTGAAGCAGTAGTGGTTGTTGGGCAGGCAGTGCTGCGTCGGTAAGGCAGTGAGCAGGCGCGCTATACCTTCTGCAGTTCGATTAGCAGCGGCTAGAACCCCACCCCAGGTAGATAGGGCAGGGCTCCTCAGGGTGCGCAGTCTTAGCGCCCGCGCTGACGCTGACCACTAGTCACACAACAGCGCTGTCTTCCCGAGAGCTTCGCCGAGGGTGATTGGTGTGCCCGTGCCGTTGGCGTTTGTCACTGAGATCGCGCTCAGGCCTCCGTAGGTCACGGAACTGACAGAATCACCGGTGTCGCTGGTGGCCAGTCCTGCCGTTGGATTCCAACCGAAGGAGATAGACTCTGACGACGATGACACCGCAACCCCTCGACTGCCCGCTGCGCTCAGGACGTTGCGGTTGCTATCGGCGTCGGTGTCGGGGGAGACGATTGAGAAGTATGTGTTCGCTGCCTCCACAGCTCCGCCGACCAGGCTCACTGGAGCCGTGAACTGCACCTGAATGTTGGCAGTGGGCTGACTGGGAAGCGGAAGAGTGGGAGAGAACCCGGGAGGGGTGCAGCTGGCTTCGGTGGACATCAGCACGATAGGTTGCGCTGGATTCACGCAGGTCAGGGTGTCGAAGCCAAGGATGTCGCTCAGACGCTGTGCCGAGCCGGGTTCTCCGGGTCGTCGCACCGTGATGGCGCTTAGTCCGTCGTAGAGCACGCCTGAGAGTGGTTCATCTGGATCGTAAACGCCGGGAGACGCGAAGCCTTCGATTGGGTTGAAGCTGAGCGTGATCGTCTGCCCGTCGACGTTGATGTCGGCCCCTCGATCTGTATTCGTCGATGTGCCGCGCGGAACAAGCGAGGTGGATGTGAGGTCTCCGTCGTCGATTGTCAGAACCTGCAGCCCAACGTTGAGTCCTGCGAAAGCTTCCTCCTCGTCGGCTATCTCAACATCCTCAGCGAACGATAGTGTGATCTGAGCGGCTTCCTCGTTGGGTGGTGTCAAGCCGCCGAGCGTGGGGAGCACGCAGGAGTCAGCGTCATGCTCAACAAGCTCCACGGCAGGACGTGCAAGCGGAGAGACGCGAACTGCCAAGTAGGAGCTAAAACCTCCGGTGATGCGAGTCTGCGTCACGCCGTAGCCTGCTGCTCCGTAGACGTCGACATCGTAGGAGACGCCATACGCCAGCCGTCCTTCCTCCAAGGTAAGGGTGCCGTTCGAAAACGTCTCGGAAATCACACTATTTTGCACGTCCTCGTCGTTGCCCCAGAGCTGTCCTCTCACCGAGGGCGTAAAACGCGCCAGACGAGGCGATGACGTAGGCGCAAGACGCACGGTTCCTTGTGGAACGGGGTCGCCACTTGAATCCTCGAAGCTGAGCTCAACTGCAGAGGATATGAGCGACGTCGGAAAGAGCACCGCGTTATAGAAGCGCGTCTGACGGATGTCGAAGTCCACGGCGCGCAGGTCGTTCACGTTCAGGAGCGAGTTAGGCAAACCCGGCATGCTGTTGTGTGAGGTGAACGGGCGGTAGCCCTCAGCGCGAATGCTCACGGTGTAGTCGCTAAATGCATCCACTCCGCGGAGGGTGAAGCGTCCGTCCTCTTCGTTGACGGTGCCTTCGATCATACGGCTGCCTACCTGGCCCTCCATGGTGTAGTCGACGAGAGGTTGCTGCGAGAGGCCGTCGTAGACGTAGCCGGTGAGGGCGACATGGTGGTCGCCCGCTTCGCGGTCGGCCCCGCATCCCGAACCCGCGGAGTCTACAGCGAGGCAGGCGAGGAAGTGAATAGCAAGCGTGGCCTGCGGAAGTTTGCATAGGTTTGAAATGCTCATGCGTTTACCGTCCTACTCTTCTTCAGGGGCTTTGGGAATAGGCGAGAGAGCCACCTTGGCGGTGGTCTCCAAGCCGGCCAAAACACTGGCGGAGCCAGGCTGATAGCCTTCGACGTCATACACATCGATGTCGTAACTGGTGCCATACACCAGTTGGTCGCCGCTGATGGTGACCTCGCCGCCGGAGAATTGTTCCGTTATCACCTCTGCTTGAAGGTCATTGTCGTTGGTCCAGACTTGTTCCGGCACGCCAGTGGGTGCAGTCACCTCACCAGGGAACCTGGGGAAGTCCTCCTCGTAATAAGGGTCGGATGAAGGATATCTACCTGAAATAAGAAAGGAACCGTTCGTTGCTCGGAGGCGCATCGTGCCGGAAGCATCCTCCCCGCTGTCGGTCAGGACCACCTCGATCTCGACCTGCGCCGGCGAAATAGCAGTCGGAAAAAGGAAGCTGTCGATGAACAGAGTTTGCGTCAGATCCTTCTCGAGAATGCCTTCTCCCGCTTCACCGCTTAGATCTCGCGGAACACCGATCATTGAGTTGTGAGAGGCAAAAGGGCGGTAGCCTTCGGCCTCAATGATAATCGAGTAGTCGGCGTACGCACTGATGCCTTTGAGCACGTAGCGTCCAGTCTCTTCATCGATGTCGGCCTTTTCCGTATCGCTTCCGACCTCGGCACGCATGGTGTAGTTAGTCAACCTCTCGCGGCTGGCGCCGTCGTAGACGAAGCCCACAAAGTCAACTGTGTGGTCGCCGCCTTCGTGCCCGTCGCTGCAGGCGGTCAGGGTGGAAGTAAATGTAAGAGCTGCAGCGATCACTGTGGAGCTCTTCATCAAGTTTTTCGTGTTCATCAGTCCGCCTTTAGTCGCTTTCAAGCGCAGTTTCGCTTGATGCCTCCATTAAAGTTATTGGAGAAACCTCCGTGTCACAACTTCATGGCGTACTCTTGTGTATCCTCACCGCGCGTCGACACACATCCATCTGCTAACACGTACTGAATGAATACTATGGTTCCCATCGCGTCCTAGGTGGTGGGTATGAGTTTGGAGGTGCGACTCGCCTGAGGGAGAGGGCACTATAGCTTAGAACGGGCGGAACCCGCCGATGGTAAAGGAAGGTATAGAAATTATGAAATTGCTTAAGTACGCCCACATAGCGGCTTTGTTGATGATCGTAGGAGCGGGCTGCGACTCCGAGGAAGAAAAGCCCGAGACGCCTGAGGTCTGCCGCAACGTCCGTTGTGGCAGCGGCGTGTGCGTGGAGAAAGACGGCGTTGCCGTCTGCGAGACTCCACAAGTTTGCGTCGACGTGGCGTGCGGAAATGGCGCGTGCGTAGAAGAAGACGGTGAGGCTGCGTGCGAATGCGACGACGGCTACGAGTCCGATGGCTTGTCTTGCGTCGCGTCAGAGGCGAGTGACCCGTGCGAGGAGCTATGCGGTCAGACCCCTTCTCATGGCACGTGGAGCTGCGGCGAGACCGCGGAAAGCTGCGCGCTGGCCTGCGAGCAAGGTTACGACCTAGTCGACGAGGCTTGCACTCCGCAAATGCAAGCCCTCACACCTGAGCTTCTTGAGGACATCTCTATCGGCGAGCATAGCCCGGGCGCCGTGCCACCTAAGGACTATCCCGCTCTCTTGGTCTCTTCAGGAGCCTCGAGTGGGCAGGAAAAGCGCTCCTTCGTCGAGTTCGACCTGAGCGATGTGCCGAAGGACTATGACGTGCAGGAGGCGACCCTCAGGCTTATCGCGTCAGGTACTATGTCCGTGGCCACCGAGGTGCTTGTCGGGGCTTACTTCCCTGAAACCCCGCTCTCGGAGAGCGACGTATGGTCGTGGGACGAGCATTGGAGCGCCTCAAGCACACTTATAAGGCCCAGTACCACCCTCACGGTTGGGCCTGACGAAGGTGGGTACGACTTCGACGTTCAGGCGGTTGTGCAGGACTGGCTAACCCGGTCCGACGGGCGTGATAAGTTGACCCTCATTATCCGCCACGCTGTAAAGCCTGATCCATGGGCGCAGGTGAGCTTCGAGTCCAAGGATAACGGTCCGTTGACTGCACCTCGGTTGACCATGGTCGTCAGTCCTACCGAGTAGTAGCACACCACCACGCTCGTCCTGCGCCCGCCGTCTGAGTGGCACAGGGGCTGCGGCCGCATCAGCTCTTGCGTTCATCTTCTTCAGCTGTAATATTATGGTGTGTATGTTGTGAAGAAGACGCAGGTTCTGATGTTTCTGTGGGCACTGATGTTTCTGTGGGCACTGGGCGCGCCCACGGCGGTGCATGCGCAGGACTCTTTGGGGATGTGCGCGCTCTCGACCCAGGAGCGCGACTTCGCTGCGAGGATGATGGGTCATCCAGATCAGCAGCGACCGTCGATGCGCTGTGATCCGCTGCTTGTTCATGCAGCGAGGCTTCACGCCAGAGACATGGCAATGCGTGGCTATTTTTCCCACACAAGTCCTGAAGGTGACGGTGCCAACGTTCGGGTGCTTCGGGCGGGATACCGGCTGCCTGACGGTTGGACCGAGCCGCGCGAGGCCAACTACGTCGAGAGTCTCTCGGCAGGTCACGAGACTGACTCGTTAGCTTTTCAAGGACTGCTCAACTCCGAGGGTCACCGTAACCACGTTCTGGCTCTGAATAGCTTTTATGCCGACCAGAGCGATTTCGGCGTCGCCCACGTGGAAGTCGGAGGAAGTCCCTATCGGCACTACTGGGTGGTGGTCACCGCTCCTCCGCAGAAGGGGTGGCCCTGCTCGCCGAATCCCGATATCCTCTCGTGCCCAACGGGCGACACCGATGGGGACGGCGTGGAAAACAAGACGGAGTTCACTCGCGGATCCAATCCGGAGAACCCCTGCACGCCTAACCCTAACGCGCGTGCGTGCCCGTCGGGAGATGCCGACGGCGACGGTGCTCCCAACGCTACCGATCCAGCCCCACAGTCCGCCTGCGCACCGAATGAAGACCACATCCTCTGTCCGACGGGTGACACCGACGGTGACGGCGTACCCAATCGTGAGGACACACAGTCCGACGATGCGTGCACGCCCGAATTGCACGCGCTCTCGTGTCCGACGGGTGACACCGACGGGGATGGGAAGTCCAACGAGGCTGAGGGTAGGGCGGGCACCAATCCGCAAGATCCCTGCGACCCCCATGAGGACCACCTGGCGTGTGAGAGTGGCGACTTGGATGGCGATGATGTGAGCAATGGAAAAGAACTCACGACGGGAAGCGATGCGGAGGACCCCTGCGATCCAAGCGAAGTGGCGCGTGCCTGTCAGCTAGTTACCGGTGACGCCACGGCCAACGATGACGTGACGCTGAGTCCAGACGAGGCTTCCGAAAAACAAGAAGCCCGGAATAGTGCGGCGCAGGCGGGTAGCGCGGACGAGTCGCCAAGCGCGCTCCGGGCAGGGTGCGCCCTTGGCAGTGCGCGCTTCAGGCTGACATCTTTCGATGCGTTTGGATGGTTTACACTGGCCTGCCTCATCCTGCGGCGAAGAGGAAAAAGGTCGTAGAGCACATCGCGTCGTTGGTCGGATGCGATGTGCCCGCTCAGCCCGTCGGAGTCGAGGCCACCCTCTGACGCAAGTCGGTGCGCTCGCATCTTCCACGCACTCGGAAAGGTGGCAGCGTGAGGCTGCGGCCTTGGATGCTGAGTTGGCCTGCGAAGGGATGAGGCGAGTCGACGTGGGTAACTAGCCGATTTGTAAAGGCGACTGTACAAATCGGCTTTCTGGAGACAGAGGGAGCTTCAGGCGACCGTTGACCCGCGTGCGTTCTTTGTCGGTCCCGGTCGGGAGCGCCACGTTCAGACCCCGCGCAGTCGAGCGAAACAAAACTGAGGCAGGGTTGAGCGGAGGGTGCTGTCTGCGCGGACCCGGATCGCCATCTCAGTCTCCAGCGGCTTACCTGAACGCGATCGGACGCAAAACGGACACAGAGTGAAGCGCTATGACTTGCGCGGTGTGTAGTTGCGTCGCATGTGGCTCGCTTGAGGTCTACCGGTGTAGCCTTACAACATCGCTATGGCGCGTGTCCGACGAGACAGGGTGCTGTCGATTGCACAGACCGATGGGACCTTCGAGCGCCAAAGCATACGAGGCCAGACTATCTGGGTGGGCAAATGCATCCACTGCAGAAGCAAGTTAGCCGTCTCCGAGATGGGGGACTTATTAGGCAACGCGAGCGTCGAGCACATCGTCCCGAAACACCATGGCGGAGATGACACCGTCAAAAACCTCGCGCTCGCTTGTCGTCGCTGCAACTCCCAGAAGGGCGTCAGAAAAGACAACCTCGCTAAAGCGGAGCCGGGGAGACTTGCTCTCGAGGCGCTTCTTCTTGAGCGGCGCAGAGCCCGTTGGCGGGAGCCGCAATAGTGGAGGAGGCGCGCCCTTATCTACACCCGCTGTGCTGTATCCCGCTGTGTTGTATCCCGCTGTGCTGTGCAGTGCCCCGCTGAAGTGCCCCGCTATGCTGCCCCGCCGTGCCTATCTTTGTTGCTCGCTCACGCGCGAGTAAACATTTCCCTGTGGTCTCGTCTTACGCACGCGAACGCAGAGAGGCGGACCTGGTATACAAGGTCCGCCTCTCTGCACGCTATGCAGCGGCTCTAGAACATTTCCCATCCGCATCGCCAGTACGGCTGCTCCTCGACACCCCCGAGGGTGACATCTGCAAGCACGGGTCCGAGAGTTGACGTGTCTTCTCGGTCCAGGTGCGTCACCTTCATCGTAGTCGGCGAGATGGAGTAAACGTAGTCGTTGCCTTCATCGTCCGACATGAAGATGCTGCGCTTGACATCCGAGTTCGGGTTTTGCCACCAGTTGTAGCATCCATAGTCCGCGCGAACATCAGCCTGCGCACCTGTGGATCTTTCTCCCAGCGATGGAAGACCGTGGTTGACGCCTCCCAAAGCGGTGAAGCCCGAGTCAGGATCGACCTTGTAAACGAGCAGGCCGTTGAAAGTCATCTGCGACCCATACATGCTGCCTGTACCATCGCCTTCGCAGATGCCCATCGGGATAGCCAGCAGCCCCTTGGATGCGTAAAACGTAAATGCGAGGTGGTCGTTGGTCGCGTCTGAGGACGTGCCCCGGGTGCCGATGACTTCCTTGTGCACAAGCACTGCCGGACTCTCCCGCACATCGAAAATCTGCAAGGCGACTCCCTGAAACCAGGCGAAGGTGCCGGCATCGTCGCCTTCTTCTGCTTCGAAGCCGATGGTCAGCAGGTATTCATGCTCCTCTCCGAGGAAGTGCATGTACGTCGAGAAGCCCGGGATCTTCAGCTCGCCCGGCTCATCGGCGGGCACACCCGTGCTCGGATCAAAGTCAAAGGTGTAGAGCGGGTCGGTTTTCTTGAAGGTCACCATGTAACCGCGGTCGCCATCGAAGCGCACGGCACGGATGTCTTCGGTTTCTGCCAAACCCGTTACCGATCCAATCAAAGCCAACGAACCTTCCGCTGCAACTGGCTCCAGCACGTACACCCCGTTTGACATCGGAACGCCGCTATCGGCTCCTCCGGTGCGGCTGCCGTCGACCGTGGTAGCGATCCGCAGGCGCCCCTCATGTTCGTCCATTGCGAACTGGTTGATGATGCGACCGGGGACCGTGCCTGATCCGGTTGGAAGAGCTGCGACGTTTCCTTCTCCCAAGACAAACTTGTGCACATCGACGTGGCTTTCCCAGATGTGGCTTCGCCAACCGCAAAACTCCCAACCACCTGGAGATGGTAAGGAGGTGCGACTCACCCCGCTGCTGGATCCCACGGTGCTGGAGTCCTCACACTCCACTGCTTCAGCACGTGGGTTGGCGATGTACATGGCCTCCTCGGAAGCGTACACGTCACCAAACCCAGCAATCACAGTCGAGGAACCTACATTGGCCGGCGCATCCACCGAAAAGGATGTGACCGTGACGTAGCCGCTCTCGATGCCTTCGGTAGGCAGGTAGAGATCATCACAGCTAACGGTCGTGGTAGTTTTCTCACCCTCTGATCCTCCCTCGTAGGCAACTTGAGTGATGGTGGGAAGGATCTCGGCCTCGGTCATTGCGTTGATCTCGTCCAACCCCTGCTTACGAAGCGCGCCGAACGCGGCGTCAACTTGCGCCACGGTAACTTCTTTGTCGCAGTCGTACCACGTGTCGTCGATCGGAAACGTGGGCGTGATGGGTCGCGGCGTGGATGTGAATACGGCCGTGTGCACGGTGTCGTTAATGCGCCGTCCGCCAACCATCAGGCCATCTATTTCGGTGGCATGCACAGGAACCGGTGCGCTGGACCTGTCGCCAAGGTCAAAGGTTGTCACGCGGACCCGGGGAGGATCGCGCTCCTCGTCGAAGTATCCGCACTGTTGCGTGCCAACCTCCGAGTATACGATAGCCTCGTCGCCTCGAAGGAAGAGTCGCGTGGGCTGCCCCACGATGGCCGTCTTGCTTAGAACGTTGGTCTCGTTGGCGGGCCACGCCTTAAGGACCCACAGCTCGTCGCCCGTCACCATGTAGATGAAGCGGTCATCGTTTTTGACCAGGTCGGGTTCATGGACGTCCGCCACCTGATTGTTGGTGGTGGTGTAGTCTGAGGCTCCCTCGTCAGTGGCGCTTTGGGAACTTGTGCTGCGGGCCCCGGTCGCGCCTTCAAATGCCGTGTCCTCTGCCAATCCATACCCACCGCAAAGGTGCCCGTCTCCCTCAATCCTGGCCCGCACCCACGCGTGCTGCTCGTCTAGCGCCTCCGTGAACTGAAGCTTGAGCTCCGCGCGCACTTCGCTTGCTGCCTCACCGCAACTCTTGGCGCGGCGAAGCATCGCGGTCGCACTCTCAGCTCCGGTGGTCTGGCCACTGTCGGAATCGCACCCGGAGGCGAATAGGCATGAAGCCGCCGCAGCGAAAGTTATGTGTCGTCTACCAACCATTATCACTCCTCTACTGCCGCGAATCGGGCGTCAGTAGGTAAATCCTACTGCACCCATCATGCCACGCCCGTCTCATCAGGAAAAGCTAATAATCCTATTGCGTTAGGCTCCGGGTTGATCTCGCACGAGGGCTGACAGCGATCTCAATGTCGTGGTTCAGGCACACTGGCACACACGGGTGCCGACGCTCTAGAGTGCCTCTAGGATGGAGTGAGGTAGTAGTGGGGTGGTGGAGTGGCAAGATGGGTGGCCCTGCTCTTGCACCAACGCGAACCCTTGTCTTGGTATCACTTGAAGGAGCGCTAGGATTGTCTGATAAGATGCTGCTTTCTGCTGCGTTATTGCTCTTGCTCACTGCCGCGTGCGGCGAGCAGGTGGGTTCAATAGGCCATGCAGGGCTGGGGCAGGACGATCCCGGACTACAGGATCGGGAGCATCGGTACAGAAGTGGGCCCAACCTGCTGGAGGATTCAGTCGACCTGACCGTGGGTCTTGATGTCTCTGTTGCGGCCAAGGCTTCACCCCTTGCAGTTCCACCGGCGCTTTTCCTGGCGCGGTTACTGGCGAAGCTGCCTCCTCCGTGGCTCGACGCGATTGAGGATCGGTGGCCAGCGGAGGAGCGGGAAAGGTTGGATGAACTAATAACGCACATCCGTGAGCAGTACCTAGCCCCGAAGGTTGAGGAGGGGCAGGAGTTGAGGCTGTCTGCGTTTGCTAACGATGAACAGCTAAGAGTTACTAAAGCCACGAAGACCGTTGCCCAGCTGCGAGCGGATCCTAGCTTTGAAGAAGACCTGGAGTGGCTCCTGACGCAAGCGAATCGCGCTTTGCAGGCCGCTGACTCAGGCAGCGAGACGCGCTCGCGCGTGCTGTACGCGACCAAGGCGAATCGTAAGCCCAACTTGCACCAGATGACGTTCGAGCTGCGCGGCTACGACGGACATCAGCCACTGGTCCGCGAACACCTTGTGGGCAGCATCGTGCGCTCCCGTCCGTACCAAACTTTCGTGTCGGAGGCGGAAGCGCGTGCAGTTCTCCTGCCTGAGCATTCACAAGCGGAGAGCACCCGCGTGGACTACGGTGGCAGGCACGTCGTGCGTTTCTACCCCTTGCTCGAGGCGAGCCGTCTTCTTGATGAGGTCCGCGATCGGAGTTCCATCGCTACAAGTTCCAACGCTACAGGTCTTCACGCTACAGGTCTTCACGCTACAGGTCTTCACGCTACAGGTCTTCACGCTACAGTGGAGGTAGAGCGTAACACATCGGACTACCCGCTAATCCCTGATGAGTACACTCCTCAGGTGCTCAAAGCACTAGCTGAAAGAGTCGAACGCCTCTTTCACTACTCGAGCTTACGGGCTCAGTGGGAGCTGGAGGTTGTCCAAGTAGGCTCTGGTGGAAACTGCCAGCTGACCTTTCGCATGACGCCCCGCCAACTTCCGCTTGAGGAGGTGGTGTACGCGCGTTTGCTCCAGCAGGTTCACGGACTGGAGCCATACCACGACCAGTGGCTGAGGCCCGCGAGCTGGGAGCCCTACAGGGTGGAGGAGGAAGCCCCCATGCGAGCTACCCTGACAACGGCCGTCGCCCGGCTGATGCAGCTTAGCGTTCCTGACCTCATGAAGAGCGCCCGGTCGGCAATGCCTCTTGATTCTGCGTTTCGCCTCTGGGTTCGCTACGACCAAGGCAACGCCAGTCAGATCCTCCTCTTTTGGATAGATGAGGATAAAAAACTGATGCGTCGAGAGAACGGGGTTCAGGAGAACGTATTGCAGGAATGGCACCTGGATTGGCTTCAGCGGCATCTCTCGGACATGGAGAAGCCCGAATTTGTCGTAGCGGAGCTCGAGCGACGTCTTCCGCCGCAGGTTGAGCTCAACGAGCTCTTAAACGTGGCGCGACGCCACGCGCAAAACCCTCCACCTCTTTTGGTCGAGATGCTCGAGGCGCGGCCCGGCCGTGCGCATGAAGACCTGCGCCAGGAAGTGGATCATCCGCGTGCCGCAGTTAACGCCCGCCTTTTTCGAGAAATGTACAGTGAGTTCGCGCGTGAGCGGGTGGCGACTCTCTCGCATGAGGTTCAAAACCTCCTAGACCTCTTGCTCATCGAGCCTACCCCGCAGCTGCGTTTGTTGCGCCTTGGCCAGCTGGCGGAGCGGTTATGGGAGACCCACTACCTGCAAAACCCAGCTCTTAGTCGCACCGCTGTTCCTGGTTGCTAGTGAACACCTTGGCTGAACAACTGGCATCTTACGCCAAGCAGGTGTGGTCCCTCGATCACTCGTGGAGATCTGCGTCGTTTGTGCGGGCGCTTAGGCCCGCCTTCTCCGGGCTGGCTGACCGCGGGGTGGCTAGTTTAACTCGCGCAGGCATCCCACACAGCCCTCTTCGGGGTCTTACTCCACCGGGGCCCGGCGCGTGAAGTGCTTGAACGACTGGCCCAGTGTAGCGTACGGTGACTTTCGAGCGCTCAGCGGATGAGCCGCTGCCGCTCAGAATGTCACCGCTCAAAACCCTACCCCGAAGTGGTGCTCAGAGAACATCTTCATGTGCCATCGCGGGCAATCTGGTGGCGCACAGCGGGCAATCTGGTGGCGCACAGCGGGCAAGACTAAGAAGGAGTGCATCGGTGACTAAGAGTTCAAACTTCATGCAGGTTCATTGGCCCGCGCTTCCATTCTTCTTGCTGTTCTTGAGCGTCTCCGGGTGCCAACGGGCGCCTTTGCCCTCTGAGGGGCAGCAGGGAGCCGGCGCGTGTTCCCAGGACCCTGCGCTCAGCCACCTGCGCGTGCCAGGGCCAGATGTCCAGAGGCTGCTAGCTGAGGACGCGCAAGGAGTGCCGGAAGTGCCAATGGGTAAGCCGGCGGTAAGCGGAGCCGCCGCGCAAGCCCCGCGTGTCTTGGCGCCGCGGTTCGCCTCTTCGTACGAAGTCGAGCTCTCACCTCACACGGATGGAACGTGGGAGCGGCTCGAGAACGAAGGCGGTGACATCGACGTGTGGACCTTGCGCATCGAGAGCCCCGGATCGCGCTCACTCAACCTGGGTTTTTCCGACTACCTCATGCCACAAGGCGGCGAGCTGTGGCTGCGTTCGGGCGACTGCACGCAAGCGCTGGGACCCTTCACCGATGCGAACAACATCAAGGCCCGGCAGCTTTACACACCTATCATCGAGGGTGATGCGCTGGTTGTCGAAGTGCGTGTCCCATCGCACTTGCGACATCTTCTCAGGCTCCAGCTGCACGCTGTCAACCGCGGGTACCGTGAACCTGGTGTGGCTGCCGCTCAACAAGGCGGTGGCTGCCACGTGGATGTGGCGTGCAACCAGGCAGAGGAGTGGGAGGACGAAGTCAGTTCGGTGGCACTGGCGACCTTTTCAGGAACCCGCTCATGCACGGTCTTTGCAATCAACACCACGCGCGATGATTCACTGCCGTACGTGATGACGGCCTCTCACTGCATCAATGAGGAGAATGCTCCTTCGGTCGTAGCTTACTGGAACTATCAAAAGTCCATGTGCGGCGGTAGCCCAGACGGCTCGCTGACGCAGTACACCACGGGAGCCTCGCTTGCGGCCAGCTTTGGCGAGACGGATCTTGCCCTTGTGGAGCTCAGTCAGCGACCGGATTTCGGCATCTTTTACGCAGGGTGGAACGTTGGGCAGGGAGCTCCAAGTTCCGCTGTCACCATTCACCATCCGCGCCAGAAGGAGAAAAGTATCAGCTTCGAGAACGATCCGTTGCAGATCACGGCGCGCGTAGATGACCTGCCCGACCCTTCGGCGAGCTACCTGCGCGTGGGGGATTGGGACGCTGGGAGCACGGACCCTGGTTCATCGGGCGCGCCGCTGTTTGACCCTGAGCATCGCGTGGTGGGACAGCTAAGCGGAGGCGCAGCAGCCTGTGGCAACGACAGCTCCGATTGGTACGGGCGTCTAGCAAGTGCATGGACTCTCGGCCTCCGAGAGTTTCTCGATCCGGTAAACAGCTCCATCGAGGTCTTGGACGGCCACTACGGATGCGAGCCACCCCAGGTGGATTTCATCGTCAGCCCAGACGCCGTCGATGCATGTGTCCCGCGAAGATTTGAGGCGCTGGTGGAGCAAGGTGTTGAGCCGCTGACCTTTGAGTGGGATGCTGACGAGGACGGTGCGGTAGACGGGCGAGGGCATACCTACGACCACCACTACTCTGCGTTCTTCCATGGAAATGCGGAGCTTCGTGTGACCGACGCTACTGGTTGCAGCGCCCGAGTGCGGCACCAGCTAACGTCAGGCAGTCACGTGGTCTACACCCTAAGCGGAGAGAGGGACTATAACTGGATTGACATCAGCGAGATTGGCACGCCGCTGACGCTGACTGACGACGGCGCGCAGGAGGTCTCGCTGCCGTTTGCCTTCTTCTTTTATGGAAGAAGCTTCAGCAGCCTCAGCGTCGGTGCCAACGGGGTGCTGCTGCTACAGGGCGTCGATTACAGCAGCCCTCAGCACGAATCCATCCCGACGACTTCGGCGGCTGAGCTCATTGCGCCGCTGTGGACCGACCTAAACCCGCAGGCAGGCGGCTTGGTGCACACCCATGCAGTGGGCGAGCCGGGAAGCCGTCGCTTTGTGGTGCAGTGGACCGATGTGCCTCACTTCACCGCGGATGCTTTTGCGGAGGAGGCTCCTGACGGCGTGACCTTTCAGGTTGTCCTGGAGGAAGCGGACCAGAGTATCCTCTTTCAGTACCAAGATGTGTCCTTTGGCGATCCAGAGCTTGATGACGGACTCGAGGCCACGGTGGGCGTTCAGTATTCGCCTTCGGAGGCCCTTGAGTTCGCCTACAACACGAACGCACTGCGCTCAGGCCTTGTGCTGACCTTTGATGCTACGTGTGCGGATGGCAGCACAGATGACGCGGCGTGTTACCGTTGCGCGTCGCGTTATTGTGGTGACGGCACTGTGAATGCGGGTGAGCAGTGCGACGATGGGAATACTGTGGGCGGCGACGGGTGTTCGGTAGTGTGCACCATCGAGTCGTGCGGCAATGGCCTGTTGGACGCTGGTGAGAGGTGCGACGACGGTAATCGTGCGGACGGCGATGGGTGTTCTGCTCAGTGCGGGACCCCGGCGGTCTACGTGCCGCTTGTTTCGAAGCCCTAACTTCGGCCCGTGATGATAGTCGTCTCGGCTGGTGATGACAGTCGCTTCGGCGCGTGATGACAGTCGCCTCGGCGTGTTGTCACGGCATCGCCCGGCTGCAGCTAAGCTGGGAACAAAGCTCTCGCAAGGAGAGGTTGAGGCCCGATTTGATGTAGCAGGAACGCTGCAGGAGAGGGCAAGCTGCTGGCTTTTAGCGGCCTCGAGCTGGAGACAGTGCTAAGGAACGCTGTGATGAAGCTTTTGGTGTGCAAGGAGCGCGCTCCCCTTGAGCGTCGGGTGGCCGCCACTCCGGAAACTGCGGCTAAGCTGAAGAAGATGGGTTTCTCGGTGCAGCTCGAAGCAGGTGCGGCGGGGAGCGCCAACTACGCCGAGGCGTCTTACGCAGAAGCTGGAGCTTCGGCGGTGCCGGCTGGTCAGGCCAGCTGGGGCGACGCCGACGTTTTGCTCAAGGTGGGACCGCTCACGCGTGAGGAAGTGCACTGGTGTAAGGCTGGAGCCACGGTGATTGGGCTGCTTGACCCTCACCGCTCGCGCGAGGTTGTTGATGCCTTGGCATCAAAGGGCGTCACCGCCCTGGCGATGGAGTTCATCCCCCGCATCACCCGCGCGCAACCCATGGACGCGCTATCGTCGCAGGCAAGCTGCGCCGGATACAAAGCCGTCCTTGTTGCCGCCTCCACGCTCGACCGACACTTTCCACAGATGATGACGGCTGCTGGTACAATACGGCCGGCCAAGGTGGTGGTGATGGGGGCAGGTGTTGCGGGTCTGCAAGCTGTAGCCACCGCGCGTCGCCTGGGCGCCGTAGTTCACGTGTCTGACATCCGCCCCGAAGTAAAAGAGCAAGTGGAGTCGCTTGGTGGAAGATTCATCGACCTGCCTGAGCCGGCGAGCGGACAGGGCGAGGGTGGCTACGCTAAGGAAATGACGGCGGACTTTCTGGCTAAGCAGCGAGCCATCGTGGCTGAGCACGTCAAGTCCGCCGATGTGGTCGTCACGACGGCCCTGGTTCCGGGACGTCCTGCACCACGCCTGGTATCCCGTGAAATGGTGGAGTCCATGCGGTCGGGCTCTGTGGTGGTCGACTTGGCGGCGAGCCACGGCGGCAACTGCGAAGTGACGGAGGCCGATCGCGAGGTGAAGATTGACGGTGTCAAGGTGGTTGGCATGACCAACATCGCTTCATCTGTTGCCTTCGATGCAAGCGCCCTCTATGCGCGCAATGTGGCCGCGTTCCTTGAGCATCTGATGAAGGACGGAGCGCTCATCATCGACAAAGAAGATGCGATCACGCAAGGTGCGCTGGTGACACATGAGGGACGCGTAGTTCATGCGGCACTGCAGCCATCCGATGAGGGTGCCCCGCCACCTGTTCCTCAGGCAGGACGCGCAGCACCCGCACCCGGTTCCTCTGCAGCATCCGGTGCAGAACGTGACCTTTCGGAGAAGCAACCGTGACCGTTGAGCTTCTCTTAGGCCTCTACACATTCGTGCTGGCCTGCTTTATTGGCTTCGAGATCCTAACGAAGGTGCCGCCGACGCTGCACACGCCTCTCATGTCGGGCGCCAACGCCATCAGTGGCCTTACGCTCTTGGGTGCTCTATCCGTCCTTGGACACCTGTCAGCTGGATGGGCTGAGGTGGTGGCAGGTGCTGCGGTGGTGTTGGCTACGATCAACGTGGTAGGCGGATTTGCGGTTACCGGAAGAATGCTGAGGATGTTTAGGAAATGACCGTTCCGACCTGGAGCTCGCTTAGCTATCTCTTCTGTGCGGTGCTGTTCATCCTGGGGCTTAAGCTCCTTGGGCACGTGCGTACCGCCCGTAGAGGAAACTCCCTCGCCGCAGTGGCCATGCTGCTTGCAGTGGTCACCACACTTATCGAGATGGGCCACGCTTCTCTGACGGTGCTGTTGGGATCGCTGGCGCTTGGCAGCATCATCGGCGGCCTGGCGGCTTACCGCGTCCAGATGACCTCCATGCCGGAGATGGTGGCGCTGTTCAACGGACTTGGCGGAGCAGCCTCGGCGCTTGTTGCGGCGTGCTTGGTCTTAGCCGGTGAAGTCGACGACGGGATGAGCAGAGCGACTTCCGCAATCTCAATAGTCGTGGGTACTCTCACCCTCACGGGCAGCCTCACGGCGTACGGCAAGCTCAAGGGCTCGCTTTTCAAAGGGCGGGCTGTGCTGTGGCCCGGCCGGCACGTGATTAACCTGGTGCTGCTCAGTGTGACCGTTGGTGTGGCGGTGCTTTTTGGCATCGGGTCGGATGTTGTGGATCCAATGGACGCCGCCTTTGTCTACCTTCCGCTGCTCAGCGCCGCGCTGGGGGTGACGTTGGTGCTGCCAATCGGTGGTGCCGATATGCCCGTGGTGGTCTCATTGCTCAACTCGTACTCCGGACTTGCCGCCTCAGCGGCTGGCTTTGCCACGGGACACTTGCTGATGATTATCGGCGGCGCACTTGTTGGTGCAGCAGGTCTCATCCTCACTAAAATCATGTGCGACGCGATGAACCGCTCGCTGCTCAACGTGTTGGCAGGAGGCTTCGGGCAGTCCTCCTCTTCGGGAAGCGGCGATGGAGGCGAATACACCGGGGTCAGGTCATGCGACGCAGAGACCGCGGCAATGCTGCTTGAAGATGCGCAAAGCGTGGTGGTTGTGCCGGGCTATGGGCTTGCAGTTGCCCAAGCGCAGCATGTGGTCAAGGAGCTAATGCAGGTTCTGGAAGAGCAAAAGTCATCCGTGCGTTTCGCGATCCATCCCGTCGCGGGGCGCATGCCCGGGCACATGAACGTGCTCATGGCTGAAGCCGACATTCCCTACGACAAGTTGGCGGAGATGGATGCAATTAATCCTGATCTCGCCCAGACAGATGTCGCCGTGGTGGTTGGAGCCAACGACGTGGTTAATCCAGCCGCGGTTGAACGTGCTGACAGCCCAATTTACGGGATGCCGATCCTCAACGTGCACCAGGCAAAGAGCGTGTTTGTAATCAAGAGAAGCCTCGGCTCAGGCTATGCGGGCATCAAGAACGAGCTGTTCGAGCGCGATAACACGATGATGATCTTTGGCGACGCCAAGGCGGTGCTTCAGGACCTGGTCAAGGCGCTGCGCCACTAGTTGGGCGCGAAGGCTACCGCAGCAGCGTCTTTCACCGCAGAGTCTTCCACGGCAGTGCTCATGATGCCGTAGAGCTGCAGCAAGGCTTCCAATTGACGAGCATCGGGTGAAGCATACGTGCACCCGCGACCCGGCTCGGGTATCGGCTGAACACGGCGGCGGAAGGGCTCTCAAGCCGACGCAGCGAGAAAACTGCTCGGAAAGGACCCTCTGCATCTTCCGAACGCTGCGGCGCAACCACCACGTAAATCGTCGCATTGCTGGCGATAAAGCGCTGGAAACGCTCTACCGGGTCGCTAGCAGCGCAGCCACGCCATTTGCCGCAGTCTGGCTCAATACTGCGTGTTGCAGAGATGGCAAGGGGTACACTTGCGTCAGCTGAGCTATCTTGCTCCACCGTTAGCCGAGCCGGGCCGCCGGTGTTGGTGACCGCAAAGATGGCGTCGGGCGCGGCTTCCTCATCGCAGAAGGAGGTGCTGTTGCTAAAGAAGCTAAAGTTGCCGGCCACTTCAGCTATCAGAGTCTCCGGGTCGTCGGCCGGTGCCAGTACCACTTCGTACGGCGCGCCACAGGTATCGCCCAAGCAGTTGTCGTCAATGGCGCCGTCGCAGTCGTTATCTTCACCGTCACACGCCTCCGATGCATTCGGGAAGATGCGGTCGGAGGCGTCGTTGCAGTCGTCGCCGTCGCATGTTGCACCCTCTCGTCGGGCGGCGGTGAAACCATCGCCGTCCTCGTCGGGTGCGACATGCTGGCACTGCCCGTCGTCACCGCAGCCATCAATCGTGCAGGCGTTGTTGTCATCGCACGTGTTCGGGTCGCACGTGCCCGGAGCTCCGGATGCCGCCCCGCCGCCCGTGCCTGCTCCTGCCTCAACTTTCAGGGCATCTCGGTCTGGGTCGATGAGGGCAGAGCAGCTGAGCACCGAACCGCTGAGTACAGAACCGCTGAGCACCACCAAACCAGCAAAAGCTATAGCAAGCGTTCCGCTTCCGACCCTGTTCATGCCTATAGCATGCTACAAAACGTGCTAAACGCCTAGTCCCCCGGTCCTCGCTTCGCGTTTTCGCGTTTTCGCGTTCTTCTTCCAAGGATTGTCTTGACCTAGGAAGTCTGTTGATCGTACCATCGTCAGCCGCTTTTGAGGCTGTAATGAGGACGCTTTGGACAAAGGATGACGCTGCCGCTTTCGACCGCCGCGCCGAGGCGTGCGGCCTCGATGGGCGGCTCTTGATGGAGACGGCAGGGGGGCAGGCGGCTCAGCTGGTGATACGGCACTTTCCCGACCGACTTGGGCGCGTGGTGGTCGTCGGTGGTGGCGGAAACAACGGCGGCGACGCCTGGGTGATCGCGCGGCATCTCAGCGCGGCAAGCGTCCCCGTGTGCGCAGTCATCGCGGGTGATCCGGCACGCATCACCGGTGCCGCACGCGCCAACCTAGAGCTGCTCGACCACACCTCGGTCGTAAAAATGGAGGCAAAAAACGCCGAAAGGGTGGCTAAGACGTTGGGCGAGGCCACAGTCATCGTGGACGGGCTATTCGGGGTCGGTCTCTCGCGCGGTCTTGAAGGGGATTTTGCTGCGCTTGTGGAACGTATTAACGCGCAGAAAGCGCCCGTCGTGGCACTCGATGTTCCAAGCGGAGTGGATGCGGATACCGGGCAGATCTTGGGTTGCGCGGTGCAAGCTAAGCTGACAATCACGTTCGGCTGCGAGAAGGTGGGCCTACACCAGTTCCCTGCCGTCCCGTACGTTGGCGGTGTGCGACGTGTGGAACTTGGTTTCCCCGATGAGGCTGGGGCGCTCGCCGTGCTCGAGGGGCGCGACCTTTTCCGGTGGCTTGGTCAGCGGGACGCAGGCCGGCACAAGAACAGCTCCGGAGCATTGGCTGTGGCGGCGGGTTCGGCGGGAAAAGCAGGAGCAGCATATATGGCAGGCTCTGCTGCCATGCGGGCTGGCGCGGGTGTGGCTACTATTTTCACGCGCAAGGAGTCGTGGGAGGCATTGCAGAGTCGGGCGGCTGAGTTGATGACGCAGGCGTTTGGTGACGACCCGAGGGAGGCGGCCGTGTCATTGATGCAAACTCCGAGGCTCCGGTGTGCGGTCGTCGGACCGGGGCTTGGTCGGGATGCCTATGGCTCTCGCCTCTGCCGAACACTAGCCCGCGACCTTGAGGTGACGTGTGTGCTCGACGCCGATGCGCTGCAGGTTTTGCCGGGTTTGGTTGCGGATGGAACCGCTATGCGCGGCCCGCGAATCTTGACGCCCCACCCGGGAGAGGCAGGGCATCTGTTAGACTGTACGGCGGTCGAAGTTCAGCAGAAGCGTCTGGAAGCGGCGCAGGCCATTGCCAGGAGGTACCGCGCCGTCACTATTCTAAAAGGTGCAAGGTCCATTATTGCGTCTCCTGAGGGAGAGGTTCGCGTGTGCCCGTTTGACCATCCGGCAATGGCGACTGCCGGAATGGGCGATGTGCTCGCTGGCATTGTCGGGGCACTTGCTCTCGATCTTGAGCCGATGCAGGCAGCCTCAGCAGCTGTCCTCTGGCACATGCTGGCTGGGATACGTGCCGCTAAGTCAGACCGAGGGTTGCTGGCCCTTGACGTGGCTGCCGCGCTTCCCCAGACCCTGGAGGCTGTGCGGCAGAAGTTTGGGAGCGGAGCCGGGCAGGAGTCTGAGGGTCGGAGCGGCCGTTGGGTTAATGCAGGCAACGGCGGCGCTTATGCTCCCTCCTGTGGGGGAGAGAGTGGCGCTGGCGCTCTTCGGCAGGAAGTGGGGCCAGAAGGAGTCACTTCCGCCGGGCGGTGGGGACGCCAAACCTCACGTACGGAGCGTACACCGAGTGACCAGCCTATGCGCTCATCCCACGGCATAAGCTCAGCGTTCATTGATGATTCGGCGTTCGTTAGTGATGAGGAGCCGCTTGTTGACGAAGAAGTCGGGCTGCTACCTGGGAAGAGACCGCACGCATACTGAGCGGAGGTTCGGCCACCGCTTAATCGGAACAAGTATTGCACGTAGATGGAACTGACGCAAGCGCCTGCATGCTGAAGAGGTAGACAGAACCATGAGCAGACCCCAACCAAGTTTGTGCCACCGGCACGATGATCGGCGTTGCGACGCCGACCTTAGCTCCACAGAAGCCTTTGACCTTATGGTAGAGCGGCATCTTCCGGAGCTCCAGGGGGTGGCGTTAAAGCTTTGCGGATGTGCAGCCGAGGCCGACGATCTGCTCCAGGAGACGATCCTGCGCGCTTGGCGGTTTTGGGACAACTTTGAATTGGGCACCAATCGCAGGGCCTGGCTTTTCCGTATTCTCCGCAACACGGCTAAGAACCGATTCAAGCGGAACTCGCGTGAGCGGGAGTTTCTATCGCAGCTCAATACCAGCCCCACCCACGGGGTGGGCCCGGCGTCGCTGGCGGATCTGGGCGCTCTCGTCGACGAGGAGTTGGGTGAGGAGATTGATGCCGCACTTTCTGCACTCCCTCAGGATTACCGCGTGGTAGTTGTGTTGGTTGACCTCCACGACGAATCCTATCGGGAGGTGGCAGAGCATCTGGGGTGTCCGGTCGGGACGGTGATGTCGCGGCTTCACCGGGCGCGGCGGCAGCTCAAGGGCCTGCTTGAGGCGTACGGCGCAACAGCGGGACATGCGCCTATGCGACCCGGCACTGCGCCAGCCGGTAGAAGTGCCTGCGCCTAGCGCATGCCCAGTTTGCGCCAAAGCGACGCACAGCCTGACAATGCTAGCTGACTCGACAATGCTAGTTGACTCGACAGGGCGGACGAAGTGAGCTGGGCCCCCATGTGAGGGGCGTAAGCGTTCAGCCCCCCTGGTTGTGTGGAAAGAATCGACAGGGGAAGGGAAATGTGAACCAAGCTAAGGGTGCAGCTTGAGCAAGCCCTGGCAGAGTGATGCGGTGATGGCAGAGCGTGGTGCGGTGATGGCAAGCTGCAGGCACGCATTGAGGAGCTTGCCGCAAAGCTTGAGCGCGACAGCCGGAGCAGCAGTCAAATGAGACGCCGTGGTATCAGCGCCATCAGCTGCACGGGTTGTGGGTGGCGCGCCCGGCGCAGGTGGCGGTGTTTCAGGTGACGGCGCACCGGGACCGAGCGGCGGCCCATCGCCTACTCGGCTTGCTTACTCGGCCATGCCGCCAGCCAACTTGGGGGGTGTTACAAGCCCCTTGCAGAGCCTTTCGTCTCCACTTCGGGGGTGCCCCGAACGCTTGCGGGCGCGACTATCATCATTCTTGCCCCCTTCTAATGCCGCTTTCCACCGCCGATCCGCGCTCGTCCGTCGAAATGTCACGACAAATGTATCACGCTTGCGTACAACATGGCATGAAACATGCTCGGCCGGTACCTAACGCACGTCTTCAGTGCTTCCAGCAGCTTTGCTAGAGCAAGCACTGAACGACATCACTAGGAACAGTATGTACAACCCGTCTCTTATCCATCGTTACTTTCTCTCCCTTAGTTGTCTCACTACTGCATGTGCTGGATGTTCGACCCAGCCCACTGAGCAGGCGGAGCAAGGCTCAACACAGAGCGATGGCTCCCCGTTCGTCGAGTACTTCGATGTGCGAAGTCTCGGGGTCGAAGATTATGAAGTCTATCCCACGACGCAGAACGATTTTCCGCCGGATCCGTGCGATCCATTTGAGGTAGGATATTTCGGCGAATCCACCGACGGCTGCTTTCTTCTGCCTAGCAATCGCGGCTCGGAGACGTCCGGCTATGTCGGCGCCGCTCGGCGAGAGCTCGTGTGTGGCAGCAGCCAAGAAACGCTACGTTCCCAGGGAGATCGCTATGTGCGCCACTCCAGGCTCTGGAATCGGCAAGACAGAGTCGACGATGAGTGCGCAACGTGTTTTCGGGCAGTTAGAGGCATCAAGAATACCTACAGCACCATCGTCATTGCCGGCCGTGAACTATTCGAGTCCTTTAGGACATTCCCCAAGACGGAGTATGAGAGCCAAGAGTCGTTTTACGCCGTTGACGAGGACGATATCCGCGGAAGCCGCGAGAGCTGCGAAGCCATCTGCACCGCACTTGGCTTAGCTGACGTAGAGGACGACAGCTTCCAGGCGACCATGTCGAGGGAAACGGATGATCCCGAAATGATGGTCAAGCGCCTACGGTGCAAGCACGGCGACACGCTTTGCGGAGCCACAGAATGCTACTACAAGACCGGAGAGTATCGTTTCAAGAGCGATCAGAGTGCGCCGCTGGCCCGCACTCACTTTGCACCGTACGTTCCGCTCGAGGCGCTACCCCAAAATGAAGTGGAAACCTCCGAGGACCTTGCTCGTCGTGATTCCACTCAGACGTTGCCGCACATCTTTGTGAGAAGCACGGGAGCAGCGGTCAATCTTCGACAGGGATGTAGCGACCGGAACTCTCCCGTTCAAGCGACCGCAGAGCCCGGCGAACGCTTGCTCTTCGTCAACTACGACGGAAACACGCCAGACTGGGTTTGGGTGCGTAAGGCAGGCGTACATGAGCACAGCTCGGCGCACACTGCTGAGACGTTCTGCGTTCATGCTTCGTTGCTTCGCAATCGCAGCGAAGTCCCAAGCGACGCTCAATGCACCTCGCTCAATGACCTGCCCCTCGGTGCCTACATGTTTCTAGATCTGAACGGCACCCCGTGGGACGTTCTTGCGAGTCCTCTTGGCAGCTTCTTTAGCGAAGTCAGCCCTAGCGGCTTCCCCGACGCTGTCGAGAAAAATCAGAACATTCCCTTCGTTCATCCCGTGCGGTGGGTACATCAACATGAGCGGCGCATGCTCAAGTGGAGTTCAGAGCCTGCCCTCAACGGCTGGCGCACCGCCCTGCTGCTCGTCGATCATAGTCACGTAGGACTAATAGAGGGGAGCGAACGCATCCGGGTGCACCGCGTCGTGCTTCCGGAAGAGTATTACGACGATACGGCTCATCCATGCAACAGCGCCAGTCCCTGGACCCTTGAGTCCTACATCCCAAGCAACGAATCGTTACCTGCACCGTGATAGGGCATAGACGACAAAAGCCTACGAGGAGATACGTGGCCAAGTCGCTCGCATTCCTGCTTCGGTTGCTCTCCAGGTAGACAGGTCGGATGGCACAGCTCTCGCGGGTGATTATGATGTTTTGCCCTCCAAGCTGGGTGTTTCTCTGAGTCGGGAGAACGCGAAGCTGCTCATGTGATGGTCAAGCTCGGAGATGCGGACGGCGAAGAGGTTCGCAGAACTGACTCGATAGGGGGTACCTGAACGCTTACCTGCTAAGGTCGAGACGATGCGAATGTGCGAAGGCCTGCTACGGAGCTTGATCACGCTCTTGCTTTGCTCGATGGTGTGCTGTGGCAAGCGCGCAGACGAAGCGCAAAGGGCGTTGGAGACGCACCACGCTCGCGAGATCCGCGCAGTTGCTAAGCAGGATGAAGAGAAGCACCTTACCGGTGTTATTGAACTGGCGCGACGTTTGGCGCCTCACATCGAGGTGGGCGATGCGCCTAGTTTAGAGAAGCACCTGACAAAGGCGAGAAGGCCACCCAGGGGCGTTCGGGAACTGTTTGCTTCGCCGCTAACCTTCGTTGCCGCGACGAACGCCGACGGGGTGGTATTGGCTCGCAACGGTCGAGCCGACGACCTTGTCGGCATGAACCTTAGTCGGTATCCGATCGTGCAACAAGCTCTGGCAGGAGGACCTCCGTCCGATGCAGTCGTCGAGTTTGAAAACCCGCGCGACCCGCGCGACCCCTCGGTCGTCTGGATGTTCGCCGCTCCTAGCGTGCATAAGGGTAAGGTCGCGGGTGTGGTCGTGCTGGGATTTCCGCTGTGGCGATGGTCGCAGAGACTCAGCAAGCAGATGCAACTCGACCACGCGAAGGAGCAGGGCATTATCCTCTGGGCCTACGTCTATCGCGGCAGCAAGCTTCACCACCTCGGCGATCCTCCGGACCTGACGCAAGAGGTGCCAGGCGCGAAGGCCCGCCGAGAGGGACTGAGGAGGCATCCCAAGGGTTATTCGGGCCAGCTATCGCAGTACGGCCGCTGGTACGCTTACCATGTGCTTCCGCTTCCCTCGGTCGATGACGACGTGGGAGTCATTCTCTTCCGCTCCGACCCGTAGGTCGAAGCGTCTAACGGTCGAAGTGCACGGCCGTAGTCCGTCGTCCATCGGTCGCACGGCCATAACCGGTCAAGTCCCTGGTGAGTCGGTTCCCGAAGAGGTTGTGCACTTAATCCCATCGTTGAGCCCCATCTCATGCACCTAAATAAACCTAGTTCGCACCGGTGGGTCAGTGCGCTCCGGTGGACCAGTGCGTGGACTTCTTGTCAACTGCGTCTCCTGCGATCCCAGCGCTAAAAGCAGAACCTCCTCGAAAACCGATTCATCAGACACTATCGGCCCGCGGTCCAGCCAAGCGCAGGAAGCCGCATCGGCCCGCGGTCCAGCCACCGCAGGTTCCTCTAAACCAGGAGATTTGTAAAGGTTCCTTTACAAATCCGAAATGTTCACGGCGATGCCTGCCTAGAAGGACATCCAAATGCGTCAAGAAACCGTGCCCGTACACGCGGCTAACCACATGGCGCGGGCAAGCCAAAGACGCTAATGTGCCTCGCCCCAGCTCTTGCCCCAGCCGGTCTCCACCAACAGAGGAACACGCAGCTCAGCTGCGCCCTCCATTTCGCCGACCACTAGGGTTTCCACCTTCTCACGTTCATCTGGATGCACTTCAAAGACCAGCTCATCATGAACGCTTAGGATCATCTGGCTTGCGAGAGTTTCCGCTCGAAAGCGGCGGTGAATCTTGAGCATGGCAAGCTTGATGATGTCGGCCGCCGTGCCCTGGAGCGGGGTGTTACGTGCGACGCGTTCTGCTGCAGCACGAAGCACCCGATTTTTGCTTTGTAGATCTGGCAGTGCCCGGCGACGCCCGAGCATCGTGTAGACCACGCCACTCTCCTTGGCATCGAGTAGCACGTGGTCAAGGTAGTCCCGCACCACGTGGTACTGGGCGAAGAACGCGTTGATGTAATGGCTAGCTTCGGCACGAGAGATCTTGAGGTTTTTAGCAAGCGCGAAAGCAGATTGGCCGTAGATCACGGCGAAGTTTACCGTCTTGGCGCGGCCTCGCATCTCCGAGGTGACGTCGTCCGGCTCCACATCGAAGAGCGCGCAAGCAGTGCGCTGATGCACATCAACGTTGTTCAGGAAGGCATCCACCAGTATGGGATCGCGGCTCAGGTGAGCCATCACCCGCAACTCAACCTGCGAGTAATCGGCCGAGAAGATCCACCAGTCTTGGCGAGGAATGAATGCTGAACGTATCGAGCGACCGACTGCGTCCCGGATGGGAATGTTTTGAAGATTGGGATCGCTGGACGAGAGCCGGCCGGTTGCCGCGACGGTCTGGTTCAGACGGGTGTGGACCCTTCCTGTTGCTTCATCTACGGCATGCGGCAGGGCGTCAACATATGTGTTGAGAAGCTTTGAGAGGCTTCGTTGCTCGAGGATGACCTTCGGGAGAGAGTGCTGTCCCGCCAGCTCCTCCAACACCTCATGGTCAGTGGAGCGCGCCGTACGCGTTCGCTTCACCACCGGGAGCTTGAGCTTGTCGAAGAGCACGACCTCTAGCTGCCGCGGCGACCCGACGTTGAACTCTTCGCCTGCTAGCTCCCAACACTGTTGCACGAGCTTCTCCAACTGAGCCGTGAGTTTCTGACTCAAGTCGCGCAAGAACGACAGGTCGATGAGCACCCCTTCGGCTTCGATTTGCGCCAGCACAAGCCGGAGCGGCAGCTCGAGCTCGGCATAAAGCTTCGCCAGGCCGTAGTCTTCCAGCTGCTTGCGCAACGCAAGGTAGGCGGTTCGTTGGACTGCGAAGCGAAGTGCGGCGGCATCGTGCGGCGGTCGGACTTCGCTACCTATGTCCATGTTGAGGAACTCTCTTGCCAAACCGGCAAGAGAATGATCCCGTCGCTCAACGGCTACGAGATAACTGACCAGCCGCAAATCGAAGACTTGAGTGGACGCATGTTCAAGCAATGCGAACCGCTGAGCAGCTGCCTTTAAATCAGTGACGACTGCAGTGCGCTTCTGGCTTTCGATAAGCGCTCTTGCCCCCGCGCGCAGGTCCTCGAGGTTGTCATCAGTCACTGGAATCGCCAAAAGCGGCAACTGCTCATCCTCGACGTCGCCAAGGGAAATGTAGCTTGTTTCCTCCTGCTGCCACACGTCCAACGTCAACACAGCGTCTGGAGCTGATTCATGGATTCGCCGCAGCATATCTGCAGCAGAGCCGGCCTGTACCTGAGGTAGCTTGGCGGTAGAAGGTTCGGCAGAGCTCAGGTCGTCAAGAAGACGGGTGAACTCGAGCTCGAGAAAGAGTCTTTTCAGCTCGGTGACGTTAGGGCCAGCGTAAGCGAACTCTTCGGGGCGCACGCCGAGGTCGAGGTCGCGCTTAAGCTCGACCAGCTCTCGTGAAAGCTCCACATCCGCGCGATGCGCTAGCAGCTTCTGCTTGAGCGCTTTGCGTGTGACTTCATCAAGACGCGCGTACAGCGTTGAAATGTTTCCGTACTCGTTTAGCAGGGAGGCTGCTGTCTTCGGTCCCACCGACGGAACCCCGGGAATGTTATCGGAGGTGTCGCCAACGAGCGCCAAGTAGTCGCCGACCTGATGAGGCAGAATGCCCAACTTCTTCTGCGTCTCCGCGATGCCGTAGACTTTGTCACGCATGGTGTCGTACATCATCACGTTGTTGCTTACGAGTTGAAGCAGGTCCTTGTCCGCGCTGACAATAACGACCTTTGTTGAACCGCCGACCGCTTGATCCACCAAGGTGGCAATGATGTCGTCCGCTTCAGCGCCGGGTTGAATCAAGCGTCGAAACTGAAAGGCATCCATGATCTGCATCACCCGCTGGATCTGGGATTCAAGGTCCTCGGGCGGGGCGGGGCGATTGGCTTTGTAGTCGGAGTAGACCTCCTTGCGGAAAGAGGGCTTCTTTGAATCCAGCGCAAGGACGATGTTCTGCGGCTCTTGCTGCCTAAGAAACTTCATCAGCATCGTGACGGTGCCCAGTATGGCGCCCGTGGGCTCACCGCGGCTGTTCGAAAGAGGAGGCAGACCGTAGTAGCCACGAAAGATGTAGCCGCTCAAGTCGACGATGTAGAGGGCTTGAGGATCCCCTGGACTCGGTAGTTCGGTCGGCTTGCTCACAAGCGGTTCGAACTACCAGAGACTTGAGCTCGAGGCAATGCCTCCGCCACACGGTCCGTGCCTCCACCGCGCAGTCCGTGCCTCCACCGCGCAGTCCGTGCCTCCACCGCGCAGTCCGTCCGTAGCTGGCGCTGCGGCAGCAGCTTGTCCTGCAGCAGCTCGTCCTGCAGCAGACTTGCAATGCAAGGAGGTGCCCGTCAGACTGCGTCTTCACCATGTTTGACACCCTGACCAAAGGTTTCCGATCTGCGCGCCAAAAGCTGAGCGGCGTAACAGAGCTTACCGAAGCGAATATTGATCAGGCGCTCCGCGATGTGCGCCTCTCGTTGCTTGAAGCAGATGTCGAGTTGAGCGTCACCAAACGCTTCACCGCTCGCGTAAAAGAGCAAGCGGTAGGCCAGGAGGTGCAAACCCGCATCGAGCACAAGGGCAAGAAGGTCCGGATTGGTCCGGCCGAGCGCTTCATCAAAATCTGCCAGGATGAGCTTGAAGCCATGATGGCTGCGGAGGGTGAACCCATCGTGTTCGCGCCACGGCCGCAGCTGACGGGCATCGTGATGCTGGGTCTTCAGGGCGTGGGCAAAACCACAACCTCCGCGAAGCTTGCGCGTCTTCTTGAGCAGGAGCACTCTCGCAAGTGCCTTCTCGTTGCTGCAGACACACAGCGTCCAGGTGCGGTGGAGCAGCTTCAGGTGCTTGGTCAGCGCGTTGATGTGCCGGTCTTTGCCATTCCAGGTGGAAGCCCGCCGGATATCTGTGAGAAGGCGCTTGAGCACGCAAAGAAGACAAAGAGAGACACAGTCATCTACGACACCGCGGGGCGGCTCGCTATTGACGACGAGCTGATGGGAGAGCTTGCTGAGGTGCAGCAGCGGGTCCGCGCCAACAACAGCTTCCTCGTGGTCGATGCGATGACCGGTCAAGACGCTGTGCGGACCGCACGCTCCTTTCACGAGCGGCTCAATCTGAGCGGGGTCGTCCTAACGAAGCTCGACGGAGATGCCCGCGGAGGCGCCGCGCTTTCGGTGCGGGAAGTGACCGGTGCGCCCGTGCGCTTTGTGGGCATGGGCGAGGCGCTCGACCGCCTGGAAGTCTTCCGTCCAGAGGGAATGGCGAGCAGGATTCTTGGCTTTGGCGACGTCGTCGGTTTGATGAAGGACTTCGAGGGTGTCGTCGATGAGAAGAAGGCGGAGCAGGACGCCAAGCGTATGTTGCGCGGCAGGTTTACTTTCGACGACTTTCTGCAGCAGATCGAGACGCTTCAGCAAATGGGCCCCCTCAAGGATTTGATGGAGAAGCTCCCGTTCTTCTCAGAGGGCATGCCTGAGGGCATGAACGTTGATGAGCGGGAGCTCGGACGCGTCAAAGCCATCGTCAATTCAATGACGCTGGAGGAGCGTCGTGAGGCGGAACTGTTCAAAAAGCAGAGAACCCGTGTTGAACGTGTGGCTCGTGGCTGCGGCAGGACCAGCAAGGATGTGGCTGAGCTTATCAACCGCTTCTTTTTCATGCGTCAGATGATGGGCAACATCGGGCAGCAAGCTGGCATGTTGGCCAAGGTGCCGGGGATGAAGCAGCTAGCTATGGCTAACCGGCTCAAAGATGCAGTCGATCTTCAGGGAGATCCGAGCAATCCGATGATGAGCGGAATAGCAGACTCTCTACTTGAAGCGGCTGTGGCAAACGAGATCTCCGAAGGTGGTTCGTCTGCTCGAACGGACCCCGCTAAGAAAGGTAAGCGCAAAGCGCAGAGAAAGCAGCAGAAGAAGGCGCGACGCCGGTCTCGAAAGTAACTGCCACAGCGTCTCGACGCCGGGGGTGCGTCACATCCGCCGCTCTTCAGAGGGAAGGGTGCGTGGTGCTCGAGCGTCTGTGCAAGCCATCCCGCTTCGGCTCGGCTGCTGGCAGGGAGCGCTACGCCCCGCAGGACCGTCTCCTGGTTCCCCTTATTGGATGTCACGAGGATTTCCAGATCACCCTAAGCTTTGATACTATCAAATCTTCGCGTACCCAGAGGCACTTCGCCGCTGTATCGACTGCGGCGCAGCGCGGGATACGCACTTGCTCGCAGGAACGCGAGTTGCATCTCTTGAGCAGGGTGAGAAGTAGTCGGGCAGCTCCGATGCCTAAAGTTCCAGTATAAGCGGAAGAACTATGAGCTCAGGTCGAAGCAGTTTGCGCGTTAGAAGACTTATCGGTGTCGCAACAGGTGTCGTCATTCCGGTGGTTTTTGCCACCGTGGTTTCCGCCGTAGCGACGTTCGAGCTCTATCTGGAGAGGCTACGGGTTGAACCACAAGCTCCCGCTCCGATCACGCTGCGACAGCCCGCGCTTCGACTGGCGGAGGTTGGCAAGGGCGGCGCGATGACATTCACGCGCTCATCGATCCTTGTGCCGCGTGGGCACCGCGTTGAAGACCCTGAAGAAGCTGCGCTCGTTCGCGCATACGAGACGGCGCGTCGCGCCAGTCGGTGGCAGCGCACGCTGCTCTCTTGGTTGGTTCTCTTCTTGTTTGCACTCGTAGTGGGTGCGGCGCTGGCTCGCTTGTCGCCGGCTCGCGGGGTCTTGCTGCGCACGCAGCTTGGGTTTTTCACGGCGATCGCTTGCCTGCTCACGCTCTGCAAGGTCTCCAACCTGCTCACGGACTGGTCGATCTTATGGCTTCCCGTGGCGGCGCTTCCGATGTGGCTGTCAACGCATCTGGACCGCCGGGCGGCGTACGCAGCCTCCGTGCTGCTCACGGTGGGCTCATTGGCGCTGGTCCACTGGGCCCCTATTCATCCAGTTGTGGTTGGAGCCGCCTGCTTCTTAGCAAGCTCAACTCCTCGCGACCGTCGGAGAGACTACGGTTACATCTATGGCGGCGCGGCGGCTGCACTGGGAGGTGTTTCGGTCTACCTGCTGGTGCGTGGCGTGCTAGGGCCAGGCCTCTTTTGGGAAAAGGAGCTGTCGCTTGGCTTTCATTCGTCGATAGTGGCGTCCGCTGGTGGCGGCTTGATGGCCGCCGGCTTCGGCATGGCGTTCCAGCGTCCTTTTGCCGCCCTGCTCGGCATCCCACCCCGTTCTCAGTTGATCGACCTGACCGACGTGGACCATTCGTTGTTAAAGCGACTGGCGAACGAGGCACCAGGCACCTGGCAGCACTCCCGTGCGATGGCCAATCTTGCCGAAGCTGCTGCAGCAGCCATCGGTGCCGACTCGCTGCTTGTGCGCGTGGGCGCCTACTTTCACGACATCGGCAAGTCCGTCGAGCCGAAATACTTCGTGGAGAACCTAGAACCTGGCGAAACGAGCCCGCATGATTCCATCGAGCCAGATGCTAGTGCCACGGCCATTGTGGCGCATGTTACCGCTGGAACGCGCATCCTGAGAGATGCAGGGCTGCCCGAGTCAATCGTTGAGTTCGTTTACACGCACCACGGCACCAGCGTGGTGGAATACTTTTGGCACAAGTGTCTCGAGCAGGGAAATCCGAAGGGCTACACCGAGGCGTTCTTCCGGTATCCGGGCATGAAGCCGCGGTCGCGCGAGACAGCTATCCTGATGCTCGTCGATTCAATTGAGGCGGCGTCAAGGACTGTGACGCCGCCAGAACGCTCTAAGTTTGAGGTGCTGGTGAGACGCATCGTGTTCACTAAGCTTCGTCAGGGGCAGCTTGACCATTCGGGGCTGGAGATGCGTGAGCTGAAGATCATCGTAGGTCGGGTCACGGACGCTCTCTGCGGCCTCTACCACGGTCGCGTCCGCTATCCATGGCAGGATGAGGAGGGAGGCGAGGACGAGGGGGAGGTCTCACCGGCTCTACCCAAGATAGCAGGAGCAACGAGGGCGGCGGGGGCAACGAAGGCGGCACCCATCAAACTTGTTACCTGAGTGCCAAGCAACAAATCGGTGTCAGGGCAATCGCATCGAACATGTTTGCTGAGGGTCTGGCACCCAAACGCTGTGCTACCAAGAGGGTCTGGCACCCAGACGCTGTGCCACCTGAACTCGCCGCGGAAGTCAATCCCGCGGCATTCACCCAAGCTCCCCCGCCATCACGAACGTTGCCGGGTAGCAGGCGTACAGTGTTGCAAATCGCCGGGAGGCTTGTGGAAGTGAGTCTGAGCCTGTTGGCGAAGTCGCCTACGCCACTCTTCCCCGTGCCAGGTGTCGGCATCCACGACGGGCTCGCGGGAAGATGCATCGTGAGCGAACGTATTGGGGGGACCGCTTTCCGAAGGAAAGGGGTGGGTCCCGCTGAGTGAGCGGCGATGCGTCTTTTACAGAGGGTCTGGCACCCAGACGCTGTGCCACCTGAACTCGCCGCGGAAGTTAATCCCGCGGCATTCACCCAAGCTCCCCCGCCATCACGAACGTTGCCGGGTAGCAGGCGTACAGTGTTGCAAATCGCCGGGAGGCTTGTGGAAGTGAGTCTGAGCCTGTTGGCGAAGTCGCCTACGCCACTCTTCCCCGTGCCAGGTGTCGGCATCCACGACGGGCTCGCGGGAAGATGCATCGTGAGCGAACGTATTGGGGGGACCGCTTTCCGAAGGAAAGGGGTGGGTCCCGCTGAGTGAGCGGCGACGCATCCGCCCGCGGGCCAGCCGCAACGTGCGCTCGGGCCGGTCACCCAAACAGCAAGGCCACCCCACGATATACACAGTGTATCCTGCCCTCGAGCTAGATGCGAATGCCTTAAGCCGGATTTGCTTCCCACGCGCTGGTACGCCTTGTACAATCGCCAGAACAGGTTAGGCATTTCCAGGCCAGTAAACCGCCGAACAATCCAGGACCAGGTGCTTGTGTAATGGCTCAGATTCGAGAAGAGAGCTTCATGAAAGCAGTCTTCCACGGTGTTATAGCCGATGAGCTCATCATCCCTTACCCGCGGTTGGCAGCTGAGGAGCGAGAGACGCTACACCTCCTTATCGAGAGCGTGTGCGACTTCGCCAAAGCACATGTTGATGCCGCTTCCATCGACCGCGAGCACGCAATCCCTGCGGCGGTGCTTGACGGGATGAAGGAGCTAGGCCTCTTTGGTCTGACCATTCCGGAAGAGCATGGAGGGCTGGGGCTCTCCACCACCGCGTACGCGCGGGTGATGGAGGAGATTGCAGGGATTGATGCATCGCTGGCAGTCACTCTAGGCGCACACCAGTCGATCGGTTTGAAGGCAATCCAGCTCTTTGGAACTCCGGAACAAAAGAAGGCGCACCTTCCTCGACTTGCGACAGGCCAATGCGTCGCAGCGTTTGCATTGACCGAACCTGGTGCAGGGTCCGACGCAGCCAGCATCACAACACGTGCTGAGCTATCGCCCGACGGAAAGCATTACGTCCTCAATGGATCCAAAGTGTGGATCACCAATGGCGGGTTCGCCGACACCTTCACTGTGTTCGCCCGTACGACAGCCAAGGAAGGCGATAAGCCGAAGATCATTGCTCTCATTGTGGAACGGGGAGAAGGCGTACGCAACGGGCCTGATGAGCAGAAGCTAGGCATCCGCGGCTCTTCGACTACCGAAATTTTCTTCGACAACGTCAAGGTGCCGGTAGGGAACGTGCTTGGAGAGCCGCAAAGGGGCTTTAAGGTGGCCATGGAGGTGCTCAACAACGGGCGGCTCGGCCTCGCTGCAGGATGCGTGGGGGCATGCAAGCAACTGATCAAAATGGCGGTTGAGCGCACTCAGGAACGAAGGGCCTTCGGCAAACGAATCGGTGACTTCGGGATGATCAAGGAGAAGGTCGCGCGGATGAATGCCGAAGTCTACGCGTTGGAATCCATGGTGTATCTCACGACCGGCCTGGTGGACAAGGGCGTCCCCGACTACTCGCTCGAGAGCGCCATCTGCAAGGTGTTCGGGTCCGAGACGCTGTGGTTCGTAGTCAACGAGACGCTGCAGATCGCTGCAGGCATAGGCTACATGCAGGAATACCCCTTCGAGCGGTATCTGCGGGATGCGCGGATCAATCTTATCTTTGAAGGGACCAACGAGATCCTGAAGGCGTTCATCGCGCTATCCGGCATGCAGGGGCCGGGCAAGCAGCTGAAAGAGGTAGCTCGCGCCATGCGTGAACCCATCAAGGGCTTCGGTCTGCTCAGCGACTTCGCTTTGCACAAGGCGAGGGCGGCTCTTGGTCGTGAGCGCATAGCGGCAGTTCATCCTGTACTGAAGCAAGAGTCTGTCATCTTTGAGGAAGGAACTGCAGCTCTTGCGCGCGAGACCGAACGCGTGCTGCGTAAGCACGGAAAGGAGATAGCGCTAAAGCAGTTCGTCCAGCGGCGCATCGCCGAGTCTGCCATTGATCTCTTCGCCGTCGCCTCCGTTCTGGCTCGCACGACCAGCGAGATTGAGAGGCGAGGGGAATCATCCTGTAGCCAGGAAGTTAACTTGGCGTCGGCCTTCTGTAACCTCTCACGTCGCCGCATCGAGTCTCGTCTCGAGCGCATGGAGCGCGAGGAGGATGAGTTGCTCAAGCAGGTGGCTGGCCAAAGCTACGACGAGGGCGGTTACTTACCAAAGTTGTTTAGTTAAAGTGCGGCTGCAAAGATGTTGTTGGCTCCGTCAACACGGGTTTGTCGGCGATCGACGCCAACGCCTCTTCAAAAGCGCCAGCCGCTTGGGGATCAAACTGCGTCCCTGAGCATCGATGGATCTCCTGGAGCGCGACGTCATGGGGCAGTGCGCGGCGGTAGGCGCGGTCGCTGGTCATTGCGTCGTACGTGTCAGCCACCGTGATCACGCGCGCCATCAGCGGGATCTCACTACCCGCAATCCCCGTGGGGTACCCCTTTCCGTCCCAGCGTTCGTGGTGGAGGTACACACCCGGGATGAGCGGTCGGAGGAACGTGATCGGCCGAAGGATATCGCGGCCGTATTCAGGATGCTTTTTGAAGATCTCGTACTCTTCGTAGGTGAGCCTATCGGGCTTGTTGAGGTTGATCATGCAACCTATCTTGCCGATGTCATGCATCAGTGCTGACTGTCGTATGAGCTCCGCTTCCTCATCTTCGAGCTGAAGCTTTCTCGCCAGGGCGTGAGCATACATGCTTACCCGTTGCGAGTGGCCCGCGGTATAGCGATCCATCTTATCGATGGCGCTTGCCAAACCTTCAATCGTCTGGTGGAACGTCGCTTTCAGTCCCTCGTACAAGTTTGCGTTATCGATGGCTGCCGCTGCACGGTCCGCTACAATGCTTAGCAGTTTGCGCTGGCCTTCGTTGAAGCGTTTGTTGCGCGTGTAGCTCATGGCGCAGAGGTAGCCGGTGGCCGTGCCCCTGATTCGCAACGACGTCACCGTGAGTGACTGGACCACCCCCGAGGGTGGAAGTTGAATGTAGTCTCTCGTGCGGGCGCCATGCATGCGGAAGGTGCGTTCATTCTGAAAGAAGGACTCCAGCGCCTCTGCATCGAGTTTCACCGAGGGAAGGTGGCTGTCGAGCTTGCTGTTCCTCTCCCGAACCCGTTCCCGTAGAACACCGGCTTCGTCGCGCAACATGATCAGCGCTTCATCTGCATCAAGCTCACTGAGGATCGACGTGACCACTGTGTCCAAAACTTCATCCAAGGAAAGGCTTGCAGTGATCGCCTCACTGACTCGATACAACGAGACCGCCTCGCGTAGCCGTATGTTCTCGGCCTGAAGCTGCTGCATCTCCAGTCCGCGCCTGACCGTCAGGATGACGTCTTCCACTTTGAACGGCTTGAGGACGTAGTCGAAGGCGCCTTGCTTCATCGCGTTGATCGCGCTCTCCACAGTCCCAAACCCTGTCATGATGATGACTACTACCTCAGGGTTTTTCTCCTTCGCTTGCGTGAGGAGTTCAAGCCCCCCCATCTTCGGCATCTTTAGGTCGCTCAGAATGAGGTCGTAGTGGGTGCGAGAGAGCTCCTCAAGCGCGGAAGCGCCGTCTTCGGCCGTACGAACTGAGAAACCCTCCATGGAGAGAAAATCAGCAAGGATCTCTCGGATGACTTGCTCATCGTCGACGACGAGGACGCGACACGGCTCTTCCGACTCCAACATGGCCATACCGAGTGATGATGTCTCGCCACTGCCGTCGCTGTCAACGGAAGCTCCACTGACTGCAGTTTGCGCTTACCATGGCCGAGACGCCTTGGTAAAAGGTGCAGCGGCTCTGCGACTGGTCGGTGCACTGCTATGAGGCCCAGTGACGGCTCGTAGCAGCGTCGTGCGGAAGCGTCTAAAGCGGGTGTGGATTCACTGACTGAGTCTGGTACCATGCGGTAGTAACCAACGTTTGAGAACGCAACGCTTAGCAGAAGCGGACATTTCTCGACGAAGGAAGTTTCTTGATGCAGGAAGTCTCTCGATGAGAGAGGATGAGGGAGCTCGACATCAGTGAACGATACACTTACTACCACGGAGACCGAGCTCACGCCCATGGAGGAGCTGCAGGGGGCTGGAGCGCGTGACGACTGCCTCGTCACGATTTACTCCTCCGATCCGCATCAGCTCGGCAGGCGTCATCTGCTCTCAAGAGAGACCATCGAGCTTGGGCGAGGTCCGGAGAATCACATCGTGCTCGGCAGCGATATCGTTTCGCGCCGCCACTGCCGCCTCGAGTACCGCGGTACGCACTGGTACATGGTCGATCTGCGGTCGACGAACGGGACCTACATTAACGACGAACTTGTAGACGAGTATCAGCTTCGTCCGGGGGACCACATCAAGATAGGCGACACCATCTTGAAGTACCTGAGTGGATCGGATGTGGAGGGCCAATACCACGAGACCATCTATAGGATGACCATTGTCGATGCGCTTACGGAAGTGCATAATAAGCGATACCTAATGGATGCGCTTGAGAGGGAGATACCTCGCGCGCGGCGACACCGGCGTCCCTTATCGCTGGTCATGTTCGATATCGATCACTTCAAGAAGATAAACGACGACTTCGGCCACTTGGCGGGAGATTCAGTCCTCAAAGAGCTGGCTGGGCGCATGCTTGCACGTATCCGTCCTGACGACGTTCTTGGGCGCTACGGCGGCGAGGAGTTCATCGTCATTTTGCCCGAAACGGCTTCGGACGAGGCTGTTTCCATAGCGGATGGTCTGCGTAAGGCGATCGGCGATGATATGTTCTACTTTGAAGGCCAGGGCATCAGTGTCTCCGTATCGGCAGGTGTGGCAGAGCTGGATAGGCGTTGGGACACGTTTTCCTTCCTCAAAGCCGCCGACGAGCGCTTGTATTTGGCAAAAGACGCAGGTCGCAACCAGGTCTACTCCTAGACACGAGCGCGCCCGCACGGAAGCTGTAACTGGTCGGTCGCTCTTTATCACGGGAGGTCGGTAGGGTATTCGGTCAGTCCCTGATGAGTCGGTTCGAGCGCTGTGCCTTCGAATGCTAGGATTGCGGGAGCCGCACTCGACGAGGTTTGATGACGAAAGCCGAATGCGCAACCTCTTCGGGAAGCGTGCCTCTTAGTCGGAAAGCCCCTGATCGTTCACGTCGGTGGGCGTGGTGGTGCTGCTGCTGCGACCTTCTGTCATAGCAGCTTACCGGGCGCACGGGATGACCCGCCTTGAGGAATCTACCTGCACCATCTCCCTGTGACCGCGCACCCGGCCGCGATGGTCCTGTTCCTGAAAATGGCGTGGGCATTGCTGCAGACGCTACAATGGCCTGTGTTCTTCTTTCGGTGCTCTCTCTTCCTCACCCTCTCGTTTGCCTTCTCGCTCGCTTCCTCAGAGGCGCTTGCGGAGGGCACTGAGTCGCTCTTTCCCCGCCGTCAGACGCCCTTTCTGCGCGCGTGGCAGTCAGCTGTCGCGTGTTTATCAGGCGGGCAGTCATGCTCGTCGGAGTCGGCAGGCACTCTGGCGCCAGCCGTAGCACACCAGCGACAGCTGTTACTTCACGACGCAAAAGCTCGACGGATCTTCAAGAGCTGGACTGACCGGCTCCCGCTCCACGGCGCCATGCTCACCGACGTGCTCAAAGCGCAGGGGATCCCCGAAGAGCTTGTATGCGTTCCGATGGTGGAAAGCGGACTCCGTCACGACGCCCGATCGCCTGCAGGAGCTGTAGGTATGTGGCAGCTCGTTGGGCCGACAGCGCAGCGTTACGAACTTCAAGTGTCCCATTGGGTAGACGAGCGACTGGACCCTGAGCTGGCCACACGGGCTGCAGGGCTCCTCCTTCGGTCTTTGCATCAGCGCTTCGGAAGCTGGGAGTTGGCGCTCGCCGCCTACAACTGGGGTTCAGGTGCTGTGTACCGCGCGCTCACCGAACACAACACGAATGACTTCTGGCACTTGGCCGAGATGCCGGGCGTGGTGCCGGAGGAGACCCGGCAATACGTGCCGCGGGTGATGGCGTGCGGAGCTCTGCTGAAGGAGCAGAAGGCTCTCGAGGCGTCGATGAGGTCCACGCCCACTGGCGCGTTTGCTCTGGTGGCTGTGCCTTCGCAGCTTGCTCTTTCCTGGGTAGCCGACGTCACGGGACTCGCGCTGGAGGACGTCGCAGAGCTAAACGGCATGTACGTGCGCGGTCAGGTACCTCCAGAGGAAGGCAAGCCTTGGTTTGTCAAAGTGCCTGCAGCTCATGCGAGCCGTTTGCGCGACTCGCTGGAGAAGCTTCAGCAGACGATGCCGCGCTTTGACACCCATGTAGTCGCACCCGGCGAGACGTGGGAGACACTTTCGTTGCTTTACGCAGTGGCGCCTGAGGAGCTCCAGCGGCGAAACCACATGCAGGGTGAACAGCTTGCGGCTGGGACGACGCTTCTGACCGCTCGAGGGCATGAGGGCGGTCATCCACGCTTTCGCGTCAACGTCTTGCGTCTGGCGCGTGTTCCCTTACGCACTTTGCGCCGATTCTACGTTGTTCGACCAGCTGACAGCTTAGCCTTTGTAGCGAAGCAGCTTGCCGTTTCAACCGCTGACCTCCGGGTCTGGAACCGTCTTGCCGAACACGCTGCTCTACATCGCGGCATGGTCCTCCAGGTCTTCATCGAACCCGAGGAGGTTTTCGCAGTGCCGCTTCTTCATCCGAAAGACGTTGAGCTTCGCCGCAGCCACGGTGCCGTTTATGGTGCCGCTTATGGTGCCGCTTATTCTGCAGTAGAGCGGCACCCTAGCCCCCCTAACGATCGCGTCCGACTAAGACTCTGAGCTAGACACCACTAGCTGAGAGTCGGCGCTTCGATGCTCTTCCGTATACACTCTGTCCGCCCAGCGGGCGTCTGCGCATGCGGCCTTTGTCAGCGAAGGCTATAGGTAGACGGTTGATGCGCGCATACAACCGGTCGGCAGCAATTAAAGCTGATGTTCCATCGACTGCTTCCGCTAGGTTGACGGGGTGATAGGCTTGGACTAAGACGGGCGAAATCGGCACGAGAAGAGTCCGCCCCTAGCCCCTGTACGTGAGGACACTGAACTTCGATAGGGCAGTGCAAACATTGAGGGGCAGCACAGCTTTGAGAACGTCATGGAAGCTGACTCTATTGTCGCAAAGCTGAGCTAGAACACTTCCAGGACCCGATAACCGTGTGAACATCACCTTATGAACATCGTCTACGCTCTTCTAAACCACTCAAGCAATCTTCTGGCGCAGGGAAACTTGCTCTTCGCCATGTTACAGCCTGCAGCGAGCTCGCCGGGCAAAGCAGCGGGGAAGGCCGCAGGCGAGGGTGTGATGCCCGCAGGAGGGTGCGCGGCGAATATTGGCCTGACTCTCCTGATGGTCTTGGTCTTCTACTTCCTCATCCTTCGTCCTCAGCAGAAACGTCAAAAGCAGCACGAAAGTCTGGTGCAGTCACTCCAGCGCGGGACGGTCGTGCGAACGACCGGCGGCCTTCGGGGTGAGATTGTTGATGTGGGCGCTGGGGATGTGACGTTACAGATCGCCGATCGGGTCAAAGTGAATATCCTGAAGTCGAACATTCAGGGTTTGGATGTGGATCGAAACCAAGGTAAAACCTCTGAATCGGGCGTTACCAAAGCTAGCAAGGCGTGAGGCCATACGATGGATAAGGGTTGGTGGGCGCGATTTACTGTTGTACTCGCCGCAGGTGTGGCGGCTTGGCTCACATTGTGGCCAAGCTTGGAGACCTGGGTTCCCATGCCGGAATGGGTGCGGACAAACTTCACCAAACGCATCAGCCCAGGGCTGGATATCCGCGGCGGGCTCCGCATGGTCTACGAGGTCGAAGTTGAAGAGGCCGTTCGTGATCGGCGGGACGCTGTTGTTGAGCAGCTGCAGCAGCAGTTAGGCGAGCGACTTGGCACCCTCAAGGATGGCGAGTCACCATCTCGTGAGGCCCTGCAGAATCTTCGAAAGCAGGTCGTGTTGGCGGCCGAGAAGGGCACAACGGACCGGGTGCGCGCGGAATTTAGGGCGGAGCAAGATGCCGCTAAGCTCGACCGTGACCTACTCAAGAAGTTGGGCGACCTTCGGGAGGTCGGGCGCGACGGCCGTGTGGTGACACTGGCCCTGGAAGATGACCGGTTGCAGTACATCCGCGACACGGCTGTTGAGCAAGCGAAGAAGACAATCACCAACCGCATTGACGAGCTGCAAATCCGCGAGACCTCAGTGACTTCCCGTGGTGAAGACATCGTCATTGAAGTGCCGGGTGCCGACGAAGCTGCTTTCGACAGGATCCGCGACATCATCTCACGGACTGCACGTCTTGAGTTTAAAATCGTCGATGATCAGAACGACGTCGTTGCAAATCTCCAGGACATACCCGAGGGAATAGAGAAAAGAACAGAGCGTGCTCCGGCAGGCGAGGGCCGGGCGGAAAGCATCACCACCTACCTCTACGCATCAGGAGAGGATTCACGTAAGGCGCTGGAAGAATACATCAACCGCCTTCAGGAAGATGAACAAGTCCCTCCCGACCATCAACTCCTTCTTGGCAAGGTGGAAGGCACGAGCGAGGAAGCACCCGCTTGGCGTACATACTACGTGTTCGCACGTTCTGAGCTCACCGGGGACTATATCGACGAAGCCTTCGTCACCTTCGACGAGCGGGAGAACAACCGTCCTGCGGTGGCGCTCAACTTCAACTCAGCGGGCGCACGTATCTTTGGAGATCTGACGGAACGCAACGTGAAGCGACGGATGGCAATCGTGCTCGATGATCAGATAGACTCCTCTCCACCGGTCATCAACGAGAAGATTGGTGGAGGCCAGGCGCGGATTTCCATGGGCGGTTTCCGCAATTTCGAGGAGATTAGGGATCAGGCTCAGGACCTCGTTGTCGTGTTGCGTGCCGGCGCTCTTCCCGCGCCGATCCGTCCATCAAATCAGCAACGCATCGGGGCGAGTCTCGGGAAAGACTCAGTAAAACTTGGTGCCGTTGGTGCGCTGGTGGGCATCGGGTTAGCCCTGCTGTTTATGCTGTTTTACTACGAGGTGGCCGGGCTTGTGGCCGACACCATGGTGCTGCTGAATCTCCTGCTCTTGCTCGCCGTGCTCGCCTTCTTTGAGGGGACCCTGACCCTGCCAGGCATCGCAGGCATCGCGCTTACGGTCGGCATGGCGCTTGACGCAAATGTGCTGATAACGGAGCGGTTGCGGGAGGAACTGGCCCAGGGACGAACACCTCGCGCAGCGGTTGAGCAGGGATACAAGCGAGCGCTCTCCTCCATCTTCGACAGCCAGCTCACCACATTCATCGCGGGAGTCGTGCTGTTGCAGTACGGGTCCGGACCGATCAAGGGGTTTGCAGTGACCCTGCTCATCGGCATCGGCACCTCGCTATTTACTGGGGTGTTCTGCTCAAAGGTGATGATGGATTGGGTCGTCAAGGGACTGCGAGTCCAAAAGCTGAGGGCGGGTTAGCATGCGATTTCTCAAGCCAGGCTTCTACATCGACTTCATGCGCGCGCGTCATGTGACTTTTGCAGTCTCGGGTCTGCTAGTCGCTCTGAGTTTGCTCGCCGCATTCTATCCGGGGCCCAACTACGGCATCGACTTTGCGGGTGGCACGGAACTTCAAGTCGGATTCAAAGGCTCGATGACATCGGCTCGCCTCCGCAGCTTGCTCCGCGAAGAGGGTTACGACAGCCCCGAAGTCATCCAGGTGCAGGATACGAGCAACGAGTTCATCATCCGCGTGCAAGAGATAAGCGCACTGGGCGATGCAGATGTAAGTAAGCTCCGCAGCGCACTTAAGAACGGGCTTCAGTCCCCGCTCAGGAGTTTCAAGGTTTCTCCAGGTGGCGACAAGGTGTCTCTGCAGTTCTCCAGCGCCACGGAGCCAGAGACCATAGAGCAAGCCCTGGAAGCCAGTGGCACACGGGTAAGAGGCGTGGCGCCGTTCGGACAGAGCTCGGAGCATCGTTACGAAGTGCAGCTTTACGGGGTCGCCGATGAGCTCGTGGAGAAGTTGGAAAAAAAGCTAGGGGCCGCTGGTCCTGAGGCTCCTCGTCGGGTGGAGTGGGTCGGGCCCAAGGCAGGGCAACAGCTACGAGACGCCGCCCTGAAATCCTTCCTTTATGCAATCGCCTTCATCATGTTCTACGTGGCGCTCCGTTTCGACTTAAGGTTTGCTCCGGGCGGCGTTCTTGCAATGGTGCACGACGGCATCATCACCCTCGGCATCTTCATACTGCTACAGCGCGAGATCAACCTCACCCTTGTAGCTGCGCTTCTCACGATCATGGGATACTCGATCAACGACACGATCGTCGTCTACGATCGAATACGCGAGAACCTGGCGCGTAGGCGCGAAGCAGGTCTTCGTGAAGTCATCAATATCAGCACGTCCGAGACGCTCTCGCGGACGCTGATCACCGGTGGCACCACCCTCCTCTCTTTCCTCGCCTTCTTTATCTGGGGAACACCCATCATTAGAGATTTCGCCCTGGCTCTCCTGATTGGTGTTGTGGTGGGTACCTACTCGTCAATCTTCATTGCTGCCCCTCTCACGGAGTGGGTCGACCGCCGCTTCTTCCATCGCGGCGCGAAGGTTTAGCCACTGACGGCTTAGCCACTGCCTGTGTGTGGCCGACGCAGTTCGGGAGGGCGTGCGGCATGGGCTGGCCGATTTGGCTAACCAGTTTGGCTGGCCCGCTGGCAGAAGCATCGCCGCTCACTCAGCGGGACCCACCGCCCTTTTGGGCGGTCCCCCCAATACGTTCGCTCACGATGCTTCTGCCAGCGGGCCCGTCGTGGAAGCCGACATGCGGCACGGGGGAGAGTGGCGTAGACGACTTCGCCGGGGGGCTCAGGCTCATTTCCAGGTGAGCATCCCACTGCTTTGCAACGACGTCTAGATTAGCCACTTCATCATTCCTGCTACCCGGCAACGTTCGTGATGGCGGGGGAGTTTGGGTGAATGCCGCGGGATTAACTTCCGCGGCAGAGGGTTTGGGTGCCAAACCCTCGATAGAAATCGAATCGCCGCTCACTCAGCGGGACCCACCGCCCTTTTGGGCGGTCCCCCCAATACGTTCGCTCACGATGCTTCTGCCAGCGGGCCCGTCGTGGAAGCCGACATGCGGCACGGGGGAGAGTGGCGTAGTTGACTTCGCCAGGAGGCTCAGGTTCATTTCCGGAGCGAACCCACTGCTTTGCGACGATGTATGGATGCATCACGCGGGTGACCCTGCTATCTGAACACATTCGTGATGGACGGGGGAGTTTGGGTGAATGCCGCGGGATTAACTTCCGCGGCAGAGGGTTTGGGTGCCAAACCCTCGATAGAAATCGTAGAGGGTCTGGGTGCCAGACCCTCGGTAAAAGTCGCAGCGGTCCCCCCAGTACGTTCGCTCACGATGCATCGGCGCCGTGTATCTGCACGGGGCCTGTCGTAGAAGCCGGCAAGCGGGGGGAGAGGGACCTCGTTGAGGGACCTCGTTGAGGGACCTCGTTGACTTTGCCGAGGGGCTGAGAGTCATTTTCTCGGGGTGGGCATTGCGCTTCCGCGACCTAGGTAGAGCACGGAGTTCCTTCTGCCATGACACCGAGCGCCGGTTCGCATGTGCTGAGGTCACGCACGTGCGGGTGCTACGGCGTGCTGTGTAAAGCGACCTTTACAAGGCGCGGCGTGCAGTGGATCAGGCGGTACTCTGTAAAGCGTCCTTTACAGGCTGCTGTGAGCAGGGTGGCCCAGCGGTGTGTGCCGAAGCAGCAATTACTGCCATAGCAGGCCTGGTGGTAGTGCCTGATGCCGCAGAACCACCTAATGGGTCGGACGCTTGCAGGCCGCGTGGACTCTGCCGCTTTCCGGAGAACGCACGCCCCAGTGAGACGCGGAACTCGCCTCAAGGACAGCAGAGCGCGCGCTTAGTTAGTTCACGCTAACTTAGTTGCGTCGCTCGATGATGAGAGACTCGGCCGACCAGACAGCGAACAGATCCCTACCGGCAGCCTGTAGAGCGCGAGGTCCTGCTAGATTGGAGGGCGTGTAGGCCATCCACTGACTCAGAGCGGTCGCCTCCTGGAGATCCCCTGAGCTATCAACTTCCCGCGACATTACGGTGTAGGATCTTGGCGAGCTGAGGCGCGCTATCCAGGAAATACGCGTTGAACCGTCGCTGAGGCGAAGGATATCCGGGGCACCGTGGAACTGGGCCACCGTTTCGCTGCAGGCTTCCTCGGACACCTTCATACCTGTGCCCCAGTCGCTTCCGTCGAAGTGCGCGGTCCAGATGCTTGCCTTGTCGGAGTCTGCCGCCCACCAGACCGCCTGGGGCCCTGCAAGGCGTGGTACTGCTTGTACGGCCTGTCCACGAGCCTGAAGTTCTTGACTCTCCCAAGTTGTGGAGTTATCCAAAGCGAAGTCTGCTGCGAAGGTCCGTCCTCCACCATCCGTGATTGAATGCTGCCATACAGCCAGTCCTCGACCCATTCCCTGACTCACCGACAGAGCGCTGAAGCTTCCCGCTGCAGCAGAGGCCACAGTGCGAATGTCGCTGATGTCCCACGAAGTTGACGAGACGAGCGCGGTGCGAATTGTAGGTCCGCTTGCCTCGGTACCCGACCAGGCAACGAGGAACTCACCGTCCGGCAGCGCAAGTGAGGAGATCGACACGTCCCCATCGTCCATGCTCTCATAAGAGCCAAGTCGAATAGCGTCGCTGGCGAAAAGCTGCTCAGTAGCGCCGATGGGGCGCACCCATACGGTGGAAGTAGAAGTGTCTGAGAAGTGCTCGACCCATACCGCCAGGAAAAAGCCACTGTTTTGCTGCAGCTCGACGGCAGCAATGGAGGCTCCTTCTTGTGCCCTGTAGGCAGTGCGAGAGCGTCTCCAGTCTTCCCCATCCGCTTGCGTGCTGATGCGCAGCCTCTCTGGCTCATCCTGACGAGCATCAACCCATAGAGCCGCTAGGCTGCGTGAACTGTCGTCGAAAGCGATCCGATGTAGGTTTGACCGAGGCACACTGTCGCCAATGGTTGTCACCTCTACGGTGTTGACGCCCCTCGCTACGTGAACGCTCTCATCGCGTTGAAAGAAAACCACCGGAGTTCCCTGATCCAAGACCAGCTGAAGGCCAGCGGCATGTTCAGGAATACTGGCACGTGCCGCGCTTTGCCAGAATGCATTCGTGGTGAACGACCAGCTCAAAGGTTCCTGGAGTTGCTTGCCCGTGGTGCTTTCTGCCTCCGAGGCAAGGGTGACATTGTACGTGTGTTGGTAAAGCAAGGGCTGGTCCGGAAAGAGCTTGTAGACGGTGCCCTCCCCCGCTGGCGTACCAGGTATCAGGTCGCCGTCTTGATAGAGGCGCAACGCGCTCTCGACGGAGGAAGCATTCATGGCCTCTGAGAATGTGATGGTTGGAGCGACGAGCGTGCACACGCCGGTTGCGCCTTCCCCGGGCGAGACACCTGTGACTACGAGCGGCTCGTCGTCAACTTCTTCAACGGAGAATGCCCAGGAGTAATCGGTTCCAAGGGTATTGCCATTGGCGTCCGCTACTTGTGCACCCAGTACGACACGGTAAGTCGCGCCGCGGCGCAGTTGAGCATTGGGCGTGAAGTGTGCGGTAAGATCGATGACTGACACTGCGCCTTCGATGCGCTGGAGGGTTTCGCCCGTTCCGTCTTCATCGAGGTAGAGCGAAAAGTTATCGATGACCGACTGTCTTTCCACGGGTTCACTAAAAGATGCGGCTACTGCGGCGTCGACCGATACGTCGGCTTCTCCGTCCGTAGGTACGGTGGAGGTCACAGATGGTGGTGTGGTGTCGGGTGCAGCACGCGTTGTGAAGCTCCAGCTGTAGTCACTGGCCATTGCGTTGCCGCTCGTGTCACGGACACGTGCCCGCACGGTGACGGTATACCGCGTCTCGGCGTTCAACCCGCCGCTGGGTGGAAGAACGGAGACCTGTCCGTCTTCGTATTGCAACGTGACGTCAACTCGCTCGTCATCCTCACCACGTGTCAAGATGACGGCTTCGGAATCCTCCACACTCTCGGGCTGCATCGCTTCCGAGAACTCAGCTACGATGCGAGCATCGACCGCCACATCAGAAGCTCCCTTTAGTGGTGACGTTGAGGCAATCACGGGCGCTCTGGTGTCGGGGGCCGCTCCCGTCGTGAAGTGCCACGTGTAAGGCTGCAGCAAAGAGTTGCCGCTGCGGTCGGTCACCGCCGCGTAGATCACCGCGCGATAGCGTGTGTTGGCTTCAAGAGAGGAGCTTGGCCGCACCGTGGCGGTGGACCCCTCGGCGACCAGCGCTACGTCGATCGGCTGCTCAGTACCCTCACGAAACACGGCGAACGCACCCGCCAGGCTGGCAGGCGCAATGGCTTCCGAGAAAGTTGCAACAACCGCCGATGATAAATCCACGCCGGTGGCGTCGCTTGAAGGCACGATCCCACGCACCTCAGGCGCCGTCGTGTCCGGAGCGCGCCCCGTCGTGAAGGTCCACTCAAAGTCTTGAGCGAGCGCATTTCCGGCAAGGTCGACGATGCCTGTGCGCACGGTCGCACGGAAGGGCGCGCTCGCTGGGAGAGGCGCTAAGGGAACAAACGTCACCGTCCGCCGGTCGACGATCCATTCACCCTGCACGTGATCCTTGCTGCCGAAACGGTAGATCTGAAAGTTTCCCGCAATACTCTCCGCGTCGATCCATTCAGAGAATGTGACGCTGATCCCGCGGTTTAGCGGAACACCACCCGCTCCCCTAAGAGGATCAGTGCGAACCACAACAGGCGGAGTCGAGTCGGCGCTGCCGCCCGTCTGAAATTCCCAGCTGTAGGCGCTCTCGAGTGGGTTTCCTGCCAAATCCTCGACGGCTCCTGAAACTTCCGCGCGCACGGCCGCGTTGAGCGGAAGCCCGTCTCTCGCTAGCCACTGGATCGAATTGCCGGCCACGGTAGCTGAGCCGGGCACTAACCGCGTGCCTTCCGAGACGCGCAGGGCGTTGACAGCCGATTCCGGCTCAATGTCCTCGCTGAAGGTGACCACAAGCTTCCGGTTGATGGGGACATCGACGTCGCCTGCGCCGGGCACAACACTGACCACAGCGGGCGCTACGTTGTCTGAGCCCGAGCTAACCGCGGGCTCTTCCGCCGGCTTACCCTCGGGAGGTTCACTAAGATGAGCTTGACCGCCGCAGCTTGCGCACGCAGCGAGCATCAGACATCGAGTCCATAAACTGGGGAGCCGTCGACAAATCATAATCCCTCTCGCATATCCGCTGGCAACCAGTTCTAAGATGACGTAAGACGCGCTCTTTAGCAACGTGTTAGCGTATCTGCTACACCCCTTTTATCTGACTTTCAAGTATGGGAGTAAGATTCCGCCCATGTTTCAGGGCTTCAGACTCCATCAGCAGCAACCGACAGAGGCAGGAGCGCTTGCGAACGCCTTGGGTGTGAGCCCCGGGATGGGGCAGCTTCTAATCAACCGAGGTTGGTGCAGCGCAGACTCAGCCAAGGGGTACTTGCGTCCTCGGCTTCAGGAACTTGCTGGCCCTGAGGGCATGGCTGACCTCGATGTCGCGGTCAACAGACTCGCACGCGCGGTAGAGCATGCGGAGAAGGTTGTCGTCTTCGGTGACTACGATGTCGACGGCATCACGAGCAGTGTCCTCCTCGCGGAGGTATTGGAGGCACTGGGCGCGCGCGTGGTAGTACAAAACGCGTCCCGCTTCCACGGCGGGTATGGTCTCAGCCAGGCTGCAGCAGAGGGCGTGAGAGAGACGGGCGCAACCTTGCTGGTCACCTGTGACTGCGGCTCATCGGACCACGACCGTATCGCCTTCCTTCAGGCGCACGGCATCGAGACCGTCGTCATCGACCATCATCAAGTGCCATCCCAGCCCTTGCCCGCAGTAGCCTTTCTCAACCCTCATCGGCCCGACTGCCGTTACGCCTACAAGGGTTTGGCCAGCGTCGGACTGGCTTTCATCGTCGCTGCCCGTTTGCGGCGTGCCAAAGGTAGCTCGATAGACCTTCGTGAATGGCTCGACCTTGTCGCGCTTGGAACGATTGCAGATGTGGCGCCCTTGGATGGGGAGAATCGCCGGTTGGTGCGTGCGGGGCTGGCACGGCTGACTCTTTCGTCCAAGCGCCCTGGACTGCGCGCTATGCTGATGGCCGCGCGGGTCAGCGCGCAAACAACCTGCTCTTCGACGGATGTGGCATTTCGACTGGCGCCCCGGCTCAACGCGCCAGGGCGCCTCGGAGAGGCAAAGTTGGCATCAGAGCTTTTGCGGTGCAAGTCGTTGGAGCAAGGGCTCGTGCTGGCGCAGGAAGTTGAGGCGCTCAATCAGAAGCGACAAGAGCTGGAACGCAGAGTGACTGAGGAGGCGCGTACAGCGCTTGACGAACATGGCGACATCAGCGCGGCAGGCGTGGTGGTCGCTTCAACCGAGTGGCACCGAGGCGTCATCGGGATCTCTGCGTCGCGTCTGGTCGACCTTCTGCGCAAACCGGTTGCGGTCATTGCGATTGATGCGGCGACGCAGGTTGGCGTGGGAAGCTGCCGCGCGCCCGAGAGCCACTCCGTGTATGAGGCGCTTCAGTGCGCAAGGCGGTATCTGCTTGGATTTGGCGGGCACGCTCGTGCTGCCGGGTTCACCATCACGCAGAACGCTATACCAGCCTTCCGTGCGGCTTTTGCCGATGCACTGGAAAAGCAAGTGGGTAAGCAGCCAGCGGTTCATAAGGCTGTCGACCTCATGCTAGCGGTGCCCGGAGACGTGATGCCCTCACACGAAGAGCTCGCACTCCTTGAACCCCTGGGTCACGATAACCCGCACCCAACAGTGTACTGCGCGTGCTCCCGGCTACTCGAGAGCCGTGTCGTCGGCGCCGGACATCTGCGGGCGTGCGTGGAGGTCGGCACCAGGCGCTTTTGGGGCTTTGGGCCCAACATGGGAAAACTAACGGCGGAACTAGGAACGCATACGAGCTTCATCGCTGAGTTAGAACGCAATGGGACCGGTAGCGGAGCATCCGTAGGCCTGAAGTTTGTGAAGTTGGAGCGGGCTTAGCGCTAGCGGGAGCAAGAGATGCTGCTTCTCAGATCTCGACGAGCAGCTTCTCGAACGACTCCCGCACGGGCTCGGGACGATTCCCGCATAGGCGCATGGGCTTGGGGCGATCCTCGCACCGGGTAGTGCAACTCGCTGAGGTCCTGCGTGTCACAGGTAGGACAACGCTTTCGAGAAACCTCCAGTGACCTTGCGCCGAGCCAGTGACCTTGCGCCGAGCCAGTGACCTTGCGCCGAGCCAGTGACCTTGCGCCGAGCCAGTGACCTTGCGCCGAGCCAGTGACCTCGCGCCAAGGATGCAGACCTCTGATGCGTGACGCGGCTGTGACGTCGGGCCTCACTGAGCTTGAGGAGCCGACGCGTGGAGAGCCGCTCTCTACCAATGGAGAGTCACCCTCTGCCAGTAGCGGTCCTGGGTAAAAGTAAGCTCGCGCCCCTTGGCATAAGTTGAGATTTCTGGTATCCGAGGATACGCTTAGAGTCATTAAGGGGATCTACGTTTTGGAGCAGCGATGAGTTTAGGAAGATTAGACCGGCCAGGATGCTTGCCTTCGGAGCCGAGCTCTCCCTGCACTTCCGTCCAGATGCAGTCCCTTGCGGCTCCCGGACCTTGCCCACAGCGGTGTCGGCCACCACGCGGGTATTGGCTGCCACGCGTGATGCGCGCTGTCTCTCACGTTGTCGTACTTAGCCTTGGGTGTGCCGCGGTCTTGGGCTCTGGAGGGCCTGCCTCTGCCCAAGTGCCTCCGCCAGAGCAGGTGGAATCCGACTACAAGGGCACGGTCGGGTTAGGCATCATCGGGGCCGAACTCGGGCTTGTGATTCCTACGGCACTCGGACTTCAGGAGACGTGGTCCCTCATCGCCTTTCCGATAGCGGGGGCGGCGGGCGGTGCTGCCGCTGGCTACTACTTTCTAGACCGGGGCGTTGGCCACCCGGAGCTTTCAGTGGCCGTGCTGGCATCAGGAATGGCCTTGGTCATCCCTGCGCTGATTCTGACGCTCTCAGCCACTTCCCACCGCGCGGAGGAACGCAACGCGGGTCGTCCGCCATCCTCCGGCTCGTTTGACACCTCCGTGCAAGCAGGCACGAGCGCTGGCGCATCCTTTCAGCAGCGTCTCCGTCATCGAGCTGTTCAACTTGCCGATGGAGGCAACGGAACGTTGCGCTGGTCGAAGAGGGGCTTGCGGGTGGCTCCTCCGTCCCTTGGCGTGCTGGGAACTTACTCAGCAGAGGAGCTATCCCGCCTTCATTTGCGCCAGCAACCCGAGTTCCGGCTGTCTTTGCTCTCCGCAACGTTCTAGGGGTCGCATCATTCTAGGGGCCGCGACGTTCTAGGGCTCTGCTGTAGCGAGCGGGGTCATCCTGCATCCTCCAAAGGGTGGAGGCGCATTTACGAAGCACCGGGCCGTGAGGCGCATTGCCGCTCCGCTTGACGGAGCATTTTCTTGAGCTCACTAAGCGACCGGCTAAGTCTCACCGCCTTCTGCATTTGGGTGTCGTTCCATCGGTTGCCGTTTTCGCTGAGTTCCATCCTTATCTCCCCTCTAAGCCTGTACACCGCGGAGAGCAGGTTGATGAAGCCACTTTCGCTGATCCTGTTGCCTCGCGTGCTTGCCGAGAAGCAGCTTCTAGCGGACTCATACTTCTTCATCACGTGCTCCAACTGCGTTGTTACCGCACCAAATGCCTGACGCGCACGAACAGAGTCAGGAATGCAGGGCCCACTTCTTGGTGCCTTCTCTCTTCCATAAATGTCGGAGAGGAACTCGACGTCGCCGTTGTCGTTGATGCGTGTCAGGTAATACTCAAGGTGTACGGGTACAGGAGCGCGCAGCGCCACCTCCTGACGTAGGGAGGCCGGGTCAGCGCCTGCCAGACCGGCAGGGCTGCGTTGCCAGTCGCGGTGAAGCTCACCCACTGCCTCGGCATTCCACTGAGCGCCGCCATCTAATGCCAGCTCGGCCAGGCGAAGCGGGCGTTGGACGCGGATGCAGCCGTGCGAGCGAGCCCGTCGATTCGAACGAAAGAGGTGCTTGCTTGGCGTGTCGTGGAGATAGATTCCGTGAGGATTGGGTATGACAAACTTGACAAAACCAAGAGCATTCTGCGGGCCTGGAAGTTGCCGAAGTCGCTCGTTCTGCTCTTCAACAAGCTCATAGCCCTCTCCTTCGAAGAGGGTGGGGTCCTTAAGAAACTCCGTCTCTAGCTCCCGCTCTTGGATGGTGCGCGGCACGTTCCAGAACGGGCTGAAGATGATCGACCGCAGCGAGGCGGAAAGTTCAGGGGTGGCATGCGCGTGGACGAACCGTCGGCTCTCTTCATCGCATCGCTTGGCACGTGGCTCTCCAACCACGACGCGGGTCCGCAACAAGCGTCGGTCGCGGCCCCAAAACTCCAGGTGGAGGTCGGGGATGTTAACCAGGACTTGTGGAAAGTCCGCGCCCACGCGGCTCTCCCGCAGCGTCTCTAGCGTCCTTGCAATCGCTTCCATCCGCGTTTCCGCGGCTACATTGAGCTCCTTCCAAAACCGTGGGTTCGGTCGTCCGGTATCATTTTGTTGATGTGCCTTCTGAAAGCGTTTGATAGCGTGCGCAAGGTCTTCTTGAGGTGCGGGTCCGCTCCCTTCCTTCAAATAGCCTTCTTTAGCTAGCCGTTGTGCGAGAGGATATGCGTCGCTTCTGCGCTTCGCTCGCTCGACCGGCACCGAGGAACTAACGCTCTGCCAGCCGCCGCTCTCTACGATTGCATGATACTTACGGTAGGCTTGAAGGAGCGGCTGGTAGTACGGATGAGGCGGCCGTAAAAAATGGCTGAGCTTGCGCGGCGTGTCTCGCCCCAGCTGCAGCACCTCAAGCTCTCTTTCGGTGCGTGTCGCGGCCCAGGTCTGTTGCCATTTTTGTTCATCGAAGCTTGTAGCGGGGCGTCCTTGAGCTGCCCACCGATGCTTCGCCGAGAAGGCGTAGAGTTGCGGATGACCCAGACGCAACGCGTCTGCGTAGGAGAGGAGGTCGTCAGCAAAGGTTAGCTCAAGACGAGCCAGAGCTCTTGCCTCGGCTCGGCGGGCGTCGCACACGCGTTGCGTTGGCTTCGCTGCGAATGGCCAGTGCTGCGCGTTAAAGAGGAGATCACGAACTGCCAGGTGCGAGAGGAGTGACGTAGGGGCTGTGCTCGGCAGGCGCCGTCGCCAGTGCCTCACCAGTTTCAGTAAAAGCGGATCGGGAAGAGGGTCGAGCTGGCCGTTGGGCGACGCCTGCTCTCGCAACGCCTGCTCCGCTTGCCGCGTCCGCTGCGGTACGAAGGGCAGAGCTTGAGGTCGCTCCATCATCTCGAGCAGCAAGGTAGTTTCTTTCAAGAGCTTTCCTTTGCCCGAAAATGCCGGCTTGAAGTCCTTGCCATAGAAGGCTTGCAGCGCAGAGGGATGCTTCCACAGGAAAGGTTCAAGGAAGAGCAAATGGGCACCGGCGTATTCCACCGCGCTGCAGTCGCGTAGATGTGCCGTACGCTCCTCGCTCCACGCGGCGCGCACGTGCCGGAGCAGAAGGGCGTTGGTGGTCTCTTCAAGTGGGCCTGACGCTTGGGGCCCTGACGCTTGGGGCCCTGATGCTTGGGGCCCTGATGCTTGGGGCCCTGACGCGCAGCTCTGCCAATGCAGAAGAGTCGCGGCAACAAGTGCGCGTCGCAGGTGTCGCATGTGCGGCATCAGTTGGTATAAAGGAGGGCGGCTGAAGGATCAACTAGTGGCCGACCGGCCTAACCCGGTGCTACATAGACGGCCGACCTCGCAGTACCCGGAAGGTTTGGTCGAGCTTGCTGGAACCCGCGCTGCGGCCTCGTCCACTGAAGTAGCGCTGCGGCCTCGTCCATTGAAGTAGAGTCACCTCGATGCGCCTTACTTATTCTCTGACCGCCTGCATGTTGCTCACAGCATGCAGCCTTTTTCAATCGTGCGGCTCAGCAACTTCTTCCGCTCGCACGTCGTCAGCAAGGCAGCTGCGTGAATTCATCCGCGCGGGACGACTTTACGCACGTTACTGCGCTCTTTGCCACGGCGCGAAAGGAGAGGGTTACGCCGCCGATAACGCGAATCAGCTGGCCAACCCCTACTTCTTGGCGGCGGCTACGGACCGCTTCCTTTACGCTAGCATCGCTCGCGGCCGCCCCGGGACGCCCATGTCCGCCTGGGGCGAAGCTGCAGGTGGACCGCTTGTGGATGCGGAGATCAAAGCCCTAGTTGGACATCTTCGCGCCTGGTCAGCGGGAGCGTCGTTGCCGCAACCCGCGCGTCACGTCGAGGGTGATGCGCAAACCGGGAGTGGGATCTACAACGCGCGCTGCGCGTCGTGCCACGGAACCGACGGTGAGGGCACACGCGCTGTGAGTCTAAATAACCCCATTTTCCACCAAACAGTCTCAGATGCCTACGTGTGGCAAGCCGTGGCTTACGGACGACCTGGAACCGCAATGCCTGCTTTTCTCGAAACGCTGGGATCATCCAGCGTTGACGACGTTGTTCGACACGTTCGAACTTTGCATCGCCCTGCTGAGACTGAGGCGACAGCCGTTGGACCCAAGGGCATCCACGTGATTAACCCCGATGGTGCGCCACCGCAGTTTCGACTCAGGGAGCGGCTCTACGTGCCTGTTGATCAGGTCAAATGTGCGGTTGATGACGGTCAGCGCCTGATCCTCATCGATGCCAGAGCGACATCGGACTACCTTCGGGAGCATATTGCCGGAGCCATCTCGCTTCCGTTCTACACCGACCCGTCAGGCCTGAGTCGGCTGCCGAGAGATGGCACCTGGATTGTCGCGTACTGCGCTTGCCCTCACGCCGCTTCAGGTCAGGTAGTTCGAGCACTACGGGAGCAAGGCTATCGGCATACCGCCATTCTCGATGAGGGCTTCACCGAGTGGAAGCGCCGCGGTTACTTATTAGCGCGCTAGCAAACGAGTAATACTAACAGACGAGTAAGAGGCAGCGAGGAAACTGATGGTGGAAGTGGGTTTGCCAACGGCCGTGGGTCGAACAATCCGTCGGCGTCGGTTGCCTCTCGAGATGACGCACGCCGTTGTAGGGTGCTCAGGGGGACCGGACTCCACAGCGCTCCTTCATGTGCTTTGCCGCCTTGCGCCGAAGCTGCACCTGAAGGTGACGGCAGCCCACATCGATCACGGAATCCGACCCGACTCAGTGGCGGAAGCCGATTTGGTGGAAGAGCTCGCAAGGGAGCTGGGGGTAGCCTTCACTCGACGCAGGTTGCACTTGGGCCTTCAGCCCAATCTGCACGACATCGCGAGAAGGGCGAGGTACAAAGCGCTCCAAGTTGTTGCAAGGGAGGTGGAGGCTCATGCCGTGGCTGTGGGACACACCGCCGACGATCAGGCTGAGACCGTGGTCCAGCGAATCGTCCGCGGCGCGGGGCTTACAGGTTTGGGTGCGATCCAGCCTTGCCGCGAAGACGGCGTTGTGCGGCCGATGATCGACTGCACGCGCAGGCAGGTGCTCACCTACCTTAAGTATCACTCGCTGAGCTACGTGAGTGACCCCAGCAACTGCGACGGCCGCTATAGCAGGACGCGCGCGAGGCACAAGATACTGCCTCTGTTGAAGGAGGAGAATCCGACCGTTGTCGAGGCTCTGTGCGCGCTGGCTGACGAAGCGTCTGAACTCCGAGAGTGGCTTGAGTTGGAGCTGGAAGAGGAGCCATCCGATAGCCCGTCCAAAGCGCCGGGTGGCCCTGGCATATCTTCCTACCAAGTCCCTCGCCTAAGACGCTGGATCATCAGGAAGACCGGCCATGTCCCGTCAGGCCGCCAGCTGAGGGATGCGCTGGGGCTTGCTTCTAAGGGAGGCAACGTATGGCTAAGGGGGGGGTGGGCTATCATCTGGAGAAATGGGGAATGGCACCTCATCGCCCCCACTTGCGCCGGACAGGCCGACGCACCAACTGAGCCCTCTTCAGGACGAAAATGACTTCTTTTACGAATGTCGTCTGTGTGGCGTGTTACCAGTTCCATTGATGCGCACGCTGCGGTATGCTACGCGTCTCGGTGGAGCGTGTCCTTACAGGCTGGCTCCGGTGGACTTGATCCGGTGAAGTTAGTTCGGCAGAGCTGGTTCGACAGAGTTAGTTCGAAAGAGCTGGTCCAGCTCGGTGAGTGTCCGGTTGACGCTTGCCATTGTCACAAGCAACCTTAGATGTGACGGATAAACGTGGAGTTCGGTGTGAAGAACGGGCACAAGACGCTGCTGATTTGGTTGATCATCATCATCCTCTTCATCCTCATTTACAACCTATTTGTCGGGGGTGAGCAGCCGCTCAACGTGCCATTCAATGAGTTCGTGCAGGACGTTGAACAGGGTAAGGTCGACAGCGTTCGAGTTGAATTCTATGACAACAGCGCCGAGTACAAGTACGTCGTGCAGTCCAAGGGAGGGCGACGTAGCACGAAGGTCACCAACGGAGTCGTAGGGGAGGGTCTTAACCAGAAGCTGCTCGATAGCGATGTCGAAGTGACATACGTTCCGGAACGCAAGCCAAGCATCTGGACCTCTCTGCTTGTCGGCTGGGTGCCAATGATACTCGTCGCGCTGTTGATCTTTCTCTTCCTTCGGCAGTTGCAGGCCTCGGGTGGAAAAGCCATGAGCTTTGGGAAGTCACGCGCGCGCCTGCTCAATGAGTCACAGAACCGTGTCACGTTCGAGGATGTAGCCGGCATCGACGAGGCAAAGGACGACTGCGAAGAAATCATCGCGTTCCTCAAGGACCCGAAGAAGTTTCAGCGACTTGGCGGACGGATCCCTAAAGGCGTCTTGCTGATGGGCGCACCTGGCACAGGAAAGACGCTACTTGCGAAGGCCATCGCGGGAGAGGCAGGCGTTCCCTTCTTTAGCATCTCAGGCTCTGATTTCGTGGAGATGTTTGTGGGCGTAGGTGCCTCGCGTGTACGCGACCTTTTCGAGCAAGGGAAGAAGCATGCTCCCTGTATCATCTTCATCGATGAAATCGACGCGGTAGGTCGCCACAGAGGTTCGGGGCTCGGCGGGGGACACGATGAGCGCGAACAAACACTCAACCAGCTGCTCGTCGAGATGGATGGTTTTGAGTCCAATGAGGGCGTGATCATCATCGCAGCGACTAACCGACCCGACGTGCTCGATCCTGCCATTCTGAGGCCGGGACGTTTTGACCGGCGGATAACCGTGCCGCGACCTGATCTGAAGGGGAGAGTTGGCATACTCGCCGTACACACCAAGAAGGTGCCTCTGGGCAACGATGTCGAACTGGAAGTGATAGCGCGCGGCTGCCCAGGTTTTTCAGGCGCAGATCTGGAGAACCTTGTAAACGAGGCGGCGCTGCTCGCTGCGCGACGGGATTTGGAGTTTGTCTCCATGGCTGACATCGAAATGGCGAAGGACAAGGTGCTCATGGGCTCCGAACGCCGCTCCATGATGATAAGCGAGAAGGAGAAGCGCACAACCGCGTGGCACGAAGCGGGACATACGCTTGTGGCGCACTTGATGCCGAATCACGACCCGATCCACAAGGTGTCGATCATCCCGCGAGGGCCCGCGCTCGGCGTTACGATGTCACTGCCTGAGGAAGACCGCTTAGGCTATTCCAAAACGTGGGCACTCGACCGGATAGCGATGGCTCTCGGCGGACGTATCGCAGAACAAGTGACCTTCGACCAGCTCACGACTGGGGCAGCCGACGACTTTCGCAAGGCCACTCAAATAGCACGTTCCATGGTGACCGAGTGGGGCATGAGTGAGAAGATCGGGCCGCTATCGTTCGGTGATCGTGATGAGAGCCCGTTCTCATTCGGGCCGAGCATGAAGGTCAAAGACTACTCTGAGGCGACATCGGAAGAAATCGACGCCGAGGTACGTAAGATCATCAACGACCAATACGCACGAGCGCGCACGCTCATCGAGGGCAATCGTGAAAAGCTCGATGCGTTGGCCCGTGCTCTCCTCGAGCGAGAGACGCTCGATCGTGAGGAAATCGATGCAGTGATGGCAGGTGAGCCGCTGCCGCATCGCGACAAGATCGTCGTGCCTACGTACGCTGAACGACGAAAGAAAGAGAAGGATGGGAAGACCGGTTCCATCTTTCAGCCGCGTCCGAGTGAGATGCATTCCTAAGATGCCGCGGCCAGCTCGAGCCTTCGAGGAACATTAGCCGGTGCTCGCTCCAGAGGATCAGGGCAACATCGGCTACGCTAAGAAGTCTTGCGAGACGAAGAGGTCATGCGAGGCTGGGAAACCGTGCGAGATCTGGGGCGTACTGAATGTGACGCCGGACTCTTTTAGTGACGGCGGACTCTATGCTGATCCCAAGCGCGCATTCGCGCGGGCCGAGGAGATGATAGCGGAGGGTGCAGACGTCATCGACATTGGGGGACGATCCACGCGGCCTCGGGGTCAGACGTACGGTCAGGGCTCGGCGAAGGTAAGCGTGAAACTGGAGATGGAGCGTGTGTTACCGGTGCTGGAATTGCTGACACCCTGTGATGTGAGAGTTTCAGTGGATACGACATCGGCAGAGCTTGCGCGCGCATCCCTCAGCCGTGGGGCCTCGATCATCAATGACGTCTCATGCGGAAGAGTTGAAGAGCTGTTGAAGGCAGTCGCTTCAATGGAGGCGCAGCTTGTCCTCATGCATAATCGGGGAGAGGGCGAGGTCACGCCCGACAACACCGACTACACCGACGTGGTGCATGACGTCCGCGATGAGCTTTTAGCAGCGGTAGCAAGAGCTGAGCGGGTAGGGGTGGCACGGACCAACATCTGGCTTGATCCCGGATTGGGATTTGCAAAGACTTGGCAACAGTCGTTAGAGCTTTTGGCCCACCTGGACCTTCTTGTGCAGGAGGGCTTCCCGGTGTTGCTAGGTGCTTCTAGAAAGTCGTTTATCGCCAAGGCAGTCGAGCGGGGAGGTGCGGCTCCCGCGGCTTCAGAGCGGCTCGCTGGCAGCCTTTGCTCTGTCGCTGTTGCTGTCTTCTCGCAAGCTTCTGCTGTTCGTGTTCACGACGTCGCCTTCAGCAAGCAAGCGGTAGCATTTTCTCAGGCGCTCTCTGAGCAAAGGCGAGCGTCATGGAGACGCTAGTCAGCCCCATCATCTCGATGTTCAATCAGGGGTGGTTGGAAAGCCTTGTCGATCTGGCGGACGTACTTCTCGTGGCCTTCTTGATATATCGCGTGCTTGCCCTGGTGAAGGGCACACGCGCTATGCAGATGGCTGTAGGCATGGCCTTTGTCTTCTTCGTATATCAGCTAGCTCGACGTATGGGCTTTGTGACGTTGTACACCATCTTGGACAACGCTATCGCCTACGTCGTGTTCGTTATAGTTGTCATTTTCCAACATGACATTCGGCGCGCGCTGGTGCGCGTGGGTCGAGGCTCGATCTTCCGTTTTAGTCGTCGTGAACGCGAAACCCGTCTCATCGATGAGGTGGCGCAGTGTGCAGGCATGTTGGCCAAGAAGCGCATCGGTGCCCTGATCGTGTTCGAGAGGGACGCCGCGTTAGATGAGTTTCTTCAATCGGGAACCTTGGTTGACGCTGCAGTAAGCAAGGAACTTTTATACAGCATCTTCGTGCCCGCCTTTGAGAATCCGACTCATGACGGCGCGGTTGTCATTCGGGACGGGCGGATTTGGCAGGCAGGCGCGTTTCTGCCGCTGACCTACAGTCCGCGCTTGGATCGGGCGCTGGGCACGCGTCATCGAGCTGCGATCGGAGTCTCCGAAGAAACAGACGCTGTCGTGGTGGTCGTCTCTGAAGAGCGCGGTGCACTGAGTCTTTGCTTCAACGGCAACATCGTGCGAAATCCAAACGTGGAGTCGCTCAAGGAAGCGTTGCGCGGTCTCTTTGCTCCGTCACCCCGCCGCAAGGTTCGTCCGCGCACAACAGCGTCGCCTGGAGATCGTCATGCTGGTGTTGAGCGCGAAGGCAAGGTACGGGGTGCGCTCGGTCCGGAGCCGGGGGCGGAGTAGTGCGCGCGGGCACTGGAGTGTTTAACAACATCAGTCTCAAGGTCTTTTCCTTGGGAGCATCGTTGATGTTGTTTTCCTTCATCCATGGCGCAGAAGATGTGCAACGCTCCGTGTTCGTCGATATCGTCACGCTCCTGCCCGTTGAGGCTTCGGGAAAGGTGTTGGTGAGTGATCTGCCGGATAAAGTGAAGCTCACGCTGCGGGGTAGCCAATCTCTTCTGGACACGATCGCGCGCGACGGGATTGATGCCGTGCAGATCGACCTCCGTGAGGCACCGCGCCAGTACTTCTACTTTGAAGCCGAGTTGTTTTCTCTTCCCGCGGGCGTCAAGGCGACGCAGATTGTTCCGGCTTTTATTCATCTGAAGTGGGCGAAGCGGACGGAGCGACGCATCTCGGTGGTGCCTGAGTTCGTCTCCGAGTCGCCGAGTGGTGTGGTCGTCGGTAACTCGATCACGCGCCCCGAGAACGTGCTGGTGCGTGGACCCGAAACGGAGCTGCGGGTGCTCACGGGGATCCCAACAGAGAGTATCAACCTTGCCGACTATGGGGAGGGCGAGCACCGCGTGCGTGTGGCGCTGCGTCCGCTTTCCGAGCACATCGTGTACGCCACCCGTGACAAAGGTGTGGAGGTTTTCTTCGTTATACGACCCGTACTCGCGCACAAGATGCTGCGCGACGTGCAAGTGCAAATTCCCAACCCGAGCTGGAGCGCTGTGCCTCCACGCGTCAACGTGACACTGCGTGGCTCCTCCGCCCGCCTTCGGACGCTTCTTCCAACTGACATTCAAGTCTTGCCCGCTCGCGACCTATCAAAGCTTCATGGCGCGCACCGCACTTCCCTGTCCGTGACCGCAGCGGATGGGCTCGACGTCATCAACGTCTTCCCTGAGCACGTGGTTGTAAGAGAAAAGCAGGAAGAGTAGAAGCTCCACCCATGCATCACGGCGCCCCCGGCAAATGCACAACGGGCGCTAAACCTCTTCTGGTGGTAGCGAGTCGCGGTTGTGTTTGATTGCCTCCCACATTGCGCTCGCGCGGCTCTTTGCGCCGGAAGCAAAGGTGCGCTCAAACTCCTGCGAGAGCGTGACAACGGCGCGACTGACAGAGCTTCCGGGGTTTGAAAGCAGCACCGGCTTGCGCTCGATCACGCTGCGCTCAAGCGCCGAATCATGCGGCAGTTCACCCATGTAGTGCACATCCTGATGGAGGAACTTCTGGCAGATGTTGTTTAGCTTGGCAAAGACGCTGAGCCCTTGCCCGGGATGCCTTACTTGGTTTACCACAACGTTGAACGACCGAACGTCATGTTGCATCAACAGCACCTTAATCATCGCGTACGAATCCATCATCGCCGTTGGCTCGGGCGTTGTGACCACCACCACGCCTCCCGCCCCTGCGCAGAAGAAGAGCACGTTCTCCGACACACCTGCGCCAGTATCTATCAGCAGGTAGTCGTATTCGGCTGCTAACGCGTCCAGCTCCGTTAGCAGCTTCACTCTCCGGCTATAGCTGAGCCGCTCCATCTCCAAGATTCCGGAGCTAGCCGGGAGCACACGCAGATTCGGAGCAGCCTCAACAATGACTTCATCGAGGGATCTTCTACCCTCCACAACGTCCGCAAGGGTGTGCGTGCACTTGCATCCCAGCAGTATGTCGAGGTTTGCTAGGCCGAGATCGGCGTCGAAGAGAAGGACACGGCGGGAGACTTGAACGAGAGCCAACCCGACATTGACGGCAGTGTTTGATTTGCCGACGCCTCCTTTCCCGCTTGTTATGGCGATTGTCTTCACGGCTTCGTTCGTACTACCCGAGGAGTGCTTCCCGCTCGTCTGATGTTACGCCACTCTCCGTCACCAGCGGCTTGAGAGCGGGTAGATAACGCACTGCGTTTTTACCAGACTCCTTGGCTTCATACAGTGCGAGATCTGCCTCCTTTAAAAGTTCCTCCATCAGAAGGGGTCGCTGCGGATGCCACAACGCGATCCCTACGCTTGCAGTCACCAGAAGCGTTTGCGCCTTGTTCTTCAGGCACGCTTTACCATCGGAAGCGATCTGAGCGCGTATGCGATGAGCGATGGACAATGCGTCGCGCAGGCCGGTGTCTGGCAGCAAAACACTGAACTCCTCGCCGCCATACCGGGCGGTCGCTTCATCTGTTTTGCGCAGGCTTCGCTCCATGGCTCTTGCAGCGCAACATAACACCTGATCGCCTGCGTCGTGGCCGAGGGTGTCGTTGATATGCTTAAAGTCGTCCAGGTCGATCAGTAGCACGGAGCAGGGTTTACGCTCCCTTCTCGACCGCTCTAATTCCTGGCTGAGGCGTCGGTCGAAGTAGCGGCGATTGAACAAGTCCGTCAGAGGGTCGTGGAGCGTCGCGCGGAGCAGGTCCTCCAGCATGCGCTGTATGAGCCGCGTCTTGATCGGATTTTTCGAGTCGAGCTGGGGAGACGCATTGAGGAAGTGCTGGAGATCTCCTAGCTGAAGATCTTGCCAGACGATGACCCCGTTGAGGAGGCGCTGCTGAAACATCGCCAGTGTGACATCGGTGTGGTGGGCGCGATAGGCACGAAAAAGCCTCTCGAAAGTGGCCTCTGCCGCAGTTGAAGTCATCGTGATGTCCTCACTCGGGTCCACATGAACCGCCCACATGAACACCCCACATGAATACTGTCTCGTACATTCCAGCTGATGTCTAGCGCAACTAGCGCGCAGCCAGCTGGGATGCAAATGAGGAGGCGTGACAGTCGCCGGACGATTCACGGGCTGGGCCGTCTCACCCGAGTTCTTCCTTGGCACACGCGGCGATATCTTCAGCGATCTTTTGCACGTCTTCGGCGCTATCGCCCTCAACCATCACACGCAGCTTGGCCTCCGTACCACTCCATCGCACCAGGACGCGACCACGGTTGGCAAGCACGCGCACGCTCTCTTCGATACGATGCGTCGTCCTCTGCATCTCCGCCAGCGGCCTCTTTGTCGCGCAGCGAACATTGATCAGAACCTGTGGAACGCGTTCAAGAGCTTCTGCAGAGAGTTCGGAGAGCGGACGCTGCTCCCTCACCAAGATAGCTGCGATTTGCAGTGCAGCGATTAATCCGTCGCCAGTTGTGGTCTCGTCGAGGAACACCATGTGACCTGAGGCTTCTCCGCCGAAGTTGTATCCGCCCCGTCGCATGGCCTCAACCACGTAGCGGTCGCCTACGGCACAGCGTTCTAGCTTTCCTCCCAAGCCCTCTACAGCTCGTTCAAGACCCAGGTTGGACATGACGGTGGCCACCACTGTGCGGTGGCGCAACCGATCCTCTCGAAGCATGCGTGCGGCACACAGCGCCATGATGACGTCGCCATCGATGGCATTTCCTTTTTCATCGATGACAATAACGCGGTCCGCGTCACCGTCGAGGGCTACGCCGATGTCAGCGCGGGAGGCTACCACCGCTTCTGCGCAGGCGCGGGGTGCAGTGGCTCCACAGTTCATATTGATGTTCTCGCCGTTAGGTTGAATGCCTAACGCAGTCACTCGCGCTCCAAGTTCCTGGAAGACAGCGGGTGCCGCGCGGTATGCGGCTCCGTGTGCTGCGTCAACCACAACCCGGATGCCTTCAAGATCCAGATCCTTGGGGAACGTGGCTTTGACGAATGCAACATACCGGCCCCACGCGTCCTCGAGTCGCTCAGCGCGGCCAATGGCGGTGCCTGTTGCGCGCTTGGTAGCCAGGGCGGGGTCCTCCATCAGCCTTTCGAGTTCCAGCTCGGCTGAATCGGGTAGCTTGAAGCCGTCTCGCCCAAACACTTTAATGCCATTATCTTCGAATGAGTTGTGCGAGGCACTTATGACAACTCCTACGTCGGCCCGCATGCTTTGTGTCAGGTGCGCTATTGCGGGTGTTGGCAGCGGCCCCGAGAGAAGGACGCTTCCCCCCATGCTGCATACGCCGGCAGCAAGTGCGGTCTCAAATAGATATCCAGAGATCCTGGTGTCCTTCCCAATCACAACGTGCGGCACATGGCTTCGCGTCTCGAGAGAGCGATAGGTGAGAGCAGCTCCGAGACGAAAGGCGGTCTCCGGAGTCATCACCCCAGTGTTGGCCTTGCCACGAATGCCGTCGGTTCCGAACAGCTTGCGGGTCATGTTTTCCTTAGTTCGACGTGTAGCAACATAGTTCGACGTGTAGCAACATAGTTCGACGTGTAGCAACAACGTGTAGCAACAAAGGATGGTGTGTAGCCACGGCTGAACATGAACGCAACGGAGGCAACGCTCAGGAGTGGACCGAGATGTGGCCCTGGGGGAGCCTGCGCGTCATTGACGGCGGTTTCTTCAGGGTGGCCTTTTGACCTCTAGAGCGTGAGGACACGGGTGAGGAAGCCGGCAGCAATCGCGGTGATGAGCACGGCGCCTACACGGATGCCTAGCGCCCGACCACCAAGGTGTATAGAGAGTCCTACTTTCGTAAGTGTGTTGGCCAATGCGGCCAAGCCGATAGCGTCAACAGCCACGTCGCTGGTGAGAAGTGCTTGATCCGCCAACTTTCCAACAGAAAGTGTCACTGCGTCTACGCTGATGAGGCCCGCCACGGCGCTGGAGATGAGAGCTCCCCTTGCTTGAAAGAAAAGTGATGCTGCCTTACTAATCAGCAGAACAAGGGTGAAGATAAGCCCAAAACGGAAGGCATGGGACAAGTCGAAAGGGTTCTCAACGACAAGAGATGCGGAGGATTCCTCGTTCTGTGATTGCGTGTTTCGCAGCGTGAGAATGCCTGCTCCGATAAGCCCCACGATGCTCGCCACCGTGAATGGGAGCAGCGAGGCTCGCCCAAGCTCCGGGGATGTGACCCATGTATATACCATCATGCGCGGAAACATGGTGGTTGAGGCCAAAACGATGGCGAATGCACATGGGCGAAGAAGCGACGGGTGAAGGCGCGCCTTCGAGGCGAAAGAAACGGTGACGGCCGTGGAGGAGGCCAGCCCGCCAAAGAAACCAGTCACCGCGAGCCCCCTGCTGGGCCCCAACATGCGCACGGCGATGTAGCCAGCGAAGCTAAGCGTGGAGACGAGAACAACGAAGATACCGATGCGCTGCGGGTTTAGCGCCTCGAAGGGGCCCACGTAGCTGTTAGGCAGAACCGGTAGCAGTATCACCGCCAACAGTAACAACTTCGCCGTGGCGTAAATGTCGTTCCAGGAGACCTTCTTGAGGAAGGTTTGCAGAGGTTGCTTGAGCGACAGCAGCCCCATCACCATGCTTGCCCCTGCACCCACCAGGATGAGTCGGTCGCTTAGCCGAAGAGGCAGGTCCCGAGCAGTGCACAGCGCTCCCAGACTGAAGGTTACGAGAGCTGCTGTTTCAGTGGATGTTCCTACGCGAGAGGGTCCGCCTGCACGAAAGTACGCGAGGGCGATCAAACCGCTGAGTCCGATGGCAAGGCCGAAGAGGAGCCACTCGCCTACCAGCATACCGAGAGCGCCCGCCAACGCGAAGAGAGGAAAGGTGCGAATGCCAGCAAACAGGCCGCGCCGGTCGCCCTGCTGCCTCTCGGCGCCGATGAGCAGACCCGCCAGCAATGCAGTAACGAGCGAGATCAGCGTTTCTACGCCTTCGGGAGACATTCCGACATGCTAACCCACGAAGCGGCTCGGGTGAAAAACCACGCACGCGCGCCAACTGTTCAGCGCGCCTCTTGCACCTCGCAACGCATGCTATGAGGAACAACGCGTTCAACCGCCTCGAGCTCAGGCGTGGCATCTATCGCTGCGCGCCAGTCGTTCGTCTGGACGCGTACGTCCAGAGAGTATGTCGAAGGGCGCTTGAAGGCATCACCAAAGGGTAGGGGAAGGTCGACCGCAATGCGCTTGCTAGAAGTGAAGCGGAAGGATGGTGTTCCCGAACGTTCTGGGGCCGGTTCGGCGGCAACGAGCAGGGTTGTGGCAAGGAGCTGCGGGTGCTGATCCAAGTTGACTGCATCTGCATCAGCGGGAGCCATGATAAGCCGCAGCGTGCAATAGCTCCTCGGTACGGGAAGAAATCGCCCTAAGGTCTGGCTCTGCTGATCATCAAGTAAATCAACCACGTGCGGTGTTCCAAGACGGGTTGGCGTTTCCTCTGAGTGCGCGCGCGCGGCGGAAGGTCGAAACAAGTTGAATGCGCGCCCCGCGTTGATCAGCGCAAGCTGCGGTTGGCAAGCCAGCAGCTCAGCCTGGGACACGGTCAGCAGCGCCTGGGACAGCGAGTTTAACGGGGGCTCCGTCGGGTCTTCGCTACCCTCTCCCCGGATGGTGACCTCAATAACCAAACCTTCTTCTGAGAAGCTGCTGCACCCAAGCAAGGCGCTCATCGCGAAGAGCCAGCCGAGAGACCTAGATGTCATAGATCAAGCCAGCCGCTGCGATAAACGACTCATCCTGCGCGCCCCGAAGAGCGTTGTAGGTCGGAATGGAGATCCGCCCCTGCAGCAACAAGTCGTCCCGAAGTGCGTAAACCACTTGCGGCGATAGGAAGACAATCCAGCCGCCGGTGTCGACCTCATCGCGCGCAGCGGAGTCAACGCGAATGTCAACGGAAGTGCGCAAGGCAAGGCTCAGCAAGGGTTGCCATTGCCCAGCAAGAGAGGTGCGAAGCGTGCGCGCGGGCTTAAACTGGAACCTGCCGCTGCCCAGCGGTTGGTGCAGGGTGATGCTGCTATAGAGCGACCAAGGTAGCTGAAAGAGCGAGTACGACAGACCAGCGATGGCGTCAAGGGCGCCGGTTCCTAGCTGCGCATCATGGTCCAGAAATCTTCCCTCCTCGTCGCGTTGAGAAGCACTTGTGGGCAGCTTGATGCCGGGAGCGAGCGCTAGCAGGTGGGAGGGAGCAAACTCCTTGTCCTTCCACACGAAGTACCGCGCTCGCAGCTCGGGCTCTCCCATACCTTGTGCCTGCTGTACTGCGAGATTGGTGAAGGCTACTTCCCGTCGAAGAAGAGGAACCGACACGCTGGCAAAGAGGTCGGGATGCGGTGCCCACGCCGCCGACAGGAGAAGGCGTTGCTCCGTTACTTCGCTTCCATATCCGTCTTCTGTGGCGTGACTTTGCTGGAGTGCACGCGGCTCGAGTGAGAGGCGGAGCCGATTTTGGGATGGCTTCCCGTCGCCCATGACGGTGAGGGTGGGATCCGCGCAGCCGCAGGCAGCGCAGGCTTTGGCATCTTTAGGAAGTAGAATGAGAGCAAGCAAGAGGACAAGGCTCATGCACCACCTGTGCGCAGGTAACCGGTTGAGGGCGGGGTTCATGATCGTCCTACATCGCCTGGAGGGCCCGCGTCGCCCAGAAAGATCGCGCACAGCTCTGCGGCTGTCTGCGCGAGATGCATCGCGCCTGCTTTCTGTAGTGTCGGCGCATCCCGAAAGCCCCACGCAACTCCCACGGCTCGCATCCCGCTGTTCCTCGCGGTCTGCATATCAATCTCGGTGTCGCCGACGAACGCGCAGCGTTCAGGGGCAAGGCCGAGGTGTTGAAGTGCGCGGCGAGCGCCGGTTGGATTAGGCTTGAGCAGGAGGTTCTCTTGAGCGCCAATAATGGCTGCAAATGTGTGCGCCGGAATGAGCCGCTGAACTAGATGCACGGCAGCTTCCGTGGCTTTGTTGCTAACAACAGCCGTTGGGAAGCCGCGCCGAGAGAGCTGGCTCAAGAGCTCCTCCACGCCCTCGTAGGGGCGTGCCGAGCTCGTCAGGTCAGCCTGGGCTTCTTTATACTCCTCCAGCATGTCCTCTATGGGAGCCGTGCTTTCCTGTGGCACGGCCAGCTCGACCAGCACCCGGGCGCCCCTTCCTATCATCGGACGGTACGCCTGTGTGGCGTGTTGCGGAAGGCCGTGCCTGCCGAGCACCTGATTCATCGCACGGGCGATGTCGTCGAGCGTGTCGACGAGCGTGCCATCCAGATCGAATATGGCGCCTTCAACCCGCACCCCGCACAGGTAAACGACACTGAGGATGGGGTCAAGCGCGATGAGCGATGCTTACGGCCGTGAGGAAGTACAGCCACTCTGAGACCGGGCCGGCGCAAAGCAACGAGCGGCTACCCAGCAGAGAGCGTCGGCCTGGTGGTAAACGTTCATGTATCCAAGCATGCGGTCGAAAGCGTGGTTTTTCTATGGCCCAGAGGAACACCTGAACGCTTACGCCTGGTTCAGTCGTGTCCTAGGCACCCGCTAACGAAGTTGCGTGAATAAATGGAGCAACATCGATGCCGGGCAGATGCTGCGATCAATATGGTATATCCCGAAGCTTCTGGAGCACAGCGCGTTCCGCGCGCACCTCGACGAGCGCCTTGAGACTTGCCGCGCCCTCGGGTTGCCCGTATACGTCTGAGCTAGATAGTTGTGAGCTAGAAAGTTGCTCGCATTGCCCGGGTTTTTGCGGACGAGCCCGGTCCTCGCCTAGGATAGCTCAAGAGATACCCCATCGTGTGAGTGAGCAGGCTCACGTTGGCCGCCACGTCGCACGGCCGTCTTATCAAGATTGCGTGCCTTAGAGAGGTAAAGAGATGACACACTCATTTGGACATCGTTTGTGCCGGTTCGGGGCAATGACGGTTTTGACGCTTAGCGTTGCTGTGTGCGGAGCTGATTCCGGATGTTCCCGGACAGGAGCACAAACCAGCGAGAAGGCCGAGTCCACGAAGTCCTCGGGTGGCGCAGCAACGGAAAGAGTTTACATCTCGGGTGATGATGTCGAGAAACTGAGCGACGTTTTCGCTGGCGTGGCCAAAGCGATTTCCGCTCAGGTAGTCAGCATCAGTGTCGAGTCGAAGCAAGCGCGTCCGAAGACGCCTTTCGACTTCTTCTTCAACGGTCAGCAGGGCGATGATCAGATTGTGCGCGGCAGTGGCTCGGGCGTGATCATCACCAGCGATGGTTACATTCTTACCAATAACCACGTGGTGAAAGACTCAACGCGGATTGATGTAGGCCTTCAAGATCGACGCCGCTTCAAGGGCAGGGTCGTAGGAACGGACCCTGCTACCGACCTGGCGATCGTCAAGATCAACGCCACCGAGTTGCCTGCGGCGAAGCTGGCCGACTCGAGTAAGGCGCGGGTAGGAGAATGGGTCCTAGCGATTGGCTCCCCCTTCGGTCTCGACTACACCGTCACGGCCGGTGTGCTGAGTGCTACGGGAAGAGGCGGTCTTGGTGCAAACGAAATCGAAGACTACCTGCAGACCGACGCCAGCATCAATCCAGGCAACTCCGGTGGACCCCTCGTCAACCTTAAGGGAGAGGTTCTCGGGATCAACACGATGATCGTTGGCCGCGGAACTGGGATAGGTTTCGCTATACCATCCAACATGGCAAACAATGTTGCTAAACAGCTCCGTGAGCGGGGGCAGGTGCGGCGCGCATGGATCGGTGTTGGATTTCAAGAGTTGACTCCGGAGCTGGCGAAGCGCTTTGGCGTCAAATCATCCGGCGGAGCTCTCATCAGCAACGTGGTGGCTGGAGCGCCCGCCAAGAAGGCGGGGCTGAAAGCAGGAGACGTCATCACCAAGGTGGATGGAAAGCCCATCAATCAGGGCAACGACTTGTTGCGAGCGGTGCTTGCAAAGCCAGTGGGATCAATTCTCACGTTGACGGTCGTCCGGAGCGGGAAGACCACTATCAAGAAGCTCAAGACCGACCAGCGGCCCAAGGACGCGTCTCAGGTGGAGGCGGAGGCTTCAAATACGAAGCGATCCGCCGATGGCTTCGGTCTCGAACTGCAAAAGCTAACGCCGGGCATTGCTGAGCAGCTGGGCGTAAACGCATCGTCGGGCGTCGTTGCCGTATCGGTGGCCAACGGTTCCTCAGCAGAGCGTGCTGGACTGCAGCGCGGGGATGTCATCGTCGAGGCCGACAAGAAGGCCGTAAGCGGCGTCGAGGACGTGGTGGCAGCGCTGGAGGACGGTTCTGCCTTGCTTCGCGTCGAGAGGCGCGGAGGCGCAGTGTATCTTGTCCTCTCGAAGGATTAGGTTCCGGACAGCGTTAGATACATGTGCCTCGCTAGATTTTGATGTGACTTAGATTAGCTTGAGCGGTCCCGGGGCTGTTTAGAAGATAGGGTAGTTCTGGCCTTGCTGTCCTCGGCAGGAGGAGCAGGCGAACGGTTCGCCAAGCGTTTCCACTTGTATCGTGGTGTGCACGATGGGAAACCGCTTCCGCGCGCCCAGTGAAGCTTGCTCCACGGTGGACGCTGCGTTGGTGCGTGTTTCATCGATAACCAGGTGAACCGTCATCGCCGTTTCCTCTGAGCCCATGGCCCAAACGTGCAGGTCGTGGAGCGCGGACACGCCGTCTAGGCCGAGAAGGAACTTGGAGAGGGCATGCACGTCAATGTCGTCGGGCACGCCGTCTAGCGCCAGGTTGGTCGCTTTGGCGAGAAGCTTCCATGCTTGCCAGGCGATAACAGCGGCCACGGCTAGACTCACCGCAGGATCAATCCAGGGCTGCTCAGTGGCTGCTATGAGAAGACCGGAAAAAAGAACACCTGCTGTCACTGCGCCGTCCGCCAGCATGTGTAGATAAGCACCTTGGACGTTGACGTCATCTCGCTTACTAGCCAGTAACGCTGCAGTGCCGAAGTTTATCAGAAGCCCAACGAGTGATACCCAAACGATGGGCATAGGCGGCACGAAGGCAGGTGCCTGAAGGCGGCTTAAACTTTGCCAAGCGATCCACGCTGTCGCAGCAAGAAGAAGGAGTGCATTACTCAGCGAAGCTAAAATTGATGCTCGCTTCAGCCCATACGTCTTGCGTTTTGTTGGGGAGGCCAGTGAGAGTGCTTGACCTGCCCAGGCAATCACTAACGCAAGCACATCGCTGAAGTTGTGACCTGCATCGGCTATCAGTCCCAGTGAGCCAATATGGCTACCCACCCCGAACTCGACCATGACGTAAAGCAGGTTGAGGATGATGCCGGCGGCGAAGATGGCGCCGAAACTAGTGGCATGCTGAGGATGTGAATGCACTTTGCTCTAGCTTAGGGCGCATCGCGTCCGCGGTAAACGGCGAAGATTGGCAAGACCTCTCCTGCGGGAAGAAGGTAACTCTGGAGGCGTCTGCGTTGTCTTCAAAACCGCATCTCGAATCGGCATCGGTACTCAACCACCGTGGCAACAACCCGACCTGTCCGGTCACGAGGTGGAGACCAGCGGGAGCCGCTGAGGGTGCGACGACAGGCACTGCCGAAGCCTCTTTCAGTCTCTCTTTTTACGCGGATGCTCGAGACAGTGCCGTCCGCTTCGATGCGCGCGCTGACCAGTGCCGTCCCCTCCACTTCCTGCCGCTTGGCCCATGCCGGGTAGTGGCGCTCTAGCTTCTGGTCCAAGTTGGGGGGTGCCGGCTTCCTCGACAGCGAACCGAGCGGCACCGGTCTGGGAGGTCCTGATCCAGATGAATCTTCTTGGCCGCCGAGAACGCCGCGCTTCGTTCGTCCCGTGGTCTTGCCGGGTGATCCGTTAGGCTTGGTGCTGGCGGTTTCGTCGCCTGCGGCGCTCGACCAGCTCTCACTGCTTTCGCTCGAGAGTGTCTCTCCTGTAAAATCAGCTATTGCCTCTTGTGCGGGAGCAGGTGCAGCTTCAGCGGAAGCTCGAGCCGGTGTCGCAGGTTTAGCTGGTGCAGGTTCATCCGGGATAGGTGTTGGCGGATCTGTCGGTTCGGCAGTAGCCGCTTCGGATCCGTCAGGTGCGCCTTCCTTCGGTTCTTCGGCAGCGGCTTCGATGACTTCGAAGGTGACTTCCTGCTTCGTCTGCTGTGTCTGACTTACTTGCTCAGCTGGGAGCACGACAATGGTACCCAGATGAAGGACGAAGCTGAACAAGACGCTCAATGACCATACGAGACGTTCCATTCAGACGGGTGAAGAGATCCGCAAGCCCGGAGGCTACTGCTTCACTTCCTCGGGTTGAACGTTGATCGCGAACTTGGTGACCTCCTCCTGGCGAAGTAGGTCAATGACGTGCACGACAGCGGCGTGATCAATGCGGCCGTCAGCTGCTATCACCGCGCGTGCATCCGCGTCCCCTTTCTTTGCGCTCCTCACCTGGGTGCGAAGCTGCTCTTCGCTCACGGGAACGGCATCTAGGTAGAGTTTTCCAGTCCTATCGATGGAAACGCTGAGGGTGGTGGGAGTTGACTCCCCAGTAGCGCTCTTAGGAAGATCAACCGGGATCGTCTTGGACGCGATGTAGTTGGCCGTCACCATGAGGATGATCAAAAGCACGAGCACAATATCAACGAGTGGTGTTACGTTAATTGCCGTGATGAGTTCATCAGAGTCTTGCGAGGCTGCGGCCACATTATCCTCCCACTGGCACGGTGCGGGCGGACGACTTCACATACGCGAGAACCTGCCGCCCAAGCGCGTCGGCTCGGCCAAGACGCGCCTTGATCGCTCTTTGGAAGTAGTTGTATGCAGCAACGGCTGGAAGCGCGACTAAAATGCCGACGGCTGTGGCGACTAGGGCCTCACCAACCTCCGACATGAGCCCTGCGGTGACTTGGCCGGCGCTCGCGTTAAGCGTGTGGAACGCTCGGATGATGCCGATAACTGTGCCCAGCAAGCCAACGAATGGCGCGTTGTTACCAACCGTCCCCAGGAAAGCAAGGTTTCGTTCAAGCTTGAGCTTGGACCGTTGCGTTTCGCTCGCCATGCGTTCTTCAACGGAAGCCGGTCCCTCGCCAATCGCGCCAAGGCCTGCGGCAACGATACGCGCTTCCACGGAGCGGCTGCTGGCCAATCGACCTTTCGCCGTGTCGACCTCGTTCTTCTCCAGCAAGGTCTCCACGTCGTCCTGAAGCTGATCAATGTCGTCGCGAGCTACAAAGAGCTGGATCGCCCGCTCGATGATGATGGCAAGGCCCACCACCGACAGAATGATGAGCAACCAAAGAACCCATCCTGCGCCCAACATTGCAAATGCTGTAAGTCTCTCCTGAATCTGCATCTGACCCGTAACCTCTCTCTCAGCCTATGCCGCGTCGCCGCGGACACCCTCGTTTGGCGAGCTCTCCTGCGTCTTGAGCAGCTCTCTTACCACACCGGTGGCGTAGGCGCCCTTCGGCAAGTGGAAGCTGAGCTTGAGCCCGCCCTCGACCGTCTCAACGCACAGGTCCGTTATCGCTGCGCGTAGTGTGCGTCTAGTGCCCGCGCCCGCTGAACGCAGTTGAGCAAAGTTCGCAGGGGAAAGGCCGAGGTCGCTCAGGCAAGCCTCTTCTTGAGCTGCAACGGCACCCTCCGCTTCCATCATCTTCGCACCGAACATGGGGCCGGTCGCACTGATCTCCCACGCTTTCGCCCGCAGCAGTGCGTCCGAGCCTTCTTCTGCCACAAAGAGCCCGCCTGTATCGAGCTTCTTCATCACATCACCAGGCAAGGCGGCATCCAGTGACTCTCGCCGTACACGATCGGCAACCACCCGGTTGAAGATGGCGGACTGGACGACCGACAGGTCCCAGCTTCGATGCCTTGATTGCCTCGGCGGTCGGCTCAGTCCGGAGATCCACGCAAGCGCGCGTTCAAGAGAGCGGATGTTGTTGCCGAAGCGCTGTGTTCCAAAGTAGTTCGGTACCCCCACGGCTTGCAGACGCTGCAGCACGTGCTCTACCTGCTTTGCGCCATTTCCGCTTGAGGTCTGCAGCAATAAGCTGAAACGGTTCCCCTTCAGGTGACCCGGTCGTAGCTTATGGCGGTGAGGAGCGGCTTCGAGCACCCTTACACCATCGAGTTCAAGCGTGCTAGGATCCACTTCTAGTTTGGTCTGGATGCTGATCCACTGCGTGGCGGTTGAGTCTTTATCCTTAAGCCCCGCCCATCCGGTGGCCTTGGGGGATGCCCCTAAAGCCCTAGCAACGCGGTCAACGGCCTCGGGCGTTGTGCAGTTGCGCTTTTGGATTCGCATCATGACGTGCTCGCCATCTCCACTCGGTGGGTAGGCGGGCACTTCGTCGACTACGAACGAGTCAGCGTCTTTGTCGAAGGTTGCGGCCACGGGAGGGAAACCTTCTGTTACAAAGGGTAGGCCGAAGACAGAGTCATGTAGGGACGTATGGGAGAGCATGTCGACTACTATCGGGTGGGGCAATGGTAGGGTGGTGCAATGGTAAGGTGGTGCAGTGGTAGTGCGTGTCAAGGAACTTGAAGCGCTGCTAGAGGCCGGAGTACAGGACGGCATCTTTCCAGTTGGAGAGGCTGCCGTTGCCTCAGCCGCGACAGCTTGGGAGGTAGTGACGGCTTTTGCAGGCCGTGTTCCGGACAAGCAACTCAGCATGAGAGACAATATCTTCGACCTGGCGTCTTTGACAAAGCCCGTGGTGGCCCTTTGCGCGCTCCAGCTGGTGGCAGAGAAGAAGGTCTCACTCGCCACGCGCTTGTCCAAGGTTTACGACGACCTGGGTCCGTATGTGGATGTGGAACTGGGTGAGCTGCTTAGCCATCGTGCCGGTTTGCCTGCTCATTCAGCATTCTATGGCGAAGTTGCGGTGCCAGCGTCCAAGCATGCGCTGCGCACGGTTCCGGCGTCACGGGCTGTGCAGTATCGGCACCACGTGGCAGATCTGCGGCAGCAGATCCGCGGAGGTGGGCTTTACAGCGACATCGGCTTTGTCCTTTTGGGTCAGGTCGTCTCTGCGCTAAGCGGGCAGCCGCTGAGCCAACTTGTGAGCGAACGAATTGCTCAGCCTTTGGAACTAGAGCTGGGCTTTCCCGAAGAGGTCGGCGGCACGCTGCGCATTGGCAAGAGCGCGGTGCCCACGCAAATCTGCCCGTGGCGAGAGCGAAGATTGGATGGCGAGGTGCATGACCAGAACTGTGCAGCTCTTGGCGGGATTGCCGGCCACGCGGGTCTCTTTGGCACCGCAACGGCCTTGGCGCGTTTGGGGGTGGCGCTCCTCGACCCCCGAAAACATCCTCCCCAGCTGTCAGCTGAACATATTCGTCTGGCCACAGCCCGCCAGCCTGGGTCGAGCTTCGGCCTCGGGTGGGATACGAAGAGTGAAGTGGGAAGCTCTGCTGGTACGCGGATGTCTTCGCGCACTTTCGGCCATCTGGGCTTTACCGGAACGTCCATCTGGTGCGATCCGGAGCACAAGTGCGTGGTGGCGCTGCTGACGAACCGTGTTTACCACTCGCGTGATAGCGCGGGCATTCGAAAGTACCGGCCTTGGTTTCACGATGAGGTGATGAAACGGCTGCTCTCGAACTAGAACCTGCGGGGTTCTCGCTGGAGCGACCGCACTTCAAAGAAACACTTGAGTCGTCAGCAGCTCAACGTGACACGGCGAAGATGCACGCGTGCGACGAGCAGATCCTTCTGACGCTTACAACTTCCCGCCGTTGCTGCTTATTGACCGGGCGTGCAGAGAAGAGGGGCGGTGCTGAAAGTGGTGGCCGTTGCGAATCTTCCTTGTTCTTTCCGAGCAACGCAGGTGCCGTCCTTCGGCGTGGGCACGGCGGGTGCGGAGGAGACGACCCGATGTTCCGAATCGAGAAGCCACACAGCTTCGCCGTCGTTGCTCAAGCCCCGGCTGGAGAGCTCCTTGAGCCGCAGAATGCGAACGCCCGGCCGGACGGGAGGGTCTTCGCCGTTGTCGGCCTGAAATCCTTCGGTGGCGAGGATCACACGTTGATGAGGCTGAATCATGTGGTCTGATGCGACTTCAACCTCAAGCTCGGCCGCGTTCTGAGAAAGCCAGAGACTATCTAGGAGCACTTCGCGGTTTCCGTAGTTGAGCAGCTCGATGTACTCCTGCGAAGGTTCCTCACCTAGAGGATTTGCGCGCACCTCGGTGATCGCCAGGGGCGGCAGTGGAGCCGACGTCTGCAGCTCCAGTACCCACGCCTGCTTATTTCCTGCCAGATCCTCCATAACCAGCTCAGCCAGGTTGTCGGCGCCCGGAGTCAGCCCGGAGAGATGGAACGTGTGCTCGCCGTGGGGGAGAATCGCTTCAAGGTGTGTGTCTGCAAAGTGCAGTTTAGCAGACACGGGCTCGGGAGCGACGACGTTTATGAGCGCTTCCGTATCGGCCACTAAGAGACAGCTTTTGCTGCTTGTGCATCGCTCCGCACTCCAATGAGGTGCCTCTACATCAGGAACCCCAGCGGTGGCAAAGGATACCGCCCCCATGACGGGAGCATGGTGGGCATCGCGGGTATCCTCATGCATGGTGACTTCTACTACAGCGTTCGGTGGAAGGTCCGCCCGGAGATCGGCGGACCAACAGAACGGGACTAGTTCGCTTAGCGGCTGAGGGCACGGCAGCGCCGTCGCCTCCAGCTGCTGCAAAACCCGACCTTGCGCCAACAGGACCACGCGCGGTGCGTTGTCGCGAAGTGTTCCACTCAAGCCGAGCGTGGTGCGCCGAGTGTTAGGGGGCACATCAACCGCATTGTGCGCCGGCCATGCAGCCATCAGCTCCGACCCGGCATCCGGTCCCACGGCTGCACGGAGCGGGAAGGCGCGCACCGCGGAATGCTCCCGCTCAAGAGCGACTAGAGTGTAAGCCACACCCCGCGCAAGTCCTCCCGCGGGCGTGAAGCCAGCACCTTCTTCATCAAGAAAGGCAGTGAGAGTCACCCCACCGGCCCGAGCTGACTTGAGCGAGTGCTCGCGCTGCATCTTTAGCAGGTCGCCCGACTTTGTTTCTCCCGGGAGCAGGACGGCACTGAGGGCTCCACCGGTTCCGTGCCCGCGGGTGAAGTAAAACTTAGGACGAAGAGGTACCTGGTGCGGGGGTTGAAGGTCACCAGCGAAATCTCGCACCACCAACGCGAGCGCTGCAGGCGCCGCCGGCTCCTGACCTGAGAGAACATCCACCTGAGTTGAGCACCCGAAGGAGAGGCAGGCGATGAAGTAGAGCCTCCTCCATTTATCTGCCGGAAGTCGCGTGCAAGAGCGGCTCCGCGACTTCCGGCGGAGACCTTGGATGCTGACTGCTTGGGGGAGGGAAGATACAGGCATGTTTGCTGGGTTCGACGTGGCGGCTTATATACTCATCGCGCCCAGCCATCCAAAGTTTCCTATTTTGTTAGAGGCCGTTACCGCCTACCCGCCTTGCAGGCCGGACGTGGGGTGGTACTTTCTATCCATCGTGGAGGTAGTTTGACGGCTTCCGATTCATCGGATAAATCGAGGCACTCTGGCGCGGAAGATCCTGCGCGCGTGGAAGGAACCGCACCTCAAGAGGAGCCCGCTGATAAGGCGACGGCAGCAGAGCTAGGTTCGGCAGCAGAGCTAGGTTCGGCAGCAGAGCTAGGTTCGGCAGCAGACGAGGTTGAAGCAGAGTCTAGTGAGGGTTCCCCCAAGATCATTGCTGTGGTGGGCGCTAAAGGAGGCGTGGGCAAGAGTGTTGTAGTCACTAATGCGGCTGTTTATCTCGCCACCATCGGTCGGCGCGTCGTGGTGGTTGACGCCGATCCGGAGGGAGGAGACCTTCGGCTGGCTCTCGGCGTAACGCGGGACGTTCCAGGCGAGCTCGGCCCCGCGCAGCCTGCTGCGACTTCCATCGTCGGGCTGAGGCTGCTCGAAGCAGGATTGGACGAGCCGTGCGGTGGGGCTGCGATTGCAGCCCGCCGACGAAAGCTTCGGGCTGAGCTCCGGGATCTGAAGGCCGACGTGGTCATTATTGATCTCGGGTCCGGCATGCACCATTCCCTTGTTGAGACCTTTCTTTCGGCGGATATGCACGTCTTCGTCACGGTGCCTGAGCCGGGGGCGATGCGGAACACGTACCGGTTCATGAAGGCCACGTGGGCCCGCAAGCTCTATCAAAGCTTACCAGACGGAGCCGAGCGTTCGCGTCTGCTGCGGCTCTTGCCGCGCGGCCTCGACTCGCTCGATCCGAAAAGGTTTCTGCAGCATGTGCGTGAGGTTGATGCGCCTCTGTATGAGCATGCCTCCCGCGTGCTGGACGAACACGTGCTCAACGTCGTGGTCAACGCCGCGCGTGTGCGGTCGGACGCGGACCTGGGCTACGCCATGAATGTGGTTTCCCGGCAGCAGCTTGGCATGCTTGTAGAGCCGTTAGGGACTGTGGACTTTGACGAGACGGTGGGCCGCAGCATCGCCAAGCGCGTTCCGATCCTGCTCTTTAGCCCCGGCACCCGGGTGAGTAAGAGCCTCGAGCGGGTGGTAAGGCGAGTGCTCGCGTTGACGTCGGGAAAGGTGTCTATGTCGCGCATGCCTGCCCTGCCTGAGGGGTCGTACCACCAGCTTCTCGACGTGCATCGTCATGCCAGTGAAGAAGAGGTGCGGCGGGCGTACAAGCGGATGAGCCGGATCTATTCGGACGAATCGCTTTGCTGTGCAGGCCTGCTTGAGGGTGCGCCGCTGGCAACCGTTTGCCGGAGGTTGAAGGAGGCCCACGACATCCTGCTGGATCCGGAGCGGCGAACCGCCCATGAGCTGTCGTTCTTCAACCCGGAAGAAGCGGACGCCGCTCCCTCTGATTCTGATGCAGCAGCGGAGCCTCTTCCTCCTTCGCCGGAGATCGGGCCCGAAACAGCCTTTAGCGGGTCACTGCTGCGTGCGGTGCGGGAATCGCTCGGCATTGAACTCGGTGAGGTAAGCCGTCTCACCAAGATTGGGCTGCACTTCCTGCAGGCCATCGAGGAAGAGAATCTCTCCGCGCTGCCCGCTCGGGCATACGTCCGGGGATTCGTCGTGGAGGTGGCAAAGCTTCTTCGCCTCGACCCCGTGCATGTGAGTCGGACCTACATGCGCCGCGTTGAGCAGCCGCAGCTCCCAAGCGCCACGGCCTAAGCCTCGAATGAGGCGTCAGCGGCGGGCTCTGGTCTGCCTCGTCCCACGCTGTGGGAACACGCATCGCCCTGCAGCTGGCTGCAGCAGGCGCCAACGTGCACCCGCGCCTGGCTGCATTCGCTCCTGAACATACCATCAGTATTGTCCGCGCCAGAGGGGTGGAAAGAGTTTGACACATCTGCCCCACTCGCAATAGTACTGGTGGTAAGCGGTGGAAAAAAGTGTGATCCAAAGTAGACGCAGTGGAAGAGGCATCGGTGTTTAGGGGCAGGTTCGACCACGCAGTGGATGCGAAGGGCCGCACGTCGCTTCCCTCAAGATTTCGTGAAGCGGTGACCTCTTTGGGAGCCGCCAATTTGGTGATCACCACAGGACTGGACTCGTGTCTGATAGCGTACCCCCTCCATGAGTGGCAGGCTTTTGAGGAGAAAGTGGGAAGGCTTCCTCAGTTCGACCCTAGCGCGGCGCTGCTCCGGCGGTTGGTGGTCTCGGCCGCGACTGATTGCGAAATCGACAAACTTGGGCGGGTTCCTCTCGCACCTTCGCTTCGCGAGCACGCATGCATTGGAAAAAAGGTCGTGTGGGCCGGAATGGGTAAGTACATCGAAATTTGGGCCAAGGACTTGTTTGACTCCATGTGCGCTTCTGCGCTCGAGGACCCTCAGCTCCGCGCAGAACTTGCTCGACGCGCGACGGAGCTAGGACTGTAAATGACAGGTTTCCAGCATACGCCCGTGATGCAAGAGGAAGTGTTGCTCGCGCTCGAGCCGCACGACGGCGGGGTGTATGTCGACGTGACCCTGGGAGGCGGCGGGCATGCTTGTGCGCTCCTTGAGGCCAGCGCGCCGAGTGGAGCACTGATCGGGTTGGATCGTGACGCACAAGCTGTGCGCGCCGCCCTTGAGCGTCTCTCGCCGTTTCTGTCGCGGCTGACGGTGCACCACGCCCCGTTCTCGCAGCTTCAGGCTTGCCTTGCCAGCAGTGGAATCAGTCAGGTCGATGGTGTGCTGGCCGACCTGGGCGTGAGCTCTCACCAACTTGATGTGGCAGAGCGGGGGTTTTCTTTTCAGCACGACGGGCCGCTCGACATGCGCATGGATCAAAGCCACGACGCGCCCTTGCAAGACATGTTCGACCGCGCCGACGACACCTCACTAGCGGATACGATTTACCAGTTCAGTGATGAGCGTCGCTCACGACCCATCGCCCGCTCCATCTTGGCCGCCCATAAACGCGGCTCTTTGCAGACGACTTCAGATCTGCGCAACGTCGTTTGGGCGGCCGCTCGAGGAGGACACGCCGCGCGGCTGGCAACGGTTGTCCGGACGTTTCAAGCCCTCCGAATTGCCGTCAATAAGGAGCTTGAAGAGTTGCAGACCTTGCTCAAGACGGTGCCTAGCCTTCTCGCCGACGGGGGAGTTTTTGCAGTCATAGCGTTTCATTCGATCGAGGACCGGGTAGTAAAACATGCCTTGCGCATGGAGCCTGCACTTAAAGCACTTCACAAGAAGCCTCAGCGCCCCAGTGTCGCGGAGCAAAAGAGCAACAGGCGCGCTCGGAGCGCACGGCTGCGCAGTTACCGTAAAGTTGAAGAAGGGAACGAAGCGGCATGAGCTCTCGCGCACTTCGCCTCTGGATAGCGGCACTGTTTGCCATTACTGCGGCCTTCATCGTGCACCTGACTGTACGTCTTGAGACGGTGAGACTCGGATATGAGCTGGCGCAGGAGCGCAAGGAGCAACGTCACCTGCTTGAACTTCGGCGAATGCTCCGTATCGAGTCGGCGGTCCTGACGCGTGTTGACCGAGTCAACACTTTTGCCCGCGGCGCTTTGCGAATGCGTCATCCCGAAGGCTCTACGATGTACGTGCTGCGTGATCCAACGACACGGGGTGCATGGTGAAGGATGAGGAGAGCATCGACCGTCGTCGCCGGTGGGTTCGGGTGCGGGTGATTCTGCTGGCCCTGGTGGTGCTTGGCTTCGGAGGATCGGTGCTCCGACGGGCGTATGGCCTGCAGGTAAGCCAGAGCTCTGAGGTGCTTGATCTCGTGCGTACGCAGTACGCAAAGACCGTGCACATCGCTCCGATGCGTGGCTCGGTCTACGATCGGTACGGCGCGAGTCTCGCGGTGAGCATCGATGCAGAGAGCGTGTGGGCCAACCCGCGGCTCCTGCGACGGTCCGGTCACGACCCAAACAAGGTGGCCTACCTTCTTTCGCGAACCATCGACGTCGACCGTGATGTCATCGCTCGCCGGCTCAAGTCCGACCGCTTTTTCGTCTGGATCAAGCGAACCTTGAGTCCCCAGGAGGTCGCAGCAGTTGCCGACCTTCAGCTTCCGGGATTCGCCACCACGCGTGAAGCGAAGCGCTACTACCCAAACAGGAAGCTGGCGTCGCACGTAGTAGGATTTTCCGATATTGATGGGCGAGGCATCGAAGGCCTGGAGCTAAGCTTCGACCGAATCTTGCGAGGCAAAGAGCAGAGTCTTCCAGCAGTGCTCGATCGCCGAGGACGTGTCGTCTATTCGGAGCACCTGCTTGAAGCAGAAGCCATGCGTGGACAGGATATCGTCACCACGCTCGACTTGCGGGTGCAACACATCGCTGAGCAGGCGCTAGGCAAGGCCGTGGAGCGGTATCGCGCCAAGTCGGGTAGCGTGGTTGTGCTAGACCCGAGGAGCGGCGAAGTGCTGGCCTTAGCCAATGCTCCAGCTTACGACCCGAACCACCCGGGCGATTATCCAGCCGCGGCGAGGCGCAACCGAGCAGTCACCGATAGGTTCGAGCCCGGCTCCACGATAAAGCCTTTCACCATAGCGGGCGCCCTCGACCGTGGCGTCGTCCAGATCAATGAGCGAATCCACTGCGAGCAGGGGAAGATGTCCATCGATGACGACGTCATCCACGACTCGCAGAAGTGGGGGCTTCTCTCGATGCCTCTGATCCTTTCGCGCTCCAGTAACATCGGCGTTGCGAAGATCGGCGCGCGTATGGGACGGCTCCGTCTATACAAGACGCTTAAGAAGTTTGGCTTCGGAGACGCAACCTACGTCCCCCTGCCTGGCGAGACTAGAGGGATCTTGCACAAGTACACCGAGTGGTACGAGTTGGACACCGCGACGGTCTCCTTTGGGCAGGGCATGAGCGTCACCACGTTGCAGTTGGCGCTGGCCATGGGCGCTATTGCCAATGGCGGTGTGTTGATGAAACCGATGCTGGTCAAGCAGGTGGAGGGTTCAGGTAACCAGCAGCGTTTCGTACGCAAACCGCAGATTAGGCACCGCGCAGCGAGTCGCTACGTGAGTACAAAGCTCGTGCAGATGTTGGTCGGAGTCACGGAAGAGGGAGGCACGGGTGGAGAAGCTTCCGTCGCAGGTTACGACGTGGCAGGAAAGACAGGTACTGCGCAAAAAGCCGACGACCGTGGCGGATACGCCAAAGACCTCTGGGTGGCCTCATTCGTCGGTTTCGTGCCTGCAAAGGACCCCCGCTTAGTCATAGCCGTCATTGTCGACGAACCGCAGGTGGAGCATCTCGGCGGCAAGGTTGCGGGTCCTGTATTTCGAGAAGTCGCGCATCAGTCTCTCGTACACTTGGGTGTCTCACCAGGGTGAAGGTCAGTGAAGGTTCAAGAACTTAGAAAGCTAGGTGTAGCTATCCAGCTGAGGGGCGATCCGGACACGCATGTGCACGGCGTCCATCACGACTCGCGGAGAGTGAAGCAAGGTGACCTATTTGTTGCTCTGTCGGGTCAAACCTTCAACGGAAGTGATTTCCTCGAAGATGCGCTCGCACGCGGGGCTACAGCCGTGCTGTCTGAAGACGCGTCTTTAGACAGTCGTGCACTTGGGGTTCCTGTTCTGCTTGCTTCTGATGCTCGTCGAAGTCTCTCCCTCGCTGCTACTGCGATTTATGGCCAGCCTTGGCGTGACCTGACCGTCGTAGGAGTGACCGGAACGAACGGAAAAACCACCTGCGTTCATCTCCTACATCACGTGCTTGGTCATGAGCGGGCGACGCGCGTGGGGACGCTAGGAGCTAGCGGCGCTGGCATAGAGCGCCCACTTCGTCACACCACGCCCGAGGCGGATGAGCTTGCTCGGCTGGCGGTGGAGATGCGCCTTCATGGACAAACACATGCCGTTTTGGAGGTATCGAGCCACGCACTGGAGCTGAAGCGAGTGGAGGATATCCCGTTCAAAGTGGCGGCTTTCTCGAACCTGTCGCGGGAGCACCTCGACTTCCACGGCGGGATGGAGAACTACGCGCGCGCAAAGGCTCGCCTGTTCCGCGAACTGCAGGTCGCTCACGCCGTTCTCAACGCCGATGATGCTTATGTGTCGCCACTGATCGGGACGCTGCCGATGCCCACAACGACTTTCTCCAAAGAGAGGACAGCGGACGTTCGAGGGCAGCAAATCGCGCTCTCACGACGAGGCATCCAGATGGAGGTGCAGTACCAGGAGAAGGTTTGGCCGGTCAGTTCAACGCTCATTGGAGAGCATAATGTTGATAACATTTTACTAGCGTTCGCATGTTGCACCGCCCTCGGCGAGGATGCGGAACACGTGGCGAGACGCCTCTCATCATGCCCAGCGGTGCCAGGGCGTTTGGAACGGGTGCCGACCAACGGCACTGGCGACGTTTTTATTGACTACGCGCACACCCCGGCTGCACTCGCTCAGGCGCTTACCGCGCTCAGAGCGGCAAGTGACGGCGCCTTGATAGCGGTCGTCGGTGCAGGTGGAGGGCGAGATAAGGGCAAACGACCGCTGATGGGAAAGGTCGCGGCGGAGCTTGCCGATAAAGTCATCGTGACCACTGATAACCCGCGGTACGAGGATCCCGAAGACATCATGCGTGACATCCTTGCGGGCATCGCCACGCCAGCAAAGGTAACTGTAGCGGACGAGACAAGCTGGGCGCGGGCGATCAAGGATTCCAGTTGGCGCGTTGCTAGCATCACTGACAGACGGTTTGCCATCGCCTTTGCTCTGGCTCTAGGTCAATCCGGCGCCAGCGTAGTGATTGCCGGAAAAGGGCACGAATCTTACCAGGAAGTGCGAGGCCAGCGCATTCCCTTCAGTGACCTTGAAGTCGTCAAGGATACCGTCGGAAGTGGAGCGACTTCGGCGGCGCCATTGGCCGCTGGAGGCGTAGCATGATCTACTACTTCCTATATCCGCTTCACGTGCGGCCCGGGCTGTCGTTCCTCAACGTGCTCCGTTACGTCCCATTCCGCGTGTTGGCAGCCACGATGACATCACTCGTTTTGAGCTTCTGGCTGTATCCTCCGTTCATCCGGTCACTGCAGAAGCGTCAGATCGGGCAGGTTATTCGCAGCGACGGCCCTCAGGAGCATCTGAAGAAGGCGGGCACGCCAACGATGGGAGGGGCTCTCATCTTGATGACGATGACGCTATCTACGCTTCTCTGGGCGGACCCGCGCAACACGATGATTTGGGCCGTACTTGCCGTCACGATCTGTTATGGCTCGTTGGGCTACCTCGATGATTCTCTCAAGATTCGTCAACGTCACAGTCAAGGTATCTCCGCGCGTGCGAAGCTCCTTGGTCAGACACTGGGTGCACTCGTTGTGTGCACATTTCTATGGTCCAACCTTACCTGGCAGGGCGCCTCGATGCTCCCGGCGGATTGGATGCAGTTACGCAACCATCTCGCGCTTCCTTTCGTGGCCTTTGACCGCCACCCTCTGACTCTCCCGACCTGGATTTACGTAGGCTTCGCAACGTTTGTCATCGTCGGCACCTCCAATGCTGTCAACCTGACAGACGGTCTCGACGGTCTCGCCATCGGCCCCGTTCTCATCAATGCAGGGGTTTATATGGTGCTCGCATACGTCGCGGGCCTCACGTTGTTCGGGTACGACATGGCCCGCTACCTCCACATCCCTTCGATCGCGAGTGCAAGTGAGCTCTCCGTTTTCTGTGGTGCGCTCATCGGTTCGGGGGTTGGCTTCCTTTGGTACAACACCTATCCCGCTCAGGTATTTATGGGCGATGTGGGCTCCCTTGCATTAGGCGGAGCTTTAGGAAGTCTCGCAGTTTGCACAAAGAACGAGGTCCTCTCGGTGATACTAGGCGGAATATTCGTTCTTGAAACCGTGAGCGTCATCACGCAGGTGCTTTCGTTTCGCTTCACAGGCAAACGGATTTTCCTCATGGCGCCGATTCACCATCACTTTGAGCGAAAGGGATGGGCTGAACCTAAGGTTATCGTGCGCTTCTGGATTGTGTCTATCATGCTCGGGATCGCGAGCCTCGCCACGTTGAAACTGCGATGAGCTTTCTCCTACCAAGCTCGTTTGAGGGGGCTTCAGTTTCGATTGTTGGACTGGGTCGAGCTGGCAGTGCCGCCGCGCGGTTTCTGCTGAGCCAAGGTGCCCGTGTACACGCCTTCGATCAGCGACCGCTCGAGGGATGTACGGCGGGTTTAGCTAGTACGGACTGCTTTAGCTTCTCGCGCGGTGACCCCTCGCTCGAAGCACTACGACATGCGGACTTCGTCGTGGTGTCGCCGGGCGTTCCTCCCTCAGAGGTTCTGCGTCGTGCTGAGGAAGAGGGAGTGCCATGTCTAGATGAAGTCGAACTCGCAGCACAACAGCTGCGGGGCAAGCTCATCGGAGTCACAGGAACCAACGGCAAGAGCACCGTGGTGGCATGGGTGGGCATGCTCTGCGCAGGCACCCACCGTCCAACCTTCGTTGGTGGCAACATCGGGACTCCGCTCATCGAGGCGGTCGGTACTCCTGCTGCGGCCGAAGATGGCATCGTGGTCGCAGAGCTCTCGAGCTTTCAGCTTCATCGGACATACCGTTTGCGCCCTTCAGTGGCTGTTATGCTGGATGTGAGCGAGGACCACCTCGATTGGCATGGCTCCTTTGGAGCGTATGTCGCTGCCAAATCGCTGCTGCTGCGGAGACAGAATAAGACAGACCACGCCTTGCTGTACAGCAACAGTGCCTTGCTAAAGTCGCTTGGAGCGGCGTGCTCTGCGAAGCTGCGCTTCTTCGGTCCGAATGGCGACATTCGTGTGAGCGACGGGACACTTGTCGATAAGAGCGGGAGCCTCAAGATCCTGACAGCGTTGTTGCCCAGCAGAGCGCCCCATGATCTACATAACGCGTGCGCCGCGATAGGAGCGGCGTTGGCTGCCGGCGTGACTCAAGAGGAGATCAGGGCGCGGCTTTCTGCGCTAACTTCTCTGCCTCACCGCTTTCAATCCTTCAGGATGCCGGGCGTGTCTTTGCGCTTTGTCGACGACTCGAAAGCCACCAATGTGGGTGCAACGCTCGTCGCGCTCGCTTCTGTTGACACTCCACTGATTTGGATTGGCGGGGGTCGGGGGAAAGGGGGCGATAACTATCCAGCGTTGGTGGAGAAGTTGCAGGAGAAGGGGCGTATGGCTGTTGTCCTGGGGGAAACGGCGGAGGAGCTCGAGCGGCACTTTCAATCAGCCTCTCTGCCATGCGAGCGCGTCGCCTCCATGGAGGAGGCCGTCCGGATGGCGCTCTCGCATGCCCAAGCGGGCGACACGATCCTTCTCTCGCCTGCGTGCGCGAGCTGGGACATGTACGCGTCCTATGTGCAGCGGGGTCTGGATTTTCAGCATCAGGTCCGCAGTCAGGTAGGTAGGCAGTGGCACTAGACTCCTCATACAGGTCAAAGCAAAAGAAGGTAATCCTCGAGCGAGGTGCGGATCCAATCCTACTTGGAATCGTGTTCGCAATGGTCCTCTTCGGCCTCGTTGCCGTCTACGCGGCCAGTGCGGTCTTCGCGCTTCAGCGCTACGGCAACGGCTACCACTTCCTAGTCCGTCAAGGCTTCTACGCCTTCTTCGGGCTAAGTTTCATGCTGATGCTCAGCCGCATGCGCTACCATGCTCTGCGCGCGATCACGTATCCGATTCTAGCCCTGTCGGCGTTTCTGCTCTTTCTGACACTGGTTGGAGTGGGCAGAAAAGTTGGTGGAGCGACGCGCTGGATTCCGCTGGGTCTTATTAACATTCAGCCAGCGGAGATAGCCAAGCTCTCGATCATTCTTTGGCTCGCTTACTCTCTCTCAAAGAAGTCTGAGAAGATGAAGACGTTCTCGGTCGGCTTTCTGCCGCATGTGCTAATTGCGGGTTTTTTCGCACTGCTTTGTCTGTGGCAACCCGATTTCGGGAGCGCGATGATGATCGTGTTGCTGACATTCATCATGCTTTTTGCAGCTGGAGCCAAGGTGGGTTACCTCCTCGGTGGCGTTCTTTGTTCATTGCCCGTTATCTATCTTCTGGTGGCTGGATCAGAATACCGGCAAAAGCGTATCGAAGCTTTTCTGGCGCCGCTTGAGCACCGCTACGGTATTGGATACCAGGTGACAGAATCGCTGATGAGCTTTGGAGCAGGAGGACTCACTGGCGTAGGACTTGGCGACAGTCGTCAGAAGCTTTTCTACCTGCCTGAAGCGCACACTGACTTCATCGGCTCTATTGTAGCTGAAGAGCTTGGCTTCATCGGCGTAGGGCTACTCATACTTGGCTTCCTCGTGCTGTTGCTGCGAGGCCTCTACATTGCCTTTCACGCCGAGGATGAGTACGGAACGTATCTCGCCTTCGGAGGCAGTATGTTCGTGGCGCTTCAAGCCTTCACAAATCTTGCCGTAGCCATGGGCTTGCTTCCCACGAAGGGCTTGGTGCTTCCTTTCCTCGGCTATGGTGGCTCCTCGTTGCTGGTCAACTGCTGTGCGATGGGCATCGTGATCAGCGTCTCGCGCAGGCGGATGGTGCAACCCTTCCCGGCGCGACGCGATAGTAGTTCCCGAGGAGTGGCTCGTCTGCCGCGTTCACGTCTTGAGAGGGCTCTATGACCATAAGTCGCATTATGATTGCTGGAGGAGGAACAGGTGGACACCTGTTCTCGGGAGTGGCTGTGGTCGAGGAGTTTGCGCGCCGCGCCTCCCTTGCAGCCATCTACGTGGGCACCAAGAGGGGAATAGAGAGTCGCGTGATACCGCAGCGGGGCGAGCAACTGGAACTGATTTCTGCCGGGCCGATTAACCGCGTCAGTGCAGGGCGGCTCATGCAGTCTCTTGCAGCTGCGCCTCAGGCTCTGGCTCAATCAGCTAGCATCCTGCGTCGGCATCGGCCCGATGTGGTGCTGGGAGTGGGCGGCTATGCCTCCGGTCCGCTGATGCTGGCTGCATCGCTCGCCGGGTACCCAACCGCGCTGATCGAGCAGAACACTGTGGTAGGTCTCACCAACCGCATGCTTCGTCCATTCGTGGAGCGCGTCTACCTTCCAAGCGACGCTATGGAGCATCCGTTTGCGCGGAACCGTGTGCGTGTACTGGGCAATCCGGTGCGTCGAGACTTCGTACGAACTGCGCGAGAGGCTATGGTCGACCCAGCGGGATTTGAAGCGCGCGCAAGCATCTTGCTTGTCCTCGGAGGCTCTCAGGGAGCGAGTTTTCTCAACCACGTCGTGCCACCCGTCGCAGCAGGTGTCAGCCGCAAGTTCGGGGTTAAGATCGTTCATCAGACAGGCGCGTCCTCAGTGGACAGCGTCCGTCAGGCCTACCACAAGGAAGGCGTTTCGGCAGACGTCGTTAGTTTTATTGACGACCTCCCCACGACTCTCAAGAGCGCGAAAGCTGTAATTGCTCGTGCAGGTGCAACCACACTCGCTGAGGTCAGCGCAGTTGGCAGGCCTGCGATCTTCGTTCCGTATCCTCACGCCACCGACAACCACCAGCTCACCAATGCAAGGGCTCTCGAGCAAGCTGGTGCCGCCGCGGTGGTAACCGAAGGCGATTCTGCGCCAGGGGCGTTGCATGAGGCACTCTTGGATTTGCTATTGCACCCCCATAAGAGACTGCAGATGGCCGAGCGTAGCCGGGCTTGCGGAAGACCTGATGCAGCAGCGGCAGTAGTTGATGATCTGGAGGCATGGGTAGAGGAGCGGCAGGCGGCGAAGGGAGCGCCGAGCCAGGCAGTCTTTAGCGGGTCTAACCTTCAGCTTCCGCTCTTGTAGTCCAGAAGACCCGCCGGAGAGATGCCTGCGCCGATAGTGCAAAGTGGTGAATGCGTCGGGCGACCCCGCTTTTACCTGACCAAGCTTTCACCTGAACGCTTACGCAGGCAGCAGGTGTGCTAAGTAGCTGGCCATGTTTCGCGGTAAAGTTCGAACGGTGCATTTCGTAGGGATCGGCGGCGTAGGCATGAGCGGACTTGCAGAGGTATTGCTCGACCTGGGCTTCGGCGTTGCTGGTTCCGACGCACAAGTAAATGAAGCGACTGCGCGTTTACGGTCATTGGGTGCAAATATCTTCGAGGGGCACCACGCAAGCCACATTGAGGATGTCGACGTCGTCGTCACTTCCTCTGCCATTCCTGCAAGCAACGCTGAGCTTGTGGAAGCTAAGCGCAGAAACATTCCCGTCATTGCTAGAGCCGAGATGTTGGGCGAGCTGATGCGGCTAAAAGATGGAATCGCCATCGCCGGGTCGCATGGGAAGACCACCACCACGTCGCTCGTGGCGACCATCCTGCAACATGCCAAGCTGGATCCCACGGTGGTGATTGGCGGCCGCGTCAACGCGCTTGGCACCGGGGCCTCTCGTGGGGGAGGAGAGTTTCTAGTTGCTGAGGCCGATGAGTCCGACGGGTCCTTTCTCCAGCTGACGCCGACAATCGCTGTGCTCACCAACATTGATCCCGAGCATCTTGACCACTTCGGTAGCCACGACCAACTGAAGGATGCCTTCGCCACCTTTGCTAACCGCGTCCCGTTTTATGGGACGGTAATCGCATGCATGGACCATCCGGATGTTCAGGAGATTCTGCCTAGAATCGAGAAGCGCGTCATCACGTACGGCACGTCCACGCAGGCTGATTTTCGCGCCAGTGACATTCGCGCCGAAGGTGTGACCAGCATCTTTCAGTTGCGGCGGAAGGCGGGCGGGCAACTGGACACCGTCAGGATTCCTTTGCCAGGAGCGCACAACGTAATGAATGCTCTTGCAGCCATTGCAACAGCGGACGAAGTGGGCGTGCCCCTCGCGGTTGCTCAGGAGGCGCTGCGAACTTTCTCGGGAGTGCACCGCCGATTCACGATTCTCGACACGAACTCGTCAGTGACAGTGGTCGATGATTACGCGCACCACCCAGCCGAAATAGTCTCAACGCTTCGGGCAGCGCAGCAAGCGTACCAGCGCCGCGTCCTTGCCGTCTTCCAGCCCCACCGCTACACCCGAACACACCACCTCTTCGAGGAACTCACCAAGTCATTCAACTACGCCGACCTAGTCTTCATGCTCGATGTCTACCCAGCAGGAGAGGAGCCAATCGAGGGAGCACGCTCCTCCGACCTGACTGTAGGAGTAAGGCAACGCGGTCATCGAGGGGCCAGCTATACGCCAACTTTCGATGACGCGCTCTCGGCGCTTGAACAGCGGCTTGCTTCCGATGATGTGGTGCTCTTGCTAGGGGCCGGAAGCGTCGGTCGTCTCGTACCTCTGGTGGTCGAGCTTGCTCAGAGGCTTCGCCTATAACGGGTCATCGGCTACTACGGCCGAAAAGGGAAATTTGCGCTCGACAGAAGTGCTCGCTCAGCTGCGCGAACGCGCTGAGCAACTATTCGCTTGAGAACCTCCCCCTATAGCTTGTCGTGGCGCTCCGTCACTTCCTGCGACCGTCAGCGCTCCGTCACTTCCTGCGACCATCGGCGCTGGGCCACTTCCTGCGACCAACGGCGCTTTTCCGCTATAATGGCCGCTTGCAATGCGGGTTTGTCAGGTCTCAGTTTCTGGTGTGTAGCAACGTTGCTATAGCTGGGTTAGCTGTGGTAAACGACGGCTGATGCGGTGGATGCTGCGCTATGAAAGCAAGCGAACGGGCACAAAGAGGAAAGGGAAGCCTCAGGCGACCGCGGAGTAGGACGTCGCTGCCGCGAAACGAACGGGTGGTGAGAAAGCCTAAGGTCCCTCGCAAGAGCGTCACCTTGATGCTTCTAAGGCGCAGCGGCATGCTCATCAACAGCCGTAAGTCGCAACTCTTGGTTGTGGCTGCTTGCGCGGCGTGTGCAGCGCTCGTCTGTTGGCGAGTGAACAGCTACCTGCTTCATTCACCGCATTTCGCGATCAAGCGCCTAACTATCGCCGGGAACCAGAAGCTGAGCGATCGTGACATCGCAAGCCTCGCTAAGCTCCACATCGGCCAGAGCGTCTTTGCCAGTTCACCAGGCGATGTGGAGCAAAGGCTTCGGAAACACCCGTGGTTAAACTCTGTAACTGCCGTGAGGGAGCTTCCCGACGCCTTTCACCTGCAGGTTGCGGAGCACCGTCCCCTGGCGGTTCTTGAACTCGACGAGCTCTATATCCTTGACCAGCGTGGGGAGCTATTCAAGCGGTGGGAGCCGATAGATGATGTCACCGTACCGCTGGTCACAGGCATCGAGCCGCGTCGTTTCGTCCGCTCTCGGCACTTCCGCAAAACCTGTCTCGACCGACTCACGCACTTCCTGCAGGCGTACGGAGACGCACGGGTGTACGGAAATCGTCGCCTTCAACGGGTCGAGTTTGACGACAACGACCACCTCACATTGTACGTGGATGGCGTTGATCACTACGTGCGGCTAGGGCTACCTCCTTATGCACCGAAACTTGCGAGGCTCGGGCGTGTCATCAGGCGGCTGCGGCAACAGGGGAAGAAGCCTTTGTATATCGATTTTGACCGCCAAAGCCATAGCAACCGGGTGGCTGTCAAGCTGCAGGGTCCGCATGTTACACCCGGCGACAGCTGAACAGGCTCGATCGCCTGATCAAGGCTTCTTTGGGATGACAAAGCATCTTCATGAAGCTCGATGTTTTCGAGGTTAAATGCGTAACCTACCCATGTGACTTGAAAACGTCTTAAAGACGCCCCGTAGCGGAAACAGTGCCAGCTCGCAAAAAACTGGACGGGAATTTTCTGTTGTGTATTGCTCGTCCAGGACCCTCTTCGCGGAGCGATGTGGCATGGCAGAAAACGACATAATTGCAGGGCTCGACCTGGGCACCACCAAGGTGTGCGCCATCGTCGCGGAGCAGACGGACGAGGGGCTCGACATCATCGGAATCGGCTCTGTTTCCGCTCGAGGGCTCAAGAAGGGCGTAGTTGTAAACGTCGAGTCGACCGTGCAGGCCATCCGAGCTGCCGTGGAGCAGGCTGAGACCATGGCTGGCTGTCGCATCAACACGGCCTACGCCGGAATCGCCGGAAGCCACATTCGCGGAATGAATCAGGAAGGCATTGCTGCCATCTCCCATCGCGAGGTGACCCAGACCGACGTGGACCGCGTTCTGGAGCAAGCAAAGGCCATCCCACTTCCCAGCGACCGCCAAGTGATTCACGTGCTGCCTCAGGAGTACATAGTGGATGCACAGGATGGCATCCGTGAACCAATTGGTATGAGCGGTGTGAGGCTGCAGGCTCGGGTGCATCTGGTGACGGCGGCGGCGGCCAGCGTACAAAACGTGATCAAGTGTGCGGAGAGGTGCGGTCTCTACGTTCCCGAGGTCGTTCTTGAGCCGCTTGCAAGTGCCGAAGCTGTTCTGTCTGAGGACGAGAAGGAAATTGGCGCAGTCCTCATCGACGTCGGTGGGGGAACAACGGATGTCATCATTTACGTCGATGGGGCGGCCGTGCACACAACGGTCATACCGATGGGCGGCATCAACCTCACCAACGACGTAGCTACGGGACTGCGCACACCACTTGCAGAAGCCGAGCGCATCAAGGTCAAGTACGGCTGCGCAGCGGCAGACCTTGTTGATGCCGACGAGAATATTGAGGTGCCGTCGGTTGGCGGACGGTCACCGCGTGTGATCCCGCGCCGGCTTCTCTCAGACATCGTTGAACCGCGTGTCGAAGAGATATTCTCCACTGTAAAGCACATCATTGGCGAAACAGGCCTAGGCGATTTGCTCGCATCAGGAGCGATTATCACCGGGGGCACAACCCTGCTTGACGGCATGGTTGAGCAGGCTGAGAAGGTGTTGGAGCTGCCAGTTCGTCGGGCTGTACCGCTCGGCGTAGGGGGATTGGTCGATGTAGTGAAGAGCCCCGCTTATTCCACAGCCGTGGGCCTGGTGAAGTACGGCGCAGCCCGGCTAACCGAACAAACAGCGGCGCATGAGGAGCTTGTAGCAGCAGCACCGGGGTGGAAGTTTGGCTCGAAGGTGAGTCGCTGGTTCAAAGAGGTTTTCTAGCTTACGTGACGCGCTTCAAGTCATGCGGGCAGGTGCCCAGCCTGGTTGGAGCCAATAGGAAGCACGTGTTGCTTAAAGAGTATGCGTTGTGTGGCTTTGGCTGAGTAGCCAGGTCCGGTATCAGACGGTTGCGCAGCGTCGATAATAAATGTGTGAGCAAAGGCAGGAGGATGCCTGTCGATGAGGGGGGAACATGGCAATGTCAATAGACTTCGCAGATGACGCGGAACTTCAAGCGCGGATCAAGGTGATCGGGGTCGGTGGCGCAGGCGGTAACGCGATTAATACGATGATCACAGGCGGGCTCGAGGGTGTTGATTTCATCTCGGCGAACACCGATCTACAAGCGCTCAACTCCAACCTCGCTCCTACCAAACTCCAGCTCGGTCCAAACCTGACCAAGGGGCTCGGAGCGGGTGCCAACCCCGACGTAGGAAGAAAGTCTGCGCTCGAGGATGTGCAGCGAATAGCTGAATGCGTGCAGGGCGCCGACATGGTGTTCGTCACAGCAGGTATGGGCGGGGGCACAGGCACGGGTGCCGCTCCCGTGGTAGCGCAGATCGCACGTGACCAGGGGGCGCTCACGGTGGGCGTTGTCACAAAACCCTTCATCTTCGAAGGCCGCAGACGCACCCGCAATGCCGACCAAGGCATTCTCGAGTTCTCTGAAGCGGTTGACACAATCATCACGATTCCAAATGAGAAGCTCCTCAATATCGCGGATGAGGATACCTCCATGTTGGATGCATTCCGCCGTGCCGACGACGTGCTGATGCAGGCCGTGCGCGGGATAAGCGACCTCATTATCAACCCGGGAATGGTCAACGTTGACTTTGCCGATGTGAAAACCATCATGAGCAACACCGGTCGCGCGCTCATGGGCACGGGGTATGGGAAAGGAGAGCGAAGAGCGATCGAAGCTGCGGAAATGGCAGTTAACTCACCCTTACTTGACGATGTCTCGGTGGATGGTGCCACGGGCATACTCCTCAACTTCACGGGCGGCCCCGACCTAAAGCTGCGTGAGATCAACGAAGCGGCGCGGCTCGTGCAGGAATCAGCCCATGAAGATGCAAACATCATCTTTGGCGTTGTGACCGAGCAGTCGATGAGCGAGGTGGTCAAGGTCACCGTCATCGCGACGGGGTTTGAAGCTGCGGAGGCACAGGCCATGGCGCGTCAGTCTCAGGTGACGGGATTCGGCTCCACCGTTGGGAATGCTGCCGCCACCGGTCGCAGCGATGTCACCGGTCGCAACGATGTCACCGGTCGCAACGACGCCACAGCCGCGTTCCGCACCGAGACGAACAGGTCGCCGTCTCGCAGAAACTCCGCGGAAGTAGCTCAGCATGTGCAGCAGGGTGGCGCGCGCTACGCGCGTGCTTTTGGTGCGGCGGCGATGCACGATGAAGCGATCCTCGACATTCCCGCCTACCTCAGGAAGGGCGCGCAACACAAGGACTGACTGGCCCTCCGCCAATGGCCGCTCTTGCTGTGGTGGCGTAGCTCCTCATTCGGTCATCACCTTCTCGCAACTGCCGCACCTCCGTTAGCCGCTTCGCTTATGTCTCGCCTGAGAGGCTTGAGCGGCGACGGTCAGGTGCGGATGAAGCAGGTGCGGAGGGCTCGGGTGCTTCCATGCGCACCCATTCGTATCCGAATGTAGCCCGGCACGGCAAGCGCGGCCGCCTCCAAAGACGCCGCTACGACCGTTCCAAAGCGCCTGAGACAGCACCTGAGACAGCGCCTTCAACAGCGCCTTCAACAGCGCCTTTAAAGAGGTGCGGATGACGATCGAGCCAATCAATGTAGTAACTCGGCTCGCGTTGGGGCTCTAGCTCTCCGCTTTCGATGCGCTGCTCGAGCATATCCCGTATTTCGCCAACTCGCCGGGATTGCGGCAGACCGAAATGCGTCATGATCTTTGTGCCGAGACCTTTGGGCAAGGGGGCAACTTTCGCGTCTTCCTTCTCAAGCTCCCGGACTCTTCCCCCGAGCTCGCTTATCGACGCCAGGCCGCGCTTCTTCTTCTCGGGTCGCTTCGTAGTGATATCAGCGCGGCTGAGGTCCAAAAGGTCGACGAGGTAGTCGCCCATCTCGCGTCTGAAGCGTCTTACCGCTGAATCGGTCCATGTGCCGTCGTATTGACTGGCGCGCAAGTGGTGCAGGATGAGAAAGTGCAAGCCTCTTGACATCGTACGGTCGAAGGCTAGCCGCTTCGCTATCCTCTTCCGAAACATCGCCGCGCCAACCTCACTGTGACCGAAGAAATGCACTTCACCTTTCGGTCCAAAACTGCGCGTCTTCACCTTTCCAATGTCGTGCAGAAGCGCGGCCCAGCGCACGAGTGGGCGCCTGACCGCTTGACGAACCACCTGCTTGGTGTGCTTCCAAACGTCCTTATGCCGCCACTCGCCGTCGCCGAAGCCCACCATGTCTTCAACTTCGGGCAGCCATGTCTTCAAAAATCCGCTCGACAGCAGGTACTCGAGCGCCGAGTCGGTAAAGCGGCCGAGCAGTAGATGGTCGAGCAGGACACGCACCAGGTCCCCCTCAAGCTGCTCCCAGTCCGCTGACTGATGAGAAGGCTCGGGAAGCCGAACCGCTGCTCCACTGTGACTGTGATCCGCTATCGCCTGCAAGAGCGCCTTGGGAGTCTCGGTTGTAGAATGCGGTGCCTCCGGCCTCACGCTGACACGAGCAGCGTTGCTTGCTTGACTGGTTGTCACGGTCTCACCCTCGTCGCGTCCTGGACAATGCTGAACTTTCCAAGTTGAGCTAATTTCGTTCGCCGGTCATACTAGCAGACGATGTGGGATTCATCAGCGACTTGTTCATCGCTCTGGAATGGAGGCTTGCCCTCCTTGGGGCCAACTGAACTTTGAGGCTCGGTCTGGGCGTCGCTTTCTGCATTGTGCAAGCGAGGATGCTTGCGAGCTGGCAGAAACTGCATTTCCACTTGCTTTACCGACACCAGGTAGTGCTAGTACTGAGATTGCTGCATGAACGGTGAAGCACAACGCAGACGTATTGCCGGCCGTTTCGACATTCAAGAGCATGTCACTTCCGGCGGCATGGGCTCGCTGCACCGGGCACGCGACACCCTCTCGGGAAAATATGTCGCACTGAAGCTGCTGAGAGAGCAGTCGCACAGCGATGGCGAACGCTTTTCGCGGGAGTGTCGAACGCTCGCGGAGTTGAACCACCCTGGCATCGTGCGGCACATCGACCATGGCGTGAGTGAGAGTGGCGAACTCTACCTCGCGATGGAGTGGTTGCAAGGCGTCGATCTGGCAGCGCACCTGTCGACTGTGCACATGCTGGCTGTTTCTGACACGTTGCGGCTGGGCCTCCAGCTTAGTCAAGCTCTCGCGGAGGCGCATGCACACGGCGTGGTCCACCGCGACATCAAGCCCAGCAACATCTGGTTGATGGACGGCAGTCTGCATCGCATCAAGATACTGGACTTTGGGGTAGCCCGCACCTCCGATGCTCCGGCCGACCTCACCCACACGGGCGTCGCCATCGGAACACCTGGGTATATGGCTCCCGAGCAGGCTCGCGGAGAGCTAAACGTTGACGCACGCGCCGATCTCTTCTCGCTTGGTTGCGTCCTCTACGAGTGCCTGGCCGGTGTCCCAGCCTTCACCGGTGATCACGTGGTGGCTGTCTTAGCCAAAGTGCTTCTGCAAGAGGCACCCTCCGTCCGCGAAACGCGCAAGGAGGTTTCGCGTGAGGTCGAGCAACTTGTAGCGGGACTGCTCTCTAAAGAGCCTAAAGGTCGGCCGGCGAGCGCGCTCGATGTTGCAAACTCGCTTTCCAACTTCGAGCGCGCTGCCGATCACCTGGAATTCTCTCGAAGCACCTTTCCGCCTGCGCTCACGCGTACGGAGCAGCGTTTCGTTAGTGTGGTGGTCGGTGCGCCACTGCCCCGCAGCCCGACGGGCACCAAATCCGGTCTCTACGACGCCGATCTCGGCCGGCTTAAGCAAGCCGTCGCCTCTTTCGGCGCTCGCGTCGACATCGTGGCTGATGGCTCAGTGGTTGCTTTGGTCAGCGGACGTGGGGTGGCCAGCGAACTTGTAAGTCGCAGCGCGCGGTGTGCTCTTGCTCTTTGCAAAGCGCTTCCGTCCTTCCGCATCTCGCTCTGCACAGGCCGCGGCATCACGGGGGACCGTGTGCCGATAGGGGAGGCGCTAGACCGCGCCTTCGATATGCTGACAAAAGGTCAACTAGGTAAGATAGCGGTCGACGATGTCACGGCTAGCTTGCTCGACATTCACCGATTTGAGCTCCACATGCGTGACGAGCAGCGCTGGCTCAAGGGTCAGCGGGAAACTGCCCACGTCAAGCGTACACTGCTGGGGCGACCGACCGAATGCCTTGGCAGGGAGCGGGAGCTCTCCGTGCTGGAGGCTATCTTCAACTCCACAGTTCAAGAGCCTTCTGCGGCTGCCGTGCTTCTCACAGCAGGCTCAGGCGTGGGTAAGACGCGCGTACGTCAGGAGTTCATCAGTCGCGTGCGGGAGAGGCCCATGGCCATTACTTCACTGGTGTGCCGCGGTGACTCGCTCACTGCCGGAAGTCCATTCGGCATGCTGGCGCCCGGCATCCGGCGCCTTCTGGGTGTCATCGAGGGCGAGTCACTTGAGGTTCAGCGACACAAGCTCCGAAGTCGGATCGGACGCGTAGTTGCAGACGACAAGGCACCTCAGGTCATCGAGTTCCTTGGGGAACTGGCGGGGGTCCCGTTTCCCGATGACTACAGCATTCAACTCCGCTCGGCGCGCAGCCACGCCATGCTGATGGGCGATAGGATGCGCATGGCGTGGGAGACATGGCTTCGGGCGGAATGTCGGCTGCGGCCGGTCGCTTTGATCCTCGAGGATCTCCATTGGGGTGATCTGCCAACGGTGGAGTTTGTTGCTGCGGCGCTGCGTGCACTCTCGGAGCAACCGCTGCTTGTAATAGGAGTTGGCCACCCACAGGTGCACGAGCGTTTCCCGCGGATTTGGCAAGACTGCGATGTGACTGAGCTTCGCATGCGCGGTGTCTCTCGGAAAGCCAGCCGATCCATCGCGCGCTCGGTGCTTGGCGACGCATTCGATTCGGCAGCGATCGACCGCATCGTCGAACGCGCGGCAGGCAATGTGTTTTACCTTGAGGAGCTCATTCGGGCACTCGATAGGGGAGAGGGCGGATCGCTTCCTGAGACCGTGTTTGGGATGGTGCAGTCGCGTCTTGATGCGCTCGACCTTGAAGCCCGTCGTGTGCTTCGGGCCGCTAGCGTGTATGGCTTAAGCTTCAATGCCGCTGGCATCTCGGCTCTGCTAGGCGGCGAAGAAGTCGCTGTTGATGTGGAGCAAACGCTCACCAGCCTCGTTGAGGGTGAGCTCTTGCTGCGACGCCAGGGTGACGAGGGCATGCATAACGCAGACTATGCGTTCCGCAGTGAGCTCCTTCGTGAAGCAGCTTACGCCACTCTTACCGACGAGGACCGAGTCTTGGGGCATCGCCTCGCCGGGGAGTGGTTGAAACATGCTGGCCGGCCCGATGCAGCAGTGCTTGCCGAGCACCTGGAGCGCGGCCATGAGCTAGAGCAAGCCGTGGTGTATTACCACCGAGCAGCCAAAGATGCTCTGGAGGGCAATGACCTCGATGCCTCCATTCTTTGTGCTCAGCGGGGAGCAGCATGTGCTGTGGATGGGCCCGAGCTTGGCAAGCTTCGCCTGGTCGAGGCGGAGGCGCTGCGTTGGAAGGACCAACTGCAGGATGCAGAGGACGCGGCTCTCTCTGCGCTGCAAATCTTGGAGGAAGGTACACCAACTTGGTTTGACACTCTCGGTGAGCTTCTGGTTCTGGCAGGCTTGACCGGACGCGAGGATCACCTGAACCGATGGCTAAAGCTGCTGGCAACCGCCATACCTAGCGAGCGAGAGGCAGTGGGCCCGCAGATAGTGGCTCAGGCGCGTGCTGCATGGCAGCTTATCGCTGCCGGACGCTACCAGGAGGCGAGTGCCTCGCTTGGTGACGCTGATGCCCTGTCGCTCTCGAGCCAGGAGCGCAGTCCGCTTGTGGATGCGCGACTCAATCGCGTTCGGGCGTTCTGGTCATTGACCCGCGGCGACTTGCAGAGCTCGCTCGAGCAGTTGATGGTGGCCGAAGACCGTTTCAGTCAGGCTGGTGACCTCCGCAATGAGTGTCTTGAGCGAGTGACGCGCGCGTACATCTACCTTGAGTTGGGTCAGCACGACAAGGCAGCGGAATTGCTTCGAGAGGCGCTGGCGGCATCGCAACATATGCAGCTGGGATACATCGTCGCTTACGCCCGGAGCAACCTGGGGCTGGCTCTCGGTCGGCAGAGTGAACTGGAGCGAGCCCGAGTCTCGCTCGAACGTGCCATCGATTGGTTCGTCGAGCGCGGCGGACGCCGCCTAGAGGGCGGAGCGCGCATCTACCTGGCCGAGGTGCTGGCGCTTATGCAACGGCTTGGCGAGGCCGAGGAGGAAGCGGAACGCGCAGTTGCTCTGCTTGATGTGTTTCTTCCGCGGCGTGCTCACGCCTACGCCATGTTGGCTCACGTGCGGCTCCTAGCCTCGAAGAATCAGGCAGCAATGGACGCGGCAGGACACGCCCAGCACCTACTGGAGAAGCTCGGCCGGCTTACCGAGGGCGAGGGGCGCGTGCGTCTCTCGCATGCAGAAGCCCTACGGACCGTGGGCGATGTTGTGGGAGCTAAGAGCGCCCTGCACGTCGCGTACGAGTCCGTGATGAATCGCGCCTCGTGTATCCGCGACGCGTCACTGAGACAGGGCTTTCTACGGGATGTTCCGGTCAACTTCCGCACGCTGCGTCTGGCCAGCGAGTGGGGCGTGTTGTCCTCAGCCTATGTGCCCCAGCAGCCTACGATTCGTAGCCACCCGCGGCCGATTCCGCATATGTAACTTAGCGGCGGGGAACGTCCGCTTCGGAGATCGTCCGGGAGACTTCTGTAAAGGTTGCTTTACAAAGCAGGAGCTCAGGCTCATCTCCAAGTTTCTATCCCACTGATTGCCGTCGGCCTATAGATGCCATCACTCTGCCGACTCACCTTCCCGGCGTTCGTCCTGGAGGGGGAGCTTAGGTGAATGCCGCGGGATTCACTCCCGCGGCAGAGGGTCGGGTGCCAGACCCTCGTGTTGCAGATACTCTTCGATGCGATTGCCCCTGCGGGGACTTTTCGAGGACGCTGTGCCTCTCGGGCCGTGGCACGCGTGTTGCTTAGCTCGAGCTGCATGTGGGCGAAACACTCTCTGGGCTTTCTTCTAATCGGTTCGGTTCTTCCCATCGCACTCGGTTGCGGCGTCGAGCGAGCAGCGGACTCCGCGGAAGTGGGTCAGCTTCCAGCAAGGCAGGATATTCCTCAATCCCTTGAGGGTTTGATGCGGAGGATGATCGCTCAAGCGGGATTCGACCGGGTGTGGGAGGAAGCCTATGACGCAGCCGATCACATGGCTGGAGAGGAGCTCAAGCAGCAGACGAATGCGCTCCTTCTCGAGGTAGCGCACGCAGATGCAGGAGCCCATGAACAGTTGGCCCGGGGACTTGGCGCGCTTGGGTGGCTGGAACCAAAGCTGATTGAGCAGCTTGGTCGCGCGCTTGTCCGTCCGACAGCCGGGGTGGAGGCGGACGAGCCGGTTCAACTAGAGGGGTCGCGTCTAGCCCTCGAGGCTCTGGCCCTCGAGGCAGAGCTGCTCGCTGTTAGCATCATGGCGGAGATGCTGCCGGCCAGAGTGGAGCGCCGCGAGCTTCATCAGGCGCAGCGGGCTGCGCTGGAAGCCCGACAAGCACAAGCGGAAGAAGCTGGTGAGACACGCCCCGCCGAGTACGCCCCTGATCTTTTGCAGACTTTCGATGCCCTAGCCGCAGCGAAAGAAACGGTCAACGTGCAAGAGGTTTACACTGCGCTATCAAACCGTATCGCGCAGCTCAAGAAACGGCTACCCAATGGGAACTTAAGCGAGCAGTCGCCGAACTGCCAGGCGCAGCGGGACGACATGGGTTCTGGTATGTGGGTCCAGTCAGCGGGTCCCGCGGCGGTGCATGTGAACGAGGGTGAGTTCCAAAAGCAGCTTGGCCTAGAGACCCCGATGGTGCTGACGGAGCTCAATCACGCTCCTGCTGCTCTTGCTGAAGCAACGAGGTTGGTGCAGGAGCGCGCTGAAGAGGCTCCCGCTCAGTGCCACGCCTCGGTGATCCTCTGGCGCAAGAGAGCCAGTGCTTTTGGCGAAAATCCCGATCACATCTATAGCTCGGTGCGTTCAGCAGCGTGTGGACAAGCGGCCGATCCAGAGCTTCGCACTCCCTTCATGTTGGAGTCGATTCAGATCCCCTCAGTGGACACTTCCACCGGCTCTGCAGAAGCAGGAGCTGAGAAGTTAGGTGTTCAAGAGGTTCCGGTTCTTATGCAACTCCATCAGGACGACGTGGGTTGTTATGTAGCGCAATCGCAGGCCCTACTCGACGCTCTAGTGAGTTGGTATGATCACCCGCTTCATTGGCGTGAGGACGCGCGCACCCGCCCGATTCAGTGGGTGACGGTGACGCGGAACCCGTGCGGAAACTAACCAGCTCGGGTGGATAATCATTCGTCTCCGCATGGCTTGGAGGGCCGCTAAGGATTGCGATCTTCGGTGTCAACTGAAGTAGCGCATGCCTGTGGATGCATGTCGGCTGCAGAAAAGAGTCAAGCCACGTCGAGGCTTCTGAAGGCTGGCTCCTTTGCTAGCTGCGTCCACTGTGGCGGAGCGCTGCAAGTAAAATGTCGTTTTCTTCCGGCGTCCCCACGGTGATGCGCAGGTGGTGTTTGAGGCGATCTGCGGGAAACGCACGCACAGCCACTCCGCTCCCTGTCAGGTGATCGCGCACGCGTGCTGCGTCCTGTCCAAAGTCGACCCAGACGAAGTTCGCTTCGCTCTCGGTGCAGGTGCCAAACCGCGAGAGTTGCTCGATGAGCCGAAGGCGTTCCGCCTTCACCCGCTCTACTCCAGGCGCGATGTGCTGAGCGGGCGCATGAAGCACTGCGGCCGCTAATGCTTGAGAGAGCGCAGGAAGATTGTACGGCTGCCGCACCTTTTCCACCACATCGATCAGCTCGGGACGTGCAGCCAACCAACCCACCCGAAGCGCGGCATAGCCCACCTTGGACAGCGTGCCGAGCAGCGCGAGATTGGGGAAATGCTGAAGCCAAGGAAGAAGACTCGTCTCGGCGTACGCGCCATAGGCTTCATCAATAATAAAAAGGGTTTCCAGGTGCTCAGCCATCAGCGTTCGCATCGCATCCTGCGAGAACCTATTGCCGGTGGGGTTGTTCGGGCTGGCCCAGAACACGAGGTTCGGCGCGGCACTTAGGGCCTCTCGCCACGCAGAGAGGTCGAGGTCCCACGCCGGTGTGAGTGGCAGATGGACCACGTCCCACCCACGCGCCTGAGCGCTCTTGCCATACATGACGAACGTGGGGTCGGGAACGACCACGCGCGGCGGGTGCGTCGTGTTCAACACCCCGCCAAAGGCTGTCAGTAGCAAGCAGATCATCTCATCCGAGCCGACACCGACGCTAAGTTGCTCCGCCTTCACGTCGAGGTAGCTCGCGAGCGCGTCCTTTAGCTCACAGGCGCCTGCGTCGGGGTAGCGGTTTAAGTTCACCGTCCGTTCCGACATCAGCTCGAACGCCGGCGTGCCCCACGGACTTTCGTTCGCGGACAGCTGCACCTGCGGACGAGGTCCTGTGCTTGCATGGTAGCGGCTAAGCTGAGCCACGTGCGGAGGAACGAGGTGCTTCATGCGCTCTCCTGTAAGTTGCTGTCGTTGCTTGCAGCGCTGGGTGCAAGAGCCACGTCGTCTTCCGCGCACGGCTCAGCGAGAAACGATGGCAGTTTCTGCCTCCCGCATGCCACGCTCCACCTCGACCAAAAACTCACCAAGAGAGCCGTCGAGGCAGCCTCAAAGAACCGCGCAGGGTATGAATGTGCCACGCATTCCACCGGGGCAAACCTTCCATGCACACCAGGCTGCGGCAAGACGAATGGCGTCTCTGCCCAGCCAATGGCGTCTCTGCCTCGTCACCTGAGAGAGGCGCCAAGGGAGCGGCGATTGTCCTTCGCAGGAGCTAAGCGGGGATGGGAAGGGGCCATAGTTCCTCAGCAAGGCCATAGTTCCTCAGCAAGGCCATAGTTCCTCAGCAAGGCCATAGTTCCTCAGCAAGGCCGCTCGCCTGATTCCGGGGAGTGGGCGCGCCCCTAACGTGTTAGTAGTAGCGGACGAATGCCAGGCGCGCGGCGGCAGAGCGAACAGGCAGAGCGAACAGGCAGAGCGAACAGGCAGAGCGAACAGGCAGAGCGATGCAAAACTTTTTGACATGGTTGAGTCAGCAACCCTCTCTAGCGATCGCCCTTGCAATGACGCTTGCCGGCGCTCTCGAATACATCTTCCCGCCGCTTCCCGGGGATATGATCACGCTGTTTGGTGTCTTTCTATCCACGCAGGCTGGCGTGTCGGCACCACTCATCTTCGTCGCGCTGTTCTTTGGGTCCATGGCAGGCGCCATGATCACCTATGGCGTCGGTCTCTCGTTGGCTCGGGCTTCTGCAGAGCGTCAAGCATTTTGGTTGCGGAGCCCTCGAATCAGACGGGCCGCGTGGCGTACGGCCAACTTGATGCGTTCGCGCGGCACCTTCCTTCTCGTGACTAATCGCTTCATGCCAGCCGTCCGAGCCGTGCTTTTCGTAGCCGCGGGGCTTGCCGAGCTGCCCTGGTGGAGGGTGCTCGCACTGGGGAGCGTGTCTGCTCTAGCCTGGAACAGCGCGATCTTTGCGGTAGGCTTTTCAGTGGGGAAAAACTGGGAGGCGTTGCTCGACCTCTTTCAGCGCTACCAGCGAGTCGCAATCGTTGTGGTGGCTGTGGTAATCTTGCTCGCATGGGTGGCGCGACGGGTCCGGGCATTCAGTCAAAAAAGCAAAAGTTAGATGATCTAGCGCTGTTTGGTGGCGCGCCGACCTTCTGTGAGCCCGTGTGCGTGGGCAATCCGGCTCCCGCCGACGAGCAAAGGTTCATCGAGTTGACTCAGGAGGCGCTCCGCAGAGGGCGCCTCAGCAACAACGGGCCGCTGGTTCAGAACTTGGAGCGGTCGGTGGAGCGGTTGCTTGATGTCAGTCACTGCATCGCCGTATCCAATGCCACTGCCGGGCTGCAGGTTCTTGCGCGGGCGTTGGAACTCAAGGGTGAGGTTTTGATGCCAGCGTGGACCTTTCGCGGCACCGCGTACGCCATGTCTTGGCTGGGTCTGTATCCGCGATTCTGCGACGTTGATCCCACTACGCACCACCTGGATGCGCAACACGTTGAACAAACCATCTCTCGCGCGACGTCCGCCGTTTTGGCCGTGCACCTGTGGGGCCGCCCGTGTGACATCAACAGGTTGGAGGAGGTCTGCGAGCGGCATCGGGTTCCGCTGATGATTGATGCGGCGCAAGCCTTTGGAGCGAGCCACCATGTGCATCGGGTAGGGCGCTTTGGCGCGGCCGAAGTATTCAGCCTTCATGCGACCAAGATTATCCACGGGTTCGAAGGGGGGTTAATCACCACCGAGGATGCAGAGCTAGCGCGGCGTTGCCGTGAGCTCCGGGAATTTGGCAGCGTGGGCGGCATGGGTGGCACCAACGCCAAACTCAGCGAAGTGGCTGCTGCAATGGCACTGACTTTTTTGCCCAGTCTGGACGGCATCATTGAGCGGAAGCGCAGCGAGCTGCGCATGTATGCAGAGTCGCTCAAAGCGGCACCATCCGTCCGCCTCGTCACTACCGGAACAAGCGGAGCGAATGGGCACTACCTTGTTCTCGAGGCTCTGCCGTCAAGTCCTCTTGAGCGCGCAAGTTGGCTGGAGCTCCTCACGGCGGAGAACGTCGTGGCAACAACCTACTTCGAGCCGGGCTGCCACCGGCTTCCGGGTATGGGCGGGAGCGAGCCGCTCCCTGTCACCGAAGACCTGGCAAGGCGCGTCATCTGCCTGCCTCACGGGGGGCTCTCGCCTGGAGCCGTCAAAGCCGTGCATGAACTCGTGACCTTCATCGCAGGTGCAGCACCCGATGTGGCAGCCGCAATGGCGAAACGACCGGCTCACACATCGTGCGACCGCGCGGTGGCCGAAAGGGCATGAGGCAGCGGCTCATCTTCAGCATCAACACGGGTCGCGCTGGCTCCCAGTACCTGGCGACGCTGCTCAGCCAAGTTGATGGCGTAGTGGCGCACCACGAGGCCGAGCCGACGATGAGCGGAGCCCCATTTCGCCGCACCCTCGAGGTTCCACTCAGCGAGTCGGTGGAGGAGCGGCAGTTCAAGGCCAATGCCATTCATCAGGCGCTGCGAGACTCGGACGCGCACGTCTATGCAGAGACCAACCACATGTTCATCAAAACCTTCTACGATGTCGTGCTCCGCTACCTCGATGCCGATTCGTTGGATGTGGTGGTGCTTCGTCGGTCGATGGAAGCCACCCTCAAGAGTTTTGTGGAGCAGGGATTCTTTTCGGAGCGCTGCGTGTACTGGCCCTTATGGATGGCAACGCCGCAAGGGCCCAACGCAGAGCTCACGATCCGCTTCCCACTCGAGGATCAGATCGACCGTGCACTAAGCTATCTGTTTGAGATAGAGGCCAAGGCCCAGCGATTTGTCGCGGACCACCCGCAGGTTCGCGTGCACTCCGTGTGGCTGGAGCAGCTGCAAACGCAACATCAAGTTGCCTCGCTCTTAAAGCGGCTCGAGCTGCCGGCGGGGCCAAACGTTCTATCGGCTGCAGGTCGCCGGATCAACGCCCGAGTGGAGCGGCGCGAGACCATCGGGCTGCGCACGACTCTAGCCGCCTGCCGCGAGCGCATCGCTCTGTTTCAAGAGCGCGCTGCGAAATCGAACACGGCGTTACCCGTACTTCCGAGGCATCCATCTACACCGATGTGTCGCGGCGCTGCGACAGAGAACCGACCGATAGGCGCAGAGAAGCAATAGGCGCTATGTCACGATGTCATAAGTTATGTCATATGACATAATCGGCGCCGTGGTGCCTCCCCATCCATCTAACATTGTGAAAGATCGGTGCGGAAGGATCTGCAAAGCGCCCAGCGCGGTGCGCCTCAGCAATTTCCTCTATGGCAGTCATCACCGCGTGCTGAGGCTTCCATCCAAGATGTTGCCGGGCCTTGTCGCAGTTGACTGCATAATCCCGCTCGTCGTCTCTGGCCGGTTCAGTAAGGATATCCACCTGGCGCCGGGAGGCCCTCGCTGCTAGCTGGGCAAGTTCCCCAATCGAGGTGTTCTCTGCACCGATGTTGTAGGTCTGCCCGCCCACCTGTGCGGGAGGGGCCGAGAGAACGTGCATGATAGCGGCACAGACGTCCTTGACGTGCACCTGAGGGCGCCGTTGCTCTCCACCCCACACGCTGATGTGGTCTCTCGTGACCGCCTGACCGACAAGGTGATTGGCGATCAAATCAAAGCGCATCCTTGGTGACCATCCACACACCGTCGCCAGCCGCAGATTGGTGGTGCACATGTATGTGTCGTTTGCATCCCTTACGAAAGGCTCACTTGAAGCCTTGCATCGGGAGTAAGCTTTGAGCGGGCGGAGCGGATGCCCCTCTCGCAGAAGCACGCCGTCGGCCTTGCCGTAGACAGAGAAGGTTGACGCGTTGATGAAGCGGCGCACGCCAGCGTCGCGTGCGGCTTTTAGCAGAGCAGGATAGCTTGTAAGGTTGACGCTTTCAGTCAGCGCTGGGTCGAGTTCGCCCGATGGGTCGTTGGCGACCGCAGCCAGATGAACCAGGGCGCCGATCCCGTGCATGGCCGTGCGCAGCAGAGCGCCATCGCGGATGTCCCCCTCGATCAGCTCGACCCGATGGCCCAGCGCGTGAAGGCCTCCATCACCGAATAGCAATGCGTCGAGCACCCGCACCTGCATCCCCCGCTCGAGTGCATAGCGTACCAGAACGCTGCCGATGTAACCGGCGCCGCCGGTAACGAGCAGGCGCATAATCATCCAGCCCAGTAGTTTGTCTGCCCGATTAGCTCGCGGTAGTCCCCCTCTGTGACGCCAACAAGGATCTTGTCCCAATAGCGCCCCTTCCGGAAAAACCACCGGCGCGCGCGACCTTCTTCTTTCCAGCCGCACTTGCCGCAGTAGGCTCGCACAGAGGCATCGTTGTACTCGATCATGGCGCCATCGAGGCGTGCTAGATGGAGCTCATCAAAGGCAAAGCGCATCACGGTCATGATGGCGTCTACTCCGTAGCCCTTCCCGCGGATGTCCTTGTCGCCGAGCATCATCCCGTGAAAGGCGTGGTTGTTCTTCCAGTCGATGTCGACCAGGTTGGCCACACCGATCAGCCCCTCGTCGGGCGCTTCAATGGCAAACCGCTGATTGACGATGTCGCTATCGAGTGTGGCAAACCATTTTTGGAGAGACGCAAAAGACGTGGGGAAGCGCCACCCAACCAGAAGGTCCCAGAGCTCCGGGTCGCTGTTCCACCGGTGCAGCGTGGGCAAGTCTTCTTCTTCAATGGCGCGTAAGACAACCTTCTTTCCGCGAATTTGCACAGAGTTATCGTAAGCGCACCTGCACCGAATAAGCAACTACAGCGCGGGCGATGCGGTAGAATGGGGAACCGCTCCGTCGCGTCAGGGAACCGCCCGAACGTCGAAGGTGGAAGCGATGGGTGTTCACCATATCCCCAATAGGATCGTGAACGGCTGAGTCATCCTCCGTCGACATGGAGGCGCCGTCTTGGTAGTACCGCATCAACCGGCCCTGCTGAGGGAGAGCTCGGAGACGGCCTTTAGTAGGTCCGGGGACCTCGGATTGCCTCAAAAGAAAGTGTTGCCGAAAAAGGGTCACAGTTGAGAAGCGATAGAGGCGGCGGTGGCTCTTATCATGATGTCCTTGATTTTAGCTTCGATAATGTCCTTGAGAGTGAATGGGTTGAGGGTTTGTTGCAGGTGTTGATAGTGCTCAAGCATCTTAGGGTCGGCGTATCCTGATTCGGTGAGACGTTGTAGGGGTGTTTTAGCGTCATCGTACTTACGACGGATTTTGGAGCCGACGCGTTCTTTGCTGATGAGCTTCATGTGAACGTTGTACAAGTTGTTAAACCAACTGACCTCGTTTCGATACAGGTCGTTGATGTCATCGAGGATGGCAAGGTTATCGATGCGCGCGTAGACGAGTAACCTTCTAACATGAGTCCAGTTTTTCTGTTCGACATGGGCCCCATCGTTTTTCTTATAGGGCCTGCCCCGAGTGAAAATGGGTTTATCGGGGTGTTCTTTGAGGTAACGGACCAGGGTTTTGTTAATAAACTCTGAGCCGTTATCGCTATCGAAGCCCTGAACCGTAAAGGGTAAATGCTTATCGATATCGGCAATGGCTGCCACGACATCGGTGGCTTTTTTGTTCCAAATGCCGCGCATCTCGGTCCAGGTGGTGTGAATGTCGGTAGTGGTCAGGGTCCATAAAAAGGGGCCTTTCATGGTATGACCACAGTGGGCAACCGTATCCATCTGCAAGTATCCAGGTCGCGTATCTTTCCATGGTCCAGTACGCACGGGTATCTGCGTACGTGCCAATCGCCCAGGCTTGGTGCCGCATCGGCCCTTGATGCCCAGCGCCTTACGCACCGGCTGCAGGTGGCGGTCCAGGGTGGCGGCTGAAAACGAAAGTATACGGGCTTTTTGTGCGGCGTCATACGTCTGTCCTCGCACCTTTTCATCGTAGGCCATCCAACATCGTAAAAGCCGGACCAAGCGCTTCCCACAAGCATAGTCCGATGCCTTGAAACATCGAGTCACCACCGCGATATCTTCCGGTTGAACCCGTGGGGGACGGCCGATGCCGGCGGGGGTCTGCGCTTGCTTGCGGGGACTCGCCTTGACCCTACGACTCGACAACAGCCGCTCGGCTGACTTGCGGTGACAGCCCAAGGTCAGACCCACTTCTCGCAGAATCACACCCCTGTCCTTGCGCCCACAGCGCTGGTAACGCGGCCTGACGGCACGGATGTACGCGTGTTTCTCTGTTCGACTCATCTCTGACTCCTTTCGGAGCCACCTGAGCCTCATTTACTTCTGATGCAATGATTCCCTTTCGACCTCATTCTTTTTGAGGCAATTCGCAGATTAGTCAAAACCGTCGGTGTGGCATGAAGTGTGCTTACGCTACCAAGCTATTAGAAGGAGGTTGGGAATGGTTAACATAGGTCGCAGAAGTTTCAGTCACACAGCGGGCTGTTTCTATGGGTTGTCATTGACTTTCGGAACGATGTGGGGATGCGGTGCAGAAGACCCAGTGTCACCAGAAAAACAGGCTGCAGCAGCTGTAGGAAGACAGGAAGCCCAAGACCCGCGCTACAGCAGGCGCATCGAGCTGCCCGAAAAAGAACATGTGTTGTGTGAATCTGCCGCGTACCGCTCGATTGAGGTCCGCACTCAGCTTGAGTGGTATCCAGGCCAGCGTGATCCCACGAGATTTGGCGACATGTTTCCAAAGGAGCTTTCCGCCAATCACCGAGCTGCGGAGCTCGAAGTGTGGTTTGATTGGCATCTGGTTGACGTGGAGACAGGCCAAGAGTCGGTGGTGCCGACTACTGAGTCCATCGATCGGTGGAGCACCTACTGGTGGCCGCCTACCGCAACGGTGGATTCACAAGCCGAGCTGCCCGCAGCCGAGTTGGCTGGCAAGCAGGTCACCGCCGTGACCGTGGGCGTGCCCCCCGATGCACCCTGGGCCGACAAGGTCCTGGTGCATGTGCTGCGCGTCACAGACGTCTGTGCACCGCGTGGCAGCAAAGACGAGCCGCTTGTTACCAAAGAGGTGTATGATCTCACTCCCGCCACGCGTACGTTCATCTTTCCTCAGCGTTGCACGCTGGATCAGTATCCTGGAGCGGTCACGGTGGGGGAAACAGGAGGTTGGTCGATTGCCAATCGCACGGAGCGCACAATACCGTACACCGTGAGTGCGACTGTTCAGGTGATGGAGGGGCCCTCATCCGAAGCACTTGTCGCCGAAACCCTGGAGCTCTTCAGGAACAAGACCGAGGAGTCGCCGAACTGGGATTCTGCCGGTCGAACGCAGGCTTCCCTCACCATGTGGCTTGAACGCGAGCTTCGGGAGGAACGTCCTGACCTTGAGCGGCTCTTCCCGAAGGAACCTATAGGTCTTGCTCCAGAGCTTTCACGCTACTCAAGTAACTTGCTGCCTTACGAGCTCGACCTTGTTGAAGTGAGCTTCATCTTCAATAACGCGATCGATGCAGCGGCTCTGGATATCGAGCCGTTCATGCGAAGCTGTCAGGTGGAAACCGAGGCTTCTCCGATTGAACTTGATGAAATGTTTGCTCCAGGCACACTTCCCCGTAAGTCGGCACCAGAAGAGACGGGTTTGACCGCACTCATGCGCGATTAAGTAGGCCTGTCCTGCGTTAGCAGGAAAGCAGCGCAGAGGAGGCCGGCGGAGCCTTCCTCTGCGCTGCAGGCGAGACGTGAACTCGTCGGGCGCATCTGGGTCGAGGCGGGCGCATCTGGGTCGAGGTGGGTCGAGGGACGCGCGTCAACCTGTCAACGCCGAGAAAGGAGGAACCAACCTAAGCCTCAGCGCGATAACTACGTATGCCGCGTTCAAAGGCTCTTCATATCATGAGACTTTCATCGTAGGTAGCGGCAACGCAACCAGGCCCATCCCGTTTCACTTTGACAGTCTTGACTCCCTCTTCCCCGTTCCTGCTGGCACAACAAAACGTGTGATGCCAACGGAGCCGTTTGTAGCCTTAGGTGCTGCGCGGTTCAGCGATATCTATGCAATCTGTCGCGGCAAGAGTGTGCAAGGTGAGCTCACGCAGAGCGAAGGCAGCCTCACGTCGGTGCTCAACCTCGAAGTTGCCGATGCCGCATGCTTTGCGAGCGGGACCGGTGCGCATTCATCAATCGTTGAGAGCCAATCCGAGTTGCCTCTTGTGGTGGGAACCAGCCTCTGGGGCATTGAGCCGGAAGTGTGGGACGCCGTACGTTTCCACGGTCTGACCGAAACCTACTGGGATCAGCAGACGGTACATGGTCTGCGTGCAGTGAGTACTGACGGCATAACAACTGCCTCAACAACGCTGCACATCACGCACGTGGATAGCTGGAGAGGCGACCTGATGCCGATCAAGAACACACGCGGAGCCGTCCGGGTGGTGCTAAACCACCCCACAGACGAGGCTAACTCTCTTCGCTACGAGGTGCCGATTCCAGCAATGACCGAAGGCTTTAGCACGTCACAAGTTGCCGAGAGCAGGCACCTTATCACGTGGGACGCGTTGCCTGCCTACGCCGGCGTGAATGTGGCGTTCAGCGACGTCACGGTTGAGCCTTGGAACCGCATCACCGTACCCGAAGGGGTGAAGGTCGACCACAAGCCTCAGCGAGACGATTCGGGACAATGGTCACTTGGAATCACCGCCAGCGGCAGCCACACCATTCCGGCTGGGGCCATCCACATAAGCTCGGTGTACCCGACCGTGCGTCGCAGTGACGCCGACGGTGGAGGTGAGCGGCTCGTTCGGTGGACCGTCACCAGTTGCCCCAAGATAACCCTGACTGCAGCAGCACAAGACGCAGCGGACTGATCACTCTAGAGCTTCGCATCTGAGGATACAAGCAGTGGGGGCGAACTGCTGCTTGTATCCGTTGTGTTCTCTGGTTGACCGTCGATGTGGATCACTCGAGCTCATAGGTGGTGCATGTCCCTGCGTCTATTCGTCGATGTAGACCCAGGTGCCTTCTCCTGTGCCTCGAAAGACGCCGTGCCATCCGGCGGGGACTTGGGGTTCGGACCACTGAAAGAGCCAACGGGCATCAACCGGCGCGAGGTTGACGCACCCGTGGCTTACAACCTGTCCGAAGCGGTTGTGCCAGAAGGCGCCGTGCATCGCGTAGTTATGGTGGAAGTACATCGTGTACGGGACATCCTCGATGCTGTAAGCCGTCTCGGGAGATGTGTCGTCGTCCATGGTGGTGGAAATGTGTTTGCTTTGAATCTGGAAGACGCCTGTGGGCGTGGCGTGATCCTCTAGACCACTTGAGACGGTGGTGGCAAAGACCGCCCGGCTTCCTTCGTAGGCAACCAATGTCTGAGTGGATAAGCGAATGTGCACCCAGCGGGCATCTTCGGGAACCACAGGTGGCCGCGCTACCTGAGGGACCACGCGCACGGAGCCCCGTCGCACGATGGTTCCATCCAAGCCCCGGATGTAGTGACGCTTGCCGCGGTCGATCTGCTCCTGAAGCACCATCGGGGTATGGCGATCAAGCGTGCCTAGACTGCGCAGGGACCCGTCTGCATCCATGATCAATCCTCGAGCGCCCGGCCGAAAGACGAAGGCGAGTGGAAGTTTCCACGACCCGCCCAATACGACGCCTCGCAGAGAAGGCGGCTCGACTGGCACAAGCGTATGCGTCGGAACGTAGCCTCCGCGAATAGTTTTGGAGAAGCGACGTCCATCCTCGGTCAACTCAGTGTGGTCGAGGCTGACGTAGTAGCCTCTGCGCATCGGCATGCGCACGTAGTCTGGCAGCGTGGATGCAAGCTCCTCCGAGGCGCCTTCGACGGTGGGGCTTTCTTCTTCCTCTTCGAGTCCGGGTGGAGGTGGTGCATCGACGGCATCGGTTGTTGCTGCTCCGCCTTCAGCGTCTGCGCCGTCTGCCTCGCTACCTTCAGCATTGTCACCGCCTGCATCGCTAGCTGCTGCCGCTGCCTGTTGCTCAAGCAACTTTTCTTCCTCCTCAATGAGGGAGGCCAAAGCTTGTTTAGCCTCCCCCTCCTCCTGACGGGTCGGAAGGCGCCAGTACTGCGCGGTGGCTTTATACACCGTGCGCGCGTAAGGGTAGGGCAGGGCGCTCTCCAGAGTGGGAGCTAAAGGAGCTCGATCGAAAAACTGGGGCGCCTTACCCACCTTGACGCCTCGACTGGCGCAGACGTAGCCGCCGGGAGGAAGCGCGTGGAACCCCCCTTTGCAACCACCTCCTGCGACGGCCTCACCTGTGCGGAAGACTGCGCCTCGTCGCATGTACCCCGCAATGGGACTCTTCAGGTTGGGCTCGCGAAATACTTGCGTGACGTAGTGAAGTGCAACCCCGTAGTTGGGGAACTGCTTTTCAAATGCGAGCCGCTTCTCCCTCGCTTCGGTGGCAGCAGCCGCTGCGGCCAGTTTGGCTGCGCGCTGCGCTTCCGGCTTGCCGTTTGGACGTCCCGCTGACGCTTCAGAAACAGGAGAGAGGGCCTCACGCTTCTCCGTTGCGCAGTTGGAGGGCCAGCTGCCGAGGACCAGTATGACTGCAGTTGAGCGGAGGAACACGTGACTTTTCTGCAAGTGAGGGCAGTTCCCCCGGTGGATGCAATGCGGCTGGATTCAATGCGGCTCGGTACAATGCAATCAGATGCCAGGCGCCAAGAGGCCTTCCCTCGGGTCGCGTCCTTTGGCCGAACTGTAGAGCTTGCTACCGATCAGAACTGCTACATTGGTCGTGCCAGGTGAGAGTGAAAAAGTCTAAAAATCTGCACATGTGCTCGTGCTCTCGCGTATCTGCAAGTCGGGGCGATCGCATCTAGTTCGGGATAGGGATGAACCGTCTAAAGCGATATGGGTAGGCAGCTGTGGGAGGCTGCGTAGCAGTGTGGCCGACTGGGGTGGCCGGCCCGCGGGCCGATGCATCGCCGCTCACTCAGCGGGACCCACCACCCTTTGGGCGGTTTCCCCAATACGTTCGCTCACGACGCATCGGCCCGCGAGCCTGTCGTAGAAGCCGGCAACGTGCGGGGGAGAGTGGCGCAGGCGACTTCGCCGGGAGGCTTAGGCTCATTTCCAAACAGAGATCCCACTGACTTACAACAGTGTTGGATGCAACGACCGTGTCCTCCCTGCTACCTGAATACGTCACCTGAACACGTTCGTCCTGGCGGGGGGAGTTCGGGTGAATGCCGCGGGATTGACTTCCGCGGTAGAGGGTTTGGGTGCCAAACCCTCGATAGAAATCGCATCGGCCCGCGAGCCTGTCGTAGAAGCCGGCAACGTGCGGGGGAGAGTGGCGTAGGCGACTTCGCCGGGAGGCTTAGGCTCATTTCCAAGTGAGCATTCCACTGATTTGCAACGCCTTACCGAGGCATCGCGCGGTAGACCCTGCTACCTGACCACGTTCGTCCTGGCGGGGGGAGTTTGGGTGAATGCCGCGGGATTGACTTCCGCGGTAGAGGGTTTGGGTGCCAAACCCTCGATAGAAATCGAATCGGCCCGCGAGCCTGTCGTAGAAGCCGGCAACGTGCGGGGGAGAGTGGCGTAGGCGACTTCGCCGGGAGGCTCAGGCTCATTTCCTCGTCGGGTTAGTCATCGCGGCGATCACAAACTACCTTTCGATGCGATGGTCCTGACCTGCAAGATGCTTTGAACGAGGTTGGCGTTACCGGATGAATAACCGACGGTCGTGGGGGCGGATGTCGAGATGGAAGTGGTCGCGGTGTCCGCTGTTGTAGTTGGGTGTGAGCACGGTGGCCAAAGACTCAGCGTGGTGCAGGTCGCAGGCGAGCTCGGCGAGCGTGGCCGACCGCCAGTTCGTATGAGGAGGCGGCGGACACGTTTTTTTCTGCGGAGTGATCACGAAATCCCGCTGGACCGAGATGACTCCGCGTGAGGCAGAAAACGTCGCTAGATCAAGTGCCATACCGAAGGTGTGGAAGCTGGAGCGCGGCTTGTTTCGGTAAGATGACATCACTCCAGCGCTGACGATTCCGTGCTTGCCCAGCACTTTAGCCACCTTGGGTAAGCGAGCAGCGAGCTCGCAAGCCACGATCACCTCTCGGTCGTCATGCAAGGATTCGAACAAGATTCCGCCAACGCGGCCTTGAAGCTGCACAGGCGTGGGAACGGGCGTGGTCACCGGTGCTGTGGGTGTGACGGCGTTGACATGGAGGTCGCGCAGGTCACGCAGGCAGTCATCTGCTGAACGCACCGCCCATACTGCATCGGGTGTGGTTCGCCAGGTGCCGCCGGGCGTCTCCCCCCGATAATTTCGAAAGGTGGGGACGCGCTCGGCGATGCGCCGCGCCGCCACCCCCGCTTGTCCGCGCGTTGAGCTCTCTTCGATGCGGCCGTCCAGTGCTGCGGACGGAGACTTTGGGACGGGAAGCGTGCTGTCCTCAGCGCGAACAGAAGGTGGGGTGCCGCGCAGCTGCCAGTTGTCGTCAAAGAAGCCTGCATCCAGGGGCCGCCTGCCTCGTGGAAAGATGAGTCGCGACCGGGAACGCGTAGAGCTTGCGTCGTACACGACGTAGTCTGGCAGAAAATCTGGGAGCTGATGTCCACGCGCTGCAGCCTTTGCATCCACGCCACCTTGCACAATTACATAGCGCTTTGGATGCTCTGGGTTCGGGTAAATAAAGCGCGTTCCTATTCCTTTCTCCGTGTGGGTTTTGCCTCGAAGCGTCACCCCTTTCTCAGTGACTTGGATCGGAAGCCTTTTGTTGATCCGCTGCAGCACAGCGTTATTTGCGGAGTTTCCGTAAAGCACCAGGTGGTAGCGTGCAGCGAAGTCCGGCGTTACATCGCTATCGGCGAGCACGCGTTGCCGCACATTCCAAGGCCATAGCGGCCATCCGGTTGCCCCTTTCTCGGCGGCCTTGCGCAGCGTGGCTGTTTCATCCTCTTGGACTGTCCCGTAAACGTGCGCCAGCTTATCGTGGTAGGCGTCGGTGATCGGTCCACTCAAACCGGGTCGTTTGCCCGCGTCTTTGGCTCTGCCGATCCTCCAGCGTTCGCCTTCTTTGAAGGCGCGCGGGTGAGGCCCAACTTTTCGCTGATCGCCGCTAAAGACCTTCTGCTTGTCGATGATGAGGGTGAACTTTCCGGATTGCGCGACGGGTGCTTCGGCCAGGTGGAGCACCACCGCGCGGGTGTTCTTCGTAGTTAGCTCGATCGTGCGCTCCCCCTGCACGACGCCCTCTATTTCTGCGAAAGACGGGTAGTTCTCGATGCGGATAACGGAGATCCAGTGTTGCCGGCGGGCGCGGTAGTCTGCGGTAGTAAGCCACACCCGCTCAGGGTGCCGAACACGTCGCTCCTCGGTGAGCTTCGGATAGATCTTCCCGTGACGATGCACCAAATAAAGGATGTCGTGTCCCGCTTCAAACCACTGCATCCGGTGGGGGATCTGCCGCTTTTTCAGCTCCTCCGTAAACTCGGTGATGTACCGAGGCTTCATCGGGCCGGTGTCTGCGCGCCCATGGTACATGCGGAAGTCTGTGTTGCGCATGTTAGTGGCCAGCTGAGGACCCGAGATGCGTTGCATCAGTAACTTCTCGTAGTCCGATGGATTTCCGCCTGCGTACTGCTGCCACATGGGCGCGCCTGCCATGGCCAACACTTTGCTGAAGCGCCACGCGTGACGCATGCCGATGCTGTACGCGCCCACGCCGCCGTTGGAGAGACCCGCCAGCACCACTTGGTCTTTCTCGACGCTGTAGTGCTTCTCCACGTCACGCAGCACATCGAGAACATCGTCCTCACCCATCCAGCGCCACATGATCTGACCGAATCCGTCAGGGGCAACCACTATCCAGTTGGGCTTCCATCGCGGCTCAAACTGGTTCCAGAGGAACTGGGGGTAGCGTTTCCAGTTCATGTTGTTGCCGAGCACCACGCCTAGAAAGAGATTTCCGTTGGACGAGCCACCGTGCAGGACGAGCATCAGAGGGTAGTTCTTGTGCGGGTCGTAGTTGGGCGGGAGGTACACGGCGTAGCCCTGCCTGCGCGCAGAGGAGGGGGACCAATAGCCGCGGTTGACGATACGTCCGCCTTGCTCCGGGTAAGGGTCCTTGCCCTTCTCCATCGCTGCCAAGAAACCCTCTGCTTCGGCGCGCCAGGCTTTGGCTTGTGTGCTGAAGCTGCTGCTCATGCGATCGGAAGCGTCAAGCGCATAGGCCACACTTTCAATGGCGCCCGCCGGGACGCTCTTGGGTCTTGCCTTTGCTAGCCGATCCAGCCGGTCGCGCAGAGAAGGTGCTTTCTCATCGGGCCGTGCTTTCTCATCGGCCAGCGCAGTGGAAGCAGGTAGGAGCAGCAGGCAAGTCAGGTAGGCCACGCGGTGCTGCGCCACCTGTCGTCTCTGCGTACGGCGGGTTGATCTTGGGGTGCTCGACGGGATACTCAACATAGTTGGGCGAGCTTATCATCGACCACTGGATCCACCACTCTCCAATGCGGACGGTGCCCTTACATGCTTCCCAGGGAAGCGCGGGGGTTGGGGGCAGGTGCCTCGGCGCCAGCCTGGCTTCTCACTCTGCGAGTGCTATCTGTTGCGCCAGGGGGGATGATGCGTACTGAAACCGATTCCATGGGGCAGATAGAGGTGCCGGACGATGCCTACTATGGCGCCCAAACCGCGCGTTCACTGCAAAACTTCAAGATCGGCCAGGAGAGGATGCCGAGGGAGCTCATCCGCGCCTTCGGCTTGCTTAAGAAGGCCGCAGCCATGGTGAACCACGAGCTTGGCGTCCTCGACGAGGAGCGGAAAAACCTCATTGTGCGTGCAGCCGATGATGTCATCAGCGGCGAGCTGGATGCGCAATTCCCCCTAGTGGTGTGGCAGACAGGTTCAGGGACTCAAACCAACATGAACGTCAACGAGGTTGTCTCAAATCGAGCCATCTCTCTTGCGGGAGGCGTTTTAGGTTCAAAGGAGCCCATCCACCCCAACGACCATGTCAATAAGAGTCAGTCCTCGAACGACACATTCCCAACGGCCATGCACATGGCGATGGTGACACACGCCGAGGAGCACCTTCTTCCGCGGGTGCAGCGTCTGCGCGAGGCCCTTCAGAAAAAGTCAGAATCCTTTATGTCGATTGTGAAGATTGGTAGGACGCACCTTCAGGACGCCACGCCCCTGACGCTTGGACAAGAGATCTCGGGTTGGGTGGCGCAGCTTGATCATGCCGCTGAAGCCATCACCTTGCTGCTCGAGCGGGTGAGGGAGTTGGCGCTGGGGGGCACGGCAGTGGGCACGGGTCTAAACACCCCTGAGGGCTACGCGGAGAAAGTAGCCGAGCGCATCGCGAAGCTGAGCGGCCGCCCCTTCACCAGTGCACCCAACAAGTTTGCAGTTCTAGCAGCCCATGATGCATGCGTGGGTCTCAGCGGGGCCCTTAAGCAACTTGCGGTCGCTTGTATGAAGATAGCAAACGATGTGCGCTGGCTTGGGTCGGGACCGCGCTGCGGGATCGGCGAGCTGGAGCTGCCGGCCAACGAGCCCGGGAGCTCCATCATGCCAGGCAAAGTCAATCCCACGCAGGCAGAAGCCTTGACGATGGTGTGCTGCCAGGTGCTGGGCAACGATGCAGCTGTTGGCTTTGCGGGGAGCCAGGGCAACTTCGAACTCAATGTTTACAAACCGGTCATCGCCTACAACGTCTTGCAGTCAATGACACTACTTGGAGACGCCTGCGAAAGTTTCAACCTTAACTGCATCGCTGGCATGACGGCCAATCGAGAAGTCATCGACGCCTACCTCAACAACTCTCTTATGCTCGTAACCGCACTCAACCCCAAGATCGGCTACGACAATGCAGCACGCGTGGCCAAGCATGCGCATCAGAAGAAAACGACCTTACGCGAGGCAGCAGTTGAACTGGGCGTTTTGACCGCTGAGCAGTTCGATGCTTGGGTGCAGCCGTCCGAAATGGTGGGAAGGTCAAGCACATGACTGTCGACATCCGCGAGCACACACCCGGCGGCGACCTCCAGGACTTCATCAAGTTTCCGCACACCCTCTACCGAGACACCGAGGCCTGGGTGCCTCCTCTTCGTAAGGAAGTGAAGGACCGGCTGTCGCCGAAGCACAATCCATTCTTTAAGCACGCGCAGGTGACGCTGTTCACTGCCTGGCGAGGAGGCGAGGTGGTGGGCCGCTGCTCGGCTCAAATCGACCACGAACATCTGCGTCGGCATCAGGACCAAACGGGCTTTTTCGGCTTTTTTGACACGGTTGATGACCCAGAAGTTGCATTGGCGCTTCTCGGTGCAGCTGAGCGATGGCTCAAAGCTCGCGGCATGCGTGCGGTGCGCGGACCCTTATCACTTTCAATTAATGAAGAGGTGGGCGTTCTTACGCAAGGCTTTGATAAGCCACCGATGATCATGATGCCGTACCACCACCCGTACCAAGCCAATCTCATCGGGCAATGCGGTTACGGGCCGATCAAAGAGCTTCTGGCGTGGCACTACGAGGCGGGCAAACTTCCTCAGCGGGCCACACGCGCGTGGGATCAGGTGCAGCAGATGCCCGAGGTGACGATTCGCTCCGTCAATGTATCGCGCATGGACGAAGAGCTCCACACGATCATGGAGGTTTTCAACGATGCATGGAGCGACAACTGGGGCTTTGTGCCTGCCACGGAGGCAGAGGTCAAAAAAGTCGCGAAGGACCTCAAGCTCATCGTCGAGCCCGAGCTGGCGTACATTGTCGAGATCCACGGTCGTGCAGCGGCGATATGTGTCGCGCTGCCGAATCTCAATGCAGCCATTCAGGACCTCGATGGAAGGCTGAGGCCGACCAACTTGTTGAAGTTGCTGTGGAGAATCAAAGTCAAGCACCTTAGCTCCGCGCGGCTGATGATGCTTGGCGTACGAAAGGAGTTTCGCCACTCCAAGCGCTACGGCGCGTTGCCGCTCGCGATGTACGTCGAGCTTTACAAGCGCGGCACACGCAAGGGCTACAACTGGGGTGAACTTTCGTGGACGCTAGAGGATAACGCGCCGATCAACATCGCCATCCGCGCTCTAGGCGGACGCGTCTCAAAGCGCTACCGGCTCTACGAAAAGTCAATTGAAGGAAAGAAGACATGAAAGTTCTAGTTACGGGTGCGACAGGATTCCTTGGGTCGCACGTGGTTGAGGTCCTCCTCGAGCATGGTCACGAAGTTGTTGCACTGGTTCGAGCGACCAGCGACGTAGCGTTTCTCGAAGAACGAAAAGTGGAATTGCGTCAAGCTTCGCTGGAAACAGGTGAGGGATTGGCTGAGGCGCTGAGCGGCATGGAAGCCGTTGTTCACAGCGCAGGCGTTGTCAAAGCCCGGTCAGCAGAAGAGTTTAACCGAGTGAACGCCGAGGGCTCCGCCAACCTCGTACGAGCAGCGGCACAAGTGGAGCCGAAGCTTCGTCGCTTCGTCTACATTTCTTCTTTGGCAGCTCACGGCCCGAGCAGCGAAGGCAATCCTCGGGACCCTGCTGCTGATGCCGCACCGGTGACCCACTACGGCAGGAGCAAGCTCGCCGGCGAGCTTGCGGTGCTTTCGCACAAAGATCAGCTTCCAATCACCGTGATCCGACCGCCGGCGATCTATGGTCCGCGGGATAAGGAGATGTTCGCCTTCTTTAAATCGGTGTCGCGGCGGCTGGTGCCTCTCATCGGAAAAGAGAACACGGCTTCAGTCATCTACGGAGCAGACTGCGCAAGGGCGGTAGTGGCTGCTCTTGAAAAGGATCATCCCAGCGGGCGCATCTACTTCGTCGACGACGGTCGCATATATACATGGAGTGAAATGGGACGCGCCCTGCAGGATGCGCTTGAGGTGCGCGCTCTACCGGTGCGCGTGCCTGCCGCTGTCTTCACAGCGGCAGCGTATGCCAGCGAGCTCTACGGGAAGTTTACCAGGCAATCGGTGATGCTCACGCGCGATAAGCTCAATGAGCTGAGGCAGCCTCACTGGGTCTGCGAGAGCCAGGCGATTCAGAAGGAGCTCGGATGGCGACCAAGCGTCGACTTCTATGAGGGGGCGCGGGAGACGGCGCAGTGGTATCGAATCCACGGGTGGCTCTGAATACGTCGCTAGCAGGCGCCTGGATCCGGCTTACGTCCGCACTCCGGCTCGTTGCGTACGTGTGTACGCGCCTTACCGGAGCTTGCGGGCGCGCTCGAATCGAGGCGCCTGCTAGCGACGTATTCCTGGGTGGGCTTGCGGGTGCTTGAATCGAGACGCCTGCTAGCCAGTTAACCGGTGGATGAGCCTGGATTCGGCTTACGTCGGCGCTGTGGCTCGTTGCGTACGTGTGTACGCGCCTTACCGGAGCTTGCGGGCGCGCTCGAATCGAGGCGCCTGCTAGCGACGTATTCCTGGGTGGGCTTGCGGGTGCTTGAATCGAGACGCCTGCTAGCCAGTTAACCGGTGGATGAGCCTGGATCCGGCTTACGTCCGCACTCCGGCTCGTTGTGTGTGGTATGTGCTCGCTTCGCCGAAGCTTACGGGTGTGCTCCAAGCTTAGGGAGTGGCTTTCGTCTGCCGCTTCTGCGCCGACATGCGGCTGCGATCGATGCGGCCTCTAAGGCGGGAGAACGAACGGAGATGTTCGCGCCACGTTGATCCATCACGACTCCGCCTAGTCGCGCGATGATGAGCGGACGCAGACCGGAACGGCGGAGCCGCGTTGTAACCTCTCGGTGAGGGTGATTGTAGCGGTTGAACCGTCCGCTGCTGATCACCGCACATGTCGGACTCACTGCTTTTAGGAATGCCGGACTCGTGGACGTGCGTGAGCCGTGATGTCCTACTTTCAAAACGTCGGCTTTGATGTTGCTTCCTTGGCAGAGTATCTCGAGTTCACCCTCGCGTTCGAGGTCTCCCACCAAAAGCCAGCGACGTCCGTAGTTCGTCAGTTGCACAACAAGTGAGTTGTTATTGAGGTCGTAGCCCGCATCGTAGGCCGGACATGGCCAAAGCACTCTTGTGCTGACGGAGCCGAAACGGCGCGCTCCGGAACATAGCTGCTTCGGCGTGACAATACGCGTCCCCTTCTTTCGTAGGGACATGATCAGTGCAGCAGCGTCCCCACCCCGATCTTCTTCAAGAGCTTGGCGGGTGGTCCAGAGCTCACCAATGGGGAACGCATCAGCCACTGCCGGGAGTCCTCCGTAGTGGTCGGGATGAGGGTGACTCAGCACCACGATGTCGATGCGTGTGCGGCGCCGGGCGCGCAGCAGAGGTGCCAGCACCCGTTCGCCTGGGTCTGGGCCTCCAGGTTCTCGTCCGCCTGCATCAACGAGCATGAGTCTCCCGTCCGGAAGGTCGATGAGGGTGCTGTCACCCTGGCCCACATCGAGAAAGGTGAGACGCAGATGATGCGGCTTCTGCTCCACCCGAAGCCGCACCTCCAGCGTGACGATGACGGCAGCGGCCGCGGTTAAGGCAGCGAGCTTCACGCGCATGCTTGGGGCAAAGCAAAGAGCGGCACAAGCAGCAGCAAGTGCGCCCGCTTGTCCCACGGTGGGGGGTGGAAGCTTCGCCAGAGGCGCATACGTAGAAGCCAGCGCCACGAGCCCCAGCACGTTGCGCCCCAGCCAATCCGCCAGCGCCGCCGTTGCCATGCCAACCCAGGGCAGCGCACTTGCAATTGCAGCGTGGAGTTGGACCAAGGGCATGAGAGCCAGCGTGAAGATAGGTGTGAGAACTGCATTAAATACCGTGCCGGCGACTGAGACTTCGCCGAACGACCACACCGCCAAAGGCAGCGTGAGCACGACAACGCGGGCGGAGAGCCGCAACTGCTGATGGAAAAAAGGATACTTGCGATCGGTGTGCAGGCCCAACGAAGGGAGCAGCGCCGACGTCGCCAGCAACGAGAACAGAAAGGAGAGCCCGCGAGCCTGCTCGGGTTTCCACAGGCCAAAAACAAGGATGGCTAACGCCAAAAGATTGTGTGGTGGCGCAACGCGTCCAAGAGCGCGTAAGAAGCAAGCGGCTCCCACCATGATGGCCGCTCGCCACGCACTTGGGGAGCCTCCCGCAAAGAGTGCATAGGGCGCGGCAATGCAGGCGCAAAGCAGGCTCGTCCAACGGGAGACATCGACACGCGCGCAAATCCACGGCATCCTCCGCAGAACAAGCAAAAGGATCCGGATGATCCACGAAAGCACCAGTCCCACGTGCAGGCCCGACACCACTAGAAGGTGCGCCATGCCGACCGACCTGAACGATGATCGTAGCTCGTAGGAGGTCGCTGCTTTCTCACCGAGAACAAGGGTTTTGGCTAGCCCCGCCACCTCGCCGCCTAGGGTTTCATCGAGAGCCTGACGAACGTGACCTCGAAGGGTCTCAATCATCGTGAGCGGCGTCGGCTTGGAGTCCAGGTTTCGAATTTTGACGTAGCGGACCTTAAGCCTCGGCGCGCGGGACCCCGGATGCCATGACGGGTGCGGAGAGGGATTGGAAAAGTGATGACGCGGGAGCAAAGTCCCTATGACAAGAGCTCGCCTGAAAAGCGGAAGACGTAGGTTGGCCTGAAGCCTTGTGCCTTCAGGCAGGGTCTTGCCGTCCTTCAGCATCTGGCCACTTAGCACTTCCACCTCGGTGCTGTGGCCATTGGAGGGTTGTACCGACTTCACTTCAAGCCGTGCAGGGCCGGTGGGTACGGGCGGTGCTGGTTCGGCGCGTTGGCTCAAACCTGCAGCAAAGGCGAGTCCCGTTAGCAGGCAGCGCCAGGCCCATCCGTGACGCAGGCGTTCAGCGGCGGCCACTAACAAGCCGCCGCCGAGCGCCGCACTTGCTAAGGCAACCCTGACAAGCGGGTTGACGCAAAAGTCCGCGCAGAGGAAGCCTGCAAACCAAGAGAAAACTACGATGCCGAAATGGGGCATGGTCTCAATATGCGCAAATGCCGTGCCGACAGATTGGTTTGCGACGGCGCAATACGGCGCAATCGCATTTAACTTGGGAGCGGGATGAACCGTCTAAGCCTGTGGCGACGCAACTTGGGAGGCGTGCATCGCGTGGCTGGCCCGCGGGAAGATGCATCGCCGCTCACTCAGCGGGACCCACCACTGCCCTGCGGACAGTAGTCCCCCCAATACGTTCGCTCACGATGCATCTTCCCGCGGGCCCGTCGTACATGTACATGCCGGCAAGCGGGGGAAGAGTGGCGTAGTTGACTTCGCCGGGAGGCTCAGGCTCATTTCCGGAGCGACCCACTGATTTACACCGATGTATGGATGCATCACGCGGTTGACCCTGCTACCCGAACACGTTCGTGATGGGCGGGGGAGTTTGGATGAATACCGCGGGATTGACTTCCGCGGTAGAGGGTCTGGGTGCCAGACCCTCGATAAAAATCGAATCGCCGCTCACTCAGCGTGACCCACCGCTTTTCGTCTTTCGGGACAAGCGGCAGGAGCACTCTTCTATACCTCTACTATCTGTGCTTCTACCGTGGGACTCGCTGGGGGTTTGAAATGACGCACCGGGAGGGTGGCGCTAGTGGTTTGACTGGGAAAGCTTAGGCCGATTTGCTGCTGAGCGGACCTGTGTTCCCGCTTAGCTTACGATGCTTTCGTGGACGCAACCTAGGTGAGCGGATGAAGCATCAAGCGTGCTGCTCATCGAACAAGCGACAGACTTTGTAAAGGTAACTTTACAAGACTTCCCTTAAACGAGGGTGGTCTTCCTCAGTTGCTTCAGCCTACATGAGCGGCTGAAGCATCAACAGCACTGCCTCTCGACCGCCCAGTAGACCATGTAAAGGTTGCTTTACATGGTCTGCAACGGAGATGACATCGGCCGTTGGCTCCGTCCATATGCTCTGCTCTCGCACGCCCTCAGGATCCCTACTTGGAAGTGAGCCTCAGCCTCCCGGCGAGATCCACTGCGCCCTCCATCCCCACGCGTGCGCCCGCTATCCATAACAGGCCCTTTGGCAGATGCATCGTGAGCGAACGTATTGGGGGACCGCTGCGAGTTGTACCGAGGGTCTGGCACCCAAACCCTCTACCGCGGAAGTCAATCCCGCGGCATTCACCCAAACTCCCCCGCCATCACGAACGGGTTCAGGTCACGTACTCAGGTAGCAGGGACGACAAGGTGGCTGCATCTATACGTCGTTGCAAAGCCGTGGGATCCTCTTGTGGAAATGAGCCTGAGCTTCCCGGCGAAGTCGCCTACGCCACTCTCCCCCCCGCATGTCGGCATATACGACAGGCCCGCTGGCAGAAGCATCGTGAGCGAACGTATTGGGGGGACCACTGCCTGCAAGGCAGTGGTGGGTCCCGCTGAGTGAGCAGCGATGCTTCTGCCAGTGGGCCGGCCACCCCCGGCGATGCACGCCTCCTAAGTTGCGTCGCCACAGGCTTAGACGGTTCATCCCCGCCCCCAAGTGAGCTGCGATTACCCTCGGATCGGATGCTTTAACTGTGGCAGGCGGTGCGCGATTCGAACGCGCGACCTTCGGCTCCGGAGGCCGACGCTCTATCCAGCTGAGCTAACCGCCCACAGCAACGAAGGCATATCTCAGCTGTCGCGCCGCCGCAAGCGTGACATCGACGAGGCAAGCTTCATTCGTCAACAGCCACTGCGAGTGCCGGCACGTTCGGGTGCGAAGTATCGCGTAGGCTGTTGGTTAGGTTACATGCGTCTCAGTGCATGATCTCAGCACAAGGACCACGCCCTGAACGGCAACCCTGGACCGAAAAGCGGCCAACAGCAGACGGCACAAGAGTTTTCGATAAACTCTGGCTTATCTCGACGGAGGTGCGTTAGGATACTCCGCGTGGGAACGGCTCGGATCGGCGTGGTGGGCACGGGCCAGATGGGCCGCGGGATAGCGCAGGTCGCGGCATCTTCCGGCATGGCAGTGCGTCTTTCTGACGTGAACCGAGCCCATGCCCAAGCAGGTCTGAGCCTTATTGAGAAGGCGCTTGCCAAGCGGGTTGAGCAGGAGCGTATGGCGCAAGACGACGCGAACGCCACCCTCAGCTGCATCCGAGTAGTCGACTCGCTCGAGGGTTTGGCTGACTGCGATGTAGTTATTGAGGCAGTGCCAGAAGACTTTCAGCTCAAGCAGAAGCTCTTTGCAAAGCTCGACGTCGTTCTTCAAGAGCAGTGCATTCTCGCTTCCAACACCTCGTCGCTCTCCATCACCAAGCTTGCTGCTTCAGTGAACCGCTCTGATAAGCTCATCGGTATGCACTTCTTCAACCCAGTCCCGGCTATGGCCTTGGTGGAGGTTATTCGCGGCTTGCAGACGTCGACCAAGACACATGAAACTGTGTTGCAGTTGTCTGAGCAGATGGGCAAGCAAGTGGTTGACTCGCTCGACCGGCCGGGCTTCATCGTCAACCGGATATTGATTCCGATGATAAACGAGGCATGCTTTGTACTTCAGGAGCAAGTGGCCTCGGCAGAAGACATTGATGCGGCGGCAAGACTCGGTCTCAATCATCCGATGGGGCCTCTTGAACTCGCTGATCGCGTGGGGCTGGATACATGTCTCTATGTCACGGAGGTGCTTCATCGGGAGCTGGGCGAGGACAAGTACCGCCCCTGCCCGTTGATGCGTGTGTATGTGGCTGCCGGGTGGCTCGGCCGAAAGAGCGGGCGTGGATTCTATGTCTACAACGCGAAGGCGTAGTGCATCCCGCATTGGCGTCTCCGCTATGTTTGCCACTTCTAAGTATGCGAGCCCTATCGCAGTTCGTTTCTCACCACGGAGTCCGCCACCCTTCTGCGCGGCTATTCGATCAGAAGTCCGTTTATCGAACATCGTCCCCGACGGCTTAGTTCGGGCCTCGCGCTCGGTAGGAGCATGGGCGCAGATGCGCTTTAGTCGATCCCGATGAATACTGGCGCGTGGTCAGATGGAAGGCGGCCCTTCCGTTCGTCGCGATCCACCCGCGCACCTGTCAGTCGGTCGCGAAGCTCGCGTGAAACCAGCAAGTGGTCGATGCGTAAGCCGTTGTTCTTTGGAAAACCTAACATTCGGTAGTCCCACCACGTGTAGTGACCTCCCTCAGGCTCACACACGCGGTAGGCGTCGACCCAACCGTTCGCAAGCAAGGCATCGAAACGCTGACGCACGGCTTCGTGGCAGAGGACGGTATCCGCCCATTGCTCAGGATTTGCGACATCCTGATCTTGCGGGGCGATGTTGTAGTCCCCTGCCAGCACGATGTGGCCGTGCCCCTCGCGCAACTGTGAGGCAAGCTTGGCAAAGTCATCCAGCCACTGAAGTTTGTAAGCGTATTTTGGTGACGCTGGACTGCTTCCGTTTGGTATATACGCCGAAACAATCCTCAAGCCGTAGGTGTCCGCACAGATAAACCGCGCTTGACCATCATCCATGCCCTTGCACTGCATTACGAGCTCTTCGCGGCTTAGAATAGCCACGCCGTTGTAGGAAGGTTGCCCATGAACAACTGCGTTGTAGCCGGCCTTTCGCACCACATCGAATGGGAACTTGTCTTCGGTGCACTTGAGCTCTTGAAGGCAGACGACGTCAGGCTGATGCCGCTCGAGCAAGTTCAACAGGCGCTCGAGGCGTGCTCGCACGGAGTTCACATTCCAACTAACGATTTCCATTGAGACGTCATAGCAGCGCGACTGGTACGTTGCAGGTGCTACTGGCGCCGTAAGCGTTCAGGTACCGTCTGGGCAGTAGAAAACCACGCTCTTCGAGGCTCTCCCTGCTCCGGCTTTCGTCCTCAAGACCTGTCCTCACGCACCAGAGTGCGCTGCGGGAGGTCCTTGCGGGCGCGCTTGGATCAGAAAAAGCCTCGAAAACCGCATGCTAGTATACCTGAACGTTTACCTGGCGCCGAACGTTGTTAGCAGGCGTGTTGTTGATGTGGCTTCCAGAGCGCCAGTACACGCGCCTTTCGTCCAGAGCCGCTTCCGGAGCCTTTGGCCGCCCCGTGCTGATGCTGATGCTGATGCGTGGGCGATTGCAGAGCAGGACCAATGCAGGCTGGACAACCATCATGGCACTCGCATCGGCGTATGTTGGCCAGCGCCCGTTCTACAAGCTGATGACGCTCCACAAATAGTTGCGGGGCGAGGCCGATGCCGCCAGGCATGCGATCGAAGAGGAACACGGTGGGATCGTAGATGGCGTCGCTTGATGGGCCGGTGGGTGTGCCGTCAGCGGCAGGTTGTCCGACCGTTTTGCCCAGGTCCCGGGGGTCCGTCATCAAGCCGAGGGCGGCCACTGTGTGCAAAGCATTGGCAAATCCGCGTATAGCATCGACTACGGTGGCGCGCGTGTAGGGTAGCTTCTCCAGCCAGTGATCACGGAAGGTGATCCAGAAAGCTGAAGTGTGCATCTGCATGTCAGGCAACCTCACATCGCCGTACCCCACGTTCTCGTGCGTGTGGTATTTGATCTTCTTGTAGCCAACAACCTTCTCAACAACGCTTACGTCGCCTGCGAAGGCTTCCACGCAGTGTGAGGTGCTTCCTCGCTCACTGGCACTCGCACCGCTGATCATCACATCAGATGCGTCTTCATCCATGATGTTGACCTGCGTGTGGGTCACGGCATCGGTGAAGTAATCCGGCTCGACCTTTCGAACGAAAGCTTTGTGGTTATCAAAGTCCAGCCGTTCAACCTGATACTGCCTTCCTTCGTGTTGGTAGATAGCCTGCTCGTGGAGCATGGTATGCGTGGATCGCCAATCCATTTCCGCGATGGTTTTTTTGGTGGCCACATCGATGATAGTGAAGTTGTCCCATCCGATGCTCCGCAATGAGACGTGGTTGGCCGGATAGGCCTCATCAATCCAATGATAGATTGGCCGTTCGCCTTGCGCCCGATGGACGACCCCATGCTGAGCCAACATGTCCAGTGCTTCTGCGGCCTCCGATGGCGCGACGGAGCCGAAGGACTCGTCAGCGGCAAACGGCATTTCAAAGGTCGCGCACTTAAGGTGCTGAATCAAAATTTCCGGATTGTCGGGATCAATGCGTGCTTGTTCCACTGGCCCCTCGATGAGGTACTGTGGGTCGTTCGCCAGAAACTGATCGAGGGGCGCGCTGGATGTCACCAGCACCGAGAGTGACGTGCCCTCTCGGCGGCCTCCTCGGCCAAAACGTTGATGGAGGGCGGCTAGGCTGCCGGGGTAGCCCGCACATATCACTGCGTCGAGAGATCCCACGTCAATGCCTAGCTCAAGAGCGTTTGTGGCAACCACGCAGCGCACGCGACCTTCACGAAGACCCGTCTCTATCTCTCTACGCGTTTTCGGAAGGTACCCTCCTCGGTACCCCTGGACGCTGTCGGTGGGGCGGCGTTCGCGCGCCAAGCGGTCGCGTAGGTACTTGAGCATGACCTCCACGTTGTTTCGGCTCTGTCCAAAAATCAGAGTTGGCACATTGGCTAAAGCAAGGTCGCCAGCCAGGCGCACCGCCGCTTTCACATAGCTCTCGCGTATGCCGAGTTCGGCATTGACCACTGGCGGGTTGTAGACCATCAGCAGCCGCTCCGCGCGCGGAGCTCCGCTGCGGTCAACGAGGGTCACCTCGTGCCCGCACATGGCCTCAGCGTGCTCCTTCGGGTTGCCGATGGTCGCGGAAGCGAAGAGAAACGCAGGACTTGAGCCGTGAAATGAGGCGATTCGCTGCAGGCGGCGCAACACATTGGACAAGTGAGAGCCAAAGACGCCTCGGTACGTGTGCAGCTCGTCGATGACCACGTACTTGAGGTTGGAGAAGAAGCGCGACCAGAGGGTGTGGTGTGGGAGGACGCCGGCATGTAGCATGTCGGGGTTTGTCAAGAGGATGCCGGCACCTTCTCTGGCGGCACGCCGCGCATCACCCGGTGTGTCTCCATCGTACGTGATGGCACCCTCTGCAACGCCACCTGCGTCAAGGAGGCGCCTAAGAGAGCTTTCCTGATCACGACAGAGCGCTTTGGTGGGAAATAAGTAAAGCGCACGCGCAGACGGATCTTCTCGGAGAGCGTGCATCACCGGGACGTGAAAGCACAAGCTCTTACCCGACGCGGTGGGGGTGGCAATCACGGTGTGACGTCCGGTCAGCGCCGATGCTATTGCCTCCCGTTGATGGGAGTGCAGCGATTCAACGCCGAGGCTACGCAGGGCGCCTAGGATGTTGGGATGCAGGTCATGAGGCAGCTCTGCCCGTATGGCGCTCTGAGGAGCTATGCGATGAAACAGGGCGACGTTGCGCCAGATGCGCGGCTCTTCCTGCCACGCACTTACCACGTGCTGAAGACCCGAAGCTTTCTTCCACGGCGCCGCCCGCCGCTTTAGTAGCGCGCCCGCCTCTGTGTCTGCCCCCATCACACCACGCTACGGCGGAAGTTTCAAGGCGGCAAGCGCATCTGAGCCTCCAAGCGGGCGTGCAGAATCGGTCTGAGTTGCCTGCCCCATTGCCAATGGGTTGCTCCATTGCCAATGGGTTGCTCCATTGCCAATGGGTTGCTCCATCGCCAATGGGTTGCTCCATTGCCAATGGGTTGACTAAGTAGGTCCACTACTTCGCGCCTACAACGGCGTGGCAGGTGATGCAGACACAGTGGCGTCAGACGCTAAGAGTGCACGCACACTGTATCAGGATGGATCTGGCGTTGGCAGGGGCGCGGGCGTGCCTTTCACCACAACCTCATCTGCAGCGATGAAGGGAGGGCGATCGATGCACAAGATGCTTTGCACTTGACGCCCCACGTTGCGGTAGCGGTGCGCAGCTCCCTTGGCCCAGGTAAATACACGCCCGGCCTCGACCGGCTGGTCCTGGCACAACAAGTTGTCTCCCAGGATGAGCTCCGTTTCCGACATCTGGTGGTGCAGGTGAAGGGGAATCTCGCAGTCGGGAGCGATGTTGAGCCGGTAGAGACCGACGTGGGAGGTTTCAAATACCACATCAACAGTGCCGAAAGGTTTGCTCTCCACTTCGTAGTCGACTTCTGACTTCTGCCGTCGCACTTCCACAGAGGGCAGACCTCGCACGCCTTCTGCATGAGGCTTGCGTATGGACACGTGCACCTCTGCAGCATCAGCGCGTCGGCCGGCTGCGGGCAAGAGCAGATAGCGGCAAAGGCAGAAGGCGGCTGTCTCCAGAAGCTGAAACTGGCCATGCTGAAGGATGAAGTCTACCTCCCTTGAGAGGGTGGCGTAGTCGTACGTGTGGTCAAGCGCGTCGTGCCGAGCAGCCTCTTCCAAGTTGAGCTTCACTTCGATAGAGAGTTCTATCGGTTGAGCGCGCTCACGCTCAACTTGATGCACACCTATGATGCAATCTGCACGCATATGCTCCAGACGAATGACGTCTAGCATCGAGCCTCACCACGCCGCTCGCCGCGGGACATGCGCTTGCGAGAGCCCAAGAGCAGCAGGCAAAGCGTTAGCAGCACCGTGTCGGAGTGCAGAGCCCCTGACCCGACAGCCGAGCAGGATGAGCTTGCCGTGCTGACATCCTCTGGCACGCCTGCTTGTTGGAAGATGCGGTGTGGTGCCACGGAGCCGTCGCCTGTTGGGTCGCCGGAGCCATTACCCAAGACGAAGGAGCTACTGAACTCGATAGGACCGAGCCCTTCGGCAGGGGCGGTCCAGGTAAAGCGCAGCTGCGTCGTTCCGCAACGCGCGAGATGGAGAACTTCACGCTCGTCCTCTTCGAGCGGACGCAGGCTCACCGCGGTGGCGATGCTTGCATCCACGCTCACGTCGCAACGCTCGCTGGCTTCGAGATCTTCCGTTGGCGGGAGGCTTAGCTCTCCAACCGCCTTGCCCGCTAAGTCGGTGAACTCCAACGCTCCACCCACGCGGTTCTCCTCCTCGGGCCAAGTCACCACAAAGTTGTAGGCTTCCCCGGGAAAGTAGAGTCCTCCGTCGGGAAAGCCTTGGAAGTTGAGTTGCGGTTCCTCACCTCCCTGGTGACACACCTGGCAGGTAAAGCCGTCCTGCACCGAGCCGGTGAACCACCTCCCGCCGCTTCCACCCACCGTGGCTTCTGAAGCGAAGGGGCCGGAGCTAGAGAAGGCGAGTGCCCCCGCTGGGGTTAGCAGCTGAAGCGTGACGCCTAATAAACACGTGCGATGAGGTGCCACTACGGTTCCTCATCTGCGGGGGCGGACTCTTCTGGCGTTGGCTCTTCTGGTGTTGGCTCTTCTGGTGTTGGCTCTTCTGGTGTTGGCTCTTCTGGTGTTGGCTCTTCTGGTGTTGGCTCTTCTGGTGTTGGCTCTCCAGGGCCTGGGTCCAGATCGGGTCCTTCTAAAGCCGGAGCGTCCCTTGCCGCTTGCGCCCAACGTAACAACGTTTGGTAGCGCGGGTCTTCTTTAGTGGCGTAGACATTGCGCGATTCACGGTCGACGCCCTCGTGACCGCACCCGCCCGCGCTCACCTCCAGTGGCTTGCACAGGAGTAGACTCTTTTCCACGGTGGGAGCTCCGGCTAGCATGGAGACCGCTCGGTTGTAGTTCTCCTCAAGCTCCGCGCCGGTGAGCTCGGTGTCGAGGCCTAGTTCGGCGTCCACCGCCCGAGGGCCGCCGTTGAGGCGATAGATTCGAAAGAACCTATCGCGGTTGCCGTGACATGCGGGAAAGGCACAGTCGCGAGCTAGAAGTGGAAAAACTTCTGCCTCAAAGACCTGTCTGTCGGCCTGCGGAGGTAGTGCGCCGGGGACTGGACCCTTGCAGCCCATCCCCGCCAGAGGAAGCAGACTCGCCAGAGGAAGCAGACCGCCGGAGATGTAGCGTTGCAACTTTGCCACGAGGGCTTCAGTCTATCATGCTGCTCCCTCGCGCGTCACTCCGGCTTCGCGCATTTTTGGCTGATGGCATGGAGCAGGGGGGCGGGAGAGTCCTCTGGCTGCATTGAGACGAGGAAAGCGGCAAGATGAACGTGTTTTGGCGAGCCATGTTGCGTCTGCCTCCGGAGCTAGCGCACGCCGTGGCGATCATTGGCTTACGTCTACTGGCACTGCGTCCTCTCCGAGGCCTGCTTCTCCGCAAGGTGCATCGCCTGGAGCGCAACCTAGAAGTTGCAGCGTGGGGCATGACTTTTCCGAACCCGGTGGGACTTGCGGCCGGATTTGATAAGGACGCTGAAGTGTTTGCTGGGGCGCGTGCGCTCGGGTTTGGGTTCATCGAGGTCGGTACTGTGACCTTCCACCCACAGGAAGGAAACACGCGACCTCGCCTTTTTCGCGTGCCTGAGGACCACGCGCTCGTCAACCGCCTCGGCTTCAACAACCGAGGAGCGCCCGCCATGGCGGCTAGGCTTCTGCGTCCCCGCGGCGAAATGATAGGCGTCAACGTGGGTCGCAACCGCGCGACGCCCAACTCCGAGGCCGTTGATAACTACTTGCGGAGTTTGGCATTGGTCGCCAAGTCGGCAGACTACCTGGTGCTCAACGTCAGTTCGCCGAACACGCCTGATCTCCGCAAACTCCAGGAGCTGGAGCCGCTTCAGGCGCTCATCTGTGCTGTCAAAGCGAAGCTTGAAAGCTTGGGGCTAAAGCGCCCTCTGCTTCTCAAGGTGGCGCCTGACCTCGCCGACCGCGACCTTCTGGCGATAGCCGATCTTGCTCTCGAGCATGGCATCGATGGCCTGATCATCACCAACACCACGATCACCCGCGAGGGGCTTTCGCTCTCGCCGCACCGAGTGGCATCCATGGGCGCTGGTGGCTTGTCGGGTCGACCGCTCAGGCAGCGCAGCGTGGAAGTCTTGCGTCTGCTACGTCGACACGTTGGCAGGCGTATCGCACTCGTGTCCGTTGGAGGGATTGAGAATGCTTCGGATGTGTGGGAGCGGTTGTGCGCTGGCGCCACTCTTGTGCAACTCTACACCGCATGGATATACGGAGGACCCCTGCTCGTCCTGAACATTTTATCGGAGCTGCGGGAGCGGTTACAGAGCTCAGGACATCAAAAGCTTTCGGACGTGATAGGAAGCGCAAGCGCTTAATATATCTGACGAGGGGACACGTGTGCGGCCTTGCCAGCGCACCGGGCCTAGCACCAGGTCAAGCGCTATGTCGAGCACTGGGCCTAGCACCAGGTCAAGCGCTGTGTCGAGCACTGGGGCTAGCACCAGGTCGAGCACTGGGCCTAGCACTGAGTCTAGCGCTGAGTGCAGGTGCGACGCAGGCGCAATTTGTGGAGCCTGTGGCTCGCGTGAAGGTCGCCAAACCGAAGCAAGTGCTTGCCGAAGGTGAGGACATTCGGCTGACCGCGGCCGATGTTGGGTCTGCGATCAACGAACAGCTGCCGTGGCTTCAAGCATCGCGGCAGCAGCCGCGTACGGTGGAGCAGCTTGCTGAACGCATGCTGGAGCTGCAGTTGCTTGCGCGCGAGGCGTGCCGGCGAGGTGTTGGAAATAAGGCTGAGGTTAAGCGGGAGCTCGATCTCGTGCTGGCGCGTGCGTACCTTGCGCGTCAGTTAAAGAGCGTGCGTCAGCGAAAGCCGTCGCAGGCCCACCTCAAGCGCTACTACAAGCGCAATATCAAGCTCTTCACGAGGCCCGCGCGGGTCCTCGTGCTCGGCATCGCGACGGAGAAGCTGGGCAATGCGCAGCGCTATGCGCGATGGTCAAAGCGCGCATCCTCGAAGCGCTTCGCGTCTCTCGCTAAACGCCGGTCTCTTGAACGCCGCCCTTACCCGCCAGGTAGCAATGGAGGATGGATTTGCAAGGAAGGGTGCAGCAAGGTCGATGAAGCCCTGGTCCAAGGCGCCTTCTCGATGGACAAGAAGGGTCAGGTCGTGATTGCTCAGGATGCGAAGGAACGTTACTGGGTCCTCCGCTATGGGGGCCGCAAGGAAGAAGATATCGTGCCGTTCGAGCAGGTTGAGCCCGCTATACATGGGCTGATCCGCCGAGAGAGGGAAGAGAAAGCGACGGCACGGCTGATCAAAAGACTCAAACGCCGCTACAAGGTGGAGCAGAAACCGGTTGGTGAAGCGCTAGAGGTCCGCCACTTCGATCGCAAAGGAAGACTCATCCCACCCGACGGCGGCTGAAGATCATCCAGGTTAGCCAATGCTCCAGTTGCTCACGGATGCCTTCATTTATTTGCGTGCAGACCCAGCGGATAGCGGTTAGGTTCACCGCATGCGACTTGAGGGCGTTTGGACAGCTTTAGTCACACCTCTTCGCGATGGGCGATTGGACGAGTCATCTCTGCGCGCGGTGGTGAAGCGGCAGATTGAGGGAGGCGTGGCGGGTCTGGTGCCATGTGGAACAACGGGTGAGAGCGCCACACTCGCTGACGACGAGCATCGGCGTGTTATCGAGGTTGTCGTTGATGAAAGCGGTGGGCGAGTTCCGGTAGTAGCGGGCGCCGGTACGGCGTCGACGCAAAAGACGATCAAGCTTTGCGAGAGTGCACGTGCTGCCGGCGCCGAGGGTGTGCTGGTTGTTTGCCCGTACTACAATCGGCCAACGCGTGCGGGACTGGTGGCTCACTTCGAGCGAGTCTGCGGTGCTGTTGACCTGCCGGTGATGCTCTATAACGTCCCGCGACGTACGGGTGCCGATATGGGCCTGGACGTTTTAGAAGCCCTCGCCCATCTGCCGCAGATCACCAGCATCAAAGAAGCTACAGGTAACGTAGAGCGCGCCCAGGATATTCTGTTGAGGTTTGGCGACCGGTTCGCCGTTTTTGCGGGTGATGATTGGGTGCTCCTAGGCGCACACGCAGTCGGCGCGTGCGGCGTCGTCAGTGTCACGGCCAATGTGAAGCCTCAAGCGGTAAGTCATGTCCACCGCCTGCTCACTGAAGGTCGCTGGGACGAAGCGCGGAAGTTGCACTTTCGCTTGATGCCACTCCACCGGGCGATGTTCGTTGAGGCAAGTCCCGCTCCGGTCAAGGCCGCGCTGCAGCATCTTAAGGTCTGCTCGTCTGAGTCAAGAGAGCCAATCGTGCCCGTGTCGCCCTCGGCTGAGAGGTTAATCACGGACGTCCTTGAGCGCATCGAGGACCTGTCGTGAGTGCGGCCGCCTCGGGCGGATTGGCCGTCCACGGAGCTTGCGGACGCATGGGAGCTGCTGTTCTAGGTGAAGCGCGACGCTTGGGCCTTGCTATTGCAGGCGCCATTGAACGTGAAGGCCACCCGCACCTTGGATCGGACGTAGGAACATTGGCGGGCGAAGGTGAGACCGGGGTAGTGGTCACGGCGGACGTAGCGGCCGCGGTGGCGCAAGCCGATGCGGTTATCGACTTTGGCGCTTCCACTGCCATCGAGACGTTGGTTGCCCAGTGCGTGGCCCACCGATTGCCCTTGGTGAGCGGCACGACGGGTCTCTCAAAGGAGCAGCAAGACGCCATCGGCCGCGCTTCGGCATCCATTGCCATCGTACAAGCTCCCAACATGAGTGTGGGCGTGACGGTGCTGAATCATCTTGTGCGAGAAGCAGGTCGCCTACTTGGCGGCGATTTTGACATTGAGATTGTCGAAATGCACCACCGCAAGAAGATCGATGCCCCCAGCGGCACCGCTAAAAGGCTCTTTCACTCAGCGTGCGAATCGCGCGGACTTGATCCTGACAAAGTCGGCATCTACGGAAGAGAAGGGCAGGTGGGTGCTCGGTCGGATGAGGAGGTCGGGGTGATGACCCTCCGCGGCGGGAGCGTGGTGGGCGACCACAGCGTTATCTTTGCCGGCGAGGGCGAACGCGTCGAACTATCCCACAAGGCAGAGACCCGCAGCATCTTCGCGGCCGGTGCAGTAAGGGCCGCCCTATGGTGCACCAACCAGCCCCCCGGCCTCTACACCATGGAGGATGTTCTCGCGCTGCGCTCATAGTCACCTTTGAGGGCAACTTACTTAGCGCGCCTTCTCTCAATGCCCCACCGCATCATTTTCATGGGGCTACAAACGGCTTAGGAGAAACTTTAGGGTAGTTGCTCCGTCAAACGCTGCTTCGGGGGCCGCGTTTGTCGACACGTTCACTTGATTGATCGGTGGTGCTTGATTGGAGCTCTGTATAACGGAGGCGGCAGTTCCACCCGCGCCACGGGCGCAACGTCTGAGGTTGGCTGACCCACGGTGATGTCCCGTCGGCAAAGCGCCATGCGATGCGCTGATCTTTGGGTTTGGCGTAGCCGATGCCCACGCGCGGCCCTCGGAGCATCTTGCTTGGCAAGACGCCCGGGTGCAGTGAAAGGGCCTTGCCTTGGTAGACGGGTGCACCTGACATAGCGGTTGTGACGCCGAGCGCCTGCGTGACACGTCCAGGCCCGGCCAGCAGCGCGGGGCCTGTTCGATTCGCGCGTCGGGATCGAACGAGCTCGATGCCTTCAACGGGTTCGCATGCCCGGATCAGCACCGCACCGGCCTCTCCCTCTGGGTACACCGTGATGTTCAGTAGGTGGTGGATGCCGTAGCACAGGTAAATGTAGGTGTGACCTGGCGGACCCCACATGGGATGGTTGCGCGGTGTGACCCCACTGCGGCTGTGGCTAGCTGAGTCGTGAGGTCCGCCGTACGCTTCGGTCTCTGTGATGCGGAGAATGATTCCGTCGAACCGCAGCAGGGCCCCTATCATCTCAACGGCAACAGAAACGGCGTCCCGACGGTAAAACGACTGCGGGAGTGGTCCTTCTCTCATGTCTGCTCGTCCTGGAGATGGTGCCCCTGTTCCTGCGGTTCGTGCGGAGCGGCCATGCCTGTGGACCTCCAGAGGCGCGACGAGGCGGCGTTCAACGTCAGGAGGAAGCGGGGCGTCAGCTGCGGAGTTCGTGGGCGCGTTCTTTCTCGTCAGGATGTTCATCGAGGAACGCCTCGAAGCTCTCCTCCGAAATCTCAACCGCGATGTCGCCTTGGATCGTGGCTTGACAGCCGAGGCGGGATGTTGACTTGACGTCAAACGCTTTATCCAGGATGTCGAACTCCTCATCCTCAATCTCAGAGAGCTGGTTGAACCCTTCTACGACGTAGACATGGCAGGTGGAGCAAGCGCAAACGCCTCCGCAGCGGTCGCCCTCGGGAGCACCTGCTTGACGTGCAGCGTCGAGAATCGTTGTTCCTTGTGGAACTTCGACAGAGAGGCTTTCTTTGACAAAACGTACTTTGGGCATGGACAAACTCCTGAAGGGCCGGCACAAGAACGCGGCGAAGAGCGGGAAGGCAGAAATAGGGTCTAACTTGAGCTGAAGCCAAACGATACGACACCTTGCCGTAAGGGTGCGCAGGTCGCAAGTCACCTTTGCTGATAACTCTGTTGAGCATATGCAAAGCTGGTCACGACCTCGCAAAGAGCCCATGTTCTAGGTGGTGTCTCCGAGATGGTCGTCGATGCCCTTTGCGCCCGCGGTTTCTGTTTCCAAGCTTTGCAGCTCCACACCGCGCAGGGCAGCTTGGATGCTTCGGTCCATTCTCTTGCCGGCGAAGGGCTTCGACGTGCGATCAAGTGCCTCGAGATGCTGAGCAATCGCGTCCGCATCGTCGCCTTCGCATGCGCGTTTAACAGCCGCCGCTGCGGCTTCGATTGCGGAGCGCTCCTCGTCCTCGAGAAGGTCACCATCTTCACGCACTGCCTTCTCGAGCGTGGGGAGCAGTCGAGCAGCCTCCGTCCGTTGTTCCCGCAGTGCGCGTGCTCTAACATCTTCTTCGCCTCGGTCGAACGCGTCGCTCAGCATCCGTTCCATGTCCTCATCGGATAAGCCATGGCTCGGCGTCACCTCCACGCTCTGCTCAATGCCGGTCCGAAGCTCTTTGGCTTGAACCTCAAGGATGCCATCAGCGTTAACGGAGAAGCTCACCTGCAAACGTGCGATACCTGCTGGGAATGGCGGAATTCCACGCAGCGTGAAATGCGCGAGTGAGCGGCAATCCTCGGAAAGTTCGCGTTCACCTTGGAGCACGTGCAGCTCGAATCCGGTTTGGTTGTCGGCGTACGTGGTGAACACTTGCGCTGCCTGTGCGGGTATGGGGGTATTTCGCGGAAGGAGCTTCTCGACAACTCCTCCCATGGTCTCGATGCCAAGGGAGAGTGGCAGCACGTCCAGCAAGAGCACATCCTCTCTCGCCTGAGTACCAGCAAGAAGCTCTGCCTGATAGGCAGCACCCAACGCCACCACCTGGTCGGGGTCTAAATCCGTAAGAGGCTCCTGCCTAAAGAAGTCTCTGACGAACGCGCGCACTGCGGGTACGCGGGTTGAGCCACCCACCAAAATCGTGCCATCAACGGCATCCGCCACGATTTCTGCGTCCTCGAGAACCTGTCTGCACGCGCGGCCTGTTCGCTCGAGGATCGGAGAGATCCACTCCTCGAAGTTTGCCCGCGTCAGATGCACCAGCTGTTCAGTGCCACTTGCTGAGGGAAGCGAAAACTCGACCGCATCGGCTTCACTAAGTCCGTGTTTGGCTTGGCGCGCCGCCATCAGAAGCTGCCGTGTCTGCTCCTGGGAGAGACTATCAAATCCGAGCGTCGACTTCAGGTTCGACGCGATCGCCCGATCCATGTCGTCACCTCCTAGCTGACTGTCTCCACCTGTCGCACGAACTTGGAAGACGCCCCGATCGAGCTGAAGCAGCGTCACATCAAACGTGCCACCACCGAGATCATATACGACGAATGTTCCTTGCTTCTTCTGGTCCAATCCATACGCCAAGGCGGCCGCCGTTGGTTCGTTAAGTAACCGAAGAACCTCAATGTCTGCCAGCCGCGCGGCATCCTTGGTGGCCTGCCGCTGGGCGTCGTCGAAGTAAGCTGGCACGGTAATCACGGCGGGACCCACACTCCCCAGTGCTTTGCGGGCGCGCTCCTTGAGGGCGCGTAACACCTCGGCTCCTACTTCAACCGGAGTGACAGTGCGCCCTTGGCTCAATGCAAAGCGTACGACTTTACCGTCGGCGCTGACGGCAAAGCGATGGCTGGCGAGCGCCCGGGTTTCTGGGTCGTCGGCCCCGCGACCCATCAGCCGTTTGGCGCTAGAGATGGTGTTTACTGCAGCAAGCCGTTCAGCGGCCTCACCGACAACTGGGTGGCCTGTTTCCGGAAAATGGACGACGGATGGCACGAGAGGCGTTGCATCGCAGTCACGAATAGCAACGGGTGTTCCTAAGCTCGTCACGTATGCCACCACGCTGTGGGTGGTCCCGAGGTCAATGCCTACAGGGTGTGCCGTGACGGAAGGGTCTTCTATTTGGAGTAACGACATAGGCTTCTTAGAGGGTGACGCAGTGGCGGGTCGGGTGCCAGCGGATGAGAGAATAGAGTTGGCAAAGCGCTCTCGGAGACTGCGGTGTTAGCAACGCGAGTAGCATTGCACTGCCCGTTTCACAGGCTGTCGCGGGATCTTGCTCTGCAAGCGCTGTGGGGAGGGTGGCAGTGCTCGATAGGAGCTCATGGTATGACACAGTGCAGACACAGTGCAGTCGCATCTGACTTGGGGGCAAGGATGTGGCGACGCAATCCTGGGAGGCTGTGCAACGCGGTGGCCGGAGTGGCCTGCTTGAGCGCAGCTGAGTGGCTGGCCCGCAGGCAGATGCATCGCCGCTCTCTCAGCGGGACCCACCGTCCTTTGGACGGTCCCCCCAATACGTTCGCTCACGATGCATCTTCCCGCGGGCCCGTCGTACATGCCGACATGCGGAGAGAGAATGGCGTAGTCGACTTCGCCGGAAGGCTCAGACTCATTTCCGGAGCGAACCCGCTGATTTACACCGATGTATGGATGCATCACGCAGTTGACCCTGCTACCCGAACACGTTCGTGATGGACGGGGGAGCTTGGGTGAATGCCGCGGGATTGACTTCCGCGGCAGAGGGTTTGGGTGCCAAACCCTCGATGGAAATCGAATCGCCGCTCACTCAGCGGGACCCACCACTGCGCAGCGTCATTCAAACCAGGGCGCAGCGGTCCCCCCAATACGTTCGCTCACGATGCATCTTCCCGCGGGCCCGTCGTACATGCCGACATGCGGAGAGAGAATGGCGTAGTCGACTTCGCCGGAAGGCTCAGACTCATTTCCGGAGCGAACCCGCTGATTTACACCGATGTATGGATGCATCACGCAGTTGACCCTGCTACCCGAACACGTTCGTGATGGACGGGGGAGCTTGGGTGAATGCCGCGGGATTGACTTCCGCGGCAGAGGGTTTGGGTGCCAAACCCTCGATGGAAATCGAATCGCCGCTCACTCAGCGGGACCCACCACTGCGCAGCGTCATTCAAACCAGGGCGCAGCGGTCCCCCCAATACGTTCGCTCACGATGCAGTTATGACTGATTCAGAAGCTGCTTTCGAGGCGCGCTGGAGTTGCTCACGCAGGCGGTGTAGATAGCGGAATCGTGCTACGGATTGCTGTGCTTCCTCTTTGCTGTTTTTAAAGCGGTCCGGCCTCAAAGACTGCCTCAGACTCTCACGCACTTCATCGGTCAGCTCCTGAAGCTGCTGCATAACTCCCTCACGCTGGCTGGGATCGAGGGCAGCCTCTGTCACGGCTTCGCCCAGCTCCATCACCTCCATCAGAAACTCCTGCCCAACGGCATCGGCGGAGGACTGACCCCGCCCTTCACCGGGCTGCTCGCTGAGCACTGAAAATGCAAGCTCAGCACGCTGAACCTCGTCACGCAGACTTCGGTAAGCCTCGTTCACCGTCACTGATTTGCTGAGGCTGACTTGCCTCTCGCTAGGTGATGAGCGTGCGAATCGGTCGGGGTGAAGCGCCTGCTGGAGCGCGCGATAACGCCGGTCGAGCTCAGCGCCGTCGAGCTCAAAAGTGGGAGGTATATTGAAAACTGAAAATGGATTCACGGCCCAAACTTTTGTGTGCACATTTCCACCAACGCCTTCGCGTTAGCGGTTCCAGGTGAACGTCATTGTTGCAAGCCAGCGTTCAGCTAAATGCCGAACGATTGACCGCATCCACATCCGCGCTTCTCGTTCGGGTTGCGAAACTTGAAGCCATGCTCCATCAGCTTCACCTCGTAATCGAGTACTGAACTACGCAAGTAGACGAGACTCTTCGGATCTACGATTACCCGCAGTTCGCCGAACTGCAGCTCGATGTCCTTTGCCCTCACCTTATCAGCGAACTCAATGACGTACGCGGCTCCTGAACATCCTCCACCCCGCACCCCGAGCCGCAGGCCGGCCTCTGGGGTACCTCGCTTCTCTAGGGCTTTGCGCGCCATCTCGATAGCCTTCTGGGTGATGGTGACGCCGCTGTTTTCAAGCGGCGCACCTGCAGGCTCAGCCGCTGTCTGCCGTTGCGCTGGACTCTCACGGGTTGGCCCGTCTGGCGCCTGCTTACGCAATAATGATGTTGCTGCCGTGGGCATGCCTAGTCCTGCTTCTGTGCAGGAGGAGCGGTGACTGAGGTTTTTACAGTCTCGCCGACGCCCTGCTTCTTGCGGAAGTCTGCTATTGCGCTCTTAATGGCATCTTCAGCCAACACCGAGCAGTGCACTTTGACAGGAGGAAGATTGAGCTCCTCAACAATCTGCGTGTTCTTGAGACGCATTGCCTCATCAACAGACTTCCCCTTAACCCACTCTGTCGCCAATGATGACGAGGCGATTGCGCTACCGCAGCCAAACGTCTTAAACTTCGCATCCTCAATCAGTTGGGTCTCCGGGTTGATCTTTAGCTGAAGCCTCATCACGTCGCCGCATGCAGGCGCTCCAACCAGGCCAGTTCCGACACTTGGGTCGTTCTTGTCCATGGTGCCAACATTGCGGGGCTTCTCATAATGTTCGATAACTTTTTCCGAATAGGCCATGTTTCTCCTCTTTTCTAATCCCTGTGCGTGGGACCGCTTCTGCGGTCCTTCAGCCAAAATCTGCTAATGCGCCTGCCATTGAATCGACTTTAGATCAATGCCCTCTTTATGCATCTCATAAAGAGGCGACATCTCCCGCAGGCGTAGGGCCTGCTCACTGACGAGGTCGGCCACATGGTCCACCTCTTCTTCCGTGTTGAACTTGCCGAGTCCGAAACGGATAGAGGTATGCGCCATCTCCTCATCCACGCCCATGGCTCGCAGCACATAGCTCGGCTCGAGACTCGCACTCGTGCAAGCACTTCCCGACGAAACCGCGACATCTTTGATGGCCATCATCATGGCCTCGCCCTCCACAAAAGCAAAAGAGAGGTTGAGACTTCCCGGTAGTCGGTACGGATCGTCGGCGCCGTTGAGGATCAGCTCATCCAGTCGCTCGTTTAATCTCTTTCGAAGCCGCTGCCGTAGCTCGAAGACCTTCTCGGCGTCGCTCTTCATCTCAGCCAGTGCAAGTTCTGCCGCTCTACCAAGTCCGACGATGCCAGGGACATTCAGTGTGCCCGAGCGCATGCCCCGCTCGTGTCCACCACCGTCTATCTCAGCGGAGATGCGCACACGTGGCTTCGACCGCCGCACGTACAGCGCTCCAACACCCTTTGGGCCGTGCATCTTATGCGCAGAAATGCTCGCCAGGTCTACGTTCATCTCCTCGACATCGAAGGGTATTTTGCCCACCCCTTGGACCGCGTCGCAGTGAAACAGCACACCCTTTTCTCGGGTGATGCGGCCGATGTCGGCAATGGGGTTGATCGTGCCAACCTCATTATTTGCCAACATGATCGAAACTAAGATGGTTTTGTCCGTGATCGCGCTGGCTACGCTGTCGGCCGACACGCGAGCGTCTTCGTCAACATCCAGAAAGGTGACTTCGAAGCCCTCGCGCTGAAGGTATTTTGCGGTGTCAAGCACCGCTTTGTGCTCGGTTTTAGCAGTGATGATGTGGTTACCGCGGTCTTTGTAGAACCGCGCCACTCCCTTGAGCGCGAGATTGTCACTCTCGGTTGCCCCGGATGTAAAGACGATCTCCTTAGAAGACTTGGCACCAATCAGTTTCGCGATGCTTTCACGCGCACCTTCCACTGCCTGCTCCGCCGCCCAACCATAGGCGTGGTTGCGGCTGGCAGCGTTGCCGAAGTGCGAAGTGAAGTACGGCAACATGGCTTCAACCACTCTTGGGTCTACGGGCGTGGTGCTTTGGTTGTCCATAAATATGGGAAACTTGAGTGGCATGAGAATCTCCTCAACTCCATTCTGCTAGTTGGTGTTTTGCTGCTCGGTAAGTATCAACGAGATGTGTGGGCTTTGAATGCATGGGTGGTCCGGCTAACTGCCGCCTTTGCTCGGCGGTTAAAATGGCTCAGCGGCTAAAATGGCTCAGCGGCTAAAACCTGATGGCGCTCGATGTGCTCTCTCTCCTAAGGACCTCGATGTGCTCTCTCCGAAGGACGGAGACGGATGGCAACGCCTGTAGGAGCACGTGGGTGTGATTTCATACCGCCATCTGTCTCACTCTCCAATGAACCCGGCCACAAGGCCCGGCACAGCTTCATCCTCACCGCGATGCTCGCAGGTAGTGCAAGCAGGTAGACGCGTTGTGGTGCTGCAGCCTCGGCACGCCTGCAGATACTGAAGACTTGCTTGAAGCTCGCCTTCGAGGCTTTTCAACCGAGCAATGTTTCTGCGAGTCTCGTCCAGCCGCTCGCGAAAGATGCCTCTCACTTCCGCCATGGCTGCAGGAGCCGATTCACGCCCCTGTGCCTCAAGGCTCCTGGCGGCGCGCCGGATCTCACTCAGTGAAAACCCAACCTCTTGAAGTTTGCTGATCCACTGCACCCGCTCGAGAGCCGCTTCCTCGTAGAGACGGAAGCCACCCTGAGAGCGTACGGAAGGCTGAAGTAGTCCGAGCTCTTCGTACAGATGCAGCGCCCGAACCGTTTTTCCAGCCCGCTTAGCCAACTCGCCCACCTTGAGCGGCCCCACCTTCACTGGATTGGGCCGAGCCTTTCGAACTTTCCTCTCGCCTAGCTCGGAGGCCGCTTTAGCATCGGAAGACGCGTCAAGTAGAGATATGGCTGTGGGTGAGACGGTCACTGGCAAACCTTACGCATACGTGAGCGTTAGCTTTTCTGTAATAGTCCTTCCTGATGCCCTGTCAATACCGCACCGGCCAGCAAGTCACAGCTCGTCATTCCCCAAAGCGGGCCCACCTCTGGATGCTCTAGAAGAGCAAGTACGCCGCCACAGTGCGATTCTGATGCGCGCACTCAGACGTTAGACACCGCCTTTGAGACCCTTTTTACCTCAGAGACCCTTTCTTGAAGAAGCCCGGTAGGGTTCTATGACAGTGGCCGCTGGCGTGTGGCAGATATAGCTATTGACCAGGGGTGGATTTGCATCGCAAGAGTGCTATAGCGGGCCGCGTAATGAAGGAACGCCGTCTCACCCGCGCCCAGGCGATTATAGGCGGTTTTGCGCTGATTGCTGCGTTGGCGCGTTTCGGGAGCCTCTCAACCCCCTTAGGCTTCGCGATAGACGAGGGCGGTGGAGCGGCTCATGCTCTATGCATTGCCGAAGGGGGTACCGACTCCGACGGTCGCGTTTGGCCGATATTCAGTAAGGGTCTAGGTGGTGGTCTGTATACACCGCACTACATGTACCTTACCGCTGCTTGGTCTACGATCTTTGGCGGGAGCACGGCCGCTTTTCGGGGCTTTGTGGCGTTTGTTGGCTTTCTCTCTGTCCTCTTTCTGGCGGCATTAGCCCGTCGATTGGGTGGTCCACAGGCAGCGTTTTACACTTTTGTGGCCGCGTCACTGTCACCCTGGGCGTTTCAGTTCTCCCGCGTCGCGTGGGATCCTGCCCTGGCCCCGTTCTTCCTTATCGTAGCGTTATGGTGTTTAGTCAAACGCGAGCGCACAATGTGGATAGTCCTCGCGGGCTTCTTCCTAGCCAGTTGTGCTTATGTGTATCCGCCTCAACGTCTCCAAGTCGTGTTGGTGATCGGCCTTATCTGGTTCTTCGCTGCTGACCTGCACATCAGGCGACGGCACGTCGTGCTAGCAACCGTGGTATCCGCCGTGTTTGCGTTGCCGCTGATCTACCTTACCTTACAGGTAGAGATGCAGGGACGTCACGCCGCCGTTGGCGTCTTCGGAAGCTCGCGCGCTGTCCAACACCTCAACTTGCTAAGCAAGTTGGTTTTGGTGCTTGACAACTTCTGGCTTCACTTGCGACCCGGCTACTTCCTATTCTTCGGCGACCGTAACCCACGTCACTCTAACGGTTTTACCGGCATCGCAAGCTACTGGGACCTCTTCGTGCTCCTGTTATTGATTGGGTGCGCTGGAGTTCGACGGCAAGCGGCAAAAAGCGACGTCCGGATGCTTACTTTCTGTTTGCTTGGATTCGCTTCTGGTGTGCTGCCGGCAGCTCTCACGTGGAATGGGCTTCCACACGCTCTGCGCTCCATCGGAGCATGGCCGTTCTTGAGCCTCGGAGTAGGCCTATCAGCGGCACTGCTCGCTCCGAAGGTGCGGTGGTTTGATGCTTGGTCTGCGGTCGTCGCTTCCTGTAGCGCCGTCGTTCTAGTTGTCGCATTCTTCATTTTTTACCCCGAACGGGACGAAACTGTCCGCCACTTCGACGGGGCAATGTACCGCGACGCGCAACGCCTCCTGAAGGTCGAAAGACGACCTGATGCGTTTATGCATACCTATTCGGCACACAAGTTCCTTTATCTCAGTCGGTATTACCTCATGACGATGGGTTCAGATAACTGCATCTCAAGTCGTCGGCGGAGCGGTGAAGGGCGATCGAGGTAGGATGTCGTAGTGGCTAAGCGGCCGCCGTAAAGTGTTTCGTTCCGCTCGGCCTCCGGCACTGGCATTGGGCCTGCACATCGGCATCGCGGAATCGCGGAATCGGAAACTACTCAGCAGCTTCAGCGAAGCAGGCACCGCTGCAGGGTCGGACGGAGGGGCGGCGGCGAAGCGCAACCAACTGCCTTCCTGAGAGCTGTGCTACCTGCTGCACGCACTTGCCACACTGGGGAGTCACGCCGAGACTGCGGAAGATATCGGCGACGGAGTGCGCTCCCTCGTCGCGGGCTCGGCATATAGCCTTATCGGAGATGGCATGGCAGGAGCAGACAATCATACGTTACTAACTCCATTGTATCGATGTCGATAACGCAATGGCAAGTTGAAAATGAAAGTAGTTTTCATCTAGTGCAAGGAGCGCCCGATGTCACGTGGCCCGATGCGTATTGGCCATCTTATTTCCGTATGATGAGTATCGACCGAGACACGAGAAACTTAATGACGGTTGTCTCAAATGCTGGGGGGCGGCCAAGGGGCTGACTAGGTGCGCATCGCCGCAATGGCGCAGGCAATGGCGGCAGATATCAAGCTAAAGAACGTCATCACCATGCCGCCCACCCGTCCCGGCATGAAGCGCTGAGTGAAAAGAAAGGTGGCGGCGTGAAGGCAGCGTCCCAAAAGCAAGGACGCGCCACTCAGGTGAAGGCGCCACGGGGCCGCACCACCAAGCTCGGCAAGCAGCAGCAGAATGAGTACGATGGGGACGTATTCTGCGAAGTTGGCGTGCGCGCGGACCCTTCGCTGAAGTTCCTGTTGCCCGCCGTCGCCGAGGCTGACGCCGCTTCGCCGCCGCGACCGGATCACGGCAAAGCTCAAAGGAACGTAGAGCAGCCCGAGAGCGGCGGCGTATGCTGTGGTGATGGTGGGAGTCACGCGGGGAGGCTAGTCCGCCGCTAAGAAGTTGTCGAACCAGGCCGCTCCCTGAATCAGGGCTGAGAGGGCGCACTCTCCGTGGCTCGTGTCGTCGTCGGTGCCTTCGGGTACGAGCAGCTCGACCTCCGCCCCTTGCTCCTGCAGGTAGTCGAAGGCTACCTGGGAGTTGGCGTAAGGAACGTCCTGATCACCTGCGCAGTGATAGAGGCGCATAGGCGCAGCAGGCTTCCACCTGTACACGTCGTTCTTTTCCAACGCTTGGTTGATCGGTGAACTTTCATCGTCCCGAATGCTCGTCACGAACTCGGGACTTAGCACCTCGAGTGGCACGTCGGGCATGGCGCTGTTGATTGCGTCGCTGGAAGTAGCTCCGTTGAATAGGGGCGGAATGACGTCGCGGTATTCCGCGGCAAACAGCGCCTCTGAACTTTCAGCTAACCCGTACACATTCTGGTAGGCAAACGTAAGGTAGGGGACGTAGTACGGGTTAGGGTGCTCCTCGCTCGCCAAAAGAGTGTCGCGCATCGTTCCGCTCAAGTCGTAAGGCCCTGCTTGAGGGCTCGAGGCCGTCACGCTGAATGCGTCACCGTGGTCTTCTTCGATCAGTCGATGCAATGCCATGGTGGCGTGCCCGCCCTGCGAGTAGCCGATGAGAAACAGGTTATCGTCGAGTTCAACGTCCGACTCCTGCGCAAAGGTCGTTGCCGCCCGAAGCATGTCCAGCGAGGCGCTGGCCTCGCTCTCCGCATGCAAGTAGGGATGGAGAAACGCATCAGACGCACCTAGTCCGACATAATCGGGAAGCGAACCCACGTGCCCGAGCGAAGCCAGCGCCACTCCGATTCGAAGCTCACCCGAGCCGGCCGAAGGTGTCTCCTTACGCTCCAGGACCGTCCCGTGTTGGTAGCTGACCAGTGGTCGCGGCCCCTCCGCGTCAACCGGCAACACCACAGCCCCCGAGGCCACTGTGCACCCGTCCGCCAGGTCTGCGGTGACGTAGGTAACTTTAGAAGCCGCAGCTCCGTACAGCGGCGTGAAGTCGAGGCCAATCGCACGGGCATAGAGCTGGATCTCGGCACGGCTGTAGTCCCGAATCGTCTCCTCACTCAGAAGTTCGCCTCGAGTGCGCATCTCACCGGCAATCCGGCAGTCCGTGTTTGCGTCTACCTCGGGCGGTTCATCCGACGAAGCAGAGCGCGATCCACAGGCTGCCAAACCTGGGCCAGCCATGCTGAAAGCGAGCAGGAAAAGAAGACGGGAGTGGCATGCAGAAAACTTCATCAGCAAAGTCTCACACGTGTCGCGTGAGACGCAACGCAATTTCGGGAGACGTTACATCCACGCCCCCTTCACGTGACAGGAGAATGCGCTTCTCGGCGTACCTCGTTGTTGGCCGCGTCAGTCTGCCGCTGCATGGGTGATGGCGAACTCAAGCAGAAGCAGTAAGGAGGGATAGTTTGTCTGCACTCTCTGTTGCGAGGAGAGAGGGTAGTCGGCCGGTAGTTGTGTACCATCAAACACCGCCTGGAGCTGAGGTGCAGCGGCACCCAACACGTCGCTAAGGTCCGCCAGGGTGGTGCCTGTGGTCTGAGGTGACGAGGCGGGTGTGTTGATCAATAACCAGCGGCGTCCGTCTAGTTGGTAAAGAGGTGGGAGCGCGCCCATGGCTGCGGGCAAAAAATAGATGTCAGGCACTCCCCAAGCCTGATGGATCAGCTGGAAGGCATCCATCTGCTCCTCAACCAACTTCTCAGCGAGCCCCTCGTACGGATTAGTGAAAGGACCTCGATCATAGATTACCAGCTCGAGTCGAGCGTGCGTGTGCGTATCGGCATAGCGTTGGACGTCGATGCCGACCACCTGACCCTCAGGAGCAAACCACGGGAAGTCGGACCTCTTATCGGTGACTAGCTGATGTCCCCAGGCATGCCTTTCGTGGCCTATGTCCAGCACGCGCTCAACGCGTGCTGTGCCAAGCAGGTTCGCGAGTGTAGGCAGCTCCTCTGCCACCAGGCCTGCCTCGTCTGCAAGCTCCCGTGAGACGACTGCGGCGGGGCTGTTCCAATCGCTTCCCCACGTCATCGGCGCAGGTTCTGCTCCGTTGACAGCCTGCCATACGATGCCTGCGCGGCTCTGCCCCAACGCCCTGGAGTTGCAGCCTGTTTGTCCAGCAGCAGAAAGAGAACCATGTTCCTCAGCCGCGCAAGCGGATAGGGACAAGATAAGCAAGGTAGCTAGAAACTTCATGCGCTGAACAAAAAGCAAAAGTCATACCAAAGCACGGACGACGCGCTCTCGCAGTTTAGAAGCAGGAAACTTGGCAGTTTGCGGTCGTCGGAAACAGCAATTTCTACCTTTCAGGCGCGCAGGCTCATGTGTCCGGTCAGACCGGTGTGTTCGGTCAGTCCCTGGAGCCACGGAACCGGCTGTCGCACATTGCACTTCATCGTAGACTTTCCAGATCAGCGATGCGCGGTTCTTACCCTTCAGAACCAAGCCGATTGCTTGTTGAAGGAGAAATAAAATGAGACGAACTACACTACTTACCACCTTCTTGGGGCTGCTCGCTGCTTGCAGCGACACCGAGACCGGCCAGGTTGACAGCAACTACGAGGGCGATCCGGTGATGCAGATAGATGCCAAGATTATCACACGAGAGCGAGGGCAATCTGTTCCCGATGAAAGCCAGATGGCGGTGCTTTGGTTCAACTCATTGGGGAATATTATTTCGACTCCAGTTGCTGTGGAAGGCGGGTCGCCTCCAGGGGCTCGTGTAAGTCTCATGGAGCTACCACCGGAGAACTTCGCCACGGAGTGGTCGACCAAGCAGTCGACCGCCTTCCGCAGCAACGTTCGTGCGCCGGAAGGAACCTACGCATTGGGCACTCTGTTCGTGTTCGATGCTGCCATTCCGGCGGACGCACTGTTGGATAAAGATGAAGAAGGTGCTTTGACTCATTTTAGTGAAGGCGATGGTCTCTGGGGCGCCGCGGAGCAAACTCAGTTCGTGTTCGCCACAAGTCCAGTTCGAGCGGGTTACCACCTTTCCGAAGATCTTCCTCGGGGCCTCCACATGTTGCACGCGACGGTAGATCCTGAGGAAAAGGAGCTTCGGAGGTTCGTGCGCGAGTGCACTTACGACGTCGAGGAAGCATTGTCCAATCCTCAGGAGACAGATGACCCAGGCTCGTACGAAGCCCAAATCGCTAACTACCGTAGCTCAGATGTTCAGCCGTCGGAGGGGTGCGGAGGCCTGCGCGAGGATGATGAGGATGCCTACATCATCTGTGAAATCTGCGGCAAGGTTTCCCATACGTACCGCGCCGTTGGGAGCGAGGACTACCGGATGCCGGTGCATATCTATGGTGACTTCCTTGACAACCTCGAGCTTTTCTACGTCTTCGAAGAGACGTCTGGAGAGGCATCGGAGTAGTTACGATGGACGTCTCTGAAGCCTACACAAGGTACGGCCCGATGGTGATCCGTCGGGCCCGTCAGATTTTAGGCGACGAGACGGAGGCGCAGGACGTGCTCCAAGAGGTGTTTCACGCCCTGCTTCGAAAGCCTTCAGCGTTCAAGGGGCGCTCAAGGCTTTCGACTTTTCTTTATGGGATGACCACCCACCGAGCGCTCAACCGGATTCGAAATAGCAAGACGCGGCAACGCTTGCTCGAGGGTCGCGCAGCTCCCGTGACGCCGGCTGCGAGCGCTTCGGGCGAAACGCACGCTCTGTTGCGTCAGGCCTTCTCAGTTCTCACAGATAAGGAAGCTCAAGCGATGATCTACACACACCTGGACCACATGTCGCAGCGTGAGGTGGGCCGTATGATGGGGTGCTCGCACACGCAGGTGCGCCAGCTGCTCAAGAGCGCAGAGGCGCGGGTCAATCATCAAGCGGAGGTGGGCTAATGCAGGCGGCCCAGCATAGCCGAGACTGCTTGTCGGATCTTGCGCTTGATCAGGTGGCGCTGGGTGAGCAGACGCGCGCGTCGATGCCGCACCTTGCCGCGTGCCAGACGTGCCAAGCCCGTCTGGCACAGCTCCAGAAAACGTACGCACAGGAGCGACTCCCGCCCCTTGATCCGTTGCCCGCTCGGTCGCTCGCAACAAGGTTCACAGGGAAGCGTCGTGTGGTTCGACCCATGGCAGTTGCGGGCACATTCGCGATGGCTGCCGCGGTGCTCCTATGGGTCGGACGGGGAGAGGATGTTGGCTCGCTCGAGCAGACCCGTTCAAAGGGAGCGGGGCACCTGCGCTACTACGTTCGGGAGGGTAAGGGTGTTCAGGAGGGCATGAGGGGACAGGAAGGCAAGCACGTTCAGGAGCGTGCTGGCGTTCACATCGGACAAGACGGAGACGTCCTGCGCCCGGGTGACGCCATTCGCTTTGCCGTCACGCTCGATCAACCGGCTTACGTGGCCGTCTTGAGTGTAGACGGTGAGGGCAAAGCGAGCGTGTACTTTCCGACCAAGCGTAGGGCTCAGCGCGTTGAGGCGGGAAGCAATGTGCTGCTGCCGCTGAGCACGGAGCTGGATGATGCGCTAGGGCAGGAGGTCATCTACGGGGTCTTCTGTCAGTCGCCGATGTTGCTCGAGCCGATTCGCAGCCGGCTCGCCACAGAGGGAGAGTCCGCGATTCCCCAAGGCTGCAAGGTGGAGACGGTAAGCTTCTCGAAGAAACCTCGCGATCAGGGCTCGGCTCCGTGAGGTGCCCGCAGCGCATCCTGCTTATCGTAGCGGCAATGGCTTCTTTGCCGGCCGTCGCGCGTGCAGAGCCGCAGCGCTACGCGGTGCTCGTGGGTCATGACCTTGGCGCCAAGGATGAAGAGCGCCTTCGCTTTGCCGAACGCGATGCAGGCAAGGTGCGGGATGTGCTCCAGCAACTGGGAGGGTTTCGACCAGAGAACGTCGTGATGCTGCAGGGCCAACCGGCCTCGCGGGTACGTCGGGCGATCATCGACGTGAACGACCGCATCCGGACCCGCGGCAAGCCCGCCATGCTGCTGGTGTTTTACTCGGGCCATGCCGACTCCGAAGCGCTTCACCTTGGCGACTCGCGCCTGGAGCTCGCCGAGCTTGAGCAGCTGGTGCGCGGCTCATCCGCACGCTTTCGCGTGTTGATTCTCGATGCGTGTCGCTCCGGATCGCTCACCCGCGTCAAAGGGGGAAGGGCCAAGAAGCCTTTCGCGATCAAGCTCAGGAGCGAGCCGCTGGGGCAGGGGGCCGTTTTTCTTACATCCAGCGCTGCCACAGAAGACGCGCAGGAGTCGGATCGCATCAGGAGCTCGTTCTTCACCCACTACCTCGTCTCGGGCCTGCTTGGCGCGGCGGACAGCAATCATGACGGCCGCGTGGTGCTCTCGGAAGCTTACCAGCATGCGTACGAGAACACCTTGCGAGCGACCAGCAGAACATTGGCAGGAACCCAGCACCCCACCTACCGCTACGAGCTGGCTGGCCGAAGTGACCCGCCACTCACCTTCGTTTCTACCCGCTACGGACGTCGCGGATGGCTGAGCCTGCCGAAAAAGCACAGTTTTCTCGTGTTTCGCGGCTCCGAGGAGGGACCGGTGGTCGCTGAGGTCGGGCTCTACGACTCGAGTCGAACCTTGAGTCTGTCGCAGGGGCACTACTTCGTTCGTGGCAGAGCGCGCGACCACCTGCTCGAAGGACAGGTTGCCGTGCGCGCCGGGAGCAGCGTACATGTCGAGCGGTCGCACCTTCAGCGTGTTGCGTATGCACGCCTCGTGCGTAAAGGAGGCTCGCAGGTTAAGCGCTCGCACAGTCTCGGCTTGGGTTACTTCGGCCGGAGCGCCATTCGAGACGGCGCAGGGTGGTGCCACGGGATGGTCGGTCACTACGACCTGCATCTGGCAGCATATGGACTCGGTGTTGATCTACGCGCTTGTCGCAACGGCTTTTCCAATCCAGCGCTTGTTGCCACCAACGATGAGCTGAGTGCGCTCTTTCGCGTCTCGCCGGCGTGGGATGTGGGACCGCTGACAGTCTCTGCGGGCGTAGCGGGAGGCGTGGCGTTGCTCTACCAGCGTTTCGAATCGGAGCGGGATATCGCTCCCCGTCTTTCTCCTGCAGGGATTCTTGAACCGTCTGCCTCCCTGCAGTTCCCGTTCGCCGGCGGCTTCGTTGCGGCACTTCGTGTAGGAGCAGCCATCTACGCCTTCAATCACACCGACAGCCTCGAGACGTCATTGAAGCTGGCTCCAGCCCTCACCAGTCAGATCTCACTAGCGCGCGAGTTCTAATCCCGTGTGGCTCACGATGCTTGATAGGTCTGCAGCCGTTGTTTGTAAACGGATCTTTACAAAGCGCCTAGGTATCCGAAGAAGTTGCGGCTCTGTAAGTTGCGTATCCGGCTGTGTTCTGTAAAGAATGCTTTACAACGATCTGCCGCGCGGACCAGCGCAGGAAGGAGCAGAGCAGTGACAAGCACTTCAACGAGATCAAAGGCACCTTCCAACTCTAGAGTTACCGCAAAGGAGCGGCGTCTAGCGCGATTGACTGAGGAGGTGGAGGCTCTGCAGTCGGCCGCGGGGCGTACTTTTTATGAGATTGGTTCGCGGCTGCTGCGGGTACGGCGGGAGGAGCTTTGGCGGCAGACGCATCGCACCTTCACCGAGTATCTCGAGGAGCGTTTGAGCATATCGCGCGTCTCGGCCTATAAGTTCATGCGCGTGGCAGAAAACTTTGGTGCTGCCATCGCACAAAGTTACGGAGCTGAGAAGTTGGTTGCCGCTCTAAGCTACCTTGAGGCGACAGAGATGGAAGAGGCACCGGACGAGGTCCTCAACAAAACGGTAGCCATTCGAGAGGCTGATGGACGCTTCATCAGCAAGACGCTTCACGAGGCCACAGCCACACAGATTCGTGAAGCAACCCACGCGCTCACGCACCGCGACAGTTTACACACGAAGAAGTACGCCAAGCTCTCGCGAGCAATCAAGCAACTGGAGCGTCAGCTTCCGGCTGCTCCACGCGGAACAGGTCGGGGTCAGCGCGTGCGCCTGCTTCGTGGCGACGACGGCGAAGTCGCTCTAACGTTCCAAGCGATCCCGCTTGATGGCATCAAGCGCTTCATCGACGCTCTCGAGCGTCTCCCCAACTAGCGGTGGGCGTGAACAACATCGGCTCGGGTTCTAGCCACTAGCCTTCAGGCGCGTCTTACCCGGTGGTGCGTAAGTTAGCCGGTGGTGCGTAAGTTAGCCGGTGGTGCGCAAGTTAGCCAGTGGTGCGCAGGCCAGCCGCAATGGCGTTGACCGTGAGCAAGAGCTGCGTCAGCAGAGGGTTGTCCGCCTCAGGGGGTTCGGCGTGGGATGTGCGCCATCGGCTTAGCAGCTCGATTTGCTGTGCGTGTAAGATCTTGAGTGCAGGCTGGCGCCGCGCCACGGTCTGACTGAACTTGGTGCGCTTTTGGTAAAGCGGAGCGCCAAGCAGCTGCTCGAGGTGGTGGAGCGAGCGTCCGAGCTCCTCTTCCACCTGCGTCATGAAGGTCGCGCGGACTGAGTCGTCGCGGACCAATGCGGCGTAGTCGCGCATGATGTCTTGGTCCGTTGAGCCGATGCTGGTGATCGCGTTCATCAGCACGTAACGGCTTGGCGGCCACCGCATCGCATCGCGCAGCAAGGTTTTGTAATGCTCGGGTTGCTGCTGCTTCAGCGTTTCTAAGCCGGCACCAACGCCATACCAGCCGGAAAGAAAAAAGCGTGCTTGGCTCCAGCTAAAAACCCACGGGATGGCCCGCAAGTCTTCGAGCGAGCGTCTGCCGGATCTGCGCGCTGGGCGCGAGCCGATTCGGCTTTGCTCAATCACATCGACCGGGGTTGCTTCGCTAAAGAAGGTCACGAACCCGTCGGTTTCAACTAGCTTGCGGTAGGCCTGCAAGCTGAGCTTTGCCAGCTCCTGCATCGCCTCTTCGCACGCGGCGTTGTACCGCGCATCCTCCGCATGAGGCGCCGCAGCAAGGTCCCAGGCCGAAGCACGCGCTGCGCCTGCAAACAACAGCTCCAGGTTGTACGTCGCCGTGATGCGTTGCGCGTACTTCTGAGAGATAGTTTCCCCCTGCTCGGTCAGACGAATATCGCCTCGCACCGCGTAGGGCGGCAGGGCGCGTAAGAACCGGTCGGTGGGACCCGCCCCGCGGCTGATTGTGCCGCCGCGCCCATGGAAGAACTGTAGGCGGAATCCTCGCGGTTCGGCAGCGGCTATCATTGCCTTTTGACCCTGGTGGAGCGCCATTTGGCTGGCGATGATCCCGCCATCTTTGTTGCTGTCGCTGTAGCCCACCATGACCTGCTGCAGCAGCAGGCCATCGCGTTCCGTATGCTGCACACTCCGTTTCGTGCACGGGTGCGCTAGGAAGTCACTCAAGATGCTGGAGCTCGCTTCCAAGTCGGCAATCGTCTCGAAGAGCGGCACCACCGGAACTTGCGAAATAAGCCCACCATCTTCCCAATGGGCCAAGCCCACTTCACGGGCGAGGATGTACACCGCCAGCAGGTCAGAGACGCTGCGCGTCATGCTCACGATCAGGCTGCCAATGCCATCGCACCCGTGCTGCTCAATGTGCCTCCGAAGCACCCGCAGCGTCTGCACCACGTTGTCGGCGTGCTTGCCGATGCCCTCACGCTTCCTGGAGAAGGGTCTTGAGGACTCCAGCTCTTGGCGCAGAAAACCGAGCTTTTTCTCCTCCTCCCAGTTCGGATAGCTTGCGCCGTCGGCGATGCCGGCCTCAGTGAGGAGCTCAGCGAGCGCGGCGTCGTGAAACGCGCTGTTCTGTCGAACGTCGAGTCGCGCGAGATGGAAGCCAAAGGTGTCCAACGTGCGGATCACAGGCAGCACCTCCACCTCGGCCAAGCGGTGGGAGTCGATGTGCCTCAGCGAGGCGCTCAGCAGCTGGAGGTCACGGCGCAGCTGGCTCGGTTCGGAGTAGGTCCCGCGCCTTTCTGCCTCCGGTGTTGCGGCACCGGTCAGCTCGGCATGAGGGGACGGAAGAGCCGCTACCATGAGGTTACACAGTTGGCGCCATGGCTCGCCGGAGTTGCGGGAGATGGCATCTTGGCCCTTGCTGCCAAGCGCGTCTTGGAGCTGGCGAACGCGTGCCGTGAGCTCCTCAGTTGGAGACTGGCGATGGGCAGAGAGGCTGAGGGCTTGCCCCAGTGCTGAGAGCTGTGAGCGAAGAAGCGAGAGGGCGCCCATTCGCAGATCAAGCAGCGTGTCGGCTGTGACCTGCGGCGTTACCAGGGGGTGTCCGTCGCGGTCACCTCCCACCCAGCTGCCAAAGGAAAGCTTTGGATACGCATCGGCGTCGAGCGCAGAGGCATCCTGCCCTGACTGCGCCCATGCGTGACGCAGTCGGCGGTCGAGCCACGGCAAGACGTCAGGGAAGACCTGCAGGAGGTAGTGGTTGACATTGCGTACTTCCGACGCCACGTCCGGCTTTTCAAGGAAGATGTCGCCGGTGCGCCAAAGCCGCTCGATAAGGGCTTCGGCCTCGCGCTCAAGAGCGCGTTGCTCCTGCTGCGTATAGACTTGATTCTCTCGACGAACGACCACCAGGTAAAGTTCGCGGTAGTGCTCGAGGATCGTCGTGCGCTTGGCTTCTGTTGGATGGGCAGTAAGGACGGGCTCGACGTGTAGGCGAGAAAGAAGCTGCTTGAGCTCTTCCGCAGAAGCGCCGCGCGAAAGAAGTTCCTCCAGCACCTGCCCCCAAAGGCCGCGCTCTGCAGACACGCCATCCTTGTCTTCCACCACACGCCGTAACTGTGCGCCGGCGTTTTCTTCCACGAGATTGAGCAGCGCGAAGGCCATCGCCAGTGCCTGACTCAGTCGGTCAGGAGCCACGCATTCCCTCGCTCGGTCAAGGTCGGAGGCCATCCAGGGGAGGGCAGAAGCCACGTCGTCCTCGCCGAGGCTTCTCAAGACGCGGTCGAACGCGTCGAGAAGGAACTTCAGGTCGCGGTCGACCTTTTCAGCTAGATAGTGCGTTCGGCTCTGTTTATCCATCGTTGTTTATCCATCGTTGGCTTTCAACTGTTTATCCATCGTTGGCTTTCAGTTGGAGGCGGCAAGGACGGGCGCAGCTCAGCTGCCCTGCGACCCATAACTTCGATAGTCCCTGCACCCCAACATGGTCAAGGCATCTTAGCTCCCGCGTGGCATGGAGTCATACCAACTCCACTGATTGGTGACACGGGTGATACGCACGTATGGGTTGTGTGGGGCCTACAGTCACCGCTTGGTTGATATTTCCGCCATTGCTGAACAAGTTGCGAGCCAAAAATGCTCCGGTAGCAGGAGCGAAACCGGATTAATGCGCACTTTTTCCGTACGTGGAGCTGGAACGGGATGTGCATGTATTCCTGCTAATGGATCTGACGCGTCTTGCTCTAGCTTGGGTCATCTGCTCCGCTTGCGCCGCAAGCGCCTACTCCGACCGGCCGCGCTACCGTGGGGCAGGCGACGATCCCAGTGAGGGAAACCTCGTAGCCACGGGTGCTGCGGAGAGCTGCCGTACAGACGGTCCCGCCTACTTGCACGGAGACCTCTGGGTTCACTGGCACAACTGGCGAGTCAAGTGCGATGAACAGCATCGTGACGTCTGGCGCTGCGAGAAGCGTGGACGGGCGTTTGGCTTTGACCGAAATCGTATCGAAGCGGAATGCCAAAGCCTAAGAGAGCAGTTTGATAGGTGTATATACCACCCGGAGAAAACGGAGGAAGGCGGCATCTGCACAACCCTGGAAGTGGACAATCGTACGACTGAGGATATTTGGGATGAGCCCGGAGACGAGTGCGATACAGCGAACACCTTCGGTGCCGCCAGTTTCGAGGAGCTGCGCTTCATGTTCTATGGTCACATCTTCAAGAGTGGTGGATTGATCGACAAGACAACTACTGTGAGAGTGAGCGGCGCGCAGAGCGGGCTCTATTCCGCCTACAGTACCCACCCGGGTGAGGCGGAGGCTGGCATGGCTGACCTGAACTCCAATCTTGGGGCGTCGGGTCAGATGATGTGGGGGCGCGACAGAAGAGATGATTTTGGCGCGTTTGCCTGCGTCGAGCTGCCGGTAGGTGAGGCAACTGAAGTCCACGGGATTTGGATGGGCGTGGGGGAATGGCATGAAGACCAGGAGAAGGTCCAGGGCAGGTGGACGGAGCTGACGGGTGTACACGGCGAGAGTTTAGGCGCGTTCACCCCTCAGCCCGGGAAGCACTACATGCTGGATGAGCGTGGCGTCACGGAGCTTCCGGGATGTGGACCTCCGCCCGATCTCATGGCAGCCCTTAACAATAAGCCCAGTTGCTCTACTCGAGCACAGTAGATCGAGCGCAGTGAATCGAGCCGAGCGGCATGCCTCGGCTCCACGGGGGCTGAGGCATGCGGGACTGTCTCAAGGGCGCTGGAGGGCAGCCTGAGCGCGGCTGCTTTTCCATCAACACAACGGCTCCACCCGTGCAGTCTGACCGGAGCGACTGGAAGCGTTGAGGGAGCAGATGTGGTATAACGCGAGCCTTCATCCAAGAGGAGAGACATGCGCGGCGAACCAAAGATCATTGCTCATCTCAACAAGGCTCTCAAAAACGAGCTGACGACGATCAATCAATACTTTTTGCACTCCCGGATGCTGCGGAGTTGGGGCGTGCACACGCTTAGCAAGAAGGAGTACGAGGAGTCGATTGATGAAATGAAGCATGCTGACTGGCTGATTGAGCGCATCCTCTTCCTTGAGGGACTGCCGAATCTCCAGGACCTTGGCAAGCTTTACATTGGTGAGAACGTGCAGGAGATTATCGAATGCGACCTTCGACAAGAGGTGGACGCTATTGGCGTGCTGCGCAATGCCATTGCGGATGCCGAGCAGGTGGGTGACTACGGGTCGCGCGACCTCCTCCAAAAGATTTTGAGCAGCGAAGAAGAGCACATCGATTGGCTAGAGACGCAGCTTGACCTCATCGCCCGCATCGGCCTAGAGCGTTACACGCAATCGCAAGTGGGAGAGCCTTCTGGTGTTCTGAACGGCTAGATCTGTGGGGCTTCGCGCCTGACGCGAAGGTCACAGTGTTGGAGACCACAGTGTTGGAGGCCACAGTGGACGTGACGCGGATGCGGCCGGCGTGTGGCTCAGCTGCAGCATCAGCATCTGCAGCTGATAGAGCAGCATTGGGCGCGGCGCTGTAGGAGCCCGCCTAGCAGACCCGGTTTTGGCGGCAGGCACCTGATAATCTGCCGTATCACGTCGCGTCTCACGCACAAGGCCCTCATCTTCTCGTGCTCTGGTCGTACTCCATTGGGAGATGTCGAAGATAGCCGCGCCCCCACCTAAACATGCAGTGAGCAGACGAAGGTTGGCTCCCCTTGCCTTCGTCCTAGCCGCAGCCACGTCGAGTCTTTTGGCGGGGTGCGATGAGGAGAGTGTCTCTAATGATCCTGACGCGGGTGTGGCGGCGGGGGGCATTATTTCCGACGCTGCAGGCCCCAGGTCGCCGCGCGTCGCGCTTCGACCGCGGGACTACATTCGCTCTGACTCCTTCCCTTCGCTTCTCATCGAAGTGGACCACGCCAAAGGGCTGGCTCCTCGGGCCGGCGTTGAGGACGCGGTGGGTGATACGCTCGCTGAGTTGCTAGACAAGCCCGGTGGGATCCACATCCGAGCCGACGGTGAGGTGCCCGCTTCCGACGATGGCGTTTGGTCGCTGGAGGAACTAGCGGCACTGGTCAGCAACCACTACGACAAGAAGCCTGAGGCGAACGCGCTTTCGATCTACACGCTGTGGCTTGATGGTCAATACGCGGACCCCAACGTGCTTGGTGTGGCATGGGCCAACCAATACATCGCGTTATTCGCAGAGCGTATCGCCCGCATGTGCACGGTCGCTCTCGCTCCGCTTGAGGAATCGTTCTGCCGTGCTGCTGAGCACGCGGTATGGTCGCACGAGCTGGGTCACGTGATCGGACTGGTCGATAACGGCATCCCGCTTCAATCGCAGCACGCCGATCCCGCACATGAAGCCCATGACCGCGACGAGAGCTGCATCATGCACTACGCCTACGAGGGCGAAGGTCTCGTCGACGTGCTGCTGCCGATGGTGGCCGAGGACGAGAGCGCCTTGGCCGAGTTCGACGCCGCGTGCAAACAAGACGTTGTCGCTGTCCGCGACTGATGCGGCTAATGGCCGGGCTGAACAGGAGACCGGCACCGTCCGGAAAGGAGTCGCTCTGCTTTGGAAAAGACTGCATCTAGAGCTGCACCGCGCACCTCAAAGTGTTCCAACGGCTTCTCCATAAAGCCAAGCTTCCGTAGCAGAGTCTGAAGGGCAGTGACTCGGGTCAAGGTCGTCAGGCACGGCGTTTTGGATGCGGCTGCCTCCCTTGCTAGGTAGCCGACCAGAGCTGTAGCAGCACCCTCTCCTCGATGCGCGGGATCCGTCGTGATGAAACCGATATCGAGGCATTCCAGGTCGGTGTCGCCTGTCGCCTCGATGAAAGCAGCTGAAGCAAGTGATCCGTCGCGGGAAACGCCGCGAAAGCCCTCTGGCTGCACCTTGACTTGCGCAGCCAACCCGCGGACTACGAAAGAAAGCTCCCCGGCTTGAGTCCAGGTGGAAAGTTCACGTTCGAGAGCCTCGAAGCGGGCGGGGGTATACGATGAGCTTTCCGGGGTGAGGTAAAGGTAACCTGCCAACCCTTCATCACCTGCTGCGGCTCGGAGCGCTGTGGACGCAGCACCCTCATCGTGATCAACAACACACGCTGAAAGGGCGGACGCGAGAAAGAGACGTGCAACAAGAAGCATTGGAGGGCCGAAACAGCGCGAGGCCGTGTGGCGGCAGAGCGGCGCGCGGTTAAGGGAAGACCAATTGACAGCCACATAGCCGGTCGCCATGTTCAGTAAGCTCATGCGTATCCTCATCGTGATGGTGTGCTAAGCAAAAGGCGCGCCACCGCATGCCCCTTACGAGATGAACACATAGGAGGAACGGGCAATGCCTGTGGCTGAAGCCGTTCCGGCTGTGGACGTGCCAGCTGGGTGCGTGGTGGAGTTCCGCCATGCCGCGTGCGAGGCAATGCGATAAGCTCACATGGACCATGCTCATTCGTCGCGGGTGTGCTACACTGCGTTTCCTCTACGAGGCAATGCGACCTCGTGCGGTGTTCGACAGGGTTGCTCGTCTTCAGTAAGTCGCGTGGCCGCACCGCTTCCGACTCCATCCTACCTGCGACTGTTGTGCCGGGAGCAAAGAAGTAAACGTTCAGGTATTCTAGCATGCGGTTTTCAAGGCTTTTTCTGATCCGAGCGCGCCCGCAAAAACCTCCCGGAGCGCACTCTGGTGCGTGAGGACAGGTTTTGAGGACGAAAGCCGGAGCAGGGAGAGTCTGGAAAAGCGTGGCTTCCCACTGCCAAAGGGGTACCTGAACGCTTACGTAATGAACTGGCTGCGGCTGTGACACCCTCACATGCCTCCGCCATACGGAACCCCAAACGGAACCACTGTGAACGACCAAATAGCTGTGAACGACCAAACAACGTCATCGGACGCATCCGACGAAACCTTTGCTTCATTCGGCCTCAACCCGCAGCTTCTGCGTGCTGTGGAGGAAGCTGGATATAAGACGCCGCGCCCGATCCAGGCGCAAACGGTGCCTCAAGCTCTTGAAGGCAACGACATTCTCGGTCTCGCCCAAACAGGCACCGGCAAGACAGCAGCCTTCGCTTTGCCGCTCCTTCAAGCGGCTTCTGGAGAGCGACGAAGTGACGCGCCGTGTGCCTTAGTCCTCGCACCTACGCGCGAGCTGGCGCAGCAGACGGACAAGGAGCTCAGGCGGCTCGGGCGCTACCTCGGATGCCGCACGGCCACCATCTACGGAGGCGTGCCGCAGCGAAAGCAGGTTGAGGCGCTAAGGCGCCGCCCAAGCATCTTGGTGGCGTGTCCAGGACGGCTGCTTGACCTGCTTAACCAGCGGCTGGTTGATTTGCGCAAGATCGACATGCTCGTCTTAGATGAAGCAGACCAGATGTTCGACATGGGTTTTCTGCCGAGCATTCAGAAGATTTTGTCCGTGGTTCCGCAGGATCGGCAGACGATGCTGTTTTCTGCCACCATGCCGCGCGAGATCCGGAAGTTTGCCGACGAGCTGCTAAAGGATCCAGTGACCGTTGAGCTGCCCTCTACAAAGCCCGTGGCAACCGTGGAGCATGTAGCCTGTCCAGTCATGGATGGCGACAAATATTCGGCACTGGTGCAAGTGCTCGCCAGACCCGACTGCGCCTCATCCATCGTGTTTAGCAAGACCAAGCATCAAGCGCGCAGGCTAGCCGAGAAGCTTGAGAAGCAAGGTCACAAAGCCGTCGCGCTTCAGGGTAACATGTCGCAGTCGCAGCGCGACCGTGCGATGGAAGGGTTTCGAAAAAACCGGTTTGAGGTTCTCGTGGCGACGGATATCGCGGCGCGAGGAATCGACGTCTCCCGTGTTTCGCACGTGATCAACTACGACCTGCCCTCCACAGGCGAGGGCTACACGCACCGTATCGGCCGCACGGGCCGCTCCGAACACAGCGGTTACGCGTTCACCTTCTACACGCCGCAGGACAAGCGTGCCCTGTACGCCATCGAGCGTCACTTAGGATCCAGCATTCCGCGGCAGACGGTTGAGGGTGAGCCTCTTCCGGCAGAGCAGCCTAGGCCGAGGACGTATTCCTCTTCAGGCGACTCACGTGCTCCGCAAGGCGGATACGCACGCCGCCGCCCGAGGCGCCGCAATCAGGGGCACTCCCGCGCGCAGCCTGGCGCGTAGCGCACCAGCTCCAGACGGGCCCAGCTCCAGACGGGCCCAGCTCCAGACGGGCCCAGCTCCAGACGGGCCCAGCTCCAGACGGGCGGAGTACCAAGACGAGGGAAATGAACGGAGAGCAGTCATCTCCCTCGTTTGTAAGTTGTGATGGCCTCGCCACGACTGGCCAGCAGATACACTGCGCAGTATATCTGCTGCGCAGTGTATCTGCATGGAGCCGGCCAACATCTTGCACGGCCTCCGAGACGGCATCGCCACACTGCTTAGACGGTTCACCCCCTAACCGATATCGACAATGACGCGCCCTTCATGGTTTCGAGGGGCGATTTGAAAGTTTTACAGAGCGAGAACGCTAGGTAATGCTGCTTGTAAAGGTTACTTTACAAGCAGCATTACCCTGTTCTGGATGCTGCAGAAGTGTCCGGCGCGGCGACCGCACGATCCCTGGCGCATGCTACAGCTCCTCTCCATCTGCAACATACACAAGTGTTCAGCCCAACCTCGAAGGCGTAAAAACCACTGGGATCGCAGGAGTGAAACGACGAGAACTCCATTCCGAGGATGTTTCAGAGTCGGCTTCGTCCTCGGGCGTCGTCGTTACGCACAAAAGTGCGCTCCTCCTAGCCGTGCGGGCGCGCTCGATGCTGAAACATCCTCAAAAACCGTCTAGGCTTGGGGGGTGAACGCTTACCAACATGCGGTATCTGCAACATGCGGTGAGTTGCGGCGCTTTAGCTAGCTTGAGCCGACTGCACCATCAAGTTGGTGACAAGCTTGCCGAACTGGGCCGGATGCGGAAGCTCCGAGCCCTCCGCCAACAGCGCCTGACCTAGGAGAAGCTCTGCGTAGTCGCCGAGCACAGGGTCGGATGCATTGCTCTCAAAGCGGCTTTTCATCGCTTCAATAACAGGGTGCTCCGCATTCAGTTCCATGATGCGCTTCGATTGCGCGGCGGCTCCCGCAGCCCCGCCCGATTGCTGGAGCAGCCGTTGGAAGTAGGCGCTTTGCTCATTTTCGTCACTGACAAGACATACGGGTGAGGAAGTGAGGCGCGATGAGAGGCGCACCTCTTTCACATGGTCGGCAAGCTTCCGCTGAATGGTGCCGAGCAGCGCTTCCAGCTCGCTTTGCTTCGCCTTCAACTTCTCATCGGCTTCCTTGCGCTCTTCCTCTGAGCCAAGCTGCACGTCGCCCTTGGCGATCGACTTCAGCTTCTTGCCGTCGTATTCGCTCATCCATTGCAGCATGAACTCGTCGACTGGATCGGTGAAGAAAACCACCTCGTAGCCCTTATCCCTAAACCCTTCGAGGTGAGGTGAGGCACGCACCACATCCTCATTCTCACCTGAGATGTAAAAAATGGTGTCCTGTCCTTGCTTCATGCGCTCAACGTAGGTTCGAAGGGACATTTCTTTCCCATCCTCAGCACTGGTTGACACCAACAGCAGCTCGGTGAGTGCTTCACGGTCGGCCGCCTCCGTAGCGATGCCTTCCTTGAGGGCGCGACCAAACTGCTTCCAGAAGGTGGTGTATTTCTTCGGCTCCTTTTCCCGCATCTGGCGCAGCGTATCGAGGACCTTCTTGACCAGCCCTTTGCGGATCTGAGCCACCTGTCCGTCGTTCTGCAGAATCTCACGCGAGACGTTTAGCGGCAGGTCGGCGCAGTCGACCACGCCGTTGACGAAACGGAGGTAAGCCGGGAGCAGCTCCTCGCAGCGCTCCATGATCTTCACGTTCTTCACGTAGAGCTGGAGACCGCCTTCGTGCCCACGCAAGTACAGGTCCATCCCGGCCTTCTGTGGGATAAACAACAGCGCCTGGTACTCGATGCGTCCTTCGGCCTGAAGCACAATGGTCTCAAGCGGTTTTTCCCAGTCCTTCGCTACCTGCTTATAGAAGTCGGCGTATTCCTCATCGGTCACCTCGCTTTTGCGCCGCTTCCAGATGGCCTTCATCGAGTTGAGGGTCTTATCCTCCACGCGGATGGTCGTTTTGCCTCCCTCTACGGGCTTGCCTTCTGCATCGAGCTCGGGCTCCTCGCGCGAAACCTTAAGCAGGATCGGGTAGCGGACGAAGTCGGAGTATTTCTTCACTGTTTCGGTAATGACCCACTCCTGAGTGAAGTCGGAAAGGCCTTTCTCGGGATCCGCATCTTTCAGGTGCAGCGTCACCGAGGTGCCGCGGTCAACTTTAGGAGCCTCTGCTATCTCATAGGTGCCGTCGCCGGTGGACTCCCAACGTGTGCCGCCGCGCTCACCCGCCTTGCGCGTGAGTAGGGTGACTCTCTCGGCTGCCATGAAGGAGGCGTAGAAACCCACACCAAACTGACCGATTAGCTCGAGCGTCTGGTCTTTGGGCGCATCCTTCACCTTCTGGAGGAGCTCTTTGGTTCCCGACTTGGCAATGGTGCCGATGTTCTCAACAACCTCCTCGCGCGTCATCCCGATGCCGTTGTCATGCACCGTGATGGTGCGTGCCTCTGGATCGGTTTCGATGCGGATCTCCAATCTCTCGTCCCCTTGCAGGTCGGGGTGCGTGATGGCTTCGAAACGAAGCTTATCCATCGCGTCTGACGCGTTCGAGATCAGTTCGCGCAAGAAGATTTCTTTCTCCGAGTAGAGCGAATGAATCATCAGGTCCAGAAGCTGCTTTGTCTCGGCTTGAAACGTTTTGGTTTCGGTCTTGTCACTCATGGGCGTATTCCTTAATCTGCTGTTGAGTTGGCTCGCTCTAGGTGCCACGACCTGGTACCGGTCGAGTCGTCACCTGAAAACTGGTCGCGCTTCCGTATCCCTTGATGCGTGAGCTCCGTCCTCCGAAGTTAACGCCTGAGGCGAAGTAAGCAACCCCGCTTGAGCTGTGCACCACGACAGCGTGTGACGGGTGCACCTGACCATGGTGCTGAACAGGCTAACAACGCTGCTTATAGCCTGAGAGGTGGAGTCATCTTTCGTGAGCGACCGTTCGCCACCACGGACACGTCTCATATCGAGTGGTTCCGCGTTACGCGGGCGGTCGGATTGCATCTGCGGCCTATCCGCGAGCTAAAATCAGGGCGCCGCGTCACCCGAGCTGTTGAGGATGGCGAGAAACTGCGCTTCGGTGATCCTCTCAACGCCGAGCTTCTCGGCTTTGGCGAGCTTGGATCCCGGAGACTCGCCAACGACGAGATAGGTTGTGCGCTTGGACACGCTTTGGGTGACCTTTCCTCCGTGCTCAGTAATGCGTCCTCCCGCCGCTTCGCGTGATAGGCCGGCCAGGGTGCCGGTGATGACAAAGGTCTTCCCGCTCAGATGCCCCTCGACCGGCTTGCGTGACTCCTCAAGACGCACATCCGCCCGCTTGAGCTTCGCTAGCAGCATCTGCGACTCGGGTTTAGCGAAATAATCTCGCACCGATGTAGCGATGACCGGGCCCACGCCGGGCACAGAGGCAATATCTTCCTCGCTTGCCGTGGCAATGCGCTCTAGCGATTCGAAGGCGTCGGCGAGCACCTTCGCCGCAGTGGCTCCTACGTGCCGTATGCCAAGGCCAAAGAGCAGACGGTCGATAGGACGATGCTTAGCTTGTTCGATGGCGGCAAGCAGGTTGCTGATAGACCGTCGCTTGAAGTTGCGCAGCTCCGAGAGGTCATCTTCAGAGAGCATAAACACGTCGGCTGCATCTTCAACCAGCTTGCGATCAAGCAACTCCTGCGCGGTTCGCTCGCCTAGGTGCTCGATATCCATCGCGTCGCGGCTGGCGAAATGGACCAGTCTTCCCCAGGCCTGAGCCGGGCAGGACGGGTTTGGACAGCGCGTAACAGCTTCTCCTTCGGGACGCACCAGGTCGGATTGGCAGGCCGGGCACAGCTTCGGCATTGCGAAGCGGCGTTCGGTGCCGCTGCGGAGGCTCGTTACTGGAGCAACCACTTCCGGAATGACATCCCCGGCCCGACGCACCACCACCGTGTCACCGAGGAGCACCCCTTTGCGCTCCACTTCATCTTCATTGTGCAGGGTGGCCATTGACACCGTCACGCCACCCACCCGAACAGGTTCCAGCACCGCAAAGGGCGTGACGGCACCCGTGCGGCCGACGCTCACCATGATGTCTTTGAGCACCGTGTTGCGTTCTTCCGGTGGAAGCTTGTAAGCGATGGCCCAGCGAGGCGCTTTGGCTGTAGCTCCAAGTTGGCGCTGAGCGTCAAAACTGTCGACTTTGATCACCACCCCGTCGACCTCGTGCGCTAGGTCATGGCGCCTCGCGGTGAGGTTGCGGACGTAGCTCCTAACCTCATCGAGATCCCTGCAGTGTCGCGCTTCGGGATGTGTGGGAAGGCCAAGATCCCTCACCACCTCGAGGGCCTCGAGGTAACTCGGTGGCATGGTCGGTTCAACCCTGATGAGACCGTGCGCGTACACCTGCAGCGGACGCTTGGCCGTCACCTGCGGGTCCTTTTGCCGCAGAAGACCCGCAGCGGTGTTTCGTGGATTGGCGAATAACGGCTTACCGGCTTCGCCGAGCTCTCGGTTGATCACTTCAAAGTCCGCCACCCGCAGGTACACCTCTGTGCGGACTTCAAACCAGCTCGGCAACTCTTCCCCGCGAAGTCGCATCGGCAGACTGCGGATGGTGCGGGCGTTCGCGGTGACGTCCTCTCCCACTTCTCCGTTGCCCCGCGTCGCGCCGCGGGTGAGCTTCCCATCTTGATAAGTCACCGCCAAAGACACCCCGTCGATCTTCGGCTCACAGACATATTGAGGTGCGAAGCCCAAGCTCTTCACAATGCGTGCCGCCCACGCCTCGAGCTCCTCGTCATCAAACACGTTGTCCAGCGAGAGCAGGCGCTCGGAGTGCACAGCCGGAGCAAAGCGAGCGCTTGGATCGCCCCCGACGCGTTGCGAGGGAGAATCTGCCTGCAGAAGCTCAGGATGCTCTTGCTCAAGCGCGATGAGCTCTCGGAGCAATGCGTCGTACTCGAAATCGGAGACTTCTGGCGCATCGAGTACGTAGTAGCGGTGGTTGTGGTGCTCGATTTGATCCCGCAGCTCCTCAACCCGCGCCTTCGCCCGATCCCGTGTTGCCTCTGCCACAGCGGGATCCTAGGCCACGAGCCGCGCATAGCAAGAGCTGTTGGCCGCGGGTGCGGGGAGGGCAGTTGATCGAGGGCGCGAGATACGTCACAACCGCGTGATGAAGAAAAGAGTACTTGTTCTTGAGGGAGATGGCATCGGTCCTGAGGTGACCCGCGGTGCACTTGCGGTGCTTAGGCGCGCCGTGGACCTGTTGGGCGGCACGCTTGAGCTTGAGCATGCTGCCTTTGGCGGAGCAGCGCTTGACGAAACCGACGTGCCCGTTACCGAAGACACACTAGCGCGTGCGCAGCAGGTAGATGCCGTGCTGTTGGGCGCAGTGGGTGGCCCTAAGTGGGATGAAGCGCCTTCGCACCTGCGTCCCGAAAGGGGGCTGCTGCAGCTTCGTAAGACCTTGGGAGTGTACGCCAATCTGCGACCAGCGCGGCTCTTTCCATCGATGGAGGATGCTTGTCCGCTCAAGCCATCGGTAGCGCGAAACTTTGACTTTGTGGTTGTGCGAGAGCTGACGGGCGGCATCTATTTCGGCGAGCCACGCGGCGTGAGCGAGGAAGACGGGCAGAGAGTTGGTGTCAACACGATGCGCTATTCGAGCCAAGAGGTCGAACGGGTGGGACTCATTGCCTTCGAGGCGGCAAGAGCGCGCCAGAAGCGTGTCATGAGCGTGGATAAGGCTAACGTGCTTGAGGTGCAGCAACTGTGGCGCACGGTGATGCAGGAGCTAGCTGGCAGCTACCCCGACGTGGAGCTGCAGCACATGTATGTCGACAACTGCGCGATGCAGTTGTGCCTGAACCCGTCACAATTCGACGTTGTGGTGACGGGAAATCTTTTTGGTGACATTCTTTCTGACGAGGCAGGTGCAATAACTGGATCCATCGGCCTGCTGCCCAGCGCCTCGCTGGGAGACCGAGTCGGCCTCTATGAACCGGTCCACGGGTCGGCACCCGACATCGCCGGACAAAATAAAGCCAACCCTCTGGCTGCCATTCTTTCAGTCGGTATGCTTTTGGAGCACAGCTTCGGTGAGCTTGATCTAGCTGCATCGGTCAGAGGCGCTGTTGAGGATGTGCTGCGCGCAGGCCTGCGAACCGCTGATCTTGCCCGTGAGGGTGAAGCTGTGGTGTCGACCGAAACGATGACTCAGTCTGTTCTCGACAGTTTAAGCTGACAAGTAGAGTCAGTCGCTGAGGTTGCGTGGCAGCGGCACAGGGCGCCGGCAGCCTATCCGGTCCGACCATACGATAACAGGGCCTAGCGCTCCGATCGGCTCGTCGTGCGGATGATGACTGCACCGAGCGCTGCAAGCGCAACAAGGCTTAGCTGCACGCCATGCACAAGCATGGTGATGGTCAGACCGTCGGCGCGCGCAACGCCAAGTACCGACGCGGCGGCAGAGAACACGCCATCGGTCGCCCCGAGTTGCGCGGGAATCAGCTCACCCAATGTGTTCCCAATAAAGAACAGACCATAGGCCACCATGGATCGGCCGAGGGAAAAGTCTTCCAGAAGTACCCAAAGCAGCGTGCCGAACTGCATCAACTGGCACACGCGGCCTAGCAAGAGCGAAACGAAGGGCACAATGGGAAAGGTTGAGCTCTGACGCAACTGGTCGCGAAAGATAGCCGTTTCGTCACGTAAGCGCTCAAAGCGACTTAGCCAGCCGCCAAGTCGTTTCCCCCGGCCGGCTGCATGTGTCAACAGGCCGAAGGCCAGAGTGGCAACGGTGTTTACAACGAATGCCAGAAGCAACCAAGTCGGGACGTCATAGAAGAAAGCAGCCACACAGCACGCGGCACCGATAGCTGAGTTGGCGTACAGGATGAGCACTTGTACCGAGAAACCAATGGCTCCGGCACGCCCAAAACCAATCGATGACGAGTAGAAGAATGTCCGAGCAAGCTCGGCGGCGACGCGCCCAGCGGGCATGGTCATGCTGATGGAATACGACACCAAGTTGGCGCGAATGAAGGTTGAACGCGGCACGCGCTGACGGTGGCTTCGAATAAGCCATGATGTCGCGACGAACTCAGACCCCAGTCGGGCGGCTTCAAGTAGAAATACGAGGGGCAAAAATCGCCCTGCCCGTACCAGCTGAGCGTACACTCTCTCAGTTCCAGCCCAGCTCACCAGCCACACGATGATGCCGACACCCAAGCACGCAAAGAGCGCCCGGGAGAGAATCACGTGTGGGCGCATCGCCGGACGGGCGGACACCGCTTTGACCGACGCTTGTGTCATGGTTTGAGAGGCGCTAGAGACGGGCAACGTAGCGTAAGGAAGTAGAGGACGCTACGCCCTAGGATGCATTTGCGGGGGTGCCCGCTATACTGACTGGGGTGGCTGACGTGATGACACGTTCTGAGGTTGCTGTGACACGAAGCGGAACCGCCATCTCCACGGGAGACGCCTCCGTACGTGGCCGACGGAAGCGGGCGCTTTTCATCTGCGGGTCCATCAACCAGACCACGCAGATGCATCGTATCTCTGAAGAGCTTCCAGAGTACGAGAGCACCTTCACCCCTCACTATGGCGGTGCCGCCGTAACAGCCCTGCGGAACTTGCGGCTGTTGGAGTGCACCCCTGTCGGCTTCAAGCTACGCAGGCGCTGCCTGGACTACTTACACGACCACCAGCTCAAGGTGCATCCGGGTCCAAGGCGAGGGACCTACGACCTTGTCGTCACGTGTTCTGACCTCGTCGTGCCGGGCGTGGCTCAGCGGTCACCGCTAGTGCTGGTGCAAGAGGGCATGGTCGACCCGGAAGGGTGGGTCTACCGCTACGCCAAGCGGTTCCCACGCTGGATAGGGCGCGCGTTGTGCACCTCGACCACCGGACTCAGCGACTTCTATCAACGCTTCTGCGTTGCCAGTGAAGGCTTCAAAGACATCTTCATTGAAAAGGGGATTAACCCAGAGAAGCTTCGCGTCACTGGGATACCGAACTTTGATAACTGTGCCGCCCTCTCGGACAACCCGTTCCCGCACCGCGACTACGTGCTTGTGTGCACCTCGGATATGCGCGAGACGTACAAGAATGAAGACCGCATCGCCTTCATCAAGCGCACCGCAGTGCTGGCCAAAGGGCGTCAGCTGATTTTCAAGCTGCACCCCAACGAGCGGGCAGAGCGTGCCACACGTGAGGTGAAGAAGGTGGTCCCGTCGGCGCTTGTGTTTCGCGAAGGCCGAACTGACCACATGATCGCCAACTGTAGCGTCTTGATCACACAGTTCTCATCAGTTGTTTTCGTAGGCATGGCGCTCGGTAAGGAAGTCTACTCCTACTTCGACATGAAGTATCTCAATGACGTTTGTCCGCTGCAGAACGGCGGCACATCGGCCGCGCGCATCGCAAACATTTGCCGTGAGCTCACGGGCCTGGAGGCGCGCTCGAGTTACACGGAAGCTGCCGAGTAGCAGGTAACCTCATTCCGAATGCAGGCACGAATAGTGAAAATAGTGGGCGTGGTGCAGGCGCGAGTCGGCTCAAGCAGGTTGCCGGGAAAGGTGCTCAAGGAAGTGCTTGGTCGCTCCATGCTAGAGCGGCAAGTGGAGCGGGTGTCTGCATCATCCGAACTGGACCACGTAACGGTCGCGACTTCCACTGAAAGCGAAGACGATGCCATTGAAGCTTTGTGTCTTGGCGCAGGCATTTCTTGCTACCGCGGACACCTCACTGACCTGCTTGATCGGCACTACCAGGCAGGCAGATCCGCCGCGGCGGACGCGGTGGTGAAGATTCCGTCTGACTGTCCCTTGATCGATCCAAGCATCATCGACCGTGTCGTCCGAGTCTACCGGGAGAAAGAAGCCAAACTCGATTACGTGAGCAACCTGCACCCTCCAACCTATCCTGATGGAAATGACGTGGAAGTCATGGCCATGGATGCTCTTGCGCGAGCGCATCAGGAAGCGACCAAGCCTCTCGAGCGCGAACACACCACCCCATACTTCTGGGATGAACCTGGCCGGTTCCGTCTAAAAAACGTGGAGTGGGAGAAGGGGAAAGATTTCTCGATGAGCCACCGTTTCACCGTGGACTACCAGGCGGACCTGGACTTCGTCCGGTCGGTCTACAGCCGGCTCTATCCTCGAGATAGCGAGTTTTCGCTGAATGCAATTTTGGAACTACTGGAAGAGGAGCCCAAGTTAATGCAAATCAATGCGAAGTTTGCCGGCGTAAACTGGTACCGCAACCACCTTGACGAGCTGCAAACAGTGAGCGCCGACGCCACTCGTACGCCGCAGGTTTAGCTAGCTCGCAACTTTGAACCCAGTCCTCAAACCCCATCTTCACGCACCTAAGTGTGTTTGGGTGGGTCAGTACGCTTGGGTGGGTCTACCTGCTCGCGTGCGGCATCGAACTATGCAAGACTGCGTCCTCGAAACGCGAAGAGGAGCGAGATGCAGATAGTCTTTGTGGTTAACGACCCTCTCAAGGTCGTAGCTGAAGATACTACGGTGCGATTGGCGCGCTCGGCAGGCAAACGTGGCCATGGCGTGTTCCTCGTCGGCATCGCCGACCTCAGCTACCACGCGGATGGCACGGTGCACGGCGTTGCCGTGCAGCCACGCGAGCCGGCACACGAGAGCGATGAATCCTTTTTAGGGGACGTGCAAGGCAGCGATGCGCAGAGGGTGCAGGTGTGCATGAGTGGCGTCGACGCGGTCTTCCTGAGGCACGATCCAGCCGAGGAACCAATGAACCGCCAATGGGCGCCGATGAGTGGGCTCCTCTTCGCCGAACTCGTCGCGGCAGCAGGTGTGCTGGTGGTCAACGATCCGAGGCACTTGACCGATGCGATGAACAAGACCTACTTCCAGCAGTTTCCGGAGGAGGTGCGGCCGCGCACCTGCATCAGTCGGAATGCCAAGGAAATCACAGACTTCATTGACGCCGAAGGCGGAACGGCGGTGGTCAAACCGCTGCAGGGTTCAGGCGGACAGGGCGTGTTCCTAGTCAACCCACACACGCGACCCAACCTCAATCAGGTGGTCGAGGCGACTACGCGCGACGGGTACGCGCTGGTGCAAGAGTATCTCCCAGAGGCACGTGAAGGCGACATGCGCTTGATCCTACTCAACGGGGAACCGCTATGTGTTGACGGCCAGTACGCCAGCGTTCGGCGTTTCGCGGCTGGCGATGACGTGCGAAATAATCTATCAGCGGGTGGCAGCTGCGAGTTCGAGCAACCCGATGAAGCCGCTTTGCGTCTCGCTGAGGCTGTGAAGCCCAAGCTCAAGACGGACGGCATGTTCTTCGTTGGGTTGGACATTGTCCGAGATAAACTCATGGAGATCAACGTCAACAGCCCCAGCGGGATCAACCAAATTGAAGACCTGTGTGGCATCGACTTCTCGGCCGTGGTGATTGCCAATCTTGAGCGAAAGCTTGAGCAGCGGGCGCGTTACAGAAAGGCGCTGCCCAACGCCTTCCTGGCGACGCTGTAGGGTCGGCGGTGAAGCTATAGCACTCCCGCGGAGCCGTAGGTCGAGCTTGAAGCGCGCCAGACGGGCCGCACTGAGACGACCTGTCGTGCGCGGAGTAAGCTGCTGTCGGTTTACCTCGGCACCTCTCGTAAAAACAGGATGGCACCACTCTCTGCGGCTAGAACTGCGGCTAGAACCACAGCGTCATCCTCGCTGCCTCTCCCCACTTCAGGAAGGCGACAAGCGCATCCATCGCCGGGTCTGCTCCTCCATCACCAGCAATCTTGAGCGAGTAGAGACGAGTTGCCCCGCTAAGATGTGCCGAAACTGCGCCCTGGGGGGTGAAAAGCTCCGTCAGGTGATGTCGACTCCCCCAGCTAATCAAAGGCAGGTGCAGCAAGCGTGCAAGGGTATGCTCCATTAGAAGATCGTCCTCCCGCAGGGCTAGCTCATGCGCTGCGCTCCGTATCCGTTGTGCGCCTTCGTCATGGCCAGCGGTCCCCACGTCGTAGCGGATCCCGTTGCCGACGCGCTCTGTCTGCCCCTCGGTTTGCTCCATCGCGTAGGGGGGTATCGGTGAGAGCGGGTTTAGCAGCACTTCCGTCTGCAAGTTTGTAAGTATGCGGGTGAGCTCAATAAGTAGATCGACTTTTTGTTCAAGCGTTCCCAGTCGAATCAGCATCGTCACTCCACCCGTGGAGCGGTCCTCTTCAGGACCCGTGGCCGATACAGATTCCTGTTTCCATACGCTAAGTGGCGCAATTAGACGCCGAAGTTCTTCAACCAAACCTGCCCCGGTCTGCGTCGCGGAGGCTGCGTCGCGTCGGTAGCTAGAGGACCGGAGGAGGTGGTTCTCCAAATCTTGCTTGATTGAAAAGTTGAGGGTCGAGGCTTGCGCAATGACCTCGTCGGCACGCTTCTCATCAAGCGAACGGAAGATGAGGAACATATTTACCTGATCGACAACCCGTGCTAGCTCACCCGCATAGTACAACCCGTAGGCCGACGGGAAGGTCAGTCCGAGCATGACCTGATCAAGGTCTCCAGGAGCTCGGCCTTGCGCGAAGCGGGAAAACAATGCATGAAGGGTTGGGTACGCTTCCGAGCGAAACCAGGCTCTATCGAAGCCGGCGAAATGGCTGAGGTCTATCGGCGCCGGATCACGTTCCGCGCCTTCATCCGAGGGCGTCACGACGAAAAAGCGGAGCGCGGATTGCGCGCCCGATGGTGCTGTCATCTGATGCGTCTTGCGTAGAAACCGCTGCGCTTCTTCTGAGGACGACAGCCCCTCAAGACCTTTAGAGAGTCGGGGCTTGAGGATCTGCAAGGGATCGAGAGGCGTCTGGCAATCGGGCGTCTCCATCGCTCCACTGGTTCTGCTGGTCTTGGCGCTGCTGGCCTCGACGCTTTCGCATCCCTGACTAACCAGCACTACAAGCAGGAGACAGATCCCTCCCAACCAGCCTCCCAACCAGGAACTTGGATGGGGTGTACCACCATGGGGCGCTAAGCAGATGCTCACTCCCCGGAGAATTAGCAAATTCTATGCCCGCTCCAGGGTCAGCCGGAGTTAGGCTAGGATACCTGAACGTTTACCGCTGAACGGGCTAGCTGAATGTTTGCGGGACGTTTTACGGACGATGCGTACGCGGGTGGTGACTGCGCCAGAGCGATGCTACGGTCGGCGCCATGAAGCCAGAACTTCCGAAGATTGAGAGATCCAACGCCCTCTACGAGCGTGCGAAGCGGCGCATTCCCGCTGGGACGCAGACGCTAGCCAAGGGCGTGACCCAGCACGTCAATGGTGTGATGCCTAAGTTCTTAGAGCGCGGGGAAGGTGCGTACGTTTGGGACGTGGATGGAAACCGCTACCTGGACTGCAACATGGCCATCGGACCGGTCTCGCTGGGGTATACGTACCCCGAGGTGGACGAAGCGGTCGAGAAACAGCTGCGGTCGGGCATGTCCTTTTCCTTGGTCCACCCACTGGAAGTGGAGGTGGCGGAGCTGGTCTGCGATGTGGTGCCGGGGGCGGAGCGGGTGCGCTTCAGCAAAACGGGCGCAGACGTGGTGAGTGCAGCGGTGCGGCTTGCGCGGGCACACACCGGCCGCGCAAAGGTCCTCTGCTGTGGGTACCACGGCTGGCACGACTGGTACATCGGAACGACTTCACGCTCCTTTGGAGTCCCGGAGGGCGTCCAGCAGCTGACGCGACTGTTCCCCTACAACGATCTGGCTGCGCTTGACGAAGCGTTAAGCGATGATGTCGCGTGCGTGGTGATGGAACCGATGACCTTCGAGATCCCTGGGGAAGGGTATCTGCAGGGCGTAGCCGACCTCTGCAAGAAGCGCGGCGCGTTGTTGGTGTTCGATGAGATGTGGACGGGCTTTCGCGTGGCACTCGGTGGGGCTCAGCAGCGTTTCGGCGTCACGGCGGATATGGCGTGCTTTTCCAAGGCAGTAGCCAACGGAATGCCGATTTCCATGCTCACGGGGCGGGCGGATGTGCTCGACCTGGCCGATCAGACCATCTTTTTCTTTACCACATTTGGCGGCGAGGCACTTTCTTTGGCAGCGGCCAAGGCCACAATTGACGTGATGCAGCGCGATAATGTGGCAGGGCATCTGGAGCGAATGGGTGAGCTTTTGATCCAGCGGGTAGAGCGGCTGCTAGAGCGGCTTGAGTTGGATTACCTCGGCATCCAGGGGCTACCTTGCCGTACTATGCTTTCGATCAAGGAGGCAAACGGTGCGGACGCTCTGCTCATTAAGTCGCTCATCCAGCAAGAGCTCGTGCGCCACGGCATCCTTTGGGGGGGGTCCCACGCGCTCTCGTACTCGCACAAGGAGGAGCAACTTGAAGAGCTTCTGAGCGCATACGAGCATGTCTTGCCAGATGTGGCGCAGATCGTGGCCGGCGGGAAGGTGCGCGAGGCGCTCCAGGGCGAGCCGGTGCAGCCTGTGTTTCGCAAAACCTCTTTCAGCGCCTCAAAATCGAAGTAGTGACAGACGCTCTCGCAACCACTTCAGAAAACGCTCCAGCGGCTAGACCGCCTGACGGAGGCGGGGGCGAGACGCGCGACAAGCCGTTGGCCGGGCAGGTCGCGGTGGTCACTGGCGCATCAGGGCTGCTTGGAGAGCAGCATTGCATCGCGCTCTCAGCGGCGGGTGCGAAGGTGGTCGCCACCGACGTGCGTCGTGCTGAAGCGGGAGCGCCTACGCGGGGAGAGGGCACGCCGCAACCTTACGACTACTTCCACGCGGCGGACGTATGCGATAAGGAGTCGCTTCAGATGCTCCGCCAGACTGTCTTAGAGCGTTTCGGTCGGCTAGACATTCTTGTCAATAACGCTGCGCTCAACGAGCGGGTGGAGGATGTTTCGGATCAGCTTGAAGCCTCCAAGTTTGAAAATGTTTCGTTGGCGACATGGCGTCAGGCGCTGGAAGTAAATGTGACCGGCGTTTTCTTGTGCTGCCAAGTGTTGGGCGGGTGGATGGCTCAGCAAGAGAGAGGAAGCATCATCAACATCGCCTCTACCTACGGAGTGGTGGCTCCGGATCAGGCTCTCTATCGGAGGCCCGACGGGACGCAGCTTTTCTATAAATCTCCCGCTTATCCAACGACTAAGGGCGCCGTGCTTTCTCTCACCAAGTACCTCGCGGCCTACTGGGGCAGAGTGGGCGTCAGGGTCAATGCCCTCTCGCCTGGGGGCGTGCATAACAAGCAGGACCCCGATTTCGTCGCGCGGTATGCGCAGCGCACGCCGCTCGGGCGGATGGCTGAGGCTGACGACTACCAGGGCGCCATCGTATTTCTCGCAGGGGACGCATCACGCTACATGACAGGCGCAAATCTCATCGTGGATGGCGGATGGACCATCTGGTAAAAGCCGACCTGCCACCCGAGGAGGTCCGCCGGCGGGCATCGCAGTTACGGATCGTTTTTACCGATGTCGATGGAGTGCTCACCGACACGGGGGTCTATTACTCCGCACACGGCGAGGAACTAAAGCGCTTCTCGATCCGCGACGGCATGGGCGTTGAGCGTCTGCGTGACGCTGGTATAGCCACGGCCATTATTACGGGAGAGCGATCGATGTCGGTGCGGCGGAGAGCTGAGAAACTTGGCATTGAGATGTGCTTCCTCGGCGTCAAGCAGAAGCTTGAGTGCATGCAAGGGTGTTTGGCAGACGCGGGCGTAACAGACGGCACCGTCGCGTTCATCGGGGACGACGTCAACGATTTGTCAATCATCACGGGAATTCGCGACGTCGGTCTCACGGCAGCGCCTGCGGATGGCATGCCCGAAGTGCAGCGGCACGTGCACTACGTTTGCGGGAAAGCTGGCGGTCATGGAGCCTTTCGCGATTTTGCCGAGTGGCTGCTGCAAAGCCGAGTGGCTGCTGCAAAGGAGAAGCTAAGCTTCTGATAAAACATAGGTATCGCTCGACGAGGCGCGAGGCTGCCTTTCGCCTCTGCGCGGCGATTGCTGTTGCGAAAGCGTGTCGTGTCGCTTATACCTTGTGCGCATGAAGTCTCAGAACAAACGCAGTATTCGAATCGGTTCCACGGAGGTCGGCGACGGATGTCCCACCTTCGTCGTAGCTGAGATCGGCATCAATCATAACGGTTCGTTGGAGATCGCAAAGAAGCTAATCGACGCGGCAGCGGTGGCAGGTTGCGACGCGGTGAAGTTTCAGAAGCGTACCCCAGAGAAGTGCGTGCCGAAAGAGCAGCAGAAGTTGATGCGTGACACCCCGTGGGGGCGCATGACCTATCTCGAGTACCGCCACCGCGTGGAGTTTGGTGAAGCCGAGTACCGCGCTATTGAGGCGCATTGTGAGACGGCCGGTGTGCAATGGTTTGCGTCGTGCTGGGATGAAGATGCGGTGGCCTTCATGGAGGAGCACTTCCATGTTCCCTGCTACAAGGTGGCTTCCGCCTCACTCACTGATCACGCGTTGCTTCGTCGAAAGCAGGCCACAGGTCGGCCGCTGATCGTATCGACTGGGATGTCAACGTTGGATGAAGTGGACACTGCGATGAATGTGTTGCGAGGGGAGGACGGCAGCCTGAGCAATGTGTTGATCACACACACAAACTCCACCTATCCGTGCCCCGTCGAAGATCTGAATCTTCGGGTGATTGAGACGCTCAGAGAACGGTATCCTGGCGTGCCGGTCGGCTACTCGGGGCATGAGACTGGACTGGCGCCTACTTGGGCGGCTGTGGCGCTCGGGGCGAGCTTTGTCGAGCGTCACGTCACGCTTGATCGGGCCATGTGGGGCAGCGACCAAGCCGCAAGCGTAGAGGCCGTTGGCCTTTTGCGTCTGGTGTCGAGCATCCGTGACATTGAACGCGCATTGGGTGACGGCGTCAAACGTCTCTACGAGAGCGAGCTGCCTGCGCGAAAAAAGCTTCGTCGATTCGAGGTCGTCAGCGACGCCACCTCTCACGTGGCGTAGGTCGCAGAAGTATCGTGGGAGCACTGGCGACACCCACGTAAGCGTTCAGGTACCCTGTGGGCAGTAGAAAGCCTCGAAAACTGCATGCTAGCATACCTGAACGTTTACACACCAACTAGTAACCCCAGCTAGCCACCCAGACTAGGTTGGAGGTACAAGCGCTGCGGAATCCTGGGCGGGGTTTATGCTGTTAATATCACCTAGGGCAACAGCCGGGCTCGGTGTGACCTGGCCGGACCGACGGCTGCTTGAGAGTGACTGTCACTAGAAAGGCATGATGCCCCCCGAACTTATCAGCACCGCCTGCATCGTCGGCTCAGCGCTCGTTCTCATCGGGCTTGAGCGTATCTTCCCGTACGACAAAGGCCAGGCTTTCTTTCGTCGGGGCTTCTGGACCGACCTTGTCATGTACACGCTGGTTCAGAGCTTCGTGCTGGGTATCCTGATCAGTCACCTGATCAGGTGGATCGACTCCAGCAGTGGGCTGTCGCGCCTGCATCTCATCTCACACTGGCCGGTTCCCGTCCAGATCCTCTTCTTCCTGGTGACGCACGACCTCTACATCTATTGCTTCCATCGGCTTCAGCATCGGGTGCCTGTTCTCTGGCGGATCCATGAAGCGCATCACTCTGTCAATCACGTCGATTGGGTGGCTGGTTCGCGTTCACACGCGTTGGAGATCATCATCAACCAAACCATCGAGTTTGCGCCCATTATTCTTCTCGGGGGTGCACCGGAGGTGGCTTTGGCCAAGGGCGTGATTGATGCGATCTGGGGCATGTACATCCACTCCAACGTCGACGTGCGCTCCGGGAAGCTGCAGTACGTCATAAACGGGCCAGAGATGCACCGCTGGCATCACGCGCTTGACATCGGCACCCGTGGTCTCAACTTCAGCACAAAGCTGGCCATCTGGGACTGGATGTTCGGCACCGCCTTCCGCCCATCGCATCGACCGCAAGCTTACGGCATGGTCGATCCGCCCTATTACCCCGAGGGCTATTTCCGACAGCACCTCTATTCCTTTAGGCGCTTTGGTCCGCACGCAGCTGAACCGGCGTCTGAATCAACAGCAGCTCCGGATGCGGCACGTCATGCCTCGTCGACCTGAAGTGGACGTAACGGGTCATTGGCTTTCCGACCTAACCCATCACCACGATAGGGTGAAAAGGCAAGTAGTCTGAAAGGCGAAGGGCCTTCGTTATCTGTCATTCGCTAGCCTCGGCGAACGAGAAACAGGTACTCCTTGTTGTGGAGGTGCCCAGTGCGTCCGACCTTTTTCCCGCTCGGATTGTAAATGCCGATCTGCGCGCCCACATACCGTCGGTAGCTTTGCTCCACGACTTCGACGGAACCCAACGTCTCGAGGTGTGCTTGAAGATCCTCTTGCGGTATGAATCCTTCGTTGTTAAACGAAAGAAGCAGATAGTGACTCTTCACTCTGCGCAGCACGCTCTCAAGCGCGCGCTTGGACCTAACCTTCGAGTTGAAGTCGCTCTTGCGTGTGCGACAATCGACGCGCTTCTCTGCGATGCCGTATGTGTCCGCATGGTCCCACAACACAATGCTCTCCCAGACATGGTAGTTGCCCAGGTAGGAGTGTTGGTTGTAGGGCGGGTCGAGGTACGTGAGGTCGGCGTCTAAAGCCATTGCGGCGTCGAGCGCCTCAAGGCGATGCGCCTGTCCGCCTCCGTGCTCGGAGCGCGGCAGCAGCGAAGGAAGTCGCAGCTCGAGAGTGTTGTATGACCTCGGCGCCCAACTCTTGAGGTAGGCCATCTGAACACCGGTCGTTGAATCAACACGGTCAGCCGCCTCAAGGAGCGAGGTGAGGAGGACCGATTCGAGGACGTCATCCAACTTCCACTGCGCGATGGCATGCCGAATGGCATCAATGCGTGCGCCATTCGCCGGTTGAAAATAGCGCGCCTTCTCACAAAAGGTCTCGGTGACATAACCGGGTGTGCCTGGAAGCTGATTCAGCTCGCGAATCATCGCGGCTGCTTCCTTGCCGTGTCGCGCTTCGTCAGCCTCTACGTAGCAACGTGCGAGGCAGTGAGCATACGCATTGTGATCGTTGGCTAGTACACGAAAGCCCTCGGCCTTAAGCGCTCTCGCCACGCGTGCTGTGCCGCTGAACAAGTCGGCCACGGTTTCCACGCCGGTTGCCCGTCTGATCGTCTCGATGATCTGAGGGATCAGCAGGCGCTTGGAGCCGAGGTACTTGATCACCGCTCTGGCTTAGCGCGCAACGGAAGCGGCTCAAGCGCGATAGTGTTCTATGTCCCTTGTTGATGAATTGCTTTCGATGATCGCTTCCAGACGCTGCGCTGCGTGCGACACGGCTCTTTCAGGTTTGTGCGACGCTGTCTTCTGCGAGGGCTGCCTCTATCTGCTTGTGCCGGTGAGCGCGAACCTCATGTCACCGCATCCATCTTCCTCTGTGTTCCGCTATCAAGGTCCACTGGCGGATGCCGTGCGACGGATGAAGTACGGCGGACGCAGCGACCTAGCACCGCGACTTGCGAGGCTAATGTTTGAAGCAGCGGAGCGCTTTCTGCCTCAGGTGGAGGCCATCATTCCCATTCCTATCCGGCCGCAGAGGCTAAAGGAGAGGCACTTCAACCAGTCCCTCCTGTTGGCACGTCCCCTCGCGCGCCGCTTGAGCCTGCCTCTGCGAACTAGCATGCTGAGCTGCGCCCGAGGAGGTCCACCACAGACCTCCCTTGATGCTTCAGAAAGAGCAGGGAATGTCGAGCAGGCATTCACAGCAAGTTACCGAGGTAAACCTTGCTCGGTTCTGCTCGTCGACGACGTAAGAACAACCGGCGCCACGCTGGCTGCTGCCACAGCGGCACTGCGAGGGTGTGACGTGCGCGCCTGCAGCCTCACCTTGGCTGCCACGGAAGCCTAACCGCCCTAACCCCGACGTCGCTTCGCCTGACCCGAAGTCTGTCTGCAAAACTCAGAAGTGCACGCTGGTTGGGAGGCAGTCGCAGCTGGCAGTGGAGTTCATGCGCTAGCCTTTGCGAGGCGAAAAGCGCCAACGGGATGTTCCTACGGCGACGCGTGCGCCCCGCGCATCGCGGAGCGTTGCGGTGACGTCTACTTCCGTCGGTCCATCAACTGCGGGTCGCTCGAAGCAGCACTCGGCTGTGATCGCTCCGCGCGCCTTCTTCAAGTAGGTCATTGAAAAGCCCACCACGATGCCACGCAGGGAACTGGGAAGCCCGTATACGGCAGCTAGACCGCTGCAGAGCTCGGCCAGGTTCATCAGAGCCGCTGCGTGGATGGAGTTGAGGTGGTTACGCAGGATAGGCCGGTCCACCATGCGAATACGCGCGTGGCCTTTAGCCAGATCCTCCACTGTGAACTTCAACGTGCCGGAGTAGGGGATGCGCCTACCAAGCCAAAAGGAAAAGAGGCGCATGCCTCCTGGTATGTTACTGCAGAGGCGGTGGATTAGACCTATTTGCGAACTGACCGATTGCTCCTCCCGCAAAGACTGCAGGCCTTGTAATGCGTAGGAAGCTACCGCCGCTGCTCTCCGAGTCACGATTCGGCTAAAGTACCACGGCACAGCCTATCGCAGCAAACGTGGCTATAGACGCACCGAAAGTGTAACTGGTCAGTGGCTTTCCATCCGCTCTTAGGTGGGTCAGTGCGTGGATTCCGCGTCGACTGCGTCTCCTGCGATCGCAGCGCTCTAATGCACAACCTCCTCGAAAACCGACACACCAGGCACCGACCAGACACCCGAAGTTCTGATAGTTGCGGTCGATCTCACTCAAGTGTCGCATTATAGGCGGCTACGACGTCGTCGGTCGCATAGCGCATTTCATCTCGGTAGCCTTCAAAGCGGACCTGGATGAAAGTCAACTCCACCTCTTGCGCCATCCTCGCGTAGCTGTAGAACAGCTCAGTCAGAATCTCCTGTTGCAGTGTGCCCAGGGAATCGGCGGTAGGCTGGCTTGTTTCGACTAGTTCTCGCCGAGCGAGAAGGTCCTCAAGCTCCGTGGAGGCCACGGGGACCTTCTCTTCGTACACCCGTAGCATGTGACGGATGCGTTGGTCGTAGTTCTGAAAATACTCTTCCGAATGCACATCGTCTTCGCCCTCTATTGAGAAGTATGCGCCCCAAGGTGCTTCGCCGTAGGTGATCTCCACGTCGCAGGCGTCTATATCGGTAAGAGCGCTCTCGCGTTCCCGTCTTCTTCCCAATCCTCCTCTGGCATAGAGGCGACGCCTTTGGTGATCCGTCAGCTCCGTCCACATCAGAAAGGTCTGACGTGTTTCGCGGTAGTAGTGGAGGTTTCGCTCCAAAATCTCGATCGAGCTGTTGATGGCTTCCAGTTGCTCTTCCTGTGAGCTAAACGACGGTTCAAGGATCACGATTAGCGTGTCTGCAGCGATTGTTGCGGTGCCTCTGATGCGGTGACGGTACCCGCCATCGATCAACCATGTATCAATCATTACGCGATCGCCGTCACGGTAGTCGCCGGGGGCGGGTTTGAGACTTCCGCCTGAAACCCTTACCCGCGAGAACCCGCGCAATGGCCATCCCTGAGAGAACCACAACGGAACCTCCGGCTCGTTCGCAGCAGGTTCTTCCGGGAGATCGGGCGAGGGCCCCGCCTCGCTCGCGTTGTCCCACCCGACCGGCGTCATTGGCTTCTCTGCAGAACAGCCCGACGCAACTAGAAACGTCACAACGCAAACGGAGGCGGCGGAAGGTGTTCCGCGGAGTATGAAACTCTCACGAATCCAGGTGAACAGTTGGTAGAACACGATGATCTAACCTTAAGCATCCTCCGTGCCAAGTGCCTCGCGCGAGCCGTAGGCGAGTTGACTCAAAATTAGGGCGACCGAAGGGCATCGCGAGTTGCCTCAAAAAGAATGAGGTCGAAAGGGAATCATTGCATCAGAAGTAAATGAGGCTCAGGTGGCTCCGAAAGGAGTCAGAGATGAGTCGAACAGAGAAATACGCGTACATCCGTGCCGTCAGGCCGCGTTACCAGCGCTGTGGGCGCAAGGACAGGGGGGTGATTCTGCGAGAAGTGGGTCTGACCTTGGGCTGTCACCGCAAGTCAGCCGAGCGGCTGTTGTCGAGTCGTAGGGTCAAGGCGAGTCCCCGCAAGCAAGCGCAGACCCCCGCCGGCATCGGCCGTCCCCCACGGGTTCAACCGGAAGATATGGCGGTGGTGACTCGATGTTTCAAGGCATCGGACTATGCTTGCGGGAAGCGCTTGGTCCGGTGCTTCTGGGGACGCCCGTCAACCTGTCAACCAGTTCAGGACGGCAGGATGTAACTGCCCCACCACATACTATTATACGTTGGATGGTCCTACCGCTCCGCATGGCAGGGTTGACGGGTTGACGCGCGTCCCCTGTCCGTCGTGGCCGCGGCTGCAGCACGCACGCCGCCGCGGTTGAGTGGGCATCTGACACGGAGCTTCCGGTGCGGGTGAAAGAGCGGTTTCCCTTCATCCTGGTGCTTTGCGTGCTCTGCGTTTCGAGGTCAGGCTACCTCGACGTAAGCGTTCAGGTACCCTCTGGGCAGTAGAAAACCACTGGGATCGCAGGAGTGAAACGACGAGAACTCCATTTCAAGGCTCTTTCTGCTCCGGCTTTCGTCCTCAAGACCTGTCCTCACGCACCCTGAAGTCGCCGGGATCGCAGGAGACGCAGTCGACGAGAACTCCGGGGAGGTCTTTGCGGGCGCGCTCGGATCAAAAAAAGCCTCGAAAACCGTATGCTAGGATACCTGAACGTTTCAATGCCAGTGACGTAATCACCAATGCTGTTCAGTTGAGTCAGTTTTCGAGCGCCCCCGCAGCGAAAAAACCGCAGCGTAGTCCCATCTACGTGAGGATTTTTCGCGAGGAGGAAAGCCGGAAAATGGCTTAAGTGAACGGCATTGACCTGAACGTTGACATCTGGACGGGGATCGGATGGCGGGTAAGAAGAAAAAAAGCGGTTCGGGTTCTAGCACCGTATGCCGCAACAAGCGCGCTTCGCAAAAGTATGACTTCGAGGAGCATATTGAGGCAGGGCTCGTGTTGCGAGGGTCGGAAGTTAAGAGTTTGCGGGCTCACCGTGCAGACCTTGAGGGCGCCTATGCCTCGATTCATCGGGGGGAGGGGTATCTCTACCAGATGCATATCGCTGAATACGCTCAAGCGGGGCAGTTTAATCATGAAGTTAAGCGGCCGCGGAAGCTGCTTTTACAACGCAGGCAAATCGAGCGTCTTCAGGGACGCCTCACCATGCAGGGCTACACGCTTGTCCCGCTGGCCGTGTATTTCTCGAAGGGCTTCGCGAAGGTGGATCTGGCGCTTGCCCGCGGCAAGCGCTTGGGAGACAAGCGCGACGAGATCCGTCGCGAGGTGGACCTGAAGGAGGCGCGGGAAGCCATATCGCGACGAAAAGACCGATGAAGTCATGCCAATGGCGCTGGATCTATTAACAACTGCCGCATGGGTAGCAGATATGAAGAAGAGCGCGCAGTTGGTGCAACCAGCTGTGGAAATGGGATGTACGCAGCGAGGGACAGTCCTTCCCGGTTTGATGTGTTTTGGGTTCGCAAAGAGGGAGAGGCAACGATGACAGAGCGCATAACTGGCATAACAGATACGGGCGAGCCCATCCACCTGAAGAAACTTGACGGAGACATCTGCATCCTCCTCTCCCCAAAACCGTATCCACCGGGTCAACCCTTCGAGGTGAAGTTCCATCTTACGGGCGCCTCGTGCAGCCTGAAGATACGCGCGCGAAAGAGCTACCGCTTGCCGGAAGGTTCCTACCGCGTGGAGGGACGAGCGGTAAGCATGGCCCGGCAGGTGCGTCAGATGCTGGAAGAGACGTTGCGTGACTATCAAGAGCCCACGCGAGCTACGAGCGACTGAGCTGTTTGCATCCCGTGCTGTTTCATTCCTGTGATCCCGGTAGATTTCTACTGCCCAGAGGGTATCTGTATGCGTACCGCTGCCGCCACCGGGTCGTGTACTGAACGATGCGCTGGAGGTGTAACGGATAAATCACTGCGCTAAGGGAGCGCGACCGACGTACGGTCAAGCGCCTACGCGCTACTGCGCCGCCATAGCGCCTACGCGCGCTTCAAGAGCACGCATCACCGCCTCGCGCACGGCGTCGTACTCATTCGGTAGCTCGAGTGGCTGATTAGGAAGCGTGCTCTTGACACCCGCGATCCTGTTTTCGTGGTAGCGCACCTTGAAGTCGGTAAACTTCAGGCCGGATGCGGTGGAGACGACCACGACTCGGTCTTTTTTGCCGACCTCGCCGCGCGCTGCAAGCTTTTCGAGTGCCGCAAGTGCAACGCCGGTATGCGGACAGCAGTATGCGCCCGACGCATCGGCGGCAGCGGCTGCCTCTGCCAATTCTGCCTCGGTAGCTTGCTCGACCAGACCATCAAACTTCTTGAGCGTCCGTATCGCGCGATGGATCGAGACGGGAGCGCCTATGCGGATCGCACTGGCCTCCGTTTCTCCAGCTGTCATCGGTTCGTAGCGGTCCCAGCCCTGCTTGAACGCCTGGTAAAGGGGATTGGCGGCTGCTGTTTGCGCAACGCATATGCGAGGGCGACGGTTTATCAGACCAAGACTGTACATCAGCTCGAATCCGGCGCCGAGTGCGGAGACGTTGCCAAGGTTGCCGCCCGGTATGATCACCAGGTCCGGCACCTGCCAATCAAACTGCTGCGTCATCTCGATAGCGACCGTCTTCTGCCCCTCAAGCCGAAGCGAGTTCATTGAGTTAGCTAGGTAGATTCCTGCTTCCTCACTGAGTTTCTGCACGATCCTCATGCAGCCATCAAAGTCGGTGTTCAGAGCGCAGACGAGGGAGCCATTGGCTATCGGTTGCGCCAGCTGCGCGGTAGTTACTTTTCCCGCAGGAAGGAGCACGATGGAAGGGATGCCCGCCGCTGCGCAGTAGGCTGCTAGCGAGGCCGACGTGTCCCCTGTGGACGCGCAGGCGATTGCGCGAATGGGCGTGCCGGCACGAATCATCTGATTGACTACGCTGACCAGCACTGTCATCCCGAGGTCTTTAAAAGAGCCGGTGTGGCTGTTGCCGCATAGCTTGATCCAGACGTCGCCAAGACCTAGAGTTTTGCCGTAGCGACTGGCCCAAAACAGGTTCGTTCCGCCCTCGTCCATCGAAACGACGTTGGCCGCATCAACTTGCGGAGCGACCCATTCTTGCTTGCCCCAAACGCCACTTCCGAAGGGCCACTGTGTGGTTTTATAGCGGCTTTGGAATGTCTTCTTCCACTCGTCCGCAGAAGTTTGCTTTAGTGCTTCAAGGTCGTGCTCCACTTCCAATAAACCCGAGCACGTTGGGCAGCGGTAGATAACCTGCTCGAGGGAATGTGTGCCCGGGCACCCGGCCACGCAGCGAAACCAAGCTTGGTATTGACCTGTCATGCGTCCTCTGAGCTTAGTTCACACACCGCTTTTGGCAATCCAGGAGGTGGCTTTGCTTGAGTCCAGCGGTTCAGAAATGGCCATGCCTTGAACGCAGTCGCACTCCAATCTTCTGAGCGTGGAAAGCTGCCACTCAGTCTCTACGCCTTCTGCGATGAGCTCCATCTTGAGCGAGCGTGCAAGTGAGACGATAGTCTCCACAAGTCCCGCATCGTTGCTGTCGGGGGTTAGACGACTAACGAATGAGCGGTCGATCTTAATTCCTTGAACAGGAAGGCGATGTAGGTAGCTGAGTGAGGAGTATCCCGTGCCGAAGTCATCGAGGTAAAGCTTGAGCTGCATTTCGCCCAGCACGTGCAGAATACGGTTCACTTCCGCGTCATCTTCAACGATGGCACTTTCGGTTATCTCAAGCCGTATCTGATGAGGAGGAACAGCACACTGCTCGAGCGATGCACCCAAACGTTTGACGTACTCTGGGTCACTCAGTTGCTTGGGCGAAACGTTACAGCTCACGTAAAAGGGCAAGTCGGTCATCTTGTTCCACGCCCGAACCTGCGAACACACAGCGCTAAAAACCCAGCGACCCAGTGGAACGATGAGCCCAGTTTCCTCCGCCATGAAGATGAACTCTGCCGGCGGCACAACGCCGCGCTCTGGATGTTGCCACCGTATAAGCGCCTCGAAGCCTTGCAGCGCGCGTGAATTGATATCGACTATCGGCTGGAAGAAAAGGACGAATTCGTCCCGCTCAACGGCCTTACGTAGATCATTTTCGAGGCGAAGGAGAGCCTTCGCTCCCTCGTGCATGCCTGTCTGGAAAAACTCGTGCGTCGCTTGCCCTCGAGCCTTCGCACGAAAAAGCGCCAGCTCGGCATCGCGAAGAAGCTCCTGCGGGTGCAAATAGCGCTCTCGGCTGAAGGCGATGCCGATGCTCAGTGTGGCAAACAGTTGCTGTCCGGCCAGAATAAATGGCGAAGAGAATGCCTGCCGGATCCGACCGGCAACTTGAGCGGCGTCGTCGTGATCCTTGACCTCCTCGAGGAGCACCGCAAACTCGTCGCCACCAATTCGAGAGACGGTGTCTCCTGGTCTCACACACTCTTGCAGTCGTCGCGCTATCTTTTCCAGCAGACGGTCTCCCAGCGCGTGGCCAAGGCTCTCGTTGATCACCTTCAGCCGGTCGACGTCCAGCAACAACACAGCGAATACGGCGTCGGCGTTACGAGCACTGCGCAGCATCACGTGCTCGAGGCGGTTGAGGAAGAGCGCGCGATTGGGAAGCTCGGTGACCGTGTCGGTAAAAGCTTCGGTAATCAGCCGCTCCTCAACCTGCTTGCGGTTGGTGATGTCGGTCAAAGAGCCGGCGATACGCGCCGGCTGCTCCCGCGCATCGCGAACCACCAAGCCGCGCGCTAGGAACCAGCGAAAGGCTCCATCGGCGTGCTTGAGTCGGTGCTCGCATTCAAAGTGAGAGGTCTTTCCGTTGATGTGTGCGCGCAGCGCCTCGCTGAGACGATGACTCTCATCGGGATGGACGCGTTTGAGCCACTCCTCGGAGCTTTCGCTCAGGGTGCCTGGATCAAAGCCGAGCAGCTGTTCCCACTGGGGTGAGAGGTAGATCTTGCCGGTGTGCAGGTCCCAATCCCAGATGCCGTCGTGAGCTCCTGCGACGGCGAGCGCGTAACGCTCTTGAGAATCCCGAAGTGCCGCCTCGAGGTTTTTGTGGCGGGTGATGTCGCGTCCAAAGACGGTGGCGCTGCACCGCTCGCCTCGCTCTGAGATTGGACTGATCGCTAGCTCGTAGAAGGTGGCGCTTCCGGCAACGTCGTAACGGTCTTCCACCATCAGGCGTTGGCCTCCAACTGCGCGTGCCAGGCGCTCGCGCCAGACGCCGCCAACATCCTTTGGAAGCGCTTCAAGCAGGGGCTTGCCGGGCTGGAGCTCCGCCTGATACATGGTGAAGATGAGGTCGCGGAAAGCGGGGTTGACTGCAGTCAGGACGTAGTGCTCATCCACGGCGAAGGCCAAACCCGGCGCATTTTCAATAAGCGCGGAAGATGGCTCCTCCGCTCCTTCACCCGCACGGGCTGCTTCCACGGTGGCGTGCGCCAGGTCCAAAGATCGCCGTCGAGCTTGAATGGCGAATGCAGCAAGTGCAGCTACTGCGTTAAGGTAGAAAAGCTCCACCCAAAGCTCAGGCGCTGCGATGGCTGACGCCACGGCTTCAGCCAGGCACGCGAATACGACAACGAGTAAAAGAGGCAGCTTGTAGTTCAAGAAGATACCGCAAGCCACGACCAACATGCTTGTGTAGCAGAAGGCGAGGGGAGCCGCGGTGGCAAGCTGCAGCAGAGCCACGTTGATTGAGAGAAGCGAAGCGGTCAAACCGCGTCGCCAGTCAGCGTGCCCCCCCCCTATGTCTTCTGTCTTCCAACACTCCAAAAGCACGATGGCGATAGCGGAGGTGGTAGCGATGGCTGCAAGCGCTGCCCTTGCTTCACCAATCACGCCGGTGGCCAACGCTCCCGCGAAGAGAAGCATGGCCATGGCGAGGTAGAAACGGGAAGGTATCTGAGCTGACATCTGCTTGAGGGCTTTTCGCCATGCCCCTCGAGCTGATGATGTACGCACGTGCTCCAACAGTGACCCTTAGCATGCAGAGGGCGACCGTACATGAGCATCGCGTGCGTAAGCAGACGCTTGATGCGAAAACAGTTCCTGCCCTTTCTCCAGTGGAGCAGTATACTCGCAAACATGCCCATCGTCCGCTTGCTGCGCGCGGTTTGGATGTTTGCCTCCATTTTCCTTGCTTACAGCCTCTTCTTTCTTGTGAGGCGAGCAGTTGCCAGTGGTGGCCAAATAGCCGAGCCAGAGGTGCTTGCCTGGCTCACGCGCCGGCGCCGCTCTCTTGATGAGAAGACGGCTGAGCGTCTTTATCGCGAGCTTCTCAAGCTTGGCGGCGTGTACATCAAACTTGGGCAGGTGCTTTCCGTCATGCGCGGAGCGATCCCTGAGGCCATCTCCACACGGCTGCGTGAACTTCAAGACCGCGTGCCGCCTCGTCCATTCTGGCAGATTCAACAGGTGCTCGCGGAGGATCTGGGGGATGCTGCAGGCGCTTTAAGCCTCGAGCAGCAACCTATAGCAGCTGCATCGCTGGGTCAGGTGCACCTGGGACAAGCGGAGGGAGTCGGACGCATCGCCGTGAAAGTTCAGTATCCGGATACGCAACGGCTGATGGCTATCGACCTGCGGGTTGTCTATTGGTGCATGCAGGTCTACCGCATCTTCTTTCCCGTGCGGCATCTCAACCGAGCCTACAGCTCCCTGCGAAACCTACTCAATCGAGAAGCGAACTACGTGCGTGAGGCAGCATCCATGCGGCGCATGGCGGAAAACTTCGAAGACGCAAAGGACTACGTTTTCCCGCTGCCGCTTGAGTCATGGTGTACCGAGCGCGTGTTGCCAATGACCTACATCGAGGGCTCGACTTTGTTGGAAGCGTTGGAAGTTGAGCCAACAGCCGAGAAGGCACGGTGGGTTGTGACCGCGCTCGCCAATGCATTCTTCAAACAGGTGTTTCAAGACCGAGTGGTACACGCCGATCCCCACCCCGGTAACTTCCTGCTCGTTGAGTCTGAAGGCCGGATGCAGTTGGGTCTGCTGGACTTTGGAGCCGTGTGTACCCTGTCAGACGATACCGTGGATGGTCTGCTTCAAGTGCTGACCGGGGCGCTGACCAAACGCAGTGACCTGCTCCTCGAGGGCGCGCAGCAGATTGGCTTCTTTCCGCAGGGAGAAGACTCTACGAAGATCAAGAGCGTGTTCCTCGGAGCATATGAGCGGCTCTCGACCTTGAAGGACTGGAGTCCAGCCACGCTGCTAGCTGTCGACCCAGATAAGTACCGCATCGCCCTTCAGGCTGAGCTGGGCGATGTGTCGTTGCGCGAGCTAGCGCGTACGTTGCAGTATCCTCGCGACTGGTTCTGCCTTGAGCGAGCGAGCGTGTTGATGTTTTGGTTGTGTGCCCACGTAGACCCGTCCGTCGACATTCTACGCCTCGGCATGCCGTATATGGTGGCCGGCCTCCGCGCGGCTCGCACCCGGCAAGCACATGCGTAGTCTCCAAACCTTTGGGATTGGGACTTGTAAGCTTTAGGCGTCTGGTTGTTTGACCGCGTCGCCCGCCAGCGGGTGCGCCGTCGTGAGCGCCTCCGCCTCCTCATCCTTGTCGGCGAGTTGCCATGCCGCTGCACGCGCTCCTAGTAGCCCCACGCGACGGTTCATCACCACCGCGACGTGCACCTTGTCGAGCAGACGCGACATGCGCCCCTTGTGCTTGAAGCTTTCCAAGAAGACAGGTCCTTGAAAGGCGGAGACGAGCTTAGGCGCAATGCCGCCGGCGAGGAAGACGCCGCGGGCCGGAAGGAGCTTCAGCGCCAAGTTTCCGGCTTCAGCGGCGTATAGGCTCACGAAGAGTTCAACTGCCTTCTGGCAGGCGGGGTCGAGCTTGCCGAGGGCCATCTCGCCAATCACCCGGGCGGGTTCTTCGCGGTGTAACTTCTCCCTTACCGCTGGACTCTCCTCGTAGTCCGCTTCGGTCACCAGAAACTCGTAGATCGTGACGAGGCCTGGTCCAGAGACAACCCGCTCATACGAGACACGGCTATGCCTCTGAAGCAGATACTCGAGCAACTTGATCTCAAGCGGGTTACGCGGCGCGAAGTCGGAGTGGCCTCCTTCGGACGGAAGAATATATAAATCTTGCTCCGTCTTGTAGGTGATGCATTCGCCAAGACCTGTACCTGCACCCACAATGGCCGTCGCTCCAGCAGGCTCCCGCACGCCTTCTTGAAGCACCTGAACATCGCTTTCCTCAAGCTCCTCAACACCAAGGCCAACTGCATGGAAGTCGTTGATCAGCGACACCCGAGCGATACCAAGTTCAGCCTCGAGTTTGCGCGCGTCCAGGCGCCAGGGAAGGTTAGTTGCCTTGCACTGCTGATTCTCAACCGGCCCCGCCACGCCAATGACCGCGCTGGCCAGCTGGGCGCTTTCGTCGCCAAGAAAAACGCGGAGCATCGGCGCCAGGCCGTGGAACGAGTTGCTGACAAACTTCGCATGTTGCAGCTCCACCACCTTGCCATCGCTGGTCCGCTCGTAAACGGTAAGGTAGGTCTTGGTTCCCCCAACATCACCCGCGAGTATTTTCATACGCCAATTGCTAGCAGCTCATTGTAGAAATACCAAGGCGGTCGCGTGACACATACCTTAGGTGCGCCGAAGAGGCACCATGGGTGCCTCTTCCGATGCCTTTGAGCCGGCTCGCTATTCATTTTCCGCTGCTTTGTGGGAGAAGGTGACTTCCATATTCTCCGCGTCAAGCCCTTTGCGCTCACCCGCGTAGAAACCAAACTGAGGCGCGGTTTGGCCGCATAATGGGCCTGGTGGTGCGCACACGATGTCTGCAGGCACTTCCTCCTCGTCGATTACCTTCCACAGTACCGAGACATGGAGCGAGTCCTGCTCTGGCTGCTGCACAATCACTTCCCGGATCTCCTTGTGCTGGAAACTCGGGGGTGTGACGCTCACGACGAACTCCGCTTGATAGTCGACCTCAGGTAGCGGAGGTACGCTCCCTTCAGAAGGTCCCCAGGGGTTTGTCCAGACAATATTCCATGTGTCGGAAAAGCCCTGCTCCGTCAGATAAACGGCGGACTCTGGTAATGGTTCTTTGTTCAAGTCTCCTGCAGCTACGACCTTGTCAACCGCCATCTTTCGCAGCTTCAATGTTGTGCGTTCCTCCTCATCCCCGATGAGCTCAGGTTGGGTGTCATCACCGCCGTCGACGCTAAGGTCATCTCGATCGCTCGAGCATGCGGTGGTGGTTTGCAGTAAGGAGGCGATGATTAGGGCGAGATGAAATCTTGGGCTAAGTACGGGCATGGGGTTCCTTCCTTTGCGGATGTTCTGTGTGGTTCGAGACAACTGCGTCGTTCGATCGCATTGCGTTATCAGTTCACAGTGACGCGAGAAGGAGTCGCTAGATAGCGCATGCGCCTGCACCCCGAGGCATGCATTCGAAGCGCTAAACCACGCCGTTTTTACACCACAAAAGAAGTGGTGCACGAATGTGCACTACTTCGCGCGGGTCGATACGCTAGAATCAATGGGTGACAAGCTCCCCAAGTTCGCCGCTCAACACGCCGCTGCTGATTGACTTCATCGTGCGACAGACGATGGTGACGATTGCGCGGTTGGCGACGTCTGGAGGAGTGCGCGCGCCGCTGGCGCATCTTGCCGACCAGGTGTTCCTGGACATCACACGCGAGCTTCGCGCGCAGGGGATGCGCCGCAAGGTGATTGCCGATATGTTTGGCATCACGCTTCGCGCCTACCACGCGCGGGTGCAGCGGCTCCAAGAGAGCGCAACCGATCGCGACAAGTCGCTTTGGCAGGCCGTTTATCAGCACATGGCGGAGCATCCCGGGACTCGCGTGAGCTCATTCAACCAGCGCTGTCGCCGCGACAACCCGGCGACAGTGGCCAGCATCGTTCGGGATCTGCAGTCGGCGGGTCTGGTGCAAGCAGAGGGACTCGGAAAGGCCCTCACGCTTGTTGACCGGGAGCGAACGTCAGGTGATCTGAAAGCTTTCGAGGTGCTAGTCTGGAGCTTGGTGTATCGGCATGGCCCGCTTTCGCGCAGTGCGCTCGAGAAGCTAGTGCCTTCCAGTACTATGTCAATACGGATGTATTGACATAGTACTGGAAGAATGTATTTTACAGCATGGCAGAAGGTAAGTCGCAGCAGTTGCAGGTTCGGGTGACGGCTCAGGAAAAGGCGCGAGTTCGAAGGTCTGCGAAGGCGTGTGGGATGGGGATGTCCGAGTGGCTTCTCAGCCGTGCCCTGCCGCAGAGTCAGCGGCGATTTTACGAGATCTGTCGGCGCGCGGCAAAGGCCAGGCGACCCGGTTTCGCCCTTGCTGAGCTAAACGATTTCCTGGTGCAGAGAACGCGTGATGAACTCATCTTGGCACTGGCCGAAGCGCCCGAACATGCGCTTTCGCGCTACCTTGAGAATTACATTGCGGCCATGGTAGAGATGGCAGCGCAGCGAAAAGGTTTCTCCGTCCCGGTTTGGGTGGAGCGAATCCCGCGACTCGACCTGCCTGTCTTCGGGGTGGACTTCAGCTCACTACGGCTGCACTTGTTGCTCGCGTCGCCTCTCCCTTTCCGTCGCAGGAACATCTTCATCGACGCCAGCCTAGGGGAGAGGGTCTAGTGTCCGAGCTCTCATACCAGGATATTCTGCGCTTGTTCAAGTTGCTGAACGAGAAGCTCGCGGCAGACCAATCTCGAGGTGAGCTGTACCTTGTAGGCGGCGCAGTCATGTGCCTGGTTCATCAGGCGCGTCCGGCAACGAAGGACGTTGATGCCTATTTCCGTCCCAGCGCCCTTATGCGGCAGGCCGCAGCGCGTGTGGCTGTTGAGCAAGGCTTGAGCGAGCACTGGCTCAACGATGGCGTGAAGGGGTTCCTAAGCCCGAAGGGCGACTACGATGACTACCTGGAACTAAGCCACTTGAAGGTCTACGTCGCGCAGCCTGAGTACCTACTCGCGATGAAATGCCTGGCCTCGCGGATCGGGGACGAGTTTCATGACATCGATGACATTCGGTTTTTGCTACGCACCTTGAATATCACCTGTGCCGAAGCCGCACGTGACGTGGTAACGCGCTATTACCCGGAAGAACGTTTTCCGCAAAAGGCGCTGTATCTCCTCGATGAACTGCTTCAAGGCTGAGCAACCTCCTAGACGGTTTCGAGGATGTCTCAGAATCGAGCGCGCCCGCACGGCTAGGAGGCGCGCACTTTTGTGCGTAACGACGACGCCGGAGGACGAAAGCCGATTCTGAAACATCCTCGGAATGGAGTTCTCGTCGTTTCACTCCTGCGATCCCAGTGGTTTTTGGGCCTTCGAGGGGGGCTGAATACTTACCGATATCCAGTGCGTGAGTCCCCTGGGTAGCTTCATCGGTGCTGTCAGGTGCGAGTGCTCATCTGCACGGTAGCGCCAAACTAGCTATTGATGTGGCATCGACATACATCTGAGCGAGTTGCTGGCAGTCGTGTGTTGTTAGCTCGGTGGGCAAATAGGGTGGCCAGAGCGAGGTTAGGCCGGAGCGAGATGGTAGATTTTGCCGTCGAAGCCACAGAAGTACAGCTCTCCCTCTTGGTCCACGCCAAAGGTAGAAATCTGCGTGCCGGCTTCCAGGAGCAGCACGTTCTGTGGCGGCTCGCCCGCGTGGGGCTTTAGTGCCCAAACCCTTCCGGAGACGAAGTCGCCGTAGACATACCCACCCTGCAAACTCTTGACCCGTGAGCCGCGGTAGACGTAGCCGCCGGTGATCGATTGTCCTTGGTCATGGTCGTACTCAACCACTGGAAGTTCCAGTCCCTCGCGGTCACACCCTTCGGCTGGCGAAAAACAGTGCGATCCTTCCATGGTGTTCCAGCCGTAGTTGCCGCCGCGCTTGATCAGGTTGACTTCCTCGTACTTGTTTTGGCCTACGTCGCCAACCCACAGCGCGTCCCCATCAAATGAGAGACGCCACGGGTTACGCAGCCCGTAGGCCCAAATCTCCGGCCGTGCAGCAGGGCGCGTCACGAATGGGTTGTCGGACGGCACGCTGTAGTTGCCTGCCTCCGTACCATCGACGTCGATGCGGAGAATAGATCCCAGCCAGGTCTCGAGGTTTTGGCCGTTGCCGTCCGGGTCGTCGGAGCTGCCTCCGTCGCCCACGGCGATATACAGCATGTTGTCGGCACCAAAGGCAAGTGCACCACCGTTGTGATTGGAGTCGGGCTGCTTAAAGCGGAGCAGCACGCGGCGCGTTGCTGGATCTGCAGCATTGCCATCTTCATTCATGGTGTAGCGCGCGATGACGGTGTACGCTTCGTCGCCTTCTCGCTCGGTGTAGTTGACGAAGAAGTGGCGGTTGCCGGCGTAGTTGGGATGGAAGGCCAGACCAAGCAAGCCTTGCTCGTTGCCGCCCCGTTCATCGTTTTCTGCAAAGACGACATCTTCGATGTCGAGAATCTCGACAGGCTCTTCGCCTGCAGAGAACGCGTGAATGCGGCCGTGCTGCTCAACGACGAAGAAGCGACCTGACGGGTCCACCTGAAGGTCGACTGGGCGGTCAAAGGGCGCCAGATCCGGAAATGCCTCTACGGCTTTGACCTCATCGGGTGAAGTGTGCTCCCCACTGTCTCCACTCGGTCTGTCGTCAGCCTTATGGTCGTCGGAACAGCGGCAGCCTAGGCATAGCAGGCTCACAATGAGGGACACGCGTCCCCAACTCAAGAGACTCTTGTGCAAACGTCCGTACAGCATAAGCAAAGCTATACGCGCAATCTTTGTGAAGTCGACCTGTCTTCGATTCGGATCTTATGCCTTCTGTGGACTAGCAAGATGAATACGAGGAATGGGACGCGTATACCCGCAGCTTGATTTTGCCTGCCTGACCGAACCGAGCACCCACCCCCTGACGAGGCGTCATTCTCTGTGGACGGATCGAGAATCGGGAACGCCCCACCCGGCGCGCGAAAGTCTACGTAGCGGCAGTAGTTGGTAGCGTAGACGCTTTCGGCCGAGGAACCAACTCCCTCGAACTGGTCGCAGCGTAGGTCCAGAGTCAGTGGTGGCGAGTCAATCGTTCTGAATCCATCCATTATTGAAGCACGGACCTGTACCTCATAGACCCCTGGTTCTAAAGCATCTGCGCTGATTCTGTCGGGCGTGCCCGGACAGTCTACGTGGAGGATCAGCGTGCTCGCACCCTCTCCGACGTGCGTTTCCGCTAGGCGAACGGCTTCTGAAGGAGCGGGATCTGTCGTGAGCGATAGGAGTGCGTATCTTTCATAGAATGAGCCCTCCAATGCGGCGTCTTCCAGAGTTATCTCCACCGAACGCACATCGATGTCATCCTTTTCACATGACAACTCGTGGCGCATGAAAAGCGGTGGTTGCAACTCGGTCAAGCCTGTAGGCATGCTGTCAATCACGCGGTACGCCTTGGTGCTCTGGAACGGGTTTCCACACCAACGGCCCGTCACGCGAAGCTCATAATCCAGGCCTGGCTCGAGCAGCCCAGCAACAGGAAGTGCGCCTTTGCCGGACGGGTCAGCGACTTTTTGGATCTGTTTTGAACCGTCGTCGCGAACCTGTACCAGCTCGAAAGTGGGTTCACCGTCGACTTCGCCAGACCAATGGAGGAAAGGCACGTCAGCTGGCAGCTCGCTACTCTCTGGCCAGAAGGTGTCGTGTCGAGCGCACGGGTTCTGGAGGGCGAGGGTGGTGGCTGACGTCCCCAATAGGATGAGGGCCATGATGAGGGTGGTAGTATACTTTGCCATGATAAGTCTCCGTAACTGTCCTGGTGACGATATGTACTCTAAATATAGCATCGCACGTTCTTCCATACACGTACATGCGGGTGAATATCGATATTATCGTATCCTATGCAGAGTACGTTCGTGGCTGCAGATAGGCGGAACATACCTGTCTGTGTTGCATGAAACCATCGCCTCCGGCCATCTCAAATGGAGCGATTCAACTTCAACGCGTGGGGATGGGTCGGTGATATGCTATCGGCAGGGGGTGCGCGCACTCGGTATCGATTTCGGCTTGGCTAGGGTGGGCGTGGCCCACTGTGAGGAGGGGCTCTCGCTTGCGCTTCCGCTCTTCACGGTGCAGGTGGGGCATCTCGTGACCCCGGAGGCGATTGCGAAGGCAGTGGCTCTGCGCGTGGCCGACAAGGAGGCCCAGGAGGTGGTTGTGGGGCTTCCGCTGCATCTGCGCGGGGTTGAAGGAGCGTCGGCCGAGAAGGCACGCGCGTTTGCCGCCGCGCTTGAGCAGGAACTTGGAGCGCGCATCATCTTTTGGGACGAGCGGCTTTCCACCAAGTCGGCCGAGCGCGAGCTTCGCTCTCATCGTCGCGGAAAGAAGCTGCGCGAGGTGATTGATCAGGCCGTGGCTGTACGCCTTTTGCAGTCCTACCTAGATAGCCGTACATCACATGCACCATGGCTCGAAGAAGAACCGGAGCTCGAGGCACTGCATCATCCTCCCGCACAGGACGCGCGACGCCGGCGCGGCGGTCGCGGAAGGCTCCTCGGAAAAAGCGCAAAGGGCAGAGGCCGCAGGGGCAACTGAAGCTGGCCCTTACGCTGGGTGCGCTGGCTAGCTTCGGATCGCTTGCATGGCTGCTGGTGCTCTACCCAAACAAGGAGGGTCAAGGGGAGGGGCGCGAGGTGGTCGTTGACGTGTCGGCCGATGACAGCATGTATGGCGTAGCCAAGCGGCTAAAGCTGGCGGGACTTGTGCGGTTTGCGCAACCCTTTGCAGCTTACGGGGCTTTGCGTGGTGCTGGCGATCAGCTGCGCGCGGGTCGCCACTACCTTGACGACGGCATGACTCCAGCGATGCTTCTGCGTCATCTGGCAGAGGGGATGGGACCTGCGTTCAGCCGCGTTACCGTTCCCGAGGGATACAACACCTTTCAGATAGCCAAACGGCTTGAGGAGCGACGCATCTGCGATGCCGCTGCGTTTGTGAAGGCGGCATCTGATCCGAAGCTTCTGCAGAGCCTCGGTGCGCACTCCGGATCAGCCGAGGGATACCTCTTCCCGGACACATACGAGCTCAAGCTCGACTCTTCATGCCGGTGGGTGGTCCGGCGTATGTTCGAGCATTGGCGCATCAAGATTCTTGAACTCATCTCGCGCTACCCCGGGTCGCTGGCGGAACTTAAGCGGGAGCTGAGTTGGTCTACCCGGGAAGTGGTTATTTTAGCTTCCGTGGTTGAGAAGGAAGCAGGATCACGGCAAGAAAAGGAACGGGTAGCCGGCGTGTTTCTCAACCGGCTCAAGGAGCCCGCGTTTCGGCCAAAGAGGTTGCAAGCGGATCCAACGGTGGCGTATGGCTGCTTAATCGAGCGCCTCGAGTCCTGCCCAAAACCTTCACAACCGCTCACCGCTGCGGCACTGCGTGACTCCAGCAATCGCTACAACACGTACCGACATGATGGACTCCCGCCGGGCCCGATAAGCAATCCGGGGCTCGGCGCACTCAAGGCGGTGCTCCGACCGGAAAGTCATGATTACCTATATTTTGTTTCCCGAGGCGACGGCACGCATCACTTCAGCCGCACGTTGAGCGAGCACCAGCGGGCGGTGCGGCGCTACCGGGTGCAGCGCAGAAGTCGGTGATCCTTCCTGCACGACTTTCCCCACCGGAAAAAATTCAGCACATGGTCCGGCTAGTTGGGCCGTCCAACGCCGAACTCACAGGTGCCCTTTGCCGACGCCTTTTCGCAAGGCCTTCTGCTGAAGCAAGGCGGACAGGCAAATCGAAAGAACGGATGTTGCAGGTATCTACCAAGCTTCTATACTCGGGCCGCATGAGTACTCAGATAAAGGCAAAGTCTGCGAATATTAGTTGGCATGAGGGAAGCGTAAGTCGTGAGGATCGGGAAAAGCTTCATGGGCATAAGGGTGTGACCATCTGGCTTACCGGACTCTCTGGTTCAGGAAAAAGCACACTCGCGCGGGCCCTAGAGGAACAGCTCACCCATAGCGGACGCTTCGCCTACGTGCTTGACGGCGACAACATCCGGCATGGTCTCAACCGCGACCTTGGTTTCTCTCCGGAGGACCGCAAGGAGAACATCCGCCGCATTGGTGAGGTGGCAAAGTTATTCACAGATGCGGGTGCCGTTGTCGTCACAGCCTTCATATCACCCTACCGTGAAGACCGAGATCAGGTGAGAGAGATCCTTGCCAGTGGCGACTTTCTTGAAGTGTTTGTGGATGCTCCTCTCGACGTCTGCGAATCCCGCGATCCAAAGGGGCTCTATAAAAAAGCGCGGGCGGGTGAGATACCGCAGTTTACCGGCATCAGCGCTCCCTACGAAGCTCCGAGCGCTCCAGAACTTGTAGTTAATACGGCAGATGACGACCTAAAAACGTGCACGACCAAGCTTTTGGAGCTGCTTAATGCACGTGGTGTGGCATCCTAGCCAGGACGCGTCTGCCGGCCTGAAGTTCAGCCGTCAGTGAGTCGATGGCAGCCCTCAGTCGATGGCGCAGCTGACGTCAGCTCTCAGTCTGTAGCGCAGTTAACGTCAGCCGTGAACGTACGGGCGGGTGAGCCCGTCTGTGTGATCACCGACCAGGTCGCACCTACGCCAACCTTGCTCTTGTAGACTTGCTTGTTGACATTGGTGGAGACGCTGCAGGCGACGTCTCCCTGGCAGGCATTCGTGATGTCGACTATGTGGTGGTAGCCGTAGCCGCGGTAGTCCGCGTGCGCGCGCCAGGTGACACATTTGGGGTGCGAGGAGGCTTGCGCTGACGAAGCTGCCGTCAGGATGAGGCAAGCCAGGAGGCTCTTTGGCCAGTTGCTTTGCGGTGCGTTCAGTTTCATTGGGAACCACATCAGGAACCAGTAGTTTAGCAGGTTTGACGGCTATCTGGTAGGATCGGGCGCTTGGCTCAATACTCCGTCTTACGTCCGAAGGTCAGTAAGGTGACTTTGTCTTTATTCTTACGCATAGCGAGCTGTTTAAGCTTCTGCGGTGTCGTGGTGATGATGCCTAGCCGGGCGCTTGCGGCCGCTGAACCCAAGTCAGCCGATCTGGCCACGGTTGCTCTCATACTCTTCTGCATCGGCGCCTCGTACATCTTGGCGCACCTCGTCGTAGACCGCCTCCAGTCAAAGCTATTCGTGCTCAGTGGTTCAGAGTATTTGGCGCTCGGCGTCTTGCTGGGCCCCCTGGTGCCGCAGCTTCGCGTCTTCGACAACCTCACGCATTTGCTTCCACTCATCGCGCTGGCCACCGGCTGGATTGGGCTGTTGCGGGGCATGGAGCTTGAACTGGGCCCCTTTGAGCGGTTGGGTGCAACGCGCATTGCGATTTCCCAAGCGATTGCGACAGTCGCCCTGGTGGGCATCTCGACATATGCGCTCATCTACTTCGGACCCATCGCAGCAGTTCCGTGGCGCGATGCCATGATTGCGGCGGGCGTTTGCGCCAGCTGCGGCGTCGCTGCCGCAACGGAGCCGCTGAATGTGGTCAGCCGGGTGTACCAGGTGGAAGGCGACCTGCCGCGTCTCTTGAGGCGAACGGCACGGCTGTCTGACCTGCTGGCTATCGTTCTGCTCGGTGCGCTCTTTTGCGCTTTTCACAAGAACTCGTCCGAAGCAGGCCTGCGACTGACCCCCACTGAGTGGGGCGTGGTAGCCGTCGCTATTGGGGTGCTGCTTGGCATCATGTTCCGTCCGTTTCTAGGTGGTGACCAGAGCCCGGCCAAGCGCCTTCTCGCCCTTGCCGGTGTGATCACATTTGCATCCGGCGCTGCGGCATTTTTGACGTTACCCGCACTGCTGGTCAACTTGCTCCTAGGCATGACTCTGGTGAATGCGTCGCGTGATGGGCAGGTGGTGCGCGAAGCTCTCGAGAGCACGCTTAGGCCGATGAACATCGTCCTGCTGATCTTCGCCGGTGCTCTTTGGCGTCCCGTGCCGTGGCAACTTTGGGCCTTGGGTGTTCCGCTGTTCGTCGGACTCAGAATGTTTGGTAAAGCTCTCGGAGGCGGCGTAGCCGCTTGGGGAACGGACATCCGCAATGACGTGTTCCGGGCGATGATGGGTCATGGCCCGGTCAGCGTTGCCATCCTGGTGACCTACCGGCTCACCTACGAAGGACCGGTGGTGGACCTGGTGTACTCCGTCTTGGTCACAGCCGTGGTGCTGCAGTCGTTTATTGCGCCGCGCCTTCTTCGCACGCTTTTGATGGATGCAGGAGAGATTGCATCTCCGCAGGAAAGGCTGTCGACAGCATAACATGCATATTGTCATCGTGGGCATGGGTGAGGTGGGGCGCCACCTTTTACGGGCGCTAGAGACAGAGCGACACGACATTGTCGCTGTGGACATCAGCGACGAGGCGCTTGAGGACATCGGCGAGCATCACGACGTCGCGACGCTTCTCGGTTACGGCGCAAGCGAGGAGCTGTTGCTGCGGGCGGGTGCAGCTAAAAGCGACCTGGTAGTGGCAGTGACCGATCACGATGAGGTCAATTTGATTGCTGCATTGGCTAGCAAACGGCTAGGAGCGCGTCGCTCGGTTGCCCGCACGCAGGCGTCGGAATGGGCGCAGTGGAAGGAGGGCGTGCGCTACGGACTGTTGGGTGTCGATGTCGTCATCAACCCGCGCATCTTGGTTGCACAGGAGCTTGCGCGCATAGCGAGGTCGCATGGCGCAAGTGAGGTGGTGGACCTTGCGCGCGATTTGGTGGAGCTGGTGAGTGTAACGCTCTCTAAGGACACCCGCTACCTCAGTAGGCCTATCTCAGATTTGGACCTGCCGGAGGACGTCCTAATCGCGGCCATCGTGCGCGATGACGAAGTGTTCGTGCCGGGTGGCGGCGACATTTTAAAAGCCGACGACCGCGTTTACTTTGTCGGCCGTCCTGCTTCCATCCGTGCCGCGGAAGACATGTTTGCCATCGGCCGCGAGGCTCGCCGTGTCTTCATCGTGGGGGGTGGGGTCATCGGCGAGGCGCTGGCGCGCGAGCTAGCTGAAGGCAAGTCAAAGGTAGTCATCGTCGACCGCAACAAAGCGCGCGCGGAAGCGCTTGCGGACGCTTTGGACGGGGTGACGGTCGTTCATGGTGACGGGACGCAGCTGAGCCTCCTCGAGCAGGAGGAAATTGGCACTTACGACCTGGTGGCTGCTGTCACGCAGGAGGATGAGGTCAATCTTATGGTGGGCCTGTTAGCCAAACGTGCCGGAGCAAAGCGGGCAGCCGCAGTCGTGCATCGCGCCGATTACCTCGATATCTACCGGCAGCTCGGGCTGGATATCGTCGTGGCTCCAAGGACGGTGGCATCGGATCAGATTGTTCGGCACGTTCGCACCTCGGATGTCGTGGGACTGACGACTCTGGAGGAAGGCAAGGCAGAAGTTTTGGAGATTCAGGCGATGCGTGGATGCCGCGGCCTCGGGCTGCCAATTCGCGAGATGGGACTGCCGCGAGGAGCCTTGGTAACGGCCATCGCCAGAGGGAACGAGGTGCTTATTCCGCACGGTGATGACGTGGTAGGCGAGGGTGACATCGTGGTGGTCTTGACGCTGGCTGCCGTTCGCCCGCTTGTAGAGCGAATCTTTAGGCCAAGGCGCGTGTAGTGAGCGGCCGCTTAACATCCCTGCCTCATCTGGAAGCGGATCGCGCACCTGCGCGCGCGTGCTTCGAGGTGCTGTCGAGCTAATGCGCAGCGAGCGTAGAGACTACCGCGGCGTGCTTCACCCAGTTGGGGTAGTCGTCGTTGGTTTTGGCCTAACGCAGGTTGCAGCAGGCCTTCTGAGCCTTCTCTGGAGCGTCGGCGAGGGGCTCGATGTGTGGCTGACTCGTGGCCTTGGAGCTCTGGGAACGTCGGCTTGTATAACGCTAGCTTTGGGCGCTTCGATGCTGATGTACGGCCGCCGCTTCCAGGTAAACGCTTTGCGTCGGCATGAAGCCACGATGGTCGTGGTGCTGATTTGGCTGATGACCAGCTTCACTGGAAGCATCCCATTCATCCTAGGGGCAGGCATGGGGCCCGTGGATGCCCTGTTTGAATCCGCGAGTGGCCTCACGACCACTGGAGCCACAGTTGTTGACCAGATAGAAATGACGCTGAGCCGGCCGCTTTTGCTATGGCGTTCCCTCATCCAGTGGCTTGGTGGCATGGGCATCGTGGTGCTCTTTGTAGCCATCTTTCCCAGTCTAGGAGCGGGCGGAAAGCTGATGTTTCGCGGTGAGGTGCCGGGAACGACAGCCGAGGGACTCCGCCCTCGAATCGCCAAAACCTCCTTCACACTCTGGAGGCTGTATGCCGCTTTTACGCTTGCGGAACTGGTCCTGCTTTGGCTCCTCGGGCTCAACTCGTTTGAGGCATTGTGCCATGCGCTCACCACCATGAGTACCGGGGGGTTCTCCACGCGCAACGCGTCGGTAGGTGCTTTCGGCAGCGCGCCCGTGGAGTACTGCATCGGCGGCTTTATGCTTCTGGCGAGCGTGAACTACGGCCTGTTCTACGCTGCAGCAATGAACCGGTCTATCCGAGTCTTCATCCGATCGCCGGAGTTTACCGTGTTCATTGCTGTTGTGTGCATCTCGACCTTTGCGCTCTTCGTTGGCAAGCTCTCGCTTGGAACAGAATCTGCGGAGGTGGCATTTCGGCACGCGTTTTTTACGGTGGCTACCTTTATTTCCTCCACGGGTTACGGCACCGAAGACTACATGGCATATCCAAGTGCTGCGCTGGCCGTCATCCTGCTGCTCATGCTAATCGGCGGATGTTCGGGATCCACAGCCGGCGGACTGAAGGTGGAGAGACTAGTCTTGCTCGGCAAGCTTAGTTGGATGCAGATCAAGCGGACTCTGCGGCCGCAGGTCGTTCACGTCGTCCGCATGGGCAGAAGTCGAATCGACGCCTCTGTCCTTTCTGACGTGGCGGCGTTCCTGATGATTTTCCTTATTGCTCTCATCTTTTGCACAATAGGCGTGGTGCTTATCGAAGGTATTTCTTTGGCTAAGGCCTTCGGTGCCACCCTTAGCTGTTTGTCCAACATGGGTCCGGCTCCTTTTTACGAAAGCGTCGACACCTTTGCTTCCTATCGCCCACTCAGTAAGCTCGCCTTTGTCATCGCGATGATCGCGGGGCGCCTCGAATACTTCACGGTGCTTGTGCTGTTTGTTCCTGACTTCTGGAGACGATGATGTCGCAGCCATCGCGTACCATCACGGGTGGGGCAACCCTCATCCAGCTAACTATCTTGGTGTGTTTGATCGGCGGAATGCTGATGTTGCACGCGCTGGCGCGTCCAAGTGCGGATCTTGATCCCACAGCCATGTTGGCGTTCGGCTTCGTGGTGTTAGCGAGCTACACCATCGGCAACATCGCCGAGCTTGCAAAGCTGCCTCACATAACCGGCTACCTACTTGCGGGCGTACTGTTTGGTCCGTCACTTGCGACCTTCCTGCCGCCGTTTCTCCAGTACGCCCCTTTTGACAAGGGTGTGCTTAGCCGTGACGTCATCGGGCAGCTCAGCTTGATGGACAGCTTGGCCTTGGCGCTGATCGCAATGTCGGCAGCAAGTGAGCTGCGGCTCGATGAGTTGCGCAAGCGACTCAAGAGCGTTGTCGGGTTGTTGGGCGGACAGGTCGTCCTGATTTTGGTCATGGTCGTTGGCTACTTTGCGCTCTTGGCGTCGGGTGCACTCCCGCTGCAGGTTGCGCCAGGTCTGCTGAAGCTCTCATGGTCTCAGGTGCTGATCGTCGGCGTGATGCTCGGCTCTGTGTCCATTGCGACCTCACCTGCATCCACCGTAGCGGTGGTACGGGACGTACGCGCAGACGGGCCGATGACGCAAACGGTGCTCTCTTCTGTTGTTCTCAAAGACGTAATCGTTGTCGTCCTCTTCTCGATCTTCAGCGTATGGGCGGCACAGTCACTCATCGGCGCTGGGGCAACGGAAGGCAACCTCGCCACGTTCTTCCTCATCCACATTGGCGGCTCGTTTCTCTTTGGTGCAGCGGCAGGGTGGGGGATGTCGCTTTACCTGCGATTTGTGCGGCGGGAGATCCTGCTCTTCTTGGTGGGCTCGGTCTACGCGTTGACTTACGTCGCCAACAGTCTGCACCTAGCGCCGTTGCTTTGCTTCCTGGCAGCGGGTCTCACAGTGGCCAACACCTCCAAGCACCGGCATCTCTTTCGCGAGGCGATAGAACAACTTTCGGCCCCTGTTTACGTCGTCTACTTCACGCTTGCCGGTGCGAGTCTTCATCTAGACGCGCTAGCGCAGGTTGCGCCGGCGGCAATCGGCCTCGTCCTTTGCCGAATAGTCGCCATACGGTTGGGAACTGGATGGGGTGCACGATTAGGCGACGCTGACGCTTCCACGCAGCGCTACAGCTGGCTCGGTTTCATTTCTCAGGCGGGTGTGGCTATTTCTCTAGCTGCACTGATCGGAGGCAAGTTTGGGAGCGTGGGTGAGGGGCTCGAGACCCTACTCATTGCCAGCATCGCCCTGAACGAAATCATTGGGCCTGTTCTTCTAAAGATTGCGCTCGGTCTGGCCGGAGAGATCCCGCAGAACAAACGGTCTGTTCGCGGGAGCGAACCTCAACCGGTGCCTGCGCCAGTTCCGAACACAAGCTACATCACTCTTGCGCTTCCAAAGCTGCCGGCGCTCAAGAGCCGGAAACTCGCGCGACACCTAGAGAACTTCAAGATCGATCTAGAGAATATCCTCAGCGAAAGCCGTCAATCCTCGTTTGCGGTGCTCCAGCAGGACATCGACGCCTACTTTGCTCAGCTGCGACGGGAGTTTCTCCGCTACCACCGTCGCCTCAGCATCCACGTGAAGACGGAAAGCTCAGATGCAGAGTTGAAGGAGAAGGTAAGGGCGGAAGAAGTGGAGCTCACACACCGTCTTCGCACGACCGTGTCCAGCCGCCGGTCAAGGATTGAGCGGGAAGCGTGGGATCCCACGCGTATCTTGTCCGCGATCGACCGCGCGGTTGAAGCACTTCCTATTCGGCTTCACGTGGTGCACGAAGATACAACGCCCGCCGAGAACCTTTCGGTCGCCGCACGCTTAGGCAAGATGCGGTTGGCGGTGGAGAGTTCTCTGCGCCGGGGACTGGGTCTTGAGCCGCCGCGCCGAGCTGTTCGTTTGCGGGACTTGGGAGGCTTTAACTTTGGTGAAGCATTCGCTCGCGAACTCGAGGGAGTCGCCGCGCTGCTTCTGACGTTGGATCGGCAGGTTGTGCGTCGGTCAGTGAGCGCATTTCGCGGTGTGAGTCTGGATTACGAGCACCTCGTCGAGGCGACCTCCCATGCCGACGTCGACGTAGATGCCATGCTCACGCGACTTCGGGATGACCTCGGACGGGAGGTCAGAAGCAGTCTGACTCACGTGCGGGGAATGGCTGACGAGGCCGCGCAGCGTCTTCAGGGTGTGATCACGAGAAACTTCGAAGCATTCGTCGACGAGGCGAAGCGCGTTTCAACCTACGAGCTTCCCAACAGCAAGCGGCGTCCGTCGACGCGACGCAGAAGTCGCACCGAAAGCTTTCAGGCGTTGCAAGAACGGGTGCTCGCCTCGCGAAAGCTTTCTCGCGCGGAATACCGAGCGCTCGCTATGGAGCTTGATCTTGAGGGCTTTCATGCTGCAGTGCGCTACACGCTTGTTGAAGCGGTCCGCCGCATTGAAAACGACACGCGAGGCAAATCCGCAACACACTTGGCTCGTGTAGAAGAAGCCATGGTTGCAGTGGTCACAGGAGTTCGCGCGTCGGTAACCAATGGACACCCGGCTCAAGCCGTCGCGGAGCAGCTCCGCGAGGCGGAAAACACCATCACGCGCCGTCTGCTCGAGGCCGAACAGAACCTGGAATCTCTAAAGGAGCAGCTCTCCGATGAGCTGTTTCTTTCTGGCCTTATCGACGCCACACACGCCTCGGGTCAAGCGGTGGGTGAGCAATACGAGGTGCCGTCGCGGGAGGTGGCCTATGCAGAATGGCGGCTTCCTGAAGCTCAACCCTTGGTCGAGGTTCCGCTAAGGGAGCTTATTGATGCCAGCATCGAGGCGCGTATCGTGCCTCGGCTGTATGCCATCGCACGTCAGGCGGCGGAAAGGGCGCACGAACTTGTAAGAGCACTTCGGGACATGGAGCGGCAGCTCACGCTGAACATCGAGCTCGCTATCAGCGAGATGGAGCCGTTGGGGGACCGCCAGCTTGATGAAGAGACACAGAACAGCCTAAACGACACGCTGCTGGAGTCCTTCGAGCGCATCCTCGAAAGCTTACGGGCTACCGGTCGAGGGGCGAGGCAGTGGCCGGCGGAGCTTGGACACTCCATCCGAGAGATTGTGCTGAACTCGGTTCAGGTTCTTCGTGAAGAGGTTCGTCAGCGGGATCTCTCCGCACTCCGACTCAGGATGATGCGTCAAGCTGCCATGGGTCACCGTCTTAGGAGGGGCGCGCGCCGGCTACCGACGCTGCTACTCACCCTGCGGTCAAGCTTCCTTTCCACGGGACGCCGTCTGCTGGGTGAGGCGCGCCTGGCCCGGCTGGGTCGTCGTTTGGGACTCCGTCACGGCGATGCGGGTTCCATTCCATCCCTCGAAAGCCTGCGTCCGGTGGCCGTTGCTCGGGAAATTCCTGCGCCTTACAAACGCTTGTTCGCGGTGCAAACAGTCGAGGCCGACCTGGTCTTCGGCATTCAGCAAAGGGTGCAGCAGATTCGCGGCATGCTTGCATCCGACAAGTCCGGAACTCTGCGGACAGTGGCTGTTGTCGGACCCGAGGGAAGCGGGAAGGGAGCTGTGGTCGCTGCGCTCACGCGGGGTTCCAAAGCGAGACTCCAAAGAGTCGCGTGGAACGGACCCGTAACTGCGGAGCAACTGGATGAGTTGTTCGCAGATGGTAGCTCTGGACGAATCATCATCCTGACGGGCGTTCAATGGCTATTTGCCTTCCACCCAGGCGGCCTAATCATGCTGCGGTCCTTTGTTGAGCGGGTGCTCGCGGACGGAGGACGCAACGCGTACCTGATCCAGGTCGACCAGCCTGTTTGGCATTCCGCATGCACGTGCTCGTCCCTTGGCGATGCCTTCAGCGAAGCGGTTGAGCTACGTCCGCTGTCACCTCAGCAGCTCAAGGATGTCGTGTTGGCAAGGCACGGGGCAAGTGGCTACACCTTATCGTTCGAACCTCGCTCAACTACAGAGTTCGGCGATCATCTGTTGCGGCGCGGCCGCACCGAAAATTGGTACTTCAGTGCGCTCCACGCGGCGTGCGGCGGGCTGATGCGTGACGGCTTTGATCTATGGCTAGCATCGGTGGAAGAGGTGGACCGGAAGAAGGGCGTTGTACACGTTGGCCCGCTTCCAGCGTGTCCCATCGACTCGCTGCGGCAGATGCCAGAGTGGCTTCTTCTTGAGCTTTATCAGGTGGTGCGGCAAGGGTGGATTGATGAGTCCAGTCTGAGCTTCCTCAAGCAGTCGTCGCTTGAGCAGGCCAAAGCGCGGCTCGCACGGCTACTGCGCACCGGTCTGCTCAAGGCGTCAACCGCAGGTGTTTATCAAGTTCCTATGCATCTTCGTGGCGCTCTGCTGGTTGCTCTTCAAGAGCGAGGGTGGTTGTAGATGTGGGCTTCTGCTTCACGTGTGGCTCTGGTCGCGGCGCTTTCGTCGCTGTGCCTCTGCCTGGGCGCCCATGCACAGCGAGACAGCAGCCATGAAGCGGGTAAAGGAGAGAGGAGACAAGAGCAGGGTGCGGAGCACAAGGGTCGGGCTCCGGTAAAGCCCGCTGAGCTCGAGCCGGAACTGCGAAGCCCGAGCGGTGCGGTCAAAGGCGGTGCGGTCAAGGGCAACACGCGCACCGGAGACGCAACAGCGCCTCAGAAAGCCGCGACGTCGTCGGCGCGTTCTGCCGAGCCGCCAGTGCGCGCTGAGCCAGAAGCTGCAGCACAACCGAGCGAGCGAGACCCGCTACCACCTCCACCATCTGAAGAGCCCTCGCCAGTGCCTGACCAAACCTTCCAGGCGCAGCCGGCAGAGGTCCCGACTCTTGTTGAGGAAGCGGAGGTTGAGGAAGCAAGACCTCCGGAAGAGCAATCTACGTTTGTAGTTCCTTTGCTCCTGCCTGACCGTTCTCTCACGCTAGACATGCCTTCTATTTTGTCGATGCCAAGGCAGAGTGCCCCTAGAGAGCGTGGTTCTGAGCGTACGGGTCCGGAATCGGATTTTGCGAGTGAGGGCCGACCGCATCCACAAGTTTGGCCTGTGGCTCCGGCTCCGCAGGGAGGCGAGCTCGTTGCGTGTCTGCTGCTCCTGCTAACGCTACCGCTGGCTCTGAGGGGCCTCGTCCGGATGAAGGGCGAACTTGCACCGCAAGGACTGCTTCCATCAGCCGTGCTCCTCATTATCCGCGGGCTCCAGGTGCTCATCGCGTTCCTATTCATATGCGTTCTTGGAAGCATCGGGCCTCTGTGGGCAAGGCCGCTTTGGAGTTGGCTGCTGGTGTCTATCGTCGTTGTGGCGGTGTGGTCCGCGCGTGCTCTCATCAGCGATCTTGTCTTTGGCATTGTGCTTTTGCTAGAGCCGACCTGCCGTAGAGGCGTCTGGGTGGAAACCAGCAGTTTCTCCGGCTTGATCACGCGCAGAGGCTGGGTCGCAGCAACGCTCAGAGATGGCAAGGGGCGCGTATTACGTGTGAGAAACTCCGTGTTCGCCACCAGCTTGTTGGCTCACGAGACACGCGGGAGCAACGCGCATGCAGTTGTGCTTCGGGTGGAGAAGGCAGAGACATCCGAGGCCACACGCACAGCCCTTCGTGACGCTGCAGTATGCTCGCCGTGGGTCAAATTGAGCACGCCGCCAACGGTGACCCGAGACCGGCAAGATCCATCGCTTTGGTATGTGACGGTGATGTTAGTCGATCGGGCTTATGCGCTACGCTTCGATGGTGAGCTCTTCGAGCGATTCGAAGCGTTCCTGTTGCATCGACGGAGTCACGTAGATTCAGCACGCGAAGAGTTGAAGGACGGCGAGTAGCCGCGTTCCGATAGGTTCGGTCAGGAGCGCATTCGAACATTGACGGCGAACCGAGTCGTCATCTACCCTTGAGGTGTGGACGATGCACGTCGAGTAGCCGGGCACAGCCTGTCGCAGGTTCTGGTGGATGCACAGGTGCTCAGCCACGACGCCTTTCGCGCCGCCGAGGGCATCGCAAAGGCCGAGGCGAAGCACATTGTGTGTGCGGTTGTTGACCGAGGTTTTGCGAGTGGGTCCGCGGTGGCTGGTGCTCTAAGTGCAGCGCTGGAGACCCCGGTGGCGAGGCTGTCTGACACAGTCTTCGATGCTGAAGTGGTGAGGATGCTTCCTGAGCACCTCGCACACCAGTATCTGGCAGCTACCGTCGATCAGGACCTCTCCGGCGTCGTACGGCTTGCTATGGTGGATCCGACGGATGCCGAGGCGCTTGAGCAACTTTCGCTGGCGGTCGGCCGCAAACTTCGCCTTGTGGTCGCGGAACTAGACGAGATGCGAAAGGCTCTTTATCAGCAGTTCAGCCTTGAGACGCGCCCCGTCTCGTTGCGTGGCCCGTTCTCGGACGAGGAAACGCATCGCATCCGAAGCAGCGTTCCCACGCCTTCTTCGAATGCAGGTGGAGAGGCGGCCTCCGACTCGGTGGCGCATCACCGTCTCGACGCGCTCAAGCTTGAGGCTCTCCTAACGTGTCTGTTGGAGTCGGGGGTTATTAGGCAAGAGGACTTCGAGAGCGCCTTGCGGCGTTGCGGGGGGTAGGGAAACATTCGGCACACTCAGAGGCTGGGTGACAGAGCCAGCACTTGCGCGGGAGGTGGTGCACGTACGGTGAACCCGCGGCCGTCTGGTTCAGAATCCAATGGGTGCTGGGACCAAGGGTAGGATGAAGGGGAGAGGAGCGCGGCCGAGGAAAGGGAGCGAGGCGTTCCGCACTGTTTCGATTGACTTCGACTTCTATTGTGGAAAGCTGCATATCATGTACCTTCCGACTCGTACACGCCGTGCACACAAGCGTGGAAAAACGGCCAAGCTTCGGGCCAAGTTGCGCGCAAAGAATCGGCGCCGCGTCAACCGTATGCATGGACGCAAGCTGTCGCGACGCCTCTAGTCGGCTCACCAGCCTAAGGTCTGGTGGGCGCCGTATCTTGAGGTCCAGTCAACCCTGCTGAAGCGTCTGACAGGCGTGTCGCAGCGTCAGTCAGTCTTCTATCTTCCGCCGTAGTTCCATGCTAAAGGAGCGATGCCGCCGGCAACGGCACCGTGTGGTTCTTCAGGGTGAGGGCGTAGCGGTAAGACATGGCGCATCTCGAGGGAGCGGAGATGCCATCGTTCTAGGCGCAGCGTTGCCCGCCGCCCCGCACGCTTCGTGCTGGACCACAGATGAGCGCGCTTGGCCACAGAGCGCCCCAAGGCCAACCTTGCCAGCGGAGCTTGGGGGAGGCGAGTTGCACTAGCGCGCGGCCCCGGGCGAGGAATGTCTGCTCCGGCAGACGCCTGGCGTGATGACGACCCATCTGGCTATCTCGGGCTTCCAGACGCAGCGGAATGCGCATCAACCCGGGTAGATGCGCATGAGGACCTCGAGGGCGTACGGGTGATGTCGGGTGAGGACGTTCCGATCTGACTGACGAGTGGGGCGCCAGGCCTCTGAAGTGACCAGCAACGCTCTGAAGTGGACCAGCAACGCTCTGAAGTGACCAGCAACGCTCTGTAACAGAGTGCCTCGGCGCGTTCCGCTTCATGTTGTGAGCGCCCAGCTGGTATAATAACGGCAAATCGGGCTCGGGCTAAATGAGACGCTACGGGCCGGACATTCGTAGATCTGAGGGAAGGGCAAAGGGTGGCGGTGTAGCGCGCCCACCCGTCGGCAGTGAGCTCTGGTGGTATTCTCAAGTAACGATTTCAATCTCCCACGCCCCTTCGGGCCCTTCATGCTCCTTCGGCGCCTGGCCGTTGGCGGCATGGCAGAGGTGTACGTGGCGAAGGCAACGGGCCTCGGTGGTTTTGAGAAGCTTGTCGCGCTCAAGCTTATTCACCCCCGGTATTCGGAAGATCCACACTTTGTGCAGCTTTTGGTTGAGGAAGCGAAGATCAGTGTGGTTCTGACCCACGTTAATGTGGGTCAGATATTCGACCTCGGGCACATCAATGACTCCTACTTCATCGTGATGGAGTACATCGATGGCCCTGACTGCTATCGGCTCATGCGCGAGACGAGTGCGCAGGGCGTTCAACTGCCCATCGACCTGTGTGTGCACATAGCCAGCGAAGTCTGTCAAGGGCTCGACTACGCGCATCGGCGCACGGACTTCTCCGGAGCGCCGCTTGCTATCGTCCACCGAGACGTCTCTCCGCAGAACATACTGCTGAGCCGAGCCGGGGAGGTAAAGATTGTGGACTTCGGCATCGCTAAGGCCGCTTTGCGGTCGGGGCAAACCGAAGCCGGCGTGATCAAGGGCAAGTACCAATACATGTCACCCGAACAGGCCTGGGCTGACCAGGTCGATCGGCGGAGCGACATATTTTCTTTAGGCGTGGTCCTGTACGAGATGCTGACAGGTGAGTTGCTGTACCAAGAGGAGGGGGTTCCTGAGCTGCTCGACCGAGCCAGGAAGGCGGACATCCCTCCTCCGGAAACGAAGCGCAGAGATATTCCTCCCGCACTAAGCGGGCTTGTGATGAAGGCACTCGCTGCTTTGCCAGAGCAACGCTACGATACGGCAATCGAAATGAGCGAATGTCTCTCCGACTTTCTCTTTCGCTACTCTCCTTCTACCGGTTCAGCCCAGCTCGCAGAGTTTCTGACGCACATTCTTGACGCCGAACGCGCTGTCGCTGAACGAGGTGCGCGCACATCCACAGACAGCCTCAGTCCAATGACGCGCGATGACTTCACTCACGAGAGGAGCCAAAGCGTCATTTTCAAACCACGAACGGGTGATGCGGGAGATGGTTCTGTCACACGCGAGGCATTGTGTGGAAGTGGAGCGACCCGCCGCCTCGCGGCAGAAGAAGGCGGTGAGCGCGTCGAACCCACGGCCGCTCAGCATTCTCCTGCAGATGATGATTCCTCGACACGTGCCGTGCAGCAGGTCGCACCTGACTTTGACGAGGAGGAAGATACATGGGCGGTTGCCGAGAATCTTTCCACCAATGCTGCCCCGTCGGATAGCCCGGCCCCGTTAGGTGGAGGAAGGGCGACGCCGGCTAGCCAGCGCGGACACAACGCTCGCGCCGGTTCGGTGGGGTCGACGGCGGATGAGGTTGCTCAGGTAAGCAGAGTCCGCGCGGATGAAGCTGAAGGTCGTTCATCGACAGCGCGCAGGCACTACCTGTCATGGATGATCGTGGGCGTGCTGATCACGACCTCATGCCTGTTTGCGGCCACGCTGATCACCCGTGCCAATCGCTCGGAGTTGCAGGTCGTCACGGTTCCTCAAGGCGCACAAATGAAGCTCAACGGGGTGCTTCTGCCGGAGAGGACGCCGGCCAAGGAGCTTAGGCTGTCGGGCGGCGCCGCACAGACATACCGGCTGGACATCTTCCTGCCGGGGTACGAGCCCGTGACGCGCCTCTTTCGCGCCAGAGCGGGCAAGACACGGTTCATTGAGGTCCTCCGGCTCATCAGCGCCACGCTGCGAATCGATTCTGACCCGCCTCAAGCGCAGATCTGGGTGAACGGCAGACACCGTGGCGTGGCCCCGGTAACAGTGCAAAATCTTGAAGTGGGTGCAACAGTGCATGTTGAGGCGCTCTTGCCTGACGAGGGAAGAGAACGTCGGATAATCCGGATTGCATCCGATAACCTCCAACCCAAGGTCCTACTCAGGTTTGGCCGGCCGGCCTCCTCTGAACCTGCGGATCCAGGTCAAACTCCAGCCGACTCCAACTAGTCAGACAGAGGAGGCATCTTCAGACGTCAACGTTAGTGGAAGATTGTCGATGAGCCTTACGTCACCCAGCCGTACCGCGCCGATGAGACGTGCGCGACAGTCAAGAGGAAGGGAGCGAACTGGTTGAAAGGTGGTTGTGTCGACAACGTCCACGTAATCAACTTCATCAAAGGCCTTGGTAAGCTGCGTTAGAGCCCCTTCGAGGACGCTGGCCACATCGCTCTTGTCGCGCCCGAGGGCTCTCTGTGCCTCGCGAAGAGTCCGCGGAAGAGCAACTGCGCGCTGACGCTCCTCTGCGTGCAGCCGCTTGTTGCGTGAGGACAAAGCGAGCCCATCTTTGTCGCGAATCGTTTCCACTTCGCATAGAGAAACTGGCGCGTGGAGGTCAGCAATAAGCTGTTTGACTACCACTAGTTGCTGCAGATCCTTGCGACCAAATGCCGCGATGCAGCGGCCGGACAGATTGAAGAGCTTTGTCAGTATGGTCGCCACGCCGTCGAAATGGTTTGGACGAAAACGGCCCTCAAATGAAGCGGCTGCTTCGTCTGCGCACCTGACCACGAAGGGTGCATCTTGAGAAACCAAACCCCCTGCCTGAGGCGCCAGGATGAGCTCGATGCCTTCCTCCTCGCAGGCGATGAGGTCGGCTTCTAGAGTGCGGGGGTAAGCCGCGAGGTCCTCGTTGGGTCCAAACTGCAGAGGATTGACGAAGATTGAGACCGCAACATAGTCGGCGCCTTCTGCCCGAACTGCCCGCATCAACGCGCGGTGCCCTTCATGCAGTGCACCCATGGTGGGAACAAAACCTATGATGTGTCCGTCTCCGCGAGCGCGCTCGCAGGCCCGTTGGAAGACGTCGGGTTCGCTGGTGACCTTCATTCGCCGGTTGAGTTGCCGAAGGAATGAGCTTCAGAGGGAAAAGTGCGCGCGCGAACTTCCTTGCAGTAAAGCGCAGCGGCGTTGACGCCATCCTCGTAGAAGCGGGCATAGCGCTTGACGAACGAGGGCACCCTGCCTGGCGTGAACCCGAGTAGATCGTGTCCGACGAGAACTTGTCCATCGCAGCCGCTTCCTGCACCAATCCCAATCGTGGGTATGTTGAGCGACTCGGTAACTGCCTTAGCCAGTGTGCGTGGGATCGCTTCGAGAACCAGCGCGAATGCGCCTGCTTGCTGCAGGCTTAGCGCATCGTTGATTAGTGCATCGGCAGCCTCCTGCTCGCGCCCTTGCACTCTATAACCGCCGAGCGCGTGCACTGCTTGAGGCTGAAGTCCCACGTGCCCAACAACGGGGATCCCGCTCTCACAGAGGCGTGCCACCGTGGGCGCGAGATGAGCACCGCCCTCAAGTTTAACCGCCTGCACACCGGTCTCTTTGAGCAGCCGCCCTGCAGAGCGCAGCGCATCGTCTGCATTAACCTGGTACGACATGAAGGGCATGTCGGCTGCAACCAGAGCATACCTGGTGACGCGGCAGACGGCGTTGCAGTGGTAAACCATGTGGTCGAGCGTGACCGACAGCGTGGTGCTTTTCCCTTGAAAGACCATCCCCAGAGAGTCGCCCACCAGCATGAAGTCGATGCCTGCCTCGTCGAAAAGCCGTGCAAAGGTGGCATCATAAACGCTGACTCCGGCGATCGGCTGCTTCTCCTCCTTCCGCTTCAGTAGAGTGCGGACGGTTACCTGCTTGGTGCGCTTGCCTGCTTCTGCCTCGCCCATAAGGTAGGGCTACCCCATTGTGATGCTGGTGTCGATGAAACCATGCCTTGGTTGGAAAACTGGAGTGCGGGATGAACCGTCTAAGTCATGTGGCGACGCAACTTGGGAGGCGTGCATCGCGTGGCTGGCCCGAGGGCAGATGCATCGCCGCTCACTCAGCGGGACCCACCAACGCGCAGCGTCATTCAAACTAGGGCGCAGCGGTCCTCCCAATACGTTCGCTCACGTTGCCCCAGCGCCACCCCACATGTAAGCCGCATGGCCTTCGGCTTACATGTGACAGCTGGCCGCCGAACTGCGCTAGCTTTTTTGCCGCTTGGCCACTTGGCGCGCAGCCGCGGCCTTGACGGGCGCCGCAACGCCGCGGCTGCGCGACAAGCTGACCAAATCATTCAGCCGCATGTGGCCGAGGAACTGCAGGGCGATGCCAATAGGGGCTTTAGGATTAAAGACAAGCGACCGCTTCACGCTGTAGCTCTTCACCCAGTCTCTCTTGTTTCCGATATAGCGGAGGACTTCTTCACTCAGCTCCTTGCTCTTAGCCATCTGTGCGGCTTCTCTGTCGGTCATTCGGGGTGAGCTGACTGCAGCAGTGGCTACGAGGCGATTTGGGTCGCGCACCAGCAGCGAACGCGCAGCAGCATTCCCGACGGTAGCGAGCCTAATCTTTTCAGCCTTGGTCATTTGTGCAATTCGGGTGGCTAACGGCTTGAACTTCGGCTTCACGCTTTCGCTTCCGTCTGCAGGATCGAGATCCACCGCTTCGGTTTCGTCGTCGCCAACTTGGAGAGTCTCCTGGAACTCCAAATCGGAGGGAAGAGGCTCATCCGTGGGCTCAATGATGAGCTCCCCCGCAAGCGCCTCAGCGTGAGCCTCGAAAGCGGGGACACCCCTCACCTCCACCTTATTCCTGGCAGCAAGCTCGACTAACCTATCGGCTGTTGACATGCGCGTTGCACTGTTTCGGTAGAGCGCGGCGATAATTTCGGGACACTGTAGGAGCCGCACTTCGTTTGCTGCGATGCGCTCGCAAAGCGCCTCCGTTGCCTTTGCTGCAACGAAGGCGAGAGTTTCGTCAGGGACGGCAGGATTTTCTACCACGGCCCAATGGAGGGCCTCTGTTTCGATGATGCGCGCTAGCTGGGCCACCCCCGCTCCCACCTCTAGGCTTCGCGCGGCGCCTACGAGGAGGTCGTTCGGGAGACGATGTAAGGAGGCGTGAGCTTGCGTCTTGACAGCTTCGTCCTCGTCGCTGCACAACAGGCAGAGAAGGAGGAGTAGGTCCGTCCCACGGACCGGAACCAACGCCTTGGCTGCCATGGTGCGCATCGCGACAGGGGCCTTAGGATCAGCGAAGCGGCGCGCCGCTTTCGGAAGATCACTTAGCGCAAGTTGAGCCATGCTGCCTCCTTGATCTGTCCGGCTAAGGAATCCAGCTTCTGGTCGGTAGGGTGAGGGTGCCACGTTTCAGGGAAAAGCGAAGCGCCGGCTCCTCTTGATCCACCCGTCCGATTGTGGCCCGGGCGGAGACATAGTCTCCTTCTTCCACCATCATCTCGGCGAGCGCACTATACGTTGAGATGTAGCGATGTCCGTGGTCGACGACCACCTGCAATAAACCACGACGGCGTCCGGCGAAAACCACTTCTCCCGCCGCGACCGCCACGACTGCTGAATGCGGAGCGACCGTAAGTTGGAGGCCGTCGTCTGTGTCCTCCCTTCGCTCCACAGCGGCGCGGTGAACAGGCAATGGGACATGGCCTTTGACGAGCCCCAGCCGCTCCTCGTCACCGGCTTCGACCTCGTCCACGTTCGCATCCTCGAGAGATTCGTCGGCTTCCTCGCGTGCCGGCTCGTCTTCTTCGGCTGGATCTAGCATTTCGCTCTCAGACCTAGTCGGAGTCTCGCTGTTCCAGAGCGCGACTTCCCGTTGCGCAAGCACTGCCACGTCTTCCTCGAGAGCATCAACCAACAGGGGCGCTTCCTCCTTTTGCTTGTCGTGCTTTAGGCGCGACCGTTCAAGCATAAGCGCGGCACGCGCCAGCAGGTAGCTAGGCTCCGTATCGGCTTTGCCCGTCATTGAGGAAGACGCAAAAATTCTTGTTGTGGACGAAGGTGCAGCAGACGAAATCCGGATTGCGCGGGTGGCCTCCAGTAGCAGCTGTCTTACGCGCTGCTTCTCCAACGCCGGATTCCCGTCACCTGCCTCTCGACGTCTGTGGCGCGATCCTTCAGAGGGTGAAGAATCAGCGAAGCCAGGAGCTTGCGCGAACGCGCCGACTGCCACGCAAACTGAACCCACACTGGCAGCGAGGCCGACGGTAAGCGGTCTAAGTCGGGCAGACCGCGTGCGTGACAGACCAGACGCCACTTAGCTCCTCGAAAACGTGCGGACGGAGAATAAGCTTGCGGTTCCTCCTAAAGCGGCTCCGCCGAGCAAAAGGGCGACGATCGCAGGCAGTCCGAGGAACTGAGGTTGCACGTTCGCGCTGAATGAAAGCAAGGTGGCGAGCGCCTCCCGCAGGTAGAGATAGGTCAAGCCGAGCAGAACAACCGCGAGGACTGCGGCGCCAGCTCCCTGCAGCGCACCTTCAAAAACGAAAGGCCTCCGTATAAAGGCGTCGGTGGCTCCGCACACACGCGCCACCTCAACTTCCCTGCGACGGCGGGCAAGCGAGAGCAGTACCGCGTTGGCGACAACGCTGACTACGCACAAAAGGATAAGCAGGGCCAGCACAGCCACGATGACGCGTGTTCCCCGGAGAAGAGTTTGCCACTGAGAGAACTGCGTTGTCTGAAAGTCTACGTGTGTCACACCGCTGAGCGAAAGAAGTTGAGTCTTCAGCACCCCTCTCGCCTCAGCCCCCATAGGGCGCAGTCCGATGTCATAGGCGGTCGGGAACATATCGGAGGTAATCTGATGCAGGTCAGACAGCCCGGTGTGCCGGATCAACTGTTCGCGGAGTTCTCTTGATGTTCTACGACTGACGCTGCGAACGTGGGGATTCTCCGAAAGCTTTTGATAGAGGGCAGCGGAGTCTTCAGTAGCGTAAACTGTGAACCGCTCCGGGGCTCCCAGGCTGGATGTCACCCGTTCAACGTTGGTCAGCACCAAGAGACATGCGCCCAGGCAAAGAAAGGCCACCACGGAACTCATTAGAGTCGGGGCATGAAAGCTCACTTTGGTGCGGGTCGATAGATGAAGTTGTCGCATCGGCATCTCTTCGTTCGGGCCTTCGCCCGCTGAGTCATGTACCCGGTGGTGTCTAAAGCGGAAACTCTAACTTGCTATTGAAGCGTGGCTCGCCGGAAGAGGGTGCAATCCAGAACGTGCATCCACCACCTGTCCTTGTTCGATCATAACCACCCGGTGGGTCCTTTGGTCGAGCAAGCTGTGATCGTGCGTGGCGAACAGCACGGTGGTGCCGGCCGCGTTGACTTCCTCAAGCAGCGTAAGGATGTCCAGTGCTAGGTGCGGGTCGAGGTTACCCGTTGGTTCGTCCGCCAGCACAAGAGGTGGTTCGGTGACAATGGCGCGAGCCACGCCGACCCTCTGTTGCTCACCGCCCGACAAGCGCGAGATAAGCTCTTCGCCGCGGTCGGAGAGCCCCACACGCTCGAGGGCTGCCTGCACGCGCTCACGAACCACTCGGGCGGGCATGCGTAGCACCTGCAAAGCGATGGCGACGTTCTCGAAGACGCTCCAGTGCTCGACGAGGCGAAAATCTTGAAAGATGATGCCGAGATTTCTGCGGAGGAAGGGGATTGATGGTTGGCTGAGACGAGCGATGTCCCTTCCACAAAAGAGGATGTGGCCCCGGTCGGCAGTCAACTCGCGGTAGATCAACTTGAGCAGTGTGCTCTTGCCAGCGCCGCTAGCTCCTGTGATGAAGACGAATTCACCCCGTTCAACCGTCAGGTTGACGTCCGTCAATGTTGGAACGCCCGGCCGGAAGTTCTTGAAGACGCGGTCGAGGGCCAGCACGGGATGCCTACCTGCGCGGTATCCTGCTTGACCGCGGAAGTAAGGGAAGGGCGTAACACCTGAAGGTTGACTGGACTCCATGGGACGGTAGAGACATAGCAATAGAGGCATGTAGGAGGCAAAAAAGCGGCCTTCTCGGAAGAGAGCTGCTTTCTCGCAGATGAGATAGACGAAAATGGCGGGGGCGCCGGTCCGCAGGAGTCACCGGGACCGATGGGGTCATCGGCAACGGTTCGCCGCGATCCCCCGAACGAAAGATGGCCCGGAGGGCGACCCATCGACCACATGCCGCGTGTCAGACGTAGGTGAAGGTGCTAAAGTTCGTATTTTGACGAGCTTAGAGCGGGAGACGACCCGATGAGTCGTTCAGGATTTGTAGACTTCATGCGGGAGAGGCTGGCGGAGTACGCGCCGCTCTTGCGCCTTGAGCTTCGGGACATCTTGCGCGTTGAGCGGGACCGACAGCGGGATGTGACCTTTATCGTTCGCGGCGGCCGACGCAGCCGTGAGAGCTTCCCGGTTGATCTTTTGGCATGTCAGAAAGAGCGGTGCGCCGTGGATGGGCGAGGTCACCCTGCGTGCAATCCTCTTCTAACGCAGGTTGGGCCGTTGGTAGATGCCCGCGCTATCGCGTCTTTTGCTGGTGAAGAAGCGGCATGCATCGCATTCGTCCTCCCGCGCTTGTGCGACTGGCTTGCGTGGCAGTGGGAGACAGTTGGCGGCCGGCATTACTGCGGTCAAGCGTGGATGGCGCTGGATGGCACAGAGGGCCGCTACAACCTTTGTCTCGGCGTTTGGACTACCAACTAGCCCGGCTCCTTCCGCGTGTGTCTAAGGCAGTGGGCAGGACTGCAGTGTGATGGCTGGAGCTCCAAGGCGTGTGATTCGGGCCAAACCTGAACGTGGCAACGTGGTCGTGCGCGACCAGAGAGCGCGCCGGTCAACTTCCCACTCGCAGCGAAAAATGCGACGGAGCGCGTCTTCGGCCGCGAGTGCATGGGGTGAAAATCCCCAAACTGGTTCCTGCAAGTCGTCGAGATTGGAAGGGTAACGCCAGACGAAAAAGCCCGCAAACCACGGTTCACGCAGGAAAACTTCTGCAAAAGCACGGAAGGCGTCGGCTTGTGACGCCTCGCTGAAGCTCACGCCGCGATGATTCTCAGGCCATTTCCAAGGCTCGAGACCTGCATCCTTACGTGCGCCGTAGCCCACCTCAGTGAACATCACCGGCATGTCTAGGGCCTTCGAAAGAGCCGCCATTCGGTCGCGGTAGGAGGCGGCTGAGGCCACGTACGTGGAGTAGGGCGCACCGGGCTCCTTAGCCATATCAAAGAATGCGTTGACGCCGATGACATCCACCTGATCCCAGAAGATGACGGTCTCCACCTCCTCCCACCAGTTGGCATTGTAGGTGAGGAGACCGGAGTAGAGTCCGCGGACCGCATCAATGAGTTCGGTCCAGAATGTGCCGAAACGTCCGGAGAACGCTTTGCATTCTGCTCCAAGTGAGAAGGCTTCGACCTGCGCCTGCGACGCAACTTTCGCCCATTCCAAAACAAAGGACCTGTAAGAGCGCAGGTAGGCTTGCCAATCCGCAGCCGACGCGCGGGAGGTCTCCCCGCGCCACTTGCCCGCTTCGTCGCCCCGAGATCCAGAGGACTCGACGTAGATGTGAGGAATCACCAGAACGCGGATCCCGCGTTCGTGAGCCTGCGCGACCATCGTTCGAAGCTCATGCTTCGCCCGCTCCAGCGACTCCTCGAGGTGGGGCGTTATCTCTGTACTCTCGGTGCTCCAGACTCTTCCGAAGGGGGTAAGGGCGATCCAGTTAGTCCCCATCCGTGCCAACTCGTCCAGTGTCGCCTCGCTGTAGCTGCTGCCATACCCGCAGGCGGGCCCGTCGGGGCACTCGATGGGGCCCAGCGTGACGCCTCTGGCTCCGAGCGGAAAGGCGGAGGTCCACGCCTCGGCCCCCGGGCTTAGTTTGTGCCAGGCAGAAACGCGACTGATTGGCAGAAAATAGAAGCAACCCATGGTGAGTAGAGCAGAGAGATACACGCGGACACGCACGCTCACCCAACCCGTGGGCGCATGTTCTCGGCCCCGGCGCAGCTCCATTGGGTGGGCCATTGGGTGGTTCCGACGCTCTGCAAGGCGAAAAGAAGCCTGTAGGCATCTTCCAATGGAGTGAGCCTCCTTTTCGGCCCCTTCGCCGCCGCGATCCCGGTTCTCTCGAGCACATGGGAGGGGAGGATGCCTCGCTACGCTGGCGCGGGCGTCTATGGCTAGACCAGACGGCGCAGGTTGGACGCCTGGCTGCTTTGCATGGCGGCGTTTGTCCACAGTGCTTCTTGACACAGATGGCCGAGGAGGTTAAGCGAGGGCCGAAGGTTTATGCAGGCACGTAGCTCAGTGGTAGAGCACTACCTTGACACGGTAGGGGTCGCCGGTTCAACCCCGGCCGTGCCTACTGGGCCCTTAGCTTGTAACGACAGCGTTCGAGTCGCGGCATTCTCTTGACGTCGCTTATGTGGTAGCGGAGTTTCTTCTTGTTAAGCGTGGAGCTGTCGCGTCTCCGGCCTCTAAAGCATCTAGGCCGAGGGAAGTTGCTCTTCTCCCAGACTGGACTAAATTCCGCATGCTCGAGCAGCTTTAAGAAGTGGACATCTGAGTGACGCAGCAAACGGCTAGAGACCTTCTGGAAAAGCAGTCCATGCTGAACCCTGACGTGGTGGCGGCCAGAGTGGGCGGAAGACTGCGGGACTTGCACACACCACTACCTCATGGAGCTGGAGTCGATAAGGCTGGTATCGGTGAGGTCGGTGTGGATGCGACCGAGGTGGTCCCACTGTCCTCGAAGGACCCAGAAGCCCTACATGTCATCAGGCATTCCGCGGCCCATATCATGGCCGACGCGGTGCAGCGTCTTTACCCAGACACGCAGGTAACCATCGGGCCGGCCATCGAAGGCGGGTTCTACTACGACTTCGACCGTCCTGCTGGGCCCTTCTCTGAAGAGGAGCTCGAGGCTATCGAAAGCCAGATGAAGGAGATCATTGCCGCAGACGTCCCGTTTTCGCGCGAACCGGTGACCAAAGAGCAAGCCAGGGAGTTCCTCAAGAGCAAAGGCGAAAAATACAAGCTCGAGCTTCTCGAGGGGATGAATGGCGAGATCACCCTCTACCATCACGGCGGATGGACCGACTTGTGCGAAGGGCCGCACGTGCCCTCAACGGGCCATGTCAGGGCGGTGAAGTTGTTATCGGTCGCGGGAGCTTATTGGCGAGGAGACGAGCGCAATCCGATGCTTCAGCGGATCTACGGCACCGCCTTCTTCAACGAAAAGGCGTTGAGGTTGCATCTGCAGCAGCTGGAGGAAGCAAAGAAGAGAGACCACCGGAAGCTTGGCAAGGAGCTGGACCTGTTTGCCTTCTCACCGTTGGCGCCGGCCTCTCCCTTTTTCCTCCCTCGCGGCGCCTTCGTATACAACGCTCTCGTAGCGTACATTCGTGATCTCTACCGTCGCGCTGGCTATGAGGAAGTCATCACCCCTCAGCTATTCGACCAGAAGCTTTTCCGCACCTCGGGGCATCTCCCGGCATACAAAAACAACATGTACTTCGTCACCGATGTAGATGAGGCGGCTTCCTCAGCAGGCGATCTTAAAGGGGGAAGCGATGGAGCCGCACCCGCTGGAGCGGCCCAGGTCGACCAGGTGCTGCAAACCCACCGCTACGCCATCAAGTCGATGAACTGCCCGGGTCACGCCGTGCTCTACAAGATGCAGCGCAGAAGCTATCGGGATTTGCCTTGGCGCGTGGCTGACTTTGGGCGGCTACATCGGTACGAGCGCAGTGGGGTGACGCAGGGTCTAACCCGCGTGCGGTCGTTCTGTCAGGACGATGCGCATATCTTCTGCTCTGTGGAGGACGTTGAAGCGGAAATTCTGAGCTTTCTCGAGTGGGTGGAGGAGGTCTACCTAGACTTCGGCTTTGATAAGCCTAGCGTGGTGATCGCAACGCGCCCTGAAGAGAAACTAGGTGATGATGCTCTATGGAATCGCGCCGAAGAGGCGCTAGTTGCGGCAACACGTAGGCGCGGCGTTGACTACACCATCGCCGAGGGCGAAGGCGCCTTTTACGGGCCTAAGATCGAGTTTCATCTGCGGGACGCTATTGGTCGTTCATGGCAGCTCGGCACGATACAGGCCGACTTTAATCTTCCTGAGCGGTTTGAGCTATCTTATGTCGACGCTCATAACTCCTATCAGCGCCCGGTCATGCTTCATCGGGCGATATTGGGCTCGGTGGAGCGCTTTTTCGGAATCTTAGTAGAACACCTAGCCGGCGCCTTCCCTACATGGCTCGCCCCCGAGCAAGTCTGCCTGCTCACCGTCAGCGAGAAGGTCTTAGACTACGCCACGGGCGTCGCTGAGAAGTTGGAAGCAGCGGGTGTGCGCACCACGAGCGACTTTGGACCTGAGAAGCTCGGCGCCAAGATCCGTCGCGCCCACCAGCACCGTCACCCATACGTGGCAGTGATCGGCGAAAAAGAAGCCGAAGCCGCTAGCCTAAACGTGCGTACCCGTGGTAAAGGCGCCGACCTAGGAGCAGTAACCGTGGTAGACTTCATCTCGCGTGTGCAAAAAGAATCTGTACCGCCATCGCGCAGGCAAGCGAGTTAGCATTAACCATCTTAAGGCAGCCGTATCAGGTGTTGCCAATGCAAGTAGAAGCAGTGCAAGTAGAAGCAGTACAGGTAGACAATGCAGGTGTGATCTGTGCAGGCATACGAACGACAACAACATGAGGCCACAGGCTTCACATTAGGAGGTAGTGAACATCCCTAGACCGAGATTTGACCCAAGACAACGAGGCAACTTCGGCCCTCGCACGAACGAGCGCATCCGCATACCCGAGATCCGAGTGATTGATGAGGGAGGGGCGATGCTTGGCGTAATTGCCACGCGAGACGCTCAGCGCATGGCACGTGAGAAAAACCTCGACTTGGTTGAAGTTAATCCGAAGGCGCACCCTCCGGTCTGCAAGATCATGGATTACGGGAAGTTCAAGTACGAGGAGAAGAAGCGTCAGAGCGAGGCGAAGAAGAGACAGACCAGCGTCGAACTCAAAGAGATCAAGTTGCGGCCGAAGACTGACGAGCACGACATGGCGTTCAAGGTCAAGCATGCGCGGCGGTTTCTAGAGGAAGGTAATAAGGTCAAGATCACCGTTCGCTTTCGCGGACGAGAAATCACTCATCCCGAAATGGCTCAACGGCAACTGGATGCGATCTACGATGGGGTACGCGATATGGCCACTGTGGAGACGCAGAGTCGCATGGAGGGGCGGACGATGGTGATGATCGTCGCGCCTCGAGTAGCTGTACGTCCGCAAAAGCGCGTGGTTGAGGTGCAGAACTCCGACCAGAGCCTGAGTTAGCCCTACCCTGAAATGCACATATGACTTGATGCACCGTGCACGGCCTGCTAGGTGCTAGTCCCGAGCCATCAACGGCGGCCCGGAACATTTGGGAGACCTATTATGCCGAAGATGAAGAGCAATCGAGCTGCCGCTAAGCGGCTTTGGGCCACCGGAAGCGGCCGCATACGAAGAGGGAAGGCTGGAAAGAGCCACCTCATGCGAGGAAAGGGTTCCCGTCGACTGCGGCGCTTGCGCAAAAACGATATGGTGCATCCCTCGAACGAAAAGCAGGTTCAGCGTCTGCTGCCTTACCTTAAAGTCTCCTAAGGCGGACCGCGTGACGGGAGCGTGAGATGTCTGCGCTACGCCGAAGGCTGTAAGGTGAGCAGTGCCGCATAATGGTAAGGACAGGCGAATGTGCCTTCGAGGCAGCCCCAGTCGGTGCGTACCCGGTAAAGCCTGGACCGGCGGTGAGGCTTAGCGAGGCTAGGGCAGCCGTTGTATGTGAAAAACGCTGGTCAACTACAGAGCGAGAGAGTAATCTACTGCGCCCGTTGTATCTGAGGGCGCTAACGACATACGAGGAGTAGGAGAAGGTCATGCCGCGCGCAAAACGAGGAGTGAAGGCAAGGAGGCGTAGAAATCGGTGGCTTCAACATGCCTCTGGTTACTACGGTGCCCGTGGAAGGCAGTTTTCCATTGCCGTTGAGCAAGTGCGTAACGGGTGGCAAGACGCATACGCACACCGGAAGGAGCGGAAACGCGAGTTTCGTCGCCTCTGGATCGTTCGAATCAACGCTGGCGCGCGTATGCACGGCTTGAGCTACAGCCGGTTGATGGCCGGACTGGCCAAGGCGGAGGTCACACTTGATCGGAAGGCGTTAGCTGAGCTTGCTGTTTCTGATCCAGATGGCTTCAAGGCGGTTGTAGAACTCGCTCGCGAGAACTGAAGCAATCAGCCGATACCCATCTGGCATCACCTGCCGCCGGTTTGTGGCCGGCGTGTGAAACATGCCGCGGCGAGCTTGCTTCGCATGTTGCCTCCGCGATAAGTGCTCTTCCTGCAGCCATCTCATGAGGTTAGCTCATCCGTAGTTGGCCCGTCTGTTACTGGTTCGCTGGTCTGCCCGTTGGTGTGTGCGTTGAACTGGCTTTGCGGAGTTACCTCACCAGGTTGGCTCGTGCTGCCGGATCCTCCGGGCGCTTAGGACCTCGTGGCTTGATGGTGCGCGGGGCTGCTAGGGAGCTTGATCGGAAACGGCATGCGCATCACGTTCGGCTCAGGCGGAGTCGTTGGAAAGGCGCTTAGCAGGAGTGGCGGTTACATGACTCTGTTGCATAGTTCGGTTGCATAACTCGGGAGTGAAGGGGCGGCGTGATGAAGACCAAAGCTGAAGCGTCACACAGGTCCGACGGAGCCGGCGGTGCGTTAGCCGACCTCGAGGCGCAGCTAGAAGCGCTGTGGGAGCGCGGGCAAGGTGCATTTGAAGACATCCAAAAGGAAGCTGAGCTGCGCGAAGTGCATGCGCGGTTCCTGGGCTCCAAGGGTGAATTGACAGCGGCGCTCAAGCAGCTCCGTCACCTCTCGAAAGAGTTGCGGCCAAAGGCCGGCGCATTGGCCAATGATGTAAAGGTGAAACTCACCCAGCTGTCTGAGCAGGTGCTGAGAGACCTTCGTGCCGAAGCACGCGAAGCCGAGCTTCACCGCGCAGCAGTCGACATCACCCTGCCGGGGCGCGCGTTTCCTGTAGGCAAGCTGCACCCGATTAGTCGCATGTGTGACGAACTCGTTCGCATCTTCATCTCGATGGGATTTGAAGTAGTTGAAGGGCCGGAGATCGAAACGCAGGAAAACAACTTTGTGAAGCTGGGCTTCCCCGAGGACCACCCAGCCATGGATATGCAAGACAGCTTCTATCTAGAGCAGCCGGACGCTCTCTTGCTCCGCACGCACACCTCCAATGTGCAAGTGCGGGAGATGCAGCGGCGAAAGCCGCCGATGGCTGTCATCTCTCCAGGCGCTGTTTACCGACGGGATGATGACGCCACGCACTCTCCCAAGTTCTTTCAGCTTGAGGGCTTCCTCGTGGACTCGCACGTCACGTTCGCGCAGCTCAAAGGTGTTCTCTCAACTTTTCTCCGTCGGGTTTTCGGCACGGACGCGCACATTCGCTTTAGGCCCAGCTACTTTCCCTTCGTCGAGCCAGGTGGAGAGGTAGATGTCGGGTTCATCAATAAAGATGGTGAACTGCAGTGGATGGAGGTCCTCGGGTGCGGCATGATTCATCCCACCGTTTTTAACTACGTGGGTTATGACCCAGAAGTATACACAGGCTTTGCCTTCGGCATGGGCGTCGACCGTCTCGCCATGCTGAGGTACGGCGTCGGCAACATCCGCGCCCTTTACGAAAATGATGTTCGTTTTCTGGAGCGGGTATAGCCGCCATGAAGGCTTCCTATCAGTGGCTGAAGGCCCTGACTGGCCTCGAGATGTCTCCCGTCGCCATGGGAGAGCAGCTAACGCGGTTGGGTTTGGAGGTTGAGGCTATCTCGCCCTGCGGGGTGTTCGATGCACAGGTCGTTTGCGGCCATGTCTTGAGTGTCACTCCACATCCGGAGCGCAGCCAGCTCGGGGTGGTCAAGGTGGATGTAGGGCGGGAAGTCTCGCTGGTTACGGATGCGCCCGACCTGCTCGAGGCCGGCCTCAGCGTGGCAGTGGCTGAAGTCGGAGCACGCCTTGCCACTGGTTTGGTGCAAAGCCGCACGTTTGGCGCGGTGGTCTCGGAGGGCAAGCTTTGCTCGGAGTTGGATCTCGGCTTAGGAGACAGCGCAAGGTCGCTCGTGGAGCTGGATCGCTCCGATCCTGCAGGCCAGGCGCTAACGAGCCTTTTAGGCGCGGAGGATGCCACGCTTGAGATCGCGCTCACTCCGAATCGGCCGGATTGCCTCGGTCACGTGGGGCTGGCGCGAGAACTCTGCGTGGCTTCTGGTGCGCTCTTCAACGTGGAGAGGCCTACGGAACAAGCGGAAACGGGCAAGACAGGAGCTTCTTTCCTCTCGAACGAGGCTGAGGGACTTGTACGGAAGCTGCCACTCGCTCTTTCGCTTGGAGAAGAGCACAACGTATCGCACTTTCCGATCCGACTGGAGCGCCTCGCAGTGAACACGACACCTGTCTATGCGCTAGGTCTTGTGCAAGGTGTTCGCGTCAAACCTGCGCCGTTCGCCTGGCGCGTTTTGCTAAGCTCCTTGGGCATGCGGCCGCGCAACAATGTCGTTGATGCGACGAATCTGCTCATGATGCTTTATGGCCATCCCGTTCACGCGTTCGACGCTGCGCGCGTCCGTGGAGGTTGTGTATGCGTGCGTCATGCCGAGTCCGGCGAGACCATGCGAACGCTCGACGGGGTAGAGCGGCATTTTGCGCCTGAGGACACTCTTATCTGCGACCTGGAAGGTCCCATTGCCGTGGCGGGCATCATGGGCGGCGAAGACTGCGAGATTGGCGAGGAAACCAGAGACGTGCTGCTGGAATGCGCTTACTTTCAGCCCAGCGCGGTGCGTCGCGCTGCTAAGCGACTCAATATGCACACGGAGGCGAGCCATCGCTTTGAGCGAGGTGCGGATCCACTTGCTGTTCCGCGGGTTCTTGAGCATGGCCTCGGGCTGATAGCGAATGCCGGGAATGGCGTAGCTGCTCCACACGCGCTTCTCTCCGCCGAAGCGTCAACCGACCCCGCGCCTGCTATCACCTTCCGAGCAGAGCGCGCCGCGCGCGTTCTCGGCACGGCTGTGGACATCGAACGCGCCCGCCGGATCTTCACGCTCCTTGGTGGGACGTGTGAAGATGCAGAAGGTGATGTTCTGCGGATGTCGCCGCCTTCCTGGCGTCCGGACCTCCTGCACGAGATCGATTGGGTCGAGGAGGTAGCCCGTGTCATCGGCTACGACGCCATTGATGCCGCGTTGCCTACTGTGCCTCTGCGTGCTCAAAGCGGCAGCGATACGCAGCACTTTCAGCAGGTTCTCCGCCTGTGCTTAGCCTCCCTTGGGTTTCATGAAGCAGTGAACTTGTCGCTGGTCTCGCCTGAGTCGCATCTCGGCACACTCGAAGGCGGCAAGCCAATCCGACTCAAAAATCCGCTCTCGTCAGAGAGGACGGAGATGCGTACGTCGTTGTTGCCGGGCCTTCTTGAGAATGTTGCGCGAGGGAGACGGCACCAAGTCCCCTCCTTTCGCCTGTTTGAAGTGGGTCGTGTGTTCGCTCTCGCGTCGCACGACCAGGTTGTAGAGCGGGTGCGCTTGGGAGTGGTACTCGCCGGAGATCAACGTGAGTGGATGGGCTCTGGGCGCTCGCCTGACTTTTTCGACATAAAGGGACTGGTTCAACACCTTGTGCAAAGCCTTGGAGGGCAGCTTCCGGCAGTCGGCCTTCCGGACGGACACGTGGAGGCTTTCCATCCAAAGCAGGTTGCTTGTGCCCAGCTGCATGGGCGAACGTGCGCGATTTTTGGTGTGCTGCACCCGGATGTGACCGAGAAACACAATGTGCCTGCTGCAACTCTCTACGCCGAGCTTGACGTGTCACTCCTTGCTGAAGCCTTTGCAGCGCGGCATCACCAGTCACGTGACCTCGACCTACCTCGGTTTCCCGCTGTGCAGCGCGATTTTGCCTGGGTAGTGCCGGAGCAGGTTACCGCAGGCGAAGTGATCGACTGCATTAATAACAGCAACGTGCCTTACGTTGAGAGCGTGACGCTCTTTGACGTCTACCGAGGCGAGTCGATCGAGGTAGGAAATAAAAGTCTCGCCTTCCGCGTCACCCTCCGAAGGCCCGACGGGACACTGGAGGAAGAGGAGCTTGTTCGTCTTCAAGATCACGTTTCCCGCTTGGTTGAGCACACGTTTGGTGCGTCTCTTCGGGACTGACTAGCGCTCCGGGACTCGCGCTGCGAAGACAAGCTGCATCGCTGAGGAGCGGAGAGCGAAAGAGCCGCTCTACGTCGTGCCCCGTTTCAGTCTCACACAGGCCGGCTCAGGCGATTCGGTCGCGATAGCCTTGACAGGACTGGCTCGATCGCAAAACGTATAGGCTCCTTGGAGTTAGTAGATGGATGAAGTTACGAAGCGGATTACGAAGGCTGACATTGTCGACACGGTGTACGAGCAAGTGGGTGGGATGTCGAAGAAGGAAGCTGCGGAAGCTGTAGACTGTGTGTTCGACACCATTAAAGATGCCCTGTGCGATGAGCCCAAGGTGAAGATTTCTGGCTTTGGAAACTTCATTATCCGGGAAAAAAGCGAGCGTGCAGGTAGAGACCTGCACAACCGTCGCCCGACGGTCATCTCGGCGCGTAGGGTGGTCACCTTCCGACCAAGCCAGGTGCTACGTGATGCACTCAATCCTCACCGAAGTGACTAGATCCTCACCGGTGACTAGGCGTAAGGCGACGCAGGCTTGGCAGCGTTGCTCCCCGATGCGTCTTGAGGAGCAGCTTAGCTGGTTGGAGGAGCAGCTTAGCTGGTTGGAGGAGCAGCTTAGCAGGGTTGGAGGAGTACCTGAGATGGACAACGACAAGAACAAGATCCCCGATAAACTCTTCTTTAAGATCGGCGAGGCGGCGCAACTAGTTGGTGTCAAACCTCACGTCCTCCGTTATTGGGAGTCGGAGTTCCGCGACCTTCGGCCGATGAAGACGCGCGGATCACATCGGGTGTACCGACGCCAGGACGTGGAGTTGGCCATTGCCATCCGGCGGCTCGTTCAAGACGACGGATTCACCATCTCGGGGGCGAAAAAGCGGCTTCGTCAAGGCGCGGAGACGAGAGAGGCTGCTTCTGGCGTCGCAGAGGCGTCGGGTTCGGAGGGATGGAAAAGTGCGATGGGTGCTGTGCGTGGCGAACTCGCGCAGTTTCTGGCGCGTGTCGAGCACCGTGGTGAAGAAGAGCAACAGGATGTTTTTACAGAGCAACATCCGCAGGATTCGGAAGTCGCGTGGGCCGAAGCAGAAGGAAGAAAACACTCCTCCTCCGGTCAATCGTCAGAGAGCAGCAAAGACGACTACGAAGCTTAGCTGGTCGGGGGATACGAGGCATCAAGCGACGACGGATCAGGAACCGAGCAGTCACTGATTCGCCTTCCTTGTAAAGGACGCTTTACAAAATAATCTTGATGGGATCGTACCGGACAGCTCTTCTAGTAGATCGTCGTGCGAACTTGCGTCCCGTTCAAGATGCGATTGTTTCATCGTAGGTAGAGTGATTGAGCCCAACCGGCTCCTCGCCAATGCCACTCGGCGACCATCACGCCTTTATCCGCAGAGCGCTGTTCTCAGTTGCCAGCACTTGCGCCTCGTGTCAGCATCCTCCCGTCGGGGCGTGGCGCAGCCTGGTTAGCGCACTAGACTGGGGGTCTAGGGGTCGCTGGTTCGAATCCAGTCGCCCCGACCATTCGCCTACAAAGGCGTTCGAGCCGTGAGGCTCCAGCCATACGCTCTGCTCCTGGCTGGATACAGAGCAGCTGGATACAGAGCAGCTGGAGCCGGCAGAGCGGCTGGATACAGAGCGGGACGGTGGCACTCCCGGCACGATTCGAACGTGCGACCCATCGCTTAGGAAGCGATTGCTCTATCCAGCTGAGCTACGGGAGCATCATCCGCACTGGGGCGGCCGCTAGTGCGATCATGTTGCCCATCGCATCCCATGACGTGAGGTGCTGCAGAGAACGTCAACTAGCCACTTTGCCAGTGCTCTTCTGCGTTTCTTAGCACTTCCGCCCGCGCGTACTACCGAAATCTTGTCGCCAGAGCATCGGGTGAGTGTCCGAGCAGACGACGCCTTGGAACGTGCGAGCTTATGTATGCGGCGGTTCTCACTTCACCGCCCACTCTGCGCAGTGCGTTCGGGGCGTGGCACTGTAGAGGTCAGACCTGCGCTAGCAGCATCTCGAACTCCCAACGGATGAGAGGCATTTACTGGATTGCATCCGATTCGGATGGAGGTGGCATGCTGGTCCGCGCGAGCCGAACGAGGCCACTTGTTGCCCCTTACCAGGCTCATCCACCAACCGAGAATCAACAAGGTCATGAGCTGGGCCAGTCCGACGCCTATAGCGATGGATTGCGTGCTGTCTGGTCGAGCCAGAACGATCAGCACCCATGCGGCCACGCAGAGGGAGGCTGCCGCTCTGCCGAGTGTCTGAGCCTCATCTCTTCGTTGCTCAAGCTCCGTGTGTAGACGCACCGCCTCCTGCTGGTTCGTTAGAGCGCGCACGGTACGGAACAGCAAGGGAGCCAGGATCGAAGCGCATATCAGCGTCGCCAATGTCAGGGCAGCCGAATCGAGAAGATGATTGAACAGCGCGTATCCGAAAGACGCCAGCGCTATTCCTGTCAGTATCCGAGTCAGAGGTAGACGCTTGTAATGCGTCAACCCGGCCAGGCTCAGTGAAAGGCCGCCGCCGGCCAGCGCCAGCGCTTCGTGGATCTCGAGGTGGCGCGTGTGAGGGAAGAAGACGGCCATACTCACGGCCCAGCAAAGCGGGCCCGCGACGAGCAGTCGAGCGCTGTTCTTCTTCCATTCCATCCTCGCCGACGCTTAGCTGCCCCTCGATAAGGCTTCAAGGCGAGGATGCTTCTTGCCCAAAGAAAGGCAGGCTCGCATGAGTCATCCGCCCCGTGCGAGCGGTTCTGGAGGTTTGGTCTCCTCTACTTGGGGACCTGTGCGAAGAAGTCTGGTACTATAGTTCCTTCCGTCGCGCTGTGCGTTTAGCCCGCGTCATTTCATTCGACGCGGCGAGTGAAATGAATGAGGAAGCCATGAGTCGCGGTTTGCCGTCCGATAGCCAGTGTCTTTGGAGTCCATCTCTTAAGGCAGTGGCATCCGCAAGGATCACCCGCTTTGCTGAACGCGTAGCCAAGCGACACGGCATCGACGTCGCAACCTATTCGCCACTTCATCAGTGGTCGGTTTCGCAGCGGGAGTTGTTTTGGCGCGAGGTGTGGGACGCCGGCGAAGTCGTGGGCGATCCCGGCCAAGAGCCTTATCTGCTGCGCGGCGATAGCTTCCTTGACGCTTCCTGGTTCCCTCACGCCACACTCAACTTCGCCGAGAACCTGTTGCGACGGCGCGATGCGCGGGTGGCGATTCGTGCGTATTCAGAGGTTGGCCTCACCCGGACCCTCACCTTTGCTGAGCTCTCTGGAGAGGTGGCGGCAGCTTCACGTGCTTTAGCGGCTGAGGGCGTAGGCGCAGGTGACGTCGTAGCTGGCTGGATTCCCAACGTGCCAGAGGCTGTGGTTGGTGCATTGGCAGCTGCTGCGATTGGAGCCATCTGGACGTCGTGTTCGCCAGACTTCGGTGTTGATGCGACGTGCGAGCGCTTCGGGCAGGTCGCGCCGCGCATTCTGTTTGCGGCACCTGGCTACGTCTATGGAGGCAAATACTTCAACTGCCTGCCAAGGCTGGAGCAGCTGAAACGGGCGCTTCCCTCTATCAAGCGCGTGGTGTTAGTTCCCACACCAGGACGAGGGGAAGATGCTCGGTCCGCTGGGGCATCTGAACCCGGAGCGCACGGCGGCGTCTCCAGCAGCGTGACGTTCAGGGAGTGGATTAGCGGGCAGACGCAGGCGCGTCTTTCGTTTCAGCGCTTTCCTTTTTCGCATCCACTCTATGTTCTCTACTCGTCGGGCACCACGGGAAAGCCGAAGGCGATCGTCCACGGCGCCGGGGGCACGCTCCTCCAACATCTCAAGGAGCACCAGTTGCACACCAACCTCGGGCCTGACGACGTCGTGTTTTACTTCACCACGTGCGGATGGATGATGTGGAACTGGTTGATCACGGCGTTGGCATCGGAGGCCAGCATCGTTCTTTACGACGGCTCACCTGTGTCACCGTCACCCGCACGCTTGTTCGAAATCGCAGAGCAGGCGGAGGTAAACGCACTCGGTGTCTCCGCGGGCTATCTGACAGCGTTGCAGAAGGAGGATTGGACGCCCTCGATCAGTTTGCCGCACTTACAAACTCTGCTTTCGACCGGCTCTCCACTGGCCCCCGAAACGTTCGACTACGTGTATCGGAGAATCAAGCGCGACCTTTGCCTCGCATCGATCTCTGGCGGCACCGATATCATTTCCTGCTTTGCCTTGGGCAACCCCACGCTGCCGGTTTACCGCGGGCAGTTGCAATGCGCAGGTTTGGGTATGGATGTCGCTATCTTCAACGAAAGCGGCGAAGCTGTGGTGGGTGCGCCAGGAGAGCTTGTTTGCCGGCGGCCCTTTCCCTCCGCTCCGTTGGGTTTTTGGGACGATACAGCGGACCGTACGAAGTACAAGAGCAGCTACTTCGGTCGGTTTAGCGGTACGTGGCATCACGGCGACTGGGCGGAGAAGACGCGGGAGCAGGGGTACATTATCTACGGGCGTTCGGACGCGACGCTCAATCCGGGAGGGGTGCGGATCGGCACCGCAGAGATCTATCGGCAAGTGCAGCGAGTGGAAGCGGTGCTCGACGCGGTGGCTGTGGAGCAACGCACGGCGTCCGGCGGGCGCATTGTGCTGTTCGTCAAGCTCGAAGAAGACCGCACGCTGGACGAGGAGCTCGTTCAACTGATCAAGCAAACCATCCGCCAACACGCCACGCCGCGTCACGTCCCGGCCAAGGTCGTCCAGGTAAGCGATGTGCCCCGCACCCGAAGCGGAAAGGTCTCTGAGTTAGCCGCACGCGCGCAGCTCCACGGTGAACCGGTACGTAACCGTGCTGCCTTAGCCAATCCAGAAGTGCTGCCGGAGTTCGTCTGTCCGCCCGATGTCTAAGGCAGTGCGTCCGGTGCTCCACGACACCGACCTGAGTGGGGTTCGACGCGCCGACGACGTCGAGCTTCATTGACAGGAGACGTTCCGTGTCACTGAAGTTGCGAAAGCGATTTTCACATGGTTGGCGAGGGAAGAGACACCCTCCGATCGACAAGCTGGGATATCGCATCGTCTCCCCGGTATGTCATGACGAGCTGCAGCAGGGTCGCGATTCCCTGCCGCGCCTCTCCTTTGTCCGTCGCAAGGGCATGTAAAGGTTGCTTTACAAAACCGGAGGAGGCGTTAGTTTTTTGGTACGGTGTCGGGGCCAATCGACCCTAATCTGGACAGACCTCTGTGTAGCCACGCGTGATGGGCAACTCGAAGCGGCCACTCACTTCGTAGGCGAACGGTTCGTCAGCGTCGCAGGTAGTCAGCTGGAGGCTCACGTCTCCAGCCCAGACTTGGCCTGTTCCGTCGCCCATGTCGCTAAACTCAAAGAAGCTATCCTCGCCTGTGTCCACGCAGTTACCGTAAATGCGCCCTGCTTCGTCGACCACCCGCACCGATACGCGGTTATCAAAAGGGGGAGGCAAGACATAGTACTGGCCAGGATTGACCACCGTATTAATGTTCTCCAGCGGAAGGGAAAGCTGAAAAAGGCGCGAGCGAGAGGCTGATTCGCAGTCGCCTTCGCGTAGCTCCAACATCAGCATTTCCTGTTCACAGTCCCAGCGGGTGCTGGTGCTCTGCAACTGCCAATCGTAAGGCACGGCGTCTTCAGTTGACCGGTCGAGACTGGCCAATGTACTTTCGTTGCCCGAGAGCACGCGACAATCGGGATCGGCAACACGCCCTCCTTCCTCTCGACCCAGTTCGTCCTCGACTCCGGAGGAAGGGGGCGCGCTCTGTGAGGTGCCAGCGGTCGTTAGTGTCTCTGAGGGTCCCCCTCCTGATCGTGCGTCGGGTAGGGTATGATCGCCTGCGCAGGCCGACGATGCTCCCAAGGCGCATAGGACGGCAGCGTACGTTGCACGTGCGAAGGATCTTTTGTGAGGACAACTTTTGTGAGGACATTTTTCGTGAGGACCGCCAGGGTTCCGAATGGTGCTGCCAGGTGCTTCTGTGCTTGATCTACTCATCATGTGCTGCCGTCTCATCATGTGCTGCAGGCCTCCTGCCGCCGCGCCTATGGAGCACGTTGCTCCGCCGTAAACGTTCAGGTATCATAGCATGCGGTTTTCGAGGCTTTTTCTGATCCGAGCGCGCCCGTAGAGACCTCCCCGGAGTTCTCGTCGACTGCGTCTCCTGCGATCCCGGCGACTTCAGGGTGCGTGAGTACAGGTCTTGAGGACGAAAGCCGGAGCAGGGAGAGCCTCCAAAAGCGTGGTTTTCTACTGCCCAGAGGGGTACCTGAACGCTTACGCTCCGCGTTCCTTCAGGCAAGTATAAGCGCGTGCCGCTCGTGCTGCAAGGCGTTGGAAACACTCCCCTTTTGCTGGCTTTGGGCCTGCTCAAGCAAAGCAGGAAGGACATGCCAGCGCAGCTTGCGTTCTGCGTTGTTTGCCCTAGACCTCGTGCTCCAGTGCAAGAGACATGCATTAAGGGCGCGCGCACCCATAACCTCAAGGGCATCAACCTCACCCTCCGGCCGGGCGAGTTGGTGGTTGTGGTTGGGCCTTCAGGATCGGGCAAATCCTCGCTAGCGTTCGACACGCTCCACGTCGAGGGCCAGCGAAGGTTCGTTGAGAGCTTTAGCCCTTATGTGCGCCAGTTTCTCGAGCGTTCGGTGCGGCCACCGGTCGAAGAGCTGCATAACGTGCCCGCGTCGATGGCCGTCGACCGTCAAGCCCCGGTGAAGACCAGCCGGTCCACGGTGGGCACGATGACGGATCTGCTGGATTATTCGAAGGAGCTCTGGGCCTGCAAGGCGACACTGGAATGTTCGGGTTGCGGTAAGCCGGTCGCTTCGGACGATGTGGATTCGGCAGCGGCTCAAGTCTTTGCCGAGGGCGACGAGCGAGGTAAGCTCCTGGTGACCCGCCCGCTAGTCGTGCAAGACCGAGAAGCGTTCATCGGCGTGCGGGAGTCGCTGCTGAAAGAAGGCTTCACGCGCGTCTACGTCGGCGGAAGCGTGCGCGACCTCTCCAAGCTCAAACCGAGCGAGTGCGTGCCTTACAAGAGGAAGCAACGCAGCAACGGCGCGGGCGGGCCGGAGGTGGTGGTTGACCGTCTCTCGCTCCGCAGCGGACAGCAGTCGCGGCTTCGCGAAGCGCTGGAAGCTGCTTATGCAGAAACGTCAGAGAGGGCGGTAGTGCGTCAGATGCCTACGAGCGCCTCGGCAGGGAAGGACGCATCGTCGGAAAAGACGTGGCAGTTCTCTCGTCAGCTCCACTGCGCCTACTGTGACCTGACCTATGAGAAAGCTTCGCCTGCGCTCTTTTCGTTCAACAACCCAGTTGGGGCCTGTCCCGACTGCCGCGGCTTTGGTCGCATCATTGCCGTCGATTGGGGCAAGGTGTTCCCAAGCGAACAGCTCACGCTCAAGGGCGGTGCCATCAAACCTTGGACAGGTCGAGGAACGCAATGGGAGCGGCGCACCCTGGTGAAAAACTGCAAGCGGGCTGGCGTTCCGATGGATGTGCCCCTCGCGTCGCTTTCAGCGGAGCAGCGCGATTGGTTGGTGCAGGGCGACAGCCGCAGCTGGAAGACAGGATGGCCCGGACTGGCCGCGTGGTTTCAGTGGATGGAGACGCGCACCTATAAGATGCACGTGCGTGTCTTGCTCTCCCGCTACCGGAAGTACGAAACGTGCCCAACGTGCGACGGGACGCGCTTTCAGCCGTATGCGCGGCAGTGGAAGATTGCGGGACAGACAGTGAGCGACTTTCTCGAGATGCCGGTGTCGGCTGCACGCGACTTCGTGCGGAATGTGTCCTGCAGTGAGTCGGTTTCGCTTGAAGCGCTAAGGGAGGCGTGCGAGGAGCGGCTCGCTCTGTTGTGTCGGCTGGGTCTGGAGTACCTCACGCTCAACCGCGCCGCCCGCAGCCTTTCCGGCGGAGAGGCGCAGCGGGTGGCGCTTGCAGCAGCCCTTGGCACCTCGCTCTCGAGCGCAATGTTCATCCTCGATGAGCCAACGGTGGGCCTTCACCCTCAAGACACCACACATCTGTTGCAAGCGGTGCGCGAGCTGACCGATCGGGATAACGTGTGCGTGCTGGTGGAACATGACCTCAGCATGATCCGAGGAGCGGACCGGGTGGTCGAGCTGGGTCCGGGAGCGGGCGCAGCGGGTGGTGAGATTGTGTTCGATGGCACGCCTGCTGAGTTGGCACGTGCCTATACCGCCACCGGGCTTGCACTGCGAAAGGAGCCAGAATCGCATGACCGAAAGAGGCCAGCGCGGTGGCTACGGCTGCGAGGAGCTCGAGGGCATAACCTGCAGGGGATCGACTTCTGTGTGCCGGTGGGGCTGTTGAGCTGCGTGACTGGGGTGAGCGGCTCAGGCAAGAGCTCGCTGGTCATCGACACGTTCCTGCCTGCACTTCGCGGTGCTAAAGGTGAAACTGTGGACGGGCTTGCCTTCGATAGCATCGAAGGCGCGCAACACATCAAAGACGTCGTCTGGATTGATCAGACGCCGATCGGCCGCACCTCGCGCGGAAACCCGGCCACCTACTTGAAGGTTTGGGATCTGATTCGGAAGAAGTTTGCGCAGGAGGCACTGTCGCGCTCTCGCGGCTACGGTCCCGGCCACTTCTCCTTCAACGTCAACGTCGGCCGCTGCGAAGCATGTAAGGGCGAAGGCTCGGAGACTGTGGAAATGCAGTTCATGGCCGATGTCAGCTTCCCCTGCCCAGTGTGTCGAGGGACGCGTTTCAAAGATGCCGTGCTGGAGGTCAAGTTCCGCAGCAAATCCGTAGCTGACTGGTTGCAGATGAGCGTCTCGCAGGTGGTGGATCAGCACGGTGATTTGGCAGAGGTGGCGCGTCGGTTACGACCCCTCGTGGACTTAGGCCTTGGCTACCTACAGTTGGGTCAGTCGCTCAGCACGCTGAGCGGCGGCGAGGGGCAGCGCCTGCGCATGGCCAAGCTTTTTGCCGAGATCCCCAGCGGTTCCCTTATCGCGCTCGACGAGCCCACAGCGGGGCTTCATCCGCAAGACACCGAGGGTGTGCTGGTTGCGCTTCGGCACCAGGTGCGTCGAGGATGCACCGTACTCGTGGTGGAACACGACATGCGGATGGCAGCCGCAGCCGACCATCTGATCGATCTCGGACCGGGCGGCGGTGCGGCAGGCGGGCGCGTGGTTGCCGCGGGTGCACCCGAGGAGGTGGCGGCTCTTAGTGTGAGGTCATCGGCAACCGTGCCTTTTCTTCGTGCTGCCTTGGGAATAGCAAGTGGAGCGTCGAAGGAGAAAACACCGAAGCGCGTTGAACAGCGTCAAGTGGGACCCTCGCCTGTAAGCATAGTAGGAGCGCAAGAGCACAACCTCAAAGGCGTGACCATTGACATCCCCAAGGAGCAGCTGGTGGTGGTCACCGGGCCCAGCGGAAGCGGCAAGAGCTCGCTGGTGTTTGACGTGCTGCACGCCGAGGCGCAGCGGCGTTATCTGGAAACGCTTTCGCCCTACGCGCGGCGCTACATGCCGCAGCTGCCAAGGCCCAGGGTGGAGCACGTGCTTGGTGTGCCGCCCAGTGTGGCGCTGAGTCAGCGCATGACCCGCGGCGGCAGCAACTCCACCGTGGCCACGCTCACCGAAGTGGCGCACTACCTGCGTTTGCTGTTTGCAAAGCTTGGCGTGTTGCATTGTCCGAACGACAACACTCCCATCACGCCGATCGATCCCGATGCGCTGGTGGCCACCCTTCAGCAGAAGGCCAAGACGACCAAGAAGGCCCAGGTTTGCGCACTGGTGCTTCATGCGCGCAAGGGAGCGCACCGGGCGCTGCTCGACCGGCTCCGCCGCGACGGTATAGAGACCGCCTGGATAGATGGTGAAGAGGTGAAGCTCAAATCCGGCCTCTCACTTGACCGCTACGAGGAGCACACCATCGAGGCGGTGGTGGGCGCTGCAGCGCCGAGGTCGAAGGACTTCAATGGACTCGTGCGCATGGGGCTCAGCCAGGGTGAAGGGTCGGTGGTCGTGCGACAGGAGACGCACCGCTGGTTGTTTTCCACCTCGCGCACCTGCGTCGTCTGCGGCACAGGCTACCCCGAACTCGACCCGCGCTTCTTCTCGTTCAATACGGTGCAGGGTGGCTGCCAGCACTGCGAGGGAGCGGGTCTTGTGATTACCGGCCGCGGCGAGAACCACCACGAGGTTGTTTGCTCCGAATGCGAAGGCACACGGCTTTCGCCACTGGCCCGCTCGGTCTTGCTTCACGATGCGCCGATCACCCACTACTACAGCTTGAGCGTTGCCCGGGCGCGCCAAGCGGTGGCTTCGCTGCAGTTTGGCGAACGCGAGCAGGCGGTCGGGGGGCCGGTGGCTGCGGCGCTCCTGGCGCGGCTTGACTTGTTAATCTCTTTAGGCCTTGGTTACCTGGAGCTAAGTCGCGCTGCCCGCACGCTAAGCGGAGGTGAGGTGCAACGGGTGCGCTTGTCAGCGCAGCTAGGGAGTGGGCAGACCGGCCTGCTGTTTGCGCTTGATGAGCCTACGATCGGCCTGCACCCGCGCGATACGCAGCTTCTGCTAGATGCTTTTCGCAGACTTACGCAAAGCGGATGCTCGGTCGTTGTTGTTGAGCACGACCTGGATACCATGCGCTGCTCGGACCATCTGATCGAGCTCGGACCAGGTGGAGGCAGCGAAGGTGGCTCGATTGTAGCGGCCGGCGGGCCGGCAGATTTCGCCAGTAAAGAGACGCCAACAGGCATTGCGCTGGCCACGCGCTCGCAGGTGCCGAGCACCGAGCGTGTCTCCCCCCAGACGCCCAAGGTCGACCTTCGGGGTGCGCGGCATCACAATCTCAAGGGAGTTGATGTTGCGTTTCCACACGGTTGCCTGACCGTGGTGACGGGCGTGAGCGGCTCTGGCAAAAGCAGCTTGGTGCGGCAGGTGCTCTACCCGGCGGTGCGCGACGCACTGGGGCTGGTCACGCCCCCGCCTGGGGTCCACCAAGAGCTTTCAGGCCTGGGCGACTTCCGCCGTGCATTGGAAGTTGACCAAAGTCCTATCGGTCGCACGTCGCGCTCGGTGCCGGCGACCTACCTCGGCACGTGGACGCTCATTCGCGATCTGCTCGCAGCAACGCCGGAGGCGCGTGCCCTCGGCTTTGCCCCTTCGCGTTTTTCGTTCAACGCAAAAGCAGGGCGGTGCGAGGTCTGCGGGGGGCAAGGCTTCTTGGCAGTGGAGATGTCGTTTCTTCCAAACGCGCAGGTTGATTGCCCGAAGTGCGCCGGCAAGCGCTTCAACGAAGAGACGCTATGTGCTAGGTGGCGCGGGTACTCCGCAGGTGATTTGTTGGACCTCGAAATCCGCCATGCTGTGGAGGTGTTCGAGGGGGTCCACAAAATCGTCGAGCCTCTGCGGATGCTCAACAAGCTCGGGCTCGGCTACCTGAAGCTGGGTCAACCTTCAAACACACTCAGTGGTGGAGAGGCGCAACGGCTAAAGCTGGTGAGTGAGCTCAACGCACCCACGCAGCAAGGCACGGCTCTCTATGTTCTTGACGAGCCCACCACAGGATTGCACCGGCAGGATGTGGGCCTGCTGATTCAGCTGTTGCAGCTGCTGGTCGAGCGCGGCGACACGGTGGTGGTGGTGGAGCATCACCTCGACGTGATGCTCGCTGCCGACTGGATCATCGATCTCGGTCCAGAGGGCGGCGAAGACGGTGGTCAGCTGGTAGCGCAGGGAACCCCGCGCGATTTCATCGCCACGTGCAAGGGCTATACGGCCGATGCCCTGCGTGAGGAGCTCGCCCAGCCACCGACCACTAAACCGAAGAACAACAGGTCAGATCGCAAGCCGAAGAGCAAACGTGCGATCGCCATGGCTTCCTCGCCTGGATGAGCCCGGCGGCCTGAGTGCAACCCGCCGCTCCTTCACCTACATGCAGCAACCGGTTTGTAAAGCAACCTTTACAAATCTCGTGTACAAGGCGTCGTGGTCTTCCGCCTACTTCGAGTTCATTAGGCAAGCCCTGTAGAGAAAGCCCTGTAGAGAAAGCTCTGTAAAGCAAGCTCTGTAAAGCAAGCTTTACAAACCTATTCTCGACGGGAGGAGATTCGTTCGTTATCAAACACCATCTCTATAACCTCAAGGCAGCGAAGGCGCTCACATCGGAGAGAACTTGGGTCGGTTGCTTAAGAAGAACTTGGCTTCGAATGCTGCTGGGTTTAGAGTCAAGGGGACAAACATCGGCCGCAAAAGTTCGGCACCTCAACCTCTCGCTTGAAAGCCACCACGATATGCTGGAACTACCGCAGTTTGATCAGGCGTTCGATTACGAAAACAACTTCTATCTGAGTTGCAGCTCCGATCGCATTGCTAAGGTCATCGCACTCAATGATGCATACCGCAGGGTCAGTCGACTTCCTGGGGTGGTCGTGGAGTGCGGCGTCTTCAAAGGCGCTTCGCTGATCACGCTCGCCACGTTGTGTAAGCTCTTTGAGGGCGCTGCGAGTCGGCCGCTCTTTGGGTTTGATGTCTTCGGCGCCTTTCCCGAGACGTCATTTGAGCCCGATAAGCCCGTTCGGCAACGATTTGTTGATGAAGCTGGAGATCAAGGACTCACCGTCGAGCAGCTCCAGGAGGTCCTGGGTAGAAAGCATTTGAGCGAAGGGGTGGAGCTGATCCGGGGCGACATCGTGCATACGGTTCCGCGCTTTTTGCAGGAGCGGCCTGCCCTACGCTGCGCGCTATTGAACTTGGATACCGACATCTACGAGCCGGCCAAAGTGATCTTAGAGCATTTTTGGCCGCGTATGGTCTCTGGAGGGGTTATGCTTCTCGACGATTACGGTGTATTTCCGGGAGAAACCCAAGCCGCCGATGAGTTTTTTGCCGAAGTGGGGATTCCGATCCAGAGATTCAGCTATCGCACCACGCCTTGCTTCGTCGTGAAGCCCTGAGGCTGTGTGGTATGGCGGTCGCTCCATGTCCTCGCAACGTGAACGCTTACGTATGCGCTACCAGATGTGCTCTAGCAGATTGAAGTCCCGCGCCGTCACGTCACCGACCCATCGGTAAAGAGCTAAGGTAACTTCCTCGAGCTGCGCCGCAGATGCTCCTCCACAGCTGGCTGGTAACGCTTGCAAGGCTGCCACATAGGTAGCTCGCGCTTGGCGCAACGGCTCCTTCAGAGACTCCGCGCTGCTTCGTTCTTCCCATGGAATCAGCGGCAAGACTGCAGAAGCGAGATACGTGTCTGCGGTGTAGTAGGCTTCCCACCCCGAAATGTTCAGTCGCTCTTGGGCCTCTCTCGCAGCTGTTTTTAGGTGCGACTGCACTTCGTCGTCCAACCCATCGAGCAAGGAGAGTGAGGCTCGTTCATAATTCAGGCCTTGTTGCAGTGATTCACCCCGCAAAGCACCGTGTAAGGCTACTGATTGCTCAGGGTTCTGCAATGCGATGAGCAGTGGGATCACGTGGTGCGCGAACTCGTTCTCCGAGAGGGTGCGCCGGTACTCAAGTGCCAGTCGGTTATCCCCAAGAAACGGCAGCTGCTGGCCGTCGCTGTTCGTGATCATCATGCGCAGGGCGATGGGAACAAACTTAACCTGCTTGCGGTACGACACGGCGTCCTGCACCAGCTCTTCGTAATCAAGCATACGGAAGGCGCCGGGCGTCCAGAAAGGCGTAAGACTGTGGAGGAGCTTTAGCATGGTCGCCTCAAACCACTGCTTGTCCTCGACTTGTTCATGACGCTCCAGTTCGCGCATAGCGGCGAGCTCCAGCACAGAACCCATGTCTTTGACAAGTCCCAGCAGCTGCAGGTATTCGTGCTCGTTGGCCAGGTACGTCGCCAGAGTCTCTTGTACGTCAACCCGCTGTTCCACGTAGTCCTTGTCCAAGGATACCCAATAGTGGAAGCCATAGTGGCTATTCCGCTGAGGATCCGTCACCGGAAAGTCCAGCCTTATAATTGCGACGTCGGCAACGACCTTCGCGAGCGTGCTGAACGGCGTGATGCATCGCACTTCCCAGGTGGAACCGAGGTCTTCGTCAAGCTCCTCACTAGCGGAGTTGGGTGCATTGCGAGTCTTTCTTAGAAGCGTCCAATCAATCGCCAGCGAGTCGTCGTCCGGCGCGTCTTCCGGTGCCGCCTTCCTCAGGTACCGGCGAGTGTAGGCAACTCGGAGCTCTTGAGACCAACCGAGCCACTCATCCTCATCAAGTAAGTCTGGGTGCGGTCCTAAGGCCTCACCCAGCGCAGCGTCTTCCTCGTAACGAGCCGCACCCACCAGCGTCATCGCAGCGGGCCGGTACCACCTTAATATGCGCAGGTCCCTCCCCTCAAGCTCCCACCCATACTGCACCGGCCGCTCGTTGAGGATTACAGGTTGTTCAAGAAGCCTCTTGTAGTCGGGGGCTTGCACCGCAGTCTCCTGCGCTGCCTCCGTAGAAGCAGGTGGTGGTGCGAGACATCCCGAAGAGAGTGTGAGAGTTCCAAGCAGGCAGCGCAGGCGCCAGTGTTCGGCGCATTTGTGGGCGAAACATACGGCGATGGAAGACATGCCCCCGGTGAAGCAAAATCTATTCCGCTGGGAAGTTTGGAACCGGCAGCGCTTGGCTTCACTGGACACCACTGGACTGGGCTCTATTGGGTTCTTCACGGCAGGCGGTGGAAGAGCGAGTCGGATCGTAATGCCTGAAGCCTAGGTACGAAGACCCGGTTTGGACCCCAAAGCAACGCTCCAACCTTGCCGGGTGGAGTTGGAGCTTAGGTGCGTTAGGCTCACCCTCGATTCCGGCCTCCTTCTTGCTTCAGAGCGCGGTGTGATGCGAATTATCCTCCGCCTAAACCTGTTCCAACTATGCTTGGTTCTTCTTGCGCTGTCGTGTAGCGCCGATCAACAGCACGTTGAGCAGACGCAGAGCGCAGCCGTTGACATACCTCAGACCCCGATAAAGAAGCAGCTGACGGGCAACTGCAGCGACTATGCCGTGGCAGCCTGGGTGGAAGCGCTGCACAAGCAAGCCACCGGCGACACCATTGACATTTCAGAGAGCTACTGGACCTTCTGGCGATGGTACCAGAAGCTGCGTTCTCTTCTTCCCGAAAACGTGGAGAAGCGTAGGCGAATGGTGGAGCAAATAGGCGAGGACCCGAATCGCTTCCAACACTTCATGGAGCCGCCTCTCGGCAGAGGCACGGTTGATGTGAAGGAGATCTTCAACGTCATCTCACGTTTCGGTTTCATGCTGGAAGAGGACTTCGATCGCCTCACGCAGAATACGCCTGCGCAGGTTTGGCCGATGCTAAATCTCTGGTTCTATACGCACCTTGAGCAGGGAACTTTCACTCAGCCGGAACTTCGCCCGCATGAAGCGGAGACACTCGTGGCCGGTGCACTGAGCCGAATGTGGGGCATTAACCCAGAGGGCGACTTCTTCAGAGTCGACCTCAACGCGCATCGCGCCCTCGACGAGATGTTCAATCTCAGTAGCGACGCGCGGCTCGCGTATCTTGCGCAGCGGGGGCTTACGAAAGTGCATCTAGCGCGCGATCCGGTCGACCCTCTAGCTCAGGTGCTAGGCGAGACAGTGGAAGGGCACACAGAGACCATGCCACTGGACTATCTCGTCAACAGCTGGGATCCGACACAACAGCAGGTTGGTCCGGACGATGCTTCCGCTCCCTATGGAACCTTCTGGCGCTCCGTGCCTTACCCGGACTCGCCTGCGCAGCGAGCCGACGTTTGGCGCGAGGTCGTGCGGTTGCTTCACGCGGGCCTGCCGGTGTTGATGAGTTGGTACCTTGAGGGCGACGTGACGCAGACGCTCCACCGCTTCTCACGCAGTCAGCCGAAGCCTCGTCCCGGAGCAGGGGGATGGCACATGACGCCCATCATTGATTATCAGGGAAGCGCGAAGTCCGGCAGTATAGACTTTGAAAAAAGGACGAGAGGAAAGCGGAAGAAGAGGAAGAGGGCATGCGATGCGCCGCCCGATGATGTCCAACTCCGGGCTGTCCGCATCAAGAACTCGTGGGGCACGGACTGGGGCCGCGATGGCTACTGGGACCTCGAGCTAGCCTATCTTCACGCGGCACCGAGTGAGGCTCCCGACCATCGAGCCCGCTTAAGATATCTCGTTCTGCCAAGCCGCTTCCGTCTTGAGGAGCCCGCCGCACAACCGGCGCAGTAGCGCCGTTTGTAAACGTTCAAGTACTAGAATACGGTTTTTGAGGCATTTTCTGACCTGAAATCACCCTGAGTTCAGTAGAGCAGACGCATTGGATTGAGTATCCACGTGTCCTGCATCTGAGGTTACAAGTAGAGTTATCAAACCGCTGCTTGTACTCCAGCTTGAGGTGGTAGCTGCCACGAAGATCCAAGACGCAAGACGTATCGTCAGTCATGCACGGGTGTTTTCGCGGTTGTCTCACTTGTTCGCATGCTTTCGCCTCAAGCGGCTGCAGCTACATCCTTCGGGGCCCGTTGTCACTTACTTCCGTATGAGGCGCGAGATGGGTACGTCGGGTTTAGATGGCCGACGGACTGCCCGGAAGGGGGTGAACTTGCGAAGGAGCAAGAGCAGTGCGGCAAGTTCCAACGCACCTACACCCAGCCATTGCCACTCCATTCTCTGATGTTAGCAAGTAAGGGATTGGCAAGCTAGAGCGGTTGTTGAGGCAACCACGACCGGCAAGCGAGGGGGACCAGGCGCTGGGAGCTGAACCTTTCCTGGGCGCTTGAGAGCCGGCAGATGCAAAGTCGTGCGCCGGCGTCGGGCTGCCTGTGGCTAGCGGGTTGTGGGCGCCGTGCTGCTACCCAGCCATCACCCGAACGTCAAGCTACGTAAACGCGCTGCCTATCTGGTAAACGGCGAGTGATGCAAGATAGGCAACAGCTGTCATGTACGTCACCATAAAGATCGGCCACTTCCAACTCTCCGATTCGCGGCGCACTACCGCCACGGTGCTCATGCATTGACAGGCGAGCAGAAAGAACACCATCAACGAGATGCCTGTGAGCGGGCTAAAGAGGGGCGTGCCATCCTCCCGTTTCTCCCGGCGAAGGGCGTCGCGGAGCGGCGTGGGTGCCGCGTCAGCATCGGCGACTCCGTAAACAACTCCGAGGGTGGAAACAAACACCTCGCGCGCGGCGAAGGAACCTAAGAGCCCGATACCGATGCGCCAGTCGTAGCCCAGGGGCTTAATAGCTGGTTCGACGAACCTGCCCACGCGTCCCGCCACGCTGTATCTGATTTGCTTGCTCGACTCCTCCACCTGGAGCCGCTGGAGCTCGTCCCTTAGTCGCTCCTGTGGCCACCCCTGCTCTGAAGCCGCCGCGCGTGCGTTCTCGCGTTCGCTCTCGTAGCGAAGGTGAAGTTGATCGTTACGAGGGAACGAGAGCAGGCCCCAAAGAACAATGGTGAAGGCTACGATGACGGTGCCTGCGTCGATGAGGAAGATACGCAGGCGCTCGCCAACGACGTTGGAGATGTTCCTCAGGTTAGGCCGCCGGAAAGGTGGGAGCTCCAGAATGAAGGTGGGTCGTGGTCCGCGCAGTACAGTCCGCCGCAGCACCCACGCTGCCAGCAGCGTGACCACCAGCGATAGAATGTACATGCTGGCTAAAAGGAGGGTACCCACCGAGAGGATGCCGAGCAGTCGGTCCGACGAGGTAAAGATGGTGGCGATGATGAGACCAAACACAGGTAGGCGCGCGCTGCACGCCATGAAGGGGAGCGACAGCATGGTGATCAAACGATCGCGGCGATTCTCCAACGTGCGCGTGGCGATGATCGCCGGCACCGCACAGGCGTAGCCCGACAAGAGCGGGACGAAGGCACGGCCGTTGAGACCTACACTGCGCATGAGGCGGTCGATCAGGAAGGCGACCCGTGCCAAGTATCCCGAATCTTCGATGAACGCGAGAAAGGCGCAGAGGAATGCAATTTGCGGGACGAAAATGAGCACGTTGCCCACCCCCGCAATGACCCCGTGCGCGATGAGGTCAGTCAGTGGCCCTGCGGGGAGCACTTGAAACGCCAGCAGTTGGGCGCCGGCCACAGCCTGCTCAATGAGCTGCATGACCGGCTCAGACCAGGTGAACAGCGCCTCAAACAACACCAACATGATCACCACGAAGGATAAGGTGCCCCAGAAGGAGTGGACCAGGATCGGGTCCAGGCGTTGCCCCCAGGAAGGCTTCGAGGGCGTCGGACTTCGTGTCACCGCGTCTGCAACGCACCGCTCAGCTACGTCGTAGAGTTCCTGCACTAGAACGTGGTCGATATCGTCATCTGCGACCGAGCTGCGTGCCTGCTTTGCGGCCACGCGTATCTCAGGAGCGATGCCTGAAAGCTCATCATCCCCTAACGATTGCACACACCATTTGGCGCGGGCGAATAGGGCTGCCGCGCCAAGGTGAGGGTTACGCTTCTGCAGCAGCTCAGTCAGGCCGGAAAAGGTGTTCTGGTAGCGATTAGACCTTTGGAACGTGGTTCGTCCAGCGCTCGAGAGCGGCGCGTGAAGCGCGCTTTCCATGTGGTGCAGAAGGTTGGGAAGGCCTTCTCCGGTTAATGCGGTGACGGGGACGACGGGTACTTCCAACCGCTCGCTGAGCTTGTCGGTGCTGATACTGAGGCCTTGTTGATGCGCCTCGTCCATCATGTTCAGAGCGATAACCGTCGGAAGCCCAGCGCCCATTAGCTGTAAGGCGAGGTAGAGATTGCGCTCGAGCGCGGTCGCGTCGACCACAACCACCACGAGGTCAGGGGGGATCCCCTCCAGTGGTAACACCACATCCACCGCCGCCTGCTCATCCTGTGACTGGGCGTTGAGGCTGTAGGTGCCAGGCAGGTCGATGAGTTCGACGGTCTCTCCATGCGGAAGGTCAACAGGACCACTCCGCTGTTCGACCGTGATGCCAGGGTAGTTTCCCACCTTCGCCTTTGACCCGGTGAGCCGGTTGAAGAGGGTGGTCTTTCCAGCGTTTGGGTTGCCTAGCAAAACCACCAACGACGTGTCCCGTGCGGCCGTGTTGGTCATGCTCAGTGGGAAATCGGAGACGCGGATCGTGGCTTCGCTATGCATCGGCACGACCCTCATGTCCTTCAACCACATGGCTCTCAACCACATGGCTCTCAACCACTATGCTTTCGGCATCCGAAGTGCGGATAGAAAGCTGGTAGTGACGCAAGCGCAGCTTAATCGGGTCGCCCCAGGGTGATCGCCCGATGACCGCGACCCGCGTCCCTGGCAGCAATCCGAGTTCCATGAGCCGGCGTCTCACGTGGCGGTGTCCCTGAATGTCGAGCACGGTTACTTCCTGGCCTTGCTGCACCGAGGCCAATCGATTCTGCAATCGCTTTTCCATATGCTGAAGCATGCCGCCGCTAACCAGGACTTCGCTCTGTGAGCCAGCTTTGCTCTACGAGCGAGTCGCGCGCTGCTACGCAGGTCCATGCCCCATCACACAAAGCTCTCAGAAGTCCGTGGGATGCCAAAGAGTTCTAACGCAAAAAACAACTCTCCGCTATCTGGAGTCGGTGCCGAAGTGCGACACTGCTGGCAATAAAGCCTGATGTCTTGGGGTCGTTGTAGCCGCTGACGCGCTCTAGGAGGGGATCGCCGTTGATGTAGAAGCGATTTTGCTGCTCCATCCAAAGCTCGCGCACATACTTGCCCACGATAGAAGCGATGGAAACGGGCGGGTGAAGTGCATCTGCATCAACCTCGAAAGAGATCTGATGACCCCCCGGAGTGCGGTAGGCGCGAATGCCCTTGGCTTTTCGCCGTCTAGGCTCGAGCGCAAGCTCCGGCATGCGTGAGGCATAGTCACGAATGCCGCCGACCATGCCGCAGACGATCCGATGGTTTTTCCGACGCGCGGTGGCTGCTGAGACCAGGGTGCCAAAGAGCTTCAAGTTTGAGGTAAAGCGGTTGTGGCCTTCCTGCCTCTGCTGGTTGAGGGTTTGCGGGCACGCTAGCGCGCACCGCACCACAACAGGTCGGACCCCCTTTGTTCTGAGAGCGCTCCAGAGTGCTTCTCCTGCAGCGAGTTCGCCACCGTAGGCAGGAAGTGGCACCACATGCGACCAGCACTGCGGCTTTGACCTAAGCGGACACTTCTCCTGCAGCCGTGAAGGCTTTTCCGCGGAGACGAGGGTCAGCACCTCCACGCTTGTACGCGGTGTGTGGCCAAAGAGACATCTGAGCAGCCCAAGTGCTGTGGCCTCGGCAAATCGCATGTTTGCGAAGGACGAAACGCGCTTGCTGTCATCGATGCCCAGCTCGCGGAACTCCTGCATCCACCGCTCCGCTGACGCATAGTGTGGCAGACTAAGCTCGCATGAGGTCGCGACCAGAGGCCCCAATCGAGGGCCGAGGCCGTTCTCGTCAATGCCGGTGACACGCATCAGCAGCTAATAGGTGACATAGGTACAAGTTTTTTCGATTAGCATGTATTTTTTCAACGTGATAGGATAAGTCATGGCGGATGAGCCCGTTGGCAGGCGACTTTTCAGCTCGGCAGTGACCGGCGCTTTGAGCACCTATGTCAACTGCGATCTGCAAAAGAAGGTGCTCGCAACGGCCCTAGAGCGGTGCAATCAGGCGGCGGTGCCGGAAAGTGGGGATGCTGTACAGCGTTTCGTGCTTGCTCTGAAACATAGTCTGGAGATACATGCCGGGCAGGATGTGGCAAGCGCTATTATCGCCGAGCTTGCGCCGCTGTTTCTTCTCGCAGAACCGGAGGAAGACACCCACGTGCGGCGCCGGCGAAGGGTCCAAGAGGAGTTCTCCAACCATCTCTCCTCCCAGGACCTCCGCGCAATCTTTTCCTCCGCGCCACCCACGCTATCCAAAGGTGCAGAAGTTGTTCTGTCCACCACCAACATATCCCGTGCTGCCGCCGTTAAAGAACACATGGCACCGTTCAGGAGAGTGTCTGTTGCCAAGGACTTTTTCTTTCTTGTTGATTGCATCGAGAAGGGGCCGGTGCTGCTCGTAGTCGACTGCGCATCACCGTCCCTGCAGTTTACAACCCTAACCACCATTGCAGCCGACCTTCCCACGGGTTCTGCGGTCATCTTGTGGGGAGAACCGGCCGATCAAACCATCATCTCCGCCGCATCACGGGTAGCCCGGAGCTGGATACGGTGTAGCGGCGAGGTCAGCCCGTTCGACCTAGCAGCCGTCTGCCGAATGATGCTCCGCCACTAGGTCTGGGGACACGCCACTAGGTCTGGGGACACGCCACTAGGTCTGGGGACACGCCACTAGGTCTGGGGACACGCCACTAGGTCTGGGGACACGCCACTAGGTCTGGGGACATGCTAGCGCCTCGCAGAACCACCGGAACATGTCCCCCGGGAGAAGATCACCTTCGGCGGAGCCAAAGGTTGATGATCACCGTCAGGATCACGCTGATGAGGAGGCTTGTACCGAGGGGAAAATGCACGCTCCATTTCTCGGAACGGTGAGACAAGTCCAGGGGAAGTCTACGCAAGCCCACGCGTTCAAGCGCCAGCAACAGCAATCCTGTAGCAAGACAAGCTCCGCCAATGATACAAAGCCAGCGTGCGGTTGAGTTCACCTTTCCACCCCCAGTTCTGACCGTTCCAACGAAGGTTTCATAGCATGAGGAAGATGGTGCAGGTCGAGAGCACCTGAACACAAGCCAAGCTGCGTGACGTCCTCGTCCTGTGGGAGAAGTCATAGCACCAAATTGGACGAAGAAGCAGCCGATCTCCTACGGCAAGTCTCCTAACAGCTCCATGAGAAGCAGCTGATCTGTGAGGGCGGCGAGGTGGCGTGAGGTCTGGTTGGTGTTCCACGGCCACCTCGGCGGCTGCTCCTGGCAGCCGTCATTAACCTCATCTGGCGTGCAGTGGACGCGGATGTGGAAGTGGTCATCGTGTGCTCTTCCTGCGGACGGTTGATGCAACACGTAGAGCGCCTGAGTGATCGCCTTGGGCGATGGCTCGTGCTCCACCGCGTAGTTTAGCAGCCGGGTCTTCACCCCGCGCGAGCAGAAAATCCACTGCACCTGAACCCGCGGATCGAGGAGGAGATGACGAACAAAGAACCAGTTGCGGGCGTCGTCGAACCAATATTCCTGGGATGCGCCCCCTCGTCCTCTCCCGTCGCTCGCAAAGGCATACCAGCCGCTGCTCTCTCTAGGGCGGCCCGCTGCATCGGTGACGTAGAACAAGACGTCTGCGTCGCGACCGGTGCGATGACTGCCATGCCTGCGGTGGAAGCCTCCGTGGCTCCCCGACAGATCACCGACCCTCAGGGGCCGCGTGTCGGGAAACCCGCGGCTGACTGCAGCCGCGGCACGTTTTAGAGCCGCAACGAGGTTGGTCGTGCCCCATCTTGCATCGCCGTCCGGCCGGGCGAGTCGGTAACCAGGCCCTGCGGTTCGTAGGGCGGTTCCTCGGAGTAGAAAGCCGTTGCTTGGAAGTCCGCACGACGCCGTCTGGTTAGACATCAAGCCGGGACAGCACGCCGATAGCTGGCAGATGTTGACAACCAGAAGGAGCAGCATGCGGTGGGGCGTCAACATCGGTCTAATGCGTTACCATGCTTGTGCCTGATAGGCAGTGTGACCGGCTGCGGCTTTCTCTATTTCCTTTTCAAAGTGCGCCAACACGTTCCGACGATTAGGGAGACGGCATATGCGCGACCAGGAGCGGCGCAACTGGAGCGGCTGAAACCGGGCCTACTGCAGCTCCAGGTGGATGTTGCTCTGCTGGAAGAGCTGCTTCAACCCCTGCTTATCGACTGCCTTTACATAAGCTTCACGTGCATCCACGCGTCCAGCTTCAACGTGCTCGATGAGACTATCGTTCATGGTCCGCATCCCTTGATTGCGACCTGTCTGCATGACGCTCACCAACTGAAATGTCTTTCCCTCGCGGATCAAGTTCGCCACCGCCGAGTTGCCGATCAGCACTTCGTAAGCGGCTGAGCGTCCCCCGCCGTTCTTCTTGCATAGGACCTGCGCAATGACGCCCTTGAGTGACTCTGAAAGCATCGTCCGTATCTGGTCCTGTCGGTCAGCAGGAAACTGGTCGATAATCCGGTCAACCGTGCTCGGCGCGGTGGTGGTGTGTAGCGTCCCGAAAACCAGGTGCCCAGTTTCTGCCGTTTCGATCGCGATGGCAATGGTCTCCAGGTCGCGCATTTCGCCAACGAGCACGATATCGGGATCCTCACGAAGGGCAGCGCGCAAGGCATTCTTGAAGGACTTCGTATGCATACGAACCTCCCTCTGGTTCACCAAGCAGCTCTTGTTCGCGTGCACGAACTCGATGGGGTCCTCAATCGTGATGATGTGGTCTTTACGATGCATGTTGATGTAATCGATCAGGGTGGCCAGGGTGGTTGATTTGCCACTGCCGGTCGGCCCGGTCACCACCACTAAGCCCTTCGAGAGCCAACAAAGATCGAGAACTTCCTTCGGGAGCCCGAGCTTCTCGGGTGAAAGGATTTCGAACGGGATCTGACGGAAGACGGCTCCGATGCCGTGGCGATCCATGAAGTAGTTGGCACGAAAACGGGCAACGCCTTCAACCGTGTGGGCGAAGTCAGTGTCGTGTACGGTGTCGTACTCTTCTTGGTTTCGTTCCGGCGCTATCTCCATCAGTAGTGCACGAAGCGCTTCCGGAGAGAGCTCCGGGTGGTTGCCGAGGGGGTGCATCTCGCCGTGGATTCGCGCCATCGGCATCACGGTCGAGCTGAGGTGGAGGTCGCTTGCGCCCTTGTCGACCATCTCGCGCAGGAAGCGGTTGATGGCGGGGTCGCCCTGAGTTGGAGGTGTCGGATGCGGAGATGAATGCGGAGACGCGTGCGTCTGCCCGGTGTCGACTGCTTGAGCAGTGACAACAGCCGAAGCAACAACAGCCGACGCACCGGCATTCCCTGCACCCCATGCTGGTGGTAGCGGAGGCGCATTGCCGCGCCTCTGGCTCGTGCTTGCGACGGCGCGCTCAGCCGCAGAGGGCGCAGTTGCCGTATCACGAGACTGCGCGGCGGTTTGTTCACGCGGCGCGCTTTTCTCCACTGCGGAATCGTCGGCAAAAGGAGATCGGAGTGATACCTCCCACACCTCCTCGGCAAGAGCGCGCACCTGCAACCCGACCTTGGTTGCTCCGGACTTGTACGCAAACGATGCTTCTCCTGCGTCACCACGCACTTCTTGCATGGCCGAGAGCGGCGCAATCTCCTGCACAAGCTGCACGATCTGTTGGTGCTGGATCGGAGCTTTAGAACGCTTCTCTCCAGAAGGAAAGGTGAAACACACCGGCTCATCTGAGCGTAAGGTGACCCTCTCGGCGTTGTGGCGCATCAATTGTTGTACGTAGAAATCAACGCGAAACACGCCTACAGCATAACGGCCTGCAGCTCATTTTCCTAGACCTACTGGTATGGAATGGATGAGGAAGTTGACGAACGCGCGGACACTCCGTCCCAGTTGCCTCAGGATTCGCTCCAACTCTGGGGACTACGAGGAGGATCGGGGCAGCTCGCAGGAGCTGGAGAAGTTTGCTAAGCTCGGCCGCGTGACCTCAGCGCAAACACCACAGATGACGGCGTACACAGACGGAGCGTGCAGCGGTAATCCTGGACCTGCCGGACTCGGCGTGGTGCTCACAGTAGGAGGCGAGACGCACGAGCTCAGCGAGTTTCTCGGCGTTGCCACCAACAACATTGCCGAACTGACGGCTATTCGCCGAGCGTTGGAGTACGGCCGGCAGCACGGAGCGCACCTCGAGATCTTCACCGACAGCAGGTACGCAATAGGTGTGTTGACTGCGGGCTGGAAGGCAAAAGCTAACCGAAGCCTTATCGCTGACATTAAAGCTGATCTAGCGACCTTCGGAGCGGTGAGGTTTCATCACGTGCGCGGCCATGTCGGTATCCCAGCGAATGAGCGCGCTGATGAACTGGCCCGCGCAGCCATTGCGCGCAGCGATACAGCGCCCTGGTCGTCCTCCTGAGTAACCGCAGCTGCTCTTCAGCGCTCTAGATACGTCCGAGTAGACGATGCCTCCAAGCAACCGGTCAATGGTCTTGCGGCCAGGAAGGCGGGCTCCCTGAGGAGGGTGTGCGTTACCGTACCTGAACGCCTCCTCAAGAATCGACTACCAGGGACTGACCATATACGCCTCCAGAGACAGAAGCACGTGGTAGCAGTTACCCGCGAATCTCATGTTTACACGGTTGGCTTGGCGGGCCGCTGGATGTGACCGGCGCGGAGTCGCCAAGGTGAGTTGAAGCGCGATGCCCAGTGGCTGATGAAGTCCTGCTAGCTGATGAAGTCCTGCTTAGAAGGGCGGCACCGGTGGTTTGCCCCGCAGCACATCCACGCGCACCGGCGCAACACCCTCGTCAAGAGTTCCTAGGGCGCTCGCGGCTGCTCGAGAAAGGTCGAGGATTCGCTTTTTACGTCGGAATGGGCCGCGATCATTGATGCGCACCAGCACCGACGTCTCCCGCTCTAGATGCGTGACCCGCACCCACGTGTTGAAAGGCAGCGTGCGGTGGGCTGCGGTGTAGGCGCAGGGGTCATAGCGCTCTCCGCTGGCGGTTCGATTGCCAGCCAGCGAGTCGTGGTAGTAGCTGGCTCGACCGCGTAAGCTCTTTCTCCTGCGAAGGCCGGTGTCACGCGGCTGTGGGTGGTTGCATGAGGTGTGCGTGCCTTCGGGTTGCTCAGCACGGGATTCACGAGGTGTTGGACGCTTCGCCTTTGCCAGGACCCGGCGACGTGGAGCAGCTTTCGCCGAGTGAGAGTTGGTTTCAAGGTGGAAGATGGTGCGTGAAGGCGACTTGCCTGCGCCGCAGGCAGCGAGAGTGAGGGTGACGGCGCAGGTCCAGGCCTGCTTCGCGTTCAGCCCGATACGAAACTGACGTGCGTCTCGACAGCCTTTAGGCATCGACCCTAGCTTCAAGCTGTGGCTTCCCTCATCCACCTTGTGTTAGTCTCCGGCTCCAACTGGGGGTTGAGGATGACACAGGTCAAGGCACACATCACGGGCACGGTCTGGAAGGTCGAAGTTGCCGAGGGCGATCAGGTCAAGAAGGGCGACGTCCTCGTCACCTTAGAGTCGATGAAGATGGAAATGCCAGTTGAGGCTCCGGCGGATGGTGTTGTAAAAACGATACATTGTCAAGCAGGGCAGGCTATCGCTGAGGACGCCCTCATCGCGGACCTGGAATAACGCTCTTTGGTCCCGTTGCTGGCACCCCCCGCCTACGCACCGTCGCTCGAGTCCAGATGAGCAGCGACGCAAGGAGGAGATTGGCCGCTAAAATACCGCACAGGGTCCAACGAAGTGGTTCAACAGAGGCTGCATGCATCCGGAACGGGCCAAGACGAGCTAGCTGAGGAGGCTGCCGTGTGGGAGGTTCATGAAGGGCCACGACGACACGCACCTCCTGCTCCACCAATCCTTCTACGGCGCCAGCAACCAGACGCTTGATTCCTGAAAGATCAACCTTGTCGTGCGTGCGAACGAGCACGGAGGCTTTAGACACCAGCGCATCCTGCGCGAGAAGACTGAGAGGTGTTCCTCCCGAAAGGTGTACTCGCGCGTCGGTCACTCCTGACATAAACTGGATGGATTGAGCGAGACGCGCGGCGACCTCTTTCAGAGCGGCCTGCTTTTGCTCCTCGGGAGACTGCAGAAATGGCAGCGCATGGGCTTCAACTGCGCCTCCTTCATTCTGGCGCGGGGCTGCTGCTTGCGCAGCGGAAAGGGCCCTCGCAAAATCATCGCGTGCGACCTCTACATCAAATTTGTTTCTCCGATGAGGCTGTGGAAGGGCCTTTCCGGCGATACCCTGGCGTCGAAGCTCGCTCACCAGATGCTCGGCTTCTGCCTGCGAGAGATCTTCTTGTAAGGGTGCGTTGCAACAGGCTAGCCATATGGCGCACGTGGTTATCGCGAGGGGGCTAAATCGTTGTAAAAAGTGTCTGGGCACGCTGCTGTGAGCCCCGTCTGCTGTATGATTTGAGTTTCTGCCCGAAATAAGGGCAGTGAGACCTGCGTTGATAGGCGAGAGATCCGCATCCGTCAACTCCTGCGGAAAGTTCGCTACGCCGCGGCGTACGCGCGCGTGATGGAGCTGAACAAGCAGCAGGAGCGCTAGTCTACGTGGAATGTGTAGTGTGTTCCCATGCGGGGTGCGGAAAAGGAAGGAAACTTGATGCTACGCGCTTTTGCCGCGACACACCTGCGAAATAACGGGCTACCATCTTTCACCGACACGCCGGTGATGCTGCCCGAACCGGCAATGGCTAGATCCATGCGCACGGTCTTAAGCGCGCTGTTTGTTCGCAGTTCGCTGCTTACGCAGGATTGAAACACCGCCAGCCGGCGGCTCATTACCTGTCCAATCTGCGTTGTGGTGAGCTGCTGCTCGCCACCGTTCTGGCTCACGTCGCCAAGCTCCACGGCTTGCTGCATAGCGTCCTCGTAGGTTCCTTCGGACGTTCTCGCAGCCACTCCGCCTCTCCCGCGGCCACGGCGTCGCCGGGTGCGGCCTCGGCTTGGTCCGGATTCGTCAAGTTCCTCAATGTTGAGTTTCCCGCGCTCGTACAGTTCAGTTACCTCTCCGCTCAGGCGGAAGGCGCGCTCCTCTTCGCCTCTCGTCGCTACAAAGAGTCCCGCAGCTCCTAGAGTGATCAGCAGCGCGCCCACACCGAATGCAATCTTCAGTCGATTGGACCGCTCTTGACTCTTTACGGAGCGCTCATGTGCGGCGTTTTGCTGCTGCTCCCGCTCCTTTACTTCGAACTGATCAATGAAGTCACTGAAGCCGGCAAACTCCGAAGCGTGGCGGTACTCACCGGTGTCCATATTGCGCAGCAGATGGTGCCGCCGTACCTCGCCATCAGCGATGGCGCTGATTAGCTGACGTGCTGTGAAAGGTCCGTGATCGAGCCCCCCTTTACTCGCCATCCAGCGAGGCGCGTCTGCTTGCGTCAACTCATGAAGTGTACGGGCCAGGTCGGGAGGTGCGTGACCCGTTCCCTGAGCGCTGTCAGCTGCGGTGTCGCGAGGGGAAGGGACGGGTTCTGACAGGGAAAAACTCACCTCGAAAGGTGGCGTTGAATCGCCGGAAGAATCTGGCGACTCGTTGCGGCCGCCGCCTTCGGAACCAGAGTTTACATTCCTGCTATTCATCACTAGCAAGCCTTAAGCGGACGCAGCCGCTACCTCTGAACCGTTTCGCATGAGGCACAAGTCACTTTCGCTGTTTTGACAGCAACTATGTTCCGCTGCGGCGTGTGACGCCAGGCGGCCATCGTCTCCACAACGTCTTCTGCCACCCGTTCGACCTGCTGCGGCTACTGGTGAATAACCGCAGCTTTTAGGGCAGCTGGATCGAATGTTCGAGCGACCTGCTCGGCTTTGCCTTCTGCAACTTCGACTATTGTCTTCTCTTGTCGCATGCGGATGGTGCCAATTTCAGCACGGCTAAGCGCGGTTGCTTGTTGCAGATGCTGGATCAACTCGATCCGCTTGATTCTATCCTGTCGTCCCACTCCGAGGACAACCTCCGTGTATCCCTCCCGAGGCTTCCGCTCGTCCTGCGGAGCGGCCGCCTGCGGGAGCGCCCTCTTCTCATCACCGTCTCGCTCGTTCAGACCTCGTCGGTTGTCACCGCGCGAGCGCGATTCTCCATTTGACTTCACGTCCTCGAAGCGGACAGGGGTGATCTGTTTCTTTCGCTGCGGGCGCGCGGAAGCTTTTTCCTTTTGATTTCGGGCAGGTCTTCTTTTTGACGCATCATGAGCGCTCTCACTTGGCGGCGCTCCCGGGTCCGGAGCGGGATCTGAGGCAGCGCTCTCATCTTGCTCGAGAGGCCTGTCGTCCTGTAGCGCGTAGCTCAGAAGGTTACCCATGATGCGCTCACCTAAAGCATGATTTAGCAGTCGCCTTGTAAGCGCCATTGCGCTCGGATGAGGGGCCTTGGTGAAGCGCTGCATCAAAAGCTCAAGTTGTTCACTCTGATTGCGGGTTTCCATCTCTCGACTCGTGAGGAGATGCTTCTCGCGGAAGCTGAGGTCGTAGAGCTGCCGAAGGAGGTGCAGCGAGCCGACCTCCTTCGGTCCGATCAGCGACACGGCAAAGCCCAAACGTCCAGCCCTTCCGGTGCGCCCCGTTCGATGGATGTACTGCTGAGGAGACTCGGGCAATGAGTAGTTGAAGACATGGGTCAGATGAGAGATGTCGATGCCGCGTGCCGCAATGTCAGTGGCTACGAGCAGCCTCAGATCTCCCTCGCGCGTGCGCGCCATGATCTTCTCTCGTTCTTGTTGCGAAAGGTCTCCGTTGAGCCAGTCGCAGGCCCACCCGCTTCTGTTCAGCGCGCCGGCAACGTCCTCGGTCTCCACCTTGGTGTTGCAGAAGATAATCGCACTCGGTGGGTCCACTTGCTCCAGAACACGCTCAAGCTCGCGTGTGCGACCCATGCCGGAGATGAAGTAAAGCGTGTGCTCTATGCTTGCGGCTCCAACTTGATCGCCAGAAAGCTCGATGAGCTCTGGATCGTGCATATAGCGCTTGGCGATGCGCTGAATCTGCCCTTCGAGTGTGGCGGAGAATAGCAGCGTCTGACGCGCTGTGGGTAGGCGCTCGATGATTGCCGAGATTTCTTCTAGAAATCCCATTGAGAGCATTTCATCTGCTTCATCCAGTACGAGAACATCGAGCCCGCTAACATCCAGAATTCCGCGGTCAAGAAGGTCCAGTACTCTGCCTGGCGTGCCCACCACAACGTCCACGCCTTGGTCCAGCTCGGTTTCCTGCCGTTTAATGGGCGTGCCCCCGTAGATCGAAGCTATCCGCCAATCTCCGTGTCGCGCTAGGTCTTCAAAGTCTCCGGCAATTTGCCGCGCCAGTTCGCGAGTAGGTGCGAGGACTAAGGCTTGCACGCCGCTGCCTTCGCGCACGCGATGGCTGAGCAACGGGATCGCGAAAGCTCCCGTCTTGCCCGTTCCCGTCTGCGATTGTACCAACAGATCGCGTTTGGCGAGCACCGGCTCGAAACACTGGAGCTGCACAGGTGTCGGTTCTGAGAAGTTGAGGTCGTCGAGCGCCCGCTGGATCTTACTTCCGACTGGAAGGTCTCTAAATGTTGTCATTGATCTCTTTCTGCCCTAGCGGGAGCATCGTCCTGCCAGAAAACTTGCCTCAAGATTGAAATTCCACCGGTCACGCAAACGTAAATAAGAAGCGTCCAGTAAAGTGCCATGCCTACGAGATAGCCTTTTCGCCGGGAGTCATTGCTGACCGCGTGTCCAGTCATCTTCGACAGTGACTCATTAGTACGCTGGCTCATTAGTACGCTGGCTCATTAGTACGCTGGCTCATTAGTACGCTGGCTCCTACAGTGTCTTGGCGCATACGGTGGTTTGGCTAACCCAGTTTGCTGATACGGCTGATCCATGTATGAGCCGGGCTTCTCCTCACTCCACAAGTTTATAGCCTTGTCCGTACACGGTGAGTATGTGTCGAGGCCGGTTCGGATGCGGTTCCAGTTTCTTCCGCAACTTGACGATAAAGTTGTCGATGGTTCGATTAGCTGGATTGGCTTCAATCCCCCAGAGTTTAGCTAATATGTCTTCTCGCGACACGGGTTGCCCGCGTGATTGATGCAACAGACAAAGGATCTCGCACTCGTAAAACGAAAGCTCTTCTAGTTCCTGACCCCTTTGCAGGCACTGCTTACTTGGAACAACCAGAGTAGAGCCTATCGAAAATGGTGCAACCTCCTTGTCCTCGTTACCGGCGAAGGTTGTCCTGCGGAAGATCGCCCGGACCCGTGCAACCAGCTCCCGAACGGAAAAGGGCTTGGTGACATAGTCATCGGCGCCGCAGTCGAGTCCACGGACTTTGTCGCTCTCCTGCCCCCGAGCAGTGAGCATGATAATCGGGAAGTGTAGGCCTCTGCGTCGAATTTCCTCGCATATTTGGTAGCCGTTGAGGTCAGGCAGCATCAGGTCGAGGATCATGCAGCTTGGCCGTAGCTCCTTAGCTTGTGCCAAGCCCTCGCGTCCGGATCCGCACTTCGTTACTGCGAAACCCTCAAACTCCAGCGCATCCTGAAGGCCCAGGGCAATAGCAGGATCATCTTCCACTAGTAGGATGTTCGGCTTACGCGCCGCTTTGCTCATACCTACGAAAGCTACCTGCGACAGGTGCCTTGTCAATGATTCGAAGCGCGTCCTCGCACGCGCCTGGAACGCTTCAACGGACGATGCCGCTTAGCCGCCGCCAAATCATCGGCTATATGCCTCGCGTGCCCGACCTCTCTCAGAGTCCGATTCTGCTCCTGTTTACTGTCACAGGACTTGGCTTCATCCTCGGCCGCGTGAGGCTAGGGGAGCTTCGCTTGGGTGCCTCTGCCGTTCTCTTCGTGGGCATCGCTTTTAGCGCATTTGATCATCGTGCGCGGCTGCCCGAGTGGATGACGGTTCTGGGGCTGGCTCTCTTTGTCTATACGCTCGGGCTCGGCAGCGGGCCTGCTTTCTACGCCTCCCTCAGGCGCCGTGGGTGGGACCAGCTGTTTGTACTTGTCATGCTTGCTCTAGCGATGGCGTTGACAGCAGCGATGGCGCATGCGTTCGGCCTCACTCCTCCCGCAACAGCAGGCCTCTATTCCGGAGCACTCTCAAGCACACCCTCCCTCGCCGCGGTGGTGGAGCAGCTACGAAGCAGTGCGCCTCCGGCACTTGCTGCCCGAGCGATGAGCGAGCCGGTTGTCGCCTACTCCATTACATACCCCGCAAGCGTCTTTGGCATGATCGTGTTGATGCACGGCTTCCAGCGCTACGTCAGGCCTGACTACCGAGCAGAATCCCTTCAGCTGCGCTACCTCGGCGTCTCGCAGGAGGCATTGGTTACGCGGGTGGTGCAAATTGTCAAAGACGCAGCCACGGGCGCGCCGTTGCTGGAGCTCTTGCACCAGCATCACTGGCCCATTGTCTTCGGTCCAGTGGAGCGTGGCGGCGATTTCTTCCTCGTCGACGACAAGACACATCTATGTCTCGGCGACAAGGTAACAATCGTGGGCTTCCCGGATGACGTGGAACGCGTGGTGGACCAGCTTGGCCGCCTTAGCGCACATGGGCTCACACTGGAGCAAAGCCGTTTCGGTCAGCGACGTCTGTTTGTGTCGGATGTCAAAGTTGCTGGTCGACCCATACGCGCTTTGGACTTGCCCCGCGCATTCGGAGCTCGGATTACGCGCGTTCGAAGAGGCGACATCGACTTCCTGCCCGAGCCTCAAATGAGGCTGGAGCTTGGCGACCGCGTCACCGTCGTTGCGCATCAAGACCGGATGATGGATCTGACCCAGTTCTTTGGCGACTCTTACCGAAAGCTTAGCGAAATCGATATAGCTGTGTTTAGCCTAGGCATTGCGATGGGACTTTTGCTGGGTAAGGTGCCCCTTCCGCTGCCGGATGGCAGCGTTTTTCGCTTAGGTTGGGCGGGAGGCCCGCTGCTCGTCGGTCTTGGACTAGGGATAGTCCGCCGCACCGGCCCGGTCGTCTGGTCGCTTCCCTACAGCGCAAACCTAACCCTGCGGCAGGTAGGTCTGATTATCTTCCTTGCCTGCGTGGGCACGGCTTCTGGTGAAGACTTTGCACGCACGATGACAGACAACACATCCTACGGTCTTCAGCTTTTCTGCTGCGGTGCGCTGATCACCTGCAGCGTCGGCCTCACCGCTCTGATAGTGGGGCACCGTGTGCTCAAGGTCCCCTTCGGTTTGCTGCTCGGGCTGATCGCGGGCATGCAAACGCAAGCGACCATCTTGAACTTTGCCTCGGATCAGACAAAAAATGACGTGCCTACCGTGGGCTACGCGTCGGTGTACCCCCTGGCTGCCGTTGTGAAAGTGTTAGCCGCGCAGTTGCTGCTCTCTTGAGCGGACCCGCCCCTGATGCACGGAGGTCGCGGAGGCGGGTGCATGCGGCGGTGCGTTGATGCGTGTGGATAGCCTACGGCTACTTGATCCGGTCGAACCAGCTGTTTCCCAAGGCTGCACTTTGCGGCGATTCTGACGGCTTGAAGCGAAGAAAGACGCGTCCGAGACAGGTGGAAGGGTCAATCTCCCCAAAGCTTCGGCTGTCGTAGCCGTGCATGTTTCTGTAGTCGCTTAGCAGATAAATGCCGCGCTTAACGGTAACGGGTCGCAAGCGGATTTCGCGACCCTCGCGGATAAAGAATTGATGCTCAACATTGGCAAGCCGCTCAGTGGCTGGGATGACTTTAGCGCTGCGGTTGGATATGGGATCGGTGAAGGTGAGTGAGGCATCAAAGTTCTGCGGCACCGTCTGCTTATTAATGATGAGTTGCCCACGTTCGGTCTCGATGGTGAAGCCCGGCTTGCCGATCACCCGCCCGATGGTGTGAGTCTCAGGGCTCCGTGGGTCGGGACAAACCATCACGGCGCCCATGCTGGCTTCTGCGCCGCGCCAAACCAGCACTTCGTCGCCCATGAGCAGCGTGGGCGCCATGCTGTTGTGGCCGACGACAGCCACGTCCACAAAGAAATACCGGAGCAGGGCTACGCCCACCGCGGCTATTGCGCCAACGGTGAAAGCAAACCTCAATACGCCCCAGATAAATGATCCCACGTTCCTGCTAAACCATAGAGCGCCTCCGCGAGCAAAAAAGGAGCCTTATTTTTGCGGCACGGACGATACCCGGCGCGTGGATGCCGTTGGTTCGACGTTGCGTTGCGCTCAGGACACATCGCCCGCGGTAGAGCTCGCGAACCTCCTAAGGAAAGATTGACCGAGGATCTGGTGGAAGCTAGGCCATGCTGAAATGCCTGCGCCTCGAACTTCGACCTGGGTCGAGATAAATCTAGATGTTCTCCGAACGAACGTCGAGCGGCTGAGCCACCAGCTCGCACCGGCCAGGCTCCTTCCCGTCGTAAAGGCCAATGCCTACGGGCATGGAGCGGCGTCAGTGGCGCGTGTGCTGGAGCGGCATCCGGCGGTGTATGCCCTCGCCGTGGCATGGCTTGGCGAGGCCGAGGAGCTCCGGGAGGCCGGCATCAAAAAGGACATTGTGGTGCTCAATGGGCTCGCGTCGCCGGAGCACCCAGCAGCACCTGAGAGTCCAGGGCTAACCAACACCCCAGAGCCAACCGATAGTCCAGAGCCAACCAACGGTCCAGCAGCACATGACCGGCTTCAGGCAGCCGGAATTTATCCAGTTGTTCACCGCCTCGAAGAGGTTGAAGAGCTGGTTCAGCGGCTGCGGCCGACGGAGCTGCGAATCCAGCTTAAGGTCGACACAGGGCTGCACCGCATGGGGATGCCGCTGGCCGATGTAGCGAGGGCCGCAGAGCTGCTAAGCACGTGCTTGAGTGTTCGCCTGGAAGCGCTGATGAGCCACCTTAGCGACGCCGAGAGCGGAACGGATGCGACGCAACATCAGCAGGCGCAACTCGCCGAGGTGCTGCGTCAGCTTGAGCAAGTGAGTGTGAGACCGCGGCTCATCCACCTTGCTAATAGCGCGGCGAGCGTCAACTTCCCAAGTGCCCGTCATGATCTGGTCCGCGTGGGAATAGCCATGTACGGGTGTGGCGCACCCGCGGCGTCGATGGGTTTGGCGCCCGCTCTGAGTTGGCGGACCAAGGTAGTCGCGCTCCGGTGGGTAGAGAAGGGGGAGAGGGTCGGATACGGTGGCTCATTTTCTGCACCGCGTAAGTCGCACGTCGCGACAATTGCTGTAGGCTACGCCGATGGTCTGCGTCGCTCGGCAAGTAACGTCGCTCAAGTCATCGTGGGCGGAAGGTTGTGTCGCATCATTGGCAACGTCTCCATGGACCTTGCAGCGGCTGATGTTACCGACGTACCTGGCTGTGCAATCGGGCAGGTTGTGACTATCCTCGGGCGGGAGGGATACGTGGAGCGAACGGCAGACGACTTGGCAGAAGACTTCCGAACGATCACGTACGAGGTGATCACGGGCATATCCCCCAGAGTTCGGCGCAGATACATCGGAGAAGAGTGTGACGGAGCGTGATGAATCGGTTGAGGTGACCCCTCCTGCCTTGGCCGCTCCGCTAGCGGCGCTAAGGCGGCTGGCTGGAGCTCCTGGGCGTCTCCTCGCCGAAATCGGTGCGCTCGCACGTCTTCTGAGCGAGAGCGCGCGGTGGAGCGTTCGACGGCCTTTTCGGGCGGGCCTGGTGGTTGACGCGATGGAGTTCATCGGCGTGCAATCGATGTTCATCGTCATGCTGACGGGAACCTTCGTCGGCATGGTCTTCGGCATCCAGTTGGTCGATGGATTCAGGCAGTTCAATGCGGAAAATCAAACCGGATCGGTCATAGGGTTGGCCCTTGCGCGGGAGCTAGCGCCGGTCTTCTCGGCGATGATGGTAACCAGCCGCGCGGGAAGCGCGATAAGCACGGAGCTTGGCTCGATGCGCGTGAGCGATCAGATTGATGCGCTCTCGTCCATGGCTGTCAATCCGGTGCAATACCTTGTGGTTCCACGGCTGATTGCGGGGCTGATCATGGTTCCTGTGTTGGCCGTGGTTTTCGGAGCGATGGGCGTTCTTGGTTCGTGGCTGGTGTGTGTGCAGCTTCTGCAACTGGACCCAGGGATCTTCTTTGATCGTATCTGCTGGTACGTTGACGCGCCTGATGTGATGCAAGGAGTGCTCAAAGCTGTGGTGTTTGGATTGGCCATTGCGCTCATCTCGTGCAAGCAGGGCTTCTACGCCACTGGAGGTGCAGCGGGCGTAGGTCAAGCCACTAACCGCGCCGTGGTGCAAAGCTCGGTCAGTGTCCTGATCTTGGACTTCCTTATCACCGCCTCGTTGCTTCAGGCAGATGGCGGTGGGCTGTAGGATGACACGCGCCTCACCTGTTCATCTCTCGGTGGAGGGGATCAAGAAGTCATACGGCTCGCATCAGGTCCTCAATGGCGTCTCGATCAAGATGTTCAGGGGGCAGACCAACGTGATCATTGGTTCCTCAGGCTCTGGGAAAACAGTCATGCTGAGGCAGCTGACGCGTCTTGAGCGACCTGACGCCGGACACATCTGGCTCGACGACCTCGACCTGGTCACTCTCAACGACTTCGAGCTCGTGGATGTTCGGCGTCGCTTTGGAATTGTCTTTCAAGATTCGGCGTTATTTGATTCGATGACCGTCTTCGACAACGTGGCTTTCCCGCTGCGGGAACACACGAAGCTGCGTGCGGCGGCCGTGCGCGAGAAGGTGATGGAGGGCCTCGAGGGGCTAAATGTTGAAGCAGCTGCCCAACGCATGCCTGGGCAGCTATCGGGCGGCATGCGCAAACGCGTGGCTGTTGCGCGCGCGCTGGTGCTCGAGCCGGAGATCCTGTTTTACGATGAACCGACCACGGGCCTCGACCCCATCACCTCCCGAACGGTTGACGACTTGATCGTCAGCACGAAGCACCGCTTCGGTGTCACATCCATCGTGATTACGCACGACATGGAGTCGGTGCGACGCATCGCGGACCACCTGTATTTTCTCCACAAAGGAACTATCGCTGCCGAAGGATCGCTCGCTGAGCTCGCTTCCACGAACAGCCAAGAAGTCACTGATTTCTTCCGAGCGTCCGGTGTGGCGGGGGAGCTAGAGTCACTTCCTCCGCCCAAGCCTCAGGGCAGCTAAACGAACTTCTTTAGCCCGCCGCGTGCGGGTTTACCGTGCAGGTTTGCCGTGCAGGTATACTAGGTGGAGCTGCGGCCATTGGCGAGTCAAACACTGCCGGAAAAGTTGGCCCTGCTACGCAGCGCCCGGCTCTGTAGAAAGGTTGGCCCTGCTACGCAGCGCGCGGCTCTGTAGAACAGGTTAGTCTCGCTAAGCAGCCTTTGGCTTCGCGGCCAGTTGCATGTCCAGTGCATGTCCAGGTCCAGTCGCGAAAGCCGGTTGACCACTTAGAGGTTAGTCGTCGTCCAGCCCGTCATCGTCCCCATCGCCTGAGGGAACACACACCTTGCGATTGGCGGAGCCGCCACCCGTTGAGCGGCAGCCGAAGTCTCTGGACGCGAGCTCGTCGCAGTAGTTATCAGCGTTCTCATCATTAATGTCGCTCGCCTCGCAGCTTATGAAGCAGAGTCGCAAGCCGGTGGACTCAAATGGTCCGCACACCTGGCGAACGCCTGGCTCGCACTCGCCCTCCACGGAGCAGCAGTCCTCGTCCGTCTCGCACGTATGGGTGCAGTAGCCTTCCTTCACTCGGTCAAGGCACTGTATTTTGCCCGCAATGTCGTCGCGATCCTCGAGCTGGTAGCACGCATCCGCGCTCTCGCACGACCGACCCACTTCACGGTCGTCGTCGTCGCCGCCGCACTGAGCGTAACCTAAACCCACGGCGGCTAGCGCCGCGCATAAACCGACCCAGTGGCCAGTCCATCGAACGTTTCCTGCTGACATAGACAGAAGCTAACACAACTCCTCCTGCTCAGGATAGGAAAAGCTGCGTCAGCTTCGAGGTATGGCTAGATGGACCGTGTCCTACTGCACTTCAAACGTGGTGTCGGCAACGCAACAGCCAAGGATACAGGAGTGGAGGTCGGGGCAGTCCGAAGGTTGTGTGCAGGCTTGCTTGTTGGTGCATTCGGCTTGGCCGGTCCCGCCGCCGCAGCTGGCCGGCACTTCGTTCTTGCCCAGACAAAGCTCGCACTCCTCACACGGGTCCAAACATGCCTCGGCCTGGATGCACTCGGAACAACCCTCGCCGGTCTCGGGGTTGCAACCATCCACCATGAACAACGTCACGACGCTCTTGTCGCGCCGATGGTACGTGCAGCATCCAAAGCAGTCGCAGCCGTTGGGCACCTTGGGTTGACAGTTCTTCACGCAGTCATCGGAGATGTCACACTTGGGGTTGGATTTCTTCAACTCGGTGCCAGCAATCGTGCAGGGACCTGGTTTGCCGTCGTCGTCGGTGTCGGCGCACATGCAGACGGTGTCGTAGGCGCAGCCTTCGTCGTTGCCTGAGTTTCCGTCGAAGAAGCAGTCCTGTTTCTTCAGATCGGAGTTATCGCCCGGCATCCCCGTGCCGAACGACCCCTCGTCGTCGTCCCAGCCCGACACGCAGGTGTAGTCAAGGTGGTCGGCTCCGTTGGCCCCATCGTTGTCTGCTCCGTCGCTGCATTCACAGGGAATGTCCTCTTCTCCATCGCCATCGCTGTCGGTGCAGAAGTAGGTGACGCGGCCGTCCTCGCCGACGCTGGCAGTGAAGTTCGGGTTCAGGTCGCCGAAAGTTTCCTCGCCGGTCCCTGCCCCTGTTGAGCCTTCAGAGGACGTTCCGGAGCTCCCCTCCCCGTTTTCTGCGTCTCTGTCTTCGCCACCACAAGCGGAGATGCCAATGGCCGTGATGAGAGCGAGAAGAGAGCGGGCGTAACGAGGGTACATCGGTCCTCCTGACGGAGTTAGTCTTGCAGAGATGCAACATTCTCTTCCCGATGTCACTCAGGTGTCAATCGTTCTCTCAAGGAGCGCCACTTTTTCGGTAAACACGCGGGGTCCGCGTAATGTAGGTGTATGCCTACATTTGCGGAGTCTTCTCTACCTCAGCGCACGGCTCAATCACCTGCCCGCGTCAAGCCGCCAGTCAAGTGGGTAGGGGGGAAAGGCCGCCTCTGCACCGCGCTCAGCGGATTGCTGCCCGCAGGTGCCGAGCGCATGAGGCACGTAGAGGCCTTTGCCGGTGGGGCCGCTTTCTTCTTCTTCCGCGCTCCGCAGCGCGCGGTCCTGCTCGACGTTAACGAAGCACTTATAGAAACATACCGGGCTATCCGGGATTCGGTGGAAGACGTCATCCAAGATCTCAGACCGCTAGCTGAAGTCCACACGACAGAGAGCTACTATGCCGTGCGTCGCCTGTACAACGAGGAGGGTACAGGCAGCGGTTCATTGCACGCCGCCCGCTTCATCTACCTCAATAAAACGTGCTTCAACGGCCTCCATCGGGTGAACTCCAGCGGCGCGTTCAACGTACCTGCTGGGCGCTATAAGAGTCCGCGAATCGTCGATCCGGAGGGGCTTCGCGAGGTCAGCCGCGCGTTGCAAGGCGTTCGTCTTGAAGCACGCTCCTATTGCAGCTTGCTCGACTGGGCGCAGCCGGGGGATTTCGTTTACCTCGACCCGCCCTACGCGCCTGTCTCCTCAACCTCGAACTTCACATCGTACGCCGCTTCTCGCTTTCTAGAGGAAGACCAACGGGAGCTCCGCGACGTCTATCGCGCACTTGATCGACGGGGATGTAAGTTGATGCTCTCCAATAGCGACCAAACGTCCATCCGGGAGCTGTACCAGGGGTTTGACGTGACCCAGGTCTGGGCGCCGCGGCTGGTCAATTGCAACGCACGTAAGAGGGGGGCCGTCGCTGAGGTGGTGGTGCGCAACTACCGCTCCAGAGTGGAGCGCACGACACGAGCCAGAGTCCCTCAAGGTCTCATGCCGAGCTGACCGCTCCGTTACCGAGCTGACGCTCCGGCATCGTGCGCGGGTCACGTTCAGGCGCATGCCTGAGCGGGCTCACCGGCGTGAGCAACTTGCGGTTTCGCGTCAGCAGCGAGTCGTCGCCCTTGCGATCGCTGCAAACGTTTCTGTAGTCTTTCGACCCGCTTCGACTGAGAGAATGCATCTTCAGCGAAAGGACTGCAGGTCGCGTGCTTGAGCGCCGATCGGTATACCTTTAGCCGGTGTTCATAAAGCTTTGCCAGCTGCAGGTTGGCTTCCGCTAACATGAAACTTGTTGCCCCATGTTGTATGATGCGTTGAAAGTGCTGCTCCGCGTTGCGATACGCACGAAGCTTGAGGGCGACCTGACCTAGCAGCATGTAGGCCTCGGCAGAGACTGCAGCATTGTCTGAGGTGGAAGCCGCCCGTGCGAAGCGCTCAGCTTGGTCCAGTTTTCCCTGTCTGAAGAGGGCACGGGCAAAGCACAGCCTGTCGGTGTTCTCTAGGCCGCTAAAGCCGGAATCCAGCTCAAGAGCGAGCATGCTCAACAGGCCGCAGAGACTAACAATGTCGAGCGCGTTGTGTCGCACGATGTCGCTCAGCAATCCGTCGTCTCCGTCACGTAGGTAGGCGCGGTAGCGCCACGGCGCCTGCGCCCCGTCCACGTCGTCCTGCCGGTTGAAATGCAGAATCTCCCTCTCAACTTGAGTCAGCCTCACAGAGCTTAGCCGCCTCTTGTAGAGTCGCCGCGTAAGTGTGAGAAGGTCCAGGTGCTTAATGTGCTGAGGCATCGTCATTCTGTTGAGAACGAACCGCGTCGTCAGTAGGTTCCAGTCGAAGCTCTTGCCATTGTACGAAACGACGCAGCTTGCTCTGGCTAGCCGTTCCCTAAAAGCAGCGAGGAAAGCGCGTTCTTCGCCCGGCGAGCTTAGAAAGAACTGCTCGAGCGTTAGATGGTCCTCTTTAAAAGACGCAACGCCAATGAGGAAAACAAGAGTGCCCGTGCCCCGCGCTAATCCCGTTGTCTCGGTGTCTAAGAAAATAGCCTTGCTGAAGTCCACGCCCCTCAAGTCCTCGGCATCGGGCAGCAACTGCGAAAGATTCTCTGCCGATAGCCTTCGCGCCGCGTCCAGTGCGTAGTCGCCGTGGCAATGCGAGCACGGGTAGCTGGATTCAATGGTCCGCGCGATCCCCTCCTGCGTTGAGCGCGTCTTGAGCGGCAAGGTCTGAGCGGGGCGTTGCGTGATGAAGGATTGGCTTCCTTTGTCGCGATGTTGACCCTTGTTCTCGCCGTGCCAACCAGTGCCCTGATCCAGCAGCGGATGAATGGCTTCGGCAGGCCCATTCTTGCGCGAACGTCCGCCGAGCGGAAGGCGTGTCAGGCGGCGGGTGAGAAGGCTCGCCGAAGATGCTGCAGTCACCACGAGATGTCCTTATCACATCCGGGATTGAATGGAAAAGAAAGCGGCACGCATCCCATTCAAGCCGGCAGCTTTGGTCGGCTCTGGACACTGTGCAACTCTGCTGCGGTCGCTGCGCAACTCTGCTGCGGTCAGAGGCGCGTAGCCTATCCAGCATTGCAGAACAACCGAAGGAAGGCCGAGAAGTTTGGTAACGAGGTCCGGCGTCGCGGTAAGCCAGCGGATGACGGGGTGTCAGAAATCACGCTCGCATGAATCCCAAAATGATTTAGCACCCGTCACTTGCCACTATGGGCGCGTGAGACGGCGGATCTCCTCACGGATGAGCGTCTCAGCAAGATCGGGCACAACCTCCCATACAATGCGCTCAACCACATCAGTTGACAGCGCTGTGACCGTCTGAATTTGTTGTTCAGTGAGGTTGAGCCCGGACAAGCTGCGGGAGAGTTCAGACGAGACCCGCTGCGTGTAGGCTGTACCAGAGTTGGCTTGAGCTGCTGTACCTGAGGAGGCTGATTTCGGAGAGGCTGCCCCAGCGCTAGATGATGTGGGGCCTCCAACGCTGGCGGTGCGTCCTACGAATGGAGGCAGAGGGTGCTGCGAGCCTGCGCTAGGCGCGCCCGAGCGAGGTGCGGTAGACCCTGAGCGAGGTGCAGTAGACGGAGCGTGGTCAGCGCTGGGTGGCGTACCGCCGCCGGGACGGGAGAAAGGAGGAGGTCCTGCCGATCCTGTTTCTACAGTTGCTTGTCCTGCCGAGCCGGCGGAGGATGAAGCGGAGCCGTTGGGCCCCTGCGAGCTGAAGGACGGTGGTAACGAATGTTCTGACTCGGCGCCGGCTCCTATGTCTTCTGCGAGCTCCAATACAGGTCGCCGACTCCCGGCATCGGCGCCTCCGCCGGCTGACGAGCTAGGTGAAGATCCTCCACTCTCCGCGGATGGATGACCCGACGGAGCATCACCAAAGCCCGCTGAGGATCCAAATCCTGAAGGGGCTGCACTATTCCTGCGTTCGCTCTCGGAAGCTGAGCTGGGAGGTGCACTGCCAAACGCCATGGTTGAGCTTGCGGAACGCCGGGGCTGTGCCGGGGAGGAGCCTGAACCCGAAGCCGCAGCGAAGGCTGGAGCGGAGCCTGACGAGGGTCGGGTAAAGCCACTCTGCTCGACAGATTGTGGAGAAGCACTTCCGGAGACGCCATCGCTCGGCCGAGCGCTTCGAGATCGAGAGGCCGCCTGAAGCACGCGATCGATAAGAGCTTGAGTGTCGAAGGGTTTGACTACGTGGTCATTGACCCCTGACTCACGACCGCGGTCTGCGTCGTACTTGACTTGCTGGCTCGACATCACAATGACCGACATCGAGGAGACTGCATCGTTCGAGCGGATCGCCTTTGTCATCTGGTAGCCGTCCGTCCCCGGAAGCGCTGCATCAACGAGCAACACATCAGGCCGTTGCTCAGCGACCGCCCGTAGCGCCTGCTCCGCAGTAGTGGCTGTAATGACTTCTGCGTCTTCCGCAGCGAAAGTCATTTCAACAATGGTGCAAATTGTGGAGCTATCATCTGCGACGAGAATTTTTACCGACACTCTTACGCCTCCGGGCGGGGTCAACAACTGTACCTATCTGATTACGCCAGCGCGCTTGTAAGGTCAAGATAGAGAAGGAGCGGGCTTTGACGCAACCTTCTTGGCATAACCTCTTCGAGTAGGCCCGTTTCTCTTGTTGAATCCGCGCCGCGACCTACCTGCATCGTTTCTTCGGTGCCCTGGTAAGTAATCACCCGGGCATTGGGCTACGCACGATGATTCCTCGTAAATGTGCTATAACACTGTGTGCTTGCCCGCCAAAGCGCTTGGCACTGCGGAAGTTCAGCCGATTAGGGAGATGGAGCTGTCACAGCGATAGAGCCGCCTTCAGGGATAGTGTTAAAAGTGGCCACGCTTTGCGTGTATGGAGCTACGGCCGGCGGAATGCACTCGGCTTGTCTGCATCAGACGCGATGCTGGTCAGCGGCACCTTCGTCATGATCTGCTTCGTCCCGGCGAGTGCGCGCGTAGCGTTGCTCGACCAGAGTTGCTCGACCAGAAAAGAGGCGTAGGTTAGGCCGGATGCGCGTATCGACCGACTCTTCCGTTTCGGACAGTTCCTGTAGCAGACGCGACGAGAAGGAACGTCCGCGAGACTACATGGCGATTGCGCCGCGGCCGCCAGGTGGTTCGCTGAAGCTGCCTGAGTTGCGGCCAAGACATCTTGATGCCGAGGTTCTGGTGGAGCTCGTCATCGGCTTCGGGCGAGGCCGCTTCATATTGGAACGCGGCGCCCTGCCGGGACTCTGGCTGATCGGCGTGGAGATTAAGGCGAAGCTCGCGGTGCAGGTGGCGCAGAAAACCCGTTCTCGCAACCTACAGAACGTGACCATCTGGCAGGGGGATGCCCGGGACGTGCTCCAACGAATCGAGGGGGGATTGAACCTGCATCGCGTCTACATCAACTTCCCCGACCCGTGGTGGAAGAAGCGACATGCAAAGCGGCAGTTGATCAACGCTGAGTTTATTGACCTGCTCTCGAGGCGGTTGGCATCTGGTGGTGAGCTGTTTATCCAGACTGATGTCGAGGAGCGTGCGGAGGCCCACCGCGCTTTGCTCGAGCAGCATAGTGGCTTCAAAGTCGAGCCGACGTGGCTCGGGACGAACCCTTACGGTTCAGCTTCGAATCGCGAGGCAAGGGCAGAGCTCGATGGTCTCCCCATCTGGCGACTACGCGCCACCTGCCGGTCGCAGCCTCAGAGTCAAAGCCCCAGCACCACAGCTCCAGCGTCACAGCCCCAGCATCAAAGCCGCTAGATTAGCGGCCGCCGGCGACTGCGCGGAAGCTGCTCCTTTTGACTTACTGGGACGTATGTTATCGGACGCTCGGCGAGGCTAACAAGGTGGTCGCCCGGATTTGCTGCCTTGCCAACGCCAGGCTCCAAGGAGTCACGCGCGAGAGGGCGAGGCTTATGCACAGACCGCGCGGAGTTGATATCACGCCATCATCCGATGAGATATTCCCAGTTCCGGGTGAGCCACCGCGACCTCTAACTGAACCTCTCAGCGCGAAACATGACGCACTGCCCATGGGTTCAATGTCTTCTCGTGCCAGGCTTCTTATGGTTATTAGTGGGGCTGATTAGTGTTCTCCGCAACGCCTCGCCGTGGCGCTCCTGACGCGCTCCTGACGCGCTTCGAGAAGATCGCTTGGAAGTCGGAGGCGTGGTGCGTACTCGCTGGCTGATGTGCCTCGCGGAGTGAAGAAGATTGAAGGGTCATCCAGCACGTCGTACAACTCCTCGCCCTTCTCAAGCAACGCACAGTTGCGGCTCATCAGGTCAGCGTAAATAAGTTCGAAAGCATCGATGCTCCAAGCATGGACGTCATGAAGAAGCACGACGCCGCCTCGTTCCCCAAACTGCTTTTCGCGAAGCGCATGGACTCGCTTCCAAATCTTTAAGACTTCTTCGGGAGCGCGCACCTGGGTGTCGCCTGTGCCGAGATTCCAAAGAATGGTGGTGTAGCCCCGGCCCGATAGTATCGCGTCGACGCGTCTGGATCGAGCGCCACCCGGAGGCCGGAAGAGCCAAGGGCGGTCGCCGAAGATGGAGCGGAAGATGCGTTCGCTCTCATCCAGTTCCTGAGCAATCGCATCGTTGTTCATCAACGTGAGTTGCCGGTGCTCAACCGTGTGGTTAGCCACCAGATGACCCCTCCGCACGATCTGCTGAGCTATGGCGCGTTGCTGCTGCTCTCGGAAACGTTGCCCCCTGAGTCGTTGCGCTGTGAGGAAGAACACCGCTTTGACGCCACGCGCATCAAGAGAGTCTAAAAGTCGAGGCGTCGTCTCCCAATTTGGGCCGTCGTCGAAGGTAAAGAGGATCAGACGGTTAGCGGTAGAGCCCGTGATGATGGCACCGCCTCGCAGACTGGGCGCCGTGCCGGCTCGGAAGACTTCTGGGCGCCAAGCTGCCGGCTGAGCAGGAGGTGCGAGTGCCTTTTGCGACCTTTCAGGCGCGTCGTCGGAGCGATTACCCGCTTCACTCACTCGAGGAAGAGCCGCAGCGGCTAGCGAACCGGACAATAAGCCGAAGCTCATCCATGCAAGCCATTCCGAGAACCTCTCACGCATCTAGTGAAGTGTAGCGATGGCAAGCGAGTTGATAAAGAAATCTGCTTTCGTCGTCCTATGCGACGAACCTCGAGAAAATCGAGCTTTACTGACCGATGCCTTAGTGCGTGAGGAGCAGCTAAGAAGACCTATTGCAGCGGAAACAGGCGCCCGCCGGCGCCTTCGCGCGCGGCTCCGCTTCCAAAGAATCCCTCGTCTGCTCAAGCGTGCGGCACCGAGGAAGCGTTGCTCCGGGAGGGCGTGTGATTGACCAGGTACCTGAATGGCCTAGGTACCTGGTGTGCCCTTCCACGACGTGCTCACGGGTCGATGACTTGCTCAAGGGTCGATGACGTGCTCAAGGGCTGCAGAGCAAAGGCTGTCACAGCGAGGGGGATTATCGGTCGCGACATCCCCGGCGCTCGCGGCGCATCGTCCGGAGGAGCTGATGCCCAAGGTCAGGTAGTAACTGATCAGGCCAATGCCGTTCACTCAAGCCATTTTCCGGCTTTCCTCCTCGCAAACCTAGTTCTTTAGAAGGTGGCCTCACGTAGATGAGCTACGCTCCGGTTTTTCCAGGATCGCAGGACGACCGCAGGGAGGACGAGAACTCTGGCGGGGGCGCTCGAGAACTGACTCAACTGAACAACATGGGTGCCGGAGGCACTGGCATTGAACTGATCAGTGGCTATTTGACCAGGAAGGCACGCTTCCCGAGGAGGTGGCGCATTCGGCTCCCTTCGTTAGTTCCCATCCTCACGCACCTAATGCGCTGCGGTAGGCCAGTGCGCTGTGGTAGGCACAACCTCTGCAAAAGCCGACTCACCAAGAACTGACTCGATACGATCAGAGACGACGTCGGGTCATCTCGAGAAGGTCGTGGCAAACGAGGGCGGCAAAGAGGGTGGTGGCGAGCAGCAGCATGTTCCCATCCTGCCGTAGCCGGATCCTCACCGTCCAGTTTCAGACCGTAAACGTTCAGGTACTCTAGCATGCTGTTTTCGAGGCTTTTTCTGATCCGAGCGTTGGGATTGCAGGAGCGCAGCCAGAGTTCTTGTATGTTAGCAAGCGGCCGGTAAGGTGGTTGTCAAGGTGTGCCCCGGGAGGGTAGACCGTCAGAGTTCGAGGTCCTTGAGACCGTCGTGCGAGCTTGGTCGCCCTCCCGGAAGCACGTGTGGCTCAAAGCCCGTACCGTTGCCCGAGCCTTAAGCTCGTATCCGCAAGAAAGGGAATATGCCATACGTCAGCACGCCTGTCATGGGAAAGGAAAGGAATGAGACAATGGCAGAAAGTGGCATCGATGTGGGCATCGATGTGGCCAAGGACAAGGTGGATGTGGCGGTGATGCCGCCAGCAGAGGCGTGGACGGCTCGCCGAGACGAGGAAGGCTTGGGAGCGTTGGGTGAGCGTCTAAAAGCGATGAAGCCGACGCTGGTGGTGATGGAAGCGACCGGTGGACTGGAGGCTGTGGTGTGTGGGGCGCTGCTTAGCGCCGGGTTGAAGGTGAGTGTGGTCAATCCGCGGCAGGTACGCGACTTTGCCAAGGCGACGGGGAAGCTGGCCAAGACTGATACGCTGGATGCGCAGGTGATAGCGCACTTTGCTGAAGCGATGAAGCCGCCGGTGGTGGAGCCTAAGAGCCCTGCAGAGCAGGCCCTGGCAGCCTTAGTGCTAAGGCGTCGGCAGCTGAGCCAAATGCTGATAGATGACAAGGGGCGAGCGCGGAGCATGCCTGTGGCTCACGTGGCGCAAACCATCAGGGCGCATGTGGAGCTGCTGACAAAGCAACTCAAGGAGCTGGACAAACAGCTAAGCGAGCAGCTCGACACAGAAGAGTTTGCACCCAAGGCGGCCGCTTTGCGCAAGGTACCCGGTGTGGGCCTGGTACTGACAGCGACGCTGCTTGCCCAATGCAGCGAGATAGGCTGCGTGCCGCATCGGGCCTTATCGTCGCTCTGCGGCGTGGCCCCTCTAAACCGAGATAGTGGCGGCTACCGAGGGAGCCGCCACTGCTGGGGAGGACGGTCCGAGGTGCGGCGCGTGTTGTACATGGCTGCGGTGACCGCCATACGCCACAACCCTCCTCTACGAGCCTTTTATCAGAGACTGCGACATAAAGGAAAGACGGCCAAGGTGGCGCTGACAGCGTGCATGCGAAAGATGCTGACCTATCTGAACGCCATGCTGCGCGACGGCACCGACTGGAACCCAAAACTTGAAGAAACTTGTTGACCACCAACACCGTTGCTCGTCGTTTCACTCCTGCGACCCTGGACAACTCCACGCAAAGAACTCCCGGAGCGCACTCTGGTGCATGAGGACAAGAAAAGCCGGAGCGTAGCTCATCTACGTGAGGCCATCTTCTAAAGAACTGATTTTCCAAAGAGCTAGGTTTGCGAGGAGGAAAGTCGGGAAATGGCTTACGTGAACGGCATTGACCTGAACGCTTACTTCAGACCTACAAAGGGCTGCTGTCCCACGGCAGCGTAACGAACTGGCAGCTGGTCAGTGGCTTACCTACCGGGAAGGCACGCTTCCCGAGGAGGGGTGTGCATTTGGCTCCCTTCGTTTAATACCGTCCTCACACACCTAAAGCGCGCTGCGGTGGCATGGTGCGCTGCGGTGGAGTGTTGCGTGGAGTTAGCGTCGACTGCTTCTCCTGCGATCCCAGCACTTGAATACACACAGCACTCGAATGTATACAGCGCTTGAAATCGACTCACCAGGGACTGACCGGATACATCAACTGCCTAGCGTCTGGTGGCCTTGGTACTCCAGGAGGCCGCGGCTGTCGTTGAACCCTTGGCTGGAGACGTGGGTAAATCTCCCGCGTACCTTAACCTTCTTCCCTTCGTCGAAGTCAGTAGGCACCGGAGGAAGTCCCGTCTCCGCAGGAGGTGGCTTGTAGGCTCCCCGCTGTGCCAGGCTCCGCGCCTTGTCCACCTCAGATTTGTTGGTCGCGTAGTCGGTGACCTTCATCCAGTCTTCCTGTTCGGACTCAAAGGTGTCAGCGATCCACACGTGCGGAGAAAGCACCTTCGGGCACGCATCTGCGTCCTTGGAGTCGCACGGGGGAGGCTCGTAGACCTTCACAATCAAGCCGGTCACTTCGACTTCCTCATCGATGGTGTCGCGCTTCTTCTTGCGCAACCCGTAGATCGTATAACTGCCGTCCGAGAGTTTGATGGGGTGGGGCGGCGGCGGCAGGTTCGGGACCTCTGGAAGGTTTGGCTTGATGTCGGGAAGTTTTTCAACTTCTGCTTCAGTGCCTTCAGCCGCGTCCTTCCTATCGCAGGCGGAAGTGGGGATGAGCAGTAGACCCATCAACACGCCGAGTGACACGCCTTTTGCCGTGAAACGCCGTAGCGGACGTTTCGCTGTCCAGAGAGTTAGAAGTTGTTTCATTGCCTCCTCATCAGGTTGACGGGTAGCCATCCGAAGTTGGCTGGTCCGGTTAGTCTTAGGGCTCGAACGGGATAAGGCTCAGTGGCCCCAGAAAGATCTTTCAGCTGCGATTGCACCGTCACGTTGCGTGTAGTCGTCTCAAATGCGCACTACAGAGGATCCGGCCGGAGGACTGAAGACAAAAGTGGCCACTCCGTCGGGCATCACCCTCAGCTGTCACATGCCGTCCTATCATTGATAATGTGACGTAACCCAACCTTGCAAGGCTATCATGGGGCAATATCGGCAGACAAGTTGCATTGATGTAGGTGTGTCATCTTCCTGAGTAACTTCGACGCGCTCAACCCTCAGCTTCAACGCGCGCTAATCGGGGAAGGTGGTCCTGAAGTAGGGCATCTGGGAACGCGCTTCGCTTCCTGAACGATGCGGTGTGCCATTGGCGTCGGGACCTGTTCGTTGTGAAGCCTTCGCATGAGCTCCTCGTCTTGCATGTGGCCTAACGCATGAACGGTAGCTGCTGCAGCCCGCAGAACGCTCCCTGCGCCTGGCGTGCGGCTGCGGGCCGAAGCACCCATCCGCCTCAACGCAGCGGGTCCGACCTCCTTGGCGTTCACGCACCGCGCATAGACGAGAGCGGCAAGTTGAACGTCCACGGGCTCGTCGCGCGCATCGAGGCTGCGCAGCGCATCAGGGGTTAGGATCGGCAGCTGCAGCTCAGCGGCACGCTGGAAGGAAGCAGCTCGAACAGAAGGCGACGGATCACGGATGCTGCGCGCGAGCTCAGAACCGGCCACTCCGGCAGGTAGGGCGCGAACCGCAGCAACACGCACGAACCACCAAACGTCCCGAAGGCCCTGTCGATACGTGGCACTGGCCGCCTGGTTGCCGATGAGATGCCACGCCGTGGCTCGGACGCGGGGGTAGGAGTCGTCGAGAGCCCGCCGCAGCCAGGGAAGGTTCTTCTGCGAGCAGCTCAGGGCCGTGTAGGCAGCTTCCCGCTCCATCCAGATGGAGCTACCAGTGGCAGCACCAAGCACTGCTTTGACCGGCTCTTCCTCGCAAAAGCTACGCGCTATCCGCAGCAAGCGCCAGCGAAGCGGAACCGTTTCGGCGCGGCGCCACAAGTGCGCCCAGCGTTGAGATGGATCGAGAGCGTGAGGTGGATTGAGGCGGCTTTTTCCGCCTGCAACGTCGCCTTCTGAGACGCGCGCCGCGCAAAGTTCCAGCACGGTCACTGCTCTACTAGGTGCAAGTGTGGGTAGCTGTTGCAAAGCCGAACTGCAGGTAGTTTTCGCTTCGAACAGGCTGAGCACGTCGCCTCGCCAGAACGAGCCGGCGGGTTCTTCAAGAAATACTGCCAGCGCGTCTGCTGGCGCCACCTGAGTCATCAAATGGAAGGCCCTATGTCGGCCTTGACTCTCCTCTAGCACGATACGCTGCAGCGCGGGTCTGGCCGACTGGCGCAGACGGCCGAGCTTCTTGAAGGCGCCGTCGCGCACGCGCGGGTCGGCTGACATCGCTGCCAAAGAAAGCAGGCGCAAGCCCGGCTCTTGCCGCAGGGTGGTTGAAGGCAGAGCGCGCAGCGCCCTTTGTTGAGCCAGCTCCGGAAGCCTCGCCCAGTCTTTCAGCAGCCACTGGACACCCCGAGACCCGAGCCACGAGAACGCTGCTTCCGCTCTGAAGCTTCCTTCCGCTGAGGAGAGTTCCTGCCAAAGCTGCGCCTTGCCTCGGCTGCTCTCCAGCGTGGTCATGCCGCGGACGCCGGTGATAGACGCGGGTTTGCCATCTTGGCGGAATCCTTCGATGGCGACACAGGGTTCCATCTCCAGTTCAAGAAGTGGAACCCAAAAGGTTTGAGCGCCCTCACTCGCATTTGGCTGGTCGACCCTGACCTCCAGCGTCCTGCCTCCGCCGCGCATCTGCAAGAGTGACAACCCGGCATGCCGCGGCACGTCGATTTTCAGGTACTTAAGTGGCCAACCCCCTGCATTGTCGAGATAGCGCACCTCTTTCGGCGACCGCCGAGCTGCCGCGTGTTCGCTTAGCGTTACGGCGCGGGAGTACCCCCTGAACTCAGGAGGTGGCTCCGTGGTGGCGGTTGCCCGGAGAGTGCGCCCGCGGTTAGCTTGGGAGTCCGCCAGCGCTCCCACATCGCACTCAGCTGCGCCAGGAGCAGCCATAGCATGTGCGGACGCCAACTGGCAGCAGGCCAGCACGCCAACGAGCTGCCGGACCTTCGACGAGTGCTCACGATGTTGCATCGGGTGTGAGGCAGAAATGTACACGCGAGGCGAAAGAGTCAACTTTTTTTCAAAGCCCGGAATAAACAGGAGGTCTCAGTTGTTAACAAGGAAATCACCGAGCTCTCTGCTTTAGCTCAGCAGCTGAAGAGGAACGCATTCGGTCACGGCATGAAAGATGCGGTGAGAGTGAACGTTTGGCACGCGATGACAGGCGGGATGTAACAGATCAGTAGCGTGTGAGTATTAGGATAGTCGAGGAGGCAGAGGTAAGTATGGCGAAGGAGACGGCAGTGCGCGAGGCAACGGAACAAAAAAAAGGTGGGCAGCTTCAAGAGGCCGCATCGTCTGCAGGCGTGGCGGGGAGTTCCGCGAGCAGCGCAGCGACTAAAGGTGAGCAAGCTGGTAAGGCTGGCGCGGGCTCTGTGGAGGAGCCGACCAAGCAAGAGGTCGGCGAGGCGGCCAATGATGCGGAAAAGACGATCAAGGAGATGACCCGACAAGGCGGTGGGGACTCAACCCTTTCGCACTATTTTCGCGAGATGGCCAGTCACCGGGTGTTGCAGCCGTCGGAAGAAATCGGAGCGGCAAAGGAGGTCGAACGCTTGGAGATTGACTATTGGCGTGTTCTTTTCTCCTACACGCCAGCTCTTGAGACGGTCGCACTCATCATTGAGCGGCACGTTGAGGAGCCTCTGGCCGAGATTGCTTCGCTGCGTAAGCTGACCAAATCGTCTCGCACTGAGAAGCTTTCAAAGACCACTCAGAAGAAGTGGGACGCTGCGGTTGACGTTCTGGCAAGCCAACTGAGGGTGCTTGATTCTGATCGAATCTACGTCAGCCACGCAGATCGAGCGGTGCACCGCCTGCTTGGTGAACACGCGGCCGAGAGAGATATGATGGGCGAAGAAGTTCGAGTGACTTCTGCATTTCGCCAGTACTTGAAGCTGGTAGATCGTGCACGTCGTGCGCAGCATCGGGCAAAGAACAAGTTTGTTGCAGCCAATCTTAGGTTAGTGGTGTCCATTGCACGTCGGTACAACCGCGGCCGTTTGCCCCTTATCGACCTGATCCAGGAGGGTAATATCGGGTTGATGAAGGCGGTTGAGCGATTTGATCACAACCGTGGCTACCGCTTTAGCACGTACGCCTCGTGGTGGATCCGCCATGCGATTAGCCGTGCTCTTGCTGACAAGGGACGTGCTGTTCGCATCCCGGTTCACATGTTGGACACCTACAATCGGGTGGCGCGCGCGACTCAGGCGATTGCGACGCGCACCGGCCATGAACCGTCTCCTGAAGAACTCGAAAAAGAGACTGGCATCGCGGCAGACAAACTCGAGAAGATCAAAGGTTACTGGGCCGAGACGCCATTTTCGTTAGACCGCCCGGTGAACGATGAGGACGGACGAAAGTTCATCGATTTTCTAGAGCAAGAGAATGTGCCCACCCCCTACGAGGAGCTCGTCAATCAGAAGTGGAGCGAGGAAGTTCAGCGTCTCTTGGCGACGCTGACTCCAATGGAGGCGCGGATTCTCCGCTGGCGCTTTGGACTTGATAACGAGGACGAGCTCACCCTCAAGCAGATCGGCGACAAGTACAACCTGTCGCGAGAGCGCATCCGGCAGCTCCAAGAGCAGGCGTTGAGCAAGATTCGTCGCCAGATCAAGGAGTAGTGACGAGTCCTGAATCGACCGCACCCAGGTGAAGAACGCGAGCTGATGAAAGTCGGCTCGCGTTTATTTGCTTCTGCGGTCTCGCAACGGCTCTGGAGGCGTCGGCAGAGCGGTCGCTTGAGTTGTAGAGGCGCAGTCGCTGGAACAGCGGCCGCAAGGTCTAAGCAGTGCCCCCAAGCTCTGGGCAGTGACCAGCGCAGGATTATCAGCTGCACCTTGTTCCATACGGACTATACTACGCGCATGAGATTCATAGCATGCTCCGGCTTTCCGGTACCTGTCAGTCGTTATTGGCGAGAGTTTCCCGCCGTCGAGATTGCGGAGACCGAGCTGGGCATACCCGGGGCCGGCACGGTGGGTCGCTGGTTGCGGGAATCTCCAGACGGTTTCGGTTTCAGTCTGCTCGCTCCAAAGCAGATATCAGAGCGCTCTTTTGAGAGAAGCACCGAGACGACGGCGCTGATAAAGCAGGTATCGACACTTGCAAAAAAGGTAAAGGCGAAGGCGGTGGTCATTGCCGCCCACCCGGATTGGAAGGCCAATCGACCGCGGCGCACAGCCGTCCGGCAGTTCGCGGAGTCGCTGCCGGCGAAGGGTATCCCTTTCGTTATTGATCTCCCCGGGTGGACCGCCGAGGAAGCACGCCATGCTACCAAGGAAGCTCCGGTACACATCGCTTTCGACCCTCTTCTGGAGGAAGCACCCGCTACCGAGGACATGGCTTACATGCGGCTTCTTGGTCCTGCAGGGCATCGCTCGCGCTACGATGATGCCGCATTGGAGAAGCTCGCTACATGTTGCAAGGGGTCTTCGGCGGGAACACTATTTTGTTCCTTTCGCAACATCGACATGTACTCCAATGCAAAGCGTCTGCTCCAGCTCTTGAAAAACAGCCGGTGAAGCATCTAACGCTCTGAGCGCATTCAGAAACGGCGCCGGCGGTCTGGAGACGCACGTCATCGTATCGCCTGTTGCTGGATGAGTAAACCCCAGCAGGAGCGCGTGCAGTAGGTGCGTTGGCGCCAAACGGCCGAGGGCCGGTTCGGGCGGCCGTGAGTAGATGGCGTCACCGAGGACAGGGAAGCCGGACTCCGCGCAATGTACGCGAATTTGGTGCGTCCGACCCGTCTCAAGGTGGGCCTCAAGTAGCGCACACCGCTTCAACTGGGCCACCTTGCGGAGGTGTGTCACAGCGTGTTTGCCTTCGCTGAGCCTCGATGTGTATCGCTTTCTATCAACGGGGTGGCGGCCGTGGAGGGTGGCAAGCGAGAGCCGAGGGGGGGGTGTGCCCACAACCACCGCCCAATAGCGGCGCTTTATCGTATGGCGTGCGAACTGAGGGTTGAGCCCTGCTAGAGCAAGAGCTGTCTTCGCAACAACCATGACACCGGAGGTGTCGCGGTCGAGCCGGTGCACGATGCCGGGCCGCATGGGGTCAGAGCTGGGCGCAAGTGGCGTGCTGCTCAGCAATGCGTTGACCAGCGTTCCGTGCGAGTGACCGGGAGCTGCGTGTACAATCATGCCCGCCGCCTTGTTGATCAGCAGCACGTGCTCATCCTCGTAGAGCACATCAATCGGCAGGTCCTCGGCAAAGATCTCCGCCTCAGGTTCCGGTCCCGGAAGACGTAGTTCAACTCGTGCGGCTGGCGTTGCTCGGGTTCGCGCGAGTATCACCGGCTTTCCATCAACACGTAGCAAGCCCTGCGCGATCATACGCTGAATTCTGGAGCGCGATACCTTGTTCAGACGCTGATGAAGCACCCGGTCAATCCGCTCTCCAGCCTCCTCCTCCGTGGCAATAAAGTGCAGGGTCTTTTCAGCAGTCATTGACGTATCTACGCTCGCCAGTGTTCCAATCGTTGTCAATCAGTGGGATCGTCGAAAAAAAAATGAGCCTGAGCCTCCCCGGCGAAGTCGCCTACGCCACTCTCTCCCGCTTGTTGCCGCGACGCCGACAGGCCCGAGGGCAGACGCATCGTGAGCGAACGTATTGGGGGGACCGCTCTCTTGGAGCGGTGGGTCCCGCTGAGTGAGCGGCGATTCGATTTCTATCGAGGGTCTGGCACCCAGACCCTCTGCACGGGAGTCAATCCCGAGCATTCACCCAAACTCCCCCGTCCATCACGAACGTGTTCAGGTGACGTGTTCGGGTAGCAGGGGGACACGGTCATGGCATCCAAACGTTGTTGTAAGTCAGTGGGATCTTTGTTTGGAAATGAGCCTGAGCCTTCCTGGCGAAGTCGACTACGCCCCTCTCCCCCCGCTTGTTGCCGCGACGCCGACAGGCCCGAGGGCAGACGCATCGTGAGCGAACGTATTGGGGGGACCGCTCCCTTGGAGCGGTGGGTCCCGCTGAGTGAGCGGCGATGCATCTGCCCTCGGGCCGGCCAAACCCGGCGACCACGTGATGCATCTGCGCCCAAACCCACACCCACGCTGCGTTCGACCTCTGTGCAGAAGCTGCTTACTACCACATCTTGGAGGCCACGTGGCCCTTCGACCTGACAAGAATATCGATGACGGCGCGGTCGTAGAAGTTCTTCGAGAACAACTCAGGCGTCACGCGACTCTTGAAGAGGGCACGCCCCTCCTCCAGCTCTTCGGAGAGGGTCCTAAAAAGCGTGTCACTGCGAATGCCTTCGTTGATCTTGTCTTCGTTGTACAACGACACGTCGCTCGCTATCGCACGCGCTAAGCGCCGCGCAGCCTCTTCTGTTTCTATAAGCGCCATGAGTCTTCCTTACGCATGCTTCATGCCTCGGCCGAGGCTCTTGTGTTGCGTAGACCTCCGGTTTTGGAGTTCACCATCAGCCCGCGCGGGTAGGGTGCTATTGTGAGTCACCAGGGCGTGAAAAGTCAACCGGCGTGAGTGCGCCCCTGAAGTGGCACTTTTCCGCTGGCGCTCCGGTTAGCATCTGCCTTACATCCTAGCGTTTACCGCCGATGTCGCGCCGGAAGTGCACGTGAGGGAAATGCAGCCGTTCGGCGTGTGCGTAAGCGTGGCGGATGGCGCGTTCCAGATTGTCATCGACTGCATTGACCGCGAGCACCCGACCGCCCGCGGTGACTGTGTCGTTGCCCTCCAATCGCGTGCCCGCGTGAAACACGTGAACCCCGTCTGGAACCTCTTCATCAAGGCCATCAATGGGTAGACCCGTTGCATACTCTCCAGGGTAGCCGCCGGAAGTGAGCACGATGCTGCAAGAGCTCCTAGAGCTGCATGAGAAGCGGCTGGAGACCTCCAGCGCTCCCTGAGCACACTGAAGCAGTGATGGGAAAAGGTCTTCGGAAATCATCGGGAGGATGACCGTAGCCTCGGGGTCGCCAAACCTCAGGTTGTATTCGAGCACGTACGGTTGATCGTCTACCAGCATCAATCCGATGAATACTGTGCCGGAAAGTGGATGCCCTTCTTCGCGCATGCCGCGGATCGTGGGTGCAACAATGGTTTCCTCAATGCGCCGCGCGAGAGCTTCGGACGGGTCGCTTTGGGAGGCGTAAGCGCCCATACCGCCGGTGTTGGGTCCCCTGTCGCCTTCGTAGGCCCGCTTATGATCTTTGGCTGCAGGCAGGGTCCGCCAGCGGGTTCCGTCTGTGATGACGTGGTAGCTTAGCTCTCGTCCGCGGAGGCGCTCTTCGATGACCACCTCTTTGCCTGCGCTCCCAAACAGTTCGCGTTTCATCAAAGCGTCAACTGCTTCGTGCGCTTCGTCTGCATGGTCGCATACGTACACCCCTTTGCCGGCTGCGAGTCCGTCCGCTTTGACTACGACCGCGTCCGTCTTGCGGCCTCTAAGCCAATGATGTGCACGTTCAGCATCAGAGAACCGAGCGTAGTTTGCTGTGGGAATGGCGTGCCGCGTCATGAAGTCCTTGGCAAAACCCTTTGAGCCTTCAAGACGTGCGGCCGCTTTGCTTGGGCCAAAGGCAGCAATGCCTTTGCAGCGAAGGTCGTCCACCACGCCTAGGACAAGCGGGGCTTCGGGTCCGACCAGCACCAGATCAACCTGCCGCTCTTCGGCCAGTGCCACCACGTTGGCAGTGTTCTCTAGGTCGACCGGACTGACCTCGCCGTGCGCACGTGCGCCCGGGTTGCCAGGAGCCACCAGCACGGACTCGACTCGAGGCGACTGCGATAACTTCCAAGCGAGAGCATGTTCACGCGCTCCCGAGCCAATAATCAGTAGTCTCATTCTGCTTTAACGCTTGCGCTCTGCCATGCCCGCGCCTCAGTTACACCGAGCCGAGCTGCTAATGTCGGAAGTGCCGCGTTCCGGTAAACATCATGGCTATGCCCGCTCGGTCTGCGGCTTCTATAACTTCCTCGTCACGAACTGAACCGCCTGGCTGCACAATAGCTCGAACACCGCCCTCGGCAGCCGCCTCTACGCCATCTGCAAAAGGAAAGAAGGCGTCGGAAGCAAGGACGCACCCTGACGCACCTTCTCCCGCTGCACTAAGAGCGATGTCGACACTCTTGACGCGGGACATCTGACCCGCTCCAATACCCAGGGTCCGGAAAAGCCCAGCGCCAGACTTCGTGTGCTGCGGACTGTCAACGGCCCCCAAAGCGCTTCCCGTGGCAAGAACGATGGCATTTGACTTGACGTGCTTGCATACCTTCCAGGCGAAGTTAAGTGCTTGAAGCTCGTCGTCCTCGGGTTGACGCTTCGTGACGACGTTGGCGGTGGTAAGCTCCTCAGCCTTTAGCGGCAGGTCCCGCGTTTGAACCAGCAAACCTCCATCGACTGTTCTGACGTCGTAAGGTGCGGCGGCTCCCACCGCGCTGTCTTGTTCCACCTCAAGAAGATCTAGTTCCACCTCCACCTCGATCAGACGCAGTGACTTCTTTCGCTCTAACTCCTTGCGTGCATCCGGCGCGAAGCCGGGTGCAATAATGCACTCCAGGAAGGTTTCAGCCAGCACCTCGGCGGCTGCTCGGTCGAGCTGCCGGTTTGCAGCAACAATGCCCCCAAAGGCGGATAGCGCGTCGGCCTCACGGGCCATTCGGCACAGCGTCGACAATGAGGCTCTTTCATCTCCGATTGCTACGCCACATGGGTTGGTGTGCTTGACGAAAACAACGGCTGGCGCGTCGAACTCCCGCACCGCGTCCAGAGCGGCCTGCGCATCGACTAGATTGTTGTACGAGAGCGCCTTGGCGCCCTCTCGCGCTCCTGCGAGAGCCAAAGACCCCGGGGACGCGTTTGGAAGGCGGTAAAGAGCCGCTTTCTGGTGAGGGTTCTCGCCGTACCGCAGCAACCGTTGCCGCGTGCAGTTCAGGTGCAGCGTCGCGGGCAGCGGATCCTGGCCTTGTTCAGGGGCTGCAGCGAGCTGCTGCGAAAGGTAATCCGAAATGGCGCGGTCGTACGCGGCGGTGTGTGAGAAGGCCTTCAGAGCAAGCTCCCTTCGCATCCGTACAGAGGGTTGGTCATGCTCGAAGGCCGAAGCAATCCGGGCATAGTCTACCGGGTCTACTACTACCGTTGTCCGGGAGTGATTTTTTGCGGCGCTGCGGATCATAGAAGGGCCTCCGATGTCGATGTTCTCGATGGCCTCCTCAAAACTTGCTCCGCCAGCCACGGTCTCAAGGAAGGGGTAGAGGTTGCAGACCACAAGGTCGATGGGTGCGCCGCCGAGTGCCTGAAGCTCCTCTCGGTCGGATGCTGTTTCGCGCATCAAGATGCCTCCGTGGACGCGGGGGTGGAGCGTCTTTACGCGACCCCCCATGACCTCGGGCGAAGCGGTGTACGCGCTCACGTCGGTCACATCAAGGCCAGCTTCACGCAACGTACGGGCGCTCCCTCCGGTGGAGATAAGCAGGAAGCGAGCTGCCTTCAGTCGAGTTGCCAGCTCCGCAAGCCCCACCTTGTTCGATACCGATAGAAGGGCTACCCGCTCGTCTCCCATGGCTTTTTTCTCCTCCGCATGCATGCCGGCAAGGGCCTAGCCCAAGCCGCATCGGCGGTCAAACCCGGCGTGAGCAGACCGTGCTCGAAGATTCTTACACCTTTCGCAGCTTTTTCCTGCTCCCTCTCGGTCGGCGTTGACAGGCGCACCGTATTTTACCTGAAGCGAGGGTTCTGTTACGCTCCCGTCGTGACGTCATCTGGACCATCTCAGCGTCTGGATATTCGGCTGCTTAGGTTCCGCGGGGCACCATCGCGTGAGGCTGCGCTGGAGCTGTGTCAGGACCTGCTTGAGGCGCAGAGGCATGCGGACGCTGCAGAGGTGGCTGCCATGGCGCGTGATCGCTTCGGTCCGGAGTTTGAAGTCACGGTGCTTGAGGCACGGTCGCGTGTGCAGTTGGGGCAGCTGAAAGAGGCGCAGGAGCTGCTCATTGCGTGCAGCAGGCTCGAGCCGCGTTCTGCCGAGCCGCTCAGGATGCTGGGCGAGGTGCTGCTTCGTCGAGGCGACCCTGGCCGTGCGAAGAAGGCGCTTGAGCGAGCACTGGCACGTGACTCCTCGGACACGCGTATTCAGGAGACGCTGCAGCGCGCTGTTCGATTGGAACGCGTGGCTGCTGAAGCCTCATCGGCAACGGGCACGCATCGACCGCATCAACTCGAACCCTCCACAACAGCCACACGACCAGGCGATGCGCTTTGGGATGAAGACGAAGCGTTGACCCAGGTGCGGGCGCCATCGCGTGAGGCACAGTCTGATCGAGCCCAACCCCGTGAAGGCCAGCCCCGTGAAGGCCAACCCCGCGGCTCATCGCCGCCAAAACCAGTCTTCCAAAGCACGCTTCGTTTTGGTGAAGCACCTGCTTTCGGCATGCATCTTCCGCCGCGACGAACCTCTCAAGAGCTAGAAGCACCCCGCAGCTCGCAGCCGGCGTCCGACTTCGGAGCGCGTGGAACCAACTCGAAGCCCGAAGGTACGCGACGCGAGGGCCAGGACGAGAACCAGGAAGAAGAGAGGTCAAGCGAGGGCGTGAAGGAGGAACCATCGTCACCCGCTATACGCGGTGGCGCGACGGCGAGCTTTGGCAGCGTGCCCAAAGCCGTTCCTCCAGCGATACCAAGGGCGCCTCAGAGCGTTAGCGGAATGCGCGACCAGCTCCAGCTTGGTTCACCAAAAGGTGCTAGCACGCTTCGCTTCTCAGGTGAGGATACTTCGTCACGAGGCGTCACTCCGGCGGACGACGGGCACGGGCGTGTGGCGGCGAATCCACCGCAGTTACCTCCCAGCGAGTCGCTTCTTCCGGATGCATCCAGGCCACCGTTGCCGGAGAAGCATCCAGCTGCTGCGTCACCTGGAGCGTCACCTGAAGCTGCTCTGCATCCAGCAGCAGCGTCACTGCATCCGGAAATGGCTCTGCGTCTTGCGCAGGTGGATCAGAGTTCAGAACAAGAAGTTTGGGAAGAGCCCAGCCATGCGGCGCAGCAAACGCGGGCAAGGGGGCCGATGGTGCTTGCGTGGCTACTGACCTTGGCGACAGTGGGAGGTGTCGGCTATGCCTTCTACCATTGGCGCGCCGACCGCCAGGTGGAGTTTGAGAAGCTGCTGGCCGATGCAAAGGCGGGCATTCAGTCCGCTGACTATGCTGAGTTGCATGCAGCAGCCAAGCGACTGAAGCGGGCGCGGGAACTTCAGCCCGCCGACCCGAGGGCAGTGGAGCAGCAGACGGCGCTGGGGCTGACGGATTATCTTCTGCACGGCGCCTTCACTCTGGAGCAGCTGAAGGCCGTCGCGCGCCGGCTCGAGAAAGTAGATCCGGCTTCGCCTTATGTAAGAGTGGCTGAAGCGGCCGCATACGTGCGTCAAGGAAAAACTCGTGAGATGGAACGAGCATGTTCGGAAGCGCGCAGGCTCCAAGGTGAGCGCGATGACATTCAGTGGCTCTGCGCGTCCATCGAACATCTCGCAGGCAGTCCCTCCGCAGAAGCTCATCTGGAAGAGGCGTGGACCACCAGGCCTACCGTCGCCGCAGGTTTGGCCTATGCAAACTTCTTGCTGGAGGAGGAGAGCGCGGAGGAAGCGGAGCGCTTGCTGACGCAACTGGTGCGTAAGCGGCCTGAGCACCTCTCAGCGCATCTGCTTGCGGAGTACGCGCGCAAAGAGGGGCAGACGCACGTGCCCCGTGCGAAGATGAGCCCAGGAGACCGGCTGGCTGTGAGCGTGCTCGACGCACGCCGCCTAGCTTCTGAGGGGAAGCTTACGGAGGCAAAGGAGGCGCTGGAAAGAGTTGGTGAAGGGGACATGAAGCCGCCGTGGTGGGCCACGCGCGCTGCCAAGCAGGCGATGCTTGTCGGGAAGGGTGATGTGGCTCTTGGTGCAGCGGCTGCCGCACATGCGCGTGCGCCGGCCAACATAAAGCTTCGACGGAAGCTGGCGCAGGTGCAGCTCTATGTGGGCGACCCGGAGCAAGCACTCCAGACGCTTCCCGAAAAGGATGCTCAGAGCTGGCCCCTGCGTCTCCATGCGCTTTTGCAGGTGCGCGATGCTGAGGCGATGCGTGCTGCCGTAAAGGAGCTGGACGACCTTCGAGAGCAGGGCGTGGAGCCCTCAGCGCAGCTTCAGGCTTTGTATGGTCAGGCGCTTTTCTACCTAGGCAGTATCGGTGACGCCGGCGACGTGTTGCAGCAGCTGGGTAAAGACAAGTCGCTTGAGGTCGCCCTGCTTCGAGCCAAGCTCTTGCAGGAAAAAGGCAGGCTGGCGGAGGCCAAGCAGGTGTTGCCCGCAGACCCGCCGCAGGGAGAGTTAGCCTCTGCAGACATCCTCCAGCTTCAAGGGGAACTTGCTTACGAACTCGGGGATGCGCCAGCTGCCGCCCAAGCGCTGAAACGGGCGCTTGAGCAATCGCCGCATAATGCAGGCGCAACGGTCGCCTTGCTGCGGCTGTACGTGAAGCAAGGCGAGTGGGATCAAGCGCTTGCACTTGGCAAGACCAGCTTTCCTTCGCCGGAGAGCGGCGCATCAGTCGGCCCGCGCATTGCTCCGGCTGAAAAGCTACCCATGGCGCTCTTGCTATCGGAGGCATCGCTTGAGCTTGGGCAGACCGACGCTGCAATGGCGCAACTAAGCGCGCTGCCTAAGGAGCTCCAGGAAAACGCGGAGGCTAAGCTGATGCGTGTGCGGATCCTAAGTCGGCAAGGCAAAGCCAAGGAAGCGCTTGACATTCTCAGTGCGCGCGACTTGGCGCAGTACCAGTCGGCCGATGCCCTGGCGCATTTGGCGCAGGTTTATCTTCAGGCCGGGCAGACGCGCGCCGCGCGCACACACTTCGATAACGCCCTCGATAAAGATGCTGCGCATCCTGACGCCGTATTAGGCCGCGCGGAGCTCGACTTGCGGATTCGTGACGCCAAAGCTGCCATCAAGCGCCTCGACCGCGCTCTTGCTCGTGTCAACGCTGGCATCCACCGGGCGATGCTTATTTCGCGCCTCCACACGATGCAGGGGCTGGCGTACCTGATGCAGGGCCCTTCTCGGCACGACCTGGCCGAGCGAAGCCTTAATGCAGCCTTAGAAGAAGAGCGCGTCTTTCCAGAAGCCCACTTCTGGCGCGGTGAGTTGCTCGCAAAACGCGACGCGGCCCAAGCGAAAGTTGCCTACGCCGCTTACCTCAAGATGGCGCCTGAGGGAAAGTTTGCAGAGCGCGCAAAGACTGCGCTGGAGCAACGCGAGCCGTCACAATAGGCGCTTGTTTGGTCGGAGAGTCAACCGCCTCGTGTGACAAGCCCCTCCTGCCGATCCTTGCCTTACGTCATTCAGAAGCGCACCTGGCGCGTGTTCTCCCGGCATCTGCACTTGCTATCGTAGAATAGCGGCTCTGAAATCGGCTAGCCAAGGGGAGCGCCGTCTCGGATTGTGTATGCAAACCGGGGCTTGCGTGAAAGCAAGTTGGGAGCTTACCCTAGTCCGGTATGCGAGTGGACCTGACGGAGGAGCAGAGGGCAGTGCAGCAGCTTACGCGCGACTTCGTGCGACAGGAAGTTACTCCGCGCGCACACGCTCTGGACCGGACGGCGAGCTGGCCAACGGATTTGGTGGCGCGACTTGGAGAGCTTGGCTTGATGGGTGTTGGAGTGCCGGAAGCTCTCGGTGGTGCAGGATTGGACGCCGTTACTTACGCACTTGTGGTGGAAGAGGTGAGCTACGGGTGCGCCTCACTCGGCGTGATTTGCTCGGTAAATAACTCTCTCTGTTGCGAACCGCTCCAGCAGTTTGGTACGCCCGATCAGAAGGAGACGCACCTGCGGCCCCTGGCGTCGGGAGGCGCGTTGGGCTGCTTTGGTCTCACCGAGCCAGAGAGCGGTTCGGATGCAGGAAACATGGCGACCGTGGCGACGGCGGTGGATGGCGGCTGGTCCATCTCCGGCGCGAAGAACTTCATCACCAATGGGCCTGAAGCTGACACGTGCATCGTCTTTGCTTCGACGGGCCGAGAGAACCGATCAAGCACGGCTTTCATCGTACCGCTGGACCTCGATGGCGTATCTCGGTCCCACCCAGACAAAAAGATGGGGATACGTGCAGCGCATTCGTGCACGCTGCACCTTGATCAATGTGTGGTTCCGGAAAGTTGCAGATTGGGGGCGACGGGCGGTGGGTTCAAAGTGGCCATGGCGACTTTGGATGGCGGTCGAATTGGCATCGCGGCTCAGGCTGTTGGCATCGCGCGTGCTGCCTACGAACGCGCCCTGGCGTACAGTCAAGAGCGCGTTTCGTTTGGCAGCCCAATCGCGTCCAAACAAGCCATTCGCTTCATGCTTTCCGACATGGCCACCGAGCTTGAGGCGGCACGTCTTCTCACCTGGTATGCTGCGTCGCTGAAGCAAGCGGGGCAGCGGTTTTCGGCCGAGGCTGCCTCAGCGAAGCTCTACGCCTCGGAGATGTCGATGCGCGTCACGCACCGAGCGCTCCAGATACATGGCGGCTACGGCTACATGGAGGACTACCACGTCGAGCGCCACGTGCGGGACGCCCGCATCACGGAGATCTACGAGGGCACCAGCGAAATCATGCGTCTAGTCGTCGCACGATCCGTTCTTCAGCGGACATGATCAGCGGAGATAGGTGCTTCCAAGCACCTCCACGCTGCACCTCCACGCCGCGTGTCTTCGGCTTCAGACGCCGGAGCGATAGCTGAAGAACGGAGCGATAGCTGAAGAACGGAGCGATAGCTGAAGAAGAGGCAGCCGCTGACGCCAGCCCACAGAGTGAGGCTCCGCCGAGCGCCTTTTCCAGCTAACCGACGTTGGGTGCCCCCAAACCCGACAGCAACGAAGTTTGGATGGTGACCCAGGGCAAACCTCGGCCGCCGCTTTTGGAGAGGCCGGTAGTTTTCGTGCATCTTTTACTCATCGGGCCAATGTGTTATGCCTCAGACTGTAGCGGGCTCACTTCTTCGCTGCACGGGAACCGGAGTAGAAAATGGCGGCTGTCAGTCACAGCAGTTTCTTCGCGGGATGCGGTTGGCGTGGTCTCGTTTGCCTAGTGGAGGTCTCGGCAATTGCACTCTGCGGCTGTTCGAGTCGTGAGGTGTGCGGAGAAGGGTATCTGCTCGTACGCGGCGCGTGCGTCGAAGAAGCAACTGAAGAGAGTCGTGCGCTTGCGCTTGATAAGGCCATTCCGGCAGACGGCGCAGAAGACGCTTCCCGTTCCGATGCCATTCTTCTCAAGTTTTCGGCGCCGCTTGATGCCTCCACAGTTGACGCCGGCTCGGTGACTTTGGTGCGTAAGGCAGACGGCGAGCGCGTACCGGTTGAGCTTGCAGTCAATGGGGCGGAACTGAGGCTGACGCCGCAAGAGCCACTTGCACTGTATGCAGAGCACGTAGTTGAGGTGAGGCAAGAAGTTGGCAGTGAGGATGGCGTTCAGCTCACGGAGAGCGTGCAAGTTGCGTGGCGTACGCGTGATGGGCGTTGGAGTGAGCCCGCTGCGGTGGATGAAGCTCGAGCGTACGAGTTCGTGGCTGCAGATGTTGACGACCAAGGCAACGCGATGCTCTTGATGGCCGCTGATGCGTCTAAAGAGCTTTGGGTAGCACACCGCTCAAAGAGCGACGCGGATTGGAAGGTGGAGCGCCTACCGAACAGTCCTACTGCTACAGACGTTTCAGCTCTTGATGTGGCCCTGGGTCCGGGGGAGGTCGCGTGGCTTTCTTACGATGTCTTCGGTCCTGAGGGGGAGGTGCTTCATGTGGTCAGGTACGACTTCAGGGCGGAGGCGTGGGCCGAGCTGCCTGCTGTGACGAGTCAAAGATCGACGCAATGGGTCGATCTAACACCGCTTGCTTCGGGCGATTTGCTGGTTCACTGGATTGGCGAAACGGATGAGTGGAGCGTTGATATCCTGCTCACCAGTGTGTACCGCCGCGCCTATAGGTCCACCTCGGATGAGTGGGATCCGACGCGCATGGTCGAGAGCTACGACGCCAATGCGAGTGGAAGGATTCACTTTGTACCCTTGGCCGATGGTAGTGGACAGTTGAGTTACGGCCTGGGCGACTCGATAAGGCTGGCCCTGCTCTCAGCTGAGGGAGATTTAGTCAGTGAGTGGGCTCCGTCCGAAGACGAAGAACTGTGGCTTCACCAAGCCGCCGTAGGCTTCGGTGACGGCCGCACCTTGAGTCTCGTATACGGCACGTCCACCTGCTTCGCGTGCTTTGTGGAGCAAGACCCAGGCGCGGGCTACAGCAACGCGCGAGCACTTCCCTTGAACTACAGAGGTGCCTCGAACCTCGATATCCAGCTGCTGGTTGCCGAGCATCCTCTCATCACGCTGCAGGAGAGGTACTGGAGTGAGGCGCGGGTCGAACTCTCCGCAAGCTTCTTACAGGATGGCGCCTGGACGGACCCCGAGCCGATCGGCGCGAGTGCGGCTCACCCCTTGTATGGGCTTGTGCATGTTTCGGTGGCGGATCCCCGAGGCAACCTCCTGGTGGTCTGGGAAGGAGCGACGGAGAACGGTGAGCAGAGCCAATTTCTTCACGTCCGTCGACGCGATGGGGAGCCTTGGACGCGTGAATCTCTGTTGTTTGCCGCGGCATACCCACCGATAGATTCCTTTGCTGACAGAGGCGCACCCTACCTCGGTGTTAAGGGTGACGGCTCGGCGCTGTTCGTCTGGTACGATGTCAGCGCGAAGGTGTTCCGCTTCAGCGATTTCAAGTAGACTGCCCCGGGGAACATGATCGCCCCCTAAAGGAGCCGTGTTTGCGGCTTGAGCTGGGCAGCCCCGCACGCTCAGCCAAGGGCGCCCAGTTTGACAACGCCGATCCACCTCGAACGGGGCGAGCGCACGGCTTCTCAGGCTCTGCAAAGAAGAGACATGTGCGGTCATCATCGTCCAAAGCCCCTGCCGACCGGGGGCGCTACTGTAACGAAAGGCAAAACTTGTGAAGAGGCCGCACGATGAACGCTGGGAGGCCGCTGAGGAAGGAGCGGAACTCCTTCGCGAGGGTAGTCTTGAAGACGCAAAGCAGGCACTGGAGCGGGAGCTGGTTGAGGATGAAGAGAACGAGTATGCTTTCTTTTTCCTCGGCAGTGTGCACTACGAGCAGGGCGATTACCCGCGCGCTCTCAAAGCGTATCTGCGCGCTGCTGAGCTTGTGCCGACCTACCGCGCAGCGCTGGTCAACGCAGGCCACGCCCTCCGCTCCTTGGGTCGATACGAAGAGGCCATACGCCTAGGTAAGCAGCTTCTGATGGGAGAGGCGCACGACCCAGACGCACTCTACTTGGTGGGGCTGTGCTATTTCGCAACAGGTGAGCTCCCGCGAGCCGAGCAATACCTCAACCACTTCGTCACCACCAAGCCCGAGCTGGAACCGCTCAAAGAAGCCGAGGCCATCCTCGACATCATCCGCCAGAAGACAGACGGTGAACTCAGCGAATGATCTTTCGAGAATCTCGGGGTGCGGGATGCGGTTCTAGTTCGAAAAGAAAAGGGCGCTGCTTTTCTCCTCGGAGAGGATCAAAAGTTCTCCCTTTTTGATCATGGGATGGTCGTGTGATCGTATGGTGGTGACTTTGGACGCCCTCATTTGAACCGCCCCCGGCGTGTGAAATGACCGAGGTGGGAGTGGTCCGAGATAAAGTCGGTCCAATCTGTCTTGGTCACAAAGGACTTCAACTGAATGTCGAGTGAGCAAGGGTGAGATCCGATGGGCTTTGCCCTCGTGGGAAAGACACCCATCTTTGTCGATGCACCAAACAAGATGCTCTACGTGCTGGTCAATCCCGTGCGTCATGGGCTGGTCAAGCGGGCAGCAGAGTGGCCAGGCCTCCATAGCATAGGAGGCGAGCACACGAGTCGGCAGATACCCCGCCCCGACTTCTTCCGCTCTGAAGGCACCGCGCCGCCGCATGCTGAGCTCACCGTCACTCCGCCGCCTCTTGAGCACGCCTCCAGTAACCACGCATCCTCCAGCAACCCGGCCTTCTGGAGCGGCTTGATGGATGCGCTCAGGGAAAGGCAGCAAGAGTGGCGCCAGGCGCACCTTGGCCGCTTCCTCGGCCTCCGCAAGCTTGGCCGGTGCAAGCCGTGGCAGCGGCCACAAACCACAGAGACGCAGCCCTCACGTCACCTGCGGGTCACCGGCAAAGAGACGCCAGGCGTGCTGAAAGCAGCCATCGACAAACTCCGCGCCTTCGTCCAAGCCTACAAGCTGGCCTACCAGCGCTTTACCCAAGGCCACCGCCATACCGAGTTTCCTGCTGGCACCTACTGGCTGCGCAAGCACATCCAGGTCTGCTGCGCGCCCTGTCCGGCTTAGTTAGCCCTGCCTAACCCACCCTGCCCAGCCCAGCCCGGCACAGTCAGACCGAGAAGCATGTGAGCACGTCGCAGCTCTCCTGCCGCGGCGTACCTTGTAAAGGCTACTTTACAAGGCGCATCAGAAGCGGGCTCACCGTGGTGCACCGAACTCCAATGACGCGGCGGCAGTATCCCAACCTGCGCTCTCCATCTCGCTCAATCCAGTCAATGCTCTTGCATTGGCTGCTTCTTCCGCCATCCCGAAGCGGCCAGACCACGGCTCAGCCTCTCTGCCAGTGTCTCGCCTTTTATCAACCTGGGAAGGTCTTCTTTTCTTTATCAACCTGGGAAGGTCTTCTTTTGTGGGAAGGTCTTCTTTTGGGAAGGTCTTCTTTTTCCAGTGCGAACTACGCCGAACTCACCCGAGCTGGGGCCCGTTGAAGTTGGTCGCCTATCTCAAGCAACGATAACCACAGAGGGCGTGGCCCGCTCCCAGTACGGTGGGTGAGCTGCTCAAACGTGAAGGGCTGGTGAAAAAGAAAAAGCGTCGAGCGCGTCCAGGTCGTTGCACCAGCGACATGGCTGGGTACGTCGGACCGAACGCGGCCTAATGTGCTGACTACAAAGGAGACTTCCGTTGTGGCAATGGGAAACGATGCGTGCCGCTCACACTTTCTGACGGCTACAGTCGAATGCTACTGAGATGTCAGAGTCTCTATCCAATCCACCGTTCCTTCACCAAACCATTGTGCATCACGATCCAGGCGCACGGCGCGGTACGCAGTGAAAGCCACTTGCGCAAGCTCGTCGTGGCTGCGTTGCTTTTGTTCATCAAGGTACGCAAAAAGGCTTGGCCACGTATCCTCAACCTGAACTGACTGTTTCACCAGCTCCGCAATGGCGCTCAGCGCGCTCGGATCGGTGTTCGGAAACGCCAGTGAGAGAACTTCGGGATCAAGGAGTTGTTCGCGTTGAGCACGCGGTAGCGTGACTACGTGTAGCGCCGTACCAGGCACACAGGCATGCGTTGCGGAGATGCCATGCAGCACCGCCTCGTGCGTGCCGCTCTGTTCATAGATGGGTCCACCCGAATCCCCCTTTTCGATGACTGTCGGACTTCCAATGCAGGTGTCCAGACCTCCTGTCACCTCCGCAAACGTCTCCAGATACACATCCGAGTTGTCGCCAAAGGTAACCACCCCGGTGACCGCGCCCTCGCCGTCTTCCTCCGCGAAAGCGTACTCTCCGTCCATCTGCGTTCCGTCGACCCAATAGAGTTTCTCCTCTCGCGGCCTTCGAAACAGGTTGGAAAGAAATCCTCTCAGGCCTTTCCTCTGCCTGTAGTTCGACCGTGCATCCGCGAAGCGGATGTTCTGAAGACCTTCAACTGGTTTGCCGTCGAGAGCTAGGAGATGGTGCAAGCGCGAAGGAAGCTCGATGAGCGCAAGATCCACCACCTCTGTGGACAACGCGTTGTAGTTCACCCCTTCGGGCACGCTAGGATGAGCGATCACTCTCACCTCTTCGAGCGGAACAAGAACGGCTTGTTCTCGCGCGCCATCTCGGTGAAACACGATCGCCAGACTTTGCACCTCACCCTCGGCATGCGTATCTACGACATGGTAGTTGGTAAGGATATACCGGGAGCTTGGGCCCATAGCAAATCCTGCAGCCTCTGTCGTTTCGCAACCGCGTAACACACCCGCCAGCAGTTCTTCCTGAGTCTCGCACAGCAGCGAGAGAGCCACAGAGTTTGGATGACTAAGCCCGGAAAAGCCATTTTCAATTGCACCTTCAAATCGGCCTCCCGCCGCACCCGAAGTTGTTTCGCACCCGCAAGCTAGAAGGGCACACAGCAAGACCATTGTAGTTTCAGTTCTCATAGGTGACCCTCCAAAAGCACGTTTGATGCCAATCTCCTATTTGCAAATGTTTGTATGCAGGGCAATCGCATCTAGAATATTGACATATCAGTGGGTTACGTGATCCTCACATAGACCTCGAACAGCGGCAAGCGCCGCTAAGGAGGTCATTCATGTCAAAAAACGCTGCCAACGAAACCCCGAGGTCCAGCAACCCCTGTGTTCTCTGAGCGAACATCTGCGGTGCATTGATGATCCTCGAGCCGAGCACCGCACGATGCATCTGCTCTACGACATACTGGTTATTATCGTGCTCGGATTCATTTGCGTTGCCAACAGCTTGGTGATGGTCGAGACCTGGGCCAAGGAAAAGGAGGATTTTCTACGCACATTTCTTCGATTACCGCACGGTATCCCGTCTCACGACACGATGAGTCGATTGCTCGCTCGCTTAGACACCGAGCAGTTGAAACAATGCTTGATTCGCTGGAGTGACGCGCTTCGAACCAGCGCCTCTGATGGGGTCATCGCCATCGATGGCAAAACGCTGAGAAAAACGTTTGATGAAGCGGCCAAACGCGTCGCGATTCACATGGTTTCGGCTTTTTGTAGCACGGAGCACCTGGTGTTGGGACAGATTCGCACCTTAGCGAAGAAGAACGAAGTGGCTGCCATCCAAGCGCTGTTACCCCTGCTCGATATCAAGGGCAGCATCGTCACCATCGACGCGATGGGACGTCAGAAGAGCATCGCCAAGCTTATACTCAAACAAGGCGGAGATTTTGTGCTGGCTCTCAAGGCCAACCACAAGCGACTTCACCGCAAGGTCATCCAGCAGTTTGAGCGCCTCAATACAGGTTTCAAACCCCCTTCTAGAGCGTCTTTGTTCGCTTGTCACCAAGCCTACGACAAAGCGCACGGCAGAATCGAACACAGAAAAGTCACGGCCATGGATGTCCAAGACTGGCTGACAGAAAAGACATATGGCGCTTGGGCAAGCGTTGTCTGCTCGGTCGTGCGTGTTGAATCCACCCGCACCCTCAAAGGTAAAACGACCACCGAGCTTCGCTACTATCTGTCTTCGCTGACCTACGACCATGTTATCCGCATCGCCCAGGCGATTCGTTCTCACTGGTCGATCGAAAATCAACTGCATTGGGTGCTCGATGTCACCTTTGACCAGGACCGTGCGCGCCTACGAAAAGACCACGCGCCTGAAAACCCTGCTATGATGCAATCGATGTCGCTGAACATGCTCAGGCAACACATTGACCCCAAGTCGCCCCGAGCGAGCCTTCCTCAAAAGCAACTCAAGGCCATGTGCAACGACCGCTATCTGCTTGAAATCAGTCAATGTTAGATGCGATTGCCCTGGCCGGCAGGCCGGCGGAGTGGTTACGCTCTTAGAGACCCTTCGCCGCTTGCAATGGCCCGATAAAAGAAGGCTCGGAAGTCCTACATCGCGGCGCGCCGACCCTTATGACCGCAGGCAAAGATCAAAAAGGGGAGATTCTTAGGAGTGTCATACGTCCAGGGAAAGCGACAAGCGGACGCCTGGCGCAGTAGGAAAGGATATCAGTATTCACCGTGGTGCGTTCAAGCCCCACCTAGACCTGGTTTGCATCACTGCATCACACGGCGGAAATGCTACCCCGCCTTCGCCGCCATGAGCTTGCCGGCGATGTCGAAGATGGGCATGTACATGGCGATGAGGGTGAAGCCAACGATGCCGCCGATGGCTACTTTCATGACCGGTTCCAGCGTGTAAGTGCGTGCACCGACAGCCTCGTCGGTCTCCTTCTCGTAGCGTTGAGGCACGCGAGCGCTGCGCGGCGTGCGCCTTCCAAGCGGTGGACCGGCGGTGGCGCGGCGCAGGGGTAGCATGTGAGAGCTGCTTCGCAGTCCCAGTCGCGTCCGCGTAGTCGATGCTCGGAAGACGCAGTTGATGCTGGGGCGGACTTCATGCATGATCTATGCATGGCTACCAAAACTATCAGCATCGAGCTGGACGTGTACCAGAAGCTTGTGGCCGCCAGGTAATCACCGCGAGAGTCCTTCTCATCAGTGATTCGTCGCGGAAGCTGGCCTCGGCGCGTCTGGCAAGGTTCGGCGTTGATTGACGCCTTGAAGAAGCGTTCAACTTTTCTGAGTGACGCGTCTCTGCGGAAGCTCGAAGAGGTGCAGATGGAAGATGCGCCTCCGGACCCATGGCAGAGGCGCTAGTTTTAGACACGACATTCCTCATCGAGCGCGAGCTGCAGCGAGGTAAGTCCGGAGACGCACAACACTTTCTCGCCCGGCAGCAAGCGCTGGTGCCGGTGGTAAGCTCCATAAGCGCGGGTGAGTTCGGCATCGGCTTCACACGTGATCAGAGAACGCTGTGGAAGGAAGCTCTGCGCCCTTATGAGATGCTCATAATAGATGCTGCGGTTGGCTGGCAGTACGCGTCCGCCTTCCGCTCTCTCAAGCAGCGTGGTCAGCTGATCGGCACAAATGACTTGTGGATCGCCGCATGTTGCCTTCACGCTAAGCTGCCTATGGTCACCCGTAACACCCGCCATTTTGAGCGGGTACCAAGTCTCGAGGTGCTGAGCTACTGAGCTACTGAGCTACTGAGCTACTGAGCTACTGAGCTACTGAGCTACTGAGCTACTGAGCTACTGGAGTATTGAGGTGACCGAAGGCCCAGTTACTGGGCACGGGTCACTCCACTGCCCAGTGGCACACTCATGTGCGTACGCGCCGAAGTCGGTCAAACTTTCTTTGGGAGGTGAGAGGAGGTTTCTCCGATCGCGTTCTCGACGTCCAACGCTGCAGGCGCCTCTCGTAGTGCCCCAACGTTCGGCATCACTGCGGAGCTCTGAGCATCTCGTCCCGGCAGACTGCGGATGGTTCCAGGTCGGCCGATTTAGAAGCAACCGACGACCCTGTAACGCGGGACGGTCGGCGCGTTGGAATGCGCCTTCGAGTTGCGGCGGTCCCGACACATTCCCGGGGTACGGTGTTTGCAAGGTGTTTGCGACTGCACGCTTACTCGGCTTTGATTTTGCCCGCGATGTCGAAGATGGGCATGTACATGGCGATGAGGATGAAGCCGACCATGCCGCCGATGGCGACCATCATGATCGGCTCGAGCATGGAGGTGAGGGCGCCTACAGCCACGTCCACTTCCTCCTCGTAGAAGTCGGCTATTTTGTTTAGCATCTGATCGATGGCGCCGGTTTGCTCACCGACCCCAATCATCTGCACCACCAGAGGTGGAAAGACTTTTGACTCAAGCAGCGGCTCGACCATCGTTTGGCCTTCTTTGATGCGTGCGGCTGTTGTGTTGATGGCCTCCTCGATGATGACGTTGCCGGATGCCTTGGCGACGATGTTAAGGGCATCGAGTATCGGCACGCCGGAGCTAAGCAACGTGCCTAAAGTTCGGGTGAAGCGTGCCACGGCAATCTTGCGCATGACGGGTCCCAGGACCGGCACCGTGATCATCAACTTATGCCAGAAGCGTTTGCCCTTGGTGGTTTTGTAGCTGTAGACGATGGAGCCCACCACCGTGCCCACCCCCAGTAAGATCCAGTGGATGTTACCCACGAAGCCTTTGGAGAGGTTGATGACGAACTGAGTCATTGCCGGCAGCGAGTCTTCGCCGCCGAAGTCTCTGAACATCATCTGGAAACTCGGAATGACATACGTCAGCAGCACGACCATGACCGCGATGGCGATGCACATCACACCCGTTGGGTACACCATGGCGCTGCGAACTTGCCGCTTGAGTTTGACGCGTTTCTCGATGTAGACGGCGAGACGGTTGAGGATGGTGTCGAGGATGCCGCCCATTTCGCCCGCGGCCACGAGATTGACGAACAGGTGGTCAAACACCTTGGGATGACGCGCCAGAGCGTCTGAAAACTTGTTGCCGTGCTCCACATGCCCCTTGATGTCGAGCAGGATTTTATTGAAGGCCTTGTTGTCGCCTTGCTGCGCCAACAGGTCCAGACACTGCACGAGGGGCAGACCGGCATCGATCATGGTCGCGAACTGACGCACGAATACCACCAGCTCCTTCTCCTTGACGGGGGAGCCAATGCTGATGTTGAGTGCCTTGGGGACCTTCTTGACCTTGAGAACGTTGAGGTTTTGGGACTGCAGGCGGGTTTGGACTGCCTCAGACGACGCGCCCTCCATCACTCCCTTCCGCATCTCGCCGCTGCGCGCGCGCGCTTCCCATGCCCATTCGGTCATGGAACCTCCACATCCGTTACAAGTGTAATGTTACAAGAAGGTGAAACGACCGGTCAAGCCGGAGTGGTTGCCCCGACGCTACGTCGCCGACTGAGCGGCGATCATGCTGTCGAGTTCCTTCAGCTCATTAGAACGGCTTCGCGCCTCTTCTTTAGAGATGACGCCCGCAGAATAAAGGGCGAAAAGCGACTGATTCATCGTCTGCATGCCGGAGAGCCCTTGGCCGGATTGCATCATCGAGTAGATTTGATGAACTTTGTCCTCGCGAATCAGGTTCCTTATCGCAGGATTGAGCACGAGGACTTCCATCACCAAGGCGCGCCCCTGACCTTCTGCGCATGGCACCAGCAGTTGCGTCACGACGCCCTGGAGCACGAAAGAGAGCTGCGCACGCACCTGCGCTTGCTGGTGCGCTGGAAAGACGTCGATGATGCGATTGATGGACTGCACAGCACCATTGGTATGGAGCGTGGCAAAGGCCAAATGGCCCGTCTCTGAGATGGTCAGTGCGGCTTCGATGGTTTCCAAATCCCGCATCTCACCGATGAGGACCACGTCAGGATCCTGCCGAAGCGCGTGTTTGAGTGCGCCGCGAAATCCTTGCGTGTCGGCACCCACTTCCCGCTGGTTGACAATAGAACGCTTGTGGGTGTGAACGTACTCTATCGGGTCCTCAATGGTGATGATGTGAAGGCGCTTTTCTCGGTTGACCTTGTCGAGCATCGCGGCAAGGGTGGTCGACTTTCCTGAACCCGTTGGACCTGTGACGAGGACGAGGCCTCGCGGCAGCCCGGCCAGCGACGAGACCACCTGCGGAAGGCCAAGTTCCTCAAAGGTGCGGATGCGGTGCGGAATGGTGCGGAACGCACCGGCTACAGCGCCGCGTTGCATGAAAATGTTCGCTCTAAAGCGGGACAGCCCAGGCACTGAAAAGGCCAGGTCAACCTCATTGTTCTTTTCGAAGTGGACCTTCTGCTCTTCACTCAACACGGAATAGCAGAGTTGCTTGGTGGCCACGGCCGAGAGCGGTTCGGCTTTGAGGCGAACAAGCTGCCCGGAAAGTCGAAGCAATGGCGGCGTGGCGGATGTGATGTGGAGATCCGATGCACCTTTCTCCACCATCACCTGCAGCAGTTGGTCGAGGCTAAAGGGTGCCGGTGCATGTTCACTTCCTGTCACCGCACAAGCGTACCGTGCGCAGAAGATGCACGTCTAGGGCATATCGTCTGAAGCTCTTGCTCTGAAGCCCTCGCTGCTCTGGGATCCTTCGACCGGGGGGAGAGGCAGCGACAGGGGCCTCCCCTGGAGAGCCGGCCTCACAGGCCCAGTCGTGCCATCCCGCTGCGACGAATTTTTTTGTACTTGCGGTCGGTGCGCGTCACTGCGTCCACAGCCTTCCAGGCTGAAAGGAGCCAACCCTCGTGGCCCAACCCGGGTATCACCTGGCTCCCACATAGGAAGACGTTGCTAAGGGCGGTGCGTGTAGGCAGTGCGCACAGGCCCAGGGTATGCGCGCGGCTGAAGGCGTAGCTTGTGGGAAGGTAGCTTGGGCCGCGCGACCAGGCACCCGCGGCCAACGCTGGGATACTGACTGCATCGCCCGCTGCCGTTGGCTCGTCGAAGGGCGAGCTCACTGCGTGCAGAAAGCGTGACGTGTGCGGTGCAAGATCCTCAAACGCCTGAAGGATGTGGCGCTTGGCATCGGCGAGGTTTAGAGCCTGCCCTGGGAGGAAGCGGACCAGCGTTTGGCCGGTCAAGCAAAGAACCTTCTCGTCGGAGCAAGGCTGAGGAACGAAGCGAATAGCCGCAGCATGTCCACCTGTTGGGGTGAGGTAAACGCTGGCTCGCATCGGAGGAGGTACAGCACACGCTTCGACGACGATGTGCGCTGCGTAACGCACGTGCGCTGGCGTGACGCTGACTGGTTCGCCCTTCTCCTTCGGTACGAGTGCTTCCACTTCGGCAATCCTCTCCCACTCCTCAAGTGGCGCGCCGCTGACCAGCCGGTCACAGCCGATCTCCTTGCGCGACAGCCGAAGACGCACGTGCATTGCGCGTCCAGACGAAACAGCGAGATGTTCGGCCACGTCATCATCGTAGACTTGCCCATTATGACGAAGAAGGGATGCCATCAGCCACTGTTTCACGGTGCCAACGGGTACGTTTCTGTCGCATCCAGTACCCTGAAGCCAGTTGGTGTAAAGGCGGCTCAGAGAGAGGTCCGTGTGAGGAAAAACGTCAGCACCCCGCTCGTGCAGGGCGAGCACCGAGCGAAGGCCGATCAGGAAGGGATGGTCTTCGAGAAAATCGCGCAGCAGGCTCTGTTGTTGCGAGGCGTCTTTGAGTCCTAGAGCCGACGCCGCTTTCGCTGCTCGCAACTTTCCGAAGGGGGTGGATGGAGGCCAAATGGCGGGCCGAAGCACCTTTGAGCATGCTGCGGAGATGCGGTGCGCTTCTTCGCTGAAGTTCTCAACGGGGCGACGTCTTTTGATGAACTCCCTAGCGGCTTCGTCGTGAAACGCTGAAGTGTCGGCGAAGTGCGACCAGCGGTGCTGTGGGACGACCACCTGGGCCGGACCATCGGCTCCTACAGCTAAGTTGCTTCTTCTTGGATCGAGGCTGAGCTCTGAGAAGGTTTGCGCCCAAACTGGGGTGCCGAGGGCGCAGAAAGCTTCTGGTTCGCGCAGGAAGGAGCGTCCCGCGACCTCGTCTTCAGCAGGTTCGCGGCGTAGCTGCACGAGCGCCACTCGGAAGCGTCGCTTGGCGAGCAACGCGGCTGCGCAGAGGGAAGCCACGTCAGAACCAAGCACGACGACGTCGTAAGTCTCAAGGGCCATGCGATGGATCTAGATTACGAGGGAGGGCGACACGAGCAGCGGCGTGTGCACCGGCAACGGAGGCTCGTGCCTGCGGATAAGCTGAAGCAGCACCGATGGAAGAAGCTTGTGCTCGGCAGCCTGAATACGCGCATGCAAGGTCTCAGCGGTGTCCTCCGGGGTAACGGGAACAGCAGCCTGCGCCAGGATGGGACCCGAGTCGATGCCGCTGTCGACGAGGTGCACCGTGCATCCGGAGATTCTGACACCGGCGGCGATGGCCTGTTTGGGCGCGTCTAAACCTGGAAACGCCGGGAGGAGCGAAGGGTGAATGTTGAGGATCCTGCTAGGGAATGCTTGCAAAACCCGAGGCCCGACGATTCGCATGAAGCCCGCCAATACCACCCAATCCGGCTCAAGGGCCTCCAAAGAGTCAGCGAGCGCGGCATCCCACGCGGCGCGGCTGGCGTATTGAGAGGGCGCAACGGTGCGCGTGGGAAGGCCGGCTTCCTTTGCGATAGTTTCTGCCGGACATGCTGGGACGTCGGAGACGAAGCCGATGGGCTCAATCTCGACGTGTCGCTCTGCGAGCTGCAACACGGCGCGAAGATTGGTTCCGCGGCCTGACGCAAGAAGGGCGAGTTTCACGTGTACTCAACCCGTGGAAGCTGTGGCTCGTGCCTTCTGAGGTGGCCGATTTCCCAAGCCGAGAGCCCTACGCCTTCAATTGCTTCGACGAGACTTCTTCTGGAGTCTGGGGGAGCCACTGCGATCATTCCGATGCCCATGTTGTACACCCGATGCATCTCGGCTGGATCTACATCGCCGCGCTCGGCAAGGTAGGAGAAGATAGCTGGCGTAGGCCACGCCGCCTCGTTGATGGTGGCAGCTAGGTGGGCGGGCAGAACCCGCGGGAGGTTACCTGGGACCCCACCGCCGGTCACATGGCAGAGGGCGTGCACGTCTCCCCCCTTCTGCATGGCTTGGCAGGCCTCTGTGTAGATGAGGGTTGGCTCGAGCAGCCATTGCGCCAGCGGCCGCTCTCCCACGCTGCACGCGAGATCGACCGGTGGAGCCTCAATGTCCCAGAGCAGCTTACGCGTGAGTGAGTAACCGTTTGAGTGCAGACCACTGGACGTGATGCCGATCAGGACATCGTTCTCTTGAACCAGGTGTTCTCCGAGTCGCTCGTCTCGTTCGACCACCCCCACCGCAAAGCCTGCGAGGTCGTAGTACTGATTGGGATAGAAGCCGGGCATCTCTGCTGTCTCACCGCCAATCAGAGCGCACTTGGCTTTCAGGCAGCCCGAGGCGACGCCAGCGATAACATCCGCTGCTTGAGAGACGTCAAGCTTGGAGGTCGCCAGGTAGTCGAGGAAGAAAAGCGGCCGGGCACCTGAGGTGAGGATGTCGTTGACGCACATGGCAACGAGGTCTTCGCCTACCGTGGTGTGACTGGCGAGACGTATGGCGACCTCAAGTTTCGTCCCAACACCATCGGTGCTGGAAACCAGCAGGGGGTGCCGCATTCCGGAGGGAAGGGCGCAAAGGGCGCTGAACCCTCCCACGTGGCTCACTGTCTCGGGGATTTGAGTCGGCGCGGCCAACGCTTTGATACGTTCAACGAGCGCGTCCGCGCTCTCGACATCCACGCCGGCGTCTTTATAAGTGATGTTCTTGGTCATGTTCGGCATCTGCTTAAGGTGCTGAAGTCACAGGTTGCTGGGGGCTCATCGTGACTGGTGCTCATCATGACTGGGGCTTAGCGCGCTTTAACCCGATGCTCCAGGTAGCCAGGGGTGAATGCTTCGTGGTGGGTCCGTGGCAGGCAACTGGTTTGGGAGTGGTCTGATGTTCGAGCGTCCGCAGAGACTTCGTTGGCCGAGGGCGATACGGGCGCTGGTGTTTCGGCATGCTGGCTGGTACTGGGAGAGGTGGCAGGTGTGTGGTTTCTCTTGCGTAATCGACGATTTATCCCATCCTAGCAGCCAAGCTTTTGTTGGTGATGATATGACAGCAGCAACGGGAAGTGCAGACGCTTCCTTAGATAAAGACCCTTTAATAAACTCCGGCGCCTCTGGTTCCTCTTGCGAAGGTGAGGCTAGTGCGCGAGCGGTGCCGGAGGACCTAGAGAGGTCGCTCTCGGCTTTCGGATTGTGCTACCGGGACCTTTACGACTCCTCGCGGCTTTCTGATCTCCATCAGACGTTTGCTGAGTGGCTGCGTTCGCACAGCGAAGACGCAGTTAACGCCATCAAGGTGTTGCATCAGGATGAGGTTGATCCGGTCGACCTCTCGAACGCGATCGTCACCGTTGCTCCTCACGTAGGGCGATTTGTGGGTGAGCTTTTCGGCGTCACCGAGCCTATTGAGAAGCTCGCAGACGAAATTAATGCTTTGGACCCGTTGTTCGACTTTCGGAAAAACTTCGTCAGAAAGCGTGTGCTGACTCCTAAGGCGGGGCAAGCCTGGGGGTCTGACATGGAGGGCGCGGCGGTGGTGGCGCGTGTGGCTTGGGCCAGCGCTCCCACGAAGGTAAGCCGCGATGAGGACGAGGAGCAGTACGTCGCGGAAGCAACCTCCTGGCTGCACCGTATCGATGAGGTGGCGCGTAAGGCGGCCAAGGGCGGAGGCGTGGCGTGGACCGACGCGCTTTCCGCAGATGCAGCGACGCTGCGTCATGCTCTCGAAGCTTCCGATGAAGCCCGCTCGACGCTGGAGCAAGAGGAGAAACTTTCCGCGCGTAGCGATGCGTGGGTGGTCGACCGGGTCTGTGCGGCGGTTGAAGCCGTGCTGGCGTCCAGACGGCAGGACCGGTTGGATCCAGCCGCACGCTGGGTTTCGCTTCATCAGCCTGGGAAGTGGCAGTTTGAGCGTCTGGTCGCTCTCCGTCCGCGTAAAGATCTGCCAGATTCTTTCGAGGGTGAGGTTGAGCACCGTCGTAGTCGGCTTGAGCCGTTCGCCCTGACCGACTGCCGGGGCTCGCAGCGTGAAGTGGCAGCGCAGGTGGATTACTGCATCTACTGCCACGGACGGAAGAAGGACTCATGCAGCAAAGGGTTGCGCGATAAGCATGGGGAGCTGCGGAAGAACCCACTCGGCGTGGAGCTTCCTGGCTGCCCACTGGGTGAGAAGATCAGTGAGATGAACGTCCTGCGCCGCTCTGGTGAAATCGTGGGCGCTCTTGCGACGGCCATGATCGACAATCCGATGGTCCCCGGTACTGGCCACCGCATTTGCAACGACTGCATGAAGGGCTGTATCTATCAGCTGCAGGATCCGGTCAACATCCCGCAAATCGAAACAAGGTCGCTGGTTGACGTGCTGGAGCTGCCGTGGGGCTTCGAAATCTACTCGCTCCTTTCGCGTTGGAATCCGCTCAACGGCAAGCGTCCGTACCAGGCTCCGTACAACGGACGCAACGTGATGGTGGTGGGTCTTGGGCCGGCGGGTTACACGCTGGCGCATCATCTGCTTAATGAGGGTTTTGGGGTGGTGGCCGTTGACGGCCTCAAGCTCGAGCCGCTCGATGCGGAACTAACTGGCGAGGCTAGCGGGACGCCGAAACCTCTGCGCGATGTCAAAACGCTCTACGCTCCGCTCGAGGCGCGTACTTCGCTTGGCTTTGGAGGGGTGAGCGAGTACGGCATCACCGTGCGCTGGGACAAAAACTTTTTGGCAGTGATCTACCTCAATCTGCTGCGCAACAGCCACTTCCGTTGCTACGGAGGTGTGCGATTTGGCGGCACGCTGGACCTGCAAGACGCGTGGGATTTCGGCTTCGATCACGTTGCGCTTGCCGCAGGTGCTGGCCGACCCACACACGTTCCGATGAAGGGCAGCATGCTCCGCGGCATCCGCATGGCGAGCGACTTCCTCATGGCCCTTCAGTTATCCGGCGCATACCGACGCGATAGCTTGGCCAACCTGCAGGTGCGGCTTCCTGCCGTGGTGATCGGCAGCGGCCTCACCGCGATCGACACAGCCACAGAGCTGCTCGCTTACTACACCGTGCAGGTTGAGCGTGTGCTCGACCGTTACACCACGATGGGTGCGGTGGTTGGTGAAGAGGCGCTCCGCGAGCGCTTCGATGAGGAAGAGCTGCTCATCATGGACGAGATGCTTGCCCATGGCAGGGAGCTGCGAGAGGAGCGTCGCGCAGCGGCTAAAGAGGGGCGTGAACCCCGTGTGCAGGAGCTCGTCAACAGCTGGGGCGGCGTGAGTGTGGTGTACCGACGCCGCATGGAGGACTCACCTGCATACCGGCTGAATCACGAGGAGGTTGAAAAGTCGCTGGAAGAGGGCGTGCGGTACGTGCAGCTGATGTCGCCGGTTGAAGCACATGAGGACGGCCACGGCGCCGTTGAGGCAGTCACCTTCGAGCGGCAGCAAATCACGGATGGCAAGCTGCGTGGCACAGGCGAGCACGTGCGGATCCCTGCCAAGACCGTGTGCGTGGCAGCTGGAACGCGTCCGAACGTGACGTACGAACGCGAGTATCCTGGAACGTTTGCTCAGGATGAGCGCGGCTATTTCAAGAACTTTCACGCCACGGCAGAGGGCGGTGTGGTCACCCTCGAACCTACGACCGACGGCTCGGGCTTCTTCACGAGCTACGCCCAGGACGGGCGGGTAGTCAGCTACTACGGTGACAACCATCCCAAGTACGCCGGGAGCGTAGTTAAGGCGATGGCCAGCGCGAAGGACGGATTTCCATTCGTCTCTCGTCTTTTTGAGGGGAAGAAGGTTAAAGACAACCCGCAGGAGCGTTGGACGACACTTTCCACGCGTCTTGATCAAGATTTGTCGGCGAGGGTGCATCGGATCAAGCGCTTGGCGCCGTCGATCATTGAAGTCACAGTCAAAGCTCCCATGGCCGCTCGGAAGTTTCGCCCCGGTCAGTTCTACCGGTTGCAGAACTTCGAAGCCTCTGCTCGCAACTACGGTGGCACGGCGGCCGTGATGGAAGGTTTGGCCATGACAGGCGCGTGGACCGATACTGAGAAAGGGCTGCTCTCGATGATCGTGCTGGAGATGGGCTCCTCATCCCGCATGGTGTCGATGCTTGAGGAGGGCGAGCGGGTTGTGGTGATGGGACCGACCGGCGCTCCAACCGAGATCATGGCTGGTCAGACCGTGCTCTTGGCTGGTGGCGGGCTGGGCAATGCCGTGCTGTTTTCCATTGCAAAGGCGTTTAAGGCCTCCGGTGCTCAAGTTCTCTACTTTGCCGGTTACCGCAGCGGCGATTCGGTGTTCAAGATGGACGAGATCGAGCGCTCCACCGACCAGGTCATCTGGACCAGCGACAGCGGCCCGGAAATCGAGCCGCGGCGGGAGCAGGACACGCATTTCCGGGGCAACATTGTGCAGGCTATGATTGCCTACGGCCGGGGCGAGCTCGGCGAGCAGCGTGTGTCAATGAGCCAAGTCAACCGCATTATCGCGATCGGAAGCGACAAGATGATGGCTGCAGTTAAAGAGGCGCGCCACACGACCTTGCGTGAGTTTCTCATGCCAGGCCATCACGCCATCGGGAGCATCAACTCACCCATGCAGTGCATGATGAAAGAGATCTGCGCCCAGTGCTTGCAGAGGCACGTAGACCCCGAAACGGGAGAAGAGACGGTGGTCTACTCTTGCTTCAATCAAGATCAGGAACTCGACCATGTCGACTTCTCTCATCTAGCTTCTCGCCTACGGCAAAACTCCGCCCAAGAGAAGCTTGGCAACATGTGGTTTTCCGAACTGCTAAAGAACGTGGAAACAGCCGACGTCGCGTGACTCTCCGTGAGCGAGAGCGAAGCGCTAAGGGCCGGCGCTTCACGCGTGTGCGCACACTGCGTCCGCGTGTAGTTTGGTCGACCCAGTGTAGTTGACAGTGTAGTCAACCCAGTGTAGTCGAAGCTTGTAAAGGTGCCTTTACAAGGAGCCGCTCAAGCGGCTCCGGGCCATTGTGGGGGAGCCGGGGCCAACGGGGGTCAAAGCGCAGGTCACCATCGACGTGACACGCACTGTGCGTATTAGGCCCGGGCCCGGAATACCCCCGATCTGATGTGAAGTAGTTTGTGTTGAAAGGCGGCGGGCGGGGCGCGAGTGCGCCCGGGTCACCGGCGACGCATCCTCTCCCCTGCGGGGCCTGTGCGTGATGTCCGTCTAAGAATTGCCTATCAGATGTTATAGATCCCCCGACGTCCAATCATCTCTCGATGTACGTATTCGACGGGCTTCGAGCACAAAGGCGGCTGCATAGGCGAGCCACGTCAGCTTCTGTTCTGGACTGAGAGCGGAAAAGGCCGTGTGACCGTCGAAATCCTCCTCACTCAGTTGGTTCCAGAGGTCAGAAGATGCTTGGCTGCTCATCGGCCCCCCTGCTGAATGCGTCTCAGCTCTGAGATATCGTACACATCCTTGGCACGCGGCGGATCCACTTTATGTTTGAGGTTGATCAGCTTCTCAATAGAGGCGACAGCTATCTGGTGGCCGCGGATCTGAACCCGTGAGCTGTCAGGATAAAGCTCGGCAAAAGAATGGTCCTCGGTGAGAAAGACATCGATATGTTTCAGCGGATGGCTCGGATCCACGTAGGTAAATACCAATGCGTTCTTTTCGATCACCAGCTTAGTGCGATTCGCAGGATCGACGATAAAGTCGTCGGGTACGGGAGCGCGAGGCTTCAGACCTAGCTCTCGAACCAGCTCGACAAACTTGTTCAAGTTGCTCCACTCCATGTCTACCGCAATGTCGATGTCCATGGTAACCCGCTCCACACCGTGCAGAACCACGGCGACTCCTCCAGCGACCACGAAGCGAATACTCTTCGCTGCAAGTGCTTCAAGTAGCTCCAGGTACGGGTTATCCACCTCTCAAGATTAGCACAGCCTGGCTGCAGGGAACGCGCGTCAACTGCTAACCTGTCAATCCTCTCCGAGTAGGTAACAGGATGACGCTTCGACCGATATGTCTGTGCCGCGCTCGACCAGGAAGAGATCCCACAGATGGCCCGCAGCACGTCATCTCTAGACTCTTCGATCGAGTCTCTACCTTTGCCGAGTCACTGATGTGTCTTCTACGGATGAAAGTTGATCAGCGAACTATGTTTCCGCCGCCTCTGGAGGGCCGAAGTGGGTCAGGTCGAAAATCATGCGGCCGGACTCGCGCGAGAGGGGGATGTTTACACGTCCTCGCAGGACCCACTCCGTAGGCTCCTCGGCGACCAGAACTTGTTCGACTAGCCAGAGGTCCGCGTGGCGTTCCAGGCGAAGGTAGCGCGCGCTTCGTGCGTCGGCGTGGGTCATCAGCGGACCGTTGGCTTCGTTAAAGGCGCGCATCAACCCGTCGAGTCGCGCTGCGCCAAAGGGTAGAGAAGGCTTGCTAAGGTCATCGCGCACGGTCATCTCTTGCAATATGTCCTCGGCGTATTGATAGCGGCCGTGGGCCAGAGCGCGCACAAGCCGGAAGACTTCGTTGCGTACCCAGATGGTGAAGCCGCGGGTGTCCCGGGTGATGTCTTCCGGCTGGTCGAGCTCTTGTCGCGGAGCGCCCGTTGCCTCGGGATGCGCGGGAAGTTCTTGCATTTGCTCCCATTCGGTGAGCAGACTTGAATCCACGCGCTTGAGCGTTGAGTGAAGATAGGCGATGACTTCATCCAGCTCTTCGGATCTGGCCTTGCTCGGAACGGTTTGAACCAGCACCTTGTACACCTGCGTGAGGTAGCGAAGCAGCACGCCTTCTGCGCGCTCTAGCCCGTACTCTTTGATGTAGTCCCCGAAGGCATAGAACATCTCGAACATCTCTCGCGCGATGGATTTCGGTCTGATGTTGTCTTGCCCAACCCAGGGATGCGCTTCGGCAAACGCGTTGAAGGTGTGGTAAGTGAACTCGCGGTTCGGCTTTGGGTACTCAAGCTTTTCAAGTTCGACGAGGCGTTCCTCGTAGTCGACGCCAGCCGCTTTCATTTCCGACATCTTCTCCGTCTTTAGTTTGTCAAGCTGACGACGCAGCACGACGTCAGGATTTTCAACGATTGCCTCTGCAAGGGACAAGATATCGAGAGCGTGAGTCGGCAGTTCAGGGTCGAGCCGGTCAAGCGTGTCGAGTAGGTACAAGGCGAGTGATTGGTCGAGCGAAAAGTTGTGCTGCAAGTCCGCATTGACGTGCGGTACCCCGTTTTGGATGCCGATAACTTCTCCGTCGACGAGTGAGCGGAATAGTTGTTTCGCTTCTACCCGCAGGGCCGCCTTCTCACGTCCAGATACGTGGCAGTCGCGGATGAGGCGTACCAAGGCTTTGCATCCTCCCTTCGTGCGCTCCAGGGTGTTCAAAACTGTTGCGTGAGAGACATGGAAAGTGGGTTGGAGCGGCTCTGGGGAAGAGTGCACCAGACGCTCAAATGTTTTCTCGTCCCACGCGACGTACCCTTTGGCGGGAGGCTTCTGCAGGACGAGCTTCTTCTTTTTTGCCTTCTCCGTGAGACGTTTGTTGGCGATGACGTGCTCTGGAGCCTGGACTACGACGCTGCCTTGTGAGTCGAATCCGCGCCTGCCTGCACGCCCGCTTATCTGCTGAAAGTCGCGAACGGATAGAAGCGTCGACTTCTCGCCGTCGTACTTGCAGAGCTGCGTGAAGAGGACCGTCCTGATTGGGATGTTGACGCCTACGCCAAGGGTATCTGTGCCTGAGATGATCTTCAAATGGCCCCCCTGACAAAGCTTCTCGACGAGCAAGCGGTACTTCGGCAGCAGACCGGCGTGGTGTAGCCCGATGCCGTGGCGTACGAACCGCTGAATAGTCTTGCCGTAAGGACTGTCGAAGCGGGTGCCGTAGAGCGCTTTAGCGATGGCGCGCTTCTGATCCTTGGTGCAAAAGTCTTGGCTCATCAGCTTCTGCGCTTGTTCCGCGCAAGCACGCTGGGTGAAGTTGACAAGGTAGATTGGCGCCTTGTCCTGCTCAACCAACTCAACAATCGTTTCATGCAGCGGGTCGAGCCGATAACTGAAATCGAGCGGGACTGGACGCTCGGTTGAGCGCACCGTGACCGTTGGCTTTTTCGTTAGCTCAGCAAGATAAGCTTCAAAGACAGCAGTGTCACCCAACGTGGCCGACATCAACAAGAACGTGCTCTGCGGGAGCGTGAGGAGGGGGATCTGCCACGCCATGCCCCGGTCGCGATCCCCGTAGTAGTGAAACTCATCCATGACAACGCGATCGATGTTCGCCGCATCGCCCAGTCGCAGCGCCATGTTGGCCAGGATCTCTGCAGTGCAACAGACGAGAGGTGCGTCGGCATTGATGCTGGCATCGCCCGTGAGCATGCCTACGTTCTCGGCACCGAACTCGCGGCAAAGGGCAAAAAACTTTTCGTTGACCAGCGCCTTAATCGGACAGGTGTAGTAAGAGCGCCTACCACCCGTGATCGCGAAGAAGAGAGCCGCCGTTGCGACCAACGATTTGCCCGAGCCAGTTGGTGTGTTCAGAATGACGTTTTTGTCTGTAACAAGCTCAAGAATGGCTTCCTCTTGAGCGGGGTACAGCTCGAGGGTCTGGTCGGAAAGATACGACAGGAACGATTCAAGAAGCGCTTCGGGCGCGTTGTCGCCGGATAGACGCTTTTGTAGGGGACGTTCTTCCATCTTGTCGTGCTCGCGCTTCGCACACTGTAATGTACACTCAGGCTTCGCGCATACGCGGCTTGTAAAGGTTGCTTTACAAGCCAACTCTTGCTTTAGCGTCGGATAAACGCCAGAGCTCTTGGACCCGAGGTGGATATACTGGACCCTCTCACCAGGAGGGGCTACGGCAGATACCTGCGACCATTGACCAACGATACTACAAAGTATATACTTTGTAGTATGAAGACTGTAGTCAGTGTGAAGGTAGATGAAGACGTCAAGGCGGCAGCTCAAGCTGTAGCGAAAAGTGCTGGTATCTCCCTCAGCACGTTGGTCAATGCTTACCTTCGACATATTTCGGTGACGCGGCGCATTGAGCTACATGCGCCAGAACCCATGTCCCCCAAGCTGGAACGGCTCATTGCTGAGGTTGAGGCCGAAAGAGAGACCGGACAAATCAGCCGTCCTTTTGACTCGGTCGATGAGTTCGTCGGCGATCTCAAGCAACCGTAGCGGTATTTTCGTATGGTTTTCCGCTATCTCTCTAAGTTCAAGAAGCAGTACCAGAAACTACCGCTGAAACTTCAACAGCAGTTCGACGACAGGTTGCGACTGTTTGTCGTTGATCCCATCGACGTGCGACTGCGATTGCACCCCCTCAGCGGCAAGTTTGCAGGCTACTGGAGCATGAACGTTAGCGGGGACTTAAGAGCTCTGTTCTACCGGGAGGGAGAAGATGTGGTTATCTTTGCGCTGATCGGGACACACAGCCAGCTGTATGGTTGAGTAATGGTCGTGCTCAGCCCCCACCCACAAGAGGCTGAAGAAGTGTATCCGGTCAGTCCCTGGTGAGTCGGTTTTCGAGGAGGTTGTGCATTCGAGTGCGCTCCGCTGGGGTTTTGCGGGCGCATTCGAATGCACAGCCTCCTCGGGAAGCGTCCTTTCCTGGTCGGAGAGCCACTGACCGGCTACGAAGAAGTAACTACGAGTTGCAAAGAAGCCGATTGCATAGTACTATCAATAGTACTATGCGTAATGCATGGCTAAACCTAACGAAATCGTTGAGAAGATGCGGAACAGCCCGAAAGGGGTTCGCTTCGCTGATCTGGCTAAGATTTGTGACCACTATTTCGGAAAACCGAGACAAACAGGAACGAGCCATCGAATCTACAAAACGCCGTGGCCTGGAGATCCTCGCGTCAACGTTCAGTCGTCACGCGGCAAAGCCAAACCTTATCAAGTTCGCCAGGTGCTTTTAGCTATCGATAAGTTGGAGAAGCAGAATGGACACTAAAAAATACAGCTACCGGATCTTATGGTCGGAAGAAGATGGCGAATACGTCGGTCTCTGTGCTGAGTTTCCTTCGCTTAGTTGGTTGTCTAAATCCCAAGAGGCAGCATTGCGTGGGATTCAGAAACTTGTGAAGGATGTGATTCGAGATCTAAAGAAGTCAAAAGAAGCGATTCCTGAGCCGCTTTCGCTACAAAACTACAGTGGAAAGTTTGTGGTACGTGTACCTCCACAAGTTCATCGAAAACTAAGCATTGAAGCCGCTGAAGCCGGAGTTAGTCTAAACCGAATCATTAGCCAGAAGCTGGCCAGTTAACACACCACAGTTGTGTGGATTCAGCAACAGAAGTGTTTTACATATAGCCAGCAATGGTCAGAAACGGTTTTACAGATCAGCTCGAGTGAAGTTGACTTATCGCGCAGTCGTGCTCCCCGCCCCGCCTGTTTGTAAAGGTTGCTTTACAAACCCGCTCTTGCTGTAGCGTCGGATAAGCGCCATACGCGGAACGTGCACACCCGCCCTTGAGGAGGCGGCATTCGCCTCAGTAGGGGTTGTCCGTGACAAATCCGGCGCCCATGCTTTTGTCTTGGCTCTTTGACTTCCGCTTGACGGCGCTGCGAGTGGGTTTGGGTTTAGCGGGTTGCTCTGCCGCTGGCGAGGGCGCAGGGAGTGCTTCCTCTTTGGCTGGTTGCGCGGTCGCATCGACACGCGCTTTTTCTTCGGCAACGTCGGCTGCTTCCTCCCTCGGTTCTTCCTCGGCTTCCACTTCGGCAGTCGTGGGCAAGGCATCGAGCGAAACAACGAGATCTTCATCTTCGTCCAGCACAAGCGTCTGCTTGAAGGGTGCGCGTTGCGGGGCCTTCGCTTCAACTTGCACCTTTTTTCCTTTGGGCAGACGTAGTACCGCAGGAGCGGCGATGGTCTGCCCATCGATCCGCAACTCGGCTCTCGGCGTGGTGAGCGTGACCCTCAGGGTGCGGTAGGCTGCCCGTGTCGGAGCGTCCGTTGGCGCAGGCGTTTGAGCTGCGGCGTTCTTCTCCGAGGGTGCACCCGCTTGCGCTTGATTGCCGAGAGCAGGATCTGCTTTTTCTTCCGAGTCGGTCGATTGCCAGACAACAAAAGCAAGACCGACAGCTGCTGCGCCAAGAGCGCTCAACCACAGAGCCCGACCAGGTCGACGTTTCTTGATCCACGTGGGATCGCCCGCAGGTTCGACGTCGTCGTCGTAGATGGGGCGGGAAGGGCGTGAAGCAGGCGCTGCGGGGATGGATGAGGGACGAGCGGAAGCATCCATCGGTCCGAGCTGGGTTCCCGTGGCAGCGGTGTGGTGGACTTCCGGCTGCCCTGGTGCGACGCTACCGTCACGCGCTTCATCTGAGGCGGGTTCTAGCTTTCGTGATGCGGTGGGCTCTCGTGGAGACTCCCACGGTGCGCGCAGCCGTAAAGCGGCCGCTTCGGCTTGCGCCACGGAAAGTCCAGGACGGATCCACTTGTCCAGCGCTTTAGCCTCGCCTAAGCCGGCCGAGGCTGAGCGGGCGCGTGCGTCCTCTTCGCCCGACGCAGAAGAATCACGATGGTCAATGTCTTCGCTCATTCGCTAGGCGCATCCTTTCACAGCGTGTTGTAGCACGTAGCACTTTTGCAGGTCGAGCGCAGCATCCCGGCAGGGAAGGGAAGGCCGACACCCGCCCCGCGTGTACGTCGAGCGCCTGACCTCGCCATCCAACTCGCCATCCAAGGAAGGTTGCCTGCTGATACAAGGCGTCGGCGTGAATTGCAGGTCCGAGACGCGCGAGAACTAAAGGTCCCAGAGGGCGTGGAACATGAGACCGTCCTGCCGCGCGGCCGGAGCAACGCCGAGGCTCCGCGGCATCCAGGCCGCAGTTGGTTGCGCGTGGTGCGTCTCTTTCTGGCCGACGGTGGAGTTGGAGAGCTCAAAACCCAGGATCCCGCCAGTCAAGGGAAAGAGAACGTACGTAAGTGCCAGAAGCGTGTCCGCCTCGTCGGTCAGCGGCTTATCGATCAGTGGATAGTTCAGAGCGAGAGCCGCTCCCGCACCCGATACGGTACCTGCCAGAGTCCAGAGAAACTTCCCCTCTGCTCCGAATGCCTTGCCAGCGCCCCAAATGCCGGTCGTCGCTCCTAGAAGGTAGCCCGATATAAGTCCGACCGCTGCAGGCGCACAGTTGAACGAATCATCCGCCGCTTCGGGGTTGAAGTTACACCCAGGTGGGATTAGCCCTCCGACGAACAAGCCCCCCACACCGCCTACTATGCTGCCACCAAACCCGGTGAACCCCTCGGTTGCAATGCGTATGGCGTCGTTCCCATCGGGGTCGGAGTGGCTCGCCTGAGGTGAGGGGTTCGCCTGAGGCGAAGGCGCAGCGTGAGCAGAGCTGGCAGCCAAAGTCAGTGCCAGAACACCGGACCAAGCGGAAAGCAGGCCGGTGAAGTGGGGGGATGTTATGGGGCGCACACGGAGTTTCATGTTGGGCCGAAGGGCGGCTATTAGCAGTGCGAAGAATGTGATGATTCGGTTCATGGTCATCCCGTTGCGAGAGAGGGGAGGAAAGTCAGTGCCATTCATGTTGCTGCTTCTGACGAAAGCTGACCAGTGATCGGATGAGCACTGGTCAGCCTTCGGGGGAGGCGTTTCGCAGGTGCCATGCGATGTGCATGCGTTTGTTGGTGCGCGGCGCCGTGAGCTAAGGATGAGGACCGGCGCCTACTGAGCGCGCCTCCCAATCGCTTCCGGGGACTGCCAATCGCTTCTGGGGAACGAGACTCGCTGGTTAGGCTGCCGGGAACGGCGCCTTAAATGGAACTGCCGAAGGGCTCAGTAAAACCTTCGGCAGTCAGGAGGAACGATAAGGACAGGTTACTCTTGGGCTGCCTCCATGACATCCATAAGTGCATCGGCTACCTGTCCAATGGGTGCTGCTTCCTCGCGCGTGCCCACCAGCAGTTTCTGGTTTTCCTTAGCCATACGGGCCACCTCGTTGACTGTCCCGGTGGGATGAACCGGCACGTGACCGTAAGAGACCCACGCTGCACCCGAACTAGCCCACGCTGCACCCGAACTAGCCCACGCTGCACCCCAAACTAGGAGGTGATCGGACCGGCTTGGCAGAGCTCGTACGAGTCCTTCCCGCCGGTGCAGGCGGTGGCCATCACCTCAAGCTGCTCACGATAAATGATCGCAGGCGCCTCGTAGCGCTTCTTGAGCGGGGCCTTCTCCGCCGGACGGTTTCGCTTTTTTGTATCCATAGCTCGACGTCATCTTACGCTGTTACTCTAAAACGGGCAAGTGCCTGTGACGCTCTTTGCCGGTGGGCCCATCCTTCAATGCGGGACCTTGCGGGCCGACGGGTGCCTGCCGGTCGAGATATGGGTAGGAAGCAAGCGGGTCGCCGGAGTAGGCGTGCGCGGCGCCGGGGCAGAAGGTGACTGCTTTACCTTCCTCCTGCCACCGCTCCACCTGCATGCGCGCCTGCTCCGAGGTGGTTCGGACAGCATCCACTGACGCACTGGTCCAAATATCACGGAGCGAGTGCTGATGCAGGTTGCCGATGGGGTGCCGCCATTGCACGCATGGGAGAACGTCACCGAAGGGATCAACAGCGATGGCTGATGCGCCAGCAGCGCAGTTCTTCTTGGATCGCTTTTCAGCGAGACGCTGGGGTGCGGGTGTTTCTAGCTGATCGGATTTTATGCGCCCAGAGGTGGCTGGTTCCGCTTTGACGCTTCTTTGCCTCATCAGGTCTGCCAGTTTGGCCTGCGCCCTACTACTCGGGGCGAGGTCGGTAGGGGCGCGGTCGCCGTCATCGCGCGGGGTGATGTGCGTGTCGACCTGGAACGTCACATCCAGGTCGTCGCAAAGCGCGATCATGTCTTCAAGCTCTGGCTCCGCCCACCGGGTAAGAGGGATATTGACCTTCACTCGCATGCCCAGCTCACGCAGGGTCCGCACGTTGTTGACGAACCGTACGAAACTTCCGGTCACGCGGGTCTGTCGGTCGTGCGTCTGCGCCGTCGCCCCATGCAGGCTGACATCGATGAGTTGGGGGTCTACCTCACGACGGAGGCGCTCGGCCAGAGGGCGACGCAGGGCGTGCGCGTTGGACTTGATGCGTACTACAAATCCGAGGCGCCGGGCTTCTGCTCCAAGCTCAAAGAAGTGCGGATGCGCTAGAGGTTCACCGCCGCTAAGAGCTACGTTGAGCACGTTCATACTCGCCAGCTCCTCGAGTAGCTTAAAGTACTGTGGCTTGGAGAGAGGTCTTCCTGTAGCCGTGAGGTCGTTGTAGCAGATGACGCAGTCCCAGTTGCAGGCGTAGGTGAGCTCGAGAAGAACCGAGGTCAGTCGATTCGCCTCCCACGAGCGTTGCACCGAGGCTGAGTAACTCATCGTTTCTTGCTCCAGCAGCTCATCACGCTTTCGAAGAACCCGTCTCCGACCCCTCGGGCAGCAGCACGCCGGTCTCCGTCATGCGTTCAAGAAAGGCGTGGAGGTCCGAGGAGGCACGCGCTGCGTCAACCTCAAAGCGCGCTGCGGTCAGACCTGCGACCTCCAGAGGTGTATGCCCCTCGCACAGCCAGCTCATTTGAGCGGCAGCTACTTCATTGAGGCCGATAACGTCGCCTTCTTCCTGCAGCATCACCAGACCTTCGTCGCCAAAGTTTCGAAAACGGACGTGTTCCGCCAATCGGTAGTGTTGCTCTTCTGCCGTGCCCATAGCTAGCTCAGTGTGCGCAGTTCCTCGATAAAGTCGAACGACCTCGTAAAGTCTAGCAGGTGCACTCGTACATTTCTAAGGAGCGATGATGCGATGTCAAAGACCGCGCTCTCAAAGCGGGAGTTGGCGTTGACGCTGGGTGAGGAGGCATATATGGCGGCGGCAGAGGCTGAAGGTGAGAGAGGCGAGGTGCGAGTCTCCGTGGCTTGATGAAGTCGGCAAATGCTGCTCAGCGGCACAGGCTTTCTGCATTCTGAGAGCTGCCGCAACTCACCTGCGAAGGGAACTGGCCATGCCAGCCATTGATCGTTAGCGCTCTTAGCGACTGCATTTAGGTCGTCGCTGAGAACGTGGTGGCCGGCGTCGAGGGCAAGTCGCGATGCAGTCGTCTTTCCTGAACCTGACGCGCCAATCAGCAAGTGCGCTGCTCCGTCAATAACGATAGCTGCGCTGTGCAAAAGTAGACCGCCAAGACTGCAAAGTTGATGGGCCAAGGCGACCCGCAGCACGTTCTCCGCGGCGCCCTGCACCTCATGTGGGGCGGCCCGGTCGCTTACGATGAGACGCACGGATGCGCGCGCCGTGGTGGTAATGCGGGCGACAAAGCGCACGCCCACTAAGGTGATGCCGCTAGCGTCGTAGCTTGCGTTGCAGGCGTAGTTATAGAGGGTCGCTGGCGCCATCTTAAACTGCGTGGAGGCTGATCGTGCCAGGTGAACCGTCAGCGAGTGTGCTTGTGCCAGCGCGGCGTCCGGTGTGCTGGAGGTGTGGCTGAGACGTCGGTAGTGCTCCAGGAGGGCGCGGTCTGCTGGGCGCAGGCCGAGAAAGGTAACATCGATTCCCGCACAGCGAAAGCTGATCGAAAGGCTGGTTTGGTCGGATGGTGCAATCAAGACGCGCTCTGCGGGAACTTCGAGAAAGTCCGTCGGCTTGGTCAAGGAAAGAGCCACCTCGCCTGATTCTTTGCCGTTCACGCAGCGTCTCTCCAACGAGCGTCATCGTGCGAGTCTGCAGATGGTCGGGGGTGCCACAGGTTGCGTGCAAGTAGGCGACGAGACCGCCGGAGCATCCAGAGGGCGTATTGCCTTCCGGCTCGTAGGCGCATTGTCCAAGGGACGCGGCAGACCGCGGGGGCGCACTCGCCCCCGCACACCGCGCCTAAGATGTGGATCACCGGGAGGTCCGGGACGCAGCTGGTGTCGGCTTGCGTTACGGGCATGACCTGCGCTCCTTGCCAACGGTAGCCGATGCAGCGGTGAACCCGAGCCTGCCCGTCGGAGTGTACAGACGCGATGACATCACCAACCAGGTAAAGAGCCTTGCGACGCACGTGGAGGCGTGCCCCGTCAGCGAACAGCGGCTTCATGCAGTCGCCCGACGCGTGGACCCACAACCTATCCGACAGCTGACTGGCTGCCATCAAGATGTCGCCCGATGATCTGGATGATCGAGATGAACGGTGGCTCGTACTGCGATGCGTTATGTCGATGGGCATAGCCTTCGCCTTGACGAGTAACCTGCGGGTCCTCGCCTAGATTGACTTCAGAATACCCGGCTTCGCGACCACGTGCGAGCACTTCCTCAGAGCGCAAGCCGCAGAAGTTCTGAGCGCAAGCCGCAGGAGTCTAGCCGCCTGAGAACCGTCAATCTAGAGGGTTGAGTATTGTTTGCATCAGCTGGTGTGCCGGTGATTACCAAAGAGCTCTAACGCGTCGTGCGTATCGAGCTCAAGCTCCCATGCTCCTATCCGCGTCGGGTGTTCGATTGTCTGCTTCAGTTCGGTGAGGAAGCGTCTGCGAGACCAGCTTTCCGCGCCAAACCGCGCCAAATGGTCCGTTCGGACCTGGCAGTCGATCAGGTCGAAGTTCCAGACCACGAGTTGGGCTGCGAGCGCCACGAAGCTGAGTTTCGAGGCGTCGGGCTCCTTGGTGAACATGGACTCACCGAAAAATGCTTTTCCCAGTGAGACGCCATAGAGCCCTCCGACAAGGGATGCGCCGCGCCAGGCTTCAACGCTGTGGGCTATGCCTGTTTGGTGGAGGTCGTGGTAACCAGCAGCCAGTTCGTCGGTTATCCACGTTCCCGCCTGCTCTGGTCGCTCGACTTCGGCGCACGCCTGCACAACTTCATCAAAAGCGCGATCCATTGAAATGGTGAGGTCCGCATTCTTTCTCGCGCTCTTCCTCAGTGAACGGGGCACATGGATCGCCGAGGGGCGCAACACAAACCGTGGGTCAGGGGAAAACCAAAGGAGAGGCGTGCCCGGGTGGGGCCAGGGAAAGATCCCTTGTGTGTAAGCCAGGACGAGCCGCTCTGCGGACGCATCGCCTCCGACTGCGACTAGCCCATCCTCCGTTGCCCACTCAGGTGGAGGAAACACAAGCTCTTCGTTCAACCAGTACGCGGGCATAGTTTCTACAACGGCATTCTGTAATTTTGCGGCATTCTGTAATTTTGCGGAGTACAGGTAAGGACGTGAAGTACAAGTAGCGACGTGAAGCTAACGCAACACGAGTCGGGCGTAGTAATCCTGTTCGGTGCCGTTTTCGAACGTGACACTCGACTGAGAAATGCCCTCTAGACGCGCGAGGTCACCCGACGCAAGGGCCGAGTCCTCCCCGTTCTCGCTAAAGGAAATATAGACAACGACGATGGCCGGGACGCGACCAAGAGGATGGGCAACCTCGATTTCGGCTGAGCCTGGGTACCTAAGCCACGGCTCGTCAAACCAGCTGGAGGTCTCCCAGGTCCCGTCCTCCAGAAACTTCGCGTTCGGTAGATTCTCAGAGCCAAGGCTGTACCGCTCGGCTGCCCTGGCGTCGCAGCCGAGCATCGAGAGGGCCACGCAGCATAGCAGCACCGGGACTAAACAACGCATCAGCGCGTCATAGCTCGTGCTGCCCCAAGGCTCAAATGCTGCGGACGTGATGCAGGACGACGTGGTTCGCTCCGTCTGGCGAGTGCTCGACCAAGAGCCCGTGATCCATCTGAGGCGAGACGGAGCAGCAGCGTGCCTCGTTGGTCATGCGGCTCCAGCGCCTGCCTCACGGCTTTCAAGGAGCTCTGACTCTCAGGGGGCTCTGGCTTCTAGAGAGCCCTGGCGAAGTGGTCACTCAGGGCCTCTACAAGGCCCTGAGTGGTGTACGTGTCGGCTGTGACCGCGACGTGCAGGCCAAGCTTCTCTGCGGCCGAGGTGGTGATTGGACCAATCGAGGCCAAAGCCACATTGAGCAGCAGTTCGCTGCTGCCTCGGACAACCTCGTTGAGCTGCTCTGCTGTCGACGGGGAGGTGAGCGTGATCACATCCACCTGCTTCGCACGCAGCTCCTCGCGCAGTTGCTGCGTCACCTCGGTTTCGGCCGAGAGTGTTCGGTAAGCCTCCACCACCTGCACCTTGGCGCCGCATGCGCGTAGTGCATCGGGTACGGTGGAGCGGGCCTTGAGGGTGCGAGGGAGTAAGATTCGCTTGTTCTTGAGCTCCGCGGCCTTCTTCATTTGCTCGACGAGCGCCTCGCCAACGAATTCCTCGGGCATCAGGTCAGGGTGTATCGCCAGGTCAGCGAAGGCCTGGCTTGTCTTAGGCCCTATGCAACAGATCTTCGTTGAGCCAAAGGCGCGTGCGTCGCGTCTCTGGCGGCGCACCTCGCGCCACAGCGCATCCACCCCGTTCCTGCTGGTAAGGACAAGCCAGTCAAAGGTGTGCAGCGTCTTTACAGCCTCAGCCAGCGGGTGTGGGTCCAGCGGTGGGGCAATGCGAATCAGGGGTCGGTGGATGGCATGTGCACCCCTCTCTAGTAAGAGCTCTTCCAGACCTTCAGCCTGCGCAGCGGGTCGCGTGACAACGACGCGCTTCCCGAAGGTAGGCTGCTGATCGTACCAACGGAGTTGGCGCCGGAGTTCCACCACGCCGCCCACGATGATGAGCGCGGGTAGACCCACGTCTGCTTCCATCGCCCTGTTGGCGATGTTCGCCAGTGTGCCGACCACCACACGCTGGGTGGGTAGTGAGGCCCACTGGACGACGGCTGCGGGTGTCTGTGCAGGACGCCCATGCCGCACAAGCAGCTTCATCAGCGCCTCAATGCGGCGCATGCCCATGAAAATGACGAGCGTCTGCGTGGCCGTCGCTAGCTTTGCCCAGTCGTGCTGACTGCGATCTTTCTCAGGGGACTCCGTCGCTGTGAGATAGGCGACGCTGCTGGACACATGGCGGTGCGTGAGTGAGAGCCCGGCATAAGCACCAGCAGCAAGAGGCGATGGCACTCCGGGAACCACCTCAAAGCGGATGTGATGCTGTGCGAGGAACTCGGCCTCCTCCGATCCGCGTCCGAAGAGGTAGGGGTCGCCTCCTTTGAGTCGCACGACGCATCTTCCCTCTACCGCGGCTTCGAGGAGCTGTTCGTTGATTTGCTGCTGTCGTTGTTGCGGCCTTCCGGCGCGTTTGCCGACAAAGCGAACTTCAGCATCGCTTCGACACAACTTCAGCAAAGATGGATGTACCAATGCGTCGTACAGGACGAGGTCTGCAAGGCGCAGGCGCTCAAGCCCCTTTTGTGTCATAAGCTTCGGGTCGCCAGGTCCAGCACCTACTAGGGAGACGAAGCCACCATCGGCCTTATGTTTTTGCTTACGCATCGCGAACGGACGAATTGTAGATGACAAAGGCGGACGCGCAGCGAAAAACGTTCGGGTTGGTACTTCGTCCGGCGGCGGCCTGTTTGGGAGGCATCACCCAAAGCCGCGCGGTGGCTTTAATCCTAGGAGTTGTTGCCGCGTCGGGCTGCTCTAGGCACGCGAATGGCTCCTCGGCTAAGGCTGCCCAGGGGGGCCGGGAGGCTAAGGCTGCTCAGGGGGGCCGGGAGGCTAAGGCTGCTCAAGGGAGCCAGGAGACGCCCGCCGAGGCGAGTGAGGCATTGGCGACGGCATCGGCAGCTTCGAACGTGCGGCTGGTGACATTGACACCAGCCGGTCATGAGCCGGTCACGGTGAGCGTCGAACTCGCGCATACCGAAGAAGAGCGCCGGGTGGGGTTGATGTATCGACGCGAGCTGGCGGAGGACTCGGGGATGCTATTTATCTACGAAAGCGAACAGCCGCTTGTGTTCTGGATGAAGAACACGCTGATTCCCCTTGATATGATTTTCATTGATGGAACTTCTCGCGTCGTCGGCGTCGTCGAAAATGCGGAGCCGATGACGGAGACGGCGCGCGCTGTGTCGGCGCCTTCTCAGTTTTGTTTGGAGGTCAATGCTGGGTTTGCTCAGCGTCATGGCGTGGGAGTTGGAACGCGCGTCACGCTGCCGAAGGAAGCAAGGGAGCTCCTTTGATTTCGGGGTTTGTTCTATGCGTGTCCGCACCGGCTTTCCGTCTGTGCCAGAGGCAGACGCAGAAACCAAGGCCTTTTGCGCATGCGGTCCGCGGCACAGGTTGTGACGCGGTGAGCTCCAGGTCACTTGTGCTTACGAGCTTGAAGAGACGATAACCCGTGGACAAAAACCATCTAGAAAAGGAATGCCTAATGCGACACCTCACACTACTTTTTGTTTTCGTTACTTCAGGTTTAGGTTGTAAGTGTGGCGAGAGTACGGTCGATGGAGTAGTCGATGAGGAGCCGCTGATTGCTTCGGAGGTGGAGTCGTCAGAGGGTGAAACCGAAGGGGAGACGCTGCCAGCAGGTGATGACGCGCAAGCGCTGACACTCGAGCCGACATCCGAGGATCCAGAGAAGGGCGAGTTCAGCCTCAAAGAAGCGACCACCGGGCTGTCGGGCAAGGGAACTCTCATTGCCACTATCGACACAACCAAGGGTGTGCTGACATGTAAGCTCGAGGAGAAGAAGGCGCCTGTGACTGTGGCAAACTTCGTCGGGCTTGCGCGGGGGCTACGCCCTTGGTGGAATGCGAAGGAAGCGAAGTGGGTGAAGACGCCATACTACGAAGGCACATCATTTCACAGGGTGATTGAAAACTTCATGATTCAGGGCGGCGACTACCTAGGGGATGGCACAGGTGGTGTGGGTTACACGATTGAGAATGAACAGGACGACTCACTCAAGCACGACCGCGAGGGCGTGATGGCCATGGCTAACCGCGGACGTGACACAAATGGAGCTCAGTTCTACATCACGCACGCGCCCGCCGGGCACCTCGACGGGGGCTACACAGTGTTTGGCTTTTGCGAGCCGGCTGGCGTGATTGATGCCATTGCCACCGCTGAGCAGAGCGGCCCACCTCGCAACAAACCCATTGAGGAAGTCACCATTAAACGTGTGACGGTTGAGCGCAAAGGGAGCTGAGGACCGTCTATTTCGGAGTCTGCGGGACTAGGATAATGTGTGGGCTAGGATAATGTGTGGGCTAGGATAATGTGTGGGCTAGGATAATGTGTGGGCTAGGATAATGTGTGGGCTAGGATAATGTGTGGCTAGCCGGGGCTTGGGAATTAGCAGGCTGCGGCTTCCGCCCTACTGCAGCGGTGCTCAGCGGAGGACGACCCTCCCGGAACCGTCCTACATGTACCTTCTTCTCAATCTGGTCGTGTGTCCCCTTTGCGCTACCTTGTGGGCTTCGAAGTGCACCAGGTGCCAGTTAGTCCTCGCGCTTCGTGGTGAAGCGTACGCGTGGCTTCGGCGCATCCTTTGCTGTTAGATCATCAAGTTCTATTTCTGCCTTGACGCGCACGCGCATGCCGCTCACGGCACGTCGAAGCTCCGCAGCCACGTCGACGTTCTGCAAAAACTTTTCCGTTTCTTGGCTCACAACCTTAACGAGGGCATGTTTGAGCTCTTCGATCTGACCGATGAGGCCCGAGGCCACTTCCCGAGGCGTACGCGCGTCGGATACAACTTGGCGCAACTCATCCGCCTTGTTCAGACTCGAAGCACCTGCCTCAAGGCCGCGCTCGATGGCCTTTCTTAGGCGCTCTTGCAGACGCTCGCCGCGTCGGGCAGACCGGTCGCCCTCGGAGCCGGGAGTCGATCCTTCATGTGGCGTGTTTGCATCTTCCATCGCATGAGCGTGACGGTGCGAACTCAAACGGTCAAGTCTCTCCGAGTCGACGTGCAGGCGCTCCTGAGCCGCGCGTGCGCTGACGCTAGAAGAGAAGGATGACTGCGGAAGATGCACCCTGTTAGATTGTTGCAGGACCCTGTTAGATTGTTGCAGGACAAAGTGCACCACGGTATAGACCGACCTATGGGAGACGGATGTCTAGCTGACGCTGCGGCGTTACGTAAGAAGACTGAAGAGGCGCTTCGAGCCGATGCATCACAGACCGAGTTGCAAACGATGCTCGCACGTCTTGTAGAAGTTGCAGATGAAGGCAGTGACGACTTCATCTTTGCTCACAAGCACCTGGCTGAGTTTCATATCGAGAGTGCGCCGTGGCAGGCAGCTTTGCACCTGCGTCAGGCGCTGCGTTTTAACGAACGCGACGACGTACTCAATGCCCTAAATGGGCTGTGTCAGGCTCTCCTAGGTAACTACAGATCGTCTGTAGCGGCGTACCGAAGGGCGTTGTCCTTGGCATCGCGAAATCCTTGGTACCACCACAACCTGGGTCATCTGCTCGATATCGCTCTCAATCAGCCTGCAACCGCTCTTGCGCATCTGCGCTTGGCGCACGTACTGGAGCCTGGCGAGGCGGAAATCACTGCTTCGCTGGCGCACTGCCTCGGTCGACTTCAGGGCCCCGATCGACTTCACAAACTAGACGAGGCCCGGCTTCTGGCGGAAGAAGCAGCTCAGGGTGCACCCGAGAATGTAGACCACCAAGCTCTGGTGCAGTGGATCGCGGAGGGAGCCTTGCCGGAGAGCGACCCTAACGGTTGGTCATTGCCCGCGGATGTGGCGGCAGATGCGCGCGTAGACCCGGACGCTGCATCCACTCTTGATGAGCGCGTAGTGCGGATGACCGAAGAGCAGATGGTGCGGGCAGGATGCTCCGCGGAGCAGCGCTGCATCGCGCGCGCTCTTTGGGTGGAGTTCCGCAAATGCAACGTGCTCGGCCGGGTGACAAAGCCGGAGAGTTATGCAGCGGCACTGGAGTATGCGACGGCACGGGTCCAGGAGCTAAGTGGAGTCACACAAACGTCTGTAGCCAAGCGTTACGGCATTGCGCCTACATCGCTCGCCTCTCGGTTTACTCAGATCCGTGATACGCTGCGACTACGTCCGGGCGACCCCCGCTTCTGTCTCGCTGACGGGGGCTAGGGCGACGCCTAGATTCGTTATACGTGCTGATGCGTCGTGGTGTGCAGGCCTTTCAGCTTTTGCACAAGGTTGAACCTACGGCGGTCAAACATGTCTTGCCATTTTACGCGAGGTGCGGTTGTCTCTTCGCTCGAAGCATTTCTGGGACTCGCCTTCAGGCCTCCATTGTCACCGAAACGCATGTCTGGGCGCACGATAAGATTGAGAAGAGGGTAGAAATAAAGCGGTTGTTGAGGGGTCGTCATCCGCTGAGCGCCCCTGCAGTAGGGCCGAGGCACGTAGCCTATCTACGAAACGAGGCCCGGCGTCGCGGAAAGCCAGCGGATGACGGGGCCTCAGAAATCGTGCAAGTATGAATCTCAAACTGATTGTGCACACAGCATGTCCCACCCTCGTGTCGCTACTGCCTTGACTGGAGCCTCTGCGTTCGTGCTGGTCGGAGTTCTGTCTGCCATTGCGCTCTCTGCCATTGCGCTGTGCATCTTTGAGGCGCGCGGCGTGGAGGACCTCCAACCAGAGGCAGTCGTAGCTGCTCTAGCGCGCGAGGGGTTGAATGTGGATCCGGAGTCGGTCCAGCCAGTAGCGACGCAGGGCTCCCCTCGTTCGGCAGGCTGGTTCGTGATGCTGGCCCGCCGCGGGAAAGAACCAGCTGACCTATATGTTGCGCGGCTGCGACCAGATGTGATCGGAGACTCATGGATCCCGCTGGCTATCCGCAATTTGTCGAAGAGCTCCGGGGCTGAGGAGGTGCAGCTCAGGGTAGTTGGGCCGTATGCGGTCTACGCAGCGCGCACCGAGCGGGAGGTGCAGAGCTTGGTTGTGATGGATTTGGAAGGCGAGCCCTCTTTCCTCACCGACGGGTGGCCGTGGCACGCGAAGCTGCAGAACGCGGTGACGAATTTGCAACTTACTGGCCGACATCAGGGAGTGGGAGTCTGGCGCTACCGCTTCAAGAAGTCACCGAAGCAGATTAAGCTGGATGAAAGAGCTCGGGGCGGGCTTGAGGTGCTTGTAGACAAGAGGCTTAGGCTGCAACTCGACCCGCGCCGTCCCATGTCGCTGCGCCCTGACCTTGTTGAGCTGGAAGCCCCGAGGCGCGGTCGTCCGGGCTACATCACATGGCTGGTGGATACCGTACGAGAGCTTTCTTGGGTGGGACCTGAGCGTATCGCGTGGCTCGAACACCACGTGCTGGGAAGCATGGATTGGCTTAGGCGCCGATACTACGGAGCTTTCAAGGGTGCCCTGGACGATGCGGCCAATGAACTCATTGCTCATGGTGATGCGCCTCCGATGCAGGAGTTCAACGTTCAAGAGGCGGTGATGAAGTGGCCTCCAAAGCACCTAACGCCCCTGCTCGAGCCTGCAGCAAAAGGGGAGGGGCAGTGGGTGCCGGTTGCTAAGGACCCGTTTGTCCAGGAGTACCCCAACGCTCCTCCCGCATTCTACCAGACGTTCTTGCGCGTTGATGAAGAGCGCGCCTACGCGCCGGTGTACATCACCATCTGGGATTCGAGGCAGGTTCAACTGCACATCTTGATGGGCACGCGCGAACCAGAGAGTGCAACGGGTGAGACGGGCACGGGCATGATCCCGCGTGATGACGAGACCTTCTCGAGGCTGGTGGCTGCGTTCAACGGTGGTTTTCAGGCTTTGCACGGAGAGTTCGGGATGATGACCGAAGGGCGCGTCTACCTCCCTCCTAAACCCTGGGCCGCTACCGTTGCCGTGTTCGAGGATGGACGCGTGGGTATGGGTTCTTGGCCCCCGCCACCAAAAGGCACGCGGGGCTACAGTGAAAGCTGGGCGGTCTCGCAGGTGCCCGAGAAGATGACGTCGATGCGACAGAATCTCACCAGTGTGGTGGAAGATGACAGGTATAACCCTTGGAAGCGGTGGTGGTGGGGAGCCGCACCTAAATACGCAAGGGACCAGACCTACACCCACCGCACCGGGCTCTGTCTGACCAAGGAGGGGCACCTGGCTTTCTTTTGGGGCACATCCATGGGACCGGAGTCGCTCGGAAGCGCCATGCTCGCGGCAGACTGCGTTCGCGGCATGCACCTCGACATGAACAGCGGTCACTGCGGCTTTGAGTTTTATCGCGCGGCGGTTCGTCAGTCCGCCAAGCCATTGCATCGCAAGCTCGAAGATTGGGAGGCAGAGGAACAGGTCGACATCGGCAAGCCCGTGACGGTGCGCGCTCGCAAGGCGGTTAAATCGATGTCCAATATGCGTTTCCCGCGTTACCTGGCGCGTGACCCGAGAGACTTCTTCTACCTCACGCTCAAGCCTTTGCTGCCGGGGCCCGCTGTAGCACACCCGCATCGCGGAGGTGCCACCGTCTCATTCTCCACGACGGGCCTTCCCCATGCAGGATGGCCCTACCCATTCGCACGAGCGACGGCGAAGGGGCGGGTGGGGCAGACGGTGCGTTTGCTGCGCCTTGACTCGCGCCAGCTCGTGACTGCACGTGCTGCGAAGGAAGCGCGGGTAAATGGTCAATGGCTCGCCACCTTCTGGAAGCAGGGTGCCACGCAGGGCCGGAAGGAGAGTGCCGCGCAGGGTTCAACGTCTTCGCCGGGTTCAGCATCTCCGCAGCCGATCGGTCTGTACTCCGGAGACCCTGCAGGACGCCTCGTGCCGCATGTCGGCCCGCTTTTGCCGGACACGGACGCGTGGCTGGTCGGGCAAGACCTCGAGCGCGCTGCCGAGGCGCAGTACGCAGTGGGTGTGGACAAGGAGGGTTTCATCATCTACCTGGAGCAGACGCAACCCGTTCGGGGTGAACTAGCTCGTTGGCTCCGCGCCTTTGGGGCAAAGAGTGGTGTCGCGCTTGCACATCGGCTCGCGTTGCGGCTGCGAGCCACAGACGTTGACCTTGCCGGTGCCGAGGTGAACATTCCCGAGGGCGCGCAGGTCACCAAGCTTGTGGCAGAGGAGCGGCCAGCGGCGGGTGTCATCTTCCCTGAGACGAAGCCACGCCCTTACCGCGTGTGGGGCTATCTGCAAGGGCGGCGGGTTCGGTACGTCCCTCAGCACCCACCTACGTTTCGCAAAACTGGAGCGGGCAAGCGGACCGACGCGAAGTAGCTTCCGAGGGTTCGGCCATCGACCCAGGAGCGAGGGAAAAAGGACCATTGCCTTGACGATACCAGGTGTCAAGCGCTACCATTTTTTGTGGTTTAGGTGTGCGGATATCGGTGAGATTAGCAGCGTTAGCAGGTTGACGCTGGACCGCCATCTAGGAGCGAGACTTGGCTTAGCAAGAGGCCATCTGATGGGAACGAAGGCGTTGGCCGCGAGTGACATGCGCGACCTGGCACTATCGGATCGATTGGCTCCGGGTGCATAGGAGCATGGGCTTTCACCGCAAAGAGTGCGATAGCATCCAGTTTTCTGCTTAGGTAAACGTGGTGAACGACGCTAAAACGGGCGATATAGACGCACAAGGATGCTTGCAGCTCTGCATGCCCCCGACAAGGTGCATCCCGTGCGGGTAGTCATGGATAGGCGCTTTGGATAAGCCAATCAGATTTGGGAAGTATCTGCTGCTTGAACGCATCAACGTGGGCGGCATGGCAGAGGTCTTTAAGGCAAAGGCCTTCGGAGTTGAGGGGTTTGAGCGCCTCATCGCGGTCAAACGTATCCTTCCCACTATCGCGGAGGATGTGGAGTTCATCGATATGTTTATCGATGAAGCCAAAATCGCTGTGCAACTTAGCCACGCCAACATCGCTCAGGTCTTCGACCTAGGAAAAGTGTCCGACAGCTACTTCATCGCCATGGAGTACGTACAGGGCAAAGACGTGCGTGCAATCTTCGACCGGGCACGAAAGCGTGGTCGGCCTATTCCCATCCCGATGACTTGTTACATCATCTTGAAGATGTGCGATGGGTTGGACTACGCGCACACCAAGCGTGATGACTCGGGCAGCGAGCTGAATCTCGTGCACCGCGATGTCTCACCCCAGAACATCCTCATCTCCTATGACGGCGATGTGAAGATCATTGATTTTGGGGTGGCTAAGGCGACTGGTAAAGCTGGAAAGACACAAGCCGGCATTCTTAAGGGAAAGTTCGGTTACATGTCGCCCGAGCAGGTGCGTGGCGAATCTCTTGACCGCAGAAGCGACATTTTCGCGATGGGCATCGTGCTGTACGAGCTGCTCACTGGAGAGAGGCTCTTTGTTGGGGAAAGCGACTTCTCCACTTTGGAGAAGGTACGAAAGGTCGAGATCGTGCCTCCCACGACCTACAACCCGAAGATACCAGCGGAGCTCGAGCAGATCGTCCTCAAGGCGTTGGCGAAGGATGTGGACGAACGGTATCAGACTGCCCTCGACCTTCACGACGACATTCAGTCGTTCGTTTACACGAGTGGCAACATGTTTTCGAGAAAAGACCTCACTGCCGCTATGCAAAGCTCATTTGCCGAGGAGATTGTACGAGAGCAGGTGCGCAATGAGCGCTTCCGCGGCGTGCGCGTAACCCCGAGTCACGAAATCGAGCGGCGCTCCCGTCCTCCCGACCAAGACACTGCGCTTTCGGAAGTTTCGCGCATGCCGCTCTCGCGAGCGGAGCAAGAGACAGGACAGATCGTGCTTCCGGAGTACGAGGGTTCAGCGTCAACGACGGGGGGCATCTCGCCCGCAGACTCAGTGGAGACCCACTCCGGAGGGCTCAGAAGCAGACGCTCTGCGGAAGATGCTGGCTCCGGCTCCGCGGCTCGCGCTGATCAAGGCGGTGGACAAGGGATCGACAACGGAATACGACAAGGAGAGGCTAGGGGGAACGCATCCCCGGGATCGGCATCTTCCCTCGACAAGGATGAAGAAGCGACAGGCCGGATGGCCGAGCACTCATCTTCTGCCATCCCTCTGGAGTGGGAAGACGACGAGCTCTCCACCCAAGTTTATGAGCGCGATGAGAGGGAAGAGGCTGCGTATGGGACGCCCAGCTCCGCTATTGTGCCGGTGCAGCGGCAGCCTTCGGCGCAGGGCTATGACGCCAACGCCGCGCACCCACTGAACTACGCCAACAATGCTCTGGAGACGGGGGCCATCGACCTTGGGGCTCTTGCTGGACCGCCTGGCATGCAGCCTCCAGGTGCTTCATCTCATGCGTACTCTACAGGCGCTGCCGTGCCTTCCTACGTCGCCAGCAGCGCTCCGGCATCTCACGCGCCTACTTCGAGCGCAGGGGGAGGATCATCCGCGTCGGCAAGCATACCTCGCCCCCGCCCCACAGGCTCTTCTACAGCGCTCGTCAGGCGCGTGGGGAGGATGATGCCTAACAAGTGGTGGATCGCGGGAGCGGTGGTGCTCCTGCTATGCCTGGGCGTTGGAGCAGGCAGTTTGTTCGCGGCCTTCAGGAAGACTGGAGTGGTCACGGTCACCACACAACCTCCCGACGTGTCCGTCACGTTCAACGGTGAAAGCGTGGAGGGCTCTTTCAGCCCCTTCATTATCTCCGGCGTGGAGCCGGACACAGAACATCGCATCGAGGTGAGCAAGAACGGATTTGTCTCGTGGAGCACGAAGATTCGCTTGCGTCCTGGGGCCACCTTCCCTGTGTCCGTGGAACTGCAGCGCAGCACCGCATTCGAAGAACCTGCGGAGGAGTCGACAGGTATCAGCATCCGGAGTCGTCCATCAGGTGCCAGCATCTTCGTCGATGGGAAGCGGTACGCCGAACGAACGCCGGCACGCGTGACTGGTTTGCCACCCGGTGAATACAAGGTTCGTGTGTTCCATCCCGATACCGATCAGGAGTGGGAGGATAAAGTTCGTGTGGCTGCAGGATACCTCGTTGACCTTCCCATAATCGACCTCGAGGCTCAGGTCACGCGCGAGGTCGCATTCATGTCCAAGCCTGAGGGCGCAACAGTTGAGCTCGTTCAAGGGGACACCCGACGTAACCTCGGAACAACGCCCGTCACACGCGAAGTGGACACCAGCGACGGCAAGTGGACCGCTGAGTTCGCAAAGAAAGGCTACCAAGATACCACTGCTCAGGTGACAGAAGAAACGACTGAGGTGGAAGTCGAGTTGCAGGAGGTGGAGAAGCCCGCATCCTCACGGCGCTCGGTGAGGCGGGCGCCACGTCGCGCGCGCCCGTCGCGGGCAGTTGCAGATGATCCTGTCGATGATGAGCCAGACGCACCGTCGGGGGAGACCGGAGTTCTAAGCATCAACACGGTCCCTTGGTCTCAGGTCTTCGTGGATGGACGTTTAATCGGCAATACGCCTCAGATGCGCATCGTGCTGAGCGCCGGCAAACACCGCGTCACGTTGGTCAACGACAACTTCAACATCCGCGAAGTGACACGTGTCACCATTAAACCTGGCGAGACCACAAAGCGCGTCCTAACTCTCAAGCCAACTCAAGAGTAGCGGGTGGAGGACGTCTTGTCGCGTTCTGCGCTGTCTGCGGAATCCGAAGGCGACTCAGTCGGACCAGACGTTGCAGGTGGCTCGTGGTGACGGCGCGAGTGGAGCTATGACGCGACCATCATCTTTTGGTAAATATATCCGGCAGTCCACGTTCTCCATGCACGGCAACGTCGAAGTCGTGCAGTGCAAGAAGCGCGGAGTGGAGGGTTTCGAGAAGCAGGTGGCTGTCAAGGCACTCTACCTGCGCCCGGCGCCTCCATACGAGGTGCTTGCTGCACTCGAGCACGATGCACAGAAGAGTATGCTTCTCTCGCACGCGAACCTGGTGCAGTCGCTTGATTTTGGGTTCGACTCAGACGCCTTCTACGTGGCGATGGAGCTTGTCCACGGCAGCAGTCTGGAGGAATTGATCAATCGACGGGGGCGGCTTCCGCTGCCACTTGCTCTGTTTGTCAGCAGTGAACTAGCGAAGGCGTTGGAGTACCTCTGCAGAAGATGGGAGGAGAGCGAAGATGGTTACTGCCTGGCCTCGGTGCGCCTCAATCCCGGTTCCATTCTGGTGAGCGAAGAGGGAGAAGTGAAGCTGTTGCATCTGAGTTTGGGTGATGCGCTGACACAAGCGGTAGCGCTCCAGCAAAGTGAAGAAAGGAAACAAGGTGAAGCGAGAAAGCAAGGTGAAGCAAGAAAGCAAGGTGAAGCAAGAAAGCAAGGTGAAGCAAGAAAGCAAGGTGAAGCAAGAAAGCCCTCCAGTAAGCTTGAGCCGGTGCGTGCGCTCTCTAACCTCCTCGCGCGTGTTCTTGATGAGGTGCAAGAGGCGCGCCTAGAACCCCTGCTAAGTTCCCTCGCGGTCCTGCCGAAACGAGAGGCTGCCGTCGGCGGTGCGCAGCTGGCGGGCGAGGCCTTCGAGCAGCTTGCTGGGGAGCTGCGCAAACAGCCCGCTCCAATCGGAGCGCGAGACTTGGCCAAATGGGCGTTCCCGCCGTTACGCACTGATCAGTCCAATGCCAGTGACTCCGGCACCCATGTTGTTCAGTTGAGTCAGTTTTCGAGCGTAGCTCATCTACGTGAGGCCTCTTCCAAAGAACTAGGTTCGCGAGGAGGAAAGCCGGAAAATGGCGTAAGTGAACGGCATTGCACTGATCAGTCTTCCCGTGCAGCATCCTTTGTTGCCTCTCGAGGAGCCGAGGGCCTACCTCTCGAGTCGCTGGATGTGACGTTGCTGCTGCTCCGACTGGAGCAGCCCAGTCAGGATCAGTGGGACAAAGCACTCGCTCAGCTAGTTTACCTGGGTGCGTTGCCTATCTTTGGCAGCGAGCACGGACTACCCACTAGTGAGATAATTGGCGTATTCGGCTTGAACAGATCCGGCCGCAGCAAGTTTCTACTCGATGATGTAGAAGACGCCGGGCAGGCGGCTATCTCACTGAAGTCGCGCCTGTCAATTGGGGGGCGCATGTTCATCGGCGGGATGTGTTTGGAGCTAGATATCAGCCGCCGCATTCGTAGCGACTCGAATCTAGTGTCCAAAGCGTTAGGATGGTGGTCGTACGTCGACAACTTGTCACCTGGCAATATAGGAGTGACCGCTGATGTGGCTCGTGCTTTAGCTCAGCTCTTTAAGGTCGAACAGGCTTCAGATGGCCTGCACCAACTCAAAGGCATGCGCACCTACCCGAAGTATCGGACGCCGTTCGTAGAGCGGGACGGCTCTTTGGCGGGCTTGATCCGACGCTCCGAGCGAGTTTTGCATCTTGTGGGTGATGCAGGTAGCGGAAAGACCCGCCTGGTGCGTGAGTGGCAACAGCGCGTTGGCGAGAGCGAGAGTGGTGTCCACTACGCGAGGTGTTCTTCTTCAGAGCCGTTCTCCGCGCTGCTGGCAATGGTCGAAGAGGTAGCGCCAGTTGTGAGCTTACATGCAAAGGCAATGACGGATCTCGAGGCTGCCTTGACGGCGGCTCGGGAGTGCAACGAGCGCCACGCGTCTGTGGAATATGCGCGCGCTCTCGCCGTCGTCATACAAAAGGTGGTTGATGTTTTTCGGGATGCGGAGCAGTTGAATCACAAGGTCTTTGTCTTCGATGACGCAGACCGCATGGATCGCGCAAGCGAGCAGGTCGTAAGACGCCTTTGCAGCGAAAGAGGTTCCGGCCACGCACGCCTCGTACTGGTAAGTGCGGCATTGGAAGTGCCGTTGTCCACGTGCTCTTCCCATGAGCCGTGGAAGCTGCCGACCTGGACCTTGGCCCACTTGTCAGAGATAACGCGGGCGTACCTGCGCACGAGCTCCGCGCCTGAGGGCCTGTGGGAGGAGCTGCGCGAGAGGATCTTCTTTTCGCCTGCTGTTCTAGAAGGAACTTTGAGCGAACTCGTCGCAAGGCATGTGATCCGCAAGGTCGGTCGAACCTGGCATTTCGACAGGGAGGTCATCTCAAACCTCATCCCAGCAAGAGCGGCACGGCGTTACGCTGCCTTGCGACTCGCATCACTCCCTTCAGGAGAGCGTCTAGCGTTTCTCGCCCTCATGACGAGCCACACAACCAGCACCCTGGCGCTCCTGGGCCGCGCATTCGAGCTCGGCGAGGAGGTGATAACCAGCCTCTGCGAGCGTTGGAGCTGCGAGCCCAGCACCGAACTGTCTGCTGACGAAATAGCCTCTTCGCTTCTACCCAACTCGACAGCAAACACCTTCTTTAGCAGTGTCTTTTGCGAAGGCGCCGAAGTCCTCAGAGGCGCTTTGCTTACCACTCGCGTGGAGATAGCGCGTGAGGCTGCTGTGGCAGCCTCCTCCGGCCACCCTGCCGCAAAGGTGCAGAGAGAAATCAGCAAAGGCTTCGCGGAGCGGGGCGACTGGGAAGCTGCGGCAAGAGCACTGGATGAGCAAGACGTAAAGTCAGACGCAGACAATGCCGCAGAGCTTCTGACGAGAAGGGTTGAGTACAACCTTGCAGTGGAGAAGGTAGCGCAGGCACGGCAGCTGATGGCGATGCAGGTTTCTACCGATGACCAGACGGGGCAGGTAGCTTCAGCTTTGACCGCCCGAACTTGGTCAGCCCATGATGATCTGGCGCGTGCACGTGACGTGCTGAAGGACCTGGCCGTGCAGACCACGTCCGAACCTTTTGCTAGTCAGCTTCATTGCGCTCTTGCCCATGCAGAGGTGGAGTACATCTCGGGCCACGTCCAATCTGCGTTGAAGGCCCTCTACCTGCCAAGTGTACAACTCGAGCCCGGGGAGAACTACCTTCCGTGCATTGATATCCTCACCTTGCGTGTGATGGCAGGCGCTCTCGCAGGAAAGCCTGATCAATCCGGCCAGGCGCTTGCCGCACTCAATGCTTTCAAGTTGAGGCCAGAGGATCTGAGAGGAGAAGCGATGAGGTTTCGAGCAGAGGCCTTGTGCGCCTTCACACGCTTCGACTACGGGAGAGCGATTGCTTTGGCCTCGTCGGCGCGTGACAAGAGCTTCCGAGCCGGGCTCCACCATGAGCATCTGAAGTGCATGCTGCTGATGGGGCAGTCCATGTTGCTCAGCGGAAGAGAGAGGGCAGCGTTTGACGTGTTCCTCGAGGTTTACTCCGCCGCAAGCAAGCTACAGCGTAAACGGATCAAACAGATGGCCATCGGCAGTCTTGGATATTTAGATGTAGTCGTCTTCAAGCGCATGCAGGGACGTGAACAGTTGAACAAGGCAGTTTCCTTCGCACGCGAGGGTGGCTATCAGCTGGATCTCGTCGAGGCGTTGTATAAGAGATGGCTTCTAGAACAGCGCGTCGGCCGCGGCAGTGAGTTTTCCGACCCACGCAGTGAGTTATCCGAGCCACGCAGTGAGTTGCCTGAGACACGCAGTGAGCTCTACGCTACCTGCACCGAGTGCGGCATAGCGCACTACCGGCAGCTGCTTGAAACCTTCACCTAGCGTCAGTGAGACGCAGCTTCTCGGTAGGCCCAGGCCCGAAAGGTCTTGGCGGCGGGCGAGACCCAAAAGCTGCAAATGAAGGGAAGCAGCGTATCCTTCGCTAGAGCTTCTTCTAGCGTCAGCTTGCGAAGGTCGCGACGTGAGAGCGACAGGGCTTCTAGTGAGGCTTGTAGATCGTCCGCGACTAAGAGCGCAGCCGCACTCGCGAGCCGGTCCACGTAACTAACCAGCGAGGCGAAATCAACAGGCGCTCTGGCTATGTAGTCCGCGGCCACTTCTTGAAGCTGGCGTCGATCTCTGCGCGGCATGGCACGCACGATCCGGCGGTTCTGTTCATCAAGGTAGCTTTCACTTGTGAGGCCTTGTCCGAAAGTGGAGTCGACCGTCCGCGCGGCGGAGGCCAACACAACCTCAAGCTCCCGAGGTGTCAGCTTCACCACCGCCTGAAACTTCAGTGCGATGATCGCGAAGATGCGCGAAACCAAGAATACCTGCTGTGTTTGACCTAAGTCCAGCACGCGAGATGGGACGAGCAGAGAAGGCTTCTCACTGAGCTCGACTGCAATGTCATTGGCCCGTAGTTCATGCACGTAAAGCTCATAATCGGAAACACCGAAGATGGACGCTATCTGACTGACCATCCTAATAAGCACGGGATGATCGCGCGGCGAGAGCCGATCGCGCGACGTTAGGCCGTACGCCTCAAGGTCAGGGGGGTATAGTTTAGGCAAGCAATCGGAGAGCGTCTGCAACAGCGTAGCAGCCTCAACTTCCGGGCTTGCGAGCGGCATTAGCTTCCTTAGCGCAGTTGGACCCAGAGAGTCTGCATTAGCTTCTGCTGTATGCGCGCGCCGAGCCGAGGCGTGAACACGCTCCTGCCCACTCGCTTCTCCTAACACCACCAAGGCTGACATCGTCGCCAAGGCTTCTTCCTCTTGACGAGACTCCCTTAGCGTTTGAGAGAGTTCGCGCCATGACTCTGCTCGCAGGGGATCAAGAACAATAGCTGCCTGGAAGGATTCGCTGGCAGGCTCAAGCTCCTGTGCATCGCGAAGCGTCCGACCTTGAAGCAGCAATAGCTCAGGTGACTCCGGATGTGCTTCGAGAGCTCGATGCAGCGTCAGCAGACCCGCCTCGCGGTCGTTGAGCATGGCTATCTGAACGCGGGCGCATTCAAAGGATGTGGATGCAGTGGTATGACCTCGCTGAACAAGTCGCTTTCTGTAGTCCTCCAACGCCTCGAGGTAAGCGTGCCATTCCACGGGCGCGTGAGCATGCACCTGATAACGCTCTGCCGCCTCTGAGGCGTGCCCAAGGATGCGAACAGCATCGAGACGTGCGCGGGTTGCCGCGCCGCCGTCTCCTAGAGCTTGGCAGTACTCCGCGAGCTCGCTGAGTGCCAAGGCTTGCGCCTCCTCGCTCTTCCCGGAAGACTGAACGCGTCGTTCGGTGAGAGTGCGTGCTGTTTCCGCGTCTCCTTGACGGAAGCGGATTGCAGCAAGTCTTTCGAGCGCCTCAGATTGCTGAGGATCTTGCTCCAGAACGCTGCGAAGATGCATCTCAGCAACCTCAAGTCGATTGAGCCTCTCTTGATAAATTTGCGCGAGACGCACGCGGCTCTCTAGCGACTCGCTCTTGGAGCTGGTCAGCTCCGCAACGCTCTCCAGATGCTTCGCCGCTTCATACCACTGACCCGTGAGTTGGCTAAGCTCGGCGAGCTTACGCCTTGCGTCCAGATGCTCTGGCGCCTTTCGCAGCGTGCTGCGTAGGGTCTGCAAAGCCTCCTCAGGCTCCTCAAGCACCTCGGCTTGAAGGCGTGCGGCATGTACACCGAGCGTCGCAGAAGCTTCAGCCTCATCGGTGGCCCCAGCTGCCTCTGCTAAATACTTCACGAGAGGCCGTACTTGGCCGAGCGTCAGCATCACGTCGGTCAACCCCTGAGCTGCTTCTTTGCTATCGGGTTGCAGTTCCAGCGCCAATCGAAGGTCTTCAGCAGCCTCCTCCTGACGCTCCAGTTGATGCGCCTTGATGGTACCGCTCTTGACATAAAAGGCGCTGGCTTCTTTGGCGGAGCCAGTTGCTCTTGCTTGCAGCGAGGCTGCCTCGGCTTGTAGGTCGGCGGAGGCTAGATGTTCAGCCAGGCGTGCGAAAGCGTGAGCTGCCGTGATATTGAGAGGCTCGTTCGCTAGCGCCTCTTGATAAAGCCGCAGTGGCTCCTCCAGCTCCGCCCGACCTGCCTTTGACCCGTGATTCGACTCCAACGATTGAGCAAGGCGCGTTGCGTAAGAAGAGCGAGATTTCGGGTCTTGCGTCATGCTCAACCACTGCCGATCGACGCGGCTCAGCTGGCCGTGATCGCGTGCCTGCAGTGCCGCTTCTTCTAAAGTAAGTAAAGCGCCCAAGTCTTCGGGAACTATCTTCAGAAGTTCCTCAAGCGCCTCAACCATGTCTTTGGGAGACTCAGTTGTACGGCGGTGGCGCTCGTAGACAGCCAGTTGCTTGAGAGCAGCAGCTTGAGCTGCAGGCTCGCGGGCGATCTGTGCGATGAGCCATAGGATGCGCCTGTAGGCCGCTGATGCGTCGAGCTTGCGAAGGAGAGGCGCTATCATGAGCAGCAAAGACAGGTGCTCAGGCTTGTGTGCGCGCGCGCGCGCGAGCGCCTCGTGCGCGCCCTTGGCGTCTCCCAGATTGACCTCCAAAGTGACCGCTTGACTCGTCAAAGCAGTCACGGTTCGGATAGGGTCTTGCGTTACTCCGGCCTCGAAGCTCCACGCTTCGCTAACCTTTGCCCACTGCTCATCGGCGGATAAACATCGTATGCGCGCGCGTGAGGCTAACCAGTGCTTTGGCTCTTTCTGTAGGCACTGCTCGTAGTGCTGCAGCGCTCGCTCTCGGTCGCCGAGTTTCTCCTCGCAGAGCTGCGCGATTTCGTAGTGTGCGGCCGCCAGGGCGTGTGAAGCGGTCAAGCTCTTCAGGCTATGCGTCAGCAGTTGGACCAGGCTCTGCCAATCGCTTCGCTTGCGATAGATTGCAGACAAGGGGTCCAGTGCTTCCTGTAAGTCTTCTTTCCTCTCCAGAGCGCGTTTGTAGTACTGAGTAGCTCTCGAATCGTCTCCTAGGTGGTTCTCGCAAAGTGCTGCCATCTTACACAGAAGCTGAGTGGCACTCCGTTGCTCTGACACCAAGCCGAGTTCGTGCTCGTAGATTTCAAGTAGCTCTTCCCAGCGGCCGTGGCGATGAAAGAAGCGCCTTAAGTTGGCGATAACCGCACGCAGGTTGGCGTCCGCCTTCAGTGCCTCTCGGTAGTGCGCCAGAGCTGCATCTTGGTCTTCAATCCGCTCTTCGTATACTTCGCCGATCTTGTTCAGGAGAACAGCAGCTTCGCCAGACGTCTCTGTGAGGTTGCGCTCGTGCTTTAAGGTCTCGATCAGCTCTTCGAACTTCCCACCGAGCTCGGCAGCTCTTTGGAGCGCATGCACAGCCTCAAGGTGCCCTGGTTCGGCAGAAAGCGCCCTCTTGTAAAGGTTGGCGGCGCGCCCGTAGTCCTGCAGTTTATCCTCGAAGAGGCTGCCGGCCTTAAGTAGGAACGTTAGCCGACGCGTTGCATTCTTCGTTTGTGCCGCGGCCTGCTCATTGAGTACCGCCAGAGCCTCCCACTCTTGTTGTTGCGCGAAGAGTCGAGAAAGTGCCCGAAACGAGGATTCGTAACCTGGAAGAGTGGACATAGCTCGACTGTGGTACCGAATGGCTTCATCGAGCTTATGTTGCTTTGCCTCAAAGATCCGCGCCACTTGGGCGAAGAGACCCGCAGCACGCTCAGCATCTCGGGTGCTTTCAGCCTCCGTCAAATGCATCTTGATCAGCTCATCCCACTGCCCCCGCTGCGTGTACAGGGACGTCAAGGCTTCGAGCGATGGCGTGTAACCCGGATCGAGTGCCAGAGCCTGTTCGTGCCAATGAACTGCACCATCTGAGTCGCCCAGAGAGTGCTCGAGCACACCTCCCAGCCTTTGCTGCAACCTTACTTTGTCCTGCGGGTTGGCTGAAAGGGCTATCAGCTTAACCAAATTCTCCGCTAGCGCCGCCATGTCACCGGCTTTCTCGTAGAGGCCGGCGAGCCTCTCCAGAAGATCCAACTCTTCTGGAGCATGCTGATGTGCTCGAAGCTGAGCCTCTACGGCATCGGCGACATTTCCCAGCTTCGCCTCGTGCAGAGACGCGGTTAGAGCCAGCATCTTGGCCTGATCTGCGGAGTCTGTGCTTCGCTTTACCTCCAGTTCGAGCACCTGCACCAGGTCGCGCCAACGGTTCTGCTCGTGGTAGAGACGAAAGAGAGCCTCCGCGGCAACAGGAACCTGTGGGTCAAGTTCAAGCGCGGCTTCGTACAGCTGTGTCGCCTTCTTCCTGTCTTTAACCCGATACTCGCAGAGGAGGGCACGCTGGAGCAGAAGCGCGGCGCGGTAGGCAGGGTCCGAAGGTACGGCGTTCGTCAGTTTTTCAACCGTCTGGCTAAGCAGACTCCACTGCTCTTGCGCGAACTCTAGCCGTCCCAAGCTCTCAAGAAGAGTGAGGTCCTGCCGGTTGAGCTCAATTCCTTTCTGATACACTTCCTGAGCTGCTCGTGGATCGCGCAGGTGATGCTCAAGCACGCACCCCTTGTCGAAGTGCAGAATCGCCTTTTGCCACGGTTCCGAGGAGAGACGAATCTCATCATCGAAGAAGGTGAGAGCATCTTGGAAACGTTTCGCACGGAGCAAGAGGCGACGTGCTGCTCGAATGCTAGGAAGATGCCCTGGGCTGAGCTCAAGAGCTTGTTCGAAGTGGCGTAGAGCGCGCTTCTCGTTGTAGAAGATGCTTTCGTAGATGCGACCCAGCTCTTGGTGTAAGACAGCCGCCCTGCGCGTGTCGCCTTCCTCAGCTGCCTGCTCCTCAAAGTGAGCGACCAGACGGGCCATCTGCGTACGAAGCGGATGGTCTTTCGCCTGGCTCGCGGTCTTGCGTTCCGGTGCAGATGCACCTTTCTGACGCCGGTTGTTGCCCGGTGGAGGTGGTGGCACGACAGGAGGAGGCAGCGCATCAGGGGGCAGCGCAGAAGAAGCCATTATAGGCGGGGAAGACTTGCTGCGTGTGGTGTCCTCTTCAAGGTTATCCTCTGCTTCCAGCGCGAGCAACAACTCGTCTGTGCTCACGTCCGAGCTCCCCTCTTTGCCAGAATCCTTGTCAGTAGAGGAGGGCGCTTCGGAGCGCCGCGGGATCATACGCGACCGAACCATCTTTACTCAAACCTCGCCGGCACCTGCGTGACTTCTACGCGCTTCTGGCCTCGCTTCAGACCCGAGGCGCAGGTGATGCCGAGCTTGACAGAGCTTGAAGAAGCGCTCTCTAGGTCATGCTTCGTTAGGCTGCTACACACAGTTTCTCATCGTACCTTCAAATGGTTCTACGGCAAAGCGAGTTGAACTCCTGCAGATAAGCAGCACGATGCCATCGTCCAGCTGCGCGGAGCCACGTCTGCTGTTGCTCATCAGTTTAAACGAACGGCTGGGGAACCTGATCCAGTGCCGCTGTGCCACCTTAGAGTGCCGCTGTGCCACCTTAGAGTGCCACCTCAGAGTGCCACCCAGCCACCTCAGAGTGCCACCCAGCCACCTCAGAGTGCCACCCAGCCACCTCTCAGAGTGCGGACGCATGCGTCTAGGTAATCAGCGTTGGATGGCCCAGGTGCGGCTCGGCGCTCCTCTCACGCTTCCTTCATGCTCTAGGCGTTGCGGTTTAGAACAGTCAGCACCAGCTTCGCTACGGCTTTGAGCGTGTCGAAGACTCCCCGCCCCTCCGTGGCAACAGCTTCAAAATCGGGCACGCCCTTAGGATTCAGCAACGCCCGGAGCTCGTCCATGGGCGCGATGCCGGGCATGTCTCTCTTGTTGTACTGAATCACGTAAGGAAGCTCGTCGAGCGAGTAACCTTGCTCTGCAAGATTGGTGCGGAGATTGTCAAGTGACTCCATGTTGGCCTCGGTGCGGGCTATCTGTGAGTCAGCCACAAACACGACGCCGTCAACGCCCTTGAGAATTAACTTGCGGCTCGCATCGTAGAACACCTGACCCGGCACCGTGTAAAGATGGAAACGCGTCTTGAATCCGCGAATTTCGCCGAGAGCCAGTGGGAGGAAATCAAAGAACAGGGTCCTTTCCGTCTCGGTGTTGAGATGAATCAGTTTCCCTTTTGCCTCCGGACTGGTCTTCTCGTAGATGTACTGAAGGTTGGTGGTCTTCCCGCACAAGCCTGGACCGTAATAGACAATCTTGCAGTTTATCTCTCGAGAGAGGAGGTTAATGAATGACATCGTGACCTAATCGTTGAACAAGTTGTCGATGTCTTCATCGGTGATTTCAGCGAAAGGTGTCTCTCTGCCGGGGTCTTGAACCTTCTTTAGAAGGGTTTCGAAGATGATGTTTAGCTCCTCGCTAGCCTTCTTAACTCGCAGTCTGACAAGGCCGAGGCTGGTCTTATTGTCAAAAATAACAACAAGGATGATGCGATTGCCCACCAGCTGGATGTGTATGTTCGCCCGTTCACCTTCATGAAACTGCGTGGTGAACTCGTTCTCACGCAAAAGCTTAGCCATGCCGCCAGTCGCGGCGATGTTGCCGGCAGTTAGTGAGGCGAGTGAGGTCGTGTCGAGCTGCTCTGAGTCGCCTGAAGCAGCTATCAGTTGACCATTTTTATCGATCGTAAAAACGACCTTTGCGTTCGCTTCACGTACCAGACGATCGACGATCTGCTGGATCTGAATGAACTCCTCTTCGTACATAACCATTTGAGGGTTCGTCATGGATTCCTCCGCGCTACGCGCGCCTGCTTACTCATGCTGAGTTTGAATCAGTTGTTTAGGTCGCGGAATACGTCAACGGCCAATGCGCTGTTGCTGCTACCGCACGTGGCCATTGGTAGCGTGTTTCCTCGCCGTACTCAACTTTGCCGCAAAAGAGTGCGCACATGCAAGCAAGACATCAGATACATGAGCGATTCTTCCTCGAAGATCGCTCATGTATCTGAATGTGCGGCATGCACCCTTGCCAATCTTGCCTTGTTTCGACCGAAGGATCTATAGTCAGCGCTAGATGGATACGTTGCCCTTCGGGTCGACGGCACGGAAAATCGCAAAGGCAGGCGGCAATGATGTTTGAGCACAGGTTACCCCGACACATTCTGCGCGGACAGAACTTCGGTCATGGAGCGGCACCGCAGAGTGTGACTGGGGGAGCTCTTTGGGTGGCTGCGGCTCTCATCCTGCCGGTCGCTATTGGCTGCGGCGGCGCGGGAAGGAGGGCGCCCGTCAAGCCTCAAGCGATGCCGAGCGCGGGAACCTTCACCGGAGTCTACTTCTCGCCGCAGTACGGCCGCATGGACATGGTGCAGAACGGACGCGCTGTGGTGGGCACCTATGTCAAAGATGACCGCTCAGGTCGCATCGAAGGGACAGCTGTTGGAAACCTGTTAAGATTTGAATGGACGGAGCAGCGAGAACTCATTTCAGGCCATCCAATCGAGACAAGGGGTCGCGGTTATTTCAAGTACGTGGCCGACGAGGACGACTCGCACAAACTATTGGGTGAGTGGGGACATGACGAACGCGAAACGGGCGGTGGTCCTTGGAATGCGGTTAAGTCAAAACGTTTAAAACCAAGCTCGATGGCCCCGGAGGATGAAGCAGGAACGGGTGATAGCGCGTTCGACAACGCTCCTTCGGCTGACGACGAGGTCCCCGATAGCGGCGCCAGCGAGGGGCCGGGTGATGGCGAAGGCGATCCCTTGGGAGACGACACTCTGTTTTAGTAGTTAGACCAGCGAACGAAGCGCCTCTAAAGACGCCTGCCCATTGGTGCGGCATCCTGACTCGCACTGTCAGACGTCGCCCAGTGAAGCGCCGCCCGTTGGAGCATCTTTTGCTGCTGGATTCGGGTCTCGGTGAACGTCGCATTTTCATTTTTTACGACAGTCTCGAAAGCTGCACCGATCACCCAGCCTGTGAGAACAAGCGCGAGGATGAACGCACTCGAGCCTGCGGCAAGCCATCTGCGGTGCCTCCGAAGCCGATTGAAATGGGAGCTCCAAGGTTCCGCTTTCACCTGCTCCAGTAGCTCGAGCATCAACGCCAGAAGATGGGCGGCGCCATCCCTCACCTGAAGAGCACGATGCATGAGGCGGGTGTGGAGTGGCGGCTTGATGAACAGAGGCATGTTGGCGGGACGGGCTCCTTTGAGCGTTATTCCGTCGTAGGAGAGGCCTTCACGGCCGATTCGCTCAGCTTCACGTGTCGAGACCGGAATCATGTCGAGCTGATTGATCTGGATGGTAGGTTGAGGTTTGCGTTGCGTCATGTACCCCTTGATGTGCAAGAACGGATCCGATGTAGGTGATGGTCTGTGCGAGAGTCCGCAAACTTCTTTTCCCTTCAGTTGCGGCCAATATGCATGCTGCAGCGGGGCGTGAGGGCACGTCCAACCCAAGCCCGACCGCACCCACAGCGTCCAAGGAGCGTCCAAGGCGCCCTGCAGGGCTCATCTCGTGCTCCCGAAACATCATCTCGTGCTTCTGAGATAGGGGCACGACTGGCGGACTCGACAGATCTGATTAGCGACAACGGGGTGGCGCCCGCGAAGCATGGCTCTTCCAAAGCTTACGGAGGGCAAAAACGGTAGCCTTGCTTTGCCGCCAGTGGCGGCTAAGACAGGCGGTAACTCCCGCCTTGCCTGTTGAACTTCCGTGTATAGTCTGCAAAACGTTTGTCTCAGCCTCGCCGGGCTCAAGGTGCTTCGCGGTGTCAACCTCAACATCCGCGAGGGCTTCACCACCGCGCTTATCGGACCGAGTGGAAGCGGCAAGTCGACCATCTTGCGCGTGATGACGGGGCTGCTCGAGCCTGATTCGGGCAGCGTGGAGTACGCTGGCCGCGAGCTTTGTCCCGCGACCATCGAAGAGGTGCGGCACCGAGTGGGATACGTCATCCAAGGCGGGGGCCTTTTTCCGCACCTCACGGCCAGAGAGAACATCACCCTTGTCGCCCGCTATCTCAAGTGGAGTTCAGGGCGCATTGCCGCAGCAGTGAACGAGCTTGCCGAGGTGACGCACTTCCCTCGTAAGGGGCTCGACCGCCACCCGCATCAACTTTCGGGAGGGCAGCTTCAGCGGGTGAGCTTGATGCGGGCGCTCATGCTGGACCCGGAGGTCATCCTGATGGATGAGCCGTTGGGCAGTGTCGACCCGCTCGTGCGCGCTGAACTTCAGCAAGAGTTGCGAGACATTTTTGAGGCAGTGAGCAAGACAGTGGTCTTGGTCACCCATGATCTTGCTGAAGCGGCTTATTTCGGGCACACAATTGTCCTTCTCCGGGGTGGCGAGGTGGTGCAGGAGGGCTCGATCTCCGATCTAGTTGACCGGCCTGCTGATGACTTTGTTCATCGTTTCGTGCGTTCGCAGCAGAAGGTTCTCGCGGAGTTGCCCTTCACCACCATTTCAAGTGAGGAGTCGAGCTAATGAAGAGGCTGCTCGCTATTGCATATTGTGGTGTTGTGGTCTCCGCGTGTGCTGGTCGCGGGGAGCATGCCGACCTGCGTGTAGGCTCAAAGCGCTTCACAGAGTCGGTCATCCTAGGTGAGATGTTGACTTTGGCAGCGCGCGAACACGGGCTGCGCGCCGTGCACTCGGCTGAGATGGGTTCGACGCAGGTCATGTGGAAGGCTCTGCAGTTCGGTGGGATCGACGTCTACCCAGAATACGTTGGGACACTGCGTGAGGAGATATTTGCCGGTCAAGACGTCTCGACAACAGCGAGCCTGAGGGACTTGCTGCGCCAGCATGGCGTTTCGATGTCGCGCTCTTTAGGATTTAGCAACGGGTATGCTCTCGCTATGAAGAAAAAGCAGGCGGAGGCGCTCGGCGTGCGCACTATCTCCGACCTGAAGAAGCACCTCGAACTTCGCTTCGCCCTGAGTAGCGACTTCCTTGAACGGCCTGATGGGTTTCGGGGGCTAGCGCAGCACTATAGCCTATCGCCTCGCGCGCTGAGGGGGATGGACCACGACCTTACCTACCGAAGCATTGAGTCGGGTGCCGCAGATGTCATTGATGTTTACGCAACCGACGCCGAAATCGATTACTACCATCTCGTTTTGCTTAAGGATGACCGCGGCTTTTTCGGCGACTATGTAACGGTCCTTCTCTACCGCCAGGCACTCAAGCAGAACGCGGCTGCGATGGAAACGTTCGGCGCTGTGGAGAGCAGCCTAAGCGAAGACGCTATCCGACGGATGAACGGCGAGGTCAAGGTCGAAGGTCGTACGGAGGCGACAGTAGCGGCAGCGTTTCTGCGCGAGCATTTGAAGTACGACGTGCCGAAAACAGAAGAGAACCCATGGGTACTTGAACTTTGGCAACGAACCGTGGAGCACGTCTACCTCGTCGCTGTATCCCTTGCCCTGGCTATTGCTCTGGCGGTACCACTTGGCGTCGTCGCGCATAAACGAAGAGCGGTGGGCAAGTGGATCCTCTCCGTGACTGGCATTGTGCAGACGGTGCCCTCGCTTGCATTGCTCGTCTTCATGATCCCGCTATTTGGTGCTGCAGGTGAACTGCCAGCCATCGCTGCGCTTTTCCTCTACAGTCTCCTCCCCGTCGTTCGCAATACCTACGCCGGACTAAGTTCCATTCCCGATGCCCTACTGGAATCAGCGGTGGCGCTCGGTCTTTCGCCCAGGGCGCGGTTGTTGGAGATTGAGCTTCCATTAGCTGCTCCCTCCATCGTGGCAGGCATTAAAACCTCGGCTGTGATCAACATCGGCACGGCGACGTTGGGCGCGTTGATCGGGGCAGGCGGCTACGGCCAGCCCATTCTGTCTGGCATTCGACTGGACAACCTGTCTCTGATCCTCCAAGGAGCAGTGCCAGCAGCTGGTCTAGCTTTAATAGCTGATGGCGCCTTCAGTCTGTTGGAGCGGAGGGTTGTATCCGAGGGGCTTCAACAGAGCTCAACGGCCAACTAGCCCCCTCCTATCCGACGCCACTCTTACCTGGTTTGGGAGGCAGTTGGTTTGGGAGGGCCGAATGCCTGCGGCACACACTACTGCATTTCAATGTGTTCTTCTTCTGCGATGTAGACAATGGCGCAGCTGGTGCAGTCCGTCTTCCGAATGCGTCCGCAAAGCTCGGCGAGGTCCTCATCAACATCCACAACATGCCCTTCCACAGCGTGACCGGTTGTCTCGTCGTACTGACATTCGTCCAAAGCTACCCAACGTCCGAGGAAAGCGGGTTCCGAACATAGCTCCGGCCAGGTACGACGACGCGGATCGATCATCTTGTAGTCATTTTGCGTGAGGTTCTTCATGGGTAGTACACTTTGCATACGACCTGCTAGCTGGTGTGAGACGCACCATAAGGTGGGGGGCCTGAGGCCCCCGAGCCTGGTAGTGGGCTCGCTATCTGGAATGGAGCCGGGTGTAGCCCGGGACAGTGAAACGTCAAGCAAGCTGCCTTTGCAACCACGTGTCTGATGTGATTCTAGGGTTGTGGGCATGAGGACTCACTGAAGTTGTCCTTCGCGGCGTCCGCCGATCCTGCGGCGCTAAGCGCACGGTAGATATTTTGCGCATTTCGGCACTTGCCCTGGGCGATCAAGCTGGCCACCTCAGCCGCCCCTCGCGTGGAGAGTCTGCGACTGAGAGCTTTGACTGCTTGATTCTGCCCCCCGTGCTTCGCTCTGGCAACGCTCAGCCACTTGGCTGCCGAACGTAGCTTATTCTGCGCTAACGCCTCCTCGGCTTGTTTGACCTCCTGCGGGACTGTCGTCGTGGTGGGAGTGGGCGGTGGTACGTTGTCCTGAGGTGGCACATTGCCCTGCGGTGGCACGTTGCCCTGCGTTGGCACATCGTCCTGCGGTTCCCCCGGAGCCGAGGGCGATGCATCGGCCGCCGTATGGTCATCCGCCGACTCCTCATCCTGGGGTTCCGGAGTCACTGGCGGAGCAGTTGACGGAGTTGCTTGCTTCTTCCTTACGCGTCGGCGCGGGCTATTCGCGGCAGGTTGAGCATCGGGCGCGTCTTCCGCCACTTGGGCTGCTGGCTCCTCACCTTTTGTCTCCTCACCTTTCATCTCCGGCTTGGCCGCGGTGTTAGGTCCAGCCAGAGAAGGCCCAGCCAGTGGCGCTCGAGGCTTCTCGACCCGCTCACGCTGTGTGACGCCCTCTGGTTCTTCTTCGATGGAGCCGGCTGCAGACTTGTCCAGCGCATCTCTAGAGTTCCACCATGCATAGGTCGTGGCACCGACAACGAACAGCGCCAAAAGCGCGCTCAGCGGCACGATCCACCGCTTGTGACCCTTTCGGCGTCGCGAGAGCACCATTTCCGATAACTCATCTGTGTCGGGAGGTGGGGTGTCGACCGCCGCCTGCTCCAAGGGCTCCTTAATCATCATCCCACTGACCGCCTGGTCCCGATGGCCTGCCAGAGTGGGGGAAAGCTGCATCGGCGCGTCGGAGGCGGCCTGTGGTGCGGAGGTCGTCCAAACAAGCGCGGGTTCAGCTCTCCCGGTGAGTTCCTGCAGAAACACGAGGGCATCGGGTTGCCGATCCGACCGGTCTTTGGAGAGCGCCTTCATCAGGCAGGGCTCGATATGTGGAGGAAGTGCTGCTGCTTTCGGGTGACCCGCTAAAGGGCGCGGTGTGCTGGTAAGGTGATGACTTGCCCACTCCCACGGCGTATTGGCGGAAAAAGGCAGCTCGCCCGTGAGCATCTCGTAGACGATGACGGCCAATGAGTAGATGTCCGAACGCGCGTCTAGGGCGGTGCCGCTAAATTGCTCGGGGCTCATGTAAGGAGGCGTCCCAAGAATCATGCCCTGCTTTGTCAGCTTGGCTTCGGCTTTGTTGTCCGCTGCGCTGCGTTTGGCGATGCCGAAGTCCAGCACCTTAACGAAGTCGCCATGGCCTGCTCGGTGAGTCAGTAAGACATTGTCGGGCTTTAGATCCCGGTGAACCACTCCCAGGAGGTGGGCTTCATGAAGGGAGCCGCAAATCTGAGCTACGATACGCTCGACTTGCTGAAAGGAGAGGGGGCCGTCGAGCAGGAGGTCTGCCAGAGCCCGCCCATCGATGTACTCCATGACGATAAACAGCGTTTGATCTTCCAGTTCCCCAAAGTCGAAAAAATGAATCGTGTTCGGGTGCTTAAGCTGAATGACGGTGGCAGACTCGCGATGAAATCGCGCCACGAGCTGCCCGTCGTGCGCCAGCTCAGGGTGCAGCGTCTTGACGGCAACCTTGCGCGAGGCATTGCCCATTTTCTGTTCAGCGAGGTAGACCCGCCCCATTCCGCCTTCGCCGATGATGGAGAGCACGCGGTAGCGTCCGGCGAGGGTGACGCCGATGAGCTTGTCAACCTGCTGTTGATCAGGATGCATGGTTATTTAGTCTATACCAGATTTTGCCGCTAGGCGTACTTGCCGCCAGCGAGGCAGTTTGGGGAGGTCGTGCAGCCGATTGGCCGGCCGGCGTGGTCTGCTTGAGCGCAGATGCATCGCGTGGCTGGCCCCGTGCAGATACTACTGCGTGGCTGGGTCGAGTGCAGATGTGCTACGTGGCTGGCCCCGTGCAGATACACTTCGCATATGCATCGCCGCTCACTCAGCGGGACCCACCGCCGCAGCGTCATTCAAACCAGGGCGGCGGTCCCCCCAATACGTTCGCTCACGATGCATCTGCGAAGTGTATCTGCACGGGACCTGTCGTGATGCTGACATGCGGGGGAGAGTGGCGTAGTCGACTTCGCCGGGAGGCTCAGGCTCATTTCCACAAGAGGATCCCGAACACGTTCGTGATGGTCGGGGGAGCTTGGGTGAATGCCGCGGGATTGACTTCCGCGGCAGAGGGGTCTGGGTGCCAGACCCTTGGCCAAAGACGCATCGCCGCTCACTCAGCGGGACCCACCGCCGCAGCGTCATTCAAACCAGGGCGGCGGTCCCCCCAATACGTTCGCTCACGATGCATCTGCGAAGTGTATCTGCACGGGACCTGTCGTGATGCTGACATGCGGGGGAGAGTGGCGTAGTCGACTTCGCCGGGAGGCTCAGGCTCATTTCCTTTGCTCGGGGTGGTTGGGTAGCGGGCGGGAGGCTGTTGGCTTGCTCGGGCCAATGAAGACGCTATACACCGAGAACTTGGGGCTGTAGCTCAGCTGGGAGAGCGCTGCGTTCGCAATGCAGAGGTCAGGGGTTCGATTCCCCTCAGCTCCACTTCTTGAGGTTCAACTAAAGGTACACGTGGTCTGGGAGATGCTCCGGACCGTTACGGAGCCGGTACGCGAGGGTCTTCGGTCTCTTGACGGATAACGGCTCCGACGGATAGGCATCGGTGCCCGCTAGCCGCCGAAATCGTGTGTGTAACCAACGAGCAACATGAAGGGGCTTCCTGGACGCGCTCCAAAGGGTCTACGTGAGGCGAGGTAGTCATTTGCGAAGGCGTTATTGATCTGAAGGTAGAGCTCGTTGAACGGGTAAGGTTTGTATCCCGCAATCGCATCGACCAACACGTAGTTCTCAATGCGCTCCACGTCCGGTATCGGACCCTTCCCAGCAAGGTCGCGCATCTCTCCGACGTAGCTCGCGGTTAGGTCAAGGCGGAACTGCTCGTTGAAAACACCGAGGATGACCGAACCCTGATGACGCGGCACGTAGGGCAGTTCGTCGCCGGCCTCCACTTGGCCAAAAGCCGTGTCAGCGGACACATTGGTCTCGCTTCCTACATTGGTGGTGAAGTCGGTTTTGAACTCGGACAGGGTGAACGTGTAGGCCCCTTGACCGCGCACAGACCAGCCAAACCGAAGAGGTTCGACGAGTTGGGCCGAGGCCTCAAGACCGTAGACGTCCACTTCTCCCGCGTTGAACTGGGTGTTGACTAGGGCGTTGTCGCAGCCGAGGGCGAAGGTGCATTCCCCTGTGAGGTTGTTGTAGTCGTTGAAGAAGCCGATTAGTTCAGCGCGAAATGTTTCGCGCTGATAGCGTGCGCCCGCCTCGTAGTTCCAGCTTAGCTCTGGATCCACTTCGTTGGGTTGTCCTGGGGATACGGGGCTGAAACCGCGAAACACGCCTCCGAGAAGACTCATTCCGAAAGGCAGGCGGTAGAGAGATCCGATGCCGGGGAGTAAGGCGGCTCGGAAGCTAGCCACCTCGGTCCCGCCAATCCTGTCCTGGAACTCATTCCAGATAAATTCGCTGCGAATGCCCGGTGTGACCATCCAGTTGCCGAGCGTGACTTGATCAAGCGCATGAAGGGCCAGAGCAACTGTGTGCGCGCGGTTGCGTAAAGCATCGTCAATCAGGTGGTCCCTCTGCACAAGCTTGCCGCTCTGCATGAGATGCTCTTGTTCGGTGTGATCGCGTGCCACGCGATCGTGATGAAGCCGCGCACCCACTTCGACGTCATGGACAAACTCTCCTGCGTCGAGACGCAGCCTGCCAACCGACTGAAGCCCCTGCGAAACGTAGCGCCGCTCGTTGCTTCCGATCATCAGGATTTGATCATTTCCTACGGAGTCTTGCTCACCGCGAAGGACCGACATGTAAATGGCATTGCTTCCGCTATCGGCACCCTTGAGTATCTCGTCGAGCTGGGGGTCTCCGCACGTTCGAAGGGAGGTGTCATTGGGGTCGCTCGGCCCGGAGCAAAAGCGGTTGAGTTTGCGCCAGGTTCGTTCGAAGTCGTGTCGATAGGCGGTGGTGACGACTTCGAGGCTATCGGACCAGGAGAAGGTATGCTGCAGCTCCACTTGAGTGCGGTGCCAATCCATCAATCCGAGCTGGCTCGCAGCGTAGCGGCGGTAGGGCGTGCGGGCGAAATCCGCATCGTTGAGGCCAAGGTACGTCTCACTGGAGCTTTCGTCGGAGTAGCCCAGCTTGAGTTGCAGCTTATGGAAGCCGACAGCGTCAGGATCGGAGTTGACGTGCAGCTTGAGCATGCCCTCATTCTTATCAAATCCGGTGGGGCCGCCTCCGTCCAGGTCCTTAAATCCGTTGGTCTGTAGGTGGATCCCGTCAATGAGCATGCCCGCGTGTTTCGACGACATGCCCCAGTGTCCGTGCGCTTTGCCAAACCGGTACGTGCCAGCAGCCACATCCAATCCTCCAGATGAAGTATCTGGAACGGCCCGCGTCCTCCAGTTGAGCGCGCCGCCTATCGTGTTCGGACCGTACTGAATAGCTGCTGGGCCCTTGTATACGTCGAGGCCCGTCATGCGTGCAGCAACCGGGAAGTAATAGGCAGCTGGAGCGGAGTAGGGAGCCGGAGCGAGTAGGATCCCATCTTCCATCAGTGTCACCTTGCTGCTCCGGTTGGAGCTAGCGCCGCGCAGGCCGATGTTAGGTCGCAAGCCGAACCCATCCTCGGTGCGCATGTAGACCCCAGGGACCCGAAGCAGCAGCCGTTGCGGGTCGATCGGCTTATCCCGTTCAAACTCTTCCTCGCTCACGCTGTGAGCTGAACCGGCGATACGCGAAGGATCAAGTGGTGTGTCTTCAACAACCAAAGCCTCCAGTTCATAGAGCCTCTCCTGATCGTCATCCTTCACCTCAGGCTCCTGTCCTTGAGTGGGCGCCGCTGTGCCAGCAGACCACCCGAGCAGCGTGGTCAAGGCCGTGAAGTGACGAAAGGAGCGATGGAGCGACATGGGTGAGACTTCCTAGGACGAGGTTGGCAGCCGGCGTTTGGATAGCGGCGGACTCTTTTGCCTTGGCAATGTGGCTTGAGCAAGCTCGCTGTAGGTGGTGATGGAGGCGAGGTCGACGTGCGGGTCAATGAGAAGCGCGGGCGCCGCGCCGTTTAGCGAAACCCATGCCTCGGCATGCACTGAAACGTCGCGATGCCCGAGGTCGGCAAACTTCGCTTTAACGTGATGGGCGAGCTGCCAAATCATGTCCGGCTGACCCGACATTTCGCTAAACTGCCTCCAGGTGAGGTAGCGTTGCGGGGTAACCTGCCAATGTCGACGGCCGTCATGGCTCCGGACTTCATAGGTGATGCTGCCGTTCTTCTCCCTTACCAGCACCTTCCACGCCAAGCGCATGCCCCGTTCGTTCCAAAGGACGTCGCCCGGGTAGAGGAAGTGACGAAGCGGCAAGGCTACCTGAAGCACAACGTACGCCATCACGAGGGCGGCGGCGGTTGCTGCCCGTAGGCTAGAGAATCCGCGCCAAAGACGCCTTGATGATGCGGTCACGGCGCTACGCCAATAGGTGTCTGTTGCCCGCGATGAGCTCGTGCTACGGCCGTCGGTTGGAAGGGAGCCTGCACGGGCCGGCGTGTCAGTGAGGGGCCAGCCGAGGCGCCGAAAGAGCCGCCTCGGCCAATCGGGCTCGAAAAACAGCGTGGCAGCTGCAGTCATAAGGAACGGGAATAGCCCGATGTTGAAAAGGGCGTAGGTCATGCCGTGGAAGAGCAGCACCACAAAGAAAGCCACTTTGCGGGTGCGACGCCAAAGTAGGAATACCACCACGGTGCTGTCGTAAAGAAAGCCCGCCCAGCTGAACGCGTAGGCAGCCCATGTGGTGTTGAACCAGGCTCCAAGGAGCGGAAGCTCTGTGCGTGAGGCAAGCCAAAGCTTGAGTGGCTGAGCGTCGATTAGCCAATCATGGTTGAGTTTCGCCAAGCCGGCGTAAACGTAGACAACAGCCACCTGAAGGCGAAGCAAGTAAAGGTGCCACAGAGGAGACCAAACTCTTGGCGTGCGGTGCATCAGCACGTTTTGCAGAGCGCCCTGTTTTCCAGTGCCCAGAAATCCGAGCAAGCAGCAGAGGAGCACGGCGAGGTAGTAGTGGTTGAGGTAGTTCGTGAGGTCGATCAGCTGAACGAACGCGAAAAGAAGTGCAAAGGCAAACGCCGCAAATCGGCAATAGAGGCCGAGAGCCAGCGCTCCGGCAAGTCCTGCCAGCAGGCCGTAGTGCACAAAGAAGCTCCAAGGTGGGGCGTCGGGTATCCAAGAAAACCCAGGATACTTGAAGAAGAAGGTGGGCTGCAGAAACACGGGCTCCACCCACCCTAGAGCAACGAAGCGTACTGCGCCGCCAAACAAGATGACGCCAAGCAAGATGCGAAACGCTTCTATTGAAGCTCCATCAACCGGTTGATGGAGCTTCCGAGAGAGGGCGGCCAACGGTCGGTCGCCCTCGGAGTGTGCTTCGGCAGGCAATCCGATTCCCATACCTCACGAGTAGACGGAATGACGCGCTCAGTCGTTGTCCGCTGCGCCCTCGCCGGGTACGCGCAAGTTGAGCACCGAGACGAACTGCGTTTTAACCAGATCGGTCAAATCCTTGATCGCAGCGTGTGCATCCCGCACGGTCTCTGGGTTGCTTGCTAACGCTTCTTGAAGCGTGCCTGGTATGGCAGACGTGGTCTCGAGCGTTTGCTGCGTGCGGTCTGCTAGCTCTTCGGCGAGCGGCGTTGCGTTGACGGAGGCTAACAGTTCCTCGAAGCCGACTCCACCGTTGTCGACGCCGCCTCTTAACACGTTCTGAAAGGTGCGTAGGTTGGTCAGGATATTTTCCTTTGAATGGCCCGACCACGCAGACTCCACTGCTTCGGTACAGGTGGTTTCTGTGCACTCCGGACTGATGCCCGCAGGGACTGCGAGTTTCACATCCTTCACCACGCTCTCGAGATAGTAGAGCGCTGCGAAAAGTTCGTCGGTTGAGCAGCGCTGGTCGGCATAAGGAGAGTCCACCTCATTGGGAACGGCGAAAGCCGCTGCGAAGTTTCCCTGCTCGGGGCTCCAGGCAGTTGCTATGCGATCGACCTCCGTACGTACCTGCTTAGCGGCAGCTGCAGCGTACTGAGCACGTCTCAAGCCGATTTCCCCCGCACCGAGCTCATCCCACCCGTCGACCCGGCAGGCGGGCTGCGCGTCTTGGCTGAAGAGGAGATACTCGATTGCGTCGAGCCCATACACGTCAACCAACTTCGTACGAAAGAAGTCGTCCTGCTGGAACCGACCTGCGACAATTTCTTGGTCGATCTTACATGGGCTGGTTACCGGCCACGAGTAAACCTCATCGCGAAGCCCCTGACCACCCTTGAACACAGCAGGGTCGCCTGCAGGTCCCATTTGCAGCATCTCCAAGCGCTGCCATTCATCCATCGCCTTCTTCCAAGCCTGTTGAGCGTCCCGGTGCGCTTGCACGGATGCCGGGCTGGTGTTCCGGCTTTCTTCGGCATGTTTGCTCGTGATCTGGGCCAGCTCCAAAGCTGCAGCTTGTGCTGATGCAGTACTAGGCACGATGGTGAGCGCTGCGGTGTCGCGGAGGAAGGCACTGCGGTCGAGGGCGTTGCGGTCGAGGGCGTCTTCCTCGCTTGTGCTACCGCCGCAAGCCGCGAATATCGCGCAAGCTGCAAGAACGAATCCCGACCTGTGCTTTATAAGTATCTCCATGTCCGGCCACACCCTTTGATGACGTCGCACACACCCCTTCATCATGGGCCGCGCTCGACTGATATTGAAAGTCGTTTTCATTTGCGGCTTCTACTTAGAGCAGAGATGGAGTGACCGCAAGAGAAATGTGCACGGAGCCAATAGGCGTAGGCCCCCGTGCTCTGCAGACGCCCTTAGCGTACTTCTGAGGGCGGCCGACCCACTGGGGCGAGGGTGAAGCGGCTGCCGTTTAGCTGAACTGAACAAACACCAGCCCAGCCGTCACGTGTCAGACGAGGTATGCACCTTCATCGCATTGTGCCGCTCGCGTTTAGGAAAAACAGCTTTCAAACGCTGGCGTCGCCCCTGACAAAACAAAGACCAATGCCGCATTCCCTCGGGTCCGTGCTCGGCATTCTTGGCGCATGCGCGGTACGCTCGCTTTGCCCGTCGCGCGTACGGGCGTGCCTGCCGCCGCGTCAGGCTCCAGTAGAGGTCTAGCGCCGCCTCATCTTTTCTCGCCTCTTCGGGAACCGGTATGCGAGCAACTTGGCGAGCTGCATCCTCATAGACGAGGGCGAGGACGGCACCTGCTACAATTAGCTCGCGGTGGGACGCGTACGATGCGCGATCAAGAGCTTCCTCTGCGTAAGAAATTGCGCTTCTTTTCTCCGTTACCCAGTATCTAAGCCTTCCATTGGACCAGTCACTGAGCGACTGGATGTCTTGCTTTGCAGGCGGCTCGGGAAGACGCATGGCCATGGACTCATCAGCAAGCTCTAGCGCCTGCCGCATCTTCCCTGAAAGCTGCTCGTCGGGAACGTCCGCCTGCGGGAGCACCAAAACTGATGGGGGATCCATCACGTTACCTGGTGATCGCGCGGGCGGAGGCTTCGTGCTCCCACATGCCCCGGCGCACAGTACTCCAGCGCACAGTACCCCAGCGCGCAGTACTCCAGCTGAGAGCGCGATGGCGCCGATGAAGCGTACGCCCGACCTTTGGGCGCGAGCAGGTGCCGAACGAGCAACGCGCGCGTTGGGATCTGGCGGACCGTGCGGGGCTTCGCCTTCGATGCTCCCGCTCATGACTTGATGCCCCGCGCTTGAAGAGCTGACTTGAGCGCCACTCGCGCCTCTTCCAAGTCGTCCGGCGTCTTGATCGGCGAGAAGCGGCCCTCATTCCCCGACCGCGGAACTTCGATGTAGCGCGAATCTTCAAACCGGGTCAGCTCGCCCATTAGCCGCTCAAACTGGATCACCGAGAGACCCGCCACCTGCTTTTTTACAGCAAACCAAGTTAGGTTGTGATCACGCGAAAGCGCATCGATGTGAAAGTAGAGGGTGTTGGTGTTGAACCACGGCAGGGTCGATTGATCAAAGTCTGAAGGGAAGCGAAACCCCTCCACGAGCTGCGGCTTTCCGTCAATGCGCGCCGGCGCGCCGCCCTTGTCGCCCTCGGTCTTACGGGCGACTTCGACGGTCACCGACCCGCCGAGGGAGACGTGAGCGCCAAGCAGAGCGGGATCGATGGTGGCCAGCAGGTTGTCCACGTTGGAAACCATGATGTGTTTGACGCCTTGGCTGCGGAGCTTGGACAACCACCCGCTGCCACGCAGCGCAGAGGGAAGGTCGCCGTGTCCGGGGGCGTAGAGTGGCAGTTCGCCTTCGGGCGCTTGAAAGGGATGGCCTTCTTCGTCTAGACGCGGCGCAACCGATTGGAGGAAGAGCGATGCGGGGTGGACGGCTTGACGCGTTCGAAGCGCTTCCTCGAGCGCATCAACGGTGGCAAAGCTGGCCATGAAAAGTAGTGGGATGCTTCTGCCTGCAGCTCCTGCCAAATGCGCAGCGTCACGGAGCTTGAGGTCGAGAAAACTGAGGCCGTCGTAAACCTCGACCAGGGCTTTGATGGCGCCGCCAAAGCGGGTTGCCATGCCGCCAGCCAAGACGATAACGGCGACTTCGCCTTTGGCCGCAGACGCAAGACCAACCGCTTCCCATTGCGCGTGCTCCCTTTGAAGCACTTCGCTTTTGACGACGTCGGTCGCTCGGATTGGCTCTAACGCACCGTGCAGACGGTTGAAGTGCTCAAGCGTCTTCCCTTCCCGCAGCGCTTGCCAGGCGGCATCAAAGCGCGTGTCGAAGTTTAGCTTACGAAGCTTCGCTGCTAACAAGGGTTCCAGTTGATCTAGTACGGAAGGCGTTGGCGACATACATCCACATACGTAGCATAGGCTGGCCATTAGATGCAGCATCAGACGTCAATAGAAGCCGGATCTCCTGAGCTTAGCCCTTTGCGGGAGCTGCTCTTGTAAGGCCTGTGGACGTCGCCGAGGCGTGCTTCGCGTTCAGCAGGCACTGATCTGCCTCCCAAACTGCTCCCGCTCCCTTGCAGTGCGGGTAGCAGTGGCCAAAGATGCGGGTGGAATAGGCAGGAAGCGAACGTGAACGCGTGGAGCGGTTAGCCAGGCCTGCCACCAGATGACAAAGTTGAAGATGCGAACGGGCCGAAAGCGGAAGTGGCGTTGGTGGCGCTCTGTCAGGGCGGTCACTACGACTGCATTTGTTGCATCGCTCATCTTCCACTTGCGCCTCTATAACGTGCTAGGCGCGATCGAGACGCCGGAAGACGGCAAGAGCGCACAGGCTCCAGCGCCACCGGTAAGCTTTGAAATCATCTCGGAGCCCTCTCCGCCAACTTCTCCACCAGTCTCCTCACCAGCGTCCCCACCAGCTTCTCAACATAGACCAGAAGCTCAGCCTCAGAGGAAGGTCGCGCTTCCAAAGCCGCCTCAGCCCTCGGAGATGGCTAAGCCTCCCAATGCGCAAGCGGTCAAGCAACAAAGTCAGAATCCGGATGTTGAAACGCCCGAGGACCCGAAGTATCTCGCGGAAGAGAATCAGCGCGTTCAAGAGGAGACGGTCGCGCGCGTGAGGAGCTACACACGCAACGATGAAGCGCCCTCGCTGCCAAGCGCGCGTGAATCGGAACGCGAGGGGCAAGAGGGTGAGGCAGAATCCGAGCGCGTGCAGCAAGCCGCAAGAGCTCCCGCAACCTTGACTCCAGCACCCTCGAGGTTGCGGGAGTCCGAGGAGCGAGCTGCGTCCCAGCCTTCCGAGGGCACGTCCCAGCCTTCCGAGGGCACATCCCAGCCTTCCGAGCGCACTACGTCGCGTCCGAGTCAGGAGCTGCCCTCCGAGTCCAGAGAGCAGGAAATCGTCAAGGATCCTTACGGCAGCTTTAGCATCAGCAAGCGGAGTGACAGTGGTGGCAAGAGCAGTGGTGGCAAGAGCAGTGGTGGCAAGAGCAGTGGTGGCAAGAGCAGCGGTGGCAAGGGCAGTGGATCGTCCGTCAAAGTGCCAGGAACAGCTGGAACAAAGTTGGGGCTTTCGTGGAACAAGTTCGAGGACGCCTTCGGTGCGGACGACCTGAAAGCAGACCGCGAGAGGTATGCTGCCGCACGGAAGGCCCAGCGGAAGAAGCTGGCCGGTGGAAGCCATAAGCGACGCTGGAAAGAGTTCCGCGCGGCTATTGAAAACTTCACCCCGAACGTCAAGCCCGGCAACCAGACGGCACTCAATGCAGCCGCTTCGCCTTTCGCCAACTACCTCACCGAGGTGCACTTACAAATCCACTCGCTCTTTGCAGATGATTATCTAGCGGGTTTGCCTGGCGGGAGTCATCCAGCAAACGATTGGTCACTTGTCACCACGCTGGAGATCATTGTCAACCGCGACGGCAGCGTGCATCAAATAGGCGTTGTGGCCAGCAGCGGCGTGATGCAGTTCGACTACGGAGCATTTTCCTCGGTAAGTAATGCGCAACCGTTTCCAAAGCCGCCCGCCTCCATTCTCTCGGGTGATGGGCGAGCCTACTTCCATTGGGGCTTTTATCGGAACGAGCGCCAGTGTGGAACCTTTAATGCAGAGGCCTTCATACTGCCGAACCCGCCCAAGGGTGGTGCTTCACCTGAGGATGACCTGAAGCGTGGCTGACCAGCTCACGCATGAGCTCAAGCAACGGGCAGGGGAGCTTGGCTTCATCAAGGTAGGCGTAGCCCGTGCAGAGAAGCTTGAGGAGGAGGGCAAAAAGCTGCGTCAATGGCTGAACCAGGGCTTCCACGGGAACATGGATTACATGCACCGCACGGCTGATGTACGTTGCGATCCCACGCACCCAGGGATGCTTCCCCAAGCCCTGCACGTCGTTGTCCTTGCAGCGCCATACTCGACCGCGCCACACGGAAGTTTTGATGGTGTTGCAAAAGTTGCGCGCTATGCGCGAGGGCGCGATTACCACAACGTCCTCTACAAGAGAGGCAGGAAGTTGAGCAGCTGGCTTCGCGGCTTGGGTCACGTCACGCGTTGTGCGGTTGACTCGATGCCGGTTTTGGAGCGTGCATGGGCTGCGCGTGCCGGTGTAGGGTTCGTCGGGAAGAACTGCTGCTTGATCGTTCCCGGCGTAGGTTCTTACGTGTTCTTGGTTGCGTTGGTCACAGCAGCTCCCCTCACCTGTGACCAGCCGATGAAGCCTCGCTGCGGGAGCTGCACAGCGTGCCTCGAAGGCTGTCCCACACAAGCCTTCGCTGCCGCGCATCAGTTAGACGCGCGGCGCTGCATTTCATACCTGACCATCGAGCATCGAGGAGCCATCCCACGTTCGAGGCAGAAGGAACTTGGCAACTGGATGTTTGGCTGCGACGTGTGTCAGGACGTCTGCCCTTTCAACCACGGGAGTAGCAGCACGTTGCGCGCGGGCGAAGTCCTTGCAGAGGATACCGAACCGGTTCCTAGCCCTACGCAATGGCTGCTTGCTACAGAAGCTGACTTCTCGCGAATGGCGCGCGGGAGGGCGTTCAAACGTGCGGGGCGTGATGGAATGGCACGTAACGCGGCGGTGGTGCTGGGAAACTCCGGCGATAAGCGGCATCTTCCCGTGCTCAGCGATGCGGCACACTCCCATGCATCCCACGCCGTAAGGGACGCCGCTAACGAGGCGTGCCGCCGCCTCTCGGACTAGCAGCGCAAGGAATGCGTCAAGGCCCACATCTCTTGCGCCACCCACTCAGGCGATTAGCTGCGTAAGGGCTGCGTAGTTAGCTGTCACTAATGCAGCCGCTAAGCTGCCTTTGTAAAGAAGCCTTCATAAAGCATCCTTTACAATGGCAGGCGGCAGCAGAAGGCTTGAGTCGGATTGTACTCTCTGGCGCAGAAACGCGTCTCACTTATCCCCCAACCCACTTCCGTCGGTAACTACTTGATTCGACTCCACTTATTCGAGTGGATCATGTCCCCGGAGCCTTATGACTCAGCCTCTGTAGCGCGAGTCGGCCGAGGGAGTCGACTCGCGCATAGCTACAGCGCAAGCGCGGGCGAAAGAACGGATTGATCAACCCAAACCTGCTGAAAATCGCGGAGGTGAAGCACGGGTAGTTTTCCGTCGACAGGTTCACCCATCTGCAATACGAAAGATCCTGCCGCCAGCCCCTCTAGCGCCAGCCCTGTAGGCTCGAGGAAGAGAGGAGCATGCTCCTTCACGATGTACACGTCTCTCTGCGGTTCGTCTAACATCCGGCCAAAGCTGTCAATGAACGCCTCAAGGATGAGCTGCTCGTCGTACGATATCCAAAAGTGAGGTTGCGCATCGCCAGCTAATGAGTGGTTGTAATCCTGGAGAAAAGCAAAAACGTGATGCACATCGGCGCGCAAGGTGCGTTTGGCTTCCTCCCACTGGGCTAGGCAGCTGGTAAGCGGGTGCCCTTCGAAGATATGGCAATGCTTTAGCAGCGGTCCGACGAGTCTTTCAAAGACCTGCATCGCGTGCAGCTGGACGGCCGAGGAGGGCGGCGTGTCTGCGAAGTAGTTCTCTGCAAAGAAACGGAAGTGCTTCATCCGTTGGAAAGCATCAACCTCCACCCACTCAGGTGAATCGGCCCACATGTAACGTGCATGGTCGATGTCGAAGATGGCCAGCGCAGCGCCTGCGCCCTCCTTAGAACCAGGGGGAAAGAACCAGATCACGTTCTTCTCTGCTAAAGATGAAGCAAATGCCGTGTGGTCGTAGTCAGACAGAAGTGCGGCGTGGGCAAGCGTTCGCATCCACTGCACGTGATTGAGCGGCGTCGGCGTACCTTCTTGATGTGGTATCGGTGTACCAAGTCGGCGGACCATGGTCCACGCGTCCTCAACAAGGATCGCCTGCGAGGAAATGGAACGATGCGGGAGGTGGGATTCCCTACGCACGCCTTCTGCTTCTAGCGCAAGCTCAACAGGTAGAGCGCGCGGAATAGGGGTGCCTAACTGCCTCAGGAGACGGTGGAGCAGCAAAGAACGGCGCAGTAACTCACGGGAGCGCTCCTCGTAGTGCTTGTCCTCAGACGTCTCAATGATGTGAAGGTAGAAGTCCGGAACGCCTGTGCATCCTGGTGATGCGTTGAAGGCGACTTTGCGCGGGATTTTTTCGCTGACAAGCCTGCAGCGTCCTTTAGCTCGCCGGCGCCATGATCCGCGCGCTAGCTCTACAGCACAGGGCATGTCTTTGGCGAGCAAGTCGACAAGCGGCAGCTCACTGAGGCTGTCCCACTTCAGTTGGACGAAGAGAGGCGGCCCCTCCCAGCTCAATAGCGGGTCCGAGGCAAGTGCTGTCGGCTCATCTGCGGGTCTTGATGAGGTCTCCGCACCGCACCCACAGAGCGCACACCACAGGATGGCGACAACCCAACCAAGAAACGAAACGGCATTGTACGGCCCTGACTCGATAGGTCCCCGATCGACCGCTGCATGCTCTAATAGGTTCCGGTTCAGCATGCCATGTATCTAGCAAGTCCTGATCCACAACCCGCGCGCCAACATAAAGCTGCGGCCTCACATGGCTCGACAAACTGGCGTTTCACCTGCAGCGCAGAGGAAAGCTCCACCGGCCTCCTCTGCGCTGCGTTCCTGCTAACGTAGGACAGGCCTACTTAATCGCGCATGAGTGCGGTTTGCTCTGATTCAGCTCTGCTCTGACTCAGCTTCGTCTTTTAGAAGCTTGGCAATACGTTGAACCAGCTCGCCAAGGCCAGCGCCTGTCACGCTGGAGATGGAGAGCCATGTCTCCCCCCGCGCCGAAAGCGCCTCCCGAACATCCGATTCTGTTGCACGGACTTCTTCGCGGTCGGTCTGCGAGAGCACCACGAGGCGCTTTTTTGAAAGAAGTGTCGCCTCGTGGCGCTCTAGCTCGGCAAGTAGTTTCTCGTAGTCTGAAACTGGGTTTCGGCCGGGCTCGGGATCCACTGTGATTAGAACCACGAGCACGCGGGTGCGCTCGATGTGACGCAGAAACTGCAAGCCAAGTCCGCTGCCTTGCGACGCACCTTCGATGATGCCTGGAATATCAGCTAACACGAATGAGCTCCAATCATCGTACTGCACGACGCCGAGTTGCGGCACAAGTGTGGTGAAAGGATAGTCAGCGACCTTGGGCCGAGCGCGCGAAAGGCGTTGAATAAGAGTGCTTTTGCCGGCATTAGGAAATCCAACGAGGCCCACATCGGCCATCAGCTTGAGTTCGAGCCGGATGCGTCGACTTTCGCCGGGGTGCCCGGCCTCACAGCGAAGGGGTGCACGGTCGTAGGGCGTGGCGAAGTGTTTATTGCCCTTACCGCCCGCACCTCCTCGAGCAACCACGGCTTCCTCTTCGGGCTCCTTCAGGTCGGCGATCAGGAGGTTGCTTGTCGTGTCAAAGACCTGCGTGCCTATCGGCACATAAACCCTCATGTCGGACCCGCGCTTGCCGTACTGGTCCTTGCCGCGTCCGTGCTCGCCCTTTTCTGCCTGGATACGTTGCGTCAGTTTGACGTCGACTAGGGTGCTTAGACCGCTACGCGCGCGGAGGATCACGTCGCCACCTCGACCGCCGTCGCCGCCTGCAGGTCCGCCCCGCGGAACATACTTTTCCCGACGCATGGCGGCGCATCCGTCACCCCCGTCGCCGCCTCGGACCGAAATCACAGTTTCATCGACGAAGTCGACCATCAGCGCACCTTAGCTCAGCTCGGGCTTTCCCCCAAACCTTGTCTCACGGGTGGAGCACAGATAAACTTCTGTTGTGCCAGACTCTGCAGACGACAAAGCGCTTGAAGAAGCCCGCGGGCGATTTCTGAAGGGAATGCCCGAGCGGGTACGGGCGATGGAACGCACCCTGGTGCGCTTGCGGCGGTCACCGGCCGAGCGTGCAGGGCAGGAGAGTATGCTTCGGCAGATCCAAGCCTTTTATGCCTCGGCGCAGGTCTTCCGCTTAGAGTCGATAGCAGCCAGCCTCCGAGAGACCTCGGAGTGGCTCGACCTCCTCGTCGAAGAGGGGCGCGCGGCCTCGCAGGTAGAGTTGGACTCCTTATCGCACCTGTGCCAGCAGTTGCTTGAGCTAGGGCCAGCTGGCGACACCAAGGCCCGGCATAATGAGAGCTCACATCCCCTGGTCCAGGATCCACTGATGCGTGACACGGAGGTCAGCGGAGGGCCAAAATTGGCTGCTTCTCACCCACGCTCGCAAAGGCAGGGAAGGCCGCGGATCACCCCTCCCATGATGCCGATCGGCCACGCGGTCCGTCGCACTGGATCCCAGCGCGCAAAACCTCCCCAAGCGGAGCTCTCGTACCCACGGAAGAGACACTCGGCGCCGCGTCTCACGCCGGGCGCGACAGTCACGGTGCTCGTGGTGGATGCGCCCGAAGTGCAGGCGCAGGTGCGTGCTATTTTGCCTGTAAGCAACTTTGATATCAAGTCCTGCTCAAGCTTTCAAGAGGCGTTGCGCTGGGCACGCTCCGGTACACCTGATGTGCTGCTCGTGGATCGGCGGTTTGTGGTTGCGGAGAATAACCTCATCAAGCATCTGCGGGGCGACCCGCTGACTGATTTCGTTCCGGTGGTGGTGACAGTTCATGCGTCAGAACGGGTGGATGGTGTGCAGCTGCGCCGCATCGGCGCCAACGACGTCGTCGTCAAGCCGTTTGAAGGTGACAAGCTCGTTCGCGCCCTCGGCCATCTGGTCGGAGCTCTAGAGGACGAGAAGGATGGGGCGTTAGACCTACTCGGTGATGTCACGTGTGATGAGATCGCCGCCCGCGTCGCTGAAGAGATGACGCGCGGACTGACCAAAGCGGTCAAGAATGGGAACTCGTTGCGTATCCCGATGGGAGACGGATCGGAAGTGTTGGCTGCTTGCTGGGCTGCCATTGCGCGGGTTCGCACCCTTGTCACCGAGAGAAGCGGAGGCAGGGTGAAGTTTGAAGACCCTTCCCGCCGTTCGGGCCCCACGCTCTTGAGTCTGCGAGAGGGAGATGCGGAAGCCGGTGAAGCCTCCGCTAAGGTGGACCTGACTGGGAAGCGCGTTGTAGTAGTCGACGACGACCCTGCGGTGGTCTGGTTCTTCGCAGGCGTGCTTCGAGCCGAGGGTGCGCAGGTGGACGAAGCCAGTCGGGGCGAAGATGCGCTTGACCTCTGCAGGCAACACCCAGTAGACCTGCTCATCAGTGACATACTGATGCCTGGCATGGATGGGTTCGTGCTTTGTCGAGAGCTAAAGCGGGAACCCGCTCTGGCTGACATCCCAGTGATACTGATCTCGTGGAAGGATGATTTCCTCGACCGAATGCGTGAGTTGCACTCGGGTGCAAGCGGTTACCTCCTAAAGGAAGAGGGCAGCGCTCAGATTCTCCGCAAGGTGCGGCAAGTGCTTGCTCCCATCGCAGCGCTTGAAGCGCGGCTGCGTGCGGGTGGCGAGGTACGTGGCCGCATCGAAGACATCGGCATTGTGTCTTTCATTCGAGCCGTCGCACGCGCACGACCCGATGCCAAAGTTACCTTGCGCGATGCGTGGACGCTCTTTGACTTGAACTTCAGAAAGGGTGAACTCGTTGACGTCAACCTGACCGGCCGCAACGGCATCTTTTCGCGAGGCGCCAAAGTGCTTGCGCAGCTCTTCGGCTGCAACGCGGGCCGGTTTTCTGCTGTTGGTTCACGCGCAGAGGTGAGACGCACACTCAATGGCAGCCTCGAGGATGTCATTGCGCAGGGGACCAAAAGTCTTGGGGCTCTGCTCGACGTCGTGTCCGGCACGGCCGTAATGAATGCGTACCGCGTCGTGCTAGATCCGAAAGTTGTCAGCGCCTTTATGGCCACGTCGCCCCAGCCCGTGAGCCACCTCATTGAGCGGCTTCATGGTGGAGAAGGCCCCCGGTTTCTGCTTCTCAATAGCGACGTCGAGCCGCAGGTGCTGGAGTCGGTGCTGCGGGAGCTGGCTCGACGAGGAGGTCTTTTGCAGGTGATAGGGGCGCACGGTGAGGACCAGATCAGCCACTCACTTGAGCGTCGCCAGCTACGACCGGAGAGTCCCTCTGCTCATCCCCGCAGCATGGCGGAAGACGAGGAAGCCGAACCGCCGGTGCAAACGGTGCCTGATGCCCCGCAATGGACACCGCTCTCTGAGCGGCTCGAGCCAGAGGAACGGGAGAGCCTGCGCCCAGAAAATGAGGAAGAAGCCGAATTAAAAGCTGCAAGGCCTCTAGGCACCATTCCGCCCGCACTGGCCGCTGCTCCATCCGTTCCTTCGGAGGAGGAGGACCGGCCGCTCATCCCGATGCGCTTTAGCACCGGACTCCTTGCACGGCTGGCCTTGTTCATGTTTGTTTTTACACTGGGCTTTCTGGGGCTAAGGCACCTGCTACATAGGTCAGAAAAAAATGAGGCGGAGGTCGCAACAGAAGGCAAGCTGCCCGTCGCAACAGAAGACAAGCTGCCCGTCGCAACAGAAGACAAGCTGCCCTTCAGTGAGAAGAAGAACGCCAACGGGGGGGCAACGCGTAGGGCGACGCCTACGCAGAAGCAGCCACCCGGAGTGCGGCAGGTGCTGTTTGGCCGCGTGATCCCCACCGTGGCCGATGCAGGATTCGAGGTGAAGTCGGGACAAGGCGTGGTGGTGCTTGAAGTGGATGAGCGCACCGATGCCACCCGTATCTGGATCGATGAGCAGCCGCAGCAGGGCGATCGCCTCGCGTTCGCCCTGGATGCGGGATACCATGAGATTCGGCTCGAGCGGGGCGATCAGACAAGCTACCGCTTTGTCACCATCAAGTCGGGGCACACACACTACGTGCCGGCAGGCTAACGTCCTGTAAGCGTTCAGGTCAATGCCGTTCAGTTAAGCCATCTTCCGGCTTTCCTCCTCGGCTCGGAGGCCGGCATGCGACAGAAGCGATGCAGCGTGCAAACCGCGCGGCTCACCGGCTCATTCTGCGCGATGCTCCTTTCGGAGGCCGCCAGATAAGTTGACCGCTGAACTTCAGCCGTGCTAGCCCTCACCCCAATTGAACTGTTTGGTTGGTGAGTGCGAGGTGAGTGTGTAGAACGGGCAATGCTGATCAGTTAAGAACAATGCTGTTCAGTTGAGTCAGTTTTCGAGCGCGCCCACAGGGATAAACCGCAGCGTACGTTGTGGTACGTGAGGATTTTTCCCGCGGACGTAAGCCGAAAACTGACTCAACTGAACAGCATTGGTAGAAAGGGCTGTTTCCATCGCCGACGAAACCGCGGCAGAGCCGGTGACAAGCCTGTGCCTACGCTCCCTAAGCATCGCGATGCAGCGGCAACCTGAGCATTCGGGGCAGTTTGATAATCAGCAGGTACGCTCATAATCATCAGTTAGGCTCACATTCAGCAACTCAGGATGGCCGGTGCACGTGGATGGCCGTGTATCCTCAGACGATGTTGGCAACCGACAATGGGGGAAACGCATGCTTTACGATGAATGTCCATATGGAGGGAGGGACGGCTTTGGCCAGCCGCCACTCGCCTCGACGTTCTCGCGCCTTCAATGCCTTCTGGTCGTGGCAGTGATGGCAGCTATGGCTTCCTGCAACTGCGGCAAGAAAACAGCCGAAGAGGAGCAGAGCGCGGAGCTTGAAGCGAACGAGGGCGGAGGCGAAGCAGCATACCCGCCAGCCGGATACGCACCCTACGTAGCGCTTGATGACGTGTTACACCTGGCGGACGTGTACCATCAAGGGCTGTACATCGACTTTGGAACGCCGGCGCGTGCGAAGTACACGCACGGTAACTGGAAGTCAGGGTGGGGCACGGACAAGCGTTTCAAGTCGCGCAGTGTCTCCCACGTTGGGTCAACGGGGCGCCTGTACTTTCCTCTAGGCAAGGTGGAGCCGGTCACACTGCGACTTCGGCTGCGTCCCGTCGGCACGCAGACGCTCACGTTGTTTGTTAACGGACGCTCCTTGCCGGTGATGCGGCTGGATAAAGGCGAGGCCTTTGCCGACTACGACATGCCCGTTCCGGCTGACCATCTCGTCAAAGGGGAAAACTACCTGCTCATGCGTTTCGGTGGGACCACGCGGCTTGCAGGTGAAGACGTGTCTGTCGCTTTTGAATCGCTGCGGGTCATCCCAGGGATGGAGCAGGAAAACTCCAGCTTTGAGCCGCCGACTTTTTTCGAGACCAAGTCGGACATCGCCCTCGGCGACGCCAAGGCGCTGAAGGCATTGAAGATGCCAGCAGACAGCCGATTGGCGTGGCAGGTGGAAGTTCCCAAAGGGGGGATGCTCTACGTGAGGATCGGCGCTGAGCAATCAACCCCCACGCGAATCATCGCGACCACCGTCGAGGGAGAGAAAAAGACACTCCTTTCAGCTCAAGCGACCAAGGAATGGAAGGCGCACCGGCTCTCGCTGGCAGAGTGGGAGGGGGAGTTGGTTCAAATAGAGTTGGTCGCCGAGGGCAAAACGGGCACCGTCTATTGGGCGAAGCCGACGGTCTTTTTCGCGCAGTCAGAAAAAGAGAAACAGCCAGACTTCAAGCAGGCCAAGAACGTGGTCCTTTTGCTGGTGGACACACTCCGCGCCGACAAACTCACTGCAATCAATCCTAAGACGCGGGTAAAAACTCCCGCCGTGGATGCACTTGCCTCGGACGGAGTCACGTTCACCGCTGCGCAGTCGCCGGAGAACTGGACCAAGCCTTCGGTGGCTTCCGTTTTAACCTCGCTCTACCCAATGACGCACTGTGCCAAAACGTTCCCGGCCAAACTGAGCGACAAGGCCACAATGCTCAGCGAGATATACAAGAAGGCCGGTTTCGCCACAGGGTCCTTCATTGCCAATGGATACGTCTCGGACAAGTTCGGCTTTGATCAAGGCTGGGATCACTACACCAACTACATCCGTGAGAGCAAAAGTACCGAAGCGGAGAATGTGTTTGGTGAGGCTGCATCATGGATCGAGAAAAATAAGGGCTCGCGCTTCTTCGCGTATATCCAGACCATCGATCCGCACGTGCCATACGACCCACCTGATCCTTACCTGCAGATGTACGACAAGCAGGAATACAATGGACCCGTCGAGTCCCGTCTTACGGCGAAGATCCAGGAGAAAGCCAGCGCTAGTACCACCTATCTTTCGGGTCGTGACAAGGCCCGATTGGAGACTTTGCATGATGGCGAGATTAGTTACCACGACGAGCATCTTCGGCAGTTCGTGGCCAAGCTCAAGGAGCTTGGCCTCTACGAGGACACCGTCTTCATCATGACGTCCGACCACGGAGAGGAGTTCAACGAGCACGGCCGCTACGGACACGGGCACTCTGTCTATCAGGAGCTGCTCAACGTACCCTTCATCATCCGCTATCCAGCCGCAGTGCCCAAGGGCAAGCGGTATGACATGACTGTTTCCACACTCGATATCGGACCGACCCTCCTGGCATTGAGTGGCATCGACATCCCGAGCACATTTGAAGGGCGCAATCTGCTGCCGACCCTCTCGACGGGCACGCCTGCTTTCCCTGCCGTCGCTTTTAGCGACTTCCTCGACAACTGGCGGGTGGTGCGCGCGGGCCGCTGGAAGTTGGTCTTACAAGGCGCTCGAAGTATGTTCTATGACCTGAAAAACGACCCATTGGAGAAGACTGACATCAGCGGAAAGAAGGCTACGCTAGCCAAGCGCTACACGCGCGCTCTGCTGGGTCAGTTTCTAGCCGCGAGGCAACGGGGTCGGTGGTGGCGCGCTGACCAAGGCAAAGGCTCCAACGTGAAGGCAGAGGAGACCGAGCTTGATGCCACTACGCGAAAGCAGCTCGAAGGCCTGGGGTACATCATTGAGGATCAAGTGAGCGATTGCTTTGGCGAAGGCAGCGAGTAGTTCCGCTGGCGCTCGCTCTCTCGCTCGTTGTCGTGATGTTGCCGGGTCGGGTCAGCGCGAGACACGTGTCTGTTGTCGCGACGCAGAGCAGTCGCTGAGGCGTGCAGTCCAGACGGTGCGAGCGTGATGCTCACGCAACGCACAACGGCGGGATCAGATGACTGCAGAGTCTGACGGCATGATGGCAGAGTCTGATCCTAGCTTCTTGATTGCTCACGGCGAGCAAAGATACCGGCGTTCGCCCAGGTGCCGTCTCGTCGACCAGCGGGTGAGGCTCAGTTGGCTGGAATGGTACCAGGGGCGTGAGGAACGGAAGGGCGCATATTTGTCTTCTGACTCCTTTCCCCTTGAGCCTGCGCAACTGGATTTCTTTGAGCCTGCGCAATTGGGCACCAAAGTGGTCGAAGATCGGGATGTGGCTCATGCGTCAGCCGGGTGGGGGGTTGAGGTGTGCTACCGTGGCGGACGAAGTACCGTCCGAGTGCAGACGCCCGCGCATCAGATAATCACGATTTGGGATGCCTTCGGCACGGCTGCGGCCCCCTACATCCACCCGACTTCAGCGGGAGCGTGGGTCGCATTTCATCATAATGTGCGAGAGGATGACGGCTCGGTTGACCTGCCGAAATGGATTGCCCTGCGTTATGTCGATCAGAAAGGCGTGGTTTGGTCGCCCCTCAGCGAACCGCAGGATCGCGACCGTGACCTGTCCGGCGAGGAACAGGGCTTCGAGTTCCCAACACTAACCGAGGGTGACGACGGTGCTGTCGCGCTCTTCGGACGCGGCTCCCACTGCTTTTGGCGTCAGGATCTCAACCGAGGTGGGTGGGTCGCGCGGTCGCCAATCAGCACGAGCGAATGGGGATGCCGTGGGCGGAGGGTCGCCGTGGCTCCTTGCGGTGAGTATCTCATCGCAGTCTACCGAGAGCGACGCGGGCTTCGTGTTCTTCGCACTGCGCCAGCGTCTGGCGGCCCCCCGCGACTGCGCAAGGCCGAGGTGAAGGTGGCGCAGCCCACGTATGCAGCTGCTCCGCAAGTGGTGCGGCCATCCCTGCCGTCGCAGCGCATTCTCTTCGGAGACATCCATCAGCATACCGCGCACTCCGACGGCTGTGGAAGTGCAGATGAGCCGTACCTGCGCGCACGTCACGTTTATGGGGACGACTTTTGTGCCGTCTCCGATCATGAGTCGTTCCTCGGCAAGCGCATCTATCCTGCCGAATGGAAGTATCTCCAGGAGGTGGCTGATGCGCACAACGCGCCGGACAGCTTCGCCACCCTTTTGGCCTACGAGTGGACCGGTCGCATGCATCCAGGACCCGGGCACAAGGTTGTCTACCTTTCAAGCCGCGACACTCCAATTTGCTCGCGCGACGAGCTTTCGGAAGGGCAGGACCTGCTACGCGCCTTGCGGAGTCAAGGCGCATTCGCCGTGCCTCACCATGTGGGGTGGACGGGGGCTGATGAAGCTGCGCATGCCGAGGACGTTCAGCCTGTGTGGGAGATTTGCTCGTGCCATGGGTGCTACGAGTACGCGGTCCACGAGCTCGGCCAACGCGGCGACCTGCGCGACCAGATGATCGATCACGTGCTTCAACGCGGCCTCCGCTTCGGGCTAATTGCAGGTTCCGACGGCCACGGACTGCTTTGGCACCACGGGATCGCTCGGCGAAGGGATTCGCATCGAACGGGCCTGACCGCTGTGCTCTCGGAAAGCTGTACGCGTGAGGCGGTGATGGAAGCCATCCGCAGTCGCCGTTGCTACGCCACCAGCGGTGCAAAGATCCATCTTTGGGTGCGTGTCAACGGGCTGCCGATGGGCAGTGAGCTGCCAAAAGAGCAAGGGACGCACTTCGAGGTGGAGGTCGAGGCGCGTGGCGAGTCGAAATTGAAGGCGCTGCGGCTTGTGGGGCCCGCTGGGGTCTTGCGGGAGGTCATGTGTGATAAGCACGAGGCCAAACTGCACTGCGCCGTGGACACGGCTTACCTTTACGTGCGAGTCGAACAAGACGACGGTGAGCTAGCCTGGTCCAGTCCCGTCTTCGCCCAGTCCACGGCAACCGTCGGCCTGCCGGGATGATCACCATACTGTTGCACCACCATACTGTTGCAGCTGGAGGTAGCGCATCAGGTAAAAGGTATCCGACGGGAACACGCGCAAAAGACTGGGGCGACGCACGGATAGGAAACCCCACCGCGCACAAAAGCTTTACGGCGGCCTGGGCTTAAAGTAACGTTTTCCCATGGGTCTTCGCCCCTCCTTTACCTGCTTGCTGGCCGTTTCGCTCACTTGGATGGCACCAAGAGCAACGGGTTACGCGCAGGGGACGAGAGCATCCCACCGATCCTATGCCGGAGTGACTCCCGTCGGCGATCCCTCTTCCGCAGCAAGCGAAAGCATCAAAGAAAGCAATCGGGGCAGCACCATCACGTGGGCTGGCTACCAGGCAGGTTCTGCATCGAGGGCACGGTTCTTTCTGAAGCTCTCTAGCCCGGTCAGCTACGAGATCAAGACGCAACAGCGCCAGGTGGTGCTCCATCTAAAGCGCACGCATGTGGATGTAAGGAACAACTTGCGCAAGCTCGACACCCGTTACTTTGCAACGCCGGTCACGCAAGCCAAGCTTAGCCGGAGGGGTAGCACAGCGAGGTGGATGTTTAACCTGCGTGGAGATGCGCGCCCTGTAGTGCGGCAGCACGTTATGAGGGATGCGGTCTACCTCTTCGTGTACTTCGAAGAAGGAGAGACCATCGCGGACAAGACGGCTCGTGAGCCGAAACCAGAAGCGCACAACTGAGCATTGACCGTTGAAGGGGTATGCCCTTGACGGTCACGATGCAAGACGTGAGATCAGGTCGTCGAGCAGAAGTTGTTTATTGGCTGAGCCTGACAGTTCGGGTAGCGTTTGAAGCAACGCCTCCGCTCGACCAAGTACGCGTTCGCCGCCGAGTTCTGTCGCGCGCGCGCCGAGGCGCGACGTGCTTTTCGCCATCAGAGGCGGGGCACCCTGAAGGTGGGCCAGCATATCGCGGTGAAGGATAACCAGCGCCAGCAGGAGCTCCTGGAGGTTGTCTTGCTTGCTCAGCCTTTCAGCTTGAGTGACGCGTTCGCTAAGGGTCCACCGGTCAATCCCCTCGTCCAACTCAACCGCGCGTGCGAGGAGCGCATGCGGACCTCCTGCTTCGTCTTTGGAGGCGTCTTTATCGCCTGCTTTACCATTCGGATCGCTGTCCAGGCTCGCTGCGGCACGGGAACCTGATGTGGTGGAACCGGATGTGCTGGAATCGGGCGCCTCCGCCGTCGCACGTTCCATTGGGCGTGCGACATCAGCCAGGCGCCAGAGCTGGCACCGTGAACGCACTGTTGCAAGCAAGGCGTGCGGTCGTGCTGCCGTGAGGAGGAAGTGAACATCGACGCGCGGCTCTTCCAATGTCTTGAGCAGCGCATTGACTCCCTCAGTGTAAGCCGCAGGAAAACAAGTGTCGGCTTCCGAGATGATCACGAAGGCCTTGCTCCCCTGGAATGGAGCGTGACGGGTGAAGGGAAGCAGCTCGGTGCGAACCGTTTCTACCGGCAGATTCCGCTGTCCCTGTGCGCGTGGGCGAAACACCCTCACATCGGGGTGACGAAGCTGGGAGACCGCCCGACAGCTACCGCATTGGCCATACCCCTGCAACCCGCACCCCTGCCACTTGGCACGCTCGCACAGCGCTGCCCGAGCCAATCTCAATGACGCAGCGAGCGTGTCTGCTGCACTCCCTTCGAGAAGATACGAGGAAGCCAGTCGTCCTCGCGCGCCCGCTTCGAGGAGGGAAGCATCGGTCGAATGTGTCACGGCGTCAGCCTAGGGCGGCTTGGCTTATTGCGCCACCCAAGGCTGGACAGCGCCTATGCGTCGATGGTTCCGGAAGAGCCAAATGCATCGGCAAAGCAAACCAGGTTTAACTGATCAGTGGCTTTCCAAGCAGGAAGGCACGCTTCCCTCACGCACCTAAGCATGCGCCTGTGGGCCAGCGCGTTCCGGTGGGCCAGCGCGTGAAGTTCGCGTCGACTGCGTCTCCTGCTATGCCAGCGCTGGGATGTGCAGCTTCCTCTAAAACCAAGTTGCCATTGACTGACCGTACGCGAAAAAGTGATGCACCTGGAAGCTGTTGCCGGACGCAGCAGGTCGGGGTAGATGTGCTTCATGCAAACGACCGACCCAACCTCCGTAAGGGAGCCAGCTTCCGTAAGGGAGTTGGTTGAGATCATGAGGAAGCTGCTTGGCCCCAACGGGTGTCCGTGGGATCGAGAGCAAACGGTTGAGAGCCTTCGGCCCTACGTGCTCGAGGAGGCCTACGAGGTGGCTCATGCCATCGACCAGGGCAAGCCCGATGCTTTATGCGAAGAGCTTGGGGATCTGCTTCTTCAGGTGGTGTTCCAGTCGGAGCTCGCAGAGCGGAGGGGGTGGTTCGAGCTCTCCCAGGTCGTGCAGGGGATATGCGATAAACTCATTCGTCGTCATCCTCATGTCTTTGCCGATGGTGATGCGAAGTCATCTGAGGAGGTCCTCCGCTCCTGGGATGCCATTAAGCGCACTGAACGCGGAGGTAAGGATAAGGACGAGGGCGAGAGCGCCTCGCTGCCTGCTCTTCTACGCGCAGCACGTGAAACTGCACGTCGCGGAGCGAGGGGCGAGGGGCCTCAAGATGTTAGAAGTGCGCGCGACCAGACTGGGAGGCAGCTTGACCGCCTCGACCAGTCTGTCAAAGACAGCTTTGCTGTGGACACCGAGTGCGCGTTCGGCGACTTCATGCTCGCTGCCTGTACGCTGGCTCATAAGCTGGACGTCGACGTTGAGGGCGCCTTGGCACGCGCTGTTGATCGCTCGAGCCGTACTTCTTAGTGTCGGTGTTCCTCGATGCGCTGCACGAACTCCGCAAAGAGAGACAGGGCATCGTGAGGACCGGCGCTGGCCTCGGGGTGGTGCTGTACGCTGAAGGCGTTGGCTTCAGCGATGTCAATTCCTTCGCAGGTGCCATCGTTAAGATGAACGTGTGTTTCGACGCAGGACTTGGGCAGGGTCTTTCCATCGACGCAGAACCCGTGGTTCTGCGTTGTCACATGGATCCGACCGTTGCGCGTGTCTTTGACTGGCTGATTCAGACCTCGGTGACCGAACTTGAGTTTATACGTGCTGGCTCCTGCAGCCAGCGAAAGCACCTGGTGCCCGAGGCAGATGCCGAATATCGGCACCTTCCCCAGAAGGTCACGTGTGACGCGCACAGCGTTTTCAACCGCGGCTGGATCACCGGGGCCATTGGAAAGAAAAACTCCGTCGGGGTCAAGACCAAGGACGTCCTCCTTCGAGGACGAAGGAGGAACGACTGTGACCTCACACCCAAGGTCGGTCAGGCAACGCAGCATATTGAACTTCATGCCGTAATCGACCGCCACCACCTTGGCTCGCACAGAGCCTCCCCCCTGCGTTGACCGAAGCACGCGTTGCTCCTTACATGCCACGCGCTCGGTGAGGTTGCGCCCGACGAGGCTAGGCGCGCTCTTGGCTACATCGCGGAGGGCTGGGGCAGACTCCGTGCCAAATGCTGCTGCTTGCGCTCCTTTGTCGCGAATGTGTTGCGTCAACGCGCGCGTGTCGATGGCTTCGATTGCAGGGACATGATGGCGGTGAAGGTACGCGCCGAGCGTTTCATCTGCACGCCAGTTGCTGACTTGCGGAGAATACCGGTGAAGGATCAGACCCCCCAGGTACGGCTTCTCGCTCTCATCGTCATCCGCGTTCGCGCCGACGTTGCCTATGTGGGTTGCCGTCATCACCACCAGCTGCTCAGCGTAGGACGGGTCGGTGATGACCTCCTGATAGCCCGTCATGCCCGTGGTGAATACGACTTCACCGACAGCCGTGCGCGGCGCTCCGAAGACCCGCCCCTCGAACGTTGTTCCGTCGGCAAGTACCAGCCGGCCCGGCTGAAATGATCCTTTACTTTCCGTGATTAGCATCTCTCTCCCCACTTCAGCAGGAGGCACTTTAGACGGAGGCTGAATCTCGCATCGCTTCCTCCTCCATGTAAGCCCACCTTCCACCTACCATAGTACCGGCGATTGCGCCTGTCAGTTCACTTTCAAGCCACGGAGAGTTGGCCGACTTGGAGTGCAGCGTTGTGTGCTTTACTGTCCACTTCCGCTCTGGGTGGATAAGCGTCAGGTCTGCTGCCGTCCCGGGCTTCAAACTCCCCCCATTGATCCGACCTACCTGTGCCGGCGCGTGTGTCATCGCCTCCACAAGCCGCGAAAGCGTCATCGCACCGTCGCGCACGAGTTGGAGCAACACTGGGAAGGCCGTCTCGAGACCCGTCATGCCGAAGCAGGCGTTTTCGAACTCACAGTCCTTCTCGTGCGGCGCGTGCGGTGCGTGGTCGGTGGCGATGCAGTTGATAGTTCCATCTCTGAGGCCCTCGCGGAGGGCTTCTACATCTTCGGCGGAGCGAAGCGGGGGGTTGACCTTGCAGTGTGTGTCGTACGAGAGCAGCCGCTGCTCGTCCAAAAGAAGGTGGTGCGGCGTGACTTCCGCTGTAACTTGCAGACCCCGCGCCTTGGCTTCTTGGATCAGCCGCAGCGCTCCTCTGCTCGAGAGATGCGCCACGTGGTAGCGAGCGCCAGTGTACTCGGCGAGCAGCAAGTCGCGCGCCACGATGATGTCTTCGGCTACCGTTGGCCAGCCGCGTAACCCAAGTCGGGTCGATACAAGGCCCTCGTTGATCTGCGCCCCAGACGTTAGCGTGTGATCTTCGGCGTGTTGCGACACAAAGACATCAAGCTCACGAGCATGCTCTAACGCGCTGCGCATGATGCTCGCCTTCATGACGCAGCGTCCGTCGTCGCTGATTCCTATGATGCCAGCCTCGCGCATGTCAGTGATGTGAGCTAGCTCCTCCCCTTGCAGATCGCGTGTGACTGCGCCGATTACGTGCAGCTTCGCACGACACCCACCCGCCGCTGCATGCGTCATCAGCTCAGTGACTGAGCGGCAATCGTTGACAGGAGACGTGTTAGGCATCGCCGTCACCGTGGTGAAGCCTCCCGCTGCTGCCGCTCGCAATCCGGAAGCGATGTCCTCCTTGTATTCTTGCCCTGGCTCGCGGAAGTGGACATGCAGGTCGATGAACCCAGGAGTCAGCCAACATCCCTGCGCCTCGATGACCTCGACACGTTCTCCCGCCGCAGCTTCGGCCGCGCCGCGCCCCACCTGCGTGATGACGCCGCTTTCAACGACCACATCCGCCACCTCATCAAGGGAGGTCGAGGGGTCGATGACGCGCGCGTTTCTAAGAACTGTAGCTTCAGCGTCCATGGGCGTCTTCATCCTCACCAATGATGCGTCTGTCTATAGCCTCCACTCGAGGTCCGTCCCAGATCCGTTTTGGTTCGGCTGCATTTTTGTGACCCAGCCCGCATTCTTGTGACCCAGCCCGCATGATCCGTCCCCACGCACCGGCGTTCGCTCCCGACGCGGCATTCTTTTCACGTCGGTCCGATGCTGGCGCTCGGACCAGAGAGCACTTTGAAGCCGCACCTGCAGGAACCTGATTGTTTACAACTACGCGAACCAGCCGATCATGTTGCTGGCTCAGCTCGGGATTAGGTGTAAACCTCTCGGTGGAGCAGCACCTTGCTCCCGGTGCAGGGGACGCAGTGAGCGTGAGCAGCGTCCGGCGCTGGGGTGAGGCTAAACGGCGCGCTGAAGCTCGGCGTCGGACCGGGCACTGTGGCCGGCTTCCCGCATACTGCTAGGCTCGAGCTTCTCCACGACGCCCTGTTTCTCCACGACGCCCTGCCTCTGCTTTTCCACCACGCGCGTCTTCATCGACACCACCTTGCGGCAGAGCGACGGAAAGTCTTTATGACGGCTTGCCATGTTGGGTGACCCGCCACGCAGAAGCGTTTGGAGCACGAAGTCTAATACTTGGATTTCGCCTTCTGAGAAACTGTTACTGATCCGCATGAACAGAAGCTACCATGAAACCTAGGTATGACAAGAGGTGACACGACATGTAGGGTCACTTCGGTGTTCAAAAGTAGGTGGAGCGCGCACATCTTGCAGATTGCATCGAAAGGAAACCGACCTCACAGATCAACAGGCCCGCGCCCTCACGCATTGGGGGCAGGTAGACCTAACTGCGGTCTGCTGCCGTCACGCGGGTCACTTCGCTGAGCGTGGTAACCCCTTGTGCAGCTTTGGCCAGTCCTGACATCCTCAGCGTGCTAACTCCTTCACGAATCATCTCAAACTTGAGTTCTGCGGTTGAGCACCCTTGCAGGACCATATCCTTCAGACGATCGGTGAAAGGCATCACCTCATAGAGCGCAACGCGCCCTTTGTAGCCGGATTCGTTGCAGCGTGAGCATCCGCGACCTTCGTAGAACACCGAGTCCTGCAGCTCTTCACCCGTAATGCCGTCACCGGCCAGCGTGCTGGCATCCACCTTCACCTCTTCTTTGCACTCTTCGCAGATGCGCCTGGCGAGTCTTTGCGCGAGAACCAGGTTGACCGAAGCGGTGACGAGAAAGGGCTCAACACCCATGTTGAGTAAGCGGGTGACGGTGCTGGGTGCGTCGTTGGTATGCAGCGTGGATAGGACGAGGTGCCCGGTCAAAGCGGCCTTAACGGCAATCTCGCCGGTCTCGAAGTCACGGATCTCACCTACCATGATGATATCGGGATCCTGACGTAGAAAGCTTCTGAGGGAGGCGGCGAAGTTCAAGCCGATGTCCTCGTGCATCTGAACTTGATTGATTCCCTGGAGATTATATTCAACGGGATCTTCGGCGGTGCTGATGTTTGTGTCGGTCTTATTGAGTTCACTCAGTGCTGAATATAGGGTGGTCGTCTTACCCGAACCAGTAGGCCCCGTGACGAGCACCATGCCGTAAGGCTGGCGAATCGCGTGCATCAGGTCGCTCAGAGGCTTTTCATCGAAACCGAGTTTACGCATGTCGAGCTGCAGGTTCGACTTATCCAAGAGGCGCATGACGATCTTCTCGCCCCAGATGCAGGGAAGAGCGGAGACACGAAAGTCCATCTCGCGCCCTTTGCCAAGCTTGAGCTTAATACGACCGTCCTGAGGAAGTCGACGCTCCGCAATGTCTAAGGAACTCATGATCTTGAAGCGCGAAGCTATGGCATTCTTGAGTTTAACAGGAGGCGTCATCTCCTCATGAAGGACTCCATCGACACGGTATCGAACCCGCAGGCTCTTCTCATACGGCTCGACGTGAATGTCGGATGCGCGCTTCTTAATCGCGTTCAGCAGTATGGCGTTGCACAGCCGAACGACTGGAGCACCGCCAGAGTCTCGGAGTAGGTCGTTGGCCTCGGGCTCCTCGTCGCCGTCGGCTACCGCGATTTCCTCCTCGTCGAAGCCCTCCATGATGTCGTCGTAGGAGATCTCTTCCGACCTGGCGTAGTGCTTCTCGATAGCCTCAAGAAGTGCATTCTCTGAAGCCACAACAGGCTCGACGTTGAGGCCCGTAAGAAACTTGATGTCATCGATCGCGTGGAGATTAGCCGGGTCGGCCATTGCCACAATCAAGGACGCTCCCGCCCGCGAGATCGGCATGATCTTGTGCCGAAGACACACCTCCTGCGAGACCATTTTCAGCACGTTGGCGTCGACTTCGTAATCCTGAAAGTCGACAGCCGGAACGCGGTACTGATCGCTAAGAAACTGGGTTATCTGCTGATCGGAGACAAAGCCCATCCGCGTCAGCGCAAACCCTAGGCTCGCGTTGCTCTTCTTCTGCTCATCCTGCGCTTCGCGCAGCTGCTGAAGTGTGATGAGTCGCTCGCGGACTAGCAGCTCACCCAGGCGGTTGCTCATGATCCTCCATCAGGAATTAGGCGAGTGTCTGATGGTAACGTCGCTTCCCTGCGACTTATGAAGATCTCGGTCAGATTCCTCTGAAAGTAGCTGGCAGTGGCTTAAATGGTCAGTGGCTTAAATGGTCAGTGTAAACCGCCTCACCAGGACTGATTGGAGTCCTCTGAAAGACTCCGGATAAATCTTCTTCGGCCACGGCCGACCGGTTCACAGTTGCTACAAATCCTGCGCTAAGCAGGGCGGGCGTGAGGCGCGTTTCCCGCGGGCCTTGCTCGCTTGTCTGCAGGCGCTACTCTCGGACCCTTACAACGGCGGCTACCATGACGGCAAAATCGCAATCCAGATTAATTAAGCGGCGGCGCGGCTCTGAAGACGCGTCAGAGTCTACCCATGCCTCTGAGACCTTGCCTCCGGAGGCAGACCCCTCGGCCGCCAAGCCGCTCGCTGCGGGAGGCTTGAGATGGAAGGTGGTTGCGCAGGTAGGCCTGGTGCTCCTTGTGCTTTGGGTGACGGCCCTGATGACGGTCCCTCAGATCGGTTACTGGGGTGTGGGCATCATGGCTGTACTCACCATCGTGGTGTTGGCTTTCGGACTCTACATTTGGCGGATGCTGCGTCGCACGCGGTCGGTGGCTACGTTGCTGCAGGGGGCAACGGACGAGGCCGGGCGTGTGGCCGCCCTAAACAAGCTCGAGTCGGGTGACACCAAGGACGCATTCAACGCGCTCGCACGCGCGCAAATCGTCTCCAAGGATAATCCGCAGGAGGCGATCAGCATTCTCGAAGCCGTCGACTTGAAGAAGGCGCCTGCGGTGGCCCAAGATGATCTGCGGGCCAATCTCGCCTTGCTTTACTTGATGCACAACCGGGTCAAAGAGGCCGCTCCTCTTGCCGACGAGCTGCGTCTTGACCGGCAGCCCAACCCTCAGGCGAAGGCACTTTACGCTGCCGTCATCGCCGAGACGAAGTCCCGCACCGGTGCAGCCAATGACGCAAAAGCGCTGCTGGAGACGTTTCCTGCACACGATCCGGCCTACGGCGAGGCTCGTACCATGCTGTTGCGCGCGCAGGTCTACACATTCTCGGCCACTCGCAACCGCGGACTGGCAAGGAAAGCCATGCAGTCGTTGGCGGGAATGGACCCCAATCTGCTTGGTGCGTTCATGCAGAAGGGCGCTGGAACGCCGGAGATAACGAAGCTCGCGCGCGAGACGCTCGCGACGATGGGGCTTGCGCCCAAGGTGCGCGTACGTCCCAAGATGGGTTGAGCTTGGACCAGGCGCCAGAAGGGACCGGTGGGTCCGAGAGTTCGGGGAACCGATGGACGGTCGCACGTGTGCTGGAGTGGATGACGTCGGACTTCGTGGGTCTTGGCCTCGACTCCCCGCGACTGGATGCGGAGCTTTTGGCTGGCCACGTCTTGGGCCTCGAGCGGATTGAGCTTTATCTTCAATTCGACCGGCCCCTGTCTGAGGAGGAGCTTGCGGGAGTTCGTCAAGTCGTCCGCCGCAGACGGCAGCATGAACCCGTTGCTTACATCCGGCAGGTGCGAGAGTTTTTCGGCAGACCGTTTTTCGTCGACGCACGCGTATTGATTCCTCGCCCTGAGACGGAGTTGCTGGTTGAGCAGGCTCTCGCCGCGGCGCCTGAAGGTGGTGAGGTGCTGGATCTGTGCACCGGCAGCGGTGCTGTCGCGCTCACCATGGCCGCGGAGCGTGAAGACTTGTCCGTCACGGGCGCGGACGTTTCATCTGACGCTCTACGTGTCGCGCAGATCAACGCCACCTCGATGTGCTTGAAAGTTTCTTTTGAACGAAGTGATTTATTCGGCAACTTGTCCGTCAAAGAATATGACGTGATAACTGCTAATCCGCCTTACCTTCGCTCCGACGAGCTGCACGCGCTGATGCCCGACGTGCGCGAGCATGAACCTAGGCTCGCGCTGGATGGAGGAGAAGGCGGCATGGATTTCATTCAGAGAATCGCTCGGGAAGCTCCCAAGTTCGTCTGTCCCGGCGGTCTAGTTGCCATTGAAGTAGGCCAGGAGCAGGCGCGCCTCGCTTGTTCTATGCTCGCGTCGGAAGGCTGGCTCTCGCCAACGTCTCACCACGACCTGGCGCAGATACCCCGTGTGGTGACTGCACGCCGGCCATGACTCGAACCCATCCCATTGCGGTAGGTGCGCACGGGCCGAATGCGGCTTTCGGCACGCACTCTCACAAAGCAGATGTGGAACTCCGAGGCTCAGAGTTGGTCGACAGAAGCCGGAGCCATTTACGCCGCGCATGTACGCGACGGAACTCCCCCGCGGATGACAATGGGAACATGGTAGTGCTCGGAAAGGGGCGTGGCTTAGAAGAGTCGAGTTTTGGGAGCCACCGCTTTGTTATTGTAGACGAGCTCCTGAATGCCTTAGATTTAGAAGTGAAACCTTCTTAGGCGGGCGTAGTTGCCCGCGTGATTTAGATGAAAAGGAACCTGCTGATGAACATCCCTCGCCGCGTCAAACGCCCTTCGACTTCTCAAGTTTTCCGCTTGCCACGCGTGTTGTTAGGCGCGCTTGTCTTCTCAATAGCTGGGCTCGCAACTGCGCCTCTTTCAGCTGCACCCCGTAAGAGGAGCAGCGGAAAGACGAGCGCAGCGGTTAAGGAAGCGCTGGGGCCGCTCAAGTGGGGAATGAGCCAGGAGGCTGCCTTGAAGAAGCTTGAGCAGCTCACGCGGGAGGAGTATGCGCCGAAGCTCAAGAAGGTCCCAGGTGCCATTGAGGAAGACCGACTGCGCAAGAAGATGCAGGGGGACGTGCAGCAGCTCTACAAGAGCCAGGTGCGCTTCGACGGCAGCACGACCGGCTGGGATAGCTCCTTTCTCCGTGATGAATATTGGCACGGCAGAGGGGAGACCATGGTGGTGCGCAATGGCGACAACGCCAAGAACTACTACTTCTTCCGAAACGGGAAGCTATGGAAGTGGTATCGCGCCTACGACGCATCCGTATTCGTTGGAAAAAGCTTTGCCGATGTACGAGACGCTCTTAGCGGAAAGTATGGCAAGAGCCGCGAGGTGAAGGTTGGGAATAAGAAGATGGCGGAGTGGACCACCCGCACAACCCGCATTCGCCTCAGCAACGAGACCGAGTTCTATGGCTTCTACGGATTGGTCTTCGAGAGCAGGGCAGCTGCACGGGTGCGCGACAAGCAGGGGCCGCCGCGGGCTAAGGCGGGAGGCGAACGGCACCTCGTGGACGGCGTGCTCAAGGACGAACATCCTACTGATGACGGGAATGAAGATGTGGTTGACCGCATCACGGGGAAGATACGCGTTAGGCGGCAGGGGCCCGATAAGGGTTCAAAGAGGGGCTCCGCCAAGGGCAAGAAGCCTGCGCGGTCCGGTGGCAAGAAGAGCAATCGTTCGACGGGCAACGATCCACTCTCTGACACCGTCTTCTAGGTCGAGCGGTCGCTTGAGGGGGTCGCGGTGCCTTTAGTCCTGCGTCAGCGTGCAGGAAGGCCTGCGCGTCCATCCGGTAGGCATCTCGACGCACTGCTCGGTCTCGAACGTGACGGAACGTCCGAGGTGCTTCTCCACCAGAGGGCGAATGCATTCCTCAACCGTCCACTTTTGCCCAGGGCAGCCGATGCAAGCTTTAGAAAACTGGATGCGCACACAGCCTTCGGCGTACGAACGGAGGGCAATGGCTCCGCCGTCTAGAGCCGCAAGAGGTTGTATGACGTCGGTGAAAAGCTTCTCTAGGGACACGGTGCAGAGTGTACCACGCCTCCACCGTTCGGGAGGCTCGGAGTCATTCAGCTCAAGTTGTTGAACATCCCATCGGGGTCACCTTCCTCGAGTGTACACCGGTTCGCTGCAAGTCCGTCGGCAAAGGATTGGCCGCAGCTGAAGATGGTGTGCTTTCCACCGCTGCGGTGCGCATCAAGTCGCAGTAGCCCCTCAGAGGGTCTCCCCGCATCCACCGGGAACGTAAAGAGCGAGGCTTCAGCCTTGGATGAGGCTCTAAGTGGGTGGGTCCTTTAGGTGCGCCTGCGGGGTGTAGGGTCTATACCACAGCCTGAGTCTTGCTGAGGCAAGATGAGCTGACGAGCGCGACTCGGTGTGCGTGCTCGGAGAAGGAGACATGAGGCGCTATCGCTTACGGTTCCTGGTCCAGGAAATCGAGCTGACGGGACCTGAGGTGGTCATCGGCCGGAGCCCTGACTGCCAAATTGCAATCGAAGATCCGCTGGTGTCGCGCCGTCACGCGCGCATCCTGCTCAGCGAGCGCGGCGCCGCACTGGAGGATCTGGGAAGTCGAAACGGCTTAGCTCTTAACGGTGAGGCTGTGCGCGGAGCCATGGCTTTAGCGGACGGAGATCGGATTCGCATCGGCACGCAGGAGCTCGTTTTCGGCGTAGCCGACCGGCCGAACAAGAGCGCGCGGACAACGGGGTATATGCGGGTCTGCGAGGGCTGTGAGGTCCCTTATCCAGCCGAGGCGTCTCAGTGCCCGCACTGCGGTGCAGTGGTGACTTCCGAGGAGATAACGATTGCAAATCTCCCCGTCGACAGCCGCAAAGCGTGGACGCTGGAGCTCATGCTCGATGTGTTTGAACGCGCTCTTGTTTTGGGGCGTATGGAGGAGAGTGTGCGTCTGCAGCAAAAGTGCGACAATGAGCTGCGCCGCATCGCCGACGCTCAGGCTCCGCTTAAGCCCGACCAGCTTACACGCGTTGCAGCAGCAGCGCTCGGCCTGGCGGCTCTCAGTCAGGAGCCGCGCTATCTAGGTTGGATGCTCCAAGTGTTTCGCGAGCACCGCAGTGAAGTGGACGTTGCGGCTGTTGGACAGCTGATTGAGCTCCGGATGCCTGAGTCACAGGTTCGGGCGCTGGAGGGGATGATCGACGGGGTGCGACGCTCGCAAGCGTGGCGCGCTGGAGATGAGGTGACCCTGGAGCGGTTGTGCCGCGCGCTTAGGGGCTAGTGCTCATCGGCTGTTCTTGTTTGCCGAGGCCCGTTCTCTTGGCAGACCTGAGCTTCCTTGGCCGGGGCAGTCGCACTTTGTGTGGGGGCAGCGATGAACCGTCTAAGCCTGGTGGCGACGCATTTTGGGAGGCGTGCAGCGTGATGGCCGGTTGGAGTGCAGATGTGCTGCGTGGCTGGCCCGCGGGAAGATGCATCGACACTCACTCAGCGGGACCCACCCCTTTCCTTCGGGAAGCGGTCCCCCCAATACGTTTGCTCACGATGCATCTTCCCGCGGGCCCGTCGTGGAAGCCGACATGCGGGGGAGAGTGGCGTAGTCGACTTCGCCGGGAGGCTCAGGCTCATTTCCGGATGAGGATGCCATGACCTTGTCCCTGCTACCTGAACACGTTCGTGATGGTCGGGGGAGTTTGGGTGAATGCCGCGGGATTGACTTCCGCGGCAGAGGGTTTGGGTGCCAAACCTTCGATAGAAATCGAATCGACACTCACTCAGCGGGACCCACCCCTTTCCTTCGGGAAGCGGTCCCCCCAATACGTTTGCTCACGATGCATCTTCCCGCGGGCCCGTCGTGGAAGCCGACATGCGGGGGAGAGTGGCGTAGTCGACTTCGCCGGGAGGCTCAGGCTCATTTCCGGATGAGGATGCCATGACCTTGTCCCTGCTACCTGAACACGTTCGTGATGGTCGGGGGAGTTTGGGTGAATGCCGCGGGATTGACTTCCGCGGTAGAGGGTCTGGGTGCCAGACCCTCAGTAAAAGTCGGAGCGGTCCCCCCAATACGTTTGCTCACGATGCATCTGCCCGCGGGCCCGTCGTACATGCCGACATGCGGGGGAGAGTGGCGTAGTGGACTTCGCCGGGAGGCTCAGACTCATTTCCGAACGGAGATCCCACTGCGTTGCAACGACGTATAGATGTAACCAATTCGTCACTCCTGCTACCTGAACACGTTCGTGATGGGCGGGGGAGTTCGGGTGAATGCCGCGGGACTGAACTCCGCGGCAGAGGGGTCCGGCGCGCTGAACGGTCACGGAGGGCGCTCATCCTGTGCGTCTTACTGCAGGTTCTTCACTTGCCCAAGCTCTTGCAGAAGATGTCCTTGAAGCTGAGAGGTTTTCTTAATTAGCTTATCGGCATCACGAAGCTGCGCGAGGTAGGTGCCAAAGGCGGATGCTTGGCGGCCCAAGATGCCTCGGCTGCTCCACTTGTCGATGATGACCGCCTGTCCTGCTGCATCTGAAGCGTTGCCGCTAAACACTTTCTTCTCTGCGGGCCGACCGCTGCTCGAGACGAAGGTCACGGCGCTCGGCGTCCCTTCGCCCGGTCCCACACGAACCGTACCGAGGGTGCAGGTCATGGCATCGCCCGTCTTTTTAAGCAGACAGCCATAGTTCTCGTGTTGAAGCTTTGTAGCCGCGCTTGCCGCTTGGGCGAGTTCGTCCTTATTTCGTCGAGTCCGTGAGACGAGGGTCCGGAAATCGCTCCACAGGATGTTGATGCCATTGTAGTACTCGAACAGGGCATCAACCGTCTCAGGCTTAAGCGCCTTGTAATGGCGCCGTGCAAAGGCAGAAGCGTCGAGTGGACGCTTTAGCGCCAAGAGCCCCTCGATTGCCTCAAAGTCGACCTTCGGCTCACTGCCGTCGGTGGGCGAGGCGGCAGCCAGCGCATCGTTGATGCGGCCCTGCGCCTTCTCCAGCGTGGGAGCGGCCTTTTCCACAGCACCATGCATAGCGGCCGCGTCGCGAATGACGGTCCTGTAGAGGCTGCGGTTAGATGCTGTGCTTCCGCCAAACCATCCAAGACCAATGCCCACAACAGCGACGACGGCAGCGCCAACCAACGTTTGGAGACGGCGCTTGCGCCCAACCTCACTGTCAGCGACGGGCTTGTCGTCAACAACCAGCCTAACCTCACGAGGACCCTGAGGTGCGGCGTGCGTGGCGGAAAAAGTGTCTGCGGAGGCCGTGCCCGCTCCCCCGCTTCGGGCAAAGGGAGGAGGCATGACAGACGGCCCCGGGATGGACCTGCGGTTGCCGCCGGAGGTTCCCCGCATGGAGGGTGGCGGCACCACGTGACTCGCTCCACCGGGGCCCGCCGCGGGCGCTTCCCCGCCGGTTAGAGGCGCTCCCTTGCCCTTTCCCAGGCGGGAGCGGAGGTCACCAATGCTACGCGTCTTGCGCTTTTCATCAGCCATAGTTTAATGCGTCCTATCGATTGGAGGGTTCTGCAGACCCGTCAGCGTCCCAAGCGTTACGTCTCTGAGCGAGAGGCGCGACATGCCGATTCTCCCGCTTGAGGGTCTCTCGAGCAGACGCCGTAGCACAACGCGGTCTTACAGGTGCGTCGTGAGAGAGTGGCAGCGTCTCTAACAACAAAGTGTCTCTAACAGCAAGAAGTGCTGCCGGAAGAACATGCTCGTCAGCGTCGCGTCCAGCGAGGCTGGCAGTGTTATCATCTATCATGGACTAACCCTTATACGGTACTGACTCCGGTGTATAACTGTCAAGGTAGGTGTGCGTGCACCGACGCGGTGCGGTAGCTGAAGCGACCGGCGCTGCTATGATGGCATGTGCCGTCGCGTCCGAACCTCCTGCTTCTCGATCACCATGATTCTTTTACGGATCTGTTGGCCGATTATTTAGTGCAGGCTGGGGCCGAAGTGCACATCCGTTCGGCTTGCATGGTGCCGTTAGCTCAAGCACACGACGGTCTCGTCTTGTCGCCTGGCGCCGGTGCGCCTTCACGCTGGCCTGCAACGAAGCAGGTGTTGCATCGGCTCGTGAGCCTCAAGCCGGTGCTCGGCGTGTGTCTGGGTCACCAGATGATTGCGGAGCATTATGGCGCAAAGCTGCGTCGCCTCCGCAAGCCAACCCACGGGGAGACCTGCCGCATATGGCGGGGACCCGACGCGTTGCTGTTTCATGGCCTTCCTTCATCATTTTCCGCGTGCCGCTACCATTCACTTGCTGTGGATCCTGCCACACTGCCAAGCGCGGTACGGGTGACAGCTCAGGACGAGGAGGGGACCGTTATGGCTTTCGAGCACCTGGCAGACCGCTGCTTTGGCCTGCAGTTTCACCCTGAGGCGTACCGTACGCATGGCGGCATCGGGTTGCTGACGAACTTCGTTGAGGCCTGCCGAGAAACACGAGATGAAGGTGAGCGCATGAGGGTTGCTTCATGAAGACCGAAACCCTAGCGCGAGCCATGCGCGGCGAACCGCTGTACGTTGAAGAGGTTCAACAGGCGTTCGAGGATGTGCTGAGTGGCGGCATGTCGGATGTCAGACTTGCCGCCCTGCTAGCCGCGATGGCAGCGCGCGGCGAGACTGCGGAGGAGTTGGCAGCTGCGGCAGCGACTGCGCTGGCTTTTGCCGATAGAGTGCAGCCCACGGCATCCGTTCTTGTCGATACATGCGGCACGGGAGGCGACGGCGCAGGCCTTATCAATGTCTCGACGCTCGCGGCCTTGGTGGTGGCAGCCTGCGACTACAAAGTGGCTAAGCATGGGAACCGCTCCGTGTCCTCCAAGTGTGGTAGCGCCGACTTGCTCGAGGGTCTAGGCGTAAGACTTGAGCAGTCGTCGAGTGAGGTAGCGGCATCCATTGAGCGGGTGGGGATCGGCTTCCTCTTCGCTCCGTCGTTTAATCAGGCCATGCGCCATGCAGCTCCGGTCAGGCGTGAGCTCAAGGTGCGCACGCTGTTTAACCTATTGGGTCCGCTGATTAACCCAGCTCCGGTGACGCATCAGCTGCTCGGTGTCTACCATGAGAGTAAGCAGGAACTGGTGGCGCAGGCGCTTTTGCGGCTCAAGCGCAAGGGGGCGTGGGTTGTGTGCGGTGAAGGTGGCGTTGATGAGGTCTCCCTTGCCGGTGCGACCGCTGTTGTTGAACTGAGGGACGGGGTCGTCCGCAGATTTTCCGTCACGCCGGAGGATTTCGGCATCCGGCGTGCACCTCTAGAGGCGATTCGAGGGGGTGGCCTGGCGGATAATATTCGCATCGCGCGCAGCGTCCTGGAAGGGGAAGAGGGCCCCTTTGCCGATGCTGTTGTGCTCAATGCAGCTGCCACTCTCTGCGTAGTCCAAGAAGACCGGACCCCTGAGGATGCTGCGATCGCTGCGCGCGCGCAGCTCGCTTCGGGTGAGGCGAAGCGGAAGCTCGAGGCGTGGGTCACCTCACTCAGCCCTTCATGCACGCAAGAGCGCGTGAAGGGCTGAGGCCCGACCTGAGTGGCGCCGTCTGAGACGCGTGAGGGGTCAGGTGAAGGTCCATTGCCGCGTCTGGACGCAGCTTTAGAATCCCACTAGACTTTCCTTCAGCTGATGGAAAAGGATGTCCACACGTACTTAGACAGGATTCTGGAGCGAAAGCGTCGCGAAGTTGTGCGCCGACGCCGACACCTCGCTCGGTTTGGCAGCGCACCTCGACCTAAGGAGCACGGCGTGGACATGCAGCGTTTCGCAGCCGAGCACTTACGGCGCAGCGGCTCGCTTCCCAAGGTCATCGCAGAAGTTAAGTTTGCTTCGCCAAGCGCCGGTCAGATCCGGCAGCGCGAGCCTGGGAGTGTCAAAGCCATCTGTCGTGGATACGCCAGCGCGGGGGCTGCAGCAGTTAGTGTGCTGTGCGACTGGCAAGGCTTTGGTGGCACACCGCTCGACGTGCGTCGCGCTGCGTCCTGCACTCAAGTTCCTATACTGTTTAAGGAGTTTGTTGTGGATGAGGTGCAGGTGGATGTTGCGTGCAGCAGCGGCGCGTCCTACGTCCTGCTTCTGGTGTGTGCGCTTGAACAGAAAAGGCTGATTGAGCTTGTGGAATACTGCTTCGAGCGCCGTCTTGAGCCCCTTGTTGAGGCAGCCACTCAGGATGAGCTGGTGCGGGCGCTCGAGACTAGGGCTTCACTTATCGGTATCAACGCCAGGAACTTGCGGACCTTCGACGTTGACTCCGTGAGGGCTCGAAGTCTTATCGACCAGATACCTCATGGACGCATTGCGGTTTACATGAGTGGCATCGGTAGCCATAGAGACTTGGTGGAGCTTGGTGCAACGCGTGCCGATGCCGTGCTAGTTGGCCAGGCGCTGATGAAGGAAGCGGACCCATCTGTGGCCCTGCGTCGGCTAAGGGAGAATAGCCATGTCAACTAGGCGTTACCAGAAGCTGCTCGTGACGGGTGCGGCTGGAACGGTAGGTAACTACGTGGCGAGTTTGGCGGAAGCCGCAGGCTACCATGTGGTGGCCAGCGACCGTAAGGCCACCGGGCTGCGAACGCCCGTGAGGGGGGAGGTCAGCGTCGGGGACCTCTGTGACTCGCGCTTTGTGGAACGTGTGGTGCACGGGTGTGAGGCCATCATTCACACCGCCGCTCAGCTCGATACCGACGCTCACACGGCCGAGCTTTCGAAGACAAACACCGAAGTGGTGGCCATGCTGTATGAGGCGGCGCGCTCTGCGGGCGTTAAGCGCTTCGTCCACACCTCAACCGCACTCATCTACGACACCAACTACTCCGGTTCGCTGACTGAGTCGGCCAGCATTGCTCCGCGAGGGACGCACGGACTCTCCAAGCACGGCGCGGAGATTTACCTTCGCGGAATGACGGATCCGAAAGGCCCTGCGTGGACCATCGTGCGTCCAGCGCCTGTGTATGGCAGGCGCGGAAGGCACTACGCCGCAAGCCTGTTGGCCGTAGGCCCTATTATGGCCTTGTTTGCTCCTCGCCTGCCGCATTTGCGCGGTGGGCCCCTCACAAACTTGGTCCACGCCGAGGATGTGGCAAGTGCGCTGCTTTTTGTGCTCGAGCGCGAGGTGGCCCATGGGCAGATTTTCAACGTGGCAGAGCCGGATCCGATGCCTCTTGGTAATCGTTTGACAGCCTCTTTTGAGGCGTATGGATACAAAACGTTGCCCGGCGTGATGTTACCGCGTGCCATCCTCAGTCTATTCTCTCGCGGCCTTAGCACACCGGGTTCGTACCGAGCGTTTCACACCAGCGCCGAAGCTCTGTGGAAGGTGGTCTGCAGGCGTCACCATCTCAAACAGGCGCTCACGCCGCGCATCGACCGGGAGTCGTTGGCTTTGCTCCACAACGATTTCGTGATTGATAGCTCGCGCCTGCGTTCTCTTGGGTGGAGCGCGCGCTACCCACGCTTCGCTCGCGGGTGGATTGAGGTGCTCAAATGGTACCAGGCCGAACGGTGGGTTCCACGCCATCGCTAAGTATGAGCCATTCCATCGAGAAGCGCTGGCCATACCATCGAGGAGCAATGGTGAGGCGCCGCGGTTGGCCTGAGTCGCTGTTCAGAATGAAGCGGGGCCGGTCCCGGTGGTTTCGCAGGCACTCGAGCCGACACTGCGAGCCGAAACTGTGAGCCGGCGCTGTGAGCCGAAACTGTGAGCCGGCACCGGGGATACCTGATCCCACGGAGCAGATACTCAACCAGGGCGTGGCGCTGAAGTCGACATGACCCTGTCCGACCGGCTAGTGTGCATCTGCAACATGACCAAAAGGAGGTCAGCCGTGTTGAAACTTAGAAGCGCCTGTGGTTGCGGTCACAGCGCACGGACTTTGCTACGGTTTATGGCGGTTGCCCTGGCAGCCATCGGCGGGACAGCAAACATGTCGAGAGGCGTCCAGGCGCAGAGTAGCGACGCGGATATTGCGCTTGACGCTGAGCTGACAGGGGACGGTGCACCTAGCGCGGATGCGGCTTTCCGAGAGGAAACCGAGTCTCCGGCAAAGTCCGACGCTACTGCTACTCTGGTCAATGAGAGTGCGCCTGCCGCAGCAAAGGATGTAGGGACTTTGTCTGTGGGGGCCGCCTTAGGCAACTATGTTGAGCGTCAACTCGTGTTGCAAAAGCACATCCTTCGCATCGATGCGGGTCCGTCAGATTTTGGTCTACTCAACTCGGGAAGCATCAACAACGGAAGAGGATTTCGGGTGGGGAAGACGGCCATCCCTGGGGGTGACGATGCTCGGGTGGACCTGGGTCTCGGAGTAGGCTTTGGCGCCACGGACGACCTTGAGCTTGGCGCTCTATTTCTTCCACTGGCTTTTGCACCTAGCGGTCGCGACAGCTTTCAGGACATGGAATTCTATGGGCGATACCGCCTACTGAAGGGCGAAACAGAGTTTGGCGTTCAAGTGGGTGCCAGGTTGCCCATCGCCTCAGAGGAACTTCGCATGGGGGTAGGCCTGCCTGTTTTGGCTCGTCTGGGGGAGACGCTGCGGCTTGACACCGGCATGGAGCTCGAGGTTGAGCTGTATGATGGCGATGCCGGGGGCACTGTAGTGAGTCTTGATGCGCCTGCTGCGCTTAACGTTATGCTGATGCCTCATGTTTTCTTTGGTGGTCGCACCGGCTTCTACTGGCGCGACTTCAAGACGGAGGGGCTGTCAATTCCTCTCGGTGTGCAAGGGGGAGCTACATTGGGCGGAGGCATGGTGGATCTCCTCACGTGGTTTCACTTCCCCGCTTTCTTGCGGCCAGACGCAGCTGAAGGCGCGGACACCATCAATCTGGACCTGTGGGAGTTTGGCGTAGGTGTCACGCTGTTTCTGGGGCCTCTATCGTCTTAGTGGGTGTTGCTAAACGCCTGCATACCAATGCGCGCCGGCGCTGGTTCTGCGCTGCTGTATAGCTTCCGCGGCTCGGCCCTCTTGCGCTTCCGCGGCTCGGCCCTCTTGCAGGGCCTTTAGCCAGATGACATACCTGTCAAAGGCGTATGCCGCGATGAACACCCTTACCATGAGCCGCGCCTGTTTCCTCCGGAGGCATGGGGGCACCAAAGAGCAGCCAGGGCGTCCAGTGGTTACCACCTGGGTTCGCAAACCGGGAGATTGGACCTTCGATGCGCTTTTGTAGTTCCAGGAGCCAAGCTCTTGTGACCCCCCTTGTCAATCCAAGCCTGCGCGACGGAGGACGACTTCCACCGCCAGAGGGAACGCCTGGACGCGTGAGTCTTGCAGCTTTACTTGCGTGTACGCTGATGGTGCACGCCTGTGGCGGAAGTCCGAGCTGCGACGACTTAGGAGCGGTGTGCCAGCAGTGCGCCGAACCGGATAGGGCGAACGCCTGTCGCAGCATTGTGTCAACCGACGACGAGAGCCTCTGCTCAGCCACGCAAGAGTCGGGAATCTACGCAGAGTTATGTAGCCTCGGAGAGGGCAGCACCGGGGCTGAAGCGGGGAATGGGAATTCCTGCGAACAACTGCAGGCTCGGTGTCAACAGTGTAGCGGTGAGCAGCAGCAATGTACTCAGTTTGTTGCAGATGGCGCACAAGACATCTGCCGGCGTGCGCTTGAGGGAGCACAGGACGGCGCCTGTCTGCCCTTCTGCGCGCAACTGCAGGTGCAGTGTCAGCAGTGCAGTGGCAGCGACCCTCTTCAGGAGTCTCAGTCGCAGCAATGCTTGCAGGTCGTGTCAGACAGACGACAAGACATCTGCCTCAGAGAGTTGGATAGCGGGCGGTATGGTGCCTGCGTGGCCGGTGGGGATCTTACCCCTCGCGACGATCCGCGCAGTCGGCCCGGATCCGGCGCTGTTGGCGGCACGCGTGAAGCGGGGCCAGCAGGAGCTAGTGGTGCAGGCATCGACTGGTAGTAATGCCTTCACCCCCCAAGCCTATGCGGTTTTCGAAGTTGTTTCAGCATCGAGCGCGCCCGCACGGCTAGGAGGCGCGCACTTTTGTGCGTGACGACGACGCCGGAGGACGAAGGCCGATGCTGGAACATCCTCGGAATGGAGTTCTCGTCGTTTCACTCCTGCGATCCCAGTGGTTTTATGCCTTCGAGGGGGGGCTGAACACTTACGACTGGTAAGGCATCGATCGGCGGCCTGTCACATGCCGATGAGAGACAGCTGATGCTTGTGAGGGCGCGTCACCTTACGGAATGGTACAGGATACTCTCCGCTAAAGCACGCATGGCACACCCCTAACTCCCCTACGGCTTGATGCAATCCCTCGAGGCTGAGGTAGCCTACGGAATCAGCGGTGATGTAACGCGCGATCTCGTCGATCGAGTGGTTCGCGGCGATCAGCTCGCTGCGCGAGGGGGTGTCGATTCCGTAAAAGCAAGGCCAGCGCGTCGGGGGGGAGCTGATGCGCATGTGCACAGACTCCACTCCTGAGTCCCGAAGCATCTTGACGATCTTTCGGCTCGTAGTTCCTCGCACGATGGAGTCATCGACAACAGCCACCCGCTTACCGGCTAACAGCGCGCGTACTGGACTCAACTTCAGCCGCACGCCAAAGTGCCTAATGGAATCCTCAGGCTCAATGAAGGTCCGCCCGACGTAGTGGCTACGGATCAGACCGAGCTCAAAAGGGATTCCGGATGCTTCGGCGTAGCCCAGTGCAGCTGCCACTCCACTATCCGGTACCGGAATGACAACGTCGACATCGGCGGGCTGCTCTTCTGCTAGCCGCCTCCCAAGGCGTCGCCTAGCATTGTAGACGCTGATGCCCGAAAGCGTGGCATCGGGACGCGCGAAATAAACATATTCGAAGACGCACATGTGCTGCGGGGCCTTCTCGAATGGCTTGTAGCTGACCAAACCAGACTCTGACGCCACCAAAACCTCGCCAGGTTCGACATCGCGCACGTACTCGGCATCGATGAGCTCGAACGACGGAGGTTCGGAGGAGAATACGTGTCCATCGCCGCGCCGGCCCAAGCAAAGCGGCCGAAAGCCATACGGATCCCGTGCAGCAATGACCTCACTGTGGGTCATGACCAGCAGCGAGTAGGCGCCTTCGACTTCTCGAAGAGCTTCAATAATGCGGTCGCGGGTGCTTTTCGCAGTGGAACGCGCCGCAAGGTGAACGATAGCCTCGGTGTCGGCGGTGGATTGAAAAATAGACCCTTCCTCCTCCAGTCGCGTACGTAGCTCCTCGGCGTTGGTTAGGTTTCCGTTATGCGCGATGGCGAGCGAACCATGTGCGTAATCGACGGCGAAAGGCTGGGCGTTACGGATGTGGGACTCGCCGGCGGTGGAGTATCTCACGTGGCCTATGGCACAGTTTCCCTTGAGCCGCTGGAGAACGTCTTCGCGAAATACCTCGCCAACAAGCCCCGTCCCTCGATGAAGCACAAGGCGCTGCCCGTCGGAGGTTGCTATTCCTGCATTCTCTTGCCCTCGGTGCTGCAGGGCGTGGAGCCCAAGGTAAGTGAGCTTGCTTGCTTCCGGAACGCCAAAAGCGCCGAATATGCCGCACTCATCGTGAAAATGGTCATCGAGGAACATGCTATCTCCGAACCGGATACATAGCGTCGAGCCACGTGAACGTCCACCGCTCCTGCATGACGATGAACACTTCACATGGTTCGAGATCCGGAATGAATGTGGTATGAATGGCACGAGCGGCTGACGGAGAAGGTGCGGCTCGGGGCGGGCCGCTCATGAAGCAGAGAGAAGACAGGGTGACAGACGAACGTGGAGCCACATCTCCAGCAATCAGGCGCCTTCGGTATGCTGCGGCGGAACCTGAAGCCAGCCGCAATGCAGCTCTGCGGTCACTGGCTAAGCTTCAGGAGGCGGATTTCCCAGTTCTGCCGACCTATGTGCTTCCTCCACCACCTGAGAGCCTGCAAGAGCGTGTTCGAGGCAAGCTGGAGAACAAGCCGGGGACAGCGGCAACCAAGGGTGAGCTTCAAGCTGCGCTGGAAGGTCTAGAACCTGATCGCGAGACACGGGAGCTTTTAAGTAACGCCTGGCGTGACCTTCGCGGGGAGCTCACCTCAGACTACTTCCTCATTCGTCTGCTTCCACCTTCCTCGAGACTGGCGTCACGGCTTCGCAACTACAACAGCACTGTGTTGTCGGGTGATGTGCAGCAGTTTATCGCATCTGTTATGCGTCTCTGGGTGCTTGCCATCTTAGCCATGCGAGGAAGTGGTGCTGGTGGCGCCCATCTGCGTCTTGCTGTTCAGCTTCTAGCGACTCCAGAGGCTCGGGGCAGGGTGATCAGTCGCGCTCTGCAAGACGAGTTGTGGATCCTGTTTCGGAGAGGCGCGTCAGCCGAAGAGCTTGAGGGCGAGGAGCCCTACGATGAGATCGTTCGAGTGTGCCGGAAGACGTGGACTACTCTAGAGCATTTCTGCAACGGCCCAGAACGGGAGCAGGGAGAGGCCGCCTATCTCGTCAGCATGGTCAAACGTGTGACTGGTTTAGCTATTCAACTGGAAACCTGGGCAGCGAATCCGTGCGATGTGCTGTTTTGCTGGAGCCATGAGAGCGTCAGCGTCATCGAGCTTCAGCGTCGTGCATTCTTCCCCCTCAGCAAGCGTCGCCGTCGCAGGAGTGCGGGTAAGACCGGAAAGTGGTCATCCATGCTCTTTGCAGAGGGTTGGCCAGGGCCCCTGACGCCGCTGACGGCCTCGCTCTTGCACCGACACGGCGAGCCTGCACTACGCCTGGCTCTGCGTTCAGTGGGATCATCGATAGGCGACGATACTGCGTTGCTTCGTCTACGACGGCAGCGCTTGGTGGTCGACTGGACGAGCGTGGCCGAGAGTCTCGCCCGTCTCCCGATGTTCAGTCCAGATGCGTTAACCAGGCATCTGGGCTTGAGCGGAGAAGAAGCTCAGGTCTTGCGGCGAGCCTGCGCCGGCCGCGGCTACGTCAGGCGCTGGTTGCGTGCGCCCTGGGCTGCGGGGCGGATCACCCATACCCACCTACGGTTCGAGAGCCGCGTGTGGGGGTTCTCGCAGACACTCGATTACGAGCTTGAAAGGCTGCAAGAGGTTGACCTGCGTGTTCTTCCAGCTAAAGCTCTGGCCGACATTAGTGCTGATTTAGAAGGCATGTTTGCTGCCGTCTTGCGTCTGTGGGCACTGGCCTTGGTTCACACGCTGCTGGCGGCGGCCTTTTTCGACAGCCTCTCAGAGGCGGATGAAGAGCGCGCGGCATCGGACTACTTGCGGGTTCCTACGCCCACCTCGGAGTTGATGCGGTCTGTTGAGGCGACGCGACGGATTGCTCAGGCGGTGGGGAATGACGCGCTTTCCGAGCAGTCCGCTTTGGCTACTTTGAAGAAGAAGGGCGGCTACTTCTCGTACGACAGTCTGGAGCTGAGCCGACCGCGGTGGCGTGATGCTCCGCAGGCCGTCCGCAACCTTGTTCACTGTCTTGCGCAGGAACCTAACGGGCCGATCAAGATGCGCTCAGCAGCCAGTGGTCTTTCGTCCTGGGCGCTCAAGCCCGTGCACCGGGGCGCCAGTGCACTGATAGGCTCCACGTGTGGCCGCTATCAGGATATCGTGGTCCAGACGAGCCGCTTGATGTCGGTGATAAGGGATCTTGCTCTAGAAGCGTCACGTCGGCTGATGCTCAGCGCCTCGGCAGTCGGGTCCGACGGTGCTTTTTACTTGAGCCCCAGCGAACTACGCCGTGCGCTTGTCGAGCCGCCTCAGGATCTATCGGCACTCATCACGCTGCGTCGAGATGTGCACCTCCGACTCGTTGGACACGCTCAGCACCGGCCGCCCGTCGGCGTTGCCGGTCAAGCTGAGATAAGAAGACTTCACGGCCTGGGAGCATCTCCGGGGGTCGTGAAAGGTCGGTTGAAGTTCGTAGCCTATCCATCGGATATGCAACGGGTTGAAGCAGACGACATTCTCTGCGCTCAGCGTTGGCATGTGGGGTGGTGCGAGGCTCTGCTGCCCTACAAGGCTGCTGTTTTCGAGCGCGGCGGACCTTGGTCTACGGCGGCTGTAGTTGCGCGTACCTACGGCATTCCCTGCATCACCGGCTTGGGTGATGCTCTGGGCCGCGTTCCGCAGGGCGCGTTGGTAGAGGTGGACGGCTCTGCCGGACGCCTGACCTTGTTAGCGACAGAACGCTAGACAGCATAGCCGCGTCGGACACAGTGCACCGAGGCGGCGCTTTCTACGTAACTGGTCAGTAGCTTTGTATCAGTAGCTTTATAACTGCCAGTGGCGTTCGGACGAGTTACGCACGCTTGCCGAGGAGGTTGTGCATACGGCTGCCGCCGACTCAGCAGGAATTGACCGGGTACCTTTCTACAACCGTTGTGTAGGAAAAAACTTCACGTCGGCGACGGTGTCGGCACCTAGTAGTAACATGATGATTCTATCCAGGCCCAAGGCGTTTCCTCCAGTAGGAGGAAGCCCGGCCTTGAGAGCTTCCATAAACCTTTCGTCAACGGGATGCTCCGTCTGCCCGTTGCGCTCCCGGAGCAGGGTTGTCTCACGAAAGCGCTCGCGCTGTTCGGCGGCATCGACGAGCTCACTGTAGCCGTTGCAAATCTCAAGGCCGTCGATGTACACCTCGAAGCGTTCAGCAATGTCCGGAGCGTCAGCCCGACGGCGTGCAAGAGAGGCCATGCTCGCGGGGTAGTCGACGAGGACGATGGGTTGCACCCGGCCTAGCTGAGGCTCTACCTGATGCGTCAGCACGTGGTAAAATCTTTCTTCATCTTTGAAAAGTTGGTCGAGGTTCTGGTTGGCGTAGCGCCAAAAGGCCTCTCGCAACGTGAGCTTGGGCCACGGTGGCTCGAGCGAGATCGTGACGTCTCCTCGTCGGATGACCCGTTGCTTGAGCAGGTGGTCGGCGAGAAAGACCACAAGCGATTCGGTGTCGGCGAGGACGCCATTCATATCAGAGAAGGTACGGTACCACTCCAACATGAGAAACTCCTCCTCATGCCACCTTCCAATCTCTTCTGCGCGGAAACAGCGCGCGAGTTCATAGATTCTTTCAAAGCCCGCAGAGAGCAGTCGCTTCATTTGAAACTCAGGGCTGGTGGAGAGCCAGCGAGGTGGAGCATGCCGACTAAGAGCGATGCCCTCAAGGTGCGCCTCAAGCCCGGGCGAGTGCACCACCGCTGGCGTATCCACCTCGAGGAAGTTGCGACCGAGGAAGAAAGTGCGCACCAACTGCAGAGCACGGCTGCGCTCTCGCACGAGGTGAAACCTTCGCCCCGCGTCGGAGCGGAACCATGACCAATCACTTGCGGCGCTCGCAAAAGTCGGTTCGGCGGGAGAGGTGAGCTTTTGTGGGTGAGTTGCGTGGTTCGAGGCGCAGAACTCGACCCAGCTCCCAAGCGGGGGCGCAGGTGGCACGAACTCCTGGTGAACGAGCACCGTCTGGGTGGCGACGGTGCAAGTTGCTCCCTCTACATGGATCACGCGGCCGCGAGCTGGGGGCGATGCTCCGGAGGTACTATGCTCCGGAGGCACTATCGCGATTTGACTCGCTCAACGTAGCCGCCGGTACGGGTGTCGATCTTTAGCATCTCATCTTGATCGACAAACAAGGGGACGTTCACCTTGAGGCCGGTCTGCATGATCGCAGGCTTTGTCGTGTTGCCGCTGGTGTCGCCCTTAAAGCCAGGTTCCGTCTCAGTCACCTTCAGCTCGACGAAAGTTGGTGGGGTAACGTCGATGGGTCTACCATCGAAGAGCAGCACGTCCACCATGAGTTCGTCTACCAAGAAGTAGCGGTTGTCACCTAGCTGATCGCTGGTGAGCTGAAGCTGGTCGTACGTGCCCGTGTCCATGAAAATGAAGGTTTCGCCCTCGGCGTACAGGAACTGCATTTGCCGCTCTTCAAGGTCGGCCTTCTCCAGTTTCTCTCCCGAGCGGTAGGTCTTGTCAACCACGGCTCCTGTTATCATGTTCTTTATCTTAGTGCGGGTAAACGCTTGCCCTTTTCCTGGCTTCACAAACTGGAAGTCAATGACTGAGTAGGGTGCTCCATCTATTTGGATCTTTAGACCTTTTCGAATGTCTGACGTGTCGTACATAGTTCTTCCAGCTTACTTGATATCTTGCTTGGCGACCACGAAGCGACTCGGTTTTGACACATCGTCTGAGAGCTCCGCGGTGACAATCACTTCGAAGGTTCGACCTTTAACCGTCGTCATGAAACTGCCGAGGCGGCTTGTCGCGTCGTAGGCTAAGGCGCCCGCGTTGCTTGCCTTTGCGCCGGCATTTCTAATCCACACGACGTAGGAAGCGTGGTCTTTCGCGACTTCGGCAGGTGAAGGAAGATGCTGAAGGTCGACATGCACCAACGTGAAGTTGTCCTCGACAGGTTCGACGGTGACCGTTCCGTCGGTGCTGGAGGCGTGGGATGTTCCAAGCACGGTGTAGCGCGTAGAGCTTCCGCAGGAAGCGAAGAGCAACGCATAGACGGCAACGGCCGCCGCCTGGCGTAGTCGCGTCATACTTTCTGGCTCGCAGACGCGAGGTGCGCCGCTGTCTTTGGGGGAATGAGGTGCGCCGCTATCCTTGGGGCAATTCAGTTCAGTCTTCAACATGCGGAGTCTCACAGAAACTAGACTTCGGGTTGTCACTCGGCCAACGGCCCACCTGTCTCAAGAGGCTCCCGCCCACCATGAGATCATCACCTGCCGCTCGAGTGTCACGTGGGGGTCTTCCTGATCGACGTGAAAGCGTTGAACCCATAGTGATGGAACCCATAGTAGTGGCATCAAGCGTAACGGCGCTGCGGAATGATAGAAACTATTTGGCGGGAGTTTTTCACCGATAGGCCGAGTCTTAGTGCTCTAGCTTTAGCGGGTCAAGAATAGGGCGCCCAAAGCTCGGAACACCCAAAGCTAGAGCGACACGAAGTCTTGAAAGATGTGGCTGAGCGAGCTACGCCTGCACCGTGCACGACCCGACCACAGACATTGAGGATATAAAAAAGGAGATCATCGAGTCGCGAGGATTAACGATCAAGACCAACAACCTGGTGAACTCGCTTGCTTCCGACGTGAAGAGCATCGCGAAGCGGCAAACAGGCTACGAGCGGAGGTTTGCTTGGAATGGGGCCGCTGCCTATGTCCTCTTCACATTACTGTGCTTCGCCGGACTGAAGCTCGCCTCAGACGCACGCATCAACGAAGCTTCTGCGGAGAAAGACCGGCTCAAGAGCTTGACCAGCCAACTGCAAAAGGAGCTGTCGGAAGAGAAGCGTCGCTCAGAGCGAAGAGAGCGAGCCGAACTCAGAGCCAACCAGTTCTATAACCTCATCCGTAAGCAGGAGCGCGAAGAGGTGGTCAAGAGCTACGAGGAGTTAAGAAAGGCGGAGCTCTCTCAAGCAGAAGAAGCTTTCTTTCGCGACATCGTCGAGCGCTTCCGCCGCGACCTGTCCGTGGTGGAGTACAACAAAGGTCTGAACTTCATGAGGACTGGGCGCTACGCCAACGCTGCAGAGGCTCTGCAGCGAGCGATTACGCTCGGAGATGAGGCTCCCCATGTTCCTGCTGTTCGTCTAGAGCTTGCAGTGGCTTTGCGCCGGCTTGACCGATGCTCTGAAGCTGTGGTGTTATCTAAAATGGTTCTGGAGCAAAACCTCGAGAAGGAGCTGCACGATGACGCAACATGGCTTCAAGCTCGATGCGCCGAGGAGCTAGGGCAGTTCGACGAGGCTAGATCGGCTTTAAAGACGCTGCTCCGGCGGTGGCCTCGCTCGTCTTTTGCTGGTGACGCAAGAAAAAAATTCAACGAGCTCAAAAAACGCTAGCGGTACGTGGGTGTCTTACAGGGCTCGCGCTGGTGAAGCTCCAGAAGCCGGACTTCAACCGGCATTTGGAGCAGGTCAGCGAGCAGGTCCGCCGATGCGGTGGCGGCGCAGTGCTGCGATGCGCGACGCTGGCAAGCGCTGATTCGTTGTGAGCTTTGGGTCTTGCTACGCGCAGTTTTGCTGGGTCACCTCTTCGACCCAAGCAGCATAGGATGCCGACGCGACGACTTGCAGACATAGCACTTCCGGAACCTCGTAGGGGTGCATCTGACTGAGCAGCTGAACGGCTTCATCTTGCCTAGAAAGGGAGGTCTTGAGCATAACCTGCACCTCGTCCTCTCTCTCCAGCTTGCCTTGCCAACGGTAGATGGAAGTCACGTCGGGGCCGACGCTCGCGCAAGCAACCAATCTCTTCTCCAAAAGAGCCCCTGCGAGCCTTTCCGCCGCTTCTCGGTGTGGTGCGGTCGTGACTATAACGCTGATGCACATTGTTGTACCGACCTGATATGCCACCGCTCAGCTCTGCTCACTTCAGCTCTGCTCACTTCAGCTCTGCTCACTTCAGCTCTGCTCACTTCAGCTCTGCTCTGCTATACACGCTGCCACTCAAGATGGTGATCGATGCAATAAAGGCCTTCCTCAACTATCTCCTGAGAGAGCGAGACGCCCTTTTGCGGTTGCGCGGACACAGCGGAGTCGCTGAGCGAGGAGATCATCGCGTAGGATAAGGAGGCATAGTCGCTATATGTGGTGGGTTGCAAAGGTTTGCTGGTGGCGTCGCTTCGGCTAATGCGAAGCTTCATTCCGTGGGTTAGCACGTAATGCCGAGTCCCGTCAGCAAGCCAGATGCTCCAGCGCGCTCGGGGCTGGCTGTCGCGCTGGAGCAGCGTATGGCAGGTGAGGCTCATCTGCTGGAGAATCTGTGGGGTCACGTTCACAGATACGATTGCGCCGAGCTTGTGCAGTTGATGGAGCAGGACGTGGAAGATGACTTCAGCCGAGCTGCCGCCATGTATGTTACGTCGAAGAAAATCGGGCAGGGACCGGAAGCGCTCATCAAAAGCCGACAGCAGTTGGGGCGGTCCATTGTACGTAAAGAGCCACTCGCGGAAGCGGAAGGGCGGAAGGTCGCTCGCCTGGAAGCTTTCCGAATGCCGTACGTGGGCCAGAGCGCAATCGGTGCGAACCGCATCAACGAGCCCTCGGAAGCTCGTGGTGCCTTTTCCTTCGCAGGGTTGCTTGATATGAAGTGGCTCCCCGTTCTGATAGTACCCCAGGCCAACTGTCGTAGGATGTGTGTCCGGCAGCGGCTGTCCCTCAGGTGCTGTTGGGAAGAGGTGGCAGTGCTGTTCTTGAAGCGCAGCGTAGAGAGGCGCTTCTCTTCGCGCGATGTACGCAATACTGATATCCTCTGCGTATCCCACTACGGCACCTCTGAGCTCTCAGCGCGGATAGCTTTTGCTACTTTCTCGCTCAGCCGCCGTGCGCGCCTGCGCGAGCGCTGCTCCGCAAGTTGCATGAGGGCAACCAGCGCGACGAGAAGTAAGATAAAGTATAGCCCGTACTGCAACGCCACTTCTGAACACTATTGCCTGAACCCGATCGCTTCTCAAGAGCCATTTTAGACCGCACGCTTGTGTGGCGGCAAAGCTCCCTTCCCGCTCTCCTGCTAGCTAGCGCTTCCTGGATGATGCTGAGTGCGCTACAGGTGCAGGCGCAGCAGCCTCCCAGCAGTGAGACACAGCCAGCGGCGCGTGCGCCATCTTACCGTGTCCAAGCGCGCGTGAGCCCTTCAGGCGTCCTGAGTGGAACCGTCGTAATGGACGTGCCGGTGGTGGGGCGCCAGGATGAAATCAGGCTCTGGAGTTACCACAATCGCCTCTCCCGGGTGCCCCAAGCCGCGACCAGCCGCACGGTGCGGTGGATATTTCCTGCGGACACAGACCTCGCCCACCCTCAGTTGTCCGAGGTTCGGGTTTGGCAACAGACCCCTGGCGCTTCTTTGCCGAACGGTGTGGCTAGAGCAGGCACTCATCGCGGTGATGTGACCGTTGTGCCTATCGCGTCTGGACCGGCTCGCATCGTCACGGTCAGCTTCGCCTTCGCTTACCGTCTTCCAAAGCGGTACGGCAGGCTTGGTCGAGCAGCAGGACAGATCACCCTTGCCGCTCCGTGGTATCCGCTCGCGATGCATTCCAGCATGCACCGAGCGACACATCGCGTGCAGCTGGAGGCAGAGGGTGAAGTGATCGTGGGAAGGTGCAGTGGTGTCGGTCGGGCTCGTTGCGTCACGCGCGGATTGTATCCCGCGTCCGCCGCTGCTGAACGTTTTCATCGCTACAGCCTCGATGATGGAATGGAGCTTTGGTCGGCAAAGAGTCTCTACCAGAGGCCAAGTGCTTCACCGCACCTATCATCGCTTCACGACCCCTTGCAGGTTGATAAGCCTGCGCGGGTCAAGACACAGCTCAACAAGGTGCGTCAGGTATGCGCGAGTCTCCACCTCCCGTGTCCGCTCGTAAAGCGGGTCGTTGTCGTTCCGTCCCGTCTTGAGTTGGCGGCTCCGGCGGAGGATTGGCTCATCGTGAGCGACCGGCTGTACGAAGTGTTCCCGGTGCGACAGGTGCGGGGTTTTCACAGTGCGCGGTTGCGACTTGCTCTCTACGAGTCGATCGCGCGGAAGATGTGGAGCAATGACGAGAGCTGGCGCGACCTTGCCTGGGGAGCGGAGCTGCGTGCCGAAGCGCTCATGCGTATCGACGCTGCGCACGCCCGCCACAAGATGCTTCGTCCGCGCGAGTTGCTTTCATTCGCCGCCTTTCATCCTGCTGTCGATCAACTGCTTTATGCCTCTCAGGTCGTGTTCCCGGAGGTGTACTTTGGATCGGCCAGCGCGCCTAATCAGCTGGTCGACGACCCGGTAAAAGCAGGTGGCAAGACAGGCCTGGGGCATCGGATCTTCGAGAACCTGGCAGTGAGACTTCCACGACCGCATTTCGCTCGTCTTGTCAATGCGCTGGTCTCCAAAGGTCGGTCTGCTCGGGATACCATCGCTGCAGAATCTCGGCGCAGTTCGGTTCTTCTAGAAACATGGCTTCGCAGTAACAACACCTCGGTCAACTACACGCTTGCCGGAGTCACTTCGCGCAGAGTGAAAGCAGGCTACGCCAGTCAAGTTGTCATTCGGCGCACAGGGGGAGAGCACGCCGATCCTGTTGAAGTCCGCGTTGTCACCAAAGACGGGAAGTCTTACGGCGCCACTTGGGAAGGCACATCTTCAAAGGGTTTGGTCGAGGTCGTCAGCAAGCATCCTCCCGCTCGCGTGGACCTTGATCCCAACCACCGAATCTACCAGTCGCCGGAGGTCGCTGAGGGGCATCCTCTTGCAGATGACACAACTCATCTGCCTTGGAGACCGCCTCTCCTGCAGTCGTTCGCCCTCAATGCCTCCTTGGCTGACCGCCTCGTGACCGGCTTCATCGATATAGCTCTCCGAAAGAAGTACAATCTGGAAGATGCTTTGGCGTTGCGGGCCGAGCATACCGCTTCGACCACAGGTTTAGCGGCACGCTACATCCGCGGCGTGGGCCCGAAGGTGCACAACAACCGCCGCATGGGCTACGTGACACTGGGAGCTTTCGGAGAGCGTCTTCGCTCCGGCTTCCTCGAGGAGACAAACAGAGGCGCGTGGGGCTACGGAGTGTCCTTCGGCGCGGGCTTCGACACACGTAGCTTCTTTGCCGACCCGCGGGAGGGTACAAGCCTGTCCTTCGGCGGCCAAATGGGGCTGGTTGATCCAGCGGGGATGAACCGTGAGCCGAGTGTAAGTGGTGGCATCCGAGGGACGCATACGCTTGCCTTGGGTCTTCGGCACGTGTGGGTGTTCGTTGCTGGCGCAGGCGTCACCCTCGGTTCTAGCGCGCCAGGACGACGCCAGTCGCTCGGAGGGCGTTTTACCCTAAGGGGTTACGAGGTGGACGAGCTGCTTGGAGTTGGCAGGTTCTATGGCGTGATGGAGCACCGCTGGACCGTTTCGAACGACCTTCACCTCAATGCGCTTCACCTCAGCTGGGTTCGGGAGCTGCAGTTGGCTGCTTTCGCTGGTGGCGGCCTCCTCGCGGGCCGCGAGGAGGCCAGCCGACCTGCAGCAGCAGCGGAAGTCGGTGCAGGAGTCCGATTCCACCACGAGTACGGTGGAGTGCAGCCCGCCGTACTCGCGCTGGACGTGGCGCGTCCGCTGATCCGCGATCAGGAGGGCAGGGCAGTGCGGGCACCAGTCAATGTATATCTATCTTTCGACCAGTTCTTCTGAACCCGCTTTAGCTTGACGCTTTAGCTTGACGTGGCGCGCCAGGGTGGGGCACCGTCAGGCTTCATGGAAAAGGAACGCGCACGGATTGCTACCTCTTCGGCTCCCGCTGCGCTGGGACCGTACTCGCAGGCCGTGGCCGTGGGTGAATACGTTTTCACCTCCGGCCAGATCGCCCTTGACCCGCGAACGGGAGTGTTAATTGCTCCTGACGATGCCCAGCTGCAGACCGAGCAGGTGCTGCGCAACCTCGAGGCAGTCCTTGCTGCCGCGGGAACTTCCCTGAGTTATGCAGTGAAGAGCATCATCTTCCTCACGAACATGGGTGACTTTGAACAAGTTAACGACGTGTACGCCAAGTTTGTCGACTCCCCCGTTTTACCCGCGCGCAGCACCGTGGAAGTGGCAAAGCTTCCGAAGGGAGCGCGGGTCGAGATTGAAGTAATCGCTCTAAAGTCGGCGGATGTTGCTCCGAACGTTCAGCAGAGACTGATCTAAGCTTTGCGGCCGAAGCCTCTCCGTCGCACGATGGCTTGGTGACGTTCGGGGCCAACGCCCAAGATGTCGGCGCTCACGCCCACCAGTGATTCGATACGTCTAACGTACTGCTGCGCTTCCACAGGCAGCTCCTCGAACCCTTTGCACTCAGAGATGTCCGCTTTCCAACCCGCATGCGTTTCGTAAACCGGCTCCACATTCGCCAACTCAGAGAGCGAGGGGCAACGGCCCAGCACACGCCCCTGAAGCTTGTAGTCGACGCAAAGCTTGAGCTCCGGAAGTTTGGAGAGGACATCAAGCTTGGTAACTGCGAGAGAATCAAGGCTGTTGACCTGCGCGGCCAGTCGAAGCAGGGGCAGGTCGAGCCATCCACAACGTCTGGCGCGGCCGGTGGTTGCTCCATACTCCCCGCCAAGTTCACGCAAGAGCGAGTCGTCATCCATCTCAGTCGGAAAAGGGCCCTCACCGACGCGGGTGCAATAGGCTTTGGTGACACCAAAGATGCAATCGATGTGGCGCGGGCCGATGCCCATTGCGCTACAAGCCCCTCCCGCTACCACCGACGAGCTCGTCACATAGGGGTATGTGCCGTGGTCGATGTCGAGCAGCGTCCCTTGCGCGCCTTCAAGCAGTATCTGTTTGTTGGCGAGTCTCGCCTCCTGTATCCACTGACGCGTGTTCTCGACGTAGGGTGCTAGAGCGCGCGCGCTCTCTCGGTGAAGGTCAAGAATGGACTGAATGCTTGGCAGTTCGCCGCCCAAAGCACGCACTGTGGGTTCCCACGTGCGCAAGTTGGTTTCGAGCTTCGTGCGGAACAGATCCTCTCGCAGAAGGTCGCGGATTTGTAAGCCGCACCTTGAGACCTTATCCTCGTACGCCGGGCCAATGCCACGCCGGGTGGTCCCGATAGCGCCCGCCGACTCCTCCCGCAGCCGGTCAACCTCCTTATGGTGGGGGAGCACCAAGAAGGCGTCCTCCGATACCTTAAGTTGCTCGGTGCTGAGCGGGCGGTGTTTGGTGAGCGCCTCCAACTCTTCCAGCAAAAGGACGGGGTCGATCACCATGCCTTGCCCGAGGACACACGTGCTGTTGGCGTGAAGTACGCCAGATGGGAGTAGGTGGAAGACGAACTTCTCACCCTCAACGATCAGAGTGTGACCTGCGTTCGCACCTCCACCGAATCGCGCGACCACATCAAACCAGGCGCCGCAAAGGTCAACAAGCTTGCCTTTTCCTTCGTCGCCCCACTGGGCACCTACCATGACCGTTACCGGCATCAGAACTCCTTTGAAGCAGTTGTGAGGATCCATTGCGCAAGCTCTTGATGCTTGGGCTGCGTCTTCGCCGGGCGACCGTCCTTAAGACTCTGCGCCGTGACTGTCGTATCATCGAGGAAGACGGCGATGCTATACTTCCACGCCTTCGCGTAGCTGAGGGTCTCTGCATGTGACCTAGCAGGTATCCAAGCGGCAGAAACGCTCATCCGATGAAGATCGCGCTGAAGCTCCTCCACGCGGGCACGCACTCCTCCCAAAACAACCCGCTCCCTAGTGGGCCCGCGCTCTGCGTTGGCTTCTGCCGCCCAGAGCAAACTATCGAGGTCAACTGCAAAGCCTGAAGCAGGATGGGACGCTCCGAACTGGCCGAGAAGCGAGTCGTATCGTCCGCCCTGGAGCAGTGGCTGACCGGGACCGTCGGCAAAGAGCGCGAAGTTAACTCCTGTGTAGTACCCAAAGCGGCGCGTCTGGGCCAGGTCCAGAAACACCTCGGCGACCGACCGGCTGCTGGCCGAGAGCCGCTCTAACTCGAGCAGCTCGCCTTCGAAGTTGTGGCGAAGGCCCTCGCGTGCACGCGCTATGGTCTCCGCAGGCTTGCCGTAGAGCTCCGTGGTTAGCAGCAGGTCGGATCTGGTGTCCGGGTCGAGCTCTGCCTGGCTTAGCCGCTCTTCGGTTAGCGTACGATCTTTGCGTGAAACGGCCTGGGCGATAGCTAGCCGGTGCGGTTCAGGAACCGGCTTGAGCAGAATACTCAGGAGCGCTGCATGTCCAAACTCGAGGTGGCACGATGAGAGCCCGAAGGTTGAAACTGAGGCAAGGGCCAGATCGAGAAGCTCCCAAACGCCCTCCTGGTCATGAAGGCCAATGCACTCGACGCCAGCTTGCCTAACCTCGCGGTGACGACGCGCCCGTTCGGGACGCCTTCGGAGCACGCTACCCTCGTAACATATTCTCCACGGCGGCGGGTGATGCGCCAACCTAGTCGCAACAATACGAGCCACTTGAGGCGTCAGATCCGGCCGGATGCAGGCGACGCGGCCATCTTCAGGATCAATGAACTTGAGCAACTCGTCGCTGGTGAAACTTTCACCGAGAGCATGCGTGTGTTCGATAGTGGAAGGGACTACATATTCGTAGCCATATGCCTCGAAGAGACGCACGAGCTTCTCTGCCGCCTGCCGTCGGTCTCGTGATGCAGGCATCACGAGGTCCTGCATACCCGACGGAGGCGTGAACGGTCGCCGTGTCTCCCCAGACACTGCTATAGACTTAGGCATATCGCGGAGCGGATGCTCGGCTGCTGCCGCACGTTCTCCAGCGATGCATCACTCGGCCGGGAATCCAGGTTCCACAGAGCGATAGCTTCCTTTGCCGAGGCATCTTTCGACCCCCGCAGACCCACCTGCATGCGGGAGATATTGATGCCTTCGCTTCCAAGCACTGTGCCGACTGAGCCAATGACTCCAGGAAGATCTTCGTTGTGGCTGATCATGACCGCACCCGAGAGAACCGCCTCAAGCTCACAGCCATCCAAACAAACCAGCCGCGCTTCGCCTTCGGCGTTCAGCGTGCCCACTGCCCGGTGCTCCGATTTGCCGCGAACAGCAACCTCGACCGCATCAGGAAATGGGACCGACGAATCCGTTGCAGACTGCACGAAGGAGACGCCGCGATCGTGAGCCAGGTATGGCGCACTGATGACGCTTACGTGCTCTTCCAGGTAATGCTCCAAGAAACCGGCCAATGCTGCGCACGCGACGGGCTTCGCTGTGGGCCGACCTGCGGCGCCGCGGCAGGTGACAGCAACCTCGACAACATCGTGCAACCCAAGCTGCCCAAGCAACGACCCGAGTTTCCGTCCGAGTGTCACGTAGGGGTCGAGCTGGTCGGCTACCTCTGCCGGAAGCGTTGGCGCGTTGACCGCATTCTTCACCACATCTTTTTCCAGAAACTCAGCGACCTGCTGTGCGATCTCAACGGCAACGCGTTCCTGAGCCTCAGCGGTTGATGCACCGAGATGCGGCGTACACACCACCTGGTCGAGCTTAAGTAGTGGATTGTCTGGAGAAACGGGCTCCTTCTCAAACACGTCGAGAGCCGCACCAGCGACCTTGCCAGTTTGTACCGCGCGAGCAAGAGCTGCCTCGTCAACGATGCCGCCCCGAGCGGCGTTGATGATGTAGACGCCCTTTTTCATCTTATCAATGGTGGCATCGTTGATTAGGTTACGGGTGTCCTCGGTGAGAGGAGCGTGGATCGTGATGAAATCCGCTTGTGCAAAGAGCTCGTCAAGCTGCACCTTTTTGACTCCCAAACTCGCTGCGCGGTCCTGGCTTACAACCGGGTCGTAGCCAATCACTTGCATCTTGAGGCCCTTCGCGCGTTCCGCCACGATCCGCCCAATGTTCCCAAGGCCCACGACGCCAAGGGTCTTGTTTGCGACTTCGCGGCCTTGAAACTTGCTCTTCTCCCACTTGCCTTCGCGCATCGAGGAGGCAGCTTGCGGAATCTTTCGAACGATCGACAGGAGAAGGCTTAGCGCGTGCTCTGCGGTGGTCACTGAGTTTCCAGTCGGCGTGTTCATGACGACTATGCCGCGCTTGCTTGCTGCAACAACATCGACGTTGTCTACGCCGATACCTGCACGACCGATGACGCGGAGACGGTCCGCTTTCTCCAACACCTGCGCCGTGACTTTGCTGCCGCTTCGAATGATGAGGCCGTCAAAGCCGCGAATTGCGTCGGCAAGTTCAGCCTCATTTAATCCGGGGCGGTAGTCAGCTTTAATCTGACTCGCCTCCTTCAAAACGGAGAGACCCGACTCGCTAATCTTATCGGAGATCAGCACCTTTGACTTCGCCATCGTTACCTCGCTTAGCATTCAGCGATAAAGCATTCGCTACCAACGCTCGCTGGATGCGTTAGTTCGCGACGGAGGCTATCAGGAACCAGGCTCAATGCAACATGGTGTCGTTGCAGCGCGGCCTAACCTACTTCAGCGATGTATTCAGCATCTGTCAAGGCAGCAAGGGCTCCCTCGAGCCACGCCTCTGAACCTCGGTAGTGTGCCTCTAGCTCAACCCATGGGGTGTTGGTGATGCGCTTGAGGAGCTTTGCCACGTCTTCAGGAAGGGGGATCGCTGGAGCGGAGGCGTTCCTCCGGATGAAGTTGGTGTGCGCGCTTCTTTGTGCACGTGCTCTCTCAGCAGCCAAACCGTGCCCCTCAATGAGCAAGGGCCAAGGGTTGAGCCGAAGGGGAAACGCATTTTCCGGTGGGGCAATGTCGTAGTAAAGCGTCACCTTACCCGAGGTCCAGCGAAAGAGCTCAGTCAACCTTTGGCGCACCTGAAGTTCGATGTGTGTAAAGAGCGTCAGAGGCTCGAGGAGTCCGAGGCCGACGAGAGTCTCGCCGAGCCTTCCGTCAAAGCGCGGCAACACCGCCAGAGCCATCTCAAGTTCGCCTCGACTTAGCAAGTGCTGGGAGACCAGGTATTCACCGAGTAGCTCGCTAGCGAGGTTTGACGTGACCGAGTGGGGAGCCCCCCCTCGCACGTACACGTCCTTTCGCACCTCGCCTGCCTGAAACACCGCCAAGATCGTTTCGCCCTTTACAGCGGCGCGGGCGATCACCACCGATGGTGGCATTTCTGCAAGCGTATGCGTCTCCTCCCTTGCCGCCGTCGCGAGTTGCCCGGAAGAGGAGGTGGGCAGATGGCGGGCAAGGTCTGGCACCATGTTCAGCGAGACGTAGTGTTCCCCATCCATGCTCACCCGCGTCGAAGCCGATGCTTCTCCTGTTGCAATACCCTCTACGATCTGAGCGTAGGTGCGCGAGCCGAGAGGCTTCCCTTGGGCATCCTGAAGCTGAAAGGAGATGGCGGGAAGCTTCGAGGTGCTCGGCCCCTCCTCGTCCGCGAATGCTGCAGGTTGTAGTTCCGAACCAGGAGGACGGAGCGTATGGCGTAGGTCGGCGTGAACTGCTGGTTCATGCTCCTCGAACGCTTTGCGCACAAGCACCGCGAGCTCACGCCGATGCGCAGCGGGCTCTGCGGGAGCAAGGTGCTTCATGCATTGAAGAAGCGAACGTGCTGAGTCAAAGCGGTTGCTTGCCTCCTGCTGAAGGGCCCTCAGTACCAGGTCACGCACATGCGCAAGGTCATTGCCCAGTTCGGCCTCAGAAAGTTCACGCAAGGCATCAACGTGTCCATCGCGTATGGCGAGCAGGATCGACAAGTCGCTTCCCGTTCCAAATAGCGGTCGCATGAGCAGAAGTTCGGCGGCAAGGGCCCCGAAAGAAAAGAGGTCGCTTCGTTGCGTAACAAGCGCGCCGGCAATGACTTCCGGTGAGACGTAGGCGAGCTTCGTTGAACGCACCTCCGGTTTTCCTTGAGCGGCGAGTCGAGTTGACCAGGCGCTACTGAAGTCGATGAGTTTCACGTCACCATGGATCGAAAGCAGCACGTTCGAAGGGCTCAGGTCGTGATGGACGAGACCAAGCTCTCGGTTGTCCTCTCGCGCCTCGTGAATGGCGGCCAGCCCCTCTAGGAGGTCTCCCAAGATCAGGATGATAATCGTAGGCGGAAGCGCGTTGCCGGTGCCTTTCAGCCATCGCAGTAGGCGCCAAAGGTCGACTCCGCGGACATACTCGAATGCAAGATACGCCTCTTCATGATCGGAGTATGCGTCGAGCATCTCCGCAACGTTGCGGTGGCGCACGGCTCCCGCGTAACGCCGCTCTCGGTTGAAACGTTCAAGCGCTGCCTGTGGATCCTCAAGCATCTTCATGTAGCGCTTGACTACAATCAGCCGTGACTCTCCGGCGTCTCGAGGTTGAAGCGCAAGCGATACTTCTGCGAGCTCTCCCACAGAGATCCGCTTCATCAGCCTGTAACGTCCCAGGAGAGACTTTTCCTCTACGGGGGCCAGTGGTCTAACTGTCGCTCTATGCTGTGCCTCCACTTCTATGATTGTCGGCGATCTACTACGAGAAATCCAGTGGCGATCACGACACGTCTTGCGTTGTCAGTTGCCATCAACGCAGCTGGAAGCGTTCACGCAGCCATTTGTGAGGTCGCGATGTAGACTTGCAGGCAGCAAAGAAGCTAAAGTCGACCTCGCCGTCGTTCAGACACTTGACTTCACGCGCAAACTGGAGCATTTCCTTGGCGCGATGAAGGCCGTGCAGAACTCGTAGTAACTAAGATGCAGCTCTTCCCCCGTTCGCTAAACCGTTTGCCAGTCGTGGCAGGCGCTGGTGCCGCGCTAGCGCTGGGCGCGGTCGTGTTCGTATTCTGGTACTACTTTTCCCCCAAGAACCTTCAGGTCGGCTACGCGCCCGAGCAGCCGGTGCTCTACAGCCATAGGCTGCATGCGGGAGAGCTTGGGATGGACTGCCGTTATTGCCACGCGAACGTTGAGCGCTCAGCAGAAGCGATGATTCCTCCGACGCAGACCTGCATGGGGTGCCACGCGCTAGTGAAGAAAGATTCGGCACTGCTGGAGAAGGTGCGCGAAAGCTGGGAGAAGGATATCCCCATTGAGTGGGTGCGTGTGCACAAGGTGCCCGACCACGCATACTTCAACCATGCCGCTCACGTACAGGCCGGCGTGGGGTGTGTGTCCTGCCACGGGCGTATCGATCAGATGGAGGTCGTGGAGCTGTCCGTACCACTAAGCATGGGTTGGTGCCTTGACTGTCATCGAAATCCGGAGCCGCATCTGCGCCCACCAAGTGAGGTGACGAACATGAGCTGGACTCCCTCAAATAAGACGAACTCAACAGCGGCAGCTCCAGTTGCGCCTGAAGGGCATCCTTCGGTGGACCAAGCGCAGCTGGCCGTTGTCCCTCCCCAACACTGCTCCGGGTGTCATCGATGAACAGCGAAGAAGGGCCTATGGAGAGGCGAAACGTGAAGGTAACTCAGCAGGCGACGAAGCAGCCGCGTCTGTGGCGGAGTTTGGATGCGAAGCGCGAACAAGACCGGACCTCAGCCTTGGCTCACGCAGCAGGTGAGACCCCAAGTGCGGATGTGCTTTCCCCAGGTGGCCTGCTACGCAAAGTAGGTTTGGCAGGTGCGGTGTCAGAACAGGCTGGTGCCTCCGGACAGGCTGGTGCCTCCGAACAGTCGGGGCAACGCAGCAGCTCGACTCAAGCTGCTGAAGAGGGCGCAGCTGGGACTGCAGGCCTCGGCCGGCGCGATTTTATGACTTGGTCGAGCGCTTCTGCTGCTTGGCTTGGATTGCAGGCCTGCGTTCGCCGTCCTGAAGAAAAAATTCTGCCTTACACGCACGCGGTGGAGCATGCTCTGCCCGGTATTCCAAGTCACTACGCAACAGCGATTAGCGATGGTCGGGAGACGCTTGGTCTACTGGTTGAGACGCACCAGGGCCGGCCGACAAAGGTTGAGGGGAATCCTGATCATCCGGAAAGCTTGGGCGCTACCGACGTCTGGTCACAAGCCGAGCTGCTCAACTTGTACGACGCTGACCGCGCCAAGCAGGTAAGAAACAAAGGGCAGAAGGCTTCCTATGAAGAGTTCCTCGTCGCATTGGATCGGCAACTTAAGGCTCATCGAAGCGACGAGGGGCGGGGGCTGTGTCTGCTGCTTAGGCCTTCCAGCTCACCTACCGAGCACCGTTTGCGAGAAGCGGTTATAGGTCGCTTCAAGAAGGCCCGCGTCTTTGAATACAGCTCACAGCCGCAGCAAAACGCGCGCGAAGGCGCTTTGTTGGCCTACGACCAGGCGCTTAACGTGCGCTACGACTTGAGTAAAGCGCGCGTTGTTGCTGCGTTTGAAGCTGGTCTATTTGATGGGCTTTCAGGCGTGCGCACGAGTGCAGAGTTCGCCCAGCAGCGTCGCTTGTCCGAGCCTTCTCAGTCGATGAACCGGCTATACGTCGCCGAGTCATCGATGAGTTTGGCCGGAGCGTCTGCCGACCACCGGTTGAGGGTCCCCGCAAGTCAGTTGGAGCGACTTTTGCTGTCGCTTGCCAAAGAGCTTGTTGAGGTTCATCAGGTGGCTGTCGAGGGCGTCTCACGCACCGGCAGGGGCAACCCCCGCGAGGGCGCGGATCGTGGCTGGATAGCAGCGCTAGCCAAAGATCTGGTGAGCGCTCGTGGCGAGGGCGCCATCGTGGTCGGCGGACCCCTCTCTCCTCATGCGCATGCTTTGGGACATGCCCTTAACGCAGCCCTCGGCAATCTGGGCCAAGCTGTCACTCTGCATCCTGATGCGCTCTACGGCGCGGAGCCTGAGGGGCTAGGCGAGCTGGTAGCAGCCTTCGAGGAGAAGCAGGTTGAAACACTGCTCATCCTCGGTGGCGACCCATGTTATGAGGCGCCAGGTGACGTCAATCTGGCAGAACGTATCAAAAAGGTACCGTTCAGCATGTGCTTGAGCTCCCACGTCGGGCAGACTGCGCGCTTTACCTCTTGGCACGTGCCGCAGGCTCATCCGTTCGAAGCATGGGGAGATGCCGTTACCACCAACGGCATCGCTTCGGTGCAGCAGCCGCTCATCGCGCCTCTGTTCGGAGGGAAGAGTTGCATGCAGATGCTCAGCATCCTGGCTGGCGAAGGCGAGACAGCTGCGCAGTCGCTCGTCCGGAAGACGTGGACGAGACTGCTGCCTCCTGATCCTGCCGGGCTGACTTGGCGTCGCATACTGCAACGCGGGGCGGCCGAAGTTCCACTTCCCGGCTTTGGTCTGAGTGGTGTCGCTGTAGAGGCTGAGTCGGCTAAACTTCCCAAGGCAGAACAAAGCGCGGGGGGAGCAAGGGCTAAAGCTAACGCCGGTTCAGCGCCTTCCTCTGGGGGTCGCAGGAGCATGCCACGGCTTTACGATGTCGGTATGTCCACTGCGGTGGGTGGCATCCTTAGCAAGCCGATGCCAACTCCGAGTGCAGACACACTGGAGGTTACAGTTCGGTTGGATCATCGCCTGGGCGATGGGCGCTACGCTAACAATCCTTGGTTACTTGAACTACCAGATCCCCTCACGCGCATTTGTTGGGACAATGCCGCGGTCCTTTCGCCGAAAACAGCAGCCGCTCTCGGCGTGAAGAGCGGCGACATGATCCAGCTGAGCACGGAGGGCCGCGATGTCGACATCGCTGCGGTGGTCATGCCGGGTCCAGCTGATTTCTCCATCGCCGTGACCATGGGGTGGGGACAGAAGACCGGGCAGTACGCGAAGGGGCATGGCTTCAATGTCAACCCGCTGCGAAGTCTGAAGAACCCGTACATCCTCACTGGCGTGAAGGCGAGACCCCTTGGTCGAACCTACCCTCTCGCGCAAACACAAGAGCATCACCAGATGCGGGATCCAAATCTGGAAGACGAGGACCGTCCCATAGCCCTTCAGGCTGATCTGGCTGAGTACAAAAATGACCGCTTCTTCACCCGCTTTTCCTCGGTGGAGCCGAGCGTCGGGCCGCTTTGGAAAGAGGTCGAGTACAAGGGTCACAAGTGGGGAATGACGATTGACCTGTCTGCCTGCACGGGTTGCAGCGCCTGCGTTGTTGCCTGTCAGTCGGAAAACAACGTGCCCGTTGTCGGAAAGGAGCAGGTTTCGGCGGGCAGGGAGATGCATTGGCTACGTGTCGACCGCTACTTCATCGGCGACGAAGAGAACGACCCGGAAGCCATTTTTCAACCTGTAGCATGTGTCCACTGCGAGAACGCTCCGTGCGAGAATGTCTGCCCGGTCAATGCCACTGAGCACAGCCCAGAGGGGCTGAACGATATGGCGTACAACCGATGCATCGGCACCCGCTACTGCATGAACAACTGCCCCTACAAAGTGCGGCGCTTCAACTATTTGGACTATCACGGCGAGATTCCGGAGCCGAAGAAGATGCAGTTTAACCCTAACGTGACGGTACGCATGCGAGGGGTGATGGAGAAGTGCACGTACTGCGTGCAGCGTATCGAGACAGCTAGGATTGAGAGTAAGCGCGAGCGCCGGCCTCTGCGCGACGGCGACATCGTGACGGCGTGTCAGCAAGCGTGCCCAACACAGGCCATCGTGTTTGGCGACCTGAACGACCCCAATAGTCGGGTCAAAAAGCTGACTGACGTGGACCGTAGCTATAAATTGCTCGTGGACATCGGCACAAAGCCCCGCACCAGTTACCTCGCGCGTATCAAGAACGCCAATGAAGAGGTGGGCTCAGATGCGTAAGATCCTTATGTCCACTTCAGCAACATCAGGCCTCCCTTGCGACCTGTGCCGCAGATTACGCACACGTCAGTTGCCCAGTGGAGTTATGCATGGCTGATCAGCTGATACGCGAGCTCGGGGAGCAACCCCTCCTAGCTCCTGGCACAACTGTGCGCTCAATCACTGAATCAGTGAGCCAGGTGACGGAGCGGAAAGCTCCACGCGGGTGGTGGATCATCTTCCTCTCCTCCGCCGTCCTGACCGCATCGCTCGGGCTCACGCTTGCCTACCTGTTCTACACGGGCATCGGAGCATGGGGTAATAACAACCCCGTGGGTTGGGCGTGGGACATTACGAACTTCGTGTGGTGGATCGGCATCGGTCATGCCGGGACACTCATCTCGGCGATCCTCTTTCTTTTTCGACAGCACTGGCGGACCTCGATCAATCGATTCGCCGAGGCCATGACTATTTTCGCGGTCATGTGCGCTGGGCTGTATCCTGCGGTTCACGTGGGGCGGCCGTGGTTCCTTTACTACGTCTTCCCCATACCGAATCAGATGTCGATGTGGCCAAACTTCAAGAGTCCGCTTCTTTGGGACGTCTTTGCCGTCAGCACGTACTTCACCGTCTCCCTGCTGTTCTGGTTTACGGGTTTGGTGCCAGACTTCGCCACGTTACGCGACCGCGCAATGTCCGGCTCGAGCCGTAGTTCACGCATCCGCTCCAGGGTGTATGGGTTCCTGGCGCTCGGCTGGCGCGGGTCCAACCGTCACTGGCAGAACTATGAGCGCGCCTACCTCATTCTCGCGGGACTTTCTACACCGCTCGTGCTTTCGGTGCATACCATTGTTAGCTTTGACTTCGCGACATCGGTTGAGCCCGGATGGCACACCACCATCTTCCCGCCGTACTTCGTCGCCGGCGCGGTTTTCTCCGGCTTTGCTCTCGTGCTGACCCTCATGCTCGTGGCGCGCGCTGTCTTCAGACTTCAGGCGCTCGTTACGATGCGGCACCTCGAGTTAATGAATAAGATCATGCTCGCCACGGGAAGTCTAGTCGGTTACGCCTATGCGGTGGAGTTTTTTATAGCGTGGTACTCCGGGAATCAGTATGAGAAATACGTCTTCCTTAACCGAGCGCTGGGACCATATTGGTGGGCATACTGGACGATGATCACCTGCAACGTGGTGGTTCCCCAGCTCTTCTGGTTCAAGAAGCTCCGAACCAGCATCCCTGTGATGTTTACCATCTCGATCTTGATCAACATCGGGATGTGGTTTGAGCGCTTTGTGATCATCGTGACGTCGCTGCATCGCGACTACTTGCCGAGCTCCTGGGGCTACTTCAGCCCGACCCTGATTGACATCCTGACCTACCTCGGGACTATTGGCTTGTTCTTCACTCTTTTCCTGCTCTTCATTCGGTGGGTCCCGATGATAGCCATGGCGGAAGTGAAGGCGGTTCTTCCCGGAGCACAACCTCATGCAGGCTCTGCATCTTCAGAAGCGCGTGAGGCAGCCCCGCCGCCCTTAGAGAAGCACGCGTAAAGGATATGGTTGACTCAAGAACATCGCATCCGAATGATGACTTGCCCGGCGAGGCCACAATCGTGGAACAGCCCCCTGGGGATCCGTATGTTCAGGATCAAGCGTTCGGAGCTCAGTCGACTTCTGAGCACGAGGTCGTAGAAGCTCCAGTCGTAGCCGTGCTGGCTGAGTACGATCGACCCGACGCGGTGTTGCGGGCCGCTGAACAGGTCAGGGACAAAGGGTTCAAGCGTTTCGACGTTCACACTCCCTATCCAGTCCATGGAATGGATCAAGCAATGGGCTTGCGGGACTCCAAGGTCGGCTGGATTGTCCTGGTGGCAGGCCTTACTGGTTGTGCATCAGCACTTCTGATGATCTGGTGGATGAACGGCGTTGACTACCCCTTGATAATTGGCGGCAAACCTGCTTTTGCTCCTCTCTCCGCTGTTCCCATTGTCTTTGAGCTCACCGTGCTGCTATCTGCATTTGGAGCGTTTTTCGGTATGCTTCATCTCAATCGGCTTCCACGGCACCACCACTTCGTTTTCTCCTCTGACAGATTTGCAAAGGCCTCCGATGCCTCCTTCTTTTTGCACGTAGAAGCTGCCGACCCTGCCTTTGAGTCCGATGCTGTGGCTTCCCTGCTCTCGTCTGCTGGAGCGACACACGTGGAACTTGTGCGTGAGGATATAAGGGTGGAGAGGCCTGCTTCCAAGGTGCCTGCAGGCGTGGAGCGGTCATGAAGATTAGCGTGCCCTCTCAAGCTACAGTGCCCTCTCAAGCTACAGTGCCCTCTCAAGCTACAGTGCTCTTTCGATGCACGGTGTTGGTGTGCCTAAGTCTGGTTGCCTGTCGGGGGCAGCGTTCGGCCGAGCCGCCGGTTGTACCCATTCGGAACATGCATGATCAGCCTCGTTACGACTCACAGTCCTACTCGTCCTTCTTCGAAGACGGCCGCACCATGCGTCCTCCGGTGCCCGGCACGGTGCCGCGGGAGGAGATTGTGGCAGCACCCGTAGGGCAGGGCGTCACATCGGACTTGCAAGGCTACGTCGAGACAGTCCCTGCGGAAATCGTTTCAGCTTTTGGGGGAGTTTCTGAGCTTCTCAACCGAGGGCAGGAACGATACTCCATCTACTGTGTTCCGTGTCATGGCAACGTGGGTGATGGGAACGGCATCGTGGTCTCGCGGGGAATGCTAAAGCCACCTTCTTTCCACGAGGATCGCCTGCGACATGCACCTGATGGACAGATCTTTGCGACCATTACGAATGGCATACGCAACATGCCCTCCTATGGAGCAAAGATCCAGGTCAACGACCGTTGGGCCGTGGTGGCTTACATGCGTGCCCTTCAAGAGAATATTTCTAACAAAACCTCCGTGCTTGAGGCGAGAGAGGACGCAGGTGCACCTGATGATGTGGAGGCAGCAGGTAATGCTCGATCCGATAGTCCGATATTAGACTCTCCGGCGGCTGATGGTTCTCCGGCGGCTAACCAACAACGAGCTGAACAAGCTCCACAGGATGCGGGAGAGACGCCATGAGTGCGGGTTCAGTTTCAGCGACACATCCGCAGGGGAGGTCGAGGGATCACATGAAGCTGAGGGGTGTGTGGCACTCTCTATGGAAGCTTTCGGCAATGGTATCGCTAGTTGGAGCTGCGGCGACTGTAGTTGGGTACTTCGCAGATCCCTCACGTTTTGCCTTCTCCTACCTCTTTGCCTTCATCACGTTTTTAACAGTGTCCCTGGGCGCGCTCTTCTTCGTGCTGCTCCAGCACCTCACGAGCGCCAGTTGGAGCGTCACAGTTCGAAGAACTGCAGAGAATCTAACGTCGGCGCTGCCGCTCATGGCTCTTCTTTTCATTCCGGTCCTCTTGAGCGCACACGCTCTTTACCCGTGGCTCTCCCATGGACAAGAGCATAGTGCCATCGCCGATGTGCAGGAAGAGCGAGTCGAGCACGGACTCGGACATGAAGCACATGAAGCACATGAAGCAAGAGCGGAGCACGGGTCGGGACAGCACGCTCCTACGACCCTCCCGGAGGCCCGTGAGGCTGCGGAACATAACCTTCACGCGCGTGTGATCGCAGGAAAAGCAGCCTACCTTCAGTATCCGAGGTTCGTCGGCTTTGCCATTCTATACTTCGCAGTCTGGATTATCATCGGCCGATATTTTCGGCGCAAGTCTATCCGCCAGGATTCCGCCTCTGATCCTGCTCTTACGCGCAGTATGCAGCGAGCAGCACCAGTCTCTCTCATGCTCCTTGCGCTGACAGTCACGTTTGCGGCCTTTGATTGGTTGATGTCCCTCCAGCCGGCGTGGTACTCGACAATCTATGGCGTCTATATATTTGCCGGCTCCATGGTGGCAGCTCTCTCCGTCCTGACCTTGATGACCCTGGCTCTGCACCGCTCTCGCTTGGTCAACAACGCCATCAACGTGGAGCACTTTCACGATCTAGGAAAGCTCTTGTTCGGTTTCCTGGTGTTCTGGGCCTATATCGCCTTCTCCCAGCTTCTTCTAATTTGGTACGCGGGTATTCCAGAGGAGACGACGTACTATCACCTGCGCTGGCTCTCGCCCGGGTGGCGCGCCACCAGCATGCTCTTGTTGCTCGGCAAGTTCGTGGTGCCTTTTTTCTTTCTGCTCTCCCGGAACGTAAAGCGACGGTTGGGCATGTTGGGATTGGGTGCGGCATGGATTGCTGCGATGCATGTTGTTGACATGTACTGGTTCGTGCTCCCTCATTTCCGCGAGAACCATTTCGGATTCCACCTGCTTGATATGTCTTGCTTCCTCACCGTCGGAGGGGCCTTCCTAGCGGTTGTTTTGTTTCGGATGCGAAGGCACGCTCTGGTGCCGATAGGTGATCCGCGGCTTCCGCGTTCGCTGGCCTTCCATAACGCTTAGCGAGAATCCGACCCAAACCGCGCGAACTCTCCGAGGATCACGATGACTGAACACCACACTCCTGACACAATGGCCGATAAGACGCCGCCGCGTAACGGTCTCATTCTGCTATTCACCTCCTTGGCTGTGATGACACTTTTGGGACTTGAGCCGATCTTCCGTTCCTATTTCCAGTCCTCAATACGATCGGCCCAACAGGAGCTGGTGATGGAGCCGGAGGAGTTGCTCGCGCTGCGTGCAAAGGACCGGAGGCTTTTGGAGGAGAACCCTCCGCTTGAGCAAACGCTTCACAAGCTGCAGCACACGAGCAGCAGGGGCGAAGCGATATGGGCGGCACGTCGGATGTCGGACGCCATCTCCCCACAACCCTCGGAAGATATGGACGCGCTACGCGGGTGGACCCTGGTGGAGCCGGGGAGGGAGCGCATTGCCCGCTTCTCCAGCGGCACCGGCGCTCTGCTGACTGCGGGCTCTCCGGAGGAGGCATCAGCTTCTGCGCTGGCGAACCAAGGCGCAGGCTCTACATCCAAGCGAGCCGTTCAAGTTCCCCCGTCGGGAAATGAATCAGGCGAGGGAGGCTCATCGGATGGTCCGCAGCTTCCACCAGGGTCCGCTTCGACCACGAACGCCATTCATGGAGAAGCAGGTGGAGAAGCAGCAGGCGGACCAGCAGGCGGACCAGCAGGCGGAGCAGAAGAGGGTAGTGGGACCAGCTCCGCGAAGGAGTGAGTTGCGCGAAGGCTTTGCGGCCGTCTTGTTACATCAAACGGTATCTATGAGACCAGTGGTAGACAGTTGTGGAGTTCAGAGGAGGCGCGTAACGAATAGATGTTCGGCACAGCAGTTGCTGCTTCTCCCAGGGTGTTGGAGTGCGGGAACAGCGGTTGCTTTGGCTGTGGCATGTCTCGCTGCGCCCAGTGGAGCTCGCGCGGAATCGGATCATGTCGCTGAACTACCTGGTGAGCATGCCCAGAAGGCGCATCAGAGGCCCTCGCATCAGGAGACATCAAATCATCGCGCCGTGCCGGAGGAGCTGGCTGGGGTGCGCGTTGACGAGCGGCTTGGATCAAAGCTCCCGCTAGAGGCTACCTTCACGGACCACCGAGGTAGGCAAGTGCAGCTTAGGGACCTTGTCTCAGACAAGCCTGTTCTGCTGAATCTTATCTACCATTCGTGTCCGACCTTATGCAATCTGGTGCTGGATGCCACCTCCAAGGTCATCAAGCCACTCGACTGGAGCATCGGCAAAGAGTACGAAGCTATCGCCCTGAGCATCGACCCGCGGGATACACCAGCATCTGCTCGAGATAAACGAGAGCAGATGCTTGGCAGGTATAGGCGTTCATCAGCCAAGGCAGGATGGACCTTCTTGGTGGGCGAGCAATCGCAGATTAGGAAGGTCACCGATGCCGTCGGCTTTAAGTACAGGTGGGATGCTAAACAAGAGCAGTTTGCTCATCCCGCAGCGCTGATCCTGCTTACACCGGAAGGAAGAGTCGCCCGTTATGTTTATGGGATCGACTTCAAGGTCAACGACGTGCGTCTCGGCTTGCTGGAGGCATCAAGGGGTAACACCGTGAGCACGGTGGAAAAGCTTCTGCTCTACTGTTATCACTTCGATCCTGAAGACAAAGGCTATGTGCTGGCGGCGACCAATGTGATGCGCCTGGGCGGCGCGCTGACCGCGATTATCCTGGGGCTGGTATTGGGCACGTACTGGTGGCGGGAGCGAAGGCGCGTGCTGGAACGTCGCAACCAGCTGGGGACCACTGCTGAGGATGTCGTCTAGCGCGTCGCACTGCCTGAAGCATTTCAAGACAGAGGCTGCTCAAACGCGTCGCACCCTAGTCTAAAGATGATACGTACATACAGGGACAAACCATGAAGAACGACGGCACCGCACAGCTTCCTCCGCGCATGAGCGTTCATGCCGCTGAGTACGATTGGCTCTACTACTTCGTGTACTGGGCGAGCCTATTGCTGTTCGTGGGCGTGATCGGTGTGATGCTCTACTTCGTCTTCCGATATCACAAGAGCCGCAATCCCAAACCCACGCCTACTCGGCCAAATACAGCTCTGGAGCTGTTTTGGACCTTCAGTCCGCTGATACTCTTGGTTGTCCTCTTCCACTGGGGCTTTCAAAGCTACGTGAAGGGATCCGTTGCGCCCTCCGAAGCCATTGAAGTTCGTGTGCGAGCAAAGCAGTGGTTGTGGGAGTTTGAGTACCCCAACGGTTATCGCGAAATCGGCGTGCTTCGGGTGCCCGTCAAAAAGCCGGTTCGGCTCATCATGTCGTCGGACGACGTGCTACACAGTTTCTACATCCCCGTCTTCCGTCAAAAGAAAGACGTGATTCCCGGGTCGTACAGCACCCTATGGTTTGAGGCAGATCGGAAGGGGGAGGCGCAGGTGTACTGCGCCGAGTACTGCGGGACGAGTCACTCAGGCATGTTGGCCAAGATTAATGTGGTTTCTGAGGCCGAGTACGAGAAGTTCCTGGCTGAGGGTGCGGGACCGCCGGAGGGTGCTTCTCCGGCGGAGTGGGGGGAGCAGCTTTACGCGCAGAATAATTGCAATACCTGCCATTCTCTGGACGGCTCGAAGTTGGTGGGACCCAGCTGGAAGGGTCTCTTTGGACGCAGCGAGGCGTTCGAGGACGGCAGCTCGGTGATAGCAGATGAGAACTACATCAAGGAATCCATCCTTGAGCCCAATGCCAAAGTCGTTAAGGGGTACAGTCCTGTCATGCCCGCGTACGTGATGCAGGACGCGCAGATCGACGCTTTGATCGCGTACATTAAGACCTTGGACTAGCCAATACTATTCGGAGACAGGTGAGCTAATGAGCAGTCAAGTAGAGGCAACACTTCCAGCGACGGCAGACGGAACAGCGGCCGCAGGAGAAGCCAACTACATCAATGCCAAGCGTGGCATCATGTCCTGGATCGTCACGCTCGACCACAAGCGAATTGGGATCATGTACTTGATCTCACTGGCTATTGCGTTCGCTCTGGGTGGCTTCTTCGCAATGCTAGTTCGCTTAGAGCTGCTTCATCCAGGCAAGGACCTCCTCAGCCCTGACCAGTACAACCAGGCCTTCACGCTGCACGGCGCTGTGATGGTGTTCCTATTTATTATTCCTTCCATCCCGGCTTCTCTGGGTAACTTCTTCCTGCCGATCATGTTGGGTGCGAAGGATGTCGCGTTCCCTCGCTTAAACCTGCTCAGCTACTACATCTACGTCTTCGGTGCCATTTTCGCGGTTGCCAGCATTGTGATCGGCGGGGTGGATACGGGGTGGACATTTTACACACCCTATAGCGTTCAAACCAATAACTCCGTTATGGCGATGACGCTTGGCGCCTTCATCCTGGGCTTCTCCTCCATCCTAACCGGCGTCAACTTCATCGCTACGGTGCATAAGATGCGGGCGCCGGGACAGTACTGGAAGCGCATGCCGTTGTTCATCTGGGGGATCTACGCCACCGCCGTAATTCAAGTGCTGGCCACACCGGTCTTGGCTATCACGCTCGTGCTTCTGATCACGGAGAAGGCGTTTTCACTGGGTATCTTTGACCCCCGGATCGGCGGCGACCCCGTGCTCTTCCAGCATTTCTTCTGGTTTTACAGCCATCCGGCGGTTTACATCATGATTTTGCCGGGCATGGCGGTCATCAGTGAGCTGATCGCGACGTTCTCCAAGCGCAAGCCTTACGGCTACACGTTTATCGCGCTCAGTTCCGTCGCGCTGGCTCTGCTAGGCTTCCTTGTGTGGGGACACCACATGTTTACGTCCGGCATGTCCGACTACGCGACGATGGTGTTTTCTGCACTCACCTTCCTCGTCGCTATTCCATCGGGCGTGAAGGTGTTCAACTGGATCGCGACACTTCGTCTTGGCTCCATCACTCTGGCCACGCCGATGCTCTACGCGCTCTCGTTTATCGCGCTCTTCACCATTGGTGGCGTGACCGGCGTCTTCCTCGGTACGCTCGCTCTTGACATCCACCTGCATGACACGTACTTCGTCGTGGCACATTTCCACTACGTCATGGTGGGCGGCACGGTCTTCGCCTTCATCGGAGGCCTGCATTACTGGTGGCCAAAGATGACGGGGAAGCTCTATAGCGAGAAGTGGGGTCGCGTCGCCTGGTTTCTGGTGTTTCTTGGCTTCAATGTGACGTTCATGCCGCAGTTCCTGATGGGTTCCCGCGGGATGCCTCGCCGTTACTACGACTACCTCGACCAGTTCCAGCCGTACCATGCATTCTCCTCCTACGGGTCCTGGATCCTCGGCCTTGGCTTCCTGGTGATGTTTTTCGTCTTCGCGCACTCACTGCTTCGCGGGAAGAAGTCGCCTCCCAACCCCTGGGGCTCGGCACAGCTAGAGTGGCAGACGAGTTCGCCGCCGCCCACTGAGAACTTTGTCCGCGTCCCCATCATCACCCGAGGTCCATACGACTACGAACTCGCGACGCCCGAGGAGCTATACGATGGATTCGATAAACCAAGCGCGGCCAAGGCTCGTGGGGCCGCTGTGGAGGGCACGTGAGCAACGCCGTATCCGATCCCCCCGCCGTGTCGAAGCACCCCGGTTCCTCCGATCGTGGCGGCGCATCGGCGGAGACGGGGGGGCATCACGGTGCACACCCCTCGTTCGTCGCGCATCATTTTGAGTCCGCCGCGCAACAGTTCTCTACAGCCAAGCTCGGCATGTGGGTCTTCCTGGCTCAGGAGGTCTTGTTCTTTAGCGGCCTATTCGTGGCCTACGGCGTCTTTCGTTCCTGGTATCCCGAGGCTTTCTCTGCCGGGTCGCACCAACTTGACCGGGTGATGGGCGCGTCGAACACGATCGTGCTCTTGTTTAGCAGCCTCACCGCGGCCATGGCTGTGCGCTCGGCCCAGCTCGGCAAGCGCCAGCAGACCTCCATCTTCCTGATGACGACCATCGTGTGCGCATGCATCTTCCTCGTCGTGAAGTACTTCGAGTACAGCCACAAATTTCACGAGGGGCTGCTGCCGGGAGCAAGCTTTGCACCACACCATGTCGCCAATCCGCCGGACATGATGTACGTCTTCTTCTCGATCTATTTTCTGACGACTGGTGTGCACGCTGTGCACGTCATCGTGGGTATAGGCGTGCTGCTTTGGATCCTTTTGCGCAATGCGCGCGGCGAGTTCTCAGCAGAGTTCTATACGCCTGTAGATCTTGCGGCTCTATACTGGCACCTTGTAGACCTGGTGTGGATCTACCTGTTCCCCTTGCTCTACCTCATCGACTAACTGTCTGCTTTCTGGCAACTTGACGAACTGGCGACTTATTAGATTGGCAACTTGATGGATTGGCAGTTGGTTGAGTAGCTTTGCAGACTGACAGATTAGCAGAGCGACAGAGCAGCAGAGTGACAGAGCAGCAGAGTGACAGAGCAGCAGAGTGACAGAGCAGCAGAGTGACAGAGCAGCAGAGTGACAGAGCAGCAGAGCGGCGTGCTGACTAGCTTGAAAACGCCGCTGGGCCTAGAGCAACTTCTACCGGTTGGAATAAGATGACGACACATTCAGAGCCTCACGTACATATCGCTTCAGTCAGACTCTACCTCGGCATCTTCTTTGGCTTGGTCGCGCTCACCATCCTGACCGTCGTCGTGTCGTTCGTGCACTTGGGCCCCTTAAACTTGGCAGTAGCGCTTGTCATCGCCAGCGCTAAGGCGTCGCTCGTCGTGCTCTTTTTCATGCACCTCAAGGACGACTCGCGCTTCAACGCCCTGATATTCGTTGGCTCCTTGTTGTTTGTCGGTCTCTTCTTTGTCTACACCATGAACGACACCGAGCGTCGTGCTGAAACAGACTGGGCACACGGCGGGTATGTTGACCCATCTACGGGCGAACGCGCTCCGGGTGGGCGGACCCTCAAGGAGACAGTATCGGAGAAACCGCGAGGTGCTAAAGACCCGCAAGACGCCGAAGACCCGCAAGACATAGGTCAAGCTGCGGGAGCCGCGGTACCACGACCGGAGGATGAGGAGTCTGGAGTGGAACCCAAGGCTAACGATGATAATGCCGCTACGGGCAGAATGGGTCGCGACGGCGCGCCCAGCAACGTCCAGCAGACCCAACAGTCCGCGCCAGACACCACAAAGAGAAACTCCAGCACGGCGACCCGCTCCCAGACGCAGGGCAAGGCGCCGGTTCAAGCTGAGGACTCTGATGCTGAGGCTCCGTCGCCTCAAGTTCAGCCCGAGGATGTAGGATCGGAGGGCAAGTCAAACATCTTGCCGAGCACGAAGGAAAAGAGGCGACCGTAACATTCAGGTGTCGTAGCATGCTGTTTTCGAGGCTCTTCTGATCCGAGCGCTGGGATCGCAGGAGCGCAGCCAGAGTTCTCGTCATTTCATTCCTGCGATCCCAGTGGTTTTCTACTGCCAAGAGCGTAGTCCAGCTAGTCCAGTCCAGCTAGCCCAGTCCAGCTAGCCCAGTCCAGCTAGCCCAGTCCAGCTAGCCCAGTCCAGCTAGCCCAGTCCAGCTAGCCCAGTCCAGCTAGCCCAGTCCAGCTAGCCCAGCCGGGATTGACCTGTCCGTCTGATTAAGATTATCCTATTGACGGATAGGTTGCTTGAGATGATAGGTTATGAAACGACGGAGTCCACCGTTGATCGCGGCGGCTCGGGTCGCGACGAGGTGTTCCTTTTCCACCTCTCTCGCGGCAGCCAGTTGCTTGTCGATGACGAGGTAGGGCAGGCAAAGGAGGAGCTTGAGCGCGCTCTCTCTCACCAGCCAAGGGACGCCGAAGGTCAGGCGCTTCTGGCGTTCGTCTACTTCAGGTTAGGACATTACCCGCGGGCGATTTCGCTTTATCAGTCGTTGGTGGACCAGCATCCAAAAGTGGTGTCGCTGCGGGTCAATCTGTCACTCGCCCTGATTAAGTCAGGTGATGCCTCAGCCGCGAGGGAACACCTCCGAACGGCGCTTGAGCTGGAACCTGAGCACGAGCGCGCTTGGTCTTACCTGGGCGTGGCGCACTGGAATCTCGGCGATTACTCAGCGGCTCGAGATGCGTTCCTGCGTGGCGGGTGCGTTTCCATGGTTCAGCGAGTTGACGAGCTCACGCAGCATTCAAACTCCGCCGATGCTCACGCCGGTCGGGATTCGTCGGTTGTTCGTTTAGCAGCGGCAAAGGCCATCGAGCGCATCGAGAACGTGTTGACGCCCCTCTCGATTGCTCGTAGCAACCGCCCCCTGCATCACGGCAGCTGGCGGGTCACCGAGCCTGGCGCAGGTGCATCGTCCGCACGTACCGAAAAGTCTTCGGAGTCAGTTCTGCCCACCTCGCTGCAGCAGTGTATCAGTTCATGGAGACCTCGACTGGAGCGAGGGCCGTTCGCAGTCTTGCCAAGTGGGCAACTTTGGATCCGCTCTCGAGGACCCATCTACGGCAGGAGAGTCGGCATGAGTTTCTTTTCAGGTGCTGCTGCCGATGATGTCCCAGACGAGAGGACGTTGCACAACACTTTTACGCGCTTTGAGCCTTGCGGCGCTCACTTGGAGGCGGCGTATGAGGCCTCAGAGCTCCGCTTCCTACTCTTGCAGCTCGCGGCGGATTCTCTTATTATTCGCGAGGACCACGTGTGCTGCTTTGAAGCTCAGCTCTCCATTGATCGGCCGACGGATGCATTCTTCCGCGGGATGGTGCGATTCCATGGCTATGGGGCTGTCGCTCTTCTTGCCGCGCGACTTCCGACCAGTCTGCAAATCGCAGCCGGTGACCGTATCACGGTACGCGCGGCATCCTTAATCGGGTGGGTCGGTCAGATCCAGAGTTCGACCTCAAGCGAGGCGTACGACAGCACACGCGTTGAAGAGCAGTCGTCTCCCGTTTACCCCCGTTCCGTTCTCTCCAGCGTGTCAACGCGGGGCGGTGCGAGCACACCAGGATCGAGCTGGGAGGAAGTGTGGGATAGAGCCGCATTGCCCGCGCGACCACCATCGGCCTCGGCTACCGAGGTCACCTTGTGCGGCCGCGGCGTGATCTTATTAGGTTGAGGGTGAACGAGGCACTGCGGACGTCGTGGACCTCGACGTCCGCTTAAACTCTCGGCCGTCGGCGCCCGGGCCGCCCTGAATGCACTCTCCGCCGCTCCGCCAGCTAACAGGAGTGGCATGCAGTGGAGACTGAAGACGCATCGCGCGGTTGAGCTTGCCGTGCACGCGGAGTAGGGTGCGACAAAGCTGCAGCGCACTTAAAACTTAAGGAAGGGCGTCTCGGAGCTTAGTCCTTTGCGACGCACCAAGAAGGGCAGCAATGCATCAGTCCACCGGCACCTTAAAAAAAGACGTAGTGAATCTCCCGAATCTGCTGACGTTTGCGCGCATTGGCATGATTCCGCTTGTGCTTCTCCTCATGCAGGCCGAGGACCGTCGCTCTTGCTTCTTCGCTGCCATGATTTACACGCTGGCTGCTGTCACGGATGCAGTGGACGGGTGGCTGGCGCGTAAACAGCAACTCATCAGCGTGCTTGGCAAGTTCCTCGATCCTCTGGCAGATAAGCTTCTGGTAGTCGCCATTCTGATTTACCTGGTCGAAATGGGACGTGTTGCTGCGTGGGCCGTGGTTGTCATCATCGCCCGCGAGTTGTCCATCACGGCGCTGCGCACCATCGCCATGAGCGAGGGCGTAGTCATTGCTGCTAGTCAAAGCGGAAAAGAGAAGACTGCTCTGCAGATGGTGGCTATCTTCATGTTGCTTCTCCACTTCCCTTATCAACTCGATTTCCTGGTTCTTGCCGTTCACGCCGACTTGCATTCAGTTGGGGAGGTCTTGCTTTACATCAGCGTCGTTTTCGCCGTGATCAGCGGAGGCGACTACGTCAGGCTTTTCGGAAGTGCGGTTGAAGCCAAGCAACGGCGTATGACTCAAGGCGACTAATCGTTTAACGGAGAAGCACTTGCACCGAAGATGTGGCGCATCTGCACGCGCTAGAATGGAAGGCGAGGCGCGATGGGCATAAAGTCCGTGGTTGACTCTGTTCAGCGAGCCGCTCAGCGGCCTGCCGATGTCGACGAACTTCATCGAAAACTGGCGGAGCTTCATGCGCGCTTTCCAGGCGCCACGTGCATGCGCTACCTTAACCACGTTCCGTCTATTGCGGAGTCTGCCTGGCTTGCCCCAGGTAGCGTGGTGGTGGGAAGGGTGACACTGCATGAGGAGGCAAGCGTTTGGCCGGGCAGTGTGGTGCGAGCAGATATCAACACCATCGAAATCGGCTGCCGAAGTAACATCCAAGATGGGGCGGTAGTGCATCTGGGTGATGAGGACGCCACCCATGTAGCCGAGGAAGTCGTGGTTGGTCATCGGGCCGTCTTGCATGGCTGTCGCGTCGGCGCTGGCGTGGTGATCGGGATCAACTCTACGGTTTTGGATAAGGTTGTGATCGGTGAGGGATCAGTCATCGGAGCGGGTGCGGTTGTGACACCGGGAACCCGGGTGCCCGCGCGTAGTTTGGTTTTGGGCACGCCCGGTAAGGTGGTGCGGGCACTTCAAGGTGCCGACGAGGAGCTGCACCGGAAGCTTGCTCTCAAGTACACCCGGCTCGTCCACAACTACCGAATGGGTTGAAAGCATTCGCTGCGCCGCACGGTGAATGCCACAGACGCAAGGCTCGGCTGCGTGCGACGCGTCAGCTTGCGCTCAACAGGCCCTTGAGCTGCGCTGGACGCACGCGGTAGACCTCGCCGCAGTAGTCGCAGCTGAGGTCGATGTTTTCTTGGGCCTTCACTAGCTTGCCGACCTCTTCTCGGTCAAGGCTTGCCAGGGTGCTCATTACACGTACCTGACTGCAATCGCAAGCGAAGCGCACCGGCGTCTCCTCCAGCTTGCTAAACTCCATCCCGTAAAGCAGTTCGTCCATCAAGGTGGTAGGCGTATTGGCAATCGTGTCGAAGAGCTCGTCCACGTGCTTGAAGTCCTCCAGCCGCTCCGTCATCACCATCAGGTGCTCTTCCTGGAGTTCGGGAAGCAGCTGGACGATGTATCCCCCGGCTGCCACGATCTCTGAGCCCTTGGTGTGACAACCTACGGAGATCATACTGAGGATTTGCTCAGACGACTGCATGTAAACCATGAGGGCATCCGATATGCTCCCTGACTGTGGAACCTCCACCAGCCCTCGGTGAAGCTGTCCGTTTGGTAAAGTCCTCATCATCTCCAGCGTCGACCCATGGCCAAGATAGAGGGAGTCACCCTTCTTCTTGACCTGACACAGTCCGCGGGTTCCGCCACCGGGGCGGGAATCTGCAACGAGCGCCACGCGGCGGTCGGCGTCGCGAAGAATGGCCTGAGCGCGGAACCGAGGGGACATAGTCTCACGAAAAAGAAGCACGCCGGTCACCAGCTGACCCAAGGCCGCGGCCGTGTGGCCTCTCGCACGCTGAGCTGACACCACACGCTTGACGGTTTCCGTTGTGCGAGCGGTGATCACGCGAAACCCCCCGTCGTTCGTCATCGCGCGCAGAACGCTGTCTTCTTGGTCCGCCACCTCGCCTTAATATAGCGCTCCTCTGCCCTAAAAATCAATGTCACCGTGCCACGGCGTGCTCTTTGACGGAAGAGCCCGCGCCCTTGGTTCCGCAGCCTACTTGAGACGCTTCTTCATGCGAGCAATCAAATCATCCCATCCCGACTTCTTAATAATTCTGTTGAACTGGCTGCGGTAGTTGCTCACCAAGCTGACACCATCTGTGGTGATGTCGACAACCCGTAGGTTACTGTCCGCCCGCTTTTTTAGAAGATAGTCGATCTTAATCGGTTCAGCCCGCCGGTTTCCTGAACGTGCCGTGGAACGCACAAGCACGCCATCTGATTGAGCGATGGCATCAGAGTAGCTCACTTTGTAGCTCAGCGTGCGCTTCATGTTGCGCTCGTAGTTCTGCTGGATGAGCTTTGTCAGAAGGTTAACGAACTCCTTACGTTCCTTTGCGGATCGTTTGCTCCAGTGACTGGATAACGCTGACTCGGCGAGTGCATCGTAAGCAACAAAGCCATCAAGAAGCTTACCGAGTTTCTTGCTCCGTACCTCGGCACTCGCAGTGGACTCGAGAAGCTTTTGAACGCGCTGATGCTTCTGCTTCACGAAGCGAAGCGCTCGGTGAAGCTCCTGCTTCTCGGCGGGTGCAGTTTTGGCTTTAGACTCGGCCTTTGCGGTAGGAGCATTCATGCTGCCAGCCGCGCCGGCGATGAGCGCGAGCACGAACGCCTGTTGAAACTTTCTCATCATCCTTTTACCCCCCAAACGTCTATCCTCTAGACGCACGTCCTATCTGACGCACGTCCTGCGCCCTTTATTCGCGTGTAGGACCGCACCACGTTGTTTCTAAAGCGACCAGTTTCCAAAGCGACCAGTTGCTAACGCTACCAGTTGCTAAAGCTCACAGCTCTTCTCCCATTGCTCCGGTTCAAGCAGGCGTCTACCCACAGCGCGCTCCAGGAGCGCGATGGATGTGTTCACGTCGTGGATCGCTTCCACATGTTTGGATCGTGCCGCAAAGTAGGCCTTCATGCTGTCGACAAGGTCGCGCGCGGGGAGGGTGCCCACCTCGTAAGCCTGCACAGACGAGATGAACCACGTCCTCGAGGCTTCGCGTCCCTCCTTCCATGCGGCTTGTCGACGTTGGGCATCTTTAAGTGTGCCTAGCGTCTGTGCGACGTCCACCCGAAGGCCTCGCCGCGCCTCTTCAGCCAGCTTTTCAGTCTCTAGGTGCTCCTGCACCGCGCGCCGGTGCCGGCTCACATGTCCTGGAAAATCGAGCTTCCAAGCGGCCACTAAAGCTGCCGTGTACGAGGTATAGTTCGCTCGGTCGATGATGAACGGATTCGTCTGATCCGTGATGCCGGGGCCGTAACTGGTGGAGGCGCCCAGGGCGAGAGCAAAATCTGGGAAGTAGCGTCCCGCCGTCTCTTGCACCGCCGCCTCCCTCGCACGTAAACCTGCATCAAGTTGCGCAAGGTCTGCACGGCCTCCCAGGGCTTCTTGAACATAAACCTCAACGCTCTTGGTGCGAAACGGAACCGCCGAGAGAGGGCAGTCCGGCACCCTCACTTTCTTGAGGCCGGTGAGGGCACTTAACGCTTCTCGGGAAAAGGCCTCGAGTCGCTCAACCTCGGAGGCGCTGGCACGTATCTCGGCCGACGCCGACGCTAGACGCCAGCGATCGGTTTCGCTGACTTCAGCGTCGCCCTCCTCAAGCTTGCTGGCAAGTTCCGCTTGCGCCTGCTCCAGTTTGCTGGTTCCTTCGCCTACCAGCTGCTGAAGATCGAGAGCCATCTGGAGCGCAAAGTAGGCGCGCCGCACATCGTACCGAACCTGATCGGCCGTTCGCTGCTTCTCCTTCTCCTTCGCCCTCACGCCGGCACGCGCCGCCCTTCGCGCAGCTGAAAGTTTGCCAAACGTCCAGAGGGGAACAGCTCCGCTGATGCCGGCGCTCCACACGGGTCGCCACGGGTTGGAGATGGGGACCTGTGGGTCCAAGCTGTAGATCGGACTGCCTTCGACTTGAGGTGCGAAGGCCATCGCTCCGGTCAGCTCGAACTGGAAGAACGGAGAGAGCTCGGCCTCGGTCAAACGCGCTTTGGCTGCCGCAACGCCGTGATCGACAGCTTGAAGGCCGGGATAGCTGTGCAGTGCCCGCTCCTCCAGGGCATGCAGGTCGGTGACCGGTCGTGCATGCTTTAGCGACTGCCCGAAACATGGCAGCGGCGCAAGAAGAAAGGGCGCCAGTAGATGAGGCGCTAGTAGGAGAGGTGCAAACGCAGAGTAGGCGCAACGTTTGCTGCGCCTACTCTGCTCGTTCTGACGGTGTGGTTCCACAGCACTCGAGCAAGTCTATTTCTTCTTGCTGCGGGCTCCGGCGTTGTACTTCTGAATCACGATATCCGTCAGGTCGAGGCTCGATGGAACCCAAACCACTCCGGATTCGTTGCGCTCCACGATAAGGTCGTATCCTTTCTCTTGCCCAATCCGGCGCAGGATCTCCTCCATCTTGGAGATGATGCTTTTCGTTAGCTCGTGTTCTTTCTTCGCAAGCTCACGCTGATAGTCTACATAGGTTGTTTGAAGCTCAGTGAATGACTTCTGGTAGTCTTCCATCTTCTTACGAAGCGCGCTTTTCGAAAGGACGTTCTTTTGCTTCTCGATCGTCGTCTTCATGCCTTTAAGGTCATTTTGACGCTTCTCGAGCTTGCTCTGCCTGTTGTCAAAGAGCTTCTTTAGGCGTGCTTTCGCTTTGCGACCATCCTCCGTCTCAACGATAGCGCGTTGAAGATCAACGACGGCAATCTTTGTTTCCGCATGCACTTTCGCTACGCTACCGAGCGCGGTAAAGAGAGCGATGGCGGATAAGCTCAGGTGTTTCATTAGGTGTCCTTTCACATCATAACGCCGTCACGTGCCGGATGACTCTCAGGAGATGCAGTGACTTTTAGGAAAAGCCCCTCCGGCTTAGGCAGCTGCTCTCGACAGCCACCGCAGGCGTATCTGCTCTTCGCGAGGGCGTCAAGTCACCGGGTTAGACGGGAGTCTGATCAAGATATTCGCGGCGAAGTGGCTGGGCCGTATAACAGAGGTTGGTTTCCACGCACAGGAGCAAGCAAGCGCTGCCGCAAAGTTATGTTCGGTGGATCTGTGGGCGTAAGATGCTGCTGTTCAGGTGCGGTCATTCCGCCTTTCAAGGCTCCTCGCCGTCGTCCGGCGGTGAGGTCGGAGGGACGAACTTGAGGCTCACGCGATGAACGCGGCGACGCCGAATATCCTCCACCGTCATGCGATATGACCCGAGGCGGACGCAGTCGCCAGGATGCGCCAGCCTGCCGAGCTGCGTGAGGACATAGCTGCCCACGGTTTCACCTTCTTCGCCCTCGGGCGGCTCGAAGTTATCGAGCTCGAGGTCGCCCAAGAGGTAGCTGCCGTCAACCACCACCATGCCATCCTCACGCTGCGTGACCTTGGGTTCCTCCGCATCGTGCTCATCTTGGATCTCGCCTACGACCTCTTCAACAGCATCTTCCACTGTGATTAACCCACTGGTTCCTCCGTACTCGTCAACCACGATGGCCATTGGTATGCGCGTGACACGAAACTCGCGCAAAAGTTCACCCACGGATATCGACTCGGGAACGTACAAGATGTCGCGCTTGAGAAGTCTCAGCTGCGACCGGAGCTCTGGCTTGGCCAGCAGCAGATCTTTGACGAAGATGTAACCCATGACGTGATCAGGGTTGCCGTCTTCGGCGACAGGAAACCGACTGAAACCGAAGCGACGCACTTTCTCCAGGCAGTCCTCAAACGACTCGTCGAGCCGAACCAACTGCATGTCGACGCGGGGCACCATGATTGAGCGCACCGGTCGATCAATGCCGCGTAGCACCCGCTCAATCAGAACCCGCTTGGTGACATCGCCCTCCGTTTCGGAGAGCGCGGTCTGCACCATCACCCGCAACTCATCGGCCGTTAGGGAACTGGAAGACTCTTGCGCCGGTGGCACACCGACGCGCTCGAGGAGCCAGTTGGATAGCCCGTTGAGCACGTAAAGAATCGGCAGGCTGAAACCGTGAAAGAGGCGAAGCGGGCGCGCCGACCAGCGCACAATCTTGACTGGATAGCGAATCGCGATCGACTTGGGCACAAGCTCGCCGATGACGATGTGAAGCAGCGTGATGATGCCAAACGAGATGCTGAGGGCGATGGGGTGAATCCAGCTCTCCGGCAACGCGAGCCAGTGCAGGAGCGGCGCAACGAACGTGGCCACTGCGGGCTCACCCAACCACCCAAGAGCGAGCGACGCCAGGGTGATGCCCAACTGCGTGGCCGAGAGGTAGGCGTCGAGGTGCTGAGTGAGGTGAATGCCCTCTTCGGCGCGCCGGTCGCCCTTTTGAGCGGAAGCTTCCAGTGCGCTCGGGCGTACTTTCGCTAAGGCAAACTCTGCAGCAACGAAGAAGCCGTTGGCAATGACGCAGACGATGGCAAGGAGCAGGGCGAGTAGCACGGCAGAACGACAAGGCTAGTAGGTTTGGGCGCTGGAGCAATCACTCACATTCAGGCTAGTCTTTCAATCCCTGGCTGCGGACTTGCCTGCGGCGTAGAGGCGGTGGGTGCGGATGTACTCTCGCACAGAGTGGGCCATGAGATGGCCAACGCGCGCTCCCTCGCGCAGCCGCTGGCGAATGTCGCTGGAGCTGATGTCTGGGAAGGCAACCGCGTCTGCGGGTGGTGCAGGGCGCCCGTTTTGCGCTCGGTTGACGACGAAGAGGGATGCCAGCGCAAGAACCTTCTCCGGCTCTTGCCACCCCTCGATATCGCGCGCCGCGTCGGCGCCCAGGATCAACGTGAGCTGGTGGTCTGGCATGCGTTCATGCACCGTTTCGAGTGTGCGTGCTGTGAAACTTGTGCCGCCCAGCGCCTCCTCGATGCGACTCACCGTGACCCTAGGCACCGTTTGCATCGCCAGCTCACACATCTTGAGGCGATGAGCGAAGGGAGTGAGGGGCTTACCAAACGGATGGGAGAATGTGGGAATCACCCAAAGGGCCTCGGCGGGTGTGGTGGCCATTGCGTAGTGGGCGACAAGCACATGCCCCATGTGGGGGGGATCGAAGCTCCCGCCGAAGAGGAGCAGCTTGGGGGGAGGAGCATTCATAAGCGACTCGTAAAGTAACCCGACCTCCCCACAGCTGAGGCGTAACGCGCTTGGTAGCACGATACCTGGAACGGCAACATGTTCTTCTCTACCCAATCTTCCGCATCCCAGTCCGGTCGGGCTGACACCAGGCGATCTGGCTTGCGTTGCACAGCCGGGGTGGGTAGAAGCGGATTAGCAGGATTCATGCGGCCTGGTCTTAAACGTGTACCATGGCGATTGGAGTACGACGCTTCACGCGGCATAAGCAGTCGCTCGACGGCAAGACGTTTCACGTCGAGCCTGGCTCGAACCTAGGCTGCGTCAAGTATTAGCGCAGTGCACACAAGGCGGTTAGCACGATGTCAGACAAGTCAGCGGACTCCGATCGCGAAAGCAACTATTTGAGGTTAGCTGCCAAGGAGCTTGGAGCTACCAGCCAGAGGGTCCACCAGCGGTTGGAGTTGCTTCACCAGTCGAATCAGCGTCTTGAGGACTTCACGCGTGCAGCTTCGCACGACATCAAGGCGCCGCTTCGCCAGATCAGGCAGCTTTCGGAGCTCCTGCTGGAGGACGATTCAGAGGCGCTTAGTGGCGATGGGAGAGAAAAGCTGGAGCGTATCGCCAACGCTGCAGAGCGACTTGGCAACTACATTCAAAACCTGCTCGAATTTGCCCGCCTTGGCTCTCTGCACGAAAGGCCTCCGCTTACCAACTTACTGTCTGTAGCACAAGACGTTGTTGCCGACCTCAGCGGCACATTCGAGGGTGAAGTCGCTCTCTCTGTAGAACAGCTTCCAGCCTTGCACATGCACGAGACACACGTTTACCAAGTGCTAACGAACCTCATATCGAACGCATACAAGTACCGCCGCGATGACGTCACTCCTGAGATCAGGGTCACCGCTGAGCGTCTAAGTTCGGGTGAGAAAGTGCGGGGAGCTGTCTGGCGAGTTAGCGTGATCGACAACGGCATAGGCTTCAGCCCAGCGCAGGCCGAGGAGGCGTTTCTTCCTTTTCGTCGCCTGCAAGCCTCTTCGGATGCGGAGGGTTCGGGTATGGGTTTATGCATCGTCCGGCGCATCGTGGAGACATACGGTGGCGCTATCTGGGCGGATGGATGCAAAGGTGAGGGTGCAGTCTTCACTATCGAAATACCGGCGGATTACCACCTCTTCCGCGAGTAAGCACATCTGCATCAAGCGGAGCTGCTGCTGGAAGAGGGGCACGAGGAGGGCTCGGGTGCCTTAGCTTAGGTCTACTCCATTCGCTCAAGGTCGGGTCCCCTCTGACCCGACGCGTTGCGTGCAGTAGAGAGGTTCCTCCAGACCTCGACCAGTTCATTCAGACCGGACTTGTCGAGTTTTTCATGAAGGAGCCTTTCGAAGCCAGTAAGCTGATAGAGAAGTTGAAGAGCTTCGGCTTGCGGAGGCAACGCGCGCAACAGCGCAGTCTTAGGAGGAAGATGGGCTAGGTGATGTTTGAGCGAAAAGCGTCTGGCGTTGGGAACTGCCATCCGCTCTTGGTCATCCAGTGGCTAATGTCCTCCACGCATTGAGGACGGCTGAGCAAGAAGCCCTGAGCGATGTTGCAGCGGTGACTTCTAATGAAGTTTAGCTGATCCAGATTTTCGATTCCTTCAGCTACCACCTCCAACCCCAAGCTGTGCGCCAGGCTGATTACGTTGGCAACGATGCATGCATCCGCAGTGCTCCTGGTCACGTCGCTGAGGAAGCTGCGATCGATCTTGAGTGCGTCAACTGGGAACTCGCGTAGATGCCGGAGTCCGGCGTAGCCTACCCCGAAGTCATCGATTGCGACGCGGACGCCGAGGGAGCGTACAGTGGCAAGCACCCCTTTGACTTCTCCGACGTCGTCGAGTGTGGCCGTCTCGGTGATTTCAATTTCGAGCAGCTCGGGTGGAAACTCGGTGGCTGCAAGAACGTCGCGCAGGACCTGACAGAGCTCTGGCTTGATTTGCTGCGCCGCCACGTTCACGGCCAAGCGGAAGTCCCTCTTGATCGCGAGGCGCCAGCGCTGCGCCTGTCTGCACGCGCTTTCAAAGACCCAGGCGCCAACCGAAGAGATGAGCTCCATTTCCTCTAGAAGCGGCACGAACTGGCTGGGCAAGATGATGCTTTTCTGCGGGTGACGCCAGCGGAGCAGAGCTTCCACGCCGACCATTTGACAGGAGGTCAGGTCCCATTGCGGCTGATAGTGGACAACGAACTCCCTGTTGTTCAAAGCCGCTCTTAGTGCCGCTCGGTAGTTTCTGTCTTCAAGGGCATCGCGATGCGCTTGGGCATCAAAAAGCTGGATCTTCTCGCGCGAAGCTGCCTTGGCACGGTAGAGGGCGATGTCGGCTCGTCTGACGACGTCGTCCAAGGTGGGCCCGTGGTCTGGGTAGAACGCTACGCCGATGCTGCAACCGACGGCGAGAGTTTGATTCCGGTACGTGACCGGCTGACGAGCCACTTGCTGTATGCGCTCGGCTACCAGCAACACGTCTTCAATCCGAGCGTTGCCACAGACGACGATAGCAAACTCATCGCCACCCAGCCGGGCTACGACGTCAGTGGTCCTTGCGGCGTCAACCAGGCGCTTTGATATCTCAACCAGAAGAGTATCCCCGGCCTCGTGACCATAGGTGTCGTTCACCTTCTTGAAGCCGTCGAGGTCAACTAAGAGCAGGGCTAAGGAACCCGCTTCGCGGTCAACCGATGCCATACTCCGGCTTGTGCGTTCTCGAAAGAGGACCCGGTTGGCTAGGCCGGTAAGTTGGTCGTGGTAGGCCAGGTAGGCGAGCCTTCTCTCCGAACGTTTAGTCTGCAGCGCGTAGCGTATGGACCGACGAAGCGCCTGTGCGCTGACCTCGCCTTTAATCAGGTAGTCTTGCGCTCCCGCTCGTGCAGCGTCTGTCGTCACCGATTCGTCGTCCACACCGCTATAGACGATGATGGCGCTCTCGGGCGCAGCGAGCCGAACCTGAGTTAGGGTGTCGAGCCCGCGTGAGTCCGTCAGCGACAGGTCAACGAGAATGACGGAGGCAAACTGCTGGGAGAGGAGTTCGCGCCCTTCGCTGATGGAGCGGGCGCGGCGGATATTGCCGGGCTCGAAAGCATCTTCCAAGTAGTTACGAAGTATGAACGCATCGGAGTCGTCGTCCTCGAGCAGAAGAATCGTTGCGGTGGCGGGAAACCTGGTTGAAGTCGCTCGACGACGACGATCGGCAACCTTCATTGCGGTTGGCAGGGAGCTCCTTGCAGAGACACGGGACGCCGGTACTGCCGCTGGCGGGGCAACATGGGTGGGGGCGGAGGCTAGGCGCCTTCCAGACGCTGACGAGAGGCGCGCGACGCTTCCCTCGCGTCCGATCCTTGTCGGCACCCTGTGGCGCCCGGACTGCGAACTGCTGCTAGTCATGATTCCCCCCGAAGGAGGCCTGATTTTACCATCACTAAAATCTTCCACGCAAGCTAAAACCGTGGAGCTGCTTCAGCGGGAGCGATCGCTTGCGGAGAGAGTGCGACGCCTACTCTCGAAATAGGTGTCGGAGATGGAGAAGGCGACTAGACCGTAGGCCTCGGGCACCTCCTTCAGCCAAAGAACACGCTGCTGGAGAGTCGCGCGGGCGGGTTGAATCTTCCCACTTGCTTTCAGCAGCGCGTTAAGCCCATCCGATGGAGACGCTGTGGCGAGAAGGGCAAACCGATTGGCAAAGCTGCGAGCTGCCAAGACGATACGATCAGGTCGAAAGTTGGCCAGACTCACGGTCTCTACCGCGTTTTGGATCAGGACGGTGCGGTGTTTTCGAGGAACAAGCCGCAGGAGTTTTTTGCCGTGGCGCTTGAGGTCGGAGTGGCTCACGCCGGGAGGCGTGAACGACGTATCGAACGTGTAGGCCATCGCCCACAGTGAAAGGGCCAGGTCCTCGGGGCGCAACCGGCACGCGGAGGCGAGTTCCACCTGCAAAAGTTTGGCTGCACGGATAGCGAGGAAGCGCAGCTCCTGTGATTCCGCGTGGTGAAGAAGCTCCGGACCAATAGCCAACCCCGGCGAGGGATGAGAGAGCGGCAGACAGAGGTGTGGGGAGTGCTTGCTGACCCAGACGGGAAGGCTTTGAAGTCCGAGCTCCTGAGCAACCTCAGCAACCACATCCAAGAATGGGTGCGATCCCGCGCTGAGTCGCTCTAGCCCGTACGCCCGTGTATCGAACGGGTAAAGCTTGTCGAGCGCCGGTGAAGAGAGGGCGAGGACGGAGCGCACCGCGTGAGTTAGCAGGGGAGGGGCCAGCAGCTCATCAAGCTCAGAGGCAGCAAGTGCTTGAGCGGCGGGAGGACGCGACGCGCGCCCTTCGATGAGTGTCGCTAACTTGACGTCCGTCAACCCCATGGCAATCGATGCGCGACCTACACACACGGCTGCGTCATCGAGCTTCTGCCACAGCAAGATATCGACGAGACCGGTCCAAGCAGCAGAATCGCTAGCATCCCGTTCGATGGCTCGGCGGAAGTCTGAGACTGCGCGGTTCAAGTGAATTGCGAGGGCGCTGCCAGCCCCTTGGTTCCGGTAAAACTCCGCCATCTCTGCGAGAAGCTCAAGGTTGAGGGGCGATATGCGTCGCGCACCTTCCAACACTTCCTCGGCCCGCTTTGGCTTCTCAAGTCGAAGCCACACGCGCGCGAGATCCAATCGGTAGCGCATATTCTTGGAAGCATCGGTTTCCAACCGCGCAAGACGTTGCAATGTGTCGCTCAGCTCGACGTAGTTGCTGCTCGCCATCTGAAGCTTTGACAGCTGTTTGAGCGCGTGTAGATCGTCCTCTTGCAGATCAAGCACGCGGCGGTACGCAGCAACGGCGCGGTCGGGGTCATTGAGGCGGGTTTGATAGATGTCGCCGAGATGGGAGAAAATCGCCGAAAGCTCCTGCCTCTCTTTCGTGAGCCGCGCCAGACGGATCAGCGCCTCCGCTGCGCCCTGCCAGTCGCCGGTGTCGAAGCAAATCTTGGCAACGTTCTGTAGGACGTCGATGCGGTTTGGGTCCAGCGCAAGTGCCGCACGGTAAGCATCGCGGCTTGCTTCCACCCGGCCCAGGTCCCGCTCAATCGCAGCTAGACGGAGGTAGAGTTCGACCAGGACGCGGGGTTCACCGCCCCCTTGTATGCGTGCATGCAGAACCTTCGCCAATCGCTCGGTACTGCCAAGTGGATCAAGCATCGAACGCAGGCGCTCGAAGACATCGAGGTAGTTGACGTCACGAATCGCAGCCTGTTCGAAGCACCGAATGGCATCGTTTTGCCGCATGACGTGCTCCTCCCAAAGCAGGCCCGCCCGGTAGTAGAGGAAGACCTGCCGGCGAGTCACGTTGGAGGCGAGAGCTGCTTGCTCATATGTCTGAGCTGCCTGCAGGTATAGCCCGGCTTGCTCAAAGATGCGCCCCAGTTCCTCGACCGCTACGGGGTGCTCAGAGAGAGCTTCGACGACAGGAGCAAGTGTGTCTATGGCACGAAGAAGCTCGTCGTTGTCGCCAAGCAGCTCAGCTTCGTCGAGACCCACCTGCGCCTTGTCCCAAACATCCTCGAGTTGTCGACGGAACTGAACAAGTGCATCGTATCGCTCTTCCGGTCGCACCTCCGCCGTGCAGGATGCCCAAAGCTTTCGTGCCGACCAAAGGTTGAGTTCATTCCGCCTCGCGAAGGCACGTGTAAGTGAGTCTCCCGCGGTGACGTCACCTGCATTGAGGCGGGTTTGCAGACGTAAGGCCATTGCAAAATAGGCGTGCACGTCAGAGGTGTCCGCAAGCTCTTCCATGCGACGCGTAGCGATTGAGAGAAGCTCTTCATCCCGTTGTTGCTCGAGACAAAACCGCTCGACGGCGCGTAGGGCAGCAGGGTGGCGTGGATCTATCTCCAAAACAGCTCGCCACGACATCACTGAGCTAGCTTTGTCTCGACGGTACCTGCCGTCGATGGTGGCAAGCCGCTCGAGGTGTGAGACACGTGCGGCAGGATCCTCGCTTTGTTTGATTTGCTGCACGATGCGCTCAGTGAGCCGGGTGTATTCGCCTAGCTTGTGGTAGCTGCGCTCCAGTCCCGCCTCAACGAACTCGCTTAGTTCATCCCGCGAGAGAAGCTCGCGATAGAGCAGCGCGGCAAGCTGAGGCTCTGCTGCTTCCTCCCATAGACGCGCTGCATGAAGCAGGTACGTGTCTCCCGTAGCTCCACCGATGGAGCGTCCAGTGGCCGCCATGGCCTGCGCGGCCTGCGCGGATGTGTAGACTTTATGGGAGATGAGCCGTTGCTGGAGAGAGAGGTCTTGGGGAAGCACTTCGCCCGCCTTTCGTAGAAGGGCGCGTTCAGCATCTGAGTTGCCAGCTTCCTTGAGAGCCGCACGTGCAGCATAATAGCCCTGCAGCTTCGGATCCGTTTCCCTGCCGGCCACATCGGCAAACACGGACGCGAGTCGCTCGCCGGCATCGAGTGCAAGCAGCGTATGCTCGAGCAGAGGCAGACATGCGGCGTAAGTAGGGGAGGCGCGCAGGGCGCTGTAGAGCGAGTTCCTGCTTTCCTCCGGAAGCTCCGCCACCTGAAGCGCCGCCTGGTGCCACGCAAAGGCCGAGCGCTCACCCTCGGAAGACGAAGCGAGCTCCACCCATTGCCACATGGCTTCGTCCGAGTTGCGCAAGGTGGATTGGGTGGCGAGCGCGAACGACCAGAGCGCCTTTGACGCAGACGATCGTTGCGTTGCTTCGCTCAGCAGGGAAAGTGCATCTTGCTTGTCCAGACGACAGAGCGCGGCAAGGAGCGAAGCGCCATACTCACCCGAGGCCCTCCCAGCCAGCTGTGTGATAGCTGAGGTGGCAGACCCAGTTGAGCTAGCTGCAAACGCGGCATCAACCAAAAGAACATTCGCTTCGAGAGCGTCTGAGTCAAGCTGATGAAGCTCTTGAAGAACCTCAAACTCCTGCGCCACATCACCGCCCCGAGCTGCTCGACGAGCTGCCGCTTCAAGCCGCTGATTACGATCTTGCACGCGCTGCTCGTCCGCCAGTGCGGAGCTCGGATGAAGCCCTTTGCGCGCCCACCGCTCCTTGTAAACCTGTGGTGCCAAGAGTGTAGGATCCGCATCAAGTGCATCTTGCAGCGCTTGGTAAGCCTGATCGACTTCCCCACGGGCCTCTCGCGCTTCGCTTGCCTCGAGAAGAAGGAAGGCACGCTCACGCCCCGATGCCTTGGTTATCCATTTTGCACGCGCGGCCTCAGTGCGCGCACTTTCGGCGCGACCGATGGACGTGCCTTCGTGTTCTGCCACAAGCTTTCGTAGGCTTGCAAGTGTCTCAAGACTTTCGACGTCATCCCCCGGCAGAGAGGGTGCCTGGGTCTCGACAGCAAGCAGCTCTGCGATCACCGCTGACCCGCTCTGGCGTTGAAGCGCCAGAGCCGCCTTGGATAGTTCCTCACGGTCGCCCGTGTGGCGAGCGCATCGCGCGATACCTAACCATGCAAGAAATGCGTCTCCACCAGACTGTGCTGCGTGATGGTAAGCCTCCATGGCTTTGTCACTCAACCTATGGGCTTCAAAGCTGCGCGCCGCCTCCTGCCACAGCGAAGCAGAAACTGCATCGGTACGCACTGCTACCTCCGCTGCTTCGATGCGTGGGATGAGTTGCTCCACGTCATCGCTGCGCAGAAGCAGCGCGATTAGCATGAGGTGAGCCGACAGATTAGCAGAGTCTTCCGCAACTGCTTTTTCTAGCGACTGCTTTGCACGCGTAGCATCCGATAGCTTCTCCTGTGCGAGCAACGCTGCAAGTGTCAAAAGCCGGGATTTCATCTGCTTAGAAGGCTCTTGAGCAACTTCTGCGGTCAGGAGCTCCGCGCAGCGGGGCCAATCCCGTCGCTGCATCGCCGCGCGACGCGCTCTGCGCAGAGACGCCAAGTCAGAGCTCTCACCGTCCGTGTGCGCGGCCACATGTGCAAGAAAAGCTTCACGACCATCGGTCTCTAAGACAAGCTCCTGAGCTGCTCCTACCAGCCGCGCTTTGGCGCTACCGGCGGCTTGAACGGCTAAGTGCTCGAGAAGCTTCAGTCGCCTGGCCTCGCTGCCTTCGCCAAGCAAGGGGAACTGTTCGGGCGGCCTAGCCCGACGCAGTGTCTTGAGTAACGCGTGGACATCGCCGCCACCGAGTGCCGTAACTGGGGCGGGAGAGCCTTGCGTAGTTTGAGCGGATGCGCCCCCTGAACGTTTGTAGTTTTGCGTTTTGACCTGCTGCCATTGCGTGGCCGCAGTGTCGTCGAAATCGCTAGGCGCCAGGGAGTCGAGGGATATGAGCGCGGAGAACTCGTCGGTCTCCATTTGAGCGGCCGCAACTTTGGCAAAGGGTGCAGCTGAAATCTGCGTTGCCTCGTCAAGAAGCTCATACGACGTGCCCTGTCCGCCATACACCTCGTCGTCAAGCTTGAGCTCGCGGCTTGGCTCAGCGACCGTTTCGTCAGTCGACGAAGGCTGCTCTCTTTCCGGAGACGCAGTCTCTACTTCCCTCGATAGGACAGTGTCTTCGGTCGTCTCATCCGGAGCATCGTGTATCGGTGGTCGGGCGGAGGATGTTTTCGGGCTGGAGTCGCTCATGCGTCGTTCCCCAGTCGCTGTCGAATCTGCGTGGCGAGCGTTGAATACCAGAAGCCACACAGTCGAAGAGAGAGTCTCGACGTCGTCACCGACTGCTCGTTCACTTCACCTTCCAGGAGGTGCTTTAGAGCACACGACACATCTCCGGCAACGAGTGCGCCTGCCGCCAGAGGGCCCGCATGTGCTTTCTGCGCAAGCTCCCCAAAGGTTGCAGGCCCGGGTGCCTCGATGTTCTCCATAAGCTTCGGAAACGAGGAGCGCAGCTTCCTTGAGAGATGCTTCTGTAAGTGATCGACCTGCCGAGAAGCTTCGTCCGTGGTCGGAGCTTGTGCGCCGGATGAAGTTAGAATGCGAAGAGCTTCTAACATGAGGCTAAGCTTTCGCGGGGAACGCTGAAGGAGGGGCAAGAGTCCGAAGCTCTCAGCAGCGGCAGCATACGCAGCGGAAAACCTATTTTGGTGGGAAAGCGGCGCTTCCAAGTCTCGTGGAATGATCAGGTTAAGTCTTCCCTTATGACGGTACGGAGTTATATGAGTCGAAAGGTCGTTGGCGTAGTAAACCTCGGGACCTTGCACCCCGAAGATGTTGCAAATGAGCAGGGCTTCGTCTTTTACCGAGTGGGACTTGACGCGATTCGCCCGTGCTAGAGGTGCAGCGGCCGCTTTGTCGACGGAATCCAACACTTCGGCTAGGGCGCGCAGGACCAAGAGCTCGACCTCGGACACGGGAAGGAGGCGCCTTGTCAGACCTTCGCTGAGGGATTCTCGAAGCGTGTAGATCGGCCTTCGTTGAGGCGTGCTGCTAAGGCCAGAGTCGCTCAGCTCCAAACCAACTGCGGTAATTACCTCGTTGATCGCCACTTCTAGGTCCGACTGTTGGCTCCACTGCGCCACGTGCAACAACTTCTTTAGAGAATCGGTGTGCACAGGGCTCTGAGTCAGCTCACTGCGGACGGCGGCTTCAAACTCAACGCAAAATGCTTCTCTCGCCTTCGCATCGTCAAGGAGTTCCATGAGTGCTTGGCCGGATCGAAGATCGGTGGGTTCGGCACGCAACGCGCGCCGGTAAGCCTGTATTCCACTAAGTGTGTCCTTGCGTGAATATACGTGTACAGCAGCTGCGCGTCTCTCCAGTTTCGCCACATCGGCTATCTGACTGCGTGCAGCAGCCTCCTCCCATGCCTTTGCGGCACGGTCGTGCTGACGTGAGCGTTCGGCGATTTTAGCGATGCGCTCGTAAAGGGCGGCATCCTCAAGCCCAAGGGCGACGATACGCTCAAGCTCATCGATGGCCTCTGTAAATTTGTAGAGCTTGTTTTCCAAGAAATCGGCTGCGCCCAGATGAGCCACGCGCTTCTGCGCTTGCGGAACCGCTGCTGTCGTTAGCCGTTGCAAGGATCCGACGGCTCGCTGCCAGTTGCGTTTCGCAACGTGTATTTCCGCTTCGAGTGCCAAGCCACCTGCGTGAAGTGGCTCAATGATTAGCAGCTGTTCAATTGCCGCAAGAGCTTCATCGTGTGCATCAAGTGCGCGCTGAAGGCGTGCCAGCGTGTACAGAAGATGGGTCAGTTCCTCCGATTCATCGATAACCTCTGCTCGCTTCGTCGTGAGATGAAGCAGCTTGTCGACCTCTGCGCGTTGGGTCCACAGGTCGCGCAGGCGGTAGTAGGCGATGTTGCTCTCAGGATCGAGCTCGAAGGCTTTCTCGAACCTTTTCTCTGCTTCTTCGGGTTGCTTTAGTTGATCCATAAGAGTGGCTGCAGCTTCCTCGAGCAGAAGCGCGCAAAGTTCGCCCTCGCAGTGAGAGGCGAGTAAGTCGCAGCACTCGACCACAGTAGTCCACCGTCCAGTAGCGTGCGCGGCTACGCGGAGACTCTCCCAACTAGATAGATCCGAGGCGTCGCGCTCCACCACGCGATGGAGAAGATCCGCCGCTTGCTCGAAGTGACCGGAGAGAAGAGCCGCACGTCCACGTTCAGCGGCCGTTGAGGTTGACTGTTCCTCCAGCGGGATGTGCTCGGCCAAAGCTTCCAGCGCTCGAAATCGTGCCTCTGCCGTTGGGGTGGACCAGCTCAACTCATCAAACTGCAGCGAGTCGGACAGGTGCCTGCTGTGGCTAGCTTCATCGCCTTGTTGTGCCGGCGCACCATTCTCGCTGAGCGCGTACCATCGCTGTACAAGCTCCGTCTCTGCTCGCTCGCCGGTTTGGTCGATGGCTTTGCAGATGCCGCGCCAAGCAGCACTACGCTCAACCGACCCAATGTCCTGCGCGAAGCAAATAAAACTAGTCCAAAACGGGAACGACGCGTCCAACGTGTCGGTCATTTCCTTGGGCAGGTGAGCTGCGTCGTCGTTCACGCGCTCTCTAAAGGCTTCGCGCAAAAGGTCGGTCCGCGCAGCTCCTTGCGCTGACGAGGCGAGGAGCGCGAACGCTTGCGCCCTTACCGAAGGGCTCACATCGGACGGCTGAAGGAACGCGATGCTTGCTGCGGCTGATCTCGACCATAGCGAAGAGCTCAGTGCGGTTGCGTAGCTCTCAGCTGCCGCTTCATCAGAGCCGTCAACCGTGCGGACCAACTCGGCGAACTCAACGGAGAATCTGCCGCCCGCTCCCCGCTGAAGTTCGTTTGCAGCTAGGCGCCGCAGTGCCTCTTTCACCGTCGCAACGGCTCCGGTTCTGAGGCCGAAGCGGTAGAGGAACCATAGCGCGGTATCGGACACCCCAGGAGTTGCGGCAGCCTTCTCGTAAGAAGCGACGACTTGCCCTGCATCGCCCACTTCCTCGGCTGCGAATCCAGCCAACATCTGCCGGACTGCAGCTCGCTCTGAATCTTTCTGACCCGCGGCCGCGTTCTGCAGCAGAGCGACAATATCAGCGGTGTCGCCGCGACGACGCAGCAGCTCTTCGAGCAGCTGGACTGCGTAGGGATGAGCTGGAGCAGCGGCTAGGACGTGCCGCAATGTGTCCACAGCGTCCTCTAGCGCCCCCTGCCTCACCAGGCTTCGAGCGCGCGCCAGACGATGCGCAACACGCAGCCCGGGTTCCTCCACCAGAATTGCTATCCGTTCGTGCGCTTGAGCAACCAGGAGAGCATCGCCGCTCATGGCTCCATCGATCCACGCCAGGTAGGGTGCCCATGCCGCATGCACTTGGTCGGGCAGACAGTGCGCGAGCAGCGCCCGTGCTTCAGGATCGCCGAACGCCATGCTCATGTAGAGCTCGCGCGCCGCGTAGGCTTTGTCCTCGCCGCCAGCATTCGAAGTGAGAAGCGTCTTTGCAAAAAGCCGCTCACGTGTTTGATCCTGTGCGCCCTTAGCTACTTGCAAGGCAGCGTGAACAAGCGCAAGCGCATCGCCTTTGGAGGACGCAAGCGCGCGCTCAAATAGCTCGAGACTTGCGTCCAAGTCTTCCAGCACATCGCTCCCTATGTGCGCCGCTTGCCAGAGCACTCTCTGCTTCGAGCGGTCGCTTAGAAACTCCGACCATCTCACCAGAAGATGCATCTTCTCACGCCAATAGCCGTTTTTCCCAAACCCGTCGTCGAGCACAGCGTGAACGAAGGCGGACTCAGGGTCGGCGGCTACAGCTTGGTTGAGATTGCGCAGCAGTTCCATGGTGTCGCCATGGTCCCCTGCGCTCTCCGCAGCACTCAGCCACAAAGGCGCCTGCCAAGGAGCTAGCGCCGCGGCGTTATGAAGAAGATGTAAGGCATCATTGGCGGCGGCATGGGTGTCACCTAGACGTGCGTTAGCAAGAAACCTCTCGAGGCGAAGCAGGCTGCTGTCGGGCAGCGAGGCAAGGGCGCGGTCGTAGCTGACAATTGCTCCTGCATCGTCGCCGGACCTTGCCCTTATCCAGGCAGCCTCACGCCAAAACGGCGCCGCGCTTGTTGCGGTGATGACTGAAGCTGAGGCGGAGCGCAAAGGCCGCTGTTCCACCAAGGTTCCAATACCTTCGAGAGCCTCAAGTTGATCTTCAGGGCAGTCGTGTTCCCGCGACAACCTTTCCAGCTCAGCGTAGGAGCGAAGCTTGTCGCCTTCTTGCTCGAGCGTCCGACGAACAAGACGGAAGGCCTCTTCGCGCTCTCCCTCGTCGGCCTTGAACCGGGCGAACTCCAACAGCAAGCACCGCTTCAGCTCGGTGTCGGTGGTGCGCGCGGCTCGGAGAAGTATCGCCTCATGCGCATGCACTACGTCGCCGGAAGCAAACATGACACGCTCGAGCATGAAGGCGGCTGTAGGTGAGCGCGAGGTGGCAAGGGCGCGCTTGTAGCAGCTCGCCGCCTCGCCGTGACGACCGAGATGGTCCTCGAACACGAGCCCCATGTCCGTCAGCGCCTTGGCCCGCTGCTCGCCGTGTGTTGTGCTCTCAAGCTCTGCTTCATACAGCCGGATCAGATTCTTCACGGACTGCCGCCGCTCGAAAAGCCGGATCAGCGCGAAGATCGGAAAGCGGAAGGTCGGGTCGGTGTTGTACGCGGCGAGATACTCAGAGACGGCCTGAGACACATTTCCGCTCAGACTCTCTAAGAGAAAGGCGATATACGCATGAATCGAGGCTCGGGTTCGTCGATCATGCGCAGCGTTCATCTCTTCGCGTAGGAGCACAATGTGCTCTTCAACCGCCTTCTGCGAGGGGTGTCTTTGTGTACCTCTTGCTAAAGCCACCGAAGCCTACCTTAGTTAATTTCCTGCCTTGAAGTGCGTCAGGGGCAGACGAACGGGAAGTTCCTGCCGAAAATAACGCTTCTTTGGAGCAGTAAATCGCAGACCACAACTTACCCTATTTCCGCCGGACGTGCGTCTTTTTGCCGACGCGAATAGCGCCTGCTCATCCTTTGCGGCGCGAGGTGCGGCCTGGCTTTGCGCCAGAGGTTTCGCTATAGCGTCGTGGGCACTTCTTCGAGCCCTGCGCTGATGCACCCCCGCCACCGCGCGGAATCAACTCGATTGGGAAGAGACCAAGAAATGTCGATTGAGCCGCCTGCTCCAAACGCCGACCTTCTCGAACTCAGAAAACAACTCGATGCGGTCGACCGAGCCGTAATCGAGTCACTGGCCAAGCGACTAAAGATCGTCTCGCAGGTGGCCAAACTTAAGCAGGGGGCGACCAGCGGCATACGCGACATCTCCCGGGAAGAGCAGCTTCTTGCCAAACTTGCCAACTACGCGCGCTTGGCGGGAATCGACACTTTCTTGGTGACCCGGGTCTATCGGGAAGTCCTCGACTACTCGGTGAGGCTTCAGCAACGGCGAATAGCCTCTCACCCGGCGCAGGACTCCGTTCGAGTCGGGTACGTTGGCTCTGAAGGTTCTCCGCAACACACAGCAGCAATGCAGGCTTTCGCCACTGAAGAGGCAGAGGTGTCACACGCGCCGTACGCTTCCGCCGCAGCGTTAGTGAAAGCCTTGGAAGCGGGCGCGTGTGAGTTCGGTGTGATGCCTCTGGAGAGCTCCTCCTTTGGCTCGTTCCACGAAGCCTATGACTTTCTAACATCCCACCGCCTAACGCTGGTCGGCGAGGAGATTGTCCGGGTGGAATATGTTTTAGCGGCGGCTGAGCCAGTGCCCCCCCTCGCTATTAAGCGGGTGTTTGCGACGTCGACTGCGCGGAAAGAATGCAGCGACCTGTTGAGCAGTCTGGGTGCCGAAGTCGTGTCAGTTGCGGAGGAAGATCGGGCGGCGCAAAGGGTGCGCGAGACGGTCGACGATGGCTTTTCCGCTGCAGCGATGCGAGAGGAAAGGGCAAGGCGATGCGGCCTGCATGTGATCCAAAGGAATGTAGGCAATATCAAGGAAAGCTATATCAGGCAGGCTGTTTTATCTGTGCGAGCGCTCGAGTTCGATACCCGCATCCCTTGCAAGACTTCAATCGTTTTTGCCACAGGCCACGCACGGGGAGCTCTACTTGCATGCCTTCAACTCTTCGCGCGCCACGAAGTCAATCTGACGAAGCTGGAGTCGCGTCCGAGGCCGGGTTCCCCTTGGGAGTACGTCTTCTACGTGGACTTCGAAGGCAACCTCCAAGACAAGCGAGTCAAGAGCGTCCTGCGCGAGCTGGGTCACAATACCAGCTACTTGAAGGTGCTTGGCTGCTACCCATCGCGTACAGCCCGTGAAGCAAAGCCCGCCAAGTCTCTGCCGTTGCCACCGGTTCATGCACTTCTAGCGGAAGCACGCCCGCAGATTTCCCTCTCCAGCGAAGTTCCCCCAGCAGAGGCGGAAGATGCCCAGCTGTCGACGGAGCAGCCCGCCGAGCCAGAGCGCGATGCAGCCCTCTGGCGGAACCGACGCGATGTAGGACCGACGCATCAAGCCGACGGTACCACCACTTTCGAGATACGGGGGAAGGGAGTTGGTGGCACACGGCGCCTAATCCTGGGCGCGGCACGTCAAGGCACCCATCTTGAGTGGTGGGAGAGGTTTGGCGTTGTATGCCGCGACCTCGGTGTGGACGTGCTCTGCTCAAGTTGGCCCTCACCCGAAAGGGGAGGATTTGCCAGTGACGAGGATTGGCGCGATCATCTGGAGATGCTGGTACAGGTGGGGCAACTGGTGGAGCTGCCTCTGGCCGTCTCTGTCGTCTCGGTTGAGCATGTTGAGCGTGCGGCTTCAAAGGTCGACGCGCTTCAGTTTCACTTCACCGAGGTTCCAACGGCGCCTTTGCTCGACTCGCTCGGCTCGTGCGACCGGCCGCTCTTCTTGAGTCGAGCGCCTGCAACGCCTCTGCACGTGGCGTATGAAGTTGCCGAGGCTCTGCTTTGCCGGGGGAATAAGCGTCTGGTTTTATGTGAGGGAGGCACACCAAGCTGGGATAAGGCGTCTTCCCTCGTTGTTGACCTCGCCACTGTGGCCCGAATGCGCAGAGAGACGCACTTACCGGTCTTCGTGTATCCCGGACGGGTTGAGCCGGTCGAAAGACTGCAAGATGTCGTTCATGCCGCTTTTGCCGTGGGAAGCAGCGGGATGGTGCTCTCAGCTGAACAGAGCGTGTTATCATCCCGTGAAGAAACCGCCTGGTCCAGCGTCGTCGCCCTCGCGCGCGCTACGCCTTGAGTGAACACGCCACCGGATGAAACGTTATTCCCTCACGTCTTGCGGCTCGGGCTCATGGCTTCCTCAACTTCTGACAGAGTCCGAGGAAGCTGCGATCCTTTGCGAAGTGTTGGGCGCGCCCTTCCTGGGCCTGGCATTGATCTCGGGGCTCAGGATCCACCAAGTCGCCCTCGAGCCGCACAATCTCGTCGCGAGCCAGATAGCCTGCACCTTTGACGAGGAGGGCGCTGAGGAAGTGATTCTTTCTGTGCAGGAGCTTCGGCAGCGGTTAGTGCGTGAGCTGGAGCAGCGTCTCAGTCTCCGGCCCAGGCTTTCGCTCCCTGCGGAACCCTCGCTTGAGCAGCTTAGCGAGTGTATCGGCATTGAACTCTGCTTTGCAGCTCCTTACCTGAATATCGCGATGAGAGAGCTTTCGCTCAGCAACGAGGAGGCTCAAGTGGAGTTCCTCACCTCGGACGAAGAGGCCCTTCGCTGGGAGCTACAAGCTTTTCAACAGATGCTTATCGAGCGTCTGAGGCAGCAGGTCGATGCGGGCCTCACTCGACCTAAGCTAACGCCTGACCAGTATCAACAGCTGGAGGAAGCACAGGCGCAAGAGCAGTGGCAGCTTGCTGTGGACATTCTCTACCCGTGGTACCTTCGTCTCTCTGCTCATGCTCGGGTCGGTAAGGGAGTTCGTGCCGGTAAGGGAGTTCGGTTTGCCAAGGGAGTGGAGCAGGGTGGTTCTGAACTGGCACCCGCAGAAGTTGAGCACCTTGAGCTACTCGCATTCAGCTTGCAAAAGCTTGAACTGGTTGGGTATGCGGAGATTATCATGCGCGGCGCTTTGCAACTTCCCGCCAAAGCGGAGGCGAAGGCGCATATCTTTCGTGGCCTCGGCGTCCTGCTGCTTGAACAAAAGCGTGCCGGGGAGGCATTGGGTTATTTGCGCCGTGCGCTCTCGCTTGGCTTTCCTTCCAAAGACATCCTTCCTGACCTCGCTAAGTGCCTTGCGGATCGGCGGCGCTTTGTCGCCGCTGCGGGGTGCCTCGAGCGGGCAAGATCAGAAGGGGCCGATGCTCAAGCAGTCAACGCGGCGCTGGCTCTTGTCCGGGACAATCTGGACACGTCTGGGTGGAGGACGCTTATTGCGAGCTTCCCTTCGCTGGAGGACGCGTCGTTGCCTCCTTGGGGAAAGCCTAGCTGAGCGGAGCTTAAAAGAAGGAGCGACCGGGCGGCAATCTGCAAACGCCGCCATCAGCAAGTGTGAGGAGAACGTCCAATGAGCTGCAATATGAGCGAGAGCGACCTCCGCCGAGCGGACACAGTTTGCATTTTTGTCTTTACATCACCTCGAGGAGTCTTGCGGCCGACATGAAGCGATGGCTGAACATACAACTGCTCGCGGGCGCGCTTGGATTAGGGTTGGGGTGCCGGGACAACACGGCAGTGGAGCAAGCGTGTCCAGGGGTTGGGAGCTGCGTAAGCAGCATGTGCGTAGCCGACCTAACTGTCGGCTACATGGATGGTGATGCAGTCATCTTCTCGTGCGTGGCGCCACCCAACGGCGCGCAGACCGGCACTCCTTGCAGGCACAGTCAGGAGTGCAGCAGTGGGCTATGTTTGCTGGCTGGATACTGTGCTGAGCCATGCGTAGCTTCAATGGATTGCGAATCCGGATGGTGCGCTCAATCCTACGTTCGAGGTGATGCAGCTCTCTACCGGGCGCCAGTTTGTGCGCGCCGCGCTCCCGATGAGCTCGAACCACTTGGAGACCCATTTCTCATCCCTGAAGGTGACACATCTCTTGATCTTCCAGCCGTAACGGAGCCGACGGAGTTTGTGCTCGTGCCGCGGGGATCTGCGCATCTCGCTCCGAGGCGTCTCCTCAAGAGGGAAGCGAGCGAGTCGGTGCTATTCGATTTTCGGGAATTAATGGAGGGTGGTGTTTCCCCGCCAATCAATCCACTGCGCTCGCAAGCAGGGCCTCTGACGATAAAGATACCGTCAGGGGTCTCGGCCGTGAGCTACTCGAGTGTCGGTTATCGGCTCTTTAGCTTCGCTGAAGCGGCAACCGAGTGGGAACTCTTCAAAGCCCAAGTCGCGCCATCTGGCAAGAAGCTAAACCTCCAGCTCTTGCTGTTCAACGTGGATTTGGGACGTGTTGAAGACCGCGCTTCACCGCTGGGCGAAGCGATGGAGCGTCTGTCAGAGGAGCTGGAGAACGCGGGACTTGAGCTTGGTCAGGTCGGTGCTTATCAGGTGCCGGGTCTTCTAGCTCAACGGTACAGCTCGCTGCCGCAGGACGAGGAAGGGTACATCAAGGAGCTCGGCAGTTTGCTGAGCCTGTCGCGCGGCTCTGAACTGCGCGGCGTTCATCTGTTCTTCGTGCAGCGATTGGGCGACTTTCTCGCGCTGACACCAAGCATTCCAGGTCCAACGGGCGTTCACGGAAGCACCGGCTCCGGTATTGCCTTGGCCTCCGACACCATCCTCGAAACAGGAGGCGCTCAGTTGCTGAGCCGCGTGCTCTGGCACGAGCTTGGTCACTTTCTCGGTTTGTTTCACACCAGCGAACTTGGTGGTCAAGTGTTCGAGCCGCTGCCCGACACTCCGGAGTGCAGGATAGATAACGATGCGAACTCAGACGGTGTGCTCACTGCGAGTGAATGCGAGAACCGCGGAGCCGACAACTTGATGTTCTGGAGCCTCAGTGGTGATCAGCTAACCAGCGAGCAGATCCATGTTCTCTGGCAGTCCAGGGCGTTGTCGGAATGACCGTGTTGTCTGGAGCACCGTGTTGTCGTTGGGATGACAGGTTCGTTAGGTGACAGGTTCGTTGGGGTAAATCTGCTAGCTACGGTATTTACTTCAGCGCCGAGATGAACTAGTAGCGTTAGATGTGCAGCCATTTATCTTAGCTATCGACCAGGGGACCACGGGAACCACCTGCCTTGCCCTCACGCCGACCGGTCGCGTGGCCGGCCGAGCCAGCTCGCCCATCCCGCAGTTCTACCCGAAGGCGGACTGGGTGGAGCACGATCCCGACGCCATCTGGCGCAGCGTGAGTCAGTCGATCACCGCGCTGCTAGAGCAAACGCGCCTCGATCCGAAGCAGTGCGCGGGGATCGGGCTGACCAACCAACGTGAGACGGTGGTGGTCTGGAAGCGAGAGACTGGCGAGCCTGTCTACCCCGCTATTGTCTGGCAGGATAGGCGCACCACGCAACGGTGCGAGGCCCTTGCCGACCTAGGCCACGGCCAAGCAGTCAAAGACAAGACAGGGCTCATCATCCATCCATACTTCAGCGCCCTCAAGATTGCGTGGGTGCTTGAGCACGTAGAGGGTGCTCGCCAACAGGCGGAGGACGGCGTGCTAGTGGCCGGCACTGTGGATGCCTATCTCATCTACCGCCTTACCGGCGGAAAGGTTTTCGCCACCGACGCCACCAACGCCTCACGCACCATGCTCTACAACATTCAGGACGGCGTCTGGGACGAGGAGTTGTGTGCTCTCTTTGGTGTTCCTCTGCGCATGCTTCCTGAAGTGAAAAACTCCTCGCATACCTTTGGCCGCTTACGCAATGTTCCTGAACTTCCTGACGGCATCCCGATTGGAGCAGCAGCAGGTGATCAGCATGCGGCTTTGTTTGGTCAGTCCTGCTTTGAGCGAGGTGAGGGTAAGTGCACCTATGGAACAGGCGCGTTCCTTTTGTTCAACACCGGCTCAGAGCTCGTGCGATCCAAAAGCGGATTGCTTTCAACAGTTGCCTGGCAGTTAGATGACGAAGTCACATACGCACTGGAAGGCAGCGCGCTGGTGGCTGGAGCATTGGTGCAATGGCTCAGGGACGCGCTTGGTATCATCGAGAGCTCCTCGGATATTGAGGCGTTGGCCTCGCAGGTGGAGGACTCACAAGGTGTGATCTTCGTGCCTGCGTTTGCGGGATTGGGGGCTCCATACTGGGACCCGAGAGCGACCGGCGTGCTCGCTGGTCTAACACGTGCCACTAAAGCAGCCCACATTGCCAGGGCGGCACTTGAGGGCATGGCGATGCAGATTGTCGACCTTGTGCGGGCGATGGAACATGACGCCGGGTACCCGATCCAGGCGCTTCGAGTGGACGGAGGCGCTGCTGCCAATGATCTACTGATGCAGCTTCAGTGCGACATGCTCGGCGTTCAGGTGCGACGTCCGGAAGTGATCGAGACTACAGCTTTGGGTGTTGCGTTCATGGCCGGGCTCACAACGGGTGTGTTCACTGATAAACAAGAAATCAAAAAAATGACTCGCATTGAAAGTGAGTTTAATCCCATACTAAGCGTAGACTCGCGTGAAGAGTTCCAGTCTCGCTGGAAACGCGGAGTCGCCTTATCGCGGAGTAAGCTTGATTAGTCATGAATGAAGAGCCTCACCACCAAACCGAGACGCGTCAGAGCAGCGTCATCTCCAAGCTTAAGCAGGTGCCTCTTGCGTGGGAGGCATTAGAAGACGCCTTCGAGAACAACGCGCCGGAGGTCCACAGCTACCTACAGCTCTCTACGGGCGAGGTGATTCGCATCGTCGACGGCGTCGCTGACCCTCAGATGCATAGCCGGATCATCTCCGACGCAAACTACCTCCGCGTGGATCCCGTCTCTTCACGAGAGCAGTACCGCTGGATGGAACGCTTCATCGAGACTGCAGAAGATCCTAATTTTCAGGATCGTCTATTGAGTGCGATCGACGGCAAAGGTGCCTTTCGACGTTTTAAAGATGTTCTGATGCACTACCCGGTGGAGCGTGAGCGTTGGTTTTCCTTCCGCTCGGAGCGTCTTCGGGCATGCATGGAGGCCTGGCTTGAAGCGCACGGTATCGAAGCGGTCTCACGACCTGAATGGAAAGTTCCTGAGGCTGACGAGATGACCGAGGCCGAGGATCCAGCAGGTGCTTCTTCCACACCCGGAACATCATCTGAGCTCGACTCCCTGCAGCAAAAGGGTCGGGAAATGCTTGAAGCCTTGCCGGCGCAGGAGTTGGATCTCGCGGTGGCTTTTCTCGAGTTTCTCATGACGCGTCGCTTTACCTGGAAGACGAAAACTCGGGTCAAGCACGAGAGCGGACTGCACGAACGTGGGACGGGGGCAGCGTTGACTGAGGATTCAGAAGACGTGCGGCGCGGTCAGGTAGGCTGACCTTCGCGAGGGCGTTTGGCCGCTACCTCGTGACGACGCATCAAGTGCGTCGTGGCTAAGCGAAGACATCGCAGGAGCTAGGCTTTTGAGAGATCGCGGTGAGCTTTTCATCGTTGACATCTGCGACTCTCTCGACGACCGCGCTTTTAGAGACTGCTCTTCTGACGACCGCTCTTTAATGACCGCCTAGCCAAGCACCCGTCATTGCGTAAAGCCGCGCTCAGCCAATGTGTGCGGCCCTCTTTCGCTGTGGCATGGTGCGGTACATGACTGGGAAGATAAACGCGTTGACGTAGCTCTCAGCGCCTTCTTCTGTCATACTCGCCTCGCAGACGAACAATGGCAGCAAGCTCAAAGCGCGTCGTTTTATCGGCTCTCATCGGTAACGGCCTCATCGCGATCAGCAAGTTCGTGGTCGCGGCGGTCACCGGAAGTGTGGCAACACTGGCAGAGGCGACACATAGCGTCGCCGACACGGGAAACCAGGTGCTGCTCTTGCTTGGCATGAGGCTCTCCAAGCTAGGGCCGTCCAAGAAGCACCCCTTCGGTCGATCCATTGAGGCATACTTTTGGCCATTCGTGGTCAGTATTATGCTTTTCGTGGTGGGCGGGGGCTTTGCCATCTACGAGGGGGTCCACCGATTGGCCAGCCTTTCTACCCTCGCAAGTCCCGAAGCGGTGAGTGCGCAACACGTGCATTGGCTTTACGGCGTGCTTGGGCTTAGTCTGATATTCGAGGGGTACACCTTCACCGTCGCGTACAAGGCGTTTTCTAAAGTCCGTGGGGAGCGGACCTGGGGCCGAGCACTAACGGACACCAAAGACCCGACCGTGGCGCTCGTCCTCATGGAGGACAGTGCCGCGATGGTCGGACTTCTGATTGCTCTTGCCGGTGTGACGTTGACGCACCTCACAGGTTGGAGTGGGTTTGACGGCATCGCCTCGTTGCTCATCGGCCTTGTGCTTTGCACCGTCGCGGTCTTTCTTGCGCGCGAGACACACAGTCTACTCGTCGGCGAGGCGGTCTCACCAGCAGATAGAGACCTCGTGATGCAGACCCTCGAGGAGGAGTCAGTGATCGTTAAAGTAACGCAACTTCTGTCCATGCATCGTGGCCCGCAGGACGTCATCCTCGCTCTGAAGTTGCGTTTTGCACCTGATCTTGCAGCTCGGGACATCTACGCCTGCATCGCACGCGTGGAAAAAGCCATTCAAACCAAGCTGCCAAGTATGAAGCACATATTCATTGAACCTGACGCTCCCACCGAGCCGTAGGTTGTCTGACAGTGAGCGGCAGCGCCAGAAGACGATGCGGTCGACCCTCGGCCTCCTGGTGCGTTGGACGGGCGCAGGTGGAGATGGCACACTCTCTCGCTTCGCTGGTGGCGCGCGCAATCAACCTGGATTGGCCGCCTCACGCGCTGCGGGAGGAACTTGAGCGTCAGGACACGCTGGCGCTTGTAGCTGGCGGACCACTTCCAGAGGTTGGCGGATCATCGGCAGAGCTTTGCGGATCATCGGCAGAGCCTCGCGGCCTGCTTCTTGTTCGTATGGCACCGCAGGAGATGGATGTGATCATCCTTTGTGTTGCCCCGGAGTTTCAGCGTCAGGGGTGCGCCAGCGTGCTACTGCAAGAACTTAGTCGGCGCGCCGACCATCTTGCTTCCCGGGTGTTCCTCGAGCTCCGCGTGAGCAACGAGGCAGCACAACGACTTTATGCGCGTCACGGCTTCATCGAAATCGGCAGGCGGAAGCGCTACTACTCCGATAATGGTGAGGATGCACGAATGATGCGAAGAGAACCCACATCGGATGGTAACCGGTCAGTGACATTCTGACTAGAAAGGCCGCTTCCCTGAACGCCATCCTCGCGCACCTGGGTGCGCAGGCACGAACTGCTCTCAGTGGCCGCCGTCCTAGATCGTGCAGTCGGGCGTATCGAACGCGCTCAACGCATTGCACCACATGTGGTGGTGCTGGTTGAATCGTACGCCATCCAGTGGTATGGAACGGCTCTCACAGCGAGGTCTACGTGCAGATAAAGAAACTCGAACTTTACGGCTTCAAGTCTTTCGTAGACCGCACCGTCGTGCTCTTCGACCGCGACATCACCTGCGTTGTCGGACCGAACGGGTGCGGCAAGTCCAACATCGTCGACGCTGTGCGCTGGGCGATGGGCGAGCAAAGCCCGCGGGCTCTACGCGGCAAGGGCATGGAAGATGTCATCTTCGCCGGTTCTGAAGTTCGAAGAGGAGTAAGCTTCGCCGAAGTTTCGATTACGTTTGACAACTCGCTAGGTCTTTGCCCGCCAGAGTACCAAGCTTACGCGGAGATCAACATCACACGCCGGCTGAGTCGAGACGGGCGCAGCGACTACCTTATCAACCGCACCCCCGTGCGGCTATCGGACCTGGTAGGTCTATTTCTGGGAACAGGAGCCGGGCGGCGCGCGTACTCCGTTATAGAACAAGGTCGCGTCGGCTTTATCGTCTCAGCTAAGCCAGAGGAACGCCGACATCTCATCGAGGAAGCTGCAGGGGTGACCAAGTTCCGCACGCGAAAGCGGGCGGCACAACGCAAGATGGAGCAGACGCAGGCGAACCTGCTTCGAGTCAGTGACATTGTTCAGGAAATTGAAAAGAGTCTAGGTTTGCTTAAGAGGCAGGCGCAGAAAGCGGAACGCTTCAAAATGTACCGTCAGGAGCTGCGAGAACTTGAACTCTGGCAAGCGTCCCATCGCTGGCTGGAGCTGCGAACGCAGGAGCTCAGTCTAAAGGGCGAGCTAGACTCGGCGGAAACGGATGTGTCCGGGATGCGGAAGGCGGCACAAGAGGCCGAACATGCTTCACTTTCTCTGAAGGCGGGCGCTCAGGAGCTCGGACACCAGCTCGAAAGGCATCGTGAGGGCCTACAGAAAGTGATCAACGCCCTCGACCTCCATCGCAACGAGATGAAGAGTGCATGCAGTCGCCGTGTCGACCTCCAAGGCACGCAACAAGCAGATAGCCGCGAACTTGAGCATATCCACCAGCAACTTGCAGAGCATCAAATGGAGGTGGAGTCGCTGCAGGCCACTGCCGCGGCAGAAAAGAAAGAAGTGGAGCAGTTGCAGGAAATCCTTCGCGGTGAGGAAGCGCAGCTGCAAGAGTGTCAGCTAACGCAAGAGCGCGCGGCGGCCGAGCGACGGGAGGATGAGGCTAACTGGAGCGGGTGCAGCCTCGAGTTGGCCAAGCATGAGGCCAGTCTGCAAAGCGTGCAGAAACGCGATGAGGCCGACCACGTGCGACTCCGGGGACTCCAGGAGAGTCAACAGACGCTTGAGCAGCGGGTGGTGGATTGCGGGGAGCAGGTAGCGGCCCTGCAAGCTAGACAGGAGGGGTTGCGCAGCGGCGCGCAGCAGACGGAGTCAGAGCGGCAAGAGGTGCAAGAGTCGCTCGAGCGTCTGCGTGAATGGATCGGTGAGAGCGACAAAAAGGTCGAGCAACTGCGGGAGCAACGAAGCGATACCCGCTCGAGGCTACGCACCCTTGAGGAGTTGGAGCAGAAGCGAGAAGACCTCGGTGGCGGCACCCGAGCGCTGCTGTCGCGAGCGGCTAGCGAGGTCCAGGGAATGCTTGGGCTGCTGGCGGACGAGCTGGAGTGCGACCCCGGATGGAACGACGCCCTAGCGGCTGCTCTTCGCGACCGACTGCAAGGTGTGCTGTTTGAAGAGATGGACGACGCACTTGCTGCCGTCGAGTTTCTCCGAGCACAGTCAATGGGCCGTGCAACTGTGCTCTCGACGGCGCTTGCTGCGAAGGCCTATGCCGAGGGTACGTGGTCTGCTGAGCCGAGTGAGGGGCTTGCTCAGGTCGCGGTGCCGCTGCGGTCCCAGGTGCGTGTTCCTCATGAGAAGGAGAGGCTAGTTGAGCTCCTCCTCCACGATGTATGGGTGGTCGGCTCTTTAACGGAGGCTTTCAGCTACCTTAACGGCAAGCGGCACTTTGTTACGCGCGAGGGGGACTCCCTTGCTCCAGACGGGTCAATCACGGGAGGCTCAGCGGGGGAACAGAGCGCGCACTCGCTCGAGCTTAGACAGGAGATTAGACGCCTAGGTAAAGAGCTGCAGCAGGTCCAGTTGGACTTAGAGGCGGCGCAAGAGGAGCACAGCGGGATGCGGTCGGAGATAGCATCTCACCAGGCACGTCTTGAGGCTGCGCGTTCCGCTTCCCATGAGGGGGAGCTCGCTCTGGTGCAGGCTCAGGAAGGCGCAGTACGCTTGGCGGCGGAGCGTGGTAACGCAGAGCAGCAGATCGCGCGTGCCGCAGATGAAGAAAATGTCTTACGTCTTGCGATTGAGGGGCACCAGGAGGAGCGAGCGCGGCTGCAAGAAGCTCTTGGTCGAGGGAAGCAAACGCTTGAGGAGCTTCAGCTTCAGAAGGAGAAATCTCAGGCAGCGCAGGAGCATGCTGACCAGGTGCTTCGTGAGCAGACGCTTCGTGTGGCGGACAAGCGGGTAGAGGCGTCTGGTGCGCAACAGAGGCTAGCAGCAGTTGAGCAGACGCATCGGCGCATGACCCACTCTCTTGAAGAGCTGAGTGAACGCAGAGGCAGAATCCTCGGCGACGCTCAACGAAAGGAAGGCCTTGAAGGCGAGCTTATCACGCGAATCATACTTCTCCAGGAGCACGCGATGCAGCTGGAAGCCGATGCTGCAGAGCGTGAGACGGGCACCGAGAGGGCGCGCACAGAGTTGGACGCACAGGAAGCGAAGGTTGATGCTGCGCAAGTTCGGCAAAAGGAAATAGCGGAAGCCCGAGAAACTGCCGGGGGACATGTGTCGCAGCTTCAGTTGAAGGTCCAGGAGAATGCTCTGACCATGCGGAGTCTATGCGAGCGCGTCGAACAGCGGTACCGCGTGTCTGTCGAGCATGTAGTAGGCGACTATCACGCCCGCGAGCTTCCGTCGCAGGTTGAGGAGGCGCGTGTTAAGGAACTCGAGCGGCTTCTTGAGCGGATGGGTCACATCAACCTAACGGCGATTGAGGAATACCAAGAGCAATCCGAGCGCCACGTTTCCCTTACCGCGCAGCGGGACGACCTGGAAGAAGGGCTCAAGCAGCTCGAACAGGCAATCAAGCACATGAATAAGGAGAGTCGAAGGCTCTTCAAAGAAGCTTTTGAAGCGATTAACACACGCTTTAAGAAGATGTTCCCAAGGATGTTTGGGGGAGGGAAGGCCGAGCTTCGGTTGAGCAATCCAGAGGATCTTCTCGAGACGGGCGTGGAGCTTATCGCCATGCCTCCTGGTAAGCGGCTCGGGTCGCTGGAGTTGATGAGCGGAGGAGAGAAAGCTCTTACTGCAGTCGCCCTCATTCTGGCTATCTTCCGCTTCCGGCCAAGCCCCTTCTGCATCTTTGACGAGGTCGATGCTCCGCTCGACGAAGCCAACGTGGCTCGCTTCAATGAGGCACTTCGTGAGATGACCGAGCGCTCGCAGTTCATTCTGATCAGCCACTCAAAGCGGACGATGGAGATGTCGGACGTGCTGTACGGTGTGACCATGGAGACGCCGGGAGTCTCTAAGCTTGTGAGTGTTGTGCTAGACGAATACCAAGGGCGGGCGCAACAACCTAGAACGCAAGATGCAGCCGTCGCCTAGGGTCGCGGCAGCGGGGCAAACTGGGCTGAACCTTTGACACTAGCGAAAGAGGCTAGAAGATGCGATCAAGGGCAGCTTCGTGCCGGCCCTGAAGCTCAACGAGTGGAAAGCTCAGGCCGTCGCCGAAGTTCACTTGCCCGGAAGCTTCCATAACCTGTCCAGCAGGTTCAAAAGGAACACGGCTTGCGCGGCAACGTGAGGCAATCTCTGCCTCGCTTTCGGCAGCGTATCCCACAACGACTCGCCCCGGTGTCTCCGAGAAGAGCCACTCGGTGGTCGGCGAGGATGCTCGCTCAAGTCTGCAGCCTATGCCGCCCTGCATGCAGCACTCAATGATGCACATGGATAGACCGCCATCGCTCACGTCGTGCGCCGAGGATAGGAGCCTGGCGGTGGTGAGGGATTGCAAGAGGCGCTGAACGCGTTGTTCATGATCAAGATCGATCGCCAAGGATGCCTCAACCAGCTGCTGGCAATAACGCGAGGCCCACTCTGAACTGCCGAGCTCAAGCTGGCTGCTCTGTCCCAGTATGCCAAAGTGCGTGCCGGGAGCGAAGGCCGGACGCACCAGGTTCTCGATCGAGGGAAGCAGACCTACGGCTACTATAACTGGCGTGGGCCAGATTGGACTGCCGTCTGTTTCGTTATAGAGGCTGACATTACCCGATACGACGGGTGCATCCAATGCTAAAGATGCTGCGCGTATCCCATCGATGGCCCGGCTAAAGTGCCACATGGTTTCGGGGTTATCTGCGCTGCCAAAGTTCATGCAATCGGTAAGACCAAGGGGCTTCGCTCCGGTGCAAGCCACATTTCGACAGGCTTCAGCGACGGCCATGGCTGCACCAGCGAAGGGGTCGGCTTGGACGTGCCGTCCATTTCCGTCGAGCGCCATGGCCAAGTATTTCGGTCCGGCCTCGGTTACCACCCGGATGACTGCGGCGTCCCCCTCGCCTGGACGTACAACAGTGCCATTGCGGACGATGTGGTCGTACTGCTGCCAGATGCGCTGACGTGACCCAAGGTTACATGAGCCGACAAGCCCGAGGATAAACCCACGGAGCTCCTCAGTGGAATGGGAGAAGGAAAGGGCGGTGGCTGGTGCTTCGGGAGAGGCTGGTGCTTGTGGCCGGTCGTAACGTGGCGCCTCTTCAGCAAGAAGGTCCACAGGAAGATCAACAACCACAACAGGTTCCTTATTCGGTCTCCCGGACCCACTTGTAGGGTCGTATCCTAGCGTTGCACGGCATACGAAACGCCTTGTGTCTGTGACACAACCGATGTCGGCAACTTCCACTTCCCAGCGGCGGCAGATGTCGTAAACCTGCTGTTCTTCTCCCGGCTTAGACACCATGAGCATGCGCTCCTGCGACTCGGAAAGGAGAAGCTCGTACGGAGACATCTTGTGCGTGCGTCTAGGGATCTGGTCCAGGTTGATGTCGACGCCCGTCAGAGCCCGCGCTGCCATCTCGACACTCGAGGATGTGAGGCCCGCTGCTCCCATATCCTGCACGCCCAACAAGCAGTTAGCGGCAAAGATTTCCAAGCATGCCTCTAGCAGTCGCTTTCCGGCAAAGGGGTCTCCCACCTGCACGGTGGGCCGCTGCTCATGGGAGGACTCATCAAACTCCTTGGACGCCATCGTTGCCCCGTGTATTCCGTCTCGTCCGGTGGGTGAGCCCACGTAGAGTATGCGGCTGCCCGGGTTAGCAGCCCGTCCGAAGAAGAGCTCATCACTTTTGGCCACACCCAGGGCGAAGGCGTTAACCAAGATGTTGCCGTTGTAACTCGATGCGAACTGGCAGTCACCGCCGACGGTGGGGACGCCAAAGGCGTTCCCGTATCCAGCGATGCCTGCCACGACACCCTGCGCAAGTCGAGGGGTGAGCGCATGGTCCTCATCGCCAAACCTTAGTCCATTCAGGAGGGCTACGGGGCGTGCTCCCATGGTGAACACGTCTCGGAGGATACCTCCGACGCCGGTAGCGGCGCCCTGATAGGGCTCGATAAAGGAGGGGTGATTGTGCGATTCGATCTTAAACACCGCGCAGTACCCATCGCCAATGTCCACGGCCCCGGCGTTCTCTCCGGGCCCTTGAACAACTTGCGGCCCGGTGGAAGGCAGCCTTCGTAGATGCAGTCGGGAGGACTTGTAAGAGCAGTGCTCAGACCACATCACCGATATGACTCCTAGTTCGGCGTGGGTTGGGATGCGTCCCAAGGTCTCTGTCGCCTTATGCCACTCGGCATCATCAACACCCATTTTCGCAGCCGCCTGCTTCGAAACGGAGGGGTCTCTCGGCCACCGGTGCGTCATGAGCGTATCGCTTTTCTGAGGACGCCGAGCAGTACTTGAGCGCCGTCGGTGCTGCCGAGTTCCGCGTCGCACGCACGCTCCGGATGTGGCATGAGTCCGAGCACGTTCCCCCTCGCGTTGTAGATACCCGCGATGCTGTCGATCGACCCGTTGACATTGGCTTCCGCTGTCGTTTCGCCGTGCTGATCAACGTAGCGAAAGGCGATCCGGTTGTCTTCTCTGAGCGCGGCTAACGTTGTCTCATCGCAGGTGAAGCGACCGTCGGCGTGAGCGACTGGAAGCCGAAGAAGATGACCCTTTGCCAGCTCCGCTGACCTCGGACTCTCGGCGCGAAGCCACACGTCGCGACATTCAAAGCGCCCCCTCTCATTTCTAAGTAGCGCCCCAGGAAGAAGCCGGAGCTCAGTGAGGATCTGAAAGCCGTTGCATATCCCTATGACGGCGCCTCCGGCTTCTGCAAAGCGCTGTATAGCCGTCGAGATGGGACTGAAACACGCTATGGAACCGGGGCGGAGGTAATCTCCGTAGGAAAAACCACCTGGAACGACCACCAAATCGGCAGGACCGAGCTCCCGCTCAGTATGGAATCGGAGCGTTGTGGGCACCTTCAGCACATGCTGGAGGGCAAAGTAGGCATCCCAGTCAGCGTTGGACCCGGGATAGGTGATAACAACAGCATGCACGGTGATTTGTATAGCTCGCACAGAAGACGAGGCAATCATCTGTCTGCGCCGCACGTGCTGCGGGATGCCGTCACACAGCGATGGGAAGGCTGAAGCCGAAGAGGGCGCCTCCTTCAGGTGGATTGTCGGCCCACGCGCGTCCTCCATGTGCTTGCGCGATGTGGCTTACGATGGACAGGCCGATACCAGAGCCGCGCTTCTGCCGCTGTCCTTTACTGCGAAAGAAGCGTCGAAACACCCTTCGCACATCTTCTTTGGGAATGCCAGGTCCGTGGTCGCGAACGGTGACTTGAACTTCATCTCCCATGCGCTTCACAGTTACGTGTATTGGCGTGGAGTTGCCATACTTCACGGCGTTGTCGAGCAGGTTTACCATCACCAGAATCACTGCCTGCTCATCCATCGGTAGACGTGGCAACTGTTCGTCTGCTTCCAGAGAGACTTCCGTGCGGACAAGCTCAATCTGGCTTCGAAAGGTGTCGATGCTTCGCCGAATGACTTCGAGTAGGTCACTCTCCTGCAGGTCGTAATCGAGGCGACCTTGCTCCAAGGCAGAGAAATCGAGCACATTATCGATCAACGTGCTGAGACGTTCCGACTCGCGATGGATGAGCCGAATGTACTCCTGCACCTTCTCAGAGCGTTGGACCTGGCCTGACGCCAACAGCTCAGAGAACATGCGCACGATGGAGAGCGGCGTCTTGAGCTCGTGAGAAACATCGGCGATGAACTCGGTTCGGAGTGTGTTGAGTGTGCGCTCCTTGATGGTCGCGTAAATCACGAAGGCGATTCCCACCAAAATGACGACGAAGGAGACCACCAACAACGCGACCTCCGTGAGGCGCTGCGTCTGGTTACGCTGCTTTAAAAGTGGCGCACGCTTGGGAGCGATCTGCAAGCGCCATTGATAGAGCGTGGTGGGAAACCTTCGGCCGACGAGGTAGTCGCCCGCCTTAGCCAAGTTAGGTCCGAAGATGCGTCGGTCGTTCTCGTTCACCACGTTGAAGATTCGACGGCCTTCTTTTGAGGCGAAGAGTATGGGAAACTGCTGCTCCGCGATGTAGCGCGTATCGTGATGCGCTACGAGGATGTAGCTTTCCCCGAGGTAGCTGCGGCGAAGGTAGGCGATGAGCTCGCTGCGCCCTTCGTACGTCTGATGCAGATGGCGGAGCTCATCACCAGGAAGTTTCTCGAGCTCCAACGTCGGCACGATTTGAGTCGTCAGGATTCTAAGGAACTGCTGGCGCCGCCGCGCCTCCTGACGACTGGCTGCTATTAGTGGATAACCTGTGCCATCTAGCACGACCACATCAACCACCGACGGAGCTACATCGTCTGACACAGCCAGCCACCGATCCTCTAGCTGTTCGAGAGAATCCAGTTCGACCAGGCGAAAGATGCTCCGCTCGGAGCGAATAAGCTGCTGTTCGATTTGATCGACCTTCTCGCGCACCAGAAGGAGGGTCGACTCCAAAAGAGACTCGTCGCCGAGCCGGGCGCGTTGTACCGCGGCATGGTAGGTCGCATAGCCCAAGAAGGCTGCCGCTCCGGTTATGGCGGGAATCAGTAACGCAAAAATCAACCAGCTTCGCCACCCTCGCAAGCGTGGAAGCTGCATCACCCAAACTCCTTCTTAAGGGCGCGAGCCATTAGACGCTCCACAGCGCCCTTAGCCGAAGCCCCTTCGTAGAGCACCTGATGTACTTCACGAAGGATGGGAAGGTCGAGGCTCGCCCTCTGCGCTACGCGGTAGACACTGCGGGCAGTGGTCACACCTTCGGCGACCATCTTCATACCCCTGGTGATGTCGTTGAGAGCGCGCCCTCGGCCGAGCTCGAAGCCGACGTGCCGGTTGCGCGAGAGGTCCCCCATGCACGTAAGGGCAAGATCTCCCATCCCGCTGAGGCCAAAAACGGTACGAGGATCAGCGCCTAAACTCGCCGCCAGCTGTGACATTTCCCCCAATCCTCGTGTGATGAGTGCCGAAATCGTGTTGTACCCGAAGCCGAGTCCAGCGGCAGCTCCAGTAGCGATGGCGATAACGTTCTTCGTTGCGCCACCAATCTCAACGCCGACCACGTCGCTGCTCGTGTAGACCCGGAACCGTGCTGTGGCGACCACATCCTGCACTTGCAGACCGGCCCACGGGGTGTGACTGGCGACACAGACTGCGGTGGGTTGCCCATCAGCAACCTCCTTCGCGAAGCTCGGGCCGCCCAGCGTCGCGAAGGAGCTGTGCATCGTGGCTCCTAGCTCATCTACAAACACGTCAGACATACACTTGAGCGACGCATTTTCAATGCCCTTCGCGCAGCAGACATGCAGCATAGCCTTGCTAAGGTGGGGGTGGGCACGCTGGAGCACCGCTCTCATGCTTTGCGCGGGGACAACCCATAACACGCCAGCCTTGCCGCTTACGGCCTCCTGCAATGAACTCGTGACGTTCAGCCGCGCAGACAACTTAGCAGTTGGAAGATACTTCGCGTTGACCCGGTCACGCTTGATCGATTCGGCAAGGGAAGGATCACGCGCCCACAGCGTGACATCCCTGCCACTGTCGGATAGCACCTTTGCCAGAGCTGTTCCCCAAGAACCAGCTCCTATTACAGCGAAAGGCGAATCGGGAGCAAGAGGGGTCAAGCGTTCTGCCTCTGACACATTCGGGACCAGCAGGCCCCTACGGGGCATCCCCGCATTTCCTACGGAGTTGCGCCAGGTGCAGCTTTTGATGTTGAGGCGCGCGCGCGGCCAGGCTTCTTCGGACTATCTTTGGCTGAACCGAGGCCGATGTCCTCAGGCTTTTCAAGCGCGGCTTCTAGAACCTCATCAATTTTACTCACACCTACAAACTCAAGTTCGTCTCGAACCTCCTGAGGCACCTCTTCTAGGTCGGCCACATTGCGTTCAGGAAGAGCCACACGCTTTATCCCCGCGCGGTGGGCTGCGAGGATCTTCTCCTTGACGCCTCCCACCGGCAGAACCCGACCCCTTAGGGTGATCTCGCCGGTCATGGCCACGTCGTGCCGGATGCGCACCCCCGAAAGAAGCGAGACGATTGCGGTGGTCATCGTGACGCCTGCGCTAGGTCCGTCTTTTGGCATCGCGCCGGCTGGGATATGGATGTGGATGTCGTTTTTTTCGAGAAAGTCGGCAGCTAGCCCGTACTGCGTGGCGCGACTTCTCACGTAACTGAGAGCGGCTTGCGCCGACTCTTTCATCACGTCACCCAGCTGACCGGTGAGTTGCATCTTCCCAGTTCCCTGCATGAGCGTGGCTTCGATGAACAAAATCTCTCCACCCACCGAAGTCCAAGCGAGACCAGTTGCCACGCCGCTCTCCTCCGTTCGCTCGGCCACTTCCGAGGTGTATCGGGGTGGGCCAAGGAAGGGGCGAAGGTCGTCCTCGGTCTTGACCTCAAACGTACTTGTGTCGCCTTCCGCCACTTTCACGGCAATGCCGCGGATGACGCTAGCAATCTGCCGCTCAAGGTTTCGCACGCCAGCCTCGCGCGTATAGCGGTCGATAATGCTTTCCAGGGCCTCGTCATGGATCTTCAGTGTTTCCTGGGAGATGCCGTGATCTTCAAACTGCTTGGGCAGTAGATGCACGCGTGCGATGTCCAGCTTTTCGCGTCGCGTGTATCCGGCAATCTCCAGGATCTCCATACGGTCGCGGAGAGGAGCTGGAATGGTATCGCCCACATTGGCAGTGGCAACGAACATCACCTTCGAGAGGTCGTACGGGATCTCGAGGTAGTGGTCGGAGAAGGTGTCATTTTGCTCCGGGTCAAGCACCTCGAGCAGAGCTGCAGCAGGATCACCGCGGAAGTCGTGCCCAATCTTGTCGATCTCATCAAGCATGAAGACCGGGTTGATTGTTCCCGCTTTCTTCATGCCCTGGATCACCTGGCCTGGGAGCGCGCCTACGTAGGTCCGCCGATGCCCGCGTATAGCGGCCTCGTCGTGGACGCCGCCGAGCGACATCCTGACGAACTTGCGGCCGAGCGCACGCGCAATAGAGCGACCTAGCGACGTCTTTCCCACACCTGGAGGGCCGATAAGGCAGAGGATGGGGCCCTTCTTGTCCTTTTTGAGCTTTCGAACCGCGAGAAACTCCACAATGCGCTTCTTGATCTTCTCCAAGCCGGAGTGATCTTCCTCAAGGACGCGGCGCACCTCAGGAATGTCCATCATGTCGACCGTGGAATCTGACCATGGGACGTCCAAGATCCAATCGATGTAGGTCCTGACCACAGTGTACTCGGCCGAGCCGACCTGCATGGCGCGCAGCCGCTTGAGCTGCTTCCGTGCCACACTTTCCGCTTCTTCGGGAAGTTCGCCCTTGGCGATGCGCTCTTCAAGCACATCCAGGTCACCCTGGTCGCCTTCCTCCTCGCCCAGCTCCTCCTTGATCGCCTTGAGTTGCTGGCGGAGAACGTACTCGCGCTGGTTTTTCCCCATCTCCTCTTTGATCTGAGAGTTGATCCTCTCGCGCATCTTAAGGATCTCGAGTTGTCGCGTCAGAAGCCTCAGCACCTTACGAATGCGATCTTTGACATCAATGGTGTCTAGCAGACCGGCTTTGTCTTCCACTGGAGCGTCTAAGTTTGCGGCTACAAGGTCGGCGAGTTGGCCAGGCTCCTGAATCGAGTCAATCAGCGATCCTGCTTCTCTTGGCAGTTCAGGCATCAGCTGGATAACCTGCTTAGCGATGTCTCGCAGGTTCATGGCAAGCGCTTCGCTCTCCACATCGCTTTCGCTTGCCTCGTCCATCCGCGTGATCTTCATGCGCAGGTAGGGCTCAACAGCCTCTACTTGCTGGAGTCGGATACGAACCAGACCCTGGAGTATAAGGCTGTAGTTCCCCGAAGAATGCTTTAGCGCCTTGAGCACGCGTGCGGCAACGCCCACTGGGTAAAGATCGCTTTGCTCCGGGTCGTCGGTTGAGGGATCTTTCTGAGAAAAAATCGCGATGACCGGCTGATCAAGATTCTCGATATCAGACACGAGCGCGACGGACTTCTCTCGACCCACGTCGAAGGGAGCTACAGCTCCCGGGAAGAGCACCGCGTTGCGAATAGGCAGCACGGGTAGCGTCTCGGGCAACTCAACCTTTGTGTCTGTTTCCCCAGTCTTGGGTTCTTCCGGATCTGACATAGGCACCTGTAACGACTGCAGCTAAGAAAGCTTCACCTGTTTGGCTTGAAAAGAGCAAGATAATCGTAGAGCTTAGTAGCGCAAGCGCTGCAGTGTGAAGTGAGAGGAATCAAGGTGGAAAGACATTGGGTTGTATCACGTGGCATGCGCTCGGTGACACAACAAGGAAACTGGCGGCCTCATCGACATGAATCGATCGTGTGGGCAACCCGTCGCCTCTCGAACTGCTATCGGCCCCTGGGAGGCTCTCACCCGCAGACGCGATTACGGCCCGCGCGTTTTGCGCGGTAGAGGTTTTCGTCGGCGACCTTTAGGATATCTTCGGCCGTGCGCAGGCTCGGGTTCCAAAACGCGACGCCGAGGCTGATCGTCACCGGAATACGTGTGCCCTCGAAATAAAACGGCGTGGCTTCGATTAGCTCACGCAGCGTACGAGCGAACTCGCTTGCGCCTTCCTCTTGAACCTCTGGAAGTAAGGCTGCGAACTCTTCGCCTCCCACACGGGCGATAATATCGTCGCGCCGAGCCCTTCCTTGAACAAGAGAGCCCAACTGCCGAAGGATAGCGTCGCCAGCGAGGTGTCCATGGGAGTCGTTGATCTGCTTGAAGTGGTCGATGTCGAATAGGACGACCGCGAAGGAGCGGTCGTACCGAATGCTTCGGGACATCTCCTTCTCCAGAACCTCCCGAAAGTAGCGCTTGTTGTAGACCCCAGTGAGCCCATCGATCGTCATCAGTCGGTAAATTTCTTCGTGATACTGCGTCTCAATGTTGTTGCCGGTAATGAACTTGAAGATGGTGCGCCCGATCTTTATCTGGTCGCCGTCGCGAAGCTGAGAACTCTCGATGGGAACATCATTGATGTACGTCCCGTTTGTTGAGCCGAGGTCCTTCACTGAGAAGAAGCGCCCGTTGAAGGAAACCTGCGCGTGGTTGCGTGAGACGCTTTCCTGGTCGATCTGAACATCCGACTTGGAGGAGCGTCCGATGGAGGAGCGTCCTGAACCAAGCGCGATGCGTCGGCCAAGGTCGTTGCCGTAGATCACGATCAAGCAGCCGTCCTTGGAACCTTCATCGCTCTTTGAGGGGCCATTTGTCCGCGCTGTAACGACGGTCTTGCTGGGGTTAGTTGTCCGCTCGTGCTCGTTCATCGCAGCTTCAGTGTCGCCCCCTATATCTTACATTATATGCAGCGTCTCCACGAGGTGCTCCTGAACTTAGAACGCGGCGCACCTTGTGCGTGCGCATTCCACCTCAAGGCCGGGTCACGATGAACGGAGAGTAGCTGATTCCCGGGCCACGTGAAAAGAGTTTCGTGTTGGCGGCAGCTTTTAGACGTGCTGAGCCCGTTAAGCGGGCTGGTGGATGAAAACTCTTCGCTAGGTCGAGGCTAAAGCCTCTTTAGTCAGCTGCTTTGCTAGCTCCACGCCGGGTTGGTCGAAGGCGTTGATGTCGTACATCTCACCAGCAAACGCCGTGGCGGCTTCGAAGAGGAAGAAAAGCTCTCCCAAACACGAGGCATCGAGCCGCGGGAGACGCAGCATAAGGCAGGGTTGCTTTGTCCGAGCCAACGCCTCCGTTGTTGCCTCGCACTGGATGTTGAGAAGGTTCTGGAGCGAAATTTTTTCTGGTAATCCGGGCGGCTGATTTTGACTTCGCCGCAGCTCCACATCATGGGCTGCCTGATCAATCCGCACGATCGTGTACACCTTATCGGACGGCCCCTCCATGAAGAGTTGAAGCTGTGAATGCTGGTCTGTCGACCCTACTGCCGCCAGCGGGGTGGGTCCAAGAGCCGGCACTTTCTTCTCTTGCTGACGCGGTCGCTTACCTAGGCTTTCTGCCCATAGTTGAACGTGCCACTGTCCAAACGTTCGCAGTCGGTCAGAGTACGGCATCAGAACGTGGATGTTGCGCCCATAAGCCCAGTGTTGCGCGCAGTGAACAGCCGCCATCAATCCAGCAGGGTTGTGCTCCAGCTGGTCATGTTCTGCCTGTCGTGCAGCGCGCTGGGCACCTATCAGCAGGCACTCGGCGTCGAGGCCCGCAAGCTCGGCAGCAAGTAAACCGACCGCAGTCAGTACACAGAACCTCCCACCGACAGCAGGTGGGATCGGCAGCTTCGGCACATTCGCGTGGTGGTTCCTGAGCCAACCGCGCTCCGGATCGGTGATAGCGATCGTGCGCTGATTGATGTCCTCTGGGCCCAGAGTTTTTCGCTGCCACGCTTGCACCGCGTTCCACAAAGCCACGGTCTCGAGTGTGCCCCCGGACTTGGAGACAACCACCGTTGCCGTACTTCCAGGCGATAGCTTTGACTGCAGGCCCGACCATAACCAGGGATCGGTGTTGTCGAGAAAGTGCAAGCGACGCATGGTGGACGTGGGATGGGCGAGTGCGTCGTAGACCGCGCGTGAACCCAGTGAGGAACCTCCGATGCCGATCCAGATGACGTCGGAGATATCCGCCGGAAGCCGGCTTGCCACCTCGCGAACCTGCTCCAATGCGCTCGTTTGGTCAGGCAACTGCCAAAAGCCCAAGGCACCTTCCTCCACGCGCTTCAGCACGGAGCGGTGAAGGCCTGGAAAAGCGCCTTTGATGGTGTTGAACGTGGTCTGGAGAGCCTCAGCTTGAGCGGGCTCAGAAACAGGTTCATTGGTGAACCCGCTGTATCGCGTGTTGAGCGTCGTATGCATGGTCACTTCAGTGCAGCCTCAGCGGTGGTCGAGTCAACGCGCCCGTTGTTTACGAGCTGCTCAACGGCCATCTCGAACGTTTGCATGCCGTAGGGGTGCTGTCCACGCTCCATGATGTCCTTAAGTGGGAGACTTGTCTCGGGGCGCCGGATGGCATCCTGAGCGGTGCCAGTCACTACGAGCACCTCGCACGCGAGTGCAAGTCCTCCCTCCACCGTCCTTAGGAGCCGCTGCGCTACCACGCCTTTGAGGTTGCCGCTTAAGCGCTCCCGCAACTCGCGCGGGTCCTGCTCAGCGGTGAGAGACAGGATGCGGCCAACGGTGCGAGAGACGTCGGGCGTGTGCAGCGTAGAGAGAACAAGATGACCCGTCTCCGCTGCCTGCAGCGCGATCTCCATTGTCGCGGCGTCTCGAATCTCGCCTACCAAAATGGTGTCCGGATTCTGGCGAAGGGCGCCTCTTAGTGCGTAGGCAAAGCTCTCCGTGTCGATTCCCACCTCGCGCTGGGACACCGTGGCAAGTTGGTCCTGGTGAAGAAACTCGATGGGATCTTCGATGGTAATGATGTGGATCCGTCGTGTGCGATTCATGTGCGCGATCATGGACGCCAGTGTGGTTGACTTCCCGTTGCCGGCGGCACCGACCACAAGCACGAGTCCGCGCTTCAGGTTAGCTAAATGCTCAAGAACAGGCGGAGCGCCCAGCTGACCTAGCTCCGGAACCTCGCTCGGCACTGCCCGAAACGCGAGGGCAAGCGTGCCACGTTGACGGTAGATGTTGACGCGAAACCGTCCGGCGCCCTCGATTTCGTACGCGAGGTCAAGCTGCCGCAGGTCGTTGAGGTCATCAGACCGTCCCGCATCGCGAAGAACACCTTGCACTGCGGCAACGGTGTGCGCAGGCGTGAGCCTTGGCCCGCTGACGTAGCGAAGCTCACCGCCAACTCGAAAAGCAGGGGCTTGCCCAGGTTTAAGCAGAACGTCGCTCGCCTTATATTCCAACGCCTTATGCAGCAGGGAGCGGTAGGCTTCTTCTTTCATGCGAGAGAGCGCCAAGGTGAAAGCGGCAGGTTAGAGGACGCGGCAGGTTAGAGGGCGCGGAGAATGGAATCCATATGGCCTTCACGGCTCATCTTCTGCTGGTATTGGCCCGCCTCGCTCTTTGTCGTGAAGGGGCCTATTAAGACGCGCCAAAACGTCCCTCGTGCGCTGGACTCGTAGCGACGGACAAACGCGTTGTGGCCCCGCTCCTTCATGGCTTTGGCGAAAGTAGCCGCAGGTTCTTCGCTGCCGTAGGCGATGATCTGAAGAGCGTACAACCCGCTGCCAATCGAGGCGCTTTGCGCTGAGCGAGCACGACCCATACCGGTTTGTTCCAGCCCTGCTTGACTCAGATCACGTTGGTCTGGCTGAGCGCCAGCAGATCGGGCGGTAGCGTAGGCTTGGGCTGACGGCATCGGGGGTTGCAGCCCAGCTGAGGAACTCTGTCCAGCTGAGGATCTCTGCGCCGCCGTAGCCCGACTCAGCAAACGTTCCCGCTCGCGCCGAGCTTCCTCAACAGCGACGGCCACCTCATCTTCGTCACGCGCACCTAGCAGCGCGTGAAACGAGAGCTTGGCCTCGTCGACTTCGACGGGTTCGGCGACGGCAAGCCTCCTTAGAGCGTGGTCTTCCTCAAGAGCGTCAAGAGGGTCAACTTGCCGAGGTGCTGCGTGACCCACGCGATTGCTAGCGGCAAAGATGCCGACGACAATGAGCAATGAGCAGGCAATAATGCCAGCAACAGAGGTCACAATAAGTCGAGAGCGCGCCTCGTCGTCGTCACGCTCTCGAATCTGATCGAGGTGTCGGAACGCTGATTCCATTACTCAAGCTCCAGCGAGGTTGAAGGGACGCTTCGATACTTAGTACGTGATCCATTTCGCGGTCAAAAAAGTGCGGGGTGTCACGGCACCACGTGCATGTGCGTCTCAGCCAGGTTCGTGATAGCCCTTCGCGTTGGTTTTCGTTCCCTCAGAAGCAGGGCGTAGGACGGAAGAGTAGACGGTATGGCGGAAGAGACTTCCAAGCAGATAATCTCAATAGAGACGGAGATGCGTACGTCGTACCTCGACTACGCGATGTCGGTCATCATCGGCCGCGCAATACCGGATGTGCGCGACGGGGTAAAGCCCGTCCACCGTCGGATCCTCTACGCGATGTATGAGAATCGCATTCTGTGGAATCAGCCCTACAAGAAAGCGGCTCGCGTGGTGGGTGAGGTGTTAGGTAAGTACCACCCTCACGGCGACAGCGCGGTGTACGACGCCTTGGTGCGGATGGCGCAAGACTTCTCCATGCGATATCCGTTGGTGGACGGGCAGGGAAACTTCGGCTCAATCGACGGCGACCCGCCTGCGGCGATGCGCTACACCGAGGTGAGGATGTCCCGGCTCGCATCGGAGCTGCTCGCGGACATCGACAAAGACACCGTCGAGTTCGGCCTCAACTTTGACGATTCCGAGAAGGAGCCACTCGTCCTTCCGAGTCGTGTTCCAAACCTGCTGATCAATGGCTCCGGCGGTATTGCTGTCGGAATGGCCACCAACATTCCGCCGCACAACTTGCGTGAGGTGGTGGATGCTACGGTGCGTCTGATTGATAATCCGAACCTAACGGTAGAAGAGCTGATGGTGGATGATGAGGATGGTCGGCTCGGCGTCAAAGGCCCCGATTTTCCCACTGCAGGCTTCATCTACGGAACATCCGGCATCCGCAAAGCCCTCACCACGGGACACGGCCGGGTGGTGATGCGGGGGCGAGCCACGATCGAGCCACTCGGCAAGCAGGACCGTGAGCAGATTATCGTCACCGAGATCCCTTATCAGGTGAACAAGGCCGACTTGCTCAAGAAAATAGCTGACCTCACTCGCGAAAAGCGACTGGAGGGCATCAGCGACCTGAGAGACGAGTCGGACCGGGACGGCATGCGCATGGTGATTGAGCTTAAGCGCGGCGCGGTGGCACAAGTGGTGCTCAACCAGCTTTACCAGATCACCGCTTTGCAAACGAGTTTCGGCGTCAACAGCTTAGCGATCGTCAACGGCCAGCCGTCTGTGCTGAACCTTAGGAGCTTTCTCTACCACTTCATCGAGCACCGGCGCGAGGTGGTGCTCCGCCGGACGCGGTATGAACTCTCTCAAGCAGAAGCGCAGCGCGAAATAGTCGAGGGCTTGGGCATGGCTGTGACAGAGGTCGACCTCGTCGTTTCCACCATCCGGAAGTCAAACGATGTGGATGAGGCGCGCGGGGCTTTGATGACTCTGCCGCTCACCGGGTTGGAAGAGTTTGTCCGACGAGCAGGTCGTCCCGAAGCAGAGATTGAAGCCGCCAAGAAGCGGGGTGAATACCGTCTATCCGAGCGACAGGCCAAGGCCATCTTGGAGATGCGTCTGGCGAGACTGACGGGGCTTGAGCGAGAAAAACTGGCCAAAGAGTATGGCGAGTTGAGCGACACCATTCAGCGCCTGACGGCGGTTCTCAAGAGCGACGAGTTGCTCCGCAAGGTGATCGTTGATGAGCTTGACGAGATCCGCAACCGCTTCGGCGATGACCGACGCACCGAGATAGTCGCCGATGAGGGCGAAATCGATCTTGAGGACCTTATCGCTGACGAAGAGATGGTCGTGACCGTGACACGCACCGGCTACATCAAGCGCGTTCCCACTTCAGAGTACCGCGCTCAGACGCGCGGAGGGCGCGGCAAGAAGGGAATGGAGACACGTGACGAAGATGTGGTCACAGAGCTCTTTGTTGCCTCTAACCATTGCCATGTCTTAGTCCTCAGCGATAAGGGCACGGCCTATCTGAAGAAGGTTTATGAGATCCCCAAGGCCTCGCGAACTGCGCGCGGACGAGCGATCGTGAACGTCGTCGGGATGGAGGCGCAGGACCGCGTCGCGGCGGTCTTAGCCATTCGCGAGTTTAGCGAGGGGTGCGACTTGCTGACATGCACGAAGAAAGGCACGATTAAGCGCTCCTCACTGGCTGCGTATTCCAACATTCGTTCAAGCGGGATAATTGGTGTGGGAGTGGATGAAGGCGACGAGCTTCTCAACGCACGCATCGCTGCGCCTGAGCAGACGGTGATGATTGGTACGGCTACGGGAAAAAGTATCCGGTTTACAGTCTCCGACGTGCGGCGCTCAGGGCGAAGCGCGCGAGGCGTCCGTGGCATCGATCTACGGGAAGACGATCGCGTCGTTGGTATGGACGTTGTAACCGATGAAGAGCTGCAAGTGCTCGCCGTTAGTGAGAACGGATACGGGAAACGCACGGCGGCTTCTGAGTGGAGGGTTCAAAGCCGTGGTGGGTTAGGAGTCATCGGCATGGACACGAACGAACGCAATGGAAAAATGGTGGCGCTCCGGCTGGTGCATGCCGAAGACCAGTTGATGATCATCACCCGCTCCGGGCTGATCATCCGAACGCACGTCGCGCAGGTGCGTGAGGCAGGCCGCAAGACGCAGGGCGTTCGGCTGATTCGCCTTGATGAAGACGACATGGTGGTAGGGGTGGAGCCGATTGACGCCGCCACACTGGACGCGACTGACGGAACATCAAGTGCACCGGATGCTTCCGATGAGGATACATCAGCAGAAACGGGAGACGTTTCTCAGCTGAATTAGCTGGGTTGCTTCTCGCATTCCAAGCAGGTCTGCGTGACAACCGAGGACGTCTTGGTGTGCAACAGAGTTGTTGTCCGTGTTAGTCCAGTAGTGCCGCGCACCGGTCGTAAAGGTCATGCCGTACCACTGCTGAGAGAGGATATGGTTGACCAATGCGCATGCTCACGAGGCTTTCACCGCTAAACCACGTCCGTTGTTGCTTGGCGCACTGTCGCGTAGCCAAGTTGATGGAGGCTTGCAGTGCTTCGGCTCCCCCAATGGTACCAGACGTGAGATAGGATGCGACCTGCCGGTAGCCTACAGAACCGAAGGGTCGCACGTGGCTCCCCCAGCGGTTGAGCAGAACCTTGCACTCATCGATCAGGCCTGCTTGTAACATCTGCTGAGTGCGCCCAGCGATGCGGTCATGCAGCGCCTGCAGCTCAGGTTCAAGCGCGACCATGAAGTGGCGGTATTTCGGCGCACCTAACTGGTGTTCTCGCTGCATGTCGCTCAGGCGTTTGCCAGTCTGAAGCACCACCTCCAAGGCGCGTAGCACGCGCACGGTATCGTTCGGGTGCAGTGCTCGAGCACCGGCAGGGTCCAACGCGGCGAGTCGAGCGAACGTGGTGTCTCTTCCCTGCTCGCGAAGCTCCTTGCGCAGTTGCCGCCGAAGTTGAGGTTCGATCGTAGGCACGCGAACTAGTCCGCGCAGCAAGGCGCGCATCCAGAGACCGGTCCCGCCAACCACTACCGGCAGCCTGCCCCGGCTGGCTATCTCCAGAATGCGTGCATCTGCCATGCATGCGTATGCGGCCGCATCAAGCGGGGCATCGGGACGCTGCACATCAACCATGTGATGTCGCACTCGCGCGCGCTCCACGAGCGTCGGCTTGCACGAGCCCACATCAAACTCTTGATATACCTGGACGCTGTCGGCATTAACAACCTCTCCGCCAAGGCGAGCGCACAGGTCCAGAGCTAGTGCCGTCTTGCCCGACGCCGTGGGACCGCCAATGGCCACGACGGCGATCACCGCAGCTGATGTGTCTGTTGTTGCGTCGTTTCGCAAGCAGTCTCGAAGCGATAGCAGGTGCGCACGCCGGGAAATGTGGCGGAGTGTATCCTTGGAGCTTGTGAAGCAGCTTTTACTAGTGCTTCGCACCGCGCGATGGAAAGTTGGCTTGCGGAGTTAGGCGTGCAGACGTCTGAGAGCGCTTCCAGTAGATACGCGGTCGCGGCGCTGGCGTTGCTAAGACCCCGCTCCGCGGCACTGGCGTTGCTAAGACCCCGCTCCGCGGCACTAGCCAGCAGTTCCACCGCCTCCGTAGGTTCCCGGCGTGGATGGCTCCCGGGGAGGGCATCGATGACTAAACGGCTGCCGTCCTCAAGAGAAAAGACAACGCCGAGCCGTTGAATCACGCTTCTTTGCTGGTCAAGCGCCTCGGCTTGCTCTTGACTCACAACACCTCGCAGTGGGAAAAGAAGAGGCTTTCCCTCGAGCCTGCCCGTCAGCGCGAGCTCCTCCTCGAAAAGACTCAGAAGCTGGTCGCTCTGGGCGAGGCGCGGCTCGATGAGATGCAGGCCGTCTCTGTTTTCGTAAACCAACAGTCCGTTCTTTAGTTTGCCGTGCAAACGTCCCTCAGTGCGGGGCTTTTCAACATCCTGCTCCTCAGCACCCCGCTCGTACACCCCTGTCACAAGTGGGTGTCTGGTCGTGCGACGGGCAGAGGCGTAGGGGCGTGGAGAGAGCCGGGCGAAAATGGGCCGCTCCGTCGACCCCTCCGCGCCCCGGCCGTCTTCTTTCGCCACGCGCTCTGGACCGTGAGGCGCCGCCACTACCCTGGGCGTTAGTGCGTGGGCAAGGCACCGTGTGACCTCATCCACAACGCGATAGGGCTCGCGAAACCGCACCTCGGTTTTCTGCGGGTGCACGTTCACGTCGACATCAGCAGGGTCGACTTCAACCGCCAACACGCCCCGGGGGTATACACCTCTTGGCAGCTCTTGCCCGTAGGCTAAAGCTGCTGCTCGCGCCAGCGAGCGATCCTGCACGCTGCGCCCATTGACGAATAGATGCAGGCCTGCGGTTCCACCGCGATGGTTCCCCGGCGGTGCCAATGCGGCAGTAACACGCATCCCTTCGCGATGCTCCTGAACCGTGTCAAAGGACATGCCAGGCCAGGTTAACTCCGCCCGTTCGAGCATGTTGGCAGCCGGAAGGAACTCTTTGCTTGTGCGCCCATTGCGCAAGACTTTCAAGCGCAAGTTGGGTTTGGCAAGCGCAACGCGCAGACAGGCTTGCATGATGTGCGTGACCTCGGTAACCTTGCTCCTAAGGAACTTCCGTCGCGCTGGGACATTGAAAAATAGGCGGGTTACTTCAACCGTAGTACCGGGCGCACGTGCCGCCTCCCGCACTGCTCGCACTTCCGCACCTTTTTGCCACACGTGGGTAGCGGCATCGGCACCGTGTCGTTTCGTCGTGAGGCGCAACTCGCTGACCGACGCAATAGCGGGTAACGCCTCGCCGCGGAACCCTAGCGTCTGCAGCCTCCAAAGGTCGTCTGCGGTCCGCAGCTTGCTCGTTGCGTGCCGCGTGAGGCAAAGAAGAGCCTCTTCCTTTGACATGCCCTCTCCATCATCGGATACGCGGATGCAGAACCCCTCTGAATCTAAAATCTCCACAACTACCGTCGAAGCTTTCGCGTCGATCGCGTTCTCGAGCAGCTCTTTGACTACGCTTGCCGGTCTCTCCACCACTTCTCCGGCGGCTATCTGGTCCGCGAGGGCGGCGGGCATCACCTGAATAACGCAACTCACGCCGTTTCAGCTAACAGAACGCGGAGGGAAGGGCAACGTGAGCAAGCGTATCTCGGCTGGGGAGTCAGTGGCTATGGGGGGTGCAAGTGCGTCAGCTTACTCGACGCCGAAAAAGCGATCGGTTACGCTGAGCAAATGATTACACGTAGCTGTATTTGGATGGCGCTGCTCTTAGCGGCGTGCAACAAGCGCGCGCCGGAGCCGAGTTTCGAGCAGGAAGCCCAAAAGGTGGCCGAGCTGCAAGAAGACCTAGGGTCCGATGAGAAGAAGGAGACGAAGGATACTATGGAGAAGGCCCATTCAGCCATTTCTGCACCCCCAGATGTCGCAGCTCCGCCCAAAGCAGGTGCGGAGAAGACCGCGAGCGGACTCGTATCCAAGCAGATAAAGGAGGGCGAAGGAAAGGCTCATCCGAGCGCCACAGATCGCGTCAAAGTGCATTACACAGGTTGGACCACCGATGGAAAGATGTTCGATAGCTCGCTCCAGCGGGGGCAGCCGGCCACGTTCCCTCTCAACGGCGTGATCGCCGGTTGGACCGAAGGACTGCAACTCATGGTTGAGGGCGAGAAGCGACGCTTTTGGATTCCAGAGGAGCTGGCGTACAAGGGTCAGCCGGGAAAACCAGCAGGTATGCTTGTGTTTGACGTGGAGCTTCTGGAGATTGAGAAATAGCTGCAGACATCGCCACCACCTGGGTGGTAGCGACTGATGGCAGAGTCAATTCTTTTTATAGGCATGACGTGTCTTTTCATAGGCATGACGAGCGGCCGCAGTCCGTGCGGTCCTGCGAGGTGCTGTTGCGATTGGGGGGACTGATGAGGGTGCGGCTAACGGCCTTTCTTCTGACGATGCTTTTTATGCCAGTAGAAGAGGCGGCTGCCCAGTCACGTCCCTTGCGCACGCATGTGCAGCTGCCGGGCCTCACACTCAATGCGCCGGAAACCGCGTGGGCGGTGGACCTAAATCCTGCTGCGCTAGGCTTTCTTCCCGCGTGGCACCTGGCCTACGTGCACTCTGAGGATGGCAGCGATCAAGCGCTGGCGGGGAGGGGTGACGGCTTCGCTCTAGCTCTTCCCCTACCTTTCGGTGTCGCATTCGGCATGTCGGGGCATAGCATCCGGCCAGCCGCAGCATCGGGAGCCTTGCCCCGCGGCGTCGTCTCGCTTGCGCTTGCGTTGGCCTCGAGCGAGCAGTTCAGCATCGGGACTGCCCTGCGCTTCATCAGCGCCTCGGATGAAGGCCTAGACGGCACTACAAGCCTCGATGCCTCAGTGGCGATGCGTCCGAATCGATGGCTCGCAGTCACCCTCGCCGGGCGCGACTTGACGGCTCCTTATCTGTCTCCGCTTGATCGAACCGTCCCACGCTCCGGCTTGCTCGCGTTTGCTGTGCGTCCCACCGGGCGCGATGATCTGACTCTTGAGTTGGCAAGCGGCCTCGACGCACGCGGCGACGCACTGGCCCGTGCCGCGGCAAATGCACGGCTTCCTTACCTGGGCCGAGCGCTGGCGGCTTTTGACTGGAGCGAGGTGGACGGTCGCGCCGATTACGTTCTCACAGCGGGACTTGCCATTGACTGGCAGTCATTGAGCGCCGGTGGCGGCGTTCATCTTCCTCGAGCCGGCGATGGTGCTTCATCAGGTTGGTACGTCGCGGCGGAACTCAGCGGCGCAAAGCGGCACGGCATCACGCCCAGGAAGAGCGCCATTGAGGTGGAGCTCCGCGATCCGGGCGAGCGTGAGTGGATCCAATGGCTGGAGACCCTGGAGGATATCGCGCAGTCAGACCGCTACGCGGCAGTCGTTTTCAAGCTTCGCAGCGGCGGGCTGCCAATGGCTTATGCTCAAGAGCTTAGGGAGATGATTGAGGTGGTGCAGCAGCGGGGCAAGCATGTCACTTGCCACCTCGAGTCCGCTGAGAGAAATGAACTCTACGCCTGCTCTTCTGCTGATCGCGTCTACGCCGACCCGGCTGGTGTTATACGCTTTGAGGGTGTGCAGGGGGTCACGCTGATGTTTGGCGAGACGCTCTCGCGGGTCGGCGTGCGGGCCGACTTCGTGCGGATCGGCAAGTACAAGAGCGCACCGGAGACCTTCATGCGCAAGGCGCTGACGAAGCCGGCGCACATGCAACGAAAGGTTTTCCTGGACGATGCCATAACGCGACTACACCAAGATCTCGCTAAGGACTGGGAAATCAGACCTGAACGGGTCGAGCGGATGGAGAGCCTCGGTCCTTTCACAGCGTCTGAAGCGTTGGCAGCTGAGCTCATCGACGGGGTGGCTGGCGTAGAAGACCTGGAGCGCGAACTGAGTCTGCACGTCGGCAGCGGACTTGCCTTAGAATCGCACCTCGCTCACTACCGACCTCGCGTCTGGGGCGCAGGAGCGAAGGTGGGAGTCGTCCTGGTCGACGACACCATTGTGGATGGTGAGAGCAACAACGTCCCGGTGCTCGGTGTTCATACGAGTGGATCCGACACTATTGTCGAAGCGCTGGATTACATGGCGCATGACCCAGCCGTGGGTGCCGTGGTGCTACGCGTCGACAGCCCAGGTGGGTCAGCATTGGCATCGGACCGGATCTGGAGGGCCGTCCGCCGGCTACGAGAACAAAAGCCGGTTGTTGCTTCGTTAGGCGCTATCGCCGCAAGCGGGGGCTACTACGTGGCATCTGCCGCGGATGAGATTTGGGCGCCACCTACCTGCCTTACCGGCTCAATCGGCGTCTTTTTCGGAAAGTTTGACGTGGCGCAGCTCGCCGAGCGACTGGGTCTTGGCATTGAGATCTTTAAACGAGGACGGCGCGCAGGCGCAGAGACCGTGTGGCGACCCTTCACGGAAGATGAGCGACGTGCGCTGGCGCATAAGGTTTTCGATTCATACCAGCGCTTCCTTGGTCGCATCGCTACAGGAAGGAAGATGTCGGTTCAGCGGATTCACCGGCTCGCTCAGGGAAGGGTTTGGTCCGCCGACCGCGCTGTGCGTCACGGACTGGTAGACCACCTGGGCGGTTACGTGGCCGCTCTTCGGCGCGCGAGGCAGCTAGCGGGTCTTCCGGCGGACGCGGAAGTGAAACTGCTTCCAGAGGTGCCAGGGGGCTTGCTCGAGTTCGTCACCGGAGGCTCGCGCACAGCCCGGAGCACATCGTTTCCTTCTTCGCTGCTTCCCTCTTCGTTGGGAAGTGCAGCCAACTACCTGTGGGCGCTTGCAGAGAGTGAACCCCTTGCGCTAACGCCCGTCCAATACCAGGCCCCGTAGACACAGGAGGAGTGATGGGAGATAAGACACAATCTAGACGCCAGCACCTGGTGCAACTTGGCCTAGGAGCTTCTGCGCTGGCGGTGGCGCCGGCATTGCACGCCTGTGGCGGCAAGAAGAAGGAAGAGAAGCTGACCTGCACCGACACCACCGGCCTCTCGCCGGCTGAAGTGGAGCAGCGCGAATCCGCGGAGTACACAGACGAATCACCGCATGAACGAAAGAAGTGCGACAACTGCAATTGGTACAAGGTGGCAAGTCCCCAGGGATCCTGCGGCGGGTGCACCTTGCTAAAAGGGCCGATCCATCCAAAGGGTTACTGCACGCTTTGGGCGGAGAAGCAGTCAGGTTAGGAGGAGTCTGACAACTGCCCTGCAGACTCGCGCATTTATCTGCACGCTTGTTGCCGCTGGCACGGGCTGCAGCGGGGGAGGGAGCGCGCCAGAGGACATTAGGAGTTGCACGGTGAGCTCCGCTGGGTCGCGCTCTACTACCTGTCTTGAAGTGCCTCAGAAACCATCATCCGCGACAGACGCCTGCGGAGCGGTGGGCGCCAAGGGCGTGAGCGCGGCGGGCGGCTGTGCAGAAGGCAGCCAAGGGGTCTGCACCATTGACCAAGAGACTTCTCATTACTACAGCTACAGCGAGAACGACCTTGAGGAGTTGCGGGTGGGGTGCGAAGCCTCAGGTGGTCGTTGGCAAGAGCAAGCGGTGGTGAGTCCATAGGTCGAGGCGAGCGTCCTAAAACTTACTAGAGCCGCCTCGTGGTGTTCACTCAATGTTTGAAGGCGCCGTCGGAGTTTGCTGCATTAGAGGGGATTGGAGCCTTTTGCAGATGCCGGGCGTTCGTGCTACCGTCGCCGCACGATGGGGTTTCCGCCACTGCGCGACTTGTTAAAGTCGAAGGACGTCGAGGACCCCGTCAACCTATGCGTAAACCGCCCTCTGGCATACCTCCTAGCCAAGGCGGTGTTCCCGACGCCTCTCACTCCGAATCATATCACGCTATTAGCAGCCGTTTTAGGTTTGACCGCGGCGGGTTTTTGGCTTCACGGAACCGCCACCTCCATGCTGGTGGGTGGGGTGCTTCTTTGGACCTCCGCAGTCTTCGATGGGGCCGACGGCATCCTCGCTCGTGGCAGAGGGGTGCAGTCGCAGTTTGGCCGCGCACTGGATGGCACTTCGGACATGGTGGTGGCTGCAGCAACGCTTACGGCTGGATGCGTCCACCTCTGGCAGCAGCACGGCACACTGTTCTACCCGGTCTTGGCCGTGCTCACTGTCTATCCGTCGGTTGTTCAGATCAACCTCTACGACTTCTATAAGGAATCGTACCTCGCATTCACACGAGGTACCTCGCGTGGGGAAGGGGAAGACGCCGCGGACCTCGAGCAGCGGGTCGACGCCTTGCTAAAAGAAGATGTCCGATGGTGGAAGGTGTTGATCATGCGAGACATTTACTTGCGTTACGTCAAGGCGCAGGATCACCTTATGCAGCGGGTGAATCCAGCAGCGCTCCACCTTCGCCATGGAGAGGTCATACCAAGCTCAGAGACGTCCGTGATTTACCGGCGCTGGAACCGCGGCCCCATGCGTCTTTGGGCGGCAGTCTCGCTTGCCCCTCACGTCTACCTGATGAGCATCTTCGCCATGTTCAATCGACTGGACCTTTATGTATGGGTACGGCTAATCGGGATGAATGTGCTTTTCGTAGCCGTGTTGCTTTGGCAACGGCACGCGACCCGTCAGACGCACGAGGCATGGCAGTCTGCAGGCGTACTGCCGCTCTCGCCAATCCCCGCTTAAGACGGCATCCTGACGGTCGATGTTTCGGCTTACGTCCGCGCTCTGGCTCTTTGCGTATGTCCAACACGCGCGCCTCGCCTCCGCTTGCGAGCGCGCTCGAAGCATCGACCGTCAGATGCCATCTCAGCAAGGGTGAGGGCGCTTTCCGACGTCTTAGGAGGTCTTAGGAGCCCTGCGTTTCCTCTTCGAGCCAGGCCAGGATGATGTTTTCCTCGTCGGTTGACCAAGGCTGCGCATTGTACTCACCCGTCTGCGGGTTTTTTCCGCCATGCTCGCCTTTGTTGAGCAGCATGCTGACGCTCGATTGCCCGCCGAGCAGCACCAGTTGTGGCCATGTCGTTACCGACTCGTACATGGCATCAGCTTCAAGGAACTGCGGAGCACCACCTCCAGCGGAATGACAAGCCACGCAGCCGCCTGCGCCCTCTTCGAACAGAGGAACCACTGCGCTGAGAAACGTGTCTTGCGCGTGACCGAAAGTCGGGTCAGCGGCAGATCCTCCTACGGAGCCGTCCGCTTCACCTTTGCCATCGTCAGTTTGCTCTTCGGAGCTACCTTCCTTTTGGCCGCTAAAGGATGAGGAGAGGTCGCTTGAGGATGTTCCCGCCATGCAACCAGAGAGGAGAAGGGTGAAAAGGAGTTTGCTGTGGGTATGTAGAAGCTGTCGCACACGCTTAGGTACTGCAGCAGGTATGCCGGCCATTGAGCCGGTTATTCCCGGCAAATATGGGTGTCAGGCGTCGCGGAACGGAGCGTGGAGCATTCTGTGCTCCTGCGTTGGCTCCGCATGCGCTCCCTCCGCGCACCCGAACCCACGGAAGCAGAGGCTTCGGGTGCGTGGAGGGTTGCTGACCGCTGCTTCTTAGCGCTGACTCGTCCAATATACGCCGCTACCAACGCCGGCACATGCGAGCTGCGGTGCGGTAGATGGCGTTGATGCGCTTCCCATCTTCGCCTGCTTGCTCCATGCGTGTTCGGCCGCGTGTGGGTGTTCGAAATCAACCCGTCGGGGGAGGGGCTCGTGTCTCGTCTCAAGTGTTTGACGCGAGTTTGTAGGCGAGGGTGAGAAAGTGCCAGAAGCATTTGACGGAAGACCGAACGATCTATAAACCGCCTTGAATGAACCAGCAGACTTGGCTTGTTTTCGCAGCAGTGGCATTATTTGGACTCTTCGTCGCTCTCAAGGCATGGAAGCCTCGCCTTCGACGCAGTCGAACCACCGACGGCGAGACCGGGAAAGCCTTGGAGTCAGCGCGGCGGCGGATCCGTGCAGCGCCGAACTTGGACGAGCGAGCCCTTGCTTTTCAAGAAGCTGCTCGAGCAGCACTGGCTTCACAACGCACGCGACTTGCAGCGGTGTACGCGCTGCGCGCCGAGCGCGCTAGACCGATGGATAAGGAATCGCAAAACCTTGTGACCTCCACGCTCAAACGCGCATCGCGCTATCGTGCGCTCGAGCGCTTCCTATGGAAGAAGCTTGCAGATAATCCCGATTCTGAGGCGGGACATTGGCTTGAGGAGCTGGCGGAGCTTTACCAGGGCCCCTTGAGACAACCCGTGCGAGCTCAAGCTCTTCGCCGACTGTCGGCGATGACGCCACCCGTTCAGGGTTAGGCGTTCAGGTCAATGCCGTTCACTTAAGCCATTTTCCGGCTTTCCTCCTCGCGAACCTGGTTTTTGGAAAATCCGTTCTTTAGAAGATGGGGCGCTCGAGAACTGACTCAACTGAACAACATGGGTGCCGGAGGCACTGGCATTGAGGCATTCAGATTCTCATGCTGTTGTCAGGCTTTCCCCTTTCGCCTTCTGCGTGTTCCAGGTTTAGCAGAGTGTCCCTCGGTATGATTGGGTGCGGGTGTCGAGACGAAACTGGCTTCAGCAGGAAGCACGAAGTGACCCTTCTGAACCTTCCACATGACGACAGCACCGACGACGAAAAGCACAACCGACGCGTAGTGCCCAGGGGTTAGTCCAAAGTAGCGGATGTCGCCTCCATTCACCGGCGTAGCGCGAAGGAAGTCCAGGCAGAAGCGCACAGGCGTGTAGAGCAACGGCAAGAGGGCCACGAAGAATCCGCGTTTGCGCTTTGTTCGGCCTAGGAGCAGGAAAAGGCTGAAGGCGCATGCAGACCAGATCACTTCGTACAGACCCAGGTCGTGTCGCGGCTCAAAGGGCGGCACGCCGACCCTGTAGTTGTTGACCGCCATGAAAAAGTCGGTTTCGCGCCCCGGGTGGTCATGCACCACGAAGCAACCCATACGTCCGAACATCCAGCCTAAGGGAAAGGCAAATGCTGCCGGATCGGCAATGGCAACAAGCGACATCTTTCGCCGCACGCGCCAAATGACTGCACCGATGATCGCCCCGCAGAACCCACCGAAGGACGAGAGACCGTTCCAGATCTGAAGGAGAAACCATGGTTCACGCATCACCCGGTCAGGGTAGTAAGCGATGGCGTCAAGGATGTGTCCAAAGATAAAGCCGCTGAAGATGATGTGAAGGCTCAGGTCAGCAATGACTCGCGGAGAGATGCCCATGCGTACGGCGACTCTCTCGGCAAGGCGCGCTCCCAGCAGCACACCAGTTGCCACGAGGACGCCGAAGGGCTGGATTGGAAGTTCCCCGAATGGGAGAGGAATCTTCAGAGGTTCCGGGCGGAACCAAGGAATGTAAAGCAGAGCACTCATGGCCGGACCTTAGCAAACTCTTCGCTTGCCGCCGGCGAAATGATGGGCGATGCACCTGGTTGCGGCCACAGACCGAGGTGGCAGCACGCTAGCCAACATCACGGCGAGGGTGTTCCTTGTGTAGGGCTGTTGTGTAGGGCTGTTGTGTAGGGCTGTTGTGTAGGGCTGTTGTGTAGGGCTGTTGTGTAGGGCTGGGAGAAACATTGGCCGAGGCTCGCACCTTTCCCGCATTTGCAACTCGGCGTATTGTCCGACCCGTTGACCACGAGGCCCACAAACGCTAACTGACACCAAACCTTCTTTCACAGCGCGGGGGAACGACGGCAATGACGAAGATAAAGACGGTGCACGCTCGAGAGATTCTTGACTCGCGGGGCAACCCCACGGTCGAAGCTGAAGTGGAGTTGGTTGGAGGGATACGCGCACGCGCTGCGGTACCCTCTGGCGCTTCCACAGGGGAGCACGAGGCTCTGGAACTACGTGACGGCGATCGCAAGCGCTATCGAGGCAAGGGCGTTCTACGAGCCGTTGAAAACGTGAATCAAACGCTTGCCAGAGCTGTGAGCGGAGCATCGGCAGAGGATCAAGTCGCTATCGACTCAAAACTACGAGAGGCGGATGGCACCGCAAACAAATCCAATATGGGCGCCAATGCCATACTTGCTGTCTCTCTGGCGTCGGCGCGTGCAGCTGCGTTGGCAAAAGGTGTTCCTCTTTGGAAGCACCTCCATTCTCTTGATGCCGAAGTTGTTCCTCCGTCGCTTCCTGTCCCGCTCATGAACATCATCAACGGCGGGGCACACGCAGACAATGCCCTTGATGTTCAGGAGTTTATGATAGTGCCTCACGGCTTTGATTGCTTTTCTGAGGCGCTGCGCGCGGGTGCCGAGATCTTTCACGAGCTCAAATCGCTTTTGTCGAGCCGTAAACTCTCAACTTCTGTGGGTGATGAAGGTGGGTTCGCGCCGCAACTTGAGCGTCATGAGGAAGCTCTTGAGGTCGTCGCTTCCGCGATTGCAGGGGCTGGCTACGAGGTAGGGCAGCAGGTGTCATTGGCGCTCGACTGCGCCGCCAGCGAGTTCTTCAACCGGCAGAGCGAACGCTATACACTGGAAGGCAAAAGTCTGAGCGCCGAAGAGCTTGTTGATTTGCTTGCTTCCTGGAGAAAGAGGTTTCCTATCGTTTCAATTGAGGATGGATGCGCCGAGGACGATTGGGCTGGGTGGGAAGTCATGACTCAGAAGCTCGGCGCAAATGCTCAGCTCGTCGGTGATGACCTCTTCGTGACCAATGTAGAACGCGTGAAGACAGGGCGGGAACGCAACGTAGCCAATGCCATCCTGATCAAGGTCAACCAGATTGGAACGCTTACCGAGACGATGGACACCGTGCGCTACGGGCGAGAACACGGGTACAGGTCCGTTGCCTCACATCGGAGCGGTGAAACTTCAGACAGCTTCATCGCGGACCTCGCCGTCGGGTTGGGCATGGGGCAGATCAAGACGGGCTCAGCCTCCCGCTCCGAGAGATTGGCGAAGTACAACGAGCTTCTCCGGATTGAGGAGTCTCTAGGAAATGAGGCGATTTATGCTAACAGCTTCTTCCAGGAACTAAAAAAATAGTTTCCAGGACCTTAGCGAGTGAGCGAACGCTTGCGAGGGGTGGGGACGGGGCGTCACACATCTTCTCCCTAGTCAGCGGCCAACAGCGACTCGACGAAGGACACATCGTACTGGCCTGCCCGGAACGCCTGGTCGTTCATCACGCGCCTTAGGAAATCAATGTTTGTCGTGAGTGGCTCGATCACGCTTTCAGCGAGCGCGCGGTCGAGAAGGAGGAGAGCCTCGTGACGTGTGGCGCCAAAGGTGATCACCTTTGCGATCAGCGAGTCGTAGTAAGGACTCACCTCCATTCCTGGTTGAATGGCGGTGTCTATCCGCAGTTTGCCTGAGGGGCCTGGCGGCCACCGAACCTGCTCTATCATCCCCGGTGAAGGCATGAAGTTCTTCTTCGGGTTTTCAGCGCATATGCGCGCCTCCATCGCGTGGCCGGATGGAATCAGGGTCAGGAGCGATTCAGTCAGGGTTTCACCGGATGCTAGCAGCAACTGCCACTCGACCAGGTCGACGTCCGTGCAAGCCTCAGTGATCCCATGTTCCACCTGAAGCCTGGCATTGGCCTCGATAAAGTAGTGCTTACCGTGTCGGTCGATAAGGAACTCGCATGTGCCAGCACCGACGTAGTCGGCTGCATCCATCACAGCCACCGCCGCATCGCATATCGCTTCGCGCACAGCATCACCCTGCTTGAGTGCCAGAAGCGCTGGAGCAGGTGATTCCTCGATGAGCTTCTGGTGGCGCCGCTGCACGCTGCATTCGCGCTCTCCAAGGGCGGTGGCCTTGCCAGCACTGTCCCGAAGAACTTGAACCTCCACGTGCCGCGGGCGGTCTAAGTAGCGTTCGAGGTAGACGGAACCGTCGGCGAATGCGCGCTCGGCTCGAGCCGCACACTGCGCGAGCGCTGCCGCTAGTGCTTGCTCGTCTTCCGCAATCTGGATGCCGATGCCACCGCCCCCTGCTGTGGCCTTGACCATGAGCGGCCAGCCCAATCGCAAAGCCTCGTCGGTTGCTTGTTCCGGCGCTGCCAAGAGCTCACTTCCTGGCAGGACCCTTACCCCCGCCTGCCGAGCCAAGGCGCGGGCTTCCACCTTGTTGCCGAGCTTCCGCAACGCCTCATGCCTTGGCCCAATGAAAGCAAAACCAGCACCAACCACCACCTCGGCAAACGCGGCGCTCTCGCTCAAGAAGCCGTATCCGGGATGAATGGCGTCGGCGCCTGTGGCCCGCGCCACCTCCAGGATTTTCTCCGCGTTCAGGTAAGATTCCTGCACGGGAGCTGGTCCGATGCATAAGGCTTCGTCGCAAGCTTGTGTATGGGGACTATCACGATCGGCCTCACTGAAGACACCTATAGTGTGAAGCCCGAGGCGTCTGCAGGTTCGAGCAATCCGGACAACTATTTCGCCTCGGTTGGCGATGAGCACTTTTTGAAACATGTGGCTAGAGCCTAGTTAGTCCTTTGATAGGTGACAAGCATCGACTTTCGCAAGGCAGAAGGCTACGTAGTCTGCTCATGCCACTTCGGGTACAGCTGGGTCTGCAAGCCTGCCCTCCGCGCAGCGTCAACCAGAGAAGGCTTCGGACGGAAGCGCGCCGGATGTTGGTGGCGTGTCAGCTACGCCATGCCGAGCTTTCCATCGTGCTGTGTGATGACGCGACGATACACCACCTTAACAAGACGTACCGAGGGGTAGATCGTCCAACGGACGTGCTCGCCTTTCCGATGCACGAGGGAGAGATGAGCGAGATCAACCACCATGTGTTGGGCGATGTCATCATCTCAGTTCCAACTGCAGCAAGACAAGCCAAAGAACGAGCGCCGTCGCGTATCACATACGAGGAGGTGCGATTTCTTCTGGCTCACGGATTGCTGCATCTGCTTGGTCACGACCACCAAACTCGGCGGGAGGAAGAAGCAATGAACGAAGAGACCCGCCGTCTTGTCGCTTCGGCCGAACGCCTCCCGTAAAGGCGCAGAGTGTAGAAGCAGAGCGTGGAAGAAGCATAGCCCTCGTGGACAAGTCACGACTAATCCCGTAAACGAAGGACGTGAATCACGCTCTGAAGAATATTGCACTTATCGCAGCTTTCGCTGCGGTGGCCGGCATCTGGTTGTTCCGTCACCAGGGGCAGACAGGCTCGGTCAGGGTGGGTGCGAACGCTCCTCCTCTTGTGGTGCAAATGCAAGGGAAGGGCGATGTTGAGTTGTCAAGCTTGCAGGGCAACTGGGTGGTCCTGAACTTCTGGGCATCGTATTGCCCGCCCTGCCGCAAGGAAGCGCCGGACCTCACCCGTGTCCATCAAAGCCTTCGCCGAAGGGGAGGAAGCGTCGTTGGTGTAAGCACCGAAGATCTACCTCCGGCGGCTATTACAATGGCAGCCAACTCGCTCGGCATGCGCTATCCCGTAGCTGCGGCGACGGAGGAGGCGCTTCAACCGTGGCAAATTGGCGCCATTCCGACCACCTATCTCATCAACCCGGAGGGGCAGATCGCCTGGAGTCGGGTGGGAGCGATCCACGCAAAGTCTCTGCTGGAGCGACTGGAAGAGCTGAAGCACGAGTGAGTTTGTTTGCGGTAAAGGGCTGATAATCTGTGCGATATCCTTACCTGCGAGGCGCAGCCGTAAGACGTGAGAGTTGCACGCTGTCTCCGGCCGCTCTTCGCTGCCTTGCTGCAGGACATCCATGCTGCGGTAAACGTTCAGGTACTCTAGCATGCTGTTTTCGAGGCTTTTTCTGATCCGAGCGCTGGGATTGCAAAAGCGCAGCCAGAGTGCTCGTTCCACTCCTGCGATCCTGGAGAACCCACGCGAAGACCTCTCGGAGCGCACTCTGGTGCGTGAGAGGAGGGCTTGAGGAGGAAAGCCGGAGCAGGGAGAGCTTCGAACGGAGTTCTCTCATTTCATTCCTGCGATCCCGGTGGTTTTCTACTGCCCAGATGGCACCTGAACACGTACATGGCTACGGACGCCTCCGCACTTGAGCGTAGCGTCAGTGGTCAGATCTTGCGCTGCAGAGGTACTTTATTTTGCCGATGCACGGACGCGTGTTTGCCTCAAGTTGGGAGGAGTTTTCGCAGAAAACCCTTGTCTCGGACGCGAACAACGTGCATACAGACCAAGCAACGCGCCTTTGAATGAAACTCAATCGCTCGTTAGAGCCGTCAGTGTGACGGACACAGTGTGCATTGAACACCGTGTTGGGCACTGGGGGCGGCATTAGTCTGCCGTCGGCGCACGGGGGCAGCATTGGACTAAGGAGGAAGCGGATATGGCCACTGCCAGTAGGATGACGAAGTCTCAAATAATTTCGGAACTTTCAGAGAAGACGGGGCTGACGAAAAAGGATGTCACCTCGCTATTCACGGGACTGCAAGATCTGATCAAGCGGGAGCTTGGTAAGAAAGGCCCGGGAGAGTTTGTAGTCCCCGATATGTTTAAGCTGAAGGTCAAGCAGATTCCAGCTAAGAAGGCGGGAATGCGAATGGACCCGTTCACAAAGCAAGAGCGCATGTTCCCAGCGAAGCCAGCCTCGAAGAAGATCCGGGCAACTCCGCTCAAGAAGTTGAAGGATCTGGTCAAGTAGCAGGAACCTGTCGCTCCGTCTGCGCGGCGCGAAGATGGGTGCCCGTTGTTACGACAAAAGCCTCGAGTAGCAAAAGAGCCTGTGGCATCCACAGGCTCTTTTTTTGCGTCGTCGCGCAGGCGTGCTCGTTCTGGAAACCCTACGGAAGAGCGACCCTGACGGGTAAAGGAGACACAAACGTTCAGGTATCCTAGCGTGCGGTTTCGAGGCGCCGGCCAAGCCTAGGTGGCTGCGCCTCATGGGCGCTAAGACGGCCGTTTAAAAGAGCCTGCTAATGGAATGTCTTTACAAGCATGAAGCCGCCCAAAATCAGGGCGGAGAAGATCAGTGTCATCCATTCGAAATGCTTTTCTAAGAAGCGACGAATGGCGGGCCCGAACGCGAAGATGAGCCCTGCGACTAGCGTAAAGCGGCCTGCTCGCCCGAGGGCACTGGCAGCTAGAACGGCTGGCAGGCTCAATTTGAAAACGCCAGACGCCACCGTGAACACCTTGAAAGGTATGGGAGTGAAGGCAGCGAGCAAGAGCGCAAGCCACACGTTGCCCCGGAAGAGCTTCTCAATCTTGCCGAAGTTCTCGCAGCTAAAGCCAGGAATATGCTGGAACAACCAAGCTCCACCTTGATAGTTGGTGCACTCTGGGTGCGTCCCGAGTGAGCTCCAAAGCAGGTAACCAATGACCCAACCTAAGGCTGCGCCTAGCACGGACCCGAGTGTGCAGACGGCGGCGTAAAGGAAGGCTCGGCGGGGCTTGGAAAGGCACAGCGCCATTAGCAGAATGTCGGGTGGGATTGGGAAAAAGCTCGCTTCCGCAAACGCGAGAACAAAAAGAGCTGGCGTGCCGTAGGGCGTGTCAGCCCACCGCAGGGTCCAGTCGTAAAGCTTTCGCGGCCAAGCAGCCAGGCGGGCAAGCATGATAACTGCGCAGTAGCACATCCAAAGGATGTGGCGAGGCGTGCAGAAGAAGCGTTGCAGTCGCACATCACAACAAGCTGGTGCCAACGCGGACTGCATTGACGAGGTGGGTCCTGTCGCTACGTGAGTCGAGAAACAGCTTCGAGAGCTGGATGGACGGTTCTCCAAGGCTTCAGCTCCGCCATTTGCGGACTGGCCTGTTCGCTGATATGGATGGAGCTAGCGAGCCGGTCGTTCGCTTTGGTTGCAACACATGTAGCTCGACGACGCTTCCCTTGGAGACGGATATGTTGTTAAAGACTCTGGCATCGAGAGCAGCTCTCACAAGGCGGTTGCGTTCCGCAGTGAACCTCCTGAAGAAGTTTCCGGGTTCTGGGGACTACTGGGACAAGCGATACCGAGAGGGCGGCACATCCGGCACCGGATCTTACGGTAAGTTGGGTCAGTTCAAGGCGGATACGCTGAATGCGCTCGTTCGCGAGCTCGATGTTCGGACGGTGATAGAACATGGATGCGGGGATGGAAACGTCCTCAGTTTGGTAGAGTATCCGTCCTACATCGGGTTGGACGTGAGTCATTACGCTATCACGCGCTGTCGCGAACGCTTCGCGGACGACCCCACCAAAAGCTTCAAGCATCTGAGCAACTACGCGGGCGAGAGGGCTGAGCTGAGTCTGTCACTCGACGTGATCTTCCACCTTGTAGAGGATCACGTGTTCGATGACTACATGCGTCGGCTCTTCATGAGTGGAACGCGCCTCGTTGTTATTTACTCATCCAACACAGCAGAGCAGAAAGTAGTTCAGGCGCGACATGTGAAGCACCGGAGGTTTACCGACTGGGTTGATCAAAATGCGGCCGAGTGGGCATTGCATAAGCACATACCCAACCCTTATCCTCCCGCTAGTGGCGATGAGGAGTGTTCCTTTGCCGATTTTTTCGTGTATCTGAAGCATTAAGATTTATGAAGAACTGCCGCTAGCAGCTCCAGCAAGGTGAGACCGAATCACGGCCGTGCAGCAGCCTCATTAGCAACCTCGCGAGTGAGTCTCCTAAAGTTAGCTTACTGTCCGCAAGTGCCGTGTTGGCAGCAGCACCTTTGCAGACCTGCGAAGGTGCTGCTGCCAACGTACCTTCTCCCACACCTGCTCCAACCCAACGATGGGCTTGGGAGGTTGAGTGAATCCGTGGGCTTGGGAGGTTGAGTGAATCCGTGGGCTTGGGAGGTTGAGTGAATCCGGCCGCCGTGGGCTGCCGGAGAGGGTTTGGGTGCCAAACCCTCAAGTTAAAATAGTGGAGGCGGCGGGATTCGAACCCGCGTCCGAAAGCACGCCGCTCTGGCATCTACGCGCATAGTTCGTATGTTACTTTCACAGCAAACGACGCCTACGAACAAGCTTCATTTGCCGTTATCGACCCTTTATTTCGCTCTGCATCCGGGTCGCGTTATGCAAAGCTAGCCAGTTCAACCACGCCTCCCCGGGAGCACTGGCCGGCTCCTCGGTTTGACGGCTCAGCAAACCTTGTTAGGCTGCTAAAGCGAGATCTGCTTCGTTGGCAGTTGTGTTTTCCCAGAGTATTTACGTCGTTCTGAGACCGACGGACGCGCAACCAGGGCTTTGAAAACCTCCGTCGAAACCTTTCGCCCCCATAGAGTAAATATAGGCGCAACTCAGTCCCGATGCCAGCACGACTTGCGTATTGTCGAGTTACCTATCTGGGGAGTCGAGTTGCCTATCTGGGGATGGGAGCACGATCAGATTGAGAAGAGGGTACATACGGGACGATTTTTGAGGATTCGTCATCCGCTGAGCGACCATGCAGTAGGGGGCAGTAGAGCCGCGGCACGTAGAGCCCATCCGGCATCGCAGAACGACCGAAGGAAGGACGGGAAGTCTGGCTACGAGGCCCCAGGGATGGTGCACAGATGAATCTCAACTTGATTTTGCACCCCTTGGGGAGGAACGTCCTCGTTCACCTCCCTTGAGTCGCTATCCTTATAACTCCCTGCTAACGTCGTCCCCACACAGCGTCGTCCTCCACAATCTGTCCCGATGTCGAACGCCACACAAGATGCAAGTTTAGCCATTGAGCAAGTCTCCCATCTACGGGACCTGGAGGCGAGTCTGCGTGGACGCTTAGCGGCCTGCGCTAGTTTGCGGCGTGTCAAGCGGGGGGGGCACCTCTTCGGTGAGGGTGAGACATCGGAGGGGCTTTTCATCGTGGTGTCTGGAGAGCTCAAGCTGATGCGAGCCGGCCCCGATCAGCGAGAGCAGATCTTTTACATCGCGCGCCGCGATCGGCTTATTGTGGAGGGGTTGCGGTTTGACGAAGCTCCCTATGCGGTCAACGCGGTAGCCATCCGCGCAAGCAGTGCATGGCTCTTGCGCAACGCGGACCTGCGCGCGATCGGCAGTGATAGTCCAGCTCTGCTGATGCGCCTGCTCAACCTTCGCGCGCGACGCGCGGACCGGAACCTGGCGCTCATCGCCGACCTCTCTCTTCGCACGGTGCCAGAGCGATTAGCAGCTTTCATCCGTACGCAGGTCGCACTGCTTGAAGCCGAGGGGCAGCACACAATGTCCTTCCCGCGGATCCTCACCACAGAGACGGTGGCGGGGCGACTAGGCACCGTCCGTGAGGAAGTTTCACGCGGTCTCGCCATGCTCGAGAGGTCGGGCGCACTGAAGGTGAGCCCTCAAGTCATTGAGGTTGTCGACCTGGAGCGCTTGGAGCGTCACGCATACGGAGAGACGAAGCAATCCGTGGGTCGCGTGAGTGGAGCGCCTTTGCCTGCTGAGCGCACGCGATGACTACGATGTCTTTGCACCGCAAGCGTCAGTGAGGCTATCCGCTGTTGAGCGCGTCTCAGCAGCGGGCATGCATGTTGTTCCCGCTCCGAAGCACGAACCGTTCGCCGCAATGCCAGTGCCTCCGGCACCCATGTTGTTCAGTTGAGTCAGTACACCAGGGGCTGAGCGGGTACGATCGCGGAACGTGATTAACTAGGGTCTGTATTTCAAGGATGACGTCTGCTGAGGTGGCCTACGGGCCAGTAGGCCCTCGGAGACGGCGTGCGTAAAATACCCGAGTTTGTCTTCTATCCGCTGAGGTTGATTTGGCCCTCAACTGCTGACCAAGGAGCAGTATGGCCGAGGGCGTCCTTCATGCTAGATATAGCGGCTCACCCAGGGCTTTAGCTGGCCGAAGCAGTGGACGAATGGACGCCTCAACAAATAAGATCGACCGAGAAGACGGTACGGCGCACGACGCGGAGCTGGATCGTATAGTAGGCGAAGAACAGCGGGTGTTGCGCCGGGTACAGCACCATCTTGAGGAACGCGTCAGACCCGCTCTAACTTCCGCCGACTACACCGCTGAGCTCATCGCGCTGCGCGACCAGATCAAGGAAGCGCGGCTTGAGGATGTCCCGCCGCTAATTCAGGAAATGGAGCGAATACAGCAAGTTGCAAGTCAAAGGTCGAAAGTTCGTGAAGATCTCATTGATCAGCATTCGCCCTACTTTGCGCGCTTGGTTCTTCTCGAAGGTGAACAGAAGCGGGAAGTTCTGATTGGCCGTGGCACGTATCTCAACCCTCGGTCCGGCATTCGCATCGTGGATTGGCGCGACGCACCGGTCAGCCGGCTGTACTACCGCTACGATGAAGGTGATGACTACGATGAGTCCTTCGGCGGGAAGGACATTGAGGGTGAGATCCTGGTCAGACGCAATCTGAGCATTAGCAAGGGGGCGCTGCGTCGCATCGGGGCACCGCAGGGCACCTTTATTCACAATGGCGGTGACTGGGAGCGTGCCGACTTGCAATCGCATCGACTCCGTGGAGGGGAAGGGCAGGCTCCGCGCGCCACAGCGTCTAAGGGCGGCCGCAAGCGTTTTTCCGCGAACTGGGCGATTCGCGAAGACAAGTCGCTGCCCGAGATCACGGCGCTCATCGATCCGCGGCAGTTTGAGCTGATTAGTAAGCCTGATTCGGGCCTAGTCGTCATTCAGGGTGGAGCCGGCAGCGGAAAAACCACCATCGCATTGCACCGGATGGCTTTCCTGGCGTTTCAAAAACCCAAGGTCTTTCGGCCTGAGGCGATGCTTGTGGTGGTCTTCAACAATGCGCTGTCGCGGTACATCGCAAACGTACTCCCTTCGCTGGGAGTGCAGGGTGTTGCCGTCACAACCTACGAGGCCTGGGCGCACCGTCTGCGGGTGGCGCACTTGCGGCACGGTTATCTGCCGTACGAAGATGCCACGCCGACCTCTGTCATCCGCTTCAAGAAGCACCCGGCGTGCATGAAGCTTTTGGAGCTTTATCTGGAGCAACTTGAAACAAAGGCGGCGCAAGAGCTTGATGCCGCCCTCGAGCATTCTGCCCACCACAATGAAGCGCGAGCGGTGTGGAAGCAGCGAGCTGACGCCGCCTTGCTGCAGCGGATACACCACTTTGGAAGGTGGCTTGGAAGACGGTCAGACATCCGCGCCGACGTACGGCAAGCAGGTGAGCGCTTCATCAAGCGGCTGGAAGAGCGGCTGGCCGATGTGTACTTCATCTGGTCGGACGCTCTGAGCGATAAAGCGTTGTTGCGCCAAGCTTTGGAGGCTGAGGCGTCAGTCGATATGTCTTCAGCCGAGGTCGATGAGGTGCATCGTTGGTGTCGCAATCGCTGCATAGCAGTTACGAGCCATCTTGAGGAGCGACAGGAAGGCCGTGAAAGTAGAACTCAAGAGCGGGCAGAAGAGGAAGAGCCGGAAGAAGTCCCTGCGCTCGATCGAGAAGACAACACCCTGTTGCTCCGTCTCACCCAGCTGGTGCGCGGCCCTCTGCAGCGGAAAGGGGAGGCTCTGCGTTATGAGCACATCGCCGTCGACGAGGCGCAGGATCTCAGTCCGCTGGAGCTCGCGGTCTTGCTCGACACGGCCAGCGCTCGACAAAGCGTTACCCTTTCTGGTGATGTGGCTCAGCGCCTCCTGATGGACAACGGCTTTCAAGGGTGGAGGGAGACGCTGGCCTACCTGGGTCGTGAGCATGTCCAGGTCGAGCCACTCAAGCTGGCCTATCGCTCGACCCACGAGATTGTGGAGTTTTCACGGAGCGTGTTGGGGCACCTGGCCGACGAAGATGCACTGGTAGCAAGCCGGCGCGGAGCCCCGGTTGAATTATTTCGATTCGCTCATGTAGGTGACGCGGTTGGGTTTCTTGCCGAAACGCTTCGCGACCTATTCAACACCGAGCGGCGCGCGTCTGTGGCTCTTATTGCTCGCTATCCCGAACAAGCAGATGCCTATTATCAGGGACTGGTTAACGCCGAACTGGCGAATGTTCGGCGTGTTGCGCATGAAGATTTCTGTTTCTTGCCGGGGGTTGACGTCACGGATGTGCGCCAGGTCAAGGGGCTTGAGTTTGACTACGTGGTGCTTCTCGATGCGACCGACGCGTCATACCCTGAGTCAGACGAAGCGCGGCACCTTCTGCACATCGCGGCGACACGCGCTGCTCACCAGTTGTGGGTAGTGGCATCGGGGCCGCCCTCGCGCCTCTTGCCTGAAGATCTGCAGCAGCAGAGCACCTGGAGCTGATTGCTCGGCAGGTAAAGGCGCGCGCGGAGACAATACTGGAGGGACGTCCGCCGAGAGTGCGCGTGGCCAAGTGCAGAGTGAGCCGGCCCCTCTCCCCATGTTGACGGGAGAAACTTGGCCTCAAATGACCTGCACCGCTTGCCAACTTCCAATCATTTGTATAAGCTTACCTCACCTGAAGTGCACCGCTCTCCGGCACCTCCTCCGACCTGTGTTTTGTGACACGGTCTTGTTTGGGACGGTCTCGCGTGGGTCAGTCTTGTTTGGGACGGTCTTAGGGGATAAGGCGCGCATCATGGGCAGAGGGCGAAAGCTGGTGGGGGCCGCAGATTCTGAGCCGTCCGCCAAGTCGGAGTAAATAAGTAGTCGTAAGTCGCAGAACATTACGAGCAAGATAAGCAGCGGCGCTCCTTTAGGGCTAGATCAACCTCAGGCTAAGGGCTGCCCTCGTCACGCGACAGGTCCGGGAGTACTACCTCTACGTGGCGTGCTGCGCCCCGCGCTACGCGGGTGACTTCACCTAAGATGTCTATGCAACCTCACAAGCTCTATGTCTGAGAACTCGCCGGCGGTGCGGTCTGGAAAGAAGGGCGAGCTGCGCTCGGCCGTGGCCTCGATGTCCGACCGGGCCATTCAGCGGGTTGTCGGGGGCAACGCATTCCTTCGGGGGCGCATCTACGCACGGCGCAATTGCGTGAGCGACCTGCGCGAGGCAGAGGCCGGTCTCACTGCAAAGGTCACTGTGAGAAACGACGACCCCAATCAACTTAAAGTGGAGCTCAATGAGGACGGCAGCCTTCGCTCCCACTGCACTTGCTCGGGGTGGAGAGGGCCGACTAGTCACTGCAAGCATGTTGCGGCGGTGTTGGTGGCGGTGCGTGATCGCGAGAGGCCGCCCCGCGCCCGAAAGGATGCCGAACCGGATGCCGAGGCTCCGACAAATGGCCGCGCAAAAACTGCATCTGCATCCACTGCGCGCAACTCAAGCAGCAGCAAGAGAAGGCGCTCGCGACGGCGGCGCCGCGGTGGTGCTGCAGGTAGCGGGGATGCCGGTGCAAATGCCGCTGTGGGAGTGGTGTCGGCACGAGATTTAGCTGGCAACGACACCAGAAACAACGACGATGTCTGGCTTCCCACTGAGGGAGTTCCTCGCACGCTGGACTTCGAGTTTCGCATGCTTGTTCGCTCAGCTTCCATCGTGGTGACGCCTGTTTCGGCGGGAAGCCGGTCAGCAGTGCCGATTGCGGACGCACTGGCGGCATTCAGTGTGGTGCCGGGAAGCTATCGACCGTTGTTCCGGGCTTTAGGTCGTCATGTGGTGCGAGGTCAAGCTGCCTCGTCTGAGCTTCGAGGTGAGGATGCCGCGGAGGTGCTATGGATGCTCCGCGGCAAGAGGGTGCTTCTTGAGCCGGCGTCCATGGAGTTGCGGTTTGGCGATGAGCCACTTAAGCCTCGAGTTGAGCTCGATGCGGGCGGCGATCAGAGTGTTCGGCTGCGCGTAGCCTTTGAACTGAAGGCAGGCAACCGTCGATTTTCCCTGTCCAATGGCGCGTGGTTTGAGGGGACGCCGGGGTGGCACCTGGACACGAATGAAGGCTTCGCCCGGCCATTAGCTGAGACGGTAACGCCAGGCTGGCTCCAGCGGCTCTACCGCTCGCCCTCGCTCGTATTTCGGATCACGGAGCTGCCGCGTCTTCTAACCGACTTCATTCCTCGTGTTGCCGCTTCGCTTGATTCCGATTTGCCTGATCTCACGGCCGTGGCTGATGTGGTCGACTCCCTGCCCAAGTTTCAGCTTCGCATTCAGGGCGATCTGCTCGAGGCGACCGCTTCCTTACAGGTGATGTACGGCAAACTCGCGCTTGATGTGTCACTTCAAGGCTTCCCCTCGCCGCTTGCGTTCGACTCGAAGACCGAAGGTACGTCTGGGCGCGCTAAGCCGCAGGTCATTAGGCGAGATGTGGGTGCTGAGATGTCGGCAGTGCAGGCGCTGGTCGACCTCGGCTTTGAATGCGACGAGGGAAGCCACACGCTCAGCATCCGCGGCGATCAGGCGGTAGCGTTTTGGACGAACGGCATCAGCACGCTACCAGAAGAGTGGGATAAGATGATCCCGCACGACCTGGCCGAAGTAACCATACGCGACAAGCCTGTGGCAGCTCAGGCGCGCGTCTCAAGCGGGGTCGATTGGCTCAGTCTCGAGATGATGTTTGCTTCAGATGGTGTAGCCGTCAACAAAGATGAGCTTCGCGCTTGCCTGAGCCAGGGCAAGCGGTTGGTGAAGCTCTCCGACGGAAGCTACGCACCCGTGGAAGCTGACAAGGTGGATGAAGTGCTCAGCCGGATGGCGGAGCTGTACATTGATGACGGTGCAAAAGATAAGCTTCCTCTTTCTCAGGCCGGCCGCGTGCAGGACTTGATGAGGTTGGTCGACACACCCGCGGTAAGCTCGCCGGCCCAGAAGTTATTCGATAAGATTAACCACGTTGGGGCCGTCGACACGGTTCCTAAGCCTCGCAATCTAAAGGCTACTCTTCGGCCTTACCAGAAGGAAGGATTCTCCTGGCTGGTGTTTCTGCACGGGTTGGCCACGGGCGGTATTCTCGCAGATGATATGGGTCTCGGGAAGACCTTACAGACGATTGGGCTTCTCCTGTGGTTGAAGAACAAGAACAAGAAGGGGCTTTCGCTTGTGGTAGCGCCGACATCCGTCGTGCCCAACTGGAAGAGGGAGATAGAAAAGTTCGCTCCAAGCCTGCGTCCACTAATATGGCAGGGACCGGATCGGCACAAGCACGCTGAAAGTCTCAAAGATGTGGATGTCCTGATAACCAGCTATGCGCTCATCCGTCGTGATGAAGAGTTTCTGCAGGGACTGGACCTCAAGTACGCCATCCTGGATGAGGCGCAACATATCAAGAACCCGCTGAGCGCAACTGCGCGAGCTGCAAAGCGCCTACAGACGGAGCGGCGCTTGGCCCTGACCGGTACGCCGATCGAAAACAGGCTGAGTGAAATTTGGTCTATCTTTGATTTCGTATCGCCCGGTTTACTAGGGAGCCTAAGTGAGTTTGATGAGAAGTACGTCAAGCCGATTGATAAAGGCGAGGAATCAGCCGTCAACCGGCTGCGCGCCGCCATTCATCCCTTTGTGATGCGACGCACCAAAGGCGAAGTGGCTCAAGATCTTCCTGAGAAAATTGAGCAAGAGATGGTTGTGGCTATGGCCGACGGGCAGGGGCAGCTGTATGAGCAGATCCTGAGGCAGGTGCGGGAAAGTGTGCTGAGCGAGATCGATCAGCAGGGAGTCGCCAACTCGCAAATCCAAATCCTTGCCGCACTGACCAGGCTGCGGCAAGTGGCGTGCGACCCACGGCTACTCAAGCTTGAGGCAGAATTTGACGAAGAAGATAGCGGTAAGCTTAGCGCGCTTCGTGACCTTGTTCAGGAGGCAACCTCGGGCGGTCATCGCGTGCTCGTATTCAGCCAATTTGTTCACATGCTGAAGCTAATCCGGGAGGTGCTTGATGAGGACCAGGTCTCCTATGAGTATCTGGATGGAGCCACTAAAGACAGACAAGAACGGGTCGACCGCTTCAACACGGATGAGAGCCTCTCAGTCTTTCTGATCTCACTCAAAGCAGGTGGAACGGGCCTCAACCTGACGGGAGCGGACACGGTAGTGCACTTCGATCCATGGTGGAATCCGGCCGTTGAAGATCAAGCCACTGACCGAGCGCACCGCATTGGCCAGCGGAAGGTGGTTTCGGTCTACAGGCTCATCGCTAAGGGAACGGTAGAGGAGAAAATCCTTAAGCTCTCGGAGAAGAAGCGGACACTTGTGTCCAATGTGTTGAGCAGCGAAGGTTCTCCGGTAAAGGGCTTGAGTCGAGAAGATGTCGAGCAGCTGCTCACCCTCGACGCATAGGTGGTGTAATGCGTTCACCCCCCAAGCCTATGCGGTTTTCGAGGGTGTTTCAGCATCGAGCGCGCCCGCACGGCGAGGAGGCGCGCACGCTTGCGCGTAACGACGACGCCGGAGGACGCAAGCCGATTCTGGAACATCCTCGGAAACCGTTGTCTTTGTGCCTTCGAAGGGGGGCTGAACACTTACTAGGTGGCCACCACCTTCGCCCAGCCCACTCACTCAATCACCGCACTCGCTCACCGCACTGCCGTACACGCTACGGTACGGGTTGATCGAGGTCCTCGTGAATCTCCATCCATTCCTCATCATCAAAGCGGGGTGTCTTGAGCAGCGTGCCGCCCTTGCCGTCGCGTCTGACCACAAACGTTTCACGGGATATGATGTCGTTTGATTCTCGGGCCACGACCGTTACGTAGTTGGTGCCTGGTCGCAGAGGGATCAGCGAGTCAAACTGCATCGACTTCGCTTCGGCCTTTGAGTTGGGCTTGTAGTACACCTTCTTGGAACCAACGAAGATGTACACGTCGCGCACCCGCGACTCATCGGCCGCATTGCCGCGGAGTCGAAGACGAGGATCGGTGGTTACCAGGGCTTGCTGCGCTACATCCAGGCGCGGAGGCATGTGGTTGGTGATGAAGGCGATCCGCCCGCCTTTCGAAGCACCGCCGTGCGGCTGAAGCACGCTTTCTTCGACCCAGCCGCTTCCTTCGGGCAAAGCAACCCGCACAAAGCCGTGCGTGGCAGCTTCAGCTTTTACTGCGACCGAACCTTCAACCACACGCGCTACGCGTTTGGACCCCGCTTTAGGCCTCTCGAGGACGTATGCATCGCGAGGCAACACGACACGCTTGTCGTACGCCTTGACATCAAAGGTTTTCGGCGCGATCGGAATACGCACTTTCTCTCGAGTGGAAGTCCGGAGCTCCCGATCAACAATGGAGACCTCCAACTCTGCAACCTGTTTGTCGAACTCCGGCAGCACACTGAAGGTGAAGCCCACCGTCTCTCCGCCGTTCGGCTTGACCTCCTCAAGGTTGAAGCGCCCCTTACGAAGCAGAATGCCGGCACCGCTTTGGTTACTAAGGTTGGCCTCCGTCTCGTAAGTTTTCCCCTCGCCCACGTTCCTGATTCGGAAGTACAGCGTGGCCGTCTCTCCGCGCTGGATGTAGCCGTCGCCGTTGCCTCGCTCGTCGTCAGCTATATGTACGCTGTAGGCGAATCTGGGTCGGGGTAGGGCGTTGACGCGGGTTCGAAGCTCAACGGGAGCCGGAACATTGCCGTTCGCCTCGAAAAACTCGACCCGGATGCCGTCTGCACGTGTCCGCAAATGCTTTGGGAGAACACACTCACGCTTACCACGGGGTTTGACATCCTCTTCACTCCCGCAGATGCCGAGGGTGGTGGTCCAGGTGCGACTTTGCCCTGGCATCACCTTACCGAAGACAAACTCTCGGTTGTCGAAGAGCGGGAAGTCGCTCTTTGTGACAGCACGCGCTCGGTAGAGTGGTTTCGTCCCTTTGTTGTACAACGTGACGCGCATCTCAAGGGGCTGGCCGGCGGTTGCTTCGTTGTTGGCGAAGTTGGTTGTTGCTTTGGCTTCAGCTGGAACTCGCTCAGAGAGCTCCTCGACCGACCAATCGATCCCCAGCTTGCCCAACTCCTTGATCGAGCGCGCCATCTCCGAGTCGCGGCTCTTTGCGATCACTTTCTCCGCATCGGCAAGCATGCGCCTGCGGTCGGATGTCTTGGCGCCCGCGATCAGGTCCCGCGCGAACTGGGTGAGGAACTCGTCCTCTTCCTCGTTCTCTTCCTCGTTCAGTTCTTGGTCGCTGTTCTGCAGGCGTCGGCGCGTCTCCTTGGGAAGATAATACCGCAGCGTCACTTGCGGCTCTTCGTGCTGCCGTGTCTTCTTGTGCGTCAGGTGACGCTGCAGATCCGCCTCACGAAGGAAACCTGTATCGACGGCTAAGTCCATGTTGTCAGGGTCAATCGTCATCGGGTCGATGGCGACGTCGGGCGTGATACCAACACCTTGAATGGAGACCTCGCCAGGCGTCAGGTATTGCGCAATGGTCAGCTTTAGGGCGGAGCCGTCGCTGGGAAAGTCGTGCAACACCTGCACAGAACCCTTACCGAAAGTGGACGAACCGACCGTCACCGCACGGTCATGATTTTTGAGAGCGCCGGCCACAATCTCACTGGCCGACGCACTTCCTTGATTAACCAACACGACAATCGGGTAGTCACGCTCGGTGCTGTCGGGCTGCGCCACCTTCTTATCACTCTGGGAAGGGTCGTTGGATGAAGTGGTTACGATAGTTCCGCTCGTGAGGAAGGTGTCGGCCACGCGAGTCGCCTGATCGAGCAACCCGCCAGGGTTGTCTCGAAGATCTAAAACCAATCCCTTAAACTTCGCGCTCTTGAGCTCCTTGAGGGCGGAGCGCAGGTCGCGGTAGGTGTTGCCTTGGAAGCTCTTGATGCGGATGTAACCGACATCTTTCTTGAGCATCTTTGATTCCACTGAAGGGATCTGAATGATCGCCCGGGTCAGGACGACCTTTTTCGGCTTCTCAAACTTTCCGGGCCGCTTTATCCAAATATCAACACTTGAGTTTGGAGCCCCACGGAGTCGATTTACCGCCTCCTGCAGCGGCATGTTTAGAGTGGATTCGTCGTTTACCTTTACGATCTGGTCTCCACGCTCCAGGCCGCTCTTCGCAGCTGGCGTTCCTGGCATCGGCCGAATGACGGTAAGCTCACCATCGCGGATCGAGATAACGATGCCCAGCCCGCCGAACTCGCCGCGGGTGCTCATGCGCATCTCTCGGTAGATGTCAGGCGTGAGCAACACCGAGTGGGGATCGAGCGTCCGCAGCATCCCGTTGACTGCGGCATACTCCACATCTTGCAGCTCAACGTCTTCGTCGCGTAGATGCCGCTGAAGGAACGAAAAGACGTCGCGAAATCGCAGCGCCAATGCCCAGGGGCTGTCGACGTCCTTGAGACGAAAGCTTTGCTTCTTGCTGCCCACCATCACGGTGAAGGACTCACAGGTTGTGAGGTCTTTTCCGCAACCACCCGTGTAGTTGACCAGCACCGGTGCGACGGTGCGCTGAATGGCATTCAGCCCACCCAGGAGCATTCTCTTTGGTCGCACGCGTTCGGGATCGACATACTGACCTTTAAGCAGCACAACCACGCGGTTGAGTACACGGAGCTGCGTGAGGTCGTAGGGGAGCTTCGCACGCACCGCTTTGGCTCGAGCCGACGCGTCGATGTCGATGTCTAAGCCGCTCTCCTTCGGCCAAACAAAGGTTAGGGTGAGTGCTGCTATAACAACAGCAACACTAAGGATGAGTGAGCGAAGTTTCCGGACAAGCTGCATAAACGCGATAACCTATGGGATCGAGAACGCCTTCGTGACTTCAAAAAGGGCTGAACTAAACGTTTGACTAATCAAATGCTGCCTCTGCCAACGGCTTGCCGACGGGCAGATTTACTGCGTGCACTTCAAGGCGCCACGAGCACTTCACGTCATCGTGCCCCACGCACCCATGCCAGCGAACCAGGCATGCAGGAAGAGGTGACGCAAGCACCGGAGAGCACCAAGGGGTGCTTCCGGGCTCGCAGCTGAAGTGGTGACGGCTGCTAGGTGCCATTGCTCGAGTATAGGGAAAGGGCGAACAGTTCGCTAGGCCTAGCCTACCAGGCTCCTTCATCGCCGTCGACATCGCCGTCGACCTGATGGCGCCTTTCGTTGCTGAGAGACCCCAAGGGGTGTTAGAAGAGGCCGTGGGTAACCGTGTAGCTAGTCAAGGGCAGGTGGCGCGCCAAGCGGCGGTGCTGCATGCAGTATCTCAGCCGGCACCTCTGCTAGGGAGGACACCTGAGCTGCGCACGTTATTGGAGATCGCATCTCGCGTGGTTTCTACCGAGCGGGCCCAGGTAGTGACGCTTACGGGGTCTGCGGGTGTGGGAAAATCCCGTCTTGTGGAGCAGCTCGGCCGCGATCTGACAGCGTCACAGCCGTGCATGCGTATATGCCGTGGATGGGTTCAGCAGGACGAGACCGGGTTTGTCATGACGCAAAGGCTTCTCCGCGCGCGATTCGCGATCCCGCAGGCGCTTGCTCCGCAAGATGCTCAGGAAGTGCTTCGTCAAGCGGTAACAGAAACGACCGGTGACCGAAGGGCAGCTGAAACACTCCATTTTTTGGGCGCATTCTTGAAGTTGCGTTTCCCCGAGTCGCCCTTTCTCCGTGCAGTTGAAGACGAGCCTGTCCAACACGACCAATTGCGGCGCGTGGTTTTGCGCAGCTTCCTCGAGTTGGACGCAAAGAGGCGGCCTCTTCTGCTCGTCTTCGAAGATTTGCACTGGGCGAGTAGCGAGGAGCTTCAGCTCATCCAGTACCTCCTGTCTTCTCTGCGTCAGGCTTCAATCATGATGCTGTGCGTCACCCGTGCCGAGGGTCTCGCGCATCGGCACGACTGGTTTGAGGCAGGTGAGGAACACACTAAAGTTGAACTTTCGCCGCTGGACGAGGAGGCCTCAATGGAAGTGGTCGCGGAGCTCACGCGCTCGGTGGGTGGGACGAGTGAAGCCCTGGCGGCGACTCTCGCCAACGTAGCTGCAGGCAACCCCTACCTCATCGAGCAAACGGTGCGGGATGCCTTCGCGAAGGGTTCAGTGACGCGAGGGCGCCAAGGTGCTTGGGAACTGTCCACCCACCCGCAAAAGGACTCGCCGATGCCGTGCACGATGGAAGCTGCCGTCGGTACGCGGGTAGCCTCTCTTAGCCCGGCGGAGAGGGAGCTGCTGGAGATGGCAGCCTCCATGGGCTACGTGTTCTGGCTCGGTGCACTTGTCTCACTCCACCGGGCGGGGCGTCCGGCGCCCGAGCTGTGGGCTGGCGGAGAAGACACAATCTCGCATTACCGCACCATCCTGACTGAGCTCGTCCGTCGGGACTACGTGATGTGTCTTCCAGATGCATCTATTCCAGGAGAGAGCGAGTTTGCTTTCAAGCACAACCTGGAGAGAGAAGCCCTGCAGACGATCGTTGCGCCGGCAAAGATGCGAGAGTACCGCCTTGCTGTCGCTGAGTGGCTGGAGTTTCGCCTGCCGGAAAAGACGGAAGAGCAGTGCGCGATGTTGGCGTCCTTTTTCCGCCAGGGCGGGGACAGCCGCAAGGCTGCGGAATACTACGTCCGCGCGGGGAAGATGGCGCGTGAACGGTATGCCAACTACCAGGCAGCCGAGTACTACAACAGGGCGGTAGAGCTCCTTGGCGCGCGCGATCCAGTCCGCAGAGTCGAAATCTATCACGAGCTAGGCGATGTGCTCGCTCTCGGCGGCAGGCTTGATGACGCTCTGACGGCCTTCCGCGAGATGCAGCAGCTCTCTTATAGGTTTGACCTGCGCGCAAAAGCGGGAGCCGCCCACAACCGCATGGGCAGAGTGCATCGAGACAGGAACAACCTCGACAGCGCCCTCGAACACCTTGAGGCCGGCTTCAACTTATTTTGCGAGGAGAGCGACGCTCGCGGCATCGCATCTTCGCACGATGACATTGGCAAAGTGTTTTGGTTGCGCGGAGAGTATTCCAAAGCTGAGCACCACATGCTCAAAGGGTTGCAGTTGCGCCAGTCTCTTGGCCACCGACGCTCCATCGCCCTAAGTCACAACAATCTGGGGCTTGTGTATCAGGACTTAGGCCGAGGTCACGAGGCACTTGAGGCGTTCAGCTCATCGCTCAAGATCCGCAGGAGCATCGACGACCTCCCGGGTCTAGCGCAATCCCTGAACAATCTCGCTTTCCTGCAAAAAGAACGCGGGCAGACCGCAGAGGCTATTGAGCACTGGAAAGAGGCGTTGGGATTCGCGAAGCACGTCGGTGATCGGTCGCGGCAGGCACTCATCTGCACGAATCTGGGTGCATCATGCTCGAAGGTTGGAGATGTGCGTGGCGCGGCGGAAGCGCTAGCGACCGCCGCTGAGCTAGCCGCTTCTATTAACGACGATCTTCTCGAGGCCGACGCCCTCCGTCGACTGGCTCAGGTCCTCGTGCGCCGCGGCGACGGCCTCAGCGCACGCAATGCTGCGGAAAGAGCGGTAACTCTCGCGAGACGTCTCGATAAGCCGGCATACCTGGCGCAAGCTCTTCAAGCTGCCGGTGAAGTATCCGCACGAGCGGAACCACCTGTGCAAGATGTCTCTCTTGCACGCCGCCATTTTGAAGAAGCCCTTGACCTCTACCGCAAGCTTGGCGATGTGAAGAGCTTAGAGAGCACGGCGAACGTTTACAGCACCTTCATTGAAGAGGTGGTGGGATCGCGTCAAGCAGGTGAGGATCCGGCTCCACCACGCGCATCATCAACACCGAACTCTTCTGCTCGAGTCAGCTGACGAAACGGCATCCCGAGCAGTCGAGACTATGCGTTGGATGCCGCTGTCACCGACTTGTCTTGGCGGCTGTGTGCTAAGGCTTCGTGGTGACGCAACCTGCAGCACCAGCAGAAGTTCTCCGAGGCAAAGTGCCCCCGCATGTGCGGGAGATTTGTGTGCAGCTCGCCTCGCATGGGTACAAGGGTTGGGTGGTCGGTGGATCGGTGCGGGATGTTCTTCTGGGGCGCAGTGCGCATGACTGGGACTTGGCCACGGATGCCACGCCGGTTCAAGTGCAAGAGGTCTTCGCTACCTCCGCAAAGGTGATACCCACCGGCATTGAACATGGAACGGTGACAGTTCGCCTAAAGAAGGAGCAGTCGGAACTCACCACGCTGCGAGGTGAAGGCGCGTACTCGGACGGCAGGCGGCCAGATGAAGTGTGCTTCCTTAGAAGCATTGAGGAAGACCTTCGCCGACGCGACTTTACGGTGAATGCCATCGCATTCGACCCCATGGATGAGCAGGTGGTCGACCCCTACGGAGGTCTTGCAGCCCTCGAGAGCAGGATGTTGGTTGCGGTAGAGGATCCGTTCCGCAGGTTCTCAGAGGATGGACTGCGCATCATGCGTGCGGCGCGCTTTGCGGGGCAGTTGGAGTTTGCGATCGAGCCGGAGACTTATCAGGCCTTGCGCCAGTCCGTTGGCAATCTGAAGTCTGTGTCCGCCGAACGGCTTCGGGACGAACTCACTAAGATGGTGCTTCTTAGGCGGCCATCTCAGGCGCTGCGCCCTCTTTGCGACTTTGGTGGGTGGTCGGAGCTTCTTGAGCGCTGTCGCCTCGGCGGTGCCGTCGCGTCTTCCTTTGAGCCAAGGGCGTGGCAGGACACGTGCCTGAGGGCGGATGAACTGTCTGCAGACCTGCCGATGCAGCTGGCGTCGCTCTTTCTAGCCCTCGATGACCCGAAGGCGCGTCCAGTCGTCGCGGAGCGCTTCGCGCGTTGCCTCCGGTTCTCAAAGCGAGAGGTCTCGGAATCCGTCTTGCTTCTCCGCTACGACGAGACGCTACTTAAAGTGCTAAAAGATGGAGAGAGTCTCCGACGCTTGCTTCTCGACCTGGGCGAATCGGGAGCCCTGAAGTGGCTCGATCTTCACAAGGTGGCACTTGCAGTTCGGGGGGACGCGCGGTTGAATGAGGAACGAGACCGCATCGAGTCCGCCCTGAGACAAGAGATAGCGGCTTCACCGCCGCTTCACGTCGCCGACCTAGCCGTGTCAGGAGCAGAAATCATGTCTGAGCTCAGCCTACCAGCAGGACGTGAGGTCGGCGTCCTCCTACGTCGACTGCAAGACCTTGTGCTTGCAGAACCATCGAGAAATGAGCGCGCCGCTCTTCTCGAAGTAATCCGCTTGTGGAACGAGGGCCGGGTATGAGTTGGGTGGACTTGCACTGCCACTACTTGCCGGATGTCGACGATGGGGTGCGCTCACTGCAAGATGGCCAACGCCTTTGCCGGAAGCTAAAGGAGCTGGGCTTTGCGCAGGTTTTCGCAACGCCCCACGTTCACCCGCGTGCGTACAAAGACAACTGCAGAAGCTATCTTACCTCGCGCTTCCAGTCCTTCGTTCAGCAGTGCGCGGGCCAGTCCGAGTTTCCTCAACTGGGACTGGGGGGCGAGCATTTTCTTGATGAAAACTTCTGGGAACTATGGGAACGCAAGGAGATTATACCTTACGGAGGCAGCGATGCGCTGCTTATCGAGTTCGACTACAACCAAATCCCACTCGGTTTCGAGAGTCAGATGTTTAAACTGCAGCTTCAGGGCTTTACTCCGCTCGTTGCACATCCTGAGCGGTACCGCGAAGCGTTCCGCTCGAGTCGCGTCCTTCAACGCCTTGTGGAGATGCAGGTGCCGCTCGCCCTAGACCTCATGTCACTTGCCGGAAAGTATGGGAAGGCGCCACAGCGCGCCGCTGAACGCATGCTCGACGAAGATTTATACTTTGTTGCCTGCTCCGATGCGCACCGACCTTCCGATGTCGACAGCGTAAGTCAAGGGCTGGAACGCCTGAAGAGAAGAGTAGGTCAAGCGCGATCTGCACAGCTTCTAACGCAGAACCCGCGCCTCTTGCTCGCAGGAGCCGCGGCGGGTCCTGTTTAAGATGCGCTCGACAGATGCCGAAGGCGGTCTAGACTCGACCGCGACGGAAGAAGGCGGCGTGTCGTGTAAGAAGCTTCTCTTCTTCTCTTTTGAAGACATCAGTGGCTCATGACGGAACTTGTTCAGAAGATCGTTGATCACACCGCGAACGTGGTTGTGGTTGGGATTGGCTATGTGGGGCTTCCCCTGGTGGTTGAGTTTGCGAAGGCAGGTTTCCCCGTCACCGGACTCGACAAGAACAGCGAGAAGGCAGAGGCTCTTTCCCGCGGGGAGTCCTACATACCTGATATTCCCTCCTCGGAGCTCTTGCCGCTTGTGAAGAAGGGGCGTATTCGCGGGACGACTGACGAAAGTTGTTTGGCCGAAGCTGACGCCGTTATCGTTTGCGTTCCTACGCCCCTTCGCAAAACGAAGGAACCGGACGTCTCGTATATCCTAGCAGCCACCGACGCCATCGCGAGACACGCACATGAGGGCATGCTCGTTGTGCTGGAATCAACGACCTACCCGGGAACGACTCGCGAAGTGGTCGCCCCGAAATTAGGTTCCCAAGGACGTGAGCTTGGGCGCGACATCTTTTTGGCATTCTCACCCGAGCGGGTAGATCCAGGCAATAAGATGTGGAAGACATACAACACGCCCAAGGTGATCGGAGGCATGACATCGGAGTGCCTAAAGACTGCCAAACTTTTGTATCAACAAGCCATCGACCGCTTAGTCCCTGTGTCGAGCACGGACGCGGCAGAGATGGTAAAGTTGCTGGAAAACACGTTTCGTGCGGTTAACATTGGTCTAGTCAACGAGGTGGCGCTCATGTGCGATAAGCTTGGCTTGAACACGTGGGAGGTCATCGAGGCTGCAGGTTCAAAGCCTTTTGGTTTTATGCCTTTCTATCCGGGTCCGGGACTCGGTGGGCACTGCATCCCCATCGACCCGATGTACCTCTCCTGGAAGCTTCGCACGCTAAAGTATACGGCGCGTTTTATTGAACTCGCAGACGACATCAATCGCATGATGCCGTCCGTTGTCGTGAGCAAAGTTACGTTTGCGCTAAACCAGCATCGTAAGTCGCTCAACGGGTCGAAAGTGTTGGCTCTTGGCGTAGCATATAAGAGGGATATTGAAGATGTGCGCGAGTCGCCTGCCCTTGACGTCATCTCGTTGCTGAAGGCAGGCGGAGCCGAGGTTTGCTATCACGACCCGCACGTGGCCGCCGTCAACGAAGGAGGTCTGACGCTCACAAATGTGTCCAGTCCTAACTTCAGTAACTACGACTGCGTCGTGCTGCTTACCGACCACAGCGCGTTTGATGTCCCTCGTGTGGTGGAGGAAGCGCACCTTCTTGTGGACACCCGCAACGCGACGCGTGGTATTGATGGTCCGGCAGGTCGTATCTTCAAGCTTTAGCTTCCCAAGGCATCCTAAGCTTCAGAACTTGATCAATGGAACATTCGCCTCCTCTCAGTAAGCTGCCGACCGAAAGGAGAAGAGGCTCGCTGACCTCGCTGTTCGTCAAAGTTGCGGTGTCTCTGCTGCTTGCCTGCTTGTTTGCCTGGTTGGTCGAAAGGGGCGGCGTGCCGCTCATTCCTAATGAAGCGCAGTTTCGGCGTGTCGTGCCAAGTCTGGTCGCGGTCGGCGTACTACTCTACCTCATCGCTCACGTCTTGCGCGCGAGCCGGTGGCGCTTCCTCATCCGCCCTATCGCCCCGCTGCGTCTTGGTGCCGTCGTTAGCCTCAACTGGATCGGTTTCTCCGCCATCTTTCTCCTCCCGCTTCGTTTGGGCGAGGTCGTACGGCCGGGACTCACCCGTCTCCGCCATGGCGTCAGTGTGACCGCAGGCCTCGGCACTGTAGCAGTCGAACGCGTGGTTGACGGGTTGATCGCATCGCTGTGCGTCGCCTGGGGGCTCTATGCATTGCAGCATTCAAGCAGCAAAGACCCCTTCGCGCGGCATCTACCTGCCTATGCTCTAAGTGCCCTGGCTGTGTTCTCCGTTGGGCTATTCGTTCTGGGCCTGCTGCTCTGGAAGAGGCAGGGGGCGCACAAACTGGCGGAAGCCATTGTGGGAAGATTTTCAACGAAAAGTGCGCTGTGGGTGGGGGAGAAAATAGACCGGCTCACATCCGGATTTCGCTCACTCAGTTCCTTTCGCCTCACTGCAGCATTTGCGGCTGAAAGCATCGGCTATTGGGCCCTCAGCGCCGCTAGCATGTGGGCTTTGGCTGTCGGCTGTGGGCTTCCGCTCGGATACGCCCACTCGATCGCTCTCACCGGCATCCTTGCCTTGGGCGTTCTTCTGCCCGCTGGACCGGGGCTCTTTGGCAACTTCCAGCTTTCGGTCCTCGCGGGGCTAAAACTCTATTTGGGCGATACGCTCACCATGGAGCGAGGCGCCGTCTTTATCTTCCTGCTCTATGCCGTGCAGGGTTTGGTCATCCTGCTCCCTGGCGTCTTCCTCACCTTTCGTCTCAAGGTGCCCCTGCGCGCTCTGATGAGCACCTCACGCTCTTTGACGCAGTTCTCTGCGCGTCCTGGCGCTCCAAGTGCAGAGTCGGTGGGTGCAGGGTCTGTCGACTCGGAGGTCTAGCGGCGCGCGCATAAACTTTCTTTAGCGCCGCGATTCGATGTAGTGTATCGGCGTGTGTCAGATCCAGAAAACTTTAAAAAACCTGGGGTTGCTCGCTTACGCGCTTCTCATCATCCTAGCCTGCGCGACATCAACATCTGCTCTGGCCGAAGAGAAAGAGACACTTCGATACCCATACACTCAGGTTTGGAGCGCCACCACCCGGCTTGTGCGCGTGGACCTGAACTACACGATCACCGAGAGCAACCAGGAAGCGGGTTATCTTCTCTTCGAGTACGACAACAGAGGGAAGCCTGTCTCTGGTAGTTTCGAGTTCATCGACGATGGCGCCGGCAAGACCCTGAACGTATTACATAAGGTGCCTGCCATGCCGGCATACGTGGAGCGTCTCAACCTGGATCGCCTGATTCGGAAGCTAAAGAACGATTACGGGGAGGAGCCTTCAGTTCCGCGAAAGGAGACGAAGAAATCAGCTCCCGGCAAGACAAAATCGTCATCCCCGAGCGAGAGCGGCCCCAAGCAAGATTAGAGTGCGCGGCTGTGGCTAGGAGTGCGGTAAGCGTTCAGGTCAATGCCAGTGCCTCCGGCACCAAGGCTGTTCAGTTGAGTCAGGTTTCGATCGCCGCCGCCAGAGTTTTCGTCCTCCCTGCGGTCGTCCTGCGATCCTGGAAGAACGGGAGCGTAGTCCCATCTACGTGAGGCCATCTTCTAAAGAACTAATTTTCCAAAGAACTAGGTTCGCGAGGAGGAAAGTTGGAAAATGGCTTATGTGAACGGCATTGACCTGAACGTTTACTCGTAGATGGGCTTCGTGCCTCGGCCCTACTGCCCCCTACGGTATGGTCGCTCAGCGGATGACGACCCCTCAAAAACCGTCTCGCACGTACCCTCTTTTTAATCTGATCGTGCACCCGGGCAGCGCTGCCCAGGTGAGAGGCTCAGGCGCTTTCGCCTGAGACGTCCTCGCACACTTCAACGGAGGCGATTGTGCCCACCAGTTCAAAAATGCACAGTTCATCGCCTGGCAGGGCAGGCAGCGTTATCGACTGCGCGCCTGATTCAGCCACTGCGCTCTCGCCGGTGCGCGCGTTATAAGCCACACGTCGCGTTCCGTCCGTTCGGGCTAGAAACACAAGGCTAAGGGTGACGAGTCCGTCTCTGTAGCTTGTGATGAAGGAGTAAGTTTTTCCGCCATTGGAGTAGCCTTCTTCCTCGCCGGAGTGGTCGGTTTGGGATTCATCAGCGCTCGCTGAAATCGTTACCGGGAGGGTGTCTTCCAAGGGCCTATCGAGCGCTACCTGCAAGCGGTCGGACCGGTAGCGCAGCTGCAACGCATCTTCAAACAGGGCTTCCACGCGAAGGGAGAAGCTGCCCCGCTCGCTTGTCGTCGTGATGCTTGCCTCACCGGTGCGCGCATTGACAGCTTCAATAGGCGCACCGCTGTCAGCTACGGCGCCGGGAAGGCCGACCAGAGACACGGCCGAAGGCCGCTTACTTAGCGGGTCGGGCGCAGTATAAACGACGCGGTCTGGGTCGAGATAGGTCAGGCGCGTACCCGCCACGTAGCCGGTCTCGTCGACCGAGCAGGCTGTGAGGGCGCCCGACACCAGAAGTAGCAGATAGGCAGGTAGGCTCCAGAGCGCCGAATGAAAAGTCAATCTACTCATGTTTCTCCTCATCCCACTCTGGCGCCACTGCAATGGTTAGGTGATGACGCGCGCGACACGGATCATCCATCGCTTCTTCCTCGAGCTCAACGGCCTTTTGCCTCAGCTCCACCAGCGTCTGCTTAAGGAAGGCGTGGACCTGGTCAGGCACGGCCATAAACGACCAGCTGCGACCTGCAGCGCGGTCGCCTTCTCCCATCACGAAGCGCTCCCAGACGGCATCGGCAATGGTTCGCACCTGATGATTAACTCCATCGATGGCTCTTGGCAGCGTCTCATCGACGTAGCTTCGCAGGCGCTTATTCGCCGCATATCCATCTTTTGACTTCCTGACCCAGGTGTAGCTTTCAAGACGTTTGAGCGTGCGGCCAAGCTCGCGGGACGACATGCTGGGTAATGTCTCCTTGAGCTCCGAGAGCGTCATGGTGCCCTGATCGAGCGCAGCCATCACCTGGCGCAAGGGTTCCACCTCATTCTCAGGCTTGAAAAACTCCTCTTTAAACCGCTTGTTGAGCGTGGTCACCGTGCGCAGCGACACGCCGAGCTCTTCGGCCACCGCATCCAGGTTCTTTGGATGGCGCCGCCGGTGCTCCTCGAAGTAGGCCAACTCGAGCAGGCCAACCATCCTCTCCATGGGCAGTCCCGCTCTCACCCCTAGACGCACGCCTCCCTTGAGGAGCGAATAAATCAGGCGTGACGTAAGTTCGACCACGTCCTTATCTTGATGTTGGCTCACCGTTGCACCCTTAGTCTAATGCGCGCGGGGCTCATCCACCAGCAGCGAGGCTGGATAGGAGGGAAGGTATGAAGCTGACTCCTCGTCATCGGAGACTTCGCTGGTTCTCACAGGGGTTCCGGCTGAACGCCGCGTTGTATCTTTCGTATCATAGGAATAATTATACGCAGTAAGTTACGTGTGACAAGCAAGAACTTGCATATTATAGTAAGTCGAAGTTGTAAGTTGGCTCTAGGTTGAGCTGCAGGACCTCATTTTGCCAAGCGACGACCCACCAGGCGCTTCTGTTTTGCACTGACAAGAGCGTCGGCTACCGTCAGACGGTGATCAGAAACTACCAAGCGGGGGCAAAACGGGTCGCCAACCTGTTGTTCCTCGGTCGTGCGTGGTTCTGGTCGTATCGGCGACAACCGGCTCAGACGCAAGACCGGCAGAGGAATCATGCTGCGGCACTCCCTTCATCGTCGGCGTCGAAGTTTCGCGAGGGGGACATCGTCTTCCAGGTGTCGAAAAGTGATGCGCAGGTGGGCATACAACCCCACGCTGCCGGGGTCTGTGCGTAGTAGGTTGGTCTCGTCCGCCCTTTGTAAAGGCTCCTTTACAGACTGCTCTCTGGTGCGCATCGTTGTATAACTGCGTGGCAGAGCTGCGGGGACATGATCCAGCCAAAATAACGAAAGCAGATCATGGTGGTGGACGTGCATCTACCTCTTGAGCAAGCGTCTGGAAGACGGAACTGGATCGTCATGCTCGATCGAGCAGCACTCCTTTACGGGCTCCAGTTTACCGGTCGCGCGCGTGAAACAGCAGCTTCGCAACATGACGAGCTGTGCCACGTGAGGTAGGATGGCGCATGGACGGAGTCCCCCAGCACACGTTGACGGCGGCAGAGTACCTCGAAGTAGAGCGCGGCTCGCTTGAGACGCGCCATGAGTACTTGGATGGTGAGGCATTTGCCATGGCTGGGGCCAGTGAGCCCGACAACATGATCGTAACCAATCTAGTGATTGGACTCGGGACGTATTTTAAGGGACGCCCCTGCAGAGTCTACGCGAGTGACATGCGGGTTCGCACGCGACACGACGGGCTCTACGCGTACCCCGACGTGGTCGCGCTTTGCGGTGAGCCGGTCTTCGCCGATGAGCAGCGCGACACACTCACCAATCCGCAGGTGATATGTGAGGTGCTCTCTGAATCAACCGAGGCCTCAAGTTTCATCACTACCGCAACCTCGAGTCCCTCAGCGATTACGTCCTACTTTCGCAGAGCGACCTTCACATTGAACACTTCCTGCGTCAAAGCTCCACGCAGTGGTTGCTCAGCGAACTAAGGCAGCCAGCAGACGAGCTCACGCTCGCCTCTATCGAAGTCACCCTTCGCCTCAGCGACATCTACGACAAAGTCGTTCACGAGATGCTGCCGGTGTGGATAAGTTTCGACCGAGCCGAGCACGACGATTACGAAGGGGGTCAGGTGGAGCGACTCAACTCGCTGTCGGCGGCCACGCTAGACCGACATCTGCGCCCGGTCCGGCGTTTGCTGGGGATGCGGGGGCGCAGCGGAACGAAGCCGGGTTCGATGCTTAGGTTCATCCTACCCAGGTTGATAAGAAGGCGAGACACTGGCAGAGGTGCTGAGGACGTGGTCTGGCAGCTTCGAGATGGCTGTGAAAGAGCACGTGCGAGGTTGATTGGACGTGAAACCCTCGAGCGACTGCGCATTCTTCTCTAAGTAGGGGTGAGCTGTCACGAAGGGAGCCGCGGCATGTCTTTGTAAAGCAGCCTTTACAAAGACATGCCGCGGCAGGAGAGCTGCGACGTGCTCACATGCTTCTCGGTCTGACTGTGCCGGGCTGGGCTGGGCAGGGTGGGTTAGGCAGGGCTAACTAAGCCGGACAGGGCGCGCAGCAGACCTGGATGTGCTTGCGCAGCCAGTAGGTGCCAGCAGGAAACTCGGTATGGCGGTGGCCTTGGGTAAAGCGCTGGTAAGCCAGCCTGTAGGCTTGGATGAAGGCGCGGAGTTTGTCGATGGCTGCTTTCAGCACGCCTGGCGTCTCTTTGCCGGTGACTCGCAGGTGACGTGAGGGCTGCGTCTCTGTGGTTTGTGGCCGCTGCCACGGCTTGCACCGGCCAAGCTTGCGGAGGCCGAGGAAGCGGCCGCGGTGCGCCTTACGCCACTCTTGCTGCCTTTCCCTGAGCGCATCCATCAAGCCGCTCCAGAAGGCCGGGTTGCTGGAGGATGCGTGGTTACTGGAGGCGTGCTCAAGAGGCGGCGGGGTGACGGCGAGCTCTGCATGCGGCGGCGCGGTGCCTTCCGAGCGGAAGAAGTCGGGGCGGGGTATCTGCCGACTCGTGTGCTCGCCTCCTATGCTATGGAGCCCTCACCTCAACCTTGCCATATATGTGTGTCCCCCAGTTTCAGAGCCCGCGCTTCGTCTGCAGTGCCGATGCTGACGCCGATGAGCAAGTCGGAGCGTCCAGCCTTAGCAGTGCAGATCTTCGCATGCGCGCTCTAGCAACTTAGGTAAAACTAGTCCCCAGGCCTCATCTCGAGGGCTATCTACCGTGGACTAAGGGAAGGAAGACTGCCGGCGTTAGCAGCTCCACCTCCTGCACCACTACTTGCGCAGCATTGACCGACGCACGCGCGTCTACCTGATCGCAAACCGCGTCCGTGGTCAGTTGCAGCTCCAAGCGTTCGGTCGATTGGCTTCCAAGGTCCAGCTCCATGACCAGGGATTCCAACTCTGGCTCCTCGTGCAGAGGCAGTGCGGTGTCTAGCTCGAATCTCACGACCTTTGTATCCAACTGCCCTGAGCTTCCGAACGCCGTAACTTCGAAAGAGACTACTTCGTCTCTGTAGTACGGTCGGCAGGGCGTAGCTATGTGCAGCAATGCATGTGAGAGGACCTGCGCTCCGTTCCAGCTCCACGACAGCGTGGCGGTAGAGGGGGCTACGTACGGATGCTCGATTGGGGAGGATCCGTCGCTGCACCCGTAGTTCTCCAGCGTTTCACCAGGAGGACACAGGAACTCGATTGCCTCCCGGCCCTCAACCACGCACACCGGCGACTCCAAACTGACATGTTCGAAGGAAGGCACACCAGGCAGCGGGTGTTCTGTGCGCACAACGTCAAAGTTATCCACTTCACCGTTGGAGAGCGTCCCAACGCACGCCTCATTCTCTACCGCTCCTGCGGCACTTACATTCGCCTCCAGCGCGACGTTGTTCATGTGAGTCTGGGCAGCCTCAGCCGTGCTGTCCCCACCCTCCTGTGCTCCACAAGCCACGTGCAGCAGACATCCTGCTGCCATGGAGCACGCCAAGGCGATGCGTCTGACTTTTCGAATGGTTTTCTTCATCTGCTTCTCCAACGAGGTTCATCGATAGACTTCGGTAGTAGCGGCTCCTTCAGGAGATCATCTTTTCTCCGCTCACTTGACAAAAACATTACAATTCCACGCATGTGTGTCGCCGTACGGTGTAGGTCAGCGTCGCGCGATCTTTCTCATCATCCCCTTCGGTCGCCGTTCGTCTACCATTAAACTTCCCCCATATCTGTATCGCATCAGCTCGCGGTTCGGAAATGGTGGTCATGTAAGTGCCGCTACTATTCGGTGGGACGATGATGTGGTCAAAAACTTCAGCATTCAGCTGAGCCGGATCTACGACGAAAGGAAAAACCGTTGCGTCTCCCAGTAACGGCCTGATCCGAGACGATGATGTTGCGTTCCAGGATACGGACGTTTCCTCTTGTTCTACGGCGATGTAGTTCAGATCTAAGAGTGGCAACGGAATTTGGATGCCAGTCCACGAGAATGCTGGGTGTTCGATGTCCAGAACGAGTTGACTTACGCGCGGAGGCACATCAAGGTTGTAGCTTTGCCAATCTTGCATGTCGGTCCAATCCGGCTCCAACTCTCCTGACATAGGCCCTTCGGTGTCAGAGTAAAAGTGTGCCTTCAGAGTGGATGCGTCCCAGTGTGCTTCGTGCTTGTCACCGACGTCAACGACAACGTTGACGCCCCCCCCGAGGATCAGGCTGGGGACCTCCTGAGGGAACGGGAAAATCACCGCAAGCATCGTAGACGGGAATAACGACCTCCACGCCAATGGTGAGCGCATCAGACACGTGCACCTCGAAGCTCTCGCCCACGGCATTACGCGACCCGTCTTCCGCGCTCACCTGCTGAGCGGAGTCCTCTTCGATGGCAGGGGCTTGGGAGTTCTCATGCGCCGTGCACGACGCGAGCGCCCAAAAGCTCACGGAAGCGCGTTAACTCGGATGTTTAGCATGAAAGCTCCACGTGCAATGAGCGTGCCCGGCTGGCACATCCCACTTTTGCCTCGCGCCTCTCCTGCGCCCTTACGAAAAAGTTGAAGAACTTCAGTTTGACAGCAAGCCCATGCAATCACGGAAGAAAATGCTGGATTGCGGGCCGAGACCCTATATAGAGCCGAGCCACGCGAGTGCCACACCCGCGAGCTCGCGCGTTGACTTAGGACCTCATTTAAGCGTGTAAGCGCTTGTAAGCGTCCGCGTCACCCCCGAAGTGGAGACAAAAGGCTCCGTAAGCGGGCTTGGAACTGTCCACTTTGTGTACGACCGGGAGCATACCTGACAGATCGGGTTTTTGAGAGGGTTAGTGAGCCATTTTGTCAGGAGTCTTTTAGGTCGGCCCTGTTTGAAGCGGTGGCGCTTGCTAAAGTGTCCGAGTAATAGGGGTCCGAAATAAGGTAATCGAGGTCATCTTCGTGAGTAAGGATGCCGACCGGAAAGCCCTGGAGCAAGGGAGAAATCATATGGGAGATGTCTCGCCAGGAGAGCTCATCGAAGCCCACCTACCCAGGTTGATGATGGAGGTAAGCCCAGGCGATCCAGGTTGATGAGGCGGAGAAGCAACACCACCCAGGTTGATAAGAGGACGAGAGGCTGCCGGGGAGGGGACCCTCGGCAACAACTGGCGAGGCTGCGTCATGTGGTTACGCGGAGCCGTCAGGGCAGCTTTAGATTACGAATCAACCTGGGTGGGTGGTGGTCGCTGTCTTCATCCTGGGAGCCTGCACCGGCTTCTGCCAGTCGCTTGATGTGAAGCAGCACGCGACGATGAATCGCGTGAAGCAAGAAGTCGGCAGATATGCTCCAGTAGCTCGCGGGATGTACGTCTAGGGTGTACCAGGTGCTGCCCTCCAAGCGGGTGCGGCCCCCGCTCAGCGGGATGAGGCGAAACTCGCCCCTTTCGGTTTTCATGTAGCCGTCGAGGTGCGGCGTGGAGAGGCTGCGGTAAGGGCTAAGCTCAGTCATGGCTGGAGGTTGCTTTGCCACAGAGAATGCCAGACGCTTTGGGGGCTCCCAGTGCGTGATCGGCTCGATGAAGGCGCCGGTCGAGAATTCGCAGCGCCTCAAAGCACCCACGCCTCGTCCGCGGATGCGTGCGCGCCTTGGATAGGCGATGCCAAGGCGAAAGAACCAAGCTGACGGATTGGGAAGCTCACTGAACGAAACCACATGCTTCCAGACCAGCTCCGGCGGTGCGTCTACGTCCACCTGCGTGGCAACTTCGCGAGCGCGTGGCGTTCGCACGGCTGATTCCATCCCGATGAGCGCAGGCAGGGCGCCGCCGAGCACGACCAGCCCATCCGGTTTCGTTCGAAGCCGACACACCGTATGCGCAAAGGCCGCCCCTGCAAACATTGCAACCAACATGATAGGCAGAGCCATCACAATGCAGAGGACGCCTTCAAGTGCAAACAGGAGCACGATACCGCACAGGAGCAGGGAGGTGCAGAGGCATGCACTGCTGAGCTCACGATAGCTGCTGCGCCGCCCGCTGTTCAACAGAAACGCAAGCACACAGCCAGCAACAAAGGGCGTCAGGAAGAACAGCGAGCCGCCATAGCTCTTGAAGACGAAGACGGAGCAGGCGGTCATCAACACGGTGAAGGCGGCGCTGAGGAAGATGGCAACTGCACCCTCCCTCATGCGGCCCGGTAGAACCTTCTAGCTCTCATTCACCGCAGGTTTGGTGGGGCCGCGCCGTGAAGGAGCCACGCATAACCAAGCCATGAGAAAAAGGTTGATGATCGGCACAAAGAAAAGCACAGCCGTCCACGGAGAATAGCTAGCGTCGAGCGCCCGGCGCATGCTCATCGTCAGGCCCACCCACAAAAAGGGGAGTGCCATAAGGGCCAGTGCCATCAGCATCGCCCCTGGCTCAGGCGCAGCACCTGACGGTGTTCGCAGCGCGAGACTTGGCACGAGGTGGTCGACCGGACTCCAGAAGCGTCCGGTGAAGGTGTGGACGATGGCGTTATCGATCACGTACTTGAGCAGCATCAGCGCGCTGCCTGCTGCCAAGTACTGACGGCGAGACACGGTCAGTGTTAGATTGAAGAGTATGGTGAGCGCCCTGAGCAAAGCGAGCTCCTGTAGTGCGTGCTAGGCATGGGCATACCATCTGCGTAAGCGTTCAGGTACCCTCTGGGCAGTAGAAACCCACGCTTATCGAGGCTCTCCCTGCTCCGGCTTTCGTTCTCAAGACCTGTCCTCTCGCACCAGAGTGCGCTCCGGTAGGTCTTTGCGGGCGCGCTCGGATCAGAAAAAGCCTCGAAAACCGCATGCTAGGGTACCTGAACGTTTACCCATCTGCGGGCTCCCGCGGGCATCGGTTCACTCAGCACGAGATGGGCACGGGAGCGGCGGGGACATGATTCGGCTCGAATGCGGAGAGTGAGGGGGTAGTTGCCGACTCACAAGGCCTAGGCCTGGTGCGTGACACTTTCTCCCATAGAAGAGCTAACGCGACCCATTTTGACTCGCAAACACGTGAAAGCAAAGCCCTTCTAGAAGCTGATCATGTCCCCGACGAGCCTGTGCGGCTCGGTGGCGTGCATGCACGGACTCATTCAGTCTTCGAGCACGAACGTGATCTTGAGGTTCACGCGGTACTCACTGATCGTGTTACCACTAACCTCGACGGATTGGTCACTGACCCAAGCACTTTTGATATTCTTGAGCGTCTTTGAAGCCCTGGTGATGCCCTGCTGAATGGCGTCATCAAAGCTTTGGTTCGAGGCGGAAATGACTTCTGTGACTTTGGCAATAGACATAATCGATTCTCCTTGAGTTTGACTGGAGCGCCACTGTAGCTGATCTAGGGACTTGGTGCTGCGCCTCGCCGAAGAACACTCTCCAGGGCATGTGGAAGCAAGTGGACGTGGAAGGTCGCCTGCCACCCTTTCTGGGTGGCATCAACGTACTTCTTGAAATCGCTGCGATCCACTTCGGATCATAACTTCGTGAAAACGAAACCCGATTAGTCGCTGATCATGTCTCCGATAACTCAGCGGAGGCTGACCTACTCGAAGTTCCGGCCTGCCAAGGCTGAATACTGCCCAACCGTATTGACTACGCAGAACGCGCACACTTCCTGCGAACTCCGTGACGCGAAGGCATTCTGTAAAGACTCCTTTACAAGAAGCAGCTCGAACGTGCTGCTTGCATCCCGCGTCCTGATCGGCTACGGCATGCTTCTCGCGTCGCAAGTGACCGATGCGGCTCACGGCCACAGCGGCAGCTAGCAAGGCATCCGCTTTTGCGGCCTTGGCAGGCTTAGCCAGCTTCACTCCTGACGCTGTTGGCGGCGCACGGTGGCAAGAGATTCCTCGAAAAGGTGCGTGTACCGGTCGAGGGTGTCTTTTCCATGCAACTCGGTGACGGCCACGAGCAGGTCCTGGGGTGTGGCGAGCTTGGCAGAGAGGTCCGTCGCCCCCATCCTTGAAAGCGGGATGCCAAGCAGAATATTGGCTTTCTGTCCTTCTTTGACGATTGCGTCGGCGCTGACATCATTGGGGAGACGTACAACAAACTCGTTGAAGGTAGGGGCGGAAAAGGGAAGTGAGACCCCTTCAATCTCTGCGAGGCGCTGCTTGAGGTATTCGCTGTGGTTCAGGCACAGTTCGCCAATGCGCTGAAACCCCCGTCTGCCGAGAAGAGCCGCATGAATGGTGAACGCCAAGGCAACCAGGGCGTGGTTGGTGCAGATGTTCGACGTGGCGCGTTCACGTCGAATGTGCTGCTCGCGGGTGGCGAGAGTGAGCGTGAAGGCGGGTGCGCCCGACGCATCCACCGTCCGACCCACCACGCGTCCCGGCATCTTTTGCATGTATTGCCGCTGGCATGTGAAAAGGCCCACCCCGGGGCCGCCAAACTGAGGAGGCGAGGCAATCGCTTGCCCTTCGCCTACGGCAATGTCTGCTCCGCAAGCTCCTGGAGGCGCAAGCAGGGAGAGCGCGTAGGGCTCCGCGGTGCATGTGATGAACAGGGCGCCGCACTCCTTCGCAACTTCACGGAGAGGCCGAAGGTCCTCCACGCACCCGTACACGTTAGGATAGCCAACGAGGAATGCAGCCGGGGGTTCCCGTAGACTGTCTCTGAGAGATCCCATGTCCGTGGTTCCCGCGTCGGTCAAAGCCACCAGTTCGAGCGACGTGCCTTTCGCCTGTGGGAGACTCCTTGCCTCTGGTAGATAGGTTTTCACCGTCTCTAGATACTCCGGATGTAGACCGGCAGAAGCTACGACGCGGCTTCTTCCCGTTACCCGGATTGCCATCAGCGCAGCCTCTGCTAACGCGCTGGCCCCGTCGTACATCGAGGCATTGCTCACATCCATGCCGAAGAGCTCGCATGCGGTTGTCTGGAACTCAAAGATGGACTGCAAGGTGCCTTGGGCGACCTCCGGTTGGTATGGCGTGTACGCGGTGTAAAACTCGCCACGCAGAAGTAGCTGGTCGACGGCACACGGCACATGATGGGCATAAGCCCCGCCACCTAGAAATGAAGCCATTCGCGCGCCGCAGTTCTGCTCGGCGAGAGTTTCTAGATGCTGTTGAAGGGACCACTCATCAAGCGGAGCCGGCAGCCGGAGAAGCTCCTCGACGCGATAGCGATCGGGAACATCGTCGAACAGTCCGTCGAGGTCAGACAGGCCGATGCAGTCGAGCATGTCTTTGATCTCTTCCGGGGTGTGAGGAAGGTAGCGCATGCTTCTAAAGCTCGAGTCGCAAGCTTCTAGTCGTCCAGAGAGGCGACGTGGCTGGCGTAGGAAGGGGCGTCCAGCAGTTGGCTGAGTTGCTCGGGACTCTCTGCTTCGATCAGCAAGAGCCAGCCGTCGCCGTAACAATCGTCGTTGACGCGCTCAGGATGCGTTAACAGCTCGCTGTTGACTGCAGTCACTTTTCCAGACAATGGTGCAAATAGTTGGCTCACCGTTTTCACCGATTCCACTTCGCCGAATGCGTCGCCGCCACGAAGTTCCTGTCCAACCTGAGGAAGGTCCACCAGCGTGACATCTCCCAGCTGCTTGACGGCGAACTTTGTTATCCCAACGCGGACGCTCTCGCCCTCTTGCCGCGCCCATTCGTGCTCCTTGGTGTAGCGAAGATCTTCAGGAATATCAATCATCTGCAGTCGCTCCTTGCTCTACAAGCGCCAGCTCCTCTGCGATGAGAACTGGCGACTCTGCTCTAGCGGGTGGCGCGTCGGTAGAAAGGAAGTGCCACCACCTTGGCCTCCACCTGCTTGCTCCGCACGTGGACATGAAGGCTGGTGCCAACTTCTGCAAATGCAACTGGAAGATAGGCCATGGCAATGTGGGTGCCGAGGGTCGGCGCAGGTGCCCCACTCGTGACGCGTCCAATCACATCTCCTGCAGGGCTGAGGACGTCGTGACCGTGCCGAGCGACGCCACGGCCGATCATTTTAAGGCCGACCCGTACCCGCTGGGGAGTCGCCTTGGAAGCTTTGAGCAGGGCATCCTTTCCGATGAAACTCCCGGCCGAGAGATCCACCGCCCATTCGAGGCGCGCCTCGAATGGGTTGATGCTTTCGTCGATGTCTTGGCCGTACAAAGGTAGGGCGGCTTCCAACCGGAGCGTGTCGCGTGCTGCCAATCCCGCTGGCGTGGCGCCGCGCGCCCGCAGATCATCAAACAGCACGTCGACTTGATCCTTCATGCAGGCCAGCTCAAAACCTCGCTCTCCGGAGTAACCGCTGCGCGCGACGACAACCTCGAGGTCGTTGATGTCCGCCTTTCCGGCGCCGAAGAGTGGAAGCCCCAGGGCGCGGGCTTCCGGCAACATGCTTTCAGCGGATGGTCCTTGTAGGGCGAGAAGCGCACGATCAAGCCGATCCACACGGCACCTGTCTTCCACATGCTCAAGGCAGTGTTGATAGACGGCATCGGTTCGAGCGGCGTTGCACACCAACCACACTTGTTCTTCCGACAAGAGGTAGACAATGACGTCGTCGATGATGCCTCCGCGTTTGTTGCAGCAGAAGGCGTATCGACCTTGCCCCACTGCTAACTTCGACAAATCGCGGGTGACCAGCCCATCCACAGAGGAGACTGCATGCGGGCCGGTGAACATGAGCTGACCCATGTGCGAGACGTCGAACAACCCAGCCCGTTCCCTTACCGCCTTATGTTCCTTAAGGACGCTCTCGTACATCATCGGGAGTGTCCAGCCGGCGTACTGGATGAGCTGAGCGTCGAGCTGCTTGTGCTTTGAGAGGAGCGGCGTTTGCTGGGACATACTTGGGGCGACCTGGGCCAATATGTTTGCAGGTCACCATTTTTTTCGGGGTGCACCCGCAACGCTCCCCTCCTAAGTCCGATGATGTTCTTGTCAACCGAACGCGCACGGTTCGAGCGGAGGACCATTAAGATGAAATATGAGTTAGGACATCCTGAGCGAGAGCCTGCTGCACGAGAGGAGGCGCTTGTTGCGGCTTCACGCAGCATGCGAGATGCCGTGGGGGAGGTGGACCGCGTTGCGTCCACCGAGTGGCCGGTGTTGATCACGGGTCCCACCGGCGTCGGGAAAGAGTTGCTCGCGCAGCGCCTGCATCGAAGGTCTGCCAGGGCGCTGGGCCCGTGCATCCCCATCAACTCCGCGGCACTTCACCCGAACTTGGTCGACAGCGAGCTCTTTGGTCATGCGCGTGGTGCGTTCACCGGCGCACTAAGGGAGCGTCGGGGCTTGTTTGAGGCAGCGCATGGCGGCACGCTGTTCCTCGATGAGGTCGGTGAACTTTCCGCGGATAATCAGGCGCGCCTTCTTAGGGTGCTAGAGGACGGGTGCGTTCGACGTTTAGGCATGGAAAGCGTGCGGCGGCTGGACGTGCGCCTGGTCTGCGCGACACACCGATGCTTGCTCACCGAGGTGGCGGAGAAACGCTTTCGGGAGGATCTGTACTATCGCATCGCATGCTGGGTGGTGCAGGTTCCGCCGCTGCGCGAGCGACCAGAAGATGTTCGGGTGCTGTCAGCCCGCTTCGCGGCGCAAATGCAGTGCACTCTCAGTTGCGCCGCACTGGAGCGGCTTGTGCGTCACGCATGGCCCGGCAACGTCCGTGAGTTGCGCAATGTCGTATCTGCCTCCTCCCTATCGGCCGTTGGATCAGCGGTTGGTGCAACTGATGTGGACTACGCCCTTCGAAGAGTCAGTGGAGTGCAGACTGCCAAACCCGATGCGCTGCGGGAGGCGGTTATGCAGAGCGACGGCAACATCGCCGCTGCTGCTCGCAAGCTCGGCATGCCTCGTTCGACGTTTCGCGATCGGCTGCGGCAGTGCAAGCAGCTGCGGCAATACGAGCAGCTGGCAGCGCGGCCAGGCACTCTCACTCTTCGGGATGTTGATGCTTAAGGAGCGTTCCGCCAAACCTCCGGCGCCTCTCCCGCTGGCTTAGGATGATTAGCGTCGCGGGAGACCTCGCATCCGCATTAGAAGAAGGTCCGAAGTTACGTGTAGTATGGGCTTTGCTGCGGCCGACTTCGCAACGCCTCCAAGACGCTGCCGACACGGAATCCGCACCTGAGCTGTGGAGATCCCAGCTCGCACTGCACGAATCGGGAACTCGAAGTTGAGAAAGAAGCTGTCGGAGAGGAGTTGCTCTTCCTGAAAAAGACTTCTGCGAAAAAGATACGGCCCCTCGCTCCGAATGCGGACCTGATGCACCAGACCGATGAGGCCCCGCATGCCCCACGAGAGCACCTTCCGATGGCGGCCGTCGTCGCGCTGTTCGTACGTGCTGAGCACGAGCTCGCAAGACGCCTCGCTCGCGCGTTGCCGTAGGCGTTGCAGTGCTTGCGGTGGCACCTGTCCATCCGCGGGCAGAAATGTGACCCATGAGCCATGTGCGTGCCTCACCCCGGTCTTGAGCGCCGCACCAATACCTCGGTTCGTCGAATGACGCACCGTGACGTGTTGCGCTGACGGGTGTGGCGAATCGTGCTCCAGCACGGCGCGCGCCAATGCGCCGCAGCCGTCGGTTGACCCGTCGTCTACAAAGACGACCTGTGCGTCGGGTTCATGGTCACCCAGCCATGCAAGAAGCTCCCGAAGAACGGGTTCCACCGTTTCGGCCTCATTGTATGCAAACACCACCACGGACAGCGTGCAGGTGTGCGTCACGAGGGAATATGCTTTATCGGACGCGCAGGCGTTCCGGCAGCGACGCAATAGGGCGGCAGGGAATGCGTGACGACCGCGCCAGCGGCTACCTGCGTGCCTCTGCCCACGGTGACACCGGGAAGTATAATGGCGCCTGCCCCGATGTCAGCTCCCTGCTCAATGACCACTTCGGCAAACTCAAGAGGGGCATCAACAAGAGCGCATTGGCGTGTTCGCTCATGCTGCGAAGTCAGTACCTGGACGGCGGGCCCGATTCCTACCATTGCCTCCAGCCGAAGACCGCCTGCAGCATGAAGGAGAGCATGTTGACCGATCCAGCACCCGTTGCCGATGCTCATCGTGTTGCGGTGGTAGCCTTTCAAGATGGCGTAGTGACCCACATATATGTCGCTTCCCATGCAAATGTTCTCAGGGTGGAACACCAGCGCTCCTCGTTCAAAGATGCACCCAGCTCCGAGCGCTGCAAAAGATGCGGGGTCGAACGTGCCGTCGCCGTGGGATGACCGGGTCACTGTTGCATTTTGCCGTTTCTGGCTTGAAAGCACCAGTTTGGAGCACGACGGCCGCTTGGAAAGGCCAGACTGAAGCACCCTTGCTTCCCGACACTACGGCGCGCGCCTTACCTCGCTTCGAGTAGGAGGGCCTTGCTCTGGGGAGGGTGACGGAACAGCGCCACCTACAAGCGCCACAGCCGCCTGTGCGGCGAGATAGGCGAGCGATGCTGCTGTGGCATCCGAGGCAGACACCCCGACGTAGCCGTAGGCCGTGACGAAGGCCACTTCACGCATTCCCAGACCGGCCACGGTGAACGGAGCGTACGCGGCCAGCACAATCAATGGCATGAGCGTGAGTGATGTAAGAGCCGACACCTGAGGTGCGAGCTCCAGCACGAAGCAGTGCCCAAGTAGCGCCGCAATCAGCTGCGAACCAATGGACAAGACCAGGGCGAAAACGAGCGGAAGGGGCCGTGATAAGGCAGGAATCTGCTGAAGAAGGCCGCGAATGCTACGAAAGGGCACCTTGGTGGGTACGCGCCGCAGCAGCGCAGGAGACACAATGGCGACAACAGCAACGAAAGTGGCGGTAGCGATCAGGGGCGCCGTGGGGAGGAAGAGCGTCAGGTGAGACAGTGGCAGGCAAACGAGCGTAAGAATGAGAAGCGCGAGCAGCCCGTATACCCGCTCTTGCACCACCACGGTAAGCGCCTGCATGCCTCCGCGGCTGCCGCCTTTCGCGTGACGGGTGCGGGTTGCCACCCCGTCGTCTTCTTCGCCAAATGCAGACCGAGTGAGCCAACCCCGCATCACATCGCCGGCCACATTGCCCGGAAGAAATGTGTTGAAGAAGAGTGCGCGCCAGTAGGCCAAGATCAACCAGGAGAAGGGAGGCGGGCGCTGTGCACCATAGGCCAGAAGCAGCATCAGCCACCGCCAAGCGCCGACGATGAGGCTTAGGAGTACGAGGCAGATGGCCACTAAACAGGTCCGATGGCTGAACTGAGCGAAGGCCGCAAGAAGTTCGTGCACGTCGACCTTCAGCCAAACGTAGAAGAGAGCAACGCACATCACCGTCCACTTGAGCCAACGACTCTTTAGCAAGCGATTCTGTAGAAGTTGAACAAGGCGCGGCATAGTCACTCGACCGTAAGGTGATACGTTTCGAGCATTGAGCGCTGCTCGGGCTGCTGCTGCACAAAAGCAGCAGCAGCCCGAGAGGCCCGCGCATGGTCCCCGTGATGCTTATAGATGACGGCCAGCTGAAGCAGCGCAAGTGGGTCACCGCCCTCAAGCTGGCGTTGGAGCAACGTGCGCGCTGTGTCTGTCTGCTTCAACACATCCAGGTAGGTCGCAAGCTGCCGCACCAGGTCGCTCCTGGATACAAGAAGGCTCCGAGGATCAACGACGACGGGAGCAGGGGGAATCAGCGTAGTTGGAGCCTTGGCTTGGCGGGAGGCGGAGTGCCATCCACTGCCGCGCTTCAGATACGACGTCGCCAGGAGGGGGTTGTGACGCGCAAGCAGCCGCTCGGCTTTTAGTGAGATGAACTGCCGTATCACAGCAGCGTGACGGCTGTTGGGGTTGTGCTGACGGATCACCTGGTCGGTCAGCTGACTTGCATAGGCTTGCCGAGCTTTGCGCTGGTTTTTGGGGGGCAAGCTGAGGTAGGGGCCGAGGGTGGTGCCTTTGCCGCCGACGGGGAAGGTGCTCTCGGCGAGCACATGCACCTGCTTGTAGGCGCGGGAGACAAAGCCGCGGACGAGTCGCTGGTGGATGGTGTCGCCTGGGCCGAGGATGGGCTGCCCCGTAAAGAGAGGGTGCTTCGAGAGAGACTTCCAATGCCATGAGGACGTGGCGAGACCTTCCACCAAGAGCGCAACATCCGGGCGAAGCTGCTCAACCTCGGTGGCCAGTGACCAGGCAGATCCTGCGAAATCGCTCTGCAGTGCGACTGCCGCCTCCGGACCGGGGAGGGTCACGTAGAGGTGTTTGAGGTCTTCCGAGGCCCGCGCACTGTCTGGCAGAGCTAGATTAGCAAGTGCGGGCAGATTGAGGCCCAACGCGACCAGCAGGCATGCGACGATCGCGCCGCGACGAAGCCGCAGGATGCCGCACGCTCCCACGGCAAATAGCAGAGCGGCTAGAGGTGCTAGGTAAGCGATGTTGTCAGGTACTTGCACGTCGATCGGTTGCAAAAGAGCGGGAAGTGCCGCACCAACTAAGCAAGCGAAGAGGGTCCGGCGCAGTCGTTTCGCATGCCCTCGAACTGCAAGCAGCATAAGCATGCCAAACGCAGGGAGATAACCTGATGAGGAAACGATAAAGCTCAAACTTTCACTGAGCTGTTGAAAGGATGGCAACTGCAGGTTGGTGTGGTAAGCGCTGCCGCTCACATAGCTCCACAACCCATTCCATGTCGTCGGCTCACCCCACATCGGTGCGCCTTTGGCAGCCCGTAGTGGCAAGTAGACGACCGGTGCGATGCCCGCCAGGCATGCGAGCGCAGCGAGGCCGATAGCGCGGGCTCGCGGCCAAGTCGTTGGCGGCTGCAACGCCACCGCTAAGACAGCCGCAAGAACAATGGAAGCGGCATGCGGCGGATGCACGTTCCAGCACAGACCAGCAGCAAAGGCCGAAGCGACCATCCACCTGGTATCGGAACCGCCAAAGACATAGCGCAAGGTGCAGAGAAACCCCAAAAGCGTTAGCCCAAGCGCCAGGCCGTAGACTTCGGGACGGTACGCTTGGTCAAAGAGGCTTGGGCAAAGGAAGACGCCTGCGGCTGCTGCAAAAGCCGCCGACGTGCGCTGCCATCGTGGTGTACATTGCGGGGCATGGTCGAGTCGCGGATGGCTCACCTCGAGCACCAGCATCGCAGCTAGCGCCGATGCTACCACCTCGCTCAGCAAGCTCAGGGTGGCGGCGCGCAGGTAGGCGTCCCCGAGGGGCAGCCCGCTGAAAAAGTGCACGAGGAGGCTGTACAGTGGCTGGCCGGGAGGGTGCGACCCGCCGAGCGCCCAGGCAGCTGCAACCAGCTCGCCGGTGTCAAATAAGCCTGGACCACCAGGCATCAGCCACAGGAGGCCCGCGGACGCCAACAAGAAGGCTGGGATGCACCGAGGTGACAACAAGCGTGTAAGCTACACCGACAAGGCGATGTTCTGCCAGAACGCGATGTCTGCCAGAATGCGAGGCACGCTCGCTTGAGCGAACCGCGGAGCGAGACGAGGAGGCACGTGAACGAAGAACAGCTGGCAAGTTATCTGCGAGCCATGCAGCTGAGGCACCCGGAGCTCCGGTTTGTGAAGAAGGAGGGCGACACCTTGTCGCACCTGATCCACGTGCTCCTTATCGGGGTGACGTTGGGTGGCCAGCGCAGCTACCTGAGCGACTACGTCACCACGTTGGGGTCGACTATCTTTCTGCCTGCCAAGTGGGACAACTGCAGCGTTGTGCACCGGTACGTTGTGCTTCGGCACGAAGAAGTGCACCTTCACCAGTTCCGTCGGTGGGGATTCTCGGTGATGGCTCTTCTGTATCTTCTGCCGATCTTTCCTCTCGGCCTTGCGTGGGGCCGCGCCCGGCTGGAGTGGGAGGCGTACGCGGAAACTCTTCGTGCCACTGCGGAAACAGCTGGGCTTCCTGCTGCACGCGCCCCGCGACTTCGACAGCACATCGTCAGGCAGTTTACTTCGGCCAGCTACGGCTGGATGTGGCCCTTTCCTCGGCAGGTGAATCGGTGGATTGATGAAGAGCTCGCCCGCATGGAAAGTGGCGAGCATGCCGAGCATACGCCATGCTCTCGTGATATATACCCCAGCTGAATGCAGCGAAAAGCAGAGGTAGAGCTGAATGGAGCGAAAAGCAGAGGTAGAGCGCGCCACAAGCGAAACGCGCGTTAGAGCAGCTCTCAATCTGGATGGCACAGGCAGTTACGCCATCTCCACGCCTCTTCCGTTTCTTTCGCACATGGTAGAACAACTCTCGAGGCACAGTCTGATCGACACGCAAGTGGATGTGGCCGGCGATGTCGAGATCGACGGCCATCACACAACCGAGGACCTGGCCATTGTATTGGGTCAAACGCTGGCGAAAGCGCTGGGCGACAAGGCGGGCATCAGCAGGTACGGTTCCGCCACGCTGCCGATGGATGAGGCTTGCGTGACGTGCGCGCTTGACCTGTCCGGTCGAACCTCCTTTCGCTTCGGGCTTCAGCTCGCGAAGGCGAAACTAGGGACGTTTGATAGTGAACTCGCCGAGGTATTCTTCGAGGGATTTGCGCGCGGAGCCTCCTGCAATCTTCATCTTATTCAGCACGCAGGAACCAACTTGCACCACCTAATCGAAGTGAGCTTCAAGGCGCTCGGCCGAGCACTCAAGGCGGCTGTGCAGGTTGACTCCCGCGTCAGGGACATACCGTCCACGAAAGGTGCTTTGTAAGCTGCAAGATCTCGGCAGGTTGAGTCCCCAAGTGACTGGATGTGTAAAGGACTGGGTGTTTAAGTGACTGGGTGTTAATTGACTGAGCGTTTATGGACTAACTGCTTAGGTGATTGCGTGCTGTAGAGAGCTGCAGAAGACGCAGTAGCTCAAAGAGACCGGAAGAATGGAACGAAGATCAGAAAAGCTGCGAGCTGCGATGATCGACCTTGGTGTCGGAAACCTGCGTTCTGTCGAAAGGGTGCTCGGGAGTCTGTCGGCAGGTGCAGGCGGGCTGGAGGTTGTGAGGACCCACGACCGAGAAGCCATTGAGCAAGCGGATGTCGTGGTTGTACCGGGGCAGGCGGCTTTCGGAGACTTCATCCGGTCACTCCGTCAGCGCGAGCTGGATCGCGTGTTGCACACCTGGTTGGAAGACAAGCGCCCCTACATTGGCATTTGCATGGGAATGCAAATCTTGTTTGACGGCAGCGAAGAGTCTTCTGAAGATGCAGGTCTGGGTTTCTTTTCTGGCTCTGTGCGTCGCTTTGGCCAAACCGCTCGTGTAAAGCATCAAAAAGTACCTCACATGGGATGGAACCGCGTTGTCTCGACGCGTCAGGTCATCGACATGAACGATTGGTTTTACTTCGTTCACTCATACTATTGCGTTCCGCAGGACCAGAGCATTATCGCGGGCCGCACCCACTACATCGAGCCCTTTTGCGCTGCGTTGGCTGCTCCTTCCCTGTTTGCCTGCCAGTTTCATCCGGAGAAAAGTCAGCGAAGCGGCCAGCGCCTTCTTCAGTCCGCGCTCAATCACGTGCTCCAGGGTAAAGAGACGTGCTCGTAATCCCCTCCATCGACTTGTTGCGCGGTCAAGTCGTGCGGCTTCGCCAAGGGAGCTACGACGACGTGACGGTGTACGGGGACAACCCAGTTGAGATCGCGCAGTGTTACGCGCAAGCGGGCGCCCGCCGCATCCACATCGTGGACCTGGATGGAGCGCGTGGCGCAGCTTCGTGCAATGCAAAAGTTATCCGTAACTTGGTGCGGGAAGTCTCTGTAGATGTGCAGGTCGGAGGCGGCATTCGCAATCGTGTGAGCGCAGAACAGTGGCTAAAGCACGGCGCGGAGTACGTGGTCTTGGGCACCGCGGCGGTGCGTGCACCGGCTGTGGCCAAGGAACTTTGCCGTGACTACCCCGGACGCGTCGTGGTAGCCATCGACGGCAGAGCCGGAAAGGTGGCTATCGAGGGGTGGACTGAGAGCACCGACCGACCCATCTTGAACTTCGCAGAGGAGGCCGCCTCGTGGGGTGCGGGAGCCTTACTTTACACCGATATTGCCCGCGATGGAATGCAGGAGGGGCCGAATGTTGATGCTACGGCGCAGGTGCAGCGACGCGTTGCCTGCCCCGTGATCGCATCCGGCGGCGTTTCTTCGATCGCGGATATCGAGGCCCTCCGAGGCGCGGGCACGTGGGGCGTTATATGCGGCAAGGCGCTTTACACCGGAGCGTTTAGCCTCGCTGAGGCACTTGAGGCAGCAGGTTCTAGTTCATGCTGAGTCGACGCGTCATCCCATGCCTGGACGTGATGGCAGGCAGAGTGGTCAAAGGGGTTCAGTTCATGGACCTGCGCGACGCCGGTGATCCGGTGGAGAACGCAGCGCGTTACGATGAGGCAGGTGCCGATGAGATCACCTTCTTGGATATCACGGCCTCTCACGAAGAACGTAAGACGCTTCTTGATGTGGTTGAACGTACGGCGGACGTTATTTCCTCGCCGCTCACCGTTGGCGGGGGCGTCCGAACAGTCGACGACGTCCGGGAGTTGCTGTCGGCAGGGGCTGACAAGGTGTCGATCAACAGCGCTGCTGTTGACAATCCCGAACTTGTGAGGAGCGCCAGCGAGAAGTACGGAACGCAGGCGATCGTAGTGGCCATCGACGCGAAGCACAGCGCTACACATGCCTGGCACGTCTTCACCCGCGGAGGACGGAAAGACACCGGGCTTGATGTGCTGTGGTGGGCGCGCCAGGTGTGCGAGCTGGGCGCTGGAGAGATCCTGCTTACAAGCATGGATCGCGATGGTACGAAGATGGGATATGATTTGGAGTTGACACATGAGGTTGTTGAGACGGTGACGGTTCCGGTGATCGCGTCAGGGGGCGTGGGGACTCTGGAGCATCTTTACGAGGGGCTGGAGGTTGGCGGCGCCGACGCCGTGCTTGCGGCCTCCATCTTCCACGATGGAACCCACAGCATCCCCGAAGCAAAGGCGTATCTGGCATCGCGTGGCGTGCATGTGCGACAGACGGATGAGGCGCGGCCGTGACGGCTGAGCTGACTTTGCATGAGCTTTTAGAGGAGCTGAAAAAAAAACGTTCGCAGCTCCCGTGGGAGATCGGCGCCTTTCTCGTTCTCGAAGCCAGCACCACGCTTGGGGAGACGCCCGGCACGCTCGATACCAAGCACATCGTCATCAATAGCGAAGGCGATGTGGCTGTGCGGCAGGTCGGCTCTGCTCAAGACGTCAGGGAGCAGGTAGCGGCGCTGGCAGACATTCTCGCCCGCACACTGGTGGCGGCTGGAACAAAAGTGCCAGTGCGCCTTGTGGAGTTGGTTGAGCAGAGCGGCTCCAGTTCTAACACCTCTCTTGCAGCGTTTCGTCAGGAGGTAGAAGCGAATCTCGTTCCTCTTAACCGGCAGGCCGTTCGTCGCGTGGTGGCGCGAATGGTGCGGGAGGTGCAGCGACAAGCGCCTGCTGCGCATGTGGCGGCGTTGCGGTCGGAGGAGACGGGGCAGAGAGACCTGGATGGTTTGCTTGAGGAGGCGGATGAAACGGTGGTTCGCGATATGAGTCACCTAACGGCCGAATCGAGACACAGGTCGCGGCACACCCCAAGCGCCTCTCACTCAATGCGGGCTTTGGCGCTGGCACGCACTGCCAAAGCAACGCCCACTCCAGCATCATCTGTGTTCTCGGATACCGAATCGGGCGTGAGCTACCGCCGCTCCTCCAAACCTCTTCCGCGGCTGCGCTCCAATCCTTGGATAGACTCAAGGCCGTTTGATGACAGCATCAGATACGGCGCAAGACGCTCCTCCGGCTTGTTGCTCGTGTTGGTTACTGCAGCAGCTTGCGCAGCTGCGATAGCCGCAGCTGCGTTATACCGGCGCGACATCGCCGATTGGCTCAACGAACCTGTTGTCGGCCAACCCGAGACGGCAGCGGAGAGCGCGCCCACACCCCGAGGCGACATTATTGTTGATGTGGCACCTGAAGGCGCGCAGGTTCTGTTATTCGTGGGCAAGGCACCCGTGACGGCAGAGAATGTATCCATTGGTTTGGCGCAGGAGTTTCTTGCTACGGCCAAGGGCTACTCCGCAGCACGCGCGGCTGTGCCAGCTGACGCCACTTGGCTCAAGGGCGAGGGCGAGAATGAATATTACGAGCTTGCCATTCAACTTGCCGAGGGAGGCGCTGCGGGGATGGCCGAGAGCGCGCTTACACCGAAAGCCGTGGGCAAAAACAGTGGGCGGGTCGGAGCGGTTCGCGTCGTCACGACACCTCCTGGCGCCCTGGTGTACCAGCTTGTGGGCCGAAGTCCGGTTGCTACGCTCTCGCAATCCAGTGCTGCAAGAACATACGAGTTCCTCGTTGTCCACCCTGAGCGATCCTCCCAAACCCTGCTCATCACACCAGATGACTTTCGGGAAGACCAGGGAAAGCTTGTGGCGCGGTATTCTGTTGAGTTGAGCGAGAAGTAGGCATGCCCGCAGTTCAGTTGCGGAATCGCAGAAAGAGTGCGCGGCGGAAGAGCGATGTGCGATATTGGAAGTACCGTGCTGGTGGCGATGCCGGAAGTTTGTCATCTTGAGTTGACAGCACCGTCATGCTGAAGTACCACGCGGCCAAGGGGTGGTAGTTAAGTTGGTTATAACGCCGGCCTGTCACGCCGGAGGCCGCGGGTTCGAGTCCCGTCCACCCCGCCACTTCACGAATGGGCCACTTCACGAATGGGCCACTTCACACGTAGGCCACTCTCACAACTCGGCTACTGTCGAGACCACTGCTGAAGGTCGCCTCTGAAGTGGGTGCTCGGTCAGCATGTGCGGGAGATTTGGGCGCACCGGTGGCTCTACGCCTCAGCTCGCAATCCGCTCGATGTGGGCGCTATTTACCTTCCGGGGGATAGGCTTGGCGTCTGCGGTGACTGGTGCATTGGACCCGCCTTGAACAGGCATTCATCAGCGGCAAGCGTATGGCAGAACATCTCATCAGAGCCTCACGGTAGTTGTCCGTCCTTATGGGAGGTGCCAAACTAGTGCGATGCGCCTTCCAAACGTGACTTTACTTAGCTTGTTAAGAGCGACCCAATCTTCAAGGATTCCGACTCACGTGGGTGTGGCCAGCGTCATGCTTCTCAGCTTCGTCAGCCCTGTGCGTGCTGCGGCTCAAGCATGCCAGGTCGCAAAGGGCGATGCAGCGGCGCCGGCCGTAGGTTCATGGGCGCTGAGGTGGTTTCCCGACGGACCTCCGGACAAGAAGCTCGCCACCGCTGAAGTCATTGCACGCACCGCGTGCGTACTTGCAGCGCCGGGTGTGCATCTTTGGGCTATCCAGGGAATAAGGAAGGAGCAGCTCCCAAGGTTTGATAAGGTGCTCACCGAGCTCAAGAAGCTTAGCGGTGGCCCCTGGCGAGCTCGTTTCGACGGGTGTCCGGGCAGAAAGAGGCGTCACGTTGGCTTGATCTACCGGGAAGACAAGGTGCAGCTAACGCACCTTCAAGACCTTCGGTATATCAACCCCACTTTGGAGCCATGTCGCAAGGGCCTTGGGCCCAAACCTCTTCGTCCCGCGGTAGGTGGATTTGCCACTTTTTCGGATTCCTTGGCCTTCAACTTCGTCTCCTTCCACCTCGACGGCGGAACCAAACTGCGAAATCACGCGCATCGTATCGCCTCCGTTCGCGGCTTTGCTCCTGCCTTGTCTCGCCTGAAGCGATTCTCGGGGAGCAGCACGATCTTGTTTGCCGGGGTGCACAACGCGCGTGGGTGCCGCGACGAGGTTCGCGGATGCATCCGTCCGATTCCTCCGCAGGAAGAACGGGCTTCGTTTCAGCGTGTTGTCGCGGAGCTTGAACAGCCGATGGAGTCGCTCGGACCTACAGAGGTTACCGCATGCCTTCCCCGGCCTCTGCCGCTTGACGGGTTTTTCGCCAGTAAGAAGTTTGCAGATGAGCTAAAGGACCAGCCCATCCGGCTGATCAAGGATGAAGCTACGGCATGCAAATCGAGCTCGGAGCCTTGGACTTATGTGAGCGACCACCAGCCGCTGATCCTGAAGTTGCCTGATTCGCCTCGCCCGTAGGCTATAGACGTATTCTCGCTCGTCCTTTTGCTTCCGATCAGGCGAGGTGATAGATGTCACACCATGACATTCACACAAGCTGCAGAAGAGGTGCTCCGTTTAGCGAAGCGTCCTTTGCATTACAAAAAGATTACTGAGTTCGCCATCGCTCGGAACATGTTGTCGCATGTTGGCAAGACACCGGAGGTCACGATGAGTTCGCGACTTGCGACCATGGTGAAAAACGATCGAGGCGACGCTCCAATCATCAAGGTTCGTCCAGGTGTTTTCGGTCTGCGGGAGTTCGACGAAGAGGTTCTAAAGCAGGCCGATGCCGGCGACTTGCCGGACCTTGAAGAGTTGCCTGAGGCGGAGGTTGAAAGCGCTTCTGAGGAAGAGACGGAGCAGCCGACGCCTTCCACGTCGAAATCAGAAGAAGACGATGACAGCGACGATGACGACGACGAGAATGCTCTAATTCTTGGCGGCTCTGACAACGACGACGAGGAAACATCCCGGCCGCGCCGCAGACGCAGGCGACGCAGGCGTGGGGGCTCTCGTGCCGAAGGTCAAGATGCAAGCGAAACCAGCTCCCCGCGGGAAAGTGCGCGTCCGAGCCAAGAGGAACCGGAAAGTCGCGAGCCTTTGCTGGACGAGATTGGCTATCGAGACACACAGGTTCCTGACAACGCACTTCTTGGGAAAAGCCTTGCCGATGCCATTCACGCTGTTATGTCCGACGGACCTCGTCGGCCGTGCTCGGCCGTGCGAGTAGCGGAGCTTCTTATCAGCAAGGGGCGCTTGAGCGGCGACTCCGCCGCTCTCACGCCGACTGTTGCGGCCTCTCTGCGCGCCGATGGCGCGAGGCGGGCCAAATACGGCGAGCGTCCGAGGTTTCGTCAGCTGAGCAGTGGTCGCGTCGTACTAACTGATTGGGCTCTCACGCGCGAAGCACTCCGCTACGAGCAGGAGGCGGCTAAAGCCGCCAAGGCGCAGCAGCATGAGGTGGCGCGTGCGATGTGGCGACGGCTTGATGAGTTGTCAGGCGCAGGCTTTGCCGAGCTTATGGCGACTTGGCTAAATGCACTGGGATTTTCTGCCCTTCGTGCTGTGCGCACGCCTTCCACCGCGGATGGGGCGCTGCGTCTTGCCGGCAACTGGCGGCAGGGCCTGACGGATGTTCGTTGCGGCGTGGTTATCTTCCGAAACAAGAAGAGTGTTGATGCCTCAGACGTGGTAGAGCTTCGCGGAAGCGCTCACCACTACGGTCAAGCCGACCTGCTTTGGTTGGTGACAACGGGAGAGGTGTCCTCACCTGCGCAAGAGGAGGCGTCGTTTGCTTCCCACGCGCCCTGTGTTGTCTATGATGGCCTCAGTCTCGCCAAGTCCATGGAGGAGTGCGGGGTAGGCATCCGGCCGATGCTGGTGCATGCCAGCGCTCTTGACTTCGACCTGCTGGAGTCCCTCGGAGGCGTGCCGGCTCCAGCACCTGAGCGCAGCGGCAGGGAGCGCGGGTGGCAGCGGAACGAGGGCCGCAGTTCACGTAGCAGTTCCGGGAGAGGAAGCCGCAAGGGAGACAGCAGCAGCTCCTCGCGCAGACGAAGCGGTGGGTTTTCCAACGAAGACGACGGTTCCAAAGACCATACTGACTCCTCTGAGGATGCGGCTTCCACGGATGACAATGGTTCCACGGACCGCAATGCTTCCAAGGGCCGCAGTGCTTCCACAAATCGCAATGGCGCGGACCCTAGTGAAGGCGGTGCGGAGTCAATCGAGGTCACTTGGGATGAGGATCAGAAATCACCACGAGAGTCCAGGTCTACGCGCGCGCAGCGGAACGTAGCGACTGGTGACTCAGATGAGGCCTCGAACTCGCGAAGGAGGACGGGCTCCGACTCGCACAAGAACGTCACGTCGGATGCGTCCGCGGCTCTTGAGGCGACATCGACAGAGAAGGGGACTGAATCCTCCGAAGAAGAGGAGTAGGTCTTCCAAAGAAGGGAACTAACTCCTCCGAAAAATGACTAGCTCCTCCGAGGAGACCCGCGAAGAATCATGGCTGCGCCAGCGCAGCTCAAGGTGACTAACTGCTCTTGACGTGCGAGGCGTCGCTCACGTCGTGTGAGCCGTAGTCATGCGAGCCATAGACGCGCCGCAGGGAAGAACTTATTTCACCTACCGTGGCGCGAGCCCGCACCGCTTGCACGATGCCGGGGAGTACGTTGTCACCTGCTTGCGCAGTATGCTCAACGTGGCGCAGGGTTGAGTCCACCTTCTCGCGGTCGCGGGCGCTTCGTGCTGCGCGGAGTCGCGCGACTTGGTCTACTTCCGAGTCGGTGCTGTGCTGATGCAACCGCGGCACCTCAGAGGCTGGACCAACAAAGGCATTGAGCCCAACCACCCTCTGCGCACCCCGCTCAACTTGCTGCTGAGTCCGGTAGGCAGCTTGCTCGATGAGCCGCTGGGGATGACCGTCGCAGACCGCCTTCGCAGCTCCGCCCATGCGCGTCACTTCTGCCAAGAGCCGTTTAGTTTGCTCGGATAGCTCAGTGACCAAACTCTCCACTCCCTCTGAACCATGCAGCGGATCAACGAACTGCCGCATACCGGCTTCGCAAGCTAGAATCTGCTGCGTCTGTATCGCCACCCGTGCGCTCTCTTCGGTTGGAAGTGCAAGAGCTTCGTCGTACGCGTTCACGTGAAGAGACTGACAGCCTCCCCACACGGCGCTCAGGGCCTGCAACGTGGTGCGGACAAGGTTGTTGAGAGGCTCTTGAGCTTGCAACGTCGAACCCGCCGTTTGCACGTGAAAGCGAAGCTTCTGTGCCTCCGGAGAGGCTATTTTCAAAGTGTTGCGGGTTACGTGCGCCCAGAGCTCACGGGCCGCTCGGAACTTGGCGACCTCCTCTAGAAGGTTGCTGTGGGAGCAGAAAAAAAATGAGGTGCGCTTGCCTAGCAACTCGAGATCAACGCCAGCATCCTTGGCGCGGGTTAGGTACTCCACGGCGTGCGCCAGGGTGAAAGCGACTTCCTGCGCGGCCGTGCAACCAGCCTCGCGGATGTGGTAGCCGCTAACTGACAGTGGATTCCAAAGCGGCATCGCGCTCACGCACCACGCGACAAGATCCGTAGACAACTTGAGAGAAGGCTCGACTGGATAGATGTAGGTGCCTCTTGCGACGAACTCTTTGAGCATGTCGTTTTGTACCGTGCCTCGGAGTTCCCTGAGATCCAATGCCTGCTCCTCGGCGCAGACGGCGTACATCGCCATTAGAATCGGCGCAGTTGCGTTGATCGTCATCGAGACCGAAACATCCGCGAGGGGAATGTCGTGCAGAAGCACATGCATGTCCTCGACTGTGTCGATGGCCACGCCCACACGACCCACTTCGCCCTCAGCCGGTGATGCGTCGCTGTCCAAGCCCATCTGAGTTGGTAGGTCGAACGCAATGCTTAGACCGTCTTGCCCCTGAGCAAGAAGGTAGCGCATGCGCTGGTTCGACTGAGCAGCTGTGCCGAAACCGGCGTACTGCCGGATCGTCCAAAGCCTCTCGCGGTACATCTCGGTATGGATGCCGCGGGAAAAAGGGAAAGAGCCGGCAGGAGATTCAGAAGGCATGACAACCTATCTACCACGTCGGCAGGCAGGCCGGAACAGCAACACGACCTCCGGGCCGGCCTTCAAACAGCTCAAATGCACGCTGCGGGTGCACCGCTCTCGTGTGGCGGCACCCGGCGGTCGTGGCAGCACCCGGCGGTGGGGCTTCCTAATCCTTGCGGCGCAGCAGTCGCTCGAAGGCTTCTGTTGCTGCTTTCGTCAGCACCTCTACCCGCTGCTTGCCCACATCACTAAAGCGCACTTCGTCGGCGCACACCATCGCGATGAGGCGCTTCTTCACGATGATGGGCTCGATCACCACGATGCCGGTGCCGCCGCGAATATTTTGACCGAACGTAACGTCGACTGGGCTCATGCCTAGAGGTCCGATGTACCTTTTCCCCTTCACAAGCACCCTCTGAAAGGTCGACTTCTCCTCTGGCGAGATATGGATGCTATTGACGAAGTCCGCCGACATATCTTCGTTGCTCCCGGCCCAACCGACGAAGCCACCGTGCTGGTAACGAAGGAAAACGCAGCATCGCGCGACACTTCGCACGGCATCACTGACCAGTTGCGCCACCTCATGAGCCGAAGCGGAAGCACGTATGCGGTCGAGCGTAGACCCTAGGGCAGCAGGGCGTTGCTGGACTTCAGGGTCCCCCAGAAGGCTGTTGGTGCCTCGCGCCGGGCGCGTGCTTTTGCGCTGCCGATGGTACCGTTGGGTTTCACCCAACGGGTCTTTGGCGTCAGCTAGCGGTCCCATCCAGCTCTCCTCGCTCGTCCGCGGGTTCGACGACTGCCGCACGTCGTACGATCCCGTCTCTCGTCCGCTAAAGACGCTGGCGTGGGGGAAGGACTGTCGGCTTTGGGTGCGCGCGTGCGTCTCGCCCATGGCCGCGAGGGACGCACCAGGCCCCGAGCCCCTGTAAGTAAAACCCTCCCCGAGCAAGTCTTCCGGCACAGCTGGATACCAGTGTTCAAGGGCCGTCGCTACATCTTGCTCGAAGGCGACAAGAGGCTGGACGCGTGCTGAGAGCACATGCTCCAGATCCCTCACGGCGTGGCGGTCGGAAGGGTCGGACATCGCCACTTTCACGTCGCGTTCGGCCTGCTCGATGGGTAGAGCGCGAAGGCCATAGGCCAGCTTGGCGGGAACCATCGCGATGAGGTTCGGATCGGCACGTGTAATTTCAGCCATGGAAACGCGAGGAGCAAAGCCTTCGGATTCAAGCAGTTCGGCAATGGCTTGCGGCGAGACGTCCTGCTGCATCAAGCGCCGCACCAGACTGCCCCCGCTGTGGATGGCGTCGCCTGTGAGGGTCTCGGCAAGTTGAACCCGCGTAATTACACCTGCCCGAACCAGACGCACGCCAATGTCTAACGACATTTCGAAAAAACCTCATTTTCAAGTACGCCCCAACCCACATAAGGCAGTATATCAGCACGGATACGAGACATACACTTTCCGTAGTCAGATCAATGCCAGTGCCTCCGGCACCCATGTTGTTCAGTTGAGTCAGTTTTCGAGCGCCCCCGCCAGAGTTCTCGTCCTCCCTGCGGTCGTCCTGCGATCCTGGAAAAACCGGAGCGTCGCTCACCTACGTGAGGCCATCCTCTAAAGAACTAGGTTCGCGAGGAGGAAAGCCGGAAAATGGCTTAAGTGAACGGCATTGCCGTAGTCAGCTAACGTCGGCGAATGGTGCGGCTTTAGCGGCCAGGTGACGCGCGCCTACGAAACGCAGGTCCTACCGCTGTTCCTGTTACATCTGATTTGATACATTCATGACCCTTGGTGCAGGTCGTCTGCAGCAATCCGCAGACATTTGCCCGCTGTTCCTCTGGTTCAGCCGGAAGTTCAGAGCGGCTATCCTGTCGCAGAAGCGTCTTCCTGAGCTCCTCCCGGTATAACGAACGTGGTGCAGAGACCGGAGTTGTCCTATGTTCCGGTCATGGCCCTGGTGCTGCATATTGAGTCCGACGCACGTTCGCGCAAACTGGTGCGGAATCTGCTGCAATCCGCCGGGCATCAGTTGCATGAGGCGATGAGCGGTCTCGAGGGCGTTCGCCTTGCAGGGGTGCATCACCCAGCGATCATTCTGGTGTCGGTTCATCTGCCAGATCTTGACGGTTATGAGGTCACGCTGAGACTCCGCGGCATGCCGGCAAGTCGGGGTGTGCCGATCGTGGTGCTCACCAGTGATTCCGATCACCAAACCGCCCTGGCGGTGGGAGCTAACGGAGTGGTTGAAACCCCGCTCGATGGAGCGCGATTCGCGCGAACCATTGAGCGGTTCTTGCGTGGGCATCGTGAGCGGTCTGATGGCACAGGCGAGTTTTTGCTGCGAGAGCAAACGCAGAAGATTGTCGAGCGCTTGGAGCGCAAGGTGGTGGAGCTCAGCCAAGCCAATAAGGAGCTCGAGGAAATCGCGCGACTTCGACGCGAGTTTCTGCAAAACGTCAGCCACGAGCTTGCAACCCCGATGACCCCTGTCGTGGGGTATCTGCGTCTGCTTTTGGGAGGAGACATGGGAGAGCTCACGCCGCTGCAGGAAAAGTGTCTCAAGAGCATCGAGGCGTCGACACAACGTCTCCGCGGGGTCATCGACACGCTGCTGGATGTGAGCAGTCTGGAAACGGAGCGGATGCACTTCTACAGCAGGAGCTATGATTTTGCCAGCCTCGCCCGCAAGGCGTTGGAGAACACGCGCGAACGCTTTCGCGAGTGCGGAATCACACTGTTCGAGCAGGTCTCGTCGAAGACACTTCCGGCGAAGGGGGATCCGGACAAGTTACAGCGGGCTATGGTGCATGTGCTCGACAACGCCGTAAAGTTCACGCCGACCGGGGGCGAGGTCGCTGTGGATCTAAGCACAGAGGAAGTTCTAGAGGGTGCGCAACGCTATTGCTTCAGGGTCAGCGACAATGGTCCGGGTATCGCCGGCACGGAACTGACTAGAATTTTCGAGCCGTTTCATCAGGTGGACGGTTCCGTCACCCGACGGCACGGCGGCGTGGGCCTTGGGCTTGCTTTTGCTCGCCGAGTGAGTGAGGCGATGGGCGGGAGCGTTGAGGTTCAGAGCCCCCCAGAGTTTGTTGTTGCAGGACGGCAACTTCCGGGGACAGCGGTGTTGCTGCGGGTGTGCGCTCAACCCAAGGGGCCTGCGGTGCAACAGTAGCGGCGGCATCGCCCGCATCGCGATGTGCAGCTTCAAGTTGATGGCCTCCTCAATCTACCTAGATCACGCAGCGGGCTCGCCTCCTTCTGCCGATGTCGTTGAGGCGATGCGCGTCACGCAGCTAGCCGCGTGGGCAAACCCTGCGAGTGTTCACCAACCAGGACAAGCAGCTCGCCGTGCGCTGGACCGTGCGCGTCGCGAGATAGCGGAATGTGTGGGGGTCCGGCCTGACGATCTGATCTTCGTAAGCAGCGGAACCGAGGCATGTAATCTGGCGGTGTGTGGCTTGCCGACTAAGAAGTCCAGCCACATTCTAACCACGGCAATTGAGCATCCTGCAGTTCTTGAAGCAGCAGATAGTCTAGAGCGACGCGGAACGAAGTCGGTCATTTTGCCCGTCGATGGCGGCAAACCTCCCTCGCTGCAAGCAGTCGATGAGGCTTTGGCGGCAGGACCTGCTCTCTTCGCCGTGCAGTGGGTCAACCACGAAACGGGCGTGGTGTTTCCTGTTCAGAAGTACGCATCCCTTTGTCAGCAGCACCAAGTTCCTCTCTTCGTTGACGCGAGCCAGGCAGTTGGCAAGCTGCATCTCGACATCAGCGCGCTCGGGGGTGCAGCAGTCGCTTTTGCTGCGCACAAGGTCGGCGGCCCCGCAGGTGCGGGCGCTCTCTGGGTGCGCCGAGATGTGCAGGTGATGCCGACTACCTTTGGAGGCGCACAGGAACGCGGCCGACGTGCCGGCACGCCCTCGGTGGCGCTGCTCGCAGGTTTCGCCTGCGCTGTAAAAGAAGTCTGCGCTGAGGAGGGCTCTGCGTGGTGCGCGGCAAACTGGCTGCGCCTATCGCAGATGCGGACCGCCTTCGAGAGCTCCCTTTGCAAACTAGGAGGGGTCATTAACGGAGCGGATTCAGAGCGCGCGCCTCACATCACCAATGTAAGCTTTCGCGGGGTGCGAAGTAGCGATGTTGTGGCGGCGCTCGACATAGAAGGCGTGCACATCTCGAGCGGCGCGGCATGCTCTTCCGGTCTTAATCAACGCTCCAAGGTCGTCGAAGCGATGTTTCCGAAGGAGCCCTGGCGTGCACGAGGCGCCCTGAGGTTCAGTTTTGCTTCTTCAACAGCCGAACACGAGCTCAGTGAGGCAACCGAACGCCTCAGTCGCGTTCTGCAGCGGCTTTCACCCAGGTAGGTGGATTGACACCGGCCTCTAGCTTTTCACTACGCGATCTAGCTCTTTTCCCTGCGATAGAGCTTTTTCGTCTCAAATCTAGCTTTTTCACCTCGAAATGTAATGAGTTGGGTTTTTGCCTTGATGCTATTGAAAACACTGCAGGTTACGTGGTGTGCGGCGACAGCATGTTCGTTCGTTCGAAAGAACCCGTCGTTGCTGTTGTTGGCGTGCATCCGGACCTTCCGATGGTAAGTTCAGCCCGATGGGGCGAGAACGGGTACTGGTGGCGTTAAGTGGGGGGGTCGACTCTTCGGTTGTAGCTGGGCTGTTGCTTGAAGAAGGGCACGACGTAATCGGCGTGACCATGCACCTCTTGGATGAAGAGCCAACCCAGCGGATCGGACGGTGCTGTTCCTCCGAGGACCGAGAGGACGCTCGGCGTGTGTGCGACGCCCTGTCCATTCCTCACTATGTTATCGATGAGCGAGAGGCATTTGCGGACCGCGTCATCAACCCATTCGTGGAGAGCTACTTAGCTGGAGAGACGCCCAGCCCCTGCATATCCTGCAACCAGCATGTGAAACTTAATAGATTTGTTGCCTTAGCACGCACCTTCGGTGCGAGTTTTGTGGCGACTGGACACTACGCGCGCATCGACAACGCAGCGGGCCAAGGTCGGATTTACCGAGGTTTGGACCGGACGAAGGACCAAAGTTACTTCTTGTTTGGACTACCACTCAGCTTGCGGCGACAACTCATCTTTCCTTTGGGTGGAATGACCAAAGAAAAGGTCCGCGAGGAGGCTCGGCGCCTCCGGCTTCCGAATGCCGACAAACCTGATTCGCAGTCTCTGTGTTTCTTGCCCGATGGCCGCGTAGGGGATTTCGTTGAGCGTCGAACCACAGCGGGCGCTGCTGCAGGTCGATTCGTATCCGAGGCGGGAGAAGTGCTCGGAGAGCATCGAGGAGTGCACCATTTCACCGTGGGACAGCGTAAAGGGCTCGGCCTGGCCAGTGCGGAGACGCCGAAGTACGTACTCAAAATTGTCCCAGGCTCGGCTGATGTGGTGGTCGGCGATGCAGAGAGTTTATACTCATCCCAGGTCAGGGCGGTGGGGGATGCCTGGCTTCAGAGCAAGCGGAGGGAGCCCTTCCGAGCCGAGGTGAGGATACGCTACCGCCATGAACCCGCGGCGGGGTGGGTGGAGCCTAATGGTGAGGGCTTCGCGGTCAACTTTGACGAGCAGCAACGGGCAGTTGCGCCTGGGCAAGCAGCGGTTGTCTACGAAGATGAAGAAGTCCTAGGGGGCGGTTACATCTGTGCTTAGGCGTTCGGCACCCTGCGGGAAAGGCCTCAGAGTATGCGCCACCGCCAGCGGGCTGATCATGTGTCAGCGGACAGCGTGGCTTCAGAGGGCAAGCGTCATGTGCTGGGCCGTGGCGATGCTTGGTTTGGCGGCAGCTTGCGACGTAGGGATGGGTGAAGGGTGGGTGAGGGGCTCAGTTGTCGTGGAAGACTGCAGCCTGCGCGACACCTCCTACGCGATGAAGCCCAACTTTTTTGCGGCAGAAGCGGTGGGCCCCCATCTGCAGATTCGCCTGCAGCGAAACAGTGATTTCGTCCAGTATGGGGATGGCTTGTCAATCCTGGTGCGCGATGTCGGCAACGTGAAGGCATCGCAGCTCAACGCGCCCGTTCCGCTCTCGGTGGATGATGATGCGCCCGTCAAGATGGTGTTCTACCTCAACGACAGCTGCACGCGTTCGGGAAGAGGGGACCCAGTTACCATGGTCGGGATCGGTGGCAACATCACGTTCAGTCGGCTCTACGCTGACGATGTCGATAGCGCTGAGGATGAGATTGAGGGAAGCTTCTCCGTTCTCATGGAAGACGCAGCAGCAGCGGAGGAGCGAACGGCGGCGCTCGAAGGCTACTTCAACTTCGAGTATGCGCGGGGACGCCCAGCTCAGCTGTTTCCGTGACAGCACCCGGTGGGAATTGGCGCCCATGTGCATGTGGTTGAGGCATCAACTAGCTTGTCGTAGGGGCACTGGCGCACTAGTCTGCATCCGCAATGAAGTGTCCTTTCTGCGGAGGCCTAGACAACCGTGTCATTGACTCGCGCCTTTCGCAGGGCAACGAGGTCACCCGCCGACGGCGCGAATGCGAAAAGTGCACGCGTAGGTACACAACCTACGAGCGCGTAGAGCAGGTGCTACCTCTTGTGGTAAAAAAAGACGAACGACGCGAGCCGTTTGACCGGATGAAAGTGCTCGCCGGGCTGCGAAGAGCGTGCGAGAAGCGGCCAGTGTCGGCTGCGGATCTCGAGCAACTCACCAATGAGGTTGAACGAAGTCTTGTGGACTCCGGGGAGAAGGAGGTCGCCTCAGCTGAGATCGGTGAACGTATCATGAGCCGTCTCCGCGACCTCGACCAGGTGGCATACGTGAGGTTTGCCAGCGTCTACCGCCGCTTCAAAGACATCCACGAGTTCATGGCTGAGCTTTCTCAACTTCTGGGCCGTCCTCCAGCTTAGTGAGACGATGGGAGCACGGAGCGGAGATAAGGTAGACCGGGAGATGATGAGGCGCGCCCTTCGCATCGCGCGAAGCGGCCACCCGAGTCCCAACCCACACGTCGGAGCTGTGTTGGTCAAAGACGGCACAGTGGTCTCTAGGGGTTTCCACCAGAAGGCTGGCACAGCTCACGCTGAAGTCGCCGCCATACAAGCGGCTCCAGAAGGCGCTGCCAAGGGCGCTACGCTCTACGTAACCTTCGAGCCCTGTAACCACTTTGGTCGAACCGGTCCGTGCACCGACGCGATTGTGCGCGCCGGAATACGTCGCGTTGTGATCGGATGTGCCGATCCTGCGCCTCATGTTCCCGGGGCCGTAGGCAAGCTTGAGCAGGCTCGTATCGAGGTCACACAGGGCGTGCTTAAGGAGGAAGCCTGCGAGCTGGTGGCCGATTTTGTCAAACACCACACGCAAAAGGTGCCCTTCGTGACGCTAAAAGCGGCGGCGTCTTTGGACGGCAAGCTTGCGGCGCCCGATGGAACTTCCCGCTGGC